>NZ_LRFC01000023.1 GCF_001619875.1 Fictibacillus phosphorivorans
CAGCATTTACGAGCGATTCTCAGCATTTACGAGCGAGTGGTCATTATTTCACTATGACAGGCGGCGTATTAAATTCCTCTTTTTCAGCGGATAACTTATTCACCAGTGCACCTTGTGCATACACGAGCGAGGTTCTAGCTTCCATCCTCAGTCCTGGCAAGTCGTGTTTTGAAACGGTCGTCACTAATGGGAATTCCAATGATTTTTTGACTGAACTTAGATATTTTTGCCCTTTTTCAGTCATTCCTAAGACTCGAATGTATGCGGGAGGTGTTTCTAAAAGCTGATGCATCTCCTCTTTTTTTATTTTATTAAGTACATGAAGGCATGCTCTCTGCAACCTTGTCCATGTGTAGCGTTTTGTCTTTAAAAGGGTCATAAAAGTATTAAAACTGTCAGACGACTTGATAGCTTCAATCATTCTGTATTCTAAACCTTCTTCGACTTCATAGTAGCTGTTTATTTCTGAAGGACTTGAAGATAATAATTGATAACGGAGTAAGGGGAAGAAACGCTCCCAATTCATTAAAGTACCTTTTTCTTGCTGATCTTCTACCATAAGATCATAAGTGAAGGCAGGCATATAATTTTCGGCTTTACTTAGGTCCTTAGAGAATAATGCTTCCCTAATTGCAGTAGCACTTGCGATATTTCCCTTCCCTAGCACGACATCATGATAATCTGCGTTCTTTCTTTTTATCGTCAGCGGTTTTAATACATTACCAAGCTCCCGGCTAGCACGAATATACTCAAAACCCAATATATTGTTTGGTTTACTAAGGTCCAGCGGTAAAGGTGTATTTAGAGCTTCAAACGCCTTGGCTGCCGCGGCAGGATATGAAAGGCCATCAGACATAACGTTTCGGATGTTCAATTGATAATCAGCTTGCTGCGAGTCTAAAGAATCGTGAGTTTTAGTAAATACACTTATATCCCCGGACTCGCTGCCAAAGCAAAAAGATTCTGCACCCAATGCCTGGAGTAAAAAAATGCTGCCAAAAGCAAATCGAGGGGCATGGCTAGTGGCAAATGCATAAGGAAGTTCAATAACGATGTCAGCTCCGCCTAATAGCGCCATTTTTGTACGTTTCCATTTAGATAGAAGAGCTGGTTCTCCGCGTTGAAGAAAATTCCCGCTCATTACAGCGATCACACAGTCAGCATTCGTTTGTTTTTTCGTTTCCTGCAGATGATAATAATGTCCATTATGAAACGGATTATATTCTACAACAACACCTGTTGCTTTCAACAGTTCCACTTCCTTTTAAACGTTCGATTATACTTGTTTACATTGTACTAAAAAGAGTTTAGAATCAAAAGTGTCACTGTAAAGATATAATATTGACATTTTATATTTTGACCGATATAATTACTACTGTTGCCTTGAGGTGATAAAGACATGAAATGGTCACTACAAGAATTAAAAAATTTTTACCGTAAACCGTTAACGTTTGAACAAAATGTTGATGCGAGCGGAGTGATGGAAAAAGACCCGGAGATCAGAAGCATTGATCCTGTTCACGTAGAAGGACATGCAGATGTAACTCAGCAAAAAGCCACTTTTTACTTAAACATAAAAGGAAAAATGGTGTTGCCATGTGCCAGCACCTTGGTAGATGTGGAATTTCCATTCTCGGTAAAAACAACGGAAATTTTTATTTTCGATCCGGACTATACGGAATACGAAGATGAAGAAAGCCTTCACAAAATTGAAGGACATTACGTTGACCTTCTCCCTGTCATCGAAGAGCATATTTTGCTTGAAAAACCGTTAAAAATTACGGCAGCTGATGTGACAGACAGTCCGGCTCCTAAAGAAGGAAAAGGATGGCAGAGGGTTACGGAAGAAGACATGACAAACCGGGTTGACCCGCGTTTAGAAGGTCTAGCTAAATTTTTTGACGAAGACAAAAAGTGAAAGAATAGGTTATAATGATTCTTTCTAGAACCTTTAAGGAGGTGGATACAAAATGGCAGTACCTTTTCGCAGAACTTCTCAAACTCGCCAAGCGAAGCGTCGTACACACTACAAGCTTTCCATGCCTGGTATGGTAAAGTGTCCACAGTGCGGAGAATACAAGTTATCTCACCGCGTTTGCCGTGAGTGTGGATCTTACAAAGGAAAAGAAGTAGTAAGCAAGTAATGAAAAACAGGGAGCTATACGCTTCCTGTTTTTTCATATACATAAAAGTAGAAGCGCTTTCTTTGAAATGGAGGTGTATGAGTTGAGTGAACAACCTGTGTTATGGAGGAAGAAAAACGGAATGGGTTGGATTACCTTAAATAGGCCGGAAGTTAGAAATGCAATCAATTTTGAAGTGATGAAGCTTCTAACTGATTTTTTGAATGCTGCCAAGCAAGATGATGAAGTAAAAGTCCTCGTCATCACAGGTGCAGGCACAAAAGCGTTCTGTTCTGGAGGAGATTTAAGTGCATTTCATTCTCTTAAGACAGAAGAGCAGGCATATGGCATGCTTTCTAAAATGGGATCTGTACTAAATGATCTGTTTTTCTATCCAAAACCTACTGTTGCTTTAATAAACGGATCAGCGGTAGGAGGCGGTTGTGAGATTGCGGCTGCATGCGATTTAAGACTTGCAAGAGCGGAAGCTAAAGTAGGCTTTATTCAAGGTCGTTTAGGCATCACAACAGGTTGGGGAGGCGGCAGTTATTTGCTAGAGAGGATGGGACAGATCGAAGCGATGGATCTTTTATATAGCTCAACCCCTGTTACAGCCAAGCAAGGAATGGACCGAGGGTTTATTCAGTACGTGATAAAAGGAAACTCTTTAAAAGAAACAGAGCGCTTCTTACTGCGTTATATTCAGCAGCCTCTCGGAGTTATCACCTCATATAAAGCACTGCAGCTTCAAAGATATGATGAAGCCAAAATCAAAAAAAGTGTACAGCTTGAGATTGAGCGATGTGCGAAGCTGTGGGCATCAGATGAACATCATAAAAGAGTAGAGGCGTTTTTAAATAAATAAGTTTTCCCTCATTTTAGTAGAATAAAAAGTCTATCTTTTCTAGCACTAGCATATTCTTATTACAAACCACTAAAATGGGGGGATCTAAATGACAAATTTGCGCCAGGATGCCTGGACAAAAGACGAAGATGCAATTCTTGCAGAAGTTACACTCCGGCACATACGTGAAGGAAGTACACAGCTAGTTGCTTTTGAAGAAGTAGGAGAGAAATTAACAAGAACACCTGCCGCTTGCGGATTCAGGTGGAACTCGCTTATAAGGAAACAATATGACAAAGCAATCGCTGAGGCAAAAAAAGTTCGAAAAGAGCGCAATAAAAGAAAAGTGAGACAGCATCTTTCTGCATTAGAAGAAAGTGCTCATCCTCAACTAAGTGATGCCAAAAACAGCGATCAAAATGAGAAGCCACTTACGTTAAATGAAATCATACTATTTTTACAGCAGCTTCAAATTGAAGACCCTTCTGCTAAAAGCTTAGAAGCTGAAAACAGTGCGTTATTATCAAAGCTTCAACAATTAAAGAAAGAAAACGGCAACTTAAAGAGCAAACTTAGCAAAGTGAATAAAGAATATGAGACGGTTTACAGGGATTATAAAGAAGTTCTGCAGATTATGGATAGAGCGAGAAAACTCGTAGAAGTACCTGTAAGAAATTAAAAAAAGATGGCAAATTTGCCATCTTTTTTAATATTTTTATGCTAGGCGTTGTTCACTCACGCCAGTAGGATACCAAACATAAGGGTTTTGACCGCGATCGCGATCTTGATTATATGTTACAGCCTCAAAGCCCATCTTTTCCCAGAAACCGCCAGATTGCTGTCTGCCATTCGTTTTGATTGGAAGCTGGAATGTTTTTGCGAACTCTACTAATGCCTTTCCAAGTCCTTTCGTTTGGTGGTGTGGCAACACTTCTAGTTTCCAAAGCTCCAAATAATCCTGAGGCGGATCAAAATACTGATCATATGCAGCTTCAATTTGATATAGACTCATGCGGGCAACTAGTTTATCACCATAATAAATTCCGTAGAACGGAGACTCACTGTCGTTTTCAATCATATTTTCTTGAAGATCCTCGAGCATTGACAGCTCTTGAACACCATATTCTTTGAACTGTTTAAATTCTTCAAGCGTTTTATAGTTAACTAATAATTTTTTTACTTCATACTTTGACATATTCTCTCCCCCAGTCATCCTGTACTTTTCTCTATAGTTATAGTATATACTAATTATGCAAAAAATTCTTTAAAAATAAAATATTCGTTTAGTTTACGCTTACAAAAAAGGATATTCGGCTTTTTTGTCGAAAAACGTAATGTTGATAACAGGAAGGAGGATTAACATGAAAAAAATCTTAATTGCCAATCGTGGGGAAATTGCTCTTCGAATTATCCAAACGTGTAAAGAAATGAACATTGAAACGGTAGCAGTATATTCTGAAGCAGATAAAGACCTCCCTTTTGTAAAAGCTGCTGATGAGGCTGTACATATTGGTGAACCACCGGTTGCCAAATCCTATCTGCAGAGTGATGTTATCCTAGAGGCTGCACTCAAACATAAGGTAGACGCCATTCATCCAGGATATGGACTTTTATCTGAAAATGATGAGTTTGCCAGAAAAATAGAAGAAGCGGGTATAACGTTTATAGGTCCCTCGCCTCAGACGATTGAGTGGATGGGCGATAAGATTATGGCAAGAAAAACAATGCAGCAAGCAGATGTTCCGATTGTACCGGGAACGATTGAGCCCATTGAAGATGTAGAAGAGGGAATTAAACTTGCTGAACAGATCGGCTATCCTGTTATGCTTAAAGCAAGCAGCGGCGGTGGCGGGATCGGAATGGTGAAGTGCGAGAATAAGGACGATCTTCGTAAGCACTTTGTATCTTCACAGCAGCGTGCCAAAAATTACTTTGGTTCTGGCAGAATGTTTATTGAAAAATGTATTGAGAATGCAAGACATATAGAAGTCCAGATCATGGGTGATTCACATGGAAATATCGTTCATCTTTACGAGAGGGATTGCAGTGTTCAGCGCAGAAACCAAAAAGTAGTCGAAGAATCTCCTTCACCTTTTTTAACAGAAAGTCTTCGCTCTAAGATTACCAAATCAGCTGTAAAAGCGGCTATTGCAGTAAATTATGTAAATGCAGGGACGGTTGAATTTGTTGTAAGTGAAAATGGTGAGTTCTATTTTTTAGAGATGAACACTAGACTTCAAGTCGAGCATCCTGTAACAGAAAGTATTACAGGTCTGGATCTTGTAAGATGGCAGATTCAAATTGCGCAGGGTGAAAAGCTTCCTCTGACTCAAAATGAGATTGTGAGTAAAGGTCATGCAATAGAGTTCAGGCTTTACGCGGAGGATCCAGTAACATTCTTCCCGTCACCTGGAAAGATAGAGGAACTTGTTTGGCCGCAAACGGAGAATGTAAGAATCGATAGAGGTTATGAAAGTGGAAATACGGTTACACCTTTTTATGATCCTATGATCGCGAAGATTATTGTAAGCGATTCCAATCGTGAGGAATGTATTAAACGTGGTCTTGAATTCTTTGAGAAGCTTGAAATTAATGGGCTTAAAACAAATGCACCGCTATTTCAAATGCTATTAAACGAAGAGGATTTTGTAAAAGGTGATTATACGACAAGCTATTTGGGCAAACGAACAGTAAGTAAATCATAATTAGAAAAAGGGAGAGAGAGAAATGAAAGAAATTACAGCATCTATGGCAGGTACAGTATGGCAAGTATTAGTGAGTGAAGGTGAAGCAGTTAGTGAGGGTCAAACTGTTATTATCTTGGAATCTATGAAAATGGAAATCCCGGTTGATGCTACAGACGGTGGAACTGTAGAAAGCGTTAAGTTTGCATCTGGAGATTTTGTTAATGAGGGCGATGTACTCGTTACATTAAAATAATTAGCTCTGCATAAATTCTGAGCGAGCGCTCACTCTCTTAAAGGAGGTATATCATGGTTGCAAAATTAGAAAACCAACTAAAAGAAAAAATTGAACAGATCGAAGCAGGCGGTGCAGAGAAGTATCACGAAAAAAACAGTTCTCAAAATAAGATGTTTGTACGAGAGCGACTTAATCTGCTTTTTGATAAAGGTGAATATACAGTTGAAGATGCCAAATTCGCAAACAACCAAGCCGGGGATCTTCCAGCAGATGGTGTTGTAACAGCAATCGGTAAACTTGGTGGCAAAACAGTTTGTGTAATGGCTAATGATTCAACTGTAAAAGCTGGTTCTTGGGGAGCGCGAACAGTTGAAAAGATTATCCGCATTCAAGAGACTGCTCAAAAGCTAAAAGTCCCAATGCTCTATTTAGTTGACTCTGCAGGTGCTAGAATTACCGATCAGATCGACATGTTTCCAAACCGCCGTGGAGCAGGAAAGATTTTTTACAATCAAGTGAAAATGTCTGGTATGGTTCCCCAGGTTTGTATTTTGTTTGGTCCGTCAGCCGCTGGAGGAGCGTATATTCCGGCGTTTTGTGATATCGTAATCATGGTAGATCAGAATGCATCCATGTATTTAGGAAGTCCGCGTATGGCCGAGAAGGTAATCGGTGAGAAAGTAACGCTTGAAGAAATGGGCGGAGCAAGAATGCATTGTTCAATTAGTGGATGCGGAGACCTTTTAGCTGCTAACGAAACAGAAGCGATTGAGGAAGCAAGACGTTATCTTTCATACTTCCCTAGCAACTACAAGCAAAAAGCTCCTGTTAAAGAAGCTGTTTCACCTAAGGCTGGCAGAGATTTAGAAGCGATTGTTCCAGAAAATCAAAACGTTCCATTTGATATGTATGAGTTTATCGACGGGCTGATTGATGAAGGAAGCTTTTTTGAAATGAAGAAATTATTTGCGCAAGAGATCGTAACTGGTTTTGGCCGCATTGACGGAAAGCCTGTTGGCATAATTGCAAACCAGCCTAAAGTAAAAGGCGGCGTATTGTTTGTTGATTCTGCTGATAAAGCAGCGCGTTTTATAACGCTTTGTGATGCATTCTCGATTCCGCTTCTTTTCTTATCTGACGTTCCTGGGTTCATGATCGGAACGAAAGTAGAACGAGCTGGGATTATACGTCACGGGGCTAAGTTAATCGCGGCTATGAGCGATGTAACCGTTCCGAAAATTTCAGTTATTGTTCGAAAAGCATATGGAGCAGGCCTTTATGCAATGGCTGGTCCTGCTTTTGAACCAGATTGCTGTATTGCGCTCCCTACGGCGCAAATTGCCGTTATGGGACCTGAAGCTGCTGTAAATGCCGTATATTCGAACAAAATAAATGCAATTGAAGATGTTAAAGAACGTATTCAGTATGTTCAGCAAAAGCAGCAAGAATATAAAGAACACATTGATATTTATAAGCTTGCATCTGAAATGATCATTGACGATATCGTTTCCCCTTCATCGTTGCGAGACGAACTTACGAACCGTTTTGCTTTCTATGAAAACAAAGAAATGATCTTTAGTGAACGCAAACATCCGGTTTATCCCGTATAAACGAACCCTCCCGCACGCACGGGAGGGTTTTTTTGAATGTTTCATATATATGGTAATATCAAGATAAAAAAGGCTTTAGGGGGTTTCTATGAAGGTAAGTATAATTGGCGGCGGGGCGATTGGCTTATTAGTCGCGTATTATTTAAAAATAAATAAAAAAGAACCTGTTATCTATACTCGAAGTGCCGAACAGGCTGAAGCGTTAGGGAAGTCCGGCCTCACCTATATAAACGTAGAAGGTTTACCGTACAATGTCAAAGTAGAAGCAAAGCCTATTGAGGAATTTAGTGGGAGAGAATCATATTGTATAATCACGGTTAAGCAAACGGCAATAAAAGATTTACAATGGCTAGGAGATCACAAAGAAATCTCGTGCCTCTTTTTACAAAATGGTATCAGCCATCTTTCTTTTATAGACAACATGCCTCATAAACAGGTAAGCATAGGTGTAGTGGAACATGGAGCTGTAAAAGAAAATCATACAACGGTTCACCATTTAGGAGTAGGAAGAATAAAGCTGTCTTCTTACAGAGGGAATGCTCACTTTGAATGGAAGTCGCTTCTAAATTCAAATTCTTCACTCGTAAAAATAGAAGAAGTATGGGAAACGATGGTGTATGAGAAATTAGTTATGAATGCATGCATAAATCCCCTAACAGCAATTTTAAGAGTTACAAATGGTGAACTGCTCTCAAATAATTATGCCTTTTCTATAATGAAAAAACTGTATGATGAGACGATCAGCGCTTTGAATTTAATCGATCGGCGAGAAGCCCTATGGAAGGAATTGCTAATACTTTGCAGAAATACTTCATTGAACCGCTCATCCATGTTAAAAAGTGTGGAAAGCGGTCAGCAAACGGAAATAGACAGCATTACAGGTGAAATTATCAAACGAGCAATAACACTCAAGATTGACACTCCCTATTCCCGGTTTGTATATGAAGCTGTTAAAGCATTAGATCGGAGAGGATGAATGATTGATTAGTGTAATAGGTGCGATTATGGCTACTTTAATAACCGTTCCTTATATCGTCTTTTTTCTTGTTAATAAGAGTATATATAAACTTACGAAAAAGAAAAGAATGGCCTTTAAGGCAGGGACCGACAGTACAACATTTTTTTTGTTTTTAGCCATTGAAAGAATGACAGTTGAGATTTGGGGCCAATCTTATTACTGGATCCTTCTTTTGTTATTTTTATTGGGCTGTTTATTTTTTACATATTTAATTTGGAAATATGAGCTGGATTTATCAATTGGTAAGATTTTAAGGCTCAATTGGCGGCTGCAATTCCTTATTCTTTCCATCGGATATTTTTCATTAATGTCTTATGGCATCGTTTCACGAATTTTGGAAGTTTAGAGCAAATCTTTTTTTGTCTTCAACATTTCTTTGCTATACTCGTTAAGGATGTAATTGATACGAAGAAAGGAAGTACATAAATGAGACTGGAGGAAATGCAGCTTCATACATCACCTTTTCTTGAAAGGTACTCCAACGGAGATTCAGATGTTGTCCGTTTTTTTGATTATAAAGCACCTCAAGATAAGCGTGAATGGACGAAAAGGCAGCAGGAATTGAAGCGATATTCATTTCCAAGGCAAGAACTAACACAGTATTTATCTTTTTATAATGAAAAAATAGGCTCATCACCTAAAACATCGGACCATATACAAAAACTGAATTCACCTGAAACTTTAGCTGTTGTTGGTGGACAGCAAGCAGGTCTTCTCACTGGACCGCTTTTAGTTATTTATAAATGCATTAGTACGATTCAATTAGCAAAACAAGCTCAAAAAGAACTCAACGTTCCGGTTGTTCCTATATTTTGGATAGCTGGTGAGGATCATGATATGGATGAAATCAATCATGTAATGGTTCCGATGAATAATACAGCTAAAAAAATATCTTTAAAAGCAGCATCATCAGTTAAGTCTTCTGCATCATTGTGGAATTGGAACAAAGAAGATGTTAAGCCTTGGCTTAAAGAAGTATTTCGTGCTTTTGGTGAAACTGCATTTACGAGTGATCTTTTTGCTGAGACTGAAAGAATATTAGAGAAGTCTGATTCCATTGTTACGTTTTTTGCTAAACTGCTTTCAAAGTGGTTCAGAGAGGAAGGATTAATTCTTTTAGATTCTGGGGACCCCGAATTCAAGAAACTTCAATCCCGTGCTTTGCAGGATATGATCATTAAAAACAGTGAAATTGATGCAGCTTTTATTTCCCAAACGAATGAACTTAATAAAAGCGGATATCGTGATCCGATAGAAGTTCAAAAAAACAATGCTCATTTGTTCTATACACAAGATAATGAAAGAATTCTATTATATCGTTCTGAGAATGGCTTTACCTCAAAAGAAAATGATTTTTCTATTACGGAGACAGAACTATTAGAAGAAGCTGTACAATTCCCAGAGAGATTCAGCAACAATGTTGTAACACGTCCGTTGATGCAAGAATTTATGCTTCCTGTTCTATCCTTTATCGCTGGCCCTGGGGAGATATCCTATTGGGCTGTACTTGGAAAGGTTTTTCATCAATTTAATAGAAAAATGCCAATATTAACTCCAAGGTTGTCTTTTACCCTTGTAACGGATCATATTCAGAAGTTGATGAAATCTAAAGAGTTAACAGTGAAACAAGTAATAGAAAAAGGAACAGATGATTTCAAAAGAGAGTGGTTTTCTCAAAATAGACCGATCGAAACCAATGAATCCATTGAAACAGTTAAAGCAGAAATTACGGCCGCATACGGAAAACTTCTTAAATTGGCAGAAGAAATTGATAAGAAACTCCTTCCTGTTGCAGATCATAATCTAAAGAGGATCCATTCAGAAATTGACTATATCGAACACAAGATGGAACAGCGAGTTCGTAAAAAAGTGAAAGAGCCGCTTGCCGAATTCGATGAGATCATGCTGCAATTAAAACCTACAGGGATTTTCCAAGAAAGGATCTGGAACATTTACCAATTCTACAATGAGTTGGGTCCTGATCTTGTAAAACAACTTATTCAATACCCTTATGAATTCAATGGAAAACATAAAATTCTTTTCTTATAAATAATAGAAAATATTTTAGAAAAAATCCTGTGGTACAGCAGGATTTTTTTTTTTGTACACGAATAATACTGGTAGTGGTGAAAAGTGGAGCGTTGTGGTAGATTTAGGGTAGAAAGTGGGTGATCATATGTTCATGGGAGAGTATCAGCACAGCATCGACGAAAAAGGACGTATGATCATCCCCTCCAAGTTTCGTGAAGAACTAGGCACAGAGTTTATTTTGACTCGCGGGTTGGATCAATGTGTATTCGGCTATCCTTTAAGTGAGTGGAAAGTAATTGAAGAAAAACTTAAGAACTTGCCATTTACAAAGAAGGATGCGCGTGCATTTACACGTTTTTTCTTTTCTGGTGCGGCTGAATGCCAGCTTGATAAACAGGGAAGAGTGAATATTGCATCTCCACTCAGAGATTATGCAAAACTAGAAAAGGATTGCGTAGTCATAGGTGTCTCGAATAGAATTGAAATTTGGAGCAAATCGATTTGGGAAGAATATTTCTCAAAGTCAGAAGACTCTTTTGGAGAAATTGCAGAAAGTCTGATGGACTTCGATTTATAACCCCTTAAGTTTACAGCAGAAAGGAATTTTCCATGTTTGACCATATAACTGTTTTAAAACAAGAATCTGTAGATGGTTTGCACGTTAAACCAAATGGTATTTATGTTGATTGTACAATGGGTGGGGCGGGCCATAGCGGACTCATTCTGTCTCAGTTAGAAACTGGCCATCTATATGCCTTTGATCAAGATGACAAAGCTATTGAAAACGCACGTCAGGTACTGAAGGAACATGAAGGTAAGTTTACGATTATTCGCAGCAATTTCCGTCACATAAAAAAAGAGCTAGCTAACCGCGGTATACATAAGGTAGATGGGATTCTTTTTGACCTAGGTGTCTCATCCCCACAACTTGATGAAGCGGATAGAGGATTTAGCTATCAGCATGATGCTGATCTTGATATGCGAATGGATCAGACTAGTGAACTTACAGCAAAAGAAGTGGTAAACGAATGGTCGTTCAATGATTTGATGAAAATTATCTCGAGATATGGCGAAGAAAAATTCGCTAAACAGATCGCTAGAAAAATTGAAGCGGCACGAGAGAAAAAAGAGATTCAAACAACGGGAGAACTTGTCGAAATAATAAAGGAAGCTATTCCTGCTCCTGCAAGGAGAACAGGCGGACATCCTGCAAAACGGACATTTCAAGCCATTCGTATTGCTGTAAATGATGAGTTGAACGCCTTTGAAGATGCACTTCAAGACTCTATTGAACTTTTAAATGTCGGTGGAAGAATTGCAGTCATCACGTTTCATTCGTTAGAAGATCGTGCGTGTAAAAATATACTTAAAAAGGCTAGTACAGGCCCTGAATTACCTCCAGGGCTGCCGGTCATACCTGAAGAATTCAAACCTGAACTAAAGCTCATTACAAGGAAACCGATCGTACCAACAGAAAACGAGCTTGAAGAAAACAGAAGATCACGCTCTGCGAAATTGAGAATTGCTGAAAAACAAAAATAGAGAGGAGAGCTATAGTGAGTAATTTAGCCTATCAAGTTCAGAATCAACAAATGAAATTACAGCCTGAAAGAAACCCTAAGCCGGTTCAGCAGCCATCCCGTAAATTATTTACAAAAGGTGAAGTGATTTTATGGGGGGCTATGGGGGTTGTATTAGTAGCAGGATTAATTTGGCTCATTTCTCTTTATGCATCTGTCTATCAAGCTACTGCAGAAGTTGTGGCCACTCAAAATAAAATCACAGCGGAAACAAAGGTTGTTGAAGATTATCACCTGCAAGTGACAGAACTGAGCAATCCAGAACGAATCATGAAATTAGCGAAGGAACAAGGTTTCATCTTTGACGATAAAAATGTAAAAGTGGTCCAGGACTAAAAAGCAGGTGTTGTTATGAAATTAAAAAGAAAAAATGTTGGAGCAGGTATTCTTATGGTTTTGTTTACCGTGCTCTTTTTTGTATTAACGAGCAAGTTTTTTCTCGTTGCTTCTTCTCAATCGGCAGAAGGCGTGGATTTAATTGAATATGGAAAAAGGAAATGGATGAAGAGCGATGTTTTAGATGCAAAGCGTGGAACGATGTTCGATCGAAACGGTGAAGTCATCGCCCAGGATATCCCTTCTTATAGTGTTATCGCTATTCTGGATAAGAACTACCCGAACCACATTAAAGATCCAGAAGCAGCAGCAGAGAAATTATCTGAAGTCTTAGACACAGAGAAGGATGAACTAGAAACACTATTGAGCAAAGAAGGAAGATTTCAGGTCGAGATTCCTTCTGGTAGAAAAGTATCTTACCGGAAAAAAGAACAGATCGAAAAGATGAAAATTCCTGGAATTGACTTTTTAAGAGAGTCTAGAAGGTATTATCCGAATCAAACTTTCGCTTCGCATGTATTAGGGTATACAGGAAACGGAGAAAGCGGAGTTCAAGCTGGAGTTATGGGACTTGAAAAATCACTGGATAAATATTTGCAGGAGAAAGATGGGAAGATTACTTTTGTAGGTGATGCGTTCAGCAGAGCGATACCTGCTAATAAAGAATCCATTACGCCGCCAAAACATGGTCAGGATGTTTACTTGACTCTTGATGAAAAAATACAGCTCTATCTAGATGAGGCTGTACAAGAAGCGGCTAAGAAATATAAACCAGAAAAGATTACAGGAATCGTTGCAGATCCAAAAACGGGACGAATACTCGCAATGACCAACTCCCCGAGTTTTAATCCAAACAAAAAAGATATTAAGAACTATACGAACTATGCTGTTTCATATCCATTTGAGCCTGGTTCCACGATGAAGATCTTTACATTAGCTGCTGCCATTCAAGAAGGTAAGTATAACGGCAATGAAGTGTTTCAATCTGGATCATACAAGCTTCCGAATATCGGAAGACCCATTTACGATCATAACAGAAGAGGATGGGGTCCGATCACCTATAACGAAGGGGTCCAGAACTCTTCAAACGTTGCTTTTTCAAAGCTTGTACGTGAGAAATTAGGTTATGAGAAATTTAGAAGCTATATCTCTAAATTTGGATTGGATCGTAAGACGAATATTGATCTTCCTAATGAAAAAAATGGCTCTATTCTGTATAACTATGAAATTGAAAAAGTAACAACTGCTTTTGGACAGGGTTCAACGGTTACGCCTATCCAACAAATTCAAGCAGCAACCGCTATTGCAAATAACGGAAAAATGATGAAGCCATATGTGATCGACAAAATCATGGATCCAGAAACCAAGAAAACTGTCCTTTCAAATGAACCTAAAGTTGCTGGCAATCCAATATCTGAAGCAACTGCTAAACAAGTGAGAGATATTTTAGAAACGGTTGTAACGGATGGAACAGGTAAACCTTATATGATCGATGGCTATAGTGTTGCAGGTAAAACAGGAACAGCACAGATTCCTGGAAAAGATGGCAAATACATCTCAGGATGGGGAGAGAATGTTTTTTCTTTCCTTGGCATGGCTCCAAAAGATGACCCAAAACTATTAGTCTATGTGGCTGTTGAACGGCCAAAGGTGGAGTTCCCTGAAATGGGTTCAACCCCAGTTGCAAATATCTTTACGAGTGTTATGAAAAGCAGTCTTCAATACTTAAACATACAGCCAGAAGCAAAACAAAAGAAAGATTCTGTTAATGTGAAAAAAACTTACGGAAAAGAATTGCCTGATTATACAGGCCAATCTGCAAAAGAAGCAAAAAGTGAGCTGGAAAAGCTAGGCATGGAAGTTTCTGTTATCGGTTCTGGAGATGAAATTATGAAGCAAGAACCATATGAGGGTGCTTATGTTATGAAGGGTGAACGGGTTATTCTTAGAACTTCAGGAGATGCGAAAATGCCAGATGTTAAAGACTGGTCTTACATGGATATCTTAAGAATCAGTAAACTTCTCGGTTTGAAAGAAACGATAACAGGCAGTGGTTTTGCAGTTAAACAAAGCATCAAACCTGGAAATCCTGTTAAAGAAGGAGACTTCTTTGTCGTTCAGCTCGAACCGCCGATGGAAACTGAACCTGAAAAAAAAGAGAATAAACAAGATAGTGATACGACGTCAGAAGAGGATACAGAAGAAGATCTGCCAATAACTGACTAATTGTTCTATGCGCTTGTGTACAAGCATATATTTGAAACGAACCATACAAGGGAGGTATTGTGTGTGCGAGTTTCAAATGTTACAGTACGCAGGCGCTTAATTTTTGTTCTTATATTTGGACTAGCTTTCTTTTTTGTCATTTCTGTGAGACTCGGCTATGTTCAATTTGTATTAGGAAATATGCTGACTGATCAAGCCCTCGATTCGTGGAGCAGAGATATCCCTTTTGAACCAAAAAGGGGAAAAATCCTCGACCGTAATGATGTCGTTCTGGCTACAAATATTAGTGCGCCAACCGTTTTTGTAGTTCCTAGGCAAATAAAAGAACCTGAAGATACAGCAGAAAAACTGGCTGCGTTGTTAAATATATCAAAAACAGAGGTGTATCAAAGGCTTACCAAGAAAGCTTCTATCGTTAGAATTGATAACGGCGGACGGAAAATCAGTAATGAAAAAGCGAAAGAAGTGGAAGCGTTAAATCTTCCAGGTGTTTTTGTTGCTGAGGACAGCAAACGCCATTATCCATACGGTTCATACCTTTCGCACGTGTTAGGATTTGCAGGAATCGACAGCCAAGGACTAACAGGACTAGAATTATATTATGATGAGCAGCTGAACGGAGAAAAAGGACACATTTCCTTTTTCTCCGACGCACGAGGACGGCGGATGCCTTCTTTATCAGATAAATATGAAAAACCAAAGGACGGTTATGACCTCAGACTAACTACGGACTCTCGTGTACAAACGATTATTGAAAGGGAACTAGATATCGCACAAGCGACCTATAACCCGGATGGCGCTATAGCGATTGCCATGAATCCCAATACTGGCGAAATCCTCGGAATGAGTTCACGGCCAGATTTTGATCCAGAAGAATATAAACGAGTTTCACCTGAAGTATATAACAGGAACCTGCCTGTTTGGGCACAATACGAACCAGGTTCAACATTTAAGATCATTACGCTTGCAGCAGCACTTGAGGAAGGAAAAGTAGATTTAGAGAAAGACCATTTCCATGATCCAGGATCAATTGAAGTAGCGGGAAGGAAACTGAAGTGCTGGAAGGCAGGAGGGCATGGCAGTCAATCCTTTTTAGAAGGAGTACAAAATTCATGCAACCCAGGTTTCGTAATACTTGGACAGCGATTAGGCAAAGATAAACTGTTTGAATATATAAAAGACTTTGGTTTTGGAGAAAAGACCGGTGTTGATTTAGCCGGTGAAGGAAGAGGAATTTTATTCTCGTTAGACCGTGTAGGACCGCTTGAACTGGCAACTACGGCTTTTGGCCAGGGGGTATCCGTTACACCGATCCAGCAAGTAGCAGCAGTTTCGGCGGCCGTAAATGGCGGTTATTTATACGAACCATATATAGCTAAAGAGCTTGTGGACCCTATTACAGGCAAAGTTATTAGTAAGCAGACTCCTAAACTAAAAAGAAAAGTGATCTCAGAAAAGACAAGTAAAGAAGTAAGGCGTGCTCTTGAAAGTGTAGTTGCTCAAGGAACAGGGAAAAATGCATTTGTAGAGGGTTACCGTGTTGGCGGAAAAACAGGTACTGCCCAAAAAGCTGAAGGTGGAGTTTACCTAAAGAACAATCATATTGTTTCATTTATCGGTATGGCTCCAGCAAACAACCCAGAGATCGTCGTATATGTAGCGATTGATTATCCAAAGGAAACGTTGCAGTTCGGTGGTATCGTAGCTGCCCCGATTGTTGGGAATATTATCGAAGACAGCCTTTCTGCTATGGGAGTTAAAAAGCAAAAAGGACAGATTGAAAAGGAAAAAACGTGGCTTGATGCACCTGAAGTTGTCGTTCCAGATCTAGTTGGAAAGAAAACAAAGGATCTGACAAACTTATTGTATAATTTAAAAATAGAAACTTCAGGAAAAGGAAGTTACATCGTACAGCAAGCCCCGCAAGCAGGGGTAAAGCTTGAGGCAGGAAAGACCATTCGTTTATTTTTGGGTGACAAAAAAGACGTAGAAGATTAAAATAAAGGATGGACATATAGCCAAGCGCGGAATCTTGCCTTGGCTTATTTTTCTTAAGCGCTCTATTATTTATAGAACTGTTTAAGAAAACAGTGAGATCTTAGAAGAGTTTGATTTCTGTTTCAGGTGCTCGCTTTCCGCGGGGCAGGCGGTGAGCCACATTCGTGCGTTTCACTTTTAAGTGTCTCACCTGTCTAGTTGCACAGGCTAGCCCCTCGAGGTCAAAAGCTAATGGTCTAGAAGGCAAAGTGCGCCTTCCTAGCCAATTCATCTTTTGCTTGTCGGGGCTGAACGAGCCACTTCCACATATCGAACTGCCCGCCTGTCCTAGCCAAGAGTCTCGCACCTTGCATTACAATCAACATGTATTAGAAGCGAAACACAGAATTCACGACACTCGTGCTAGAAATGTTGACTGCAATGTTCTAAAGTAGATGGACAAACGAAGAAGCTTGGCAGTCAGTCCGCAAATTTGGAGCGGACATTATTAATGAAATATAATTTAACACAGACATCTGAAAATGTACTTTTTAACGATGATTAGAGGAGAGATCGGGATTAATGGAATTAAAAGAACTGCTTACATATTTAGTGAATTATAAAATGGATATTGAAGCCAATCCTGAAATTACCTCGATTGAAATGGATTCAAGGAAAGCTGGGAAAGGCTGTCTTTTTGTTTGTATGGAAGGACTTATGTTCGACGGCCATGATTTTGCCAAAACTGTTGCCAATAATGGTGCAGCGGCAATTTTAGCTGAAAAAGATGTAGATGTTAACATTCCAGTGATAAGAGTTAAAAACTCTAAGAAAGCACTCGCTGTTTTAGCTGATGCCTTTTATGGCCATCCATCTCAAAAGATGCATTTAATCGGCATCACGGGAACGAACGGCAAGACGACTACATCTCATTTGATCGAAAAGGTGTTTAGAGATGCTGGTAAAAGTACTGGGATGATCGGTACGATTGAGATGAGAATTAAAGACCGCAAATATAAAGTAGCGAATACAACACCTGATTCACTATTTTTGCAGAATGCCTTTTATGAGATGACAAAAGAAAAAGTAGATGTTGCTGTAATGGAAGTCTCTTCACATGCACTAGACCAAGGAAGAGTGTGGGGTTGTGATTTTAATATAGCAGTGTTTACAAATCTGACACAGGATCACTTGGACTACCATAAAAATATGGAAGAATACCAGTTTGCAAAAAGTCTTTTGTTTTCTCAAATGGGGAATGTTTATCAAAAGAGTGATCGAAAGGTAGCCGTTTTAAATAATGATGATCCTGCTTCCAAAATTTTCGAGAGAGTAACGGCAGCACAAGTCATTTCATATGGGATTGATAATGATAGCGATATTCGTGCAACAAACATAACGATTGGCTCTCAAGGTACGACATTTACATTAACTACACCAGTAGGAACAAGAGAAGTTACTCTTGAACTTATTGGTAAGTTCTCTGTTTATAACGTTCTTGCTGCTACTTCTGCTTGTTTATTATCCGGTTTAGACCTCGACCAAATTCTTTCCACACTCCAAGAGGTTACAGGAGTTCCTGGACGCTTCGAGCCAGTCATTGCAGGTCAGGACTTTACAGTGATTGTCGATTACTCACACACACCAGATAGCTTGGAAAACGTGTTAAGAACGATCAAGGAATTTGCTACAGGAAAGATAACTGCTATTGTTGGCTGTGGCGGTGATCGGGATAAAACGAAACGTCCTATAATGGCAGGTATTGCTGCGAATTTAGCAGACAGTGCTATTTTTACAAGTGATAATCCTCGAACAGAAGATCCACTCCAAATCTTAAAAGATATGGAAGAAGGGGCTGACGAAGGGAATTATGTAACGATTCCAGATCGTAAAAAAGCGATTGAATATGCAGTCGGACTTGCGAAAACAGATGATGTTATTCTAATTGCCGGCAAGGGGCATGAAACCTATCAGATCATTGGTAAAGACGTGTTTGAATTTGATGATCGAGTCGTTGCAAAGGAAGCGATTGAGGCGGTGAAAAAATGAAATTAGACATAAAAGAACTGATTACGTTAGCTGACAAGGCAACTGGGAAACAAGATCACTTGTTATTAGAGGGAGTGTCAAAAGATACGCGGCAAAAAAGTGAAAATGCACTATATCTACCCATTGCTGGTGAGCGTTTTGATGGTCACGATTTCTTGCTGGATGCCATAAAACAAGGATGTACAGCAACGATTTGGCAAGAGGGAAAAGAATTGCCGGCGGAACTACCAGAAGATTTTCCGGTTCTTTACACAACGGATACCGTGGAATACTTACAAAAGATTTCAAAGTTTTATTTGAAAAAGATCAATCCTGTTGTTGTTGCTGTAACAGGCAGCAATGGAAAAACAACAACAAAAGATATGATTGAATGTGTATCTGCTGCAAACTTCAAAACCTATAAAACACAGGGGAATTACAATAATCATATCGGGATGCCTCTAACGATTCTTGCCATGGAAGAGTCAACTGAAGTTTTAATTCTCGAAATGGGTATGAGTAATTATGGAGAAATCTCTTTGTTAAGCAAAATTGCAGAACCTGATGTAGCGGTCATTACAAATATTGGTGAGAGTCACCTTGAACAGCTTGGAAGCCGCGAAGGGATTGCAAAAGCAAAGCTTGAGATCGCAGTTGGATTAAAGCAAGGCGGGTTGTTCATCATCGATGGAGACGAACCGCTTCTTTCTCATGTGAAAGGTGAGAATGTACTGCAAGTAGGATTTGGCGATTCCTCTACTTTAAAACTGTCAAATATAAAAACAGATGCAAAAGGTGTTTCCTTTACTCTCGAAGAGGGCACTACCGTTTATCGTATTCCTATGCTCGGCCGTCATAATATAAAAAATGCAGCATATGCGATAGCAGTTGGGCATTATTTGAATATAGAAGAAAATAAAATTTTAGAGGGTCTTGAGAGCCTTAAGGTAACTTCAATGAGACTTGAAATGAAAAGCGGAAAGAAGGAAACACTTCTTATTAATGATGCTTATAATGCAAGTCCGACAAGTATGATTGCTGCATTAGAAACACTCTCAGAGTTAAAGGACTATTCTATAAAAGTTGCAGTTCTTGGTGACATGTACGAATTAGGTTCAAACGAGGAAGAAATGCATAGGAATATTGCAAATCATGTGGATGAAACCATTAGCCATGTTATTTGTGTAGGCCAAAAAGGTGCTTGGATTGCAGATGAATTGAATAAACAGAAGCGGAAGAATCTTGAGGTTATTCAATGTCTGACGAAAGAAGAAGCAATTAAACCAATCGAAAAGCTGTTATCAAAAGACACTGCAATTCTTTTTAAAGCATCCAGAGGGATGGTACTAGAAACCCTTATATCTACATTTTTAGAAGAAGAACAGGAGTCGAAAAAATGATTGAGCAAGTCTTATTATTTACTTTAGTAACATCCTTCTTACTAGCGGTATTAAGTTCTCCCTTTTTTATCCCGTTTTTAAGAAGATTAAAATTTGGGCAGAGTATTCGTGACGAAGGACCGAAATCTCATCAAAAAAAGCAAGGAACTCCTACGATGGGGGGAATTGTAATCGTTCTGGCACTCGTGATCGCAACTTATGCGATGACAGCGAAGTTTTTTGCCATTACAGCCGAAACTCATTTGCTCATCCTTGTAACATTAGGATATGGACTAATCGGATTTTTAGATGATTTCATAAAAGTAGTGAAAAAAAGAAACTTAGGATTAACATCTAAGCAAAAACTAATTGGCCAGCTGGTTATTGCAGCTCTTTTCTTTTTAGGTTTAAGAGCAATCGATTTCTCAACTGTCGTTTCCGTTCCGGGAACTGATTTTTCATTTGACCTTGGCTGGTTCTATCCTGTTTTAGTCGTTTTCATGCTGATCGGTGCTTCAAATGCGGTTAACCTTACAGATGGACTAGACGGCTTGCTTGCAGGTACAGCAGCCATTGCATTTGGAGCATTTGCTGTACTTTCTTCTACTATTCTTCAATTCGAAGCAGCCATTTTCTCTGTTGCGGTGGTAGGAGCAGTACTTGGATTTTTAGTATTTAATGCGCATCCCGCAAAGGTCTTTATGGGGGATACAGGATCACTTGCGCTTGGTGGAGCGATTAGTGCCGTTGCAATTTTAACGAAGTTGGAGATCTTGCTGGTTATCGTTGGAGGAGTTTTCGTTATTGAAACACTCTCTGTCATGATTCAAGTCACTTCTTTTAAACTAACAGGTCGACGTGTTTTTAAGATGAGTCCCCTTCACCACCACTATGAATTATCTGGCTGGAGTGAATGGCGTATCGTTGTTACGTTCTGGCTTGTAGGACTTGTATTTGCTGCTTTAGGAATTTATTTAGAGGTGTGGGTTTAGATGAAAAACACTGAATTTTTTAAAGGAAAGAATATTTTAATTGTCGGATTAGCCAAAAGCGGTTTTGCTGCAGCAAAACTGCTTCATTCTTTTGGGGCGCATTTATTCGTAAATGATAAGAGCCCAAGAGAAGGAAATATGGAAGCTGAAAAACTGGAACAGCTGGGTATTGAAGTGGTTTGTGGAGCACATCCATTAACATTGCTTGATAAAAATCTAGATTTTATCGTAAAAAATCCAGGTATTCCATACCAAAATCCATTGTTATCTGAAGCAATAAAGCGCAATATTCCAATCTATACAGAGGTGGAAATTGCCGGGATGATCTCAGATGCTCCTATTATTGCGATAACAGGTTCGAACGGTAAGACAACAACTACAACTCTAATTGGTGAAATGTTAAAAAATAGTGAAAAGACACCGATTGTTGCAGGGAATATCGGGACTGTCTTTTCTGAGGTTGCTGCTGAATCAACACCGGATGATATTTTAGTAGCAGAACTATCTAGCTTTCAGCTAATGGGAACGGAACGATTTAAACCTGAAATCTCAGTGTTTTTGAATCTCTTTGAAGCACATTTAGACTATCATGGTTCCATAGATGAATATGGAAAAGCAAAAGCGAAGATAACTGAGAATCAGGATTCGGCTGACTATGTGATCTATAACGCTGATGATGAAAATGTAACAGCGTTAATGAAGGATTCTCGCGCTAAGCACATTCCTTTTTCTGTTACTCGGAAGTGTGAAGGGGTATACATACAAGAAGATGCCCTGTATTTTCAAGAGCAAAAAGTAATTGAGTTAAAGGAGATCGTTCTTCCAGGTAAGCATAATCTTTCTAACATTATGGCTGCGGTGGCGGCTTCATTATTAGCAGGAGCTACAAAAGAACAGATTCGCCACGTTTTAACTACTTTCCCTGGAGTGAAACACAGGCTTCAATATGTTGAAGAAAAAAACGGCAGGCGCTTTTACAATGACTCCAAAGCTACGAATATTTTAGCAACAAAAGCAGCACTCTCAGCATTTCAAAATCCTGTCATTCTTCTTGCGGGAGGGCTTGACCGAGGAAATTCGTTCGACGATCTTATACCTGCTTTAAAAAATGTTAAAGCGATGGTTACATTTGGCCAAACAGCTGAAAAACTAGCAGATGCAGGCAAACAAGCAGGAATAGAAACAATTAAACGTGCTGATAATGTGGAAGAAGCTGTTCCCCTTGCTTACAGTCTTTCACATGCAGAAGATGTTATATTGTTATCTCCCGCTTGTGCAAGCTGGGATCAATATAAGACTTTTGAACAAAGAGGGGACATGTTTATCAACTCCGTGCATAAACTTAAATAAGGTTTGTACAAAAAACAAGAGTTGAGGTGTTTCCCTTTGCCTGCAACGAGATCAACCCCTGATATTATTATGATTGTGGTCACGCTATTGCTGTTATCCATTGGGATTATAATGGTTTATAGCGCCAGTGCGGATCTAGGTCTATACAAATTTGATGATGCGTTCTTTTTTGCTAAACGGCAGTTGTTATTTGCCGGGGTAGGGATTGCAGCGATGTTTTTTATTATGAACATCAACTATATGACATGGAGAGTCTGGTCTAAGATTCTGTTAATCATTTGTTTCGTATTGCTGATTGCCGTTCTCATTCCAGGAGTCGGTATGGTGCGCGGCGGTGCAAGAAGCTGGATTGGTGTAGGAGCTTTCTCCATACAGCCTTCTGAGTTTATGAAACTCGCCATGATTACTTTCTTAGCTAAGTATTTATCAGAGCACCAAAAAAAGATCACATCACTAAAAAAAGGCTTGGTGCCTACACTAGGTTTAGTGATGGTCGCTTTTGCTATGATCATGCTGCAGCCTGACTTGGGTACTGGAGCTGTTATGGTTGGAACAAGTATCGTTATGGTGTTTGTGGCAGGTGCCCGCATCTCTCATTTTGTAGGTATGGGTTTGATCGGTCTAATCGGGCTTGCTGGATTAATTATTTCAGCTCCTTATCGAATTAAGAGGATTACTTCATTCCTTGATCCGTGGAGCGACCCTCTAGGAAGTGGCTTTCAGATCATCCAGTCTTTGTATTCCCTTGGTCCTGGAGGGCTGCTCGGGTTAGGTTTAGGTCAGAGCAGACAGAAGTTTGGTTATCTTCCTGAACCGCAAACAGATTTTATTTTTGCCATACTTTCTGAGGAACTTGGATTTATCGGCGCTGTCTTTGTTTTAATCCTCTTCAGCCTGCTGCTATGGCGTGGAATCAGAATTGCTTTAGGAGCTCCAGATCTATTCGGCAGCTTTTTAGCAATCGGAATCATTGGAATGGTGGCCATTCAAGTCATGATAAACATCGGAGTAGTCACTGGATTAATGCCGGTAACAGGAATAACATTGCCATTTTTAAGTTATGGAGGTTCATCTCTAACATTGATGCTTGCATCAATCGGAGTCATCCTCAATATTAGCCGCTATTCAAGGTATTAATACTTGAGTTTATAGGCATTTTCTCTTATTCTAAACATAGCGATTTAAAGACAATACCCTGTCAATCATGGCAGGGTATCTTCTTTTTCTGTTTTCTTTTTTGGTGTTAATTATTTCTTGAAACTCATCATTGCCAAGTTAATTGGAGTGAAAGGTGCGAGACTCCTGGGGGATAAGCGTGACAGGTGAGACACTTAACGTGCAAAGCACGAAGTGGCTCACCGCACGCCCCCCGGAAAGCGAGCATCCTGTAACGGAAATTAACCACTTTCAAGAGCGCCAACGATAATTTGATGTCGTATTTCAAAAATAAGTAACAAAAAGAGTAATTCATTCGAATACTACTTTGTCGATGTTTATGAACATTGAAAACATGGAAAAGATTAACGCATAGCATATAAATAGAATGATGCGTATGAACGTAGGGGGTTTTTTTATGATGTATAGCCAATTAGCGGAAAAATTAAAAAATGAAGATTTAGGAACTGTCCTTGTTAATGAACCATTAAAAAATCATACCACTTTAAAAATTGGGGGTCCTGCCGATCTTTATTATGAGCCTAAAGACATTGAAAGCCTAAAAAAAGCTTTAACTTATATGAAAGAAGCTAATGCTCCGATTCGCGCAATTGGAAGAGGATCAAACCTTTTAGTTGCTGACGGAGGAATTGAAGGAGTTGTTATTAAAGTAGGGGAGGGGCTTAACCACCTTGAAAAAAGTGACACTAAAATAAGAGTAGGCGGAGGATACTCCTTAATTACTCTTGCAACTCTAATGTCTCGTGAAGCATTTACCGGTCTTGAGTTCGCAGCGGGTATTCCTGGGTCAGTCGGCGGTGCCGTATTTATGAATGCTGGTGCACACGGATCAGATATGTCCAAAATCCTAGAAAAAGCTTTAATCCTATTCCCTGACGGGGAATTAAAATGGCTTTCAAACGAGGAACTTCGTTTTTCTTACCGTACATCCGTTCTTCAAGAAACAGGGGGGATTTGTGTTGAAGCTGTGCTCATCTTAGAAAAAGGTGAAAAAGAAACCATCATGGCAGAGCTTAAAAAGAACAAAGAGTATAGAAAAAACACTCAGCCGTGGAACTTTCCATGCTGTGGTAGTGTGTTCCGCAATCCATTGCCGAATTATGCGGGTCAGCTCATTGAAAAATCAGGGCTAAAAGGTACACAGATTGGTGGAGCTCAAGTATCTGAAATGCATGCGAATTTCATTGTGAATACAGGGGATGCCAAAGCAAAAGATGTATTAGATCTTATTAGCTATATTCAAAAAACAATTAAAGAAAAGCACGATGTCGAACTGGAAACAGAAGTTGAAATTATCGGCCGAAATGATTAACAAAAAATTGGATAAATAGTGCTGAAATGGGTGTTATCCGTGCTATAATACAAAGAACAAGAAAAAATTAACTTTTGACGTTTCTAAAAGAACGATTGCATTTCGTTTTTCTTCTAATAGTTGGACTGTAATCAGTACCTTTTATGAAGACTTGGCGTCTCACTGCCAAGTTCTTTTATTTCGTTCATCAGTTAATGATTTCTTGAACTATATTTATAAAACGGAGGAAGAGGATGGACAAGGTAAAGGTTGTCAAAATTGAGGACCGAATTCCGAAGCTGAAAGAACACCGTAAACAAAAAGCAAATCGCCGTCTTATATTTTACTTGTCCTTTTTCTTCCTGTTATTAATGGTCGTTGTTTATTTTCAATCTGACCTAAGTCATGTGAAAAAAATTACGGTCTCAGGCAACTATTTTGTAACCGATAATGACATTTTGAAAAAAAGTAAGGTTTCTACAAAAACAAAATACTTAAATGTTTCAGAGGACGACATTGCGAAAAGGTTAGAAAGCATCAACGAGATCAGTTCGGTATCTGTTGAAAAAAAGTTTTTTAACCAAGTAGTTATCAAAGTTAGTGAATTCCAGCGGGTTGGTTATTTTAGAAAAGAAAATACATATTATCCGATGCTTCAGAACGGAAAAATGTTAGAACCTCTTAAAAAGAATGAGAGACCAGTAAATGCTCCAATCATCGTGAGCTGGGAAGATCCTGAACAGCTTGAAACGATGGCACAGGAACTTCAAAAGCTTCCAGAGGGAATCATACATCGGATTTCCGAGATAACGCATACACCTGCTTCAAATCAATCTAATCAACTAACTTTGTTTATGACAGATGGCAACAAAGTTGTCACTTCGATTCCGAAGTTCTCTGAAAGGCTTTCTGCATATCCGTCTTTAGTGGATGAGTTGAAGCCTGAAGAAAAAGGCACGTTTTATTTAGGAATCAGCACACGCTTTGAAAGATACAACCGAGCAGTTACGGAGGAAAGTAATGAGCAAAATTAGTGGGAAGCATCTTTTTTTGTCACTAATCCTTCTAGTTACCGGGTTCATATTATCCTTCTCCTACCAAAGAGCACAGATTGAAAAGCACAATGTTGTTCAAAACAATGAATGGAAAAAAGAAGATTCGTTGCGAAGCCAGATTCTTAATCTTCAAAAGACAAATCGCGAACTAGCAGTCGAACTTCAGGGGCTGCAGCAGAATGTTCAGAAAAAAGAAAGCAAGCTGGCTAATCAAGAGGAGATATCTTCTAAACTAGTTGAAGATTTAAATGAGCTCAGAATGATAGTTGGAAACGTGAAAGTGAAAGGGGAGGGAGTAGAAGTTACTCTTCAAGACTCCTCTTATATTCCAGAAGGGGCGAATCCTAACGATTATATCGTCCATGAAGAACATATTAGAAGTGTTATTGACGAACTGCACGTATCAGGTGCAGAAGCGATTGCGATAAACGGACAGAGAATTTCTCATGACACGTATATCGCGTGTATCGGACCTGTTGTATCTGTGGATGGCAATCAATATCCTGCACCCTTTGTCATTACCGCTATCGGTAATTCTTCCACTTTGGAAAAGTCTTTAAATTTATATCTAGTTAATAAAATTGTAAATGATGGTGTGGAAGTAAGGGTGGAAAAAGAAAGCGCGATCGAGATGGAGCCATTTATTACAGAAGAGGGATGAGTGACTTGAAAGAAAGACAATTCATGTTTGCAACAATTGCCCTCATTATCGGCGGAATGCTGGCGATCCAATTTGAGACCACAAACAACCCTATCGTTCGAGACACTAGAGATCTATGGGATTTAAGAGCTGATTTGGAAAAAGAAAAACAGCGTCAGCAGGAGCTTAATGAGGAACTTGAACAATATAGTGAACTTTTAAATCAGTATCAAGGTGATGGTAAGGAAGAAAAAATCCAGGCAATGGAAAATGCACTGTCAGATTTAAAAAAACAGGCCGGATTAACCACAGTTAGCGGACAAGGAATCGTGATAACGATCGAACCTTTTAATGACGAGCTAATTGGAGTAGATCGCCCTCTGCCGAAAATTGATCCTGATATGCTAAGAAGACTTGTTAATGAATTAAATAGATATGATGCTAAAGAAATCAGTATTGATGGCCAGCGTATCGTATCTAAAACACCGATCCGGGAAGTAAATGGAAACATTTATATAAATAATGAGCCTGTTTCTTCTTTTCCAATCGAAATCAGAGTACTGGCAAAAGACAATGAAAAACTTCACCAGAAGATCATTGCTTCACCTGCTGTAGAAGAGTTTATACGAGAAAATTTCCTTGTGGAATCCTCTCCAGCAGCAAAAGTTATTCTGCCAGCCTTTGATAAAAGTATGAAAGTTAAGTTTATGAAACCGGCAAAGGAGGAAACTTAAGATGTGGTTACCGGTACTTGGACTATTATTAGGTCTCTTATTGGGTTTCATGTCTGATATCCGGGTCCCTCCTGAATACTCAAATTATTTATCAATAGCTGTATTGGCTGCATTGGATACACTTTTTGGTGGTATCCGTGCACACCTTCAAGGCAGTTTTGAAGATAAAGTGTTCATTACAGGTTTTTTCTTTAATATTTTACTGGCTGCCGGGCTCGCTTATTTAGGAGTACACCTTGGTATTGACCTGTATTTAGCTGCAATTTTTGCGTTTGGTGTAAGGTTGTTTAATAATATTGCTGTTATCAGGCGATTAATTATTTCAAAATGGTCAGATTCACGCAAAAAGGCCTAAAAAATTTGAAAAAACGGTAAAAAAAAAGAGGGATACCCCGTTGTTTGTGGAATTTATTCCATAATTAAGCGAAAATCAAGGAAAATTAATTATTCATCTTATAAAGGTGAAGAGGATTTAATGGATGAAAGGTTAGGAGGTGCCACAGAATGAACAGCAATGAAATTTATGTAAGTTTAGACATCGGTACATCCAATATTAAGGTAATCATTGGAGAAATGACCAGTGAATCCTTTAATGTTATTGGTGTTGGCCATGCAAAATCAGCTGGAATCAGAAAAGGTTCCATTGTAGATATTGATGAAACTGTTCGTTCCATACGGAAGGCCGTAGAGCAGGCAGAAAGAATGTTAGGTATTCCGATTAATGCTGTAATTGTAGGTGTGAAAGGAAATCATATTCAACTTCAGCCTTGTCATGGTGTAGTAGCAGTATCAAGAGAAGACCGTGAAATTGGTGATGATGATATTGCTAGAGTAATAGAGGCAGCCCAAGTGATGTCTGTGCCTCCAGAAAGAGAAATTATAGATGTGATCCCTCGACAGTTCATTGTTGATGGAACAGATGAGATTATTGATCCGAGAGGCATGTTAGGTGTGCGCCTTGAGATGGAAGGAACGGTTATTACTGGTTCCAAGACAATCCTACATAATTTATTACGTTGCGTGGAGCGGGCAGGACTTACAGTGGCGGATATTTGTTTAGAGCCATTGGCTACATCATCAATTGCACTTTCACGAGATGAGATGGAACTTGGAGTTGCATTAATCGATATTGGCGGTGGATCAACAACGCTTTCTGTTTTTGACCAGGGCACAATGCAGCTTACTTCTGTTCTTCCAATCGGCGGAGACTTTATTACAAAAGATATTTCAATTGGTTTAAGGACATCTGCTGAGGATGCAGAGAAAATTAAATTGAAGCATGGTCATTCATTTGTGGATTATGCATCAAAGGATGAGACATTTACTGTTTCACAAATTGGTTCTTCACAAGACCAGGAAATCTCTCAATATGAACTCTCTTTAATTATTGAGGCCCGCATGGCTGAAATATTTGAGATGATCGACGATGAATTGCATCAGCGCGGATATTCCGAATTGCCGGGCGGTTTTGTTATTACAGGTGGGGTTGCTGCCATTCCTGGTGTACTCGAACTCGCACAAGATATCTTCCAGCAGAATGTTAGAGTTTCATTGCCGGATTATATCGGAGTTAGGGAACCGAAATTCACAGCTGGAGTTGGATTAATTCAATTCACGCACAAAAACATTAAAGTCCAAGGTAAAGAAGTTGCTTCTGCATTAGCTGAAAATGCTGGAGAACCTTTACCTAAGAAGAAACAACAATCCAGCCAAAAGCCGGCTCAAGAAAAACAGCCTGGTGGCATGAAATCAAAAGTCAAAGACTGGTTTGGTTTATTTTTCGAATAACATTAAGGAACTAGTCATTAGGAGGAACGCTCATGTTAGAGTTTGATATGAATATGGATCAATTGGCGACAATTAAAGTTATTGGTGTTGGCGGCGGCGGAAGCAACGCGGTTAACCGAATGATTGAGCACGGTGTACAAGGAGTAGAGTTTATTTGTGTTAACACAGATGCTCAAGCACTAAATCTTTCAAAAGCTCCAGTGAAAATGCAAATTGGAACAAAATTGACTAGAGGATTAGGTGCAGGCGCAAATCCTGATATTGGAAAGAAAGCTGCAGAAGAAAGCCGTGAGCAGATTGAAGAAGCACTTAGCGGTGCTGATATGGTTTTCGTAACTGCTGGAATGGGCGGAGGTACTGGAACAGGTGCAGCACCTGTAGTAGCTGAGATCGCTAAAGACCTTGGAGCTCTTACAGTTGGTGTTGTGACTAGACCATTCACGTTTGAAGGGCGTAAACGTTCTACACAAGCTGTAGGCGGAATCTCTGTTTTGAAAGAAAAAGTAGATACGCTTATCGTGATTCCAAATGATCGTTTGCTTGAGATCGTTGACAAGAATACACCAATGTTAGAAGCATTCCGTGAAGCAGATAACGTTCTTCGTCAAGGTGTACAAGGTATCTCAGATTTGATCGCAGTACCAGGATTGATCAACCTAGACTTTGCAGACGTGAAAACGATCATGACTGAACGTGGATCAGCACTTATGGGTATTGGTGTTGGTACAGGTGAAAACCGTGCCGCTGAAGCAGCGAAAAAAGCCATCTCATCTCCACTTCTTGAAACTTCTATCGATGGAGCAAAAGGTGTGTTGATGAATATTACGGGTGGAGCAAACTTGAGTCTTTATGAAGTTAACGAAGCCGCTGATATTGTATCTTCTGCTTCAGACCCTGAAGTAAATATGATCTTCGGTTCTGTAATCAATGAAGAGCTAAAAGATGAGATTTTAGTAACGGTAATCGCAACAGGTTTTGATGAGGCTGAGAAAATGGTGAATAACCAGCAGAGAGCAGAACGTCCAAGAATGCAGCAGCCTCCTGCATCTAGCCAATCTCATTCTTCACAAAGCCAATCGCAGCCACAGAACCAATCACAAGGTCAATCACGCGAAGAAAGTCAGTCAGAATCAAGAGGCACTTCTTATACAAACGCTGATTCAGACACGCTAGATATTCCAACATTCCTGCGTAACCGCAGCCGTAACAGAAGAAGATAAATGCAAAAATACAAGCATGTTCTCGAGAAAACGAGAGCATGCTTTTTTTGTTTTTGTCAAAATCCCTTTCTTAGTGCAGTTTTCTTATTCATTGTTGCTAATGTTAGTAGTTGATTTCCGCTCCAGGTTGCTCGCTTTCCACGGGGCGTACGGTGAGCCTCCTGCCGCTTTGCGCCTTTAGGAGTCTCCACCTGACCGCTCGTCCCGTAGGAGTCGGCAACCTTGCGCTCCAATCAACATGCAAATGAAGAGAATGAAATAAGATTAGAACATTCAAAATCAACAAACTATAGAAAACAGCAAAAAATTATTGCTTTTGTCTTTCTCTACAACAGTGATACTTGACAAGTAAAATGTTGCTGCAAAGAGGGTTTATGAAATGCTTAATTGTACCGTTGATTGGAGTGTAAGGTGCGAGACTCTCGGCTAGGACAGGCGGGCAGGTGAGACACTTAAGAGTGAAACGTACAAATGTGGCTCACCGCCTGCCCCGCGGAAAGCGAGCACCTGAAACGGAAATCAACCACTTCCAAGTGCAGCAAGGATGACAAAAAAAGCGTTTAATTTTGTCATATTCTTGTCCTTCAAGCGTATATCTAACATATAAGTTTTTTTGACAAAAAAAGAGAAAATAAGAACAATACTTCTCTCATAAACTGACAGACTTTCAAACAACCTATACGTTATACTAATTTCAAAATTAAGAAAGGAGAAAACCAATGACCCTATATTTGGACGTCATTTGGTTTCTTAATTTCTGCATTGATTATGTATTGATTTCTCTAACAGCGTATGTGCTTAAGCGCAATGCATCGAAAACAAGAATCCTTCTTGCCTCACTAGTAGCATCTTGTTATGTGTTTCTAGTGATCTACCCAGAACTTATGTTATTTTCACAGCCGGTCTTAAAGTTTCTTTTCTCAATTGTGATCATGATTATTGCATTTGGATTTAAACGGTTTAAATTTGTACTGAAGAATATTGCCATGTTTTATTTTGTCTCTTTTGTAACAGGCGGTGGAATTTTTGCTCTTCATTACTTTATGCAAAGTGATGCTGTGATTATGAATGGAGTTATTACAACAAAAAGCACAGGTATGGGTGATCCGATAAGCTGGCTATTTGTTGCAGTTGGTGTACCTGCTCTCATGTATTTCTCTAAGAGAAGAGTTGATGACATTGCTGTGGAAAAAATGGATTCCAATAGTTTTGTCTCTGTAAAAATCTCAATAGGAGAAGTCATTATTACTGCAAATGGACTTATTGATACTGGTAATAAATTATATGATCCGATTTCAAAAATGCCTGTAATGATTCTTGATATGAACATTCATGGGAATTCATTTCCTGAAATTATCCAAAGTGCGGCAAAGGATGTCCTGTCAATGGACACCGGTGAAAACGAGCATCCTTGGCTTAACAGACTTAGAATCGTACCCTATCGAGCTGTGGGGCATCAGCAATTTTTAGCATGTCTAAAACCAGATCACATTGAAATTGAGAAGGATGGAAAACCGGTTGTTTCACCTCAAAGTTTAATTGGATTAAGCTGGACGGTATTATCTAGTGAAGGTCAATTTGATGCGATTGTGCACCCAAAGATGTACCTGCAACATGTACAAGCGTCTTAGTATGAGGATAAGGTGAAAGGGGAGTTATTATGTTCAATAAGTGGCGTCTTAAATTAACAATGTATTGGTATAAGCTGTTATTTAAACTTGGACTCAAGTCGGATGAGATCTATTACATTGGTGGTAACGAAGCATTACCACCGCCATTAAGCAAAGAAGAAGAAGCCATTCTGTTAGAAAAATTGCCTTCTGGTGACCAAGCAGCTAAATCACTTCTAATTGAACGAAACCTTCGCCTTGTTGTTTACATCGCGCGCAAATTTGAGAATACAGGGATAAACATAGAAGATTTAATCAGTATTGGAACAATCGGTCTTATTAAAGCGGTTAATACGTTTAACCCAGAAAAAAAGATCAAACTTGCCACATATGCTTCCAGATGTATTGAGAATGAAATATTGATGTATTTGCGCCGAAATAATAAAACACGCTCTGAAGTATCCTTTGACGAACCTTTAAATGTCGATTGGGACGGGAATGAACTTTTGCTTTCGGATGTTTTAGGTACAGAGGACGATATCATTACCCGTCGAATTGAGGCAAATGTTGATCGAAAGTTACTATTAAAAGCACTGTTTACCTTAAATGACCGTGAAAAACAGATTATGGAACTTCGCTTTGGTTTATCTGGCGGTGAAGAAAAGACGCAAAAAGATGTAGCAGATATGCTCGGAATATCTCAATCCTATATTTCCAGACTCGAAAAACGAATTATTAAGAGGCTTCAAAAAGAATTTAATAAGATGGTTTAGACATTATTCCGTATAGCATGATTACTCTTTTACAGTTTTAATCAAAATTTACAATTGCATAAATTTCCCTCCGTTCGGTGATACTTAATTTGAAATTAGCTCCCGGCAGGAGGGAAAAGACTTGACAAGAAATAAAGTTGAGATTTGCGGAGTTGACACATCAAAGCTTCCTGTTTTAAAAAATCCAGAGATGCGCATTCTTTTTGATAAGATGCATAAGGGTGACCCTGATGCACGCGAAACTTTGGTTAATGGAAACCTCAGGCTCGTTCTGAGTGTAATTCAGAGATTCAACAACCGCGGAGAGCATGTTGATGATTTATTTCAAGTTGGTTGTATTGGACTTATGAAGTCGATCGACAATTTTGATTTAGGTCAGAATGTTAAGTTTTCTACCTATGCAGTGCCAATGATTATTGGTGAAATTCGCCGATATCTGAGAGACAATAACCCGATTCGAGTTTCGAGAAGCTTGAGGGATATCGCTTATAAAGCACTGCAAGTTCGTGACCAGCTTATGAACAAATTATCTCGGGAACCAACAGCACAACAAATTGCAGAAGCACTTGATGTTCCAAAAGAAGAAGTAGTATTTGCGCTTGATGCTATCCAAGATCCGGTATCGCTTTTTGAACCGATCTATAACGATGGTGGAGATCCAATATTCGTAATGGACCAAATCAGTGATGATAAGGCGAAGGATATGCAATGGATCGAAGAAATCGCGTTAAAGGAAGGAATGCGGCGCTTGAACGACAGAGAAAAAATGATTCTTACTATGCGTTTCTTCCAAGGGAAAACACAAATGGAAGTAGCAGATGAGATTGGAATCTCTCAAGCGCAAGTTTCAAGGCTTGAAAAAGCAGCAATCTCACAAATGAATAAAAATATTCAAAGCAGCTAAAACCCGTTTTATACGGGTTTTTATTTTTGTCCATAAACATGAAACAGCTTTGTCCTTCATATAATGGAAAAGAAAGGCGGGGGATTAGAGGATGAATAAAATATCAGATTTTCAAGTGAAGGATGTCGTTAACGTAGCAAACGGAAAAAAGCTCGGTCATATAGCAGATCTTGAAATCAATCTAAATACAGGTAAGATAGATGCGATCATCATCCCTGGAGCGGGTAAGATGCTTGGTTTTTTCGCAAGAGAAAATGACATTGTGATACCGTGGCGAAATATCGTAAAAATTGGTGCGGATGTTATATTGGTTAGGCATATGGAAGCAAGCGAACTAAATGAATACGTTAAAGAACCGTTTGATCAAATGAAATAAACGGTTCTTTTTTTCTTTCTCACCAAAAAATGTGTTAAAATAAAGATAAAACTTTCCAGGAGGAGTACATACATATGAACACATTTAAACAATCTGGAAAGCATCTTGAACTCGTTGAATGGCAAGAACAAAATCCTAAAATTGTTGCAGGTTTTACAACGCGTGAAGGTGGGAATAGTTCAGAGCCTTTTTATTCAATGAACATGGGGTTTCATGTAGATGATAATCCAGAAATCGTTCGAAAAAATCGAAAAAAGTTTGCAGAGTTAATCGGATTCCCTATTGAAAACTGGGTAAGTTCAAAACAAGTTCATGGTGCTAAGGTCGTAAAAGTATCCATGAATACTTGTGGTCACGGTTCCTTAGATTTTGAAACGGCTATACCAGATTCAGATGCTCTGTACACTTCAGATGAAGATATTCTTTTAACCTCTCTTTATGCTGATTGTGTTCCACTTTATTTTTATGAGCCTAATGAACAGTTAGTAGGTCTTGCACATGCTGGCTGGAAAGGAACAGTCGCAAAAATCGGACCAGAAATGGTTAAGATTTGGGTTGAGAAAGAGAATGTAGATGTTAAAACCATTCAAGTTGCCATCGGACCGTCCATTGGAGAATGCTGTTATGAAGTAGATGATCGAGTAATAAATGAAGTGAAAGCAGCTTTAAATGGAACAGACGACTGTCAAATCTATAAGAAAAATGATAACGGAAAATTTCAGCTGAATTTAAAGAAATTAAATGAATCATTACTCATGCATGCTGGTGTGCTTCAGGAAAACATAATTATTTCTGAGCAATGTACAAGTTGTGAGAATGATATCTTTTTTTCACACCGTAAAGATAAAGGCAAAACAGGAAGAATGATGAGTTATATAGGCATGAAAGGAGATTTATCTGGCTTTGGGAATCGTTGAAAATAGAAATCATATTATGAATGACATTCAAACTGCCTGCGAGAAAAAAAACAGATCTCCAAAGGGCGTTAATTTAATCGCTGTAACGAAATATGTTAGTAACGACACGACGAAAGAGGCTGTTTTAGCAGGTGTTGAACATATCGGAGAAAACAGAGTCGAAGGACTTCTGACAAAAAAAGAATTCCTAAATGACCTATCTGTTAAATGGCACTTTATCGGTACTCTGCAAACAAGGAAAGTAAAAGATATTATAGAACATGTTGATTACATTCATTCACTAGATCGATTGAGTTTAGCGAAAGAGATACAAAAACGAGCAGATAGGCCCATTTCATGTTTTGTACAAGTAAATATTGCTGAAGAAGACTCTAAACATGGACTTGCAGTAAACGATGTGCTTCCTTTTGTCGATAAACTAAGAGACTACGATCGTATTAAAGTTGCTGGTCTGATGACTATGGCACCATTTACGGATGATGAAGCTTTAATTAGGAAGGTTTTTTCTACATTGAAGCAGCTTCAATTGGAGATACAGGAAAAGGAAATGCCGCACGCTCCTTGCACTGAGTTATCAATGGGAATGTCAAATGATTATTTAATTGCTGTTGAAGAAGGAGCCACTTTTATTCGTATTGGGACGAGCTTAGTAGGTAAAGAATTTTAGGAGGTGGAATAAATGGGAATTAAAACAAAATTCAAACGCTTTTTTGATCTTGAGGATGATTATGAGTATGATAACGAGTACGAAGATGAGTCAGTAGCTGAAGAAGAAGAGATTACACCTTCTCATACGAAAAAAGGAAAGCCGAACGTTGTAAGTCTTCAAAGCATTCAGCAGCAGGTTAAAGTTGTACTAGTAGAGCCTCGCGTATATGCAGAAGCTCAAGACATCGCTGATCAATTAAAAAATCGAAGAGCGGTTGTTATGAATTTACAAAGAATTCCGCATGATCAAGCAAAACGCATCGTAGACTTTTTATCAGGAACTGTTTATGCAATTGGTGGAGATATTCAAAAGCTAGGACCAAATACATTCTTGTGCACACCAGAAAATGTGGATGTATCCGGTACGATTTCAGAAATGATGGACGAAGATTAAATTAGGCAGGTGAAGATTATTGAACATGATTTATGCAGTTGAAGATGTAGTACTAACCCTTATTCAAATCTACTATTACATGATAATCGGATACATACTTTTATCTTGGTTTCCCAATGCTCGTGAGTCATCGATTGGGCAAGTTATTGCAAGACTTGTAGAGCCTTATTTATCTCCATTCCGTAAGATTATTCCTCCGCTTGGCATGATCGATCTTTCGCCAATCGTAGCTCTAATGGCACTGCACTTTGCCCGTTTTGGAGTAAGTGCAATTGCTAATATGTTAGCTCGATCGATATAAGGTTGTTATGAGTATTTACCAGCACTATAGACCAGAAGAACATGAGTTTGTTGATCGTGTATTGAATTGGAAGTCAGAAGTGACTGAACGATACAGCCCGAAGCTGACTGAATTTCTAGATCCACGTGAACAGGAAATTATAAAAACGATCGTTGGTAATGATACGGATGTACGCCTCTCTTTATGGGGAGGCTCTTCTTTTTCTGAACGAAAACGTGCGATTTTGTATCCAGATTATTTGGAAGCTAAAACGCAAGACTTTCAATTGGTTTGTTATGATATCGATTATCCTTCAAAGTTTTCTTCAATTGAACATAGAGACGTATTAGGTGCGCTAATGAACATCGGAGTGAAACGGGGAAAGTATGGAGATATTTTAATCTCTGGTGACAACGTTCAGTTTATATGTGCTGCCGAGATCGCAGGATTTATTGAGTTGAATTTAACGAAGATAGGAAGAACGGGTGTAAAGCTGCTTCCTATAGAAGAAAACCAGTTAATTGAAGCGAAAACCGAATACGACGAAAGAAATGGTACGGTATCATCACTTCGTCTTGATGTTATCGTAGCTGAAATCTATAACTTGTCTCGTGCAAAAGCTTCTCCATTCATTCAACAGGGCCGTGTGAAATTGAACCATAAAGTTACTGAACAAGTGGCAGCTGAAGTGATGGAAGGGGACGAACTTTCAGTAAGAGGGCTAGGCAGAAGCAAGCTGATTGCAATAGAAGGAACGACTAAAAAGGAAAAATGGCGTATTCGCTACGGAATACTAAAATAATTTCCAGCTAAAGAAGGAATGCAAGAAATTTTGTCGAAATTAGGTAAAAAATAATGCATCTATGGAGGTGGCCGTTGTGCCTTTAACACCATTGGATATCCACAACAAGGAATTCACAAGAGGTTTCAGAGGGTATAGTGAAGATGAGGTAAATGACTTTTTAGATCAAGTCATTAAAGATTATGAAGCAGTGATTCGTGAAAAGAAAGAATTAGAGGAAACGGTTGCAAACCTTGAAGAAAAAATTTCATATTTTAAAAATATTGAAGAAACACTAAATAAGTCGATCCTAATTGCTCAAGAAACAGGCGAAGAAGTAAAACGAACAGCGACAAAAGAAGCGCGTTTAATTGTTAAAGAGGCAGAAAAGAACGCTGATCGAATCATCAATGAATCACTGTCTAAATCTAGAAAGATCTCAATGGAGATCGATGAACTGAAAAAGCAGTCTTCCGTTTATCGTACGCGATTCAGAATGCTGATTGAAGCACAGCTTGAAATGTTGAAGAATGATGACTGGGATTCTTTAAATGCTCCTGAAAATCTTGAGAGTTACGAACTTCAGGAAGTAAAGACGGAAGCTTGACATTCAATTAAAAAATCGCATATACTTTTCTAAGATTAATATGTGACGAAGACGGGGACAGTAAAATACTTTCTTTCTATTTAAGCGAACTGGGAAACGGTGTGAGCCCAGTATAGTGAAGTATTTGAAAATCACCCCTGAGTTCTTGGACTGAAATAGTTGAGAGTAAGTTCAAGCGCCTCATCCACGCTACGGATGACTAAGCGGGTTTTATGACTTCATCATAAACCTATTAGGGTGGTACCGCGGGTTAACCTTCTCGTCCCTACTGTTCATACAGTGGGGATGAGAAGGTTTTTTGTTTTCCGTGCGATTACCAAAAGACCAAGTCATCTGTCACGTTTTATCGTAATGAAGGAGGAAAGATTATGAATTATAAAGACACGCTATTAATGCCAAAAACAGAGTTTCCGATGCGTGGAAATCTTCCGCAAAGAGAACCTGTCGTTCAAGAAAAATGGAAAGAACTAAACATTTATGAAATGGTGCTTGAAAATACGAAGGATTTGCCGCCATTTATCTTGCATGACGGACCTCCGTATGCCAACGGCGATATCCACATCGGGCATGCTGAAAACAAAATCCTAAAAGATATCATTGTTCGTTTCAAATCGATGACAGGTCATTATGCTCCTTATGTACCTGGCTGGGATACACACGGATTGCCGATTGAAACGGCACTTACAAAAAGCGGGAAAGTTAAACGCAAAGAGCTTACTGTCGCAGAATTTCGCAAGCTTTGTGAAGAATATGCTCTTAAACAAGTGGATCATCAGCGTGAACAGTTCAAACGCCTAGGTGTTCGCGGGGACTGGGAAAACCCTTATATCACACTTGATAAAGGCTATGAAGCAAGACAGATTGAAGTATTCGGCGAGATGGCGAAGAGAGACTTGATCTATAAGGGGCTAAAGCCTGTTTATTGGTCACCATCATCAGAGTCCGCTTTGGCAGAGGCGGAAATTGAATATCAAGATAAGCGTTCAGCTTCTATCTATGTAGCTTTTGATGTGAAAGATGGCAAAGGGGTTCTTGATACAGATGAAAAACTTGTTATCTGGACAACAACGCCATGGACGATTCCAGCAAACCTAGGAATCTCTGTTCACCCTGAGTTAGATTACGTTTCTGTTCAAACAGAGAATGGTAAATACGTTGTTGCTGAAGCTCTTTTAGAATCTCTTACAAAAGAATTCGAATGGGAACAGGCTGAAGTTGTTAAGCGTTTCAAAGGTGCTGAAATCGAAAATGTAGTAGCTAGCCACCCATTGTATGGACGTGATTCTCTCGTTATGCTTGGTGAACACGTTACAACGGACGCAGGAACAGGCTGTGTTCACACCGCTCCCGGACACGGGGAAGATGACTTCTTAGTCGGTAAGCGCTACGGTCTTGAAGTGTTATGCCCTGTTGATGACAGAGGTGTAATGACAAAAGAAGCTCCTGGGTTCGAAGGTCTCTTTTATGATGAAGCAAATAAACCGATCACCGAACAACTACAAGAAAAAGGTGCATTGTTAAAGCTTTCGTTTATCACTCACTCCTATCCACATGACTGGAGAACAAAAAAGCCGGTAATATTCCGTGCAACTGCACAGTGGTTTGCATCTATTAAAGGAATCCGTGAAGATATGCTGCGAGCGATTGAAGAGGTAAACTGGGTTCCTACATGGGGTGAGACGCGTCTTCACAATATGATCAAAGACCGTGAAGATTGGTGTATCTCCCGTCAACGAGCATGGGGTGTACCAATCCCTGTATTCTATGGTGAGGACGGAGAAGCAATCCTTACTGAAGAAACGATTGCTCATGTCGTAGAATTGTTTAGAGAGCATGGTTCTAACGTTTGGTTTGAAAGAGATGCTAAAGATTTGCTCCCTGAAGGGTTTACATCTCCTCATAGTCCGAATGGTCGTTTCTCAAAAGAAACAGATATTATGGATGTATGGTTTGATTCAGGAACATCACACTGGGGTGTTCTTGAAGAGAGAGAAAACTTAGTTCGTCCTGCAGATCTCTATCTTGAAGGGTCTGACCAATACCGCGGATGGTTTAACTCATCGCTTTCAACATCCGTTGCAATCACAGGGAAAGCGCCATATAAAGCAGTTCTAAGCCATGGATTCGTTTTAGATGGTGAAGGACGCAAGATGAGTAAATCAATCGGAAATACGCTTGACCCTATCAAGGTTATGAAGCAGCTTGGAGCAGACATCATTCGTCTATGGGTATCTTCTGTAGACTATCAATCAGATGTGCGTGTATCCGATGATATTTTAAAACAAGTTGCAGAAGTATACCGTAAGATCAGAAATACACTTCGTTTCTTATTGGGTAACCTTCATGGCTTCGATCCTAAACAACATTCTGTTGCATTTGAAGAAATGCCGGATCTTGAAAAATACATGATGGTAAAGCTTGACAAAGTTGTAGCTAAAGTGAAGAAAGCGTATGAAGAGTATCAGTTTATCACGGTATACAATACCATCCATAATTTCTGTACGATCGAGTTAAGCTCTTTCTATTTGGATATGGCAAAAGATACACTCTATATTCAAGCTGAGGATGATCATAAACGCAGAAGTATCCAAACGGTGCTTTATGAAACATTAATGGCACTAACAAAGCTTTCTGCCCCAGTCCTTTCTCACACAGCTGACGAAGTATGGGAGTACATTCCTGGTGCTGAAGAAGCAAGTGTTCAGTTAACAACAATGCCAGAAGTGAAAAACTATCAAGGTACAGAACAGCTTGAAAAAGACTGGGATGTATTCATGGATGTGCGTGATGAAGTGTTAAAAGCTTTGGAAGAAGCGAGAAGCCAAAAAACGATTGGTAAATCATTAACTGCTTCAATCACTCTTTATCCGACCGATACTTTAAAACCTTGGCTTGAGTCAGTAGAAGACTTGAATAAGCTCTTTATCGTTTCTAAAGCAGAAGTTGGAGGAGTGAAAGCTGAAGCTCCTGAATCGGCAGGGCAGTATGAACATGTTGCTGTTTCTGTAACTTCAGCGGAAGGTGAAACTTGTGAGCGATGCTGGGTTGTTTCTGAAGATGTAGGTAAGAATGAGAGCCATCCTACTCTTTGTGCAAGCTGTGCAGATATAGTTGAAAAGCATTACGCATAAAATTTCTTATTTAATTAATTGGTGCTTTTTTGAAAGTGGTTGATTTGCGTTTCAGATGCTCGCTTTCCGCGGGGCAGGCGGTGAGCCACATTTGTACGTTTCACGTATAAGTGTCTCACCTGCCGGCTTGTCCTAGCCGAGAGTCTCGCATCTTACACTCCAATCAACTTGCCAGTGAAGCGAATGAACAAAACATTTACAAGCAAAAATTCTTCTATAAAACAACCAATAAGAAAAACAATCCCGCACTTTGCGGGATTTTTTCTTGTGATGGAGTACTTCGTTAGTGACTTGCACAAATTAAATTGTAGAACGTCCGATGGCTGTGCTACAATTCATAAAGACATTAATTTCTGTATCGGAGGAGTTCTATTGTTTTATTATCTTGTAGCTTTGTTAATCTTGATAATCGATCAGGCGACAAAGTGGGTAATTGTAAAGAAAATGGAGTATGGCGAGTCTATTTCAGTTATTGATCAAGTTTTCTACATAACCTCTCACCGAAACAGGGGAGCAGCATTCGGTATCCTGCAAGATCAGCGATCCTTTTTTATCCTTATTACGGTCATAGTTGTTGGGGCAGTGATTTACTACCTGCAGAAGCACGCGCATGATACTTTGCTTAAAACAGCTCTTGCACTTGTATTAGGAGGAGCAGTTGGAAACTTTATCGATCGTTTACTTCGCGGAGAAGTAGTTGATTTTCTAAATGTTTATATAGGAAGTTATGATTTCCCGATATTTAATGTTGCTGACAGTGCGCTTGTTGTAGGCGTAGGTCTTATTTTTATACAAAGTTTTATGGAAAGCAAAAAGAAGGAGACAGAAAATGAATAAATTCGAGTATACGGTAACTCCTGAACAAGCAGGAAACCGTATTGATAAGGTTTTGTCTGAAGTTCAGGACGATTGGTCCCGTTCGCAAATTCAAAGCTGGATCAAAGACAAAATTGTGTTATTAAAAGACAGTCCTGTAAAATCTAACTACAAATGTGCAGCTGGTGACGTTATTGAAATTGATATACCGGAACCAGAAGTGCTTGATGTTGTTCCTGAAGAGATGAATCTCGATATCGTATATGAAGATTCAGATGTTCTTGTAGTAAATAAACCGCGCGGCATGGTTGTTCACCCAGCTCCAGGGCATTACAGCGGAACACTCGTTAACGGTCTTATGGCTCATTGTAAGGACCTTTCTGGAATTAATGGTGTATTGCGTCCTGGGATCGTCCACCGTATTGATAAAGATACGTCAGGACTGCTTATGGTCGCAAAGAATGACATGGCTCATGAGTCTCTTGTTAACCAGCTTAAAGCGAAAACAACAACTCGTGTTTATAAAGCTATTGTTCATGGCGTTATGCAGCATGATCAAGGCACGATCGATGCTCCAATCGGAAGAGATAAAAGTGATCGTCAGAAAATGACAGTTACTGATGAAAATAGCCGTGACGCTGTAACGCATTTTAATGTCATAAAACGATTTGCAAATTATACGTTTGTTGAGTGTCAATTAGAAACGGGAAGAACACACCAAATCCGTGTCCACATGAAATATATTGGATTTCCTCTAGCAGGTGACCCGAAGTATGGTCCTTCAAAGACGCTTACCATTGATGGCCAGGCACTTCATGCAGAAACCCTTGGTTTTGATCATCCGAGAACAGGCGAATATATGGAATTTAAACGTGAAATTCCAGCTGACATGAATGAGCTATTAGATCTTTTAGAGAAAAGAAGTTGACAATCATCTAGGAGTTTGTCATAATCAATGTAACTTAATAGTCCTTTAACTTTAGTCCCGTGAGGCTGAGAAGGAAACGTTATTCATGAGAATCCATCAGGGATTACTCTATCCTCTCGTCATGCGTGACGAGAGGATTTTTTTTTTTGAAATAAGGTTAAAGGCAGCAAGTTTTAATAGGGAGGGTAAATTATGTCAAAGACAGTTTTAATGGATGACCAAGCAATTAGAAGAGCACTGACTCGAATCGCGCACGAAATCATTGAGCGAAATAAAGGAGTCAAAGACATCGTATTAGCTGGCATAAAGACCCGTGGAGAATTTCTTGCAAAACGCCTTGCTGAGCGTATCGAACAGATCGAAGGGAACGCTGTGTCAGTCGGTGTAATTGATATCACATTATACAGAGACGACCTCAAGATCAAAACGGATGATTCTGAACCTGAAGTGAAAGGAACAGATATTCCGGTCGAAGTTTCGGACAAAAAGATTATCTTAGTCGATGATGTTCTATATACAGGAAGAACCGTTAGAGCGGGTATGGATGCCATCATGGATCTTGGACGAGCATCGAATATACAGCTCGCAGTCCTTATCGACAGAGGTCATAGAGAACTGCCGATAAGAGCTGATTATGTAGGAAAGAATGTTCCGACATCAAGCGAAGAAATCATTTCAGCTTCTTTAATAGAAGTTGATGGCTTTGATGAAGTATCAATCTCTACAAACAAATAATGTCCCTTTAAATTCAGTCCAGAGAGGCTGGCAAGGGAGGTATAAATTACATGTTCACTAAATTAAAAGTGAAACATGTATGCCTCCACGGCCTCTTTTGCTAAAAGCAGAAGAGGTCTTTTCATTAGATTCACAAAATAGGAGGTTTAATTACAAATGGAAAACAACACAAAAGCAATATTAGATGTAAATGAAAAACCATCACCGGTTCAATGGCTTACACTGAGCTTACAGCACTTATTCGCAATGTTCGGCGCAACGGTATTAGTACCGTTTCTCGTTGGACTGCACCCTGGAGTTGCGCTTGTATCAAGCGGACTTGCAACCATCGCATACCTTTTAGTAACAAAAGGACAGATACCAGCCTACCTTGGATCAAGCTTTGCTTTTATTACCCCAATCTTGACTGTTAAAGCTTTTGGCGGTCCTGAGGCTGCAATGTTAGGAAGCTTTCTAGCGGGATTAGTATATGGGGTAGTTGCCCTACTAATTAAAGGTTTTGGGTTCAAGTGGCTGATGAGAGTATTACCACCAGTTGTGGTTGGACCAGTAATCATTGTTATCGGATTAGGGTTAGCGAACGTAGCAGTAGGTATGGCGATGAACGATCCGGAAACACAGAAGTATAGCTTAAACCACTTTACGGTGGCGCTCTTTACACTAGGAATAACAATCATTTGCTCCATTTTTTTCAGAGGGATTTTAGGAATTATACCAATCTTGATCGGAATCATCGCAGGTTTTAGCTTTGCCTACTTTAGAGGTATCGTAGATTTTACGAAAGTGGCAGAAGCAAAATGGATTCAAGCACCAGACTTCTTTGTTCCTTTTGTAAACTACACTCCAGACTTTTCTTGGAGTATCGCGATGATCATGATGCCTGTTGCTGCGGTTACCATTGCAGAACACATCGGACATCAGCTCGTCTTATCAAAAGTAGTTGGCCGAAACTTTATCGAAAAACCAGGCCTTCATCGCTCGATTCTAGGAGACGGAATGGGAGTGGTTATCGGTTCGATAATCGGAGGACCTCCTGTAACCACTTACGGTGAAAACATCGGAGTGTTAGCTATCACTCGAGTTTACTCAGTTTTCGTAATCGGGGGAGCTGCTATAACGGCCATTTTGTTCGGATTCTCTGGTAAAGTAACAGCACTAATCAGTACGATACCAACAGCGGTAATGGGTGGAGTTTCCATTCTCTTATTCGGAATCATTGCTTCGTCTGGACTAAGAATGCTTGTGGATAACAATATAGACTTTGGAAACAAAAGAAACTTGATTATCTCATCTGTTATCTTAGTAACGGGAATCGGCGGTGCAGCCCTCAAGATTAATGCAAACTTTGAGATCGCTGGAATGGCATTAGCAACACTGATCGGAATTGTCTTAAACTTGGTGCTGCCAGGTAAAGAAAACGATAAAGATCTAATGAACAAAATGTTTAAAACAGATGGTAGCGACACAGCTGCATAATACACCTTTTAAATAAGTACGAGAGACTTAAAAGGGTGACGACTTAAGAGGAACGATTGTCTTCTTCTGTTAAGAGCACCCTGAAAAAACTTTCAGGGTGCTATTTTTATGTCAAAAGGAGAGTTTTAGATGAATCATTTGCTGTCTATGAACGAATTGTCTATCGAGGACATTCAATACATCTTAAACAAAGCAGAAGAATTTAAAAGCGGAAAGCAAGATAAAATCTTCAACAATAAGTTGATCGCGAATTTATTTTTTGAGCCAAGTACAAGAACAAGGTTCAGCTTTGAAGCTGCAGAGCACAGACTTGGCATGAACCCTTTAAACGTGGAAGTTAACGGATCTTCCGTTCAAAAAGGAGAGACGCTTTACGACACGTTAAGAACACTAGAGGAAATCGGAGTAGAGGCATTTGTTATCAGGCATCCTGAAGACCGCTATTTCGATGGCTTAGCTGAAAAAATAAATGTTCCAATCATCAACGCCGGAGATGGCTGCGGAAATCATCCTACTCAATCTCTTTTAGATGTACTAACGATTCAACAAGAGTTTATTGTCTTACAAGGATTAACAGTCGTAATTGTAGGAGATATCCTGCACAGCCGAGTTGCACGATCAAATGCAGAGGTACTTCGAAAAATGGGAGCTAGAGTGTTGTTCTCAGGACCTGAAGAATGGTTTGTTGATGAGTGGAAAGAGGACTTTATACCGATGGATGAAGCAGTAGAAGCGGCTGACGCGTTGATGATGCTCAGAATACAGCATGAAAGACATAGCAATTCCATGCTTTTAACCAAAGAGGATTATCATCAGCAATATGGACTGACAATTGAAAGAGAAAAGAGAATGAAGCCTCACAGCATAATCATGCACCCTGCCCCAGTTAATAGAGGGGTTGAAATCGCAGATGAGCTTGTAGAGTGTGAACGTTCTAGAATCTTTAAACAAGTTCAGAACGGGGTCTTTATCCGAATGGCTGTTTTAAAATGGGCTTTAACAACGAATCAGGAGGCGGTAGATCATGGGTTACTTATTAAAAAACGCTAACATTTTAGATGGAAACAACAACTTTATCCATACTGATATTTTAATCGAGAATAACGTGATTCAAAAAATCGAAAAAGACATCCCTGCAGATGAGCACCAAGTCTTAGAAGTAGATGGAAAACTTGTAACGCCAGGATTTGTAGATCTTCACGTTCACTTAAGAGAGCCTGGCGGTGAACATAAAGAAACGATAGAAACAGGAACGAAAGCAGCTGTAAAAGGTGGCTATACGACTCTTGCAGCAATGCCTAACACACGCCCTGTTCCAGACAGTGCAGAGACGTTAGAACTTGTACAGCAAAAGATTAAGGATACAGCGAGCTGCAGAGTATTGCCTTACGCTTCTATAACAACAAGACAAATCGGCAGCGAACTAACAGATTTTGAAACGCTTATAAAAGGAGGAGCCTTTGCTTTTACGGATGATGGAGTCGGCGTGCAGTCAGCTGGGATGATGCTAAAGGCGATGAAAGAGGCGAGCAGGCTTGGAGCGGTAATCGTGGCACATTGTGAAGACAATACACTCCTTCCTAAAGGAGGCGCATTTCATGAAGGTGAATTTACAAAAAAAGAAGGTTTGCCAGGAATTCCTTCAGTAAGTGAATCTGTTCACATCGCACGTGATGTACTGCTCGCTGAAGCAGCAGATGCCAGATACCATGTTTGTCATGTGAGTACGAAAGAATCTGTTCGCGTTATAAAAGATGCAAAATGCGCTGGTATAAAAGTAACTGCAGAAGTAACACCTCACCACTTAATTTTAAGTGACAAAGACATAAGAGCTAACGATACACATTACAAGATGAATCCGCCGCTTAGAAGTGAAGCTGATCGTGAAGCGTTAATCCAAGGATTAAAAGAAGGCACGCTAGACTTCATCGCAACAGATCATGCGCCGCATAGTGCTGAAGAGAAAAATCAGAATGTGGAACTTGCACCTTTTGGAATTGTAGGTCTCGAAACAGCATTCCCCCTTCTTTACACAGAGCTTGTCGTAAAGAAGAAGCTATTCACACTGCAGGAGCTGGTGGATAACATGACGAAAAAGCCGGCAGAAAGCTTTGATCTGCCTTATGGATCACTTAAAGAAGGTGCAGTAGCAGACATAACAATCGTTGATTTAGAAAAAGAAGAAGTCATCAACGCTGGTGAGTTCGTATCAAAAGGGAAGAATACACCATTTGACGGATGGAACTGCAAAGGATGGCCAGTTGCAACCATATTTGATGGAAAGCTTGTTTATCACAGAGAGGAGAGCTTAGTATGAAACGCTACTTAATATTAGAGGATGGAACAATTTTTAACGGACTGGCATTTGGTTCACAGCGTGAATCAAGTGGAGAGGTTGTATTTACAACAAGTATGACAGGTTATCAGGAAGTTATGACAGATCCATCGTATTGTGATCAGATCATATGCTTTACGTACCCGTTAGTAGGCAACTACGGAATCAACCGATCTGATTATGAGTCGATTCATCCAGCTACAAGCGGAATCATTGTAAACGAACATGCGGAGTTCCCTAATCACCATGAAGGCATGCAGTCATTAAGCAGCTGGCTGACGGCGAAAGACATTCCTGGACTGTACGGAATTGATACGCGCAAGTTAACGAGAAAGATACGTCAATTCGGGACATTAAAAGGAAAAATGACGAATTCCATTGAAAATGCTGAAGAGATCATTAATGAATTAAACAGATCAGGATTAACGACTGATCAAGTAAGTAAAGTATCGACAAAGTCTCCTTATCACCTGCCAAACAGCGGATATCGAGTTGTAGTAGTAGACTTTGGTGTAAAAAGCGGAATGCTTAGAGAGCTTTCTAGACGTTTATGTGATGTAATCGTTGTCCCTTACAACACTACGGCAGCTGAAATTATCCGCCTGCAGCCAGACGGTGTTTTACTCAGCAATGGCCCTGGAGATCCAAAAGATGTACACACAGGGATTACAATGATTCAAGAGCTGTTAAAAAACAATGTTCCAATCTTAGGAATCTGCCTGGGGCATCAGCTTCTAGCTCTAGCTTCAGGAGCTGATACAGAAAAGCTTAAATTCGGTCATAGAGGATCGAATCACCCTGTAAAAGATCTTGCAACAGGCAAGATCGCACTAACTTCTCAAAACCATGGATACGCGGTAAACGAAAGTTCATTGTTAAATACAGATTTAGTGCTTACACATCAAGCGGTAAACGATGGGACAGTGGAAGGTTTGAAGCATAAATTTAAACCAGCTTTTTCTATTCAATATCACCCAGAGGCGTCACCAGGACCTCAAGATTCAAATCCGATCTTTGATGAGTTCATGAACATGATAAAAACAACTAAGAAAGAAGGTTTGATGCAATATGCCTAAACGACAAGACATCCGAAAAATTCTAGTGATTGGTTCTGGACCAATCGTAATTGGACAAGCAGCAGAATTTGACTATGCAGGTACACAAGCTTGCCAAGCTTTAAAAGAAGAAGGATATGAAGTTGTACTTGTTAACTCAAACCCAGCAACCATCATGACAGATCCTAACATGGCAGATAAGGTGTACATCGAACCTTTAACACTTGAGTTTGTTTCTCGAATTATCCGTCAAGAGCGTCCTGATGGACTTCTTGCTACACTTGGTGGTCAAACAGGACTTAACATGGCAGTAGAACTGTTTAACTCAGGCATTCTTGAAGAATACAACGTAGAACTATTAGGAACAAAGCTTCCCTCCATCCAGCAAGCAGAAGATCGTGACTTGTTCAGAAATTTAATGAGAGAGTTGAATGAGCCAGTACCTGAGAGTGCAATCGTTCACAACATGGAAGAAGCAAGAGCATTTGTTGAAGAAAATGGCTATCCAGTGATCATTCGTCCTGCCTTTACACTCGGAGGAACAGGCGGAGGTATCGTAACAAACGAGGAAGAATTTTTAGAAATTACACCATCTGGTCTGCATGCAAGCCCTGTTGGACAAGTACTGATCGAGAAAAGCATCGCAGGCTTTAAAGAAGTCGAATATGAAGTAATGAGAGACAAGAATGATACAGCCATCGTTGTATGTAACATGGAAAACATTGATCCTGTCGGTATTCATACAGGTGATTCAATCGTAGTAGCTCCGAGTCAGACACTGACAGATCGGGACTACCAGCTTTTACGAAATGCATCATTAAGAATTATTAGAGCGTTAAAAATTGAGGGAGGCTGTAACGTACAGCTTGCTCTAGACCCAGAAAGCTCACAATATTATGTGATTGAAGTAAATCCGCGTGTCAGCCGTTCATCAGCACTTGCTTCAAAAGCGACAGGTTATCCGATCGCGAAACTAGCGGCGAAGATTGCAGTAGGCTACACACTCGATGAGATTAAAAATCCCGTAACAGGAACAACGTATGCTTGTTTTGAACCTGCTCTTGACTATATTGTTTCAAAGATACCTAGATGGCCGTTTGACAAGTTTGAAGGCGCGAACCGTAAGCTCGGCACTCAGATGAAAGCAACAGGAGAGGTTATGGCAATCGGACGCAACTTTGAAGAATCACTTTTAAAAGCAGTGAGGTCACTCGAAATATCTGCTTTCCATCTAGATGTAAAAGAAAAAAATCTAACAAAATCAGAAGTTGAAGAAAAGATCCTGCGAGCAGATGATGAAAGACTTTTCTATATCGCAGAAGCATTCAGAATGGGCATTACAGTGGAAGAAATTCATGAGTGGACAAAGATTGATCTGTTCTTCTTAGAAAAGTTATACGGAATCATCTTACTAGAGAAACGAGTTAAAGAGCGTAAAAAAGATGCGGTGATCTTAAAGAAAGCAAAAGAAAAAGGATTCAGCGACCGCTGGATTGCAGAAGCTTGGGAGATGGATGAATACGAGCTTTACCAATTCAGACTGAACGAAGAAATTAAACCTGTGTTCAAGATGGTAGATACGTGTGCGGCTGAGTTCGAATCCGCGACACCTTACTACTACGGAACTTACGGTGAGGAAGATGAATCAATCATTACCGAAAAGAAGAGTGTTGTAGTACTTGGTTCAGGACCGATCAGAATCGGACAAGGAATTGAATTCGACTACGCTACTGTTCATACCGTTTGGGCGATTCAAGAAGCAGGATATGAAGCAATCATCATTAACAATAATCCTGAAACCGTATCTACAGATTTTAGTATGTCAGATAAGCTTTATTTTGAACCACTGACGGTAGAAGACGTTATGCATGTTATTGAACACGAAAAGCCTGAAGGAGTTATTGTTCAGTTTGGAGGACAAACTGCCATCAATCTTTCTGAAGAACTTGAAAGAAGAGGAATTAAGATTCTTGGAACATCGTTAGACAGCATGGATTTAGCAGAAGACAGAGAGCGTTTTGAAAAAGTGATGCAGCAGCTTAACATTCCGCAGCCAGCAGGAAAAACAGCATTCTCTGTAACAGATGCTGTAACGATCGCAAATTCAATCGGCTACCCTGTTCTTGTTCGCCCGTCTTATGTATTAGGTGGAAGAGCGATGGAGATCGTGTACCAAGAAAGCGAACTTCTTCAATATATGGAGAACGCAGCGAGAGTAAATCCGGATCACCCTGTATTGGTTGACAGATACCTTGAAGGTAAAGAGATTGAAGTCGATGCGATCTCAGATGGAAAAGATGTGTTCATCCCTGGAATGATGGAGCATATTGAACGCGCGGGTGTTCACTCAGGTGACTCAATCGCGGTATATCCTCCGCAAACATTGCCTGAAAATATCAAACAAAAGATTATCGACAGAACCATCTCGATCGCAAAAGGATTAAAGATCATTGGATTGTTGAACATACAGTTTGTTTGGCACAAAGAGGAAGTATATGTACTTGAAGTGAATCCGCGCTCAAGCCGAACAGTGCCGTTCCTAAGCAAGATAACAGGTGTTCCGATGGCAAACGTTGCTACAAAAGTTATTTTAGGTGACAGCTTAGAAAGTCAAGGCTATCATACAGGCTACCAGAAGGAAGCGGATGAAGTTTCTGTAAAAGTACCAGTGTTCTCATTTGCTAAACTGCGCCGAGTAGATACGTATTTAGGACCTGAGATGAAATCAACTGGGGAAGTAATGGGAAGAGATAAGAATCTTCAAAAAGCCCTTTACAAAGGACTTATCGCATCTGGCATGAAGATTCCTAAATATGGAGCAGTACTCTTTACTGTAGCAGATAAAGATAAAGAAGAAGCGCTTCATATGGTGAAGAGATTCTACGAGATCGGCTACACAATCATGGCGACTGAAGGAACAGCAGGCATTATTGAAAAAGAAGGCATCCCAGTTGAAGTTGTAGGCAAGATTGGTGCTGAAGGAAGAAACATGCTAGAAGTGATCCGAAAAGGCGAAGCACAATTTGTTGTTAACACACTGACTAAAGGAAAGCTGCCAGCTAGAGACGGATTCCGAATTCGAAGAGAATGTGCCGAAAACGGAGTAGTGTGTCTGACAAACCTGGATACTTCTGTTGCTCTATTAGAAGTACTAGAGTCCATTTCGTTCTCAGCGCATGCCCTGTCTTCTTTCACTAAAAAAGAAAAGGTGCTCGTATGATGAAACATTTGTTAAAGGTTACGTCGAATACGGAGATAGCTCGAAATATATTTGAAATGAAATTGACTGGCCCTGGTGTAGGAAATATGACTTCACCTGGTCAGTTTCTCCATGTCAGTATTGGAAATCATACTTCTAAACTATTGCGCCGTCCTTTATCGATCTGTGATGTAGATCTTGAAAGAGAAGAAGTAACTTTGTTATATCGAGCGCAAGGTGATGGTACGAAGCAGCTTAGCGAAAAACAAAACGGTGAACTAGTAGATGTTCTTGGTCCGCTTGGTAACGGCTTTAACATGGATGAAGTTGATATAAAAAGAAGTGCTCTCCTTGTCGGTGGAGGAATTGGTGTACCCCCGCTTTACTACCTTGGAAAACAGCTTAAAAATACTGGAGTACAAGTCACGTTCATCTTGGGCTATCAATCACTTGAAGATAGCTTTTATATTGATAAGTTTAAAGAAATTGGTGAAACGATCGTAACGACCGCAGATGGTTCTTTTGGTATAAAAGGATTTGTTACAGATGCGATGGAACAAAGCTTGAAAGAGGAGCCTGTTATCTATTCTGTTGGCCCAGCAGTAATGCTAAAAGCTGTTGAAGAAAAAGCAGACAGCTTAGACGGCTATCTTTCTTTAGAAGAAAGAATGGGCTGCGGGATCGGAGCGTGTTTTGCGTGTGTATGTCCGACCGAAACAAGAAAATCAGGTTACGTAAAAATTTGCAGCGACGGACCGGTCTTTAAAATGGGGGAGGTTGTTTTATGAGTCGGCTAAGTGTTTCATTGCCAGGATTAAATATGAAGAACCCCATTCTGCCTGCGTCAGGTTGTTTTGGTTTCGGAAAAGAATATTCAAAATGGTATGACTTAAGCCTTCTTGGCGGTATTACGATTAAAGCGGCTACGCTTGAGGGTCGTTTCGGAAACCCAACCCCTCGAGTAGCGGAAACGGAAAGCGGCATGCTAAATGCCATTGGTCTACAAAATCCAGGAGTTGCAAACATTATCGAAAATGAACTTCCTGCGCTGAAGCCATACAACATTCCAATCTTAGCTAATATTGCAGGATCAACAGAAGAGGAATATATCGAAGTTACACGACAAATTTCCGCTTCACCTCTCGTATCAGCGGTTGAGTTAAATATATCCTGCCCGAATGTAAAAGAGGGTGGCATACAGTTCGGAACACATTATAAATCAGCTGCTGACTTAACACGAAAAGTAAAAGAAGCATCACAAAAACCTGTGTACGTTAAACTTTCACCGAATGTATCAAACATCGTGGAGATGGCACAAGCGGTGGAAGAAGCAGGTGCAGACGGTCTTTCGATGATCAATACACTTGTTGGAATGAAACTGGACTGGAGAACGGGAAATCCGATCTTGGCGAACAAAACTGGCGGTTTATCTGGTCCAGCGATCAAACCAGTAGCGATTCGTATGATCTATGAAGTCAGTCAAAAAGTATCACTTCCGATTATCGGTATGGGCGGTGTGAGTACTGCTGAAGATGTACTTGAAATGATGTCAGCTGGAGCTTCTGCTGTAGCGGTAGGTACCGCGAACTTTGTGAATCCTTATATATGCCCTGAAATTATCGACAGTCTTCCCGCATTATTGGACGAGATCGGTGTTGAAAATATAAGCGAAATGACTGGAAGGAGTTTTAGAAAATGGAAAACCCCGTTATCATCGCGTTAGATTTTGAAAATGCAAAAAAAACAAAAGCATTTTTAGCCAGTTTTGAAGGTCGGTCTCCATATGTAAAAGTGGGCATGGAGCTTTTTTATGCAGAAGGTGCTTCCTTTGTCAGCTGGCTGAAAGAACGAAACTTTCGTGTTTTCCTAGATTTAAAGCTTCATGATATTCCGACGACTGTCCATAAAGCTATGAAAGTTCTAGGTGGACTGAACATTGATATGGTTAATGTTCATGCTGCTGGCGGATTTGCTATGATGAAAGCCGCTAAGGACGGACTGATTGCAGCAGGTGCTCATCAGACGAAATTAATTGCTGTCACACAACTGACGAGTACAACAGAAAAAGTGTTGAAAGAAGAGTTGTTGATTAAGGATCACAATTTGAATGATTGCGTATCACACTATGCAAAACTTGCAAAGCATGCAGGTCTTGATGGCGTCGTTTGCTCGGTACAAGAAGCTTCTTCTATAAAGAATGTTTGCGGAGAAGATTTTCTTACGGTAACTCCTGGAATCAGACTTTCTGGTTCTGAGACGCATGATCAAGCAAGAATAGCAACACCAGCAGAAGCAGCAATGAAGAAATCAGATTATATGGTTGTCGGTCGGAGCATCACAGGAGCTGAAGAACCAGTGAGCATATATAACGAAATTTTCAATGAATGGAGAGAAAGCTATGAAAACAACCGTTTCCAAACACTTGCTTAATATTGAAGCCGTAACACTATCACCAGAAAATCCCTACACGTGGTCTTCAGGTTTAAAGTCTCCCATTTATTGCGATAACCGTCTAATTATCGCGTACCCGGAAATTCGTAAACAAGTTGCTGAAGAACTTGCAGCGTTAATTCAGAATCATTACGGGGAAGCCGATTTAATCGCAGGAACTGCAACAGCTGGTATCCCGCATGCTGCATTTGTAGCTGAACAGATGAATCTGCCGATGTGCTACGTACGATCAAGCGCAAAAGCTCATGGAAAAGCGAAACAAATCGAGGGTTTAACAGAAAAAAGCAAAAAGGCAGTTGTTGTTGAAGATCTGATTTCTACAGGAAAAAGCTCCATTCAATCTGTTCTTGCACTTCGTGAAGCGGGTATTGAAGTGTTAGGTGTTGTAGCCATCTTTAGCTACGGATTGAAAAAAGCAGATGACGCACTTGGTGAACGAGATATTCCTTTTCAAACGGTTACAAACTTTAGTACATTAATAGAGGAAGCACAAGAAAGCGGTAAGATTAGTGAACAGGGGCTTTCTTTATTAAAAGAATGGCAACAAGACCCAGAGCATTGGGGAGCTGCCTCTTTTTCCAAATAGTATTCTAAGGAGAGACTACGATTTTGAGAAAAATGAACGGTGAAGAATTTGACGAGCTTGTTTCTTTTTTTGATGCTATGGCGCGTACAACATGGCTGAAAGAAGTACATGATACATTAAAAGAAACAACAGGGTCATGGGTGGATAAAGAAGTCCTGGATGTAGGTTGTGGAACCGGCAGGCTTTTGCTCAGAGGAGCAGAAGAAGCGAAAAGGTTAGTAGGAGTGGATTTATCATCTGAGATGGTGAAGGCGAGTATTCAACAATTTTTTTACCATGAATTAAGTAGTAAAAGTGAATTTTTAGTTGCAGACGCAGAAAATTTGCCATTTAAAGATGAAGAATTTGATTTAGCATTATCCACTTGTGTGATGTTCTTATTGCCAGATCCTCGTAAGGGAATACGAGAGGTTCATCGTACACTTAAGCATGATGGTATGATTGCGATGTTGAACCCTACTGAAAAGATGAGTCAGGAGACCGCTCTTTCTTTCGGGAAGGAACATGGAATCTCGGGCTTTGAGAGAACGGCTTTATTAAAATGGTCAAATGTCAGTACGAGAAGACATCGTTATACAGAGAATGAAATGACAGGATTGCTTCAAGATCTTCATTTTAGGGAGATCAAACATCAAGAAGTTCTAGGCGGGCTTGCGCTTATTACTACAGCAAAAAAAGAGCAGAACAGCTAATCATGCTGTTCTGCTTTTTTTCAGTTCTAATTTAGAATATGTTGCTATAGATAAGCTTGTTCATTCGCTTCATTATTAGAGTGAAAGGTGGCGAGACTCCTCGAAAATTGAACTTCGAATTTTCTTCGTGCGATGCGACACTGCCGAAGCCTTCCTTGTCCTGCGGGACAGGCGGGCAGGTGATACACTTAAGAGTGAAACGTCCGAATGTGGCTCACCGCCTGCCCCGAGGAAAGCGAGCTACCTGTAACGGGAATCAACATCTTTCAAGAGCTACAGAGTTTACTAATCAGTTTATTATTTTTTTAAACGAAACACTAAATCTTCATCCGGTGTCACATAAAGCGTCTGCTGATTATCATAAATGACAAATCCAGGCTTTGCTCCGTTTGGTTTTTTTACATGCTTGACTAACGTATAATCAACGGGTACTGAGCTGGAATTCTTTGCTTTGCTGAAAAATCCTGCTAAAACTGCAGCTTCTTGAATTGCTGATTCACTTGGAGATGATGAGCGAATAAGCACATGAGAGCCTGGAATGTCTTTTGTATGAAGCCATGTTTCATTCGCTCGAGAAAGTTTAAACGTTAGAAAATCGTTTTGCTTATTGTTCTTTCCAACCAAGATTTCGGTTCCGTCGGTAGCAACGAATTTCTCTGGCTGAGGGGTCTTGGTTTGTTTTTTCTTATTTTTACTTTGCCGGTGTTTTAAATAACCGCCTTCTCCAAGCTCTTCTCGAATTTCTTCAACGTCTTTCATGGATGCAGAATCCATCTGAACGATTAATCTTTCAAAATAAAGCAATTCATTCTTTGACTTTTCTATTTGCTCTTTGATGATTGAAACAGATTTTTTTAACTTTGCGTATTTTTTAAAGTAGTTTTGTGCATTATCTGCAGGCGTTTTAAGCGGATCAAGATCAATCTTAATTAATGGCTGGTCCTCTGAGAAATAATCCTCAACTTCTATTTCTTTATCGCCCTTTTTTGCTAAATACATATACGCAGTAAGCAGTTCACCTTTTCTTTGGTACTCTTCAGCATTGACAGTTTGCTGAAGTTCTCTTTCTAGTTTGCCAATCTTTTTCGTGATTTTGTCATACTCGTTTGACAAGTATTTTTCAAGATCATTTGCCTGCTGTTTAATCCGATCTCGGTCAGCTTTTCCATAGAAAAAGCGATCGAGCATTTTGCTTACGGTATCAAAAAGGCGGTTCTCACCTGTAACATGATTTAACGGAATGACTGAAAAGTATTCTTTCTTTTCATTTGTAATCATTTGAGGTTCGTAGTTTTGCTCTGATAAAGGCTTCATTATTTCAAAAAATGCGTCCGCAACTTCCTCTTTAACGGATAGACCGGCTCTGTGAACAATTTCTTTTGCGATCAATGGAGAGAACCCGCTGAATCGGGCCACAAGCTGCTTATCTAATTTCCCTTCGTTCCAGGAAATTCTTGAAATAAAGTCTTCCTTATTTGTAATAGTAAAAGGATTGGTTTTCTCCTGTGCAGGAGGCATCACATATTGAAAACCTGGAAGAATGGTTCTGTGACGATTTTGAAAGCTGGGAACATGTTTGATGCTATCGACAATCTTTTCTGATTTTTCGTCAACTAAAATAATGTTGCTATGTCTGCCCATGATCTCTACGTATAGTACCTTTGTTGTTTCATCCCCGATCTCATCACGGTTTTTTACAGTGATCTTAATGATTCTCTCCACATCAAGTTGTTCGATCTTTTCGATAAAAGCCCCTTCTAAATGCTTTCTGAGCAGCATACAAAACATGGGTGGAGTATCTGGATTTTCATATGTGTGTTCAGTCAGATGAACTCTCGCAAACGAAGGATTGGCAGATAACAAAAGCTTATGGTTCTTTCCGTTCGCTCTGATTGTAAAAACGAGATCAGTCTTATGTGGCTGATACACTTTTGAAATTCTGCCTGACGTAAGTGTGTTTTGTAATTCTGTAGTAATTGCACGTGTCATTATTCCATCAAAACTCATGATTTGGTTCACCTCTTTTTTCTGATTCATAGTATAGCATTTTTGGGGACATGCCTGCATATAAATGCTATTAACTAATCTTATTAGAGGTGGAAGCTATGAATTGGTACCAGCTGCCGCAAGACGAAATTGAATCCATACTGAACAGCAGAATGGAAGAAGGGCTCACGAAGAGCGAGCAAGAACGACGGTTAAAGCTAGATGGACCGAACCAGTTAGAAGAAGGCAAGAAGCAGTCTGCCATTTTAATGTTCCTTGCACAGTTCAAAGATTTTATGGTTTTAGTATTACTAGCTGCGACGTTGCTTTCTGGTTTTTTAGGAGAATATTTAGACGCTATTGCCATCATCTTGATCGTTGTCATGAATGGTATTCTAGGGTTTATTCAAGAGAGAAAAGCAGAGAAGTCTCTTGCTTCCCTAAAAGAACTTTCTGCACCGACGGCACAGGTTTTAAGAGAAGGGAAATGGGTGTCGATCGCCGCAAAAGATGTCGTAACAGGTGATGTGATCAAAGTAAAAAGTGGCGATAGAGTGGGTGCAGATATTCGATTATTAAAGACGTCAGGTCTGCAAATCGAGGAGTCAGCACTAACCGGGGAATCCGTTCCTGCCCAAAAGCATAACAACCTCCTTTCAGCGGATGATCTAAACCTTGGTGATCAAGAGAATATGGCGTTTATGGGAACGATGGTCACGAGAGGAACAGGACAAGGTATCGTTGTTGCAACGGGAATGAAAACAGAAATGGGTAAGATCGCACATTTGATTCAAACAGCGGAAAACATTGCAACACCTCTTCAAATGAAGCTTGAACAACTTGGTAAGATCTTAATCGCACTTGCCCTACTCTTAACCGTACTTGTTGTACTTGCAGGGGTGATGCAAGGGCATGATCTTTACAGCATGATATTAGCTGGAGTATCACTTGCTGTTGCAGCTATTCCTGAAGGACTCCCCGCGATCGTTACAATCGCACTAGCGCTTGGCGTACAAAAGATGATTCGAAAGCGCGCCATTGTCCGAAAACTTCCTTCTGTTGAAACGCTTGGGTGTGCAACCGTCATTTGTTCTGATAAAACGGGTACACTTACGCAAAATAAAATGACTGTTACCCGAATTTGGTCTCAAGGCAGACAATGGACGGTCAATGAAGATGGTTTTGAAGTTGTTGGAGCAGCTATTCAAGAGAATAAACGAGAAGATAAGCTGACAGAAGTATTGGCATATGCGGCACTTTGTAACAATGCATCGATTGAAGAAGGAAAGAAAGGTGGACTGCTGGAAATTGGTGATCCGACTGAGACCGCTTTACTTGTCAGTGCGTATAAAGCAGGTATTACAAAAGAGTCTTTGAGTGAACAGTTTACCCTCCAGCATGAGTTTCCTTTTGATTCTACACGTAAGATGATGAGTGTGGTTGTTCAAGATACAGATGGTAATCAGATGCTCGTAGTAAAAGGAGCACCAGATGTATTATTGGAAAAGAGTGATTACATTGTATGGGACGACAAAAAGCAATTAATAAAACAAGCACATAAAGAAAGAATTAAAGAAGCGATCTACGCGCTTGGAAGTCAGGCCCTCCGAACGATCGCCGTTGCCATTCGTCCGTTAAAAGAGGGAGAGTATTATTCGCAAGCCTCTTTTGCAGAAAGAAGTCTCACTTTTATCGGGCTGCAAGGTATGATGGACCCGCCTCGTCCTGAGGTTGAAGAAAGTATAAGAGATTGTCAGACTGCAGGAATCAAAACGGTTATGATAACAGGTGACCATGTTGTTACGGCTGCAAGTATAGCGAAAAAGTTAAACATGCTTCCAGAAGGCGGAAGAGTTATGGAAGGTGCGGAACTCGCGCAGTTAAGTGATGATGAGCTGGATAAAGTTTCTGAAGATGTTTATGTATACGCAAGGGTATCACCTGAACACAAATTAAAAATTGTAAAGTCATTGCAGCGTAAAGGTCATGTAGTAGCGATGACAGGTGATGGGGTAAATGATGCGCCTGCGATAAAGTCTGCTAATATTGGTATTGCAATGGGTATTACAGGAACTGATGTGGCTAAAGAGGCATCCTCCCTCGTTCTCGGAGACGACAACTTTGCTACAATTCGTTCTGCAATAGAAGAAGGAAGAAATATCTATGAAAATATCAGAAAGTTTATTCGTTATCTGCTCGCATCCAATGTGGGTGAGATTTTGGTCATGCTGTTTGCGATGATCATGGGATTGCCATTACCCTTAGTTCCAATTCAAATATTATGGGTAAACCTAGTGACAGACGGTTTACCTGCAATGGCCCTCGGTGTCGATCAGGCGGAAGAAGATGTGATGAGAAGAAAGCCAAGACAAGCAAAAGAAGGTGTCTTCTCACGGGGACTGGGCTGGAAAATTATTTCTCGCGGATTCTTAATAGGGGCTGCCACAATCTTAGCGTTTTGGGTCACGTTAAAAGAAAACCCGGATCAACTGATCGTCGCACAATCAGTCGCATTCGCCACGTTAGTTATGGCTCAATTAATACACGTATTTGATTGCCGCAGCGAACGTTCCGTTTTTCATAGAAATCCGTTCCAAAACGGATATCTGGTGCTAGCGGTCATTTCATCCATTCTTTTGCTGCTTGTTGTTATGTATGTTGAGCCATTGCAGAACATCTTCCATACTGTTCCGCTTTCTGTAAGACAATGGCTGCTCGTCATGGGCATGGCGTCCATTCCAACATTTGCTTTAGCTGGTTTTCAGTTGTTTAAAAGAGAAGCACGATAAAATATAAAGCTGGCTCTCGTGGAGGGGAGCCAGTTTCGTTTGTATTATGCTAAACTTGATAAAAACGGTGCTCGTGCAGCGGCTGAAAAGCATGCTGGACGAGCGATTCCAGACTTTTACGAGCGATTCCAGACTTTTACGAGCGATTCCAGACTTTTACGAGCGATTCCCAAGCATAAACAGATCAGCATGGCGTTCTTCAAGGAATAAGGCTCAGCTTTCAAATTTTCTAGCTCTTTACGTAATTTCCTTAAAAAAAGGGAAATTTGTTTAGATTTCAGGATTTATGTGCTAAAATATAAGAACATGTGTACAGTTTTTCACAATATCGTACTACTAGCGTATGACCCGTTATTCCATTTGGCTAGAATAGTAGCAGGTTAGGGGCGTTTAGAGATGAAATTAATTAATATTGGGTACGGAAATATTGTTGCTGCTCACCGGATTATTGCGGTAGTCAGTCCTGAATCTGCACCGATCAAACGATTAATCACGGTTGCGCGAGAAAAGAACATGCTGATTGATGCTACATATGGCCGCAGAACGAGAGCGGTTGTAGTGACTGACAGTGATCATGTCATCTTGTCAGCTGTACAGCCAGAAACTGTAGCTCACAGACTGATGTCAGTTGATGAGGGCTCAGAAGAAAGTTAGGTTGTGGAGGTTTTTATGGAAAAAGAAAGAGGCATTCTGTTTGTACTTTCCGGTCCGTCTGGTGTTGGAAAAGGAACTGTATGTAAAGCGCTTCGAGAACAAAAGCTGGACATTCAATACTCCGTTTCAGCCACGACTAGAAAGCCGCGTGAAGGCGAACGGCATGGGGTAGAATACTTCTTTAAAACAAAAGAAGAGTTCCTAAACATGATCGAAAATAAAGAACTGCTCGAGTGGGCAGAATATGTTGGCAACTATTATGGTACACCGATTGAATATGTGAACCAAACGCTTGATGAAGGCAAAGATGTAATCCTAGAAATTGAAGTGCAAGGTGCGCTTCAAGTTAAAAACATTTTCCCAGAAGGAGTATTTATCTTTTTAACACCTCCAAGTCTGGATGAATTAAGAAGTCGTATTGTTGGTCGCGGCACAGAAACAGAAGATTTGATCAACAATCGTATGTCTGTTGCCAAAGAAGAAATTGAACTTATGAGACACTATGACTATTCTGTTGTAAATGATGAGATTGATTCAGCTTGTAATCGAATCAAAGCAATCATTACGACCGAACATTGCCGTGTGGACAGAGTTCGTCCAAAATACGAAAAAATTTTAGGAGATGACCAATAATGCTATATCCATCCATCGACTCTCTTATGGAAAAAATAGATTCCAAATATTCTCTAGTAACTCTTAGTTCCAAGCGTGCTAGAGAAATTCAGCAGTATGACAACCAACAGATCGCAAAACCGGTTTCACACAAGTTTGTTGGGAAAGCACTTGAGGAAATTCAGTCTGGTGTCTTAACAAAAGTTGGAGAAACACCTGAAGATTAATTGAACATCGAAAAAATATACAACCTTGACAAAAGGTTGTTATTTTTTTGTTTATAAACTGTTTCATTTATTTCATACGTAATAATGCTGTAAAATAGATAGGGAATGTATAAGAAATGCGCGGCGGAAGGGGTTTATTATGGAAAAGAAAAAAATATTGCTTGCCGTATCAGGCGGAATTGCTGCATATAAGGCAGCTACTGTAGCAAGCAGATTATATCAAAGCGGATATGATGTAAAAGTAATCTTGACTCATGCTGCTCAAAAATTCATTACACCACTTACCTTTCAAACGCTGACACGGCAAGAAGTTTTTACAGATACGTTTGAAGAGAAAGAACCTGCTGTTGTAAGCCATATTGATCTTGCAGATTGGGCTGATCTTGTATTGATTGCTCCTGCGACAGCGAACGTGATTGGAAAACTCGCGAACGGCATTGCAGATGATATGCTTACAACCACTCTGCTTGCAACAAAAGCAGATGTTTTGGTCGCGCCTGCTATGAATGTGAACATGTTTAATCATCCGGCAGTAAAGAAAAACATGGAGACACTCTCCACATTTGGCTGGCGTTTTATTGAACCGAACGAAGGACTTCTTGCTTGCGGTTGGATCGGGAAAGGGAGACTTGCAGAGCCTGAAGAGTTAATTGAATCGGTTCATACTTATTTTAATGAAAAGAAAACGGAGCAAACAGCACCTCTAAAAGGAAAGAAAGTTCTTGTTACGGCAGGACCTACAAGAGAAGAACTTGATCCCGTTCGTTATTTCACGAATCATTCTTCTGGTAAAATGGGCTACGCAATTGCTGCTGCCGCTAAAGAATTAGGTGCTGATGTAACACTAGTAACGGGACCTACTTCTATTTCCATTCCTAGTGGTATAGCAGTTGCAAAAGTGACTTCAGCTAAAGAGATGTATGACGCTACACTTTCCCGTTTCAGCGAACAGGATGTTGTGATTAAATGTGCAGCAGTCGCTGATTATACGCCGACTATTGTTCATCACAATAAATTTAAGAAGAAGAACGACACATGGACGATCGAATTGAAGAAAACTGATGATATCCTACAAGCGTTAGGTGAGAGAAAGGAACATCAAGTATTAATAGGCTTTGCTGCAGAAACTGAAAATCTTGAAGACTATGCCAAAGACAAGCTCATCAGAAAGAACCTGGATATGGTTGTCGGAAATGATGTATCAAAAGAAGGATCAGGTTTTGGCAGTGATACGAATGAAATTATGATGATTAAAAAGGATGGATCGGTGAAAACTCTGCCGATTCTTTCTAAAGAAAAAGCAGCAAGAGAAATTTTTGAAGAAGTGATGGAATTGATGAATCGATGATAGCCGCTGTTGTGGTAGACGTTCCATCAGGCAGTGTGAATAAAACCTTCGACTACAAGGTCCCTTCTGAATGGGAGACATGGGCAGAACCCGGGATGAGGGTTATCGTTCCGTTTGGACCAAGAAAACTTCAAGGGTTCATTCTGGAGGTGAAATCGTCATCACCTGTAAAAGGAATGAAAAACATTTCTGAAATTCTCGATCCGCTTCCAGTATTAACTTCTGAACTTATAGAGCTTGGCAGATGGCTAGCAGAGAATACGCTAAGTTTTTATATTACGGCTTATCAAGCGATGCTGCCTGCAGCGATGAAAGCAACCTATGAGAAAAGCTTTCAAGTGCTGCAGCCTGAAAAGCTGCCAGACACGATTGCACCACTTTTTTTAGCATCAAGTGAAATCAATGTAAATGATGTAACAAAAGAAAATCCACATTTATTACAGACTCTGCAGTCTCTCTCAAAAGAGGGAGTACTTGATGTAGTGTATAAGGTTAAAAATAAAGCAAATAAAAAGAAAGTAAAATTCGTTTCATTGGCAGATCAATCTTTAGCTGCTGAGATCTTGGGACAAAACCAAAAGAAAGCCGAAAAGCAAAAAGCGCTACTTAATGAACTGCTTCACAGACCACCTGGAGAGTATCTTTTGCAAGAGATTTTAGCAGAAACAGGAGCTTCCCTTCCAACTGCTCAATCTCTGTTTAAAAAAGGAATTCTGACAATAGAAGAAAAAGAGGTTTATAGAGATCCCTTCCAAGGCCGAACGATGAAACGAACAGCGCCACTTCCTCTTACAGAAAATCAAGAAAATGCCATAAAACCGATTCTTGAATCAATTGAAAATCATAATCACGAAACGGTGCTTTTGCACGGTGTTACGGGAAGCGGGAAAACTGAGGTTTATTTGCAGTCGATTCAATCCGTACTTGATAAAGGGAAAGAAGCGATTGTGCTTGTTCCTGAAATCTCACTTACACCACAGATGGTTAACCGGTTTAAAGGCAGATTCGGAAGTGCGGTTGCTGTGCTGCACAGCGGATTATCAATCGGTGAAAAATACGATGAATGGCGCAAAATTTTGCGGAAAGAAGTTTCTGTCGTTGTGGGAGCACGTTCCGCCATATTTGCACCTTTTCAAAATTTAGGCATCGTTATCATAGATGAAGAACATGAAACAAGCTATAAACAAGAAGATCATCCACGCTATCATGCAAGAGACGTAGCCATCTGGAGAGGAAAGTATCACTCCTGTCCGATTGTACTCGGCAGCGCTACACCATCATTAGAGACGTATGCTAGAGCACAAAAAGGACGTTATCAGTTAGCCGAACTGGCCAATCGTGTGCATTCCAATCCGATGCCTGAAGTGACAATCGTTGATATGAGAGAAGAGCTGAAGAATGGAAACCGTTCGATGTTTTCACTTCCATTAATGGACAAGCTAAAAGAAGGACTAGAAAAACGTGAACAATCCGTTTTATTTCTTAATCGCAGAGGATATGCTTCTTTTATACTCTGCAGAGATTGCGGGTATGTGGCACAATGTCCCCACTGTGACATCTCATTAACCTATCATAAAAGATTCGGTGAATTAAAATGCCACTATTGCGGCTATAAAGAGAGTGTACCATCCGTTTGTCCATCTTGTACTTCAGAGCACATCCGATTTTTCGGAACAGGAACCCAAAAAGTTGAAGAAGAGCTCGCCAAAGTACTTCCTGAAGCGCGTGTCATACGGATGGACGTAGATACGACCTCAAAAAAAGGAAGTCATGAAAAGCTGTTAACAGCTTTTGAAAATGGTGAAGCTGATATTCTTCTAGGGACGCAGATGATCGCGAAAGGCCTCGATTTTCCTAAGGTAACGCTCGTAGGTGTACTTGCTGCTGATACGATGCTGCATCTGCCTGATTTCAGAGCTTCTGAAAAAACGTTTCAGCTTCTTACACAAGTTAGTGGTCGTGCAGGCAGACATGAACTAGAAGGCAAAGTAATTGTTCAGGGGTATGATATACAGCATTACAGCATTCAGCTTGCATCAAAGCATGATTATCACACCTTTTATCAACACGAGATGCAAACAAGGAAGCTGCACCAGTATCCTCCATTCTATTATTTAGGTTTATTGACGTTCAGCCATTTGGATCTGATGCAAGTTGTTGAAGCTAGTGAAAAAGCGGCGAGTTTTCTATCAAAGAGGCTATCACCTGAGAGTTTGCTATTAGGTCCCGTAACATCGCCTATCGCACGTGTGAAGGATAGATATCGCTATCAGGTCATGATAAAATACAAAAATGAGCCAAAGCTTAGAAACTGGTTTGAAGAAATTATGGCTCATTTTCAAAAAGATAAAGATATGAAAGAGCTGCAAATAACGGGGGATTTGAACGCCCAAACACTTATGTAGTTAGTTAAGGAGATAATAATGACAATTCGTAAAATCGTTGAACATCCAGACCCGGTTCTAGAAACGGAATGTAAATCAGTTACAACATTTGATAAGAAATTGAAGAAGTTAGTTCAAGATATGTTTGATACGATGTATGATGCTGAAGGTGTTGGACTTGCAGCACCTCAAATTGGCATCGCAGAGAGAATAGCTGTTGTAGATGTTGGGGATGAAAAAGGACAGATCGTTCTGATCAATCCTGTTGTTAAGAAAACATCAGGGAGCCAAACAGGTCCTGAAGGCTGCTTAAGCTTCCCGGGTCTTTTTGGTGATGTTGAACGTCCTTTTGAGGTTACGGTCACGGCGCAAGATGAAGATGGAAAAGAATTTACTATGAAAGCAAATGATTTTCTTGCTCGTGCGATTCTGCATGAAATCGATCATCTTCATGGCATATTATTTACCTCTAAAGTAATCGCCTATTACGAGAATGAGGAATTGGAGGGATAAAGATATGAAGGTTTTATTTATGGGAACCCCAGACTTTTCCGTACCCGTCCTTCGTCAGCTTGTTGTAGATGGCTATGATGTGGTTGGAGTGGTAACTCAGCCAGACAAGCCAGTAGGGAGAAAAAAAGAGATTAAACAAACACCTGTTAAAGAAGAAGCAATTAAACATGGAATTCCTGTGTATCAACCTATTAAACTGCGTGAAGACTATGAAGAAATAATAGCTCTTAATCCTGATTTAATCGTAACTGCTGCCTATGGACAGATCCTGCCAAAAGCCATCTTAGAAACACCAGAGCATGGTTGTATCAATGTCCACGCATCACTTCTACCAAAATATCGTGGCGGTGCTCCGATTCATAAGAGTATCATCGATGGAAACGACAAAACAGGGATCACCATCATGTATATGGTTGAAAAATTAGACGCAGGTGATATACTTACCCAAGTTGAAGTTCCGATCGAAGAAAACGATCATGTTGGTTCCATGCATGATAAATTAAGCGCTGCTGGAGCTAGATTATTGTCGGAAACTATTCCTCACCTTGTAGAAGGAAAGCTTACACCGATTAAGCAAGCTGATGAGGAAGTATCATTTGCTTGGAATATTACTCGTGAGCAGGAAAAAATTGATTGGACTTTAACAGGTGAACAGATTTACAACCATATTCGCGGACTTCATCCTTGGCCTGTTGCCTATACGTTCTTAAACGGAATGCCATTAAAGGTATGGTGGGGTGAAAAGCAAGAAACGTCTTCAGATTCAGAGCCTGGAACCGTAATCGGAGTTCAAGAAAACGGCCTTCAGGTAGCGACAGGAAATAAGACGAGTATTATTATTACAGACTTGCAGCCCTCAGGAAAAAAGAGAATGCTAGCAAGTGATTATCTTAAAGGAGCAAGCATTGCAAAAGGCTTGAAATTAGGTGAGTAGAGTTGGAAAACAACATTCGGGCGATCGCCCTGGACGTTTTACTTAAAATTGAACAAAATCAGGCTTACAGCAATTTGCAGCTAAATCAAACACTGCAAAACACATCCATAAAAAATGTGGATAAAGGCCTGTTAACAAATATCGTTTATGGAACGATTCAGCGTAAAAATACGATTGATTATTATTTAGATCAATTACTGAACAAACCTATTAAGAAAAAGGATCGCTGGGTATTAACATTATTAAGGCTTTCTATTTTTCAGATGCTCTATCTAGATCGTGTTCCAGATCACGCAATCATTCATGAAGCTGTAGAAATTACGAAACATCGGGGCAATCAAGGGTTGGCTGGTCTTGTAAACGGTATTCTGCGTAAATTGCAGCGAGAAGGTACTTCAGCAATGGATAAAAAAGCGGGTGAAGGCTCTGAAAAAGAAGCGCTAGAATACAGCATGCCCCAATGGCTATACGATCGCTGGAGCGAACAGTTCGGTCAGCAAAATGCAAAAAATATGGCAGAATCGAACTTGCTTGCTTCTTCAGTTACAGCAAGAGTGAACGTGAATAAAACAAGTAGGGAAGACGTTCTTCAGCTTCTTGAAGAAGAAGGAATTCTGGCTGAGGAAGGAGAATTGTCTCCTGAGGGTATTATAATCAAGGAAGGTTATCTTCCAGGAACAGAAGTGTACAAAAACGGTCTGGTAACCATTCAAGATGAAAGCTCCATGCTTGTTGCTCGAGCAGTTGCTCCAGTACCTGGTGAAAGCATTCTAGATACGTGTGCAGCACCTGGTGGAAAATCAACACATATGGCCGAAATGATGCAAGGACAAGGAAAGGTCGTATCACTCGATCTTCATGCACATAAGATCGACTTGATCAAAAAACAAGCCGGTCGTCTCGGACTTGAAAATATAGAGTCTTCCGTGTTGGATGCTCGTAAAGTTTCCGAAAAGTTCTCGTCTGAAACGTTCGATAGAGTACTTGTAGATGCACCTTGCAGCGGTTTTGGTGTTATCCGCAAAAAGCCAGATCTAAAGTGGTCAAAAACAGAAGAAGATGTAATGAGACTGACAACGATCCAAAGAGATATTTTAGATTCAGCATCAGACATGGTCAAAAAAGGCGGGTTATTGGTCTACAGTACCTGTACGGTTGATAGGGAAGAAAACGACAGGGTTGCAGACTGGTTTTTAACAAACCACCCAGAATTCGAGTGGGATCCTCATTTTGCAGATAAAATGCCAGATACCGTGAAATCCTATATAATGGATGGAAGATCAGATCTTCAGATCATGCCTCATTATTTTAATAGTGATGGTTTCTATATCGCAGCATACAGAAAAAAGACAACAGGTGGTGAGAAACATGCTTAAACCATTAACAGAGAAACAAACAAAGCCAAATATTAAGCCTTCTATCTTCTCATTAGAGCTTCATGAGCTTGAAGCATGGCTTACTGATATTAGAGAGCCGAAGTTCAGAGGAAAGCAAATCTTTGAATGGCTTTATAAAAAACGTGTGTCTTCTTTTGAGGAAATGACAAATCTTCCTTTAGGTTTGCGTGAAAAACTTGAAAGAGACTATTATATAAAGCCTCTTAAAGAAGTGGTCCGTCAAGAATCATCTGACGGAACGATCAAATTCTTGTTTGAACTGCAAGACGGCTATTCGATTGAGACGGTGCTCATGAGACATGAATACGGGAATAGCATTTGTGTTACAACACAAGTAGGCTGTCGATTAGGATGTACATTTTGTGCATCAACATTAGGCGGATTAAAACGAAATCTTCAAGCGGGTGAAATTGTTGCGCAAGTTCTTCAAGTTCAACGAGCTTTGGATGAAACAGATGAAAGAGTAAGTTCTGTCGTTGTAATGGGAATTGGAGAACCTTTCGACAACTACGAAGGACTTATGTCGTTCTTGAAAATCATCAATCATGATCAAGGATTGAACATTGGGGCACGCCACATCACGATCTCAACAAGTGGTGTTGTACCATACATCTACAAGTTTGCTGATGAAGGCATGCAGATTAACTTTGCGATTTCACTTCATGCACCAAACACTGAAACAAGAAGCCGTTTGATGCCAGTAAACAGAATGTATCCATTAAATGAATTGATGGATTCGATCCGTTACTATATTAAGAAAACGGGCCGCCGAGTTACGTTTGAGTATGGTTTATTTGGAAAAGTAAACGATTCGGTTGATCACGCTAATGAGCTGGCTGACCTAATTAAAGATATCAAGTGTCACGTAAACTTAATTCCAGTAAACTATGTACCTGAAAGAGATTATGTAAGAACTCCAAAAACACAAATATTTAAGTTCTTAGAAACGTTAACCTCAAGAGGCATTAATGCCACCATCAGAAGAGAACAAGGACATGACATTGACGCAGCATGTGGTCAGCTGCGTGCGAAGGAACGTAAAGAAGAGACGAGGTGACGGGGAAATGCAAATTGCCTTTCAAACAGACGTTGGAATGGTAAGGAAGCATAATGAAGACAGCGGGGAAGTGTTCACAAAGGGTGAACACTTTCTTGCAGTTATCGCTGATGGTATGGGCGGACATAAAGCGGGGGACATAGCGAGTCAAGAAGCCCTTAATGTTTTAAAGGGAGCATGGGAAAGCTTTGAGGGAAACATAGATAGCCTAAAGGGCTGGCTCCTGAACGTGCTAAGAGATGCAAATAAGCATATCTTTGATTATTCTCAGCAAAATCCTGAAACAAGAGGCATGGGAACTACCATTGTTGCTGCGCTTGGAACAAAAAGTGAGATTACGGTTGCTCATATCGGAGACAGCCGCTGTTATTTATATTCAAATGGTGAGCTTAAAAGAGTAACAGATGATCACTCACTCGTACAAGAATTGGTTAAGTCTGGTCAGATCACAGAAGATGAAGCCGAGGTTCACCCGCGAAGAAACATGATCATGAAAGCTGTGGGAACTGATGAGACCGTAGAAGCAGAAGTGAATCATATCGTATGGAACAAAGGGGATTATCTGCTGCTTTGTTCAGACGGGCTATCTGATAAAGTGTCATTTAAGCGAATTCAGGAAGTTTTAGACGAAACGGATGAGAATGTAAATGATAAGGTAGAAAAATTAATTACGTGGGCAAAAGAGGCCGGTGGAGAAGATAACATTACTGCTATCCTTATACAGAATAGTTCTGACACAGAAACAAAAGGGGAAGCAATAACATGATTGGAAAAAGAGTCAGTGGCCGCTACAAACTTTTAGAAGTCATTGGTGACGGCGGAATGGCCATCGTCTATCGAGCAAAAGATTTACTTCTAGACAGAGATGTAGCAGTAAAAGTTCTTCGTTCAGAGTTTAATAAGGACGAAGATTTTATAAGACGCTTTAAAAGAGAAGCCGAATCGGCTACAAGTCTTGATCATCCGAACATTGTAAGTATCTATGATGTCGGAGAAGATGAAGAAATCTACTTTATTGTTATGGAATACGTGCAGGGAAAAACACTTAAACAATACATAAAAGAGCATGGAAAGATATCTGTAGAAGAATCTCTGCACATTATGAAGCAGATCGTTTCAGGGATGGCTGTCGCGCATGATCACGGCATCATACACCGAGATATTAAGCCGCATAATATTTTAATAACAGATAATGGCACAGCAAAGCTAACTGATTTTGGAATTGCTTTAGCTATTACTTCTGCAACGATTACACATACAAACTCCATTCTAGGGTCCGTTCATTACTTTTCTCCTGAACAAGCTAGAGGGGGTATTGCAAACGCTAAATCAGATATTTATTCCTTTGGTGCTGTACTCTACGAAATGGTAACAGGTAGGGTGCCTTTTGTAGGAGATTCACCAGTTTCTGTTGCGCTAAAGCATCTTCAAGAAAATGTAATTGAACCAAGAAGGTTAAATCCTGAAATCCCACAAAGCGTCGAAAATATCATCTTAAAGTCACTCGCTAAAAATCCTTTAAGAAGATATAACAGTGCTGATGAATTATTAAGAGATATGAATACAGCATTAGATCCTGATAGGATATACGAACAAAAGTGGAATGAAGAAAGTGAAGAAGATGAAAGAACAAAATATATCCCGCCAATCGTTTCCCAACTAGAACCGGTTGAAATAAAGGAAAAAAGCAGTGCAGCAGAAGAAGTGGAAAAGCAAGAAAAACCGAAGAAAAAAAGAAAATGGTGGCTGATTGTATTACTTTCCCTTCTGTTGTTAGGAGGAGCTGGTATTGCTGCCTTTACGATCCTTCCTTCTATTTTTCACGTTGAAGAAGTCAGCGTTCCGGATGTTGTTGGAGAGGAATATGTCGACGCTTTTGATAAGCTAAGGGCAGAGGGACTTGAAGTGAAACGGCAGGAAGTTTTTGATGCTGAAATTGAAGAAGGACATGTAGTTAGACAAGATCCTTCACCGGGTACAAAAGTAAAGCAACAAGCAATCATTACTTTATATGTATCAAAAGGCCCTGAGAAGGAAAATATGCCTGATGTAGAAGGTTACAATATTGATGAGGCTAAAGAACTTTTAAAAGAAAATGGTTTTACAAAGATCAATATTAATTACGAAGAGTCAGATACAGAACTTGAAGGAACTGTTCTCACCCAAAGTCCCGACAGAGACGAAAAGGTAACTCCTTCAGAAACAACGGTTACGTTAACGGTTAGTTCTGGAACGCCTACTGTTCAAGTTCAGAACTTGATTGGAGCAACAGAACAAGATGTTAAAACTTTTGCTGAAAATGCAGGATTAACAGTAGAGTTTTCAACGGAGTTTTCTGATACGGTAGAAAAAGGGAAAGTCATTTCTCAAAATCCTTCTCCGTTCACTCAAGTGGAAAAAGGTGCAACCATCTCTGTCGTTTTATCAGATGGTCCAGAAGAACCTGAAGAGTCTGAAGAACCTCCTGCTGAAGATGAACAGCCTCCAGGAGAACGTACTACAACAAAACAAATTGAAGTTAAGCTTGGAAAAAAAGAAAAAAATGAACCTGTACGTGTCAGAATAGTATATTCGGATAAAAATGCGTCAAATGAAGTTTTCAAAGACGAAGAAATTACGGAAACGACAAATTATGATCTGCCTCTAACGATTGCTGAAGGCGGTTCGGCATCTTATGTTGTATATATCAATGACAAAGAACAAAAGAAGGAAACGATAAAATATGATGATATTAAGGAAGGGGACGATGGTGATTAAGCATGCCTGAAGGAAGAATTGTTAAAGCTCTCGCTGGTTTTTATTACGTTAAGGAAAATGAGAAGTCAGAAGTTTTCCAATGCAGAGGAAGAGGAAACTTTCGCAAAAAGAAAGTGAATCCACTGGTCGGTGACTGGGTAGAGTATGAGTCGACCAACATAACAGATGGTTATATTCTTGATGTGAAAGAACGAAAAAATGAACTAGTCCGTCCACCAATTGCTAACGTAGACCAAGCCATTCTCGTTTTTTCAGCAACAGAGCCAGATTTCAGCACGCTATTATTAGACCGATTCCTCGTCCATATTGAAGCTAATGATATTCTGCCTGTAATTTGTATTTCAAAAATGGACCTTGTTCAGCAACAAGAAGAAATGGATGAGATTCAGAGATACATTGAGATCTACAAACAATTAGGATACAAGGTAATTCCAACGTCAACAAAAACAGATGATAGCTTGGAAATGTTCTATCCATTGTTTAAAGACAAAGTAACTGTCTTTGCTGGACAGTCAGGTGTTGGTAAATCATCTTTATTAAATGCTATAAATCCAGAGCTGATGCTTGAAACGAATGAGATCTCTTCCCATTTAGGCAGAGGGAAACATACGACACGGCATGTAGAATTAATTCTTTTTGGTAATGGATTAGTAGCGGATACACCTGGTTTTAGTTCGCTTGATTTTATGAACATTGAAGCGGATGATCTATCCATGTATTTTCCAGAGATGAACGAGCTTCGAGGAGATTGCAAATTCAGAGGATGTTCACATACGTCTGAACCAAAATGTGCTGTAAAAAAGGGCGTAGAGGATGGAGTTGTTCCACAGTTCCGCTACGACCATTACGTGAGCTTTTTACAAGAAATTAAAGATCAAAAACGGAGGTACTAATGATTAAAATAGCTCCTTCCATTCTTTCTGCCGACTTTTCCAAGTTAGGCGAAGATATTAAAGCTGTAGAAGAAGCAGGTGCAGATTACATTCATGTAGACGTTATGGACGGCCATTTCGTACCGAATATAACGATCGGACCGCTTGTCGTTCAAGCGATACGCCCTGTGACTAAACTGCCTTTAGATGTACATTTAATGATTGAAAATCCAGACCAGTATATCGAAGCATTTGCACAAGCTGGGGCAGACATTATATCTGTTCATGTTGAAGCGACACCGCACTTGCATCGAACGATTCAATTTATAAAAAAACAAGGTGTAAAAGCGGGTGTGGTTATAAATCCTGCTACACCAGTTGATCTTATTAAACATATCATCCAAGACGTTGACCTTGTTTTGCTGATGACCGTAAATCCAGGATTTGGCGGACAAGCGTTTATTGAAAGTGTAGTTCCGAAAATTAAAGAAGTATCCGATATTGTGAAGACACAAGGCTTGGATGTTGAAATCGAAGTGGACGGCGGAGTTAATCCGGAAACCGCACAACGCTGTATAGAAGCAGGGGCTAATGTATTGGTAGCGGGTTCTGCCATTTACGGAAAAAAAGATTTAAAGGATGCAATTGAGTCCATACGTGGTGTATAATTGTACCGTATAATAAAATAAGCAACCACAGGGGGAGTCCTTTAAAGGGCTGAGAGGGGAGTGTTCTCCCGACCCTTTGAACCTGAAGCTGGATCATACCTGCGTAGGGATGTGGAGTCGAATGACTTTTTGAATTCAATCCTTGATGAATCTTAAAGCAACCGCGCTCACATGCCGGTTGCTTTTTTTATTTGTCTTTTGCTAAAAAGCTTAGGTTAGGCATACATTTTGAGCTTCAACCATCTTGCATGACAAAGCACGAAAAAATAAAGGAGGAGAAAAAATGAAGAATAACAATATTTCGTTATTAACAGAAATAGCAATTATGTCAGCTTTATCATTAATTTTAGGGATGATTAAATTCGCCGGACCATGGCCGCAGGGAGGATCTGTATCGCTTGAGATGGTTCCGATTTTCTTAATGGCCTTTAGAAGAGGCTTAAAAGCGGGGATATTTACAGGATTAGCGGTAGGTCTTCTTCAGCTTCTTGTTAACCCTTACGTTATCCACCCGGCACAAATGATTTTAGACTATCCGTTAGCGTTTGCTTTAGCAGGTGTTGCTGGTGCTTTTGCGCCATCTTTGGCACAAAACAAATCGAAAAGAACGATTTTGATGGTTACAGGTATTTTTGTTGGCTGTTTATTAAGAACGATCTCACACGTATTATCAGGAGTCATATTCTTTAGCGACCTGGCGGAGGAAATGAACATCTGGCTGTATTCTTTCATGTATAATGGATCGTTCATGATCGTTATTTTTGTCATTACATCACTTGTAGTTATTTTATTAACCAACACAGCACCAAAATTATTGCATGCTGCACGAAGCGGTTATACTACAGCGGCATGAAAATAAGGATCGTTGCAGGTGGTCCTGAGTATCTGATACCTGACCTGAATACCTATCACAGTTCACCCGATTGTGTGTGGGTCGGTGTTGACAGGGGCACATTGTATTTAATAGAGAAACAAATCACTCCAAATTACGCTTTTGGTGATTTTGATTCAGTTACAGCTATTGAAAAAAGAAAAATGGGTCAATTACAAATAAAAATAAACGAATACTGTTCAGAAAAAGATGCAACAGATATGGAAATCGCTTTAGAATGGGCATTGACTCAGAATCCCGAAGAAATTTTGTTATTTGGAGCATCTGGAGGAAGGCTAGATCATGAGTTGATGAACATACAGCTTTTATATAAAAGCCGTTATTGTTCTGCTTCTGTAAAACTAATTGATCTAAAAAATGAGATCTCACTTTACATGCCAGGCAGCTACAAAATTGAACAAGATGAAAAATACGATTATATTTCCTTTCTTTCACAGACTGACGAGGTTAGAGGAATAACATTGGAAGGATTTAAATATCCTTTAAAACATGCTGTTTTAACTGCTGGATCGTCATTATGCATCTCTAATGAGCTTGTAAATAAAAGTGGTACTTATTCTTTCGACTCCGGCATAATATTGATGGTAAAGAGCCGTGATTAAAAAATCACGGAATACAGGCCCCAAAGCACCTTTTTATAAAAAGGGGAATAAAGTATTTATTGGTTAGCTCTTATCATTTTTTATGGGCCTGGAGGAGGGGTAAGATGAAATTTTATACCATTAAACTTCCTAGATTCTTAGGGGGATTCGTACGTGCCATCTTAGGTTCTTTTAAAAAAGGATAACAAACAAAAAAAGCGCCCAGTGCGCTTTTTTTGTTTGTGTTCGTGTCCAGATCTGCTGCGGATGTGGTTACTGTCCACTTCAGCAGAAATACTGTCACCTTCAAGTTGCTTTCTTAAAAATAAAAAAAACAGCAGCGGCAGCTGCTGTTTTTATTTACACGCGTTCAACTTTGCCAGATTTAAGGGCACGAGCAGAAACGTATACGCGCTTAGGCTTACCGTCCACAAGAATACGAACCTTTTGAACGTTAGCTCCCCAGCTTTTCTTTGATTTGTTCATTGCGTGAGAACGCTTGTTACCAGTTTTAGGTCCTTTTCCAGTAATAAAACATTTACGAGCCATAGTAGGTGAACCTCCTTTACAGCAAAAAAGCTTTGCATCAATTCAATCGTATGTTAAATACTAAATAATATTAGCATGTCTAGAGAAGCAATGCAACATATTCGTGAAAGGTTTTCAAGTAAATTTCCTTGACAATACAAATTACATAGTGTGAAATGTAGTAGTCCTTTCAAAAAAGGCTAATCTATAGTAAAATATTTGTTAGCCATTTAACAATTTAAAGGGGGATGTAAGCATGTCCATTGAAATGAAAACAACCTATGGTCAAATTGATATTTCGAATGAAGTGATTGCCACTATCGCTGGTGGAGCCGCAATCGATTGTTATGGAATTGTTGGCATGGCATCAAGAAAGCAACTAAAGGATGGAATAACTGAACTTTTAGGACGTGAAAATTTCTCCCGAGGGATCGTTGTTCGCCAAGAGGAAGATGAAGTACATATCGACATGTATATCATCGTTAGTTATGGAACAAAGATTTCTGAAGTGGCTCATAACGTTCAGAACAAAGTGAAATATACCCTGGATCAAATGCTTGGTTTAGCGGTTGACTCGGTGAATATCTATGTTCAGGGTGTCAGGGTGACAACCCCTTAGTTAGGAGGAAGTTTTGTGTCTTTAAAAGTATTAGACGGAAAAAAGTTTTCAAAAATGGTGCTCGAGGGTGCTTCAAACCTATCTAGAAATGCAGCAATGGTCGATGCACTGAATGTATTTCCTGTTCCGGACGGTGATACAGGAACAAACATGAACTTAACGATTACTTCTGGTGCTAAAGAAGTAGAAAAAAATACTTCCAATAGTATCGGAGCTGTAGCAAGTGCTTTTGCAAAAGGGTTATTAATGGGAGCACGAGGAAACTCTGGAGTTATCCTTTCACAGTTATTTAGAGGTTTCTCTAAATCCATTGAAGGAAAAGACTCCATCTCAGCCGCTGAATTCGCTAATGCATTTGATAAAGGTGTAGAAACAGCTTATAAAGCAGTTATGAAACCAGTAGAGGGTACAATTTTAACTGTAGCAAAAGATGCAGCTAAAAAAGCAGTAAAAGAAGCAAAAAAGTCAGATGATATTTTATATATCATGAAAGAACTTGTAAAAGAATCTAAAGCTTCCTTAAACAGAACACCAGATCTTCTGCCAGTGCTAAAAGAAGTTGGTGTTGTTGATTCTGGTGGTCAAGGATTAGTTACGGTTTACGAAGGTTTCCTAGCAGTGCTTGAAGGTAAAGAACTCCCTAAAGTCTCTGTTAACGCACCTTCCATGGGGGAGCTTGTCAACGCTGAACATCATAAAGCTCAGATGCATATGAAAACGGAAGATATTCATTTCGGATACTGCACTGAATTCATGGTAAGATTCGAAGACAAAAAAATTAAGAAGAATCCGTTTGATGAAACTAATTTCCGTAATGAGTTAAGTCAGCATGGTGATTCTCTTTTAGTGGTTGCTGATGATGACGTAGTTAAGGTTCACATTCATACTGAACAGCCAGGTAATATGCTGACACTAGCACACCGTTATGGCAGTTTGATCAACATTAAGATTGAAAATATGCGTGAACAGCATTCAGCTATCCTAGAAAGTGAAAATGAAGTGGTTCCTTCCTATTCACAACCTGTTACTGAAAAGAAGAAGGAATATGGCATTGTAACGGTTGCGATGGGTGAAGGCATTGAAGAAATGTTTTCTTCGATGGGAGCATCAGTTATTCAAGGTGGTCAAACCATGAATCCGAGTACGGAGGATATTGTAAAAGCCATCTCTGAGGTTCATGCAGAAAAGGTATTTATATTACCGAACAACTCGAACATTATCATGGCTTCTGAACAGGCTGCAAGTGTAGTTGAGCAAGAAGTGGTAATCATTCGTACCAAGACCGTACCGCAAGGGATTGCTTCTATCCTGGCTTTCAACCCTTCTGCTGATATGAAGGAGAATGAAAAGAAGATGAATGAAGCCATCTCCTCAGTGAAGTCTGGACAAGTCACGTATGCTGTTCGTGATACTTCAATTGACGGTGTTGAAATCGCAAAAGGAGATTTCATGGGAATCTCTGAAGGTAAAATTATCACTTCAAAGACTGACAAACAAGAAGTGACGAAAGAGCTTTTAACAAAGATGTTGGATGAAGATTCTGAGATCGTAACCATTATTTATGGAGAAGATAGTTCTGAGGAAGAAGCACAGGAACTTGCTGAATTTATTGAAGAGAAGTTCCCTGATGCTGAAGTTGAGATTCATAACGGAAAACAGCCAATCTATTCATTCATTTTGTCAGTAGAGTAAAAAATGAAAAGTATTCTCTCTTAAACTTAAAGTGTGATAAAGTTAAGAGAGAATGCTTATTTTATTGGGAAAAAACGCATTTGAAGGAGATTGTCATGAAGTATAAAAGTGTGTTTGATATTATTGGTCCCATTATGATTGGACCGTCTAGCTCGCATACAGCGGGCGCTGCAAGGATTGGAAGAGTAGCAAGAAGCCTGTTTGGAAGAAAGCCAAAATATGCAACGATTTCTTTTTATGGTTCTTTTGCAAAAACCTATAGAGGTCATGGGACAGATGTAGCGATCGTAGGTGGAATTCTAGATTATGACACTTTTGACACTAGGATTGTGGATGCGCTTACAATCGCGAAACAAGAAGGAATCCAAATAACGATGTCTGCGGAAGATGCAGTGACAGACCATCCGAATACAGCTCGGGTCATCATTGGTGATGAGAACGATAAGATTGAAGTCGTTGGTATTTCAATCGGTGGCGGAAAAATAGAGATTACCGAATTAAACGGTTTTGCTTTAAGATTGTCTGGAAATCATCCTGCTCTTTTAATTGTGCATAATGATAAATACGGAGCAATTGCAGGAGTTGCAAATATTTTAGCAAAACATGAAATCAATATAGGCCATATGGAAGTATCACGAAAAGAAAAAGGGAAAGAAGCATTGATGGTTATTGAGATTGATCAGAATGCAGATGAGATCATCATTAACGAATTAAGCTCTCTCCCAATCGTTCAACAAGTAGTAAAGATACACGATTAAGAGGTGGGAAAATGTTTCGTAATGTAGCTGAATTAATAGAATTAGCGGTATCAAAAAAATGTAAAATTTCTGAGATCATGATCCAGCAAGAAATGGATGTAACGGGCCGTTCAAGAGAAGAAGTTCTTGGATTTATGGATCGGAATTTAAAAGTTATGGAAGAAGCGGTATTGCGCGGTATTACAGAAGATGTGAGATCTCATTCTGGTTTAACTGGTGGAGACGGTAAACTTCTTCAAACGTATATTAAATCCGGTAAATCTCTTTCCGGTGAGCTCATGCTAGATGCCGTGAGTAAAGCGATGGCAACAAACGAAGTGAATGCAGCTATGGGTACGATCTGTGCAACACCGACAGCTGGATCTGCAGGTGTTGTTCCTGGTACTTTATTTGCACTGAAAGAAAAACTGAACCCGACGCGTGAACAAATGATCGAATATTTATTCGCAGCTGGTGCATTTGGTTTTGTTGTTGCAAACAATGCTTCCATTTCTGGAGCTGCAGGGGGATGCCAAGCAGAGGTAGGATCTGCTACAGGCATGGCAGCCGCTGCAATTGTTGAACTAGCCGGAGGTACACCCTCTCAATCTGCTGAAGCAATGGCTATCGCTTTAAAAAACATGCTAGGACTTGTGTGTGATCCCGTAGCAGGTCTTGTAGAAGTACCTTGCGTTAAGAGAAATGCAATGGGTGCAAGCAACGCGATCGTTGCTGCTGATATGGCACTTGCTGGTATCGTTAGCCGAATTCCATGTGACGAAGTTATCGATGCCATGTATAAAATTGGTCTAACGATGCCATCAGCTCTTAGAGAAACTGCACAAGGTGGTTTGGCTGCTACGCCGACAGGAAGAGAGCTCGAGGCAAAAATCTTTGGCATACCGCTAAACGAGAAGTAAGATGCTGACTCAATCCATTACAACCGTTACGGGAATAGGGGAAAAGAAAGCAGAAGAATTAGCGAGCATGGGTATTCATTCTGTGGAAGACCTTTTAGAATATTTACCTTATCGCTATGAAGATTATCAAAAGAAAGATTTAGCAGAGATTGCGCACGATGAAAAAGCAACGATCGAAGGGAAGGTTCATTCAGAACCTTCTCTGCGTTATTTTCCGAAGAAAAAATCAAGACTGTCTTTTCGAATGCTGATCGGTAAGTATTTAATTACGGCTACTATTTTTAACAGACCGTTCTTAAAGAATCAAATATCATTAGGTCAGACTTTAACAGTAACCGGAAAGTGGGATCGCAACAAAATGACGCTAACTGTTAGTGATGTGCATTTTGGCGCATTTTCAGATGACAGGAAAATTGAGCCTGTTTATTCAGTGAAAGGCTCGCTTTATGGAAAGACGATGCGTAAAATCATAGACCAAGCGTTTCGTCAATTTTCAGGAATGATAGAGGATCCGATCCCACAAGAGCTGCGAGATGCATACCGTCTGCCTGATAAAGAATCTGCTCTAAGAATGATGCACTTTCCTGAAAATTTTCAAGCTTTAAAAGCTGGAAGAAGAAGACTTGCTTATGAAGAGCTATTATTTTTTCAATTAAAAATGCAAATCTTTAGAAAATGGAACAGGCAGCAGTCAGAAGGAGCCTCTCTAAAGTTTAACAGAGAAGAAGTTGATGCATTCACTCGTTCTTTGCCTTTTCAGTTAACAGAGGCACAGCAAAGAGTAGTAGAAGAAATTTTAAGAGACTTATCAGACACGAGCCGCATGAACAGGCTTCTACAAGGAGATGTAGGTTCTGGAAAAACAGTTGTTGCTGCCATTGCTCTTTATGCAGCAGTAACAGCTAACAAACAAGGGGCATTGATGGTGCCAACAGAAATTCTCGCTGAACAGCATTTTCAATCGTTAAAGGAACTTTTTGCTCCTTTTGGAATCACAATCGCCCTTTTAACCTCTTCCGTAAAAGGAAAACTTCGCAAAGAAACCTTGAATGCTTTAAGTGAAGGTGAGATTCAGATCATGGTTGGCACACATGCTCTTATACAAGACGAAGTGAACTTCAAGAACTTGGGCCTTGTTATTACAGACGAACAACATCGTTTTGGAGTTAACCAAAGAAGGGTGCTGCGGGAAAAAGGAGAAAGCCCAGACGTGCTCTTTATGACCGCTACTCCAATTCCGAGAACACTTGCGATATCAGCTTTTGGTGATATGGATGTTTCGACGATTGATGTTATGCCAGCGGGAAGAAAACCGATCATCACCCATTGGGCTAAACACGGAATGTTAGACCGTGTTCTTGATTTTATAAAAAAAGAAATCGAGAACGGCAGGCAGGCATATGTTATTTGTCCATTAATAGAGGAATCTGAAAAAGTGGATGTTCAAAATGCAATAGATGTTCATGCACAATTAACCAGCTACTTCCAATCGTACGATGTTGGTTTGATGCACGGCAGGTTGCATCCAACAGAGAAAGATGAAGTGATGAGAAGATTTGCAGCGAATGTTTGCCAAGTTCTTGTTTCAACAACCGTTGTTGAAGTTGGAGTCAATGTCCCTAATGCTACTATAATGGTCATTTATGACGCAGAGAGATTTGGATTATCACAGCTTCATCAGTTAAGAGGCCGCGTAGGCCGGGGCAGCGAACAATCTTATTGTGTTCTTATCGCTGATCCGAAAACCGAAGAAGGAAAAGAGCGAATGAGGATTATGACCGAGACGACAAACGGGTTTGAACTCTCTGAGAAAGATTTAGAGCTTCGGGGACCAGGAGATTTCTTTGGAAATAAACAAAGTGGTGTTCCTAACTTTAAAGTAGCAGATCTTGTTCATGATTACCGCATTCTTGAAACGGCTCGGAATGATGCTGCAAGGCTAGTAAATACAAATAAATTCTGGAACGATGATACGTATAAGCCAATTAGAGAGATACTAACAAGACAAGGTGTACTTGATAAAGAAAGACTAGATTAATCTTGAAAGAAAAGAACTGATACTATATACTACTATTAGTACCAGCTCTTAATAGCAGAAAGATAATGATGCAGGTACGCGTTATGCGTTACCTGCTTTTCTACGCGCTGCATCTGGACACAACTATCTTTCTCATAAATGAGACCTTTGTATGGAAGAAGGAAATAGTTTATGAAAAAATCAAAAAAAGAGCGGCAAGAGCTGCTAAGAGAGACAATAAAAATAACGCCTTTTATTACAGATGAAGAATTGGCAGAGAAATTCAGCGTCAGTGTACAGACGATTAGGCTCGACCGCCTCGAGCTTTCTATTCCTGAACTTAGAGAAAGAATCAAGTCTGTTGCTGAAACAAAACTAGATGATGTTAAAGCTTTGCCGATTGAAGAGGTCATCGGAGAAATCATTGACCTTCAACTTGATGAATCAGCCATTTCAATATTGGACATTAAAGAAGAGCATGTATTCTCACGCAATAAGATTGCAAGAGGACATCATGTATTCGCTCAAGCCAATTCACTTGCTGTTGCGATCATTAATGATGAACTTGCTTTAACCGCAAAGGCAAATATTCGATTTTCTCGTACGGTTAGGGTTGGAGAAAGAATTATAGCCAAGGCTAGAGTAAGAGAAACAGGTTCCGAGAGAACCGTTGTAGAAGTAAACAGTTATGTAGAAAAAGAGCTTGTGTTTAACGGCGAATTTACGATGTACAGATCAACACAAGATACAAAGGAAGGAAGTTAATTCAGCATGAATATCGCGATAGATGCAATGGGTGGTGACAACGCACCTCAGGAGATTGTTAAGGGTGCCTTGCTTGCTGTTGAACAATACCCGGAGCTCTCCATCACACTAGTAGGAGACCAAGATCAGATTAAAAAGTTTTTGCCAGAGAATCATTCATTCAACATTATTCATACAGATGAAGTGATTGAAACATCTGAAGAACCTGTGCGTGCCGTTCGCCGCAAAAAGAATTCTTCCATGGTCCTCGCAGCAAATGAAGTGAAGACAGGTAAAGCGGATGCATATATCTCTGCTGGTAATACTGGGGCTTTAATGGCAAGCGGATTATTTTACGTTGGACGTATAAAAGGTATTGAAAGACCAGCGTTATCTCCTACGCTTCCTACATTGGATGGTAAAGGGTTTTTGTTCTTAGATGTAGGGGCTAATATGGATGCAAAACCAGAGCATCTTTTACAATATGCGCTGATGGGTTCGGTTTATTGGCAGCAAGTTAGAGGTGTTGAAAAGCCGAGAGTAGGTCTTTTAAACGTTGGAACAGAGAGCGAAAAAGGAAACGCATTAACGAAAGCGGCATACCCATTGCTGCAGGAAGCAGATATTAACTTTGTCGGAAATGTAGAATCAAGAGATTTATTAATGGGTGCAGCAGATGTAGTGGTATGCGATGGTTTTGCTGGAAATCTAGTACTTAAATCGATAGAAGGAACAGCGATCAGCATGTTTTCTATGATTAAAGAACAGCTTACATCAAGCCTGACATCTAAGCTTGCAGCAGGCGTCCTAAAACCAAAATTGCGCGGAATTAAAGATAAGCTGGATTATACAGAGTACGGCGGGGCAGGGCTATTTGGGCTAGCTGCGCCAGTTATCAAAGCTCATGGTTCTTCAAATGCCAATGCGGTATTGAATGCGATTAGACAAACAAAGAACATGGTAGAGAAGAACGTTGTAAGCACGATTCAAAATCATATACAATCCGTTGATCAAAAGGAGGAATAACGAATGGGTAAAATTGCCTTTCTATTTCCTGGACAAGGTTCTCAATTTGTAGGAATGGGAAAAGAGTTGATTCATCAAGAAACTTTAGCAAAGGCTATATTTGATCAAGCAGACGAAAAACTGGCTATGAACCTTTCAAAGATTATATTCGAAGGGCCAGAAGACGTTTTAAAGAAAACAGAAAACACACAGCCCGCATTATTAACGATTTCAACTGCTGTTCTAGAATTGTTAAAACAGCATGGGATTACTCCTGATTACGTTGCCGGACACAGTCTTGGTGAGTATTCGGCACTGGTTGCTGCAGGAAGTCTGTCTTTTGATGATGCTGTATATGCCGTACGAAACCGCGGTCTGTTCATGGAAGAAGCAGTGCCTGCAGGAGTAGGAACGATGGCTGCCGTCATTGGATTTGATCAAGAACGTTTAGAAGCCATTTCTGCTGAAGTATCAGCGGGAGAAGAAAGCGTACAAGTTGCCAACTTGAATTGCCCGGGACAGATTGTTATCTCTGGAACTGTTGGCGGGGTTGAAAAAGCGAGTGCTCTGGCAAAAGAAGAAGGAGCAAAAGTTATACCTCTTCAAGTAAGCGGACCTTTTCACTCATCACTCATGAAGCCTGCAGCTGAAAAGTACCAAGCTATTCTAAACGAGATTGACATTAAAGATGCCAAAACACCTGTAATCGCAAATGTAACTGCAAAACCTATTACATCTAAGGATGATATTAAACATAAGCTGATCGAACAGCTGTATTCACCTGTGAGATGGGAAGAAAGTATTCGAGAGCTAATGGATTTAGGTGTAGATACTTTTGTGGAAATAGGACCTGGAAAAGTATTGTCTGGATTAGTGAAGAAGGTTAATAGAAGAGCAAATGTGATTGCAGTTGGTGATTCGAAAACGATTCAGTCTGCTGTAGAAAAATTGAAAGGAGAATCTGCTGATGTTAGAAAATAAATCAGTATTAGTTACAGGTGCTTCTCGCGGTATCGGTCGCGCGATCGCCCTTTATTTTGCAAAAAGCGGAGCAAAAGTTGCTGTTAACTACTCTGGCAGTGAAGCAAAGGCAAACGAAGTAGTTGAAGAAATTAAAGCGAATGGCGGAACAGCTTTTGCTATTAAAGCTGATATCTCCTCCTCTGATGATGTAACAAACATGGTGAAGACAGTTGTCAGTGAATTTGGAAGTCTTGACGTACTTGTGAACAACGCAGGAATCACGAGAGATAATCTATTAATGAGAATGAAAGAAGAAGATTGGGATGCTGTTATTAATACAAACCTAAAAGGTGTATTCCTAACAACAAAAGCCGTTACAAGACAGATGATGAAACAAAGACAAGGACGCATCATCAACATTGCGTCAATCGTTGGAGTATCAGGTAACGCCGGACAAGCGAATTATGTTGCCGCAAAAGCAGGTGTAATCGGTCTTACAAAAACAGCAGCTAAAGAACTTTCTTCTAGAGGAATTACAGTCAATGCAATCGCTCCAGGTTTCATTGAGACAGATATGACTGGAAAATTAGAAGAAGGTATCAAGGAAGATATGTTAAGGAACATTCCGCTTGCACGTTTTGGACAGCCTGATGATATTGCTGCAGCTGCTGCATTTTTAGCAAGTGATGCTAGCTCTTACATTACTGGACAGACCCTTCATGTTGACGGCGGAATGGTGATGTAGATCCATAGGAAGATGTCTTTTAAAAGACTCTAAATCCCTCTAGTTTTTTAAAGGGAAAAAGCATATACTAATGAAAGGAGGTGACACACAAAATGGCAGACGTTTTAGATAGAGTTTCAAAGATTGTTGTGGACCGTTTAGGTGTTGACGCATCTGAGGTTAAACCTGAAGCTTCCTTTAAAGAAGATCTAGGTGCTGACTCTCTTGATGTAGTTGAATTAGTAATGGAACTTGAAGATGAGTTCGAATTAGAAATTTCTGATGAAGATGCTGAGAAAATTGCAACTGTTGGTGACGTTGTAAATTACATAAACAGCAAACAATAAGTGTATGACGGATAAAGTCCCGTGAAATATCAGCGGGGCTTTCTTCCCTTTTAAGAGCAAAACCAAAATAAAGCACAATAGCCCTTTTACGAGATTTTTTGGAGGAAGTTTATGAAAGGTTCAAAACAACATTCAACACAAAAGAAAACGGTTAAAAACCGGTTTAAATCCGCTTCCAAAAAGGGCATGGATGACAAGGTGCGCATTCAGAAAGTTGCCCCTGTTCAGGAGCGTTTAGGCATTAAATTTGAAAACGAAAAGCTGTTAGCACAAGCATTTACGCATTCATCATATGTGAATGAGCATCGAGGAAGAACATTCGAGGACAATGAAAGACTTGAATTTCTCGGTGACGCCGTTCTGGAATTGACCATCTCTCAATATCTATACAGCAAATTTACGAATATGAGCGAAGGGGAACTTACAAAATTAAGAGCAGCGATCGTTTGTGAGCCATCCTTAGTTCTGTTTGCAAATGACCTGCATTTCGGAGATTTTGTTTTGTTGGGAAAAGGTGAAGAGAATACTGGTGGAAGATCTAGGCCCGCTCTTTTAGCAGATGTATTTGAAGCATTTATTGGAGCGCTATACCTTGATCAAGGGCTCGATAAAGTAAAAGAGTTTTTAAATCAGTATGTGGTGCCCCGAATAAACGAAGGTGCTTTTTCTCATGTGATGGATTTTAAAAGCCAGTTACAAGAATATGTGCAGCGTGAAGGATTAGGTCATATCGATTATAGGATCATCCAGGAAAAAGGTCCGGCACATAACCGAGAGTTTGTATCTGAAGTTAGACTGAATGAAGCTAGTTTTGGAATAGGCTATGGAAGATCTAAAAAGGAAGCTGAACAGCACGCGGCACAGGAAGCCATTGAGAAAGTTGCTAAAAAAAGCTAAACAAAACCCCCTTTAAATTGGCTGTTTTGCCGTTTAAGGGGGGTTCTGTTATTTTGTTTTAAGCGATGCGAGTTCTTCTACGATGCCTTCCATGTCTCGAATGCTGAAGGATGGCATCTTCATTACCATGTCATATAGTTCTTTAATATCATCGTACTTTGATAACTCATAGTCTTCTGGCTGAATAAGGCCACTGTTAACAAGCTGCAGTTTCTTTTTTAATCCTTCAATCATAAATGATAAGTTCTCGTGATTATGAGTAGTCAAGTCCATGAATGGGGCTCCTTTTTATACACTAATTTCATGCGAGATTTAAATCGATCACATGATCTGTTTCTAAACACACTTCATTTTAGCACACTGCAATCTTTGTGACTATGCGAGAGTGAATCTATGATAAAATATACAGGTTAGAGTAATGAAATACATATATTTTTAAAACTAGAACACTGGAAAAATAAATTCGGTAAACATAAAGCTGGAATAAAGGGGGATTTAAAGATGTTCCTCAAAAGAATTGATGTAGCAGGATTTAAATCATTTGCAGAGCGGGTCCAAGTTGAATTTGTACAAGGAGTTACGGCTGTAGTCGGTCCGAATGGAAGCGGTAAAAGCAACATTTCAGATGCTGTGCGCTGGGTTCTTGGTGAGCAGTCTGCTAAATCACTGCGCGGTTCTAAAATGGAAGATATCATCTTCGCAGGAAGTGATAATCGCAAAGCCTTAAATGTAGCAGAAGTGACACTTACATTGGATAACGAAGATCAGCATCTGCCGCTTGATTATAACGAAATATCTATAACAAGAAGAGTGTTCCGTTCAGGTGACAGTGAATACTTAATTAATAAGCAACAGTGTCGTTTAAAGGATATTGTTGAGCTGTTTATGGATTCGGGGTTAGGAAGAGAAGCGTTCTCTATAATCGGACAAGGGCGAGTAGAAGAAATTTTAAGCAGCAAGTCTGATGAGCGAAGAAAGATTTTTGAGGAAGCGGCGGGTGTATTAAAGTATAAGACCCGCAAGCAAAAAGCAGAGGCTAAACTTTCAGAAACGCAGGAGAATCTGAATCGTGTTGAAGATATACTTCATGAACTGGAGACCCAAGTTGAACCTCTAAAAATCCAAGCATCGATTGCAAGGGATTATCTAGACAAAAAAGAAGAGCTCGAAGTAGTAGAAACAGCTGTTCTTGTACAAGAAATTGAGGATCTCCATTTTCGATGGGAGAAACAAAAGACGCTAGTAGCCGAATTGCAAAAGCAGGAAGCTGACCTATCGGTAAAAGTAAAACAAGGTGAAACGACAATTGAACGAGCAAGACTGAACATGCAAGTGATGGATGAGTCTATAGACGAATTGCAAGGTGCACTTCTTCTAGCTAGTGAAACATTAGAAAAGCTTGAAGGGAAAAAAGAAGTTTTAAAAGAACGCAAAAAAAATTATGATCAAAATAAAACTTCACTCTTAGAACAAATCCAGCAGTTAAAGAGCAAGAAGGAAGAATTAAAAACGCAGCTGGTTGCTGAAAATGAAACATTGCAGATGAAAGAAAAAGAGCTGAAGAACGTTAAAAAGCAAGTGAAAGATGAAGAAAGCCGATTATCTGTCTTAGAAATGGATGTTGAAGCTGAGCTTGAAAAACTAAAGAGTGATTATTTCGAGCGTCTAAATGAACAAACTACGATTAAAAACGAGATGCGTTATATTGAAGATCAGGCAAAACTACAGAGTTTCAAAAGCAACCGTCTCGATGAGGAAAACACAAAATTTTTAGAGCAAAGAGAAGAACTGAAGGAAACAAAACAAAAAGCAAAAGCAGCATACAAAAAAGCAGAAGTTGATCTGAAAGCAAAACAAGAAGAATATCAATCATTAAAATCAGAAATCTCAGCAGAAGATCAAGAGAACCGTGGCCTTCAAGAGAAATTGTATCAAGCTTATCAATATATCCAACAGTTTAAATCTAAAAAAGAGATGCTTGAATCTATGCAAGAAGAGTACGCTGGATTTATGCAAGGCGTTAAGGAAGTGCTGAAAGCAAAACAAACCAAATTAACCGGAATTGAAGGGGCAGTGGCTGAACTATTAACTGTGCCGTCTGAGGTCGAAACGGCAATTGAAACAGCATTAGGCGCTTCCATGCAGCATATTGTTGTGGATCACGAACAGAATGCGATGAAAGCTATTCAATACTTAAAACAAACTAGAGCAGGAAGAGCTACATTTCTGCCTTTGAATGTTATAAAAAGCCGTTATGTCTCAAGTGGTGATGTACAGCAAGCTAGTTCTGTAGATTCATTTGTAGGTATTGCATCAAACCTTGTTCAATTTGACCCAAAGTATAAAAATATTGTTACTAACCTATTAGGAAACATTATTATTTCGAAAGACTTATCGGGTGCGAACGCAATTGCTAAACAGGTGAACTACCGCTATCGAATTGTAACACTTGAGGGTGATGTCGTTTCTCCAGGAGGGTCGATGTCTGGAGGAAGCTTAAAACAAAAAAGCAGTTCGTTATTAAGCAGACAAAGAGAAGTAGATGCCCTTACCGAAAAAATTGCAACGATGGAAAAACAGACGCTGCAGTTAGAAGAAAAAGTATCTACTCTGCGAAATGAAATTTTAGTAAAAAAAGCAAGGCTTGAAACACTTCAAACTGAAGGAGAGCATTTAAGAGGACAAGAGCAAGAGCTCAAGTCTTCACTAAGAGAAGTAGAAATTCAGGAAAAAAGCTTAAATGACAGACTTCAGTTATATGACCGTGAAAAACATTCATATGAATCAGAAAAAGCTGCTGCTGATACCAGGATTTCTGATCTTCAAAGGAAACTTGATGCGGCTTTAAAATCCGGAATAGAACTGGAGAAAACAATTGCAGACTTAACTGAGAAAAAGAAGAGTAATCAGAGCTCAAAAGAAGAATTAAGAGAAGCACTGACATTATTAAAAATTAAAGCAGCCGAACTGGAACAGCAAGTTGCGAACCAAAGAGAAAAAAGCTCACGGATACAAGAAGAGTTTCAGAATGTTGAAAGCCGGGGCAAGGAAACAGAAGAAGATTATTGGCTTCTTGAAGAGGAAATGAATTCCAGTTCATCTGGGGAAGATTCACTTGATGAACAAATTCAACAAAGAAGGCATGAAAAAAATAACGCTGTTAAGCTAATCGCTGAGAGAAGAAAAGAGCGAACAGAATCATTCCAAGCCATCGAAAGTATGGAAATCGGATTGAAAGAAGCAAAGCGGCAGTATAAACAATTAAGCGACGGACTAAGAACGGAAGAAGTCAGCATAAACAGGCTTGATGTTGAGTTAGAATCCAGACTCACTCATCTTCGGGAAGAATATGAGCTTTCCTATGAAGGGGCAAAACAAAAACACCGGCTGGAAATTCCGTTAGAAGAAGCAAAACGAAAAGTTAAATTAATTAAAATGGCCATTGAAGAGCTTGGTGTAGTAAACATTGGAGCGATCGAAGAATACGACAGAGTGAGCCAGCGTTTTGATTTTCTTACAGAACAAAGGAATGATTTAACGGAAGCGAAGGATACACTGTATGGAGTGATCTCTGAAATGGATATAGAGATGAAGAACCGTTTTGAAGAAACATTCACTAGTATACGTTCACACTTCGGGGTCATTTTTAAAGAGTTGTTTGGTGGTGGGCGTGCTGATTTAATGTTAACACAGCCAGATGATATGCTTGCCACAGGTGTTGATATCATGGCACAGCCACCAGGCAAAAAGCTGCAGCAATTAGGACTTCTCTCTGGTGGGGAACGTGCCTTAACAGCAATTGCATTGTTATTCGCAATTCTTAAAGTAAGGCCAGTACCTTTCTGTATTTTAGATGAAGTTGAGGCAGCACTTGATGATGCTAACGTAAACCGTTTTGCCAAATTCTTGCGTGCATTTAGCAAAGAAACGCAATTTATTGTTGTAACTCATCGTAAAGGTACAATGGAAGAAGCAGATGTTCTATACGGAGTGACAATGCAAGAATCGGGTGTATCGAAACTTGTTTCAGTAAGACTTGAAGAAACTAAAGAACTTGTAACATCATAGGAGGAAAATGATTGTGAGTTTTTTGAAACGTTTAAAAGAGAAATTTTCAAACCAGCAGGCAGATGAATCATCAGAGAAATTTAAAAGCGGACTTGAAAAAACAAGAAATTCTTTTTCATTTAAAGTAAATGATCTTCTAAAAAGATTTAGAAAAGTGGATGAAGAGTTTTTCGAGGAACTAGAAGAAATCTTGATTGGGGCAGATGTTGGGGTACATACTGTTCTAGATATCATCGATGAACTTAAAGATATCGCCCGCACGCGTAATATACAAAATCCGATGGAGCTGCGTTCAGCGATTTCTGAAAAATTAGCTGAAATGCTTCAAAAAGATGAGGGTGACAATAAACTTAACCTGCAAACAGATGGAATGACGGTCATCTTATTTGTTGGTGTTAATGGTGTTGGAAAGACGACAACAATCGGAAAACTGGCTCATCAGCTCAAAAGTGATGGTAAGAAAGTGATTTTAGCAGCAGGAGACACATTCCGTGCAGGTGCGATTGATCAGTTAGAAGTATGGGGAGAACGTGCTGGTGTTGATGTGATCAAACATCATGAAGGGGCAGATCCAGCAGCCGTGATCTATGATAGCATCCAAGCAGCAAAGTCCCGTAAAGCTGATGTTCTGCTATGCGATACTGCTGGAAGACTGCAAAATAAAGTGAATTTAATGAACGAACTCTCAAAAGTAAAACGTGTAATCGAGCGTGAAATACCCGGTGCGCCGCACGAAGTACTATTAGTCGTTGATGCAACTACAGGACAGAACGCGATGAACCAGGCGAAAACATTTGGTCAATCAACAGATGTAACCGGTTTGGTACTAACAAAACTTGATGGAACGGCAAAGGGCGGTATCGTGTTAGCAATCCGTCACGAACTTGATATACCTGTAAAGTTTGTAGGACTTGGTGAAAAAATCGATGATCTTCAAGAGTTTGACGCGGATCAGTTTGTTTATGGATTATTTGCAGGAACCGAAGAGGAAGAAGCAGAGTAAAATCTGCTTTTTTTTGTTATGTGGGTAGTTGCAGGTAGGATGATCACACAAAAAAATCGAATTAACACATAAAAAATCGAGACTATCACATAAAAAAACAAGACAATCACATAAAGAAACAAGACCATCACATAAAAATCAAGACAATCACATAAAAACAGGTGGCCACCTTCATATATTTTTTCTTGTCCTCTGCCTATGAGATACCAGCGCTATGTTAAGAAAAAAACTTGACATCTAAATGCATGGGTTGTATAGTATTCACGTAAAGGCATTTCACTTAACAAGGGTTGTGAAAAAATGCTCGATAAAACAATGAGAATTAATTATCTATTTGATTTTTACCAATCATTATTAACCCCTAAACAGATGAACTACATGGGTTTATACTATTTGGACGATTATTCTCTCGGTGAAATTGCTGAACAATATAATGTCAGCCGCCAGGCCGTTTATGATAATATTAAACGGACAGAGGCGATGCTGGAAGAATATGAAGAAAAGTTAGGGCTTTTTGCAAAGTTTCAGGAACGTGAACAGTTGCTGTCATCTTTAAGAGAGCTTCTGAAATCTGAACCTGATAACGTAATTGCAATTATCGATCGCCTTGAAAATATGGAATAGGAGGCGTTCAGTGAGATGGCATTTGAAGGTTTAGCCGACCGTCTTCAGAATACTTTACAAAAAATTCGTGGAAAAGGGAAAGTAAACGAAGCAGATGTAAAGGAAATGATGAGGGAAGTACGCCTTGCGCTTCTTGAGGCGGACGTTAACTTTAAAGTAGTAAAAGATTTTGTGAAAAAAGTATCTGAACGTGCAGTTGGCCAGGAAGTTTTAAAAAGCCTGACGCCTGGACAGCAAGTCGTTAAGGTTGTTAATGATGAACTGACGACACTCATGGGCGGGGAACAAAGCAAGATTGCAGTTTCCAATCGTCCTCCTACCGTTATTATGATGGTTGGACTTCAGGGTGCAGGTAAAACAACGACAACAGGAAAGCTTGCCAATCATTTACGTAAAAAGCAGAATCGTAAACCGCTACTGGCTGCAGCTGATATTTACCGTCCTGCTGCGATCAAGCAATTAGAAACAGTAGGTAAACAGTTGGATATACCTGTGTTTCAGATGGGTGACCAAGTCAGTCCTGTCAAAATTGCTGAATCAGCCATCGCAAAAGCAAAAGAGGAACATCACGATTATGTCATTATTGATACAGCAGGGCGCTTGCATATTGATGAAACACTGATGGATGAATTAAAACAGGTTAAAGAAACAGCAAAACCTGATGAGATCTTCCTAGTTGTTGATGCAATGACAGGTCAAGACGCCGTGAATGTAGCTCAAAGTTTTAATGATGCGCTTGGGATCACAGGTGTGGTCTTAACCAAATTGGATGGAGATACACGCGGTGGTGCTGCACTATCCATTAAAGCTGTGACGGGTCTTCCGATTAAATTTGTGGGTCTAGGAGAAAAGATGGATGCTCTAGAAGCATTTCATCCCGATCGTATGGCATCACGAATTTTAGGAATGGGTGACATGCTGACTCTTATCGAAAAGGCTCAGTCTTCAGTAGATGAAGAGAAAGCCCGCGATCTTCAGAAGAAGATGCGTGATATGTCATTTACGTTTGATGATTTTCTCGATCAGATGGGACAAGTTAGAAATCTTGGTCCATTGGATGAAATACTTGGCATGCTTCCAGGTGCGAACAAAATGAAAGGCCTTAAAAACGTTCAGATTGATGAAAAACAAATCGGTCACGTTGAAGCCATCATTCGTTCGATGACTCTTCATGAAAGAGAGCAGCCTGAAATTATTAATGCCAGCCGTAAGCGCCGAATCGCTAAAGGAAGCGGACGCACGGTACAAGAAGTAAACCGCCTGATCAAACAATTCGAGGACATGAAAAAAATGATGAAACAAATGTCCGGAATGATGAATGGCAAAAAGAAAAAAGGTGGATTCAAATTCCCTTTTATGTAAACTGAATTTTCAGGTTTACAAACCTGTCAATTTATACTATTATATTATTTTGTGTGAACTATTTTCGGAGGTGCAAGTTATAATGGCAGTAAAAATTCGTTTAAAGCGTATGGGTGCTAAGAAAACTCCTTTTTATCGTGTAGTAGTAGCAGATTCTCGTTCTCCTCGTGATGGACGTTTCATCGAAGAGATCGGAACTTACAACCCAGTTGCTAACCCAGCTGAAGTTAAAATTAACGAAGAAAAAGCTCTTGAGTGGATGACTAACGGTGCGAAGCCATCTGACACAGTTCGTAACCTATTCTCAAAAGCTGGTCTTATGGAGAAATTCCATAACGCTAAAAACCAAAAATAATTTTGACGAAGGGGAACTGATATGACAGAGTTGATCGAATCGATTGTGAAGGCTCTAGTTGATCACCCAGAGGAAGTTAGCGTCAAAGAGGTTCAAGAAGGACACCGCCTTGTTTATCAATTATCTGTAAACCAGACTGACATGGGGAAAGTGATTGGAAAACAAGGAAGAGTGGCTAAAGCGATTCGTACGGTTGTGAATGCAGCCGGTACAAATCAAAATAAAAGGATTTCAATCGAAATCGTTTAGAAAAAAGGATGAGGGCAACCTCTTCCTTTTTTTCTTTTATCAAGATGCCTTTTTAGCAAACTGTGTTGCACTTGGATGTAGTTGATTTCCGTTACAGGTGCTCGCTTTCCGCGGGGCAGGCGGTGAGCCACATTCGTACGTTTCACGTATAAGTGTCTCACCTGCCCGCCTGTCCCGCAGGAGTCTCACACCTTGCACTCCAATCAACTTTGCAATGATGGACAAAAAAATTCTGAAGTACCAATCTTTTGGATGAGACCCTAATTAAAAAGTATACATATCGTGTTTTATGCTAAAATTTAGACTAGGCAGTAATGTGGATGAATTTGTACGAAGGTAGGTTTATCGTTATGGATAATAAGTGGCTTAATGTAGGCAAGATTGTAAATACACATGGTATTAGGGGAGAAGTTCGCGTAATCTCTAGAACTGATTTTCCAGAAGAACGTTACAAGATTGGAAATACTTTATACGTTGATCTAGGAACTGAGCATGTACCGGTAACGATTGAAACGCATAGAAAGCATAAGCAGTTTGATCTTTTGACGTTTGAGAATCTGCATAACATAAATGATGTAGAGCGTTTTAAAGGAAACCTTCTTAGAGTGCCTAAAGACCAAGCTGTTTCTTTAGATGAAGGTGAATTTTTTTACCATGACATTATAGGCTGTTCCGTTTTCACAGTTGGCGGCGAGGAGCTTGGGAAAGTGAAGGAAATCTTATCGCCTGGCGCAAACGATGTCTGGGTTGTTAAGAGAAAAGGATTTGGATCAGATATTCTAATTCCGTATATCCCATCTGTTGTAAAAACAGTTGATATTGAGGAAGCAAAGATCATTATTGAACCAATGGAAGGGTTATTCTAATGAAGATTGATGTTCTGAGCCTTTTCCCTGATATGTTTTCAGGTGTTTTCGGGCAGTCCATCCTAAAAAAAGCTCAAGAAAAAAGTGCTGTGAAGTTTCAGGTTATCGATTTTCGGGAGTATTCAACAAACAAGCATAGAAATGTCGATGATTACCCTTATGGTGGAGGAGCTGGAATGGTATTGACTCCTCAGCCATTATTTGATGCTGTCGAACAGTTAACAAGTCAATCGGAAGCAAAACCAAGAATCATTTTGCTTTGTCCACAAGGAGAGCGTTTCTCTCAAAGTAAAGCAGAAGAGCTTGCTGAAGAAGAACATCTCATTTTTCTGTGCGGGCATTATGAAGGTTATGATGAACGTGTGAGAGAGTATTTGGTAACAGATGAGATTTCGATAGGTGATTACGTATTAACCGGCGGAGAGCTAGGGGCAATGGTTGTTATTGATGCTGTTACGAGGCTGCTTCCTGGTGTGCTGGGGAAAGAAGAGTCCCATCTTCAAGACTCATTTAGTACGGGTCTATTAGAACACCCTCAATACACAAGACCGGCTGATTTTAGAGGAATGAAGGTACCTGATGTTCTTTTATCAGGCAACCACAAAAATATTGAGGATTGGCGCCGAAAAGAGTCTTTAAAAAGGACATACAACAGGCGGCCAGACCTTTTAGAAAACAAGGCACTCTCAAAAGAAGATGAAAAATGGCTTCAAGAGATAAAAGATAATAAAACAACTTGAACACTGTTTGAGTTATATGGTATTATATTGTTTGTGGCTTATGCCCGTTTAATCCGGTGTTCCGCTGCTTTATTTATATTAGCAAGAACATCCATGGGAAGGGAGGCAATAAACTATGCAACAGCTTATTGCAGATCTAGCGAAAGATCAATTAAAATCAGATTTACCAAAATTCCGTTCAGGTGACACTGTTCGTGTACACGTGAAAGTAATCGAGGGTACTCGTGAGCGTATCCAGCTTTTTGAAGGTGTAGTTATCAAGAAGCGTGGATCTGGGATTTCTGAAACGTTTACTGTTCGTAAAATTTCTTATGGTGTAGGAGTGGAGCGTGCGTTCCCATTACATTCACCTAAGATTGCGAACCTTGAAGTAGTTCGTCGTGGTAAAGTTCGCCGTGCGAAGCTATACTACCTACGTGCACTTCGTGGTAAAGCAGCTCGTATTAAAGAAATTCGCTAATAATTCTCGAAAGGAGCTTGACTTATTCAAGCTCCTTTTTCCATATTATAAGTAAAGGAATTTCTACAGATGGTGAGGATTAAGAATGGCTCGTACAAAAAACGAAACGTGGGAATGGATTAAAGCATTAGCGGCAGCCCTATTATTAGCAGGAATCATCAGGTTTTTTCTATTTGCACCAGTGGTGGTCGATGGACAGTCCATGATGCCCAATCTGCATGATGGAGACCGTTTGATTGTTAGTAAATTTACTTATATCATTGGCGATCCACAAAGATTTGATATTGTAGTCTTCCATGCTACAGAAGAAAAAGATTACATAAAACGAGTTATCGGTTTACCTGGAGACACGGTCGAGTACAAAAACGATACACTCTATGTAAATGGTAAAAAAGTAAAAGAAGAATACTTAGAAGCGTATAAAAAGAAAACAAAAGACGGAAACTTCACTTATGATTTCACGTTGCTTGAGGTAACTGGCAAGCAAAAAGTACCTCAAGGTCAATTATTTGTATTAGGTGATAATCGCCGTAACTCCAGTGATAGCCGAAATATCGGAACAGTGGATGAAGATAAGATTTTAGGTAAAGCAACATTCCGTTTCTGGCCGTTATCGGATATTGGATTTGTAAAGTAGGGTGAGAAAAAATGACCATTCAATGGTTTCCTGGACATATGGCCAAAGCGCGCCGGGAGATAACTGAAAAACTTAAAATGATTGATGTGGTATTTGAGCTAGTAGATGCTCGAATACCTCTTGCATCTCGAAATCCTATGATTGATGAAATACTTGGGCAAAAGCCGCGTATCGTTCTTTTAAATAAAGCAGATTTGGCTGACTCGAAAGTAACGTCAATGTGGGAGAGTTATTTTTCTAATAAAGGTATTCCATCTCTTGCGATTAACTCGAAGGATGGAAAAGGAATTAAATCAATCGAGCCGTTAGCTCATGAACTCGTCAAGGATAAGTTTGATAAGATGAGAGCAAAAGGCATTGTTAAACCAAGAGCAGTAAGAGCTTTGATCGTTGGGATACCGAATGTAGGAAAATCAACGATCATCAACCGCATGGCTGGAAAGAATATTGCTGTAACAGGCGACAAGCCTGGCGTAACAAAAAAGCAACAGTGGATAAAAGCAGGAAAGACATTAGAATTATTAGACACCCCTGGGATATTATGGCCGAAATTTGAGGACCAAACAATTGGCTTGAAATTAGCGGTAACGGGTGCGATCAAAGAAACGCTTTTTGATTTTACTGAAGTGGTATTATTTGCTATCAAGTATTTAAAAGAGCATTACGAAGAGCGTCTTGTTGAGCGTTACAAATTGTCCGACATACCTGAAGACTCAATGGTTCTATTTGAGGAAATTGGCAAGAAACGTGGCTGTATGATGAGCGGCGGAGAAGTAGATCTTGAAAAGACAGCAGAAATCGTTCTGCGAGATCTTCGTGCAGAAAAATTAGGGCGTTTATCTTATGAACGGCCTGATAATGTATAATCATATAGAAGAGTATAAACAGGCGCTGTTTTCTTAAGTGCCTGTTTTCTTTAAGTTGAACGGTTGTAGTGCTTTGTTGCTTATGAAAGTAGTTGATCTCCGTTTCAGATGCTCGCTTTCCGCGGGGCAGGCGGTGAGCCACATTCGTACGTTTCACTCTTAAGTGTCTCACCTGTCTAGTTGCAATGAAGATTGTACGAAAAAAGACCCAAAAACAACAATTAAAAAGAGAATAGCCTATTTTATCGCTATAATTGATAAATAACAGCTATCTTCCTGGGATTACATAACCTAATCCTAAAAAGAAACACAATATAGTCGATACAAAATACATAAAGAGTGTGAAGAATATGAGATTATCTATAAAAGAATGGGAACAAAAATTAAAAAACAGTAAGCAAGATGACATACCCGGAATGCTGCAGGTGCTTTCTGAAGATGAAAGACATGGTGCAAAAAAAATAGTTGAAACCTATACAAAGCGCTTGGCACAAGCTGAAACAGAACAAAAAAGATTAGAAGTTATGTCTAACTATGAAACCGAATGCTATCAACAGGGCAAGAACTTAATTGCAGGGGTAGATGAAGTCGGGCGTGGTCCATTGGCTGGCCCTGTAGTTGCTGCAGCTGTGATCTTACCTAAAGGCTATAAACTGATAGGAGTTAATGACTCCAAAAAGCTATCAGAGAAAAAGAGAGACGTACTTTACGATCAGATTGTAAGAGATGCAATCTCATTCAGTGTCTTTTTAGTTCAACCTGAAAAAATCGATGATATTAATATTTATCAAGCCTCTAAGTTTGCTATGACTGAGGCGGTTAGTTCGCTAGACGTGAAACCTGATCAGTTGCTGATCGATGCGATGGAGGTACCTTTAGCAATCGATCAGTTAAAAATTATTAAAGGCGACGAAAAAAGCATTTCGATTGCAGCTGCATCTATCGTTGCAAAAGTTACGAGAGACCGATATATGATGAAGCTGGATGAGCAATACCCAGAGTATGGTTTTAAATCAAATATGGGTTATGGGACAAAGGAACATTTAGAAGCTCTTAGAAAATTCGGCCCAACAAGTATTCATCGAAAATCATTCAGTCCGGTAGGAGAACTTATCCAAATTACAGGAAGTGATTAACCTGTTACAACTAAACACGATTATAAGTCAGCATTTTCAAACGATAAGGGCAGCGGAAGGCTCTCTCTCATTAAAAATGAATCAACTGCTAACAGCTAGGATTTTAGAGATATTCCCTGATCAAACGGCTACAATTCTGTACAATGGAGCAACAATGCATGCCAAATTAGAGGCTCCGCTCACAAAAGGGATTGAATATGTATTTGAAGTGGCAGAACAAAATGGGAACATTGTCTTGAAGAAGATTGATTCTGATCCAGTGAAATCAACATCAGAACAGATCTTACATAAATGGAATCTTACTGCGTCTGATAGTAACAAAAAGGCTGTAGATTTTTCCTTGCTCGAAAAAATACCACTTACAAAGGAAAATATAAAAATCGTTGCAGAGATTCTAAAACAGACAATTGCGCTGCCGCTGCAGGATAAAAAAGCTATAGTTCACCGAATGTTAGAGCTTCAGCTACCAGCAAGACCTGAATCTATTCAAGCGGTATCACAAAGTTTCAAAATGAGTTCAGCTTTTGAAGAAATGAAATTGCTTTATGATGCGTTAATGAATTATAGCCACAAAGACAAAGTGATTTCGAAGACAGTTGATACTATAAGAAATATGTATGGATTTGAAAGTGAAGAACTTCAGTCCAAACCATCAATACCTTTAGAAAATCAGCAAAAACCTTCATTGAAGACTGTGACGGAATCATTAATACAAAACAAGATAACTTCATCTAATCTGAAGGAGGACGAAATAAATTCGGTTATAAAAGATGAATCACCAAATTTTTCTTCTCCTGGCAATAAATCCGAACCTATTCTGAATTCATCTGAATTAAAGCGTAATCCGTCTCAGGAGTTTATCCAAGCAGTAGAAAAATGGCTTCAGAAATCAGGTTTATTGCATGAAAAAAATATTCTTATAGATCCTGAACAAGTTAAACTAGGAGAAACGGTAAAGTCCCAACTTCTTTATCTTCAGCGACATGCAGATTCTTTAAATCTGCCTGAAAATGTTTTGCAGAAGGTCGAACAAGCTGTAGCTAAACTAACGAGTCAGCAGCTTCAAAATATACAGATTACCGAAAATCTACAGCAGTATATCCTGCATATTCCCTTTGGTCTGAACAATAACCCTAAAGAGATGAAGATCACATGGGAAGGAAAAAAACAGAATGGGAAAGCGATGGATCCTGCTCATTGCAGAATGCTATTTTGGCTGGAAATGCAGAATCTAAATGAAATTGCTGTAGATGTGCAGATTCAAAACAGAATTTTGTCTGTAAAAGTATATAACGATCACCCATCGCTTGAGAAACTTTCAGCACCATTCTTGTCCTCTTTAAAAAATCGTATGAAAGAAATGAATTATACCTTATCTTCTGTTACTTTTGTTCAGCAGCAAAAAAAGATGACATCAGCTGAAAAGCCTAACTTTTATAAAGGATTGGATTTGCGCGTATGAACGAACACAAAAAAGAAGCCGTCGCTTTAAAGTATAATCCTGAAGAATCAAGTTCTCCTATTATAATTGCAAAAGGAAAAGGTGAAACAGCAGATCGAATTGTTCAAAGAGCGTCAGATTACAACATTCCCATTCAGGAAGATCCTTCCCTAGTCCATTTATTATCTAAATTGGACATCGATCAGAGTATTCCTGAAGAGTTGTTTGAAGTTGTTGCAGAACTCTTTGCTTTTATCTATCAATTGGATAAAGAAGCGAAAAAAACTACATAATTATAGTTGTTAAAGGGCATTGCTAACATAAAAGGAGTGTGTACAATGCCAAGAAATAAATTAGTTGTGAAACAATCCGAACAGCTTGTCAACCAATTTAAAGAAGAGATGGCTGAAGAGTTTGGTTTATATCGCCCTGCAGTAGAAAAAGAGACCATTACACCTAAAATTATCAAAGAACATCAAAATGAAAAAAACAAATGAATAAATGCATGGAAATCCTTGTTTCGAAGAGATAGAAAACACTAAAATCAAGCTCGCAGTCATGCGGTCTTGATTTTTATTTTTGTCCGTAAATGCTGTATGCGCTTGCAATTTTCTGAAGAATAGTAGACATAAAGAGCTTGGTCTTATACAATGATAACGGTACTTTAAGTTTTCACCACGATAGGAGGATGGAGAGTAAATGAATATCCACGAATACCAAGGTAAAGAGATACTTAGAAAATATGGTGTGGCTGTTCCAAACGGGAAAGTAGCATTTACTGTTGAAGAAGCAGTAGAAGCTGCAAAAGAACTGGGAAGCACTGTATCTGTTGTAAAAGCACAGATTCATGCAGGTGGCCGCGGTAAAGCAGGTGGCGTAAAAGTTGCCAAAAATATCGATGAAGTGCGTACATACGCAAATGAAATCTTAGGAAAAGTTCTTGTAACTCATCAAACAGGTCCAGAAGGCAAAGAAGTTAAGCGCTTACTTATTGAAGAGGGCTGCGATATTAAAAAGGAATACTATATCGGTCTAGTATTAGATCGTGCAACTTCAAGCGTTGTTATGATGGGATCTGAAGAAGGCGGAACTGAAATTGAAGAAGTGGCTGAAAAGACACCTGAAAAAATCTTCAAAGAAGTGATCGACCCTGCAATTGGTCTTCAAGCTTTCCAAGCAAGACGACTTGCTTATAACATCAATATTCCAACTGAACTAGTAGGAAAAGCAGTTAAGTTCATGCTTGGGCTTTATACAGCTTTCGTTGATAAAGATTGCTCAATCGCTGAAATCAATCCGCTAGTTGTAACTGGTGATGGCAACGTGATGGCTCTTGACGCTAAAATGAACTTTGACTCTAATGCATTATATCGTCACAAAGACATCTTAGAATACCGTGATCTTGAAGAAGAAGATGCAAAAGAAATCGAAGCTTCTAAATATGACTTAAGCTACATTTCTTTAGATGGAAATATCGGCTGTATGGTTAATGGTGCTGGTCTTGCAATGGCTACAATGGATATCATTAAGCATTACGGCGGTGATCCTGCTAACTTCCTTGATGTTGGGGGCGGTGCTACAACAGAGAAAGTTACAGAAGCATTTAAGATCATTCTTTCTGATCAAAATGTAAAAGGTATCTTTGTTAACATCTTCGGTGGGATCATGAAATGTGATATCATCGCAAACGGTGTTGTTGAAGCAACAAAACAAGTTGGTCTTGAACTGCCTTTAGTCGTTCGTCTTGAAGGTACAAACGTTGACCTTGGTAAAAAGATCTTAAAAGAATCAGGTCTTAACATTACAGCTGCTGATTCAATGGCTGACGGTGCAGAGAAAATCGTCGCTTTAGTGAAGTAATTTAGAATACATTGCAGGAAGGATGGGAGTTTAAAGCATGAGCATTTTTATTAATAAAGACACAAAAGTCATCGTTCAGGGTATCACAGGTTCCGTTGGGCTTTTCCATACGAAACAAATGCTTGAATATGGTACAAAAATTGTGGGCGGAGTTACACCAGGTAAGGGTGGAACAGAAGTTGAAGGACTTCCTGTTTTCAACACAGTTGTTGATGCTGTAAAAGAAACAGGAGCTAATGCTTCTGTCATTTATGTTCCTCCTGCATTTGCTGCAGAAGCGATCATTGAAGCTGTTGACGCAGAACTTGACCTGGCTATCTGTATCACAGAAGGCATTCCAGTAATGGATATGGTAAAAGTTAAGCGTTATATGGAAGGCAAAAAGACCCGTTTAGTTGGACCAAACTGCCCAGGCGTAATTACTCCTGAAGAGTGCAAAATTGGGATCATGCCTGGATATATCCATACTAAAGGTCATGTAGGAGTAGTTTCTCGTTCTGGGACATTAACATATGAAGCTGTTCATCAGCTTACAGAGCGTGGAATCGGCCAATCTACAGCTGTAGGGATCGGTGGAGACCCAGTTAACGGAACAGACTTTATTGACGTTCTGAAGGCATTTAACGAAGATGAGGACACTTATGCTGTAATCATGATCGGTGAAATCGGCGGTACGGCTGAAGAGGAAGCTGCAGAATGGGTAAAAGCCAACATGACAAAACCAGTTGTAGGCTTTATCGGCGGGCAAACAGCACCTCCTGGGAAACGTATGGGGCATGCTGGTGCGATCATTTCTGGCGGTAAAGGTACTGCAGACGAAAAGATCAAAACAATGAAAGCTTGCGGAATTAAAGTTGCAGCAACACCTTCAGTAATGGGTGAGACTTTAGTAGAAGCACTAAAAGAAAACGATTTATACGATCGTTGTGTAACACATAAGGCAAAAGCTTAATTACAACATTTACATCGTGAAAAGCTCCCAGACCGGGAGCTTTTTATTTACATAGGGATTTATATAAATGTCTTCATTGAAAAGTTGATTGAATTACAAGGTAAGAGACTTCTAAAGATAAGCAGTTCAGGTGATAAACAATTGGAGTAAAGTGCCTAAGTGGTTCATGCACGCCCCTAGGAAATCGATCATCCTGAAACGGAAATTAATTACTTAAATAGAAACAAATATTAAGTAAATATCCTTTCTTAAAGGTTTTGTTCTTAACTCTTTTTCTTAACATCTTCATTGACATGTTGATTGGAGTGTAAGGTGCGAGACTCCTGCGGGACGAGCGGTCAAGTGAGACCCTCAAGGGCGCAAAGCGGCAAGGGGCTCACCGGTCGCCCCGCGGAAAGGGAAGCACCTGAAACGGAAATCAACTACTCCTAAGAGATTTACAATTTAAGCCTTTACTTAGTATTGATTCATGAGGAGGAATAAAGTTTGGATAAGGAACGCTTAATTTTTCTTCATCATTGCGAAGCACTTACTTGGTATCAGATTAAAACGATATTGGAAGTTGACACAAATTTAATTGAAATTTTTTCAATGGACATTCGCAGATTGATGATATCGTTCTGTTTAAGTGAACAAACGGCAAAGCGTTTATACGACCACATGAATCAGAAAAAAAGTACATATATAATGAAGAGTTTAATGAAACATTCCATTTCCGCGATAACAATATTTGATGACGATTATCCCCATCACTTAAAAACGATTTATGATCCGCCATGGGTTCTTTATGGCAAAGGAGATTGGAGTACGCTGAATCAGGATAAAATGATTAGTGTAGTCGGTACTAGAAATCCTAGCAAACAAGGAAAACAAGCACTGCAAAAAATACTAGAGCCATTGGTGAAGAACAACTGGGTCGTAATCAGCGGATTAGCTAAAGGGATCGATACGTTTGCTCATGAGCTCTGTGTTCTTAACCAGTCAAAAACCGCTGCAGTTTTGGGCTCAGGTATTTTGCAGATCTATCCAAAAGTAAATAAAGAGCTTGCTAATCAGATAAGTTTGCAAGGAATCGTTCTATCAGAGTTTTCTCCAAACGTTACACCAAAACGCTGGCATTTCCCTTTGCGTAATCGTATAATTAGCGGTCTCAGCAAAGCAACACTAGTAGCTGAAGCTCGAACAAAGAGCGGTTCATTAATAACAGCTGATCAAGCGTTGGAGCAAGGAAGAGACGTATTTGCAATTCCAGGATCCATTCTGGAAGAGTGTGCTAACGGAACAAATTTTTTAATACAAAATGGCGCAAAATTAGTTATAACTGCAGATGATATTGTAAATGAAGGGTTCTAACCGTTTTCATTTAAATGATGAAACAGTTTGACAAATGCAGATACTATATTTAATAATAGGGAAGATTTCACTAAACCCTTAAAGGGGGATAAACTGTAAATGGAAAAATACTTAGTCATTGTTGAGTCTCCCGCAAAAGCAAAGACAATAAAAAAATATTTAGGGAGCAAATATGACGTAAAAGCATCGATGGGACATGTCCGTGACTTACCAAGAAGCCAAATAGGCGTCGATGTTGAAGAGAACTACGATCCTAAATATATTACGATTCGAGGAAAAGGTCCTATATTAAAAGACTTAAAGACAGCTGCTAAAAAAGCGAAGCAAATATTTCTCGCAGCTGACCCGGATCGCGAAGGTGAAGCAATTGCTTGGCATTTGGCTCACAGCTTGGATATAGATTTAGATTCAGAGTGCCGTGTTGTATTTAACGAAATTACAAAGAACGCTATTAAAGATTCTTTTAAAAGACCTAGAAAGATTAATATGGATTTAGTGGATGCCCAGCAAGCACGAAGAGTACTAGACAGGCTTGTAGGATACAAAGTCAGTCCATTATTATGGAAAAAAATAAAAAAGGGTTTGAGTGCTGGCCGTGTCCAAACGGTTGCAGTTAGACTTATTGTAGAACGTGAAAAAGAGATAGAAGCATTCCAGCCAGAAGAATATTGGAGAATCAAGGGTGTCTTCTCTGCTTCAGGTGAAGATTTCGAAGCTCAGTTTTATGGTGTAAACGGCAAGAAAAAAGAATTATCTAATGAAGAAGAAGTAAAAGAAGTTTTAAATAAGTTAAAAGGCAAAAAGTTCTCTATTCAATCTGTACAGAAAAAAGAAAGAAAGAGAAATCCATCACCGCCTTTTATCACTTCCTCGCTTCAGCAGGAAGCTGCAAGAAAATTAAATTTCAGAGCAAAGAAAACGATGATGCTCGCACAACAATTATATGAAGGAATGGATCTAGGGAAAGAAGGTACAGTTGGTTTAATTACCTATATGCGTACAGATTCTACGCGTATTTCCGATACCGCAAAGGCTGAAGCAGCTGAATTCATTGAAAAAGAATTCGGCAAAGAATATTTGAATAGCACGAGAGCCGAGAAAAAAGCAGGAAAGAACGCACAAGATGCCCATGAAGCCATCCGTCCAACTTCAGTCATGTACCATCCTCGGGATCTGAAAACTTACTTATCTAGAGATCAGCTTAGGTTATACAAACTTATTTTTGAGCGATTTTTAGCAAGTCAAATGGCTTCTGCTGTGCTTGACACGATGACGGTTGATTTAGAGAACAACGGCGTTAATTTCCGTGCGACAGGATCAAAAGTAAAGTTTCCTGGATTCATGAAAGTTTATGTAGAAGGAAACGATGATGGCAAAAAAGAAGAAGACCGAATTTTGCCTGATGTTCAAGAAGGTATGAAGGTAGAGAAAAAAGATCTCGATCCGACTCAGCATTTTACACAGCCTCCTCCACGCTACACAGAGGCAAGACTTGTTCGTACGATGGAGGAACTTGGAATAGGACGACCATCAACTTATGCACCAACACTCGATACGATTCAAAAGCGTGGATATGTGGCGTTGGATGATAAAAAGTTTGTACCAACAGAGCTCGGTGGCCTTGTACTTGAAATGACATTGGAATTCTTCCCTGAAGTCTTTAACGTTGAATTCACCGCTAAGATGGAAAGTGACTTGGATGAAGTTGAAGATGGAAAAGAAAACTGGATCGGTATTATTGACGATTTCTATAAAAGTTTTGAAAAAAAGCTGAAAATTGCAGAAGAAGAGATGCAAAAGGTAGAAATCAAAGATGAACCAGCTGGTGAAGACTGCGAAAAATGTGGACATGAGATGGTATTTAAGATGGGACGCTTTGGCAAGTTTATGGCGTGTTCTAACTTTCCTGATTGCCGCAATACGAAACCGATCGTCAAGGATATCGGTGTTACGTGTCCAGCATGTCACGAAGGATCTATCGTTGAACGAAAGAGTAAGAAAAAACGGTTATTTTATGGATGTAACCGTTACCCTGAGTGTGAATTTGTTTCTTGGGATAAACCGATTTCGAGAACATGTCCAAAGTGTAATAGTATGTTAGTAGAAAAGAAAACAAAAAAAGGTAAAGTCGTACAGTGTGTATCTTGCGATTATGCCGAAGAGGAAGCAAAGTAAGGAGTTTTTCTTCATGAATGATCAACATGTTAACGTAATCGGAGCAGGTCTTGCTGGAAGTGAAGCAGCATGGCAGATCGCAAGCCGAGGGATAAAAGTAAAATTATACGAGATGAGACCGGTTCGACAAACACCGGCTCATCATACAGAAAAGTTTGCAGAACTTGTTTGTTCCAATTCTCTTCGTGCCAATACACTTACAAATGCAGTTGGTGTGCTGAAAGAAGAGATGAGAAAACTAAATTCCGTTATTATCTCATCTGCAGATGATTGCGCTGTTCCAGCAGGGGGAGCTCTAGCGGTTGACCGCCATGAGTTTGCAGGTCTTGTAACAGAACGCGTGAAAAATCATCCGTATGTGGAAGTAATTACAGAGGAAGTTACAGAAATTCCTGAAGGTCCTACTATTATAGCGACAGGCCCATTAACTTCTGATAACTTATCAAAAGCATTAAATTCATTGACGGGCGAAGAATATTTATATTTCTATGATGCTGCTGCACCTATCATTGAAGTAGATAGCATCAATATGGATAAAGTTTATTTGAAATCCCGCTATGATAAAGGGGAAGCAGCTTATCTGAACTGCCCGATGACAGAAGAAGAGTTTGATCGTTTTTATGAAGCATTAATCTCTGCTGAGACCGTTCCTTTAAAAGAATTTGAAAAGGAAATCTTTTTTGAAGGATGCATGCCTGTTGAAGTTATGGCGAAACGCGGAAAGAAAACCTTATTATTCGGTCCAATGAAACCAGTAGGGCTTGAAGATCCGAAAACAGGTAAAATCCCATACGCAGTTGTTCAACTGCGTCAAGATAACAGCGCGGGAACTTTATATAATATTGTAGGATTCCAAACACACTTAAAATGGGGACCACAAAAAGAGCTTTTAAGACTTATTCCAGGATTAGAAAATGCTGAAGTTGTAAGATATGGCGTTATGCATCGTAATACGTTCCTGAACTCGCCTAGACTGTTAGATGAGACATACCAATTAAAATCTAGAAAAGATCTTTTCTTTGCAGGCCAGATGACAGGAGTTGAAGGATACGTTGAAAGTGCGGCATCGGGATTAATTGCAGGCATTAATGCTGCGAAACTTGTTAAGGGTGAAGAGTTAGCAGTCTTCCCGAAAGAGACTGCAATCGGAAGTATGGCTTACTATATTACGACTGCAAATCCAGATAACTTCCAGCCAATGAATGCAAACTTTGGTCTTTTGCCTCCGCTTGAAAAGAGAATTAAAAACAAGCAAGAACGAAACACAGCATTAGCCGAAAGAGCGTTGGAAACAATTCAGAATTTTATAACAAATTTGTGAACATGTATTGATTTGGCCCCTAAATTGTGATACGATTTAGGGGCTTTGTGAGGTGTATGAAATGAGATCAGAAGAACGCCAGCATGTGGTAGATTTTTTGAATTACTTAATGATCGAGAAGAACTGTTCACCTTATACGATTGAACACTATGAAAAAGATATTCAAGATTTTACTTCTTTTTTGAAACAGCAAGCAATCGAAGGATTCGCTGCTGTTTCTTATGTTTTAGTGAGGCAATATTTAGTCACTCTTCATGAAAAGAAATATGCAAGAAACACAGTAGCTAGGAAGATCTCAGCGATGCGAAGTCTCTATCGTTTTTTAAATCGCGAAAAAATCGTAGAAGAACACAATCCATTCGCAATGGCATCACTGCCCAAAAGAGCAAAAATGCTTCCTCAATTTCTTTATGAAAAAGAGTTGGAGAGGCTTTTCAATGTGTCCGATGTTACAACACCAATGGGACAAAGAAATCAGGCGATACTCGAACTACTTTACGGCACTGGAATCCGTGTCAGTGAATGCTGTAAAATGCAGTTGAAAGACCTGGATCTATCAGTAGAAGTGGCGCTCGTAAAAGGAAAAGGGAAAAAAGAAAGATATGTACCGATCGGTTCGTTTGCAAGAGGCGCTCTTGAACGATATATGAACGACGGGCGAAAACAGCTGCTTGAAAAAAGTGAAAATAAGTCAGATTCTTTATTTTTAAACTACAAAGGGGAACCTTTAAGTACGAGAAGCGTAAGAAACATATTAAATAAACTAATTGAGGAATCGTCGCTTACCATACATATCAGCCCGCACGTTTTACGTCACACGTTTGCGACGCATATGTTGAATGAAGGAGCAGATTTAAGAGCTGTTCAAGAACTGTTAGGTCATTCAAACTTATCCTCCACTCAAGTTTATACACATGTCTCAAAAAGCCATCTGAAAAAAATTTATAATAATGCGCATCCTCGAGCATAAAAACAAAAAGGGAGGGATTTTTCAATGTCAACATTTCATGCTACTACAATATTTGCAATTCAGCATAACGGAAAGGCAGCAATGACTGGTGATGGCCAGGTTACTTTTGGTAATGCGGTTGTAATGAAGCATACTGCAAGAAAGGTCAGAAAGCTTTATGGCGGAAAAGTACTTGCTGGTTTTGCTGGGTCTGTTGCAGATGCATTTACGCTGTATGAGAAATTTGAGAGCAAGTTAGAAGAATTTAGCGGCAACTTACAGCGAGCTTCAGTCGAAATGGCAAAAGAATGGCGGACTGATCAAGTACTTCGTAAACTTGAAGCGCTGCTTATTGTTATGAACCAAGAACATATGCTTTTGATTTCTGGTACAGGGGAAGTTATTGAACCGGATGATGGGATCTTGGCGATAGGTTCAGGAGGAAATTATGCTCTTGCAGCTGGCCGGGCACTGAAGAATCATGCTCCTGAGCTTTCTGCAAAAGAAATTGCTCTAGCGTCGTTAAAAACCGCTGGCGAGATTTGTGTTTACACGAACACAGAAATAGTTTTAGAAGAACTGTAAAAAAGGTAAAGGAGCGGTTGCAATGAATAGTCAATTAACTCCAAGGCAGATTGTTGAGAAGTTAGATCAATATATTATAGGTCAAAAAGATGCAAAGAAAGCTGTGGCAGTTGCGCTTCGTAACCGTTACAGAAGAAGTTTGCTTGATGACAAACTGCGCGATGAAGTTTCGCCTAAGAATATCCTTATGATCGGTCCTACTGGTGTTGGTAAGACAGAGATCGCTAGAAGACTTGCGAAACTTGCTCAAGCTCCTTTTATAAAAATTGAAGCAACAAAGTTCACGGAGGTTGGATATGTCGGACGTGACGTCGACTCTATGGTTCGTGATCTTGTAGAAACTTCTGTCAGACTTGTAAAAGAACTCAAGATGAACGATGTAAAAGACAAAGCAGAGCAAAACGCAAATAAACGATTAGTAGAATTGCTTGTTCCAGGTAAAAAGACGGAAACAAGTTTCAAAAATCCACTTGAAATGTTCTTCGGCGGCGGAAATCAAGAGCAAGAACAGAATCCGCAGCAAGATGATGCTGCTGATCTTCGGCAAAAGCGCAATCAGATGGCGCAAAAGCTTGCTCTTGGAGAGATGGAAGATCACCTTGTTACGGTTGAAGTGGATGAACAAAATCCTTCGATGCTAGATATGTTCCAAGGATCCGGCCTTGAGCAAGTAGGAATGAACATGCAAGACATGATCGGCGGCCTTATGCCAAAGAAAAAGAAAAAACGCAAACTGACCGTCCGCGAAGCTCGTAAGATATTAACACAAGACGAAGCGGCTAAATTAATTGATATGGACGATGTAACGAGTGAAGCAGTTTACAAGACCGAACAAACAGGTATTATATTTATAGATGAGATCGATAAGATAGCAGGAAAGAATCAAAACTCTGCTGATGTGAGCCGAGAAGGTGTTCAGAGAGATATCCTTCCAATCGTAGAAGGGTCAACAGTGATGACGAAATATGGTTCAATCAAAACAGATCATATCTTGTTTATAGCTGCAGGGGCTTTTCATATCTCGAAGCCATCTGATCTGATTCCCGAACTTCAAGGAAGATTTCCGATCCGAGTTGAATTAAATAGCTTGTCTGTTGAAGATTTTACACGTATATTAATAGAGCCTGATAATGCGATAATAAAACAGTATAAAGCTCTATTGAGTACAGAAGGTATAAATGTTGAATTTTCTGACGATGCTATTGCTAAGATTGCAAGTATCGCATATGAAGTCAATCAAGACACTGATAATATTGGTGCCAGAAGACTTCATACCATATTAGAGCGCTTGCTGGAAGATTTATCTTTTGAAGCGCCTGATATTAGTTTAGATCAAATAACCATTACACCCGAGTATGTAGAAGAAAAACTGGCCAACATCGCAAAGAACAAGGATCTGAGCCAATATATTTTATAGGATGCAGTAGGAGGAAGAAAGACAATGAATTTATTAAACAAAGCAAGAAGCATTAACTCAATGCTACAACAAACAGGTGGTAAACAAGTAAACTTTAAAGAAATGGCTGAAACACTTAGCACGGTAATCGAAGCTAATATCTTTGTAGTTAGCCGACGCGGAAAACTTTTAGGTCTGGCTCTTAAGCAAGAAATTGAAAACGAACGTATGAAAAAAATGATTGAAGACCGTCAATTTCCAACAGATTACACAAAAAACCTTTTCAATATTACAGAGTCACTTTCAAATATTGATGTAGAAAGTGATTACACTGCATTTCCAGTTGAGAACAAAGATCTTTTCTCAACAGGCCTAACGACGATTGTTCCGATTGTTGGAGGAGGAGAAAGACTAGGTACACTCATTCTTTCCAGACTTTCTACTTCATTTGAGGAAGATGATTTAGTTTTAGCAGAATATGGAGCAACAGTAGTAGGAATGGAAATCCTTCGTGAGAAAGCAGAAGAAATCGAAGAAGAAGCTCGTAACAAAGCGGTTGTGCAGATGGCGATTAGTTCACTTTCATACAGTGAACTTGAAGCAATCGAGCATATCTTTGAGGAATTAGAAGGAAATGAAGGTCTACTTGTAGCAAGTAAAATTGCAGACAGAGTTGGAATTACTCGATCTGTTATCGTAAACGCACTTCGTAAACTAGAGAGCGCTGGTGTAATTGAATCTCGTTCACTAGGTATGAAAGGGACGTACATTAAAGTATTAAACGATAAATTCTTACTTGAACTTGAGAAACTTAAAACTTCATAATGATTTAGCGTGTAAAAACCAATCCCATTAAAAGTGGGGTTGGTTTTTTGTGTTTTGGTGAAAATTTACTCTGGATGTACAGGATTGTCCAGTGAGAATTACGCTTGCTCTGGCTCAAGTGAACAATAGATTTGTAAAAATCCAATACCACGTACAATTACATTCTTTTAATAATAATTGTAAAAAAATGTCGATTCATATAAATCTGGTAAAGTCGTCCCGCATGCTGCTTGAATATAGGGATTTTATTACTAGAGGTGAAATTGGGTAAAAAGTCACGGTCGAAATATAGTTCTTTCTATCGAAAAAAGTCATTTTGGGAAAAAATACATAGACACTTTTTGGATATATAACTTAAAATATGATAGTGAGGTAAGAATTAACAATTGTAGAAAAATATAATAGTAAAAAAGAGGGACGTGATGAACTTGTTCTCTAGCCCTATCATGAAAAATCTAGAAATGGCATTAGACGGATCTGCGTTAAAACAAAAAACCATTTCAAATAATTTGGCTAATGTGGACACTCCTGGATATAAAGCGAAAGAAACTGTTTTTAATCAGGAATTAAAAAGAAGTTTACAAGCACATCGAACAGATCAGCGGCATTTTTCATTTAGTACTGGATCGTCATCTTCTTTTTATGTAAAGGAAGAAGCGAATACAGTGATGAATCATAATGGCAACAATGTGGATGTGGATAAAGAAATGGCGGAGTTAGCAAAGAATCAACTCTATTATCAGACACTTGTGCAGCGTATTAACGGAAAATTCAATTCGATTAAGATGGTTGTTAAAGGCGGGAGATAAATATGGGAGTATTTGATGCAATGAACGTTTCAGCATCTGGTTTAACAGCGCAACGGCTAAGAATGGATGTTGCTTCATCTAATATGGCAAATGTTGATACAACACGAGGTATTTTTAAAAATGGCAAGTGGGAACCTTATCAGCGGAAAATGGTTGTACTGGGTTCTGGTGAGTCTAGCTTTAAAACCATGTTTAATAAAGCTGTCAACAAAGGAGAACTCTCGGGGGTAAAAGTGAATCAGGTAATAAATGATCAATCACCATTCAAAACGGTTTATCAGCCTGATCATCCAGATGCGAACGAAGATGGCTTTGTTCTTCTTCCTAATGTGGATCCACTTAAAGAAATGGTTGATTTAATGAGTGCTACAAGATCATACGAAGCAAATGTTACAGCATTAAACGCAGCAAAAGGAATGTACTTAAAAGCATTAGAAATTGGCCGTTAGGAGTGGTGATACATGGATAAAATGTCAATCGGAGCGCTTCAGAGTATAAATACGAATACTCCAACCGCGAAAACGACACCTTTTGAAGCTCAAGAAGATTTTAAGAGCTATCTGAAAGGCGCATTAGACAATCTAAGCGAAACACAGGCACAATCAAATCATGCTACACAGTCGCTGATGAATGGAAATTTGGATAATCTTCATCAGGTTATGATAACAGCTGAAAAAGCGAGTGTCACCATGCAAACGACTCTTGAAATCCGCAATAAAGTTGTAGAAGCATACCAGGAAATCATGAGGATGCAGGTTTAGTATTTAATACATATTTCGAAAGATGCATTCTATTTTGGGGGTAGCTTTTAAAAATTTTTATTGTGTTTATCGGGGGAAAAAATGAAAGAAAAATGGAAACACATCACCAAGCAAATCACAGAGCGGTTTAAATCACGCTCAAACATACAAAAAGGATTGATTCTCGGAGGAATATTCCTTTTTATCTCAGGATTTATTTTTCTGACGGTCATGATGTCCCGTCCAACTCTTGTTCCATTGTATTCAAATCTCTCCCCTCAAGAAGCGGGACAGATACAAGAGAACTTAAATAGTAAAGGTGTCGCTAATGAAGTTCGAGACGGCGGCAAGACAATCATGGTCCCTGAAGAACAGGTGAACAACCTTCAAGTGCAGCTTGCAGCTGAAGGATTGCCTGAAAGCGGGAATATCGATTTTTCATATTTTGGAGAGAAATCCGGATTTGGAATAACAGATAAAGAATTTGGAGTTCTTGAAAGAGAAGCGACACAAACAGAGATTGCCAACCTGATAAAAAGCATCCATGGTGTTGAAGATGCGAGCGTGATGATCACACTGCCTGAAAGCAGTGTGTGGGTGAACCAAGAAGAAGAAAAAGCGTCAGCATCTGTCGTTCTTTCATTAGGTGCTGGAGCCAAGTTAAATGAAGATCAAGTTAAAGCACTCTATCATCTTGTTTCAAAAAGTGTGGCGAACCTGCCTATGGAAAATATCGTCATAACAGATCAATACTTTAATTATTATGATTTAAATTCAGTAAATCCTACTTCGTCAGCGTCAAAATATGAAGAGCAGCGTAAAATCAAGCAAGATGTTGAAAGAGATCTTCAAAGACGAGTTCAACAGATGCTATCCACCATTATGGGGCAAGGGAAAGTAGTTGCAACTGTTACAACAGATATTGATTTTACGGAAGAAAAGCGTGAGGAAACCATTGTAGAACCGGTCGATCAAGAAAATATGAAAGGTATTGAAGTGAGTGTCGAGCGCATTCGTGAAACGTTTACGGGTGAGGGTACACCAGCAGGCGGTGTAGGAGGAACCGGCGATCAAGAAGTTCCGACTTATCCTGGCTCTGCAACTGGTTCGAACGGTGACTATGAAAAAGTAGAAGAACGGATCAATAACGAAGTAAACAAGATTCGGAAAGAAATCGTAGAAAGTCCATACCAAATTCGCGATCTAGGTATTCAAGTGATGGTTGAGCCGCCTACTCCTGATAACCCAGAATCTCTACCGCAAGAACGTCTAGATGATATTGAACAAATTTTGAGTGCAATTGTTAGGACTAGCATTTCCAAAGATATGAACAATCCGCTGACGGAAGAACAAATTCAAGAAAAGATTTTTGTATCCGCTCAGCCGTTTAATGGCAAGCAGGAAGCCACTCCAGCATCTACTGGCATACCATACTGGATTTATGTTGTGGGCGGTATCTTGTTAATCGTTATCATTCTATTAATCTTCTTGCTTTCTCGTAAAAAGAAAACAGAAACAGAAGGTACGATTGAAGAATTTGAGATGGAGACGCAAGAAACGTTCTACGTTCCAGACGTGAATAAAGAACAAGGCTCAGAAGGAACAGTAAGAAAAGAACAGTTAGAAAAAATGGCAAAAGAAAAGCCAGAAGAATTCGCAAAGCTAGTAAGAACATGGTTATCAGAAGAATAGGAGGTAACGATCGATGGCTAAAGGTATGAAAGAGCTGTCAGGTAAAGAGAAAGCAGCGATCCTCGTTATCTCTTTAGGCCCTGATGTAGCTGCACAAGTATACAAACATTTAAGTGAAGAAGAGATCGAACGATTAACACTTCAAATCTCGCAAGTTAGAAAAGTAGATTCAACGCTTAAAGAAGAAATCATTACACAGTTCCATCAACTGGCACTTGCACAAGATTATATTACGCAAGGCGGTATTGGCTACGCGAAAACAGTATTAGAAAAAGCTGTCGGTAAAGATGAAGCCATGCAGATTATTAACCGTTTAACATCTACTCTTCAAGTAAGGCCGTTTGACTTCGCTCGTAAAGCCGATCCTGGTCAGATCTTAAACTTTATTCAAAACGAGCATCCGCAAACGATTGCTCTTATCTTGTCTTACCTGGACTCATCTCAAGCAGGACAAATATTATCAGAACTTCCACAAGAGATGCAGGCGGATATTGCCAAAAGAATCGCATTGATGGACCGAACATCACCTGAAGTAATCAATGAAGTGGAACAAATCCTAGAGCGCAAACTTTCTGCTACTGTTACACAAGATTTTACACAAGCTGGCGGCGTAGAAGCGGTAGTTGAAGTACTAAACGGTGTTGACCGCAGCACAGAACGCACCATATTGGATGCACTTGAAATCCAAGATCCAGAATTAGCGGAAGAAATCAAGAAAAGAATGTTTGTATTTGAAGATATTGTTACGCTTGATAACCGTGCCATACAGCGAGTTATTAGAGAAGTTCAGAATGAAGACTTGCTTCTTGCTCTACGTGCCTCAAGTGAGGAGGTTAAAGAAGTTATGTTTAAAAATATGTCACAGCGTATGGCAGAAAACTTTAAAGAAGAGATGGAATTCATGGGTCCTGTCAGACTTCGGGATGTAGAAGAAGCTCAATCCAGAATCGTTGGAACAATACGCCGACTTGAAGAAGCTGGTGAGCTCGTTATTGCTAGAGGCGGAGGAGATGATGTGATTGTCTAAAGTCATTAAATCTTTTCACAATCACAAAGAAAAAAGTGCTGTAGAAACGGACGGGGTAGTCATTGGCATTCAATCTCTATCACTTTACAGACACGTTAATGAATCTATGTTAGCAGAAGATGATGAGTCTAAAATCATCAGATTAAAAAACGAAGCGCAAATGATATTGGATGAAGCTAAACAAGAAGCAGCTCGCATTATAGCTGAATCTGAAAGATCTAGAGAAGCACAGCAGCAAAGATTGGCTGAAGAAGAGACAACTTGGCGATTGAATGTAGAACAAGAGTTTCAAAAAGCTAAAACAGAAGGATATGAAGCTGGTTATCAAAGCGGTCTCGAACAAGGGCACGAAAGTTGGCTCTCACAAATAAATGAAGTTAAACGTTTTATGGACCAATTGAAAAGCGATTATCACAGTGTTCTTAGTGAAGCAGAGCCACAGATGGTTATACTCGCAATCAAAGCCGCTGAAAAAATTCTAGGAATGAAGTTGCAAGAAACACCCGAAACGTGGATTTCTATTATGAAACAACTTGTAAAAGAAGCAAGGGAATTTGAAGAAATAAAGCTATACGTTCCAACACATTGGTTTGAACTCACTCAAAAGTTCCGTGAAGAACTTAAGAACATGCTTCAGTCGACTGCAACTCTCTTTATCTATCCAGATGAAACATTAAGTGAGAACGGTGCAATTATCGAATTTCCATTTGGGAAAATAGATGCGACCCTTGATGTTCAGCTAAAAGAAATCAGAGAAAAGCTGTTAGAACAAATTGAGGTGATTGAACATGAACGTTGATCAGCTGATCGACTCACTTCAATCTATAGATTCATATAAACGGTATGGAAAAGTCATTCGGGTTATTGGACTAATGATCGAATCAAAAGGTCCCAAAACTTCTATAGGTGATGTATGTTACATCCATACAGGTAACACTAAAAAAACAAAAATAAAAGCCGAGGTTGTTGGTTTTCAAGAAGAAAATGTGTTATTGATGCCATTTACATATGTAAAGGATATTGCAGTAGGAAGTTTAGTAGAAGCAACGGATAGGCCACTTGAAATTAAAGTAGGTCGTTCGTTAATCGGAAAAGTGTTAGACGGAATGGGGCTTCCATTAGATGGATCCGCTTTACCTCGAGGATTGTTTCGCTATCCATCTGAGAACGAACCACCTAATCCGATGGAACGGCCAAGAATTCATGAAAGTATACAGTTAGGGATTCGTTCGATAGACAGTCTATTAACAGTTGGTAAAGGTCAGCGAGTAGGAATCTTCGCTGGAAGTGGTGTTGGAAAAAGTACGCTTCTCGGTATGGTTGCAAGAAATTCAACCGCTGATCTTAACGTTATCGCACTTATAGGTGAACGCGGACGTGAAGTACTTGACTTTATCGAAAGAGACCTTGGTGAAGAAGGATTGAAACGTTCAATTGTAATCGTTGCAACTTCTGATCAGCCAGCCTTAATGCGGATAAAAGGGGCCCTGACAGCTACAAGCATTGCCGAATATTTCCGCGATCAAGGCATGAACGTCATGCTCATGATGGATTCAGTCACACGTGTTGCAATGGCTCAGAGGGAGATCGGACTTGCTGTAGGAGAACCTCCAACAACAAAAGGATATACACCAAGTGTTTTTGCGGTACTTCCGAAATTACTCGAACGATCTGGGACGAACAAGTTTGGTACGATTACAGCATTTTACACTGTTCTCGTAGATGGAGACGATTTTAACGAGCCAATATCCGATACCGTTCGTGGAATTCTGGATGGACATTTTATTCTAGATCGGAACTTAGCGAATAAAGGTCAGTTCCCTGCCGTAAATGTTCTAAAAAGTATAAGCCGGGTCATGAATGATATTGTTCCAAAAAATCACAGACAAGCGGCAGAGCGCTTGCGTGAACTGTTATCAGCTTACGTAGAGGCAGAAGACCTCATAAGCATTGGTGCTTATAAAAGGGGTTCATCCAAATCCGTTGATGAAGCGATTCAGATGTATCCTAGCATTTTAACTTTTCTAAAACAGCAAGTAGATGAAGATGTTAATTATGATAATGCCATACAAAGGCTGCTGATCGAATTTGGAAAGGATGAAGGGTAATGTCATTTCATTTCTCTATGGAAAAAGTATTATCCGTTAAACAAAAAGAGAAAGAATCGATAGAACAAGAATTAGGAGAAGCTGTTCAAGCGTTTGAAAGCATCGCAGAAGAAATATACAGTCTTTTAAAACGAAAAGAAGATATTGAAAATCTTTCAAATCATCAGTTTCAGCAAAAAATGGTAGTAAATGATCTTCAGAATACGCAGCGCTTTCTTTTATCCATGACAAACAAGATTAAAGAATTACAGCCAGTACTGCAAAGAGCAAGAGAAAGAATGCAGATCATACAGCAGAAATTGCTGCATCAGACGATCGAAGTAAAAAAGTACGAAAAGCTAAAAGAAAAGCAATTAACTGCCTACAACGTGGAAATAACTTCTTATGAAAATAAGCAAAACGATGAATTTTCAGTTTTGCGTTTTGCGAAGTCGTAAAATCAGGTGATTACATGAAACAAAATGAAAAATCCAGCAAGTTGGTATGGTTTTTGTTAGTGATCTTCGTCCCCGCAGTTTTTGCAATTACCGTATTTGGAATTGTGCTTTCATTTATGGGAATAGATGTTGTCGAAGAGGCAAAAAACAAGATACCTGTAATCAATACCGTCTTTAATGAAGATGAACAGGACGCTGTTACAAGTAATGGACAAGAAAAACAATGGAAATCAAAGTTCGATGAACAAGAAGATTACATCAAGATGCTATCTGCTGATCTTCAAAAGAAAGAAAAAGAAGTAACAGATTTAAAGACGAACATTGCATTGTTAGAAAAGCAAGTCGAAGATGCTGAAGCGAGTGTGAAAGGCGAAGAGAATGCACAGTTAAAAAAGCTTTATGAATCGATGTCAGCAAAAGATGCTGCAGCGGTTATGACAGAAATGAATAACAATCAAGTACTGAGTATCTTAACGCTATTACAATCTGAAACACAAGCAGCGATCCTTGCCAAACTTGATGCAAAACGGGCAGCCGAACTTACAGTGTTAATGGCAAACAATTCTCTTTAAAGGAGGTGAACGCGTTGCAAGTAATGATTTCACAGCCAGCTGCTTCAACGCAGGCATCAACCGTCTCATCTAATCAATCAACAACAAACATATCCTTTTTCTCTCAATTACTTGCATCCACTGGTGTGGTAAAAGAAGAAAGCGGAGACGGGTTAGGTGGATTAATTTTAAACTTGCTCTCAGATGTAGCTGAAGTCGAATGGGATGCTGAAGCTCTTCATTCAGAAGACGTGCAAGCCATAATGAATGAGTTGCCACCAGAAGTTAAAGAAATTCTTGAGAAACTGCTTCAGCAACAAATCGACATTTCAGAGGTTGCTGTTAATCCAGCACCCGAGATGAAGTTAGCTGTTTTGTTACAAGTAGTTTTTAACGATGGAAACGAAACAATCTCTGAAACGGGACAAAAACAACTCGTAGCAATCTTTGAAAAGTGGTTTCCAGGTGTGAAGATTGATCAAAAAGATTCATTAACGAAAAACGTGGAACAAATTTTCGGGCAAGTAAAAAAGCTTTTAAACGAGCAGACAACACAAGATGGAAATTCATTCTTAAAAGTGATGGATACTCTAACAACTGCAAAGAAAGTACAGAGTTTTGCAGAACAAGCTTTTCAAAGATACGTACCTACCAAGCATACTGAACAAACCGTTTCATCAACTAAAGAACTTCAAACGGTACAAAGTCCGCTTTCTCCTCTAGAACAATGGACTTTGAAAGTTCCAGTTTCAGAAGGGGAAGTGCAAAAAGAGCAATTCGTACGTGAGGTTCAGAGAATTATAACTAGTGGGAAGCTCATCGTAAATGAAGCAGGTTTTACGAAGATGCAGATACGCTTAACTCCAGAACATTTGGGCACCATCGAGATTCAGCTTGTTCAAAGGCATGGAGAGATCGCAGCAAAGATTATTGCTTCTAGCCAAGGAGCAAAAGATGCGTTAGATGGACAGCTCTCTCAGCTAAAACAAGCATTTTCCAGTCAGAACATTGATTTTGAAAAAGTAGAAGTTTTTGTAAACGGTGATGATCAAACTTTCGAATTTCATGATCAAGGCAATCAAGGATATGAGGATCAGCAACAAAGTACAGATAAGGATACTGATGAGACAGAATTAGAAAGTTTGTCATTTGAAGAGCAGTTGTCACAATTGGTATTAAACGAAAAGGTGTGAAGTTATGACCAAAATATCTGAAGATCTTATGCTTTCAAATTATCAGGCAAAAACGAAGCAAACAGGTAACAATATTTTAGGAAAAGATGATTTTCTGAAAATCTTAATTACACAGCTTCAAAATCAAGATCCAACAAGTCCAATGCAAGATCGTGAGTTTATCGCACAGATGGCAAGTTTCTCCTCTTTAGAACAGATGACAAATATGAATCAGACAATGCAACAATTCTTAACTTTTCAAACAGAAGCCTCGCTTTTACAGCAAAGTCAAATGATCGGTAAACACGTAACTTACGAGACGGAAACGGTTGATTCAGAAGGAAACAAAAAGATAGAAGAAAAAGAAGCGGTAGTGAAATCGGTATTGTTTGAAAAAGGTTCGGTACAGCTAGAATTGAGCGATGGAACAAAAATTACGAGTTTCCAAGTTATCAAGATATCAGATCAGGCTAAGTAAGGAGTTGATACTATGAGCGAAAGAATACACGCTCATCAAATGTACCAGCCGATCCTTTATCCAAAGCACAGTAAGCAAAAAGAGATCAATCAATCTTTTAAATCTTTATTTAATAAAGAACTTACAAATCAAATTACTGTAAGTAAGCATGCTCAGAAAAGACTTCAAGATAGAAATATTACGATATCAGAATTCAGCTGGAATAAGATAAGTGAAAAGATTGTGGAAGCAGGACAAAAAGGCATAAAAGATTCTTTAGTCATCATGAAAGATGTCACGCTTGTTGTAAATGCTCCGAATCAAACAGTAATTACGGCGTTAGATCGAAACGAAAGTACATCTCAGATCTTTACAAACATAAATGGTGCAATCGTCATAGACGAATAAAAGCGAGCTGGACCTTTACAGGAGGCTCACAAAAACTGCTGAATGACAGACGCAGTTACTAAACCAAGTAAGGGAGATAAAACAAATGTTACGTTCTATGTATTCAGGAATCAGCGGTATGAAAAACTTTCAGGTGAAGCTCGATGTAATCGGTAATAACATTGCTAACGTTAATACATATGGCTTCAAAAAAGGCCGTACAACGTTTAAGGACTTGGTAAGTCAGCAGATTGCTGGGGCTAGTGCACCAACTGCCAATGCAGGTGGTGTGAACGCTAAGCAAGTAGGACTTGGTTCTCAACTTTCAACTATTGATACCATTCACACACAAGGAAGTTTACAAACAACTGGAAGACCTCTTGATTTAGGTATTTCTGGTGATGGTTACTTCATTGTTGGAACAGGAACAGTATCTGGAAAAACAATCACCAATCCTGCTATGAATTTTACTAGAGCAGGTAACTTTTATTTGGATCAGCAAGGGAACTTAGTAAATTCTGATGGATTATTCGTAATGGGACATCCGTCTGATGTCCCAACAGGAAACCCAGCAACCAACAATATTACTACTACTAGTTTTGGTAAAATTGTGATTCCTACAGATGCAAAAAGTTTTAGTGTTGGATCTGATGGTGTAGTAAATTATGTAGATGCAAATGGAGCATTATTGAAAGCCGGTCAAATAATGATTGCAAAATTTCCAAACAATGAAGGTCTTGAAAAAATTGGTGCAAACTTATATAAAAACAGTGCAAACTCTGGTGATCTAAATAGAGATACAACAAACGCTGCTTTTCAACCAACCGACATGTACACACCAGGCTCTAATGGAGCAGGTACGCTTGTAGCAGGTGCACTTGAAATGTCCAACGTTGACTTATCCGAAGAGTTCACTGAAATGATCGTTGCACAGCGTGGATTCCAAGCGAATACGAGAATTATTACAACATCTGATGAGATCCTACAGGAACTGGTGAATTTAAAACGTTAATGTGAAGGGAGGAAGGGTTGAGCAGGTGACTGCTTAGCCCCTAACTCATATGATTTCTTTAACTCAATTAAACGGCAGCACCTTTACACTTAATGCCATTTATATTGAACAAGTTCAGTCTTTTCCGGACACGACAATTACGTTAACGACTGGTAAGAAGTTTGTTGTGAAAGAAAGTGAAGAAGAAGTTGCTCAGAGAATCACTGCATTTTATAGAGGAATTACGCTGCTTCCGATAAACAATCAAAAGAGGGAGGGTCTCTAGTTGGGGAAAAATAAAGCTGTAACCATTATGCTTTCTATGCTTTTAGCTATAGGCCTTGTTGGTGCAGCAGGGTACTTTGGTTTCAAACAATTTTCGCCAAAGACGGAAGCCTCTGCACCAACTGCAGAGGAATTGGATAAGCTCATGGTACAAACAGATGAAATCACAACCAATTCGGCAGATCAAGCTTACGTGAAGATTCAATTTAAGATACAAGCAGATAATAAAGATGCCAAACATGAATTAGAGAAACGATTGTTTCAAGTGAATAATCTGATTATCTATGAAATCTCTAACATGAAAACAGAAGAACTTTCAGGGCAAAAGGGGTTAATATCTCTTGAAGATAAGTTGAAGACCGAGATCAATAAAGTGATGCAAGAAGGAAAAGTAGTAAGAGTCTACACAACTCAAAAAATCATACAGTAATTCATTAAAAACGGCATGAAAAGAGGTGAGACTCTTGGTTGATGTTTTATCACAAAACGAAATTGATGCTCTTTTATCAGCTCTTTCAACAGGAGAGATGGACGCAGAAGAGCTAAAAAAGGAAGAGTCAGAGAATAAAGTTAAAGTTTACGATTTTAAGAGAGCCCTTCGTTTCTCTAAAGAACAAATCCGCAGTTTAACTCGTTTGCATGAAAATTTTGCAAGGCTTTTAACGACTTATTTTTCTGCACAGTTAAGAACGTATGTACAGATCGGAGTAGCTTCTGTTGACCAGCTTCCATATGAAGAGTTTATCCGTTCTGTACCAAAGATGACATTGCTAAACGTGTTTGAGGCACAACCGTTTGAAGGACGTATCTTAATGGAGGTTAATCCTAATATCGCTTACGCCATGCTTGATCGAGTAATGGGTGGCAGCGGTGCTGGAATGAATAAGATTGAAAACCTGACCGAAATTGAAACGAGGATTATGAGTCAGCTGTTTGAAAACACGCTTGATAGTTTTAAAGAAGCATGGACAAGCGTTATTGAACTAGATCCATTCATGGTTGATCTGGAGGTTAATCCGCAATTTCTGCAAATGGTGTCACCAAATGAAACGGTCGTTGTCATCTCGTTAAATACGACAATCGGTGAAACAAGCGGCATGATAAACATTTGCCTTCCGCATGTTGTTATTGAGCCGATCATCCCGAAACTATCTGTTCATCATTGGATGCAAAATAAAAAGAAAACAAGAATTCCAGGAGAAACAGAGTTTATTGAACAAAAGCTGAAAAATGCACTTTTGCCTTTTAAAGTTGAGTTGGGATCTTCAGAAATGTCAATAGAAGAATTTTTACACTTATCAATCGGTGATTGTATTGAACTGGATCAAAGAATCAATCAGCCGCTCGTTATTAAAGTAGAGAACAATCCTAAGTTTTATGGTCAGCCGGGTAAGATGAAGAAAAAGCTAGCCGTTCAAATTATTGAAACCATTAAGGAGGATGAGGATCAATGGTAAGTGGAGATATGCTTTCACAAGACGAAATTGATGCTTTGCTGAATGGTGGAAGTGCTTCCTCGTCCGAAGTAACCGACACCGAAGATTATTTATCTTCTATTGAGCAAGATGCTTTAGGTGAGATCGGAAATATTTCATTTGGCAGTGCTGCAACGGCGCTATCAACCCTTTTAAACCAAAAGGTAGAGATCACGACACCTACTGTAAGTGTAGTGAGAAGAACCGAATTAAAAGACGAGTTTCCAATTCCGCATGTCGCTGTTCAAGTAACTTACACAGAAGGAATTGAAGGAGCAAACCTGCTAGTAATTCGAAAAACGGATGCACAAATCATTGCAGATTTAATGCTCGGCGGTGAAGGCACAAATCCTTCTCCTGATTTCGGAGAACTTCAGCTGAGTGCAGTTGGAGAAGCGATGAATCAGATGATGGGATCTGCTTCTACTTCTATGTCGACGATCTTTAACAAGAAGGTCGATATCTCACCGCCTAAGATTGATTTTCTGGACGTTGAATCAAACACAAACCTTATACCAGACGAAGAGATTTTAGTAAAAGTATCATTCAGGTTAAAAGTGGGTGACCTCATCGATTCTAATATTATGCAATTGATCGATGCCGATTTCTCTAAGAATCTCGTACATAGACTTATGAATCCTGAACCGGTGATTCAAAATGAACCGGTTGCAGATTATGTTCCTCAAAAAGAAAAAACTGTGCCAACACAATCTTATACTCATTTTGAGGAGCCGGTAGAGCGTGAAACAAGATCGATGTCTGCAGCAACTTCCTATCAGCCACAGATGAGAGAAGTTTCTGTTCAGCCTGCAAGTTTTTCAGACTTTGGAAATTTTGAATCGAGCCATACAGAGACCAAGAATCTAGATATGCTGCTGGATATTCCACTTCAAGTGACGGTGGAATTAGGAAGAACGAAGAAAACGATTAAAGATATTTTAGAAATGTCACAAGGTTCCATCGTGGAGCTTGATAAATTAGCAGGTGAACCCGTCGATATTTTTGTTAATCAAAAAATGATCGCAAAGGGCGAGGTTGTTGTTATTGATGAGAACTTCGGTGTAAGAGTAACAGAGATTTTAAGCCAGCGTGATCGGTTAGAAAAATTAAAATAACAAACGGAGGTAAGTGTAATGGGAGAGCGTATTTTAGTTGTAGATGATGCAGCATTTATGAGAATGATGATTAAAGATATTCTAGTCAAAAACGGTTTTGATGTTGTAGGTGAAGCAGCAGACGGTGCGCAAGCTATCGAAAAGTTTCAAGAGTTAAAACCAGACTTAGTAACAATGGATATTACGATGCCTGAGATGGATGGAATCTCAGCATTAAAAGAGATCAAAAAGACTAATCCAGAAGCTAAGATCATCATGTGTTCAGCGATGGGTCAGCAAGCAATGGTAATCGATGCGATTCAAGCAGGAGCAAAAGACTTTATTGTAAAGCCATTTGCGGCTGATCGTGTTATTGAAGCAATTAAGAAGACTTTAGGCTAAGAAGTTCAATGTATAGATGGGTAATCAGTTTTGTTGCAGCAGTTTGCCTTTCGTTTGTGCCATTCAGTGTACAAGCGGAAGGCAGCGGTTCAGGGAAAAGTGTTTGGGACACTGTTAACGAGACAAAGCAAAAAAGTGATAAAGAACAACCGCCTCAAATGTATGAAGCTGACACTTCTGATGGCGGAAGCACCTTTATGATGCTTGTTAAACTCGTATTTATGCTCGGAGTCGTGCTAGCGATCTTGTTTTTTGTACTGCGTTTTATTCAAAGAAAATCAGTTCGATTTCAAGATGGAAAGAACCTGCAATCTTTAGGTGGTATTGGAATCGGACAGAATCGTTCTGTTCAGCTAATTAAAACTGGAAATTCAGTATTGGTAGTAGGTGTTGGTGACTCGGTGACTTTGTTAAAAGAAATTACAGATGAAACGGAAGTTCAGTTGATGCTCGATCAGCATCAAGCTCAAAACACTGTTCAGAACGTTTCAGCGATAACGAGTCAAATAAAAACAAAATGGTTAAAAAGTAAAGAAGAAACGCGCGATGAGGGTGGAAGCAAAGAAAAAGATTCCTTTAAAAACATGCTGAATGCCATTGTAGAGGACAAGAGGGAACAACAAAGAGAGATTCAGAAAGCACTAGAGAAAGGGAAACATCATGAATGAATTTATTCCTGGTTTAGATTTGGATTTTATTAATAATAGCGATCCGGCCAATATGGAAACAACCATTCAGCTTCTGTTGCTCTTGACTGTGCTTTCGCTAGCTCCTAGTATTCTGATTCTCATGACATGTTTTACGAGGATTATCATTGTCTTATCATTCGTCAGAACTTCATTGGCCACACAGCAGATGCCGCCTAACCAGGTACTTATCGGTATCGCTTTATTCTTAACCTTTTTCATAATGGCACCTGTTCTGCATGAAGTGAATAAAGAGGCAGTTCAGCCTTTAGTAAAAGGTGAGATTACTCAGGAAGAAGCCTTTGATAAAGGAAGTCTTCCGATTAAAGAATTTATGGCAAAGCATACAAGGCAAAAGGATCTTATGCTGTTTATGGAATACTCAGGAGCAAAAAAGCCTGAAAGTATTCAAGATATCCCTTTAACCACTCTTGTACCAGCTTATGCGATCAGTGAATTAAAGACTGCGTTTCAAATTGGTTTTATGATCTTTGTACCATTTTTGATTATAGATATGGTTGTTGCTTCTATTTTAATGGCTATGGGGATGATGATGCTGCCGCCAGTTATGATATCACTGCCATTTAAGATTCTATTATTTGTACTAGTGGATGGCTGGTACCTCATCGTTAAATCATTGCTATTAAGCTACTAGGGCAGGTGGAAAGATGGATTCTCAGTTTGTCGTATCATTAGCTGAAAAAGGAGTATACATGACCCTGCTTTTATGCGGACCATTACTCGCATTGGCGCTGGTTGTAGGTTTGATCGTCAGTATTTTCCAAGCTACCACACAGATTCAAGAACAAACACTCGCATTTATTCCAAAGATCGTGGCCGTTTTAGTAGGACTTGTTTTTTTTGGACCATGGATGCTGTCACAAATATTAGGCTTCACATCAAATATCTTTCAAAATTTACACAATTACATAGGATTATAAAATGATAGATTTAGCTGCTTTTCCTGCGTTTTTATTAATCATAACTAGAGTATCGGCATTTTTTTTAACTATTCCTGTGTTTTCGAATAAAAATTTACCAGTCATTCACAAAATAGGACTTTCTCTATTTTTATCTTGGATTATGTTCTATGCGATAAACCCAGATCCGATATCCATCAACAGCTCGTTTCTGCTTTTGATCATTAAAGAAGCAATGGTTGGACTGTCAATAGGCTTTATTGCAGCGATTGTGTTTTATGCCATCCAAGTTGCGGGTGGATTTATTGATCTTCAGATGGGTTTTGCTATCGCGAACGTCTTTGATCCACAGACTGGTATTCAAACTCCACTCATGGGAAGGTATCTCTACACATTTGCGCTTCTGTTCTTATTATCGACCGACGCCCACCATATGCTGCTAGATGGTATCTTTTACAGCTATAAGTTTCTGCCGTTGGATTCGGCTATCGCCAATTTCGGAAATGGCGGTATGACTAGATTTGTGATCAGTGTATTCTCGGGAATGTTTCTAGTTGCTCTGCAAATGGCCATTCCGATTGTAGGAACATTATTTTTAGCAGATTTAGCACTCGGAATTGTGGCGAGAACCGTGCCGCAGATGAACATTTTTGTAATTGGACTGCCCGTAAAGATTTTGATCGCTCTAGTTTTATTTTTAGTCATCATGCCAGCATTCTTCGTATCCGTTCAGTTGCTGGTCGATCAAATGCGAGACAGCATGCTTAATTTAATGAAATTGTTAGGAGCTGCTTAAGCTGATGAAATACCCATTTCACCTGCAATACTTTTCTCAAGAAAAAACAGAAAAAGCGACTCCGAAGAAAAGGCAGGAAAGCCGCAAAAAAGGTCAGGTTGCTAAAAGTGCAGACATAAATGCAGCGCTTGTCTTGTTTGTATCCGTTATGTCTTTAGCTTTTATGGGAAGTTGGATGGGAGAGCATTTGCTTCATCTTTTTTCATACAGTCTTGAAAAAAAGCTTTTGTATGATGTAACAGAAACGAGCATTCCGAAGCTTTTCATTGAACTATCCATGGAAGTTGCACTTATTTTAGCACCTGTGATGATTGCAGCAATGGCGGCCGGGGTACTCGGGAACTACTTGCAGGTTGGGTTTTTGTTCTCAACAGAAGCGATACAGATGAAACTCGAACGGATCAACCCTTTATCAGGTTTTAAAAGAATTTACTCTGTTCGTGCGCTCGTTGAACTTTCAAAATCACTGCTAAAGATTTTATTTATAGGAGGCGTTACATTTTTTGTTCTCTGGTTGGAGCGGGATGTTTATTTAAGAATGAGTCTTGTAAATATTGAAGCGTCACTCCCAGTGTTTGGGGGGTTGGCCATTAAAATGGGGTTTGCAGCATCACTCGTTTTACTTTTTCTTGCGTTTCTTGATTATATGTACCAAAAATACGATTTTGAAAAGAACATTAGGATGTCTAAACAAGACATAAAAGACGAATACAAAAAATCCGAAGGTGATCCAAAGATAAAAGGAAAGATCAAGGAAAAACAAAGACAGATGGCCATGAGGCGAATGATGCAAGAAGTGCCAAAAGCAGATGTTATCATTACCAACCCTACACATTATGCCATCTGCTTAAAGTATGATGATGGCCAAATGGATGCACCCGTAGTTGTAGCAAAGGGAGTCGATCTGATTGCTCAGAGAATCAAAGAAATTGCAAAAGAACATGATGTTGCAATGGTTGAAAACAGGCAATTAGCAAGGACGTTGTACGCTAGGGTAGACATCGGTCATGTGATTCCAGAGGATCTTTTTAAAGCAGTAGCTGAAATATTAGCCTTTGTGTATCGCGTTAAGAAAAAAGCGTAAGGACTGAATAGGAGAGTTTACAGATGAAAGCGAGAGACATGAGTGTTTTAGCAGGGGTAATTTTAATTATTGCCATGCTCGTCATACCACTTCCACCATTTATGTTGGATTTCTTAATCATAACAAATATATCTCTGGCACTTTTAATCATATTAATTGCCATGAATACAACACAGCCTCTCCAATTCTCTATATTTCCTTCGCTGCTTTTGCTAGTGACTCTTTATAGACTTGGGCTAAACGTTTCGACAACAAGAAGTATCTTATCTACAGGAAATGCTGGAAACGTTGTACATACATTTGGTGAATTTGTTGTCGGTGGGAATATTTTAGTCGGTATTGTTGTATTTTTTATCTTGATCATTATTCAATTTATTGTAATAACAAAAGGGTCTGAACGTGTATCGGAAGTAGCAGCACGATTTACGCTCGATGCGATGCCTGGTAAACAGATGAGTATCGATGCAGATCTAAATGCTGGGATGATTTCAGATCGAGAAGCGAAAGAAAGACGTGAGACAATTGAGCGTGAGGCGGACTTTTACGGAGCGATGGACGGTGCGAGTAAATTCGTTAAAGGGGATGCAATCGCTGGTATCATTATCGTTTTAATCAACATGCTATTTGGAATTATCATTGGAATGCTTCAAATGGGACTAAGCTTTGGAGAGAGTGCGGAATTGTTTACGAGAATGACCGTCGGTGATGGATTGGTCTCACAAATTCCAGCACTTATCATCTCAACTGCAACGGGAATAATCGTGACACGAGCGGCTTCAGAAGGAAATCTTGGCTTTGATATCAGCAAACAATTACTCGCGTATCCTGTCATGCTTTTTGTGGCTGGCGGAACGATAATTATGCTTGGGTTATTCACGCCCATTAATGATTTCTTTACGCTTACGATTGGCGGAATACTTGCCATTGGCGGATACCTGCTGTTAAAAGCAGAACGTGAACAAAAAGAAAAAGAAGAAGTGGTAGAAGAAGACATTCAGACTGAACAACTGAAGAGTCCTGAATCTGTCGTAAATCTTCTTCAGATCGATCCAATCGAGTTCGAATTTGGGTACAGCTTAATACCGCTTGCAGATACCTCACAAGGCGGGGACTTATTAGATAGGATCGTCATGATTAGAAGACAGCTTGCTCTTGAGCTAGGCATGATTGTGCCGGTAGTTAGAATAAGAGACAACATACAGCTGCAGCCGAATGAGTACAGAATCAAGATTAAAGGCAGTCAGGTCGCAAAAGGTGAGCTGTTGCTCGATCATTACTTAGCCATGAGTCCAGGAATTGAGGATGAGGAAATTCAAGGAATTGAAACGATGGAACCTGCTTTTGGTCTTCCTGCGATCTGGATCGGTGAAGAGATGAAAGAACGTGCAGAATTTTCAGGGTACACTGTTGTTGACCCTCCTTCAGTTGTTTCTACTCATCTTACAGAAGTTATCAAAAAGCATGCTCATGAACTAATCGGAAGACAGGAAACGAAACAGCTCGTAGATCACTTAAAAGAATCATACCCTGCGATTGTTGAAGAAGTTACCCCAGATGCGCTTACGATTGGTGAAGTTCAAAAAGTATTATCAAAATTACTAAGAGAGAGGATTTCTATACGAAATCTAGCCGTTATTTTTGAAACGTTAGCTGATTTTGCAAAGATGACAAAAGATACAGATTTATTAACCGAGTATGTAAGACAAGGTTTGTCCAGACAAATTTCTAAAAGTTACACAAATGAAAATGAACCTTTACATGTGATCACTTTGGGCGGATCTGTCGAAAAAAAGATCGCAGACGCGGTTCAGCAAACCGAACACGGAAATTATCTTTCACTTGATCCTCATGATTCTCAGTCTATTTTTGACAGCATAACAAGAGAGTTGGAATCAGGCAGAAGCTTTGACCAGTCCGTCGTACTGTTGTGTTCTCCTGCGGTAAGAATGTACGTGCGCCAGCTGATTGAACGGTATTTACCTGATGTTGCGGTATTATCCTATAACGAATTAGAACCTGAACTTGAAGTAAAAAGTGTTGGGGTGGTGAACATCTGATGAAAGTGAAAAAATATACAGCGCAAAACTTGCCAGAAGCTATGAAACTAGTCAGGGCAGACCTTGGCAGCGGTGCCGTCATCTTAAATACAAGAGAAGTGCAAGTAGGGGGGATATTTGGTTTTTTCACTAAAAAGAAATTTGAAATCTTTGCAGGATTAGATCAAGACATTGATTACCAGCAAACGATAAAACAAACAAACAATCGTGTGAAAGATCATCAGCATTTTTCTAAACCGGATGAAGAACTGACTCAGGAAATTCGTCATTTAAAAAAAATGGTTCAAACACTTACCATACAAACGAAACAAAGTGAAACAAAAGCTCCTTTAGTCGAAGAATGGGAAACGTTCTTAAAAAATCAAGAGCTGGATTCTTTAATTCTTAACGAACTGATCACTGCTTTATCAAGTAAATTTGAAAATCTTGAGGAGAATGAAGCCAATCAATACGATTGGAACACATGGGTTACAAATTACTTAGGAGCTCGCATGAAGAAAAGTGAGTTTAGTGGATTTCATTACGAAACAAAATTCCTAAACCTAATCGGCCCTACTGGAGTTGGAAAAACAACGACCATTGCCAAAATCGGTGCTAAAGCTGTTTTAAAAGATGGAAAGAGAGTAGCGTTTATTACGACTGATACGTACCGAATTGCAGCGATCGATCAATTGAAAACATATGCTGAAATTCTGAACATCCCATGTGAAGTGGCTTATACTGCAGATGATTTTAAAAAAGCAAAAGAAAGATTTAAAGATTATGATCTTGTACTGGTTGATTCTGCGGGTAGAAATTTCTTGAATCGTTTTTATATAGAAGAATTGCAGCGGATTGTGAATTTTGATAAAGACATGAAAAATTATCTTGTTCTAGCGCTAACTTCTAAGTACAAAGACATGGAAACAATCTATAACCAGTTTAAGAGTCTGCCTGTTCATAAGGTGATCTTCACAAAAAAAGATGAAACGAAGACCCTTGGTGCAATGATCAATTTACCCATCCTAAATGGTATGGGGATTGGATATGTTACAAACGGACAGAACGTTCCTGATGATATGTTTGAAGCAACGGCTGATGAGCTGATCCAAATGCTGATCAAGGAAAAAACAAATCATGATTGACCAAGCTGCTAGTCTAAGAAAACAATTGATGAATTCTACTGAAAGAGCACGGGTAATTTCTGTTGTTAGTGGTAAGGGTGGAGTTGGTAAAACGAATGTAACTGTTAATCTCGCCCTTTCCTTAGCACAAATGAAAAAGAGGGTCCTCGTAATGGATCTTGATGTTGGTATGGGTAACGTTGATCTGATTCTTGGGAGAAGATCGAATAAGCACATTATGGATATGCTCAATAATCAGCTTTCCGTATGGGAGATCATCGAAGAAGGAAAAGATGGTCTTCATACCATTGCGGGCGGAAGAAATTTTGGCCTGCTTACAGAGATCACAGAGGAAATGCTGAATCACTTTGTGAGACAGCTTGAAGAGCTGGAGAAATTTTATGATTTTATCTTCTTAGACATGGGTGCTGGTGCAACAGAAGCTGCTCTAAATTTTGTTTTATCGAGCCACGAAATCTTAGTCGTTGCAACACCAGAGATAACCTCTATAACAGATGCCTATTCTATGATGAAGTTCATCTATATAAAAGATAAAAATCTTCCGTTCTACTTAGTCATTAATCGGTACGAAAACGAAAAAGAAGGAAGAGAAACCTATAACAAATTAAAACATGTATGCATGCAGTTTTTAGATAAAGAGTTGATCTGTCTTGGAAAAATACCATTAGACCAAAGTGTTTTGGAATCAGTAAAGAAACAAGTTCCATTTACGATTCTTAAGCCGGCTTCTTTAGCTTCAAAAGCTATTTCTGGCTTAGCGCAAGCATATGTTGGGGCAGCCGCAGATCAAAAAGCATCTTATACATCGTTTATCAGCAGGTTAAAGTCACTAATTTTTGAGAGGTAGAACTACGTGAAACAAATCAAAGTGCTAATTGTAGACGATTCTGCCTTTATGAGGAAACTTATAAAAGAATTTTTAAGTGAAGACCCTAGAATCGTTGTTCTCGATACAGCTAGGAATGGACAAGAAGCAATCGAAAAAACAGAAAAATTAAAGCCTGATGTTATTACAATGGATGTGGAAATGCCCATCTTAAACGGTATTGAAGCAGTTAAAAGTATAATGAGCATTCAACCAGTGCCGATTATTATGCTTTCAAGCACAACGAAAGCTGGTGCAGAAAATACCATTTTAGCCATGGAAGCGGGTGCCATAGATTTTATTGCTAAGCCTTCTGGTGCTATTTCTCTAGATTTGCATAAAGTAAGGAAAATCTTAATTGAAAAAGTAATTGCTTCATCAAAAGCAAATGTTGCTTTGAAACGTCTTAAAACTGAAAACAGAGATGTCACTAAGATCAGCAGGAAACCGATAAAAAAGAATAATCTTGATAAGATCATCTTAATTGGTACATCAACGGGTGGTCCTAGGGCTTTACAAGAAGTCATTACGAAACTTCCGGCAGATTTAGAAGCTCCTGTTGTTGTTGTTCAGCACATGCCCGCAGGTTTTACGCAGTCATTAGCCAACCGATTGAATGCTCTATCTCATGTGCACGTTAAAGAAGCAGAACATCAAGAAACGTTAAAAAAAGGCAATGTATACATAGCACCAGGCGGGATGCATATGAGATTGAACGAAAGAATTGGACAAGTTTTTATCACATTAGATCGAGAAGCACCAGTTGGAGGACACAGACCTGCTGTAAATGTACTTTTCAGTTCTGCTGCAAACCTTACAAACTACCAAAAGATTGCAGTAATTATGACGGGCATGGGTTCAGATGGTACAAACGGCATTTTAGATCTTAAAGAAAACGGGCAAACGATCGTGATAACAGAAGCTGAAGAATCTTGCATCGTATACGGGATGCCAAAAGCTGCAGCTCTAACCCGAAAAGTAGATGAAGTGGTTCACCTGGAATCTATGGCACGAACTATACAGAACTATTTGTAAAATAGGAGGAATAATACGATGGAAATGACACAATATCTTGACATATTCATTGATGAAAGCAAAGAACATCTACAAGCTATTAACCAACAGGTGCTGCTGCTCGAAAAATCACCAGAAGAGCTGTCAATCGTAAATGAAATATTCCGGTCTGCTCATACATTAAAAGGTATGTCTGCAACAATGGGATATGAAGATCTTGCTAGTTTAACGCATTGCATGGAAAACGTTCTTGATGCGATCCGGAATAAAAAGATACCTGTAACAGCTGCTGTACTAGATGTTCTTTTTGTATCACTCGATCACTTAGAAGCGATGGTTGTTGAAATTGCTGAAGGCGGTAACGGTAAACGCGATGTTTCAGAGACAGTAAGAGATCTTGAAGCATTAGAAAATGGAGATTCACCAGCTCCTGCTTTAACTAGCAAGAGAAGTAATACGGAAAGTATGCAAAGTTATGATCAGTACGAAAAACAGATCATTCTTCAATCGAAAGAACAAGGTTTTAACGCGCTTGAGCTTTCCATTTCATTACGTGAGGATTGCATATTAAAAGCAGCGAGGGTTTATATGGTTTTTGAAGTAATTGAGCAGATCGGTGAGATTATTAAAACCATGCCAGCTGTTGACATGCTTGAAGCAGAGCAGTTTGAAACAAGCTTTAACCTTTCCGTGCTCACGAAAGAATCAGCACAAGATATAAAAGATCGTATTTTTAAAGTTTCTGAGATCGAAGGGGTTGAAGTATCAGAGATTACTACTGAAAATCTTAACGCAGCAGCTGTTGAAGAAAGTATTGAGAACCAAGGTGTAGAACAAGTTGTAAACAATGAAAATAAAAAAGAAGAAACACAGCAAAATACAAGTTCTGCCGGGTCAGGTAAAACGATTCGTGTAAATATCGAAAGACTTGATCAGCTTATGAATTTGTTTGAAGAACTCGTCATTGACCGCGGACGTCTAGAGGAGATTTCAAAATCCCTAAAAAGTTCTGATTTAAACGAAACGGTCGAACGAATGTCTAGAGTATCAGGAGATCTTCAGAATATCATATTAACGATGCGTATGGTCCCTGTAGAACAAGTCTTTAATCGATTCCCAAGAATGGTTAGAGGGTTAGCAAAAGACTTAGGCAAGAAAGTGAACCTAGAAATTATTGGTGCTGATACGGAACTCGATCGGACAGTTATTGATGAGATCGGTGATCCGCTTGTCCACTTGCTTAGAAACTCTATAGACCATGGAATTGAAAACCCTTCTATTCGGTCTAATGCCCGAAAGAATGAAACAGGAACAATCTACTTAAGAGCGTTTCACAGCGGTAACCATGTGTTTATTGAGATTGAAGATGATGGCGCGGGTATTAATAAACAAAAAGTGTTAGAAAAAGCATTAGAGAACGGGATCATCACGAAAGAAATGTCAGAAAATTTGACCGATAAACAGTGTTTTGAATTGTTATTCGCTTCTGGATTTTCGACGGCTGACGTTATTTCAGATATTTCTGGACGTGGAGTTGGACTTGATGTTGTTAAGAACAAGATCGAGTCGTTAGGCGGATCGATATCTGTTGATTCAACAGCTGGATTTGGAACCATTTTCTCCATTCAGCTCCCGTTAACTTTATCGATTATGTCAGTCATGCTTGTTGAAATTCAACAAGAAAAATATGCGATTCCGTTATCGTCCATTATTGAGACTGCCATTATAAAAAAAGAAGAAATTTTATCTGCTCATAATCAAAAAGTCATTGATTTCCGTGGGAAAGTAGTGCCGCTCGTTAACATGAAGGAAATCTTTGAAGTTCCAGAAACAAATGAAACAAGCCAGCACGTTCCTGTAGTTGTCGTAAGGAAAGGTGACAAAATGGCAGCGTTAGTTGTTGATTCGTTTATCGGACAGCAGGAAATCGTATTAAAATCACTAGGTCAGTATTTAACATCCGTTTTTGCGATCTCAGGCGCAACGATACTCGGAGACGGACAAGTAGCCTTAATTTTAGACTGTAATGCACTTATTAAATAATTTTTTAAAGGTTACTCCTTAATGACTCTTATCTATTAGAGTGATGCTTTTGGAATGATTTTGTATTCATTGAAAAGTTGATTGGAGTGCAAGGTGTGAGACTCCTGCGGGACAAGCGGTCAGGTGAGACCCTTAACGGCGCAAAGCAGCAAGGGGCTCACCGCCTGCCCCGCGGAAAGCGAGCAGCCTGGAACGGAAATCAACCCTTCAAAGAGCAACAATGAGATGGCTAAATTAATCAAAAAGGTGGTTAATCCAGATGACGAACGAAGAAAAAGTTATCATTTTTCAATTAAAAGACGAAGAATACGCTGTTCCTGTTCAGCACGTCAAATCAATAGAAAGAATGCAGCACATTACGAGAATTCCTAGAACTGTAGATTTTGTTAAAGGTGTAATCAACCTTCGAGGCGTTGTAACACCAATTATTGATTTGCGTTTACGTTTTGGTATCGAAGAAGAGCTGTATACCGACACGACACGAATCATTATTGTATCAGTAGGAACGATTGAGGCCGGATTGATAGTGGATGCTGCAAATGATGTGATTGATCTTGATAAAGATTCGATCGAACCGCCACCCGAAGTTGTAGGTGGTGTGGATGCTGAGTACATACAAGGCGTTGCGAAGATTGAAAAAAGACTGCTCATTCTACTCGATCTTGTGAAAGTCTTGAATCCAGAAAAACTTGATGTTCAGCTAGCTAAGGAAAGTCTTAATTAAAATGGACTTTTTAAAGATTCAGCCGATCCATTTAGATATTTTACGTGAGATAGGAAACATTGGAGCTGGCCATGCTGCTACAGCATTGTCCAAAATGCTGAACAAAGCGGTTGATATGAAAGTCCCTTCAGTGAATGTCATTTCTTTTGAAGAGATTTCAGAGATGGTCGGAGGAGCTGAGAATGTTGTAGCTTCTGTTTTCCTAAGAATTGTCGGAGATGCTCCGGGATGTATGTTTTTTATGCTGCCGATTGAACAGGCTGAGTTACTTCTTAAAGACCTATTAGGAGGACAACGGGTACAGTTGGCAGGCGATGATGTTTCAGAAATATCACTGTCTGCGCTTCAGGAAGTTGGTAACATCCTTTCTGGTTCATATCTTACATCGTTTTCTGATTTTACAAGTCTAAATTTGCAGCCTTCTGTACCTGCTACAAGTATTGACATGGCTGGGGCAATCTTAAGCTTTGGGTTGTTTGAAATTTCAACGGTTAGCGATTATGCCATTGTAATAGACACTGCTTTTACAGATATTGAAAAACAAGATGAAGTTAAAGGACACTTTTTCTTACTTCCAGACCCTGAGTCATTCTCAAAAATCTTTCTTGCATTAGGAGTTCCGTTGGATGAGTGAAATTATTAAGGTGGGGATAGCGGATATAAATGTCGTATCCCCTCCAGATACAATTAGAACTACAGGTCTTGGATCGTGTGTAGGTGTTATCTTATTTGATCAAATAAACAAAATTGCAGGGATGGCTCACATCATGCTTCCAGACTCATCATTATCAAAAGCACCAGCTTTAAATAAAGGAAAATATGCAGATACCGCCATTAGGAGTTTATATGAAATGTTAATAAACCTGGGGGCAAACAGGAAAGCACTAAAAGCTAAAATAGCAGGCGGTGCGCAAATGTTTCAATTTTCATCAGGAAACGAAATGATGAGAATCGGTCCCCGTAATGTAGAAAGAGTAAAAGAAGAGCTTTATTCTTTAGAAATCCCGCTAATTGCGAGTGATACTGGCGGGTCTAGCGGAAGAACGATTGAATTTGACCCGAATACCACATTATTAACGATTAAAACGGTAAATGCGGGTATAAAAGTAATTTAAACAAAGGAGTATTACCATGACGGAGCCATCTTTAATAGAAGAACAAACATGCTGGCATAAGTGGAACACAAGTCGTGACCGAGAAGCAGGTGATGAATTAATGCGTGCTTATCTGCCTCTAGTAAATTATCATGTACAACGAATATCAGTTGGGCTTCCAAAGAGCGTTAATAAAGATGAACTCCGATCCCTTGGCATGCTGGGATTATATGATGCATTAAAAAAGTTTGAGCCGGAACGAGATCTTAAATTTGATACGTATGCTTCCTTCCGTATTAGAGGGGCGATTCTCGATGGCTTAAGAAGAGAAGATTGGCTACCAAGGAGCCTTAGGGAAAAAACAAAAAAAGTAGAAGCGGCTATTGAACGGCTAGAACAAGAAAACTTACGCTCAGTTAGCGCTAAAGAAGTTGCTGAAGAATTAGGTTATTCAGAAAGTGAAGTAACAACTGTTATGTCAGAAAGCTTTTTAGCCAATGTTCTATCGATCGATGAAGAGAATAAAGAAACAGAAAGCCGTGAGAAAGTAAGTTATACCATTGAAGATAAAAAGGCGATCACTCCAGAAAACAGCCTCCTTCAGGAAGAACTTCATGGGGAGCTCGCTCTTGTCATTAAAGAACTATCAGAAAAAGAACAGCTCGTAGTTAGTTTGTTTTACTTTGAAGAATTAACGTTAACAGAAATTGGACAAGTACTCGGTTTATCAACATCAAGAATATCTCAAATACATTCAAAAGCATTATTTCGTATAAGACAGGTTCTGCAACGCTATATGTAAGGAGTAGAGATATGGATCAATGGTTTGATATTAAACGGGAACAAAAAGATACACGAGCTCTTTTGTTCAAAAAAGAAGCTGCCATTCCTGCAGATCAAATTAGTTTTTCGGGATTAGCAGCATGGATCGGATCCAAAGGGATTAAACATGGTGTGAGAAAAGAAGTATTAAACTTGATTGTAGAAAACCTGGATACTTATTCCTTTCCTGCAGAAATCGCAAAAGGAAAACTCCCTATTGACGGTAAACCAGCTCAACTTATCCCAGCATATGAAACCGAATGCGATGTAAAAGTAGAAGAGAGCCAAAAAGTAGATTTTAAACGTTTATTTACAATACCTACCGTTGAATTTGGAGAAATCGTGGCAAGAAAACAAGCAGCAACAGACGGAATACCCGGCATTACGGTCTTTGGTGAACCCTTGCCTGCGAAAAAAGGGAAAGATCTTCATATAAAGAATGGAGAGAATACCGTTTTTAATGCTGAGGATTTATGTGTGTATGCTTCAAAGAGCGGAGAAGTAACGCACCATAAAAATGTTGTTCATATTTATCCTGTTTATAGGGTTCAAGGCGACGTTTCTTTGAAGACAGGTCATATTGATTTTGTAGGAAATGTACATATAAAAGGTGATGTTCCATCAGGATTTAAAATTTTAGCCCAAGGCGATGTGCGGATTGAAGGTGTTGTTGAGGCAGCAGAAATCATATCGCAAGGAAATGTTGTGATCGGTGGCGGAGTACTTGGTCAAGGAAAAGGCTTAATACGCTGTGCAGGAAACTTTACTTCTCTCTATATTAGTCAAGGAACCATTTATGCAGGAGAAAACATTGAAGTTGCTCAGACAATCATGCACAGTCATTGTGAAGCAGGACAGAGTGTTAGATGCCTAAATGGTAAAGGGAACATATCTGGCGGAACATGTATTGCTGGAAGTGAAATTTCAGCAAATGAAATCGGAAATGAAACGTATTCTAAAACGTTGCTATATATAAAAACGAACGAAAATAGTGGTCAGATTAAGGTTGGCTATGAACAAAAAATGCTAGATCTAGAGCTAAACCTTAAGAAATTGAATCAGCTAAAAGCGGTTATGGAAGAAAAAAAGATGGATAAAGTGACAATTGATAAAATTGTTAATACGATTCTTCAAACTAACCATCAACTTACAGAACTGAAAGAGGAAAAAGCAGCAAATGATAACTCTTTGCACTCGATGGTTACTGTTAAAGGTATTTTGCATCCAAATGTTGAGATTGGAATCGGCAAGTACAAACGAAAAGTGCACTCTCCGTTTCAATCGGCTAAAGTATTTATGGAAGATAAAGAAATCGTTATACATTCCTTATAAGAAATGGATGTGGAAACGTTGAGTTTGAAATTAATCGAACTTCAAGTTGCTATTCCAAGATCAGTGGATGCAGCAAAATCAGCTATGGATACTTTAAATAGAGGACTTCTTCAGCAAGAATATCGATCAGAAGAGATGCGTAAGAAAGATAAAATAGAATCGAAACGTGTCAATAAGAATACATCAGCAGGAGAAAGTTTATTACATACAAAGAAAGACGAAACAAATAACAATCATCCATTTAAAGGGCAGAACATTGATTATTCAGGATAGGGGGGAAGTGATATGTATGGTTTAATTTTCTTCAGTTTACTATTAAACATCATTTGTGTTTATTTTTTATTTAAAGTATGGAAAAAGGTTCATGTACAGCCAGTGAATCAGGATTCATATATAAATGAAGATGTAGGAGAACTTCTTGAGCTCTTCTCTCAAGAAATGAAAGAAGAAAATGCAAGATTACATGAGATGATTATACAATTTTCTAAACAGATTAAGGAGAACCACGATTCGAACTCTATGCAAGAAGTTGCTGAAGAGGTCGACACGAACTTAGTTGAGGAAGTAAAGAATTTGCATGCCGATGAAAATAATGCTCGAAATAAAGTGTTACTATTAGCTCGACAAGGGTATAATGCTGAAGAAATTGCTAAAATGCTTGACCGAGGAAAAGGTGAAGTGCAATTACTATTAAAATTTTACGCATAACACCTTAAAAAGACTTGCAGAAAATACACGAATCATGTTATATTATTTCTCGGTGTTAATCACACACGTTTGCGGATTTGAGTAATGTGGTGCTGATTTTTCAGTTATTGCTCAAAGGTGAAACAAACGGAGGAAAAAAACCTAGGAGGTGCCATTATGGCAGTAATTTCAATGAAACAATTGTTAGAAGCTGGTGTACACTTTGGTCATCAGACTCGCCGTTGGAATCCGAAGATGTCTCGTTACATTTTCACAGAAAGAAACGGTATCTACATCATCGATCTTCAAAAGACAGTAAAGAAAGTTGAAGAATGCTACAATGTTATGCGTAACATCGCAGCAGACGGCGGAAAGATCCTTTTCGTTGGAACAAAGAAACAAGCTCAAGATTCTGTTAAGGAAGAAGCTCAACGTTCTGATATGTACTACATCAACCAACGTTGGTTAGGTGGAACTTTAACAAACTTCGGTACAATCCGTAAGCGTATCAACCGCTTAAAAGATCTTGAAAAAATGCAAGAAGACGGTACATTTGATGTACTTCCTAAAAAAGAAGTTATCCTTCTTAAAAAGGAAATGGAGCGTCTTGAAAAGTTCCTAGGCGGAATTAAAGACATGAACAAGCTTCCTGATGCATTATTCGTAGTTGACCCTCGTAAAGAGCGCATTGCGATTGCTGAAGCTCGTAAATTAAACATTCCGATCATCGCAATCGTTGATACGAACTGTGATCCGGACGAAGTTGATCACGTTATCCCTGGTAACGATGATGCAATTCGTGCAGTTAAACTTCTTACTGGTAAAATGGCTGATGCTATCATCGAAGCTAACCAAGGCGGAGAAGAAGTAGCAGAAGCAGCTGAAGAAGAAACTACTGCTTAATTAAATGGAATGCTCAAGGGTGGTAGAGGGGATGACCCTTTATCACCTTTTTTAATGTAAAGCACACTTAAGTACTACATATCCCATAAGGAGGCAAAACACATGGCTATTACAGCACAAATGGTTAAAGAATTGCGTGAGAAAACTGGCGCAGGTATGATGGATTGTAAGAAAGCACTAACTGAAACAGACGGTAACATGGAGGCAGCAATCGATTACCTTCGTGAAAAAGGGATCGCGAAAGCTGCTAAGAAAGCTGACCGTATCGCTGCAGAAGGCTTAACTTCAGTAATCGTTGACGGCAACAAAGCAATTATCCTTGAAGTGAACTCTGAAACGGATTTCGTTGCAAAAAACGAAAACTTCAAAAACTTAATCGCTGAATTAGGTAACCACCTATTAGCTACTGAACCTGCTTCTGTTGAAGATGCACTAGCTTCTGACTTTAACGGAACAACTGTAAATGACTACATTAACTCTGCGATTGCTAAAATTGGAGAAAAACTTACACTTCGTCGTTTTGAAATCTTGAAAAAAGACGAGAACGCTGCTTTTGGTGCATATCTTCACATGGGTGGACGTATTGGTGTTCTTTCAGTTGTTGAAGGAACAACTGAAGAGGAAGTTGCGAAAGACGTATCTATGCACGTTGCAGCTGTTAACCCTAAATACATCTCTCGTGACGAAGTAAGCGAAGAAGAAGTAGCTCGTGAGCGTAAAGTGTTGACTGAACAAGCGCTTAACGAAGGCAAGCCTGAAAACATCGTAGCTAAAATGGTTGAGGGACGTCTTGGTAAATACTTCGAAGATATTTGCTTGAATGACCAATCTTTCATTAAAGATCCAGACCAAAAAGTTGGTAAATATGTAGCTTCCAAAGGTGCTACTGTTAAAGCCTTCGTTCGTTTTGAAGTTGGAGAAGGTCTTGAAAAGCGTGAAGACAACTTCGCTGAAGAAGTAATGTCTCAAGTGAAAAAGTAAGCACATTTTTCAAAAAGAGGGGGAGCACGTTGTGTTCCTCTTTTTTTACAGAAATATCTTTGGTTTTTGTAAAGGCTCTAATTATAAGCTATTAAGATGTTGCTTTTGTGTCATTTTATTACTATTCTTCCTTGACAAGTTGATTGGAGTGTAAGGCGCGAGACTCCTGGGGGATCAGCGGGACAGGTGAGACTCTTAAACGCAAAGCGCTAAGAGGCTTACCGCACGCCCCCCGGAAAGCGAGCGCCTGAAACGGAAACCAACACTTTCAAAAGCAACGAAGCTTTATTTAAACAGCCTTAAACCAGGTAAATACATTTTTTAGGTGATGGAGGGACAAATGACTACTTCAAAATATAAACGAGTCGTCTTGAAATTAAGTGGAGAAGCATTAGCTGGTGAACAAACTTCTGGTATTGACCCGAAAATCGTTCAATCTATTGCTGAGCAAGTGAAAGAAATTGTTGAATTAGACGTAGAAGTTGCTGTAGTTGTAGGTGGTGGAAACCTATGGCGCGGAAAGACGGGCAGTGAGATGGGAATGGACCGTGCATCAGCAGACTACATGGGTATGCTTGCTACTGTCATGAATTCATTAGCCCTTCAAGACAGTCTTGAAAACATCGGGGTTCAAACAAGAGTACAAACTTCTATAGAAATGCGTCAGGTTGCAGAACCTTATATCAGAAGAAAAGCCATTCGTCACCTTGAAAAAAAGCGTGTAGTTATATTTGCAGCAGGAACAGGTAATCCTTATTTCTCTACAGATACTACAGCCGCATTAAGAGCAGCAGAAATCGAAGCAGAAGTTATCTTAATGGCGAAGAACAATGTAGACGGTGTGTATTCAGCAGATCCTAAACTCGACGAGAACGCTGTTAAATATACTACATTATCTTATCTTGATCTCTTAAAAGATGGCTTGGCAGTTATGGATACAACAGCTTCGTCTTTATGTATGGATAATGATATTCCGTTAGTTGTTTTCTCGATCATGGAAGAAGGAAACATCAAACGAGCAGTTGCTGGTGAAAAAATTGGAACGGTTATAAGGGGGAAAAACTAATGGCAAAAGAAGTTTTAACTCAAGCAGAAGAAAAAATGCAAAAAGCGATCGGAGCCTTACGTCGTGAATATTCAACACTTCGTGCAGGAAGAGCAAATCCTTCTTTATTAGACAGAGTACAGGTTGAGTATTATGGAACTCCAACTCCGATCAATCAGTTAGCTGGTGTAACAACGCCAGAAGCAAGACTTTTAGTGATCCAGCCTTACGACAAAACAGCTATGGCTGATATTGAAAAGGCGATCTTAAAGTCTGATCTTGGTCTTACTCCGTCAAACGATGGTCAGGTTATTCGTATTGCAATTCCGGCATTAACAGAAGAGCGCAGAAAAGAACTTGTTAAACTTGTTAAAAAGTTTGCAGAAGAAGCGAAAGTCGCGCTTCGTAACGTTCGCAGAGATGCAAATGATGAACTGAAGAAACTTGAAAAAGAAGCAGAGATTACAGAAGATGAACTTCGCCGTTATAACGATGACGTTCAAAAACTTACTGATAAATACACTTCTGAAGTTGATTCTGTAAGTTCAGTAAAAGAAAAAGAAATCATGGAAGTATAAAGCTTTTCCATGTACAATTAAATATAAAAAGCCCTCTATAAAGGGGGTTTTTTTATTAGACTTATCACCATTGTTTATCAAGTAGATACGATGAACACTTGAAGTCTAGAAGATGGAGGCTTATACATGCTTGACAAGCTTTTCTTTAAGAAAAAAGGTTCTGAAACAAATACATTTAAACAAGAAAACATTCCATCTCACGTAGCCATTATTATGGATGGAAATGGGCGATGGGCAAGAAAAAGAGCTTTGCCGCGTATTGCAGGTCACCATGAAGGTATGAAAACGGTTAGAAAAATTGTTAAAGAATCAAACAGGATAGGAATCGAAGTACTTACACTTTACGCTTTTTCAACTGAAAATTGGAAGAGACCTCGTGAGGAAGTAGATTTTTTAATGAAGCTTCCGGGTGAATTTTTAAATACTTTTCTGCCAGATTTGATTAAAGAGAACGTCCAAGTGCGAATAATGGGTAAAAAAGAACTTCTGCCCCTTCATACGATTAAAGCTGTAGATGAAGCAATAAACAGAACAAAAAACAACACAGGATTAATTTTAAATTTCGCACTGAATTATGGAAGTCGTGATGAGATTACATCAGCAGTGAAAACACTTGCTTCTGAAGTGAAACAAGGAAAATTGGAACTCTCAGAGATCGATGAGTCATTGATCGAAAAACATTTGATGACACGCGATCTTAAAGATCCTGATCTTCTAATCAGGACGAGTGGTGAAGTGCGATTGAGCAACTTTATGCTATGGCAGCTTGCGTATTCTGAATTTTGGTTTACAGATGTATTATGGCCTGATTTTTCTGAGGAGCATTTACGAGATGCTGTATCACAATTTGCCGGGCGAGGCAGGCGGTATGGCGGTGTTTAAATAAGGAGGACTTATGAAACAACGGATTATAACAGGTGTAATCGCAGCCGTTTTATTTATAGGGATTACCCTTTACGGGAGCTGGCCGTTCTCACTTTTGATACTATTACTCACAGGGATTGGCATGTATGAATTATTGCGGATGAAAGGACTAGAATTTTCTTTTATTGGAGGAATTGGGCTTCTTTTAGCCGTTTTGATCGCACTGCCTCAACAATGGATGCAAAATCTTGAACCCTTTACTAAAACAGATGCCATTATACTTGCAGTTCTTCTATTATTAGTTGTAACTGTCATACAAAAGAACAAAACAGACTATAACCATATTTCATTTGTATTATTTAGTTCGATTTATGTAGGTTTTGGTTTTTTCTACTTAGAAGAAACGAGAATCTTAGAAAATGGCATACAGATCCTTTTTTTAATCCTATTTATGATATGGGCAACTGATTCTGGAGCTTATTTTGTTGGAAAGTCAATGGGGAAGCGTAAACTATGGCCCGTTATCTCACCGAACAAAACGATAGAAGGCGCAGTTGGAGGTATTTTCTTCAGCTTGTTAGTTGGGATTATAAGCTATGCTGTGAATTTTGTTGAATTGTCATTGATTCATATTTTAGTTATTTCAGTTGTAGCAGGGATTTTCGGTCAAATTGGAGACTTAGCCGAATCGGCATTCAAGCGGATCTATGATGTGAAAGACTCAGGTACTCTCCTTCCTGGACATGGTGGAATACTCGATCGATTAGATAGTGCACTATTCGTGTTCCCGCTGCTTCATGTACTTCACTTGTTAGGATAATGGCTGGAGGTAAAGAATGAAATTAGTCAGTTTACTAGGTGCTACAGGCTCAATTGGCGTTCAGACATTAGACGTGATCGCCTCTCACCCAGAGCAATTCAAATTAAGTGCTATGTCTGTTGGTAAAAATATTGAAACAGCCGAAAAAATTATTTCTGAATTCAAGCCTGAAATATGTGCTGTTCAAAACGAAGAAGACGCAAAAAAACTTCGAACAGCTGTAGGACCATCCACTAAAATTGTTTCAGGTATGGCAGGGCTCATCGAGGCTGCAGTTTCAACGGATTCTTCTGTAGTAGTCAATGCAGTGATAGGCAGTGTAGGCTTACTGCCTACTTTAAAAGCAATTGAGGCAAAGAAGACGATTGCTTTAGCCAATAAAGAGACACTTGTAACAGCTGGGCATCTTGTTATGGAACATGCAAAGAAACACAATGTTACAGTCCTTCCAGTAGATTCAGAGCATTCGGCAATCTACCAATGTCTGAATGGAGAAGATACCAACCGTGTTGAAAAACTAATTTTAACAGCTTCGGGTGGAAGTTTTAGAGATAAATCACGTGATGAATTAAAAAACGTAACGGTCCAAGAAGCATTAAATCATCCAAATTGGTCTATGGGTGCGAAGATCACCATTGATTCTGCCACAATGATGAACAAAGGTTTGGAAGTCATTGAAGCTCATTGGTTGTTTTCCTTCGATTATTCCAAAATAGACGTCATTTTACATAAGGAAAGTATCATACACTCTATGGTAGAGTTTGTTGATACAAGCATAATCGCTCATCTCGGACAACCTGACATGAGAGTGCCGATTCAATACGCGCTTACATATCCCGACAGACTTGAATTAGTAAAAGGGAAAAGGTTAAACTTATGGGAAGTTGGACAATTACATTTTCAAAAAATGGATTACGATCGTTTCAGATGTTTGAAACTTGCATTTGATGCAGGGATTGCAGGAGGATTGATGCCAACTGTCTTAAATGCAGCGAATGAAAAAGCAGTCGAGTTATTTTTAAACGGTCATATTACGTTTCTTGAAATAGAGGAAATGATTGAGCGTGCGATGCTGGAGTTGTCAAATGTCAGTACACCTGACCTTGAGACAATTCAAGAAACAGATACGAGGACTCGAATCTTTGTGGAGTCACTACTAAGTAAAGGCAGGTAATGGAAATGAACACTGTGATAGCCATTATCATCATTTTAGGGGCTTTAATTTTCTTTCATGAACTAGGACATCTTTTGCTAGCAAAACGTGCTGGTATTTTGTGCCGTGAGTTTGCAATTGGATTCGGCCCAAAAGTGTTTGCCTTCAAAAAAGGAGAAACGGTCTATACGATTCGACTTTTGCCTCTTGGAGGATTCGTGCGAATGGCTGGAGAAGATCCAGAAGGTATTGAACTTAAGGCAGGGCACAGAGTTGGATTAATCTTTAATGAGGCAAAAGAAGTAGAGAAGATCGTTGTAAATCACCGTGATAAATATCCGGTTCAAAAAACGATCACGATTGAAAAAGCGGATTTGGATCGGGACCTCTATTTGACAGGTTTTGAGAATGAAGAAGCTAGTCCAAAAACGTATCAAGTAAAAGAAGATGCAATATTTGTTGCAGATCATCAAGAAATGCAGATTGCACCGTATAACCGCCAATTCGGCTCGAAAACCATCATGCAGAGAACACTTGCCATTTTTGCTGGTCCAGCAATGAACTTTTTACTGGCGTTTATTATCCTTGTAGCCTTTTCGCTTATGCAAGGAATCCCAACAAACGAGTCTAGGTTGGGGACGCTGCAAGAGGGTGCTGCTGCAGAAAAAGCTGGTTTGCTGCAAGGCGATAAAATCATTGCCGTTCAAGGTGAAAAGATGGATGATTGGAAAGAACTAGTTTCAGTTATTCAGCAAAATCCTGGTGAGAAGCTCATGTTTACGATTAATCGAGACGGCGAAGAAAAAGTCGTTCCAGTCACATTGGGTACACGAAAAGGTGCTGAAAATCAAAACGAAGGTTTCATTGGAGCACATCCATTTACAGAATCTTCTTTTGTCGGTTCACTTGAATATGGTGCGAAACAAACATGGTTTATGACAACCGCTATCTTCACGGGGCTTGGACAGCTTATAACAGGACAGCATGGAATCGACCAGTTATCTGGCCCGCTTGGTATCTATGAGTACACGGATCAAGCGGCAAAAGCTGGTGTATATATGTTATTACAATGGGCTGCTATTTTAAGTATTAACTTAGGAATCTTCAACCTGCTGCCGCTGCCAGCTCTTGATGGAGGTCGTCTCCTTTTCTTAGGAGTAGAGGCATTGAGAGGAAAACCGATCGACCCTCAAAAAGAGGGAATGGTTCATTTTATCGGATTTGCTTTTCTTATGTTATTGATGCTTGTTGTTACATGGAACGATATACAAAAGATATTTCTTGGTTAATTAGGGATTATTTGAGGAGTAGAGATTATGAGACAAAGTCAGTTGTTTATGCCAACATTACGTGAAGTTCCTGCAGATGCAGATGTGAAAAGTCATCAGCTTCTTTTAAGAGCAGGATTTATCAGGCAGAATGCAGCAGGTATCTATTCATTCTTGCCGCTGGGGAAAAAAGTACTTCATAAAATAGAGAACATTGTAAGAGAAGAAATGAACCGTGCCGGATCTCAAGAGATGATGATGCCGGCACTTCAGCTTGCTGAACTTTGGCAGGAAAGTGGAAGATGGTATAGCTATGGACCAGAATTGATGAGATTAAAAGATCGCCACGAGCGTGACTTTGCTCTTGGAGCGACACATGAGGAAGTCATTACTAGCATTATTCGTGATGAAGTAAAATCTTATAAAAAGCTTCCATTGAATCTTTATCAGATTCAAACGAAGTTCAGAGACGAGAAGCGCCCGCGTTTTGGTCTTCTGCGTGGAAGAGAGTTTATTATGAAAGATGCCTACTCTTTCCATGATAAACAGGAAAGTCTTGACGAAACGTACGAAGCGATGAAAAATGCGTATTCTGCAATCTTCAGCCGCTGCGGATTAAATTTCCGCGCTGTTTTAGCAGATTCAGGAGCAATCGGCGGTAAAGACAACCATGAGTTCATGGTTTTATCAGATATCGGTGAAGACTTAATCGCATATTCTAATGAATCGGATTTTGCTGCCAATATTGAAATGGCTCCAGTATTACTTGAGGTTAAAAGTTCTTCAGAAAGTCTTCTAGAACTCGAAAAAGTTGCGACAGAACAGGCAAAAACGATAGAAGAAGTTTCTGGATTCCTAAATGTATCTTCTTCCAAAATCATTAAGTCGTTGCTTTATATGGCTGATGGACAACCTGTATTAGTCCTAGTAAGAGGCGATCATGAAGTTAACGAGATCAAGCTTAAAAATGAACTTTCGGCTACAGATGTTGCTTTAGCTTCTGTAGAGGATACGAAGAAGTGGTTGAACACAGAGCCAGGTTCAATCGGACCAGTTTCGGTATCTGAAGAAGTAAAAATTATTGCCGATCAAGCAGTTCCATACATGGTAAATGCAGTTTGCGGTGCAAATGAATCAGGTTACCATTTTTTAAATGTTAATCCGAAAAGAGATTTTGAATATAGCCAATCAGCTGACATTCGCTTTGTTGTAGAAGGTGACAAGTCGCCAGATGGCAAAGGAACAATTGTTTTTGCAAAAGGAATCGAAGTCGGTCATGTGTTTAAGCTAGGAAAAGTATATAGCGAGCCGATGAAAGCAGCTTATTTAGATGAGAATGGTAAAAACCAAATCATGTCAATGGGTTGTTACGGTATTGGTGTTTCCCGTACACTAGCAGCAGTTGCCGAAGAGAATAACGACGATAAGGGGTTAATTTGGCCGTTATCCCTTACTCCATTCGATGTTCATCTAATTGCTGTAAACAGCAAGAATGCTGAACAAGCTGCACTCTCAGATGAACTATACGATTTAATTAAGAACGATGGATTTGATTGTTTATATGATGACCGTCCTGAGCGTGCAGGTGTTAAATTTGCAGATAGTGACTTAATCGGATTGCCGATTCGTGTTATGGTAGGTAAGCGTGCTTCTGAAGGTATCGTTGAAGTGAAGATCCGTAAGAGCGGAGAATCTTTTGAAGTCCCTGTTTCAGATTTAAGCAGCTTTATTAAACAAGAGTGGGATAAACTCAAGAATTAACGATTACAAATTTCAGTGATTTTGAAATTTGACTTCATTGAAACTTGATTGGAGTGGAAGGTACGAGACTCCTGCGGGACGAGCGGGACAGGTGAGACACCTCAAAGGCGCGTAGCGACGAGGGGGCTCACCGCACGCCCCGCGGAAAGCGAAGTAACCTGTAACGCAAATCAATACTTTCAAGAGCATCGAAGGATACGAAGATAATAAAAAGAGGAGGTACCTCTCGTACAAGAGGTACCTTTCTCTTTGTACTTTTCTACTTTACGAAATTTGGAATCATTTAATGAGATGAAAACGAGGTAATATCCATATTTCGTATAGTATAATAAAAAGGTACAAACGTCTCCAAAACATACGTTAGTTGGGTTGTTGAAAATCTAAATAAACCCCTTTAAAAGGAGGTTCTTATGAGCGAAAATGATCAGCAGATCAGACAGGAAAGGCTGTCGCTTCTTTTAGAACAATTAGGAATTCCTGATCATATGAAAATCGGTTTTTCGGAAGGGACAATCGAAAAACTTACTATAGATAAACTGAATCGGAGCTGGCACTTTTCAATCGCCATCAACCGGCCGTTAACAGCAGAAGGTTATGCATGGTTTAGTACTAGTCTTCAGCAAACCTTTCAACATATTGCGAAAGTGACCTTTTCACTGCAAACAAAGGAGAGCTTTCAATCAGAGGAGCTGCTCAGCTATTGGCCGTTATGTAAGGAAAAGCTTGTGGAGACGACTGGTCCAAGCCTATCCAGTATGCTCTCTATCCAAGATCCTGTAGCTGATGGGAATTTCTTATGTCTAACCGTCCGAAACGACGCCGAAGAAACTTTAGTACAGAGAAAACTTTCTCCAGTGATTAAAGAGATGTACAGTCATTTCGGTTTTCATTCAGTCTTAGTGAAGACGGAAATAAAACATTCTGAAGAAGATTATCAAAAGTTTTTAGAACAGCGTAAGCAAGAAGATCAGAATAAAGTGATGGAAGCTCTCGTTGAAAAAGAAAAGTCAGCTAATAAATCGGATGGCCCTGCGGCAAGAACAGATATCATGATTGGCTACTCAATAAAGGACGAACCAGTGCCGATCCAGACTATTCAAGATGAAGAAAGACGCATCACAATACAAGGTTACGTATTTCACGCTGAAACAAGAGAGCTTAGAAGCGGCCGCACACTACTAACATTTAAGATTACTGATTATACAGATTCTCTTTTGGTCAAAATCTTCTCGCGTGATAAAGAAGATATTCCAATTCTTCAAGGAATCCAAAAGGGTATGTGGTTAAAAGTACGCGGAGGTATTCAAAACGATACCTTTGTCAGAGATCTCGTTATGATTGCAAACGATATAAATGAGATCAAGCCTGAGTTCCGAAAAGATACAGCAGCAGATGATAATAAACGTGTGGAACTCCATCTTCATACACCTATGAGTCAGATGGACGCGGTATCTTCTGTATCCTCTCTTGTCGGACAAGCAAAGAAATGGGGACATCCTGCTGTTGCAATTACAGATCATGCAGGTGTCCAATCCTTTCCTGAAGCTTATAGCGCGGGCAAAAAAAACGGGATAAAAATTCTTTATGGACTTGAAGCCAACCTGGTAGACGATGGGGTTCCGATTGCTTACAATGAAGCACCAAGAAAACTATCAGAAGAAACATACATTGTTTTTGACGTTGAAACTACGGGCTTATCAGCGGTGTATAATAAAATTATTGAACTAGCAGCAGTTAAGGTTAGAGGCGGAGAAATCATTGATCGATTTGAAAGGTTTGCTAACCCGCATGAATCTTTATCTGAAACGACAATCAATTTAACAGGCATCACAGACGATATGGTCGAGAACGCGCCTGAAATTGAAGAAGTCCTTCGAGATTTCAATAAATTTATGGGTGATGATATTCTTGTAGCACATAACGCAAGCTTTGATATGGGATTTTTAAACGAAGGCTTGCGTAAGATCGGCTTAGGTGAAGCAAAGAATCCTGTCATTGATACATTGGAACTTGCAAGATTCTTGCTGCCTCAATTAAAGAATCATAGACTGAATACCCTTTGTAAAAGGTTTGACATAGAACTTACACAGCATCACCGTGCGATATATGATGCAGAAGCAACGGGGTATCTTTTATGGAAACTATTAAAAGAGACATTTGAAAAAGAAATTTTCTACCATGATCGTTTAAACGATAATATGGGACAAGGCGGTTTCCAGCGATCCAGACCGTTTCATTGTACGCTGCTTGCAGCTACACAAGAAGGATTGAAGAATCTATATAAGCTCGTTTCAGAATCACATCTTTCTTATTTTTATCGAACACCGCGGATTCCGCGTTCACGGCTCAATAAATTGCGTGAAGGGATCTTAGTAGGATCTGCATGTGACAAAGGTGAAGTTTTTGAAGGCATGATGCAGAAGCCGATCGAAGAAGTCGAAAAGATTGCGGAGTTTTATGATTATCTAGAGATTCAGCCGCCAAGCAACTATTATCACCTTATTGAAAGAGAACTTGTTTCAGATGAAATGAATTTAAGAGATATTCTTTCCAACATCGTTCAGTTAGGAGAGAAATTAAATAAACCAGTTGTTGCAACTGGAAACGTGCACTATTTAAATCCTGAAGATGCGATCTATAGAAAGATTTTGATTTCCTCTCAAGGCGGAGCAAATCCGCTGAACAGACAAACGCTCCCTGAAGTTCATTTTCGTACAACAGACGAGATGTTGAATTTGTTCTCTTTCTTAGGGGAAGAAACAGCGGAAAAGGTAGTCTGTGAAAATACAAGACATATTGCAGACATGATTGAAGAGATAAAGCCGATACCTGACGATCTTTATACACCTAAGATTGAAGGTGCGGATGATGAAGTTCGATCAATGAGTTATAACCGTGCAAGAAGTATATATGGTGAAAACCTTCCTGATCTCGTTGAGAAAAGGCTGGAAAAAGAACTGACGAGTATTATTGGCCACGGATTTGCTGTTATTTACTTGATTTCTCACAAGCTTGTTAAAAAATCATTGATCGATGGATATCTAGTAGGATCACGTGGTTCAGTCGGGTCATCTTTTGTCGCGACCATGACAGAAATTACAGAAGTAAATCCACTGCCTCCGCATTATGTTTGTCCAAACTGCAAAGAGTCACATTTCTTTAACGATGGATCAGTTGGGTCTGGTTTTGACCTTCCTGATAAAGAGTGTCCAACTTGTAATGTTCTCTATATTAAAGATGGACAAGACATACCGTTTGAAACGTTCTTAGGATTTAAAGGAGACAAAGTACCTGATATTGACTTGAACTTCTCAGGAGAATATCAGCCTAGAGCACATAACTACACGAAAGAGCTGTTCGGTGAAGAGTATGTGTATCGAGCGGGTACGATCGGTACGGTTGCAGAAAAAACCGCCTATGGTTATGTTAAAGGATACGCAGGTGACCATAACTTAACGATTCGTTCTGCAGAAGTAGACCGTCTCGTTTCAGGTTGTACAGGGGTTAAAAGAACAACTGGACAGCATCCAGGCGGAATTATTGTAGTTCCTGATTATATGGACATCTATGATTTTTGTCCTGTTCAGTTCCCGGCTGATGATAGTTCATCAGAATGGAAAACAACTCACTTTGATTTCCACTCTATTCACGATAACCTTTTAAAACTTGATATATTAGGACACGATGATCCGACTGTCATCCGTATGCTTCAAGACTTAAGCGGTATTGATCCGAAGACCATTCCAGCTTCTGACCCTGAAGTAATGAAAATCTTCTCCGGACCAGAAGTGTTAGGGGTTACGGATGAACAGATCATGTGTAAGACAGGTACGCTTGGTATCCCAGAATTCGGAACAAAGTTTGTAAGACAGATGCTTGAAGAAACAAAGCCAAGCACATTTTCTGAGCTTGTTCAGATCTCAGGGCTCTCACATGGTACAGACGTTTGGCTGAACAATGCAAACGAACTTATCGCAAACGGAACTTGTGTGCTGAAAGATGTTATCGGATGCCGTGATGATATTATGGTCTATCTCATCTACAAAGGTCTCGATCCTTCACTTGCCTTTAAAATTATGGAAAGTGTACGTAAAGGAAAAGGACTTCCTGATGAATGGATTGAAGAGATGAAACAAAATGATGTGCCAGACTGGTACATTGGTTCCTGTTTAAAGATTAAATATATGTTCCCTAAAGCCCATGCGGCAGCATATGTATTAATGGCTGTTCGTATTGCTTATTTTAAGGTGCATTATCCGATTTGGTTCTATGCTGCTTACTTTACTGTAAGAGCGGATGATTTTGATGTAGAGTCTATGATTCGAGGTTCAAAAGCACTTCGAACAAAGATTGAGGAAATCTCAGCTAAAGGTCTTGATGCATCAACAAAAGAAAAGAACCTTCAAACCGTGCTTGAGCTTGCACTGGAAATGTGTGAAAGAGGACTTTCCTTCCAAAAAATAGATTTGTATCGTTCAAGCGCAACAGACTTTTTAGTTGATGGTGATACGCTGATACCGCCTTTTAATTCGATAGCCGGTCTTGGGACGAATGCGGCATTGAACATTGTAAAAGCAAGAGAGCAAGGTGAGTTTCTTTCTAAAGAAGATCTTCAGCAGCGTGCTAAGCTTTCAAAAACGATTATTGAGTATTTAGATGATCAAGGCTGTCTCGAAGGATTGCCTGATGCAAACCAGCTTTCACTGTTTTAATAGCGGTTTTTGAAGCTTCTGAAAGTTGCAGTATTTTACTGGTTATGGTATAGTATTTTTGGAAATACTGTTGAATGAATAACTGTCGACGAAAGAGTGGGGCTCCCCACTCTTTCGTTACGTTTTAAGGTCATTCAGTTAGAAGGAGGGCAGCAATGAGTCAGAAGATTACAGAGCTCACATCAGAGCTTGTAACCCCAATCGTTGAAAAACTAGGACTTGAACTTGTTGACGTTGAATTTGTTAAAGAGGGTAAAAACTGGTTTCTGCGTGTTTATATCGACTCCACGAGTGGTGTTGACATTGAAGAATGCGGGGCAGTCAGTGAACAATTAAGTGAAAAATTAGATGAACTTGATCCGATCGAACAGCCCTACTTTTTAGAAGTATCTTCTCCAGGTGTTGAGAGACCGCTTAAGAAACCTGAAGATGTCAAAAACGCTATCGGCAAAAATGTAAACATTAAACTTTATGAGCCCATAAACGGTGAAAAGGTATATGAAGGACTTTTAAAAGACTTTGACGGTGAAACGCTGTTCATGGAGATTAGAGTAAAAACGCAAGTGAAAAAGGTAGAGTTGCCGTATAAAAAAGTGGCAAATGCCCGTCTTGCGGTTGTTTTTTAATGAAGAGGGGAGAAGAAAAATGAGTACCGAGCTTTTGGATGCACTTACATTGTTAGAAAAAGAAAAAGGGATTAGCAAAGAAGTTATTATTGAAGCGATTGAAGCAGCCCTTATTTCTGCTTATAAGCGTAACTTTCATCAAGCGCAGAATGTTCGTGTAGATTTTAACAGAGACACAGGAAGTATTCGTGTATTTTCCAGAAAAAATGTGGTTGATGAGGTAGAGGACGATCGTCAAGAAATCTCAGTCGCTGAAGCACAAGCCATTAACCCTGGATATGAACTTGACGATATAGTAGAAGAGGAAGTTACACCTAAAGACTTTGGACGTATCGCTGCACAAACAGCGAAACAAGTTGTTACACAGCGTGTACGAGAAGCAGAACGTGGAATTATCTTTTCAGAATTTATTGACCGTGAAGAAGACATTATTACCGGAATTGTCCAACGACAAGACCACCGTTATATGTACGTAAGCCTCGGCAGAGTAGAGGCACTATTGCCTGCTGCAGAACAGATGCCTGGTGAATCACATACGACAAACGACCGCATCAAGGTGTATATTACAAAAGTTGAAAAGACGACTAAAGGTCCTCAAATCTTGGTTTCAAGAACTCACCCTGGTTTATTAAAAAGATTGTTCGAACTTGAAGTGCCTGAAATTTATGATGGGACAGTTGAAATTAAATCAATCGCACGTGAAGCGGGAGACCGTTCAAAGATTGCCGTACATGCTGCAGATCCTGAAGTGGATCCAGTAGGTTCTTGTGTTGGGCAAAAAGGTGCGCGTGTTCAAACCATCGTAAATGAACTGAACGGCGAAAAGATCGACATCGTACGCTGGAGTGAAGATCCTGTCGTTTATGTGGCAAATTCACTAAGTCCTGCAAAAGTATTAGAAGTTCAAGTAAATGAAGAAGAGAAAATGACTACTGTTATCGTGCCAGACTATCAACTTTCATTGGCAATAGGTAAAAGAGGACAGAATGCTCGCCTCGCTGCCAAGTTAACAGGTTGGAAGATTGATATTAAAAGTGAGACTGAAGCAGTAGAATCTGGCGTTTATGATCCTGCAAACGCTCGTAATGATTTCTTTGATGATACTGATGAGGATGAAGAGTAAGGGAAGACGAGGTGGAGACAATGAAAACTCGCAAAATTCCTATGAGAAAATGCGTAGCCTGTCAAGAAATGAAGGCTAAAAAAGAATTAACACGTATTGTCCGCTCTCCTGAAGGTGAAGTCACTGTCGATCAGACAGGGAAAAAATCTGGAAGAGGCGCCTACCTTTGTCATGAACCTGCTTGTATCGAACAAGCAAAAAAGAAAAAGGTCCTTGAGTCGCATCTGAAAGCGAAGATCCCAGCTGACTTATATGAACAGCTTGAAAAAGGAAGTCATACATCTTGAAGCCATCACCTTGGGAAAACTTTCTTGGAATAGCAGCTCGAGCCGGTAAAGTCATATCCGGTGAAGAACTTGTTGTTAAAAGCATACAAAAGCAGAACGCTAAAATTGTTCTGCTGTCTAGAGATGCTTCTGAAAATACAAAGAAAAAAGTTACTGATAAGTGCCTCTTTTATAAAGTGGATCTCGTATGGATTGAAGATCGCAATATTTTGGGTAAGGCAATAGGTAAAGAGCAACGAGTTGTAGTTGCTGTAAATGATCAAGGATTTTCTAAGCGTTTGAAGGAACTTCTTGATCACTAACTCGGGGGTGAACATATGAGTAAAATCCGCGTATACGAATATGCGAAACAGAAAAATGTTCAAAGTAAAGACATTATAGAAAAGCTGAAAACGATGGATGTCCACGTAGCAAATCATATGTCTATGATTGATCAAGCAGCTCTTAAGAAACTGGACGAAGCATACCGTCCTAAAGCAAACAAAGATCAAGCAAAATCATCAAATCAAAATCAACTCCCTAAAACAGATATGAAAAATAACAACGCTGGTAACGACACCAAATCTAATAAAAAGGAAGTTCAAAAAGAGAGTAATATGAAAATAAAAAAAGAAAACAATAACTCGTCACAATCTAAAGGACCAAAGTCCACTAATACAAATAGCCAAAGCGGCCAAAACAAGAACAATAACAATAACAATCAAAACAGAAACAACAACAATAACAACCGAAATCAAAACAACAACAACAGAAATAACAACAACAAGAACCAAAACAATAGAAACAAGCAAAATAGAGGCGGCGGGAACCAGCAGCAAGCTCCTCAGAAAAAAGTTCTTGAAACACCAAGCAAGATTACTTTTACAGAATCACTTCAAGTAGGTGAACTCGCTAAAAAATTAAACAAAGATACTTCTGAAATCATTAAGAAATTAATGGGTCTTGGTATCATGGCTACAATTAACCAAGAACTTGACAAAGAAGCGATCGAATTGATCGCAGCTGACTATGATGTTGAGGTAGAAGAAGAAATCATCATTGATGAAACAGAATTTGAGAATTATGAAGTGGTTGATGATGAAAAAGATCTTCAAGTACGTCCTCCAGTTGTTACGATCATGGGGCACGTTGACCATGGTAAAACAACACTTCTTGATGCAATCCGCAACACGAAGGTAACGGCGGGTGAAGCTGGTGGGATCACTCAGCATATTGGTGCTTACCAGATCACAAACAACGGAAAACAAATCACGTTCCTTGATACTCCTGGACATGCTGCGTTTACAACTATGCGTGCTCGTGGTGCTCAAGTAACGGATATAACAATTCTTGTAGTAGCTGCAGATGATGGTGTAATGCCTCAGACAGTCGAAGCGATCAACCATGCTAAAGCTGCTGAAGTTCCAATCATTGTAGCTGTTAACAAAATGGATAAGGAAGCAGCTAACCCTGATCGTGTTATGCAGGAGCTTACTGAACATGGTCTAGTTTCTGAAGCATGGGGCGGAGATACAATTTTTGTTAACGTATCTGCAATTAAGGGAGACGGAATTGATGACCTGCTCGAGATGATCAACCTTGTATCTGAAGTTGAAGAGTTGAAAGCAAATCCAAACCGTACTGCCGCAGGAACTGTTATCGAAGCACAGTTAGATAAAGGACGTGGATCTGTAGCAACATTGCTTGTTCAGTCTGGTACTTTGAATGTCGGTGATCCAATCGTAGTCGGACACACTTTCGGGCGTGTACGTGCGATGGTGAATGACCTTGGACGCCGTGTTAAATCAGTAGGACCTTCTACACCTGTTGAAATCACTGGATTGAACGATGTTCCACAAGCTGGAGATCAGTTCATGGTCTTTGCAGATGAGAAAAAAGCGCGTCAGATTGGAGAATCACGCTTTAAAAAGCAACAAGATGCACAGCGTAAAGAATCTTCTAAACTGAATCTTGATGATCTCTTTAACCAGATTAAAGAAGGCGACATTAAAGAAATCAATGTTATCATCAAAGGAGACGTTCAGGGATCTGTTGAGGCACTTGCTGGATCTCTTCAAAAGATTGATGTTGAAGGCGTTAAAGTTAAGATTATCCACTCAGGTGTTGGAGCGATCAATGAGTATGACATCATGCTAGCATCTGCTTCAAATGCTATCGTAGTTGGTTTTAACGTTCGTCCTGACGCTGGTGCTAAACGTACTGCTGATGCTGAAAAAGTTGATGTTCGTCTGCACCGTATCATCTACAACGTAATCGAAGAAATCGAATCAGCGATGAAAGGGATGCTTGATCCTGAATTTGAAGAGAAAGTAATCGGTCAAGTAGAAGTGCGTACTACATTTAAAGTATCTAAAGTGGGTACGATTGCTGGTTGTTACGTTACTGATGGTAAGATCACTAGAGACTCAACAGTGCGCTTAATCCGTGATGGAGTAGTATCATACGAAGGAAAGATCGACGCACTTAAGCGTTTTAAAGATGATGCTAAAGAAGTTTCAGCTGGTTATGAATGTGGGATCACGTTAGAAAAGTTTAATGATATTAAAGAAGGCGACATCATCGAAGCCTATATCATGGAAGAAATTAAAGTTAAATGATCGCCTTATTAACGGTTGAGTTTTTCATATATGAAGCACAGTCGTTAAAAGATAAGCGTTCAGTTGTCCAAAAAGCAGTTAACAGAGTTCGCCAACGCTTAAATGTAGCTGTTTCTGAAACGGATTATCAAGATTTGTGGCAACGCGCAGAAATAAGTATGGTAACCGTTTCTTCGGACAAAATAATAGCAGAAAAAGAATTGCAAAGAGCACTTGCGATTATTACATCTATTGCTGAATTGGAAGTTACTGATTCTAACATTGAGTGGCTATAAGCAAGTGGCAAGAAACGGGGTGTAGTAAAAATGGGCACAATCCGTTCCAATCGTATTGGGGAACAGATGAAAAAAGAGCTGAGTGACATTATAGGCCGAAAAATCAAAGACCCCCGCGTAGGTTTTGTGACCGTTACGGCGGTTGATGTAACAGGTGATTTGCAGCAGGCTACAGTATATGTCTCTGTGTTTGGTGATTCCGATCAAAAGGAACAAACACTAAGAAGTCTTGCGAAAGCAACAGGTTTTATTCGTACCGAAATCGGAAAACGTATTCGTATGCGAAAAACACCGGACATCTTTTTTAAATTTGATGAATCCTTAAATTATGGAAGCAAGATCGAAAGTCTATTGTCTGACATTAAAAGAGAAGACGAAGACAGCGAAGAAAATGAAGATCATCCGAAACCATAATAGCAAATGGATAGGCAATTATCATAATTGTCTATCCATTTTTTGCTTAAAACGCTATAAAGTGATTGAAGGAGAAGCTGTATATGACTGTTAGACAAGGAATACTTGCATTAAAAAAACCTGCCGGAATGACTTCTCATGATTGTGTGGCTAAAATCCGCAGAATATTTTCGACTAAGAAAGTAGGTCACACCGGTACGTTAGATCCTGAAGTTACAGGTGTACTGCCAATTTGTATCGGAAGAGCAACAAAGGTCGCGGAGTATATGTCTGACTATGGCAAAGAATACATTGGCGAAGTCCGCTTAGGCTTTTCTACTGAAACGGAAGATGCTCACGGTGAAAAAGTGTTGGAAAAATCAGTAGAAGCAGATATTTCGCCAGATGTGGTTAAAGATATATTGAAGTCGCTGACAGGTAATATAGAGCAGATCCCGCCGATGTTTTCTGCTGTAAAGGTGAATGGCAAAAAACTATATGAATACGCAAGACAAGGGATAACCATTGATCGGCCAAAGCGAAATGTAACGATATATGAACTGGAACTTTTAAAAGAAAACGAAACCATTAGAAAAGACAATCCTGTTTTTTCTTTCCGGGTTAAATGTTCTAAAGGTACATATGTTAGAACGCTCGCTGTAGAGATTGGCGAAAGGCTTGGATATCCAGCACATATGTCATCACTCGTAAGAACAGCTTCAGGACCATTTTCTATGGATGATTGTGTAACGTTTGAACAGCTTGAAAGCGGAGAAAAGCCTCTAGAAGACTATTTGTTTCCACTAGAAAAAGGGATCTCTAATTTTCCAAAATGGACGGTAGAGGACGAACTGCTTTTTAAAATTAAAAATGGATCTGTACTTGAAGCACCAAAAGAGTTGGAACAAAGTCCGTTTGGTGTTTATAATGAAGAAGGAAAATGTCTAGCCATTTATGAATTTCATCCTTCAAAACCAGGTTTAATTAAGCCGGTTAAAGTGTTAGCCATTGATTAACGATAGAGTTAGTAGGTGAGTTTTTGGAAACGATTGTTATAAGTCATCCGCATCATTTTCAGCAAGATAACCTCCCCCCAACCATTTTGGCTTTAGGTTATTTTGACGGAATTCATGTTGGCCACCAGCGCGTGATCCGCACAGCAGTTGAGCTGGCAAACAAAAATGGGGCTGTTCCAGCTGTCATGAGCTTTCATCCGCACCCTTCCGTTGTTTTAGGTAAAGCGGATCATCAATGGACGTATATCACTCCGTTAGAAGAAAAGAAAAAAGTATTAGAAAATATGGGAGTCGAACGGTTTTATCTTGTGAAATTTGATCATGTTTTTGCCGCTCTGGATACAAAAGACTTTGTAGATCAGTATATTATTGGATTAAATGTTCAGCATGTTGTAACCGGTTTTGATTTTTCATATGGAAAGTATGGAAAAGGCAACGTAGAAACTTTAGTGAAAGAATCAAACGGCAAGTTCGGGCAAACCGTTATTGAAAAAATAGAAAAAGATGGTGAAAAAATCAGTTCTACACTGATTCGCCACTTTTTAAAAGAAGGACTTGTTGAGGAACTCGTCCCTTATCTTGGACGCAGATATAAGCTCAACGGAACGGTTATTCATGGTGATAAACGCGGCCGTACGATAGGCTTTCCTACTGCAAATCTGGATACAGAAGATTATTCACTGCCAAAAGTGGGCGTTTATGCCGTAGAAGTAACGATCGATAATGAGAGCTATTATGCGATGGCAAACGTCGGTCATAAACCCACTTTTAAAGAGGATCAAAAAAAGCCGTCTCTTGAAGTGCATGTTTTTGATTTCAATCACGAAATCTACGGCAAAACGATCAGTGTAACTTGGTTGAAGAGAATTCGAGACGAGAAAAAATTTAGCGGGATTGACGAACTGATTTCTCAGTTACATGCAGATAAAAGTAAAACATACGAAATCATTCATTCTTTGCAGTAAAAAAACTTGCATTTGTTCTGTAAAAAGTCTATGATAATACTTGTACATTTTAGTGTACACATAACCGTTGCTTGGCAAATCGAGTCACCGACGTTTGCTCGGTAATTGGTGTTTCTAATATTAAGGAGGTGAAAAGGATGGCTATTACTCAAGAGCGTAAAAACGAATTAATCAGCGAGTATAAGGTACATGATACGGACACTGGGTCTCCAGAGGTTCAAATCGCTATCCTTACTGAACAAATTAATGAGTTGAATGATCACTTGCGTACACACAAGAAAGATCACCACTCACGTCGTGGTCTATTGAAAATGGTTGGTAAGCGTCGTAACTTGTTAACGTACCTACGTAACAAGGACATCACGCGTTACCGCGAATTGATCGGAAGACTAGGATTACGTCGTTAATCCAACAAAAAGCGGGAATTAATCCCGCTTTTTTTATTGCAGACAATACGCAATCGGACAAATCAGAAATATTTTATACGAGTTACTAAATTCTTTATTGTTTTTCTTTTTAGGAAGGACTGCGATAGGATATAATAGAACCATAAAATACTAGGATTTTTTAAGTGTTGAGAGGAGTACCAAGTAAAATGGATCAACAAAAACGAACTTTTTCAATGGACTGGGCGGGCAGAACGCTTACGTTTGAAATTGGAGAATTAGCAAAACAAGCAAACGGTGCTGTAATGGTCAGATATGGTGACACAGCGGTGCTTTCAACAGCTGTTGCTTCAAAACAGCCGAAAAATTTAAGTTTCTTTCCACTGACTGTAAATTACGAGGAGCGTTTATACGCAGTAGGTAAAATCCCTGGCGGATTTATTAAACGAGAAGGACGCCCAAGTGAAAAGGCAGTTTTAGCAAGCCGTTTGATCGACCGTCCGATCCGTCCTTTATTTGCTGATGGTTTCCGTAATGAAGTTCAAGTTGTCAGTACAGTAATGAGCGTTGATCAAAACTGCTCTTCTGAAATGGCTGCAATGATTGGATCATCTCTTTCTTTATCTATTTCAGATATTCCGTTTGAAGGCCCGATTGCAGGGGTTACAGTTGGCCGAATTGAAGGCGAATTTGTAATCAATCCTACAGTCGAACAGAATGAAAAAAGTGATATTCAATTAGTAGTAGCAGGAACGAAGCACGCCATCAACATGGTTGAAGCTGGAGCTGAAGAGGTTTCAGAAGAAGTGATGCTTGAAGCAATCATGTTTGGACATGAAGAGATTAAGAAATTAATCGCTTTCCAAGAAGAGATTGTTGCTGAGATCGGTAAAGAAAAGATGGAAGTTGTCCTTCATGAACTTGATAAAGATATTGAACAAGAAGTTCGTGAATTTGTTGGAAACGACGTAAAAGAAGCGGTTAAAGTTGTTGAAAAGCACGCACGTCAAGAAGCGCTTGATGCGGTAAGTGCAAACGTAGCTGCTCGATACGTAGAAGATGAAGAAAAAGCAAACGAAGCAAAAGAAGTTTTACATAAACTCATCAAAGAAGAAGTCAGACGCTTAATTTTAAAAGAGAAAGTGCGTCCAGACGGAAGAAAAACAGATGAAATTCGTAAGCTTTCTTCAAAAGTAGGTATTTTAGCAAGAACACATGGTTCTGGTCTTTTTACACGTGGTCAAACACAAGCGCTTAGCATTTGTACATTGGGAGCACTTGGCGATGTTCAAGTTCTTGATGGTCTTGGTGTAGAAGAGTCGAAACGCTTTATGCACCAATACAACTTCCCACCGTTCAGCGTTGGGGAAACAGGTTTTATGCGCGGACCGGGAAGACGTGAAATTGGTCATGGTGCTTTAGGTGAACGTGCGTTAGAACAAGTCATTCCAAATGAAGATGAATTCCCTTACACGATTCGTCTTGTTTCAGAAGTATTAGAATCCAACGGTTCTACATCACAAGCAAGTATTTGTGCAAGTACGCTTGCCTTGATGGATGCTGGTGTACCAATTAAAGCACCTGTTGCTGGTATTGCTATGGGTCTGATCTCTGACGGTGAAGACGTAACAGTATTAACGGATATTCAAGGTATGGAAGATCATCTAGGAGATATGGACTTTAAAGTGGCAGGTACACCAAACGGTATTACAGCTCTTCAAATGGACATTAAGATTTCCGGTATTAATCGTGAAATCCTTCAAGAAGCTTTAACACAAGCAAAAGAAGGTCGTATGATCATCCTGAAGTCTATGCTTGCAACCCTTTCAGAGTCTCGTACACAACTTTCTCAATATGCACCTAAGATCTTAACAATGAAGATCAACCCGGACAAGATCCGTGATGTAATCGGGCCAAGCGGGAAAATCATCAATAAGATCATTGAAGAAACTGGTGTTAAAATTGATATCGAGCAAGACGGAACTGTCTTTATCGCGTCAACTGACGAGTCTATGAACAAAAAAGCTAAGAAAATCATTGAAGATATTGTACGTGAAGTTCAAGTTGGAGAGTACTACATGGGTAAAGTAAAACGAATTGAAAAGTTCGGTGCTTTCGTAGAGCTCTTTAGCGGCAAAGACGGATTAGTTCATATTTCTGAACTTGCTGAAGAACGAGTGGGTAAAGTTGAAGATATCCTTAAACTTGGTGATGAGATCCTTGTAAAAGTTATGGAGATCGATAACCAAGGCCGTGTGAACTTATCACGTAAGGTTGTCTTAAAAGAAGAAAAAGCGAAAAAAGAACAGCAGCAAAACGTTTAATTTATATGAGATATAAAGACTGATCGAAAGTGGAAATTAACTTTTCACTTCCCGTCAGTCTTTTTGTTTTTATCTCAATAGAAAACCATCTTATCGGTGTAACTATGGGAGTCAAGTTCCTTCTCCCAATGAAAGTGTACTTCGTGGAGTCTCGTTTCCTGCCCCGCAAAAAGCGAGCACTTGTAACGATAATCAACTACTGCATAAGAGTACCAGAGATTATGAAAACAGATTTTTAAATCGTTCTAACCTGTCCAAAAGGTACATACCTTGATACAGGGAGGGAGTAACGTGAAAAATAAAATTCTTCACTGGTCCATTGTTGTTTTAATTCTTACTGCTACTGCGTTTTCGGTGCACAATCCTTTTACGAGCACCTATATTGAAAGCATTAAAGCCCAAAGTACTGCTGTTTCTCAAATGGAATCAAATTCAATCTATCAGCAGATAAAAGATAAAGCCAAAGAACTAAACAGTCCGCCTAAAAATGCTGAGATCGATCCTGTCTGGAAAGCCACTCCCGGATATAATGGACTTGTTGTTGACATGGAAGCATCGTTTAAGGCTATGAAGAAAGATAATAAATTTGACGGAAATAAGCTTGTTGTCAAACAGATTGAGCCCACCATACACCTGGATAATTTACCCGCATCACCCATCTATAGAGGCAACCCGGAAAAACCAATGGTCACTCTTTTAGTGAATGTAGCTTGGGGAAATGAATATCTTCCTGAGATGCTGCAAACGATGAAAAAGAATAATGTAAAGTCGACATTTTTCCTAGACGGATCTTGGGTGAAAAAAAATCCGTCACTCGCTAAAATGATAGCGGAAGAAAAACATGAAATTGGTAATCATGCCTATTCTCATCCTGATTTAAAGAAGATGACGAATGCACGTATTACAGAAGAATTAAAACAAACGAATGAAGTAATACATGCAACGTTGGATCTCTCTCCTAAATGGTTTGCTCCGCCAAGCGGAAGTTATCGAAACGATGTCGTCCAGATTGCATCTGATCTTGATATGAAGACCATTCTTTGGTCGGTTGATACGGTTGATTGGCGCAGACCTGACCCTGATGAAATGGTTAACCGTGTTCTAGGCAAAGTTCATCCTGGCGCGATGATTCTTATGCATCCCACTGAATCAACTTCAAAGGGGTTAGAGAAACTAATCAAAGGAATAAAAGAAAAAGGATATAGCATCGGAACAGTTTCTGATTTGATGGACGAAAAAAGGCTGTTGCCAAAAACCATCAAGTAAAGTTGTACAGGAGTTGTGATAATGGTATATTGTTCCTATGATTATTGTGGAACAACTGACTGCTAGGGGGAAACAAGTTTGATTAAAAGACATACGTGTTCAAACGGCGTACGAGTCGTTTTGGAAAATATCCCAACCGTTCGATCTGTAGCGATCGGAGTATGGATTGGAACAGGCTCAAGGTTTGAGAATACAAAAAATAACGGAATCTCTCATTTCCTAGAGCATATGTTCTTTAAAGGGACAAAAACGAGAAGTGCCAGAGAAATTGCTGAATCATTTGATAGCATAGGCGGCCAAGTAAATGCATTTACTTCTAAAGAATATACGTGTTATTACGCAAAAGTTTTAGATACACATGCACCATACGCATTGGAAGTTCTAGCAGATATGTTCTTTAACTCTACCTTTGATGAAGGAGAGCTTTTAAAGGAAAAGAATGTTGTATTAGAAGAAATCAAGATGTATGAAGATACACCAGATGACATCGTTCATGATATGCTTAGCCGTGCAAGTTTTCAAAACCATGAACTTGGATTTCCGATCTTAGGAACAGAAGAGACGCTTAACACCTTTACAGGCAATACGTTGCGCGATTATATGGACAGTCATTACGTTCCAGAAGAAGTAGTCATTTCAGTTGCTGGAAATGTTGATGAATCATTCATACAACAGGCTGAAAAGTGGTTTGGAAATTATAAAACAAGCAACATCGTAAAGCCTGACATACAGTCTCCTGTATTTCATCCTGAGAAGCTAGCGCGTAAAAAAGAAACCGAACAAGCTCACCTATGTCTTGGATTTCCAGGCCTTTCACTTAAAGACAAACGGAGTTATAGTTTAATTATTCTTAACAACGTTTTTGGGTCAAGCATGTCAAGCCGTCTTTTTCAAGAGGTAAGGGAGCAAAGAGGATTAGCTTATTCAGTTTTCTCTTATCATTCAGCGTTTCAGGATAATGGAATCTTCACAATCTATGGAGGAACCGCACCGCATCAATTGGATGAATTGTATAATACGATCTTAAATATCGTTGATGATTTAAAAGAGAATGGAATAACGGATAAAGAATTGAAAAACTCGAAAGAACAGATTAAAGGAAACTTAATGCTGAGTCTAGAGAGCACGAATAGCAGAATGAGCCGAAACGGAAAACACGAGCTGATCTTAGGATATCACCGTACATTGGATGATATGGTTGAATCGATCGATAAGGTTTCAAAAGAAGATGTAAATTCATTAATCGAATCCATTTTCAGTGAAGGATGTTCTGCTTCATTAGTAAGTCCTCAAGGAGAACTTCCAAAAGGGCTACAATAAAATAATGATAAATTTGGAAACCCGGACGATTACCGGGTTTTTTTGTTTGGTCCATTTCTAAAGTTTCAAACCGTGAAAACGTTAGGAATGTGGCTCACCGCCTTCCCCGCGAAAAGCGAGCACCTGGAACGGAAATCAACACTTCCAAAAGCAGCAGAGTTTGAAAAAACAGTCTTCTTAAAAATGGGCTCATCGTTTTCTGAATCCCCCCAAACATAGAAGATGCTGATGAATATAATGGTGTTGATTAAAACCTATTGTTCGTGAAAAAGCATTTTATTTCTACTTAATGTCAGCTATGCCGTTGTCAAAAGCGTATCTTGTGTAACCAGATAGGCGGGGTATTCATATTATGATGAACGTGGATAGTAATCCCCTGCAATAAGAGGAACAACGGAGAAAGGGGAGAAAGAATGTTAACGGATGTGCATATCGCTGTTTTTGGCGGCGATGCGAGACAGCTAGAGGTTATTCGGAAACTAACAGAACTAGATGCAACACTTACACTTATTGGCTATGATCAACTCGATCATGGATTTACCGGAGCATCAAAGATGGATATAGACGAAGTTGATTTTTCAAAGTTAGATAGCATCATTTTGCCTGTAAGTGGAACTGGGTTGCAGGGGGAGATTGATACCATCTTTTCAAATCGCAAAATGATCTTAACAGAAGATCATTTGAAACAAACGAAAAGTCATTGCCACGTATTTTCTGGGATCAGTAACTCGTATCTGAATGAAATTACGAAAAAAAGTGATAGAAAGCTTACAAAATTGTTTGAAAGAGATGACGTTGCCATATATAACAGCATTCCTACTGTTGAAGGAACGATCATGATGGTGATACAGCATACAGATATTACAATTCATCAATCCAATACGGTGGTATTAGGGTTTGGACGTGTAGGAATGAGTGTGGCACGCACTTTTCAAGCATTAGGTGCACGTGTAAAAGTAGGAGCTAGAAAGTCAGAACATATGGCTAGAATTTCTGAAATGGGAATGATTCCGTTTCATCTAGATAACTTAAAAAATGAAGTTTATGAGACAGATGTTTGCATTAATACTATACCAACACAAATCGTTAATGCGGATGTGATTTCAAAGTTTCCATCACATACTCTGATCGTTGATTTGGCATCTAAACCTGGGGGAACGGATTTTAGGTATGCAGAAAAACGCGGAATTAAAGCTTTGCTTGCCCCAGGATTACCAGGAATCGTCGCTCCTAAAACAGCAGGGAAAATTGTTGCCAATGTACTTTCGCAGCTGTTAATGAATGAATTTTATAAGCGGAAGGGGTAGTTATAAATGGATTTTAAAGGGAAGCATATCGGTTTTGGGCTAACAGGCTCCCATTGTACGTATGATGCCGTATTTCCACAGATTCAAAAACTAATAGATCTCGGTGCTAATGTATCCCCGTTCTTCACCCATACAGTACAGCATACGACTACACGTTTTGGAACAGAAGGAGAATGGGTTGAAAAAATAAAGCTGATTACAGGCAATGAACCAGTTGATTCGATTGTAAAAGCAGAACCATTCGGACCAAAAACACCACTTGATTGTATGGTCATCGCACCACTTACAGGTAATTCGATAAGCAAGTTTGCAAATGCCATGACAGATTCACCTGTATTGATGGGAGCAAAGGCTACACTTCGAAATCAAAAACCTGTAGTACTTGGTATATCAACGAATGATGGTTTAGGATTGAATGGAGTCAATATAATGCGCTTGATGGCTACCAAAAATATTTATTTCATTCCATTCAGTCAAGATGATCCCGTAAAAAAGCAAAATTCCTTAGTGGCTCATATGGATACATTGATTGAAACGATCGAGTATGCACTCCAAGGAAAGCAACTCCAGCCTGTACTCAGGGTGGCAGATTAAAACAACTGAAGAAAATCCGTTCATAACGCCAAAGTTTATGATAAAATATGATAAATTATATGGATTATCTAGGAGAAACCGATTCTTGAGTTTCTCCTTCTGTTGTAACTTGCTTACCTTAAACAATAAAGGAGTTAATTAGTATGAGCCAAAAATCATTTCATGTAGCTGTAGTAGGAGCAACTGGCGCAGTTGGCCAGCAAATGTTAAATACATTAAGTGAAAAAAATTTTCCGATTAAGAAACTATCTCTTCTTGCTAGTAAAAGATCGGCAGGACAGGTCATCACATTTAATGGAGAGTCTCATACCATTCAAGAAGCAAAACCAGAAGCTTTTGAAGGTGTAGATCTGGCTTTGTTTTCTGCAGGCGGTTCTGTTTCAAAAGCACTTGCACATGAGGCAGTGAAAAGAGGAGCAATCGTTGTGGATAACACGAGTGCGTTCAGAATGGATCCGAATGTACCACTCGTTGTGCCTGAAGTAAACGAACAAGATTTATTAAAGCATAAAGGAATCATTGCAAATCCTAACTGTTCAACGATCCAAATGGTTGTAGCTTTGCAGCCTCTTCACGAAAAGTATGGACTTAAAAAGGTTATCGTTTCTACGTATCAAGCTGTTTCAGGAGCGGGTGCGAAAGCGGTTGAAGAATTAAAAGAACAATCCAAAGCGATTCTTAACGATGAGCCTTTTGAAGCTTCGATCATGCCTTGTGCATCTGATAAAAAACACTATCAGATCGCGTTTAACGCTGTACCTCAAATTGATAAATTTGAAGATAATGGCTATACGTTTGAAGAATTAAAGATGATGAATGAAACAAAGAAAATCATGCACTTAGAGAACCTTGAGATCGCTGCAACGTGTGTAAGATTGCCAGTTGAAACAGGACACTCTGAATCTTTATATGCAGAGTTTGAGAATGGCAATCCTTCCGTCCAAGAGATAAGAGATCTTTTAAAAACAGCACCAGGAGTAACGCTGCAAGATCAGCCTGAAGAGCAGATTTATCCAATGCCTGCCTTAGCAGCTGGTCTGCCTGACGTATTCGTTGGCAGAATCCGCAAAGACTTAGACCGAGATAACGCTTATCATATGTGGGTTGTGTCAGATAACTTATTAAAAGGCGCTGCTTATAACTCAGTACAGATTGCAGAAAGCCTGATCAAATTAAATCTGCTTTAATTTTATAAAGAAGGTGCATTCATGAAGATTATCGTTCAAAAATTTGGGGGAACTTCTTTAAAAGATGATACTGGCCGAATAGAAGCAGTCCGTCATATAAAAAAGGCCGTTGATGAAGGATATAAAGTAGTATGTGTTGTTTCAGCAATGGGGCGTTTTGGCGATCCGTATGCTACAGACACGTTATTAAGTCTTTTAGATGATAAAAACAAAATATCAAATCGTGAACAAGATCTTCTTTTATCATGCGGAGAGATCATTTCTTCTGTTGTGTTTTCAGGCATGTTAAATGCTTCAGGATTATCTGCTGCTGCATTGACTGGTCCTCAAGCGGGATTCAGAACAAATGACGACTTTTCTAACGCCAGGATTATTGATATGAAAGTAGATCGGATAAAGTCTGAACTAGAGAACAATCACGTAGTGGTTGTTGCAGGATTTCAAGGACAATCTAAATCAGGAGACATCGCAACTCTTGGAAGAGGCGGAAGCGACACAAGTGCTTCTGCACTAGGTGCGGCGTTAGAAGCAGAGTTTATCGACATTTTTACTGATGTAGAGGGTGTTATGACAGCTGATCCAAGACTTGTTAAAGACGCACGGCCGCTTTCGGTCGTAACGTATGCTGAAATATGCAACATGGCTTATCAAGGTGCTAAAGTCATTCATCCACGTGCAGTCGAAATAGCGATGCAGGCAAAAATACCGTTAAGAATTCGTTCTACCTACTCAGATCTTCCAGGAACGCTTGTTACTTCAGCAATGAAAGGCCCAGCTGGAAAAGACATACAAGAATCGATCATCACGGGAATCGCACATGTGTCAAACATTACCCAAATTAAAGTGTATGCAAACGATGGACAATATGATCTGCATACTAAAGTATTTAAGGCGATGGCTCAAGAGCAAATTTCTGTCGATTTTATCAACATCAGCCCAAAAGGTGTTGTATACACGATTATGGAAGATAAAACAGAAATAGCTCTTATCAAATTAAAAGAGCTGGGTTATGAACCGGAAGTTAATCGTGAATGTGCCAAAGTATCTGCGGTAGGGGCAGGTATTGCAGGTACTCCAGGTGTAACTGCTGCGATTGTTGAATCTCTTTCAAGCAGAAACATTCAGATCTTGCAATCAGCTGACTCTCATACAACGATCTGGGTACTCGTTAAAAAAGAAGATCTGATAGAATCAGTAAATGCACTACATTCAACATTCCGATTAAATGAAGAAGGAATATCAGCAAATCTGCAAGAAATTGTTCAGCAGCAGTTTAATGAGTATTGAGGAGTGAACGAAATGAATTTTGGAAGTATTAGTACTGCGATGGTTACGCCTTTTGACAGCAAAGGCAACGTCGATTTTGCAAGGACGACAAAGCTTGTTAACCATCTGCTTAACAATGGTACTGACAGCATAGTAGTTGCAGGAACGACAGGAGAGTCACCTACTTTAACAACTGAAGAAAAGATTGCGCTTTTTAAGCACGTAGTAAAAGTAGTAGATGGCAGAGCTCCTGTGATTGCAGGAACTGGAAGCAACAATACGAAAGCTTCTATCGACCTTTCAAAGAAAGCTGAAGAAATTGGTGTAGATGCGATCATGATCGTTGCACCGTATTATAATAAACCAAGTCAAGAAGGAATCGTTGCGCATTATAAAGCAATTGCTGATGCGGTTAGTCTCCCAATCATGGCCTATAACATTCCAGGAAGATCTGTTGTATCCTTTTCTGTAGACACAGTACTTCGTTTAGCTGAGATACCGAATATTGTCGCTTTAAAAGACGCAGGCGGTAACCTGGATACGATGAGTGAGATTATTGAGAGAACTCCTGATGACTTTTTGCTCTACAGCGGAGATGATGGATTAACGCTTCCTTCTCTTGCAATAGGTAGTGCAGGAATTGTATCAGTAGCTTCACACGTAATCGGCAATGAGATGAAAGAGATGATTCGTGCCTTCCAAAATGGGGAAAACAAAGGAGCGGCTAACCTTCACCGCAAACTTCTGCCTGTTATGCAAGAGCTCTTTAAAGCACCAAGTCCTGCGCCAGTAAAGACTGCATTGCAATTGAAAGGTCTTGATGTTGGTGGTGTAAGGCTTCCTTTATTGCCTTTAAATCAATCTGAAAGAGAAGCACTTTCCTTACGATTAAACAGTTTATAAAGAAGCAGACCGGAAATTCCGGTCTGCTTTTTATCTTGTGTATTTTTAAAGATATTTTAATTTTTCATAGTTTACGGTGCGCGCTCTTTAACTGATACGAAATCCTTTATTTTTATTTGTCCTTTCCTCAGTCTTGTTTTGTATTCCTCTGATACGGTATAATGATTTCAAGTGACGTGATCGGGTTAATTTTTTTTACATACAACATAGGAGGAATATACACATTGTCAAAACAAAATAGAGATAAAATTAAGGTTTTTGCCTTGGGCGGAGTAGGTGAGATCGGCAAAAACATGTATGTAGTGGACACAGGTGAGGAAATTTTTGTTATGGACTCAGGTCTAATGTTTCCACAGGAGGAAATGCTCGGAATTGATATTGTCATTCCAGATGTTACTTACCTGAAGGAAAACCTGGAGCGCGTAACAGGAATCTTTTTAACTCATGCCCATGAGGATCATATCGGAGGACTTCCTTACGTTTTAAGACAAGTTCCGGTTCCTGTTTATGGAACGCGATTAACACTAGGATTAGTCGAAGCAAAATTAAAAGAAGCAGGACTATTACGTTCTACTGAATTAAATATGATTGAAACAAACCAAAAGCTGTCATTTAACAGTGCAAAGGTGAGTTTCTTCCATGTAAATCATAGTATTCCAGATGCAGTAGGTATTGCAATTCACACGTCACAGGGAATAATTGCAAATACAGGTGATTTTAAGATTGACCATACACCAATTGATGGCCAGCATACAGAATTCGGAAAAATTTCAGCATTGGCTGAAGAAGGTGTCCTCTGTTTGCTCTCAGACAGCACGAATGCTGAACGTCCAGGTTCTACAGGACCAGAGGCGCAAGTTGGACAAGAGATTTTAGATGTCTTTCAAGCCGCTAAAGGACGTATCATTATTGCATCGTTCGCATCTAATGTGCATCGTGTACAGCAAGTTATGAATGCTGCTGCAAAGACAAACAGAAAAGTAGCCGTAAACGGAAGAAGTATGGTGAAGGTTGTTGATATTGCTTCACAACTCGGATACCTGACTTTTGAAAAAGATTTGCTTATTACGATCGATCAAGCAAACGATTACAGCGATGAAAAAGTTGTAATACTTACAACAGGTAGTCAAGGTGAATCGATGGCTGCGCTGTCTAGAATGGCACAAAAATCACACAAACAAATCGCACTTCGACCAACTGATACTGTCGTTATTGCCGCTACCCCGATACCTGGTAATGAAACTTCAGTAGCTAAAATGGTAGACAAGTTGATGAGAACAGGTGCAGATGTTATTTTTGGACAGAAGAAAGTACACGTATCAGGGCACGGCAGTGCTGAAGAGCTTAAATTCATGCTTAGCATGATGAAACCTAAATACTTTATGCCGGTTCATGGTGAATATAAGATGCAAAAAGCTCATCAAAAATTAGCAATTGAAGTTGGTGTTGAAAAAGACAACATCTTTATTGTAGATAAAGGTGAAGTTGTTGAATTCGTTAATGGTAAAGCTCAAAAGACTGGAAAAGTGCCGTCCGGAAATGTCTTAGTAGATGGGCTTGGAGTAGGCGATATCGGCAACATCGTTCTTCGTGACAGAAAGCTGTTATCACAAGATGGAATATTAGTAGTTGTTGTAACAATCAGCAAAGATTCTCATCAGCTAATCTCTGGGCCGGAAATAATCTCAAGAGGTTTCGTTTATGTAAGAGAAAGTGAAGCACTTTTACAAGAAGCGAATACGAAAGTTCGCGATGTGCTTGAAAAGTGTATGAACGAAAACATGAAAGAATGGTCAAGTTTAAAATCGAATGTAAGAGATACTTTAAGTCAGTATTTGTTTGAAAAAACGAAAAGAAGACCAATGATCATGCCGATCATAATGGAAATTTAACCTGCTGTTTCAGCGGGTTTTTTTATTTTCTCCTCATATGAATGGAAATAAGGCCCATACTAAGAAGAACCTAACTTAGAAGGGGTATGAAAGATATGGACCAGACACCAGAAACAGAAACACCGCAAACAGATGTGCCGCCTAAAAAAGATGACAATAACTCCGGACTCATCCAGAAAATACAATCATTAGGGCAAACGAATGTGCCGACAATGGAAGGATCCAGCATCCACTGTCTAACGATTGTAGGTCAGATAGAAGGACATATGCAGCTTCCGCCTAACAACAAAGCAACGAAGTATGAACATCTCATTCCACAATTAGTAGCGATCGAACAGAATCATAAGATTGAAGGTCTTCTTGTTATATTGAATACGGTTGGTGGAGATGTTGAGGCAGGACTTGCTATATCAGAGATGATTGCATCATTATCCAAACCAAGTGTATCGCTTGTGCTCGGCGGGGGACATTCAATAGGAGTACCTATAGCTGTAAGTGCAGATTATTCGTTTATCGCTCCAACTGCTACCATGACGATTCATCCTGTCCGTTTAACAGGACTTGTAATCGGAGTCCCGCAAACGTTTGAGTACTTAGACAAAATGCAAGATCGTGTTATTTCTTTTGTTACTAGCCATTCAAAAATCACCGAAGAACGTTTTAAAGAATTAATGTTTTCTAAAGGAAATTTAACACGAGACATTGGTACGAATGTTATAGGAACAGATGCAGTAAGCGATGGTCTGATCAACGAGGTCGGTGGAGTCGGGCAAGCTTTAAAGAAGCTCAATGAACTGATTGAACAGAATAAACAAAACAATAATGATAACAACGGAATAAAACAATGATCTGGTATACGATGCAGCCATATGAATTGATGTTTCCGGAAGAAGGAAACGAACAAACCATGCAGAATGTAATACTCTACAATGATGTACCTGTACTCGTTGAACGCACGGGAGATGAAACAAAGATTGTTCAAGTCTTAAGCACAGATCCTTCTCATTTTTTGTTAGAAGAATGTCAACCTGGAATGGTGCTGCGAAACTTTTAAAAAGTCACCTTAGAAATATGCTATACTATTTTAAAGCAGCCTTCTTTTTGCAGGGCTGCTTTTCTTTCCATTTTTCTACATACATAAAGACATAATATTGCATGCTTGTGAGGTGATTACATGGCGAAAAACAAAAAAAAGAAAGCAAAGAATAAAGGCAGATGGAAAGAGCAGCTGACATTTGAAATTACAGGTCTTACGATATTAGCACTAGCTTCACTTGGACTAGCTAAAATGGGTAATGTCGGAATGGCATTCGTTCATTTACTTCGTTTCTTTAGCGGAGAATGGTATGGAATTTTATTGTTAGCCTGTATCTTATTATCTCTTTATTTAATTTGGAAAAGAAGCTGGCCGGCATTGGTCTCAAAAAAACTAACAGGAGTTTATATCTTGTTTTTTTCATTCTTAGTCCTTAGCCATCTTACGCTATTTGAACATTTAACTAACGGTGGAGATTGGAAAGATGCTTCAGTTATTCGAAATACATGGGATCTGTACTGGATGCAGCTTCAAGGTGAAACGGCTACGAATGATCTTGGCGGCGGTTTAGCTGGGGCTATAGGGTTTGCTCTTTTTTATTTTCTATTCGGAGCGGGTGGAACAAAGCTCGTGATCTTTTTTCTGATTTTAGGGAGTCTTTTACTGATATCTGGAAAATCTCTTTCAGTATTCCTGCAAAAAATTGTAGATGTTACAACTTCATCTTCTGCAAAGTTTAAAGAGTTCGTTCAGGAAAAGAAGCAATCTATAGCTGAAGAACGTACAAAAAAAGTAAAAGAAAAGAAAACGCTCAAACCACCAACTGTAGACGATGAAGATGATACAGAAGAGATCATCATTTCAGAGGATCCTGTGATTGAAGACTTTACAAAAAGAGTTCACCAGACAGAAAGTGGTGTACAGTTAAAATTCGCTCCGCAACTATATGGTGATCATGAAGAGACAAAAAGTACCGAAGACAATACACATGTTCAAGACGAAGCAGTATCATCGCCACTTCCAGCAAATTTCGGTGATGAAGTCATTCAGAATGAACACTATCAGCTTCCTACGATGAAACATTTAAGAACACCTCAAAACAGCGGCCAGCACAAAGACAAACAATATGCTGCGAGTAAGAGCAACGCGAAAAAGCTGGAAAAAACATTTGAGAGCTTTGGGGTAAAAGCAAAGGTTCTTAAAGTTCACTTAGGGCCAGCAGTTACAAAGTATGAAGTGTACCCAGATGTGGGTGTGAAGGTAAGCAAGATTGTGAACTTATCAGATGATCTTGCATTGGCATTAGCAGCAAAAGACATTCGAATCGAAGCACCGATTCCTGGAAAATCCGCCGTAGGAATAGAGGTTCCAAACCAGGAAATTTCTATGGTAACGCTTAGAGAAGTACTAGAAGCTCCTCAATTTTCAGGTCAGCAGTCACCACTTGCAATTGGCCTTGGAAGAGATATTTCAGGTGAACCCATTATTGCAGACCTAGCAAGAATGCCGCATCTGCTTGTTGCAGGAGCAACCGGTAGCGGAAAGAGTGTATGTGTTAACGGAATCATTACGAGTATCTTGATGAGAGCAAAACCGCATGAAGTAAAAATGATGATGATTGATCCTAAAATGGTAGAGTTAAATATGTATAATGGAATACCACATCTTTTAGCACCTGTTGTAACAGAACCAAAAAAGGCAGCTCAGGCTTTAAAAAGAGTGGTTTCAGAAATGGAACGAAGATATGAACTGTTCTCACATAGCGGAACGCGAAACATAGAAGGCTATAATGAATCCATTCGTAAACAAAACGCTAAAGGTGATGCAAAACAGCCATTTCTACCTTATATAGTCGTAATCGTAGATGAACTTGCTGATTTGATGATGGTAGCTTCAGGGGATGTTGAAGATGCGATAACGCGCTTGGCTCAGATGGCACGTGCAGCTGGCATCCATTTAATAATTGCTACTCAGCGTCCATCAGTAGATGTTATAACTGGGGTTATCAAAGCAAACATTCCATCCAGAATCGCCTTTAGTGTGTCTTCTCAAACAGATTCTAGGACAATCCTTGATATGGGTGGTGCTGAGAAGCTGTTAGGCAGAGGGGATATGCTGTTCTTCCCATCAGGAGCTTCAAAACCAGTTCGTGTTCAGGGGGCGTTCTTATCAGATGAGGAAGTGGAAGCGATTGTTGAACATTGTGTTACTCAGCAAAGAGCTCAGTATCAGACGGAAATGATTCCAACGGAGGAAGCTGAACCGGCTGTTATGGAATCTGAAGATGAATTATTTGCAGATGCGGTTCGCCTTGTCGTTGATATGCAAACCGCTTCGGTCTCAATGCTGCAAAGAAGATTCCGAATCGGCTATTCAAGAGCAGCAAGGCTGATTGATACGATGGAATCCAAAGGAATCGTTGGTCCTTATGAAGGGTCAAAACCTCGTGAAGTACTGATATCGGCGATGCCGGACGAAAAAGAGGCATCCAGTTCATAGGGAAGCGGGCTCTAAAGAGCTCGTTTTCCTTTGTTTATGTCATTTTTTTCAAGTAATGTAAAATCCAAAGAATACCTATTAAAAATTTGTAAAATTAGTATTTATTTATAGAACTAAAAATGGTATAGTAATGTCGATTCTACTAATAATTTGTCATACGTCGAACAACTAGTTAAGGTGGTTTATGTAATGTCCATAAAAGCTGACCATCGCTTGTTATATATTAAAGTGATTGAAAAGTTAAAAAAAGATATTGAAGAAGGTATTTATAAAGAGGGCGAAAAACTTCCATCAGAGTTTGAACTTTCTAAACAGCTTGGTATCTCAAGGGCTACTTTGCGTGAGGCTCTTCGTATTTTAGAAGATGAAAACGTACTCATCAGAAAACACGGTGTAGGTACATTTGTCAGAACACGTGCATTATTCTCATCCGGCATTGAAGAACTCTACAGTGTTACCGATATGATTGAAAGAGGGGGAAAGAAAGCAGGGACAATTTTCCTATCTTCACAACAGACTGATGTAACTGATGAACTTCTAAGTAAGTTCAATGATACTTTGCCAGATGGACTGATGATGATGGAACGTGTTCGTACTGCAGACGGGGAACCAGTCGTTTTCTGTAAGGATCATATGCCTGCACATCTGTTTCCATCAAAAGGATTGCACGATTATGAGTCTTTTTTAGAAATGTTAGAAAAGGAAACGGGTAGACGCGTAATGTATGCGGTAACAAATATTGAACCAATTGGTTATCATGATCGCATCTCAGAAATTCTTGAAAGTGATGCGCAAGTCCCGTTATTAATTTTAAGACAGATGCATTATGATCAATTTGATGAACCAGTACTCTATTCTTGCAACTATTTTAGATCTGATAAATTTTTATTCTCTGTATTAAGAAAGCGCTTATAATTAAACTCTTTTTTAGGGGGTGATCGGTACTTTTTTGCAGCATTGGTTTTAGTCATTAAATATGAAAACATTTACAGGGGGAAAATGACTTGAAAAAGAAATTAGGATTGATGGTTACTGCAATGTTAACTGCCGGTACACTTCTTGCCGGATGTGGAACTTCTGATGAAGGTAAAACTTCAGGTGGAGACAAAAAAGACTTTAAAGTAGCAATGGTTACAGATACAGGCGGCGTAGACGATAAGTCTTTCAACCAGTCAGCTTGGGAAGGTCTTCAAAAGTTTGGTAAAGAAAACAACTTAGAAAAAGATAAAGGTTTTAAATACTTACAATCCACTGCGCAAAGTGATTACAAGCCGAACTTGAACTCTTTAATTCGTCAAAAATACGATGTTGTTTTCGGTATCGGTTTCTTAATGGGAGCAGATGTGGAAACGGTTGCTAAACAACAGCCGGATGCAAAACTTGCAATCGTTGATATGGTTGTTAAAGGTGACAACGTAGCAAATATTACGTTTTCAGAGCATGAAGGTTCTTTCTTAGTAGGATTGGTAGCTGGAATGCAATCAAAAACGAACAAAGTAGGCTTCGTTGGCGGTGTTAACAGTGAACTGATCAAAAAGTTCGAAAATGGATTTAAAGCTGGAGTTCTAACAGCTAATCCAGATGCAGAGGTTCTTGTTCAATATGCTGAAGACTTCAATAAAGCAGAAAAAGGACAACAGATCGCTAATACATTCTATCAGCAAGGTGCTGACGTAATCTATCACGCAGCTGGCGGAACAGGTATGGGTGTGTTCACTGAAGCGAAAAACCGTAAGAAAAACGGTGAAGATGTATGGGTAATTGGTGTTGACCGTGACCAGCATGAAGAAGGTATGCCAGAGAACGTAACACTTACTTCCATGGTAAAACGTGTTGACCAAGCGGTTTATGAAGTTTCTGAGCAAGCGATGAACGGTAAGTTCCCAGGTGGAAAGATCGTAGAATTCGGGCTTAAAGAAGATGGTGTAGGTATTGCTCCAACTCAAGACAACGTTGATAAAGATGCACTTAAATCTGTTGAAGATTACAAGAAAAAGATTATCGGCGGCGAAGTGAAAGTTCCTAAAACAGACGCAGAGTTTGAAGAGTTCAAAAAGAACTTGAAGTAATTCTATGTCACTAGTTTAATATTTGGCCAGGACTTGGCAGAAGCCAAGTCCTTCCTTATGTACATAAGGGGGGAGAGCAAAAGATGGAATATGTAATTGATATGCGTAATATTCGGAAAGAATTTCCTGGAATCGTTGCAAACGATAACATTACCCTTCAAGTAAAAAAAGGGGAGATTCATGCCCTTCTTGGGGAAAATGGAGCAGGTAAGTCAACATTGATGAACGTTTTGTTCGGCCTATATGAGCCAGAACAAGGTGAAATCTATGTAAAAGGAAATAAAGTGGTGAACAATGATCCGAATATTGCCAACTCGCTTGGTATTGGGATGGTTCATCAGCACTTTATGCTGGTTGATAAATTCACTGTTACTGAAAATATTATTTTAGGAAAAGAACCTACTAAAGGCGGAAAAGTAGATTTACAGACAGCTGCTAAAGAAGTGAAGGCTCTTTCTGATCAATACGGACTCTCTGTTGATCCATTTGCAAAAATTGAGAATATCTCTGTAGGAATGCAGCAGCGTGTTGAAATTTTGAAAACGCTTTATAGAGGGGCAGATATTCTTATTTTTGATGAGCCAACAGCTGTATTGACTCCTCAAGAAATTGTAGAACTCATTCAGATTATGAAAAAGCTTGTTAGCGAAGGTAAATCGATTATTCTTATCACACACAAACTGAAAGAAATTATGGAAGTTTGTGACCGCTGTACCGTAATCAGAAGGGGAAGAGGCGTTGGGACGGTAAACGTTAGCGATTCTAACCCAGATTCTCTGGCAGCAATGATGGTTGGTCGTGAGGTAAACTTTAAAGTTGAAAAAATAGAAGCAACGCCGAAAGAAGCAGTACTGACGATCAAAGATCTTGTCGTTCATGACAGCAGAAAAGTACCGGCTGTAAACGGGCTAAACTTAACTGTACATGCAGGCGAGATCGTAGGGATCGCAGGAGTAGATGGAAATGGACAATCTGAACTTTTAGAAGCGATTACAGGACTTCATAAAATTCACGAAGGCTCTATCCACCTGCGAGATAAAGAGATTACGAATAAATCTCCAAGAAGTGTTACTGAGAGCGGACTGAGCCACATTCCGCAAGACCGTCACAAACACGGACTTGTTCTGGATTTTTCTGTTGGTGAAAACATGGTTCTTCAAACATACTACCAAAAGCCTTATTCCAAGTCAGGCATATTGAACTTCAAACCAATCTTTGATAAAGCGAAAAAATTGATTGAAGAATATGATGTTCGTACCCCTGATGCATACACGCCAGCTCGTGCACTATCAGGTGGAAATCAGCAAAAGGCGATTATCGCGAGAGAAGTAGACCGCGATCCGGACTTCTTGATCGCCGCTCAGCCCACTCGCGGTCTTGATGTTGGAGCGATCGAGTTCATCCATTCCAAACTGATTGAACAACGAGATAATGGCAAGGCGGTATTGCTTGTTTCATTTGAATTGGATGAGATTATCAATGTGAGTGACCGCATCGCCGTGATGTATGAAGGAAAGATTGTTGCGATCGTAAACCCAAAAGAAACAACGGAACAAGAACTTGGGTTACTGATGGCAGGAGGAAAGAGAGGTACCGTTCATGCCGAATAAATCTAACAAAATGAAATTTTTAGTGCCTCTTATCTCGGTATTTTTAGGTCTTCTTATCGGTGGCATTATTATGCTGATCAGTGGATATCAACCAGTTGAAGCTTATGTAGCTCTTTTTCAAGGTATTTTTGGCGGGTCGTATTATTTTGGTGAGACGATCAGACAAATGTCACCTCTTATCTTGTCAGGACTCGCTGTAGCTTTTGCTTTTAGAACGGGCCTATTTAATATTGGTGTCGAAGGACAGCTTTTAGTCGGCTGGCTGGCTGCTGTGTATGTAGGAATCTTTGTTGATGCTCCTGCGATCATTCATATCCCGCTTGCTGTTTTGGCTGCAGGGGTAGCAGGTGCATTATGGGGTTCAGTTCCAGGTATATTGAAAGCGCGATTCAAGGTTCATGAAGTTATCACTACGATCATGATGAACTATATCGCACTTTATACGACGAATGAAATCATTCGTAATTATATGCTGGCTCCAGGTGAGCGAACGGAGAACATAAAAGAATCTGCATCTTTGGCTTCACCATTCTTACAAAGCATTACTGAATATTCGACACTTCATTTTGGAATCATTGTAGCTTTAATTGCAGCTGTTATTATGTGGTTCCTATTATGGAGAACAACTTTAGGTTATGAGCTTCGTGCAGTAGGGTTTAACCAGCATGCCTCTCAGTACGCTGGTATCAACGTTTCAAAAAACATTGTACTTTCCATGGCGATCTCAGGTGCATTTGCAGGGATTGCAGGAAGTATGGAAGGTCTAGGTACGTACCAATACATGACGATCAATGCAGGATTTACAGGAGTTGGATTCGATGGAATCGCGGTTGCCCTTTTAGGTGCTAATAGTGCAATCGGTGTCATTTTAGGAGCTGCACTGTTCGGTGGCTTAAAGATCGGTGCACTGAATATGCAATCTATAGCAGGGGTTCCAACTGAGCTTATTGGCGTTGTAATAGCTTTGATCATCTTCTTTGTAGCATGCAGCTATCTTGTTCATTGGTTGATGAACCGTGTGAACAGAGGAGGTAAGATCTGATGAGTTTTATGGATATTCTAGCACTAATCATACCTGCTGCAATCGTGTCAGCTGCTCCTTTAATCTTTACCGCTCTTGGCGGCGTTTTTAGTGAACGTTCAGGAGTTGTAAATATCGGATTAGAAGGTCTTATGCTTTTTGGTGCTTTTACAGGAGCCGTAACGATCTATTATGGAGAACAGTTCGGATTAAATGGTGCAGCACCATGGGTCAGTTTTGTTGTAGCAATGATCGTAGGAGCACTATTTGCATCGATTCATGCAGTTGCAAGTATCTCCTTAAAAGCAGACCAAGTCGTTAGTGGTGTAGCGATTAACTTTTTGGCTGCAGGACTCGCGATCTTCTTAACAAAGAAAATCTTTAATGCAGGACAAACACCTGTTATTTCAGAACGTATTTCAAAAAGTAATATTCCTTACTTGTCTGATATTCCAGTCATCGGAAAACTATTTTTCACAAATGCGTATCTGACCTCTTATCTAGCAGTATTTGTAGCTTTAATCGTTTGGTATGTTCTATACAAAACACCATTTGGTCTACGTCTACGCTCTGTAGGTGAACATCCGATGGCCGCGGATACGATGGGGATCAACGTTAAAAAGATGCGCTATATTGGGGTTTTATTAAGTGGAGCTCTCGCTGGTCTAGGTGGCGCTGTTTATGTGGCGTCTATTTCAGGAAACTTCACGCACTCAACGATTACGGGTCAAGGTTTCATGGCTCTTGCTGCTATGATTTTTGGTAAATGGCATCCACTTGGTGCTCTAGGTGCAGCATTATTCTTCGGTCTTGCACAAGCGATCAGTATCTCTGGAGCACAAATTCCAGGTCTGCAAGACATTCCAAAAGTATTCTTGCTTATCGCTCCATACGTTCTAACGATCTTAGCTTTAGCTGGACTTGTTGGACGTGCAGACGCACCGAAAGCATTAGGAACTCCTTATGAAAAAGGAAAAAGGTAAATAAAAAAGTTCGCCTAAAGGCGGACTTTTTTTCTTTTACGGGAAGGAATGTCATGCCGCGTAACGAAAATGGGTAAACTAGGATATAGGCTATAATGAAAGGGGTACTTATACAATGGGAATCGTTAACCATAAAAAAACAGATCTTCATGGTATGACTGTACATACGATTGAAACAAAAAAGTATAAGACGACATCGTTTATTCTTCAAATAAAAGAAGCTATCAATGAGAAGAACGTAACAAAGAGAGCATTGTTAGCTTACGTATTGCAAAGCGGAACAAAAGATTTTCCATCGTCAAAAGATCTCAGAAGTGCTCTTGACGACCTTTATGGAGCCACTCTAAATGCTGATCTTTCGAAAAAAGGTGAAAATCAAGTGATCAGCATTCGAATGGAAGTGGCCAACGAGAAATTTTTATCCAATTCCGAACCCGTATTGGATAAAGCGTTCCATCTATTATCTCAAGTATTGTTAGCACCTGCAGTGGAAAACGGTGTATTTAAAGAAGGAATCGTAAAAAAAGAAAAACGAAGCCTTAAACAGCAGATCGAATCAATCTATGATGACAAGATGAGATATGCGAATAAACGACTTTTAGAAGAGATGTATGAATCTGAACCCTATCGTTTAAACGTTTATGGTAATGAAGATGAGGTTGATGGAATCACTTCAAAAGACTTATATGATTATTATCAAGAAGTGGTTAGAAACGATAAGGTTGATCTTTATGTAATCGGTGACATTTCAACAGACGAAATGCTTGAAAAAGTAAAAAAACATTTCCACTTTTCTAAAGACCACCATGAAAAAGAAGAGCAAGCTTCCACAGCAAAAGACGAAAAAAGAATTTCAGATATAAAGGAAATTTTCGAGGAACAAGATGTGCAGCAAGGCAAACTGCATATGGGTTACAGAACATATACTACTTATGGCGATCCCGATTATTTTGCTCTTCAAGTGTTTAACGGTATTTTTGGAGGATTTTCACACTCTAAGCTATTTATGAACGTACGTGAAAAAGAAAGTCTAGCCTACTATGCAGCTTCCCGGTTTGAGAGTCATAAAGGGGCTGTATTTGTAATGAGCGGAATTGAAACAGGTAACTATGAGAAGGCTGTTAAGATCATTAAAGAACAGCATGAAGAGATCAAGAACGGTAACATTACAGATGCTGAATTTGATCAGACAAAAGCGATGATCAACAACCAGGTGCTAGAAACCATCGATCATCCGATTGGCTTATCTGAAGTTCTGTACCATAACGTTGTTGCAGGAACGAACCGGTCAATTGAGGACTGGATGGAAGGGATTAATAGCGTTACAAAAGAGGACGTTGTGAAAGTAGCAGAAAAAGTAAAACTTGATACCATTTTCTTTTTGAAAGGAGCAGCGACAAATGGGAATGAAAACGTTTGACCAATTAGATGAAACCCTTCATTTTGAAGAACTTCAGAATGGCTTAAAGGTATATGTGTTAGAGAAAAAGGGATTCAACAAAACGTATGCAACCTTCACGACACATTATGGTTCAGTAGATAATCATTTTAAACCGCTCGGTAAGAATGAAGATGTAAAAGTACCAGATGGGATTGCCCATTTTCTTGAACACAAACTTTTTGAAAAAGAACATGGAGATGTGTTCCAGGACTTCAGCAAGCAAGGTGCATCTGCAAATGCTTTTACGACCTTTAACAGAACAGCCTACCTTTTTTCAACTACAGGTGATGTGAAGAAGAACTTAACAACGCTGATTGATTTTGTTCAAGAGCCTTATTTTACAGAAAAAACGGTTGAGAAGGAAAAAGGAATCATCGGTCAAGAAATCAGAATGTATGACGATAACCCTGACTGGCGTGTTTACTTTGGACTGATTGAAAATATGTACCATCATCATCCTGTTAAGATTGATATCGCAGGCACAGAAAAATCAATCGCTAAGATTACAAAGGATGACCTTTATGAATGCTACGAGACATTCTATCATCCGAGCAACATGATCTTATTTATTGTTGGTCCTGTTAATGCTGAAGATATTCTAAACTTTGTAAAAGAAAACCAATCACAAAAATCATTCAAGGAAAAAGCACCGATCGAGAGATTCTTTGATGAAGAACCCGCAACTGTTGCTAAAGAGAAAAAAATAATTGAAATGACTGTTCAAACTCCAAAGTGCTATATGGGGTATAAGGAAGCGGCACCGAACCGAAAGGGTAAAGAGCTTATGCGTCATGAGCTCTGTGTAAACTTACTTTTAGAAATGATGTTCGGAAAAAGTTCACCTAATTATGAAACGTTGTATGAGGAAGGTTTGATCGATCAGACGTTCTCTTTCGATTACACAGAAGAAAACGGATTTGGTTTCAGTATGCTTGGCGGGGATACACAATCACCAGATGAATTCGTCGAAAGAATTTCTGGTATGGTAGAGTCTTTTAAAGACCAGCCAATTGCAGAAGAATCCTTTGAACGTGCTCGTAAAAAGAAGATCGGTGCTTTTTTAAGATCATTAAATTCTCCTGAATTCATCGCGAATCAATTCACTCGTTATGCCTTTAATGAGATGGATTTATTTGATGTAATCCCTGTATTTGAGTCACTGAAAGTCAGTGATGTTGAGGAAGTTCTCCAGAATCATTTTAAAAAAGAAGCATTGACGGTTTGCCAAGTTCGAAAAAAGAAGTCATAATGATTTAAAAAAACATCCTAAAGTTTAGGATGTTTTTTTAAAGCAATGAGGGATTACCATTGAAAAAAGTACTTGTTACTGGAGCTACAGGGGCTATTGGAATTAAAATCAGTCATATGTTAGCTTCTCAAGGATTTCAGCTGTTTTTACACTACCATTCAAATGAGGCGGCTGCCATTAAGCTGCAAAACGAGCTAATAAAAAAATACAATAGTTCAGTATCCATTCTCTCTGCCGACCTGTCTCAGTCAGAAGGTCCGCAACACTTATTGTCCAACATTCAAGAACCTATCGATATATTCGTCTATAATTGCGGTGCGTCACATTACGGGCTGCTTACAGACTTTACTGAACAGTCCATTAGAGAAACGGTCCAACTGCATCTTTTAAGTGCGATATCCCTTTCGAAGTCGCTTATTCCGTCCATGATTCAAAAAAAATCAGGCAAGATCATTATGATCTCTTCCGTTTGGGGTGAAGTGGGTGCTGCCTGCGAGACAGTCTATTCTGCTGCAAAAGGCGGATTGAACGCTTTCGTAAAAGCACTTTCAAAAGAATTGGCACCTAGTCAGATCCAAGTGAATGGTATTTCACCTGGAGTCATATCAACTCCGATGCTGAATCAGTTCTCAGAAGAAGAAAAGCGCGAACTTGCAGAAGATATTCCAGCCGGACGTTTTGGTGAACCTGATGAAGTCGCACATGCCGTTGAATTTTTAATAAGTGCGAAATCTGATTACATATCTGGTCACATCCTCTCTATAAATGGATCATGGTATACGTAAAAAAACATGTATAAAAAGGTTAAAACTAAGAGATATTAATGCTGTATCAACCTTGAAGGAGGAGACAGCATGTCTGTATTAGACAACTTTGGTCAATGGAAAGATTTCTTGGCAGAACGCTTAAATCACGCGGAGCACGAAGGTATGAACCATGATACGATCTCAAACTTAGCAACTGAGATCGGTGGCTACTTAGCGAACCACGTTGAACCAAAAAACGAGGAAGAAAAAGTTCTTGCCGATCTTTGGAATGTGGCCGATGAAAATGAAAGACACGCCATTGCTAACATGATGGTAAAGTTAGTTCAAAACAACGGAAGCCACTAATGGTGAAGGATGTTAAGAATTTTTTCTTAACATCCTTTTATTTTGCTTTCATAATAAATTGAAATCATTTATTATTAGTAACAAGAATAAATGTAGATTTTTGTTTCATTTTGAAAGAATAGGGGATGGAATATGGGAGAGCAAGAATGGTATTTAGAGTATGAGATACATAAAAACCGGCCGGGTCTCCTAGGGGATATATCATCCTTATTGGGTATGCTTGGAATTAATATCATTACGATTAATGGTGTGGATAACGAGCGCCGTGGAATGCTTCTGATTATCGATAATGAAGAAAAGATTAACCGTCTGAAATCGATTTTAGATTCAATGGATAACATTACGGTAACCAAGTTTCGAAAACCAAAGCTTCGTGACAGGCTTGCTGTAAGACATGGCAGGTACATCGAACGCGATGCAGATGACAAAAAAACGTTTCGTTTTATTCGAGATGAGCTTGGTATATTGGTTGACTTTTTAGCGGAATTATATAAAGTTGAAGGACATAAATTAATCGGTGTTAGAGGCATGCCTCGTGTTGGAAAGACAGAAAGTATCGTTGCATCAAGTGTCTGTGCGAATAAGCGGTGGGTATTTATTTCATCGACATTATTGCGTCAGACGGTTAGAAATATGCTCGCAGACGATGAATACGACTCTGATCATGTTTTTATAATTGATGGTGCAGTTTCGGCACGCAACATGAACGATAAGCATTGGCAGCTCATACGGGAGATCATGAGACTTCCTGCAGCGAAAGTTGTGGAACATCCTGATCTTTTTGTTCAGCAAACAGAATATACGCTTGATGATTTCGACTATATCATCGAGTTGAAAAGTCACCGTGATGAAGAAATTACATATGAAGCTTTGAAACAAGATCAAACAGGATTCGGAAATTTAGAATGACGTAAGTGGGTGGGAAGGTTGACAGAACTCGGTAAGTTATTAAAAGAAAAACGTGAAGAAAAAGGAATGTCCCTTGAAGAGCTTCAAACAGCAACTAAAATACAGAAACGTTATTTAGTGGCGATTGAAGAAGGAAAATATGATGTGCTTCCAGGGGCATTTTATGCAAGAGCCTTCATCAAAAACTATTGTGAAGCTGTAGGGCTCCATTATGAGACAGTCTTTGATGATTATTCTCATGAAATACCAAAGTCTGCAAAAGAACCAGCTACGGAGTTTGAACCACGATCAAAAAGAGATCGAACAGGTGTTGCAGAAGACAGTACTTTATTAAAGAAACTGATTCCGATCGTTTTAGCGGGTATATTAATCGTTTTTGTCTTATTTATTGTATGGAAGTTTCTTCTTCCTGATGGGAATGATCAGGCAAAGAGAGGAAATGAAGCTCCAGGTGTTTTAGTGGATGAAGATGAGGACAAGCCTAAGAAAAAGGAAGAACCTAAAGAAGAAGATGTTAAAAATGATGAAAAAGAAGAACCAGCTCAAAAAGAAGAGCCACAAAAACAAACGTTAACGAAACTAGAAACGATTGGTAAAGTAACAACTTATGAGTTAACTGATACAGATCAATTGATCGTCGAACTAACTGCATCAGGTCCAAGTTATGTAGGGATTCAAGATGAAACGAAGAAAAGCTACTTCAATAATCAGCTAAAAAAGGATCAGACAGAAACATTTGATCTATCAACAGCAAAAGAGGCAACACTAAATATTGGCGCATCTCATGTTACATCGATTAAGATAAACGGAGAACCTTTTACTTATCCTGTACCGCCTTCTGAACTTGTTCACCAAAAGATTGTGATCAAAAAGGCTCAGTAAGGTTGCAGATATTGATTTTGACCGTATTTTGGAGGAATTGCAGTGAATTTACCAAACAAGATTACTATTTCTAGAATTTTTTTAATTCCGCTTTTTATGATCGTGCTTTTAGGCGGATTTGATTGGGGTACGTGGGAGTTAGCTGGACAAAAATTACCTGTTACTCATTTTGTAGCCGCTTTGATCTTTATATTTGCATCCAGTACAGATTGGGTAGATGGTTATTATGCACGTAAATACAATTTAGTAACAAACTTAGGGAAGTTTTTAGATCCACTTGCAGATAAACTTCTTGTATCTGCTGCTCTCGTTGGTTTAGTTGAACTTGGGGCTGCTCCTGCTTGGATGGTCATCGTCATTCTGAGCCGTGAATTTGCCGTAACTGGAATACGTGCAGTCGCTTCAGCAGAAGGCGAAGTAATCGCAGCAGGACAGATGGGTAAATTGAAGATGTGGATACAAATTATTGCAATTTCCGCTCTATTGCTTCATAATTTACCGTTCGCCTGGATCGGGTTCCCGTTTGCCACAATCAGTTTATGGGCAGCAACTTTAATTACGCTCTATTCTGGCTGGGAGTATTTTGTAAACAGCAAACACATTTTATTAAAATCTAAGTAATGACAAAAAACAGGAGCAGAATACTCCTGTTTTTTTAATCGCTCTTAAACGAAATGGTTAAAAAGCAGAACAACATGCACCGTTTTTACAGATGTTATCGTTTGGAGCACTCAAAATTACAGATTACAATTAGGGAGAGTGTATGAGATGAACGCAGAAATTATTGCAGTTGGAAGCGAGCTTTTATTAGGCCAGATTGTCAATACGAACGCCCAATTTATTTCTAAAGGACTTGCTGATATTGGCGTGAACGTTTTTTACCATACGGTGGCGGGGGACAATCAGAATCGTCTCACATCTGTTATACAAACAGCAAAATCCCGTTCAGATCTGCTCATTTTTACAGGTGGTCTCGGTCCTACGAAAGATGATCTAACAAAGGAAACGATCTCGAAAGTCTTTCAAAAAGAGTTGGTTCATGATGAGGTCTCTTTAAGCTACATAACCAACTATTTTTTGCAAACAAACAGAGAGATGACACCGAACAATAAAAAGCAAGCTTTAATCATCAAAGACTCTACTATACTTCCAAATGACAACGGAATGGCCCCAGGTATGGCATTTATACATGAAGGTATTACATGTATTCTATTGCCAGGACCTCCGAGTGAAATGAAGCCGATGTTTAACAAGTATGCTATTCCATATCTACATTCTAGATTAGATGTTCATTCGAAGCTGCATTCCCGAGTATTACGTTTTTTTGGAATCGGAGAATCTGTTTTAGAAACAAAACTGCAAGATTTAATTGAGAAACAGAGTAACCCTACCATCGCACCTCTTGCATCGGAACATGAAGTAACCATTCGTTTGACTGCTTCTCATTCTGATGAATCAGCAGCAATGAAACTTTTAGATGATACAGAACAAGAGATTCTAAAGCGGGCTGGTTCCTATTTTTATGGTTATGACGATGAAACTCTAGAAAGACAAACGATGAATCTTCTTCATAAAAAGAATTTGACGGTTGCTTCAGCGGAAAGTTTAACAGGGGGATTGTTCAGTAAAGTTATCACCGATTTTCCTGGTGCGTCATCTGTTTATAGCGGAGGAGTTGTTGTTTATTCGACAGAACTTAAGCAATCTATGCTAAAAGTTCCAGATACCATTGTCGATACACATGGTGTGGTTAGTGCGGAATGCGCTGAGTGGATGGCTGTTGAAATCAAAAATCAAACAAAGGCGGATTACGGAATAAGTTTTACAGGGGTCGCAGGACCTGATGAACAAGAAGGGAAATCCGCAGGTACCGTTTTCATTGCGATAGCAGATAAAAATCAAACGCACTCTTTTTCTTTAAAACTAGCCGGATCCAGAAATGGAATCCGAGAAAGAGCAGTAAAGCATGGATTTCGCTTTCTTAATCAATTGGTCAAAGAAGGACAATAAAAAAATCGAATAAATGTTCGTAAAATGATTGGCAAAATAACAAAAAAGAGATATGATAGAGAAGTAGCAAATAACAGAAATAATGAATTAAAAATACATGATAAATTTATTAGAGGAGTGAATTGAATGAGCGATAGAAAAGCAGCTCTAGATATGGCTTTACGCCAAATTGAAAAGCAGTTCGGTAAAGGTTCCATTATGAAGTTGGGTGAGCAAACAGAACAGCGGATCTCTACAGTTTCCAGTGGATCGGTAGCACTTGATATTGCGCTTGGAATCGGTGGTTATCCTCGTGGAAGAATCATTGAAGTTTACGGTCCTGAATCTTCAGGTAAAACTACAGTTGCACTTCATGCGATTGCAGAAGTTCAGCGAAATGGCGGACAAGCTGCATTTATTGATGCTGAGCATGCACTTGATCCCGTATATGCACAAAAGTTAGGTGTAAACATTGATGAGCTATTATTGTCTCAGCCAGATACAGGAGAGCAAGCGTTGGAAATTGCCGAAGCATTGGTAAGAAGCGGTGCGGTTGATATTTTAATCATCGACTCAGTTGCGGCCCTTGTTCCAAAAGCGGAAATCGAAGGAGAAATGGGAGACTCCCATGTTGGTCTTCAAGCTCGATTGATGTCTCAAGCATTGCGTAAACTTTCTGGTGCAATTAATAAATCCAAAACGATCGCGATCTTTATTAACCAAATCCGTGAGAAAGTCGGCGTAATGTTCGGTAATCCTGAGACAACTCCTGGGGGAAGAGCACTAAAGTTTTACTCCTCAGTCCGTCTAGAAGTGCGTCGTGCTGAACAGTTAAAACAAGGTCAAGATGTGGTTGGTAACAAAACAAAGATTAAAGTCGTTAAAAATAAAGTGGCTCCTCCGTTTAGAACGGCTGAGGTTGATATTATGTATGGAGAAGGAATTTCTTATCAAGGTGAGATTCTGGATATCGGTTCAGATATCGATATCGTTCAAAAGAGCGGTGCTTGGTATTCTTATGAAGGTGAACGTCTTGGTCAAGGGCGTGAAAACTCTAAGCAATTTTTAAAAGAAAACCCAGAGATCGCATCCGCAATCGTCACTGAAATCCGAAACTATTATCAGTTAGAGGGTAAAACGACAATTGAAGAAGCTCCTTCATTAGAAGAAGAGTTTGAGCTAACTGAATAGATCTAAATAGAAGTTAAAGACCGGGCTGTGTGTCCGGTCTTTTTTCTCGTTTCTAAAAGATTCTTTCAACTTTACATTTTCTATCGTGACCGTTGATTGAATGTGCAAGGTGGAAGACTGCGGCACCGCGGAAAGCGGGCCATGAAACAGAAATCTACTACTTTCAACAGGAGTCTTGAATATAGAAACAGCTATTTTTCGAAACGAGCGATCTGAATTGAAAATCAACCACTACCAAAAGCAGCGATGCATGAGCAAATTACTTCCCAAAATAGTGATATGAAAGACAAAATATGCTCCTTGCTATTTTTAAGTCAACCTATTATTATAGAAGATTGACTCTCTTGACAAGCATTGGGCACACCTATAAAATGGAGATATATTTTGATTTCTTATGAAATTAAAAGATATGTATAGAATTTGTACGACATGAATGGTGCACAGCACATGTAAGACGATTGACGCCAAGAAATGCAGTATGAAAAGCAGAAAGCAAGAGGAGGTGGGAATATGCCAAGTTTAGCAGTATTCATCTCCAGTTTGCTTGTCTCACTAGGTGTCGGTGCTATTGTCGGATATCTTGTTAGGAAATCAATTGCTGAAGCGAAGATTTCAAGCGCAGAGCGAGCAGCTGCGCAAATTGTTGAAGATGCAAAGCGCGATGCTGACGCTAGCAAGAAAGAAGCGCTGTTGGAAGCAAAAGATGAAATCCATAAGCTACGTACCGAAGCTGAACGCGAAATTCGCGAACGTCGAAACGAGCTTCAAAAACAAGAACATCGATTGGTTCAAAAAGAAGAGATCCTAGACAGAAAAAGTGAAACTCTTGACAAAAAAGAGGAATCTTTAGAACGACGTGAGGACTCTCTCACCAAAAAACAGCGACAAATTGAAGAGATTGAAAGCAAAGTGGAGGAATTGCTGAAAGAACAGCAGCGAGAGCTTGAGCGCATTTCCAGTATTACCAGGGATGAAGCCCGCCAAATTATCATGACTGAAACTGAGAACGAGATGACACATGAGTTGGCGATGATGGTAAAAGAAATGGAAAACCGTGCTAAAGAAGAAGCGGACAAGAAAGCAAAAGAAATTCTTTCACTAGCTATCCAACGCTGCGCAGCCGATCACGTAGCAGAAACAACTGTTTCTGTTGTAAACCTTCCTAACGATGAAATGAAGGGAAGAATTATTGGACGTGAAGGACGAAACATTAGGACGTTAGAAACGTTAACTGGAATCGATTTGATTATTGATGATACTCCGGAAGCCGTCATTCTGTCCGGTTTCGATCCAATCCGCCGTGAAATCGCGCGAATGGCATTGGACAAGCTTGTACAGGATGGAAGAATTCACCCTGCACGTATTGAAGAGATGGTTGAAAAATCACGCAGAGAAGTGGATGAGTACATCCGTGAAGTGGGAGAACAGACTACTTTTGAAGTTGGTGTTCACGGACTTCATCCAGATTTAATTAAGATCCTTGGACGTCTAAAGTATCGTACAAGTTACGGTCAGAACGTGTTAAAACACTCAACAGAGGTAGCCTATTTAGCTGGTTTAATGGCAGCAGAAGTAGGAGAAGACGTTCATCTTGCAAGAAGAGCAGGATTGCTTCATGACATTGGTAAAGCAATTGACCATGAAGTTGAAGGCAGCCACGTTGATATTGGTGTTGAACTTGCTACGAAGTACAAAGAACACCCGGTAGTAATCAACAGTATAGCGTCTCACCATGGAGACACTGAAGCAACTTCAATTATCGCAACTCTAGTTGCAGCAGCAGATGCATTATCTGCCGCTAGACCAGGTGCTCGTCGTGAAACTCTAGAAACGTATATTCGCAGACTTGAAAAGCTAGAAGAAATTTCAGAATCATTTGATGGTGTTGAAAAATCATTTGCCATTCAAGCTGGGCGTGAAATTCGTATCATGGTTAAACCAGACATGGTTGACGATGTAGCCTCGTACAGACTTGCACGTGATATCACGAAAAAAATCGAGAGTGAATTGGATTATCCAGGTCACATTAAAGTTACGGTTATTCGTGAAACGAGAGCAGTTGAATACGCAAAGTAAACAGATAAAGCGGTGGGATTTCCCACCGCTTTTTATAGTGGACACGAATACGTGCTGACTCCAGTCATTGTTTTTTCTGAAATAACCACTTTATGGTTTGAATGACGTTTGTTAAGGGTACAAGTATACCGGGGTTTATTCATAGGGCGCTGCTTTAACAAATATAGATTTCATTGAAATTTGTTTCGGCAGGAATACAAGCCTTAATCAATGAATATAGTAGAACAGGTATCTATCCTGAAGGAGGTTCAAAACAATGGAAATATTAAAAGTTTCAGCAAAATCCAACCCCAACTCTGTAGCTGGTGCACTTGCTGGTGTTCTCCGGGAACGTGGAGGCGCTGAAATCCAAGCAATCGGAGCAGGTGCATTAAACCAAGCTGTTAAAGCAGTAGCTATCGCACGAGGTTTTGTAGCACCGAGCGGAGTCGACCTCATTTGTATACCAGCATTTACAGATATCTTAATTGATGGGGAAGAAAGAACGGCCATTAAATTAATAGTTGAACCGCGATAACAAGTGAAACCTGTTTACTTATCTAGATAAGTAAACAGGTTTTTAGCTTATATAAGGATTTAAAATGATTTTTTGAAGCAGAGAAGAGAAGGAAATCAATCCACTCTACTCGAATTTATAAAGAAGTTTCGTGTTGTCCTATATAAACTTTTAATTTTTACCTTTTTTTGCAATAGTTTGAATTATACTAGCCGAATACTTGCATTTTTATGAAGTTAAGTCTAGAATTGTAGACGTTTAGTACATAATTAATTTAAACGTGTAAAAACGTAAAAATCAGCATGAAACCATATTAAATTGGGTTTTTGGTTAAAAAAATTACGTTTGGGTTACTGAAAGGGTGGAGTACATGATTGATCAACTTTCTTGGAAAGTTGGCGGACAGCAAGGTGAAGGAATTGATAGTACAGGTGAAATATTTGCAATGGCACTCAACCGCCTAGGCTACTATCTGTATAGCTATCGACACTTTTCTTCCAGAATTAAAGGCGGTCATACCAACAATAAAATTCGTGTAAGCACGAGTGAAACCCGTTCGATTTCTGATGATCTTGATATTTTAATAGCATTTGATCAAGAAACAATTGATGTGAATGTTCATGAACTTCGTGACGGAGGAGTAGTGATTGGAGATTCTAAATTTAATCCTACTGTTCCAGAAGACCTTAATGTTAGATTGTATGCGGTTCCATTTACAGAAATCGCGAGTGAACTTGGAACATCTCTCATGAAAAACATGGTGGCGATTGGTGCTACAAGTGCTGTATTAGGTTTGCCGGTTGAAAGCTACCTTGAAGTCGTTGAAGAGATCTTCTCACGAAAAGGTGCAAAAGTAGTAGAAAAGAACATGGAGGCTATACAAAAGGGCGCGGATCATTTTAACGAATTATCTGGTGGCCAGATTGATGGTTTTCAATTAAATAAAGCAGATGGCAAAAAGAGAATGTTTATGATTGGAAACGATGCGATCGCACTAGGTTTTGTCGCAGGCGGTGTGCGCTTTATGGCAGCCTATCCAATTACTCCTGCCTCTGAGATCATGGAATACTTGATTAAAAAACTTCCTGAGTTCGGTGGAACGGTTATTCAAACTGAAGATGAGATCGCAGCTTGTACAATGGCAATTGGAGCAAATTATGCCGGTGTACGAACGATTACATCTTCAGCAGGTCCTGGTCTATCTTTAATGATGGAAGCTCTTGGACTTTCAGGTATGACTGAGGTTCCTCTTGTTGTCGTTGATACACAGCGTGGCGGACCTTCAACAGGCCTTCCTACTAAACAAGAACAATCAGACTTGATGGCGATGATCTATGGTACTCATGGAGAGATTCCAAAGGTTGTAATGGCACCAAGTACGGTGGAAGAAGCTTTTTATGATGCAGTAGAAGCATTGAATATTGCAGAAGAATATCAAATTCCAGTTATCTTATTAACAGATCTTCAACTTTCGTTAGGAAAACAATCAGTAGAACCACTAGATTTCAGCCGTGTGGAAATTCGCCGCGGTAAACTGGATCCAAAACAAGAACTTCCTGTTTCGGAAGATAAGGATGGTTATTTCAAACGCTACGAAGTGACAGAAGATGGAATTTCTCCACGTGTCATTCCGGGTATGAAAAATGGCATCCACCATGTAACAGGTGTTGAGCACGATGAAACAGGCAAGCCTTCTGAAGTGGCAGCAAACCGTCAAAAACAGATGGATAAACGTCTTCGCAAGCTTCAAAGTTTACGCTTCAACGTTCCTGTTGTTAAACAAGCTCCACACGAGGAAGCTGACATTCTATTAGTCGGATTCAACTCAACAAGAGGGGTTATTGAAGAGGCGATTCCTCGTTTAGAGGCAGAAGGATTAAAGGTTAATCATGCACACATTCGTTTAATCCATCCGTTCCCTGCTGATGAAATGAAATCGATGATCGATCGTGCAAAGAACGTTATCGTCGTTGAAAATAATGCAACAGGTCAGCTTGCTAATATTCTTAAAATGAATGTTGGTCAGCATGAAAAAATTAAAAACTTATTAAAATATGATGGGAATCCTTTCTTGCCATCAGAAGTTGTCATGAAATGCAAGGAGCTGGTTTAATATGGCTACATTTAAAGATTTTCGTAACAGCATCAAGCCGAACTGGTGCCCGGGTTGTGGTGATTTTTCCGTACAAGCTGCTATTCAAAGAGCATCTGCCAATGTAGGTTTAGAACCAGATGATCTTGCTGTAGTTTCAGGAATTGGATGTTCAGGACGTATCTCCGGATATATCAAATCTTATGGATTCCATGGTATTCATGGCCGTTCACTTCCAATCGCACAAGGTGTTAAGATGGCCAACCGTGATTTGACTGTTATTGCTTCGGGTGGAGATGGAGATGGTTTTGCGATTGGTATGGGTCATACCGTGCATGCGATTCGAAGAAATATAGATATTACTTATATCGTTATGGATAATCAGATTTATGGTTTAACAAAAGGTCAAACATCTCCTCGTTCTGATGTTGGCTTTAAAACGAAGAGTACACCTGAAGGTTCAGTAGAATCTGCAATTGGGATTATGGAATTAGCCTTAACAGCTGGTGCTACATTCGTTGCACAGAGTTTTTCTACAGACCTTAAAGAGCTAACGTCCATTATTGAAGCGGGTATCAATCATAAAGGATTCTCTTTGATTAACGTGTTTTCACCTTGTGTTACATATAACAAAGTGAACACATACGATTGGTTTAAAGAACACCTGATTTCATTAAGTACGATTGAAGGTTATGATTCTTCTAACCGTATGATGGCGATGCAGACTCTTATGGAGAATAAAGGTCTCGTTAAAGGAATCATCTACCAAGATAAGGTAAAGCCTTCTTACCAAGATCTTGCACATGGATACAGCAAAGATGCTCTTGCAAAAGCTGATCTAAAAATGCCGGAAGAAAAGTTCAATGAATTAATGGCAGAATTTATGTAATATCAAACTCTTCTCCTCATTTTGGAGAAGAGTTTTTTACTTTTTAAAAAAAATAATCAAATTTTTTTCCGTACCTGCTTATGTCCGTCTCATGTGGACAGTGCCCTTTACCTCGGTATTTAATCCATGTACAATTATGGTGGATTTGATATTTTGTGTTTAGTGAGGAGTGTTTTCTGTGCAAGGAAAAATGAAAGCAATTGTTAAGCATCACGCGGGTTACGGAGCTAAATTGGAAACAGTAGATATTCCTGAAATTAACGAGAATGAAGTTTTGATCAAAGTAAAAGCAACTTCAATCTGTGGAACGGATGTCCATATTTATACATGGGATGAATGGTCACAAAGTCGTGTTAAGCCTCCATATGTATTCGGTCATGAGTTTTCAGGAATCGTTGAGAAGATCGGGGATGCTGTAAAAAATGTTTCTGTTGGAGACCATGTTTCAGCTGAAACACATATTGTTTGTCATTCTTGTCCACAATGCTTAAAGGGTCAGTTTCATATCTGTAAAAACACAAAGATTATCGGAGTGGATACTCACGGCTGTTTTGCCGAGTATGTTGCGATGCCAGCAGAAAACATCTGGAAAAATAATCCTAATATGCCTTTTGAACATGGTTCGATTCAAGAACCGATGGGGAATGCGGTGCATACCGTTTTAGCGGGTGATGTTGCTGGTAAGACAGTTGCAGTCATCGGTTGCGGACCAATTGGTGTTATGGCAGTAAATGTAGCTAAAGCTGCAGGAGCAAGCCAGGTGATTGCTATTGATCTGAATGAATATCGTTTAGATCTTGCGAAAAAAGTTGGAGCGACTGAAGTAATTAATCCTAAAACCATTGACCCTGTTGAAAGGGTAATGGGTTTAACAGATGGCAATGGTGTGGATGTTGTTTGCGAAATGAGCGGTCATCCTGTTGCGATCGATCAAGGTTTTAAAATGATCACAAACGGAGGCAGGGTATCCATTTTAAGTCTTCCTGTAAAACCAGTTGAGATCGACCTAACGAATGACGTTGTGTTCAAAGGTGTGACTGTTCAAGGAATCACGGGAAGAAAAATGTATGAAACTTGGCAGCAGGTTTCAGGTCTATTGCAGTCAGGAAGCATGCATCCAGAAACGATAATTACACACACGCTTCCACTCGAGCAGTTTGAGGAAGGCTTTGATTTAATGATAAAAGGGAATTGCGGAAAAGTAGTTCTTATTCCTTAAATTTGAAAGGAGCTTGAAACGAATGAAAGGTTTTGAATATTTACAAGAAGAATTGGACCACATGAAAGATGAAGGTACGTTTAGGAAATTAGTACCTTTAGAATCAGAGCAAGGTTCTAAAGTTGTCATCAACAGCAAAGAAGTCATTCAGCTCTCATCTAACAACTACTTGGGACTTACAAGCCATCCTAAGATGAAGGAAGCAGCTTTAGATGCTGTAGAGAAGTTTGGTGTTGGGACGGGTTCTGTGCGTACGATCGCTGGAACGCTGTCCATGCACGAAGAATTTGAAAAGAAGCTTGCTGAATTTAAGCATACAGAAGCCTGCCTTGTATTCCAATCTGGTTTTTCTACGAACCAAGGCATCCTTTCTGCTATTCTAACTGATCAAGACGTTGTAATCTCTGATGAGCTGAACCATGCATCTATCATCGACGGTATTCGTTTAACAAAAGCAAAGCGTAGAATTTATAAGCACGTGGACCTTGAAGATCTAGAAGCCGCATTAAAAGAAACACAAGAATATAGAAAAAGAATTGTCGTAACAGATGGCGTGTTTTCAATGGACGGAAATATTGCACCACTCCCTGGAATCGTAGAGCTAGCAGAAAAATATGATGCTCTTGTTATGGTAGATGATGCACACGCAAGTGGTGTGCTAGGAACAAACGGCCGTGGCACGATCGACCATTTTAACTTGAACGGCCGCGTTCATATTCAAGTTGGAACGTTAAGTAAGGCGATTGGTGTTCTTGGTGGCTATATTGCAAGTACACAAACGTTAAGAGACTACTTGATTCATAAGGGACGTCCGTTCTTGTTTAGTACCTCACATCCACCTGCAGTTATTGCAGCAAGTTCAGCAGCAATCGATGTATTAGAGGAAGAACCAGAGCATATGGAAAGACTGTGGGAGAACACGAAATTTTTCAAAGCTGGATTAAAAGAACTTGGATTTAATACAGGTGTAAGTGAAACGCCAATCACACCAGTTCTCGTTGGTGATGATGCTCTAGCTCATAAACTTTCTGATACTTTGTTAAAATACGGTGTATTCGCTCAAGGAATCGCGTTCCCAACTGTAGCCAAAGGAAAAGCACGTGTGCGTACTATTGTAACGGCTCAGCATACGAAAGAAGAGCTTCAAACAGCGCTAGATGCGTTTGAAAAAGCAGGAAAAGAGCTAGGAATTATATAGAACGTTAAAGTTGACTTATTAAGTGCTAATTGGCTTTATAAGTCAACTTTTTTAAGCTGGTTCATAAATTTATTTTGCAACGTACATAAACAAGAAAAGGGTTAGCTGTGTTAAAAGCAGCCATATTGAAAACGACGATCAATTATTTACCGTAATATCATTATGTCAACAAACAGATTTCACGTTTAACTATAATCCATTATTTGATATAATGTTACAGTTAGATGATTCATAGGAAGCAGTAGAGGCAATAAGGAGTGAAAGTGTCTTGGATACAACGAAAGACAATCTTAAAGAAACGACGAACAATAAAAATAGAGACTACTCACAATACTTTCAAACTACTTATGCTCCACCATCATTAAAAGACGCAAAAAAGCGTGGTAAAGAGCAGATACAAATATTAAAAGACTTTTCCATTCCGGAAAATTTGAAGGATATTGGAGTAGGGAAAAAGTTTTACATTCGTACGTATGGCTGTCAGATGAATGAGCACGATACAGAAGTTATGGCTGGTATTCTAAATGAAATGGGCTACGAGACTACTGATTCTACAGAAGAAGCGGATATTATCCTTCTTAACACTTGTGCGATTCGTGAAAATGCTGAAAATAAAGTGTTCGGTGAACTTGGGCATTTAAAACATACAAAAGCAAATAACCCGAATCTTCTTTTAGGTGTATGCGGATGTATGTCTCAAGAAGAATCCGTTGTAAATCGAATTTTATCAACGTACCCTCAAGTAGATATGATCTTTGGTACGCACAATATACATCGACTTCCGCAAATTATTGAGAACGCATTATTCTCAAAAGAGATGGTAGTTGAAGTTTGGTCCAAAGAAGGGGATATCGTTGAGAACCTTCCCAGAAAGCGTAAAGGAAACGTTAAAGGCTGGGTTAATATCATGTATGGCTGTGATAAGTTCTGCACGTACTGTATCGTTCCTTATACAAGAGGAAAAGAACGAAGCCGCCATCCACAAGATATTATTGAAGAAGTAAGACAGCTTGCTAGAGAAGGATATAAGGAAGTAACGCTGTTAGGACAAAATGTTAACGCATACGGTAAGGATTTTGAGGATTTAGACTACGGACTTGGAGACTTGATGGACGAGATCCGCAAGATCGACATTCCAAGACTTCGCTTTACAACAAGCCATCCTCGTGATTTTGATGACAGACTGATTGAAGTTCTTGCTAAGGGCGGGAACATAGTAGATCATGTGCATCTGCCTGTCCAACATGGAAACAGTGATGTACTCAAATTAATGGCTCGTAAGTATACTCGTGAACATTATTTAGAGCTTGTAAACAAGATCAAACTTGCGATGCCGAATGTAGCCCTAACAACGGATATTATTGTTGGCTTCCCGAATGAGACCGAAGAACAATTTGAAGAGACTCTCTCTCTTGTTAAAGAAGTGCAGTATGATGCGGCTTACACGTTTATTTATTCACCTCGTGAAGGCACTCCAGCTGCAAAGATGCAAGATAATGTTCCAATGGAAGTGAAAAGAGAGCGTTTGCAGAGACTGAACGCCTTACTTAATGATATCTCTTTAGAAAAGAATAAAGCATATGTTGGTAAAGTTGTAGAAGTGCTCGTTGAGGGAGAAAGTAAAAAGAATCCGGATGTCTTAACAGGACACACAGGTTCGAACAAAGTCGTAAACTTTAAAGCTCCAAAGCACTTAATAGGTGAAATCGTCAAAGTTCAGATTACCGATGCTAAAACTTGGAACCTTGGCGGCGATTGGGTAGAAGAAAAATCAGAGGTGGTAGGCTAATGAGCACATATACAAAAGAAGAAATTTTGGGAAAAGCAAAAGAACTTGCAAAAATGATCGCAACAACTGATGAGGTAGATTTCTTTAAAAAGGCAGAAGCTCAGATCAATACGAATTCAAATGTAGCAAGATTGATGGGCCAGATAAAGAACCTTCAAAAACAAGCTGTTAATCTTCAGCATTATCAAAAGCATGAGGCATCTAGAGAAGTTGAAGAAAAGATCGATGCACTGATGGCTGAACTGGATAGCATTCCAGTTGTGCAAGAGTTCAAACAATCGCAAAGTGATGTAAATGATATTTTACAGATGGTTTCCCACACGATCTCTAATAAAGTAACAGATGAGATCATTGAATCTACTGGCGGTGACGTTCTAAAAGGAACAACAGGCTCTCAAGAAGGCTGTTCTCCTGGTGGCTGCGGCTGTCATTAATAATAACACGGGTGTCTAAAGCTAACGGGTTCACTTTTATCGTAATAGTTTTAGCAGATGGATTAGCAATATAAATGGATAGGTTAATAAAGTCAAAAACGACCAGATTCGTCTGGTCGTTTTCTTATGCTCTGTTCAGTTAAAGCACCGATTACAGAAAATTAATGCACCATTATTTTTACGGTACGTGTTCTTTTATTTATTACACTTTCGCTCAGTCGTATGGGGTTTCGCTCAGTCAGGGGTCAGTTTCGCTCAGTCGAAGCTCCGTTTCGCTCACAAACTTTCCATTTCCGCTCATACCAAAGCTGTTTTCGCTCAATAGCGTCGAATTGTTAGCTTTCAGCCTTACATTGACGACTACAATAATGAAAGAAAACTACCCTCATAGATTAAAACATGATCTTTTAAAGAATTGGTATAAGATTAATACTAATTCTGTAGCAAAAATACTGTTTTTTACTTACTGAGTCTTAAAGAAGTAGTAGCATTTCAATAAACGTAACGTTTTCTTTTGTGGGGTACAAAAATGGAGTTTACAGTCCTCTATATCCGTGAAGCAAGCTAATATAGGCGCACCATGCTTGCAACGCGAGCAAATTGTACTAGAAATCAGCTCCTTATTAAACATCAATCAATATAAATATAATTTCACGTACCGTACATGTTAAATAATATTTTTAGAACATTGGACAACAAATGCCCATATACATAGAGTAATTGTGATTTTAGTTCAATCAAGCACTATAGGCATTTGCCCAGCATATAATGTATGGAGATTGGTAGAGGAGGGATTCATGTATGTCAAGGCGCGTAGAGCAAGAGCTGACTTACAGAGAAATCATCACGAAAGCGGTTTGCGGAAAAGGCAGAAAGTTTTCTCAGGCCACACATACTATTGCACCGACCCATCGGCCGAGCAGCATATTAGGGTGCTGGATTATTAATCATGCTTATAAACCTAAGCGAAATGGTGAAGCAGTGGACGTAGAAGGCAGTTATGACATCAATGTCTGGTATTCGTATAATGATAATACACGTACCGAAGTAGTAACTGAAACCATTCATTTTGTAGACAAAGTAGATCTTAGTGTAAGGGATAAGAATGCGTTGGGAAATCAATATGAAGTTACATGCCGAGCACTTCAAGAGCCAAATACGTTAGAAGCTACGATATCTCCAAACGGAAATAAAGTGATCGTCCAAGTAGAAAGAGAGTTTGTATGTGAGATTATCGGAGAAACAAAGGTATGTGTGTATGTAAATCCGGATGGTTTTGACGATGACCACAAAAGGGATTGGGAATATGATGTAGAGGATGAAAATTTTGAAGATCTAGATCCTAACTTCTTAATTGGAGACCTGGAAGAATAACAAGCGGGGAGAGAGCTTCCCGTTTTTTTCATGCAGAGAAAACGATAGAACGAATAAATTATGATATAATAGCGACATTGAAATGTTATGAAAAAGGTGAAATTATGGCTCAATATACTCCAATGATTCAACAATATTTATCAATCAAGGCAGCTCATCAGGATGCCTTTTTATTTTTTCGTCTAGGCGATTTTTATGAAATGTTTTTTGATGATGCAATTGCTGCTTCACAGATTCTTGAAATTACACTTACAAGCAGAGATGGGGGATCTCAAGACAGAATTCCAATGTGCGGAGTGCCTTACCATTCTTCTGCAGGTTATATAAAAACTCTCGTTGAGAATGGTCATAAAGTAGCGATATGTGAACAAGTAGAAGACCCGAAGCAAGCTGTTGGGGTTGTTAAGCGTGAAGTGATTCAGATCATTACACCAGGAACAGTAATTGATGACCATCTGTTGCAAGACAGAGAAAATAACTATCTCGTTTCGATCGAAAAAGAGAAAGAATCATATGCTTATATTTTATGTGATTTGTCTACAGGTGAGTTGAAAGGCTATACCTATTCAGGAAATGACCTTTCTTTTATTCAATTATTGCTAAGTCATGGTATTAAGGAGATAGTTGGTAACAAAGAATTATCAGATTCATGGAGTAGTATCGTATCGCAAACAGGACAAGCCTCGATCTCTATTCAAGAAGAAAACGAACTTGAAGACCAGTTCTGTCATCTTGTAAAAACAATTACACATCCAGCATTAATACGTGCAGCTGGAAGATTGTTTTGTTATTTAACACATACACAAAAACGTTCTTTTCAGCATATTAAAATGGTTGAATTTCAGCAGAACGATAAAAGAATGAAGCTGGATGCGTTCTCTAAACGTAATTTAGAACTGACTGAATCGATCAGGGCAAAAGGAAAAAAGGGTTCATTGTTATGGCTTTTAGATGCAACGATGACCGCGATGGGTGCAAGGAAGTTAAAACAGTGGGTTGAAGAACCGTTGTTTGTAAAAGAGACGATTGAGAAGCGCCTTCAACTTGTTGAGAACTTGATCGGTGAGTTCTTTATTCGGGAAGAATTAAAAGTACAATTAAAGTCTGTTTATGATATGGAGCGTCTGATTGCCAAAATCTCTTACGGAAACGCGAGTCCAAGAGATTTGGTTCAATTAAAACGATCTCTTCTAAGTGTTCCTTTATTAAAAGATAAAATTAAAGATATTCCAGGAATCTATGCGGCAGAGCTGCACGCGAAGATGAATGATCATAAAGCACTCGCTGACTTCCTAGACTCAGCGATTCATGATGAAGCGCCTATCAACATTAAAGATGGCGGCTTAATAAAATCTGGTTATCATGAAAAACTAGATGAATATAAAGACGCAAGCTCAAACGGAAAGGCGTGGATTGCTTCACTCGAACGGCAAGAGAAAGAAGCTTCTGGCATTAAGTCGTTAAAGATCGGTTTTAATAAAATCTTCGGCTATTATATCGAGGTAACGAAATCTAACTTATCGCAAGTACCTGAGCGATATGAGCGAAAACAAACATTGGCGAATGCTGAGCGCTACGTTACACCAGAACTTAAAGAGAAAGAGCGTATTATTCTAGAAGCTGAAGAGAAGATTTCGGGCCTCGAATATACTCTCTTTTTAGAAGTTAGAGAGCACGTGAAGAAGTACATTCCTGGTCTGCAAGAACTTGCTTCAGCCATATCAGAACTTGATGTTATCCAGTCTTTTGCAGTGATTAGTGAACATTACCGATACGTAAGACCAACTATTTCAGAGGATGGAAAAGTAAACATAATCGGGGGAAGACATCCTGTTGTCGAAAAAGTCATGGATGCCCAAGAATATGTTCCAAACGACATTTGTCTAAATCATGAACGAAGTATGCTTTTGATTACTGGGCCAAACATGGCTGGTAAAAGTACGTATATGCGTCAGCTTGCCTTAACGTCTGTTATGATGCAGATCGGCTGTTTCGTTCCAGCTGAAAGTGCAGAGCTGCCTATGTTCGATCAGATCTTTACCCGAATTGGGGCTGCAGATGATTTAGTAGGTGGACAAAGTACGTTTATGGTCGAGATGCTTGAAACGAACTTTGCTTTAACGAGTGCAACAGAAAACAGCTTAATTCTTTTAGATGAAATAGGTCGTGGAACATCTACGTATGATGGCATGGCTTTAGCTCAATCAATCATTGAATTTATACACGAAAAGATATCTGCAAAGACACTTTTCTCAACTCATTATCATGAACTGACAGTGTTAGAAAAGTCACTTCCTTCTTTAAAAAACGTATTTGTAAGTGCAGTTGAGGAAAATGGAAGTTTAGTATTCTTGCATAAAGTAATCGATGGACAAGCCGATAAAAGCTTTGGAATTCAAGTGGCTGAGCTAGCTGAACTTCCAACAGAGGTCATATCAAGAGCGAAGACCATCTTACAAACATATGAAAATCATGAAAAAAGAGAAGCACTTCCTATTCAGGAGGTTTCTGCATCAATAGAAGAAGAGATAGAAGAAAGCCAGCTGAGTCTATTTATAGACAAGAGTGAGAATTTAAGAAAAAAAGATCCAAAAGAACTCGACATTATTAAAGAAATTAAGGCACTAAATGTGTTAGAGATGACACCGCTTGATGCGATAAATGCACTATATAAACTTCAGAAAAAAGTAAAGTAGAAGGGGGCACTATCTGATGGGCAAAATCGTACAGCTAGATGAACATTTATCAAATAAGATCGCTGCTGGAGAAGTAGTTGAACGCCCTGCCTCTGTTGTGAAAGAACTGGTTGAAAATTCAATTGATGCAAATGCAACAAGAATCGAGATTGAAGTTGAAGAAGGCGGGCTGTCGCTGATCCGTGTGCTTGATAATGGAGACGGAATCGAGCCAGAAGACTGTGTGCTGGCTTTTAATCGCCATGCAACGAGCAAGATTAAGAGTGAACAAGACTTAATTCAAATTAGAACGATGGGTTTTAGAGGAGAAGCATTGCCAAGTATCTCATCCGTCTCTCAAGTGGAACTTAAATCTTCTACGGGAGTGGGACCTGGTGCGTATCTGTTCATTGAGAACGGAAAGATAAAAGATCAGCAGCAGACCAATAGCAGAAAAGGTACGGATCTGATCGTACGGAATTTGTTTTATAACACACCTGCTCGATTAAAGCATGTTAAAACAATACAGACTGAATTGGGCACAATCACTGATCTTGTAAACAGACTTGCCTTAGCAAATCCTAATATCTCTTTTCGTTTAAAACATAATGGCAAAGAGCTTCTGCATACATCAGGCAACGGCAATCTTATACAAATTATTGCTTCTGTATACGGCATTCAAACAGCAAAGAATATGATTCCTGTTTCTTTTTCATCACTGGATTATGAAGTTTCAGGATATATTGCAAAACCCGAGATGAACAGGGCTTCACGGCAATATATGTCTCTTTTTATGAATGGAAGATATATTAAAAACTATGCAATCTCTAAAGCTATACAAAACGCTTATCACACCTTTTTGCCGATCGGGCGTTTTCCAATATCTATACTATCTGTTAAAATGGATCCGACCATCATCGATGTGAACGTACATCCATCTAAACATGAAGCGAGATTAAGCAAGGAAGCAGAACTGGTTCAATTGGTAGAGAACGAGCTAAGAAAAGTGATTAGAAATCAGCGGCTTATTCCGGATGTACAGTATAAGAAAAAAGAGCAAAAACAAACAGATCGTGATGAGCAGCCTTCTTTTTCTTTTGATTATCAAACAAAAAAGAAACAATTAGACATCAAACCGATCGATGATATAATGCCGGCTAGGGAACTTAACACTACATTTATCAATCATCCAAACCAAGAGACTGCTCATGTAAAAGAAAGTGCGGATGACTTAAATGAATTTGGGAAAACGTCCGTTATAACCAATGAGCCAGACTCAAATAAGGTCCAAAATCTTTCAAAATCAGAGCAAGTTCAAGAGAAAATACCGGTTATGTACCCGATCGGACAGATGCACGGAACATATATTTTGGCTCAAAATGAAAACGGACTTTACCTCATCGATCAGCACGCAGCACAAGAACGGATAAAGTACGAGTATTTCAAGAAAAAAGTCGGACAAGTAGACAGGGAAGTACAGCTTTTAACCGTACCATATACGTTTGAATTTTCAGCGAGTGAAGCAGCATACCTAGAAAATCATATTCAACTACTAAGTGAAGTCGGTCTGTTTCTTGAATCATTTGGACAAAATACATTTATTGTACGGGAACATCCACAATGGTTTCCAAAAAGCTATGAAAAAGAAATTATGATGGACATTATGCAGCAGGTGCTAGATCATAGAAAGATTGACATTGAGAAACTTAGAGAAGAAGCTGCCATCATGATGTCTTGTAAAGGGTCCATCAAAGCTAACCATCATCTTAGAAATGATGAAATCTTTGCATTGCTAGAGTCATTAAGAGCATCTGAAGATCCCTATACATGTCCGCATGGAAGACCCATTACCATTCACTTATCAACGTATGAACTCGAAAAAATGTTTAAGAGAGTCATGTAGGAGTCTATGATGAAAGAAAAATTAGTAGTGATTGTAGGACCAACAGCGGTTGGAAAGACAAAAACAAGTATTGAACTGGCAAAAGCGATAAACGGTGAAATTATTAGCGGTGACTCCATGCAGGTCTATAAAGGACTCGATATAGGGACGGCTAAGATAACAGAGGAAGAAAAAGAGGGAATCCCTCATTATCTAATTGATATAAAAGATCCTACCGAGTCTTTTTCAGTTGCAGAGTTTCAACAGTTAGCCAGGGAGCGAATTTCTGAAATCAACAAAAGAGGGAAGATCCCGATCATCGTAGGGGGAACGGGATTATACGTCAGAGCTGTAACACATCATTATGAGTTCTCTGAAGCAACGAAAAACATTGGCTTGCGGAATCAGCTGCAAAAAAAGGCCGATACAGAAGGTCGAGAGGCTCTTTATGCTGAATTGCTGAAAGTTGATTCCAAACGTGCAAAAGAAATTCACCCAAATAATGTGCAGCGTGTCATCAGAGCCCTTGAAATTTATTATGAAACAGGTAATGCGCCTTCACTACAACAGGGAAACAGAAAGAATGAAGACGAATCTCTTTACCAATTAGCTTTAGTAGGCTTGACGATGGATCGTGAACGGTTATATGAAAGGATTAATGATCGAGTCGATCTTATGGTTCAGCAAGGTGTTATTGAGGAAGCAAAGATGCTGTTTCGTCAGGATATTACAAACAGTCTTGCAGCAAAAGCAATAGGATACAAAGAGTTCTTTCCATATCTTTCAGGCGAAAGTACTCTAGAAGAATCAATCACCTTGTTAAAACGTGACTCAAGAAGATATGCTAAAAGGCAATTCACCTGGTTCAAAAACCAAATGGATATAGAGTGGTTTTCAATGGATGAAGCTTCATTTCATAAAAAATTTACAGAAATTCGTCACTTTGTAGAAGGGAAATTAGAAATTTCCGAGAATGTATAAGGGTAATGCCCAAAGAGGAGGATCTGTTCACATGAAGCAATCAATCAATTTACAGGATCATTACTTAAACCAATTACGTCGCGAAAACATTTATGTGACCGTATATCTGCTGAATGGTTTTCAGCTTAAAGGTTTAGTGAAGGGGTTTGACAACTTTACGGTTGTACTAGAGGCAGATGGTAAGCAGCACCTCATTTACAAGCATGCCATTTCAACGTTCACCCCGCACAGAAATGTCGATTTATCTTCTGCAAATACGAATGAATAAAAAATACTCCCTAAGAGCCTAGACGGAAGGTTGTTAGGGAGTTTTTAATTTCATTATACTTTTAACACCTGCTCTAAATAAGTTTCATATCTGTGTAATGTAAGTTGCGATTTTAATCCAAACCACAACTGTACTTCTTCTTCCTCTTTTCCTTCCTTTAAAAGATTCAATATGGAAGTCCTCCTTAAATGTTGAGAACTGATCCCTTTTCTTAAACCCGATCGCTGAATTTCTTGTCTAAGCATTTTTTGAATGGCAATAACCGTAAGGGGTTTTGGTTCATAATTTCCATAATCAAATCGAAATGTTCCCCTCTGATAATCAAATGCTATAAAAAAGCGGTCAGAAGAATAAGTCCTTGGTCTGATGGCTTCTGGAATATCTTCTTTGTAATCATACATGCAACGTTGCATCGTATCATCAAGAGGAATAATACGTGTTTCTTTATTATTCACTACGGTTAACTTCTGCTGTGTGAAATGTACGTGTCGCATTTCGATGTTTGTTATTTCCTGCAATGTTAGACCGTAATGGTACAAAAGAGAAACGATTGCTTCGTTTCTTTTTATTAGAAGGTGCCTATACTTTTGTTGTTTTTCGGTTAACCCTTCATACGATGATAACGTACGAAAGAGAATTTGAAATTCTTCCTCCGAAATAAAGTCCTCTTCTGTAAAATAAGTATCCTCTTTAAGTTTATTTTCGATTTCAGCAAACGGGTTGTACGTAATCATTCTGTTTGCATGCAGAAAGTGAAAAAGACTTTTGATTACGGTAAACACCCTTTTACTCGTAGCAGTCTTATACTCCCTTTGCTCGGTTAGAAATAAAAAATAGTCCTCTAAAATGGATGCATCTAACCGCTGAATCACGCTAATGTCATCTTTTTTTCTGATGACGCGAACCCAAGCAAAAAAATCAAGAAGGTCATAATAGTAACGTTTAATCGTACTTCTTCTTCTACCTTTACTCTTTAAATGGGCAATAAATAAATCGGCATAATCGGGTAAGTGTGGATATTCTTCCATAATTGCCTCCTATAACCTCTTTTTCCCATTATAGCAAAGGCAAATTTTTTTGCATATTTCAAACAGGTCCTATGAAAACTATGTAAAAAAGGATGATGAATATGCGGAAAATAGGTTTGCTGCTGTTATGCGCTGTTTTTACTGTTAGTGCTTGTTCTGGAAAAACAGGATCAGGTGATGAAACACTCGATACGAAACAAGTTAGATATGATACTTCAGAACGTAAACCGAATACTCAGATTGATTCACCGCTTGTTGTCGAAAAGTCAGATGAAGTTCACCAATCAAAAGATTTGGTTCAACTTGCCCAAAAAGTAAATGGAGTGGATAAGGCTTACGTGATCGTAAGTGGTATCTACACACTAGTTGGAATAGTACCCTCAGAACCCGTAAAGCCAGGAGAAGAAAACGATTCATTACGGGAAGAAGTATATAAAGTATTAAAAGGCAATGCGCACGGAAAAAATGCTGCAATCACGACTGATCCTGAAAAAATTAAGGAAATAAAAAAGATAGGAGAGGTTGCAGCTCGAAGTAAAAATGATTCAAAAAGCGGTGTTTACAACGAAATGGGGATCTTAATCGGAAAAATAAAGCCTGTAAAGGGGCAATCTAAATCAACAGAAAGACAAGAAATGCACGAAGAAATGAATCAGAAACGGGACGATTTATACGAGTAAAGAGTGATTATTTCCTAAGGAAGCGCAGAAACTGACAACCACAGACAATCGGTTAACATAATAATAATTACGTAAATAAAAAGCATTTTCCAAATAGGAAAATGCTTTTAGCTGTTTTGAACAGGTTCTGATTCTGAAGTGTGATAAAGCGTAGGAGATGTTTCAACTGCTACTCTTAATTTACCCGTTAAATAAGAGGCAATCGTAATAGCTATTATTGATATAAGAGCATTTTTAACTCCAAACATGACAACCGCAGAGGATACGATAATAAAATCTGTAACAAATAATGAAACGCCTCGGTTGATGTTCGACTTTTGCTCCAAGTAGAGAGCTAAAATATGAATTCCGCCTAAGGAAGCGCCAGAATTCAAGACAATACTTACACCAATTCCGATTACCGTGCCCGCAATGACAGAAGCAGCGATTGGAGAAATGAGAGGAAGCGTTAAGTAATCCATCATATCTGAGATTGCCGAGATTAGTAAAATGCATAGAAGGGTAGATAAGGAAAAAGTCCATCCTAGTTTTTTTATCGATAAAATAAAAAAGGGCAGATTTACGATCAGAAACAAGATTCCCCAAGACCAGCTCGTTAGAAAAGATCCTATAGTAGCAATTCCAGCTGTTCCACCAAACGTTAAAGCGTGAAGCGTTAATAGTTTTATCCCAAAAGATGTTAAAAATAATCCAATTAGGATCAAGATAATTTTTTGTAATTTAATGTGCATAATCTTTTTTCTTCCATTCGTCAGTAAACTTATTTCACATTATTTAACATAACACGGAAATCTTGCATACTTGAGTATTTTTATTCGTCTGAAAATAGAAAACGGTTACAATTATCTAATAATTATTCATAATTAAAAACAAAGCTTGTCTTTGTAGTAGATCTAAAGAGTTCAACATAAATTGATAACAGTGGATCAAGGAAGAATATAGGCATTTGTCACGGAAAAGATGTTGCTGCGTATAATGACTTGACTGGCAAAAGTGAGGTGGTATCACTTGAATGAACCTATTGCTATAAAAAAGCAAAGGCAGATTAACATTGTCTTAAATCATGGAAACGAAAAAACGAAGATTGATGATGGAGCAACCCTCCCTGGAAAAGAAAAGGCATTGGATCAGCATCAACCTCTGCTTCGAATGGAAAAGGAACTGAATCAATTGGTTGGAATGGAAGAATTAAAATATCATGTAAAAGAAATCTATGCATGGCTTCATATTAATAAATGCCGTCAGGAAATGGGGTTAAAAGCAGAAAAGCAAGCACTTCACATGTTGTTTAAGGGGAATCCTGGGACAGGAAAAACTACGGTAGCTAGGAAGTTGGCCACTCTTTTTCATGAGATGAAAGTACTTTCAAAAGGACATCTGATTGAGGCGGAAAGAGCTGATCTTGTAGGTGAATATATTGGTCATACTGCTCAGAAAACAAGAGATCTGTTAAAGAAAGCAAGCGGGGGAATACTGTTTATTGATGAAGCGTATTCTTTGGGTCGCGGCGGAGAAAAAGATTTTGGGAAAGAAGCGATCGATACACTCGTGAAAGCCATGGAAGATCAACAGCATGATTTTATACTCATCCTCGCAGGATATCCAAAAGAGATGGAACGTTTTTTAAAACTTAATCCTGGGTTGCCATCAAGATTTCCGATCATTGTTTCTTTTCCTGATTATTCTGTGGAAGAATTAATGGAGATTGCGAAAAGGATGATAACACAAAGAGAATACGTTCTAACGAGAGACTGTGAATGGAAATTAAAAACACATATAGAGCGAGTAAAGAATTTGAATCCTGGTTCATTCTCTAATGGAAGATACATTCGTAACATGATTGAAAAAGCGGTTAGAAGACAATCAGTACGTCTTCTAAATGAAATAAGCCAAGACAGAAAAACATTGATGACGATACAAAGTGATGACCTGGTGCTAGAAGAACGTGATTCGATTTGATATGATGATAAGAGACTATGGAAAGCAGGGATCGCGAATTTGAACAATAACAAAGATTCAGTTCAGGAAAAAGCGATTCTCGTCGGCTGTCAGCTTCCACGGCAGAACGACGAGCGTTTTTTTTATTCAATGGAAGAATTAAAATCATTAACTAAAACAGCTCAAGGAACAGTCTGTGCTGTTGTTAGTCAAAAAAGAGATCGATATGATTCAGCGACTTTTATCGGTAAAGGAAAAGTAGAAGAGATCATCACACTTGAAGAAGAACTGGAAGCAGACATTATCATTTTTAACAGTGAACTCTCACCATCTCAAGTACGAAATCTATCACAGCATTTCAACGCAAGAGTGATTGACCGAACTCAGCTGATTCTAGATATCTTTGCACAGCGTGCGAAAACTCGAGAAGGAAAACTTCAGGTTGAACTTGCACAGCTCGAATATTTGCTACCGAGACTCTCAGGAATTGGAGCGAGCTTATCTAGATTAGGTGGCGGAATTGGAACAAGAGGTCCTGGGGAAACGAAACTGGAAAAAGACAGACGTCACATTCGTTTTCGAATTCATGAACTCAAAACTCAGATCAATTCTGTAGTGAGCCATAGAGAGCGATATCGTGAGCGCCGCAAACATCAAGGAGCATTTCAAGCTGCTCTAGTTGGCTACACAAATGCAGGAAAGTCAACGATTTTTAATAAACTAACCGAAGCAGATAGTTACGAAGAAGATCAGCTGTTCGCAACTCTAGATCCATTAACAAGAAAAGTCAAACTAAAAAGCGGATTTCAAATGCTTCTTACCGATACAGTAGGTTTTATCCAAGACTTGCCCACATCACTCATTGCGGCTTTCAGATCCACACTTGAAGAGGCAGCTGAAGCTAATCTTCTTATTCATGTGATCGATGGTTCGAGCGAAGATCGTGTACAGCATGAGAAAACGGTAAAACGAATATTAAATGATCTAAATGCAAGCCATATTCCTATGTTAACGGTCTACAATAAGAAGGACCAGTTTGCAGATAACTTTATACCAGAAACCCCTTCGATCTCCATTTCAGCTTTATTTGATGGTGATATCTCACAATTAAAAGATACTATTGAAAAAGAAGTGATGAAGCAGATGACTTTTTATCAGATTAAAGTACCTGCTCACGAAGGCAAGCTTCTTTCTCAACTTCGTGGCGAAACGATTTTAATAGAACAAGAATTTAATAAAGAAGAATTGGTTTATGAATGTAAAGGGTATGCTTTATCCACCTCTTCCATTTCATCCATCAGCAACAAAGGAGAATAACATGTATTCGCAGTTTCAAAATGAAAAGATCTTAGAACAATTAACAAAAAAGGTTTCTCAGCGAATTAAAGACGTACATGCATCAATTGATGAAATAAGTGAGTTTAATCAACTGAAGGTTTTAAAAGCTTTTCAAAACCATCAAGTTGGAGACCATCATTTTCATCCCTCAACAGGCTATGGTTATGATGACAATGGGCGTGACACGCTTGAAAAGGTTTATGCAGATGTTTTTAAATCTGAAGCCGCAATCGTAAGGCCGCAGATTATTTCAGGTACGCATGCGATCACTTTAAGCTTGTTCGGGATGCTTCGTCCGGGTGATGAATTGCTTTATATGACCGGAAAACCTTACGACACTCTCGAAGAAATTGTTGGCATCAGGGGTACGGGAGAAGGCTCTTTAAAAGAGTACGATATATCTTATCAGCATGTAGATTTAACTTCGGATGGAAATATTGATTACGAAAATGTCCAGAGAGCCATATCGGAAAAAACAAAAGTAATTGGTATACAGCGATCTAAAGGATACGCTGATCGCCCTTCTTTTACCGTTGACGAAATTGAAGAAATGATTACATTTGTTAAAGAAATCAAAAAAGATGTCATCGTTTTTGTGGACAACTGCTATGGTGAATTTGTAGAACAAAGAGAACCTATTGAAGCAGGTGCAGACATTATTGCAGGTTCATTGATAAAGAATCCAGGAGGAGGTCTAGCAAAGACTGGAGGTTATATCGCTGGAAACGGGAAATTGATAAATAAAATTTCTTTTCGGTTAACTTCACCTGGTATAGGAAGAGAAGCTGGTGCGTCTCTTTATAGTCTTCAAGAGATGTATCAAGGATTCTTTTTAGCACCTCATGTAACAGCTCAAGCGCTAAAAGGGGCGGTGTTCACGGCTGCGTTCTTAGAAGAATTAGGCATGGAAACGCGTCCGTCATGGAACGCAAAAAGAACAGATCTTATTCAGTCGGTAATCTTTGAGGACAAAGAGCGGATGATTCATTTTTGTCAGTCCATACAAAAAGCTTCTCCGATTAATTCTTATGCTGTTCCTTATCCGGATTATATGCCAGGCTATGAAGATGATGTTATTATGGCTGCAGGAACATTTATTCAAGGAGCAAGTATTGAACTGACTGCTGATGGGCCGATTCGGCCACCATATATTGCTTTCGTTCAAGGTGGATTAACTTATGAACACGTTAAAATTGCAATTGTTTCAGCAGTGGATGAACTTTTAACTCATGGACTCATTCATAAATAAGTAAAAAAAAAGAGACAGCTCGTCTCTTTTTTTATTTGATGTTATTTTTTCTAACATTACGATTGACATGTGAGCTTTTGTGACATAAGATATAAAAAGAAGTTGAAAGGAGGTAGGCAAAATGAACGATATGAATCGCCGGAACTTACCTTTGTTCCCAATCAGTATTGTGATGCAGTTGACTGAATTATCGGCAAGACAAATTCGTTATTATGAAGAAAACGATCTGATTCATCCTGCACGAACTGAAGGGAACCGTCGTTTATTTTCATTTAACGATGTTGATAAACTTCTTGAGATTAAAGCACTTCTTGAACAAGGCGTGAACTTAGCTGGAATCAAAAGAGTGTTTGAGCTTAATGAACAAGCAGCAGAATTTATTAAGAACCAGCCAAATGTGCAAGGTGTTCAACAAATTTCTGAGTCTGCGCTTCATCGCAGGTTAAAAAGGGAATTGATTCATGCTGGAAGACACGGAAAGACATCTTTGATTCAAGGAGAACTTTCCAGGTTTTTTCATTGATAAGCTCTAAATAATACTTAACGTGAACAATCGCCATTAATAGGCGTTTTATATTTAAAGGAGGAGAAAGATTTGTCTAAGTATACTAAAGAAGATATCTTAAGAATGGTAAAAGAAGAAAACGTAAGATTTATTCGTTTGCAATTTACTGATTTACTAGGTGTAATCAAGAACGTTGAGATTCCAATCGGACAGCTTGAAAAAGCTTTAGAAAATAAAATGATGTTTGATGGTTCCTCAATTGAAGGATTCGTTCGTATCGAAGAATCTGATATGAATCTTTATCCTGATTTAGACACATTTATGATCTTCCCTTGGACATCTGAAAAAGGTAAAGTAGCTCGTTTGATTTGTGATATCTACATGCCAGATGGAAACCCATTTGATGGAGATCCACGCGGTATTTTAAAACGTGTATTAAAAGAAATGGAAGAGTTAGGATTCTCAGATTTCAACATCGGACCTGAGCCAGAATTCTTCTTATTTAAAAACGATGAGAAGGGTGAACCTACACTAGAACTTAATGATAAAGGTGGTTACTTCGACCTTGCTCCAACAGATCTAGGCGAAAACTGCCGTAGAGATATAGTATTAGAACTTGAAGACATGGGCTTTGAAATCGAAGCTTCTCACCATGAAGTTGCACCTGGTCAGCACGAAATTGACTTTAAATATGCTGATGCAGTAAGTACATGTGATAACATTCAAACGTTCAAACTCGCAGTTAAAACAATTGCACGTAAACATGGTCTTCACGCGACATTTATGGCAAAACCTTTGTTTGGTGTTAACGGATCAGGAATGCATGCGAACATGTCACTATTCAAAGATGGAGAAAACGTGTTCTATGATGAGAAATCAGAAACTGGTTTAAGTGAAACAGCTATGCATTTCTTAGCGGGTATCTTAAAGCACGCTCAAGATTTCACAGCGATTACAAACCCTACTGTTAACTCTTATAAGCGTCTAGTTCCAGGATACGAAGCACCTTGTTATGTTGCTTGGTCCATGCAGAACAGAAGCCCGCTCATTCGTATCCCGGCTTCTCGCGGAATCAGTACTCGTATCGAGGTAAGAAGCGTTGATCCAACTGCTAACCCTTATCTTGCGATGGCTGTACTTCTTGCAGCAGGTCTTGATGGAATTAAGAATAAGTTAAATGCACCGAAACCAATCGACAGAAACATTTATGTAATGGATAAAGAAGAGCGTGAAGCAGAAGGCATTAAAGATCTTCCTGCAACACTTAAAGAAGCTCTAACTTTATTTGCTAAAAACGAAGTACTTACAAAGGCTCTTGGAGCGCATGCAACTGAGCACTTCGTCGAAGCAAAAGAAATCGAGTGGGATATGTTCCGCACACAAGTTCACCCTTGGGAACGCGAACAATATATGAGCATGTATTAAAACCTGTAAACCCCTGATACTATTAGTGTCAGGGGTTTTTCTATTTTTGGTCAAATCGTTAATTTTAGTATCAATTTGTCTCGTCCAAAATCAATTTATTTATTTTTTATATAGTCTTCATATTTATCTTTTTAGAGATATGGGTATAAACTTCTGATGTAATTTAAATGTAGCCTGTCCTAAACAAAGCTGAACATATTTCTATCAGTAACAGTTTTTAGTATATTCCAAGTAGCATCCTCTAACCTATTTGATTGTGATAGGAGTCCCGTCAAACTTAACGAATGAGAAACCACTAAATTTCTCATTGTAGGTTGCCCTGTAGTCCCTCAGAATGCTTATTGCGACGGCTTCACCAAGTTTCATCCCCTCAATCCCATCAGAACGCCAATGGACGCCGGCTGTATCGCGGCCTAGGGAGATATTGGCGGCAAGTTTATTCAATTCCCCGCCTATTGTCAATGGTTCTCCTGAATAAGGAAGCAATGTGAGGCCATCCGAACTGGAAACGACTGGATTTGGAATCTCAAACGATTCTTTAAAGAATGCCTTGAGAATAGTGGCTCCTGCCCCAGCGATGGCTGCGTGGCCAGCTGGATAAGCCGGATGGATCGGGCAGCCTTCCGGATATGACATTGGAAGCAGGTAGCTGCGAAACTTTTTGAATATCTTACCAATTACCTTGCAATTAAGGAGTTCTGAATTTATCGGGTAGCATTTTGTACCTATCATATGGTTGTGGACGCGTCCTCCGAACTCCTCAGGACGTAGTCTACGGTGGACAAGGTATTTTTGGAACCAGGCCGCCTCAAGTGCTGCCCGCCCGACTTTTGTAACTAAATCAAGAATATGTGCGGCCCCGAAGGTAATAAAACTACCTTGGGTTTCTGATTTAAGGTAGGGGTTGGATTCATCTAATGCTCCTTTTCCGTAGCTCAACAGAACTAAACAAGCGGAAAGTGGGCCCTGGAAGGAAAAGTCCTGATGAACATATTCACCCAAATCCCTTCCATTCCGGATATAGCGGGGTGTTGGATCGAATAACGGTGCCGCAGGAATTGAGCCGTTCTGGATATCCAACCATTTATCATATGATGTCATATAATCAGAACTTGTCACAGTTGTACGATATCGTTGAACGATTGTTGTCGCACCATAAGGGATGTCTTTCAATAGAAATTGGGAGATATAAGGACCTGTTAAGTCACCAGGTGTGTCTCCGCGGAATAACGTATCAGTGGTGACTTTGCTGTTTGCTTTAGGTCCGCGAAAATCAGAAAATGAGGATAAATCTGAAGCTGCTTCCATGGTAAGTGGGTTGGAGCCGTACTCAAGAAAAGGAACATCACGGGTCAAGGCTTGCCAATATAGTTCAGCCATTTCACCAGCCTGCCAAGCACTGTTAAAGGAAGGAGGTACAGCGATACCTAAGTTGTGGCAATCAGTACCCGCAAGATCAAAAGCGTAAACGGCTTGTGGATTTGCAAGCTTGACGTCACCGCCGAGAGGAATGGATTCAAAATGGCGTTCCTTACCTGTTTTTAAGGCCTTAATAAATTGGTTATATGCCTGGAGGTCAACCGTGCCATGGGAATTATGTGGCAATCCCTTAGTAAAGCTGCCAATTTTAGTTGGATACAATTGTTCGTCACCATTACATGGATGTTTAGTAAGAGGAAGTATCATTTGGGAAGCTGCTGCCTCAAGACGAACTTGAAATGCTTTCTCATTGCGCTCAATTGAATTTAAAGGTCCAATTAAACAGTTTTTTTTATTGTTAGACTCTTTGTTTTTTGTCATCTTATCACCTATTTGTTTTATTATGAAACTAGGAAAAAATCCTACTTTCTCCGATGTTAATAACTTTAGCTAAATATTTTCTTTAGCCCCCTAAACCCTTACTTCAATTGGTTCATTAGTTCATTATATTCATTATTTTTTTATAAGAATAGGTTGTTCACCAATGAGAATAACCCAATTTATTATTATTAGACTGTGTACCACGTGCGAACACGGAATAAAATGATCGTTCCTCAAAATGAAGAAAAGGGCAGCATTCATCTGAAAAATGCCTTAGCGCTTTTGGATTTTATAAGGAGACTTATATTTATTTGCAAATTCATTCATAATAAAAATACTTGGTTGTTGGCACTTCGAACTTGGATAGAAATACCCTTCCTTATTAACCGAAAGTTTTAGAGTGATGGACCAAAAATGACAAAAAATTTAAAAAAGAGACAAGATAGATATTGAAAAAATTAAATTTGCTGATTTTATAGCATTTTAAGCATATTTTAATAAAGGAAAAAATGGTGAGATATGTTCTTAAACAATTTCACCCTTGGAAGCGCGAAACAATATATGAACATGTATTAAATGAAGTAACCCCTGACATATTAGTTGTCAGGGGTTTATTGAATATCATCATAAATATGAAAAATTTAATTAAACAGGCATAATAGACACGATTTGCTGAATTCGAACAAATAAAGTGGAGTCGGGTATCCGTACACCTTATACATACAGTGGGCGGGAAGAGAGGAACTAACGATGATGCCATATAAAAAGAGAAGCAGCTTAACAAGTAGCTGCTTCTCTTTATGTTTAATTTGCATTAGTGAATACTTCTATATACTCCAATAACTTTTCCTAGAATCGTAACGCTTTGAAGGATAATCGGTTCCATAGAGGAATTCTCTGGCTGCAGACGAATGTGATTCTTTTCTTTAAAGAACCGTTTTACAGTTGCTTCGTCTTCATCAGTCATAGCCACGATGATATCTCCGTTATTGGCAGTAGGCTGTTGTTTTACAACAACTAAGTCCTTATTGAAAATACCAGCTTCAATCATACTGTCCCCGACTACAGACAACATAAACACATTCTCATCACCTACAACGTGTTCAGGCAATGGAAAATATTCTTCTACGTTTTCAATCGCACTAATTGGAAGCCCCGCAGTTACTTTACCGATTACAGGGATTGAGATTGAACGAACAGAAGGAATATTATCATCTAGTCCTAACACTTCAATAGCCCTTGGTTTCGTTGGATCTCTGCGAATTAGCCCTTTTTTTTCAAGTCTTGCTAAATGGCCGTGTACTGTAGAGCTAGAAGCAAGTCCTACCGCTTCCCCAATTTCTCGAACGGAAGGGGGATATCCTTTTTGTGAAACTTCCTCTTTTATGAAAGCCAGGATATCCAATTGTCGTCTGGATAACTTAGTCATTTTAAGCACCTCACCGAATTTTTTATCTATAAAAAGTATAGCATGAGGAATAAAGAGATACAAACATAAGTTCGAAAAAATAGTTGACACCGAACAAACGTTCCAGTTATTATAATATCAAAAGATGCGAACAAACGTTTGTTGAAAGGGGATATCACAATGAAACAAGGGACAATGCATGTTATTGTATTTTTAGGGTTGTTAGGTGGTATATTTTTTACGTTATCAAATCTTGCATCACAAGAAGCTCAATATATTGAAGTAACTATACAAGAGGGAGATTCACTTTGGAGTCTTTCTGAAGAATATAACGCCAAACATCATTATTCCAACTGGGAGTTTATACAGTGGGTCGAAAAGAAGAACAGCGTAAATGCTTCAGCTGTATTTCCAGGCCAGAAGGTAATCATACCAGTAAATAAATAAACAAAGCGGGTTTTGGGCAAATGAAAGCTATTATTTATTGCAGAGTAAGTACGGAAAAAGAAGAGCAGCTCACATCCATTGACAGACAGGAAGCTGAATTAGAAAAGTTAGCGAAGCAATTTGGTTTCGATGTTATTGCCTGTTTTAGCGAGAAGGCAAGCGGATACTCACTTGATCGCGAAGAATTATTAAACGTGCTTGACTTGGCAAGAGACGGTGAATTTCAATATCTTCTCATTCAAGATGATACTCGTCTAGGAAGAGGAAAGGCTAAGATGGCTATTCTGCATCAGTTAATAAAATACAACATTAAATTATTTACACTGTCTAATAACGGAGAATACACGTTGACTGAGGCTGATGAAATGGTGTTGGAAATCGTATCTACTGTAGAGGAGTATCAGCGGAAGCTTCACAACATGAAAATAAGGCGCGGCATGAAAAAAGCGGTAAAAGATGGTTATAAACCCCAAAGGAATTTAAGCAATAACACAAATGGCGGACGAGATAAAAAAGAAGTACCAATATCTGAAATTGTTCGCTTGAAGAACATGAAGCTGACCTTTCATGACATATCATTAACTCTTAAAGGATTAGGTTTTAATGTATCAAAAGCTACCGTACATAGAAGATACAAAGAACACATGGAAAATACAGATAACTAGAAATTCCTTTCATACTGCTGTAGGATAGAATGAAGAATGTTGCAAAAGGAGTTTTTAATATGTTATCAAAAGATAAAATGCAAAGAATAAATGAATTATCTCGAAAGTCAAAACAAACGGAATTGACATCAGCAGAAAAAGCAGAACAAAAAAAATTGAGAGAAGAGTATTTACAAGTCTTCCGCAAGTCTTTCGTTCAAGATTTACATGGCATGACGTTTGTAGATCCTAACGGTGATGATGTAACACCTGAAAAATTAAAAAGAAGTAAAGACAATAAGAAAAACCTTAAACAATAATCATGAATGCCTATTTACTTAACTGTAAATAGGCATTTTTTCTGTTGCAATCTATATAGATTAGTATATACTGTTATATAACAACTTTGAAAGGGGAGAATATTTTGACTTTTTCAATTACAAGTGCAGCAGCTAATCTTTATAAAGATATTAAGTTAGAGGCTAAAGAAGGTTTAAGACTATTTGTGAAGTATGCAGGAAGTGGAGACTCAGGAGGTTTTTCTCTTGGCGTGACACCTGCCGTTCCTGAAGAGAATGATTATATAAAAGAAGTTGAAGGCCTTCGCTTTTTTGTTCGATCTGAAGAAAAATGGTTTGTTGAAAATATGGAACTTGATTACGATGAACAAAATGATTACTTTTCTTGCCACATACCAGGCCTCACCTAAACTTAAAACCGTCTGTACTACAACAAGAATGTTGGATAGTATCAGACGGTTTTTGTATGTTTTTTTAGGGTAATGGTAAAATAACAGTAGTTTATAAAGTGTTTATCTTGTCTAATTGGACTTGAACGTTTATTATGAAAGTCAAAACTGTTTAGTACATATGAAGGGATGATTTTTTTGTCACGTAATCTTGATGAATTAGCAATTAATACGATAAGAACTCTTTCTATTGATAGTATTGAAAAGGCAAACTCAGGACATCCAGGGATGCCAATGGGTTCTGCTCCGATGGCTTATAGTCTTTGGGCGAAATTTATGAACCACAATCCAGCAAACCCTGAATGGTTTAATCGTGATCGTTTTGTTTTATCTGCTGGCCATGGTTCTATGCTATTGTACAGTCTTCTTCACTTAAGTGGTTATGGATTAACAATTGATGACCTTAAGAATTTCAGACAATGGGGAAGCAAAACTCCAGGGCATCCAGAATTCGGACACACTGTTGGGGTTGAAGCAACTACTGGTCCACTTGGTCAAGGAATTGCGATGGCTGTTGGTATGGCAATGGCTGAGCGTCACTTAGCAGCGAAATATAACCGTGATGGCCATGAAGTAATTGATCACTTCACATATTCCATCTGCGGTGACGGTGATCTTATGGAAGGCGTTTCTGCTGAAGCTGCTTCATTAGCAGGTCATCTTGCATTAGGCAGAATGATCGTACTTTACGACTCAAACGATATCTCTTTAGATGGAGATCTTCATCATTCATTCTCTGAAAGTGTTAAACAAAGATTTGAGGCATATGGATGGCAAGTCCTTTATGTTGAAGATGGGACAAATTTAGATGAGATTGAGAAAGCAATAGCAGAAGCTCGTGAAGAATTAAACAAGCCAACATTGATTGAAGTAAAAACCATTATCGGTCATGGATCACCAAATAAATCAGGAAAATCTGCTTCTCACGGTGCACCACTTGGTAAAGAAGAGATTTTATTAACAAAAGAAGCTTACAAATGGACGTTTGAAGAAGATTTCCACGTTCCAGAAGAAGTAAGATCTCACTTCCAGCAATTAAAAAGTGAAGGACAAACAAAAGAAGACGAATGGAATAAGCAATTTAAAGCGTATAAAGAAGCATATCCGGAATTGGCTGAAGAGTTAGAACAAGCAATCAAAGGAAAACTTCCAGAAAACTGGGATCAAGATCTTCCTGAGTTTGATAAAGCGATCGCAACACGTTCATCTTCTGGTAAAGCAATCAACGCACTGGCTAAAAATGTACCATCACTATTCGGAGGATCTGCTGACTTAGCTGGATCCAACAAGACGCTGATTGAAGGAGAAGCGAATTTTAGCCGTAATGATTACAGCGGACGTAACATCTGGTTCGGTGTTCGTGAATTTGCAATGGGAGCAGCACTAAATGGTATGGCGCTTCATGGAGGTTTAAATGTATTCGGTGGAACATTCTTCGTGTTCTCTGATTATGTAAGACCTGCTATTCGTCTATCTGCTTTAATGGGGCTGCCGGTTACTTATGTATTGACACACGACAGCGTAATGGTTGGTGAAGATGGTCCAACACACGAACCAGTTGAACAGCTTGCATCACTTAGAGCTATGCCTAACCTTAACTTGATTCGTCCAGCAGATGGATATGAATCAAATGCAGCTTGGAAAGTGGCACTAGAAAGCAAAGATCAACCTACAGCTTTAGTACTTAGCCGTCATGATCTTCCGATTTTAGCTAATACGAAAGAAAAGGCTTATGAAGGTGTTAAGCGTGGTGCTTATGTTGTTTCACCTGCTGAATCTGAAGCAGATGTTCTTTTACTTTCTGCAGGGTCAGAAGTGAGCATTGCAGTTGCTGCACAAGAACTACTGAAAAATGAAGGAATTTCGGCTTCTGTCGTATCCATGCCTTCTTGGGAAAACTTTGACAAACAAGATAATCAATATAAAGAATCTGTTCTTCCAAAACATGTTAGGAAGCGTCTCGCGATTGAAATGGGAGCATCACTTGGCTGGCATAAATATGTTGGTCTAGACGGAGACACATTAACAATCGATACGTTTGGTGCTTCAGCTCCTGGAGAAATCATTCAAAAAGAGTTCGGTTTTACTCCTGAGAACATTGTCAAACGTGTAAAAGACATGTTAAATCAATAATTGCTTATATCTAAAGAAGACTTCCTGGGTGGAAGTCTTCTTTTCTTTCTAATTCGACAAAAATAGTTGATTTTCACTCTCCTTTTTAGACAAGCTTTTTTAAAATTTATGTATATAATTTCTAGAAAGCAGTCGGAAAGGAGCTTATTCATGAGAGAGTTTTATATTTATTTAATAACAAAAGAAGTTGCTCACTCCTACTATGGTAAAGAAAATAAACTGTTTCAATTATTCTTTGAAGAACAGCGATCAACTGGAATTTTTAAAACAATTTTACAAAAGCAGGTCTGTTATATAACGAAATTATTATCCGCTTCTCAATTAGAGAAACACTTATGGGAGAGCTTAAGCGGTACTTACAATTGGAGATTAGAAGGTGAAACCTATTCTTTGTCATGCAAAGAAAGTACGATAAGACTTGAAATATGTGATCAATACATACATTTATACAGCATCGGTAATTTTGAGGCAGAAACCATAATTTTTGAGGCTTTACGTCATTACAATTCTTATTTTTTAGCTATGGATTATGGCGAAAGGAAATATGGCTGGCTCTCTCCTTTTAAATTGAATATGGTATATGGCACTTAAATCTCTATCAAATCTTGTATGTGATGGTAAACTTGTAGTAAACTAGTTCTAGACAACATGAAGGAGGAAGTTTTAACAATGGGTACTGGTATGATAATCCTTGTGTGTGCACTTTCACTGATTGCAGGTGTTGCGATCGGATTTTTTATTGCCCGCAAGTATATGATGAGTTATTTACAAAAAAATCCACCGATTAATGAAAATATGTTGCGTGTGATGATGATGCAGATGGGTCAAAAGCCTTCACAGAAGAAAATCAATCAAATGATGCAGGCTATGAACAAGCAAATGAAGTAAATGTTGTACAAGCACCCTGATAGGAATCGGGTGCTTGTTTTCGTTCTACTAGCTATTGATAGCATCAACTAAAGGATGATGGCCATGAACAATTTAGAGACGATTTCAATCGATGATTTGGATTTTTCTAAATATATCTTGTTTGATGTAAGATCTCCAAAAGAATTTGAAGAATTTCATCTTCCGAACGCTCTGAATCTTAGTATATTTACAAATGATGAGAGGGCAGAAATCGGAACAATTTATAAGCAAGTGAGTAAAGAGGCAGCAATAGAGCGGGGACTTGAAGTTGTTGGACCAAAGCTACCTGTTCTTTTTCAAAAGATAAAGACCGAAAAGGAAAAAAATCCAGATAAAAAAGTGGTCATCTATTGTGCAAGAGGCGGTTTACGCTCTAAGAGCATCGCTCAAACAATGAACATGATTGGACTTCAATGTTTGCAGCTTGAAGGGGGGATTCGCTCGTATAGAAAACAGATCGAATCCTTCTTTGATAGATATATAAAGACTCAAAGACAAATCATTGTACTTGAAGGCCACACAGGCACAATGAAAACAGAAATTCTAGAACGATTGCAAAATGAGGGATACCCTGTCATTAATCTTGAAAAAATGGCCGGTCATAAAGGTTCGATCTTTGGAAGAATCGGTGAACAGCCTTCTTCACAGAAAAAGTTTGAATCCAATCTTTTTGAACGCCTCAAAGAACTAGAAAACTCACCATCGCTTATCATCGAATCAGAAAGCAAAAGAATAGGAAGAGTGATTGTTCCGGATTTTCTTCTAGAAGGAAAATACAGCGGTACACGAATCCATATTGAGGTTCCGTTTCATTTACGAGTTCATTATATTTGTAATGTGTACAAGCCGCTTTTGCATAAAGATGAGATTGTTGAGGCTGTGAATAAACTTTCTAAAAGAATTCCAGTTGCAGTTATGGAGGATTTGAAGGATAGCCTTCAGTGTCAAAATTATGAAAAAGTAGTATCTTTATTATTAGAAAACTATTATGATCCGAAATACGAATACGCTGAACAAAAGTATGAGAGTGATTGTGTAAAATTGCATGGAGATTCATTAGAAAACATTTATTTAAAAGTAAAGAAACAAATCAATCGTCTAATCGTATAAAAAAGACCCAAAGAGGGTCTTTTTTTGTGAAACTTTTTCCTTTTCGGAATTTTCATATATTGGTAAACTATACTTGTTTTTGATTTGCGTACAAGGGGGAACAGGTTTTGAAAGTTTTTCTGCAGTTGATGTGGTTTTTCAAAGAGGAGAAATGGCGTTATTTAGGCGGGATCATAATGCTTGGCTTCGTTTCATTAGGTTTACTAGTACCTCCGAAAGTGGTTGGGCTCATTGTCGATCATATTGAAAGAGGAACGATAACAAAAGGAATATTATGGGAATATGGCGGTCTTCTCATCTGTATCGCTATCGGGATTTATATCCTTCGCTACATATGGAGAATATTGATCTTTGGTGCAGCAGTGAAACTTGCGATGCTTCTAAGAAACAGGCTATATGAGCATTTTACAAAAAAGTCTCAAGCCTTTTATCATAAACGGCGCGTAGGGGACTTGATGGCTCATTCTACAAATGACCTTCAAGCCATTCAGCAAACGGCTGGGGATGGTGTTTTAACACTAGTGGATTCCTTAATGATGGGTGGATTTACGCTAATCGCTATGGCAACTACGATCAGCTGGAAACTGACACTTGTCAGTCTTTTGCCATTACCAATTATGGCGTGGGCAACTAACAAATATGGAACAATGCTTCATAAACGGTTTCATAGTGCACAAGAAGCATTTTCGACATTAAATGATAAAGTGCAAGAGAGTATTTCAGGGACAAGGGTAATTAAAGCATTTGGCCAGGAAACAGATGATATTAAAAGTTTTGAAAACCTTTCAAAGGATGCCGTTAAGAAGAATATGGCGGTTGCACGAATCGATTCATTATTCGATCCAACCATCTCATTGATTATTGGTTTCTCATTCTTTTTGGCGGTAAGTTATGGCTCAATTCTTGTTACTCGAAACGAACTAACAATCGGTGAGCTTGTTTCTTTCACGAGTTATCTTGGATTGTTAATATGGCCGATGCTCGCTTTTGGCTGGTTGTTTAATATTGTTGAACGAGGTAGAGCTTCGTATGATCGAGTTGAATCTCTGCTTGCTGTAAAAGAAGAAATTGAAGACTTAGGGATGATTGAATCAAGTCCACATGGTGATATCTCGTATGAGCTAAAAGAGTTTTCTTACGTAGACAGTACACCTGTACTGAAGGATATTCATTTTACGTTAAAACGAGGGCAAACACTGGGGATTGTCGGAAAGACTGGAAGTGGGAAAACTAGCCTTTGTAAGTTATTGCTGCGTGAATATCACTTAAATCACGGTGCTATTTTTATCGATGGCCATGATATACGTGATTACAAATTGCAAGCATTAAGAGGAGCGATCGGTTATGTTCCTCAAGATCACTTTTTGTTTTCGGCTACCATTGCTGAAAATATAGCTTTTTCCAAGGTTGATGCACCTTTTACAGAAGTGAAAGGAGCTGCAGAACTAGCTTCCATTCATAAAGATATCTCTCAGTTTAAGTATGGCTATGAAACGGTAGTAGGAGAGCGGGGCGTGACACTGTCTGGAGGGCAGAAACAACGGATTTCCATAGCAAGAGCTTTAATAAAAAATCCTGAAATTTTAATATTAGATGATTCACTTTCTGCTGTTGATGCTAAAACGGAAGAATCAATCCTTCAGCATTTAAAAGTGAAACGTCAAAATCAAACGACCATCATTACCGCACATCGACTATCTTCAATCGCACATTGTGATTTAATTATTGTTTTAGAAAACGGCACAATTAGTCAAAGAGGAACCCATCACAGCTTAGTAAATGAAGAAGGATGGTACAAAGAAACATATGAACGTCAAGCTCTAGAAACACTGATTTCAGAAGGAGGTGTGATGAAATGAGCGCACCAGAAGAACAGTCTCAAGATGAACTGCAGCAAATGAAACAATGGACAGTGTTCAAGAGATTAATGTCGTACACAGCTCCGCATAAAAAACGGTTAACCCTTGCTTTCTTCTTATTATTGATCGCTACAGCTGCTGAACTGACTGGACCAATCTTAGTTAAAACATTCATTGACGACTATGTAACACCGCGTAATTTTGAACAAACAGCTTTGCTAATCCTGGCATCCAGTTATATTGGATTAATCTTGATCTCTGCAGCTGTGAACTATATCCAATTTGTGTTATTTCAATCTGTAGCATTAGACATCATCCAAACATTACGGATCCAAGTGTTTTCAAAGGTTCATTCATTAGGATTAAAGTTTTTTGATCGCACACCGGTCGGAAGTTTAGTTTCAAGAATTACAAACGATACGGAAGCTGTTAAAGACTTGTATGTTAGTGTGCTTTCTACTTTCGTTCAAAATATCGTCTTTTTGTTCGGGATATTCGGATTCATGTTTTACTTAAATGTGAAGCTCGCACTGTTTTGCTTAGGTATTCTACCGTTTATTGCAGGAATCATGTGGATGTATCGTAAATATAGTTCAAGATCGTTTTACGAGATGAGAGAAAAGCTCAGTCAGTTAAATGCTAAACTGAATGAATCACTTCAGGGTATGTCAATCGTTCAGTTGTTTAACCAAGAAAGACGCCTTAGAAAAGAGTTTGCGGTTATCAATAATGAACACAACGACGCCCAAATTCGAAACATTAAATATAACGGTTTGTTATTGCGCCCAGCAGTAGATCTCGTTTATATGCTCGCTCTATTGATGATTCTATCCTTTTTTGGCATCAAATCATTCAATTCTCCGGTAGAGATCGGTGTGATCTATGCGTTTATAAACTATCTAGATCGATTTTTTGAACCGGTAAATATGATGATGATGCGGCTCTCGATCTTTCAGCAAGCCATCGTTTCCGCTGGCCGTGTATTTACCGTTATGGATGAAAAAGAGTTTGCGCCAATTAAAGAAGGGAATCAAGAGCCAGCCATTCAAAATGGAAAGATCGAGTTTAGAAATGTTACCTTTTCTTATGATGGTGAACAAGAAGTGCTCAAGAATATTTCGTTCACAGCACTTCCAGGTCAGACGGTCGCACTAGTCGGCCATACAGGCAGTGGGAAAAGTTCAATCATCAATTTGCTTATGCGTTTTTATGATGTGAAAAAAGGACAGATTCTGATTGATGATGTTCCCCTCACACATTTCGAGAATAAAGAACTAAGGGAAAAAGTAGGTCTCGTTCTTCAAGACCCATTTTTGTTTGTTGGGGATATCAAACAAAATATTAGAATGTATAATAGTGAGATTTCTGATGAAGACGTGTTGGCTGCCGCTCAATTTGTTCAAGCATCAACATTTATTGAAAAATTACCAGATGGTTTTCAGACAGAAATTGGAGAGAGAGGCGCAACGTTCTCTAGCGGACAAAGACAGCTGATTTCTTTTGCTCGGACAATGGCTTTTTCTCCAAAAATTTTAATTTTGGATGAAGCTACAGCAAATATTGATACAGAAACGGAAGAAGAGATTCAGCTTGCTCTCCAAAAGATGAGAAGCGGCAGAACCACCATCGCCATCGCCCACAGACTTTCTACTATTCAAGATGCTGAACTCATTTTGGTCCTGCATAAAGGCGAAATCGTAGAACGTGGTACACATCAAGAGCTATTACGAGAGAGGGGCCTTTATCATAAGATGTTCTTGCTGCAGCACGGAAAAGATTCAATGGAAGAGGTAGGCTAAAATATAGGCAGTTCCTAATAATAGGGAGCTGCCTTTTTGAGTTCTGTGAAGGTGTTTTTTTACTCTTTACTATGATCTTTCTAAAGAAATTTTTGCTATTAAAAGTTTTCATTTGCCTTTATCGAAATAGTGGTTGGCGTTCAAGGAGTTTTCTATTAAATGTCTATAATTTTTCGAATATATGAACTTATGTCATATATTATTGACTTATTTGCAAATTATCCTATGATAAGATAGCATACACATACAAACTGAATAAAAAGGATGAGAGTAGTTTGAAGAATTATGTATTACCATCAATGCTAATCGGAAGCATGTTACTCTTAACGGCATGTAAACCCATTGATTGGGCTGAAAAACAATGGAATGCTGCATTTAGCGATGAAACATCTGAAAAACAAGAAAAACAGATTTCAAATGAACAATCAACTCCAAAAGACGAAAGCGAAACGGAGCCTAATGAAGAACAGCCATCTCCACAGACTGAACTTCCTTGGCTTGAAGAAACGGTAACTGTATCTGGTGACGGCCAAGCAGTTGTCCAAAACCTAGATGATCTTTTAATTGTTGCGAATAAAGAAAGAAACTTACCTAAAGATTATGAGCCAAAAGATTTGGTAAAACCTAATGTTCCGTTCCCATTTAAAGAGGACCTTCCCAAAAAGAAACTGAGAAAAGAAGCGGCATCTTCATTAGAAGTGTTGTTTAAGGCAGCTGAGGAGAACGGATTAGAACTTCTTGCGCAATCAGGCTATCGATCATATGATACCCAAGTATCGATCTTTGCTTATAATGCTGAGCAAAGAGGTGAAGAAGTAGCAAATAAAACTAGTTCTAAGCCGGGACAAAGCGAGCATCAAACAGGCTTATCCATGGATGTTACTTCTCCAGAGGTGAATTATGAACTCGTAGAGGAGTTCGGTGAAACAAAAGAAGGTAAATGGCTTGCAGAGAATGCGCATAAGTATGGATTTATCATTAGGTACCTTAAAGGAAAAGAAGAGATTACCGGGTATCAATATGAACCATGGCATTTAAGATACGTAGGTGTTGACCATGCAAAAAAAATTCATGCACAAGGAATTACACTTGAAGAATATTTGCAAAAACCATAATGATTTGGACAGCTTTTTAGGAAGCTGTCTTTCTTTATGTTTGAACAATTCTGCTATTCCCATTAAGATAGAGAGAGAACTGTAAAAAAGGAGCTTCTGCTAAATGAACGATCTCAATATTTGGCTTGCATTCGGGGCCGGACTGCTGTCCTTTATATCCCCGTGCTGCTTACCGTTATACCCAGCATTTTTATCATATATTACAGGGATATCGGTTCAGGAACTAAAAGAAGAAAACGCGATGCTTAGAAAAAGAGCGCTTTTACATACGACATTCTTCTTGATCGGTTTTTCAATCATATTTCTTTTCTTAGGATTGTCCACTACAATTATTGGAGATCTTTTTGTAGAATATCAAACATTGCTGAGGCAAATCGGCGCTATCGTGATTATCTTTTTTGGACTTGTTGTAATGGGATTCATAACTCCAACATTTTTGATGAAAGATAAGAAAATTAGATTTCAATCGCGTCCTGCGGGGTATGCAGGTTCCGTATTGATAGGGATTGGGTTTGCAGCAGGGTGGACACCTTGCATGGGGCCAATTTTAGCTGGAGTCATCGCACTTGGAGTATCTAATCCAGCAGCTTCATTAACATATATGATAGCTTATGTTTTAGGCTTCGCTGTTCCATTCTTTGTTTTAAGCTTCTTTTTGGATAAACTAAAATCAATCAAACGATTTAATCGACAGTTTATGGTGGTAGGGGGTACCCTAATGGTAGTGATGGGAATCCTACTTTACTTTGATTGGTTGACCCAACTAACATCATTTTTAACAAATCGTGTGTTTGGTGGTTTTAAAGGTTTTTAAGATTACTTATGAAAGGGGATATACAACATGCATTCACGTTCAAACGACCTTATCTTAAAAACAACAACTAACATAATTGTTTTTGTTATTTTAGCTTTTTCTGTTAACATGTTATTTTCAGGTCATAATGCACCTGGAGGAGGTTTTATCGGAGGACTGATGGGAGCAGGAGCCATTCTCCTTCTATATGTATCTTACGGACTTCAGCCTGTAAATAGAATTCTGCCTATTAACTATACATATATGATCGGGGCGGGACTTTTAATTGCTATTCTTACTGGTGCAGGTTCGTTTGTTCTAGGAGTACCGTTTTTAAGCCAAAGCTTTGGGTACTTTTACCTTCCTATACTAGGTAAGACAGAACTTGCTACAGCTATGCTTTTTGATTTAGGTGTATATTTCACTGTAATTGGGGTTACTATGACCATTATCCTCTCTATTGCAGAAGATAAGATTGAGAAAGAAGTAGGGGAAGGGAACTAATCGTGTTTTTTATTGCGAGTACATGCTTTGCCATTATCATGGCTGTGATTGTTTTTAACTTTCGTATGAAAGAAACAAGAGAACCTGTAACAGCAAAGAGAATCATCATACCTCCATTAGCTATGAGTACAGGATTTCTGCAATTCGTAATACCTGCTTTTCACGTCACATGGCTCGAAGCAGGGGAGGCCTTTGTTGTCGGTATCATGTTTTCTATTTTCCTCATCATGACAAGCAAATTTGAAATAAAAGGTGACCATGTGTACCTTGTTAGATCCAAAGCCTTCATTTTTATTATCATCGGATTGTTTGCTATTCGTTTGGCTTTAAAGTGGTATATCGGTTCAACGATATCCATTTTTGAAACGAGTTCGCTATTCTTTATCGTTGCTTTTGGTATGATTCTGCCTTGGCGCCTAGCGATGCTGTTTTTATTCATGAAAAAGAAAAACGAAATCGCTCTATAAGTTCTTGACAAAAGGAAACCCCTGAATCGAACAGATTCAGGGGTTCTTTATGCGAGCAATGCTTGATAAGGCTCGATATCGATATTCTTCTTCTTTAACGTCTTAATCAGCCACTTATGATCCCGTTTTGGGGTCGCGATAATATATCCTCGAATAATCAAATCCTGCGACATTGTACTTGCATTTTCTTCTAATGCTAATTCTCCGATCTTACCAGCAATCTTTTCTTTTGCCACATCACGGAATAATTCAGGAACAGGAGCAACGAGTTCATTTAAAAGTTTCTTTTGATCTTCATTCCATAAATGAATGGTTTGATTAATATAATGTTCCTGCCAATCTAAAATTGACTTTCCATCTTCTTTTGGGAGACGTTTTAAAAATTTGCGGAACATAAAATATCCACCAATTGCAAACATAGTGAATAAAAAAATGGACCATAGCACAATAAAAGTGATGAACCATCCAGACAATGCGTTCACCTCGTATGTATAATTTTTTGGCGGGACCATGTGGGAATCGAACCCACCGGAGACGGCACGCGCCTCCCAAGAGGTTTTGAAGTTCGCGTTGTACCAATTCCGTTAAATCATCCCGATAAATCAACGAATAATCACGCTGACCACTAGTTATTACGCTATAAGTCACGAGGACTTGTACGTAACCCACACAGTCTATTATGCGACAAATCATTCGTTAAATCAACGTATTTAAACTTTGAAAAATAAATATAGAAAAAATTGTAGAAAAATAATCGACGTACCCTTAATGGCGTTTTTTTTTCGTTATGAATTTCGTCAGATATCGTGTAGACAACGAATTTTTCGTTTGTACGAACCTCTTTTTAAGGAGGTGTTTACGAATGGAAAAACGGAAGCTTCCGTCTAAACAAGCGATGGATAACTTCGCAAGGACTTTAGCTCCTTACATGGCGGAAATATTAGCACAAGAAAAACGAGAGGGACAATACAAAGGAGATCATAATGGAACGGAAATTGACACCAAAAGAAAAACGTTACTTAAAAAAAGAAGAAGCTAAATGGGATTATTTAATCGAAGAGTTACAATCTGGAAGGTTGCGTTTTGGCGGATGGCCATCAAAAGCTGGTAGACATTATGTATCACCTGACGCCGCTGCTGAAGCATTTACGATATTCAAAAACGCAATATTACGAATCAAAAAAGAAGAGATAATAAACGGAAAATAAAACGAGCGCCTTCGGAAATGAGGGCGCTTTTTTACGTTGTTTTATTTATTTTGATGCTAACCATTCGAGTATTACGGCCAAGCCTCCGCCAGTTAATAATCCAATTACTATATGCATGTACGTCACTCCTTTTAGTTGAGTAACGTTAGTATGTCCAGTTTAAAAAATAAAATAACGGGGACACGCAATAACGGTATCTCTGCAGCATACACTTTTAGTGAAGCGAGTTCACAAAAAAAGAGTGTATTGCGGAAGGGAGACGACAAGATGCAGGCAACGTCGAGTCCAGCTGAAATCCTTGCGAATAAACTTTATACGATCGCGGATAAAGTCCGTAAAGCTGAAACGGTTTATTACGTAGCAGTTCACGAACTAAACACGCTTAAACTCGATATCGAAATGCGGGAAGTTGATTTATTTAAATCCGGAAAGGTAGACGGTAAGAACGAGCTTACTCGTAAGGTTTCGATACTCCCGGAAACCGAAATGCTTTTACGTAAGAAACTCGATCTGGAAGCAAAGGTACATCGGTTGAAGTCTGATTACTGGCATCTGAAGGCGGTACAAGAAAATTACAGACATATAGCGAATTAAATACGTCATTAAAAAGACCGTGCATACGCACGGTTTAATTACTATTAATCGCCTTTAAGATATCAGATTCATTATCAAGAATATATTTAAAATAATGGGTAAATACATTTATTAGCTGTTCGTTCCCACATTCATTTAATTTTACTGACCGATAAAAGAATGTTTGTGAGTAAGTATTAAATTGCTTATTATTTTTGCCTGGCAAAGGGTATTCTTCTTTAAAAGCAATGTTCTCAGTTACTATCTTTGAGAAATTAAACCATAATTTTTCTTTATATAGCCGGTTGGCGATACCCAAAGAAATACTGGTATCACTTTCAATAAACAATCTAAAATGCATGCCTTGTACTTGGATTCCCAAAATAACCGGATTATTATTTTTCTCTGTAATTACATATTTTATCTCACTAATCCCTGTTCCGTTAGTAAAACCTGAATCAACAAAAATGTCCCTTTTGTTAGCTAAATGCCACTTTTTTGCTGCAACAAAACTAACATGAGGAAGTTCTTTTTGTATATTATTTGCAATTTCACCCGATAAGTGATTATGCCTTTGTTTAAGAAAAAAGTCATGTAACCTTATTTCTTTAAGTTCATTAATAATAATATTATTTTCATTATAATAATTGTACACATCATTGTTAATTTTAGTAGCTATTTGGTCTAAAGAAATAGCTAATTGAATGTAATCTTCAATAATATTTCCATCATAAGAACTCTTTACTTTAATTAACGGAACTATTTCAGATAAAAGTGTAGCTAATTCATTGTAATTTATGTAACTCCACTCTCGACCAAATTCGGTTATAGATATTCTATTATTAACTGCAAAGCTTGGTCTTGATAGACTTAAGAGTAAGTAAAAATCAGATAAATCAACTGACGTGTATCTTAACAATTGGTTATATGTTGGAATACTTTTAACCTTATTTTCTATGATTAACCTCGATGTTTTATTATTGAAGTCTTTAAAATACACTGTTAAATCTTTATTTGCTTCTTCTCGAGTAACTTTATAAATCTTTAATCTACCAGGATCGTGACCTAAGAAAGAAGATAGTATTAGTGAGCTTTCATCTTTGTATTTTGAAAAAACCCAAAATAAAAAGTTACTATGAAACAACTCCTTCGAAGACAATGATAGCTGGAATATAGGGGAATTCTTTAAATTACTTAATGATAAAGTTTTCAACTTACACCTCAAAATTATTCATTATTAATTAAAAAAAGTTCACGCGGATCATCAATTTCAAAAGCATCAGTAATCTTTTGTAATGTACGTAAATCAACCTGAACTCTGACTCCTCTAACTAATTCAGAAACGGTTTGAGGGCGTAGATTAGCTTTTGCTGCGAATTCTTTTTGGTTTAGTCCTCTTGATTTCATTAGCTCATCAATTCTTAATCGGATTACCCTCGCCATTCTTACCACTCCTAAATCGTTTTTAGAAAATCCCTAATATCAATAGCATGACGTATTAGAATATAACCTGCTGAAGCGCTTATAACGTATTCAATCGCTTTTGAACGATGCCCAAGGATCCAAAGACCACCTGCAAAAGATAACGTACCGGCGCACATCCAGTCTGCTAGGTTAAGCATTACGTCGTAAATTCTAACGAAAGCATCTTCGGAACCAGCAGCGTAACCAATCGTTGGTATTAATAATACGTTCAGAGAAACGGTTAGCACAAACGGTTTAAGATACGATGTTTTCTGTTGTTCCTGAGTTATCTTACTGCTTATAAATTCGCGAAAATCAATCACCTCTAATTTATTTCGATTCCACATCGTAATTTCCTCCTTATAACGGTATATATAAATAACGTTATGTCGTTATTAGCTTGTGTTATTCTAGGCAAAATAAAAAACAAAACGCCCTCAATTCGAGAGCGTTTATTTTTTATCAGGGATAAATTTAACTACTTCTTCTATATGGTATTGCGCTCACGTTTCGTATAAATTCGGATTCTCACCGACTAAATGGATTGGACACGAGAAACTCGATCCTGCCCGTAAATCTGACCCGACGAATGCGTTAAAAAGATACGGAAAAACTTACGTAGGATTACTCGCTGATATCGTAAAAGAATACGAAGAATGTACGAAACCAATCGAGCAACCGAAACCTGTCGCTGAAGCAGTGAAACTTAAAACGTCTGAGGACGAGTTTATTGGAACGGTATTAAATTAGCGAAAGGTCAAATCGGTCGGTTGTACGTACTGTAGCCGATTAACCTATGGAACCCTGACCGGAAAACGCATCGTATTTTACAGCCTGGCGAAGTTATTCGTGTTTATGGTGAAGGTGATCGTAACAATTACCGATACCAAGTAGGCGCAGGTTATACGGTTTCTCAAGTTGATGGCTGTGTTAGATACGAAAAGGCTGACGATGACCTTATCGAAGCTAACCGAACATTTTACGGAGGTGCTAAGTAATGTACGGGATTAAATTCGAATACGTATTCGCTGTGGCGCTATTGGCCGTATTAACCGGAGCGCTCGTTTTATTTCGTGAGAACTCCGAACTCGTTAACTTAATTATCGGTTCTCTAGTCGGAGGGTTTGGCGCAATTACAGCGTATTTTTTCACTAAGTACAATCACAATAAATAATAAATAAAAAGCCCTTCTAAAAAGAGGGGCTTAAATATATAAATTTATTGTTATAATTTCTTGATATAATTCAAATTTATTGTAATCTACATCAACATACTCAATACCTTCTAGACTTAGAGTCTCCCCATCTTCTAACAATTTCATTTTTGTAATTTGTACGGAATCAGGATAGTTAGTAATATTGTTAAGTAGGCTTGTCTCAATGTCATATAAGTATACGTTCCCACCAACTTGAACAGTACCATGACCAAAACCAATTATAATTGCGAGAGTACGATCATCAACCCAAATTACCTGTTTAGGGATATTTTGATGCTCATCAGGTTTTATTAATTCTTTCTTTTCTCCACTTTTTAAATTAAATATAAATAAACTGCCGAGGCACTCCCATTCCAAAGGTGAGATAAATGCAGCAATAGATTTATCTGGAGAGAAGACTGGTTTAGATGGAGAATCCGATTCCAATACCCGTTCAATTTCACCTTCTTTTACATATATTGTTTGCTCATCATTGTCGAATCTAATTTCCAACAAAACTATCACTCCCTTCGAGTAATGTTCCTTCTCTAAGAATATTTAGTGATTCGGGATATGTATGTATAATCTCTTCTAAATTAGCACGTGGCATCATTATAAGCTTAAAGTTGTAGTTTACTTGAATCTTTTTTAAGAAGTCAATAACGGATGCAGTTGGATCCAAAGGTATAACTAAAACCCAAAAATCGGGATGATGTTGTGCAGCAGTGTTAATTTCATTTATAATTTGGGTAGTAGTAGGCATCCTTTTCCATCTCTTGCATTGAAAAATCCATTTTCTCATGTAACCTACGCTAAATGGTAATTGTTCAAATGTATCCGCAACAACATCCCGTCCTCCATCTCCTCCACCACGACCTAACCAGTCTCTATTAATATATCCTGCTTTCCCTAATGCGTAGTGTATAAAATGTTCAAAATAACGTGCATTTACTTTGTCCCATTCTATCATTTGAAATAACTCCTATTAATTTTTTATTTACTTATTATTATAAGTGTTACGTGAAAAATGAAAAAGATAAAAGTTTCCATCGATTCCCTGTACCGTCATGCTTTTCATAAACCCATCGCTTTGATACGTTATAAGGCGGAGGTGTGTAAATTGACGTTCGTAAGTCCGATGTTACTAGGTCGCGTTGACCATCCGTTTAATGACGAAAACTACATAGCCGAATTAAAACTCGATGGCATCCGTGGACTGTACTCGTCATTAGGCGATCGACCGCGATTGTTTACACGTCATCAGAACGACATCACCGCAAAATATTCCGAGTTAGTTACGCTAGATTTACCGCCTGGTATCGTATTAGACGGGGAGCTAGTCGTGTGTGATGACGAAGGTAAACCCGACTTCGAAGCGTGTATGCAACGTTTCAGCTCACGTAGGTCTACACGTTTAAAACATACGTCGTTTTGTGTATTTGACGTTTTGTATTACGATCACCAGTCGGTTATAAAACTACCAATAACAGAACGCAAGGCATTACTCGAAGCCCTTTCGAAGACTCCGAATTCATTTCGAAGGTCCGCTTAATTGACGGTGAACACGCCGGCCAACTTTACGATTTATGCTGCGCTAAAGAACTCGAAGGTATTGTGCTTAAACGTAAAGACTCACGTTACTATACAGGTAAGCGTAGTGATGATTGGCTCAAAGTGATTAACTACTCGTACGCTGACGTATGGGTAACCGGTTTAACCGATGACCGTAAGTGGTTACTTGCGTTTTCTGACGGGAAACCTGCCGGTACGTGCGAGTTTGCTCCGCCATTGGCGAGAAAGACAGTTTATCGCCGGTTAGAGTCCGGGCAGTTCGTTAAAGTTCGAGTGAAGTACCGTAATCTAACGAAGGCCAGTTATTTACGTACGCCAGCTTTTGATTGCTTTATATAATTTCAGGGAAAACGTTTTTTTGTACTTCACTTCCAAAAGGGTAGTATAAAAAATGACCATTTTCATCATAACCATGAGCCACGCAATTACATTTAATTCCTTGGTTCACTAATTCACATATTATTACACCTTGGAGTTGCAAGAGTTCACGTCCTAGCTCTGGGCGAAAACAAGCATTAACCGAGCCCTTATAGGCTACAGATGGATAACACCAAGCGTCTTGTACAACACCCGGTGGTAAATCAAAATAATACTTAGCAATTAGTTCAGATACACGGTATAAATATTCCTTTTTATCTTCTGCCTCGCGACAAAACTCATCTCTTAAGAAATCCATGATTAATTTCAATTTCATATTTTCCTCAAAATTCAAGTTGATATTATGTTCGAACAAACCAATCATGTTTACATTAATATCTTTTTTTGCTTCGTATACGATCAGAGAAAAATTATCTTTTTCCCCTATCCTTGCTTCTTTTATCGCTATATTAGGGTCTCCTGCAGCCACATAAAGTAATGATTCTGCTTTTTTGTTAAGTCTTCCTCTAGTTTTAACTGCATTATTAGGCGGATTCCAAGCATCTTGTTCAATTTTCATACCCTTTAGTGGTATATAATGATCTTCCGGGTCTATTTTTCTTACCCTGAAAAATCTTGTTCCCTTGTTGTAAGTTTTTATAATTACCGGAAGTTTAAGTTCCATCCCATTAGGTGTTTTAAATGTCAAAACTTTATTTATGGCATTCATCAGTTGTAAATCAGTCGAATTTTTTATGTTTGATTTTCTAAATAGCTGTACTTTATTTTTAAATTCTTCTATATTTACAAACTTCAAAAATAACTTAATTGGGAGTTCGTTTAAAAACAAAGTCTCCATAATTAATTCATCACTCCTTCGAAATCTGAACTAAGATAACATTTTCTAAATTATCCCTTTTCAATAATACTGTATAAAAACAAAATAAGGAATAAAAATTCTAGTTTAGAAGAACAAATGTTCGTATATATTATAAATAAAAGGAGAGTGATAGAAATGATTCGAGATCGAGGAAACAAAAAATGGACTGCGATGATGTTACCGGAGCATGTAAAGGCATTAAGAGAGTTTGGAAATACACATGTCTTAATTGAAAAGCCAGTATTAGATGTTGACAAAATTGAAGAAATTAATCAACTACTCTGTATGGCAGTGGAGTACAATAAGCCACTAGGATTTACATATTATAATTACGGTAAACTTATAAAAGTTATAGGTAACATTCATTACATAAAAGAGTTAAACAAAGAAATACGAATCATCGATAGGGGAGGGGAGGTAGTAAAAATAAAACTAGGAGATGTAGTTGATGTTTATGAATGTTAAATAGGGGAGGGGCAGTTAGCCCCAATCCTTTACTTAGTTTTTAAAACGGACTTTAACGGAGTGTAACTATTGTGCTGTCTTTTTATGTCTGTACTACTCATTTGAATGTATCTTTTAACCATAGACATATCTGTATGTCCTAATATCTTCTGCAAGCTAAATGGATCACCGCCATTCATAATGTAGAATAAAGCGCCGGTATGTCGGAATGTGTGCTGTGAAACGCGTTTATTGTGAATATTTGCTTTTTCTGCAAGATCCAGAAGTCTTTTACGCCAAGTATTTGAAGCAATTTGTTTTCCGTCATATGTCAGGAATAAAAGGTCTTCATTAAAGTCTTCAGTTTCTTGAATATATTGTCTTAGTAGCTTGATAGTATATGCACTTATAGGGACATCTCGAGAACGTTTGGTTTTCGTTTGGCCAGCCTCTAATCTAATGAGCCCGTTTTTTAGGTCAACATTTTCACGTTTCATGTTCAATAGTTCTGAAGCTCGTACTAATGTATCAAGCATCACATATATCATGGCGCGATCCCTAAAACCTACATATAATGTATCGTCTATTACGTTTAATAATCGCTTAACCTCAGAAGGTGTAAATGCCTCGATTTGCTCCTGATCGGTTTTCATTGGCTTAAACTTTTCATGAATCGGTGTGTCTAATAAACCTTCATTATAAGAATGACGTAAAAATGCCCGTAAAGTTCGAATTCTTAAGTTAACAGTAACTGGTGTCACACCTAAGTCGTTTAGCATGTAACTAATGTAACCTCGAAAAAGTTCTACAGTCATTTCGCTCCTGGATACGTCAGTTTGAGCGTATTCCATAAACCACCGAAAATGTGTGTAATAATCGTCTAATGTAAACTTCGATAATCCTTCCGTTTGCTTAAACGCCATAAACGATTCAAACATCTCGATCATGCTCATTTCTTCTCTAGTTGCAACGTACCTTTGCGGGGCCTTACGCAGCCCTTTTCGTTTTGTCTTCGATAAATATGACGGCATTAAAAAAACCTCCTACGTATTTAATAGGAGGATTACGCACAAGTTTACGCAAATAGGTCGCACGAGGACCTGGCGTCACACTTCGAAATAACCTAGTGGTATGTACCGATTACATCCCGTTATAAATCAACGTATAAATCATCGGTAAATCGGCGTCATATCAACGTAATTTGGCGGGACCATGTGGGAATCGAACCCACCGGAGACGGCACGCGCCTCCCAAGAGGTTTTGAAGACCTAGGCAAGCACCAGCTACACAACTGGCCCCAAATAAAGTTATTGCTCGCTATTGCATTATACATGATTTTATACCACTTGGACAAGACTAGAGACTTCATAGATGGATAGGGGAGGGGAAAAATGTCGAATAACGCCTGAGATCCACTGGTACAACAGGTTTAGGGACTATAACAGTTGTTTAAGTATAACAGGCAAATTAACACACTATAACAGTTTGGGCTGTGGACAAGTGTGGATAACCTGTTCTGTGGATAACCTGTGGGTATACACGGTTGAATAAATATACATTCATGTATGGATATCCGGGAAATAATCGCATTGGACAAAGGAAGCTGTAGCAATATGCTGAAAAATGCATTATTCTTGTCTTTTCCTGTTGCATTTCATAAAGTGTAAAGAAGTATGTACGTATAGGTGGTGGTAAAATAGATGACAGTTAAACATTATACAATCGGTATGGCGGGTCATATCGATCACGGTAAAACAACGCTTACAAAAGCTTTAAGTGGAGTCGACACAGATACACTTAAAGAAGAAAAAGAACGTAAGATTACCATTGAGCCAGGTTTTGCTCCATTTCCATTAACGGATGAAATACATACCTCTATCGTTGATGTCCCTGGTCATGAAAAGTTTATTCGTCAAATGATTGCTGGGGTTTCTGGAATTGATCTCGTTCTTCTTGTGATTGCTGCAGATGAAGGAGTTATGCCGCAAACCCGTGAACATTTTGAAATTCTTTCGTACTTAGGAATAAAAAAAGGTGTTATCGTTGTAACAAAATCAAATCTGATAGACGATGAAATGAAACTACTCGTTGAAGAAGATATTGCAGAACTAACGAAGTCAACCGTATTTGCAGCCTTCCCCGTTCATTTTGTAGATAGCCTCTCTATGTCTGGAATAGATAGTCTAAAAAACGAAATCGGCCATCTATTAAAAGGGACCCAATCGAGATCTTCACACGGACCGTTCCGAATGCCGATCGATCACATTTTCACTGTAAAGGGACAAGGAACTGTAGTTCGAGGAACGGTATACGAAGGCGAAGTTTCTGAGGGTGATGAACTGATCATAGAACCTGGAAACGACAAGGTTAAAATCCGTAAACTGCAAGTACATAAACAAGATGTGAGGTCTGCAAAAGCTGGCCAGCGTGCAGCTCTTAATCTTTCAGGAGGTTCCAAGACAGATTGGAAAAGGGGGCATGTTTTATTAACACCTCATGTCTTTTCTACAACTGATACAATTGATATTGTGCTAGCAACAGGTAATAGTTGGGACGGAAAAATAAAACAGAGAGCTCCTGTTAAGTTCTACACCGGAACATCTGAGGTGATGGGGAAACTCGTTCTATTTGATCGGAACGAACTTGAAAACAATACAGAACAAATTTTTTGCCAAGTTAGATTAGAACAAGAAATTGTAACGAAACGAGGTGACAAGTACATTATAAGGCGCCCTTCACCAGAGGAAACAATCGGAGGCGGGGAAGTTATCGATCCGAACGGTTCAATTTATAAATTTGGTTCGAATACGGTTGAACTTTTAAAGAGTAAACATGATGGGACTCCACAAGAGAGAGTACTTCAATCACTCGAAGTAGAAGGATCGTTGACGCACAAAGACTTAAAGAAACTTACAGGATTTGAAGATCAAACGCTTAACGATGCCATCCTTCAACTTATGGAGAATCATTCTCTTCGTGAAATACAAGGATTCTATATTGCGACTATAACTCTTCAAAGAGTCCAGTCTGTTCTAATCAATAGACTTCAAGCCTTTCATGAAGATTATCCCCTACGTCAAGGAATTCCTAAGGCAGAAGTTGTTCAATCTTTAAAAGGAGACCTACAACAAAAAGTAATTAATGGTCTAATTGAACAATGGGTTGAATCTTCCCTTATTTCTTTAACTGATCAATTTGTTCATTTGTCAGATTTCAAGCCGGAATTTCCAAAGAAATGGTCAAAGAGAATGACACAAGTTTTAACGCACTTAGAGGAATTAAAGCTCGAGCCTGATGATCTTTTGTCATTATTTAAAAATCAACAGTTACCAGAAGAACTTTATAATGATTTTAAATATTACTTAATCAAAACGAATAAAGTCGTCATTCTTTTTGACGAAGTTTGTTTAACTAAATCTGCGTTTGATTCTGCAGTGGAACAGTTAAGAAGCAAGACGAATGAAAGTTTCTCTGTACAAGAAGCAAAAGCAGCACTAGATACATCAAGGAAATACTTAATTCCAATTTTGGAATGCATGGATGCACTTGGATATACTAAAAGAGATTCAAATGTAAGGAAATGGGTGTAATTTTGAAAAAAACGAACTTAAACGTACTGTTCTTCACACCTTTTTATTACCAAAATCGAGGCAATGCCACTACAGCAAGACGAATAGAAAAGGGCCTTTCTCGTGAAGTTGAGATAAATATCTTTCCATACGAAGAGAAGGTTTACGATTCATCTGTTAAAGAGAGAATGGAGAAAGCCGATATTTTTCACATTCTTCATTTTGCTCGATTTGTTAAGTGGGCGGAGAAAAATCAAGTGAAATTGGACAAGCCGTATATTGTAACATCTGGAGGTACAGATATAAATCATTCTTTGATAGAAGATGAAGAAAGGTATCTACCACTATTAAAAAAGGCAAAAGCAGTTACCGTCTTCACTAAAGATGCCAAAGAGATGCTTATAAATCAGTATCGTTTAAGTGATGAGGTGGTTCATGTTATACCACAGAGTGTGTATCTGCCTGCACATGATCGTTCTAGACAACCGCTCCCATTACCTATGGGAACACCAAAACTGTTATTGCCTGCAGGACTTAGACCCGTTAAAGATGTTTTATATGCACTAAGAAGCATTTTAATGTTAAAGACAAATTTTCCTGAGATTACACTTTTAATTGTTGGGGCAAATTTAGATCATCATGTTTATTCCCAAGTACAAGATGCTGTAAAAAAGTATAATTGGCTGCATTATCTTCCTGAAATAGAGTTATCTCGTATGAGGGAACTTTATGAATGGACAGATCTGGTAATAAATACCTCATTCACAGAAGGTCAGTCTACTTCGCTATTAGAAGCAATGAGTCTTCGTAAACCTGTAATTGCCAGGATAAACATCGGGAACTGCAGCATCATTCGTCATAATGAAAACGGGATGCTTTTTCAAGATCATGAAGAGTTATATCATTCTGTGAAAAAAGTATTGTCAGACAAAAAAATTTATAATCATCTTTGTGAAACCGGGTATCAAACGATTCTGGAGAACCACACGATTGAAACAGAAGTAGAATCATACTTAAATTTGTACACGAAATAAAGGAGTGGATAAAATGAAAAAGCTAGGCTTGTTATTGATCGCACTTATCTTGGTCCTTTCAGCTTGCGGAACGAAGAAAGAGGATACAAAAGATAATGAAGGAAATAAAAATGATGTGTTTACCATCGGAGTTATACCAGCCCAAACAGAAGGTGAGATGAAAGGGGCACTCGATAAACTTCAGGATCTTCTAAGTGAGAAAATGAACCGAGAAGTGAAGATCACATCGTATCCAGACTACAATGGTGTAGTTGAGGCGATGAATTACGATAAGATTGATATGGCTTACTTTGGTCCGCTTACATATGTTGTGGCACATGAAGAGAGCGGTGCTAAGGCGATTGTCACCCAGTTGATTAAAGGGGAACCGTTCTATTACTCTTACTTGATCACACATAAAGACAGTCCATATGAAAGTATTGATGACATGATCTCTGATGTAAAAAATGTTAAGTTTGCTTTTGGTGATCCATCATCGACTTCAGGTTCATTAATTCCAAGTATTAAATTAAAAGATGAAGGCGTTTATAAGAGTGAATCAGAAAACGATTTTAATAACGTAAGATTTACAGGTTCACATGATGCGACAGCACTTGCGGTGCAGAATAAGCAAGTTGACGTTGGAGCAATCGACAGCGCCATTTATGACAAACTGGTTGAAGAAGGGGCTATAGACGGGGAGCAGTTTAAAGTGATCTGGAAATCCGAGAAGCTTTTCCAATATCCTTGGGCGGTTTCAAAAAGTACAGATTCAGAAACAATGAAACAGCTGCAAGATATCTTTCTGGAGATAAAAGATAAAGAAATTCTGGGTGCATTTGGAGCAACAGGTTTTACAAAAGCGGATAATAAAGATTACGAGAGTATCCGAAAGGCTGCTATTAAAGAAGGTACGATCAAAGAATAGAGGGGAACAATGGTTTGGTTTAAGAGGAGCCAATTTTTTGTATTTTTGTGCTTGATTGTCGTAATTGGTATGTGCATGAGAATAACAGAATTTGATGTGTCAAAGTTTAAAGATTTTCAAAATATGGGTGACTTTCTGTCAAAATGGTTTCCGATGAACACGGAAAGCCTGCCATATTTGTTTCAAGAAAGTTTGTTGACGATTGCAATTGCTTTTTTGGGGAGTTTGTTTGGTTTAATCATTGGACTGCCGTTAAGTTTTTTAGCGGCTCGAAATACAAGTAATAACCGGTTGATGTATGGTGTAACCCGTTTCTTTTTGAGCTTTATGCGGTCTGTTCCGGAATTTGTGTTTGGCTTAATCCTATTAACGACATTAGGTCTAGGTCCTTTTCCAGCTGTAATTGCTATCGTGCTTCATAACATCGGCGTATTAGGCAAGCTGATTTCAGAGCTTATTGAAGCGGCAGATAAAGGACCAATGGAAGCTATGAGAGCTGTAGGTGCAAAGAAGTGGATCGGAAACTTATTTGCTATTCTTCCTCAAATATGGCCGAATGTTCTTTCACAATTCTTTTATCGATTTGAAGTCGCCATTCGAACTTCACTTATTTTAGGGCTGATCGGTGGCGGCGGAATTGGGCAGCAGTTGTTTATCCATTTTAAGACGTTTCAATATCAGCTTGTGTCTGTAGACGTTCTGCTTATTATGGTCATGGTTATCTTGGTAGATTATATCGGCGGAAAAATACGGGAAAAGGTTATTTAGGTGATATCATGATTGAATTTCAAAATGTTTCTGTTTTATATCCTGGTACAACAGAACCGGCTTTACAAGATGTGAATGTTACTTTTAAACGAGGGGAATTTGTTTGTGTTTTAGGAAAAAGCGGCGCAGGAAAATCAACATTTATACGGTGCATTAATGGGCTTCAGCCAGTTTCAGAAGGCAGCATTAAATGGGAAAATAAATCGTTAGCTGATATGTCAAACAAAGAAAATTTAGAAGTACGGCAGAAAACAGGAATGATCTTTCAGCATTTTAACTTAATTCCAAGAATGAGTGTTGTTCAAAACATTTTAACGGGTTTGTTCGGTTATAAAAAATCTTACGAAAATCTGATCGGACTTTTCAATTCTACTGAAAGGCAATATGCTTTGGAGGCCATACAGCAAGTGGAGCTTACAGTTGAACCGACAAGAAGAGTAGAAAACCTTAGTGGTGGCCAAAAACAAAGAGTAGCAATCGCAAGGGCACTCGTGCAAAATCCAAAAGTTTTCTTAGGAGATGAACCTGTAGCAAGCCTTGACCCAGGTACTGCAGAGAGAATTTTTCAACTTTTAAAGGAAACACACGTTAAACGGAACCTAGTCTCCATCATAAATGTTCATGATGTAGTTCTTGCTAAAAAATTCGCCACTAGAATTATAGCCCTAAAGAACGGAAAACTTGTTTTTGACGGGGTGCCAGAAAAGTTTGACGATCTAATGTATGCAGAGATTTATAATTATTAAGAACGCAGTTCGCAGCGGCGTGCCTCTCGATCTCAAAAGATAAATGGTCTGTAATGAGCAAAATGCACCTTCTTAGGTCATTAGAAAATCGTTTAAAAAAAACTCCGGAACCTGTCCGGAGTTTTTTTATTTCGCTATGATAGGTTTATCGGTTAAATCGGAAACTCGTCCTACGATGCATGCATCTTTATTTCCTTTAGACCGAAGTCTTTTTAAATATTCAGCTGCTTCGTCTTCAGAAAGGCTGACTAACAAACCACCGGATGTTACAGCATCACATAAAATCAATTGCTGCCATTCTTCAAGGTTTTCTCTATAGATAACATCATCCTGAATCCAGCGATGATTTGCCTTTGAACCTCCTGGAATGATTCCAGCTTGTGCGAGTTCATTTGTCCCGGAAAGCAATGGTACCGATTCAAAATCGATTTGAATGGAAATACCGCCAGTTCCTTTCGCCATTTCAGTAGCGTGACCAAGGAGGCCAAATCCTGTTACGTCTGTTACAGCATTAGGAGAGAGTCCATCAAGACATTCTGCAGCTGTTTTATTAAGGGCAGCCATCGTCTCGCTGACAAGCTCAATCTGCTTTTCTGAAAGTTTGTTATTTTTAATCGCTGTCGTTTGAATTCCGACACCGATTGGTTTTGTTAACACAAGCACATCACCAGGTCTTGCCCCAACATTCTTAAACACCTTTGAGGGATGAACAAGCCCTGTTACCGATAATCCAAACTTTGGCTCTGAATCATCGATTGAATGGCCGCCTACAAGAACAGCGCCTGATTCTTTTACCTTATCAGCCGCACCTTTTAAGATCTCAGCAAGAACATCGTGTCCAAGTGTCTTGATCGGAAAACCAACAATGTTCATTACCGTAGTCGGTCTTCCACCCATCGCATAGACATCACTTAGTGAATTTGCAGCTGCGATTTGTCCAAACATATATGGATCATCTACGATTGGAGTAAAGAAATCAACTGTCTGAATCATGGCTAGATCTTCTGTTAATTTATATACCCCTGCGTCATCTGAAGTATCAAGTCCAACTAAAAGGTTCGGGTCATATTCACGTTCTGGTAAATGACGCAAAACTTGCGCCAGGTCTTCTGGACCAATTTTGCAGCCTCAACCACCTTTTGATGAAAGGTGAGTAAGGCGCAGCTTATCTCGATTTGTCATCTGATTAAAACACCTCCACTATTAAGTATAAACATTTTTTTTGTTAAATGCCTAAGGATATACTAAAATAGTCTTAAAAAAGGAGGATGAATGATGAAGGTAAGTATTGAATTTTGCATGATGTGAAACTTTGCACCAAAAGCCGCGAGTCTCGCGGAAGACCTTTTTAACCATTTTCGAACGAATATCTCATCACTTGAATTGATTCCAAGTTCTGGCGGTGTTTTTGAAGTGTCTGTTAATGGCAACACTATTTATTCGAAAAAAGAAACCGGTGAATTTCCGGATCATGATTTAATCATTGAAGAGTTAGAAAAATTAAAGGCCTAAATTGAAGTAATCCTCCTTATAGGATCACCTTTTTAGCCCTTAAGGAGGAGCTTCACCTTGTCAAAAACAGATCTTTTAAGGCAGCTGCCTGCTGTTCATGAAGTTGTTAAAAATATCAGTTCTGAAGTGAGTGACAGACCCGAGAAAGAAATTACGCGTGCAGTTCAGGATGCGATCAAACTGTGGCGTAGAAATATTATTTCTGAACAATACGACATTGACTTGAAAGCTGATATTCAAGAACTTATAAAAAATGATGCAAAAAAAAATCTATATCATCCTACAAAACAGATTCGCTCCATTATTAATGCAAGCGGAATCGTGATACATACCAATCTTGGCCGATCTAGACTCAGTGATAAAAGTGTAGAGCGTATGTCAGAGACTGCACAGATGTATTCAAACTTAGAATACAATCTTGAAGAGGGAAAACGCGGATCACGGCATGATCTTACTGAAAACCTCATACAGCAAGTTACAGGAGCAGAAGCAGCAATGGTCGTTAATAATAATGCTGCAGCTGTTTATCTTGTATTGAAGGCACTAGCAAAAAACAAAGAAGTAGTGGTTTCAAGAGGAGAACTTGTTGAAATCGGGGGTTCATTTCGAGTTTCTTCTATAATGGAAGAAAGTGGTGCGATTTTGCGAGAAGTGGGAACCACAAACAAAACCCATTACTTTGATTACGAAAGAGCATTGTCAGAGCAAACGGGTATGATCATGAAAGTGCACACGAGTAATTTTAAAATTATAGGGTTTACAAAAGAAGTTTCTTCCATTGAGCTATTGAAATTAAAACAAAAAAATCAAGAACTCGTCATCTATGAAGACTTAGGTAGCGGTGCTCTCTTTCCATTCCAGTCTCACGGTATCGGAGACGAACCTTTAATTTCCTCTGTTATCTCTTCTGGTATTGATGTTGTTTCGTTTAGCGGCGATAAATTATTAGGCGGACCTCAAGCTGGAATTATTGCGGGTAAGAAAGAAATTATTGATAAACTAAAAAAACATCAGCTTGCAAGGGTTTTACGAGTTGATAAATTTACAATTGCCGCTTTAAATGAAACATTGAATGCATACTTGTACGGCGAACATATGACAATTCCGACAGTAAGGGATATTTTGAAAACATCTGAAGAACTAAAAGAGAAGGCGATGGAATTGATGATTAAGATTGGGAATCATCCATCATTAACGGTTAAAATCATAGAAGAGTATTCTCAAGTAGGTGGAGGTACGATGCCAGATGTAAAGCTGCCTACCTATTGTATTGGACTGACATATCCAAAAGGTGCCGAATATTTGGCGAAGGCTTTCCGTGAATATGAAACACCGATAATCGTTCGTATTAAAGACGAAGAAGTGCTTCTTGATCTCAGAACAGTTACAGAAGAAGAGACGCTAACGATTCTGCATGCCATTGATTCTATTCAATAATCAATGAAAAGGACTGACACAACAATATTGTGTTAGTCCTTTTCTTTTTGTTAACTATTTCGAACGGGATTTTTAAATTATTTTTAGCTATGGTTTTTACTAAGAAATTGGTGCTTTCAAACCTCATTTCTTCTATGCAGTTGAATGGAGTGAAGGTAACGTGCCTACCACATGAGAAGCTTCTAGTATGGCATGCAACGAGTAAGCTCACTGCGGTAGCATTTACTTGTAGACGCAGGAGCAAGGATACTTTCTTGGTGCGGGCAGGTGAGACACTTAAGAGTAAAACGAACGCATGTGACTCACCGCCTGCCCCGCGGAAATCGAAGCACCTGGAACGGAAATCAACCACTTCCAATAGCAACAATTTTTGCGAAAACATCCTTAGTATTTTACTTTTAATTAACGTCCTTCACCATGGTTTTGGCCAGTGTGATTTCTTTGTTTTACCTTTTTAGATCCACTCATCGGAGCAGGCTGACCAGGATTTTCACCTTTAGGAGCATTTTTCCTAATATCTTTGAATGTATTACGCTCACCCATAAAAACTCCTCCTTATTGAATAAATATGATTAAAATTGGAAGGTTAATGATATCAAACCAAAAAAGGAAGGTAATTATGCCCTATTACAAAGATAAACAACAAGCTTATCAAGCAGCAGAACAAGGCTACCATCATACGATTGACGTCTCGAAGAAACTCGATTCCACGAGCAGTGAGTATGGTGTGTATTACTCACATTTTATGACAGAGAACGAAAAGGCTTGTCAACAAATTGAAAATGCTCTTGAAACGGCTTCTGAACATCAACAGCCTCAGTTAAAGAATTATTTAAATGAACTGCAGCAGCTGCAAAATCAGTTTCCAAAGCCTTAGTGGCGTTTCTTCGTCTTTTTATTGTTTTGGCGTTCCGCTTCGCTTAACTTCTCGTTAGGCAAGCTTAGCGCTTCATTTCCAAATTCAGTATTGTAGCCTGCACCTTTTCCTTGTGCTTTAGCAGCATTCATACCAGGACGCGTATGGTTTGCTTTATTTCTACCCATTATTGTTTCACCTCCGTTGTTATTAGTCTGCTCAATACAAAAAAGAAGAAGCACTCCAAAAAAAGGAGTGCTTCTTTACATTCAGCTTTTATATTTTGAAAGCAACAGCCAAACACCTGATAAACCTACAAGGCTGTAGATTACCTTTGTGACTGTGGTAGCGCTTCCAAAAACTGCTGTAACAAGGTTTAAATCAAAAAGACCGATGAACCCCCAGTTTAATGCTCCGATTAAAACAAGTAATGCGGCTAATTTTTTTAACCATTCCATCATGTTTCCCTCCGATCCATATTGACATGTTACTAAAGTGGAAAACAAAAGAGATATAACGTAATTCACTATATGCAAATGGGAAAATGATGGTGATATTTTATATGATAAGAAAAACTTATGTCGATTGATAACGATTAACTATTTTACTTATGAAAGGGTTTTACGTATGATAATAGAGGGAAAAAAAGATTTTGTGTGACGGTACTCTTAAATTGAACACATTTTTTCGACAATTTTTCTCATAATCGTGTATGATTGTTACTGAAGGGAGAGAGTGGAACATGAAAAGAAATGATGTATTTAATGCCCGTTCTACTTTTGATGTTAACGGTAAGCAATATAGCTATTACCGTTTAGGAGCGTTAGAAGAAGCGGGAATTGGAAACGTATCGAAATTACCCTACTCTGTAAAAGTATTATTGGAATCGGTTTTAAGACAGTATGATGGAAAAGTAATCAACAAAGAACACGTTGAAAACCTTGCAAAGTGGGGGACAAGTGAACTAAAAGATATCGATGTTCCTTTCAAGCCTTCACGTGTTATTCTTCAAGACTTCACTGGAGTTCCGGCTGTAGTTGATCTAGCGTCTCTTCGTAAAGCAATGAAAGATATGGGTGGAGATCCTTCTCAGATCAATCCTGAAATTCCAGTTGATCTTGTAGTTGACCACTCTGTACAAGTGGATAAAGCAGGAACTGAAGATTCTCTTGCTTTTAACATGAATCTTGAATTTGCCCGCAATGAAGAACGTTACAAGCTTTTAAGCTGGGCGCAATCTGCTTTTGATAATTACCGTGCAGTACCTCCTGCGACAGGCATCGTTCACCAAGTTAACTTGGAGTATCTAGCACCTGTTGTTCTTACAAGCGAATCTGAGGGAGAGACAATTGCCTTTCCTGATTCACTAGTAGGTACTGATTCCCATACAACAATGATTAACGGTCTTGGTGTATTAGGATGGGGTGTTGGTGGAATTGAGGCAGAAGCTGGAATGTTAGGACAGCCTTCTTATTTCCCAGTTCCAGAAGTTATCGGTGTTAAACTAACAGGTACACTTCCAAACGGAACGACTGCAACTGACCTGGCTCTTAAAGTAACGCAAGTTTTGCGTGAAAAGAAAGTAGTAGGAAAGTTTGTAGAATTCTTCGGTCCAGGGCTTGCGGAGATGCCTCTTGCAGACCGTGCGACAGTATCCAATATGGCACCTGAATATGGTGCAACTTGCGGATTCTTCCCAGTAGACGAGGAAGCTCTGAACTACATGAGACTGACAGGAAGAACGGAAGAGCAGATTCAGCTTGTAGAAGCATACTGCAAAGAAAACGGATTATTCTATACTGCAGGAGATGCAGACCCAGAATTTACTTCCGTTGTAGAAATCAATCTTTCAGAGATTGAGCCAAACTTGTCCGGACCTAAACGCCCGCAAGATTTGATTCCTTTATCTCAAATGAAAGACAGCTTTAACAAAGCACTTGTGGCTCCTCAAGGAAATGCAGGTTTTGGTTTAACTGCTGATGAGATCAACAAGGAAGTAATTGTTAAGCATCCTAACAACGAAACGTCTACAATGAAAACAGGTGCAGTAGCAATCGCTGCTATCACAAGCTGTACAAATACATCCAATCCCTACGTAATGCTTGGTGCAGGATTAGTTGCTAAGAAAGCTGTAGAAAAAGGATTGAAAGTTCCTGGTTATGTAAAAACATCCTTAGCACCAGGTTCAAAAGTCGTTACTCGTTATTTAGAAGAAGCAGGATTGATGAGTTATATGGATCAGCTTGGTTTTAACCTTGTAGGTTACGGCTGTACGACTTGTATCGGTAACTCTGGCCCACTCGCTCTTGAAGTTGAAAATGCGATCTCTAAAAACGACTTGACTGTAACTTCTGTTCTATCAGGTAACCGAAACTTTGAAGGCCGTATCCATCCGCTAGTAAAAGCAAACTACCTAGCTTCACCACCACTAGTAGTTGCTTACGCACTAGCTGGTACAGTTGACTTTAACCTTCAATCTGATTCTTTTGGAACAGATAAAGACGGCAATGAAGTTTACTTTAAAGATATCTGGCCTACTACAGAAGAAATTAATGAAGCGATGAACAAAGCAGTTACTCCAGAATTGTTCAAAAAAGAATACGAGCGTGTATTTGATGAGAACGAACGCTGGAACGAACTAAAAACATCAGCTGATCAGCTTTATGGTTTTGATGCGGCTTCAACTTACATTCAAAACCCGCCTTTCTTTGAGGAACTTTCTGCAGAACTTAAAGAAATCCAACCTCTTAAAGATCTGAAGTTAATCGCTAAGTTCGGGGATTCTGTTACAACTGACCACATTTCTCCTGCAGGAGCAATTGGCAAAGATACACCAGCTGGAAGATATCTTATTCAAAATGGTGTTGAGCCTCGTGACTTTAACTCATACGGATCTAGACGTGGTAACCATGAAGTTATGATGCGCGGAACGTTTGCAAACATTCGTATCCGTAATGCTGTTGCACCTGGTACAGAAGGCGGATGGACAACATACTGGCCAACTAACCAAGTGATGAGCATTTATGATGCTGCGATGAAATACAAAGAGAATGGTACTGGCCTGATGGTTATTGCAGGAAAAGACTATGGTATGGGATCTTCCCGTGACTGGGCTGCTAAGGGTACTACACTGCTTGGTATTCAAACCGTTCTTGCTGAAAGCTTCGAACGTATTCACCGCTCAAACCTTGTGTTGATGGGTGTTTTACCACTTCAGTTCAAAGATGGAGAGAATGCTGAAACATTCGGACTTACAGGTAAAGAGTCCTTTACAGTTTCAGTTGATGAAAATGTTAAACCTCGTGATCTTGTTCAAGTTACAGCAACATTTGAAGATGGATCTGAGAAAACGTTTGAAGTAATCGCTCGTTTTGATAGTGAAGTTGAAATCGAATACTACCGTCATGGCGGTATCCTTCCGATGGTACTTCGCAATAAATTGGCTCATTCTTCTCAAACGCAAAATTAATACAAAAAACCCTTTGCCTCGCGGCAAAGGGTTTTTTTATGCGTTTTTTGTATGTCTTTCATCAATCTTTTTTTCGAGCTGTTCAATATAAGTCTCATCTTTAAGCAGCTGTCTTTTGTTTTCATTCACAAGCTCTCTAAAGCTCATTTTTCTATTTTTTCTCATATGACACCTCTTCATTTGAACTATTAACAATATGGCCAGTTCAATATCAAAATAATCAGATTTCATTAAAATTTTTGCTGCTTATAAGATGAATAGTTGATTTTGATTAATGGAAAAGTAAAAAGAAGACGAAAGGGGGTAAGACCTTTGAGTAATCCAAAACGCTTTCCAGAAGATTTTGTACCCAATCATATCGGCACACAGCCGCGTGAGAGCAATAGCAACAACGGAAAGAAAATGGCCAACAAGTCGCATGATCACGCCGATTATGTTCCACCAAAAGGAAAATAGATAACGTATGTAAATATTACCTCTCCAAAATTTCACGATTGACTCCCATATATGAAAGATTTTGTCGAAAAAATGTATGTAGTGAAAGAATTAGGAGGGGTACGTTTGATTACGGCATCTGTCAAACCATTACCTGTATCACATAATAAAGATGATCAGGATTATTTATACCGTCAATTAGAGATTGAAATGCAACGATTGGGACACCTTGTTCCATTTCGTGAAGAGTTGAATTGGGAAAAAGAAATTACAACAATTGAAGTTGGTAACGAAGAAACCCTAGATAAATTGAAAAAAGCAGCAGCTAAAAATGATGGTGTATTCTTGTTTTATGCTAAGCTTTTTAAAGGAACGGTTTATCAGCACATCATCCTTCATCCAAATACGGAAGGATTTTATTTACCATTTCGATTTGTAGAACCATTTCAAATTACTGTTAAAAATAAAAGATATTGGATTGGTTCGTCGATCAGACTTGCTGAAGAATTGGCTTGGCTGGAGATCACAATGAAAAATTCAGAAGACGAAAGTGTTGTTGAATATTGGAAATACCTTACAGAACTTTGTGAAACCAGCATTCAGAACATGAGTCCGATCTTACTTCAAAAAAATTAAGAATAAGTTTTTCGGTTTTTGGCGCAAACTAAGATGGTGGTATTACTTCAAGAAAAAAGGAGAATTCATCATGCAAAAACCAAACAAAGATGACCGCAGCAACAACGTTGAACGCTTAGAACAAATGGTTCAAAACACAGAGCAAAATATTTCAGAAGCTAACCAAACGATGGATAACACAGAACTTACGGCTAGCCAAAAAGAACAAATTAAAGAAAAAAATCAGCACCGCCAAGAATCCATCGAACAGTTTCAAAATGAAATTCAAGAAGAAAAAGCCTATAGAGAAGGCAACGATTTCCAATAGTAAAAAGACCGGCATTTTGCTGGTCTTTTTTTGCTTTTTCAACTAAAGTGTAAGAAAAAGATGATAAAAGGGGTATAGGATACATATGAATTTTGTTGAAACAAGTGTTGACGTCAGATATGCAGAAACCGATCAAATGGGAGTCGTTTACCATGCCAACTACCTTATTTGGTTTGAAATCGGCAGAACGAAACTTATTGAACACTTAGGGTTTAAATATGCTGACATGGAAGCACAAGGAATTCTTTCACCTGTAACAGACATTCAGGCTTCGTATAAAAAGCCTTTAACTTATGGACAACAAGCAATAATTATGACTGCTATAAAAGAGTATTCAGGTATAAAAGTTGTCTATCTTTATGAAATTTATAATGAAGATCAGGTTCTTTGTGTGACAGGAGAATCCACACATGTCTGTGTAAAAAAAGATAATTTTAGACCGATCTCCATTAAAAAATACTTTCCAGAATGGCATGAAGCCTATTTGAAAGCGATTATGATCGACTGATGGCTTTTGGTATAAATCGTTCACAGTTAAAGAATTGGAAAAGAGAAGTCGAATCAGGAAAAATAGCCTTTCTTACACACTTTTGGTACGATCCGCGTTTTCCAAATGAGAAAAGTGTTACAAAAGTAGGTTGCAGAGATGTCCAAAAGTTAATAAGCTGGGGAAAACAGTATGGCTTAAAGAAAGAATGGATTCATGAAAGAGATGCTTATCCCCATTTTGATTTACTAGGAGATAAGCAAAAAGAGATCATGAAAGTAGAAGGACGAAGTGAAGAACTGAAAAAGTTTTTATAAATTTTAGTTGTTTGTGTTATGGAAGTCAAATTGTATTTCATCATTCTTTACAGAAACGGTTAAATCACTGCCATCAAAAAACCATTCATCTTCCTCTTCGATAAAAAAGGTTTGTTCATTAATCGTAAGTTCTGCTGCTGGGTGTTTAGGTGTATCTTTTGTAATGCCTAACGAAAAGCCATCCTGTACGGTACTGCATCCTCCAAGCCGTACAAAAAAGCGAATGGAATCACTTGGGGAAGCTTGCAGGTCATTAATAACATGTGTAGCCGTATCTTCATTCATAATAATTTTCAAAATAGAATTCACTCCTTAATGTTGCATGAATAGCTGATGGTGATATTGTGGCATATGATAGTTGGATTCACAAACAAAACGATTGATTTAAACTTTTATTCAATCCTATTTGAAATAGAGGAGTATTGTAATGAATATCCATTCTTTTTTTACTGATGCTAAATCTTTATACAGTGTTCAAGATATCACGACAAAAGAAACTGAAATCATATTTATTTTAGAGTCACCACATAAAGAAGAGATTAAATCGGGTGTCCCTTTAGCAGGGCTTTCTGGACGATCAATGGCAAAAGAATTGTTTTTAGAAGAAGAAATACTTCCCATGGGCAAATTTTTAAAGCAATCCATATTAGACAAAAGGAAAACCATTTATGGAATCGTGAATGTCTGCCCATTTCCTCTTCAGCAAAGCGCTTTTCCTGATCCACAATTTGTTGAAAAGTATAAAGATGAAATACAGGTTGCTGAAGCAGTGAGGATCAGTTCAGCAAAGCGATTTAAAGATGAAAGCAAAGCTGCGTTTGACAATTTGCTAGTAGAAAATTTTGAGAAAAGGCTTTCATCACTTCTAAAGAATGATACGATCATCGTACCTTGTGGAAGGTTTGCTGAAAAATATGTGAACAAGTTAACCATCAAGGACCAATTAACAATCATTTATGGTGTTCCTCATCCTTCTTACAACTCGTGGTCAAGAGAAAGGTATTATAACGTAATTAATAAACTAAGAGAAGAAGGAAAAAAACGAACCTCCTAATCGGGAGGTTCAAAAGAAGAATACCGTAGCTCCATAAAGCACTGCGGTTATTCCTGCTGCAATAAGAGCAGGTTTCAATTTATATCTGGCATATGTGATCACAGAGAGATTTAAAATGCGGGCAATCGTATTCGTATCATCACTTAATGGTGAAGCGAATGCTCCAAATGTACCGCTTGCAAAAACGGCACCAATTACGAGTGGAAGAGAAACGTCCGCAACACCTGCCATCGAAACACCAAGTGGCATTAGAATCCCCCAAGTTCCCCAGGCAGAACCTATAAAATAAGAAACCGCACAGCCGAAAATAAACAGCAGCGGAACAATTACTGAAGCGGGAATCCATCCTGCATATCGTGTAACGAATGCAGAAAAACCAAGCTCTTCGGTTACGGAAGATAAACCCCAAACAACCGCAAGCAATACGATTACGCTCATTAGTTCATTTCCTCCAAAAATAAATCCGTTTAACAGATCTCCTATTTTCATTTTTTGAAAACGGAGGAATAGAAACGTGAAGATTGTTGTGAACAGAAGTGCGATTAACATCGCATCCATTACATCAGCTGATATAAAAGCTTCGAAAAAACCGTCTTGCGTTTTCTTATATCCATCCCACCAAGTTAAAGCAAGAGTAAGGGATACGACTAAGATAAGGGGTATTAGCAGATTGAAGGGCTTGTTAGGAAGATCACGATTAACCGCAGGATCACAGCTATGCCAATCATCCTCTTCTTTTTTACCGACTGCCTTAGGATCACTTTCTTCTGTCGATTTGGAGTGATGAAAAAAACTTAAATAGATTCCTACAATAATCATGACAAAAGAGAAAAAGTTAAACGGTATGCTCTGTATAAAAAGAGAATAGGGATCAGCTTTTATGTTTTCGTTCTTTAATGAGATGTCAACGATTGACGTCATATAACCAACAAAAGCGGTTGCGATCGGTATTAAAACAATAATTGGGGTGGCTGTTGTTTCTATAACGAAACCAAGTTCTTGTGTAGACATCTTAACTTTTTTTAACAGTGCTCTCATGATAGGAGCAATCGTAACAAAACGAAAGCTAGGGGCCGCAAAAGTACCTATCGTTGAAACATATGTTAAAAAAAGTGCACCTCTTTTTGTTTGAATTCTGCTGGATGCTTCTTCTACAAAACCTTTTATTCCACCAGAAAGTTTTATCATCGAAATAAGTCCTGAAAATGCATACAAAAACACTAATATTTTTATATTTTTAGGATCTATTAAACCTTTTACTAAAAAAGCAACCATCTTTTCAAGTCCGCCAACAAGTGTAGGCTGCAGAAGATAAGATCCTGTTAATAAACCTGCTATCAACCCTGGCAATACTTGTTTTGTTTTGATAGCAATTGGAATGACAACTAAAAACGGTATGATTGAAACCCAGTTTTGATCCATATTGGTCCTTCTTTCACACAAAAGATATACCGTTAGCGTGTGATGGTTTCAAAAATTTATTCTCCTGTAAGAAATGAAAAGATGTTTTATCTAAAACTCCATTGGGTAAAATAATACCGTTCTGCCGAAAATAACACATGTTTAAAAGATGTGTAAGAGAAAGATTCAATACAACTTGCAATGGAAAGAGTTGCATTTATTATAGTTACGTGATAAGTTTAACAACGGAATATATATGGACGGAACAAGTTTGAATTACGGATAGCCTTGTAACTATTAACGTTTAATTTTTACGCATATTCACATGGCTAAGCATTTCCAGTCAATTAAAATCGCGGAAATGCTATTTTATGTGCAAATCATGATGTATTTTGAAAAAACAAATTGGCCGGCAGTTTTCACAGTTTATTCAGATGCCGTGTCCACGAGGTTATCGTAAAACCTTTTTCGTCACAGAAAAGGAGATAGAACATTGACAACATTTCAAGAATTAGGACTAAGTCCTGAGTTGCTTCAATCCATCAACAACATGGGATTTGAGGAAGCAACACCGATTCAACGTGACACCATTCCAACGGCATTAAAAGGGACTGACCTAATCGGTCAGGCGCAAACTGGTACTGGTAAGACAGCTGCGTTTGGTATACCGCTAATCGAAAAAATGGATACAAAATCAAGATTCGTACAAGGAATCGTTTTGGCTCCAACACGTGAGTTAGCTGTTCAAGTAGCAGAAGAGCTAAACAAAATCGGTCAGTTTAAAGGAATTAAAACGTTGCCGATCTATGGTGGACAATCCATCGTTCGTCAGATCAAAGCGTTAAAAAATGGTCCGCACATCGTCGTAGGTACACCTGGACGTGTTCAAGACCATATCAATAGAAAAACATTAAAACTAGAGAGCGTTCATACCGTTGTGCTTGATGAAGCAGATGAAATGCTAAATATGGGATTTGTTGAAGACATTGAAAAGATTTTAGAAAATGTTCCAACAGAGCGTCATACGATGCTTTTCTCTGCAACAATGCCAAAACAAATTCAAAACCTAGCTGCTAAATTCATGAAAGATGTTTTATTGATTAAAGTTAAAGCGTCTGAAATGACAGTTAAGAACATTGAACAAGAGTATGTTGAAGTAAAAGAACGTCAAAAATTTGATGCACTTTGCCGCTTTATGGATATTCACTCTCCAGAGCTTGCGATTGTTTTCGGACGTACGAAGCGTCGTGTAGATGAATTATCTGAAGCATTAAGTAAACGTGGCTATTCAGCTGAAGGTATACATGGTGATCTTCCACAAGCAAAACGTGACAAAGTATTGCGTGCGTTTAAGAACAACACAATTGAAGTTCTTGTTGCTACAGACGTAGCAGCGCGTGGGCTTGATATCTCAGGTGTATCTCACGTTTATAACTTCGATATTCCTCAAGATCCAGAAAGCTATGTTCACCGTATTGGACGTACTGGACGTGCAGGGAAAACAGGTTATGCATTAACATTTATTACGCCGCGTGAGATCGATCACTTATATACGATCGAAAAAATTACAAAGCGTAAAATGGTAAAACGTTCGATTCCTTCCGTTTCAGAAGCAATGGAAGGACAACAGCAGATCACACTTGAAAAGTTAATGGAAGTTGTTGAAGAAGATAACTTTAACGGATATAAGCAGACTGCTGTTGAGTTATTAGAAGAAAACGACTCAGTAACACTTCTAGCTGCAGCGCTTAAGCTTCTTACAAAAGAACCTGATACGACACCGGTTAGTCTTACGGATGAGCCGCCATTATCAGTTAAAAAGAGACGTCCTAATAATCGTTTCTCTGATCGCAGACGTTCTGGAGGCCCTAAAAGAGAGGGTGGAGGCGGAAGAGACAATCGCCGTTCTGGATATTCTAAAGGCGAAAGAAGTGGTTCTCGTGATGGCGGAAACCGCAGCAGCGGCAGCCGTGATCAATCATACCGTTCACAAAAACGAGTTCGTGAAGATTTTAAAAACAGATAAGCAAAAAAGCAAGGGTGTCCACCCTTGCTTTTTATTTTTGGCGCTTTTTTAAGCAATCAAAATACAAATATTTTAAACTTATAGTAAAAGAGTAAGGACTATACATTAAAATATTTTGTTAAGTAATAAATTTAAAACGATTCGACAATACTTGGGTTGGGATAACTCAATGAATTTAAATGGAAGGATGACTTTATTTAATGAAAAAGATTCTGATCATATCTGATACCCATATGCCAAGGATGGGTAAAGAGATTCCAGAACCCGTAGTAGAAGTGCTTAAAGATAGTGTTGATTGTATTCTACATGCAGGAGATTGGGCACAGGAATCTGTTTTTGAAGAATTAAAAATGTACGCCCCTGTTTATGGTGTAAAAGGTAACGTTGATAAAGATACTTGGGGCAGCACCCTTCCAGAAAAATTAATCTTTGAGATAGAAGATGTAAGGATTGCAATTGTTCACGGTCACCTAGGAAAAGGAAGGTCCACACCTGAACGGGCTTTCAGACTATGTGAAAATGACGATGTGGAGGTAATCATTTTTGGACATTCTCATATCCCATTTCATGAAGTAAAGAATAACAAGATCCTTTTTAATCCTGGTTCACCAACTGATAAAAGAAGACAAAAGCAGTTTTCGTTTGGGCTTGCTATAGTTGACCAATCAACAATAAAGCTGAATCACCATTATTTTTCCTGATGAATGACAACATGTTAACGAGACATAATAATACAATCATAATTATGGAGGAATAAGAGCATGCCAAATGGGGATCGCTTTTCATTTACCGCAAAAAATGGTGAAGAAATTATCTTAAGACCCGTAGAAGAATATGATGCAGAAGACATTACGGCACATATTGAGGCAATCGTAAAAGCAGGAAGATACTTACAAAAAGAAGAACCTCATTCTGTATCAGAAGAAATTGAATTTATTAAAGAGGTCAAACAAAAAGAGAATATGTATACAGCAGTTGAGCGTAAAGGAAAAGTTGTAGGCATAGCGAGGGTGCTTAAAGGTGAACTGGAAATGAAGAAGCATACTGGTGTGTTCAGAACGTGGATTCATCCTGATGCGCAAGGTCTTGGAATAGGAAAAGAACTGCTGAATTATACTCTGCGCTGGGGAGAAAAAAATAACTTACATAAAATTTGGCTGACCGTTTTTTCCGGAAACGAAAAGGCCGTAAAGGTTTATGAAAAAGTTGGCTTTATTATAGAAGGAAGACAAAAAGACCAGGCGATCATTGAAGACCAAATGGAAGATGAGATTTTTATGGCTTACTTTTTTGATAAGTCGAAAAAATAACTCTATCGGAATCCAGCTAAAAAGATAATCAATGGTGAAATCGTTATCATATATATGGTAAAGTGGATAGTGAAACAGTATTGAAGACAGGTGGATACGATGAAGTCAACGGAAAAAGAACTGTTATATACAGAAAAACAACGATTGATCTCTTTATATGAAGAGTTCCATGAAATGAAGCAATTAAAAGAACAAGAACAACTAAGCAAACTTTTCCTAAAAGTAGCAAAGGAAGAGTTTGCTATAGCTTTTTGCGGCCATTTTTCTGCCGGTAAATCAAGTTTGATCAATGCCCTATCTCAAACAGGAATTCTTCCATCCTCACCGATTCCAACGAGCGCAAACATTGTTAAAATGATACAGGGAGATCCAAAGGCAGTCGTTCAATTGAAGAATAAAGAAATCGTAACATTTAATGATCCTTATGACGTAAATGAAATTAAAGCTCTATGTAAAGATGCAGAGCTTGTAGAGGCGATAGAAATCTATTATGAATCCCCAGGTGATCAAACAAATATCGCTTTTTATGATACACCTGGTATTGATTCGACAGATCCTCTGCATAAAAAGGCTACTGAAAATGTGGTGTACTTAGCGGATTTAATCTTTTATGTCATGGATTATAACCATATTCTTTCTGAAACGAATATTGAGTTTATTCAATCATTGATTCATAGAGGAAAAGCTGTTCGTCTTATTGTTAATCAGATTGATAAACACAGAGAAGAAGAGCTTAGTTTTCATAACTTTAAAGAAAATGTGTTCAAAACGTTTCAAACATTTGGTATCTCAAAAGAACATATCTTTTTTACGAGTGTAAAGAAGCCAAGTTTTTCATACAACGATCTTACCGCTCTTATGGCATATATTAAAAAAATAGAGATTAATAAGGATGCCTTGCTATTAGAGCAAATTAACACTCAGCTGCATCACTTTGTAAGTGACTTTATCGAGAAGACTGAAGAGGACCTCCCTGCATTAGTTGTGGTAAACCAAAAGCTAAATCTCCTCTCTGAAAGCCGGGAAGAGCTTGTAGGACAGGTATCATTGAAAGAGCAGTCTGTAAAAGAAAAGATAGAGAACATTCGAAATCATATGGTCAACATACTAGATTCCGCTCAGCTGATGCCATTTGAGACGAGAGAAAAAGCGGGATTGTATATCGAATCAGCGAAAAAAGACTTTAAAGTCGGATTATTCTTTTCTAAGCAAAAAACAGAACAAGAGCGGAAAGAACGGTTAAAAGCTTTTCAAGAAAAACTTCAAGAATCTGTTGATGCCCATGTCAATTGGCATACTATAACTTATATAAGTTCACTGCAAAAAGAGATCAGCGCAGATTTGACAGATTGGCAGCAGATACAAGTAAAAGAAGAGATGCTGAATTCATTTGTACAATCTGGTTTGTCATCTCAAGGACAAGGACTCTTAAACTATTGCAATAGTATCTCAAACGAAATCAAAAAATTAGCACGGCAGCAAATTAGCGATTGTTTAACATTTGCTTCTGAGCAATTGAACCATTCAAATAGAGAAGAGTTATCAAGACTGCACAAAGAATTGAAACAAAAAGAACAGGAAATAGTTAAACTCCAAAATGAAAAAGAAGCTGCAGAAAAATGGGAAGATCAAAAATTTGAATTAAATAAAATTTTAAATACTGACTTGAGAGGATCACATTCTGTAAGTGATTATGAAAAGATGTTCATAGCAGAATATCATCCGATCTCAGTCGAGTTGTTCAAAAATAAGTTTGATCAGCAATTAGATGTAGATAAGGAAATAGAGCCGGATTCTGCTGAACATGCAGCAAGCAAGAATTTACAAACTGCATCACTTCAAAAGGAAACAGAGAATCTTTCAAAAACAGCAGCGATATTAAAGCCTTTGTCAGGACTCACTCATCTAGCGGAGGAGATGGAGAACCTTCAGCACCGATTTGAAAAAAGGTCTTTTACGATGGTGCTATTTGGTGCTTTCTCAGCTGGTAAATCTTCATTTGCGAATGCATTGTTCGGTGAAAATATTCTTCCGTCTTCACCAAATCCGACAACTGCTGCTATTAATGAAATTAGGTTTCCAGATCAAGATAATAAACACGGTTCGATCGTCATTCATATGAAGAGCAAGGAAGAAGTTCTTCAAGAAATCAATATCCTTTTAGAAACAATACAAACTGATTTAACGTTTTTAACAGAAACAAGAGATGAAAAGATACAATCTTATAGAGAAGGATTTGGATGGGCGAACAAACATTTAGGGAAGACGCTTCATTCAGATCTTACTGACATAAGCAAGTATGCAGCAGATGAGACGAAAGCTTGTTTTATTAAAAAAATCACTGTGTATTATAGCTGTCCGTTAACGGAAAAGGGATTAGTCTTAGTCGACACACCTGGAGCAAATTCTATCCATTCCCGTCATACTGAAGTAGCTTTTGAATATATGAAGCATGCAGACATTATTATTTATCTTACTTACTTTAATCACGCGTTTTCATATGCTGATCGAGAGTTTTTAATTCAGTTAGGAAGAATCAAAGATACCTTTACGTCCGATAAGATGTTTTTTGCCATTAATGCTTCTGATCTAGCAGATAGTGAAGAGGATAAGAAGGATGTAGTGAATCACGTTAAAAGTAATCTCCTTACTTTTGGGATACGAAACCCGAGATTGTTCCCTGTGTCGAGTAAGAACAAATTACTTCACCCTGATCGGTCTGACAGCGGTTTTGGTCCTTTAACAGCAAGTTTGTACTCATATATTGAGCATGATCTAGAGCATAGCATGATTAAGAGTGCACAGTCTTCTATCACACATGCACGCCTCACGATTCAAAATATCATTAACGAGACAAAGCTGCGCATGGAAAAAGAGGATGAATATATAGAAAGCTTGCAAATACGAGAGCAAACGCTTATTGATTATGGAAAGAGTAAGGTCACAATATCAAGAAAACAATTTGACCAAGAGCAAAAGGAACTTCTTTATTATATTAAACAACGGGTATTGATTCGTTATCATGACTTTTATAAAGAGACGATTCATCCTGCTGCTGTGCAAAGTTCTAAAGCAGCTCTATCATTCTGTATAAAAGAGCTTTTCGCCAAACTTTCACATGATTTGAATCAAGAATTTAAAGCATGCTCATTAAGGTTAGATCATTGGATACAAAAAGGTATAAAAGAGAAAGTAGAACACATGATTGAAAAAGCGAATGACGAAGGGGTAAGTCTGCAGCAATCAGATCATACGTATTTATACAGAACACCTGCATTTTCTTTAGCAATAGAAGGTACTGATGAAACACAGCAAAAGAAATGGTTATCTTATTTTAAGAATCCAAAACAATTCTTTGAACAGAACGGTTCGATGGATTTAAAGAATGATCTTGTGATTGAGGTAGACAAAAAAGTGGAACACTGGGTGATTGAAGCGAATAAGAAGCTATCAGAACACTATGATCAAATATTGTTAAACGCCGAAACGAAGGCAAGACAGCAAATCATCGATCAATTGGCTGCTTATTTCGAGGAGTTAAAGAAGCCTGGAGATTTAGAAGAAAGATTGAATCAGATGCAGCACAGCTTAAAACAATTGCATCAGCTGTAAAGTGAGAGACTGTTTTCGGAAGAACGCCTGTCGCACTAGTCCGCAGGAGTCAGTACCCTATGCTTCAATTATTACAAGTTATTATTAGAATCCAAAAAAGACTTAAACCACCTCGCATTGACGAGGTGGTTTAAGTCCTTTTTATGTATAACAAATCACTTTCCCTGGATGAAAAAGCTAAAAAAACAAGGACTTCGCATGGACATCATATACGAAGTCCTTATTTATTCTTTTCGAAATACTTCAATGAATTGACCGTATCATCCCAGTAAGTTCAAAACAAACAATGAATACGAAAAAGATTTGATACTTTGAAGATTTATTGTTTTTTTTGTTCTTTTGCTTCATTGCCAAGTGATTGGAGTGAAAGGTGGCGAGACACTTATACGTAAAACGTACGAATGTGGCTCACCGCCTACCCGGCTGAAAGCGAAGCACCTGAAACGGAAATCAACTCTTCCAAAAGACAACCAAAACTTATATTTAGGCTTTTTTTGCCTCGCCTAAAAAAATGCTGATTTTAATTTATATGAATGTTGGTTTATTCATCGATTGAAACAGTTCCACAGTCTTAAGATCAGAATCAGACGGATGTGTATACGCCTCTTTATACTTTTCCGGTCCTTTGCCTGTAATAATCACTACAGCGTTCGGTGGAGCTTCTTTCAAAGCAAAGAAAATTGCTTCTGTTCGATCTGGAACAATGACAGGCAGTTGGGATGCTTTTGGAATTGCTTCTTGAGTTTCTTGAACGAGTTGATCACGATCCACACCGTTTAAATCATCAACCGTTAAAATGGTTTTCGTCGTGTATTCTAATGATATACTGATCATTTCACTTCGTTTCGTTAAATCCCGGTTACCTCTGAATCCGAAAACATGATAAAGTGGGCGATTTCCTGCTTTTTTGCTAGCTGCTTCAAGCACTTGAGATACACCATCAGGGGTATGAGCATAATCAACAATAACTTCTGTCCCATTTTGAAGGATGATCTCTTCAAATCGGCCAGGAATTCCAGCAAAACTTTTTAAATACTCTATTGAGCTTTTAATAGGTATTCCATAGTCTAATGCTGCAGCAATGGCAGCGGTTGTATTTAAAGCATTGTATTCACCTGGAAGAGGTAAAGGCACAGTTACCTGAAGTGTCTCATGAACCAAATTAAATGAATTTTTTCCTACATCTTCAATATAAAATGAGTCAGTTTTTCTTTTGCCGTAAGTCCAGACTTGGAGATCATTTTTTTTATTCAGTTCTTCTGTTAATCGCTTACCATAATGACCCTCACTGCATATAATCGCTGTCCCTTTATTTTTTAAATAGGAAAATAATTTAGCTTTACATAGATAGTACGATTCCATTGTTCCGTGATAGTCCAGGTGGTCATGAGTTAAGTTTAAAAAGATGGCTTGATCATAAGTAATTCCTTCAATTCTTTTTTGTTCTAATCCATGTGAACTAACTTCCATAACCACAGTATCATCTTTGCTTTCGCTTAACATCTGCTGAAGAGTAACAGGATCAGGAGTAGTGTGTGAACTCTTCACCTTAGTACCATTAATAAAGTGATATACGGTTCCGAAAAGAGCGGTAGAAATACCATGTGAATCAAGTATATGCTGAAGTAAGAAAGAAGTTGTGGTTTTGCCGTTCGTACCCGTTATACCAGTCATCTTATGTTTTTTATAAGGTTCTTCATAAAAGTAAGAAGCAGCTAAACTCAATAATTGTTTAGTATCCTTAGCATAAAAATAATGACCTGGTCCAATTTCCTCATCATACTCACCAATAATGGCTGCAGCACCGTTTTCAAATGCTTCTTGTATGTACTGATGGCCATCCGCATGCACACCAGAAATAGCAAAAAATAAGTATCCAGGCTTTACTTTTTTTGAGTGAGAAGTAATTCCGGTGATTACAGGATCATCCTCGGTTGTAGTTGATATATGCAATTGGTTTAATAAACCGTTTAACTTCACAAAAACGCATCCTTTGAATAAATTAATTTTAGTTTTTTTCTAATTCAAATTTCTATACAAAGTCATTGAATTAACCATAAAATCTTTATGTTAACTTATTCGAAAAAACTGCCCAATTTAGGGCAGTTTAAGTAAGGGAATTTATAAAGTTTTCGATTCCATCCATACCTTTTATTAACTGTTCCATAGAAGCAGCGTAAGAAATTCGAACATACCCTTCACCAAGAGTAGTGAACGCGTCGCCCGGGACAACGGCAACTTCCTCATTTTGTAGCAGTTTTAATGCAAATTCATAAGAAGTTAAGCCATATTTTTTAACAGATACAAAAAGATAAAATGCACCATTTGGTTTTTCAAAAGAAATACCCATCTTTTCAAGTCGGTTACAGCAGTATTCTAATCGCTGTTTGTATGCTTCACGCATTTCAGAGGCATCATCTTTACCATTTGTTAAGGCTTCTATAGCAGCAGCTTGTGAAATGGTAGACGCGCAAGTGACATTATATTGATGAACTTTTAATACATGCTGCAATAGGTTTTGCGGGCCAAACAAAAGTCCGATGCGCCAGCCAGTCATGCTGTGTGACTTGGACAAACCGTTTATGACAAATGTTTTTTCCCTCATTCCTTCATAGTGAGCAATGGAATGATGATTACCGTTGTATTTCAGTTCACTATAGATCTCATCTGAGAGTACAAAGATGTCTTTTTTCCTCAAATAGTGAGAGAGCTCCAATAATTCATGATCTTCAAGTACAACCCCTGTCGGATTAGATGGGGAAGGGATGATAATCGCTTTTGTTTTGTCCGTGATATGTTTGTCAATCAATTCAGGAGTAACTTTAAAACCAGTCTGTGTTGTATCTATATATATAGTGTTCGCACCACATAAAGTGATTACGGGTTCATAGCCAGGGTAAACAGGTGCAGGAAGCAGAACATCATCACCGTTGTTTAAAATTGTGCGCAATGTAATATCGATCGCCTCGCTAGCTCCTGCAGTAACGATCACTTCACTTGTCGGGTCATAGTTGAGCTCATACTTTTCTTTTACAAATTCAGAAGCGGCTTTTCTCAGCTCAATATAGCCTGCGTTATGTGAATAAACGGTTTGATTGTTATGTATCGCAGCAATAGCAGCTTCTTTTACGTGTAATGGAGTAGGAAAATCCGGCTGGCCAAGTGTTAAGGATATGGCATTGGGAAACTGAGCAACTTCGTTAAAAAACTTACGAATTCCTGAAATTTGAATTGATTTAGCATGATCGTTTAGTAAATGTTCCACACAGAATACTTCCTTTCATTTTTCAGCAAAATTGCAAAAAGTACGTTCCCACCAAGTGTATCTTTAATTGCTTTCTTCAGTCAATGGGTGGATTTTCTTGTATGGTTTTATGACTTTTTACAATACTAAAGAGGTAGACATACGGTTGTGGAGGAAATTATGGAAGCAAAGAAAAAGTTAGACCTACTTGCACTCGCATCCATTCCCCTTGTAATGACACTGGGGAATTCTATGCTTATACCCGTTTTGCCTGAAATCGGAAAAGAACTTAATATTAGTTCTTTTCAAGTTTCCTTAATTATTACCGTTTATTCGATCGTTGCCATCCTTTTAATACCGATTGCAGGGTATTTGTCCGACCGTTTTGGCCGAAAAAAAGTAATAATACCTAGCCTCTTTATTGCCGGCGTTGGAGGATTGATTGCAGGTTGGGCCGCTTGGCAGTCCGATAATGCATTTACGTTTATACTAATTGGCCGTTTTCTTCAAGGTGTTGGTTCTTCGGGTGCAGCTCCGGTCGTTTTACCATTAGTGGGGGATATGTTTAAAGATGAAGAAGAGGTAAGTTCAGGTTTAGGGTTGATTGAAACTTCAAATACGATCGGTAAGGTTTTAAGCCCAATATTGGGGGCATTTTTAGCAACTATCATCTGGTTTTTACCTTTTTGGCTCATACCTGTATTCTGTATTGTTTCTATTCTTTTAGTGTTATTTCTTGTTAAAGTGCCAAAAAAAGAACAAGAACAACAACCGTTTAAAGAATACATTAAAAACATTAAGAAAATTTTTCACAACGAAGGCAGATGGCTTATTGCCATATTTATAATCGGCGGCATCATCATGTTTGTGTTATTCGGCATCTTGTTCTATCTGTCCACGATTTTAGAAGAAAAATATGGCGTAAAAGGGATCATGAAAGGCTTGGTCATTGCATTGCCTTTGCTTGCTCTATCAATAGCTTCTTTTATTGCTGGGAAAAAGATTAAGCAAAATAAGGTAGTTATGAAATGGTGTACTTTCTTATCAATGGTCCTTTTAGGTGGGTCCGTATTTTTAATCACCTTTACTGAGAACGTCTATTTTTTATTAGGCGCATTATTTATTGCGGGAATTGGTATTGGTGCTGCTTTACCATGTTTGGATGCACTTATTACTGAAGGAATTGAGAAAGAAGCAAGAGGATCTATTACATCGATCTACAGTTCGATGAGATTTGTGGGTGTAGCATTAGGCCCTCCTGTATATGCCATTTTAATGAAATCTTCACATGAACTCGTATTTTACACATCAGCAGGAATTAGTATCGTTGGTGCGGTTGCTGCATTTTTTGCTATAAAACCTGAAAAAGAAAAAGGCGGGGGAGATGAGGAAACGAAAGATCCTCAAATGAACAAAAAGTTAAAACCAGCCTTAGAATAGTTCAAATAAAAAAAGCAGCGGAAAATCCGCTGTTTTTTTTATCTGGCTTTCTTCTATAGATTGTTGCTTTGGAAGCATTTTGTTCAATTCTCTCCTATGATAAGTTGATTGGAGTGTAAGGTGTGAGACTCTCGGCTAGGACAGGCTGGCAGGTGAGACACTTAAGAGTGAAACGAACGAATGTGGCTCACCGCCTGCCCCGCGGAAAGCGAGCACCTGGAGCGGAAATCAACAACTTTCAAGAGCTACAGAGTGTTATTGTTCAATTAAGACGACCCTTGCAGGTGATGCATCCAATCCTCTGATCTTTAGAGGAGCAGCTACCATCAAGTATTCGCCTTCAGGCACATCTTTTAATTGAAGCCCTTCTATAATGATTACGTTGTTTTGAAAAAGCTGTTTATGAGTAGGGTGATTCTCTTGTGCACGCTCAACACCTAGAGCATCAATACCAACACCAGCTACACCGATCTCGGCCAATACTTTAGCAGCTTCGCTGTTCACATAGATGAATTCAAAATTGAATTCTGTGTCCCAAGAATTTTTAGTTTTAAAAAGGACAAAATCATCTTTTTGAATATCTTTTCCTGCAAGATCATTAGCAGAAATGAACTCGCTTGAACTTGTAAGATCAATCACTTTTGCTTTTCGGACGAGTTTTTCAATCGGCAGGGTTTCAATTGTGTCACCGCCAGGCACCATGTGAAGTGGTGCATCTACATGTGTTCCCGTATGAACATCCATTGCGATCCTTGTTTCTGTAACATGACCGCTTTGAGCGGTGTTAAACTGAGGCTGTTTTTCAGGTTTATTTTTATATACCGGCATACCTTCATAAATCGGTAAAGAAACATCAAAAATCTTCATGGTTAACATTCCTCTCTAACTTTTGTAGGTTCCCACCAAGAATGGCCGTCTCTATTCAATAATTCATCTGCTTCAACAGGGCCCATGCTGCCAGAAGGATAGTGTGTAACAGGTGAACCTGTACCATCAGCCCAAGCTTTTGTGATGCGGTCAATAAAGTCCCAGCTAAGTGCTACTTCATCCCATCGAGTAAAGTAAGTTGAATTTCCAAGAAGACAATCATGGAGAAGCTTCTCATACGCTTCTGGAGAGTTCATCTCAGCTGTTGTCTTATTGTTATAGGTCATATCAATCGGCAACAGATCAGAAGTATCACCTTTTGGTTTAGCATTCAGAGTCAGACTTACACCTTCATCAGGCTGAACGTGAATTCTTAAAAGATTCGGCTGATATTTTTCTGTTTTTGCATGATAAAGAGCCATTGGGCCTTGCTTGAATTGAATAACGATTTCAGTCGATTTTACAGCCATTCGTTTTCCTGTACGAATATAGAATGGTACGCCTGTCCAACGGAAATTATCAATAAACAGTTTTGCTGCTACAAATGTTTCTGTTTGAGACTCAGGAGCTACATTTTCTTCTTGAAGATAGCCTGGAACTTGTTCTCCGTTCATCTTTCCAGCGGAATATTGTGCCCGAATCACATTCCTCTTTACTTCTTCTTCATTAAAGAAGCGCAATGAACGAAGTACCTTTACTTTTTCATCACGGATATGTTCTGGCTTTAGTTCGCCTGGCGGTTCCATAGCAACCATCATTACCATTTGAAGCATGTGGTTTTGTACCATATCAAGTAATGCACCCGATTTTTCGTAATAAGCAGCTCGATCTTCTACACCTAGAGTTTCACTTGATGTGATTTGAACAGAGTCAATGTACTTGTTGTTCCAGATGGATTCAAAGATGGCATTTCCAAAACGAATCACTTGAATGTTTTGGACCATTTCTTTACCTAGGTAATGGTCGATGCGGTATATATCATCTTCATTAAAACTTTGCTGAATCTCTTCATTTAGTTTTGTAGCAGAAGGAAGGTCATGACCAAATGGTTTTTCAATTACGATGCGCTGCCAGCCTTCTGTATTTGTTATACCTTCTGATTTTAAGAAAGTAGGGATGATTCCGAAGAAGCTTGGAGCCATCGCTAAATAGTACAAGCGATTCCCGTTTGTTTGATAATCTCTGTCAAGTACGTTTAATAGTTCTTCTAATTCATGGTAACTTGGTTTACTCGTTACATCCATTTTTAAATAATAAAAATGTGAAGAGAATTTTTTTACAATGTCTATATCTGCATTTGGTGCATGTTCGTTGATAGCTGAAGCGACTTCAGCTTGAAATTCTTCATGTGTATATTCTTTTCTAGAAACACCAACAACAGAAAAATTCTCTTTCATATGTCCCTTTTGATACAATTGGTAAAGGGCAGGGAATAATTTTCGGTGAGCAAGGTCACCAGTCGCTCCAAACAATACGATGGAAGCGTTTGGTATCGTATGTATCATTTTCTACGTCACTTCTTTCTATCTTTTCTAATAGTTACAGCTTTCCCTAGATGCAGTTAAAATAACGTAATACTTATTAAATAGGAGGTTTGAAAAATATGTCCAATTTTGTAAAACCCGAGTGGATAAACCAAAACACTAACAGAGATGATATCGTAATCTTTGATTGCCGGTTTTCGTTAGCTAATCCTATTGAAGGATATGAGCTGTATAAACAGGATCATATCGAAGGTGCCTATTATGCAGATCTAAATCAACATCTATCAGGACATGTTTCAACACATGGCGGTCGTCACCCAATACCTTCCGTAAACATACTATCACAATTTTTAAGCCGTTGTGGAGTGGACTCTGAAAAAATTGTTGTCGCTTACGATGATCAATCAGGTGCAATGGCTTCAAGACTTTGGTGGCTTTTGAAATACTTGGGTCATGATAACGTATATGTTATGCAGGGCGGCTACACACACTATAAAGAAAAAGGCTATCGCATCACAAGAAAAATGCCTATAGAAAAGCGAGCAAACTTCAAGTCAAAAGTGAGGGAAGAGATGCTTGTCACAAAAGATGATATTTTATCTGTTATAAAAAACAGGAACAAAATTCTAATAGACGCCCGGGAGGCGAATAGATATAAAGGAATAATCGAACCGATTGATCACAAAGCGGGTCATATACCTACGGCTATAAATATTCCTTGGGAGACGCATTTTAATAAAGCAGGCTGGTGGAAAGAAAGGAATGAACTGCAGGAATTATATGCAGCTAAGCTCAGTTCTGAAGAAACGGGAATCGTATACTGCGGATCAGGCGTGACAGCGTGCGTCAATATTCTCGCGATGAATGAAGCAGGAATCACAAATACAGCACTTTATGGAGGAAGCTGGAGTGATTGGATCAGCTATCATGAGAATCACATTGAAAAAGAGCAATAACAATAAAATTTCACGTACCGTACTTTAAATATAAATTTTAGGAGACAAAAAATGAAACAAAGCGATCTACATACACATACTACCGCATCAGACGGGACTTTTAGCCCAGCAGATAATATTAAGAGAGCGCTTGAAAAAGGTCTCGGAGCTATTGCAATTACCGATCATGATACGGTAAGCGGAATAGAAGAAGCGATGTTAGAAGCCAGTAAACATCCAAATTTCGAATGTATCCCTGGAATTGAAATCAGTACATTATATAACGGGCAAGATATTCATGTTCTCGGGTATTTTATCGATTATAGAGATGAGGAGTTTCTTTCTGCTTTAACAAGTCTCACTTCTGTTAGAGACAAAAGAAATGGAATGATTCTTCAAAAACTTAATAAACTTGGAATCAACATTAAAATATCTGAATTAGAAGCGAAAAGGCACGGAGATGGCAATGTTGGAAGAGGACATATTGCTGAAATCTTAATGGAAAAGGGGATTGTTCAATCTCTTCCTGAAGCATTTGACAAATATTTAGGAAAAGGAAGAGCTGCATATGCTACACCTGAGCGGATATCACCAATAGAAGCTATACAAATCATAAAGAAGGCAAAGGGTGTTCCCGTATTAGCACATCCGGGTATCTATGATGCTGATGAACTCATTCCTTTATTATGCGGAAATGGTTTGGTTGGGATTGAGTGCTGTCATCCAGATCATACAACACAGCAAGTGAAACATTACAAAACATTAGCTGAAAAACATTCGTTAGTAGAAACAGCAGGAAGTGATTTTCACGGTTTTCGAAATGGTGAAGTATTTCACGGAGATCTTGGAAGTTGCAGTGTGCCATTAAGCACGATTGAAGACTTAAAAAATTTTTGCAAATAATCCTTGCCAGTCGGTTCATAACCTTATAAGATTCAATACGGAGTATATTGTTTTTTAGAAAGGAAGAACGGGTTTGACTTGGGATTTATTAAATATCATTGGGACAATCGCTTTTGCCATTTCGGGTGCTTTAGTTGCAATGGAAGAAGATTATGATATCCTCGGTGTGTTTATTTTAGGTTTAGTTACCGCATTTGGCGGAGGTGTTTTAAGGAATGTGTTAATCGGACTTCCCGTAGACACCATCTGGGAACAGGGCCTTTTGCTAAAATCAGCACTTGCATCAATGGGCATTGTTTTCTTTATGCCGGAAACGTTTATTCAATATTCAAAACGAAGTCTTCATTTTTTTGATGCGATCGGTCTTTCTGCATTCGCCATTCAAGGTGCCATTGCTGCAACTAGCATGAACCATCCAATAAGCGCAGTGATTGTTGCTGCGATCTTAACGGGAATCGGTGGAGGAATGATTCGCGACGTGCTTGCAGGACGAAAACCGGTTGTATTACGTGAAGAAATTTATGCAGTTTGGGCTTTACTCGGCGGCTTGATAGTAGGACTAAATATTGTAAACAGTACAGTTGAATATATGATTCTTTTTGTTTGTTTGGTTGCTTTTAGAATGCTATCTCTCAAATTAAAATGGAGACTCCCTCATAGAGCTCTCTAACAGTTGCAACAATTTAATCCAAATTTAAAACCATCTGAAGGAAGGTGGTTTTTTTTGTGCAGGAATTTACTCTTTAGTTATGGAAGTTAATTTATGTGATAGATGTGACAGGAGGAGAAAACATGCAGACTACATATTATGAAAATCAGAAGGTACAAAAACCTCAATTTACTGCAGATTCTTGCTTTGACTATTATAACGAGCGGCTTCGTATCGATGACTATCGAGGATGCGTGAATCAATTAATCATATGGTTAGAAGAGGAAGCGATAAAGAACAATTTTTATAAAGTAATTGTTAAATCTCGTTATGAGGATTTAGCTCTTTGGATTCAGCAAGGATATATCTATGAAGGGGAATTTACTCAATATTTCAATGGTGCTTCTGCTATTGCCATGTGTAAATACTTTAACAATGAAAGAAGAAACAGTTTATATTGGATGGATGAAGACAACATATTAAAAGGAGTAATGAAGTTGCCGCAAGGTGTTTCTCTAAGTCCATTACCTAAAGAATATTCAATCAGGATGGCTGATGTTCAGGATGTAAAGTCACTTGCAGAATTATATAGAGAAGTCTTTGAAGTATATCCTACACCAATGGATAATCCAGACTATGTTTTAAAAATGATACAATCTGGAACATTGTTTTGTGTGGTCGAACATGAAAAGAAAATAGTTAGTGCTGCTTCTGCTGATGTAAATTCAATGTATCATAATGCTGAGATTACGGATTGTGCGACCCTTCCAACTCATCGGAAATTCGGTCTAATGAAGCACTTAGTGAACCAGCTTGAGAAAGAATTATTTAACCGTAGGATCTATTGTTCTTATTCTATCGCACGTGCATTATCTTTTGGTATGAATGCCGTTTTTTATCAAAAGGAATATAACTACAAAGGAAGGCTTGCTAACAACTGCAAGATTTTTGACAAATACGAAGATATGAATATTTGGGTAAAAGATCTATCACGTTAGGTGCCGGATTTTTGGCACGTTATGACGAAAATTAAGCACTCTTGGTGGTGAGCAAATGATGATATCTGGATCGATGGAAACAGCCGAAACGTTAAATGCTATTTTGAAAACAATTGATGAAGGTATCCATGTAGTTGATGCAGACGGTATAACGATCTTTTACAATACAGTTGCAGCAGCACTTGATGGATTAACACCAGATGAAGTTCATAATTGTCATGTACTCGATGCGTTCCCCTCACTTACAAAGGAAACGAGCACTTTATTAAAGGTGATTCAAACAGGAAAACCAATTTATAATGAACACCAATCGTATACAAACCTTAAAGGAAAACAAATCGATACGGTGAACTCCACTTTACCGCTTTGGCTGAATGGAGAGTTGATCGGTGCTGTAGAAGTGGCAAAAGACCTTTCCAAAGTCAAGCAACTATCTGAACAATTATTGGATTTACAATCAAAAATGAAAAAAATTAACAAAACACAAAAGAACCAAACGTTTGCCACTTACAACTTCTCAGATATTATCACGAATGATTTAACGCTTAGTCAAGTTAAAGTGCAGTGTGAAAAAGCCTCACAAACGCATTCACCCATTTTAATTTATGGGGAAACCGGAACCGGAAAAGAGATGTTTGTTCAAGCGATCCACAACTCTTCTAAACGCAGTTCAAAACCCTTTGTTGTTCAAAACTGTGCGGCGATTCCCGGACCGCTGCTCGAAGGCATTTTATTTGGTACTACGAAAGGGAGTTTTACTGGAGCCATTGACCGGCCCGGAGTGTTTGAGTTGGCAGATGGAGGTACTTTGTTCTTAGACGAGCTTAATTCAATGCCTGTTGAGCTTCAAGCTAAGCTCCTTAGAGTCGTTCAAGAAGGAATGGTTCAACGAATCGGGAGCCATGTTAACCGTAAAATTGATGTTAGAATCATCTCTGCACTTAATGAAAAACCAGAAGACTGTTTAAATACCGGCCGCTTAAGACATGATCTATTTTATAGGTTGAATGTTGTTTATTTTGAACTCCCGTCTCTAAGGGAAAGGAAGGGAGACATTTCTTTTCTGATACAACATTTTATCAGTCATTTTAATTCTGTTTTTCAAAAAAGCGTTGAAGGGATTACAACTGAGGCAGAACATGTGCTTCTAAACTATTCATGGCCAGGTAATGTACGCGAACTGAAACACGCCATTGAACATAGTATGAATTTTGCCGAAGATCACTCCATGATTGGTCCAGAATTGCTGCCAAAACATGTTCCGATTTCAAGTAATTCCACATGTATAGAAGAAGGACTTGAGTTATCCTCTGTCCCTCCATTAAGACAAGCATTAGGAGATTATGAACAACAAATTATTCAGATGGCACTAAAACAAACATCTGGAAATATTCTTCAAGCAGCGAAAATTCTAGGAGTGCCTAGGCAAACCCTTCAATACAAAATGAAGCAAAGATAAACTGCCAATTTTTCGGCAGTTTTTCTTTTTGTTAGGAATTTATAAAGGCTGTTTTCTAAAGGTTGTTTTGGTATTCATTTTTGCTTTCGAAAGTAGTTGCTTTATGTTCCAGGTGCTTCGCTTTCCGCGGGCAGGCGGTGAACCACATTCATAACGTTTCACTTTTAATTGTCTCATCATCCCGCCTGGAACGTGAATTAAATCACCTCCAAAACAGAAATGTTGAGACAGATTTTTCTACTATGTATATTGGCCCACAATCAGCAGACATTGCATAATCTATAGGTAAATCAAATAAATTCTGAAATTTCTGTAACTTGGCATGTATCTTGCAAGAGTATGAAGTGTAGAAATAAAAGGAGGTCGTTGACATGCCTGTAGTGAATGGATTATTCAAACCTAAGAAACATTGGAAAGAATTTGAGTTATGGAAAGATGTGACAGAAGAACAATGGAATGATTGGTTATGGCAGCTTACGAACACCATCAGAAATTTAAAAGACTTAAAAAGTATCATCAATCTGACACCTGAAGAAGAAGAAGGGGTCAAAATTTCCACGATGACCATACCTTTAAATATTACACCTTATTACGCCTGGCTAATGGATCAAGATGATCCAAGGTGTCCGATCCGTATGCAGTCAGTACCAATCGGAAAGGAAATATTAAAGACGAAATACGATTTAGAAGATCCTTTACATGAGGATGAAGATTCTCCTGTACCAGGGTTAACACATCGATATCCAGACCGCGTACTCTTTCTTGTAACCAATCAGTGTTCCATGTACTGCCGTTATTGTACGAGAAGAAGGTTCTCTGGACAAATTGGAATGGGTGTTCCAAAGAAACAGCTTGATGCAGCCATCAATTATATAAGAAGCAATCCTCAAGTTAGAGACTGTTTAATCTCGGGTGGTGACGGATTACTAATTAATGACAACATCTTGGAATATATTTTAAAGAACTTAAGAGAAATCCCGCACCTTGAAATCATTAGAATCGGCACACGAGCACCTGTCGTCTTTCCACAAAGAATTACTGAAAATCTATGCAATATTTTAAAGAAATATCATCCAGTTTGGCTTAACACACATTTCAATACTTCATTAGAGATCACAGAAGAGTCTAAAAGAGCGTGTGAAATGCTTGCTAATGCCGGTGTTCCCGTAGGTAACCAGTCTGTAATCCTAGCTGGCATCAATGACAGTGTTCCGATCATGAAAAAGCTGATGCATGATCTTGTGAAAATTCGAGTTCGCCCATATTACATCTACCAATGCGATTTATCTGAGGGGATCGGACATTTCAGAGCACCTGTTTCAAAAGGGTTGGAAATTATTGAAGGACTGCGGGGTCATACGTCTGGTTATGCTGTTCCAACATTTGTAGTTGATGCTCCTGGAGGCGGAGGTAAAATTGCCGTTCAGCCTAACTACTTGATCTCTCAATCGCCAGAAAAAGTAGTTCTTAGAAACTTTGAGGGAGTGATCACTTCTTATCCAGAACCTCAAAACTATCAAGCTGGCAGGGCAGATGCTTACTTCAATGAAGTAATGGGCACAGATCATATTAAGCCTACGATCGGTGTATCAGCTCTCATGCGAGACGAAGCTTTCAATCTTGTTCCACAAGGATTAAAACGTCTTGAAAGAAGAGAAGATTATGGAGCTAATCCTGAGCATAGTTCTTTAAAAGATAAGCGAGATAAACGTGATGAACTTAAAGAGAAAAAATTTAAGTTCGAACAGACGAAAGACGAAGGAGTTTCACTGTCTGCTGAAGAACAAAAGAATGCATAGAAAGGAGGATAACATGAAGTGTTTATGGTGTGAAAGTGAAAAAGCAGAACAGACAGGACTAACGGGTTATTGGGAACTGCCAGATGGTTCAAGAGCCGTTGAAATAACTGTAATCCCTTCTGTTTCCTGCTCTTCTTGCGGTATGGAATATCAAGAGGACCATATTGTGGATGAAATTGAGGATCAGCTTATGTTAATTGATACGAAGAAAATAGATTCAACGATTTCTTATAATGATTTAATGAGCATTCCAAGGTTTTTAAAGAAAAACTACTTTAAGATTTAACATCATATATAGTGGAGGGAAATGTCTGGTTGCATGCATTAAAGGCATTTCCTTTTTAACCTCGTGAGGAAGGAGCCTTTTTTATGAGAAAATCACATCTCATCAAACCGGTTCTTGGAAACAACTATCCTGTTATCAGTCATGGTAAAGGAATCTATTTATATGATAAAGACGGCAAGCAGTATATCGATGGATCTTCCGGTGCCATAACTGCAAATATCGGGCATGGTGTCCGCGAAATTGCAGAAGCGATGTGGAATCAGGCACAACATGTTTCTTTTATATACCGATCACAGTTTACTAGTGATGCTGCAGAACAGTTAGCAGAAAAAATTGCTGAATACGCTCCTGTTGATCTAAATTCAGTCTTCTTTGTGAATAGTGGTTCTGAAGCAACCGAGACAGCATTAAAGGTTGCTATTCAGTATTTTCAAGAACAAGGCAACATGACGAAAACAAAAGTTATATCCAGATGGACCAGTTATCACGGAATTACCTTAGGTGCTCTATCCATGTCAGGTCATCAGTTAAGACGGCAACGCTTTACTCCGCTTTTGGAAGATTTTCCAGCTGCACCCGCTCCATATTGCTATCAATGTCCGCTAAAAGAAACGTATCCTGGATGCGGTGTAAAGTGTGCTGATGAATTGGAAACAATCATACAAAGTATTGGACCTGATCAAATTGCTGCTTTTATTGCTGAACCAGTTATAGGGGCATCAGGGGGAGCAATCGCCCCGCCTGACGAATATTTTGCAAGAATAAGAGCTGTTTGTGATAAATATGATATTTTATTTATCGCAGATGAAGTAATGACAGGTATGGGAAGAACAGGAAAGATGTTTGCTATGGAACACTGGAACGTCATTCCTGACATCATAGCTTTAGGGAAGGGCATGAGTGCTGGATATACACCAATGGCAGCAACAATCGTTTCGGACCGTATCATGAATGTGATTGAAGCAGGCAGCAAAGTTGTAATGAGTGGCCATACATTCAGCGCTAATCCTCAATCAGCAGCAGTTTGTTTAGCTGTTTTGGATTATATGGAGAAAAACAAACTTCAAGATAACGCAGAGGTTACAGGTCAGTATTTAATTACTCAACTGCAACGGTTGCAGTGGAAATATCCGTTAATTGGGGATATAAGAGGAAAAGGGCTGTTATGCGGTATTGAATTGGTTAGAGATCCAATTTCAAGAGAACCTTTCGATTTAAGCACGAAAGTAACTGACAGGCTTCTTTCCATTTGTTTTGAAAAAGGGTTGCTTGTCTATCCAGCGGTTGGAGGTGTAACTGGATTCTCCGGTGACTCAATCATTATATCTCCGCCATTAACCGTTACGAAAGAACAAATTGCTGACGTGATAGATATTCTCGATCAATCATTAAGTGATCTAACCACCCAATTAATTACAGATGGACTATACGTTACAGAAGCGACAAGCTAAAAAGAGGTGTTATTGATGGTCCAAAGTGTAAATAAACAGATTTCTTTAGAGAGCGCTTCCAACTATTTTTTTAATGGTATGTCTCTAATGGTTGGAGGGTTTGGAGGGGTTGGTGCTCCTCCTTCTCTCGTTAATCTAATTCTTGAAAAAGGCATTCAAGATATTTTTTTAATTAGCAATGATACTGGATTTCCTTGGATTGGTCCGGGGAAACTCATTACAGAAAAAAGAGTGAAAAAGTTGATCGCATCTCATATTGGCTCAAATCCCGAAGCAGGAAAACAAATGCAAGAAGGATCTTTAGAGGTAGAATTTGTACCACAGGGGACTCTTGCGGAAAAGATAAGAGCAGGTGGAATGGGTCTTGGCGGTATTTTAGTTGATGTAGGTTTAGGAACAGTCGTTGAAGCGAAGAAAGAAAAGATCTTTGTAGACAAAAAAGAATATATGATCGAAACTGCACTGACTGCTGATGTATCTATCGTGTATGCCAAAAAAGCCGATTTGTACGGAAACCTTATCTATGACAAAAGTGCCCGAAATACCAACCCATTAGTCGCAACTGCTGGGCAGATTACGATTGCGGAGGTAGAAGAAATTGTTCCAGTCGGTTCACTTGACCCCGAAGAAATCATTACACCAGGCGTCTTCGTCGACTATATCATCCAAAGTAAAGGAGTGGACTGGAAATGGGTTTGGGAACTGAAACAAGACAAAGAATCGCAAGAAGGGCAGCACTCGAAATAAAGAATGGAATGACCGTAAACTTAGGCATCGGTATCCCAACACTTGTTGCTGACTACATCTCTACGGATTTACATATTATGCTTCACACAGAGAACGGCATCCTTGGTATGGGTGGCTCGCCTCTAGCGGGACATGAAGACGGAAACCTATCAAATGCAGGCGGATACCCGGTTACAATACAGCCTGGTGCTTCTTATTTTGATAGTGCCACGGCATTTGGAATCATTCGCAAAGGACTGCTAGATGTAACCATTTTAGGCGCCTTGGAAGTAAGCGAACGAGGAGATATCGCAAACTGGATCGTACCAGGTAAACGGGTACCTGGTATGGGCGGTGCGATTGATCTCGCACAAAAAGCAAAGAAAGTTATTATATTAATGAACCACACTGATAAAAACGGTAATCCTAAAATTGTTAAGAACTGCTCACTTCCCTTAACAGTTAAAGAAGGAGCAAACATGATCATAACTGAAAAAGCTGTCTTTCAATGTGAGAACGGAAAGCTGTACCTACGCGAAATAATGAACCCTTATACGGTAGAAGATGTTATTCAAACAACAGGTGCTTCTATCGTTATTGACGAACAAGTATCTGTTTTTCAATAAATGTTTAGGGAGGTTACACATGCTAGTAAAAGAAAAGCTCTCAAATTGGCTGATAAACGAACGGGATAAAGCAGTAGAATTTCTGCAAAAAACAGTGCAAGAGGCAAGTACGACTGGCAATGAAACAGGCGTACAGCACTTGATTGCCCAGAAACTAAAGGAAATTGGGCTTGAAGTTGATATGTGGTATCCAATTGGTGAAGAATTAGCAAAGCACCCAAACTTTTGCGCAAGTCGAACAGATTTCAGTACAAGTCCTAATGTTGTTGGCATTTGGCGAGGAACGGGAAACGGTCGTTCTCTTGTTCTTAACGGGCATATTGATGTTGTCCCTGAAGGTGATCTAACACAATGGGAAGAACATCCTTATAGCGGTAAGGTAATTGACGGAAAGCTTTATGGAAGAGGATCTACAGATATGAAAGGCGGGAATCTATCACTTCTTCTTGCTATTCAAGCTTTAAAAGAAACAGGTGCAGAGCTAAAGGGGGATTTGTTCTTTCATAGTGTTATAGAAGAAGAAAGCGGAGGTGCAGGAACACTTGCGGCAGTACTACGGGGTTATAAAGCAGATGCAGCGATCATTCCTGAACCTACGAATATGAAAATATTTCCGGCTCAGCAAGGTTCAATGTGGTTTCGATTAACGATAAAAGGAAAAGCAGCACATGGAGGTACGCGTTATGAAGGAGTTAGCGCGATTGAAAAAGCTGGTGTTGTTCTTTCAGCAATCAAAGACCTAGAAACGGTTCGCAACAAGAGAATTACAGATCCATTATACAAAGATATCCCCATTCCTGTTCCTATAAATGTAGGGAAAATAGGGGGCGGGAATTGGCCTTCATCTGTACCAGATTCGGTTGAACTGGAAGGAAGAATCGGAGTTGCTCCTAACGAAACACTTGAAGATGTAAAAGCCGAACTAGAAAGCTATCTATCTAATCTTTCAGATTCATGGTTAAAAGACAACCCGATCACAATCGAATGGTTTGGAGCTCAATGGCTGCCTGGTTTAATTGAAACCGACCATCCATTAATGAACATCCTTCGCAAGAATTTTGAAGGTGTTACAGGAAATGAACCGATTATAGAAGCATCTCCTTGGGGGACGGACGGAGGACTTTTATCTCAAGTTGGAGATACACCTTCTATCGTGTTTGGTCCAGGTGTTACGGCAGTCGCTCATTACCCAAATGAATATATCGAGATTACAAAGATTATAGAAACTGCTGAGATTATTGCATTAACGATTTATGACTGGTGCGGAGGCGAGAATCTATGAAGAAATCTGAGGAATTGTTAAAACGAAAAGAAATAAACGTACCTAGAGGGCCATTTAATACCGTCTTGAACTTTGTTGATCACGCAAAAGGAAGCTCGATGACAGATGTTGACGGAAAAGAGTATATAGATTTTGCTGGTGCAATCGGAACTCTAAATGTTGGCCATTGTCCCCCGAGAGTTGTTGAAGCATTAAAGAATCAAATAGAAAAATACATCCATCCATGCTTTCACGTAATGATGTATGAACCATATATACAACTTGCTGAAAAATTAAACGAAATCACACCAGGAGATCATCATAAGAAAACGTTCTTTTTAAACAGCGGTGCTGAAGCTGTAGAAAACGCAGTGAAAATCGCTAGAAAATTTACAGGCAGAAAGGCAATCATCTCATTCGAGCGCGGATTTCATGGAAGAACACTTCTAGCCATGTCATTAACTAGCAAGGTAAAACCGTATAAGTTTGAATTTGGGCCGTTCGCACCAGAAACGTATAAGATGCCATACCCTTACTATTACCGAGATGACCGAAATATTGAAGAAACGGATTCTGCCATTTTAAAGAAATTTGAAGACTTTTTCTTAGGAGAAGTTCCACCTGAGGAAATTGCAGCCATTATATTTGAACCCGTCCAAGGTGAAGGTGGTTTTGTTATTCCGTCCAAAACATTTGTAAAAGGACTTCGCCAAATTTGTGATAAATATAATATTTTATTGATTGCAGACGAAATACAAACCGGATTTGGCCGAACGGGAAAAATGTTTGCGATGGAACATTTTGATGTTGTGCCAGATTTGATGACCATGTCAAAATCAATCGCCGCAGGTCTTCCGATTTCAGCTGTTACAGGCAGGGCTGAGATTATGGATGCACCAGCACCAGGAGAGATTGGTGGTACGTATGGTGGCAGCCCGCTTGGCTGTGTAGCGGCGCTAGAAGTCATATCAATGATAGAAGAAGAAAATTTGTTAACCCGAGCAAATGTGATTGGTGAGATCATACTTCAAACGTTTACGAAATGGAAGACACAATATGATTTTATCGGTGATGTTCGTGGACTCGGTGCAATGTGTGCTCTTGAAATTGTAAAAGATAAAAAATCTAAGACACCAGATTCAGACCGAGCGAAGAAAATTATTGCTCTTTGTAACCAAAATGGAGTTGCGATCATGGGTGCTGGTCTTTACAGTAACGTTATCCGGATTTTATCACCGCTAGTCATAACAGACGAACAGCTTCTGCAAGGATTAAAGATCATGGAGGAGCAGCTCAATAAAATAAGTGAAACGGTATCTACTTAATCCTAAAAACCTCGTCTTATAGGCGAGGTTTTTGAATGCCATTGAAGTACTTTTCAACTGCCTAGCAATTGGATATTTTTAATAAAAATTCAAAATATTATGCTAATATGGAATTACCGTTAGATAAGGAGTTGTCCTATTTGCAGATATTAAAAAAAGTATTGATCGGCTCAGCTTTGATAGGTGGATTTGCGATCTATACCCAATACGAAAAAAATGCTGAGCCAGCATGGTCTGTTAATACAAAAGAATTTACAGTGGTAAACACAATACAAGAAGGAATGAAAAGAGAATATGTAAAATTTGAAGAGCTTGAGATGGTTGATGAATTTGGATTTCTTAAAGACGCCAATAAAACAGTGGCATTAGAAGAAGCTTACAGAACATTAAAGATAGAAAAGATATGGTACTTAGAGGGGCGTTTGTATTTTTTATATAGCGTAGATGTAAAAGAGAGGGATAAAGATGAATATGATGTACCGCGTCTATCTGTAAAAAATATGCTGTTTAAATCGAATGAGGGAAAAGAACTTGTCCTTCGAGCTGGGGAAAATATGGGGGATACAGGTTCAAGGGATGAAGGATTTGTTTACAAGCACAGACTTTATCGGTCAATGATGCTTATTCCTGGACCGATAGAAAACGAGGAGATCGATTGGTCTATATTAGGAAAAGCAAACACGATACAACTAAAAGATGTTGCCATATCCAACAAAACTGCAGGATCCAAAGCGTTAAAAGATATTTCACTAAAAGTTACCTCTGACAACCCTTATGTGAAAGTATTGAAATCTGAAGCTATTAATCAAACTATATCCTTTGACGATCAAAAGGTAAAAATTAAATCAATTGATGCATTGTTGTATGAACAACGGATATTATTAGACATTCCAAAGAATGCGGACGACTTAATAGGATTCTCAGCTACTTCAGACAATTTCTTCTCACAAACTCAAACATTAGGAATTATAGGAACACCTAGTACGGGATTCTACATGCCTATATATGAGATGCAGGATTTAGATTCTAAGAAAAAAGAACAATCCATTACCTTTCATTCTTCTGTACATAAAGATAACCGCTTTTTTTCTTGGAAAGTTCCTAAAGAAGACATTCAAAGTTTTCTTACAAACAAAGATCAACCTATTGTGAAAAATGAAGTAATTATGAATATGAATGAAACGAAGATTATTTATGAAGGACTAACCTTGTTTGAAGGCATTCCAAGAATTATTTTCAGTGTAAAGGCTGCTTCCAACAAGTCTTCTGATGAACGAGGATTCATCCCTGAAAGTTATTTTAATGGAGATGAAGTGCAAGAAGAATATGTTCGCCATTATAAAAACAATTTAATCTCAATTGAAGGTGAAAAGAAAGAGAAAATAAGAAACTTTGACATTCACAGCTCAGAATCAGATGACAAAAAAATGTATTATATAACGTTTTTAAATGAAGAGGATTTGAAAAATGGGGAGTGGAATCCCATTATGATTCCGCAACAAGAACTAACCATAAACATTTCAAATCTTACATATGAGAAACCGCTACCAAAACCGGTCACAATAAACTATAAGAATCCCATCCATAAAAGTAAGTAATACCATTAATATCTAAAGGGGAAATTATGTTTGAGCAACAAATGGAAAAAAATCATCATAGGAGTTCTTTTATTAATAGGGTTCGTCCTATATACACAATATGATAAACGTGCAGAACCTGCGTGGAAAGTAAATAGCGATCAATTCCACATAGTTTCGGACTGGGACGAATTAATGGATATGGAAAAGCTGAAATACAATGAATTGCGCTTTGTTGACCATTTTAAACTATTAAAGGATAGTCAAATTTCCATTCCAATTCCCAATGAGCAGAGAAAGATGCATATTGAACGTACATGGAGTCATGGTCATCAGATGTATATTTTGTATAGTGTAGATCTTTTAGAACGAGATAAAGATGAGTTTGAGGTCCCAAGGCTTTTTGTCGAAAAGATTAAATTATCTTCAAAAAAGGGGAAGGATTTCGATCTTCCTGTAGACCTTTTTCCGGGCGAGACCTCCAATAACGGAATGGTTTATAAACACAAATTGTATCGATCAATCATGATTCATCCATTATTTGATGGTCTGACAAGTCAAGAAGATTGGGATGAGGTTTTAAGCAGTGAGCGCTATGAACTATCAGATCTTTCAGTAAGCTCAAAGAAAAACATTACAAAGCTCAAACCGATTGCTTTTAAGGTGAATCCGACAAGTAACATTTTAAAACCTCATACAATTGATTCTGTAAACTTAAACCAAACATTAAGTATTCAAGATCATGAGCCTTTACAATTAAAGAATCTGGAATTTTTTCAAATTGGATCCAGAATCACTCTGTCAACGAATATAGATAAAGATCTTGTATCACTTGCTGGGATATTGAAAAAAAATGATATAGACTATCCCGTTGATTTGGAAATAAACGGTGATGATTTAAGCGGCTACTTTTTGCAAATGTACGCTGTTGAAAACGAGTTAATCTCACAAGAAAAGGATGATCAATTAGATCTAGTATTGACGCATTACGTTCAAAGAAAACCGGATCTCTATTCCTTTTCCGTTGCAAGTTCCGACTTAGAAAAGTTTGCGATTGATTCTTCAAAAGACATTGAAAAAAATGAAATCATCGCTGATGAAAAGTCGTTAAAAATTGTTTACCGTGGACTAGCGATGGAGCAGGATAATAAGGAAATTGGAATAAAGTTTACACTTGATGATAATCAAGAAGGCGTGGAAGATTATAATCTTTATCCACAACCCTTATATCATTTTGGTGAAAAACCTGGAGAAGAGCGGCATGTTCGTAACATCGTTTCTGTAAAAGACAGTTCAGGCAAGGAATTACAGAATTTCGATATTATGAATTATTATGAAGATGATAAACCATCATTTCTAATTGTTTTTCATGACGGTCTTCCAAAAGAAAATCTTTCCATTACGTTCTCACATCTAACGCATATAGCACCTTTACAAAAACAAGTGATTATCCCATTAAAACTTCCTTCTATTAAGGCTAAAAAATAGACTGCCGGATTTTTATACCGACAGTCTTTTCTTATGATCTCGGGTTGCTTTGAGCACGCTTAATATACATTTCTTCTTCTCCAACAATCCCGCAAGCTCCGCACTGAATTAACCGTTCAGATCCTCTGTATGGCAGGTGGAACATATCTAATTGACCTTCTTCATACTGCTGAACAACGTCTCCTGTTGCAGGATCCAGTTTAACCGAAACGGGATTTTGTTCAATTACATTAAAACGAGTACGGTTGGTTTTGCAGTTTGGACATAAATAAGGATTTGCCATTATTTTGACCTCCTTTTTTAGTATTAAGTTAACCAACTTAGGAAAAATTATGTAAGTTTTATTTTTACATGAAAAAGCCATAGTAAGAACAAGGAGGGATCAAACATGGGCAGACAGAAAAAAGGCAACGCCAATGCACAGCGAAACAACAATGTAAAAGAAAACGGAACTGAAAACCAAACCGAGTTTGCGTCTTATGCTGAAATGGAAGTCGAAAAGATGCACCACGGCAAAAAAACAAAATGATTTTACTTCTTAACAAACAGGTAGTATAATAAAAATCTGCGATGTTAGTGACTTTTCCATGTCTTTAACCTATGTGCTAATGACGGGAATCCAATATGATCTGTCAGACAGTCAAGCCTTGCGTTCGACTTGGAAGACTGTAACGGCAGCTGCGGATACCCACCTGAGAGATCAGGTTCCAAAGGCATATAAAGTCACGGCAGAGCGGACTTACTTAAACGACAACAAGCGTATTTTACATCACATGTAAAATGCGCTTTTTTAAATATGAGATAATAACCGGGGGATATAAAGAACATGGAAAAGAAGGAAGTATTGCTTTTAATAGACGGATTCAATTTGCTGAGCAGATGTTATTTTGCAACAGCATATGGAAAAGAAATGCATGATCTGCCACGGAATTCAAAAGGACAATTTACAAATGCCATTCGCGTAACCATACAAAAAATGCTTATGCTTGTTCGTGAACACGAACCTTCTCATATTGTCGTTGCGTGGGATGTAAAACGTGACGAAACACTTAGAAGAGAGAAATTTGCAGATTACAAAGGAACGAGGAACGAATTACCTGAGCCCCTTATTCAACAATATGAAACACTTGTTGGGCTTTTTGATAACATTGGAATCACCCAAGTATCTATTCCAAGATATGAAGCTGATGACATTATAGGAACACTCGCACATCGCTGGCGCAATGAACGCGAAGGTGAGTGTATCATTTACAGCAATGACCGCGATTTGCTGCAGCTTTTATGTGAAAAAACATCGCAGTTAATTACGGTAAAACGTGATGAACTGAAGTATACGCTCAATCATTTTCAAGAAGAGTACGGGATCACGCCTAATCAATGGATTGATGTGAAAGCCCTATTGGGTGATAAGAGTGACAATATTCCAGGTGTAGCAGGAGTAGGGGACAAAGCTGCGTTACCGCTCATACAGCAATACGGTGCAGTTGAATCCATTTATGAAAACTTTGACAACCTAGATCCTAAATATAAACGATACCTTAAGAAACTTGAGGCTGGCAGGGAAATGGCTGTTTTAAGTAAGGATCTATGCACAATTTTTACGGATGTGCCTGATGTAATTGACAGGGATTTAGAAGAATGCAGATATATTTTAGACAAACAAATGGTTCGAAGCGCTCTGCAAGAACTAGAGATACAAATAAGAGTGGGTTAAGAAAGATCCCACTCTTTTTGTTTGCGTTTTATAAACAAATCATGAAATTTTATTTCCGACAAAATCATACCCACTAATATAAGAAAACACCCTGTTAATGCTTTTGGTCCAAGACGTTCACCAAGCATTATAAATGCTGTTATGGCTGCAAAGACGGGTTCCATCGCAAAAATAAGGGCAACTCTTGCAGGAGTAGTAAATGATTGGAAATACGTTTGTGCTAAGAAGGCTAAAGCTGTTGCAAACAATGCGGTTATAACAAGTGCAGTGATTACTTCAGGTTGCAGCACCATCTCAGGAGCAAACATCTCATGCCAACTTTCTGTGAATAAGGCTGTGAAAAAACTTAAAACAGAAACAGTCGTCAGCTGTATGACTGTTAAACATAGAGCATTGAATGATTTAGCAAACTTACCTGTAAAAACAATATGAAGAGCAAAAGAAATAGCACATAACAGAACATAAGCATCGCCAATATTTAATGTTAGACTGTTGTGGATCGTCAGTAAGTAGAGACCGGCAACAGCTAGTATCGAACTTATTCCAATTTGCCAATTCAATTTATGTTTCAACAAAAGATAGCTAAAGATCGGAACTAAAACCACACTTAAGCCTGTAATAAACCCTGCTTTAGATGATGTGGTATACAATAATCCAACTGTTTGAAAACCATAGCCCAAAAATAACCAAAATCCCAGAACAACACCGCTTATCCAAAGTTTATTATTTTTAAAGTGTATGACTGATGACGAGTTAAACAAAAATAGAATAAGAACTAAGATAAGTGCAGCAAAACTAAAGCGTATCGCATTAAAGGAATAGGGCTCTAAAAAAGCAATGGCTTTTTGTACGATAACAAAAGTCGTTCCCCATACTAGCGCTACTAATAATAGATTGAAGTCTGCAAACCAGGGTTTTTTAATCATTCGGCTGGCTCCCGTTCATTTGAATGGCTTGCCTTGCTAACTCATCCGCTATTTTATTTTGTTTGGATGGTATCCACTTAATGAAGAATAGATCAAGCTGATTTGATAAGTTTAGCGCTTTTTCTAATAGGTCAGTATACCGCTTATCCTTTGCGTATCGTTTATCTACCGCTCTTTCTACGGCTTGTGAATCAGTGCGAAAGGATACAATTCTCCAATCGTTCTCGATGCATAACTCTAAACCATGAATAAGCGCATGATACTCAGCTTCATGGTTAGACATAATACCAATTGGAAAACGATGAGAATGAGTAGTGCCGTTTCCGATTTTTACATAAACGCCTGCTCCAGATAGTCCCGGATCGCCTGCACTCGCACCATCGATGTATATCTCTATCAAATGCGTCTCTCCTCTATATAAATATATACGTATTATAAAGTATCTTATAAAAAACAAAAAGGAGAATAACTATGAACTTCTCAATAGAGTATATGTACAAACACCCTAAATCACCATTAAAGATAAGATTTGTTTCTGATCCAATGTCATTAAATGAAGCTCTTTTCATTACAGCTGACCTTGAGAAAACGGGTAGAATGTCTGAATTAATCTTTATTGATACGAAGGGTGTTTCTTGGACAAAGAAAGAGCTTCTGAAGCTAACAGAGGTAAAGAAGGAAGAACCTAAGAACATCTCGATCTATTTCGATGGAGGGTATAAGGCAGAAACAGGAACGAGTGGACAAGGAATTATCGTTCGGTACTCTCAAAACGGTGTGAACTATCGCATCAAAAAGAACGCTAGTTTAACAAATCTTGAATCGAATAATGAAGCAGAATATGCAGCATTGTGGATCGCTGCAAAAGAACTTGAAGAACTTGGCGTTCAGTATGAGGAAGTTAATGTTCAAGGTGATTCAAAGGTAGTCATCGAGCAATTAAAGGGTGAATGGCCTTGTTATGAACAAAACCTCCAGAACTGGGCAGACAAGATCGAAACACTATTTAAGAAGCTCCAGATCGAGCCTGTTTATGAATGGGTGGCAAGAAACAAAAATAAAGATGCGGATCAGCTGGTTACTCAAGCATTAAACGGAAAGATCATTCAAGCAAAGAAAGAAGTCATTGATAACCTTTGATAACAACTGGTACAATTTACTAGAATCTTTTGATTTTGGGGATGAGGCAAAAATGGAAGAAAATATCCTAGATGATTATGTAGCATTGCTAGCTTCTAAAGGGTTTCGTTTAAATGTTGGTGATCTGCATTTTATTGATTTTGGCAGACATTACACGGATGCAACAGAATCACAAGTAAAGATTGCATTAGAAGTTACGCTTATACAGCAATTATCTTTTGATGGAAGTTACTTTATTGCACTTCTTGAGTCTTTTGTAAAAGAGAACATTACTTCAAAGAAACGCGCTTATGCTTTACTTAATCAATTAAAATCAAACAGAGAAAAGAAACATACTTGTACAGTGGGGTAAGCATGGAACAGATGATGATCGACCAAACCGAGAATTTTGTAAAAAACAAGTTAAAAGATGAAAGCAGTGGACATGATTGGTATCACATACACCGTGTTAGGAATCTCGCTGAGAACATTGCTGTAAAAGAAGGGGCAGACCATTTTGTATGTGTGATGGCTGCGCTGCTTCACGACATAGCTGACGAAAAAATTGCTGGAAGTGAGGAAAAAGGATTAGAAGAAGTTAAGCTTTGGCTTGAGTCTATCTCTGTTGAAGATCACTACATAACTCATATCATGTCCATTATATCGACTATGTCATTTAAAGGTGGCAATCAATCTGAGATGACTTCGATTGAGGGAAAAGTCGTTCAAGACGCTGATCGGCTTGACGCGATAGGAGCAATTGGAATAGGAAGAACATTCGCCTATTCAGGTGCTAAAGGGCAACTGATGTACGACCCTGAGATCCCTGTTCGAGAAAAGATGACACAAGAACAATACCGAAATGAAAAAAGTACGGCCGTTAACCACTTTTATGAAAAATTGTTGAAGTTAAAGCATGGAATGAACACTTCATATGCAAAAAAGCTTGCGGATGATCGTCATTTATTCTTAGAGCGCTTTTTGGATCAGTTTTTTGGTGAGTGGGAAGGGGAAAAATAGGGGCGAACGGTGCATGTTGGATGAAGATTCATGAAGATCGTAGCTGTTCCATAAAATTCGGTGTTTAATCCACGAATTCAGGAGCTCAATCCACAAGATTGACTATTCAATCCGCGAGTTTGACTGCCTAATCCAAAAGTTTGTCTGCTCAATTAATGAAATTGACTACCATATCTTTAATTTTTATCCACGAGAGATTTAATACGGATAAATTGCTGCAGATGAAAGTATACAAAAAGGCCGTTGCATCGGCCTTTTTGTTCGTTTTTATTAACACTCTTCAGCAGGACGTGGACCGGCGTCTAATCCTTCAGATGTTACAGTCAGGATCGGCTTAATAGATGCATCTTCTGTTACACAGATTTGGCATGATAATCGAACATTTCCAGACAATCCTTTTGTCGCAATGATATTTGCTTCATTTTCTCCGATTGGACCTAAATCTCCGGATAAAACCTCAACGCGGCATGAAGTACACTTTGCTTTTCCTCCACAACGGTGGAGAATGTCGATTCCATTATCCTCTAATGCGTTTACCAGTTTCTTTCCGTTTTCAATCTCATATGTACCATAGCCTTGCACATCGATTTTTGCCATGATTACGTCCTCCTATTAAATCACTTAGTATATCTTTCCATTCCTATTATACGATAACCTTTTACCAAGTAAACTAAACGATTAAAAGTTGTAATAGAAAAACTCGTCGCATCACATACTTGTTTCATATACAATAGAAAGTGAGACAATTTTACATATGGAGGGTTAAATCAACATGCTAGAAAAGGTTACGTATAAAAGTGATATCGAGATTGCCCAATCAGCGAAAATGCTGCGAATTGAAGAAATTGTAGGACAATTAGGAATTGAAGAAGATGATTGGGAACCTTACGGAAGATACAAAGGGAAGCTCTCATTAGATCTATTTCAAAAACTTCAAAATGTTGAAGAGGGAAAAGTAGTCTTAGTTACAGCAATTAGTCCAACACCCGCAGGAGAAGGAAAATCAACCGTAACGGTAGGACTTGGACAAGCACTTAATCGTGTAGGAAAGAAAACGATTATCGCGTTGCGTGAACCATCATTAGGTCCTAGCATGGGGATTAAAGGCGGAGCAGCAGGTGGCGGTTATTCACAAGTAATGCCAATGGAAGATATCAACCTTCACTTTACAGGTGACCTGCATGCGATAACAACTGCGAACAATGCATTAGCAGCACTTATAGATAACCACATCCACCAAGGAAACGAGTTGAATATCGACCCGCGCCGCATCGTTTGGAAGCGTGCATTAGACATGAACGACCGCGCATTAAGAAAAATTGTAATTGGATTAGGCGGACCCGTTCAAGGTGTTCCTCGTGAAGACGGCTTCGATATAACGGTTGCATCTGAAGTTATGGCAATCTTTTGTTTAGCGAACGACTTAGAAGATTTAAAGGTAAGACTTTCAAGAATGGTCGTGGCATTCGATTACGATAATCAGCCTGTAACAGCTGGGGATTTAAATGCACACGGTGCTCTGACATTACTATTAAAAGACGCCATTCGTCCAAACATTGTTCAAACATTGGAAAACACACCTGCTCTTGTTCATGGTGGACCATTTGCCAATATTGCTCATGGATGCAACAGTGTGATCGCTACAAAACTTGCATCAAAGTTAGGTGATATGGTTGTGACAGAAGCTGGCTTCGGTGCTGATCTTGGAGCTGAGAAGTTCTTAGATATTAAGGCAAGATATGCTGGTATCAACCCAAGTGCTGTAGTAATTGTAGCTACAGTAAGAGCGCTTAAAATGCATGGTGGCTTGGCGAAGGAATATTTGAAAAATCCAGATGTTGGAGCACTTGAAAAAGGAATGCCAAACCTTGAAAAACACTTAGAGACATTAAAGCATTTTGGTGTACCTGTTGTTGTTGCCATCAATAAATTTGTTACTGACACAGATGAAGAAATTGCTTTTATAAAAGAATGGTGCAGTGCAAAAGGTATAGCTGCTGAAGAAGCTGATGTATGGGCTAAAGGCGGAGAAGGCGGAGAAGCGCTTGCAAAAAGAGTATTAGAAACAATTGAGACAGAAAAAAATTCATACAAACCTTTATATGAATTAAACGTTTCGTTACAAGAAAAAATAGAAACCATCTGTAAAAAAGTCTACGGAGCTGGCGAAGTTCAATTTTCTCCTAAAGCCTTAAAACAAATGAAGCAGTATAATGACTTTGGATGGAATGAACTGCCTGTCTGCATGGCAAAAACTCAATACTCATTTTCTGATGATCCAAAAAAGTTAGGACGTCCCGAAAACTTTACCATTACGATCAGAGAACTAAAACCATCAATCGGAGCAGGATTTATTGTTGCTCTAACGGGAGATGTTATGACAATGCCAGGATTACCTAAAGTTCCGGCGGCAAACAACATGGACGTTTCAGAAGATGGAAAAGCAGTAGGTCTCTTTTAAGAAATAGTATAAAAGATTTCCTTAAACTGCTATACTTCTGTAGGAGGGATGCATATGAAACCATTACAACTTTCAGCAGACACGGCTGTTAAATTAGCAAAATCGTTAAACGTTCCATTGGAGCAGTTGATGCATATGCCACAGCATATCTTAGTAAAAAAACTGATGGAATTGGAAGCATCCAAAGAAAATAAGGATGAATAATTAAGAAAAGAAGGCGAAAACCTACTATGTAGGTTTTTTCTTTTTTCTTATGTATCTTTTAAAAAAAGGAATGAAAATATGGAGTCAAAAAAACCAGGTTTAGTATACTCTCTTAAAGTACTTAGGAATTCAGATTTAGGATATGTCCTAGATTTAGAAGATGGCAAGGAAGTCCTTTTGCACAAGACAGAAGCCAAAAGTAAGCATGAAGAAGGAAATTTAGTTAAAGTCTTTTTATATCAGGACCATGAAGGAAGACTTGCTGCTACAGAAACCATCCCAAAAGTTCAGCTTGATTCATTGGCTTGGCTTGAAGTAGCAGGTGTAAATCGTAAGTTAGGTGTATTTCTTCACATAGGAATCAAAAAAGATGTGCTTTTATCAAAAGATGATCTGCCAGAATCATGGGACGAGTGGCCTCACTTAGGTGACCGGTTGTATTCTGGATTAAAATTAGATAAAAAGGGACGTCTCTTTGCTGACCTTGCAACAGAAGAAGAGATGGTTGAACAAGCGGAAGCAGCAACGGAAGAAGCATTTAATCAACAAACGTCTGGACATGTTTATAAAATAAACGAAGCAGGTGTTTTGTTGTTTACGGAATCTCAGCACATCGGGTTTATTCATAACGACGAATTAAAGGTTAAGCCGCGCCTCGGTCAAAAACTGGGAGCACGTGTTGCATTCGTTCGTGAAGATGGAAGAATCAACTTATCGATGCGTGCTAGAAAAGAGATTGCATACAGTGAGGATTCAGAGCGCATTTATCAATATTTAAGAGAAAATAAAGGGCAAATGCCACTAACGGATAAATCGTCACCAGAAGAAATTAAAGAAACGTTTCAAATGAGCAAAGCTGCATTTAAACGTGCGCTAGGTAAGCTTATGAAAGAAGAGAAGATCATTCAAGAGGACGGAAAAACATACCTACAAATCTAACTAAGGAGGAACCTGATCTATCAGGTTCTTTTTTATTGTTTTCTTTTGACAGTAGTTGATTTCCGTTCCAGGTGCTCGCTTTCCGCGGGGCAGGCGGTGAGCCACATTCGAAAGTTTCGCTTTTAAGTGTCTCACCTGTCTAGTTGCAGTGGCTAGCCCCTCGAGGTCAAAAGCTAAATGGTCTAAAAGGCAAAGTGCGCCTTCCTAGCCCATTCACCTTTTGCTTGTCGGGGCTGAACGAGCCACTCCCACTTTTCGGACTGCCCGCCTGTCTCGCACCTTCTACTACAACCAACTGTTCAAAGAAGACAAACAAAAAAATAAATAAGCAACAATCTTGGAATAGAGTCTTATTTAACCAGTGGATGAATCATCACCAACAAGGACATTAAACAAAACCTAAAAAGAATATTAATTAGGGGGGTATATGGCTTTTCATTATTGTCACTTACTGTCGCTCGCCAATATATGAGGAAAACTCGCAGGATTATGGCCAAAACTCGCCGGAATAACGCCCGTATTTCAGGAATTATTTCAATAATTTCTTGAATCAGCCCTCTAAATACCCCACCAAGTATAAGATGAGACCATTCAAAACGAAGTGAACGTGATCATTTTTGGTATTTTGAGTTACAACAGATCACATTGGGTAGAATACTAGTGGAAAGGTGGGTATTGTGTTGAATAGGAATTTAGGTTTTTGGGTCTTAACGGCGCTTGTCGTCGGTAATATGGTGGGATCAGGTATCTTTATGCTGCCTCGCTCTCTGGCAGAAGTCGCAAGCCCATCAGGCGTTCTTTCCGCCTGGGTTATAACTGGGTTTGGCGTCTTAATGACAGCGCTAGTCTTTGGAAATTTATCATTAAGAAAACCTGAGTTAAACGGAGGACCTCAAAACTATGCAAAAGCGTTATTTAGAGAGAATTCGAATTCCTCATTGTTAGCAGGTTATCTTGTAAGCTGGGGATATTGGGTGGCAAACTGGTCAGGCAATGTTGCCATCATCACAACTTTTGCGAGTTATATATCTACTTTTTTTCCTGTTATGACAAACGGACATCCATTGATTAAGATTCTTGGAACAACTGTTACAACTGGAGGAGTTATTACGTTCATCGTTTGCACTATCCTGCTTTGGAGCGTACACTATTTAATTTTGAATGGAATTGAAGGAGCAGGGAAAGTAAATTTTGTTGCAACAGCAGCAAAAGTTTTAGGATTTTTGCTTTTTATACTTGCATGCCTCTATGCGTTCCAAGCTAGCAACCTTGTTCCTTTCTATGAGCCGATTGAAGGAGAGGGAGGAGTTCAATCTGGTTTTCTTTCACAGATTAACAATGCGGCTATTGCTACATTATGGGCTTTTGTCGGAGTAGAATCAGCGGTTGTTTTTTCAACGCGAGCCAAGAATAAGAGTGATGTAAAAAAAGCAACAATCCTTGGACTGTTGATTGCACTTGCCTTGTATTTAAGTATTACGTTATTGGTAATGGGAACATTGCCTCAAAATGAACTGGTCCAATCTCAAAAACCACTAGTTGATGCATTGAAAACCGCTATAGGTCCATCAGGAAGTATGGTGATGGCCATACTGGGAGTCATATCACTATTTGGAGCGACGATCGGATGGGTCTTATTATCTGCTGAAGTACCGTTTCAAGCCGCTAAACAGCGAATGTTCATCCCAAACTTTTTAAAAGAAAACAAAAAAGGTTCTCCCGTTTTTTCACTTTGGATTACAAACTTATGTACACAAGCCTTTTTGTTTTCTGTAATCTCACAATCCATGGCATCCGCTTTCGATTTTATGATTTTTATTGCGACATTGGCTTTTCTCGTTCCATATATTGTTGCCTCTCTTTATCAGTTGAAACTTGTGATAAAAGGGGAGACGTATGAAAGTACGAGGAAGAGCCGAACAACAGATGCAGTCATCGCTTCACTTGCTGCGATCTATTCAATATGGGTGATTTATGCAGGAACTGCTGATATGAAAACCTTTTTGTTTGGTATTGCTCTACTTGCTTCAGGCATATTATTTTATCCGCTCGTTCCAAAACATGTTGCCTCAAAAGAAAAACCGGCTGAGAAATAGCCGGTTTTCCACTTTCATTATGCACCTTTACGCAATCCAGATCCTGTATTTGCTTTTACTAATATTTCATTAAACTTGTCTAGATCAGACGGTTTTGTGAGCATCGTACCGATAATCGCTCCTAAGAACCCAAGCGGAATCGATACAATTCCAGGATTCGCAAGCGGGAAAATAGCTTCGCCCGTTAATATGGCTGCTCCCTCGATTGGAGACCAAACACTTGGAGAAATAGCTACTAAAACAAGCGAGCTTATTAAACCAACAAGCATTCCTGTTACAGCACCTGCCGTATTAAAGCGTTTCCAAAAGATCGTGAGCAAAATAATGGGAAGGTTCGCACTTGCAGCAACTGCAAAGGCAAGCGAGACCAAAAACGCAACGTTTAGTTTTTGTGCAAATAAAGCTAATATAATTGAGATAATGGCTACACCTACAGAAGCCCATTTAGCAGCTTTCATTTGCTCTTTTTCTGTTGCGTGACCTTTTCTTACAATATGTGTGTAGAAGTCATGTGCAAAAGCAGAAGCCGCTGATAAAACAAGCCCTGCAACAACTGCTAAAATGGTAGCAAAGGCGACGGCTGAAACAAAAGCAAATAAAAACTCACCGCCTAGCACTTCAGCAAGCAATGGAGCAGCCATGTTTCCAGCAGCATTTGCGGCTACAATCTTTTCTTGACCGACAAAAGCAGCAGCTCCAAAACCTAAAAAGATTGTCATGATATAAAAAGCACCGATTAGCCAAGTAGCATATACAACTGATTTCCTTGCAGTAGGTGCATCTTTTACAGTGAAGAAGCGAATTAATATATGAGGAAGCCCAGCGGTACCTAAGACGAGTGCTAAGTTTAATGAGATCGTATCAAGAGGATCTTTAAACTTGTTTCCTGGATTTAAAAAAGACTCACCAAGTGGAGTAGCGTTTTTTACTTGGTTAAACATTTCTGTAAAACTGAAACCGAACTTTGCAAATACCATTACTGAAATGATAAATGTACCGAGCATTAATAAAATTGCCTTAACGATCTGCACCCATGAAGTTGCAGTCATTCCGCCAAAAACGACATAGACAGTCATTAAAATACCAACAATAAGGACGGAATATATGTAATCAATACCTAGTAAGAGCTTGATTAAGGCACCTGCACCAACTAATTGCGCAACCATATAAAAGGTTGAGATCGCCATTGTATTGAGTGCAGCAACTCCACGAACTTTTTTATCATTAAATCTTGCTGCAATCATATCCGCCATTGTATATTTACCTAGATTACGAAGGGGCTCTGCGACCAAATATAATACAACCAGATAGGCTACAAGAAAACCAATGCTATAGAAAAAGCCATCAAAACCAGAAAGAGCAATGGTACCTGCAATGCCTAGAAAGGAAGCTGCTGACATATAGTCCCCTGCAATTGCAAGTCCATTCTGCATGCCGGTCAAGCCGCCGTCAGCTGTGTAGAAATCACTTGTTGTTTTCGTTTTTTTAGAAGCAAAATAAGTAATGACTAATGTTAAAGCAACGATTCCTAGAAACAAAGAAAATGCTGTACCATTCATGAGGAGGCCTCCTTGTCCATTTCTGTCACAACTTTTTCAGCTAGCTCGTCAAAGCGCTTTGCACGCTTCGTATAGATCATACATAATGACCACGTCATAATAAATTGTCCAAACGCAAAGATCCATGCCCAGGAGATATCACCTATAGCTCGTTGGTTTAAGACATCTGTGTAAGCTGTTAAAAGGGGAAGGCTAAAATAAAACAGTAAAAAAAACACGGTCATCGGTATGATAAAACGCTTTTTCTCTTCCATTAACTGTTTAAATTTACTGGATTCAACGATTTCGCTATACCTTGGGTGTTCAAAATTTTGCTGTTTTTTAGGTAACAAGTCATTTCCTCCTCATATTTAATTTTGTTAAATAAAAAATTATCAACCCTCCTTCGACTGAATAGTTTTTATTTTCTGATAATATCTTTTTCTATTATAAACTGAAAAAATTAATCATTCAAATACAAACGTCTCGAACTTTAGAAGGATTTAATTCCACTGTTTGCGTATTATTAAATAAGGGCAAAAACAGAAGAGAGGTGAAAACATCATGAGTGTTGTCTTAGTTAAATTAGGAATGTCAGCATTTTTTGGACTTATCATCGGTATTGAGCGGGAACTAAAGAACAAACCCGTTGGACTTAAAACAAGCCTTGTTATCTCAATAAGCAGTTGTTTGCTCACAATCGTAAGCATTGAATCTGCTAAACAGTTTTCACTTGTTTCTAGTCAGACCGTTATGGATCCGATGCGTCTTGCTGCACAGATTGTCAGTGGCATCGGTTTTCTAGGTGCAGGTGTTATTTTAAGGAGAAGCAACGATGTGATTTCAGGTCTTACAACGGCTGCCATGATATGGGGTGCATCAGGATTAGGAATTGCAGCTGGAGCAGGGTTTTATAAAGAAGCTGCTGCTGGTGCATTTTTAATATTAATCAGCGTAGAGCTGATCCCATTGATTATGAAATGGATTGGCCCAAAAGCTTTAAGACAAATTGATATTAAGTTAAAGTTAGTTGTAAATCCTGACACAAATATGAGTGATGTCATGAAAGAGATCAGCGAACTTAAAGTCAAAATCGTCAATGTGAGAATTAAAGATCTAGAAAACGACAACAAAAAGATGGAATTAGCCGCATCCATTTATGAAAAAAGGTATACAACAGACCTTTATGATGATGTGAAGAAAATTAACGGAATACGCAGTGTTGAGATTGAGACACTAGGTTAAAAGGAGGATGAAATGAAAGCATTAATCGTTATTGATTACACAAACGATTTTGTAGCTGACGAAGGCAAGCTGACATGCGGAAAGCCAGGTCAGGAAATTGAAGATAGAATTGTATCACTTACAGAAGAGTTTTTGAGAAATGGAGATTATGTGGTTTTAGCCGTAGATGTACATGAAGAAAACGATCAATATCATCCAGAGAGCAAACTCTTTCCACCGCATAATATTAGAAATACTGAAGGCAGAGAGCTGTATGGAAAGTTAAAGGATGTCTATACACAAAATCGTTTAGAACTAGAAAAGCAAATTCATTGGTTAGATAAGACTCGCTATAGTGCTTTTGCAGGGACTAACCTTGAGATGAAATTACGAGAAAGAAATATACAAGAATTGCATCTGACAGGAGTGTGTACGGATATTTGTGTATTACATACTGCTGTTGACGCTTATAATAAAGGCTTTTCAATAATAGTCCATGAAGATGCTGTTCAAAGTTTTAGTCAGCCGGGACATGAATGGGCATTATCACATTTTAAAAATACGTTAGCAGCCAAAGTAGTCAGCAGTAGCAATAAATTAGTGTGAAGGAAGGGATGGCAGTTCATACTGCCGTCCCCTTTTTAATACCGTTTTAAGTTGAGATCACTTGCATTATTTTTATAATATTGTACGATTGGACCCACATATTCTTCAAAAGGAGGACATTTAATTTCAGTTCCTTGCAGGTCGCTCATTAATTGAGTCGTATCATATTGTGCGTCATGAGAAAAGTAAGATAGCGTTTCATAAGGTACACCTAGCCATTTAGATAGAATAGAAAAAGACAATAACCGTTCTGCAAATCGATTGGATAGCGTCCAGCTAGGTTTCTTTCCTGTTAGTTCTTGACATAATAAAGAATATGCTTCCTGAATAGAAGGTGAATCCGGACTAAGCAAATGGTACGTTTTTGATTCACCCTTAGCGTCATGCATTAAAAAAACAGATGCTTTAATAATAAAATCAACGGGAACAAGATGAATTTTTGATGTTGATTTGCCGATATTCGGAATGGGCAGGCGAGCTAGACGGTTTATAAACTGCATCATAAAATACGGCCCGTCAAACTTAATGGTTTCTCCTGTTATAGAATCACCTACAATGATTCCCGGCCGAATAATGGTTGTTGGTATTCTATTTATTGACGCTCTAACAATACTTTCTGCTTCATGCTTTGTCTGTTCGTAAAAATTACGAAAGCTTTGAGGCTCTTTCAAATCGTTCTCCAGGATTTCTCCTTGTTCATTACCTGATACATAAGCCGTGCTAAAATAGCAAAACCGTTTTAGATTCTTGCAACTTTCCACAAAAGATAAGACGTTTTTAGTACCTGTAACATTGCAGGAGTATGCAGGTTCATACGGAATGGTTAAGTCGTAAAGAGCTGCTAAATGTATACAATGTGTAATATGTTCAGAAAGGTGTTCAATTTCTGTAGAAGACAAACCTAACTGATCCTTTGTTATATCACCTTCTAGAAGATGTATATGATCATATTGATTCTCTAGTTTATTTTCAGCGATTTGTCTTTCATGTTTTAAAATCAATAAGTAAAAAGAAGAAGACGGGTATTCGGTTTGCAGAGCTTTTACTAGCTTTGAAGCTATAAAACCTGGATAACCAGTGATAAAATAGGAATGATTCATTCTAAAACACCTGCCAGTCCATTTTTTTAAATTCGCTCTAAAACTCAAGAAAGGATCATTAATTCATGAAAAGTAAAACGGTTATTATTGCAGGATCAAGTGGGTTAGTTGGTCAGGAAGTTATCAAACAACTTCTTAATGATCCTATGTGCCAAGAAATTATTTCGCTCGTTAGAAAAACGACAGAAATAAAAAATGAAAAACTAAAAGAAATCATATTCGATTTTTCTGCACCTGATTACCATTTAGAAAAGATTCAAGCTGATGTAATGTTTATTTGTATCGGCACGACGATGAAAAAAGCAAGATCAAAAAGTGCTTTTGAAGAAGTAGACCTGCAGATTCCAGTTAAATTAGGCAGACTTGCTCAAAAATTAAACATTGAACAGCTTTCAGTTATATCAGCTATGGGAGCTAATGACAGATCAACATTCTTTTATAACAGAGTGAAAGGGAAGATGGAGTCACACTTGATTTCATTAAACCTTCCTCATCTTACAATCGTTAGGCCCTCATTGTTGATTGGGGGACGTGATGAGTTTAGGCTTGGAGAAAGGTTTGCGGAAAAACTCTACAAAGCTTTCCCTTCCATATATCCCAAAAAATATGAACCCATTAAAGCGAGTTCAGTAGCCTGTACACTCATAAAAGAAAGTTTTAAACCTAAAGGACAAAGGGTACACATACTTGAAAATAAGAAGATTCATGAAATAAGCCGTAACAGTTAAAAATATTGCTTATTTACGTTATAATAACATTGTATGTAAATGATTCGTTTTCAGGAGGAATAAAATAATGAATGCCTATGAAGAATATATGAAACAAATGGCTCAGCCTATGAGAGATGAATTAACACGCGCTGGATTTGAAGAATTGAAAACGCCTGAAGAAGTTAATTATTTTATGCAGGAAACTGAAGGTACTGCATTAGTTGTCATTAATTCTGTGTGTGGATGTGCTGCAGGACTTGCCCGTCCAGTTGCAATTGCATCACAGAACCATTCTGTAAAACCTGATCAGTTTGTTACGGTTTTTGCTGGTCAGGATAAAGAAGCAACGGCTCAAATGAGAGAGTTCTTTGGTGATATTCCGCCATCTTCTCCTTCGATGGCTGTTTTAAAGGATGGAAAAGTCGTACACTTCATTCACCGCCACAACATTGAAAACCATGCGCCTGAGGAGATTCTTGAGAATTTACTCGGAGCATATGACGAACATTGTTAATGCTTTTTTACTCAGTATAATTGGACTGTTTTAAAAAAGAAAGAGAGAAGCAAATAGGCTTCTCTCTTTCTCTTTTTATAAATATAATGACTTAATGAGAAGAGGATGAAGATTCGTCGCAGTCGTCATCTTTGCCATGGAACGCAGTCGCTCCGATAATGATTAGCAGGATGAACAGAACAACAATAATTAGAAACCCACAGCCATGACCATAACCATAGCCTCCACCATAGCTTCCACCATATCCACCATGCAACGGCATGTTAGCAACCGGCTTCATATTAATGTTCATATTATCACCATAAGGCATATTCATTTTCTTGTTTTCCATTTCAGTCCCTCCAAATATTAAAGTCTAGGTCAACGTCACATTACACCATATGACCGAACCACCAAAACGGACACGGACAAATGCGGAGTTTTTAGTGAAATCGCCTGTACTTTTTTAGGAGAAGAGCCTAATTTCAATTTTATTAAGGAATTCTTTGATTGAATCTATAAACAAAGTAGCTTTTACGTTTAAAATCGTTGGAGTTTTAAGTACCAAAACTGTTCATATTTTATACCCATTAGGGTATAAGGCTGTGCATTCCTAAAGTTTAGGTACGTAATCCAAAAATATTGGCAGTTTATCCACGAGTTTTGGCCTCCAATCCAAAAGTTTTGACTGTTTATCCACGAATTTACAATCCTCGACATATTTCGTGACGTTTATTCTCGTCACATACCCCAGCACCTCAACAAAACTCTTCAGCCCTCTAAAATGACTAAAACACCAGTTAGATCAATGGGTCATAACAACAAATTTTAAACGAAAAAAAAGACCGTCCTTATCATAAGAACGATCTCAAATCCATTTTACTTTTGGTTCTGTTTTCTTAACGATTCTAACAATGTTTTGTCTGTGTCTAAAGATTAAAAAGAGTGTAAAGCCGATTAAAATGTAGGTCGTAATGTAGTCGCCGGCAAGCAAAATACTTAAAATCACTGATCCAACACCAGCCATAATAGACGAAAGTGAAACGTATTTACTTAAGTACAGCGTTAAAAAGAAGGTAAGCAGGACAAGTAAAAACAAAAGAGGTTCTGCAAACAACAAAACTCCTCCAGAGGTTGCTACTGCTTTTCCGCCTTTAAATCTCGCAAATACGGGGTAACAATGCCCAATAACAGCTGGTATGCCAGCAATAAGTGGATGTAGGTCAATATCCAGCAATACTGGTAAACTTGCTGCAAAAGTACCTTTTAAAACATCTGCTGCTGAAACAATAAAACCCGCTTTTTTTCCTAATATCCTAAACGTGTTTGTACCGCCTAAATTGCCGCTTCCATGTTCTCTGATGTCAATGCCATAACCTAGTTTTCCTACTAACAGGGCAAAGGGGATAGAACCTAGCAAATAAGAAAGAAGAATAATTATCATGATTTCAGTCATATGAACACCCCTAAAAATAAGACTAGCTATTTCTTATTATAGGATATAACGTTTTAATTTCCCACAATTAGTTTGAATAATACTTGGCATTGCGATCGCCTGATCGTGCTCCTGCAGTTGAGTTGATGATCGACCCAAACTTGTTGTTACGCCAAAACTATCTTGCTAACCAGAAATAATTTCTGATCATGCAAAAAAACAGCACCCTTATTCGGAAAGGGCGCCGCGGTTTTTATTCTTCATATTCTTTGAAAAAGGCATCCACCAATTCCAGTCTCCAAGAAGCTTCATTAATGACGGAACGAATATCATCCTTACGATTGTTGCGTCAATAAAAATAGCAAGCGCGATAGCAATACCAATCTGTTTTACTGGCATTACATTAGTAAAAGCAAAAGATCCTGTAATGACAATCATTATTGCAGCAGCTGAGGTTATGATTTTTGAGGTAGAGGTTAATCCTGATAAAGTAGCATGGTCATTATCACCAGTCTCCTCATAGATTTCTTGTATTCTTGAAATTAAGAACACCTCATAATCCATACTAAGTCCAAAGACGATTCCAAAAGTAAAGACGGGTATCATTAACCCAATCTCTACAGGATCCATCAGCACACCGCTTTGAAAGATCCATACTAGTATTCCAAAGGTAGCTGCCAGACTGAGCATGTTCATAAAGATTGCTTTTATTGGTATGAATACAGAACGGAATGCAATCATTAGTATGAAAAGTGTAGTAATCAATACAATCGCTAATCCATATGGTGCTTTTTCAATAATTTCATCAAATATCTCTTGATTGAACTTTGTTACACCACCAATTGTTAAAGAAAGTCCGTTATAATCATCTTCCCATTTTTTAACGAATCGTTTAGCTTCATCCCCTGTAACATCTACTGATAAATAAGCTCTGATTACAGCAGTTTCTTTATTAATAAACGGCTTAAGTGCAGGGGATAACTGCTGTTTTCCCTGATCTGTCTGCAAAACATCGTAAAGCTCTGATCCATTAAGCTGGTTTGTATAATTAAAAATAGATTCTGTTTTGATTACTTCTTTTTCATTTTCAAGATTCCTTACTAATTTTTCTAACGCAAGCAGTGCTTCTTTGTTTGTAACATAAGAATCATTTGCTTCAGCCACAATGAGCACTGGATATAATTCATCTTCACCGAAGGTCTTTTCGAATTTTTCAAAGGCCGTTCTTGACTCATATTCTGGCGGGAGCGCTTCCGCTTCTGGAATTGAAAGTTTCATATCTTTAACAGGGGTTACAGATACGGCTAAAATACATGCTGCGGTGATCGCCATAAGAACGGGGCGTTTCATAACAAAAGCCGCAAATGAATGCCAAACAGATTTTCCATTTTCTTTCGGTTTAAACAATTTTAACGCATTAACCCGATCACCAAGTACGGCTAAAATGGCCGGCAAAAATGTAATTGCATTCAGTACAGATAGAATGACAACCACCATACCGCCAATTGCTACCGTTTTAAAAATATCAATATTAATCAGCAGCATACCTGATAGACCTAAGAACACACAAAGACCAGAAAAGGCAATCGATCGACCAGCTGTTTGAACAGAGATTATGGTAGCCTTCTCGATTCCTTGATGAAGTTCTTCACGAAAACGATTAACAAGAAGCAAGGCAAAGTCTATTCCTAATGCAAGTCCAATCATTGGAACAACATTTAGTAAGAAAATACTTACGTTTGTTTCTTGACCGTAAAAATAAAGAAGTCCAAGTGAGCTTACAACAGAGATTACACCGACTAAAATAGGCAATCCTGCAGCTATTAAACCTCCAAACGCTAGTAAAAGAATGATTAAAGCTGCAGGTATTCCAATTGCTTCTGCTCTTGCTAAGTCATGTTGACTTGCAGTGTTCATATCTTCCGCTATAACAGGACCTCCTGTTAAAGAGACAGAAATCTCCCTGTCTTCAGGCAAACGGTCTCTTATCTGTTCAATGGAAGTCTTTAAATCTCCGAAGCTTTTATCGAACTGTACAGAAGCAAAAGAAACGTTATCTTTAATCGTCTTTTCAGGAGCATCATAAGGACTCTGCACTCCAACAACGTCTTCTACATCATCCATCTTTTCAATCGAATTCTGAACAAAATCTTTATACTCTTGATCTTGAGGACTATATTTTTCAGAATCAAAGATCAACATCACAGAAGATTTTGGCTGATCGAACTTTTCTTGAAGAATATTTTCTACTTTTGAAAAGGAACCATCCATTTCAAAGCCGCTGCCACTTAATATGGATGGAAGTTTGACGGCAAAAAAGCCCAATACAATGGTAGTCAGAATCCAAAATGTTATAATAAGTACACGGAACCGATATGTAAACTTTCCTAAGGCAAGAAAGGATAAACCTTTTTTCATGGTGGTGCCTCCTCAAACATATATCTTCCCATATTTTAGGTTTGTTCCAAGATATATGCAAATAATAAGAAACCTAATCTATCTATTTTGAACTTTTTCTAGAGACTTCTTTAAAGCTGCGTTTAAGCAAATGTTCCAACTAACATCCTTTAAAAGCACAGACTAGACTACAGGCCTTATTTAAAAAACAGACAGGTGATTACATTGATTGTTACAACAGCTGGCAAAAATGCATTACGATTACATAGTAAAGCAGCAGAAGTTTCCTTAACCATCGGAGGCATATTCGTAGAGCGAGATGGCCACTCCATCTCATCCTTAACAGAGAAGTATCATCAAGATGTTCTCATGATTGGGGTCGACAAAATTTCGTATCATCCGAAAAACGGAGGTACACCTTTCTTTTTCCATCCCAATTCTTCTATGTTTCGTGTAAAACAAATAATAAGAGGAGAAAAAGATGCTTTTATCGAAGCCGCTCAACTAACTGAAGGTATGAGTTTATTGGACTGTACGCTTGGACTAGCTTCTGACTCTATAGTAGCCAGTTTAGTTACAGGAGAGAATGGCTCTGTAACAGGGATTGAAAGCAGCACCGCTATTTCATTTGTCGTTCAGAGCGGTCTTAAAGTTTGGGAATCCAAACTCCCAGAGATGAATGCAGCTATGAGAAGAATTGAGGTTGTACAAAGTGATCATTACGAATATCTAAATAAACAACCTGATAATCGCTATGACGTTGTTTATTTTGACCCGATGTTTGAATCAACCATTGCTTCTCCTGGTATACAAGGCTTAAAGAGCAGTGCTGATTACGGGGAACTTACTAAGAAAACGATCACTGAAGCATTAAGAGTAGCTTCACAGCGTGTAGTAATGAAAGATAATCGATCAAGCACGAAATTTGAAGAACTAGGGTTTTCAGTACTGAAAAGAAATTCCAGTTTTTTATATGGAGTTATTAATAAGTCCCTTTAATAAAGAGTCTATTTTAAAAATGTTTTTTTAGTAGCTTTGTCATTCTCTTCACTGACAAGTTGATTGGAGTGCAAGATGCGTGCCTACTACATGAGAAGCTTCTCGAAAGGCATGCGACGAGGAAGCCTACTTCGGTAGCATTTACAAGTAGACGAAGGAGCAAGAACACCTTTATGAAATCTATTTTTAAATCGCTCACCGCCTGCCCCACGGAAAGCGAGCACCTAAAACGGAAATCAACTACTTTCAAAAGCAACAATGAATAAGAAAAACAGCCCACAAAAAAACAGAATGAGGTGTAACATGATTGACCTTAGAAGTGATACTCTTACACAACCAACAAAGAAAATGAGAGAAGCGATCTACAACGCTTCAGTAGGGGATGATGTTTATGGAGAAGATCCCTCGATTAATAGATTAGAAGAACTAGCTGCTGAAATGACAGGGAAAGAAGCTGCTTTATTCGTTACAAGTGGAACACAGGGAAACCAATTAGCCGTTCTTTCTCAAACAGCACCAGGTGATGAGATTATTGTGGAAGCAGAGTCTCATATCTTCTTTTATGAAGGAGGAGCTATTTCAGCTTTAGCTGGCGTTCAGCCAAGAGTCGTTCAAGGTTTAAAAGGTGAAATGAGTCCTGCTGCTGTAAAAAATGCCATTCGTTCTGATGATATCCATTTTCCGGATACTTCTTTAATCTGCCTTGAAAACACGCATAACCGTTCAGGAGGATCTATTGTTTCTTTAGAAAACATGAGTGCTATATATGATCTTGCTGTTAACGCAGGCATTCCCGTTCATATTGATGGAGCACGGCTCTTTAACGCAGTCGTAGCATCAAATCATAATTTAAAAGATTTTACCCAATATTGCGACTCTGTTCAGATTTGTTTATCTAAGGGATTAGGATCACCTGTTGGTTCAATATTAGCAGGAAAAAAAGAGGTTATTCAAAAAGCTAGAAAATGGAGAAAGCGTCTTGGTGGAGGTATGAGGCAAGCTGGTTTCTTAGCGGCTAGCGGTATCATATCGTTAACAGAAATGGTGAATCGTTTAGCAGAAGATCACGAAAAAGCATCGAAACTAGCGGATGCCATAGAAGAAATGAATGGGTTAACACTTCTAAATAGACCTGATACGAACATTGTTATTGTTAATATTGAAAAAACCTTGCAGACCAATGCGGAATTTTTAGACAAGCTTAAGAAAGAAGGCGTGCTCGCCGTTTCTTTTGGAGAAGGACAAATTAGATTTACAACGCACTATGATGTAAGTGAAAAAGATATTGAATATGCAATCTCTGCCATTCAAAGAGTTATATAAAAAAGTTTACCTAAAGATAATAAATAAAAAAAAAAAACGGGTGCTATCCCGTTTTTTTATTTTGACTGAATAAGTAAACAACAATTCTTTTTTACTCAAATTCGATAGGTACCCTTTTTTGTGAAACTTGTTCAAACGCATAACCAAATTGAATAAGCTTTTTCTCAGAGAACGCTTCACCTGTAAAGACTACACTAAGAGGCAGGCCATCATTATCAAAACCTGAAGGCACCGAAATAGAAGGATAACCTGCTTTTGCTGGAATACCATACCATACATCATTTGGACTAATAAGAGCGTCGAGTTGGTTTTCGTCCATAACGCGATCAATACCTTCATTTTGTGTTTTATGAATATCATTAATCTTGGATTGAAGATATTCTGGGCTAGATAATGTTCCATCTGTTTCATTGCTCTCAATTAGTAGTTCTTGATTATACTTTAGGCAGTTTTCTTTATGTTTTTCGTTAAATGCGATGACATCAGATAATGTAGAAATTCCGATGGCAGGGGAGACAGACTTTAAGTAATGATTAAGGCCAGATTTAAATTCATGTAAAAGGACAGTATAGTTGGATCCTTCTTTTTCAAGAGGGGAGATTTGATCTAAATAGACAATTTCTCCGCCATTTTTCTTAATTATTTCAAGTGCTTCATCAAATACTGATTTTTGTTTTTCATTCAGATCACGAATGCAAAATTCATAGCTTACTCCAAATTTTTTCCCTTTTAATGAAGATTGCTCCAAACCATCCGTATACGAAGTGTTCTCAGGAGCAATATGGGTAGCTGCATCTCCTGAATCCTTGCCTGCTATCACTTCAAGCAATATCGCCGCATCTTTAACTGTTCTAGCCATTGGTCCCGCTGTATCCTGACTGATCGAGATAGGTATGATACCTGTTCTCGAAACCAAACCGACAGTAGGTTTGATCCCTACGATATTGTTGTTTCCAGCAGGGCATAAAATAGATCCTGATGTTTCTGTTCCGATAGCAAGAGTCGCAAAGTTACATGAAACAGCGGCAGCAGAGCCAGAACTCGAACCACTTACATCAAGTACTCCTGGGCCGTAAGGATTTAAAACTTGTCCGCCCCGAGAGCTATATCCATTTTTCATATTATAAGCCATGAAGTTAGCCCATTCAGTCATATTTGCTTTACCTAGGATAATAGCACCCGCATCTCTTAATTTCTGAACGATAAACGCATCTTCTAGGGCATAGTGGTTTTGAAGCGCTAATGAACCTGCACTTGTATGCATCTGATCGGCAGTATTGATATTATCTTTAATGATAACTGGGACGCCGTGCAAAGGACCGCGTACTTTCCCATTTTGTCGCTCATCATCTAATCTTCTTGCTATGAAAAATGCATCAGGATTAACTTCAAGTACCGAGTTAATCATTGGACCTTGTTTATCATACTTTGAGATCCGATCTAAGTAATATTTCACAAGATCAACAGAAGTTAATTCCCCATTTTCAAAATGAAACTGTAGTTGATTAAGTGTGATTTCTTCCAATTGCAACACGTTAATTTGTGACATTTTGCCGCATCCTCTCATATTTACTCAATACTTATTATATAAAACTGTCACAAAAAAAGGAATTTTCAAAGTATTGCTAGAATAAATAAAAAAAGGCCCGCATCATGCTGACCTTTAAGAGTAAAACCCGATTATTGTATTATTCTTCAAATGTAATTTTCATAGGTGACCATTCGCCAATGATACCTTGCCCGTGTAGTGATGTACTGCCTTCTGAAGATAAATCTTTTTCTGTCATAAGTCCAAGGGCAACTTTAAATTCATTAAATTTGATTGGTACATTTTTTTCAGTTCTTACGGTTGAACCGTTAACTGCGAAAATCACTTCGTCTGCTTCGCGGTTGTAAGTAATTTGATATTCGTTCCATTCTCTATCTTTAAATTCTTTTTCTTCTTTAAAAATACAAAAATATCTCGTTTTGTCGGTTTCAGGCACTGAAACACCTGGAAATGGAAGTACTGCATAAACACTAGCAAATTGATCGTTTCCAGCAAAGAAATCAAGCGCTGCGCCTGTTGTGAAGTCCAATAAATTCACGGATACAAAACCATCGTATAAATCGTTAGCATGAGTACCGATTGGGCGAGAGCGCATTTTCCAGTGAAAGGAGATGGTTCCGTCATCAGGCACTTTAATCGATTCATTAGAATAATACATGTGCTTTGCGTTATCTAAAAATTGCACAGAAGGGTGTGATTTAGTGAAGGGGTTTACCCTGACATATAACTCATCATTTCTTACAATAACTACTGCCTCTGGCTCTCTGAATTCGTGAAATGATCCATCTGGAAGTGGAAAACCTCCAATTCTCCATGTTTCAGATTCAGTTAATATGGTATGAAAATTTCCTAGTACCATTTCTTTTTGAAGTTTTTTCATTAAACACAGCTCCTAGTTAATTGCTTATAAAATTATTTAATCAAATAAAGGTTGATGAGGCAAATGCAGGCTTTTCTATTAATACCCGTCCATAAAAAAAACTAGATTTCTAACATGGACAAGTATATTTCAGAAAAAACTGAATAATAATGGTATTAAGAGCTCGCAAATTAAAGGGAGGGTGTTCTCTATGAAAACGGTATCTCAAATTAATTTACGAAAAGAAAAGGATAAGAAGTTCTCGAGTGATGATAGAATCATGCTTTTTATAACAAAATTCCACTTAAAAGCTAAGAGGGATAAATGGTTAACGTTACGTCTCTTATTAAGAAAAGGTTCTGTGGATCTTGTAGAACAAATCTTGATCAGTTCAGAGTACAGAAGGGATTTCCCTGAACTTCTTGAAGATGATGCAGTAAGAGATTTCTATTTAGACTTAAAGAATCCAAAAAAAGAAATGTGTCTAACCATTTAACCTTTTGGGGAACCCGAAAGGTTTTCTTCTTGTCATTTTTGTGTGCAAAGTTTTAAGCATTTGATATAATACGGACATGAAGATGAAGGAGAACGATGTGATGAAGCGTTATACATTAGAAGAAGCCAATCAATTGCTTCCTGTCCTCTCAAAAGAGTTTGACTCACTCCATAACTTACAAAGAGAATTTGATCTTTGGTACGAATCATTTCAACAAGTTGAACCAGAGTTGAACGCCGAAGAAAAGGCAGCTTGGGAAAAGCGAATTCAATACATGGAACTTGAAGCAGAAATGTTTATTTCTAATATATTGTCTCACGGCGTGTGGTTTGAAGATGCTTTTTCTTCCACGCTGCATTTCCCAGCCATATTAAATGGGAAAAAAGGTGTTTTTAAATGGCATCCTGAAGAACCAGTCATCACGATTTATGAAAGCTCGGAAGAAAAATGGGATTCTCGACATTTGGTAAACTAAGGCACAGTTATTTAATTAATGTAAAAAACACTTGTTTTATTTTAAAAAATTGTTTATCATATTAATCGTGACGTAAATTAGCGCCTATAGTGAAATGGATATCACACGAGATTTCGGCTCTCGTATTCTGGGTTCGAATCCTGGTGGGCGCGCCACTTCCAATTGAATATATTGATTATCGGTTAGTACCGGTACTCACCACGGGGATGGCTATTGGGACCGGTGGTTTTTTATTTGGCGTCATAAAATAAACTAACGTTGCAGGTTGGTGATTAATTGTGTCAGAAAAAATGAGAGTACTATTATATTACAAGTATGTTCCGATCGATGATCCAGAAAGCTTTAAAGATGAACATTTAAAGTTTTGTAAGGACTTAGGTCTTTTAGGGCGAATCATTGTAGCACCTGAAGGAATTAACGGAACAGTATCAGGTACGTATGAACAGACTCAAATCTATATGGATCATCTTAAGGCAGATCCACGATTTGAAGATATTGTTTTTAAAATAGATGATGTTGAAGAACATGCATTTAAAAAAATGTTTGTTCGTCATAAAAAGGAACTCGTAACTTGGCGTTTTGAAGAAGATGTTGATCCGAACCAATTATCAGGTAAGCGTCTATCTCCAAAAGAATTCTACGAAGCGTTACAAGACGATGATGTCATTGTAATTGACGGTCGTAATGATTATGAATATGAAATTGGCCACTTCCGCGGCGCAATCCGTCCAGATGTGAAAGCATCTAGAGATTTCCCAAAATGGGTGCGCGAAAACATTAGCCAATTTAAAGATAAAAAAGTATTAACTTACTGTACAGGCGGTATCCGATGCGAAAAGTTCTCTGGATTCCTTCTACAAGAAGGATTTAAAGATGTATCACAGCTTGAAGGCGGAATCGTAACTTATGGTAAGGACGATGAAGTTCAGGGTAAGTTATGGGATGGAAAGCTTTACGTATTTGATGAGCGTATCTCAGTTCCTGTGAACCGTACAGAAGAAGATGTTGTAATCGCTTCTTGTTATTATTGCGGAAAAACAGAAGACCGATACGTAAACTGTGCAAACCCAGAATGTAACAAACAACATGTTTGTTGTACAGAGTGTGAAGTAAAGCATAAGCGTTCATGTTCAAAAGAATGTTTAGAACATCCTCGAAACCGCTACGAGACAGAACAAAAAGAACAACAAACCGTTTAATGAGTAAGCCAGTGATTATACTGGCTTTTTTTATTTTCCTGTTTTAAAGTTAACGGTAATGATGAATAACGAATGAGGTGTATAACAGATGAGGAATCGTGCAGATGAAATTTCTGAAAAAGTAATCAGCAACTATCAAAAAGATGAAGGCATGATGATTATTATTTACGCTCAATGGTGTGTAAATAATGAATTAGATCCGAAAGAGGTTTATCTTAAAGCGTATCCTGAACAAATGAACAATGAATACGTGATGCATATGCTAGAGCAGACTGTGCCGATAGAAGAGGCTGAGCAAATCAGCAATGAAACACTATTACAAGTACTATCCTTATTCGGTAATGAAGATTTAGCCTTTGTTGTGTCACAAGAAATACATGCAAAGTTGGAGGCGAAAAATGACTGATACTGAAAAATTAGTACTTGCAAGCTATAAAACCGGGCAATATATAGGAAAAGCAGAAGATGAAAGAAACCAGATGGTACTCGTTAAAGTTTTAGCAGTAAAGTCACATCCTTGGCAAGGTGATCTGCATCACCCTAAACAAGCAGACGTTCCTTTTTTTCAAGAAAGAAGGGCACTAAGCTATGGAGAGAAAACATGGGTGCCGGCTCATACAGTGAAGGAGTATACAGGTGATCTTCCACCGTATAGAGACTCATTGAGAAGTGCATTGATGAAATACATAGATAAATTAGAAGAAGACAATAGTGAGTGGGCAAAGCGTTCTTTACAGTGCCTATTTCAGCTTAAAAAAGATTATAAAATGGATTAAGAGTGGACGATATGTGGAAAGTAGATAAGTATACAACAAAGGTGGCGATTCATTTGGAACTTCAACAACAGATTATTAAGGAATTACAGGTAGAACCCGTAATAAATGCAAAAAGTGAAATTCAAGCTCGAATTCAGTTTCTAAAGGATTATGTAAGAAAATCAGGTACTAGAGGGTATGTTTTAGGGATTAGCGGTGGCCAAGATTCAAGCTTGGCTGGCAAATTAGCTCAGATTGCCATGAAAGAGCTGCGGGATGAAACGGGTGAAGACTATACATTCGTAGCGGTCAGACTTCCATATGGTGTTCAAAAAGATGAAGAAGATGCACAACGTGCACTAAAATTTATTGAGCCGGATGTATCTCTTACTGTAAATATCAAATCAGCAGTAGATGCTTCGGTAAAAGCATTTATGGAAGCTACCGATAAGGAACTTACTAACTTCCTAAAAGGGAATACGAAGGCACGTGAAAGAATGAAAGCTCAGTATGATATCGCAGGAGCATACCAATGCCTCGTTATCGGCACAGATCATGCTGCAGAAGCAATAACAGGCTTTTTTACTAAACACGGTGATGGCGCTTGTGATATTGTGCCTTTATATGGATTGAATAAAAGGCAAGGAAGAGAACTGTTAAAAGAGTTAGGTGCTGAAGAACGCATCTATTTAAAAGTTCCTACAGCTGATCTAGAAGACGATAAACCGCTTATTCCGGATGAAACCGCTCTAGGAGTAACTTACGAAGAGATTGATGATTACTTAGAAGGAAAAGAAATCTCTTCTTCTTCTAAAGAAAAGATCGAAAAAAGGTACGTGCAAACCATGCATAAAAGAAATCATCCTGCATCCATCCATGATACGTGGTGGAAATAATCTGAAGCACCTGGGAAACCAGGTGTTTTTGTTTTGAAGCTTTTAGGTTATACTTGTTGTTGGACTAAAGGGGAAGGGGATACATATCGTGAGTAAAACAGCAAAAATCATAATATCATTAGGAATTGTATTTTTAGCTTATTTTGTTTTTGATACGATCAATCGTGAAAATGCCCGAAAAGATCGCCTTAATGTGATTGACAATCATTTCAAAAAGCCTTTTAAGATTGAAGAAGAGTTAAAGGAACAATATGATGAAGACTTCTTGATTGAAATGGACGACGAATTTTACATGGTAACGGTAAAAGATAATAAAGTTGTTAAAACGGTTAAGCAGTAATGCAAAGAGGCATGGTTCAATAGCTGAGAAGTTTTGATGCTAAGCCTCTTTTGTGTTTTGATAGAGAAATCTTTAAATACATTATCTCTTAATACTTCCTTAGTAGGACCAACTACTTAAATTTCTATACAAAACTTTTATACTTAACGTTCTTTAGGATGAATTTTCTTTACAATTCAAAATCATAAATAAACTTCTATTGTTCCTATGCTATGATTCTTCATGGCTTACATCACATGACAAAAGGGGTTTGTTTTATGAAATGGAAAAAAAGTATTTCTGTGTTCGTTATCATGACTTCTGTTTTCGCTTTTAACTCGCACCATGAACAAGTTGGTGCGGTTGGCACAGTTGAAGGTCCTGTCATTTCTGAAATTGCTTGGATGGGGACTACGATAGATGCGAATGATGAGTGGATTGAACTTTATAATCCTACTCTTCAAACGATCCAGCTTGACGGATGGACGTTAAAATCATCTGATGGCACTCCTTCTATTCAGCTTAATGGTTCAATCAACCCGGGAGATACCTTTTTACTGGAACGAACTGACGATTCAACAATCCCTGGTGTTACAGCAGATCAAATATTCACAGGTGCATTATCAAACACTGGAGAAATTCTTCAACTGACAAATCCATCGAACGGTATAAGTGATTCTATTTCAAAATGGTACGCAGGAGATGCGACTTCAAGAGCAACAATGGAAAGAAAAAGCATGTCGACAAGCGGAGATGATAATCAGAACTGGAAAACAGCAACAGCAAACTATGATGCAGGCTTTGGAACACCTGGAAATATCCAGAGCACTTCAAACGGGCAAGCAGAACAATTGAACAATGTTAGTAATGATGTTGGAGCAATTAATGTTTATTTTAATAAAAGTGCCTTAACTCAATTCGCAACACCTGGTAATGGGGCCAATTATAATATTAATCTTGAAAAAAGATTATTAGCTAGAATTAATTCTGCTACTCATTCAATTGACATTGCAACATACGAGATCAACCTTCCAAATATCGTTAATGCATTAATAGAAAAGGCATCTTCAGGAGTTTCAGTACGCATGCTCGCTGACTCAAAACCATTATCTGATGCAGAACATGATGCTCGATATGAGCTTATGAAAATATATCTTGAAAAATTGGCAAGAGGAAAAGATGGGGTAGTAAATACAGCTGATGATGTACACATCTTTTCAGACTCTATTATTTTCGCTGTGGAAGATTCGGCTAAAAGAACTGAATATAACCTTCCTTCAGTTGGATTCAACGACTTCACACAACGAACTGTTACGGTGGGCAGTCAAAGTCAAACTGGTCACATGCTAGTGGATGGAGAGTCGAAAGGTACTGATGCCTATTATTCACCTGATACTCAAATGCATAATAAATTCGTAGTGATTGACGGGAAATGGGTCTTTACAGGGAGTTGGAACTTCACAACGACTGGACTATATGGTACGGATGAAAACAGATCGAATGGAATACTTGACGGTAACTCGAACCATTCAATCGAACTTCATTCTAGCGAACTTTCTACTATCTATAAAACAGAGTTTGATGAAATGTGGGGAAACGCAGGTACGAAACCGGATGCAAATATTTCAAATTTCGGATCAAGGAAAACAGATAATACACCCCACCAAGTTTCAGTTGGCGGTAAAATGGTGCAAGTGTATTTTTCACCTGGAGATAACGCCGTTCCAAAAATGAATGAAACACTTCAACAATCTGCCCACCAAAATACGTATTTCAGCATTTTTGCTTGGTCAGATCAAGCTTTAGTTGACACACTTAAAGTGAAGTGGGAAGGTTCTCCTAACGACTTAGAAGGAACAAAAACTGGTTTTGACATAAAAGGTGTCTTTGATGATTCGTTTTGGAACATGTGGTGGTCTGCTTCCATTGACATGACGGGCAGAACTGCTACACAAACGAGCACCAATAATCCAAACACACGATGGAAAAATCCTGCCCCTGTTTTCATGGATAAAGAGTCAAGAAAGCTTCACCATAAATATTTTATTATTGATGCTGATACTTCGAGTGATCCGCTTGTTATTACAGGCTCCACAAACTGGAGTACGAACGGCAATGATGTAAACGATGAAAATGCTCTATGGGTTCATGACATAGCTATAACAAATCAATTTAAACAAGAATTCATGGCAAGATATGAACAGGCCGGTGGTACAATCAATTAAATTCTAGGTTCTCAGAAAGTGACTCTTGAAGGGAGTCACTTTTTCATTTACAGTAGATGAAAGCTCAATTGTATACATATCATATAAATGGGGTGGTAAATTCATGGAAAACTCATATGTGTTATATCATGATCAGATTATCAAAAGTGGTTCTATTCCAGTGGACCCTGAAGACAGAGGTTACCTTTTTGGTGATGGTATCTATGAAGTTGTTTTTGTCTATAACAGTAAACCATTTGGATTTGCTGAGCACTTTGAAAGGTTTGAGCAAAGCGCTCAAAAGTTAGATCTTTCTATGCCTTATGATATTTCAACGTTTAACAAGTTAACGGATGAATTAATCAGCAAGAACAATATTGTAAATGGTATGATTTATATCCAAATGACTCGTGGTGTTGCACCGCGAAATCATTTATATGAACGAAATATGCAAAGTGTTGTTACAGGTTTTGCAAAATCTGTTTCATTGGATTCAATTGCTGCTTCACAAACGAGCGGTATTCAAACCTATTTGACAGAAGATATCAGATGGCTTCGTTGCGACATTAAAAGCTTAAACCTGCTTGGAAATGTAATGGCGAAACGGAAAGCAGCTGATTATGATTGTCAAGAAGCGATTCAGCATAGAGATGGAACAGTTACTGAAGGCTCTTCATCAAACGTGTTTATTGTTAAGGACGGTACACTAAAAACACATCCAGCAACAAACCTAGTCTTAAATGGAATCACAAGACAACTCGTGATTAAGATTGCAAAGGATACTGGGGTTCCTGTCTTAGAAGAAGCTTTTTCTGTTGAAGAACTGCTGAATGCTGATGAAGTTTTTATTACAAGTACAACCATGGAAGTGACACCTGTTATTAAACTTTTAGGAACGAGGGTTCAAAGCTACAAGATTGGTCCTGTTACAACAAAACTTCAAAAAGACTTTAAGCAAGTAATTGAAGAGAAAACTTCTGCTTTACAATCTTAGCAAATGATTCTCAAGAGGAAAACATGAAAACATTACTTAAATACTTTATAAATGGATTGTTGACGATCCTTCCAATTGTTTTGGCCGTGTATATCATCTATAAGATCTTTGGATTTCTCGATAGCATCCTTGGCAATTTATTAAAGGACGTGTTAAAAGAAGACTATATTCCGGGAATCGGCCTTATTACAACCATAGTTTTAATCACTGTACTAGGTTGGATGTCCACACAATATATCTCAGGGAAAATCTTTAGACTCATTGATCGAATATTAGAAAAGACGCCTTTTGTCAAAACGGTATATACGGTAATCAAAGATACCATCCATTCTCTTTTTGGCGAAAAACGATCTTTTTCAACTGTTGTTCTGATCGAATATCCAGAGCTGAATATGAAAAGTGTAGGTTTTATAACGACAGAAGATGTAGGCAGTTTAAGTGATGAATTGTCTGATCATGTTGCTGTCTATATCCCTCAAACGTTTCAGATTGCTGGATTTACGTTCTTAGTTCCTAAAGATAAGGTCAAGGTACTTGATATCAAACCAGAGGACGCTATGAAGTTTTTATTATCTGGCGGAGTCGCAACAAAATAAACATGAAATAACACCCTTTGTGTCTGAAGGGTGTTTTTTAGTTTCGCTGTTCATACATTGGTAGAAAGGGAGGGAATTAAATTTGAATGCTTCTAAGAGGTTACTAACAAAATTCACACTCATTCCCTTCCAGTTCTTGCTTCAGCCTTTTTCTGTATGGAGTAGAAAAAAAGTGTTATGGGAGCTGAGTTCAAAGCAAAAAATCCAGCTTCAAATTCTATGGAACAAAATTAATAAAAAACAAAAAAATCATGTAAGGATCAGTTTTCGAAACCATCGTGAATTAATAGAAAACATCAAATACGAAACAAGGTCAAAAAATAAGGACAACATCACTAGAACAACGGCATATTTATCCTTTTTCAAGAAACACCCTGAGATTCAATGGTCATTTTTAGCTCATATGGTCTCAAGGAATGCCGGTTATTTTATGACTGATTTAAAAGGTGAATTCTTGCCTCACATCATTGAAGATGTATTTGGGGAGAATTTATATTCGATGTTAGAAAAGGGTAACAGTATGATCTTTGAAGACGCGTATCCTCAATTGCTTTTGTACGAAGAAAGTAAAAAGAAGGGAACGTCATTATTTTATCTTTGTCAATTTTTTAACGTTTCTCCATTTATGGAAGGCGTTTGGGAATTGTATGTACAAGGAGATCATAGTCCGCTGCTGCCTATCGCACAAATAATTAATGAACAAAGCCACATTGAAAAGCACCTTGTTCAAACACCTGAATACCAGCGTTTATTAAAAAAATTGACATATCGTATCCAAGAATGGCTTCAGCTTTCTCAAATTTTGTTTCCTGTACTGCCTTTAAAGAATTCAGTTGGTAAGAATATGTACAATTTTGAAAGTCTGAATGCAAGAATTGAATTAGGTCAGAATTTGTACCACATTCTCTTTCATCCTAAACATTTTCAAAACACGTATTCGTTTGCTCTCCAAATTCCCCACACTGGCTCTCGTTCCGATTATGACAGAAGTGTTTTCACTCTAAAGGATGATCCTCATAAAAAGAAATATCCGATAGAAAAACTTTCTTTCTTTAAAACAAAAAGAAATCAAAAAATATATAGTCCACACTTATACGAAGTCTGGAAGCAAAATTATCATGGCCCTTTTTTCAAATCGAATTGGTTTTCTGACCAAGACTTTACGATTGAAAAGATAAGATGGGTAAAAAAGAAATCCGTACCCATCTCAATATCCTATTGGGCAGGTCTTCATAAATTAGAATCTGCTTTTCTTTTGAAACACTATTATCGTTTAATCAAAAAAAATAGAGGCCATATATAATGGCTTCTATTTAAAAAAGGAAAGGATGTTTCCCATCTGCTGCGCAAGCCCCATAACTTGATTTGCTCCGCCCATCATTTTGCCGAAATCTAACCCTGATCCTTGGTTATTCTGAAACATGCCCATCTGATTCCCTTGCCCTTGTTTTTGGCTAAAAGGCATACCAGGCATCATCGGATGCGGCATACCAGGAGGCATCATAGGCATCATATATGGCATGTATGGCTGCTGATTAAATCCTTGTGAATATTGCTGCTGCGGCATTTGAGCTGGATTTGCAGGCGCATATGGCGGTCTGTCGGGTCCCTGTTGACTGTTAGCATAACCCTTTACAGTAGGAGTAGAAAAAGGATCGTATCCGCCGTATGGGAACATTCTCATCGATTTCTCTTTCAAAAAAAATCACCTCAAAATAGTTTCTATATATGTATATTCAACTAATTAAAAAGGGACATAACCCTCCAAAGGAAGTGATGAAAACGCCCTGTCCAAATTTTGATCACATCATATTTTATAAGTAGAGGTGTGTCGCTGAAAAGGAGGGTAAGGAATGTATGCTGAGTACAATGCTTCTTATGATTGGTTATTAACTGCGATCGGGGATTCCTTAACCGTTGGAGTAGGGGCACCCGTATTTGGAAAAGGATATGTAGGAAGGTATGTAGGATTCACTCAAGATATTTTTAACAAAAAGATATTCGTAAATAACTTTGCTGTTACCGGAACTACATCTGAAGAAATTCTCACCTCCTTAAAAGACAATGAAGTGAGAAATTCCATAAAAAAATCTAAAATCATACTAATTACAGCTGGAGGAAACGACCTTATTCAAGCGGCATTTAAATATATGCTGACGCATAAAGAAGAACCTTTGTACCGTGCACTTGAAAATTGCAAAAGAAACTTAAAAAAAATCTTCAAAGTCATCTTCAAATTAAAAAAAAATGATAAAGAACCTTTTATCATTCGAATATGTACACTATATAATCCCTATTTTAAATGGAGTAAAGCAATTGAATGGGTAAACCTGTTCAATAATCATATTAAAAGTTATGAATCATTGCCAAATGTTAGAGTGGCTGATCTTTATCAGGTTTTTAAAGGAAGAGAGAAAGAGCTTGTTTCCTTTGACAGTGTTCATCCTAATAAAAATGGCTACCAAGTGATAGCCGTTTCTTTGTTTGAGCTTGGATTTAAAGAAATTGAATAGTAAAAACAGCACAAGCCTTGTTGGCATGTGCTGTCTATCATTATAGAGCAGGAACTTTTTCAAATTCTTTTCTTAACGTTTTTGACCGCTTAGCTGCATTTACAACCGCTCTTTCAATGGCTATTCCGCCTCCATTTTCTGCAAGGGCCTCAAGTCCTGCAGCAGTTGTGCCATTAGGTGAAGTTACTTTTTTACGAAGCTCTGCGGGAGAATCTTCAGACTCCATTACCATTTTGCTCGCACCATATAACGTTTGCGCTGCAATGTCCCGCGCTAACTCACGATCTAAACCATTTTCTACAGCTATATCTTCAATGTGTTCTAATAGATAATAAAAGTAGGCAGGACCACTTCCTGCAATACCTGTAAAAACATCCATCTGTTTCTCAGAAATAATTTTTACTTTGCCAATGGCTTTCGATAATTCTTGAGCTAAATCCAAATCGTCATTTTTTACATATTTACCAGCACTAATACCTGTGATGGATTCGCCAATCATACTTGAAGTATTCGGCATAACACGAATGATAGGAAGAGCCTTTTCTAAGATCTCCTCGATGTAACGTGTTGAAATTCCTGCAAGTACGGACAGAATCACATGATAATCTTGTAGTACGGGTCTTAATTGCTGCAGAACTGTTTCTGCTTGTTTTGGTTTTACCGCAAGAATGATCACATCTGTGTTGTTAAAAGATATTTCACTAAATGCCATTGTTTGAATATTGTATTTTTCATTCAATTCCAATCTTCTTCTTTCATTGGAATGGTTTGCAGCCGTAATTTGCTCTGGAGGAATTCCTGCTTTGTTGATCAGTCCTGATATCATTGCTTCAGCCATTGAACCTGCACCAATAAAAGTGATGTTTCTGTTTTTTAACATGCAACCCCTCTTTCAAAAATAATTAAACAGCCTGTATTTAAAGTACTATGTTAACATGTTCACAAATAGATGCAAGTTTATATGTTCTTTATTATGTGATTGTAATATGATCTTTACATAAGAAGGTAGGGGAGAGTGTACGATGAAATTTTATATGGCCTCTGGTTTTGTTAACAAATTATTAGTACAACAAATAGGAGAGAAAATAAAAAATACGCTGAACTGGGAACTCACATATGACTGGACGAAGAACGAAAGGGCAGAAACAAAAGAAGAACTTACGGTAATTGGTATGAATGAATTTCAAGCGGTCGTGGATTCTGATGTAATCATAGTCATTTTGCCGGGGGGAAAAGGCTGTCATACTGAAATGGGTATAGCTCTTGGAAATAATAAAAAAGTTATCTTGTTCGATCCTGAAAATACGCTGCGTGACCTCTCAATAGCCACAACATTTTATTTTTTGCCACAGATTAAACATTGGGGTGGGGCAATAGAAGAACTGCCAACTCTATGCAGCTCTTCAAACCCTTATTGTGCTTCTTTATAAGATTGATTCTGAAAAGTAGTTATCGTCTTATCGGCAATCCTTGCGTATCCTTCATCATTGGGATGTATGGAATCATACAGCCATTTATCCATATCTTCTGTTTGCAGAGCGTCACTCACAGGAACAACAAGCGCTGGTTTGTAAGCAAGAGCTGTTTCATATGCGATTAAGTTCCAATCATTGAGAAGTTTTTCGGTTGCAGGATAATATTTTTGTTCTGAATTTACAACATTGTATAGTTCATTTAAAACCAATATGGCATTAGGGTTTAGCTCTCTAATCATCACAAAGATTTCGTTTAAGTTTTTCTTATAGCCGGTTTTTACTTCATCATAACTTTGAATGGCTTTAAGCGGGCCTTCTTCTTTTGCTATTTGTACAAGATCATTTCCCCCAATATTAATCGAAATAATATCAGCAGATTTAACCGATTGCTGAACTGCAGGTATTTCTAGCTGATTTAATAACCCGCTGCTTGTAGCACCTGATACACCTTGATTTTCCAGAATGAAGGTTTTACCAGTCAAATTTTGAAGGTTATTATTGACTTTGTTTGCAAAGCCTCCTTCTTCTGAACCTCTGCCTTGTGCGACAGAATCACCTAAAACCAAGTGATTAAAAGTGGAATCAGGACTCTTCTTCAAATAATCTAAGTACGTAATCTGTTTTGATTTTGTATCATCATTTTTATCAATGACAGATTCTTTCTTGATCTGATTTATCTTATACTGTGGATAGTAGTACCATCCGGCTGTGCTGAATACCAATAGCAAAAGAAGCAAGGATATGAGATATCTTTTCTTCATATTATCCTCCTCCTTTATTTCACTTGTAATAACAAAGTATTAGTTATAGATCATAACATAAATATGCCTAGAAAGTGTAAGGTGAGAACTTGAATAACGAACTAAAAGTACCAGTAATTATACCTTTGACCATCGGGATTATTGCCATTTCTTTTTCTTCTATTTTTGTGAAGTGGTCAGAAGCCCCAGTTTCTGTTCAAGGTATGTACCGCCTATTGTTTACACTATTATTAATGCTTCCCTTTGTTTGGAAACAATTTCAACTTCTCAAAAAGATCTCATTCAAAGATGCAGCTTTATTACTATTATCCGGAACTTTTTTAGCATTGCATTTCTTATTTTGGATGGGGTCATTAAAATTAACGACTGTAGCAAGTTCAACGATACTTCTTTCCTTGCAGCCGGTTTTTGTAATGATAGGAGCATTCATAGTGTTTAAAGAACAAACGTCGAAAGCAGCAATAATAGGAATGCTTATTGCAATAACAGGCGCAATCATGATTGGTTGGGGAGACATTGGCATCTCAGCTCAGCATATTAAAGGAGATTTGCTCTCCATTTTAGGAACGGTAGTTGTAGCTGTACATATGCTGATTGGTCAAAAACTTCTAAAGTCGATACCTGCAACTCTTTATAGCTTCACTGTGTTTTTATCAGCTGTGATTGTTTTTTTTGTATATAATGCTTTTTTAAACATTCCTATGACTGGATATCCTGGAAAGGAATGGGGAATATTTTTATTGCTCGCCATTATCCCGACTGTTTTCGGACATGTACTCTTTAATTGGCTTCTAAAATATGTGACAGCAGCAACAATATCCATGGCTATTTTAGGTGAACCTGTTGGAGCATCATTGCTGGCTTACCTTTTAATCGGAGAAACATTAACAGTTACTCAGGTAATCGGTGGGGCTATTGTTTTAACAGGTCTATATTATTTCTTACAAAATACCCGTAAACAAAAAAGAAATAAACCTCCAGCTCCAATCAAGAAACCTGTAACGGTAGTTCCAATCGTAAAAAAAGGATAGGCTTTGTTCTTCGGTCTTTTAAAAGATTGTTGCTTCCAAATTTTTTCTTCTATGATTTTTGATTGGAGTGAAAGGATGCGAGACTCCTGCGGGACAGGCGGGCAGGTGAGACACTTAAAAGTGAAACGTTACGAATGTGGCTCACCGCCTGCCCCGCGGAAAGCGAGTACCTGTAACGGAAATCAACCACTTTCAATAGCAGCAAAGTTAAAGCGGTCAAAGAATCTGAGCCTTTTTCTATGCTTTTGATTCTCATTCTTATATGATGAAACAAACAGTTAATAAAGGAGATGGATTTTATGAGTAACTATGCGAAAGCGACTTTTGCTGGCGGGTGCTTTTGGTGTATGGTTACACCTTTTGAGGAGTGGCCAGGCATCATAAAAGTTGAATCAGGCTATACAGGAGGTCATACAGAAAATCCAACGTATAAAGAAGTATGCAGCGAGACGACAGGTCACTTTGAAGCTGTTCAAATTACATTTGATCCATCGATCATATCGTATGAAAAAATAGTATCTGTGTTTTGGAAACAGATTGATCCGACTGATGCAGGAGGACAGTTTTATGATCGAGGTGACTCCTATCGTACGGCCATTTTTTATCACGATGATGAACAAAAAGCAGTCGCGGAGCAATCTAAGAAAGATTTAGATGACAGTGGACGTTTCAATAAACCAATCGCTACCTTGATTTTACCTGCTGATTCTTTTTATCCAGCGGAAGAGTATCATCAAGATTACCACAAAAAGAACCCTTTTCATTACAAACGCTATCGACAAGGGTCTGGTCGGGACACTTTTATAAAGTCTTATTGGGAAGATAAAGAACAAAAACAAGAAATCCTTAAAACACTAAGCCCTATGCAATATAACGTGACACAGAACGATGCAACAGAACCACCGTTTCAGAATGAATTTTGGGATCATACGGAAGAGGGAATATACGTAGATATTGTTTCAGGAGAACCACTGTTCAGTTCTCTTGATAAGTTTGACAGCAGCTGTGGGTGGCCAAGTTTTACAAAACCTGTCCGATCATCAACCGTTGAAGAAAAAGAAGATCTTTCACATGGGATGATTCGTACAGAAGTAAGAAGTAAAGATGCAGATTCTCATTTAGGACATGTTTTTACGGATGGACCTCGTGATCGAGGAGGTTTGCGCTATTGCATCAATTCTGCTGCACTCCGTTTTATACCGAAAGAACAGTTGAAAGAAAAAGGATACGGAGAGTATCTAACCCTATTTGAACAAAAATAAACCAGCCGCTTGGCTGGATTATTTTTGTTCCGAAGAGGAATAGGAATGTGATTGGATATATTTTAGACGTAAAAATAAGATAACGGCTCCAGCAGATAAACCGGATATCAATCCAATCCAATAGCCGTATGCGCCTAGTGTTGTAAAGTTAGCTAAATAATATCCTACAGGGAGTCCAAGTACCCAATAAGAAATAAAAGAAAGCATAAATGTAACATTCACATCTTTATATCCTCTTAATGCGCCTTGAATCGGTGCACCGAACGCATCAGCTAATTGAAAAAATACAGCGTACCATAAGAAAGATGTAGTAAGCTTAATTACTTCTGGTTCATTTGAATACAATCGAGCCACTTGGTCATCAAATACAATAAGAAAGCCGGAAAGAATGAATGCAAAACCTGCTGCTGTAACGATTCCAATATAACTATACTGTGCAGCGTCTTTAAATCGCCCAGCTCCTACCTCAAATCCAACGGCAATGGTGAGCGCAAAGGAAATGCTCAAAGGAAGCATATAGAGGAAGGACGCAAAATTCAGCGCAGCTTGGTGAGCGGCAATGGTAACCGTATTAAAATCACTCATTAGCAGAGTAACAGCTGCAAAAATACTTACTTCGAAAAAGATGGCAAGACCGATGGGTACACCAATCTTTAATTGTTCTTTCCATGCTTTTAATGAAGGGGGATAAAAACTGCGAAAGAGTTTATATCGTCTAAAAGGTTGAAATTTCATCACAATGATTACAGTTATTAGAGCTGTTATCCAATACGTAATCGCGGTAGCTACTCCAGCACCAATACCGCCTAAATTCGGGAAACCCGCTTTACCAAAGATCAACAGGTAATTAAATACGGCATTTACCGGTAAACCGATTAGGGTTATAAACATCGTAATTCTTGTCTGACCGAGTGCATCTATAAAAGAGCGTAGTGCTCCGTATAAAAAAAGAGGAAGAATACCAAACGCTAATGCCTTTAAATAACCTCTTGCTACTTCTTCGACTTCTTGATCTAATGACATGGCTTCTAGTATTGGATTTAGAACCAATGAACCTAGTATGAGCACAATAACCGATATAACAGCAGATAAGTAAACAGCCTGCATGACTGATTTTGGCACACTTTTAGTATTTTTAGCTCCTTCAAGCTGTGAAACAATCGGTGTTAGTGCCATTAAGATCCCATTCAATCCGGTAAATATAGGAACCCATAAACTTGATCCAATAGCGACCCCTGCTAACTGATCGGCGCCTGAACGTCCGCTCATTACTGTATCAAGAAAATTCATAGCATATAATCCTAGCTGAGTGATTAAAACAGGAACGACTAATAATATGAAACTTTTATATTTATCATTTAATGAAAATGTCTGTATCATCTACATACTTCCTTTATTTTTTTAACTGTCAATTCAAGACAATGCATTATATCATAAAACATATGAATCCACGTAAAGGAGAAACTATGAGCGTACAATTTCTTTTTGAAGTTCAATCGGTTCTGCCAGGAGAGCAAGTAGAAGAAAAAATTGTGCTTGTTTCAACAGAACTTTTATATAAAAATAGCGGTGAAACAATCTATACCGGCATCATTCCAGTAAAGGTTTCTAATCATGGGGTTTTTGTTTCAGTACCTGCCATTTCTTCTGCTTTCACTTCCAAATACTTGCGCACAGAAACTCTTTTCAGATTGAAACGATATATCAAACAAATGAGAGATTACTTGGATTTAGATAAAAAGGAATAAGTTGACTTTTGTTTATTGCCCTCATATAATATGGAAAACTATATGACTGAACATTTATGAAAAAGAGAGTACTCTGTAAAGGATGTCATAGCGAGCCAGGGGTGGTGTAAGCCTGGCACAACTTTCAGACGAAGCGCACTTTGGAAATGTTTGCTTGAAATCTTTAGTAGGGCAAACCGGGACCATCCCGTTAACAGTTCAAGTGGCCTTTTTAAGGCAACAAGAGTGGTACCGCGGTAATCATCCGTCTCTTCTATCGATTAGAAGAGGCGGTTTTTTATTTTGGGAGGGAGAAAGAATGAACGATAAAAAAGCATTTGCCCTTTATCTAAAGAATAAACTGGGTGATGGACTATCATTAGACCAAATTGAGAACTTGATTGAAAAGCCAAGACAAATCCATCAAGGTGATCTAGCCTTTCCTTGCTTTCAACTGGCGAAGATACTAAAAAAATCCCCGAATGAAATCGCAAATCAGCTTGCTTCAGGAACTGTTCCAGATCATTTCGAGAAAGCAGAAGCAGCAGGCGGTTATTTGAATGTATTTCTTAATAAAAAAATAGCCACTTTAGAGCTTTTAACGAAGATATTAAATGATAAAGAGAAATATGCAAATCATATATTCGGAAATGGGAAAACAATTGTTTTCGACCTTTCATCTCCTAACATCGCAAAACCTTTTTCAATGGGTCATCTCCGTTCTACCGTTATTGGATCCTCATTAGCATCAATAAGCGAAAAATGCGGATACAAAACGGTGAGAATCAACTATATCGGTGATTGGGGAACTCAGTTCGGAAAGTTAATCTGTGCTTACTTAAAGTGGGGAGAAGAAGATAAAGTACGAGGTAATCCAATTGAAGAACTTACAAAACTATATGTTCGTTTTCATGAAGAGGCAGAAAACGATCCTTCATTAAATGACGAGGGCAGAATGTGGTTCAAGAAATTAGAAGACCATGATCCACAAGCAACAGAATTATGGGTATGGTTTAAAGACGCTTCATTAAAAGCGTTTCAAAAAATTTATGAACTCTTGGATGTCCAGTTTGATTCATACAACGGTGAATCCTTTTATAACGATAAGATGGAGGAAACGGTTAAAGAGCTGCAGGGTAAGAACCTAGTAGAAACATCCGAAGGCGCTCAGATTGTAAGAGTAGGTGACGATATTCCACCTTGTTTGATTAAAAAGAAGGATGGTGCAACCCTTTATGCGACACGTGACCTTACCGCTGCCATCTATAGAAAAAACACATACGCTTTTGATCAAGCCTTCTATGTTGTCGGTCATGAACAGTCCTTGCATTTTGAACAAGTGAAACGTGTTTTAAAAAGACTCGGTCATGGTTGGGCAGATAACATGCATCATGTACCATTTGGCCTAATCTTACAAGATGGCAAAAAGATGAGTACTCGAAAAGGGAGAACCGTACTGCTTGAAACGGTAATTATGGAAGCGATAGATTTAGCAGAACTAAACATTCGAGAGAAGAATCCTGAACTTGAAGAACTAAGAACAGTAGCACGACAAGTCGGTGTAGGTGCAGTCATATTTCATGATCTGAAAAATGAAAAAGGAAACGATGTGGAATTTTCACTTGATCAAATGCTTAAATTTGAGGGTGATACCGGCCCTTATGTCCAATACACAGCCACAAGAATCCAGACTCTATTAAATAAAGGAAACTTTAATGGGAAATTGCCGCATGAAATTTCGATTGAGGAAGAAAGCTGGGAACTCATTTCTGTCTTAAATGAATTTCCTGCAACGGTTGAACAGGCATTCCACCGAAAGGAACCTTCAGTCATTTCAAAATATTTGTTGAAGCTATCTCATAAATTTAATCAATATTATGCAAACGTTAAAATTCTAAACAGTCCTGAAACACCCGAAAGATTGGTATTATGTGCTTCCATTCAAATCGTCTTAAAAGAAGGTCTGCGATTATTAGGCATTCAAACACCTAAGCAAATGTAAAAAGGGTGATTAGCTAGTTTAAGTCGTGTTGCTGGCTAACCATTGATGTTCCGTTATATAATCTTAGAACTTCAACTTATATAAGGAAATCGGGGAACGAACTATGAAAACTGATGAACATACAAAAGGCATATGGTATGCGGCTTTATCTTATTTAATCTGGGGTTTTCTCCCACTTTACTGGAAACCGCTCGACTTCGTCGGGTCAGGCGAAATTTTAGCACATCGTATCTTCTGGTCATTCTTACTTATGATCGGAGTAATGATCCTTTTAAAAAGGAAAAGTGTTTTACAAAGAGATATAAGAGTTCTTCTTACTAATCGAAAACAACTTTTTTCCGTGTTAACGGCTTCCATCCTTATTAGCGGAAATTGGGTGATGTATATTTGGGCTGTAAATACAGATCATGTAGTAGAAGCCAGCTTAGGATATTACATTAATCCGCTTGTTAGTGTTTTGTTAGGCATGCTTGTTTTAAAAGAAAAATTAAACAGCTGGCAAATTGTTTCTTTTGTTATTGCTGCATGCGGTGTTTTCCTTTTGACTTGGCAATATGGAGAATTCCCATGGGTAGCTGTCTTTTTAGCTCTTTCTTTTGGCCTATATGGACTCGCAAAAAAATTAGGAAGCTTTGACTCGTTAACAGGTTTAACCTTTGAAACGATGTTTGTTGTTCCTTTTGCGTTTGTTTATCTGGTATACCTTCAATGGAATGGGGAAGCTTCGTTTATTTCAGGAGGATCGTTCACGACTCTACTATTATGGGGAGCAGGACTCGTTACTGCTGTGCCGCTTATTTGTTTTGCTCAAGGAGTTAAACGGATTTCCATGACCATGATCGGTTTTCTTCAATACATTGCGCCTACGATTATGCTCATTTTAGGTGTGTTTCTGTATCATGAAACATTCAGCACAATTCACGCCGTTTCTTTTACTTTAATTTGGATTGCACTCTTCATATTTACACTTAGCAGAACAAAATGGGCAAATTATCTCATAAATCGTAAAAAACAAAATTCACTTTCTGCGAAAATATAGTATAATGGCAGTGACCATTGCTTACAGTTGAAACCTTATCAATGATAAGGTTCTTTTCATTCATTGTTTGAGAGCGCTTTAAAAAGGGAAATATTATGGGCGAGAAATGATGAATCACCTGTTAACAGCAACAGCACAATACTTACAAAGGGAAGCAGGAGGGAACAAAAGATGAGTCATCAACGTTCCAAATCAGAAAATCCTTGGCAAGGACTGAGCGGTCCAAACCTGGCTTATGTCCTTGAACTATATGATCAATATAGCGTGGATCCGGAATCTGTTGACAGTTCATTCAAAGAGAAATTTGATGCTTGGGGTCCTCCAAGTGAGGGTTCTGAATCAAATCAACGTACTGCACAGAGTTTTGATGGAATGGATTTAGAGAAGTTGGCAGCTGCATTAAAATTAGCAGAAAACATTCGCACTTACGGTCACTTAGCAGCTAATTTATACCCAGTTGGAGAGTTTCCTAAAGACAACCACCATATTGACCCGAAAGAATTTAACTTATCAATTGAAGATTTGAAAGCGATACCACCTTCCTTTATTTGGAAAGAAGCGCCGTCAAGCGTAAAAGATGGCTATCAAGCGATTCAAATGCTTCAGGAAGTGTATACGAAAAATATTGCTTATGAATTCAGTCATGTACATGAGACTGAAGAACGCCAGTGGTTGAATACCATGGTTGAAACAAGCAAGCACTACCCGAACTTTTCAGCAGAAGATAAGAAGAACCTTTTAACCCGTCTTTCAGAAGTTGAAGGATTTGAGAAATTTCTTCATAAAACATTTGTTGGACAAAAGCGTTTCTCTATCGAAGGTGTTGACATGCTTGTGCCCATGCTTGACGAAGCTGCAAAAGAAGGATGCCGTGACGGAGCTGAGCATGCTCTTATCGGTATGGCACACCGAGGACGTCTAAACGTACTTGCTCATGTTCTTGGAAAACCTTATGAATTAATTTTCTCTGAATTTCATCATTCCCCAAACAAAGAGCTAATTCCTTCTGAAGGTTCTAGAGGAATTAACTTTGGTTGGACTGGAGATGTAAAGTATCACTTAGGTGCAAGCCGATTGGTTGAAACAGATCAATCTCACAAAATTAAAATTTCACTTGCGAACAACCCAAGCCATTTAGAGTATGTAGATCCAGTTGTTGAAGGATATACAAGAGCTGCTCAAGAAACACGCGACAGCAAAGGTTATCCTGTTCAAGATACGTCAAAAGCATTTGCTATTCTTATTCATGGAGATGCTGCATTTCCTGGTGAAGGAATCGTCGCTGAAACTCTAAACTTAAGCCGACTAAGAGGTTACCAAACAGGCGGTACCCTTCATATCATCGCTAATAACCTCGTTGGTTTTACAACAGATAGCGGAGATTCACGTTCAACGAAGTATGCGAGTGACTTGGCAAAAGGTTTTGAGATCCCGATCATTCACGTGAATGCAGATGACCCAGAAGCATGTATTGCTGCTGTTCATCTTGCATACGAATATCGTAAAAAGTTCCAAAAAGACGTTCTGATCGACCTGATCGGTTACCGTCGTTTCGGACATAACGAGATGGATGATCCTTCTGCAACACAGCCAAAATTGTATAAACAAGTAAACAGCCATCCAACTGTTCGTGATGTTTATGCAAAACAGCTTATCAATGAAGGCGTTTTAACGGGTAAAGAAGTTAAAGGCATTGAGGAAGAAGTTTTAACGAAGCACCAAACAGAATACGAAAAAGTACAAGGCCGCAAAGAAAAATTCAAACTGGAAGACACAAGACTTCCGGACCCGTTATCGAAAGCACTTCCTGATATCGATACCACAATTTCGGTAACCGACCTACAGGAACTTACAGAGAACATGCTTAAGTTCCCTGAGACCTTTAATGTTTACCCTAAAATCAAAAGAATTCTAGAACGCAGACGAAAAGCGTTCCAAGGAGAAAAAATTGATTGGGGTATGGCTGAATCTTTAGCGTTCGCTTCCATTCTTAAAGATGGAACACCGATTCGTATTACAGGGCAAGACTCTGAGCGTGGTACTTTTGCGCAAAGACACCTTGTTTTGAATGACAGTGAAAACGGTAAGAAATTCTCTCCATTGCATGCGATGGATGAAATCAATGTATCTTTTGCCATTCACAACAGCCCGCTATCTGAATCATCAGTGGTTGGTTTTGAATATGGTTATAACGTGTTTGCACCTGAAACGCTTGTCATTTGGGAAGCACAATACGGAGATTTCGCAAACGTTGCTCAAGTTCTGTTCGATCAGTTCTTATCAGCTGGCCGTGCGAAGTGGGGACAAAAATCTGGTATGGTCATGCTTCTTCCACACGGATATGAAGGCCAAGGACCAGAACATTCAAGTGCTCGTTTAGAAAGATTCCTGCAGCTTGGAGCGGAAAACAACTGGACAGTAGCTAACGTAAGTACTGCTGCACAGTACTTCCACTTATTAAGACGTCAAGCGAAGCTTCTTTCTATGGATGAAGTACGTCCGTTAGTTGTAATGACACCAAAGAGCTTGCTTCGTGATACGAAAGTGGCATCATTACCTGAAGCCTTTGAAAGCGACCACTTCATGCCATTATTACAGCAGCCAGGTCTCGGCAAGGAAAAAGAAAAAGTGAAGAAAATATTATTATGCTCTGGTAAGATTGCAATCGATCTTGAAAAAGCACTTGAGCAAGACCAAGTGGCAAGAACGGAAATGCATATTGTTCGCGTTGAACAAATCTATCCGTTCCCTGAAGAAGAGATGACCGCTTTATTAAATGAGTATCCAAATGTTGAAGACCTGATTTGGGTTCAAGAAGAACCTAAGAACATGGGATCATGGCTATATATTGAACCTAAACTGCGTGCTGTTGCACCGCAAGCACACGTTTCTTATATTGGACGTCAAGAGCGTTCGAGTACGGCTGGTGGGGAGCCAGACATCTATAAAAAAGAACAAGAACAAATCATCCAAACATCATTAGCACTAGACATACAATCGCGAGAGGGAGGCCGTGAACATGTTTGACGTTAAAGTTCCGGAATTAGCCGAATCTATTTCAGAAGGTACAGTAGCACAATGGCTTAAAAAAGAAGGCGACACAGTTGTTAAAGGCGAAGATTTAGTAGAGCTTGAAACAGATAAAGTAAATATTGAAATCAGTGCAGAACGAGATGGAGTCTTAAAAAATATCAAAGTTGAACCAGGTGATACAGTAGCTGTTGGTGACATCATCGCTTCAATCGTTGAAGGTGGTGCTTCTGAATCTGCTGAACCGGCTGCAGAGGAAAAGGCAGAAGACAAAACGGCTCCTGCACAAAAGCAAGAACCAGTGGTACAAAATGATACGGCAGAAGAAGAATTGAAAGCTTCAGACCGTCCGATTGCATCTCCTGCAGCACGCAAGCTTGCTAGAGAAAAAGGCATCGATCTTTCTGAGGTAAATGCTCGCGATCCGCTTGGCCGAGTTCGTACAGAAGATGTGAAACGCCACGCAGAAGGCGGAAGCAGCGAAAAGGCTGCTCCGGCATCTAAGCCAGCAGCAGCTTCTAAACCTGCTCCTTCTGTTGAAGCGGTAAACCCTGAGAAGCCAGTTGAGCGAGTGAAGATGTCGCGCAGACGTCAAACAATCGCTAAACGTTTAGTAGAAGCTCAACAAACAGCTGCGATGCTTACAACTTTTAACGAAGTTGATATGACTGCGATCAATGAAGTTCGTGCTCGCCGCAAGGACAAGTTCTATGAGCAAAACGGAGTGAAACTAGGTTACATGTCATTCTTCACAAAAGCTGTTGTAGGGGCTTTGAAGAAATTCCCTGCAATCAACGCAGAGATTCAAGGCGATGAAATGGTTCTGAAGAAGTTCTACGATATCGGTATCGCTGTAGGCGCTGAAGAAGGACTAGTAGTTCCAGTTGTCCGCAACGCTGATCGTCTAAGCTTTGCTGGAATCGAAAAAGAGATCGGTAACTTAGCGGAGAAGGCACGTTCTAAGAAATTGTCTTTAGAAGACCTTCAAGGCGGTTCATTCACGATCACGAACGGCGGTATTTTCGGATCCATGCTTTCTACACCGATTTTGAATGCACCACAAGTTGGTATCCTTGGCATGCACACCATCCAATGGAGACCAGTTGCTATCGATAAAGAGCGCATGGAAAACCGTCCGATGATGTACATCGCACTTTCTTATGACCACCGTATCGTTGATGGAAAAGAAGCAGTAAGCTTCTTAACAACAATTAAATCACTTCTCGAAGATCCAGAATCACTTCTTTTAGAAGGATAATTAATGAGTTAATGATGGATTTGGAACACCTCCTGCTGATGCAGGGGGTGTTTTTTTGCGTTGGTGGGGATGTGATTGCAGGAAGATGTGTGTAGGAGGGTTGGTGGTGGGGTTGGTGGTGGGGGTGGTGGGTTGAAGGTAGCCAAGTGGATGTCATCGGAGTCGATGTTTGTCGAATCGCCTATATTTTTTTATAAACGCTTTATTCGATGTGAAAATCGCTTAATTTAGCTTCAAAATCGCTTAATTATCAATTATTTTTAACTAATTTTCTCTATAAAGAATTAATTGTGCACAATCTATTATTTTTCTGAATTCTTGTTAACCACAGAGTTCCTTCCACTAAAGGATTTTTTAGGTTTTTATCGAATTATGTAGAGGATAAATAGACAAGAGGTGATTGTTTGATTAAAAAACCGCGCACTAAGCCACTTAAGCTACTCAAATTGGAGGTGATTTTACAAAGATTAGTTCACAATCATCCCAATAGTAGTGAACTTCAAAATGAATTAGCCAAATACACAGCTGGATATAGGGGAGAAGCTTCATTAGACTACCATTTGCATGATCTGGATGAAGATTCCTACATAATCCTGCATGATGTAAGGCTTCCTAGAGATAAAGATAAGCAATACTACTTTCAAATTGATTGCCTGATCATTCATTTCTCGTTTTGTGTGTTGCTGGAAGTTAAAAACCTGGCGGGTGACCTTTACTTTGATCATCAATTTGATCAAATGAGACGTTCAAAAAATGGAGTAGACGAAACTTTTCCTGATCCAGTTATTCAAGTTGAGCAACAAAAGGATCATTTTAAAAGATGGTTAAATAGAAATCAGTTTCCGCTAATTCCACTTCACACCCTCGTTGTTATCACAAACCCTAAATCGTTTATTACGATATCTCCACGTTATGGAAACAAAGCAACCCAAATTATCCGCCCCAAACATCTAGCCAGGATCATCAATAACCTCCCCAAATTACAAAAACAACTTCTCACCAAGAAAGATATATCGAAAATAACCGCTAGAATATTAAAGCACCATCAACAACTTAACACCGACCTTTTGAAGACTTATCATATTAAAGATTCAGATATAAAGACTGGGGTAGCTTGTCCATTCTGCAAACATCTGCCGATGGTCCGTAAAAAGGGTACATGGTATTGTACAGCATGCTTCAAAAAGTCTAAGGATGCACATATACAAGCTATACAAGATTATGCGATTTTGTTTGATGTAAACGTAAAAAACAAGACACTCCGGAATTTTTTGCATGTTCATTCCTCGACCAGCATGAAAAACCTCTTAGAATCCATGGATATCAATCCCAGCGGACCAACAAACTCAGCAACCTATAAACTTCCTTTTCCAAAATAAATCTTTCACTACTCAACATAATATTATTCTACTCAAATAAAAGTTGAAGCTGACAGTGGGGAAATTTCATTGTTAGCTTCTTTTCTTAAACATTTGCACTTTGCAAATAAATCATTTGCAATCTTCAACTGTTATTCAATTAAGATATTTGCATTTTACAACTAAATATTATTTAACTAAAAAGATGGCTACAACTTGCAGCCATCTAATGTTTAGCCTATTAATTTCATTTAAGGAATCAACAAAATCTTCCCAGAACTTTTTCTGCTTTCCAAATATTCATGTGCTTTTGCACCTTCACTTAGAGAGAAGGAAGTCTCGGTTATTTTCAGATCACCGTTCTTAATCCACTCAAACAACTCGCTTGAACGCTTTACACGTTCTTCATGTGAGGTGAGTACGTTCCATAAATCCCCGCCAGTTAACGTCTTAGAAGTGTCCATGAGCATACGTGGATCAATTGATACGGGATCTCCACCAGCCATTCCGAAGAACACAACTGTTCCTCCAATCCGTGTAACTTCAAAACTATCCATTAGGGTAGAGCCGACAGATTCATAAACAACATCGACACCTTTACCGGCAGTTTCATTTAATACGGATTCTTTCCAACTATCGTTATATAAGAATACTAAATCAGCACCTGCGCTCAAAGCCACCTGACGCTTTTCTTCAGAAGATGTCAAACCAATCACTTTTCCGCCTAATCGTTTTATGATTTGAGTGAGCAGCTGTCCAACACCACCGGCAGCCGCATGTACTAGTGCAACGTCACTTTTTTTAATAGAAAAGCTGTCTTTTGTTAAATAATGTGCAGTCAAACCTTGTAACAAGAGAGAAGCAGCTGATTCATATGTTACACCTTCAGGGATGGGAATCGCTTTTTCACTCGGCACAGCAACCAGCTCTGCATTTGCTGCAGGTACATCTGCAAAGGCTACACGCTCACCAACAGATACACCGCTTACTTGAGAACCTACTTTCTTAACGATTCCAGCTCCTTCATAACCAAGAATATAGGGCGGCTGTCCTTCAAGATGGTAGTTTCCTTTCCTTCTATAAACATCAGCAAAGTTTAAACCGATTGCTTTCATTTCTAACAAAATGTCATCTGGACCAATAACAGGGTCGTTTATTTCACGGTACTTTAACACTTCTGGTCCGCCAAATTGATCAAATACTAGTGCTTTCATATAGTAAAAAGCCTCCATTCTCTAAAACTCTCTTACCTATAGTAACCGATTTCAATTTAGGAATGCTAAGGAAAAAGCTTAGAGGAAATGAATTTGACAGATAACGTGCGGCACATTATGATTTAACAAAAGAATTTCATTAAGGAGAGAAACATCATGATCCATTTAGAGTGGGGTAACCGACCAACAATCCGAGAAATTAAATGTGTGCACACTGACGCTAAGAAGTATATGGTCAATCGTGCTTTAACAGCCGGAAAAACATATGAATTAAAAAATGAAACAGAAGAGTTTTATTTCGTTGTTGATAACACTGGTAAAGTAGGCGGATACTACAAGGAATATTTCGAAGGGTAAAAGTTATTAGAAAAGCCTGACTCTATGAGCCAGGCTTCTCCTTTATGAATGAATTTTCGTTTTTTTGTTTAAAAGCGCGTCCATGAATTCATGGAATTCAGGGATGTTCATCTGTTGAGCTGAGTCAGATAACGCTACAGCAGGATCAGGGTGGACTTCAGCCATAACCGCATCAGCACCAATCGCCATAGCTGCTTTTGCAGCAGGGAGGAGAAGATCTTTTCGACCTGTGGAATGTGTTACATCTACAACTACCGGAAGATGCGTTTCCTTCTTAAGAATTGGAACTGCTGAAATATCCAGTGTGTTGCGAGTTGCTCGCTCGTACGTACGGATTCCGCGCTCACAAAGTATGACTTGAGAGTTTCCTTGAGCGAGGATGTATTCTGCAGCGTACATGAACTCTTCAATTGTAGCGGCAAGTCCACGCTTAAGTAATACAGGTTTGTTGACAGAGCCAGCAGCTTTTAAGAGATCAAAGTTTTGCATGTTACGTGCACCGATTTGAATCACATCAACATAGTCTAAAGCCATCTCGATATCATTTGGGTTTAGAATTTCACTCACTACCGCAAGCTGATGTTCGTCTGCTGCTTTTCGCAGTATCTTTAATCCTTCTAGGCCGAGCCCTTGGAAATCGTAAGGAGACGTACGTGGTTTGAACGCACCGCCTCGGATTAATGTTAATCCTTTTTCAGCAATTACTTCTGCAACTTTTTTTACTTGTTCGTAACTTTCTACCGCACATGGACCCATGATGAAATGGGGATTACCGTCACCAATTTTTTCACCTTTTACATTTACAATTGTATCTTCAGGTTTCTTTTTACGAGATACAAGCAATGCTTTTCGGTTATCATCTTTTTGCAACTCTAAGCTTGCTTTAAAGATTTGTTTGAAAATATGCTGAACCGTTGATGTTTCAAACGGGCCATCGTTATGAGAAGCGATAAGATCTAATAGCTCCCTTTCTCTTACAGGATCAAAGCGTTTAACACCTTGCATTTCCTTTAACTTCCCGATTTGTTGGGCAACATTTCCTCGTTCATTTAAAAGCTCTAAAATTTTTAATGAGATCTCATCCATTTGTTTTCGTAAGTCTACTAATTCGTTTGACATGTGCGGTTCCTCCCCATATTTACACTATTTTTTAGTTCCTATATCGCGGCCGCTCATAGGTTTATTTTTATACATAATCACATAGACACTTTCGCGCTTTAAAGCGTGTGTCTCATAAAGTATTGTTTGTAACTTTAAAGGGATTTCAAAAGAATGTCAAGTACTTATCAGAAAAAAGTTTAAATTAATTTTTCGACAGGTTCATTTGGTTCTTTGACATATAGATGAAGCTGTTGTAAATTTTAAGAAAAATGAATGAATTCCCTTTACAACAGCGCTTCAACGTGCTAAAACTGTTTATAACTTTATAAAATCAATTGCAATGATAGAACAACAGTAGTGGAATGGTTCCCTGTTATTAGAGAGCTGATGGTGGTGCAAATCAGTACACAGCCTTTCACGAATTACAATTCTTGAGCATGCTTTTTTAAAAGCCGGAATAATTTCCGTTATGACAATGAAGGTGGCAGAGCACTAGTCTTTGCTGTCAGGGTGGTACCGCGATATCAATTCGTCCCTGCTTATTAGCAGGGATTTTTTTGTACCCTCAAAAAGGTTATCTTTCTTTCAGGATGATTTTCGCCACAACAGTGAGTTTAGTGCGATTAGGGCAACTCCACTGAAAAGGTTTGGCGTTATACAACAAAAAAGGCTAATAGGAGGAATTATGAATGAGATATTTAACAGCGGGGGAATCCCACGGCCCTCAACTAACAACAATCATTGAAGGTGTACCAGCAGGATTGCCTCTTTTAGCTGAAGATATAAATGAGGAGCTTGGAAGAAGACAAAAAGGACATGGAAGAGGCCGCCGTATGCAGATTGAAAAAGATCAGGTCCAGATCTTAAGCGGTGTACGCCATGGAGTAACCCTCGGTTCACCGATTACACTCGTAGTTGAAAACAAAGATTTTACCCATTGGACTAAGATAATGGGAGCTGAACCACTTGAGGACGAAAATGCAGAAGTAAAACGTGTTATTTCAAGACCTCGACCGGGACATGCTGACTTAAACGGCGCGATTAAATACAATCATCGGGATATGAGAAATGTTCTTGAACGCTCTTCGGCACGTGAAACAACAGTAAGGGTAGCAGCAGGGGCAGTGGCAAAGAAGATTCTTAAAGAACTTGGCGTTCAAATTGGCGGGCATGTTCTCGAAATTGGCGGAGTAAAAGCCGAGTACACAACGTATGAAACACTAAACGAACTTCGTGAAAAAACAGAAGCTTCTCCGGTAAGATGTTTAGATGAAAACGCAGAAAAAGTCATGATGGATGCGATTGACAAAGCAAAAGAAAACGGTGATTCCATCGGTGGAATTGTTGAAGTGATCGCTGAAGGTATGCCTGTTGGAGTAGGAAGCTACACACATTACGACAATAAACTGGATGCCAAACTCGCAGCAGCTATCATGAGCATCAATGCGTTTAAAGGTGCAGAGATCGGTATTGGCTTTGAAGCAGCTAGAAAACCTGGAAGTGAAGTCCATGATGAGATTGAATGGGACATCGAACATGGTTATACACGTAAAACGAATAATGCAGGCGGTTTTGAAGGCGGTATGACGACAGGGATGCCAGTAGTGGTTCGTGGTGTGATGAAGCCGATTCCAACTCTATACAAGCCGCTTAAAAGCGTTAATATTGAAACAAAAGAAGTTTTCGCAGCGAGCATTGAACGTTCCGACAGCTGTGCTGTTCCTGCAGCAAGCGTTGTAGCAGAATCCGTTGTTGCTTGGGAACTTGCAAGTGCTCTCGTTCAGCAATTCGGCCAAGATAACATGGAGTTGATCAAGAATAATATTGCTGCACATCAAGAACGTGCAAGGGTGTTTTAAATGAACACTATACAAATCACAACACCATCAAAAAACTATTCTGTTTTTATTGGTGAGAACGCGATTTTAAAGCTTAATAGTGTGTTAGAAAACTTAAATCCCTCTCCAAAAAATCTACTAATCATAACAGATGAAAATGTAGGGAGACTTTATTTAGATAAAGTTAAAGATATAATTGGTGAATCTTTTTCTTACGAGACGATTCAAATACAGGCAGGGGACAACCAAAAATCGTTTGAAAACTATTATGCCTGTCAGAGTTTTGCTCTGGCTAAAGGATTGGATCGAACTTCTGTTGTACTTGCCCTTGGCGGGGGAATGATAGGTGATCTTGCTGGTTTTGTAGCTGGCACCTATATGAGAGGCATCCGTTTTATACAGCTGCCAACTACGATTCTTGCACATGATAGTGCTGTCGGTGGTAAGACTGGAATTAATCATCCAGAAGGAAAAAACATGATTGGCGTTTTTCATCAGCCTGAAGCCGTCATCTATTCAACTGATTTTCTAGCAACTTTACCTCAGCATGAAAAGAGATCGGGCTTTGCAGAGGTAATCAAACACGCATTGATAGCTGATAAAAAATTGCATGATTCATTGCGTCAAAATGTTCGAAACATAGATGATTTATCAGGTGACTCTCTGTTACAAGCACTCAATAGAGGAATCGAAATTAAAAACGAAATCGTTTCACAAGACGAAACAGAAAAAGGGATAAGAGCATTTTTAAACTTTGGTCATACACTTGGCCATGCCATAGAAGGTGAACTTCAATACAAAGGGATTACACATGGTGAAGCTGTTGCACATGGCATGGTTTTTGCCCTATCACTTAATGAAAACACTGAACAGATCGGAAATGAATTAAGGAATTGGCTGAAATCTTTAGGGTACCCACCATTGCCTAAAACGTTATCCGTTTCTTCACTAATCAACCGAATGAAAAAGGATAAAAAGGCTGAAAAAGGATTGATTCAAATGGTACTGCTTAAGGAATTAGAAAAACCATATCTGTCCTCTTACCAGGCGGAAAATTTAGAAATTAAACTAAGCGCTTTTTTGAATGGAAATTAAAAAGGAGCAGTTCATTATGAAAAACGTCTTACTAATAGGGGTTGGATTGATCGGAGGTTCGATCGCTCTATCTATAAAAAAAGAAAACGATGTAATGATCTTCGGGTATGACGTTTATACGGAGAGCAGTGAAACGGCTAAAAAGCTAGGAGTCATAGACGAGGTTGTAAGAAATGTTGAAGAGAAAGCTGCAACCGCCGATCTCATCATTATCGCAACACCGGTTGAAGAAACATTAAAGGTAATGGATCGGTTAGCATCCATTTCTCCTGCCATAGAAGCTCTCGTCATGGATGTAGGCAGTACGAAGAACTCCATCATGTCGAAAGCAGAAGATCTAGCCGCTAAAGGACTTCGTTTTATTGGAGGACACCCAATGGCTGGATCTCACAAAACTGGAGTAGAGAGTGCAAAGGCTCACTTATTGGAAAATGCTTTTTATTTTCTAACACCAAATTCTATCACTTCAGAAAAAGATGTTGATGAAGCAAAAGATTGGCTAAAAGGTACACGTGCCAAATTTTTAGTCTCAGAACCAGACGAACATGATTTTCTTACGGGTATCGTTAGTCATTTTCCGCATTTAGTCGCTTCAAGCCTCGTCAGGATCACTAAAAATCATGCAGTTGACAAGCCTTTAATTCAGCAGCTTGCAGCAGGCGGTTTTCGCGATATTACCAGAATTGCATCGAGCTCTCCAAAAATGTGGAGTGATATTGTAAGTCAAAACAAATCCCACCTTCTAGACCTTTTGCACGAGTGGAAAAAAGAAATGGATGAGGTCATTCGTTTTGTGGAAAACGGAGATCAAACAGAACTCTTTCATTATTTTGATAGTGCAAAGTCATTTCGTGATTCACTCCCTGTTCGTTCTAAAGGAGCGATTCATCCATTTTCAGATCTTTATGTTGATATCTTAGATCGAATAGGAGCTCTATCCCATATTACAGCTCTTTTAGCACAGTCAAAAATCAACATAATCAACTTAAGCATTCTTGAAGTAAGAGAAGGGCTGAATGCTGTTCTTCGTTTAAGCTTTCAAGATGATAACGATCGTGATCAAGCACAATATATTCTACAAAATGAAGACTATTTAACTCATATTACGTTATAAGAAGGAGGCACTTGATATGGAAAAGCACTTAAAACCTATTTTGGCATTAAACGGAACAATTACAGTGCCTGGTGACAAATCAATCTCTCATCGAGCGGTCATGTTTGGATCGATTGCAGACGGCCAAACGACCATAAATGGTTTTCTGACAGGAGAGGATTGTTTAAGCACGATCTCTTGTTTCAAGAAGCTCGGTGTACACATACAGCAAGATGGTGAGAAAGTAACTGTAGAAGGAAAGGGACTCGCAGGTTTGAATCCTTCTTCAGAAGATCTGTATGTAGGTAATTCTGGCACAACCATTCGTCTTATGCTCGGCATACTGGCTAACACACCTTTTACATCTACTCTAACAGGTGATGATTCTATTGCAAAAAGACCGATGAACCGCGTCACACAGCCATTGATGCAAATGGGAGCCTTAATCGATGGCAATGATTCAGGAAATAAAGTACCTCTACAGATACAGGGTGGAAGAACAAAAGGGATTCAATACACTTCACCGATAGCAAGTGCACAAGTAAAGTCTGCTATCATCCTAGCTGGCCTCGAAGGAGAAGGAATAACTTCTGTTAAAGAACCCGTTAAATCACGTGATCATACAGAAAGAATGCTTGAAGCGTTTGGAGTAAAAGTGGAAAATGACGGATTAACCGTTTCTGTTGAGGGTGGACAGAAATTAACAGGCACTCATATTGAAGTACCAGGAGATATTTCTTCGGCCGCCTTTTTCATAGTAGCAGGAGCTATCGTTCCTAATAGCGAAATTACCCTAAAAAAAGTAGGATTAAATCCAACGCGTACAGGAATTCTAGATGTTCTAGAAGCTATGGGAGCGGATGTATCGTATGAAAATGTGAATCATGATGCATCTGAACCGTATGGAGACTTACTTATAAAGACTTCTTCTTTAAAAGGGACCACCATTAAAGGAGATCTGATTCCTCGTTTAATCGACGAGATTCCAATTATTGCCCTAGCTGCTACACAGGCAGAAGGACAAACCATTATACAAGATGCTCATGAGTTGCGAGTAAAAGAAACAGACCGTATCAAAACCGTTGTGAATGAACTGAAAAAAATGGGTGCCGATATTGAAGCAACAGAAGACGGGATGATCATTAACGGAAAAACACCTTTACATGGGGCTTCTGTCCAAAGCTACGGTGATCACCGAATTGGGATGATGTTAAGCATAGCTTCTTGTATCGCAGAAGGTGAAACCACATTAACTAATAGTGAAGCCATCGCGGTTTCTTATCCAACTTTTTTCGAGCAGCTGAAGACTCTTGCAAACTGAAATTATACCAGAAGTACCTATAGATAAAAAAACGTTCCCCTCAAAAAAAGGGAACGTTTTTTATTATTGTACGCTTGTGTAGGTTCTTAAATCTTCTATATCTGCAACTTTAAAACCATTTGCCTCTACTCGGTGAACAAGTTCATCGATCTCTTTACGTGAAACACTCTCATTAAACGTAATAACTACGCGGCGGAGAAATTGTTTACCTGCATCTTGCGTAAATACACCTTCAATGTTGTATTCTTCATGAATGGCGGTAAATAGCTTTCGTAGTGAACCTTTTCCTTCCGTTGTAGATACGGTTAAAGAGTATCCTCCTTTTTTAATTCCATAAGAGTCCTCTAAAATGTCCATTACTTTAGAATGTGTAATAATTCCTAAAAAGTGATGGTTATCATCGACTACTGCCATGAAAGGGAGACGTCGAATTGAAAACAGCACTTTAAAGTAAGGAGTATTTTCGTGTATAAAAGCCTCTTTTTCTTCTACAATTCTACTTACATGATCTTTAACTGAACCAATATTATCAATAATATAATCAGAAGTGGTTTCTTTAAAGAGTAAGCCGACAAACTTTTCTTCCTTTTCATCCAACACAGGAATACAGCGATACCCCGATTGAATAATCGTATATCGAGCCTCGCTGATTGACATATTTTCTGTTACATACGTTACTTTAGATTTTGTTAGATAGTTGGATTTTACTTTCATGTGACACACCCTTTTCAGAATAATATAAATATTTAAAACTATTTCAACAAAAAAAGCAAATAACCTGCTTTATTTCAGTCCACCCTCAACTTTTTTCCTATTTGCACAATACGAACCATTGTCATATACTATTACTAGAATATTTACTAAATTCACAAAAGGAGGTGTAAGGCATGCTTAGAGGTGTACAAATGTTTAACTGGTTGGTTGTTTTCCGCGCAATTACTTATGTATTTTCAAAAATTGGTGGAGTCTGTCCATTTTCAGTTAAAACAATTTATGTACATCACTAAGTAACCTTACCCTATCCTTTTTTAAGATTGAAGATCCATGGGCAGGTATGTTGCTCATGGTTTTTTTATGTAAAAAGGACAGTGGCATTCTAATTAAAGGAGAAATGACAATGATACTATGCACTGTTCAACATGTTAAAAAAATGTACGGCGGAAACGAAATACTAAAGAATATTTCTTTTGAAATACACGATCAAGACCGAGTAGGAGTAGTCGGTCAGAACGGTTCTGGAAAAACGACTTTGTTCAAATTATTAAGCAACGTGGACCAACCTGATTCGGGTTCTATTTTTATAAAAAAGGATGCTGAGATTGGTTACTTGGCACAATTGCCAGCTTATGATGAAGATATGACAGTTATTGATGTTATCTCTTCAACATTCTACGAAATCAAAGAAGTTGAAGATCAAATTAAAAAGGTGAATGATTCATTGAGTGATCCTGAGCAAAGTCATCGTTTAGAAAAAAATCTAAACAAACTTTACCGGCTTCAGGAAGAATTCGAGGAACTTGGAGGTTATTTAATAGAGTCCAAAATCAATGGAGTATTATCTGGCCTTTGTCTTTCGCATCTATCGAACAATTCATTCTATCATCTAAGCGGCGGAGAACAGACAAAGGTAGGTTTGGCGTGTTTGTTATTAAAAGAACCCGAATTGCTTTTACTTGATGAACCTACTAACCACCTAGACATTGAAACCATGAACTGGTTAGAAAACTATCTTCAGAAGTATAAGGGTGCAGTTATCATAATCAGCCATGATCGTTATTTCCTTGATAAGGTCACTACAAAAACCATTGATATCGAAGACGGAGAGTGTAGACTTTATCACCACAACTACTCCGGTTTTGTAAAAGAAAAAGAAAATAATCTCCTGCTAGAATTTGAAAAATATCAAGAACAACAAAAAAAGGTAAAAAAGATAAAAGAGTCGATCATGCAACTGCGTGATTGGGGAGCCAGGTCTGGCAATGAAAAATTCTTTCGAAGAGCCAGAAACATGGAAAAAGCACTTGCTCGCATTCAAAATATGAAGCGTCCTAAGCTTCAGCGTAAAAAGGCAGCCTTTGAATTCTCTGTTAACAAGAGAAGCGGTCAGGATGTAGCGATATTAGAACAAGTAAGTAAATCCATTGATGGCCGCACGATTTTAAATAACATTGACCTGCAGATACGATTTGGAGAGAAAGTTGCACTTGTTGGAAAAAATGGATCTGGGAAAACAACTTTAATACAAGCATTGCAATCTAATGAATTCTGCAGTGGTAACGTTAAATTGGGTTCATCCGTCACGATCGGCTATCTTTCTCAAAAAGGACTTACCGCAGATCCAAAACAAACTGTACTCGAAATATTTAGGGAAAAAGTTGATATGGAAGAAGGAGAAGCAAGGCATTCTTTAGCTAAGTTTTTATTTTATGGAGCATCTGTTTATAAAAAAGCGTGTGATTTAAGCGGAGGAGAAAGAACTCGATTACGACTAGCTCAACTTGTCTATGAAGGATTTAACTTTTTGATTCTAGATGAACCAACTAACCACTTAGACATCGATTCGCGTGAAGCTTTGGAAACAGCTTTAGAAGAATTTAAAGGAACAATACTCTCTGTCTCGCATGATCGGTATTTTATGAATAAACTTTTTGAGAGAACGGTTTGGCTAGAACATGGTCGGTTAGACAATTATAATGGGAATTTTGATTATGGACTAGAAAAACGCAGGAAATAATAATTTCAACGAACAGGCTATTTTTAGCCTGTTTTTTAATTTTTTGATTGCCTAATTGGAGGATGGGGAATAATGGCATTATAACGTGTATGAACAGGAGGTATTTTGTGAGTAACTACGAAATTAACATGCCGCAGTTTCCAGAACCGCTTTGGAGACAGAACGTAAACCTGCCAACTTACTCCACTCTTAATGGTGATCATGATTCAGAAGTTGTTGTTGTAGGTGGTGGAATAAGTGGAATTACGACTGCTTTTTTGCTTGCAAAAGAAGGGAAGCAAGTAACTTTAGTTGAAGCAGGAAAACTTATTAACGGAACAACAGGTCATACAACAGCAAAAATTACATCTCAGCACGATGTCATTTATGATCGTTTGATTTCACATTTAGGAGTAGAACGAGCTTCTCAATATTACCGTTCCAACGAGTACGCAGGACAAGTGCTGCATGATCTTGTTAAAGAATATAACATTCATTGTAACTATGAACGACATGACGCCTACCTTTTTGCAAACACTGAGCAAGGTATCAAAAAACTGGATAGTGAAGCAGAAGCTTATCAAAGGTTAGATATTGATGGGGAAATGGTCGATAAGATGCCATTTAATATCCCTCACAAAAAAGCTCTCGTCATGAGGAATCAAGCACATTTTCACCCTGTAAAATATTTGACTGCACTTCTAAAAGAGATGGAATCACTTGGTGTTATTATTTTTGAAAACACGACAGCTACCGATATTTCAGAAGATAAAGAAGACAAAAAAGCAGTAGTTCTAACAAGTGAGGGACATAAATTAAAAGCAGATTATGTAGCTTGCTGTACACATTTTCCGTTCTTTGATGGTTTAGGATTTTATTTTACAAGAATGATGGCTGAACGTTCATACGTATTGGCTGTAAAAACAAAAGATGAATTTCCACAAGGAATGTATTTAGGTGTTGATCAAACTTCATTTTCCTACCGCTCTATCCTGCAAGACGGCGAGAAGATCGTACTTCTCAGTGGAGAAAGTCATCAAACAGGGCAAGGAATTCCTACTCATCAACATTATGAAGCATTGGTAAAGGAAGCAAAAAAATCATTGAATCTGGATAGAGTCATTTACCGTTGGTCTGCACAAGATTTGATCACACTTGATAAAGTTCCGTTTATTGGAAAACTCACTCACAAACATGACCGTATTTTTGTTGCTACAGGATATAAAAAGTGGGGAATGTCAACTGGAACACTTGCCGCATTAATCATCAGAGATGCTATCCTTGGCAAAGAAAACGAATTTGCTGAACTATATAAACCACAGCGGTTTCAAGGTGATCCATCTGACATCAAACAATTTGTTAAAGAAAATGCAGATGTTGCAAAGCATTTTGTATCAGGAAAATTAGATAAACCTGCTAAACATCCTAGAAGTCTTGATAAAGATGAAGGATGCGCTGTTACTGTTAATGGAGAAAGATGCGGTGCATATCGTGATCAGAATGGAGAACTACATATTGTAGATACGACATGTACGCACCTAGGTTGTGAGACTGAATGGAATAGCGGTGACAGAACTTGGGATTGTCCTTGTCATGGATCGCGTTTCTCATATGATGGTGCTGTTGTAGAGGGACCGGCGAAAAAGCCGTTAAAACGGGTTGAATTATAATAAAATGATTTCGATGTGGACTCATAAAGGTGTACGTTTGCCTTTGTGGGTCTTTTTTTTTGGAGCAGGAGGTGTAGGGTTATGTGAAAAAATCGGATATATTCAAATTTATGTAAATATACTGGAAATAACGTGAAATTATTTGAATTAATGTGATATAAATTGTGGTGTTCTTTTCACAGATACAAGATAGGTACAATGTATCTTCCACATTTACACCGCTTAATGAAACTAGTGTTGATTCTACAAAAGGATGATATTTAATAATATCATGCTACAAGTAGTATCTTTTTTAATTTTTTTAAATTTGATGATACATTTCAAGTGCAAAAGCGTGACCTCCCGCTGGAAAGATTTTCGTTAGGCACGTGCTAAGAAGTTCTTCGATTGATCTCCCTCTTAAAAGCGCCTATATACGTCTATCCCTCCTGACCGCTAACTTGTATACCTTTACCTGTATTACAGCCACTTTCAATAGCTTCAAAGAGTGTAAATAATAGTATTGCTGAAAAAACATATTTTTCTTATATTTTCAAAAAAATAACAAGTAAAAATAATGATAATTTTTTGAATTTGGTATAAAATAAAGTGCTTGAAAGCGAGAGGGGGAACTAAATATGAAGCTTTTAAGAGAGACACTTAAGCACTTTAAGCCTTATTGGAGGGGGCTACTACTAGCTTTCATCTGCTCATTAATCGGTGGAGCTTTTACAGTGATACCACCCATTTTAGCAGGTAAGCTTGTGGATGAAATTCTTCCGAATGAAATGACCAATATGATCGGATGGCTAGTTGCAGGAGTTTTATTTTCGTTTTTATTAAAAGTTGTTTTTGAGTCACTTCAAGAATTTATCCAAATTCAAATTGGTTTGGATGTGATTACAGATATGCAGATGCGAGCATTCGGCCGTTTGCATAAAACACCGATGTCTTTTTTTACGAAGACGCCTCGAGGAGATATGCTTTATCGGCTTACTCATGATGTGGAGGCCGTGCAAAACTTAAACAACACGGTAGTACCTCGATTCGTTCAGCAAGTAGTAAGTGCAGTTGCTGCTTTTATTGCTGTTTTTGCACTTTATTGGCCGGTAGCAATCGTGATGTTTTGCGTGTTTGCCATCTACCTGTATCCATCATTCAAACTTGGTACAACAATGAGAAAAATGAGCGCTGTTCAGCGGGATATGCGTGCAGACATTTATCATCATCTTCAAGAGAGCATAGAATCTACGAGACTAGTACGCACATTTCAAACACAAGAACGGGAAATACATACCCAGGATAAAAAGCTCACAAATTGGAAGAACTACTCGATTCGTGCAGCTTTAATTGGAAAAGTGAACTGGCGTCTAGGCAACTTATTCAATATTGCAACACCAGGCGTCGTCATGCTTGTCGGCGGAATTGCGGTTTGGAACAACACGATCACAGTCGGTACACTTGTGGCATGTCTTGGCTTTATTCCGACGATGTTTTTTCCAATTCGTTCATTGGCTGAAAACGCACTGATCATTCAACAAGCCATTCCAGCTCTGCAAAGAATCTATGAATATTTTGATCTGCCGATCGAACACGAGGATAATCTTCCTGACATGAAGTCTATTCGGGGAGATATCGATGTTCATAATGTTTGGTTCCGTTATCCAGGTAACGAGGAATATGTGTTAAAAGGGGTATCTTTGAATATGAAGGCGGGTCAGCATATTGGGATCGTCGGAACTAGCGGAGGCGGAAAATCTACACTCATTCAATTGCTTCTTGGTCTTTATGAACCAGAAGCAGGATCCATCCATATTGATCAGCAAGACTTATTGCGTTTTAACCGCAATTCTTTCCGCCAGCAGGTGGGAGTCGTTTCACAAGAAACCTTTTTATTAAATAACACGCTGCGTATGAACTTATTATATGGAAGAAAAAATGCAACGCAAGAAGACTTGGATGCAGCCTGTGAAGCGTCAGGACTTACTGATTTTATAAAAGAACTGCCAGACGGTTATGAAACGATTGTCGGAGAACGTGGATTAAAACTATCAGGCGGACAAAGACAGCGTGTTGCACTAGCAAGGGCTATACTTCGCCATCCTGCATTATTAATCTTCGATGAAGCAACTTCTTCACTGGATGGCGAAACAGAAGAGCGTGTTCAAGCTGCGTTAGAAGATCTGATTCCTGGCAGAACAACAATAACCATTGCTCATAGACTCATAACTGTGAGAGATGCAGATCAAATATTGCTTTTAGATAAAGGAACAGTCGCTGAAGTCGGTACTCATGATGAACTTCTTGCACAAAGAGGCCAATATTACGAGCTTTATATGGCGCAATACAGTGAATTAGAAAAGGAGAGAGCGATATGAGCCAAACTGCTATGAAACAAAAGAACCGTGATGGCAGACGCGTTCTTGCCTTTTTAAAACCGCATAAAAACTGGGTTTTCGCTGATGCTTTCGTAATTGCAATCTCACAAGTATTTTCTGCTCTCATTCCAACCTTAGCGTTAGGTTGGTTAGTAGATACCATATTACCTGGTGGGTCTAACAAGCTTTTATGGGGCTTGATGTGGCTGCTGATTTTTGCAGCAGTGGTTGATTTGATTCTTATGGTTATCGATGAGTATTTTTGTCACCAAGTCGCCAAAACCGTAACGAACTGGCAAAAGTTAAGACTATTTAAACATTTGCAAGTTTTACCTTTCTCATTTTATCAAAACAATCAGTCTGGTGAGATGATGGCACGTGTTTCTGATGATCCTGATACGCTTCATAACTTCCTTGCATGGGAAGGTTCAACTTTTATGGCTTCCGTACAAGGGGTTATACTTTATAGCATTGTTTTACTGTGGATTCATCCCTATTTAATGATAACGAGTGTTGTGCTAGGTGTTATCTTTTACTTAACATCTAATGCTGTCGGCCAAAGAACACGCCAAGCATCAGCAAATGCCAGAAAAGAAGCGTCACGTTATCTCGAAAGACTTCGTGAATCTGTAACAGGCATCCACCTATCAAGAGTGCTAGGGGTTTCGGAAGGCGAGATATCCAGTGTTGCTGAAATTCGGAAATCTTTTATTAAAGAATCCCGTTATGAATTAAAAGCAAGAATGCAATCCATAGTGGTTATTGGAAGCTATAATGGGCTTGCACTAGCTGTCGTTTATGGACTTAGTGCTTATCTCATTTGGAACAATAAACTGACAACTGGAGAAATGCTGACAGCAGCGGGGCTTGTGGCGATCGCAGCAAACGAAATGCAAAGAATGTTAAGAAACTGGCTGTCTGTTAGAAGAACAGGACCTGCATTAGATCGCTCAGAGCTTTTACTTAGCCAGCAAACATCAAGTGCAGAAACTGAAAAAGGACTCATTTTGCCAGAAATAGAAGGTTCAATTGAATTAAGAGACGTTGCATTTGGTTATCCGGAAAAAGATGAGAAAGTTCTTAAAGGATTATCCTTTTCCGTTGAGCCAGGAGAAGCAATAGCACTTGTAGGACCAAGTGGATCAGGAAAGTCAACTGTCGTTGATTTGCTGCTCCGTTTCTACGAGCCCGAAAAAGGCGCAATCTTCATAGACGGAAAAGATCTGTCTTCTATCGACGCAGGTTGGCTGAGATCGCAAATCGCCATCGTTTCACAAGACGTACAGCTTCGCAACGGTTCACTTGCTGATAACTTGCGAATTGCTAAACCTGAAGCATCTAATGAAGAACTGCTAAAGGCACTTGAAGACAGCGGACTCGGTGAATTTGTTCAATCACTTCCTGAAGGTCTTGATACCCTTGTTGGAGAAAGAGGCAGTTTGTTATCTGGAGGTCAAAAGCAAAGACTATCCTTAGCAAGGGCACTTGTAAAAGACGCTGCAATACTTGTTCTTGATGAAGCAAGTTCTGCCTTAGATCCAATCACTGAAGTTCAGGTAAATGAAGCAATAAACAAAAGGAAGTCAAAACAGACGGTATTTATTATTTCTCACAGACTGTCAACCGTTTTGGCTGCAAATCGCATCATCGTGATTGAAAACGGTAAAATGATTGAGCAGGGTAAACACGAGGATCTGCTTCAGTCTGAAAACGGTGTATACAGTAGGCTTTTTAAACGCGAAGCAGATATTGGTACTCAAGCATTCAGCAGTTAATCCTTTTCGTTAATCCTATTGATGGCAATCTAACTTAGGTTGCCTTTTTTCATAAATCATCTCTGATTTGGGTATATATGAAACAAGGTATCCAAAAGGAGGTAACAACGAATGTCTTCAAAAATTAGAGCTTACCTGAATGTTATAGCACTTCTAGCAGTAATTTTGGTAAATTATCTAGCGAACGCACTTCCGCTAAACGGCAACACAACAGGTGAATTATCAGCAAAGTATAACGTGCTTATCACTCCCGCTGGATATGTGTTTTCCATATGGGGCTTGATTTACTTGCTGCTTGGCTTCTGGGTGATTTATCAAGCGCTGCCAAAGAATCAAAATAAACCCGTATTCCAAAGCATCGGTTTATGGTCCGTGTTCAACTGTATCCTTAATTGTACTTGGATTTTTGTTTGGCATTATGAACAACTTGGCTCATCTTTACTCGTTATGATCGGCTTATTGCTATCTATCATCGTTATTTATACTAGGATTCAAAAACAAGAAGAAAAATCTTTATTTATCAGGCTGCCATTTTCAATTTATTTAGGATGGATAAGCGTTGCAACGATTGTAAATATGGCAGTAGTATTAAAATACAGCGGATGGAACGGTTTTGGTCTGTCGTCAGTCACGTGGACAATCATCATGCTATTTGTTGGGGCATTGTTAGCGATGTTTTTTACAATTCAAAACAAAGATTTCGTTTTTCCACTCGTATTCGTCTGGGCTTATATCGGAATCGGTGTCAGACACATGGGGAAAATCGATGTTCTTTCCAATACAAGCTTTGCACTAGCAGCCCTGATTTTATTGTTTGTAATTTGGAGAGCGGTCAAACACCGCAGCCACATACAGACGATGAAATGATGCAATGATTCTGTTTTCAAATTGGGAAGTTCTTCACACGAACCTTCTTCACTCTAGTTGAAAACTTGCTGGCAGAAGAACATGTGAGCAGTCTTAACACTTTGTCAGCAGAAAGAGTATGGATTTCTATCTCTAGAGCATTTTTGAAATTTGCCTCCGTGGGCAGGGGTGATTGGAGAGCAAGGTGTGAGACTCCTGGGGGATCAGCGGGACAGGTGAGACCCCTAACAGCGCATAACGCTAGGTGGCTCACCGCACGCCCCCCCCCCCGGAAAGCGAGCACCTGGAGCGGAGATCAACCACTTACAAGAGCAACGAAGTTTAAAAACAGTTCAAAAAATACCCAAAGCTTATATCTAAGAGGAGAATGAAACAATGGTTAAGTTATCGATGCCGATTGGCTTATTGATTGAATCAGCTATCGCTGGTGGAGTCACTGGGGAACGATTAATAGAAGTGATCAAGACGAAGAATATAGAAGCACTTCGGCATATAGGAAAAGAAGAATCTAGCTGGGCTTACTTGTTTGAATATGCAGAACAAAACGGGGATACCCTTGTTTCGGCTATACAAAATGGGTATACATATAAATTTATCACCATTCGCGGATTGCTCAACTTGCTGAAAACCAAGTATTCGGTAATAGAACATGAAGACTTCTTAATGAATGAGTTCAGTATCGAATTGAACCTTAAAGACGAGCAACTCGACTTTTTGCGTTCTCGTATTCCAAGTCAGTGGAATTTTACAAAACAAGAAGACGGTAAATATAACGTTCACGCTGCATTATCACAGCCAACATCAGTCGTATAACATAAAAGCGTCTTAGAGGCAGATGTTTTCCTCTTAAGACGCTTTTCTTATTCTTGAAAATGATTGATCGGCCGTAACCATGTATTGATGCCGATTGCTTTACACACTGAAAAATAATGAAGAAGCATCAACAGAACCGAACCTGCATTCATTCCAATAATGATTCCGTGCATGCCAAATGAAGGTTGTGACCCAAGAATATACATAAGAACGAATGACAGAGTAGTCGCCCACACCGATTGTATAAATGCAGTGGTAATTAAACCTAGCCCGATTAAGTAGGCTTGAAGCGGTATAAGGAAAAAGGTAAATAAAAAGCTTGGCCATAACAATTCTAGGTAAGTAGCTGCTGAATGAGAATGAAAGAACATAACGGTTAATTTTTCTGAGAACAGGAGAAAAATCGTTACGGCAGGAAAACCATATAACGCGGTTATTCCCATCACGCGGATCAGCAGCAGTTTAAGTTTCTCCACATCTTTTTTAGCTGTTGCTTCTGAAACTGTCGGAATTAATACCACTAAAAGTGAATGAGCAATAAAAGCTGGGAAAAAACCAATCGTAATCGCAACACCAGCCAATAAACCAAACTGCTCTGTTGCAGCTGTATCAGAAAGACCCGTCATGGAGAGGGAGTATTTTATTAGAAAAGGTTGAACAGCGTTAGTAACAGCATGAAATAAACGTAAACCAGTAGTTGGTATCGTAACGGCCATGAGGCTTTTCGTTACCTCTTTAGAGCTCAAGTGTTCATTTGAGTGTGACGCCATACGCCGATATTGAATCAGATAAGCTGTAAAAAGATATAGAAACACGACAAGTTCACTTCCAACGAAAGTAGCCAATGCTATAAGAATAGCGGTTTCTTTATCGAATGAGAAAAGTTGATAGATCCCCGTTAACAATATAAGCTGCGCCAGTTTTCGAAACAAATTTGAAAAAGCAAGTTTTCCCATTTGCTGTTTTCCCATAAAAAAACCTCTGGCAATCGAAGTAAGCGATATGAGAGGAATTAATAAGACCATCAACCACCTAACAAGAGGATGATAGCTATTGAATACCGGAATAAATGGGAGGATAATGACTGCTAGTACAATCATGGCAAGTGTAAGTAATACCGTTAACTTTGTAGCATGTTTTAACATGCTGTAATGTTGTCTGTCTTCTTTTTCAGCTACAAATTTCGAAATCGAGATGGGAAGTTCCAAACTAGCAATGATGATAATTAATATGACCGTTGGAAAGATGGACATGTAATGACCTAAGCCAAGTTCGCCCAATTGTCTTGCTAAGACCATGTTTACGATAAACTCTAAGCTTTCACCAACTAATGCAGCTGCCGCTAACAGTAATACGCCTCGAAAAAATATATTCATACATGGTGCATCTCCTTGTACACGTTGTCCTCCTATTCATATGCATTGAAAAATGAAACGAGACCTCAAAGGACTTTAAACTTAAAAAGAGAAAATAAGGATATAGCATTGTAAGGAGAGATAACAGATGAAAATACATACAAAAGGGAATTTAGCGTCGATAGATATAAAACCTTTAGCTGATCAACAACGTATAAAGGATGAATGGCTATTATCAAGACTTCAGAACCTATTGCCTGCTTTAATGAAAAAACATCAAACGGATATGTGGATTACAATTGGAAAAGAATATCATGAAGATCCTATCGGCATAACCTTTTTCCCATCAGCTATTGATAGCTCCAGAAGACTTACGATATTTGCTTTCATAAAGGAAAAAACATCTGAAGAAATCAAAAGGTACGTGATTTCTTCTAATAAACATTTTGAGCCGTTTTACAATTGTTATCCCGCTCAAAAAGGGGAAGATTCATTTAGTGTATTGAGAAGGATTATGGATGTTTATCAACCAGATCATATTGCTATTAATACATCTTCTTACTATTCATTCTGTGACGGGTTAAGTCACTCTATTTATGAACAGTTAAAAAGTTCGATTGGAATCGCTCATTCATCAAACCTCGTATCTTCAGAAAACCTTGCGATTGATTGGCTGCAGACACGCGTATCAACAGAGATAGAGACATACAAAGAATTAACAGACATTACAAAGAAAATTGTCGAACAAGCCTTTTCTTCTGTAAAAATAACTCCTAATGTTACAACTACAAATGACATCGTTACTTGGATTAATCAAAGAGTTTTGGACCTTGGATTAAAAACTTCTTTTTATCCAACAGTGGACATCCAGCGGAAGAATGGATCTGCTGACAGAATAGAGGGAACGATTCTGCATGGTGACATACTGCATTTAGATTTTGGTATCGAATATCTCGGTTTGTGTACAGACACCCAACAATTAGCATATGTTTTAAAATCAGACGAATCAGAAGTTCCTTTCGAATTAAAAAAGGCAATGAAAACAGCTAATGTGTTTGAAGATATCTTCTTCCAAACATGTAATGGTGGTATGTCAGGGAACGAGATCTTCCAAAGTGTTATAAACAAAGCAGCAGAACATAATATTCCGGCTATGCTGTATTCACATCCCATCGGATATCATTGTCACGGAGCAGGTCCCCTTATTGGGTTATACGATAATCAAGAAGCTATACCTATTAGAGGCGATTTGCCGATTGAAGAAAATACATGCTACGCATTGGAATTTAATATCAGACATTTTATTCCTGAATGGAATAAGGATATCCCTATCTATCTTGAAGAAACGGTATGTTTTAAGGACAATAAAATGCATTATTTGACAGAAAGACAAACAGAATTCTATCTCATACATCCAGATTGTTAATAAGTAACATTTGAAATCGGTCCCCACCTCTAGTACAATGTGAAACTGTGTGTTTCTTGAAGAGGGGGGATTTTATGTTACTACTTGGACAAGAAAAAGAAACAAAGCTCGATCGAAACGAACTTGAATTTCAGTTATTACGCATGCAGAACGACATGAAGCAAATTGCAAAAAATTATGATGTAATCGGTGTAGATCAAACAAAAGACGATAATCTAGTGATTGTATATAAATCTGAGCAGCTTGACCAGTGTAAAATTATGATAAATGATTGTGAGTCAAGATATGATGGCTGGAACTTTTCGATAGATGCCGTGTATGAAGATGAAAATACGCTTCATATTGGAGATATTAAAGGCCCTGCAAATAAGGGATATGGTTCCATCTGTATGCAATATCTAAAAGAAACGGCAACTGAAAAAAACATTCCGATCATTAAGGGTGATATTGCTGAAAGAGATTGGGGACACGTAGACAGACTCGTTCACTTTTATGAAAAACATGATTTTGAAATTGAACTGGATTTAGATAATAAATGCGGAAAAATTGAATGGAAAGACTTCTAAAAATGATGTGTATTGAGATACGCATCTTTTTTTATGTTCAATTTTCTGAATAATTATTATATTGTATATAATGTAGGCTCTTTTCTAAAAGCTGTATGCATAAAGAGCCCATTTTTACTAAGGAGGCCTCTGTGTCATGATAATCCACCTTTAAAATAAATTTATCTAAAGCGATTATTTAGGAGGCAAACATGAAAAGTGAACAAGTAACAATGAAAACAAAAGGTGATTTTGTTAACTTTTGTGTCAAACATAGAAGTAGGATTGACGAATCGTTTTTAAGTGATAAGGAACTCATAAATTATTCTCATGAGCTTGAGCAAGCTTATATGATAAGAGATGAAAAAGGAGAAGTAATTGGAGCTGTTTCTCTTTTGAAAACAGAAGAGTATATAACCTCTAAAAAAGCACGATTTCGTATACTTTTTAGTGAGTTGCCTGATAAGCTGATTTATCAGGAGCTAATTACTTCCATTCATTCTCATATAAACACAGGAGATTACATGTATACATTCTCTCATGAAAATCATAAAGAACTGAGAACGCTTCTCGAAAATGTTGGATTCCATGTAGAACGGTATGTATTTGTTATGGAAAGAGAAGATCTTGAAGGCACTTCGTTTCTTTTCCCAAAAGAATATATCTTAATGAGGTTTATAGAAGGTGAAGATGAACAATTTTATTGCAATGTAAGGAATGAAGCGTTTAAGCAACTTATTGGCTATACTCCATTAACAATTGAAGCCTTAAAAGATGCAGAAAAAGCAGAGGACTATTTAATTGGCGGAACTTTACTTTTGTTTCATAAAGAAAAGCCTGTCGGTGTCGTTCGTACAGGTAAAGAATATTTTAACGATGCTTATTATGCAACAGTCAACTCACTTGCCGTCTTACCAGAATACCAAGGGAGAGGCTTAGGAAGACACTTGTTGCGTGCATGCTTAACTAGAGGAAGAGAGGAAGGATTTGAAAAAGGTTTTTTATGCGTGAATGCTGAAAATGAAGGAGCTGCGAAACTCTACGAACAAGAAGGATTTTATAAAACAGAATCATTTGTTTGTTACTTTCTAGTCAAAAAATAACATTGTAAACCTGCTCAAAATGAGTAGGTTTTTTCTTTGTTTGACATATTAAATAAAGTGTTTTAAGATGTAAATCGTAATTATTACGATTTATAAAGGAGATAAGAATGATACATACACTTAAGAAAAGAGTTCCGGTTACCGTATTAAGCGGTTATTTAGGTGCAGGAAAAACCACATTATTGAATCATGTTCTATCAAATAGAAACGGCTTAAAAGTTGCCGTAATTGTTAACGACATGAGTGAGATCAATATAGATGCTTCCCTTGTTCAGAATGAGACAAAGCTTTCAAGAACTGATGAAAAGCTTGTTGAAATGACTAACGGCTGTATTTGCTGCACATTAAGGGAGGATCTCTTAATAGAAGTTGAACGTATCGTAAAAAATGGGGAAATTGATTATATTTTGATTGAATCAACAGGGATCAGTGAGCCCATCCCGGTCGCACAAACTTTTACTTATTTAGATGAGGAATCCGGTGTGGATCTCGCTTCTTATTGTAAATTAGATACGATGGTTACAGTAGTTGATGGAAACCGCTTTTGGAATGACTTTGCTTCAGGAGAAAGTTTGTTAGATCGGAAAGAAGCTCTAGATGATGATGACACGAGAGAAGTAGTTGACTTATTGATCGATCAGATTGAATTTTGTGATGTTCTTATTTTAAATAAATGTGATTTATTAGATATAAACGATCGAGAAGAATTAAAGAGAGTATTAAAAAAATTACAGCCTCAAGCGAAGTTAATTGAAACTGAATTCGGAAAAGTTGACCCAAAAGACATTCTATCGACAGGCTTATTTGATTTTGAAAAGGCCAGTGAATCTGCCGGTTGGATGAAAGAACTTGAAACAGAACATATTCCTGAGACAGACGAGTATGGTATTTCTTCTTTTGTCTATCGAAAGAAAAGACCATTTCACCCCGAGAGACTTTATACATTTTTAGAAAATTGGCCATCAGAAATTGTTCGTGCTAAAGGATTTATCTGGGTCGCATCTCGAAATGAATGGGCCATACTCCTAAGCCAAGCAGGAACGAGTATTATTTTTCAGCCTGCTGGTCATTGGGTTGCAGCATTGCCGTTAAGCGAACAAGAAGAGCTGATAGATGATGAAATGAATCAAAATGCGAACTGGGATGATGAATTTGGTGACAGAATTACTGAACTGGTTTTAATAGGGATTGATTTTAATAAAGAAAAAATTATAGCAGATTTAGATCGATGTATTTTGACGGATAAGGAAATGATTGATTCTCAATGGGAAACCTTGGACGATCCTTTACCCCCATTCCCAGAAAGTGAATAAAATGGTTAAAACGAATCCCAGGCGGGGTTCGGTTTTTTGTTTAGATTGTTTTAAATCTTATTTACCCCTTACCACTATCTCTGCGGTGTTATGCTGGGATATTTTCATGAGACCTTTAAAATCTTACGAGAAGCTTCTCAGGTAGCAGGTATGCACTACACTCTGTTCAATTTAAAGATGCATGCCTTTTTTTCAAAAGCAACAATCTGTTAAATAGCAATCTTGGTTTACTATATGATTCTTAAAGGGTAGTAAATAGGTACTGGAGTATAATTAAGGGGAGATAAAGGATGACGGTTACCCACATTAAAACAAATAAACAAAACAGCTTATCAGAAAGGTTTGAAATTTCCTTTAACCAAATTCACAAATGTTTAATTGATAAGGTAAAAGATACGAAAGATGACAGGTTTAAAAACCTGGTAGAGACTGGCATGACAAAACACTCCCTTATTCGCTCTTTTTACAACGAGCTTATTCAGTTTGCGAAATTGAGAAATGCAATTGTTCATGAAAAGGTGGATCATGATTACTACATCGCTGAACCTCACTTAGAAATTGTTGAACGAATCGAGAAAATTGCGGGATATTTTATGAAACCTGAAACAGCATTAAATATTGCAACGAAAAAGGTACAACATTTTAAAGAGAGTGATCGACTTGAAGATGTGCTTAGCTGTATCCGAAAGACCTCTTATTCCCGTTTTCCCATTTACAATGAAAAAGGCGAGTACCTCTGGCTTTTAACTGCTACCTATCTTTTAAACTGGTTAACTGACCGCCTTGCTGATCAAGTGATTGACTTAAACAATGCTAAAATTTCAGACATTGCTGATAAAAAAAATAAACAACTAGTTGCTTTTATTTCAAAGACTTCAAGTATCTTTAAAGCAGAAGAAATATTTGAAAACATGCATCGAGAAGGCAAAAAGCTTGAAGCTATTATTATTACCTTAAATGGAAGTGAAAATGAAAAACCTTTAGGAATTGTAACCTCGTATGATTTAATCGAAATCGATCTTGATAACTAACTGAAATACGGTAAAGACACTCCCCCAAGAGTGTCTTTTTACATGCAAAGTAATTTCTTCTGATTAGACTATTTTGTTTAAGGATATAACGATTAGGGAAACGAGAATTTGAGATGACTGAATATTTTGTAAGTTAATTTCTTTATGAAAGGGTGGAGATCATTTGTCAGAGTTCACAATTAAAATTAATGGCTCAGAAACAAAAGCAACGAAAGATCAAACAATACTTAATTTACTAACTGATTCCCCTGAACAAGTTCCTCATGTTTGCTATCATCCAAGCCTTGGACCTATCGAAACTTGTGACACCTGTATTGTAAAAGTGAATGGAGAATTTGTAAGAGCGTGTTCAACCACATTAAAAGATGGTGACGAAATCGATACCAATTCTGATGAGGTAAAAGAAGCGCAGGTTATTGGTATGGACCGAATTCTATTTAACCATGAGCTATATTGTACAGTTTGTGATTATAACAATGGTGGATGCGAAGTACATAATACGGTAAAGGAAATGAAAATCAATCATCAGAGCATCCCTTTTGACCATAAGCCATACGAAAAAGATAATTCTAACCCTTTTTATCGATATGACCCAGATCAATGTATCTTATGCGGACGCTGTGTGGAGGCATGTCAAGATGTTCAAGTAACCGAAACCCTCTCAATAGACTGGGAACGCGACAGACCTCGAGTGATTTGGGACAAAGATGTTCCCATTAATGAATCTTCTTGTGTTTCTTGCGGACATTGTTCAACCGTATGCCCATGTAATGCCATGATGGAAAAAGGCATGGAAGGGGAAGCAGGGTATATGACGGGGATCAATCGTGAGACTCTGCGTCCGATGATTGAAATAACGAAAAGTGTTGAAACGGGTTATGGATCTATATTAGCGATCTCAGATATGGAAGCGGCGATGAGAGAGCAAAAAATCAAGAAAACAAAAACGGTCTGTACGTATTGCGGTGTCGGCTGCAGCTTTGACGTTTGGACAAAAGGCAGAAAAATTTTAAAAGTAGATCCACAAATTGAAGCACCTGCAAACGGGATTTCAACTTGTATAAAAGGAAAATTCGGCTGGGATTTTGTAAATAGTGAAGAACGCCTAACAAAGCCGTTAATTCGTGATGGAGACTCGTTTAGAGAAGCATCTTGGGATGAAGCATACAACCTGATCGCATCCAAGTTTACAGAAATTAAAGAGCAGTACGGGTCACAAGCATTAACATTTATTAGTTCATCCAAATGCACGAACGAAGAATCTTATTTGATGCAAAAGTTAGCACGTGGTGTTATTGGAACAAACAATATTGATAACTGTTCACGCTATTGCCAAACCCCAGCTACTATGGGGCTGTTCCGTACGGTTGGACACGGCGGAGATTCTGGTACTATTAAGGATATTGAAAAGTCAGAGCTCGTTATCGTTATTGGATCGAACACATCAGAATCTCACCCTGTATTAGCAACACGTGTTAAGCGATCTCATAAATTACACAATCAAAAACTAATCGTAGCTGACCTTCGAAAACATGAAATGGCTGATCGAGCTGATATGTTTATTCAACCACGTGCAGGATCAGATTTAGTTTGGCTTTCAGCAGTCACTAAATATATTCTCGATCAGGGCTGGGCTGATTATGATTTCTTACAAAAACATGTCAACGGACTAGATACGTTCAATGAAAATCTTGAAAAGTTCACTTTAGATTATGCTGAAAAAGCAACAGGTCTTTCTCAAGATACTCTTATCCAATTAGCTGAAACGATCTCGCAATCAAAGAGTGTATGTGTCCTTTGGGCGATGGGAGTTACACAGCATATGGGCGGAAGTGATACAAGCACAGCCATATCCAACATGCTATTAGTAACTGGAAACTATGGACGACCAGGTGTAGGATCCTATCCGTTGCGCGGACACAACAATGTTCAAGGAGCTAGTGATTTTGGAAGTATGCCAGATCGTCTTCCTTCCTATGAGAGAGTGGCTGACGTAAAGGTTCGGTCCAAATACGAACAAGCATGGGGCGTAAAAATTCCTGAAGAACCAGGGCTTAACAATCACGAGATGGTTCAGGGAATACATGATGGAAATGTTAAAGCCATGTATTTAAAAGGTGAAGACATGGGGATTGTTGACTCTAACATCAACCATGTCCATGCGGCATACAAGAAACTAGACTTTTTCGTGGTTCAAGACTTGTTTTTAACAAGAACAGCTCAATTTGCTGACGTCGTTCTACCAGCTAGTCCTAGCCTTGAGAAGGAGGGCACATTCACGAACACGGAAAGAAGGATACAGCGTCTTTATCAGGTTATGGAACCACTTGGTGACTCTAAACCAGACTGGGAAATCATCCGCGACATTGCCAACCGGCTTGGAGCAGGATGGGATTACACACATCCTAGTGATATTATGGCAGAGGCAGCTCAATTAGCACCGCTATTTGCAGGTGTTTCTTACGAAAGATTAGAAGGATACAAAAGCCTTCAATGGCCAGTAGCAGAAGATGGAACAGATACACCTATCCTTTTTACAGACGGATTTCCGTTTGAAGATAAAAAAGCTCGCCTGTATCCAGTTGATTGGACAGAACCAAAGGAATTTGGGGAAGAGTACGACATACATGTTAACAATGGCCGATTACTTGAACACTTTCATGAAGGCAATATGACGTATCAATCCAAGGGAATTACTTCAAAAACACCAAATACTTTCTTAGAAGTCTCTCATGAATTAGCCAAAGAAAGAGGGCTGAAAGACGGTACTCTCGTAAGACTATCTTCTCCTTATGGAAGTGTTAAGGTACAATGTTTAATTACTGATCGAGTAAAAGGAAAAGAAGTCTATCTACCTATGAATGATAGCGGTGAAGCAGCTATCAATTTACTCACAAGCAGTTATTCTGATAAAGATACAGATACACCTGCTTACAAAGAGACAAGTGCTAAGCTCGAAATACTAAAAGAAGAAGGTGTGAATCCACTTCCGAAGACAAACTTCCGCTATGGCAATCCACAGCCACAAGTAGGAGTTGGTGTAGAGAAAAAGTGGGCAAGAAAGGACTATATCTTTCCTGGAGATGTTGTAGAAAAGGAGCGAGAGCAACATGGCTAAGGCGATTAAGAACATTCATAAACTATCGTTATCAGAGGAAGAAAAACGTTCAAATGACCTTCGTGAAGTGGAAGATGCTCTAATCGAGAATAAAGCAGCCATCTTGCAGACCTTGGAGATTATGAACCATATGCAGGACAAAGGACTTCTCGCACTATTAAACGGCTTATTCGGGCAAGGTGACAAAGTGCTAAATATTGCGGTGAAAGCGATAGATAAGCCAGAAAACACAAATACGTTAAAAAACCTTCTCTTGCTTCTTGGTACACTTGGGATCATCAATGTGAAACAGCTTGAACCTTTCTTATTAAAAATTAATGCGGGTATTGCCCGCGTCGCTGATTATAAAGACACAGAAGAAAAGACCAGCTATTTTGATTTGGTCCGCTCGTTAAAGGATCCAGAAATTAATAAAGCGATCACCATTCTTATGCAATTCTTGAAAGGGATGGGACAAGACACGGAGCCATATGAAAAAACAACACAAGATACTCCTGAAAAACGTGTGAATCAAACTAAAGATAAAACGTTAGAGTAAATCTATCTAAAGGAGAAAAAACGGATGGCTAAAAAAGAGAAGAACCGCTGGCTGATTGCTGCTGCAGCTGTAGGAATACACATTTCTATTGGATCCGTATATTCCTGGAGTGTATTCACAAACCCACTTCGGGAAGAACATAACTGGGGACTAAGTGAAATTTCATTTACATTTAGTATTGCGATTCTATTTCTGGGGCTTTCTGCTGCTTTTATGGGGCATTTTGTTGAACGATTTGGTCCTAGGATTTCTGGAATGATAGCAGCCGTCTGTTTTGGAGCAGGACTCCTAGGCTCTGGGTTCGCTGATAGTATTGGATCTTTGTATTTGCTTTACTTTTTCTATGGAGCTCTAGGAGGAATTGGCCTTGGGATCGGCTATATTACACCTGTTTCTTCTCTTGTAAAATGGTTTCCTGACAGAAGGGGCTTAGCTACTGGCCTTGCTATCATGGGGTTTGGTTTTGCCTCTCTCATTGCAAGTCCTGTTATTGCAAGATTGATATCAGGGATCGGAATTTCAAACACATTCTATTTATTAGGAGGAGTTTATTTTACGATCATGTTCTTATCTTCACTATATCTTTCACCACCTCCAAAAGATTGGCAACCAGAGGGAATGAGCAAAGATAACGTGAAGGAAGATAAGCAAACAAAAGACCTTTCCCAATTAACAGCTAATGAAGCCGTTAGAACCATCCGTTTTTGGGCATTGTGGGCCATGCTTTTTATAAACGTGACGTGCGGGATTGCTATTATTTCAGTAGCATCTCCTATGGCACAAGATATTGCTGGCTTAAGTGCGGCAGCTGCAGCAACAATGGTAGGTATTATGGGTCTATTTAATGGGTTTGGCCGAATTGGCTGGGCATCGGTATCCGACTATATCGGTCGGCCAAATGTATATACAACATTCTTTGCATTGCAAATCGTAGCTTTTGTGCTATTACCCAATGTTACTAACGCCTTTTTCTTTCAATTGTTGGTATATGTGATCCTTACATGTTACGGAGGTGGCTTTGCTTCGATCCCCGCTTACATCGGTGATTTATTTGGGACGAAACAATTAGGAGCCATTCACGGTTATATTCTAACAGCATGGGCTGCAGCTGGACTTGTCGGGCCACTTGTTGTCTCATGGATTCGAGAATCAACAAACAGTTATTCTTTGACCCTTTATATTTTCACAGGAGCTTTCATTGTCGCTCTCGTCATTTCCTTACTTATTCGCATTAATATTCGCAACGTTCGAAAAAAAAGTGGACAATCTCACGCTGTTAGTTAAATAAAACAGGAAAAAGCAATGCAAAACAAACATCAGAAGAAAATTTGGTGTTTATATGCAAGATTGAAGAGAGAAGCTTGGCTATATGCCAGGCTTTTTTCATTTGGAATAGGTGTGGAATTATAGCATTCTTTATGAAAAAAACAGAATCTTTATGGAACAAGCAAAATGGAGTGGTAATCACGGAATTTTTGCTGAACATCAAGGAAAAAATCCCTCCGATCACGGAAAAAACGCCTTCAATCAAGGAAAAAGGAAAAAAGCTGAATTCTTGTCCATCCCATAAGAACACTGCTTCTAAATCCGCATAAAAACCGACAGCTCCCAAGTAAAAAGGGAACTACCGGCTATAAAAAGATTTATTGATATTGCTCTAAAACGGAGAAGAATTTAATGACAAACTCATAAAACACATGTTCAGCTGGCGCTAATTCTCGGCTGCGCGGTGTAATAACCCCCACTGTTCGCTTAACGTCTGGAATATCAATCGGGATTTTTACCGTAAAGCGCGGCTTTGTTTCATAAAAGGAACTATCGGGTAACAGTGTAACACCCATCCCAGCAGTAACTAATCCTTTTATCGCATCTAAGTCTTCACCTTCACACGCAATTTTAGGAACAAAGCCTGATTCTTTACAAGCATTAACAACCACTTCACGTAAGATATACCCATCTGGAAATAGAACAAATTCATCATTACGAAGATCACTCAATAATAAACTTCTTTTTTCGGATAATGGATGTTGGTCAGGCAATAATGCCGATATTTTTTCGGTAAAAAGAATATGACCTTCTAAATCAGGATCATTAGTTGGGACTGGGCCTAAAAATGCCAGATCAATATCACCGCTTTTTACGCTCTCGGTTAAGAAACGGTAAGATCCTTGCCTTAAATGAAAGGCGATATTAGGATGTTCCCGTTTGAAAGCGGAAACGACCGTAGGAAGAAGATGACCGGCTAAACTAGTAGGAAATCCGATCTTAATCGTACCTCTTTCTGGATCCAGATATTCATCAATTTGCTTTTTGGCATGGTCTATCGCTTTCATAGCCGTCTTTGCATGTGTGAGAAACAAGCGTCCAACAGGAGAGAGTTTAATGTTTCTTCCTTCTCTTTCGAATAATTCAACACCTAACTCTGATTCTAAATTTGCGATCTGACGGCTTACAGCAGATTGCGCTACATGAAGGGCTAAAGCTGCTTCAGATACGTGTTCACGCTCAGCAACTTCAATAAAATACTGTAATTGTCTAATTTCCATTGCATTGTCACAACCAATCATTCTCATTTTGAGATCGTTTTAATCTAAATTATATATTGTTTCGATTAATTATAAAACTTAAACTAAATGAAAGAAAGTTTCGAATATTCAACTTGAAAATGTTAAGGGGGAGTTAAAAATGACCTACAGTCAATTTCCAGCACCACAAGGGTTATATAGTCCGAAAAACGAACATGATGCTTGTGGAATTGGTCTATATGCTCATTTAAAAGGGCATGCTACCCATCAGATTGTAAAAAAAGGACTGCATATGCTATGCCAGCTTGATCACCGCGGAGGACAAGGAAGCGATCCTTTAACAGGGGATGGAGCAGGCTTAATGACTAAAATACCACATGAATTTTTTAATAAGGTAACGAATTTTGCTCTGCCTGAAAAAGGACGATACGGTGTCGGAATGATCTTTTTCCCAAATGACAAAGAGGCACAAGAGAAACTAGAGAATCAGATCAATCTACTGATTGAAGAAGAACAACAAACACTTCTAGGTTGGAGAACGGTCCCTGTGGATTCGGATTCAATCGGAGAGAAAGCAAAAGAGACTTGCCCTGTAATTAAGCAAGTTTTCATTACTCGTAATGATTCTATCACTGACGAGCTTATGTTTGAACGGAAACTTTTTGTTATCCGTAAACAGGCAGAACACTGGGCTAGACAAAACGGACTACAAATGTATTTCGCAAGTTTGTCTTCACAAACAATCGTTTATAAAGGACTTTTAACACCAGAACAAGTAGATACTTTTTATGCCGATCTGCAAGATGAGGATTTTTTGTCCCCGTTTGCTTTAGTGCATTCCCGTTTTAGCACAAATACGTTTCCGACTTGGGAACGCGCTCATCCTAACCGCTATATTATTCATAACGGTGAAATCAATACGTTACAAGGCAATATGAATTGGATGAAAGCACGAGAAAAGCAGTTTGTATCTGAAGTGTTTGGAGAAGACATTCATAAGCTGCTTCCGATATTAGATGCTGATGGAAGCGACTCTTCCATATTGGATCAAGCTTTTGAATTTTTTGTACTTGCAGGGAGAAAACCATCTCATACCGCAATGATGCTAATTCCAGAACCTTGGAGTGAAAACCCCCATTTGGAGGAAGAAAGAAGAGCATTTTATGAATATCATAGTTGCTTGATGGAGCCATGGGATGGTCCAACTGCGATTTCTTTTACAAACGGAAAGCAAATTGGAGCGATTCTGGACCGAAATGGACTGCGCCCTGCAAGATATTACGTAACGAAAGATGACTATATTATCTTTTCTTCAGAAGTTGGTGTTATTGAAGTAGAGGAAGAGAATGTATTGTATAAGGAACGACTAAGTCCGGGCAGAATGCTCCTCATTGATTTAGAAGAAGGGCGAATCATCACTGACAATGAGATCAAAACAGAAATGGCAAGTGAACATCCTTATGATGTGTGGCTTACTAATGGACTTCATCATTTAAAGAATGGAGAAGAGCCGGCTGTTACATTAGAGAATGTTAGAAGTAAACAAAGAGCTTTTGGCTATACGTATGAAGATATTCATAAGTACTTGATTCCGGTTATAACAGAAGGTAAAGATCCGATCGGGTCGATGGGTAATGACACACCACTCGCGGTATTATCAGATAACCCTCAATCTTTATTTAATTATTTCAAGCAATTATTTGCACAAGTGACAAACCCTCCGATCGATGCGATACGAGAGAAAGTTGTAACATCAACGATGACATTGCTCGGTGCTGAAGGAAACCTTCTTCATCCTGGTCCGCAAAACGCGAAGAGAATTCAGTTGGACTCACCAGTTCTAACAACGAATGAATTTAACCAAATCAAGAACCTTACAATCTCTGACTTTAAAACGGCGGTTCTGCAAACTCTTTTTTCGGAAAATTTAGAAAGTGGATTAGAATCTTTATTTCAAAGTGCAGAAACGGCTATAGCTGATGGAGCGAGTCTATTAATCTTGTCAGATCGCGAAATGAGCCATACCCAAACGCCTATCCCTGCACTGCTTTCTGTAAGTTCATTGCACCATCACCTTGTAAAAAAAGGTTTACGAACAAAAGTTAGTTTAATAGTTGAATCTGGAGAAGTAAGGGAAGTGCATCATTTTGCAAGCTTAATTGGATATGGAGCTGATGCAATCTATCCATATTTAACTTACAGAACATTAGAAGAAGCGATTCAAGAAGAACATATCCATCTATCACTCACAAAAACGGTCGCTACTTATAAAAAGGGAATTACAGATGGAATAGTAAAAGTAATGTCTAAGATGGGAATCTCCACTGTACAAAGTTATCGTGGTGCTCAGATCTTTGAAGCAGTAGGAATTGGTAAAGAAGTGGTTGACCGTTACTTTCCTGCTACCGCTTCTCAAATCGATGGTATTACGTTGAATGAGATTGAAAAAGAAGCTAAATTACGTCATCTCCAAGGGTTTGTTGATACGATCGACGACTTATTAGATTCAGGAAGTGACTTTCAATGGAGAAAATCAGGGGAACATCATGCCTTTAATCCAAAAACCATTCATACGTTACAATGGGCTTGCCGTAAAAATGATTATTCGTTATTCAAAACCTTTTCTAAACTTGCAGATGATGAGAGAACAACCTTCTTAAGAAACTTGTTCTCATTCAAACCAGAAACGAATCGAGTTCCGCTAGAAGAAGTTGAACCGGTTGAAGAGATCGTTAAACGTTTTAAAACAGGTGCTATGTCCTTTGGTTCATTAAGTCAAGAGGCACATGAATCACTCGCTATCGCAATGAATCGTCTTGGAGGAAAAAGCAACAGCGGAGAAGGCGGAGAAGATCCAGCTCGATTCATGCCAGACGAACTTGGCAACAACCGAAGAAGCAGCATCAAACAAGTGGCCTCTGGAAGATTCGGTGTTAAAAGTCACTATTTAGTAAACGCTGATGAGCTCCAGATTAAAATGGCGCAAGGAGCTAAACCTGGTGAGGGCGGGCAGCTTCCAGGAAATAAAGTATATCCATGGGTAGCTGATGTTCGAGGATCTACGCCAGGAGTAGGATTGATTTCACCTCCTCCACATCACGACATTTATTCGATTGAAGATATGGCTCAATTGATTCATGATCTTAAAAACGCTAACCGTGCTGCTAGAATCAGTGTAAAACTCGTTGCCAAATCAGGTGTTGGTACGATTGCAGCAGGTGTTGCTAAAGGTGCAGCAGATGTCATCGTAATCAGCGGATATGACGGAGGAACTGGAGCTTCTCCAAAAACGAGTATCAAGCATACGGGACTTCCGTGGGAATTAGGGCTAGCTGAAACTCATCAGACACTGATGCTTAATGGCCTTCGTGAACGTGTAACACTTGAGACAGATGGAAAACTGATGACAGGAAAAGATGTTGTTCTTGCCGCTTTATTGGGAGCAGAAGAATATGGATTCGCAACTGCGCCACTTGTCGTTTTAGGCTGTGTGATGATGCGTGCTTGTCACTTGGATACTTGTCCTGTAGGTGTTGCTACGCAGAGTCCCGAACTTAGAAAAAAATTCATGGGTGACCCTGACCATGTCGTAAATTACATGCGATTTGTAGCAGAGGAAATACGTGAAATCATGGCAGAACTCGGGTTTCGGACGATGGAAGAGATGGTAGGACGTACAGATGTACTAACGGTTGGAGAGAAGGCAAAAAGCCATTGGAAGGCAAAGCATCTTGATCTTTCAAGACTTCTTTATCAGCCTGAAGGCGTTCGTACACGACAGACTTCTCAGAATCATAAAATCGAACACTCACTGGATATGAAGGAGATTCTGCCGCTGCTGAGTCCTGCATTAGAGAATCAGAAGCCTGTAGCATTAAATCTTTCAATTAAAAATACGAATCGGGTAACAGGTACAATCGCGGGAAGTGAGATTACAAAACGATATGGGGAAGCAGGACTTCCGGAAGATACAGTTACCCTTACTTTTACCGGATCAGCAGGTCAAAGTTTTGGGGCATTCATTCCACGAGGGATGACGATGTACCTGAATGGAGACAGCAATGATTACTTCGGTAAAGGGTTATCTGGAGGGAAGATGATCGTTGCTCCTCCAAAAAACTCTGATTATTTGGCCGATGATAATACAATTGTTGGTAATGTAGCTTTTTATGGTGCAACGAGCGGAGAAGCATATATTAATGGCCTTGCAGGAGAAAGATTCGCAGTTAGAAACAGTGGTGCAAACATTGTTGTTGAAGGGATCGGAGACCATGGCTGTGAGTATATGACAGGCGGCCGAGTGGTCGTGTTAGGTAATGTAGGAAAGAACTTCGCTGCTGGTATGAGCGGTGGTATTGCATATATTTACACGCATCAGCCTCTGCTGTTTAAACGTTTATGCAACAAAGAGGGTATTGAATTTGAAAGATTGATTGATTTGGAAGAAACAGAATCTGTCAAACAACAAATCATTAATCATTATGCTTTTACACAAAGTGAAAAAGCTGCAGCGATTCTACAAAATTGGAAAACGGCACAATCACATTTCGTAAAAGTGATTCCTAAAGATTACAAAGAAATGATTAAGAAAATTGATGAAGAGATAAAAGCCGGTTTTACGGAACAAGAAGCGATCATGAATGCATTTGAAGCTGGATCTGCTCCTAAAAAGGCAGCAGGCAGACCTGGCCCAACTAAATTAATCTTGAAATGAGTTGAGATGAAAGGAGAGATTGAATATGGGTAAACCAACCGGATTTTTGGAATTCCCTCGTGAAGAAACGATAGAGAGAAAACCTCTCCACCGTCTTAAAGATTGGAAAGAATACACTGAAAAACAGCCTGAAGATATGTTAAAAAGACAAGGTGCAAGATGTATGGATTGCGGGACACCTTTTTGTCATATCGGGCTTGAAATCAACGGGGCAGCTGCAGGCTGCCCCATTAACAATCTGATTCCTGAGTGGAATGATCTTGTTTATCGCGGAAAATGGAAAGAAGCCCTGGATCGTCTAATGAAAACAAACAATTTTCCTGAGTTTACAGGACGGGTTTGCCCAGCACCTTGTGAAGGTTCATGTACGGTAGAACTTGCAGGACCCGCTGTAACCATTAAGAACATTGAAAGAGCGATCATTGACAAAGGATTTGAGAATGGCTGGATTCAACCTAGGATTCCAGAAAAAAGAACAGGGAAGAAAGTAGCGATCATTGGTTCAGGTCCAGCTGGACTTGCTGCAGCCGATCAATTAAACCAAGCAGGTCATTCTGTAACTGTTTACGAACGAGATGATAGAGCGGGCGGATTGTTAACATACGGAATCCCTAACATGAAGCTGGACAAAGAGATTGTGGAGAGAAGAATCACATTATTAAGACAAGAAGGCATTGACTTTGTTTTAAATACTGAAGTAGGAAAAGATATAATGCCTGAAGAACTAAAATCTCAATATGATTCTATTATCCTTTGTACAGGTGCACAGAAACAAAGAGACTTGAAGCTCGAAGGAAGAGAGTCCAAAGGTGTGCACTTTGCCATGAACTATTTAACTCAGGCTACAAAAAGATTGTTGAACATTGAAGTGAATGAGCCTTTGATAGATGCAGAGGGAAAAGACGTAATTGTCATAGGCGGCGGAGATACAGGTGCTGACTGTGTAGCGACTGCCCTTCGTCAAAAGTGTAAGAGCGTTGTTCAATTCGGCAAACATCCGAAGCTCCCAAATGCACGAAGCAATGCGAACATGTGGCCAGAACAGCCTAACATTTTTACAATGGACTACGCCTATGAAGAAGCTACGGCTCAATATGGCCACGATCCAAGAGAGTACTCTGTCCAAACAAAAAAAATAGTATCTGATGCTGAGGGAAATTTAAAAGAACTTCATACCATTCAAATGAAAAGAACATCAGATGACCAAGGTAATATTGTCTTTGAAGAGATCCCTGGATCCGAAAAAGTATGGCCGGCAGATCTTGTTTTTATTGCCATTGGTTTTGAGGGTACTGAACAGCCCGTTTTAAAAAAATTTGGTGTTGAAACTAAGAACAATAAAGTAGATGCCAAGCATGGAGACTATAAAACAAACGTAGAGGGAATATTTGCAGCTGGTGATTCTAGACGTGGTCAAAGTCTGATCGTTTGGGCAATTCAAGAAGGGCGTGACTGTGCTCGTCAAGTAGATCAATCATTGATGGGAAGTACGGTTTTGCCTTAATGCTTTTTTCCATGCTACAATAAACTCCAAAAGCCACATGCTGTTCAATTATGATAAAATAAGGCTTGGTTATTAAAAAATAATTTATGTATTCATAAGGAGTAGAAGCATGGAAAAAGTACTTATCTTTGGACACAAAAATCCAGATACTGACACGATTACTTCAGCGATCGTATATGCTGATCTGAAGTCTAAATTAGGACAAAATGTAGAAGCAATCCGCCTTGGAGAAATTAACGGTGAAACGAAGTACGCATTAGAATACTTTAAAGCTGATCTTCCACGTCTAGTTGAACATGTTTCAGATGAAACAAAATCGGTCATTTTAGTTGACCATAATGAGCGTCAGCAAAGTGCGAACGATATCGACAAAGTCCGAGTACTAGAGGTCATTGATCATCACCGCATCGCAAACTTTGAAACAAGCGATCCTCTTTATTACCGTGCAGAGCCTGTTGGGTGTACGGCAACCATCTTGAACAAGATGTACAAAGAAAAAGGCGTTGAGGTAGAAAAGAACATCGCTGGTCTTATGCTTTCTGCGATAATATCGGATTCTCTTTTATTCAAATCACCGACTTGTACAGAAGAGGATGTTGAAGCAGCACGTGAACTTGCTGAAATTGCAGGCGTAGATGCTGAGACTTACGGTCTTGAAATGCTTAAAGCAGGTGCTGACTTAAGCGATAAATCAGTTGATGAACTTATCTCACTAGATGCTAAAGAATTCAATATTGGTGCAAGTAAAGTTGAGGTAGCACAAGTAAATACCGTTGATGCTAGTGATGTATTAAAGCATCAAGCTGAACTTGAAAATGCCATTACAAAAGTTATTGATGAAAAAGGTTTAGATCTGTTCATGTTTGTTGTTACAGATATTCTAACAAATGACTCAACAGCTCTTGCCCTTGGAAAAAGAGCACAATCTGTTGAAGATGCATACAACGTGAAGTTAGAGAACAACACAGCGATCCTTAAAGGCGTTGTTTCTCGCAAAAAACAAATCGTACCTGTACTAACGGAGACAATGAGCAAATAATCGTTGGCTGTAAAGGGCAAAACCATTTTTAGGTTTAGCCCTTTTTTAGCTTCAGGCTGCTCGTATTCAAAGGGTTCCTTCAAAACGGTTGACAATTTTAACGAGCCTGCTATTATTTAAAACATGATAACAACTTAATACTAAAACCACTAGGGGTGCCTTTCATAAGGCTGAGATCGAAGTGTGACTTTGAGACTCTTAGAACCTGATCTGGATTATACCAGCGTAGGGAAGTGGTGTTGCGGAGCTTTATACATAATGTACTGTTCTCCATATACAACCACTTTCTCTATTGAAAGTGGTTTTTTTATTGAGTTCTTATCTAAAAGATTATTGCTTTAAAGTCAATCACTTACAATAACAAGGAGGATCCACATGAAAAAATTTACCGAACACTTACGAGAGAAAGCCCATTCTGTCTGGGAAGCCAATCTTCATCATCCCTTTGTAAAAGGAATTGCAGATGGAAACCTGCCATTAGTAAACTTTACATATTATGTCTTGCAAGATTCCTATTATTTATCTCATTTTGCTAGAGTTCAAGCCATGGCAGCTGCGAGAGCTGAAGATCTATATACGACTTCAAGAATGGCGGCTCATGCGCAAGGAACCAATGATGCAGAATTAGCGCTTCACGAAACATTTATGAAACAACTGCAGATTACAGACGAAGAATTAGCAAATTTCGAACCTGCTCCAACTGCGTACCATTATACATCTCATCTATACCGAGTCGCAGAGTCAGGTAGTTTAGGAGAAATAATTGCAGCTATTCTACCATGTTATTGGATTTATCAAGAAATCGGTAAAAGGTTTAAAGAAGCAACACCACAGGAACCGATTTATCAAGAGTGGATTGCAGCTTATGGTGGTGAGTGGTTTTCGCAACTCGTGCAAGAACAGATTTTTCGGTTGGATGAACTAGCAGATAAAGCTAGTGAATCGGAAAAGAATAAAATGACTCGCCATTTCTTAATCAGCTGTGAGTACGAATATTTATTTTGGGAAATGGCTTATACATTGGAAAAATGGCCTGTTTCATACGGCACTTTTGCCACCAAAGTCGGGAGGGAAACAAGAAATGTCTAAGAGGCTAAAGTTAACTGATATTTTAGTAACCATTGTCATATCCATTGGCTTTGGAATTATTTATAAGATTTGGGGACCTCTTTATTATGCTGTTAAACCTTTAGGGCTTCATATTGATCAATTAATCTATGGTATGTGGTTTATGGCTGCAACTGTAGCATTCCTAATCATTCGAAAACCAGGGGTCGCTCTTTTAGCAGAAATTGCCGCATCCTCAGGAGAGTTTTTAATGGGGTCTGAATTCGGTCTAGAAGTATTACTATACGGTGTTGTTCAAGGTTTATTTGCTGAAATAGTCTTAATGGCATTTCGCTATAAGAGGTTTGATCTATTTGTCATTTCTCTCGCCGCAATTAGCGCTTGTGCGGGGTCTTTCATCTTAGACTTTTACAAAGGGTATGTTGGAGATCTATCTACATGGAATCTTATACTATTTATTGCATTCAGGCTGATAGGTTCAATCGTTTTCACAGGGGTATTTGCTGTTTCCATTACGAAAACATTAGAAGCAACAGGAGTTACTAAACTTGTTCGTCCCTCATCAAAGAAAGATTATGAAGCTCTAAATAGATGATTGAGGTGATATAAATGGACACAGTGTCCTCTCTGAAAAACTTAAGATTAAAGTTTCCTGGTGAAGATGGCTTGCTTTTTAAAGACTTAAATTTATCGTTTAAGAAAGGTGAAAAAGTTCTATTACTAGGACCTTCGGGATGTGGTAAATCCACTCTCCTGCAAGTTCTTTCTGGAATTATCCCTCGATCAGTTGAAATTCCTATTAAGTTTGACAGTATACAAATTCCTGATAAATGGGGGTTTATTTTTCAAGATCCTGAGACACAGTTTTGTATGCCATATGTTGATGAAGAGATCGCGTTTGTATTGGAGAACTTACAGGTTCCAAGGCATGAGATGCCAAGCAGGATAGAGGAGTTATTGAATGAAGTAGGTTTGCATTTGAAGGATATCCACACACCCATTCAAAACCTTTCAGGCGGAATGAAACAGCGTTTAGCCATTGCATCTGTATTAGCGCTGGATCCTGACGTTATTTTTTTTGACGAACCTACTTCACTAATTGATGAAAGTGGAACTGAACAAATATGGGAAACGGTAAAAAAAATAGGCGAGGATAAAACGTTAATTATCGTGGAGCACAAAATTGAACAGATCATCGATTTTGTTAACCGTACGATTGTTTTTACTCCTGATGGAGAAATTCTAGCCGATGGGGATTCTTTCAGCATCTTTTCACATTACAAAGAGAAACTTAAACAGTATGGCATTTGGTATCCTGGTGCCTGGAGCGAATATAAAAAGGAAAGTTCCTCCATTATCGAGAGTAAGCAACAAACCTCACTATATCTTGATAACTTTAAAGGGTATCGTAACAAGGAATTAAAAATATCGTTAGGAAGTACAAGCGTTCATTCTGGCGAGTGGATCATGGTGGTTGGTGAGAATGGAGCAGGCAAGAGTACATTGTTATTATCACTGATGCAGCTAATAAAAAGTTCCGGCAGCTATCAAATTAATAATTTGACGATTAAAAAAATCAATGATTTGTACGGCTTGGCTTATCTTGTATTCCAAAACCCAGAGTATCAATTTTTAACAAATTCGGTATACGATGAAATGACATATGGAACTGAGCAAAATCCAGAAAATATAGCTAAAGCAGAAGAGATCTTAACTACCTTTGGGCTTACAGGAAAGGAAAAGCATCATCCGTTTCAACTATCTATCGGACAAAAAAGAAAGCTAAGTGTCGCTTCTGCATTCATTCAACAACCAAAGGTAATATTGCTTGATGAACCAACATTCGGGCAAGATTTAATAAACACGTTTAAGATGCTAGAATGGCTGGAAAACAAAAGGCAAGAAGGAAGCATGATCATTATGGTGACACATGATTCCCAAATACTTAAGCATTTTGCAACACGAGTATGGGAAGTGAAGAAAGGCGAGTTAGTCAATGATCGCAAGGTTTCTAACTGTATGTGGTCTAAAGAGGAGCGCTTATATGAACACATTTTTTAACTGTAAAGAGACCTGGCTGCATAAAACTAATCCTTCTTTAAAACTAATAATCTTGTTGTGTCTATTTGTTTTTGCCATCACCATTCATCAGCTTCATTTTATGATACTATTCACACTTGTCATAGCACTGTTGTTTCTTTTTGGTACAGGATACTCCTATAAGCATATCTTTTTATTGTTAATTCCTTTTTTATTTATTTTTTTATCTACATCAACATCTATGATTTTGTTTGGTAAAGGTGAAACCACGCTATTCAAATGGGCGTACGTGCATATAACCAAGGAGAGCTTAATTCGGGGGATACATATAGGGTGTAGAGCTCTGTCATTTGCAATGCTGAGTTTAACTTTTGCATTAACAACACAACCTGTTAAACTTTTTTATTCTTTGATGCAGCAGCTTAAACTATCTCCAAAGTATGCCTATACCTTTATGGCGGCTATACGATTAATTCCAATTATGATAGAAGAATTGCAAACCATACGCAATGCGCAAAAAGTAAGAGGTGTTCAAGGACAAAGGAACCTGTTTAAAAGGATGAATATCCTAATGATTCCTTTGTTGTCACAAAGTATTCGCCGTGCACATCGCATTGCAGTTGCGATGGAAGCAAAAAGGTTTGATGCAAGTAAAAAGAGAACCTTTTTTTATGAAATAGGGTTCTCTAAGTTCGATATTTTTTTTGCAAGTTATTTTCTAATTATGTTCACGGTTGCTTACCTATTCTCCATACATTTCCATATTTCCCGATACAGATGTTAGATTTTAAGCAGATCAAGAAGTCTGAATTTATTCCAGGCTTCTTTTATTTTAATATGGTCATATTGTCTTTTTGTTTTATTATGACTGTATAATGATTTTCTTTTATCTTTTTATATATGGAATAAGGCACCACTAACTCTGTACCGTCAGAAAATTTAATTTTATGACTCGGCTGTGTAACAAGAAAAGTACCTATATCATTAGTCAGCTCTATATTCTTTTTTTCAATCACATAACCTCGATATTCATCAACCTCAAATTCTTTTTCTAAATACCCAGACCAAGCAAAAAAGAGTAAAGATCCAGAAACAAAAGTGCAGAGTATAGAAACCATTTTTAGCATGAAAATCACCTCTGTCTATTGTTAGTCAAAGAGCTAAAATTTATAGAAGAGGGAAATCACGGAAGAAGGGTTTACAATATAATGATCTAATATAATTCAAGACCAATGTTTTTCTTTGAGATCAGGGATTAACCGATTATGCCAGCGGGTGAATAACCATAAGGCAATGATTGAGCCAATCAGAGTCAGTGACATATCCCATTGTGCATCCCAAATGTCACCTTGTGCGCCAACAAAATCTTTTGTTTTACGTCTAGCTATTTGCGCTGCAAGCCACTCTATGATTTCATAGCTAGCAGAAACCGTTAAAGTCATACAAAAAGCGAGAAACTGAACCCATTTTCCCGATGTCAAGGATGTTTTTATTAGTAGGATTTCGCGAAATACAATGACAACTAATCCTTTCATAAAATGACCAAACCGGTCATAATCATTTCGCTTTAAATCATATTGATCTTGAAGCCAATCAAACCAGGGTACATCGTCATATGTGTAATGTCCACCAATAAACGTGAGTATGGTTAAAAGCGCAATTATAAAGTAAGAGAGAGTGGTCAGCCTGACTTTTTTGTAAAAAGATAGTACAACAATTAAGATAATTACCGATGGACCGACTTCAAGAATCCATATTGGATAATGTGAAGGTTTTATAGATGACCAGATCAAGAATCCAATCACAGAAATAAAAAGGAAAACATGAAACCGATTCTTCTTCAAAAAACAGCACCTCGCATTCTGTTTTTAGTATTGATGTTTAGCCATACACGTATTCTCTAATTTTATTGACCACAAATAAAAAAGGATGTGAATGAATCATGGCCAGAAAAATAGCAGTAGCGATTCTGCATGGGATTGGGAACCAAACTGAGGACTTTTCTGATTTATTTGCTGAAGTCTTAACAAAAAGATTTTCACAAAACATTAAGCCGTATTATGAAGAACCTGAAAATGAATTAATCATTCAGCCTATTTATTGGGGAAGTGTTTTTAATGAAAAAGAAAACCTATTGTGGGAAAAACTCAATCAAGGAACAGAATTAGACTTTAAGAAATTAAGGCAATTTGTCATCCACTTTTTTGGTGACGCAATCGCCTATCAGCCCGCATTCAATTACAATCCAAATTACATAAAAGTCCACGAGGTTTATGCAAGAGGACTAAAAATTTTAAGTGAAAAAGCTGGTGAAGATGCTCCATTGTTTGTTGTTGCACATAGCTTAGGTACTGTTATTACAAGCAATTATTTTTATGATTTACAATTCATATCTGAACGGATTCATGATGATATAAAACAAAATATAAACGAAACACCACTAGAGAAGGGATATACGCTAACGAGTTTCTATTCATTAGGCAGTCCGCTTGCTTTATGGAGTCTTAGATATGCTGATTTTGACATTCCAATTCAAGTTCCATCACCTCATTTGAAGAACTATTATCCTACTCTTAAAGGTAAGTGGGTTAACATCTATGATAAAGATGACATTTTCGGCTACCCATTAAAATCGTTAAATGAATCATACAAAAGGGCAGTTGCAGAAGATGTTGAAGTGAATAGCGGAGATTTGATCAGCAGCTCCACACCCCTTTCCCATAAGCATTATTTTAAAACAAATGAAGTGATCAATGAGATAGGTGACGAAATAGCAGAAGCCTGGAAACAGTTAAATTTAGCACCTAAAAGTAACCAGTAAAAAGGAGAAAACTACATGGAAAACTTTCATGCTTCTATAAAAGATTATATAATGAAACATAACTTAGATGCGTCACATATCATTACTTCAAAATCGTGCCATACTGTACATGATGCAGCCATTGCGATAGGTGCTTCCAGTCATGAATTTGTAAAGAATATTTGTATGATGGATACCGAGAATCAATTGATTGTCGCCATTGTAAAAGGGGAAGATCGAGCAAGTACATCACGCGTTGCTAAAGCACTGAATATCGTACGACCTAGACTAGCAACAGAAGAGGAAATTCAATCTCTTACAGGATTTCCTCTTGGTGGTGTTCCGTCTTTTGGGTTTAAAGCAACTTTTTTAATTGATTCAAACGTAACAGAGCTTACTCACATTTATACAGGAGGAGGCTCTCCTTATTCTTTAGTGAAAATTGATGTAAAAAGCATGATAAACGTTAACGGCGGAAAAGTAGTACGAATTAGAAAGTGAATGTTGTTAGAATAATTTGTTAAAACTTAAAACTTAGAAGACATAAAAAACATCCCAAACGTCTGTTTTACATTGGGATGTTTTAATATTTAACAAAGTGAATCATTACTCATGCTTTAACGCTTCTTTATTCATATGAAACCGCATTACCCATTTTAATAACGGTGGTACAGCGAAAAAAATAAATAATATCCTGAAGAGTTGATAACCTGTAATCATTGTAACATCTGCTTCTAATTCGTGTCCTATTATCCCCATTTGATCTGCTCCTCCTGGGGCGAGACTTAGGAAACTAGTGATGGGAGAAAAGTGGTACAGGTGAATAAGCAGAAAACTTAGACCGAGTGCAATACCCACTAACATCATGCCACTAATCAGGGCTATAGGAATCATGCTGGCTTTCCTTTTTAATTTTTCCGGCTTTAACAACAACCCAATATAACCGCCTATTAAGAGTTGGGAAACATCAAGAATAGAGCCAGGAAGTGATGGACCTGATATTCCGAATACATTTAATATAGCGATTCCCAAGATAGGACCTAAAAGATAGGCGGTTGGTAATTTTATTTTCTTTCCAATAAAGGCCATTACGATTGAGAAAATGGCGAATAGGATGAATTGTGGAAAAAAAGAACTTTGTGTACCCTCCGTAATGACATCTGGTATAGTTTGAATGCCTTCCTTTGTAAATAATGGGCTAAATATGAGAAACGGAACAGCAAAGATTATAACAATGAGGCGTGTTACTTGAAAAAAGGTTACTGTGGTAATATCAATCCCTTTTGTTTCTTCTGCAAACGTAATAATTTGGGATAAGCCGCCAGGAATAGAACTTGTTAGAGCAGTCGGGAAATTTATGCTGGTTAATCGGGATATGATAAACGCCATACCAGCACATATTATTAAGAGAAGAATTGTCATGAACGCCATGGACGGAAGCTGTGAAATCATTAAGTGTAAAGATTGTTTTGTAAAGGTTAAACCTATTGAATAACCAACTATGATCAATCCTGTATTTCTTAACGCGATTGGCCAATACAGTTTAGTCCACCCTAATTGGTTTACTACTAAAACAGCAGTCATGGAGCCTAGCAGCCAAGGAATCGGCCAGTTCATAAGAGTGAAGACTAACCCGCCTATACATGCTGAAATCAGTGTGAGTATCAGTTGAAAAAGCTTTTTCTTTTCAAAATACTTATTTGTCATCATAAAACCTTCTTCTTGTATCCATAATCGTTTAGCTAGCAATCTTCTTTTTTTCCTCTATTGAAAACAATAGCTTATTTATCCACTTTCTACATAATAAAAAGCACTTTTGGTAGATCGGACTTTGAATAAACGTGTTGTAAACATAAAATTAGCTTAAAGGCACTTCATAGTGTCTTTTTTTCATGGATAAATTCAAAGTATACAAAGTTTTTATTATGTGAAACCTGTTAATCGACTCTATTTTAATGATGGGGTGTTATGAGTGTTTCTTAAAAATGTTAATTCTTTTGAACGTAAATGTTTATATTTTTCATTTTTCGTTATCATTTTATATTTATCTCCCTTATTCATTTTAGGTGAGAATGCACACATTCGTGTCCACGATAATCTTGATTCCAACCTTGCTTGGTACAGGGTACTTAATGAGAGCGGTATGCTGTTTGGAGATGTACATTCAACGATTCCTCAAATTATAAACGGACTTCCAAGGAACGCACTAGGAACAGAATTTAGCGGAATCGTTTGGCTGCATGCCATTTTTCCCACAATGACCGCATATATCATCAGCCAAGCGATCACTCGGATTTTCGCATTTATCGGCATGTATTTACTATTAAAAACACATTATTTATCTGGGGAAAAGTATACCTTAATCTCAATCGGTACAGCACTAGCATTTGCACTTACTCCATTCTGGCCGTCTGGAATGCTTAGTACACTAGGAATGCCTTTAGCATTGTGGGCGTTTCTAAATATTCGTAATGGAGAAAAAGCGTGGAGAAACTACATAGTTCTCACACTGCTCCCATTTTACGCTAGTTTTGTACTAGGTTTTTTCTTCTTTTTATTTGCCTTAGGAATCTTTTGGTTTGTGGCTGTTATCCGAGGAAAAGGGTGGAATTGGCGTTTTTTCTTTTCCATTGTCTATATGACTACCGTATTTCTTGTGGTTGAATATCGTCTTGTCTATTCGTTTATCTTTGATGATGAGCCAAATACAAGAGATGAATATTTCCATGCACGTTTACCTTTTTGGTGGGTAACGAGACTCACTTTCAAGAACTTTGTGCTCGGACATACACATGTAATGACCGTACATGGTTTGTTTATACTCTTTGTAACCGTACTCGCTTTATACTTAATTCTCTTTAAAAGACTATGGAAACAGGAGAAAGTTTTTGTTTTTCTATTTGTTTTTAATTTCGCTTTATCTGCCTGGTACGCCTTTTGGTTTTATAAAGGCTGGCGGCCGTTAACAGAACGTTTTCACTTTATGGATACGTTTAATTTTGCACGGTTTCACTTTTTACGTCCACTTGTTATATATATGGGATTTGCTCTTGGTCTGAAGATTATTATGAATCATGGCAAGGTTCTAAAAACCGTCATTCCATACTTTATCATTGGTCAAATTACCATACTCTTTTTGTTTAACGATGAAATCATTTATAGAAAAAAACCGAGTGTTAAAGAATTTTATGCAAAAGATTTGTTTCAGGAGATTGAAGAGTATATTGCAAAACCATTAGCGAGTTACCGAGTCGCTAGTATTGGAATTCATCCTGCAATTGCACAATATAACGGTTTTTATACCCTTGATACGTATAACAATTTTTACCCATTAACATACAAATATAGGTTTCGGGAAATAATGGAGAAAGAGCTTCAAAAAAACAAAAGACTTCGTACGTATTTTGATGAATGGGGAGGACGTTGCTACATTTTTACCGATCAGCTTGGGAAACATTATATGTTTAAAAAGGATTCGACCGAAAGATTGGACAATCTTCAGCTTAATATCAAGCCTTTTAAACAATTAGGCGGGGAATACATATTTTCAGCGCTCCCAATCGATAATGCTGCAGAATTAGGATTGCAGCTAGAGAAAGTGTTCGTATCAGATGCAGCAGCTTGGAAAATTCATTTATACAAAGCGAAGTAAGCAGCCAGGAGGTGCACAGATGAAACAACCGGTTTTGACGATTGTTGTTCCTTGTTACAATGAGGAGGAGGTATTGCCAACAACAATTGATTGCTTGCACAAACTTTTAATGATAATGATCGCAGAGGAACAGGTCTCAAGCGAGAGTAATTTGTTATTTGTAGATGATGGCAGCAAGGACCTAACTTGGTCAATTATCCATAAACGAAGTTTAACAGACACTCATATCAGAGGATTAAAACTTTCTCGTAATGTTGGACATCAGAATGCTTTACTAGCTGGTCTTTTTACTGCAAAGGACACATCTGATTGTGTTTTATCCATTGATGCTGACCTTCAAGACGATATTCAAGTTATCCCGACTTTTGTTGATAGGTTTAAAAAAGGGCATGACATCGTATATGGTGTGAGGAAAAAAAGGGATTGTGACACATTTTTTAAGCGCAGCAGTGCAGAGTTATTTTATAAATTAATGAATAAAATGGGTGTAAACCTTGTTTATAATCATGCAGACTTCCGTTTAATGAGTAAACGAGCATTGCAAGAATTAGAGAAATTCGAGGAAGTTAATATGTTTTTACGAGGTATTGTGCCTTTAATCGGATATAAATCAACTTCTGTTTATTATGATCGAAAGGAACGCCTAGCAGGAGAAACCAAATACCCGCTGAAAAAGATGCTTTATTTTGCATTCGATGGTATTACCTCTTTCTCTGTAACCCCAATAAGGTTTGTTCTCATCACAGGTCTTGTTTCATTCTTTGTCAGTCTTCTATTCGGTATATATTTTTTCTCCTTAAAATTTATCGGGGAGACCGAAACAGGGTGGACATCCCTTATTACATCCATATGGCTCATTGGAGGTCTCCAATTAATAGGAATTGGCCTGATTGGTGAATATATAGGAAAGATTTATAAAGAGTCAAAACGCCGGCCGAAATATACTGTTGAAATTGATTCAAAAACCTTTACACAGCCGCTTCCATTAAAAAATACGCAGAGAGTGAAAGATGAATCATATAATCTCAACCTTCGGAAACTTCCTGAAACCAACTAACTCCTTTATCCGTTTTCTATTGGTTGGTATTGTAAATACATGCATAGGTCTCACCATCATTTTTCTCTTGATGAACGGATTTGGATTGAACTACTGGATGTCTACATTTATTGGCAACACATGTGGCGCTCTTATTAGTTATGTATTAAACCGTAATTTCACATTTAAAAGCAGCACTTCTTTAGGAGCCAGTGGAATTCGCTTTGCAACGGTTATTGTACTTTCTTATTTTTGCGCTTATGGTGTGAGTGACCTCCTTTTGGATGAATCAGTTGTTACAAATAAAGAAATTTCTGTATTGTTCGGTGCATGTCTTTATACATTGCTGAATTATTATGGACAAAAATACTTGGTTTTTCATAGAACGAGGTGACCACATAATGAAACGTAAATTTCTCATAATCTTAAGCACCGCGTATGTCATATTTATGGCTTGCCTTTGTTTCTATTATTTTTCAAAAGGTGAAACACATAGTTATCAAGTGGCTTTTGGAGGAATGTTATGCGGACTTGTTCCGTTATGTCTAATCCTTTTTACGAAAATAAAGTTCAATATGCCGATCATGATCTCCTATTTTGCCTTTTTATTTGCATCACAATATTTAGGGTCAATTTTAGGATTTTACCATTTAGGCTGGTGGGATACCTTCTTACATCTCTTAAGCGGAGCTTTATTGTCGTTTGTGGCCATAGCTCTTTATGAACGAATGACACATCAACATACTAGAAATGATATATCTTATTGGCTCGTGTTCTTATTCGTACTTGCCTTTTCCGTTTTTGGCGGAGTTGTATGGGAAATATATGAATTCAGTATGGATCAATTTTTTAATATGACCTTACAAGGCGGAGGAAACTTCGATACGATGGTGGATTTAATTGCCGATACGACGGGTGCACTCATTATTGCAACGATTGCGGCAGTGAAAACAAAAAAACGTTTTAATATGAGTTAAATGCTAAAAAAATTAGAAACCACATGCGAAACTTGCATGTGGTTTTTTATCATTTATTACTATACTTTACAAACAAACAATGCTCCTTTTACTTAATCTTAATATCTTTTTAGTAGAGTGAAGAAATCACATAATTAAGGAGGCATAAATGAAGAACGTAATATTTTCATCGCAAAAAAAGGTTATTAAGAAAACTGCTCAAATCACATTAACCGCATTAATGTTGCTTTCTTTGCCAGCTTTTACAGATAGTCATATATCAAAAATCAATACTGCTGAAGCAGAGACCAAATTACCTTTTAAGGAAATTTCAAATAAAGAAACTAGAGAATTACAAGAAGGTGCTCATACTCGCGGATTGTATATGGAAAAGCAAATCAGAACGATACCTATATGGTGGACGTAGATTTTCTTAATGAAAAAGAAGAGGCAATTGAGCTTAAAGAAAAACTTAAATCTAAGGGCTACACTTCATTTATTAAAACCATCAAGGAAAGAGCGCAAGATGACCCAGAACAGAAACCACTCGGTTATGTAGTAAGAATCGGTTCCTATCAAGAAGAGGTGCAAGCTAAAGTCATTCAAGAAGAACTAGTATCGAAAGGGTACAAAGATTCAAAGGTTATATTTACTGCTGAAGATGGAGAACCAACTACAGGACCGTGGGCTGTCAATGTTATTGAGATTAATCCCAAAACCTTTAAAGGAAGTGTATCGCCAACTATAGCTGCTAAACAAATTCCCGGAAAAGAGACACTGACAAGTATGTCAAAAAGAACGAATGCATTAGGAGGAATCAATGGCGGTTATTTTGTAATGGGTCCAAAAGATGGCACAGAAGGTGACCTCGCAGGCATTTCAATGATAGATGGCGAGCTTGTAAGTGAAGCGGTAAATGGCCGGACAAGTCTAATACTAAACGAAAAGAACCTGGCAAGCATATCCACTGCTTCAACTAAGCTTTCTATACAATCATCAGATGATAGCGATCGAGAAATAGATGGGCTAAACCGAGCACCAGGACTCATTAGAGGGTGTGGTGGGATCGGTGATAATGAATCTAAACAGCCAAAACATGACTTTACTTGTACGGATGCGAGTGAATTGATCCAGTATACATCGAAATTCGGTCCATCTACTCCTAAGGGAGAAGGTGCAGAAGCCGTCATTGACAACACGGGAAAAGTCATTGAAATAAGAAACTCCCGTGGCGGTTCAATTCCGCTTGGAAGTACTGTAATAGCTGGAACAGGAGAATCAGCAATTGGATACTTGGAAATTTACAAACTCAAGAAAAAGTGAAAGTAAAGAAAAAGGTAATTACAGAGGATTCCACACTTCCAATAGGAAAAGGAACTAACATCATTAATGGAGGACCTAGACTCTTACAGAATGGAAAAATAGAAATCCCTTCAACTGCAGAAGGATTCCACCAGCCTAACTACCCCGAATTCTTTTATCAGTTCGGCCTAAAACGTCATCCTCGCACCGTTGCAGGGATAAAAGCTGACGGTTCAATACTTTTGGTCACAATCGATGGAAGAAAACCAGGATATAGTGTTGGAGCAAACTTTAATGAAAGTGCACAGCTTATGAAGTCATTAGGTGCGGTTAACGCCTTGAACCTTGACGGAGGCGGTTCTACAACCATGACAATATATCAGAAAATGGTAAGCTCACCTTCAGATGCTACAGGTGAACGTCCTGTTGGTGATTCGCTCTTACTTTTACCTCAATAACATTAAAAATTTTAGAATTTGAGGAGGAAAAATGATGAAAAATATGATTCTTACATTAGCTGTTGCTGTTTCAATAGGTTCTGTTACGACTGTGTTTGCAAATCCAGAAAGTCTTCAACAAGACGAAAATAAATTTACAGAAAGTTTCAAGCAATTGTCACGTGATACAGCTTGGGAGCAGAAAGAAAAAGTTGATTTGCAGTTTAACACTTATCATCCACAAGGAATGACAAAGATAGGGGACTTATTTTACATGTCTTCTGTTGAAATCATTGAAAAACCAGTAAAATACGATGAGCCTCGTGAAGGTTACGACCGCTCAACAGGAAGAGGAATTGGCCATCTGTTCGTTTTCAATCAACAAGGTGAGCTCTTAAAAGATATTAAACTTGGTGAAGGGGATATGTACCATCCTGGAGGTATTGCATTTGATGGTGAATCAATTTGGGTATCGGTCGCTGAGTACCGACCAAACAGTGAATCCATTATTTACAAAGTAGATCCGAATACTATGAAACCCCAAGAAATGTTCAGAACCAAGGATCATATCGGTGGAATCTTGCGTGACGGTGAAAATGGAAACTTAAAAGCTGTAAGCTGGGGTTCAAGAAGATTTTATGAGTTTAATCAAAAAGGGAAGGTTGTAAGCAAAGTTAACAATCCTAGTCACTTTATTGATTACCAAGACTGCGAGAGTGCTGGTAAAGAGAATATGATTTGCAGCGGCATTACAGAATTGCCTCAGCAAGGAAGTAGTACAGGTAAATATGAACTAGGCGGACTGGCTTTATTAGATATGAAAACACTGGAAATTGAACATGAACTGCCAATCTCTCTGGTTTCAAGTGAGGAACATAATGTTACACGTAACCCCGTTTATCTTGAAAATAAGAATGAAGCAATAAAGTTATATGCTGTGCCCGATGATGACAAATCCTCTATGCTCGTTTATCAAACAAAATTGAATAAAAAATAAATGAAATCGATTGTATGAAAACACTTTGATGCTCTCAAAGTGTTTTTTATAATAAATAAAATAACAAAAAAATAAGTGATACCCATTGACCTTCACGTTGCGTAAAGGTGTAAAGTGAGAATTATCAGGAGGTGATCACATGGAATACACCATTCAAAAGCTTAGTTTACTAGCGGGAGTCAGCACCAGAACTTTACGATATTATGATGAGATTGCAATTCTTAAGCCGGCAAGAATCAACTCATCAGGTTACCGAATATATGGTAAGACTGAAGTGAATAGACTGCAGCAAATTTTATTTTACAAAGAGCTCGGACTTCCATTAGATCAAATAAAAGAAATCATTACATCACCAACATTCAATGCAGCTGCTGCACTACATGAACACCGTGAAAAACTCCTGAGCAAACGACAGCAATTAGACCGTCTAATCGCGAATGTGGATCAGACGATTGCAGTTAACGAAGGGAGAATTACGATGACAGATAAAGAGAAATTTGAAGGGTTTAAAAAGCAAATGGTTGAAGAGAACGAACAAAAATATGGTAAAGAGATACGTGAAAAATACGGAAATAATGCGGTTGATCAATCAAACGAAAAAGTGTTAAATATGAATCAGAGTGAGCACGATGAAGCAGCAAAGCTTGCAGAGGAAATTAACACAACTCTTGCTGAAGCCTTTAAAACAAGTGACCCTGCAGGAGATTTGGCTCAAAAAGCAGCTGATCTTCATAAAAAATGGCTGATGCTGTATTGGAACAATTATAGTAAAGAAGCCCACGCAGGCCTTGCACAGATGTATGTGGATGACAAACGGTTTACAGCGTATTATGATAAAGAACAGCCAGGAACTGCTGAATTCCTAAGAGATGCTATTCACATTTATACAGGTATGAAGATTTAAGAAGTTAGCACGATCTATTAAAAGGGAGGTAACCAATCAAGGTTGTCTCCTTTTGTTTTATTCATCACCCATGTTAGTTTAAACTAAGAGCAGAGAGTAAGAAGGGATGACATAATATGACTGAAAAAATATATTATTCTTCACCATATACAGCCGAATGGAAAACAACTATCGTAGAAGCATTTGAAAAAGACGGGAAGTTTTTTGTTGTTTTAGAGGGGACCTCGTTTTATCCTACAGGTGGCGGCCAGCCAAATGATACTGGGACCATCAATGGAATCAATGTCTTAGATGTATTTATTGAAAATGATGAAGTGATTCACCAATTGGAAAGGTTGCCTGGAACTTCCTCGGTAAACTGTGAATTAGATTGGGACAGAAGGTTCGACCACATGCAGCACCATACTGGACAACATCTATTATCTGCTGTTTGTTATTCCTTATATGACGCACGCACAATCAGTTTTCATCTAGGAACAGATTATGCAACGATTGATATTGAGATGGATACACTGAATCAAAATCAAAGGGATAGAATCGAACAAGCAGTTAACGATCAAATTTATAAAAATCGAATGGTACATACTTACTTTGTTACGCAAGAGGAGCTTCAACAATTATCATTATTGAAATTGCCTAAAGTTACAGAGAACATACGAATCGTTGAAATAGATGGAATCGAATATAATGCCTGCGGAGGGACACATGTTGCTTCAACAGCTGAGATCGGAATTATTAAACTCTTGAAAGCAGAGAAACAAAAAGGTGCGGTAAGATTGTATTTCAAGTGCGGTCAACGTGCGCTACTTGACTATAATGAGAGTTTGAAGATTCTTGGAAATATATCTGCAAAATTTAACACAAGCCGGATTGAAGTTTTAAACCGACTTGAAAGATGGGAAGCTGATCAGATAGAAATGGAAGCAGAAATGAAGCGTCTAAAAGACGAAAACAACAGTTATTTAGCCAAAGAACTTGTTACACATGCCAAAAACAATAATCTTACATATGTATTTGAAGGAAAATCGTTTGAGGATACAAAAGAGCTTGCGATTAAAATGGCGAATGAAAATGATTTACTTCTTTTATTTGCTGCAATTCCTGAGAACCGCATTATTCTTATGCATAATGGAACAAAAGAAATTTCATGCGGCACGTTTTTTAAAGAAAACCTTAAGACCTTTAATGGTAAAGGCGGAGGAAGTGATAAATCGGCACAAGCTGGTTTTTCTACGACAGAAGATATGAAGCGTTTTATGGAGTTCACTAGAGCAAACCTATACTAAAAAGTTAAAGAGGAGCGAGGCAATAATTGCCATACTCCTCTTTTTCTCATATCAAGAAAATCGCTACTATTGTTGTTACAACTAAACCAATGGTTACTGGCTTTAAGTTTCTTCTAGCCAGTTCAAATGGATCGACTCCACAGATTGCTGCTGCTGGAATCAATGCCCAAGGCACCAATGTTCCTCCGCCAACCCAAATGGCTGCGATCTGACCTAATGCTGTCAGAGTAGCGGCACCTGCTCCAATTGCCGTTCCAAATATGTTTGCAACCGATCCTGCTAAAGAAATCCCTGAAAAACCAGAACCATCAAGACCTGTAATGGCCCCTACAGCTGTTAATGTGATGGCACCGATCTCTTTGCTTAAAGGAACAACAGATGCAAGAGCAACACCTAGATCATTCACAATACCATGAGATGTCTTTGGCAGAAACTCACCAATAATTTTACCAAAACCTGAGTCACCGAGATAGAAGAATGCTGCGATTGGGATAACAGGACCGAAAACCTTAAATCCAAACAGAAAACCATCAATCAAATAAGATGTTGTTTTTTCTAACCCCTTATTTTTATGACTCACCATCGTAATTAAAAGAAGGATAAAGACTGAGGTACCGCCGATCAGTGCTGTCGCATCTCCGCCTTGCAAATTAAGGATTGACATTGCTGCGACATCAAGTGCAAACATTAAAGGAATAAATAGAGCAAAGAACCGCTTCTGTCCTTGTGACAACAGACTTAGTTCTTGATCAGTTGTTTCCTGTACAGGTTCGGCTGTGACCCCAGTACTGCTAGTTAATTTTCCTGACTTTAAATCTCTTTTTAAAAAGTAAAACGCCGCTATTGTAGTAACTAATCCCATCACAAAAACGAGCGGAACACTTGCACGAATCACATCGCTTACAGGAAGTCCGGCAGCGTCAGCCGTTAATTTTGGAGCAGCTTGAATGATAAAATCTCCCGAAAGAGCTATACCGTGACCAAACAAGTTCATGGCCATGGCTACTCCTAGGGCAGGCAGGCCAACACGAATAGCTACTGGCAAAAGAACTGCACCCATCAGCGCTACTGCAGGTGATGGCCAGAAAAACCACGAAATAATCATCATTAGGATACCTATCGTCCAATAAGCAAGCGCCGGAGTCCTAATTAGTTTTGAAAACGGCGAGATCATCACATCATTAATCCCTGTCGTGGTCAATGTTCTGCTCATAGCTACAATGATAGAGATAACAAGGATCGTTGGAAGAAGCTCTGTAATCGCATATATAAAACTATTAAATATACTGCTGACTGACCCACTCAATGAACCTGTTGCTGTGATGGCAATTAAAAAGATTCCGGTAATACAAATTAAAGTAGTATCACGCCTCTTAACCATGAACCCGATAATTAAACCGATAAACACAACATAAATCCAATGCAGCGCTGTTAGTTCAACGCCCATCTGTATTCCTCCCCTGTGAAATGGGTGTTTAGCCCTTTCGTAATGTAATACAGAATATGATGGGGAGGAAAAGGGGTGAGGAACTTTTACTGCTTTATGCTCCGTTTTATATTTTGTAGAAAATCATAAAAGAAGTATGAAACTGTAAAGATAAAAAGGGTATAAAACAAATTCCAGAAGAAGTTCTCAGACAATCCTTCCAGATTTAATACTTTGATAAATTTATTAAACACATCTAAGAAAAACACATGAATGATATATATTCCCAGTGCATTTGCCCCTACTTTTGTTAGATATAATCCTTTTCCTAACGATTTATAATGCAGAGCAAATAAAAATAGAAAGGCTGTTAAAAGGATCGTTGAGAAAAAGTACTCACCATGGCTTCCTGACAACACTTTATCTAATATATATCCTTCCATTGCTTGAACAGCAATACCGATTAGAGCTAGACCTAGAAATGTCCTTCCATTTAATTTTTTTAACCCGCTGAAGCGATTATTTAGTGCAAACATAACGCCAAGCGTTGTATAAAACAAACCAAAGAACATGGCATCACGTGTACTGTTGATAGGAAATTTGATAAACATTGTGTAGGCCTGACCTAAAAGGCCAAGTAAGTTTAAACCAAGGCTGAACCAAAAGAGCAACTTCATTTGTTTAAATCGTAAAAAGAGAAAAAGGATGATTGTAGACCAGATTAATGCTGTTAAAAACCAAAGCTGATATCCGCTCGTTCCTTTTCCGTAATAAAAGAGATTTAACAGCGTAAAATGTTCAAAGTATTTTATTAATTTTTCTTTTACAGCGACTCCATTCAAAAGGACAAGCAGAACATCATAACACGTGTAAAAAAGGAGCCAAACGAAATAAAGTTTAATCAGTTTTATGACATAGCTCTTGAAATAGTGGAAAGGAGCTTCTTCACTCTTCATCTTTTGTGCAAAAAAGTATCCAGATGCTGAAAAGAAGAAGGGTACAGCAAACCTAGCAGCATTATCAATAATAAAATAACCTGTAAACCCATTTAGTGGAAAAACATGTATCAAAACTACAGCAAATATCGCAAAAAATTTTATAAAATCTATGGAATAAATGCGCTCCATCTCTGGGCCACCTTAAAAAAAGTATATTTCTAACAGTATGAACATATCTTTGTCAATTCATAAACTTCAACTGTGTGGAGTGACACCAAACTGGAATTAATGTAAAATTATTACTGTTATATTGTGTCAACGAAAAGAGGTAACAGGATGTTATCTCTTTTCTTTTTAATACATACATTCCATAAAAGGGGTAGTCTAGGGGGTTTAACTTTGAACCAAACCAGATTTATAAAAGATCTAAACGAGTTAAAAGACGGAGGTTATATAAAAAAGAAAGATTATTTAAACATTCTTGATGGCTATTACAGATACAGGGATGATCTTCAGAAAAAGGAAATACAAGAAGAAACCATGTTAATAAGAGAAGCATTAAATGCAGTACCAATATCTGAACCAAAACCTGAGCGTGAACCTAAACTTGCAAAACCTATAACAGCACCAAAAACGAAAATCGAAATCACACCTGAACAAAGAAGGGAGAAAAATATTACAACACTCATGACAGCTGGCGTAATCCTTCTTTTACTTGGAGGATTAACACTTGCCACTAGCAATTGGGATGTGTTTAGTTCATTAACTAAAACGATGCTTGTAGGCGGTATCGCTATTTTATTTGGAGGCTTAGGGGTTCTTTCTGAGAAAGTACTGCAAATAAGAAAAACAGCTTTTACATTTTTTGTTTTGTTTGCATTATTCATTCCCATTACTGTTCTTTCAGCAGGTTATTTTCAATTATTTGGTGAATGGCTAAGTTTTTACGGTGAGGGAAGATATGTTTTAGGAGTTCTATCAACGGCGGTCTGCATTCCTATTTATTTTTGGTTCGGTACCTACTTTCAGTCAAAACTATTTATCTGGCTGACTTTTATTGCAAGTGCAATCGGTTATGCGTATTTCATATTGTCATTTGGTCTGACAAAGGAAGCTTTTTACTTTATCTATGCATTAGGGAATGCAGGGTTTATTGCTTTATATCACATAAGAAAAGAGAAAAACCAAAATATATTTTTAAAGACATTGCCTGTGTTTATACAGGTGAATCTTATTCTTTCAACTGTTCTCATTCTTATAATCTTTGAAAACCAACTTTACCAAAGTTTCAACATTATTTTAACTGCTGTTCTGTATTTAGCGATGCGAATGGTTAATCAAAGAAAAGAATATGAGCTATTGTTTATTGGATTTATTACGTATGGGTTATATCAACTGATACAGAGTTCTATTTTGATAGAATATCGTTTACTCCTAATCGTAATGGTCCCGCTAGTTCTGTTACTCGTTGGTAAATTCTCAGATCACAAGTTAAAAACGTATTATCAACTAGCAAACGGTTCCATATCCATACTTGCATTCTTATATATCACCTTTGAGGGAGTCTTATTATCTGTGGGAGAAGGTAGTGTATGGCTTCTATTGGGCTATTTTGTTCTAGCTGGCAACTTTATCTATTTATGCTACAACTCAACATTTTTGTTTTTTAACTATTTAGCTCCTTTTTACCTTCTATGTGCATTTATGGAGGTATATCATTTGATAGGTAGTGGGTATGAAGATTATTGGAGCATGGCTATTGGAATCTCCGCAGCACTCTCCTATACAATAGGTCAGTTTTTAACGCCTTTGAAAAGATCTAGCCTTTTTGTAGGTGGTGGAGGACTACTAATAAGCTTTCTATTAACCTCAATAACTGATAATTTTGGGCAAGCAAGTGTTGTTTCAATTATACTATCCTTGATCTCTGTACGTCATTTCTTAAACAGCACTGGATATGAAAAAAGAATCTCAGCCTGGCTTGTTCCTGCATTTGTATTTTTTTCGATTTTCTTTTTAGGAATGAAGCTTTTATCGGAACCTAAATTATCACTCTCACTGACAATTGGAAGTATGGTATTATTAGGGGTCTATATTTGGCAAAAAAAGCAAAAACAACTTTCTGATGCATTTATTGCAACAGTTGCTTTTACGTCAATATTAAATTTTACGACTGCATCTCTTGCAGGGGATTTTACGTGGGTTAAACTGTTATCATCATTACTCCTTATGGTCGTATTATGGTTTGCCACCCAGCACTTTACTTTCATATGGGGATATGCAGGCATTCAAATTGGATTGTTCTTTGCATTGAATTATACGGCAGCTCTCTTTGGTCTTGATTTAGCAAATGAAACTAGCATTTACGTTTATATCGTAATTGCCTACATTTTGTATGTGAGTGAGGAAGTATTTCAGCGAATAGATCACAGAAGTGAATATCCAATAAAAGCAGTGTCACATCTAGTTATCTTATTAACGTTTCTGTATGGGTTAACAATCACTTCAGCACCTCTTTCATATGTTCTTATTGGTTTTCTATATGGTATTCAAATGTACCGTGCTCAAAAAGAATATGAAATAAGATTTAGTTTTTACGCAGGCTTAACACTTCTAGCTATCGCTTTTCACTATGCTATTAAAGAAATGCTATCTAACGAAGGACCAGTGATTTACAGCACTCTTCTAGTCGGTCTTTACTTCTTGCTCACTAGAGAATGGAAGCGGCGTTTGCAGTTCTATATTGTTCCTTTTTCACTGTTTTTCCTTGGAGAGTATATAACAAGCCGTGGTTTGAGTAATTTAGATCTACTATTGCATACTGCAACAGCAATAGGTTTTATACTTTTTTATCAGTCATTAAAAAGCTACTGGAGTTACGCTTCTGTTATTGTACTGGGGTACTTGATGATTGATCTGGATCAATGGTTAATGTTTAACAGAATCCCTCATGAACTTTATTCACTGATTTGGTTTACGGCAGGATTAATCATTACAATCTCAGGCAAGTATTATTTTAAACAGTTATATTTCAAGACTCCATTTGTTCAACTTGACTTTTTTGCAATATACGGGATTATTTATGTATTAACAGGACTGAGCCGTTCTGAAGACCTTCTTACAACGCTTGGCCATGTCATACTTGCTGTACTTTTCTATTTTCAGTCCAGACGATTAAGAGATTCATTGCTTGGTAAAAGAATACTTCAAACGTTTTCAAGTTTCTTTGTACTTTTCGCTTATTATTCGTTTATCAACCAGTTTGATATACCGGCTATTATTCAAACGGAGCTTAACGTATTGCCTTGGATTTCTTTAAGTTATGTGATTACAAGAAAAACATGGAATGTCCATGAGAAGTACGCTCATTTGATTCAATACATGATATTGGGTATAGTCGGGATTTCTTTGATGATTGATGCCATTCAAAGCTATCAAGTTATGGACGCTATCATCCTCGGTACCTTATCGTTTATAAGTATTATTTATGGATTCACCTCTAAACAGAAGAGCTATTTCTTTACAGGTTTGATCATTCTTTTATTAAATGTTTTGATTCAAACTCGACCATATTGGGACAATATGCCTTGGTGGGTGTACTTGTTATTAACTGGGATCTTGCTAATCGGGTTTGCCAGTTATAATGAATTTAAGAAACAAAAAGGTATAAACTCTCCCTCATTAAAAGAGAGCATCTTAAGTAAATGGAGACATTGGTTTGGTGAGTGGAAGTAGCCGCTCATTAATAAGGAGGATTTTTTTCAGTGGAACAGGAACAACATAAACCCAAAATCTCGATGGGTATGCTTTTTCAAAACAGGGTAATAAGAACCATTCTCTTTTCGGTATTTTTTTTACAGATAGGTATCTGGGTACGTAACTACTCCATTCTTTTGTACGTTATCGAAAAAACAAACGAAAATCCAATTGCAGTTTCATTAATATCAGTCGCAGAATTTGCTCCGATCTTTTTGTTTTCTTTTATTGGTGGAACCTTTGCAGACAGATGGAAACCGAAGAAGACAATGATTTGGTGTGATTTACTAAGTGCAGTCTCAATCTTTGTCGTTTTATTAACACTTTTATTTGGAAGCTGGAAAGTGATCTTTTTTGCAACGCTCGTTTCCTCGATCCTTTCTCAGTTTTCACAGCCTTCAGGAATGAAATTATTTAAAATTCATGTGCCTGAAGAAATGGTACAGCTCGGGATGTCAATGTATCAGACACTCTTCGCCGTATTTATGATTCTCGGTCCTATTTTAGGCACTTACGTTTACCAGCAATTTGGTATAAATGCAGCGATTGCTATCATGGGTGTAGCTTTTGTTCTGTCAGCCGTTATTCTCTTATTATTGCCACCAGATGAGGAAGTAGAAAAGAAAGAGGTTAAACCTTCTATCTGGCTAGAGATGAAAGAGGGTTTCAGTTATGTCCTCACTAGACGATCATTAACTTTACTCGGAGCATGTTTTGCAGTTGCAGGATTAGCTTTAGGATTAACACAACCGCTTACTGTGTTCTTAGTAACAGAACAACTGGGACTTCCAAAAGAACAGCTGCAATGGCTCATGGCTGCTTTTGGTACAGGGATGATCTTAGGCGGAGGTGTGACGATCGGAATTGCAGGCAAAGTAAAGCCCCAATTGCTTTTGTCTCTAGGAATGGGGGCAAGTGCAGTCGGGTTTATGATCATGGGGGTTTCTGAACAATTTTGGTTAACGCTAACTGCAGAATTCTTAAGTGGTTTATTCATGCCTTGTGTGCATATCGGCATCAATACACTTATTTTACAAAATACCGAATCAAATTTTATTGGACGCGTAAATGGAATATTGAACCCATTATTCATGGGAGCTATGGTTTTAACGATGTCCATAAGCGGTTGGTTAAAAGAGACGCTATCACTTGTCATCATGTTTGAGGCAGCAGCACTCTTGTTTGCGCTCGGTATTTTAACGATGCTTCCACTGATGAAACAGAAGGCTGTACCAGTGGGAAAAATAGAAAAAGCATAAGTTTGAAATAACTCTTAAAGGCAGTTGACTGTTTTTAAGAGTTTTTTTGTATCGAGATTTTTGCAGCTAATGTAAAATCAATGGTCGTGAATATATACGAATTAACTTAACAAAGCCTTTAATAATCCCTCTTAAATAACACGAATGAGTTCTTCGTTTTTTATATCAGATAAATGGGTAATATAGATATATTTACATCACAAATCCGGACTCATGAACGTCTAATCATAAGGGGAATCAAATTATATGTCTATTTCACCAGATCAACGTATTACTTTACACGGATTCAATAATCTTACAAAATCACTCAGTTTTAACTTGTATGATGTCTGCTATACGAAAACAAGAGAAGAAAGAGAAGCTTATATTGAATATATTGATGAACAATACAATGCTGAAAGGCTCACTAATATATTACAGACTGTGTCAGATACCATTGGAGCGCATGTTTTAAACGTTGCAAAACAAGATTATGTGCCTCAAGGGGCAAGTGTAACCGTACTCGTTTCTGAAGGACCGATTGTAGAGGTGCCTACTGATACGTTTGATGAGAATACAACAGCAATGCCAGAATCTGTTGTTATGCAGCTCGATAAGAGTCACCTGACCGTACATACATATCCTGAGTTTCATCCAGAAGAGGGGATCAGTACGTTTCGAGCAGATATTGATGTTTCAACTTGTGGAGAAATCTCACCTCTTAAAGCATTGAATCATCTAATCAACTCATTTGATATGGATATTGTAACGATGGATTATAGAGTTAGAGGTTTTACAAGGGATATTAAGGGGCAAAAGCTGTTTATCGATCATGATATAAATTCTATCCAAAATTATCTTTCTGAGGATATTAAAAATACGTATGCGATGATTGATACGAACATCTATCAAGAAAATATATTTCATACGAAATGCAGACTAAAAGAATTTGAGTTAAACAATTATTTATTCGGTTATACAAAAGATGCTTTGGATCGTGACAGTCAAGAGCATATAACAAAGCTGTTAAAAGCTGAGATGGACGAAATTTTTTACGGAAGAAATATTAACAATTCAAATCGATAACCTCCTAATTGATAGGACCACTGGATCATCATTCCAGTGGTCTTTTTGCGTGAACATTATGAACAAAATGCTCTTTATGTTCTTAAACTTCCATTTCCAGTTGTACATGATAGGATAATGAAAAGATTAATGAAAGCGCTATCATAATAAGGGGGATACGAAATTGAAAAAAGGCAAATGGAAAAGTTGGATCGCAGCTGGAGTACTGTTAACATCACTTACCGCTTGCAGCACTTCTGGATCAGGCGGAACGAATGAAGGAGCTTCTGATTACCCGAAAAAAGCAATAACAGTTGTTGCTCCATCGGGTGCAGGAGGTGGATGGGACTTAACCGCTCGAGCTTTAACTAAAGTGCTTGGCGAATCAAAGTTAGTCGATCAAACGATGACGGTTGAAAACAAGCCTGGTGGGGGTGGAGCTGTTTATTTAGCAGAATTTGCAACACAGCACAAGAAAGACGACTATAAGCTTTATGTGAATTCGCCCCCAATCTTAATCAATCATCTAAAAAAAGAAGGCAACAGCCCTTATGGCTATCAGGATACAACACCACTTGCTCAATTAACAAAAGACTTCGGAGCAATCGTTGTTAAGGCAGATTCAAAATATAACAATCTAAAAGAATTAATGGAAGCTGTAAAAAAAGATCCTAAATCAGTAACAGCTGCTGGAGGATCTGCTCCAGGCTCAATGGACCATCTTGTAGCTGTGTTGCCTGCATTTAAATCAGACATTGATCCAAAAAGCGTGAAATATGTTTCTTACGATGGCGGTGGGGAAGCAATTGCAGCTTTATTAGGCGGCAACGCAGATTATATCGCTACAGACGCATCTGCCGTTGGTGAATACTTAAAAGCAGGAAAAGTAAAAGTTCTTGGTATTTCTTCAACAGAGAGATTAAAAGGAGATTTAGCAGATATCCCTACATTTAAAGAAGAAGGAATTGATGCAGAATTCACGATCTGGAGAGGTGTTTTCGGCCCAAAAGAAATGTCTGACAGTGCAAAATCATATTGGGATAAAACGTTAAAGAAATTAAATGAGAGTAAAGAATGGCAAGCCGAACTTGAACGCAATGGCTGGGAATCGGAGTTTAAAAACGGTAAAGAATTCGAGACTTTCTTAAAAGATCAGGAAAAACAAGTTAATGATCTTTTAAAATCACTAGGAATGAATAAATAATTATGGCGATGGAGGAGTAATAGCTACTTCTCCATCTTTTTCAAATATCCAGGAGTAATAAAGGAGGCTAGTCGAATGCAGACTGGGAGATTTGATCGGTATGCGAGTGTCTTATTTGCATTACTTGGAGCGGCCTTTCTATTTGAAAGCCGCAACATAGCAGATAGTGCCTATGGCAGTGAAGTTGGACCAAATGTTTTTCCTTTTCTTTTGGGACTTATTCTTATTTTACTAAGTGTAAAGCTTTTTATTGAATCCTTTAAAAACATTAAGGAAGATCAGAAAGAACAGAGCGGATTACAAATCAAAAGGTTTGTAATCATCTTAATCGCAAGCTTGTTGTACGCAGCATGTATTGAGTACTTAGGTTACATAATCAGTACTTTTGTGTTCTTGTTCGTTTCTTTTCAAGCCATGGATAAAAACAGCTGGATAAAAAACGGATGCGTCGCTGCTGGGTTTTCCTTATGTGTCTATTATTTGTTTGTAGTGGTGTTAAAAGGCTCTTTGCCTGGTCAGCCAATATGGTTTAGTTAGGAGGAAGAATTATGGGTGTAATGGATTTTTTAATGCAAGGATTTCAAACAGCGATACAGCCACAGAATTTATTTTTCGCTTTTATTGGCGTTTTAATTGGAACGGCTGTCGGCGTGCTGCCTGGCATCGGTCCGATGAGCGGGGTTGCCCTTCTGATTCCCGTTACTGCCACACTTACTAGCGGAATGGACCCTTCTGCAGCAGCAACCAGTTCAATTATCCTTTTAGCAGGTGTTTATTACGGTGCGATGTATGGCGGATCAACTACGTCCATCTTGTTAAACACACCTGGTGAATCTTCATCAGTAGTAACAACACTTGATGGCTATCAAATGGCAAAGCAAGGCAGAGCAGGTGCAGCCTTGTCCATTGCTGCAATCGGTTCTTTCTTTGCGGGTATTGTATCCATTATAGGGTTAGTGTTACTTGCAGATCCGCTATCGGAAATGGCCTTAAAGTTTGGACCTGCAGAATACTTTTCTTTAATGCTTTTAGGACTAGCTGCTGTTAGCGGTCTTGCTGGCGGGTCGATCACAAAAGCTTGGATGATGACGGTAACAGGGCTTTTACTCGCAACAATCGGCATCGATGCTGTTTCAGGTGTCGCTCGATTCACATATGATATCCCTGTTCTTTTTGGGGGACTTGAATTCTTAACCGTTGCTGTAGGTTTATTTGCGTTAGGTGAGGTATTTAAGACCATCCTTCATAAAGAAGAGGATGGTGAAAAAGTTGCTAAAGTAGGTAGAGTTCTTCCAACAAAATCCGATCTCAAGGAAAGTGCAGCTCCGATCGCACGCGGATCCTTCTTAGGATTTTTTATAGGTGTCTTGCCTGGAGCAGGCGCAACTTTGGCTTCCTTCTTTTCCTATATTGCTGAGAAAAAGTTAAGTAAAAACCCGGAGAAATTCGGAAAGGGAGCCATTGAAGGTGTAGCAGCCCCTGAGTCTGCCAACAATGCCGCTTCTGGAGGAGCTATGATTCCGCTCTTAACTCTTGGTATTCCAGGGTCTGGAACTACGGCAATCTTAATGGGTGCACTAATCATGTACAATGTTCAGCCAGGACCTTTATTATTCAGCGATCATCCGGATGTTGCTTGGGGATTAATCGCATCAATGTTTATCGGAAACTTGATGCTTCTCATTTTAAATATGCCGCTGGTAAAAGTCTTTGCAAAAATTATTGAAACCCCACAGAAATTTTTATTGCCCATTATTATTGCCATATCCGTTTTTGGAGTCTATGCTGTGCAAGTTACGACATTTGATCTGTTTCTATTAATTGGTTTTGGTCTAGCAGGATATTTATTAGCACAAAATGATTATCCGCTTGCACCTCTAGTCCTTGGTCTTGTTTTAGGCCCAATGATCGAAAACAATATGCGCCGCGCCTTAACGACTTCTAACGGTGACTTTTTTATATTTATTGAACATCCGATTTCGGCATTTTTTATCATATGCTCTGTATTATGGATTTTAGTTCCTTTCATTCTACGATTAAAAGGAAAAAATGTTGTGATAAACGTTGAAGGATAAAAGAAGAGTGAAAGAGAAGACTTTCTATTTAGGAAAGTCTTTTCGATTTTTATGGAGGGAAACTATGAAACTGCAAACAAAATTAATCGTCATCAGCTGTTCCCTTATCTTTATCGTAATCACCATTTTAGCGGTTATTTTTCAAGTGATGTTTGAAGATACGATGAAGAAGCAGATTGGTGAAAAGGCGCTTAGTGTTTCATATGCCGTTAGTAATAATCCATTGGTTATTGATGCATTCGAAACAGAAAACCCACCAGAAAGGATTCAGCCATACGCGGAGCAAATCAGAAAAAAAACAGGAGCTCATTATGTTGTAGTTGGGAACAAAGAAGGAATCAGGTATTCCCATCCTGTAAGTGAAAGAATCGGTAAAAAGATGGTAGGCGGAGATAATAAGTCAGCCTTATTAGGTAAACCGAGTATTACTGAAGCCACTGGTTCGCTCGGTCCTGCCGTTAGGGGGAAATCACCGATTATTAACAGTGAAGGTAAAATAATAGGATTGGTGTCTGTTGGGTACTTAACTGATCGTATTAATGAAGATATGTGGCCGTACAAATTGAAGATTCTGTTGATTGGTATTTTAACACTCCTTTTAGGTGTATTCGGGTCTGTTTTGATCGCAAAAGGTGTTAAACGAGCAACACATGGATTAGAACCCATCGAGATTGGATTATTATACAAAGAAAAAAGTGCAATCCTAGAAGCGATTAGAGAAGGAGTGATCGCGGTTAATCGCGAGGGAAATGTTACGCTTGCCAATCAAACTGCTCTGCAGATGTTAGAAACAAAAAGCGAAAATCTTATTGGGAACAATGTCTTACAGTCCATTCCCAACACGAGATTAGTAGATGTGATCGCCTCAGGCAAAAGTGAATTTGATGAACAAATGAAATTAGGTAACACAAAGGTTGTAGCTAACCGTGTTCCGATATTGGATGATAAAGGTAAAGTTATGGGTGCTGTTGCGACCTTTAGAAACCGAAATGAACTTTATCGGCTGAATGAAGAATTAGCTCAAGTAAAAGGGTATAGCGAAGGATTAAGAGCGCAAACTCATGAATTTTCCAATAAATTATATTTAATATCTGGGTTGATACAGTTGGGTTCTTATCAAGAAGCACTAGATATCATAACAAAAGAATCGGATGTACATCAGCATTTTACCCAATTAATCATGAACCAGATTTCAGATCCTTATATCGGGGGGCTTTTGATCGGAAAGTTTAACCGTTCTAAGGAGCTGCAAGTTGACCTAACGATTGATCCTGCAAGTCATTTTAAAGATATTCCGGTTGAGATCGATAGACAACTATTAATCACGATAATAGGTAACTTAATAGACAATGCGATGGATGCAGCTGTAGAGAACAAACACACCGAGAGAGCCGTTAAGATTAGTCTTTCTGATTATGGCACCCAGCTCATTTTTGAAGTTGAGGATACAGGGGCAGGAATTCAAGATACAATCGCTAATAAACTATATCAAAAGGGATTTTCAACAAAAGGGAATGACCGTGGTTATGGCTTATATTTAATCAAACAATCTGTTGAACTGTTAAACGGAGAACTTTTTTATGAAAGAACGAAAGCTGATACCACCTTGTTTACCGTTATCATACCGAAAGAATAGAGGTAGAGCATCATGCATTCATGGGAAGTATTTATCGTAGAAGACGACATCCGAATTGCTGAGATCAATCGAAGATTTGTAGAAAAAATAGAAGGGTTTTCAGTGTGTGGAGTTGCTCTTACTGAAGAAGAAGCCAAAGAGCAAATTGCCATCCTTCAACCTGATTTAGTTTTATTAGATATTTATTTTCCAGATATGAATGGGTTAGACCTACTACGCTGGATGAGAAGTGAGTTTCGTGGAGTGGAAGTAATCATGGTAACCGCTGCAACAGAAGTGAACACATTAAAACACGCACTTGATGATGGAATTTTTGATTATATTGTTAAGCCTGTAATCTTTCAACGTTTTAAAGATGCGTTATTGCATTTTAGTGAATATAAGAAGTCTATACATCAACTCTCTGCGGATAAAGAAGTGAACCAGAACGTAATCGATTCCATTATTAAACGTGAAAAGTCAGAAGTAATTCCTCAATCTCTGCCAAAAGGTATTGATCCGATTACATTAGATAAAGTCCTTACCATGTTGAGTAATCATAAAAAAGGATTTACTGCTGACGACCTTGGACAGTTGATCGGAGCAAGCAGAACAACAGCAAGACGTTATTTAGAGTATCTGGTTTCTGAACAAAAAGTAAGAGCAGATATTACTTACGGAGGGGTAGGTCGCCCAGAACGAATATACCAATATGGAGTATAACGATGTCAGTAACTTTTAGAGCAGTGCTTTTTTGTTATGGTCTTGCTTTCACTTGGGCTATTCTGCTACTAAAAACCACTGACTTTAAGGTATAATGTTTTACATAGATTCAAAGTTGAAAGAGAGTGAACAAAATGGGACGTAAATGGAATAACATCAAAGAGAAAAAAGCATCAAAGGACGCAAATACGAGTCGTGTATATGCGAAGTTTGGGCGTGAAATCTACGTAGCAGCAAAGCAAGGTGAACCTGATCCAGAATCCAATCAAAATCTAAAAGTTGTTTTAGAACGAGCAAAGACATATAGTGTACCAAAAGCTATTATTGACCGCGCAATCGAAAAAGCAAAAGGCGGTTCAGACGAAAATTATGATGAGCTTCGTTATGAAGGTTTCGGTCCTAATGGTTCCATGATTATCGTGGACACATTAACAAATAACGTTAACCGCACTGTGGCGGAGGTGCGTTCTGCATTTAAAAAGAATAACGGAAATATGGGTGTCTCTGGAGCAGTTTCATTCATGTTTGACGCAACAGCTGTAATTGGTCTTGAAGGAAAGTCAGCTGATGAAGTATTGGAATTACTAATGGGAGCAGATTTAGATGTACGTGACGTGATCGAGGAAGAGGATTCAGTCATCGTATACGCGGAGCCTGATCAATTCCATGCTGTCCAAGAGGCATTCAAGAATGCAGATATTACTGAATTTACAGTAGCGGAACTTACGATGCTTGCTCAAAACGATGTAGAGCTTCCAGAAGATGTACAAGCTCAGTTTGAGAAACTAATCGATGCACTCGAAGATCTAGAAGACGTTCAGCAAGTGTATCACAACGTAGATTTAGGATAATAGTATAAAGATAGAAAAAGCAGATCCTTTAAAGGGGTCTGCTTTTTTTGACTCTTAAAGATTTTATGGGCGGTAGAACTTAAATAAAGTGATTAACCTTCTTAATTAGGTTATTTTAATGTGGAATTAAGCGATTTATAGGAAATATAGGCGTTTCTTCAAATTTCGACAAATACCTACATCCTTTTAAGAGCATACATCCTCACTAACAATTAAAAAAAGCAACCGATTAATTCGATTGCTTTTTCATCCATAACATACTAATCGTAATCACGGTGAATCCAAAAAAGGCCAATAACGGTATCGTAATAAAACCTAGCCAGTTAATATATTGACCAGAACAAGGTACACCAGACGTGCACATCTCAAAAGCTTTTAAAGCAGGTATCTTTTGTAAAGCATAATGATAACCGGATACCAACATTCCAAGTATGGAAAGTGGCAGGACGTAGCGCGTTATTTTTTGATCTTGATAATAAAAGGCTGCTCCAAGCAAGATGACTAACGGATACATAAGAATGCGCTGGTACCAGCAGAATGTACAAGGAACAAATTTTAGGACTTCACTAAAAAACAGGCTTCCTACTGTTGAAACGATTGCTGCTAACCAGGCAATCAATAAAGGTTTATTTACCACCTTTATTTACTCTCCTTCGCTGCATCATCTACCATTTTCTTTAGATCTTCAATGGAAGAACCCTCAAATTTTTTACCATTAACAAACAATGTAGGTGTACCCGTTACACCTAGATCACCAACTAGAGCTTCATCCGTTTCAACCGCTTTTTTACTTTCGCTGTCTTCTAGTTTCCCGCTGACTTTCTTAACGTTAGCTTGTGTTGTTACTTCACCTAGCGTCTCAACTAAGAATTTTTCTGTAAAAATGTCCTTACGCTCAAGGCTTTGATCTTCTGGCTGCTTTTCATAGAGAAGCTTATGGAACTTCCAAAACGTATCGTTTCCTAATTCTTTGTATACTGTCTCACCAAATAGAGCAGATCTCTTTGAATCAACATGAATAAAAGGATAATTCAAAAAGTAGAATTTTGCTTTGCCTGTTTGAATAATTTCTTGGTCGATCAGCGGGAAAAACGACTCGTTAAAACTTTTACAAACGGGACACTTGTAATCTCCAAACTCTATAATATTAACCGGCGCATCATCACTGCCTAAGGAAGGTTGATTTTCATACGAGATGCTAGTATCTGAAGAGTCTTTATCATCAAGTGCACCACTAAACAGAAAGATGATTAATCCTAGCGTTACAATTCCAATCGTCCAAAATAGCCAAACAGGGGACGAACTTTTCTTGGTTGAATTCACATGACCATTTTTCCTTTTTTGTTTACCCATTGTTCACCTCATAGATTTTTTAACTAAATAAAAAGAAGTTACTAGTATCGTATACAATCTTAGTTATTTTTACAATGAAGAAATATCAACATTATTGTTGCCAAGCATTATTTTTAATATAAAAATTGCGATGGAACATTATTCAAACACAATAAAATAATGGTAGAAAAAACCTGTATCCAAAAGAAGAATTTGGCAGTATAATTTTCTAGAAATTATTTTAAAACAACTTTCTGGGGGTCAAGGATGAAAAAGTTATTTTCCTTATTACTGGCTATATCGATTAGCTTTGGTATTTTGCCAGTTTCAGCGTTTGCAATCAGTGCAAATGACAAAGAGTACAAAGCTTTCTTACAAGAAATTGGTTGGACGGCAAAAGATTACGAAGCTTACTTAAAAAGTAAAGATTGGCCTTTAAGAGATTTTGATTCTGTCGATGAATTGGGTACACCTTTATCAGAAGAAGGTGTCCGAGCTGTTTTAAAAGAGTTTGACATAAGTCGAGAAAAACTTAACGAACTTTTGGTTGACTATGGTCTTCTTGAAGAAGGTGAAGATGTTCTAGAAGGAACGTATGTTATTTTTGAAGAAGAATTATTTGAAGAAATTGATTTTATAATCGGCACACCTATTAACGATGTAAATCTTCAACAGCTATTAAACGACTACAACCTTAAGTCTATCGATGAACTGGATGCATTACTAGCTGATAATGATGATTCACGTGATAACTATGAATACATTGAAGATCTCGAGTCATCAGTAGACTACTATATTAACGGTGACGACTGGGAAGGCACTCCAATCAATGACGAAAACCTTCAGCAATTATTAAAGGACTACGACTTAAAATCAATCGAGGAACTTGAAGAATTGTTAAAAGAAAACGATGATTCATTAGAAAACTATGAATACATTGAAGATCTAGAGTGGGCTGTTGATTTTTATATAAACGGCGATGACTATATGGATGAAGAAATTGCTGATCTCTTTGCACAGATTGATTTAACAGACGAAGAGATGGAAAAGCTTTTTGCTCATTTAGAAACACTAAATTGGGAAGATCCAGATTTCCTTGATCAAATGATGCTGCTTGCTGAAAGAATGATGGCATTTGAAGATTTCGAAACTGCAGAGGAACTTTCTGCTGAACAAGTTGCCGAACTACTTTCTATTTTCTCTGAAATGAAGCAGCTCTTACAAATTGAAACAAAATATTACCTTGTTGTTGATGGACAAAAGCAACCCATCTCATTGAACACATTGATGACGATGGAATCAACAAATGGAAATGACTTAATTATGGAAATCTACAACTTACAAGGTGAATTATTAGCAGATATCCGTATAACAGCAGATATGTTTGGTTCTGAAATTATCCAAGAGACAGGTAAAGATATACAGGAAGTAGAAGAAATTGTTACTGCATCTCCAACCAAAGCCAAACCTCCTGTTAAAACAGTAAAAGGCGGAGAACTTCCTAAAACAGCTACCAACTCTTTAGGGAACGCAGGACTTGGACTAGCACTTGCAGTTGCAGGGATTTTACTATTTAGACGAACGAGAGTAAAAGGACTTTAAATGAAAAAGAGAAGTAAATCTCGGATTGTACTTTTGACATTATCCATTGCCTTTATCTTGTTTGGCGTTTGGTTTAGCAGTACGAATGTCTTTACATTTATGAAAGGGTATTTGATATTCAAAACCGGACAGATTGAAGCTAAAGAGGGAAAAAAGCCTGTTGAACAAAAGCAAGTTGTCCCTAAAAAAGATAATCTATATCCTGAGCGGCCTAGAGAAGGCGACAATATAGGTAATTTGATTATCCCTAAGTTAGATGCATCTCTTCCTATTTTTCACGGAACAGATGAAGAAGAATTAGAAAAAGGTGTCGGCCACTTCGCTAAAAGTGTCTTACCAGGCGAGAATGATAATTCTGTATTATCAGGACATCGTGATACCGTTTTCCGTAAACTTGGAGATGTTGGTAAAGGTGATCTCTTGATCGTTGAGACATCAGCAGGAACATTTACGTATAAGGTAAAAAAGGTTCGAATTGTCGATAAAGATGACCGAACGGTAATTGTTCCAAAACGAAAAGCAACATTAACGGTTTCAACTTGCTATCCTTTTGATTTTATTGGAGCGTCACCTGAACGGTATATTCTTGTTGCAGATTTGATTTCACAAAAATAAACAATGAAAAACAGCAGAGAATTTGATTCTGCTGTTTTTTTGTTTAACAAATCTATAAAACAGGTATGATTACAAAATGATGCAGAAGAAGCTTAAAGCATTTCCATCTGATACATACTTAGAATAATCAACTTGAAAGCGGTGGTTGAATGAAAAGAAAAAGCACTTTGATAATTGGACTAAGTTTATTGGTTTTATTAGGCGTTAGTTTTGCAGTGTATGCATTTAATTCAGAGGAAATGGAAGTAACTGCTCTTGGGGACTCTTTGGCATATGGTTTAGGAGACACTAGTGACAACGGTTATATTGGAGATGTAGAGAAGCGTTATGAAGATGATTTAAATAAGCAACTTGTTGTGCACGATTTTGGAGTGCCGAACGATACAAGTTCCGATTTACTGAAGCGATTAAACAATCCTGAGATTGCTAATACAGCAAAAAAATCAGATATTATCCTCATCAACATTGGAACAAACGACTTTTTAAAAAGCACCAATCACTTAACAAAGTTCAATAAAGAAGAGCTTGCTGCAAATGAGGAAATATATAAAGAAAATTTAAAACAAATCATTCGAAAAATCCAAAATAAAGATAAACCAAAGACAATCTATATTCTTGGCATTTATAATCCAAAAGTAAAATGGAGTGATAGTTCTGTTGTGAACGAAGCCGTTTTACATTGGAACACATCTACTATAGAAGTTACAAAAAAACAAAAGAATACAGCATTTATTCGCACAGACGATCTATTTATCAACAAAAAGAAACAAGCGTTTTTCTCTGATAAGCTCCACCCAAATGAAAAAGGTTATGCTTTGATCGGGAAAAGAGTTTACGAAACCATTAAACAACGTTCAAACGAGAAATAAGTATATTTAGGGTTTTCTTTTATCATTATTTCCCGTATAATCTGAGTTAACTTCATAAGCTCGTATAATCGCAGGGATATGGCCTGCAAGTTTCTACCAAACCCCCGTTAAGGGTTTGACTACGAGTGACGCAAACTTTTTCAAACATCCTTCTTTAAGGGTGTATTGGGTTATTTTTATTCCGTTTTCTATACCGGAGAATTGCTTCACTCGAACAGAGAGAAGCGGTTCTCCGGTTTTTTGTTTGCAAAAATCAACTAAGAGGTGGACTTATGAATTTTTTAGAAAAGAAAATCTGTGATGAAGGTGTCGTCTTGTCATCAACTGTTCTGAAGGTGGACTCATTTTTAAATCATCAGATCGATCCTGAGTTTATGCAGCAGATTGGTCGTGAAATAGCTAACCGATTTCAATCAGAAGGAATAACAAAGATAGTCACGATTGAATCTTCTGGGATTGCCCCTGCTGTGTTTGCAGGTTTAGAACTCAAAGTACCAGTCCTTTTCGCTCGCAAAAAGAAATCTTTAACATTAACAGAAGATTTGCTGACATCTACGGTCTATTCTTTTACAAAGCAAGAAAAAAATGGAATTTCCGTTTCAAAGAAATTCGTTCAATCTGGGGATAACGTTCTAATCATTGATGATTTTTTAGCACATGGAGAAGCGGCCCTCGGACTTGCCGATCTTGTAACAAAAGCGGATGCTCATATTGCAGGTTTTGGGATCGTTATTGAAAAATCATTTCAAGTGGGGCGTCGAAAGCTAGAGGAAGAAGGGTACAGGGTGGAATCTATCGCTAGAGTGAAAGAGATGAGTACGAACGGAATTAGTTTTATCCAAAGTGAGGTGATGTCCTCATGAAGAAAGGAAAAGTATTCTCACTAGGAATGCAACATGTTCTAGCAATGTATGCTGGAGCAGTGATCGTTCCATTGATCGTAGGCGGTGCACTTAAACTATCACCTGAACAGCTAGCCTACTTAGTTGCAATTGATCTTTTAACCTGTGGATTAGCAACACTTCTGCAAGTTTGGCAAAACCGATTCTTTGGTGTTGGTTTACCTGTCGTATTAGGCTGTACCTTTACTGCCGTTGGACCAATGATCGCAATTGGCAGTCAATATGGAATGAGCGCTATTTATGGAGCGATTATAGCTGCAGGGTTATTCGTTGTCATTTTTGCAGGAGCATTCGGTAAAATCTTAAAGCTGTTTCCTCCAATCGTAACGGGTTCTGTCGTTACCATTATCGGGATTACATTGATTCCTGTCGCGATAAAGGATATGGCAGGCGGAGCAGGGAGCGCGAACTTTGGTTCACCGCAAAATCTCATCCTTTCATTTGGAGTTCTCGGGTTTATTTTGCTTCTTTACCGTTTTTCCAAAGGATTCATACGATCTGTATCCATCTTGATTGGTCTCGTTGGCGGAACCGTTGCCTCATCATTCATGGGATTAGTAGATTTTACCCCTGTTTTGCAGGCTTCATGGCTTCACATGCCAAAGCCATTTTACTTTGGAGTTCCAACTTTTGAGATTGGCGCAATTATCACAATGATCTTAGTTGCTATCGTAAGCTTGATTGAATCCACTGGTGTGTTTATGGCTTTAGGGAAAATATGCAACCGTAACCTGACACCGAAAGACTTAACAAAAGGGTATAGAGGGGAAGGTCTTGCTATCATCCTTGGTGGGATCTTTAATGCTTTTCCATATACTACGTACTCTCAAAACGTGGGTCTTGTCCAGTTGTCAGGAGTAAAAACGAAACAAGTGATCTATGTTGCAGGCGGTATGTTAGTTTTTCTTGGCTTAATTCCAAAAGTTGCTGCACTTACAACACTAATACCAACACCAGTTATGGGCGGAGCAATGGTTGCGATGTTTGGTATGGTATTTGCTTCAGGCATCAAAATGCTTAGCGAGGTAAATCTGGCAAAGCAAGAAAATCTTCTAATCATTGCGTGTTCAGTCGGTATGGGGTTAGGTGTAACGGTGGAACCAGAATTGTTCAGTAAACTTCCAGAAAGTGTTCAAATTTTAACAGAGAACGGCATCGTAGCTGGAAGCATAATGGCTATCTTGTTGAATCTACTGTTCAATGCAAAAACAAAACAAGTAGTTGTTTCTCAAATTCAAAAAAATCAAAAGCAAGCTGTATAATCAAAAAAGCGGTTATCCTCACTGTATTCAGTCGATGATAGCCGCTTTTTATGTTTAGTTTGATTCAATATTTCTTTCTTAGTCTTTGTCTTTTTTGTAGACATCATTTTGTACATTTCTTCTGTAGCAAATGCACTTCGATTTGCCAGTGGATTGCGCATACCTTTACGTAACATTTTTTCTCTACATTTTCTAGCTCTAGATTTTGCCATATTAACAACTCCTTTTCCGACAATATACCATATATATATGAAAAGTTTATATTTTATTACTATGAGGAGTAGATCTTTTTTACTAATACTTATTAATTTTATGTAATATTAACTAATTTCTCCCTATGTTCTCTATCTTTCTACAAACAGCACATGGTATTATGTTTTGGGACATGACTTTTCAGTCTTAATTATTGTAAAGGGGTTTGAGGAAATGAAGACCAATCATAAAAAAGTAGTTTCTCTTACGTTAGCAATAAGTTTATTAAGTTCACCTTTAGCAGGAAACGTTATAGCAAAAATGCCTGCTCAAAATAAGAGCAAGGTCAACTTAAGAATTATGGAAACAACAGATATTCATACAAATCTTCTTAACTTCGATTATTACAAAAATGCAGCTGTAGAAACCGTTGGATTGGCAAAAACAGCTACACTTGTAAAAGAAGCCCGTAATGAAAATGAAAACGCTGTCTTAGTTGACAACGGAGACTTAATTCAAGGGACTCCGCTTGGAACATACAAAGCAAAAATTGAACCTTTAAAAGAAGGTGAAGTTCACCCTGCAATTGCAGCTATGAACCTTATGGGATATGATATGGCAACTCTTGGAAACCATGAATTCAACTACGGTTTAGATTTCTTAGATGAAACCTACGATGATGCCAATTTTCCTTTTGTAAATGCAAATGTGTACGTGGATGATCATGATAATAACCCAAACAATGACGTTAACAAATACACCCCTTACAAAATAGTAAAGAAAATGGTTAAAGATGCAAACGGCAGATCAAAACTTCTAAAAATTGGTTATATCGGATTTGTACCTCCGCAAATCAATGAGTGGGATAAATCTCACCTTGACGGTAAAGTCATCACAAAAAGTATTATTGAAAGTGCAGAAAAGTTTGTTCCTGAAATGAAGGAAAAAGGCGCAGACCTTATTATTGCGCAAGCTCACTCTGGTTTTAACAGCAGTGAAGCAAATACAGAAGATGTGATCTATTCTCTTAGCAAAGTAAAGGGAATCAGCGCTATTACATTCTCACACACGCATAAGATATTCCCAGCTGCAAATGAAACATCATTAGATGCTTTATTTAAAGATGCTAGTGGTAAAGTACTTCCAGGAGTAGATAATGCTAAGGGAACGATTAACGGTGTGCCAGCTGTACAAGCAGGATATGGCGGAGGTTCACTTGGACTAATCGACTTAACTCTTCAACAAGAAAAAGGCAGCTGGAAGGTTGTAGAATCTCAGTCTTCTGTACGAAGCGCAAAAGATGCAAAACCTGATGAAAAGGTAGTTTCGGCTGTTAAAGATGTTCACGAAGCAACGATCAAGTATGTAAACACACCGATTGGTACAACAACAGATGACATCTATAGCTTCTTTGCATTGGTACAAGATGATCCATCTGTCCAAGTAGTGACAAATGCACAAAAGTGGTATGTTGAAAAATACATTTCTTTAAATAAACCAGAATACAAAGACCTGCCAATTCTTTCTGTAGGAGCACCATTTAAAGCGGGAAGAAACGGTGTTGGTGAATACACTGAAATTGAAAAAGGTCCACTTACAATTCGCAGCGCAGGAGATCTTTATTTATACGACAACACACTAAAAGCTCTAAAAGTAAAAGGATCTGTCGTAAAAGAATGGCTAGAAATGTCTGCCGGTAAATTCAAAACTATCGATTCGAATAAAACAGAAGAACAAGAGCTATTAGATGCTGGCTTCCAAGCATACAATTTTGACGTAATTGATGGGGTTAATTATCAAATCGACGTAACGAAGCCTGCTAAATATGATAAAAACGGTGCAGTTCTCAATCCTAACAGTAGCCGGATTATAAGTCTCACATACAACGGACAAGCGGTGGACCCTAACCAAGACTTTGTTGTCGTCACAAACAACTATCGAGCTGGCGGCGGTGGAAACTTCCCAGGCGTTAAAGGCAGTGAATACGTTGTTGATTCAGCTGATGAAAACCGTCAGATCTTAATGGATTACATCACAGAGATGAAAGAAATAACACCAACAGCAGACAACAACTGGTCGATTGCACCGATTAATGGGGATGTAAATGTAACATTTACTTCTTCACCAAATGGTCAAAAGTATACAAGTGCAGAGAGCAAGATTAAGTATCTAAACAAAACAGACGCAAACGGATTTGGGATCTATAGTATTGACTTAAAATAATAATCACAAAACAAAGGAGAGCCTATAAGGTTCTCTTTTTTATAATGATAGAAAAGCAGGTATTACCTAATTAAAAATAGAAATATAAATTTTAGTGACACAAATAACCAATCGTGATATGATTGAAATCGAACAAATGTTCCCTATCCAAAAAACAAGATGACGAGGTGTAAAAAATGGTTGTAGCAGTTAATCCATATTTAGTAACAAACGGAAATGGTAAAGAAGCAGTCCAATTTTACGTAGATGCATTTAATGCTGAACTGATTTCACTGCAAACCTTTGGAGACATGCCAGAAGATCCGAATCATCCACTTCCAAGCGAAGCAAAGGATCGTGTGATGAACGCTCAGTTTAAAGTTGGGGATACCGTTATGATGCTTTCTGATACGTTTCCCGGGATGCCTTACAGTCTTGGAAATCAAGTAAGTATTGCGATTCATATTGATACGGTTGAAGAAGCAAAAAATGTGTTTGAAAAGCTTTCCCAGGATGGTAAAGTAACAATGCCATTGCAAGAAACATTCTGGAGCCCTTCATACGGCCAAGTTAAGGATAAATATGGTGTTGAATGGCAGGTTTCTACTATTAAACAAGACTAATAAATAAAATTGACCCTTTCCATATGGATGGGGTCTTACTATTTTTTTAACATTTTTCCAAAGCTGTTCTAGCAGAATAACCATTACGGTTCCAACTAGTAAGCCGTTGCTCCCTAAATTACAGCGGGCGGTGTTTGGAAGGTATTTGAGGTATGAGACATAATCCCAATGTTAATAATTAACGAAAAGCAAAAACGACTAATATAAAATCATTGACTATATAAAGTAAACATAATATTATTATCAAATAATATGTTCATAAGTTTAAACACTTGATTATAAATTAAATAAAGAAGGAGGCGGAAGAATTGAATACCATTGAAGAGAAATCAAAGGAAACGATTGATCTCCTTGTACAAGCTCAAAAGACTTATTTTAGAACCGGGAAAACACGATCCTATGAGTTCCGTATGAAAGCCCTCAACAATCTTGCAAAACTTATTCGCAACAACGAAGCAAAGATTCTGTATGCATTAAAATCGGATTTGAACAAATCAGAAGCTGAGGCCTATACAACAGAAATTGGCTTTTTATTAGAAGAAATTCGCCATACACAAAAACACCTTAAAAAGTGGATGGAGCCTAAAAAAGTCAAAACAGCAAAAACTCATTTCGGATCAAAAGGATATACGATCTCAGAGCCTTATGGCGTTTCGCTTATTATAGCTCCATGGAACTATCCGTTTCAGCTGCAGCTCGCACCGTTAATTGGTGCAATAGCAGCGGGAAACACAGCCATACTAAAACCGTCAGAACTAACTCCGCATACCTCTAAGCTAATCAATGCATTGATAAAAGAAGTCTATCACCCTGACTACATTGCTGTTGTAGAAGGGGGAGTTGAAACGACTCAAGTATTATTGGATCAGCCATTAGATTACATCTTTTTTACCGGAAGTGTGCCGGTCGGGAAAGTGATTATGGAAGCGGCAAGCAAGCGGCTTATTCCGATCACACTTGAACTTGGCGGTAAAAGTCCATGTATCGTTGATGAAACAGCAGATATTAAGCTTGCTGCTAAACGAATAGCGTTTGGCAAGTTTACAAACGCTGGCCAAACGTGCATTGCACCAGACTACTTGTTTCTTCATAAAAATATACGTAAGGAATTTATAGAAACATTTAAAGAAGTGGTTAAATCATTTTATGGTGAACAACCATTGGAAAATGAAGCATACGGGAAAATTGTTAACGACCGACATTTCAATCGGTTGATAAACTATTTATCAGATGGCGAAATCCTGTTTGGTGGTCGCTATAATGAGGCAAATGAAAAAATTGAACCTACTCTAATGGTCCCTGAAGATTCTTCTGTCTCGGTGATGAACGACGAAATCTTTGGTCCGATTTTTCCTGTTATGGAATACGAGGATATAGAGGAAGTCATTGAATTTGTCGTGGATCGGTCCAAACCGCTAGCACTTTATTTATTTACTACAACTAATGAAATAGAACATAAAGTGATAAATAATATTTCGTTCGGCGGCGGATCCATCAATGATACGTTAATGCACATTGCAACACCTTATCTACCATTTGGAGGAGTAGGTGAGAGCGGGATTGGCAGTTATCATGGGGAGTCCAGCTTTGTTGCCTTTTCGCATAGCAAAAGTGTACTCAACCAAACGAACAAATTCGATTTTAGTTTTCGTTATCCAAATGCGAAGAATGGTTTGAAGATGATAAAAAAGTTTATGAAGTAATCCCTTGTTGGAGTCGTTATCCTATTATGATAACGACTCTTTTTGTTTAATCAACTGTTGACAACGCTTACATTCTTTAGTTTAATGTTATTTAAGTTAATTGTTAAAGTATGCAGGAAATTTGGAGACAAGCATATCCTTTTTTTGAGGGATAATGCTGTCTTTTTTTTATTACAAATTAATTAGAAATGAGGGGTTATGTAGTGAACAAGTGGCAAAGTATTATTTTTACCTTGATTTTTAGTATGGGTGTCTTCATTGGGGGCAATCAAACTACTGTTGTTGCAGAAGGCTCAGATAATGTCGGATTTCTTACAGAAGAAGGACTTCCGCCACCAGGAGCCAATGATCCTTCTTGTAAGCCTTCAGCAGAACACCCCGAACCGGTCGTGCTTGTACCAGGAACTTTTGAAACGATGGAAAGAAACTTTATAAATCTTGCACCTCTGTTAAAAGAAAAAGGGTATTGTGTGTATTCATTAAATTACGGTTATAGCGGTTCAGTTCCGGCGTCAGGTCCTATTGAGGATTCGGCAACTGAACTTAAAACTTTTATTGATAACGTTCTAAACTTAACCGGAGCAGACAAAGTATCAATCGTCGGACATAGCCAAGGTGGAATGATGCCTCGTTATTATATGAAGAACTTAGGTGGAGCTGAAAAAGTAGAGGATTTGATTGGACTAGTTCCATCAAATCATGGAACAGAAGGTGTAGCAGGTCTTACAGAGCTTACATCAACTGGAGCCGATCTTGCATCCTGCAAAGCGTGTCAGCAACAAGCTACAGGGTCTGATTTTCTTTTAGCGCTGAATGAAGGGGACGAAACACCAGGAGATGTATCATACACGGTTGTAACAACTCGTAACGATGAGATAGTTGTTCCTTTTACATCAGCTTTTATAAACGGAGAGAAAGAGAACGTAACAAATGTCACGATCCAGGATTACTATCCATACGATCAAATTGAACATCAGAACATTGCTCAAGATCTACTCGCTTTTAATTTTGTTTTTGATGCACTAGAACATAAAGGACCTGCAGATCCCCAAAGAGCTGTAGGTATATTTAAATAGTTTTAATTCTGACGCTGTCACTTTGTGATAAGCGTTTTTTTTATAGGCAAAATGCTAAAAACTCGACACGAGAACATATGTTCGTTATAATAAAAGTATACGATAAGGGAGTTGATTGGTATGCGAAAAAGCAAATGCACCATGAGTATCCCTGCAATTATTGAAAGTTTTAAAAATGGTATGAGCAGCAATGAGATTGCGATACTAGCGAATGTGTCATCTAGATATATCAATATGGTACTGCAAAAGCATAATGTAGATCGTCAGCCTCACAGCAGTTGGTTAAGAAAGTATTCGGTCAATGAAGATTATTTCAAGACGTGGTCACCAACCATGGCATATGTTCTGGGATTTTTTGCAGCTGATGGATTTTTGCCAAATGATATACAGATAATAAGTTTTTCTCAAAAAGACCCTAAGATCCTCGAAGACATCAGAAATGAACTTCAGTCAACACATCCAATCAAAACAAATCCACGAACAGGCGTACATTTATTAAACATCTCAAGCAAGATTATGAAAGAAGATTTAATACATTTACATGGAATGATCCCTAAGAAGTCAACAACACTCGAGTTTCCTTATGTACCCGAGGGTTATTTAAGTCATTTTGTTAGGGGTTACTTTGATGGTGATGGGAGTATTAACTTTGAAAAGAGGACCGTATCTTTTGTAGGCGGATCACTCAAATTCATGGAACAACTAAAAAAAAGATTAGAATTTTACTCTTTTGAACCTTTTATAGTAAGTAAGGAAAAGTATCATAGGCTATTTCTTTCTGGGAGAAAAACTGTTTGTAACTTTGGTAATTGGATTTATAGGGATAAAAATTTATATCTATTAAGAAAACACCTAGAATTTAATAAAGAAAAGCTACTGCCAGAACAATTAAATGACCGGCCAATTAAGATTACTAAAGCTGCAGTAGAAGCAAGGAAAGCTAAATTACTTGATAATTATAAGTTAAAAGCAGATTTAACTGAAGCCTGTAAGAGTGTTAATATACAAATACAAACTTTCCATCGCTGGTTGAATAATGATGAAGATTTCAAACTACGATTTAATTCCATAGATGTTGAAAATCATATAATAAAATGAAAAAGCAAACACAGATCAGAAAACGATCTGTGTTTTTTTATGGAAGCACTAATGAGAGGGAGACTTCACATCTTATATAAAGTAAGTTAATTTTTTAATCCGTTGACATAATATCTATTCTCGGAACCTATGTGAAATATTAAATAACATGTCTCAAAACCTAAGATTACTTAGGATAGTGAGACAAAAGAAAAATTTCACCATTAGCTATTAGCTAATATCTTACTTTTACTTGTTTGTATACTAATTGATCTGTCGTAACTAATTTTACCTTTATGATAAATTCCGTGTGTTGCATCTAAAATTGTTGGTGTGTTATAAATCAAATCCTAATCATCCTCTAAATAATTTTCCTATATGTACAGCCAGCTCTTAAATTCGTGCGACCAATGTTCGGTAATCCAAATTCAACTGATTCGATATGCTAATAAATAAAAGCTAATGGGCATTTCCTTCATCCATTAGCTTCATTTATTTTGTTTACTTAGCTGAAACCTTATAAAGAAGCTTTCCGATTTCACCCATTATACGTCTTGGCTCAGAACGATTAGGCACATTGTTACTTAAAACAGATATAGCATATGTTTGGCCCGGCATGTAAAATAACCCCACATTATGTTCGATCCCTGGTACATAACCTGTTTTATGAGCAAACTCCCAATTCGGAATCATTCCGATTGCACCATCTACTTCTGGAAGAAGACTTGGCAGCAAGTCATTCATCTTCTGTTGTTTCATAATGCTTATCATCTTTTTACAAGAGTTAAGAGATAGTACAGATCCAGCAGCAATCTTCTTCAAAAATTCATTCATTTCATAAGCAGTTACGACATTCATTTTACCAGGTTCTCTTTGTGCATTAATTTGTAGTTTATGATGCAAATGACTTTGACCAAATCCCCATTCCTTCATATAAGAATTAATCTGATCTAGCCCTACCCTATCAATCAATATATTTGTAGCGGTGTTATCACTTTCGATAATCATCAATATGATTAAATCCTGAATGGTCCATTCTATATTAGATGACAAATGTTTTATGATTCCATCCCCAGGTACGATGTCTTCTTCTCTTACCCGGATTTGATCAGATAACGAACATTTCCCTTCCATAGCATGAGCAAATACGGCTGCCATAATGGGAACCTTAATAATGCTAGCTGAATAGAACAGCTCGTCAGATTGAAATTCGAAGGTTTCTTTCGTTTCAAAATGATAGATCGAAACGCCATAATTACCTTCTCCAGAAGAAATCAATGTTAATAAAGCTTGTTCATTTTGTTTAAGCATCCCCGCTTACCTTCTTTCATTTTATAGGGGCACATCAATTATACTGACTAACTCCTTTAAATTCATTTGAGTACGCCATTTTAAATAGTTCTAAGTAGTCTTCTTTAGTTATGTTCCTTGCATTGCTTGATGTGGAACCATTCAAATAGGATGACTCCGCAAGATAATCGAAATCGTTCTCGTTCACTTCAGGTAAAGAGGAGAACGATGGAATGGATAGGTCTATGGCAAGCTGCTTCATTTCAGCTACGAGACGTTTGGCTGCATCACGATCTGAATCGGCGTTAGAAGCAATTCCTATCGTTCTCGCGATTATGGCATGTTTTTCTAATTCCGTTTGTGCATTATATTCAACGATGTATGGCAAAAACATAGAATTGGCAACCCCATGTGGAGTGTCATATAATCCTCCTATTGCCTCTGCCATGCAATGAACGGATGCTACATCAGCATGAGAAAAAGCCATGCCTGCAAGTGTTGAACCGACCATCAAATTGTATCGGGCTTTTTGGTCATTCCCATCATTTACAGCTTTTCTTAAATAGGGATATATGTGTTTCATTGCTTGTAATGCAAGTCCGTCTGAGATTGGATTGCAACGTTTACAAGTAAAAGCTTCTATCGCGTGTACTAAAGCATCCATTCCTGTTGATGCTGTTAAATGTGCAGGTAGTCCGTATGTAAGCTCTGGATCAACGATCGCTAAAATTGGTGCAATTTTAACGTCCTTAATCGTAAATTTAATCTTTTTTGCCGTATCGGTAATAACAGATGACCGTGTTACTTCTGCACCGGTTCCTGCAGTTGTTGGGACGACAATAATAGGAGTTACTTTTTTAGGAACGTTATCACGACCGGCGTAATCTTGGGGTTCACCACCTAGGCACTGTAAAATGGCAATCGCCTTTGCTGAATCGATAACGGATCCCCCGCCTAATGCCAATATCGCATCCGCGCTGAAATCTCTTGCTTCTTCCCCACCGACTTTACAATCAATATCACGCGGATTGGGTCTTACTTTATTAAATGTTCGGATTTCAAAACCTTGATTTTCTAGCATTGTAACAGCTTCTTTAACGAACCCGGTTTGCTCAATGCCAGGGTCTGTTACAATAAAGATCCGATTTCCCTCTACGATTTCTTTTAAGTGGGACCCCGTTTTTTTAAATTCCCCGATTCCAGCTCGTATGATAGTTGGAAGATTGAATTCGACGTACTTCATGAACAGATCTCCTTTCACTCTTTTCATCATCATAATGGAAAACAGAATAAATTCACACTAAATTATCTTAATTATATGAAAACTCACATATTCCTCAATAGATTAAAAGAAAGCACCCGATTAAAAGGTGCCTTTATCAGCTTAAAACATTAAAATACCTTGCTTCAGGATGAGCAAACACAATGGCTGAAACAGAGGCTTCAGGCTCCATCATGCAGCCGTCTGTTAATTGAATGCCGATATCTTCAGGCTGAATCAGTTTGAATAGTTTTTGTTGATCTTCAAGTTCAGGACAAGCGGGATATCCAAAGGAGAACCGCTGCCCCTGATAACGTGCAGAGAACCGTTCTCTCATCGTAAAATCTACTGAATCTGGAAAACCCCAGCGATCTCGCATCTGCTGGTGAACCAGTTCTGCAAAACCTTCAGCTGTTTCTAAAGCTAAGGCTTGAAGTGCGTGGCTTTCTAAAAAACGCCCTTCCTGTTTAAGTTCTGCAGCCAGCTCTCGAATTCCGGTTCCAGCGGTAACAGAAAAGAACCCAACGTAATCCATTTCCCCGCTGTCTTTCGATTTCAAGTAGTCCGCTATACAAAGATAAGGTTCTTTGTTTTGTCTCGGAAATTCAAAAGTCTCGATAACTCTTTGATGATCGATAGGGTCATAGATCAGTACTGAATCTCCATCACTTTGCGCTGGAAAGAATTGATACATCGCTGAAGGAGTAATTAAATTCTTTTCCTTCGCCTCAACTAACAATGCATCTACAACAGATTTAATCTGAAGGGTTTTCTCATCTCTTTCTGCAAGCAATCGTGATATTTTCCCTTTAACACCCAAATGATGTCCTAAAAGCATCTGTAAATTGATATATGGCTGGATGTGGGACATTGAGTAATTTCTTAAAATGTGCCTTTTTGTATCGATCGGAACGAAAACAGGAGCGGTCTGAGAAACTTTTGACCGAATCCTTACAGCCGTTGCAACAGAGGAAGTATCTTCATAACTTCCTGCATCATGCACGACCCTTTTTTTCCTTTCCTTAAATTCAACAGCCAGTTTATCGTAATCTTCCGGAGTTTGAATTTGGTTTGCGATTGAAAGTCCTTCCATTGCATCCTTCGCGTAGAGGACCATACCTTCGTATTCTTTCGATATCTTTGTATCTGTAAACTTTCTTGATAATGCTGCGCCTCCAACGAGTATAGGTGTTGTTATATTTGCTTCACGCATGTCATTTGCGGTCAATACCATTTGCTGAGCGGATTTAACAAGCAAACCAGAGAGTCCGACAATGTTAGGTTTTTCTTTTCTGATCGCTTCAATTAATGTTTGTGATGTTACTTTAATGCCTAAATCGACTACCTTAAAGCCATTGTTGCTTAAAATGATGTCCACTAAGTTTTTGCCGATATCATGAACGTCCCCTTTAACAGTAGCTAAGAGAACTTTTCCTTTGGATGCAGACTCATCATTTGTTTCCATGTGGGGTTCTAGGAAAGCTACAGATGCTTTCATGACCTCTGCACTTTGAAGGACTTCTGCCACGATTAACTGATTTTCGTTAAACAGGCGTCCTACTTCTTTCATTCCATCCATTAACGGACCATTAATGATACTTAACGGTGTAGCGTACTGTTTTAAAGCCAATTCTAAATCAGGAAGCAGTCCTTCTTTAGTACCTTCTAAAATGTAATATTGAAGCCGCTCCTCCAAAGTCATATCTGGCAGCTTTGACTTGATTTCTTTCTTCTTTCCTCTATAAAAATCAGTAAAAACAGATAAAGCTTCTTCTGTTGTTCGGAATAAAAGGTTTTCTGCCATCAAAATCTCGCTCGGGTCGATTGAAGCAAAGCGCTCAAGTTTTTCTGTATTTACGATGGCGTAATCAAGTCCCGCTTGTGTGCAATGATATAGGTATACAGCATTTAACACCTCACGCCCTACAGGAGGCAAGCCGAACGATACGTTGCTGACCCCTAGGATGGTTAAGCACTCTGGGAAATGTTCTTTAATGAAGCGTATGCCTTCAACAGTGGCGTTCGCTGATCCGATATATTGCTCATCACCAGTTCCAACAGGAAAAACAAGTGGATCGAATATGATATCTGAAGGGGAAACATGGTATTTATTCACTAAAAGGTCATACGATCTCTTAGCGATTTCCAGTTTTCGCTCTGCAGATACTCCCATGCCTATTTCATCAATCGTTCCTACAACAACTGCCGCTCCATATCTATGAAGAAGCGGGATCACCTTTTCAAATCGTTCTTCACCATCTTCTAAATTAATAGAATTAATGATGGCTTTTCCTTGTGAATATTTTAAAGCGAGTTCTAATACGTCTTCATCCGTCGAGTCGATAACAAAAGGAATTTTCACTTTCTTAACCGCTTCTTTCATGAACTCTTCCATATCAGTTAACTCATCTCTGTCAGGGTCAGCCAAACAAACATCGAGTACATGTGCACCCCCTTTTACTTGAGCTCTTGCAATTTCGGCAGCTTCTTCAAACTTTCCTTCAGCAATGAGGCGCTTAAATTTTCGTGATCCGATTACATTGGTTCTTTCTCCTACCATAATCGGCCTTAACGTTGGATCATCATAGATAAAAGGTTCGATTCCTGATACCATATGTGTTTCGCTTACTTGAAACTGTCTTGGAGAATAGTTTTTCATTATTTTAGCAAGTGCTTCAATGTGTGCAGGTGTCGTTCCACAACAGCCGCCAACGATATTCAGCCAACCTTTTTCTGCGAATCCGGAAAGTTTAGCTGCAAGGGATTCTGGCGTTTCATGATAGTTACCTTCTTCATCAGGAAGTCCTGCGTTCGGATAACAGCTTACTGCTGTTGTAGACAAATCGGATAAGGAACGAATGTGATCTTGCATAAATTCAGGACCTGTTGCACAGTTTAACCCCACTGCTATCGGGTTCATATGCTTAAGCGAAATATAAAAAGCTTCTATTGATTGACCAGCAAGCGTAGTGCCCATCGGCTCGATCGTTCCAGAGACCATAAGCGGAATTCTTTTCCCCGTTTGTTCGATCGCTTGTTCTATCCCTAAAAAGCCTGCTTTTACATTGAGCATATCTTGGCTTGTTTCTAAGAGAAGCAGATCTGAACCTCCATCAATCAATCCTCGTGCTTGTTCGGCATAAGATTCGCGTAAAGCATCGAATGTTGTACCACCTGTAACACTAAGCGTCTTTGTCGTTGGCCCGAGTGAGCCTGCAACGAAACGGGGAAACTGTTCGGTTGAAAAAGTATCAGCGGCTTTTCTTGCAATCTCTGCTCCAAGTTTATTAATCTCATAAGCTCTAGACCCAAGTCCATATTCATCCAGCACAAGATTTGTACCGCCAAATGTATTGGTTTCAATAATGTCTGCACCTGATTCAAGGTATTTATGGTGGATGGATCGGATAACATCCGGTCTTGTTACATTTAGGTACTCATTACAACCGTCATATTCTTCACCGCCAAAATCCTCTGATGTAAGTTTTGCTTCTTGAAGCATCGTTCCCATCGCACCATCCATGATTAAGATTTTAGACTTCAGTTCCTTTTCTATTGATGACTTAGGCATTCTGTGACCTCCTGGCTAAAAGTGATGGATGGTTTGCTTTTGCATAGTGTGCTAATTCAACGGTAAGTTCGTAACGCATAAAGGGTGTGATCAAGTAGATGCCGTTAAAGAGTTCCATGGCTGTGTCTAATAAAGACTTGGCAATCGATAAGCCTTCCTTGCACGCCTGTTTCGGATCCTCTTTATACTTGCCCATGCGGTCACGCACAGAATCAGACAGTTTGATTCCAGGTACTTCATGGTGAAGAAACTCTGCGTTTCGAGAAGAAGTTAACGGCATGATTCCAATATAGATCGGTTTATCAATGTGCCTGGTTGCCTCGTATGTTTCAATAAGCTTTTGCTCAGAAAATACAGGCTGGCTGATAAAGTAGTCTGCTCCATAAGCGATCTTTTTCTCTAAACGCTCAACGGCCTTATCAATGGATCGGATGTTGGGATTAAATGCCGCTCCTACTGTAAAGGATGTTTTTTCTCCAAGCTCTTTACCTGAGAGTGATAACCCTTCATTAAATTGTTTGATGAGCTTAATAAGTTCGAATGATGTAACATCATAAACTGATGACGCACCCGGGAAATCTCCTACACTCGCGGGATCTCCGGTAACAGCCAGTAGTTCATGAATTCCATGCGTGTGAAGTCCCATTAAGTGAGACTGAAGGCCGATTAAATTTCGATCACGGCACGTAATATGTACGAGCGGACGAAGGTTAAGCTGGGATTGAACAATCGAACCTAAAGCGGAGTTACAAACACGTGGTGAAGCAAGGGAATTATCGGCAAGAGTAAGCGCATCAATTCCCGCTTCTTTTAGTGCCTTTGCTCCTTCCATAAAACGTGATGTATCTAACTTACGAGGTGGATCTAATTCAACAATAATGGATTGCTTCGTCTTTACTTCTTCACTTAATGGTACATATTTCGGTTTTGGTGCGGACTGAATAACAACCTTTCGCTTTCTTTGCTTCACTTCTTTTTCTGTAACAGGCTCTAAATGTTTAAGCTCATCTGAGAACGCGCGAATATGAGCAGGCGTTGTACCACAACATCCGCCTAATAGACGTACACCTTGCTGTCTGAACAAGTGGGCACATTCTTTAAAATAATCCGCATCCCCTTCATACTTAAAACGCCCATCTGTATAAGAAGGGAGCGATGCATTAGGAAACGCTGAAAGATAAGCCCGATTGGGTATTGCTACTTCTTCAAGTGTCATCAACATGTGATAAGGACCAAGACGGCAGTTTAATCCCACGACATCAGCACCTAAACTCTCAAGCGATTTCAAAGCATCTGAAATTGGCGTCCGGTCCTGCATAAAGCCGACTTCCTGCAGTGACACTTGAGCAATGATCGGAAGAGACGTTTCTTTTCTAGCAATCTCTAAAACCGTCTCTAATTCTTGCAGGTCATAATACGTTTCTAATTGAATGCCGTCTACGTTCTCCATCAACAAACAATACAGCTGCTCCCGAAAACTCCGCTTAATTTCATCTAGTGAAATGCTGTTTGGTTTAATACCGCGTATTCCGCCGATCGTACCTACAACATATTCACTTTGAGCAGCTTTTCTAGCAATTTGAACTGCGGCTTTATTGATCTCTTTTACGTAATCTTGAAGTCCGTAACGCTCGAGTTTTGAATAATTCGCTGCATACGTATTAGTTTGAATAATGTCAGCACCTGCATCTAAATAAGCGCGATGGATGTTATAGATCTGCTCTTCTTGAGAAAGGTTTAACTCTTCATAACAAAAGTCTGATCCATACGAATACAGAAGCGTTCCCATCGCGCCATCGCCGATTAATATCTTGTTTTGTTCTAAGTCTGTGATTAAACTCATGTTAGCCTCCTATATAAAAATAAAAAGCCTTCTATAAAAGAAGACTTTTTCTTATGCGCCGGGGTCTTCTTATCTTTACGAATCCAAAAATGAACTCGCAGGAATTAGCACCTTTTCAGCATGTAGCTGTAGGTTGCTGAGGTTTCATAGGGCCGCTCCCTCAACCTCTCTTGATAAGGTCTATTCAATTGTTTTTATACGATCTGTTTGACCAACTTGATTGATCAATGCTTGTTTAAAGACATTTTGTTTTTCTTTATCATATAAAAAGCGGGAATCTGTTAGGTTACTTAATAATGTTCTTCGGCACTTTTCCGGAAATTCCTTTTTTATAATGGCTCTGCATTCAAATAAAAAATCTAAATACGTTTCATAGTCTTCACTGTATGTTTGCTGCAGCTCCTTTTTTATTATTTTGGATAAACTCGGACTCGCTCCACCAGTTGAAACAGAGAGAACGAGTCTTCCTCTCCTTATAACACTAGGTAGAATAAAGTTACCTGATTCATATTGATCAGCCACATTTACAAGTTGCTTAGGTTTCGCGTGCGAAGCAATCCAAGCATTAGTTTCTTTAGAGTTGGTTGCCGCAATGATTAGAAAGGCTTCTTTTAAATCTTCACGTTTCACTTCTCTTTCGATCCAAGTCAGCTTTTGTTCTGCGTGCCATTCCTGAATCTCGTTAACAGCTGCTGGACTGATTACAGTAAGTATTGCTTCTTCGTTCAATAAATCTTTAATTTTTCGATAAGCGACCAAACCCCCGCCTGCTACAATAACCCGTTTACCAGACAAGTTTACATGTATGGGATACATAACAACCCTCACTTCTTATGAAAAAGCATATCTCTTAGTTTCAAGTGTTTCATTGATACGTGTGAGTAAAACTTCTTTTAAGATAGGATGGTAGCCGAGCGTTTCACAAAGAGTTACGCTAGTTTCAGATAGTTGCTGATAGCGGTTTATGGTGAGCTTCATTCCATTTATGAGTAGACCTGAAAAAAGAAGATACGGCACAATGATGATTTGGTCGTGTAAATAACGATTACTCCATAATGCTTCCTCAACGCTTGGTTCTGAGCCTGTTAAAAAACAAGCTTGAATACTAGGGATACCGTAATGCTTTTGAACGTTAGACGCGATTTTCTCTAAGTCCCGCTTTACATCTTGATCAGAACTGCCTCTGCCAACTAAAAGAATATGTGTATTTTTCTTTAGATTGACCGCACTGTTCATGATTTTCTCCCACAATAAGTGCGGAATGGCTTCATGTACACCAAACGGACGCCCGTATATCACTTCTATTCCTGGATATTGATTCTTCAAGTGGTGAAGTTTCTTTGGGATATCCGTTTTTATGTGGTTAGCACTCAATAAGAAAACAGGAATAACAGAGATACTCGTTGCACCTTTTTGTATACACGCTTCAAATCCTTTAGTGATAGAAGGTTCGGCAAGCTCTAAAAAACAAATCTCTTTTATCGAAACATCAACTTGTGACATACAAAGCTTCACAAATTCTTCCGCTTCTATTCGTCCTTTTTTCAGTCTTGTGCCATGACAGATAAAAAGCAATGCCTTCATTTATAACGCCCCGCTTATGGCTGCAAGCTTACTCGGCTCTTCATGCAGCTGTTCAAACCATTTCAGTTCACTGCGAAGACGAACGACTTCACCAACAATGATCATACTCGGATTCTCGATTTGTTCGCTAACCACTATTTCTTCAATGGTATCTAAAGTACCGGTTACCGTTCTTTGATTTTCTAATGAACCCCACTGAACGAGAGCAACAGGTGTTTCCTTACTTTTCCCATGCTTCGTCAACTGGCCGCAAATATAAGGTAAATTGCCTACACCCATATAGATCGCTAACGTATCAATACCGTTAGCAAGACTCTCCCACTTCAGCTCTTCTTCCTCACCTTTTTTTCGATGACCTGTTACGATTGCAAAGCTTGAAGCGATGTTTCGATGGGTGACAGGTATACCTGCATAAGCAGGAGCTGCAATTCCTGACGTAATGCCAGGAATCACCTCGAACGGAATACGGCTTTTAGCAAGGATTTCTGCTTCTTCTCCGCCTCTTCCAAACACGAAAGGATCACCGCCTTTAAGTCTTGTTACAACTTTTCCTTTCATAGCATGTTTGACTAAGAAGCTATTGATCGTTTCTTGCTTCATAAAATGGTAGTTTGGCAGCTTACCGCAATAGATTAAGTCACATTCCGGTGTTGCATAAGACAGCAGTTCTTTATTCACTAAGCGATCGTATAAAATAACGTCTGCTTCCTCTATGCAACGAAGACCTTTTACAGTTATTAATCCTGGATCACCAGGGCCAGCTCCGACAAGATATACCTTTCCCATCATCATCACTCCTTAAGTATTTAATAGTGTTTCTTGCTCAAAAAGCACAAATCCGTTTCCATTCCGAATTCTTTTCTTTTCATAAAGTGAAATCTCATCTACTTCAGGCTGCTTTAAAAAATATTTTTCAAGCTCAACATCAACTAAGCCAAAAGCCTGTTCATCTGATAAAGCGGCTATGACAACGGGAATGACCGTTGATTTTGAGACGACTTCAAATCGATAGAGATACATGGCGCGGCCCCCTGTTTACGATACTTTTTCTTCTAATTCTTCTGCAATCTGATCAAGATTACTTTGAAGTTCCTCTATTCCAACACGGTGTATATATTCAAAGAAGGTTTCTGATGGAAGCTTTGTATCTTTAAAAGTTTTCAGGAAGCGCACCAGCACTTCATCCAGCAAATCGGCATGAAACTTACCTTTTAGCTTTTCGTTAAACTTTCCGCCATCATCAAGTGTGCCTCCTACATAAATTTCAAAAGCTTGAACCATCATTTTTTCTTTTGTCTTTAACAAGACGCCTTGAAGGCCGATATCTGCGATTTGGCGCTGACCACATGAGTTAGGACAGCCAACCATATGAATTCTTACGGGAACATCTAAGGCAATTTGCTGATCAAGGGTTTCTGCAATTCTACGCATTCTTTCTTTTGTTTCAACGAGTGCTAAGTTGCAATATTCAATCCCTGTACATGAAACAGAGTGACCAATGAAAGATAGAGGCTGGGTTGTGATGCGTTTGAAGATGCCTTCTTGTAAAAGCAACTCGACGTTTTCCTGTTTGACGTTAGGAATGATTAAGTTTTGAGAATTAACCGTTCGAATTTCACCGTTTCCGTATTTCTTTGCAATCTCAGCAATCTCGAGTACTTCATCAGCATCGAGGCGGCCAACAGGAACGTTAAACCCAATGTATCTTAATCCCTCTTGCTTCTGTGGATGTACACCATAAAAGTAGCCGCCGTTCCATTTTTTAAGCGCATCTTTTCCTTTAGCGTGAAGTGGCCCAGTGTATTCCAATAATTTTTCTTTGAATTTTTCCGGTCCCCAATCTGCCATCAAGAATTTTAGACGTGCTAGGTGGCGCTTTTCCCTATATCCGTAATCACGGAAGATGGTTGTAATCGCAATTGAAACCTCTTTTACCTGATGTGGTTCAACAAACACATCAAGCGGCTGTGCTAAGAATGGTCTAGAAGATAGTCCGCCGCCAATCTTTATATGAAATCCAGGAATTTCTTTGTTATCGATCTCTTTAAGAGCAGGAGTGAATGCAACACAGTTAATTTCAGCATGTGCACTATTGTTCACATTTGAGCTAATAGACATTTTGTATTTTCTCGGTAAGTTAGAGAAATCTTCATTATGCTGAAAGAACTCATATACTTCTTTTACGATCTCTGTTGTATCAAATAGTTCGTAGGGATCGATGCCTGCAATCGGATTTCCCATAATGTTTCGCGTAATGTCTCCGCATGCTCCAGCACTTGATAACCCTACTGCTTCCAAACGATTAAAAATGTCAGGAATCTGGTCGATTGTCAGCCAATGAAACTGAATAGCCTGACGAGTCGTTATATCAAAAACGGACCTGCCATAATCTTTGCAAATATGAGCAAGAGTTTTTACCTGTTCATAGTTTAAAATGCCTGACGGAACATTAACTCTCATCATAAAGTATCCGTCTTCTTTAGGACGCTGCAGGTAAAGTCCAGCCCATTTGAAACTATCCCATTCTTCTTTTGGGATCGAGTCGAATCCGTTTTGTGCGTAAAGAGGAATATCTTCAAAAATTTTCAAACCATCTTTTACGAGCTTTTTTTGTTCTGTTTTATTGATCTTTGGATTGTCTGCCCACGCTTTTTCATATGCCATATCTTTAGGTCTCCTTTATCGTTAGTTAAATCAGATTCCTGTTTTTCAAGTATTGTAAGATGATCTCCACACTCTCTGTAACGCTTTGTACGTTTGTATGAATGGTAAGAGCAGGTGATAAGGGTTCTTCGTATGGTGAATCAATTCCAGTAAAATCAGGAATCTCACCTTTACGTGCTTTGCTGTATAAACCTTTCGGATCTCTTTTTTCACATTCTTCAATTGGACAAGCAACAAAAATTTCAACAAACTCTTCGTCTGATACAATTTCCCTTGCCTTTTCCCGATCTTGTATGAATGGAGAGATAAATGCAGTCAGCACAACTGTTCCATTATCAACAAACAGCTTAGAAACTTCAGAGATTCTGCGAATGTTTTCTGTTCTGTCTTCGTAAGAAAACGATAGATCACGGTTTAATCCATTCCGTACGTTGTCACCATCAAGTACATAGTTTCGAATGTTTCGATCGTATAGTTCTTTTGCGACCGCATTTGCAATCGTCGACTTGCCAGAACCAGATAGACCGGTAAACCAAAGTACAAAACTGGAATGGTTATTCTGTTTTTGTCTGTCTTCTTTTGTAATCGAGCTATCGTGCCAGATTATATGGTGTGGTTTGATCATTTGAATCTCCTTTTTGTTGGTCTTCTTCATGTTTTCTAAGTCCTTTGATTAAGACTTCAACTACTTCTTTACGACTAAATGTACTTGGAGGCAACTCACCATTGCGAAGCAGCTCTCTAACTTTTGTTCCAGATAAAATGACATGATCTTCACTTGAATGTGGACACGTTTTTGAAGAAGCCATCGCTTCACATTTTTTACAGAAAAAGCTGTGTTCAAAGAATAGTGTCGTAATGCCGATCTCGTCAGATGTAAACTGAGAAAAGATTTCTTGTGCTTCATATGTCCCATAATAGTTACCAACGCCTGCATGATCACGGCCGACAATAAAATGGGTACAGCCGTAATTTTTTCTAACCAAAGCGTGAAAAATCGCTTCACGCGGACCTGCATAGCGCATAGCGGCTGGAAACACAGCTAGGAAGACACGGTCACTTGGATAATAGTTCTGTAAAAGGATATGGTAGCTTTCCATTCGAACATCAGCTGGTATATCATCTGATTTCGTTTCACCGACTAGCGGATTTAAGAAAAGGCCATCCACTGTTTCAAGTGCTGTTTTTTGAATATATTCATGTGCACGGTGAACAGGGTTTCTCGTCTGAAAACCTACTACTGTTTTCCATCCGAAATCTTTAAACGTTTTTCTCGTTTCACTAGGATCGAGATGATAGGATTTGAACTCCTTTTTCAGAGGACGTTTAACGAGCGTAATGTCTCCGCCAATATACACTGAAGGGCGATCCAGCAACTTCTTAACACCTGGATGATCGATATCAGTAGTTCTATAGACTTTCTCTGCTTCTATTTGCTTAATTGGAGTGTAAATATCACCAACCTGCAGGACTCCATACGTATCACCTTCGTACGTTAACCGAACTTCTTCACCTGCACTGAGCCTTTCAGCTGTTTCACGGTTCACCGGTAATGTGATCGGAAGGCTCCAAACCGTACCATCACTTAGCCTGATGTCATGAACAACAGATTGATAGTCTTCTTGATTTAAGAATCCCGTTAACGGGCTATATGCTCCAATAGCTATTAATTCAAGGTCACTTAGTGAGGTCGCATCAAGGACGATCTCTTTTTGGATGTGTTGATAAGGTTTCTCTGGTTGATAACGGTTGATCAATTTTCCTCCGTGGGGCTGCAATAAACTCATTATGTTTCTCTCCTCCTATTATTCTCTTTACTGACTTTCGCTTTGATGAAGACCGCATTCTAGTTTTCCAGTTCCTGACCATCTTCCAGAACGAAGGTCGATTTCGTTAATTGCTGCTTGTGTGCACGGTTCGCATCCTATACTCGGATAGCCGTTATTGTGAAGTTTGTTGTACGGCAAATTATTCTTGTGTGCGTAACGCCAAATGTCTTTCCAAGTCCAATGAATGAGCGGACATATCTTAATACTTTTAAACCGATGATCCCGGTTAACAAATTGTGTGTTCTGACGGGTGGTTGACTGTTCACGGCGCAGTCCTGAAAGCCATGCTGTTACTCCATTTAACTCCTCTTCAAGAGGAGTTATCTTTCTAATCGCGCAGCATTGATTCGGATCCACTTTCCATAACTCATCACCATGTTTCTTCACTTGTTCTTCAAGAGATAAAGCCGGTGTTTTTAACTTGATTCGAAGTGACGGGTATCTTTTCTTTGCTGCCTCAATGACTTCATACGTTTCTTGAAAATGAAGCTGGGTATCAAGAAAAACAATTTGAGCATCTGGTTGTACTTGATGTACAAGATCAACCAGCACACTCCCTTCAATTCCGAAGCTGCATGCGTAAACCAAGTTATCTTCATACGTTTCAAAAGCCCACTTCAAAACATGCAGTGCACCCTTTGTAGGGTTATCACTGTTAAATTCACGGGTTTTGTTGTCCCATGTTTCGTACGTTAGCAATCTGTTACCTCCTTTTGCCATGAAAAAAAGCGGCTTTAACGTTTTTTAAGGCTAAGCCCTTACGTTAAAACCGCCTCTAGTTTTCTAGTCAGCGAGTTATTTAATTCTTACCTTTTCGTTTTTTTCAAGCTGAATGACTTTGCCATCTTGTACGATCAATGTAATTGATCCAAATTTGATATTGCTCAGCATTTTTTGCAGCTGAGGAAGAAAATCATTTGCACCCTTTTCGTTCGCCACTCCACTGCCTCCCTTTTTTAAATCGAATATCTCTTATAAAAACAAAAAAACCTTCCCATTTCGGAAAGATAGTGGAGGTAAACGTATTACCTTATCTTCCAAAATGTAAAAACATTCTGCTGGAGTTAGCACCTTACGATCGCAGGTTGCCGGGTTTCATCGGGCCAGATCCCTTCACCACTCTTGATAAGAGTTTAATTTTTAAAAATCATATCACATCTGAAGGGGATATCAAGACCTATTTTTTAATTTTTCTATTTTTACAAAAAATTTAAACAAACAGTTGACATTTTGTCTTTTTGGAACATATAGTAATAACTAAATTTCATCCGCATCGCTGATCGGAAAACCGAAGGCTCTTAACATCACTTGTTAAGGGCCTTTTTATTTTGAGGAGGAATAATATGAAAAAGTTAATTGTATTAGCTCTAATCGGACTTGTAGCACAATTGATCGACGGTTCACTTGGAATGGCATATGGAGTAACTTCAACTTCTTTGCTATTAGTAGCTGGGATTGCCCCTGCTGCAGCTTCAGCTTCCGTTCACCTGGCTGAAGTTGTAACAACAGCAGCTTCAGGAATTTCGCACATTAAGTTTGGAAATGTTGATCGCCAGGTTGTACTGCGATTGATCTTGCCTGGTTCCATCGGTGCTTTTGTTGGTGCTTGTTTCTTAAGCAGTCTTCCTGGGGATGTCGTAAAGCCTTATATTTCTATCTTTCTTATTTTGTTAGGGGTCTATATTTTGTATCGTTTTCTTTTTAAGTTAGGAGAAAAACGTGCAGCAAATAGCAAACCTTTCACAAAGAAACAACTGCTCCCCCTTGGCTTGTTAGCTGGTTTCTTGGACGCAACGGGCGGTGGTGGATGGGGGCCGGTCACCACACCTGTACTCATGGCAAAGCAAGATCTAAAAACGAGAAAAGTGATTGGATCTGTCGATACGAGTGAATTTGCTGTTGCCGTTTCAGCATCTATCGGTTTCTTTATCTCACTCGGGTGGGAGCAAGTTGAATGGCTGTGGGTTGGTGCGCTTATGGCAGGTGGTGTAATCGCTGCTCCTATCGCTGCTTGGCTTGTCCGCTTGATTCCTTCTCACATCTTAGGTGTTCTAGTTGGAGGATTAATCATCATCACCAATATTCGTACACTCCTTGTTACGGTTGGACTTTCAGAAGATACAAAGTTCTCGATCTACTTTGTCCTTGCTGCCTTTTGGGCAGTTGGAATTATCTATGCTGTAAAAAGTAATCCTAATAATAAAAATCCGAAATTTTTAAAAAATTCTGTTGACTATTGATTATGAGCTATGTATTATAAATCTTAATTCAATATTCAAATCTTCTTATCCAGAGAGGCGGAGGGACTGACCCTATGAAGCCCGGCAACCAGCGTACATGCATGGTGCTAATTTCAGCAGAACCATTAACGTTCTGAAAGATGAGACTTCGATCGTGTGAAATCATCGGGACCTCTTCTTTTGGAAGAGGTCTTTTTTGTTGGATAAGTTGAATCTGAATTCAAATTGGATGCCAAAAATTTAAAACGTTAAGGAGAGATTTGAAAATGAGCGAACAAACAAAAAACGAAGCAAGACAGTATGGATTTGAAACCATTTCACTGCATGAAGGACAAAAAGTAGACCCAACAACTGGAGCACGAGCTGTTCCGATTTACCAAACAACTTCCTATCAGTTCAATTCTACAGAACACGCTGCTAACTTATTTGCTTTAAAAGAATTCGGGAACATCTACACGCGTTTAATGAATCCGACACAAGATGCGTTTGAGCAGACAATAGCAAAGTTAGAAGGCGGCGTTGGTGCTCTTGCCCTAGCTTCTGGTCAGGCTGCTATCACAAATGCCATTTTCAATATCGCAGGATCTGGTGATGAGATCGTTGCATCCACTTCCCTTTATGGTGGAACGTATAATCTTTTCTCCGTAACGCTTCCAAAACTCGGCATCCAAACGCAATTTGCAGACATCGATAATCTTCAGTCGTTTAAAGATGCAATTACGGAAAAAACGAAAGCCGTATATATCGAGACAATTGGAAATCCTAAAATTGATGTGGCAGATATTCAAGCAATTGCTGATATCGCTCATGAAGCGGGTGTTCCTCTCATTGTTGATAATACACTGGCTACACCTTACTTGTGCCGTCCGATTGAACATGGTGCAGACATCGTCGTTCACTCTGCAACAAAATTTATTGGCGGTCACGGAACATCAGTTGGTGGTGTCATCATTGATTCTGGAAAATTTGATTGGAACAACGGAAAGTTTCCAGGTTTGACAGAACCAGATCCAAGTTATAAAGGAATCGTGTACACAGATGCATTCGGTCCCTTAGCATATATTTTAAAAGCCCGCGTGCAATTACTGCGTGACTTAGGATCTTCCATCGCTCCTTTCAACTCGTTCTTATTCATCCAAGGCTTGGAAACATTGGCACTTCGAATTGAACGTCATGTCGAAAATACGTTAAAAGTGGCAAAGTTCTTAGAAAACCATCCTTCTGTAGACTGGGTGAATTACGCAGGGCTTCCGAGTAGCCCTTACTACGAACTCGCTCAAAAATATTTACCAAAAGGAGCAGGTGCAATACTTACGTTCGGTGTTAAAGGCGGAGTTGAAGAAGGTAAGAAATTAATTGAAAATGTCAGCATCTTCTCTCACCTTGCAAATGTTGGAGATTCTAAATCACTGATTATTCATCCAGCAAGTACAACACATCAGCAATTATCAGAAGAAGAACAACTAAAATCTGGTGTTTCACCTGAGCTAATTCGTCTTTCAATTGGTATTGAGACAGTGGATGACCTTATCTATGACCTGGATCATGCACTAAAAGCAATCGCTCTTTCACCGAGTGGATTGTAAAAATAAAACGTATGAAGCTGTTCAGAGTCTTTTTTGAACAGCTTTTTTAGTTATGGAACACTTGAACATGATGTAATAAATAGAATACCCCTTACGAATACTAAACTTAATTAACTTTAGAGTGAGGGCTCATTAATGTTTAACGCATTTAGAGTAATTTTCTCCATAATCATGTGCAGCATCCTTTTTAATAATTCTAAAGTGTTTGCAGAAATTATTAATCGATTTGAAGTTGAAAAATATGGAGATGTCATTTGGGAGGTCCCTTCAAAAAAGAAACAAGTAGCAATCACCTTTGATGATGGACCAGACCCGGTATACACATCTCAAATTTTAGATGTACTTAAGAAAGAAGAAGTTCACGCTACATTCTTTCTGATCGGGAAGCGGGTTAAGAAATATCCAGAGATCGTCAAAAGAGAACTTAGAGAAGGACATGAAATTGGAAATCATACGTATAACCATCCCAGTTTTCATACCATTTCAAGACATAAGGTGGTCGATGAAACGAGAAAGACGGAACATCTATTAGATCCTGCTCACCATACAGACTATATAAAATTATTTCGACCACCTGGTGGAACAGTTACGGAGAAAAATTTAAAAGTCTTAAAAAAAGAAGGATACAAAATTATTTTATGGTCTTGGCACCAAGATCCTCGTGATTGGACGAATCCAGGAGCACAAAGGATTGCTAGTCATATTTTAACGAATGTAAAAAACGGAGATATTATTCTTTTGCATGACTCTGGAGGAAATCGAAGTCAAACCGTTTTGGCATTGAAAATTATACTGCCCAAACTCAAAAAAATGGGCTATGAAATTGTAACGGTTGATGAACTTCTAAAGATGCACCCGCGTTATAATGAATTTCATGAAACGAAAATGGAGAAAAAAGAAGAGATTCTTCCTTAATAAAAAATATACACTTTTAAAAGCAATCCTAAATCAGGATTGTTTTTTCTTTATTAGATCGGATTCTCTCCTATTCACTATTCAACCTTTTTTATTGAACCATCACTATTTATAGCAACTTCACTTTACTTGTTTTCACTCACCTAGTTAATTTTAACAAATATAAAGCGCTTGCAATTTATATGACATCCATTATAATACTTGTATACAAGTATACTCGTTCTTCTTAAGGAGGTTAATTTATTGAATGAATCAGGAGATTCTCTTTATCCTGCAAAATGGCTCTCTAAAGCCTCAACCGGTGAACGTGTAACGTGCGAGTTAAGAATGAGAATTATATCGGGACTTATTGAAAGCGGTACCATATTATCTGAAAATAAATTAGCTGCTGAATATAATGTAAGCCGCTCACCGATTCGTGAAGCGTTAAAGGTTCTTGCAAACGAAAATCTGATTCGATTAGAACGCATGGGTGCAGTTGTCACGGGTATAACAGAAAAAGAAGTTGAAGAAATCTACGATGTTCGACTGCTTATTGAAACATTTGTTTTTGAACGCCTCGTCAAGATCGATACAGCAGAACTAGAGAGAGAGCTCAATAAGATTCTAGAAATGATGCAAATTGCCATTAAGTACAAAGATGCTGATGAGTTCGCTTTTCAGGATGTTTTATTTCATGAAACCATCATCCGAGCCATCAATCATTCTTACATTACGATGATTTGGAATAATACTAAACCGGTAATGGAAAGTTTCATCTTATTATCCATGCGCATGCATTTTAATGAAAAGTACGACGACCTCTCACGTATCGTGAAAAACCATGAACTATATATTGACGCAATTTCAACTAAGAACAGAGACATCATGATCCAATCTCTGCATCAGAATTTTGATGATGTACAAGGTAAAGTTGATGATCTATGGATGTCACAACAAATGCTATCAAGTGCAAGAGAGCAAGAAAAGGAGTAAACAGATGTTAGATATAGACGGTACAAAGCAAAAAAATAGCTACATGATAGGAATTGACATCGGCACTACAAGTACGAAAGCTGTTCTATTTCGTACAAATGGTGAGGTGATCGTACAAGAAAACATCGGATACCCTCTTCACACCCCAGATAGCTCTACTGCGGTGCAGGATCCTGAGGAAATTTTTCAAACTGTTTTGCAAGCCCTTACAAATGTTGTAAAACAGGCGAACTGTTCCCCAGAACAGATTTTGTTCATCTCATTTAGCAGTGCTATGCACAGTGTTATTGTAATGGATCATAACGATCAGCCATTAACACCTTGCATCACATGGGCTGATAATCGCAGTGAGGCATGGGCTAGGATAATTAAAGAAGAACGAAATGGCCATGAAATCTACAAACGAACAGGTACACCTATTCATCCGATGAGTCCCTTAAGTAAAATTTCATGGATTGTAAATGATCTTCCTGATATTGCTGCCAAAGCTCATAAATATATAGGAATTAAAGAATACATTTTCAAAAAGTTCTTTAACGAATATGTGGTTGATCATTCTCTCGCTTCGGCGATGGGTTTGATGAACTTGGAGATGCTGGATTGGGATGAAGAGGCATTAAAAATCGCAGGCATCACACGTGATCAATTATCAAACTTGGTTTCTACAACCGCTATGTTTACAAATTGTGATTTAGATTTAGCGAAAAAAGTCGGTATAGATCCACAGACCTCTTTTGTTATAGGAGCAAGCGATGGCGTGTTATCTAACCTTGGCGTGAATGCGATTGGAAAAGGAGAAATTGCAGTCACGATTGGTACAAGCGGTGCCATTCGAACCATTATTGATAATCCGCAAACCGATGATAAAGGCAGAATCTTTTGTTATGCACTAACTGAAGATCATTGGGTGATCGGAGGACCTGTTAACAATGGAGGTGTTGTCCTGCGATGGATCCGAGATGAATTTGCAGCCTCTGAATTAGAAACAGCAAAACGATTAGGATTAGATCCTTATGAAATATTAACCAAAATGGCCGAACGTGTGCGACCTGGCTCTGAAGGATTGCTATTCCACCCTTACCTTGCAGGAGAACGTGCTCCTTTATGGAATTCAGATGTCCGCGGTTCATTTTTTGGACTAACCTTATCTCACAAAAAAGAACATATGATAAGAGCTGCCCTAGAAGGCGTAATCTACAATCTATACACCGTGTTCTTAGCATTAGTTGAATGCATGAATGAACCTGTAACGCGTATCCAAGCAACTGGCGGGTTCGCACGGTCGGAGCTTTGGCGTCAAATGATGTCAGACATATTTGATACAGAAGTGTCTGTACCAGAAGTTTATGAAAGTTCCTGTTTAGGGGCATGTATTTTAGGATTGTATGCTACAGGTCAAATTCAGTCTTTTGAAGCCGCTTCTGAAATGATTGGCAGTACTTTTAAACACTTGCCTAATGAAGAAGCCGTAAAAGAATATAGAGAATTATTACCTATCTTCATCAGTCTATCTAGAAAACTAGAAGAAGATTATTCACGTATTGCATCTTATCAAAGAAGTTTAAGTAATAAAGAAAACGAACATCAGGGGGATTAATCATCATGCCATTATTTATTGTTGCTTGTGGAATATTAGCGTTATTGTTATTGATTATGTATTTCAAGTTAAACACTTTCATTTCTTTAATTATCGTTTCTTTTGGTGTCGCGTTAGCACTTGGGATGCCGCTTGGCGAAATCGTTAAATCGATTGAGGCGGGCTTAGGCGGAACACTCGGTCATCTAGCGTTAATCTTTGGTCTTGGTGCCATGTTAGGTAAATTGATCGCTGATGCCGGTGGTGCACAACGAATTGCGATCACATTGATTGAGAAATTCGGAGAAAAGAAAATACAATGGGCGATCGTTGTAGCCTCATTCATTATCGGTATCGCACTATTTTTCGAAGTAGGTTTAGTATTATTAATTCCAATCGTATTCGCAATTTCTAAACAATTACGTGTTTCTATTCTTTATCTTGGAATTCCAATGGTAGCGGCTTTATCTGTAACGCACGGATTTTTGCCCCCTCACCCAGGACCTACCGTAATTGCGGGAGAATTTGGTGCTAATATTGGCGAAGTGCTTCTTTACGGTTTCATTATTGCAATTCCAACGGTTATTCTAGCAGGACCCGTATTTACGAAGATTGCCAAAAAAATTGTTCCAGATTCATTTAATAAAACGGGTAACATCGCTTCATTAGGTGAACAAAAAGTATTTAAACTAGAAGACACACCTTCATTTGGTATCTCTGTATTTACAGCAATGCTTCCTGTTATCTTAATGTCGATTGCAACCATCATTACGCTGGTTCAAAACACAATGGGAATCGATGACAGTAAAACATTTGAAATCATCCGCTTTGTAGGCGATGCTTCTACTTCCATGCTGCTATCTCTGTTAGTAGCGGTCTATACGATGGGAATCGCAAGAAATATTCCGATAAAAACCGTTATGGATTCTTGTACAACAGCCATTACACACATCGGTATGATGTTATTAATCATCGGTGGCGGCGGTGCATTCAAACAAGTTCTGATCAACGGTGGTGTTGGTGACTATGTAGCAGAACTGTTTAAAGATACAACTTTCTCACCAATCTTACTTGCATGGATCATTGCAGCCATCCTTCGTATCTCTTTAGGGTCTGCGACCGTTGCCGCTTTAACTACTGCAGGGCTAGTGATTCCTTTGCTTGGCCAAACGGATGTTAATCTTGCGTTAGTTGTACTTGCAACAGGAGCTGGCAGTCTAATCGCATCACACGTAAATGATGCAGGTTTCTGGATGTTCAAGGAATATTTTGGTTTAAGTATGAAAGAAACATTTGCAACATGGACGCTGCTTGAAACTATTATTTCAGTTGCTGGTTTAGGCTTTATATTATTATTGAGTTTGTTTGTATAAAGAAGAATAAGGCCCTGTCAGATGAATACTCTGGTAGGGTCTTATTTTAGTTTATAAATATCCGACACTATAAATTGATATTAAATTCCTTTAATAAATCTTTCAAAGCAGGTCGTTCATTTCCATCTCTTCCTATTACGTGAGTAGCTGTGACCAATGAATTTAATACGGCTTCTTCAACAGCCTCACCAACGGCGCGAAAAGCAAGATCCATATCTTCTTCATGGATAGTAGGAATCGTTAAACAATCAGCGGGTTTATCATGTGGTATCTTAGTAGCTGTGGAAAAACCAATTACCACTTCCCCACTTCCATGCGTTATGATTGAGCCTGTTCTAGACAAGCCTGCTACCGATCTTTTGATAATTCGGTTAAGCTGTCGCTCAGAAACAGGAAGATCTGTTGCCACAATGATCATGACAGAGCCTTTATCTTTTTCTTCCCACGATTTAAGAAGGGCTTCTTTTAATTCCTGACCAATAGCACGCCCATTGATCATCAGATCACGTAGAATACCAAAATTAGATAAGACAAGGGCACCAATAGAATAAGTTCCATGCTCTAATGGAATATGCCTCGAAGACGTACCGATCCCACCCTTTAAAGAATAACAAAGCATACCTGTTCCAGCTCCAACACTGCCTTCCTGAAACTCTGTTGAGGTATTCTGCAAAGCGTATAATACATGTTCTTCTTTTACATGTTGTGCCCTAACATCATTCAGCAGCATGTCATTACATTCTCCAACGATCGGGTTTACAGTACCCGTTGTTCTGCCAATCTCAGGGTTGTTCCTTAGCATGTATTGAATAAGTGTATCTGCAGCTGTCCCTATACTTAATGTATTCGTTAATAGAATGGGCGTTTCAAGTACACCCAGTTCTTCCATTTGAATCGTTCCCATCGTTTTGCCGAAACCATTTATAACATGACTCGAAGCAATCAGTTTCTCTTTAAACGTATTTCCCTGATGAGGCAGGATTGCTGTTACACCTGTCTGCATATTACCTTCGCTAAGGGTAACATGTCCAACAGTCACCCCTTCAACATCCGTTATGGAGTTCAATGCGCCTGTTTCCATACTTCCAATCTTTATACCGTAATCGCGTAGTCTCTTTTGTTTCTCCATAAGACAGTTCACTCTCTTCGTGTTATCTGTAAACAGCTTACACTTACTCCTAAATATTTGCATAGTAAAAAGCCCAATTTCAAAGAATTGGACTTTTGTTTGTTATTTATTGCTCTCCGTTTGTGAGTTTAAGAACTTTTAATCCTGTTCCCATATCTGACGCATAGACATAGTTACCTGCTACATCAACACCCCAGATGTTTGACTTTTCAGGGATGTATTTTCCGAGTTCTACTGGGTTGCTAGGATCTGTAATATCGACAGACCTGACCCCTCCGCCATAATGAGATAGGTACAGCGTATTGCCATGTACTTTCGGATCGTGAACGGTGTTTGCAAACGTGACTCCATATTGAACATCGTCAACAAGCTCTGTTTTAAACTCACTTAATAGCTTAGGATTCGTCTTATCTTTAATATCAAAGATACGTGTATACCCGTAAGAATGTTCATATCCTGGCTTTGTAGGATTATATACTTCACGTGTTTCGATCAACACATTTCCGCCTTTAGCAAGAGCAGCAGAGTGAGCAGATCCTTGCTGTGTTGCACTAAATGTTGTTCTTCCCAAATAGGTTGGGTTCTCTGGATTCTCCAAATCTAATACGATTGTACCTAGGTCCCAGAAAGACAGATAAGCTGTTTTACCGTTCACATCAGCCATCGTACTATGATTAAATACAGCACGCTGCTTTCCATTCGAATCTGTCCAGTTATAGCCGTCAAAATTCTCTGGTACTTCTGGTAATTGACGAGGATCAAACTGATAAATGGTTTGTGGTGAAGCTGGATTACTTACATCAACTATTTGGAAGTCCTTTTGCTCTCCATGTGTATAATAATCAGCGTATGGATTTGCTGTCAAAACATACGGTTTCCCGCCTTGTTCTGTCAAATAAAGTTCATGTGTTCCCGTAACACGCTTATCAAGCTCCCAGAATCCAAGCTTTTTTGGCTGATAAGGATTCGTTACATCATATAAAAGAAATCCCCCAACAGAGCCTTCTGCTTTACGATTAAGCTGCTGAACAGAAACAACGGCTAAGTCCCCTTGAAAGTGTTCTGTGTTAACACGTTTAACAATTACTTTTTCTTGCCAAGTTCCTGGGATATCATCAGCAAACAACGCTACTTCTTTAGGATTTGAAGGATTCTTCACATCCCAAACACGAACTCCTCCTTCACCACCGCTTTTCGTATGTGTGCCTGTGTACGCGAAACCCTTATGTACATAAACGTCAGCTGTATTATTCTGTTTGCCGTCTTTTTCTTTGATTTGTACAGCAGCTACCTCTTTCCAGTTAAAACTTTGTGATCCCTCTATTGTTGATTCAATGGCTTCATAACCAGGCCCAGTTCCCTTTTCAATAATATCTGAACCTAATTCATCATGAGCTAAAACAAAAGAACCGATACTTCCTACACTTAGAGCTGTTGCTAGACTAAGACTTAACACAAATTTTCTGTTCATATGTACCTCCCAATGATTTTAGTACGCTACTAAATTGAATTATTACAAAATTCAGTCATTTAACCTAGAGTCAAAGGAAGGATTTAACATTTTTTGCTTTCTAGGATTTGTAAGCAGAAAGTTGCAGCTCAACGTTTCTGAGGATGCTTAAAGAACTAGATTATTTAAAAAATCATAGTTGCTAAGTATATGGCAATACACCAAATAATGATAGCTGATCCTTTATTAATAACATTTAAGATGGTTCCCCCAGAGTCTATTTTTCCAATGGTTCTTCCCGCTAATGCCAATCCTATAAACCAGAGCCATGACACCGCGACACATGAAAGTGTGAACACTAGTCTTTCTGTTCCTGAATAGGCGAGTGAACTCGTACCTATCACACCAATGGTATCTAAAATGGCGTGAGGATTTAAAAGTGATACAGTTGAGGCGAAAATGATTTGCTGTTTAGGCTGCATGCTAGATTGAGAGGTTTCCGGGTTCGTTTTGCTAGACCAAATCGACCACCCCATATACAATAAAAAGAGAATACCAACAATCATGAATAACAATTTCAGCGTGCTAAAAGCAGTAATAATAGCCGAGATCCCTGTTACAGCTAACACTATTAGTATGGTGTCACAAACACCAGCAGTTAAAACAGCAGGAAGACTTCTCCAGAACGATGGTTGTTGAGCACCTTGGTTAAAAATAAAAACATTTTGTACGCCTAAAGGCAAGATCAGACCAAAAGCTAACAATATTCCGTGCAAAAATGCATCCAACAAAAATCAACTCCTTATAAAATGGAGGTAGTGTTATGTATACGAGTGAAATAAGAAAGAAAAATCATGATCGAAAAAATGTAAATACAACATTAAGCCATTCCTTATATTCTGAAATAAAAGCATTAGCAAAAAAGTTGGATAAGCCAGCAAATGAATTGATCGAAGAGGGTATGGTTCATGTGTTAAATCAGTATAAGAAAAGAAAATAATCCCAACATGAAGCGCTCAGAATTAGTTCTGAGCGTTCTTTTTGTATTCCTGTAAACGAAAACTACATTTTCCAGTACAGTCTGAAATCTAATGAAATTGGATAAAAAGATTAATAAATGATAATAAATGATTGGTACTGGAAGTGATTAATTGAACTCTTACATAGATGTTATTTTTCGAACCGTTATTGCTTTTATCTCCTTATATGCTGCAGCTCGAATACTAGGAAAACAAACCGTATCAAGGATGACGATTTTTGACTTTATCGCCGTTGTAACACTTGGTTCAGTTACAGCAAACCTCTCATTTGCGCTTCAAATTAAAGCTCGCTACATCTTTCTCGTATTTGCTATTCTTGTTTTATTGATCTACCTTTCTGCTTACCTTTCATTAAAAAGTAAAAGAGCTAGGAAGTTTATAGCTGGTGATCCAACGGTCGTAATAGAAAATGGCAAGATACTCGAACACAACATGAAGAAAATGCGCTATACACTCGATTATCTAAACCAACAACTCAGGCAAAAAGATATTTTTTCTATTGATGAAGTCGATTATGCTCTCGTTGAAAACAATGGGCTGCTATCTGTAAAGAAAAAAGAGCAGCATCTAAACATTACGCGTAAAGATATAAATATGTACAAATCAGAAGTAAAGCTTCCAATAGAGCTGATTATGGATGGAGAGATCTTGCAGAACAATCTAAAAGAAAACAACATTTCTAAGGATTGGCTGGAGACAGAACTTACAAAGCGCAATCTCTCGCCAGAAAATGTTGTTTATGCGTTATTAACGAGCAGCAACAATCTTTATATTGATACACAAAATGATCAACTAAAGTCTCCTTTAGATGTTGAATAAAATTAGAAGAAACCTTGTATGTCTACAAGGTTTAAATTTTGTTTACATAATATTATTATGGTGACCTATTTCCAATTCTCTTTTATGAACGTATCTCTCCCTGACGTTTCACGTTCCTCTTTATATGCTTGAGGGTTCTTTTTGTAAAAGTCTTGATGATATTCTTCAGCTTCATAAAATTCACACGCTGGCAGAATTTCCGTGACGATCGGTTTTTTAAAACGGCCGCTTTCTTCTAAAGCCTTCCGAGATTTCTCTGCTAGTTCTTTTTGTTCCTCTGTATGATAAAAGATTGCTGTACGGTACTGACTTCCTCGATCGATAAACTGACCTTCATCATCAGTTGGATCAATTTGTGGCCAATACAGATCTAACAATTTTTGATATGGAAAAAGCTCTGGATCATACGTAATTTGGACGGCTTCACGGTGCCCGGTTTCACCCGTTTTAATTTGTTCGTAAGTTGGGTTTTGTAGTTGTCCACCCGTATACCCAGATACAATACCATGAATGCCCGGCAGCTCATCAAATGGTTTAACCATGCACCAGAAACAACCACCAGCAAATGTTGCAAGTTCTTTATTGCTCAAAATCCATTCCTCCTATAACAAAACTTCAGTGTTAAAGTGATTTTAACTTGATTTCAAAAAAAATAACAGTGATTTAACTTCCCTGTTCATAGGATAACCATTTCTGTACATACACTGTAATCACTATGTGGAAAAGTGCGGTGGTTGATATGGATTTCAAAAAACTTGAAAAAGAAATTTATAGACGCTGTAATGATCTGCTCTCTCTTCAAAAACCAGATGGAACTTGGCGTTTTTGCTTTGAAAACTCCGTAATTACAGATGCTTACATGCTCATCCTGTTAAGAACGATAGAATATAGAAACGAAAAATTGATTAGAAGAATGACAGATCGAATTCTTTCCAAACAATCACCAGATGGTTTGTGGCGTGTCTATCCTGATGAAGAACCTGCCAATTTGTCTGCAACAATACAAGCTTATACAGCACTTCTTTATTCGCAGCATTTTAATGCTGATGATGCCAAGCTCATTGGAGCTAAACATTTTATTAAAACAAATGGCGGTTTGAAAAAAGCAGATCTCCTAACGAAGGTTTTTCTCGCGATGAACGGCCTATACGAATGGCCAGATGTTCCGATCGATCCAGCTATCCTTTTTTCTCTTCCCCTTACCTCTCCTATTAATCAATATGATATTAGCAGCTATGCTAGAGCTCATTTTGCACCTGTTCTGTTGATGGTTGAAGAGAAGAGAAAGCTTACTTCCAAATACACACCTGACCTATCGGACCTCACTGGAGATGAAGGTGAAGGTTCTAACATGCAGGATTGGGTAAACTTATTTTCATTGTTGAATATTAGAGACTCATACCTTCAAACGAAAAAAGAGAATATTTTATCTTATATACTCACCCACATTGAACCTGACGGAACTCTACTAAGCTATAGTTTAACGACTATTTTTATGATTTATAGCCTGCTTTCTTCTGGTTATGAACGCTCTTCAACAGTTATTCAAAACGCACTCACAGGATTAATAAACATGTTTTGTGAAGTTGAAGAAACATTGCACTTGCAGAACTCTCCTTCCACAACCTGGGACACATCACTCATTTTATATACGCTGCTGGAAGCGGGTGTACCCCTCACCACTCCAGGCGTTAAGAAGGGATCACAATTTCTGTTATCTCAGCAGCAAACAAAGTATGGGGATTGGTCTGTTCATAATCCCGGAGCGCTACCTGGCGGCTGGGGCTTTTCAATAGGCAACACACAACATCCTGATATAGATGATACACAAGCTGCGCTTCGCACGATGGCACATTTGTCACATTTCTACTCTCAATATCAGATGAGTTATGATCGTGGACTTACCTGGCTTTTATCTATGCAGAACGATGATGGAGGGTGGGCCGCATTTGAGAAAAATACAAACCGTTATTTGATCGGCAATCTACCGGTTAAACATGCAAAAGATGCTTTAATCGATCCTTCGACTCCAGATCTAACGGGGAGAACGTTGGAGTTTCTTGGTAAGTTTCACGGATTGAATCAAGATCATGCCTCTATAAAAAAAGGAGCGAACTGGCTACTAACCAATCAAGAGCAGGATGGTTCCTGGTATGGGCGCTGGGGTGTTTGTTTTATTTACGGAACGTGGGCGGCTGTTACGGGATTAATTGCTTGTGGCATAAATCCACAGAACAAGAAAATACAAAAAGCTAAACATTGGTTACTCAATGTGCAACATGAGGATGGTGGCTGGGGAGAATCATGCGCTAGTGATAAACAACGGAAATATGTAGAGTTAAACGAGAGTACACCATCCCAAACCGCATGGGCTCTTAATACACTAACAGCAATCCATAAAGAGCCTACTCTTGAAATGGAGAAGGCAGTTACATGGCTGATGAAACATCGTAAAGCAAACTATCCGACTGGAGCTGGATTACCCGGTGCATTTTATATTCATTACCATAGTTATGATTACATTTGGCCACTATTGGCACTTACACACTATTACAAAAAGTATTACTCTGTTTAATCTTTATGGCCATGAAAAAGCACCTGTTTGAAGTGACAGGTGCTTTGATTATTTTAAGCCATTACATCATTTTTTAATTGTATTTCTTTCAACTTTTGCCGCTGTTCATCTGGCCACCATGCTCCGCAATCATCTGATACAACACATACGGTACATTTTTCAAGATCATAAACCTTCATGCCACTAATGGGAGGAGAATAGAGGTGCAGTGTTACTAGATCGCTTTCCTTGTCAGCTTTCATTTTATGAACACCTTTTTTAGGAGCGTAATATAATTCCCCTGTTGTATGGACCTTTGCAAATAACTCCGAAGGCAAACCGTTTTCATTGACTTCATAAACGGTGTTGAGAGAAGAGCCATTCAGAACTTTAATCCATCCTTGCGAAGTACCGTGATCATGTGGTGCACATTCTAATTGAGACCAGTTCATGACTAACAATTCAACTTCTTCATTCTGATACAAAAGCTTTCGAAAGTAGGGTTTTCCTTGGGAGGTTTTCAGTTCTGATTTAATATCCTCCAACTCTATTTCTAAATGAATAAGCGCTGTTTTAAGTTCTTCTTTTGAAGGTTGTTTTAATGAATCCAACACGGTCAATGACTTATGAAGCGTCTCCACTACGTTCAACTCCTTTAGGACATTTCCTCTAAAGTCAGTAAAATTACATACAAAACTACTTTCATATGTATGAACGCTTACTTGTCTTTTATGTGAGCATATTGAAATCCTTTAAAATAACCTTGTAAGGGACTGATAATTTAATTTATCCTGCTGCAGCTTGGTTAAACTATTATCAAGGTGTTGAAGAAGCAACGTTTGCAAATTTTCTTTTTCTCCACTTTCAATGTATTTAATCATTTTTTCATGTTCTAGGATATCTAGCTCTTCATCGTAACGATCTCCATTAAAGACATCATAGAGCACCATATAAATCGTGATCTGACTCAAAATTTTCTCCATAAATTCTATTAAATAGCTGTTGCCACTCGCTTTTGCGAGTACAAGATGAAAAGCATTGTTCTTATCTTGATAAGGAACGATCTTTCGTTCATTATAAGCGTTTGTCATTTCAATAAGGAGCTCTTTCAGTTGCTGAACTTCATTCTCGCCAAGATTGGAGAATCCTTTCTGAATCGCCATTTTCTCAAGCGTTTTTCTCATTTCAAATGCCTGGACCATTTCTTCGATTGATGGTTGAACGATGAATGCCCCCTTATTAGGGATTACATTCACTAACCCTTCTGATTCCAGCTTCGTTATTGCGCTTCGAATTGGTGTCCTGCTTGCATTAACCTTTTCTGCAATTGCGCTTTCAAACAACTGGTTGCCAGGCGCAATTTGCCTATTCATGATTGCGTTTTTTATTAAATGATAAACCTTTTGTTCTACGGTTTCTTTACGCATTAATTTTAACCTGCCTATACGTTCTTTTACCCTATTCTAACATAGAGAATAAGTGTTACAAAAATTTATTGAACAATATTGTAGAACAATCTTGTTCAAAGGATATCCCTATGATATATTATGCTAGGTGTTCAGGTTGAACGGAGTGATAATATGAACCATACAGGAAAAGAGATTACATTAATCATTATAGGATCCCTGTTTTTTGCACTTGGCGTAAATTGGTTTGCCATCCCTAACGAATTGGGTGAAGGTGGCGTTACAGGTATTTCAATGACCCTTTATTACTTATTTGGCTGGTCACCAGGTCTGACAAACTTCATCATGAACGGCTTACTTTTAGCCATTGGTTATAAAGTTTTAAATAAACGAGTGACCTGGTATACGATGATTGCCATCTTCTTTACCTCCCTCTTTATGCATGTAACAGAAGGGATGGGTAACCCAGTTGACATTATGCTCGGAACTGTTTTTGCAGGGGTTTTCATCGGGATTGGATTAGGGCTAGTGCTGCGTTCAGGCGGTACAACTGGAGGCTCGACCATTATTGCCCGGATGCTGAATCAGCATTTCGGATGGGGCGTTAGTACATCTATGTTTGTTTTTGATATTCTTGTCGTTATTGGATCTTGTTTTGTCATAGGGATTGAAAATACGATGTACACAGGAATATCCATTTACATTAGTACGAAGATTCTTGATTACTTGATTGATGGTTTCGATACGAGAAAAGCAGTTACAATTATTTCTGAAAGCACGGTAGAAATCGCTCAAAAAGTAAGTGATGAGATGGACCGTGGAGTTACTATTATTAATGCAAAAGGCCATTACTCGAATGAAGCAAAAGATATACTTTATGTAGTAATCAATAAACAGGAGCTATTTCTGTTAAAGAAGATGATTCAACAAGTAGATGAAAAAGCATTTGTCGTTGTCCACGATGTAAGAGATGTGTTTGGTGAAGGATTTACTTTTCCTAAGACGTAAGATGAAATTGAAGAAAAGATAAATACAATACGAAAAGAAGTTAAAGGGTCGATTCATTTTTTGAATCAACCCTTTTGCTATATTACATATTCAATCGCCGACCTCTACCCTGTCAAGGTAGGTTATCCAAAATGACTATAACAGATTGCATATGTTTAACCCTTATTCCATAGGGATTTACATATGGTTTAATATGTTCCTATTTATAAATTCGGGGACAACATGCAGGAAAGTGTCCCCAATCTGTCCCCAACATGCCACTATTTGTATTATAACTACCCCAAATAAAAGTATTTAGAAATTTACAGCCAACTCAATACTTTTTTGTAATTTAAAGTATCTTTAAGCCTTATGTACCAAGGGTTTTGACGTTTTTAGATTCTTGTATCATTCTTGTATAGAGCATGAGTTTTTTGTATATTAGGTTAGTTTTTTGTATCTATTTATTGGTTATTGAATAAAAAAGAACACAAATAGGCTAAGTGCCTCTAATGTGTCCTGTTTAATATCCTTCTATGCTTTTATTTGTACATATTCAATTCCTTCATTATCAAGATAATACATATACTCTTCTAGGCTCTCCCCTAGATCTTGTTCCCTTATGTTATCTTCTCCATAGTCCATAATTATTAATAAATGGTCTGTATTCTTTGAAAGTCTATGAACTTTTTCAAGGCGTTTTATTCTGTTTCGGATTGACATGGCTCATCCTCCAGGGGTACGTTATCAATAATAATTACCGTATCTTTTCCAAGTTAAATGACTATAATCTTCTATATCTTCCTCTGATTCAAGAATTAACACAGGTAGCCATTTAGAACCGATCAACTTTTTTTCTAGTTTTGCAATTCGTTTTTTTATCATCCTGTCCCCTCCGCTACTTCTTCTAATTTGTCCAGGCGGTCTTTTATTTCATCAATTTCGTATGCTTTGTAACAGAACTCTAATACCGTTTTTGCAGCGGTTACCCTAGCCATAGCAGGGGCTCTTTTTTCCCTCATTACCTCGTTTAACGTTTCCACCGCTAATGTAGAGGATTGCTGTAAACGTGCGGTAGCCTGTGACACAGCCTGATTTTTAGCACTTCTAAACAATTGTTGGAAACTATCTGTTTGTAACCATCTGTAAATAGTCGTTTCACCAATGCCTACTTTTTCAGCAGCTTGTTTTATGGTGGGTTCGGTTAAAAGTGCAATAATCGCCAATTCTTGTTTTTTACCTTTTTTTCCCTCTAAGGCTTTCATTATCTTTCACCTACTTCTCGTTTATGTGCATTTACTTGTACCATTACCTAGAAAGAAGGAGATAACTTTCATAGAATCGTTATCTCCTGCATGTATTACCTTCTAATATTGTTTTTGTTAGCTAGGTCACGAATTGCTCCCTGTATTTTACCTGCTTCAATCATTTCGGCATTTGAACGTTGGTTATAAATCTTTTCTGCTTCACTTTCTAAAACTGTCTGCAAACCTCTATACAATTCCTCTGCTGTTAAAGTGTGGTCTTTTTTTGTTCATATACAAAAAACTCACCTATAAATACAAAAAAACTACCATTATATACAGAAATGATACAAGAATGTTAAAACGCTGTATCCATTGAGGCTGTAATGGTTAAGGTGCTTTATACAAGAATTACAGAAAAGTTTCAACTCCTTATTGGAACCTATCTATTATTTCTTCTTAAATAAAATGTAAAGAATCGACTTAAGCACAACTAAATCATAATCATTGTTTTCCTTTTTAAAAAAGTTAAAGCTTCTTGGTCTTTTTTCATTTTCCTTTCTAAAAAGCACATAACTATCTCCAGATTCATACTTAATAATGTTTTTCATGTGATATGTTATGGTTTCATATCATGATCTTCTTTAAACCTACTATCTAAACAAGACACCTTTTCACAATAATAACAAATTTCATTAGACCTCAATTTAATACTTACACTTATTTCTGGCAAAACACCATTAATAATAGATTGTATTTTTTGGACTTTTTCACCTATTTGTTCGTATTTTTTTTCATAGTTCAAAATTTCTAAATCATACCGATTAATAACCATGTCATTCTTTATGTCAGTTAGATACTTATAATTAGAGGATTGATAACTCCAATTATCTATATATCTTTTAAATTCCTTTCTCGCAAGAGACTTTATATAAAGTTTTTGTATTTCAACTGTAGCTTCTTTAAAATAAGGCAATAATTTCGAAAACATATAATATCCCACCCTTTTAGGAATATTTTACTATGATATATTTTTATAATGTAATAAAAAAACACCTTAAAAAAAAGTAACGGACATTATGTAAGGAAAACAGATGAAGAAGCAGTAGATAAATTAAATAACCTTTTCCAACCACACATAGCCTCAAAAAAAGCATAGTGTGTTTTTTTATATAAAAATATTAATAACTAAGTTTTTTCCATAAACTCAACCTTTAGTTGATGAAATTACATAATGTTAGATAATAGAACTAAAAAATAATGAATTTATAATGGTCTTTATTAAGGATTGTATCTTTAAATCCTATATCCTTTCTTATAGCGAGAACGCATTCTGAAAAATATTCTTTTTCTAATGAATACACTCTGTTTACTTCTTCAATAGGTAATTTTTGACCAACTAAATGGTTAATTTCAATTTTATATTGCAAATATCTAGACAATGCTTGCAACACATCATCACTAGCCCACAACCAAGCAACATCATATGCTTTTAGGAAATTTTCCTGGTATTCAATTCGTTTATTTTCAGGTATTCTCATACCAATAAAAACTGCCATTGTATTAATTAAGTTAATATAAACATTTCTTTTTTGATTTAACTTCTCTTGTTCATTTGACAATTCTAATTGAAGAACATTTTTCAGTATTTCTATTTCTTTATCGATTTCCCCTTTTTGCTTTTGTAGTTGATCGTCAAACTGGCTTTTTTGTTTTTGTAATCCACGATTAAACAGATACGTTACAATTAAAGTGAACACAGCTAAGAAGGCAGCGTTCGTAATAATAGATTTTAAAAGATCCATAGATTCTCCCTCCAATATTTAAGTGAAAATTTCACTGTTTATACATTACCATAAAACGGTAGAAAATTGCGTAATTAAAAAGAGCTGTTTAGATCAGCCCTTTTTTAAAATTTATTCACCTAAATTAAGAACCTAAGTTGTTATTTTGCTTTCTTCCTTTACCTCATCATAACAAGCTATGATAAGGCTTTTCATTTCTAAAAGGTCTTCTACGGAGTTCATATATATACGACTGCCACCAAGACCTTTTGGTGCTTCATCAATTCTGAAATTTGGACATAATTGTTCAACTTTTTGTGTATCAAGTCGAGTTACAATGATCTTATTAGATGTATCTGAGAAGAAACGAATAAACCATTTAGTAATAACCCTATTCATGATATTGAAATAACTAGAATTATCTTTGTATTTTAGATTATCCACCTCTCTACCGCTTACTTCTAAAGTTTCTTTTATTATTGAAAATGCTCTTAGTTCTTCTTCCGTAGTTACAACCCCAGGTTTCGTTTTATCTTCATCTTTAAACATGTCATCTTCATCAATAGAAGTTTGATCTGAAACTAAAATATCCTCTTGTGGATGATCTGCTTTAATATTTGTAAAAGATAAACCTTCTCCTATAATTTCTAACAAAGTATGATTTATAGCTTTTTTAATTATTGGTCTAAATTTTTCGACCACTATTGATGTAACCCTTTGGTTATTTAAATCTTTAATAAGAAATCTTACAAAATCATCCGACGGATTCTTAAACAGTTCTTTTAGAGTAGAATTTATATTGTTTGTGTAAACAAGTTCTTGTGAGAATTTAATATTTTCATCAATATCAAAATCTTCCTTTGTGAAATGCTCAATTACTTCTATATCTAAATTTGTTAACGATTCTATATTAAATTGATAAAAAGGTTCATCATCCATAATGTTGTCCCTTTTTAGATCCGTAAAAAGTTTATATTCTGTTCCATTTGTTAGAATTGAAAATCTAACTTCAGGTGTTGCATTAAAATATCTGTAAATTTGAGAACTATGTTTATGTAATTTTTCATTAACTGATTTAGCTTCAACGAAAATAATTGGTTTTCTATCTTTTTTTATTGCATAATCAACTTTTTCACCTTTTTTTATCCCAAAATCAGATACATATTCGGGCTCGACTTCAAGTGGATTAAAAACATCATAGCCCAGTGTTTGTATAAACGGAATTATTAAAGCTTGTTTCGTAGATTCTTCATTGATAATGTGAGATTTCCTTTCAATCAGCTGCAAAGAAAGTTTCTCGAGTACTTGTTTAAACTCCATTACAATTCCTCCTTTAATTCTTTTGTATATAATTTCCTTATTTTAGTCTTATTTCCTGCTTGAGAACTGTTTTACTTGCACACAACTTCAAACTTGTACAAAAATGGTACAGAAAATAAAAAACCCTTTATCTATTGGGGCTTTAAAGATGAAGGCATTTGTACAAAAAAAAACATAAAAGTTTTAACTTTTACAAGAAATATAACTTATCATTCCCTCTTCAGGAACATAAATAAAGCACTCTCGAAAGAATGCTTCTAAATTAACTCCTATAAAATTTTTTTATACCAGCCTTTTCACAATGAAAATTTATAAAAACTTCAATGTTCCGTTTATAATACCATCTGTCAATCCACATTATTACAAGAATTAAAATAACAGTTATATGGTAAAGCACTACAAACATGTTACTTTCAGTTACAAAATATAAATCCCATATAATAACCAATAATTCTGATGAAATTATTGCAATACAAATTGACCCTATTTCATGTATTCTTGATAACAAATATCTATATCTTTCATGAACTTTATCACGAGATCCTTCGCTACCTTCCTTAAGTGAAAACATGTAATTTTCAAATTGAGATTCGAATTTAAAATACCTATCCCATCGAAATATTTGAATAATAACAAATGTTATAGTGTGGTGTATTTGATTAAATAAATAACCAATTGGTATACCCAATACTGTTAAAACAGCCCCAATTGCCACTATACTCGTTCCCCCTGCAGGAAAAAGTTCCAAAAACATTTTAAAGTCACGGACTATAAAATAAATCGAACTGAAAATCATAAAAATCCAACCTGGTATTCCCCATCTAATTAAATATCTTGTATCAATATTCATCTTAATACCTCCTACCTTTTCCTTTTCAGTAAAAGGTAACAATTTCCTCTTTTTTTAGCTATAAATTGGGTTTTATTGAAAAATTGTCCCCAATTTGTCCCCAATCAATCTGTATTATTGATTTCTAATATGGTGTGTACTACAAAAAAAAAAACCTATTATTAAGGGGTTTGGATACTCTGTTATGGTGACCCGAGAGGGGTTCGAACCCCCGACCTCTACCCTGTAAAGGTAGTTCTCTCTTTCCCAAATCATATTATGCTTTTGAATTAATTACTAGTAGAATCTGAAACACTCTCCAATCTCTCCACAATCCTTCTTTTCTGATAAAGCATCTTTCCCGTTTCAGCAAGATCATTAATCATCGATCGGTTTGCAAATGCTCCGAAAATGATTCCAGCCACTGGAACCATCTGAAACAGCTTTTTCCATCCGAATGATTCAGTAAACGTTAACGTTACTTCTCTCCAGCCTTGAATTTGAGAAATGACTTCTCGCGACTTTATTTCGTCATCATTTATCGCAGCAAGTTCATTAAGAATCGCTTCTTTTCCTACATAATCTGATGTGGAGAATTGCAAACACTTTAAAATATATACTCTTTCTTGTTTATCTTTTGGATCGTATCCGTGAATAATCGCGATTTCCTGAAGTGTTTTTAAAGAAATTGCTAAGATAGCGGGTATATCTATGGCAAGTGTGAAGATGCCACCAATACCTGTACTTGCCCCTTGAAGAGTTGCTGCACTTTTTCTTTTGTCTGCTAATGCTAATGAAACTTTCTTCATCTCCTCAAGCGGAACGTCTTGAAGATCTGTTAACTCGTGTATCACACGTCCTGTTTTCTTTTCAAAAAACTGAAAAACGGATTTCTCGTTTGATAGATATTGCCCTCCATTTTGAATATAGCCACCAATTTCATCAAGAAGTGTACCTATTTTATTTTGAATAAATTTTGGAGTCACTTTATCGAGTAGTTTAAATGGCAAGCGTGTGATACGCTCCCAAAACCAGAGACCTTTTTGATCCTTTTCCCACTTCTCAATTTCTTTTAGTTCATTCAGCAAATGCTCTCTTGATTCCATGTCAGTCCATCCATTCTATATTTTCATACATCATTGTACGAACTCATTTACCATAAGTTTCATTTCATAGAACAACCGCCTAGAAAACTCCTAAGCGGTTTTTTGTGCTCATTTATTACAGTTAAAGTACTTTTAGTGACTCTCTAATAAACGCTGGTATATCTTCAGGTTGACGGCTAGTCACAAGATTTCCGCCACATACCACCACTTCTTCATCCTTCACTGTTGCTCCTGCATTTTTTAGGTCAACATGAATGGATTTGTATCCTGTGATATCTCTGCCATTTAACACTTCAGCAGAAATTAAAAGCTGTGGCCCATGACAGATCGCGAGCACCGGTTTGCCTTCATCTGCAAAATGTTTTGTGAACTGAACGAACTGATCATCACCTCTTAAAATATCCGGTGAAAACCCACCTGGAATAAATAGAGCGTCAAAGTCATTGGGTGAAACTTCTGAAATGGCAGCATTTGTTGTCACTTGCGCTTCTTTTTGCTTCCCTTCAAGTGTTGCTCCTTTTTCAGAGCCGATTACGGTTACCTCATGGCCAGCCTCTCGAAACGCTTTTGCTGGTTCCGTGTATTCTACATCTTCAAACATATTTGCTAATACTGTCGCAATTCTAGCCATTATTTAACCACTCCTCATTTTTGTGTATACAATTGTTGTATTACCATTGAGTGAGTAAATTAAACCCTTTTTTTACGTTCACGTCTTAAAACAGAGGGATGATATACAGATGAACCATAAGAACTGCAGCTAGCAAACTAATAATGGATGCGATATTTGTTTCTGTTTTTGATCCTGTTTTGGTATATAGCGGAAAACGAAACCGAATAGGCAGCGGGTAGAGAAGCTGAATCCCTCTTGAAGTCGCGGCATCCAGTATCAAATGCGAGATCACTCCAACGACAAGGCCCGTGCTTACGCTATCTTCATACCGCCAGTCGATCCATTGGGGCAGCATCATCAATACAAGAATCATGATCCAGCTGTGCGTAATGGTCCGGTGTCCGAACGTCTTTGAAATCGTTTTTGATAGAAAGCTAGTCTTCTTGCCTAAATATGAACCCGGATGACAAAGGTCTGGCAGCAAACTTCCCAGAACAGCTGCTCCCAAAAAGGTCAGCTCATGTTGAAGGGAGTCAGGCGGCAGATCCGTTACAATCTTATAAATCGCACCTGCTGCCACTCCTCCAATCAGATGTGTGTTGCTCTTCATGTTATGTATCTCTCATTTCTCTCTTGTTGTAATGTATTCTATTGTGGTTTGGCTTAATTGAAAAGTATACTCGGATGCACAATGTCCGTATGAAACAGACATTGTTCAACGGCCATAAAACTTTTCCTTGATAAGTACCTTTTTTTCCGTGATTTTACCTTTTTTTCCCGTGATACAAAGCTTTTTTTTCGGTATAATCACTGTTTTTCCGTGATTATGAATACTCGTGTCCACAACCAATAGAACTGAGTCCACCCGTCTCATTCAGACCCTCAGTACACCCCTTTTGTCTATAACACCTTATCTGTAAAAAGAAGAAAAAGAGCAGCATACGCTACTCTTTTGTTTGTTCGGTTGAAACCAACAACTTAATTCGTGTGATTGGGCCTGTCTCAGCAGTATCCACAACAAACGAACCGTTGTTGTATCGATCGGCTGGTTTATAGTTTAAAGCTGAAATGGTTTCTTCTTTACCGGATTTCGTCTCTAGCACAAATTGTGTTTCATCTTCTGAAACTAGCTTCATACCGACGATTCGATGTGGGTTTGATTTTAGTTCTCTTACCATCACAAGTCCTCGTTTTGCGCGTGATGTTTTATCAAACTCCGAAACCTTCATCTTTTTCAATGCACCGCGCTGGGTGGCGATAATCACTTGCGCTTTTTCCGGATCTTCTGGAAGCGCAAATCCGCTTACCACTTGGTCACCATCTTTTAAATTGATTCCTTTAACGCCAGACGCTCTTTGACCAACGATAGAGATCTCTTCTTCTGCAAACCATAATCCCAACCCAAAATGAGTGGTAATAAAGACATCTTGTTTTCCATTTGTTAACGATACATCTACTACTTCATCTTCCGCCTTTAGCTTAACTGCCATCAATGGACGGTTGTAGCGCGTTGCCTTGTAAGCCTTAAGTTCTGTTTTCTTAGCCATACCTTGTTTTGTAAAGAAGATGAGGTATTGATCCTCCGCGAATTCTTTAATTGGGTACGCTTTGATCAGCTTCTCATCCTTATCGAGTCCAACAAGACTTGCTAAATGCTGCCCCATGTCCTTCCAGCGGATCTCAGGCATCTCATAAACTGGGAGATAGATGTAGTTTCCTTTGTTCGTGAACATAAGAAGTGTCTCTGTCGTGTTCAGCTGTAATGCCATGAGCAGTGAATCCGTATCCTTCATGCCTGGTGGTTCACCGTTTGAGGCGCTGTAAGAACGAACGCTTGAACGTTTAACATAGCCATCTTCCGTAACCGTCACCATCACATCTTCAGAAGGAATCATCACTTCCATGTCGATTTTAATCTCTTCAATCTCCGCTTCAATTACCGTACGGCGAGGATCTGCATATTTTTTCTTTACCTCAGACAGCTCTTTTTTAATCACGTTATACAGTTTCTTCTCACTGTCTAAAATCGAACGTAAATACGCAATTTTTTTAGCCAATTCTTCTGCTTCAGATTGAAGCGTCGTGATATCGGTATTTGTTAAACGATAAAGCTGCAACGTAACAATCGCTTCAGCTTGTGGTTCTGTAAACTGAAACTTTTCGATAATGTTGTCTTTTGCGTTTCGCTTATCTTTTGAAGCTCGGATGGTTTCAATCACTTCGTCTAAAATTGAAATGGCTTTGATCAAGCCTTCAACGATGTGTGAGCGTTCTTCTGCTTTTCTCAAATCATAAGTAGTACGGCGTGTGACTACTTCTTTTTGATGCTGAATATAAGAATGAAGAATCGCTTTTAAACCCATCAGCTTTGGTGTTTTGTTATGAATGGCGACCATGTTGTAGTTATATGAGACTTGAAGATCGGTATTTTTGAAGAAGAAGTTTAAAATCCCTTCTGCGTTACCGTCTTTTCGAAGCTCGATTACGATTCGTAACCCTGTACGGTCCGTCTCATCACGGATCTCGGCAATACCATCTACCTTTTTATCTAAACGCAGCTCGTCCATACGTTTAACGAGGTTCGCTTTGTTCACTTCAAAAGGTACTTCAGTAATAACAATCTGTTGGCGCCCGCCCTTTAAGCTTTCAATCTCCGTTTTTGCACGGATCACAAAGCGGCCTTTTCCTGATTCAAATGCTTTTTTAATTCCGTCGAGTCCTTGAACGATTCCGCCTGTCGGGAAATCAGGTCCTTTAATAACCGTCATTAATTCATCAAGTGAAACATCAGGATGATCGATTTGCATCGTAACGGCATCGATGACTTCACCTAGATGATGTGGTGGAATATCAGTTGCATAACCAGCAGAGATACCGGTCGAACCATTTACGAGCAGGTTCGGGTAACGGCTTGGCAACACTATTGGTTCTTCTGTTGTATCATCAAAGTTCGGTGCGAACTCTACAGTTTCTTTATCGATATCACGCAATAGTTCAGACGCGATCGCAGAAAGCCGTGCTTCTGTGTAACGCATGGCTGCTGCTGGATCGCCGTCGATGCTACCGTTGTTACCGTGCATTTGGATCAGGACGTTTCTTACTTTCCAGTCTTGACTCATACGGACCATCGCTTCATAAACGGAAGAATCACCATGCGGGTGATAGTTACCGATTACGTTACCGACCGTCTTAGCCGATTTTCGGTATGGTTTGTCGTTCGTGTTTCCTTCTGCGAACATTGCGTATAAAATACGGCGCTGAACGGGTTTCAGGCCGTCTCTTGCATCAGGTAATGCACGCTCCTGAATGATGTATTTGCTGTATCTTCCGAAGCGGTCGCCGATTACGTCTTCTAACGGCAGCTCTCTAAATTTCTCAAGCAGTGACAATCTTTAAACCTCCTCAGAATGCTGACAAGTTCTCGTTATCTAGTATGTTTGTTTCTTCATTTATGCCAAACGCCACATGTTCTTCTATCCACTTACGGCGTGGTTCAACTTTATCTCCCATCAAGACAGAGACACGTTTTTCGGCACGGGCTGCATCATCTATACGTACACGGATCAGCGTACGTGTGTCAGGATCCATCGTTGTTTCCCATAGCTGGTCGGCGTTCATCTCACCAAGACCTTTGTAACGCTGAATAATGTAGCCTTTTCCGATCTTTTTCTGAGCTTCTTTTAACTCATCTTCATCCCATGCATATTCGATGACTTCTTTCTTTCCTGTTCCTTTGCTCACTTTGTATAGAGGAGGAAGAGCAATAAACACTTTTCCTTCTTCAATAAGCGGCTTCATATAACGATAGAAGAACGTTAAAAGAAGAACCTGAATGTGCGCACCATCTGTATCCGCATCAGTCATAATGACAATTTTATCGTAGTTCACATCTTTCAGTGTAAAATCAGAGCCTACTCCAGCGCCGATCGCATGGATGATTGTGTTGATTTCTTCGTTTTTAAAAATATCTGCAAGTTTTGCCTTTTCCGTGTTGATTACTTTACCACGAAGCGGCAAAATCGCCTGGAATTTACGGTCTCGTCCTTGCTTAGCAGAACCTCCTGCAGAGTCACCCTCTACTAGGTACAATTCGTTACGCTCAGGATTCTTTGATGTAGCTGGGGTTAACTTACCACTCAGCATTGAATCTTTACGCTTGTTCTTCTTTCCGTTACGCGCATCTTCACGAGCCTTACGAGCTGCTTCACGAGCTTGAGCGGCTTTAATACTTTTACGGATGAGCATTTCACTAATTGCAGGATTTTCCTCAAGAAAATAAGCGAGTTTCCCAGCTACGACCGCATCAACGCTAGATCGTGCTTCACTCGTACCTAGTTTACTCTTCGTTTGCCCTTCAAACTGAAGAAATTCTTCAGGAATGCGTACGGAAACTACCGCTGTTAACCCTTCACGGATATCGGACCCATCCAGGTTCTTATCTTTCTCTTTCAACATGTTCGTTTTACGGGCATATTCGTTTATGCTTCTTGTAATCGCGGTTTTCGCACCAGATTCATGCGTTCCGCCGTCTTTTGTTCGAACATTGTTTACGAAGGACAATACGTTTTCAGCATATCCATCGTTGTATTGAAACGCAAAATCAACTTCAATCTCGTTTTGTGTTCCTTCAAAACTTACGACAGAGTGTAGGGAATCTTTATCTTCGTTTAAATATTTTACGAAGGCTTCTAGACCTGTATCAAACTGAAACTCATCTTTTTCACCGTTACGGGCATCTTCCAGCACAATTTTAATGCCTTTTAACAAGAAAGCTGCTTCTCTAAGACGCTCGCTTAACGTTTCATAGTTATAGTTGATCGTAGAAAACATCGAATGATCTGGTTTGAAATGGACGGTCGTTCCAGATTTACGTGTGTTTCCGATCACTTCTAATGTTGTAACGGGCTTACCGCCATTCTCAAAACGCTGACGATAGGTTTTTCCATCACGATGGATTGTTACTTCAAGCCATTCTGATAGCGCATTAACAACTGAAGCACCTACACCGTGAAGTCCTCCAGATGTCTTATATCCACCTTGTCCGAATTTACCTCCAGCGTGGAGGACGGTGAAAATGATCTCAGGAGTTGGTTTTCCGAGCTTATGCATCCCAGTTGGCATGCCCCGGCCATCGTCGGATACTGACACACTATTATCTTTGTGAATTTTCACATGTATGTAATCACCGAATCCGCCTAAAGCTTCATCAACGGCGTTATCTACAATTTCATAAACGAGGTGATGCAAACCTCTGGCATCCGTACTTCCAATATACATACCAGGACGCTTACGAACGGCTTCTAAACCTTCAAGCACCTGTATGGCATCATCGTTATATTCCATAAATGACTTCTTACTTGCCAAAATGTGTTGCTCCTTTCACGTTGCTGCAGTACTACTATAATAGCAGAACGTTTGTTTCTATACTACTGTTGTCTGTATATTCTCCTCTTATTTCTCGGTATATCGACCGAAAACCTTTAGCGTAAAAAAGAATATTGCTTATAAAAAAAGTGACAATGTAGTTAAGCATGGGAAAACCACCCGTTTGATTGCGGGTGGTTCATTACTACCGTATCATAGCATGTTCCACTTTAATGCACTTATCCATAATATAAGGAATCGTCGCACTTTGCAAAATCTCTTCTGCTTCTGCGCTGTATAAACCAAGCTGTGCCCAGAAAAAACCTGCTTTAATTTTAACTGCTGATTGGGCAACTTCTGGGAGAAATTCACTGCGTCTGAACACGTTGACGATATCAACATGTCCTTCAACATCCTCAAGGGAAGCATATGCTTTTTGCCCTAAAACCTCAGTGACATTAGGATTCACGGGAATAATCTCATAACCTGCATTCTGCATGTATTCTGAGACCATATAGGAAGTACGAAACGGCTGATCGGATAGACCGACAACAGCAATACGCTTTCTTAACTTTAATAAGTTCTGGATATCTTGTGTCGTTGCAGCTCCCATCTTTTCTTCCTCCTAATATCTTTTTATATAGTTTTAGACAAAATTCATACAAATGAAACATTTTCATGAAAAAGCCGGCATTCTCGAATGCGTTTCGAGAGCCGCCGGCTTATGGAAGATTATCCGTTTAAGCGGTAAATATCGCTATACTTTTTCTCAAAATAAGCGATCAGGTGATCTGGATTCAATCCTTCTCCTGTTACATCTTTTAGAATTTCAATCGGCTTCTTCATCTTACCGTACTGATGCACATTTTTCGTTAACCATTCTTTGATCGGCAGAAGATTACCAGACTCTACAAGTGCATCGAAGTCAGGAATGTCGTTCAGCATAGCATTTTTCAGCTGTGCCGCATAAATGTAGCCTAAAGCGTAAGACGGGAAGTAACCGAAGCTTCCGCCTGACCAGTGAACATCTTGAAGCACACCTTCAGCATCATTTTTCGGAGTTACACCAATATATTCTTGCATTTTTTCGTTCCAAATACGTGGAAGATCCTTCACTTCAATCTCATCGTTGAACAAACCTTTTTCAATTTCATAACGAACGATAACGTGAAGCGGATATGTCATCTCATCTGCTTCAATACGAATGAGTGATGGCTCAACCACATTAATGGAACGGTAGAAATCTTCAAGTTCTACTCCGTTAAACTGTGCACCAGAAACGTTCTTTAACATAGCATAATGATTCTTCCAGAAACCAAAGTGACGGCCTACAAAGTTTTCCCAGAACAGAGATTGAGACTCATGTATCCCCATCGAAGTACCCGTTGCAAGAGGTGTTCCAACAAGCTCTTCAGAAATATTTTGCTCATAAAGCGCGTGTCCGCCCTCGTGGATCGTTCCGAATACAGCTGTACGGAAGTCATTCTCCATATATTTTGTTGTAACACGTACATCCCCAGGGTTCAAACCGATCGCAAACGGATGAACCGTTTCATCTAGACGGCCAGAATCGAAGTCATAGCCCATGTCTTTTAAAACATGCAGACTGAATTCTTTTTGCTTATCTTTTGGGAAATGGTCAAACAAGAACTTCGTATCAGGCTGACCTGCTTCAGTCACTTTTTGAAGAAGAGGGACGATACGGTCACGCAGCTTAGAGAATGTCTCATCTAAGATCTCAACCGTTACGCCTGGCTCATACATATCTAAAAGCGTGTTGTACTTATTGCCTTCATAGCCCCAATACTCAATAAATTTCTTGTTGAATTCAACAAGCTTTTCTAAGTAAGGCTGGAATAGGGAGAAATCAGATGCGTTCTTCGCTTCTTCCCAAACGGTTTCAGCCTTTGATTGTAAGATCACATATTCTTTAAATTCAGCTGGAGGAATCTTGGCATTTCGCTCATAATCCTTTTTCACTTCTTCTAACGTCTTTTTCGTAACGTCAGACAACGAATCCTGAACTTCTGGTTTTGATAGTTCTTCAATATAATTTTTCATTTCCTCAGATGTAGACATTGCGAATACATCGGAAGATAATGTTCCGATTACTTCAGAGCGTTGTTCTACCCCTTTTTTAGGAGCTCCGGTACGAAGATCCCAATACATTAGCCCGATCGCTTCGTTTACATGCACCATTTTTTTTACATAAACTAAGAATTCTTTTTCAACAGTTAATTTAGTTTGCGTCATTTAACTTTCCATCCTTTCACGGTTTCATATATAAAACATACCGTTATAAGAATTCGTGACGCAATAAAAAAGTCCTGCTGGTCGATTTTATTTTTTCTAAAAATCTTCCTTAAACATTTCAGCATATGTCGCAAAGGATGGATCAATACTGTTTACGTGCCCAATTGATTGATGAAGCACATTTTGTATTTCTTCTTTATGATGATCTGCTAAGTGTGGTTGAAGGTTGTGAAATGCCTTTTTGATGCTATCTAAATGGCTGTATTGTGTGTACATTAGTCTAACCTGCCTTTGTTTAGTAGTTAGGCATAGTATGTACAGGTTGTTATGTATAATAAACTGATTCTTTTATCGCATTTTGACACCTTATTTCGTGGGTAGTTGATAATAAATGAAGAAAACATGTACGGTACGTGAAATTATATGAGTGAACATTAAAAAAAGGCGAGCTCTGGGTGAGCCAGCCTGTAATTTATTATGAATTTCCGCTTCATTTCCATCAATTCTGCCACTCAATCCACAAGTTATGCCCTACAATCCACAAATTCCGCATCTCAATCCACGAGTTTTGCCTCTTAATCCACGAATTTTAGCCTTTTATCCACGAGTCTGCATTCTGCGACACCGTACGACATAAATACTTATCACCAGCACCGCCTATTTATTCGTCAACTTTACGATTGCTGCTGTCTAGGTGGACGCTTCCCGAAGTATTGGTAATAGTCTGTCTTTAAATCACCGTTGTACAGTTTACGTTTTTTAGTTGCTGATCTGCCGTAATACTCCTCAAACTGTTCATTTGAAGTAATCACATAAACACTCCACGTATCATAGGGTTTCATCGCATGACCTAGATCACGATATAACTGTGCTACTTCTTCTCTTTCCCCGAGTCGTTCTCCATATGGTGGATTCGTTACAAGACAGCCGTAATCTTTTCTTGTTGTGAAATCACGAACTTGCATCTGTTTAAACGTGATAAAACCTTCGAAACCAGCTTCGTTCGCATTGTTCTTAGATAGTTCAACCATCTTATGGTCGATATCAGAGCCTTGAATATCAAGAGGAAGGTCATACTTTGCGACATCTTGCGCTTCACTAACGGCTTCGTACCACACTTTTTTGTCAATCCAGTTCCAGTTTTCAGAAGCAAATTCACGGTTTAGACCTGGTGCGATGTTTTGCCCGATCATCGCCGCTTCAATCGGAAGTGTCCCTGATCCACAGAACGGGTCAGCAAATGGTTTATCTGGTGTCCAGTTCGTCAGCATGATAAGCGCTGCTGCCATTGTCTCTTTAATCGGTGCCCCACTGTGAAGTTCACGGTAACCGCGTTTATGAAGACCTGTCCCACTCGTATCAAGCGTTAATGTTGCAATATCTTTATGGATCGCAACTTCAATTCGATACAATGCCCCGTCTTCAGGAAACCATGTTTTACGGTTGTATGCCGTTTTTAAGTTGTCGACTACTGCTTTCTTTACGATCGCCTGACAGTCAGATACGGAGAAAAGCTTTGATTTCACCGATCTGCCGATTACAGGGAATTCTCCGTCCTCAGGGATAAAATCAGCCCAAGGCAGTGCTTTTGTTTTTTCAAACAATTCATCAAACGTTTCTGCTCTAAATTCACCTACTACAAGCTTAACGCGGTCAGCTGTACGCAGCCATAGGTTAGCTTTTACAAGCGTTTTCTCATCACCATCAAAATACACTTTTCCGTTTTCTACTTTTACGTTCTCAAAACCTAATGCACGCACTTCATTCGCTACAAGGGCCTCTAGTCCCATAGCAGCTGTCGCGAGCAGACGTAATTGTGCCATATTATAAAACTCCTTACTCTTCTTGCATGTAGTATTGTTAACAGTATACCCTTAAACTCAGTCTCTTTTTTATGTAAAATAGAAAAAGCCCCGGTAAACGGGGCCCTCATTCAGCTTTAATTTAGGTACCAATAACGTTCTGTAAGCCATGTTCTGTTCCTTAGTACTGCATGCGGCTATTCGCCTCGTACACCGGTGGTAATCATCTATCTACAAAAAGCCTTAGCTTTTTGTTCTCCCATTCGTTCAATTCCGAAGTGGGAAACTCCCCTACCATAATTTGGGTTTCTCGCTCGTGGGGTTTACCTCGTTCCACTCCCTCTGTTTCCATTGGGACTACGTCACTGTGGCACTTTCAAAGTATTAACACCATATCCAAAGGACTTAGGTGCGTTCCCTGCCGTTAACCCAGTAAGCTCAATAGAGCAAACCAAGATACCCTGGCTTATTTTTTGGCCAGGCACGATCATTACGGTCATCTCAGATCCGTGCGAGCATGGACTTTCCTCTAAACCTAAAAGGTCCAGCGATTACCCGAACGTTATTGATTTAAGTTTTTTAAAAGCAAGATTCATTATAGCATGCAAAACTCATAAAAACAAATGGATAAAAACTGGAATCAATCGTATAATTTGCTGCCAAAAACATGTTTTTCCAAGTTAGACAAACGCTGAAGGATATCGGAGTTCGTCGTGCTTGAAGTTACTGCGGGCATTCTTCGTGTCTGCTGATGATCAGAAGAATTCTGAGCTTCTCTGCGCAGTCGATTGTTTTCTTGGACAACTGCATCGTATTCTTTTTGGAAGTTTTCGTAATCCTTAATGATAAGATCTAAGAATTTGTCTACTTCGTCTTGATCATAGCCACGGAAGCCTTGTTTAAAGTCTTTTTCTAATATTTCTTTCGCCGTTAAATGAAAACGTTGTTCACTCATGTGAATCACCTCACACAAAGATTCTAAAATTATTTTTTCATTACATGACCTAAATGTCAATTTCTTTCTACTTTACTCTTACTTATTCATATTTCGATTATATTGTTCTTCTTGTACGAGAACATCTAAGTCATAAGGAGTAATATAGAATATTTCGTACGAATTGTCCATTTCCTGCTTTTGTTTGGCCGCATCGAGATAATACTTCGGCGAACCATCCTTTTCTTCGTCGTATAAGAGCAGTATAGCGTCACTTTTCTGCACAAGAAACTGATTCTTCACACGCAGCTGTCCAGGCGACTCATAAGGCTTCCTGCTTACAGAATCCACAAAATCTGCTCCAGCTAAAATTTCATGATATTTTTCTTGTACATTTTCTTTCCAGCGAGCTTCTTGCTCTAAAAACGGGGTTAAAACGGCAAGCTTCAGATCAGCGTACTCCAGCTGCAGCTCGAACACCACTTCTGCTGCCCACATTTCCACACCAGGCTGACCGCTGATGATGACCCATTCTAACCCTTCGTCTAGTAAAGAAATGATTCTGTTTCGAAGTGCTTTTTTTATGTAGTATACCCCTTCATGCTTATCACTAAAGATACCCAGCTCATGAGCTTTGTAACCGCTGATGAGTAACGTTTGCAGCATTTTAAATGTAACCCCCTGTTAATGAAAACACCCGGCTTCATCCTTAGCCGGGCTTTCCATTAAAAGTTTTGTGTTGAGTGACTGATTTCATTGCCAATCATGAGCGTTAAACCAACTACAACAAAAAATAGAACGACAATCCACTGCTTCACGTACCATCTCTCCATAGCATAAAATATATCATTTCCCTCTTTGCTTTTCGGGTTATTTTGCGAAAACAATCGAACAACACAGAATATTGACGAAAACCACGTAGAAATATGAGGTTTCATGGCGTATTTTGCGCTTACCCGGGGAATAAAAAGAGGGGAAATTTATTTTCTTAGGAACATTTCCATGTCCTCTCTTATTCTACAAAAAACAAGGGTAAATGAGAAGAGATATTTTCAACAAATTCATAAATTTGACGAATTTTTACGAATATTGGATGATACGTTGTTCTAATCGTTCGATTCTTTTTGCTAAAGCTCGTTTTTCCTGGTCTTCTTTCCTCTTTGTTAATCTTTTTTTACCTTTCCAGACGTTATATGCCGAAACGGCAAAATGAAGCGCTTTTACATAATCTTTTTGTACATGCTCATAATATTTAGAAAGCTCTACTGCAGGCTCTTCATCCATCTCATTTTCACGAAGCAGTTCATGCCAGTATCGAACGGAAATTTCGATCTTATTTTGCTTTTTGTAAAGAGCAGCAAGTGATTTTTTTGATTGAAATGGATGAGAGGTCCCCGTTTGAAGCACTTCATTGTAAAGAGCTGTAGCCCATTCTATTTCATTCAACGATTCAAACCATCGTGCGGCTTCATACGTTTCCTTCTCTGTCCGGAAACAATTTCCCGTCACAACGCCAGACATGTGTGTAAAGAGTGTGATTAACGATAATACATCCCACTCATTATGCCGAAATACCCCTTCAAGCAGCGAGGGATCTCCTTCGTTGCAATATTGAAAATAAAGCATCGGAGCTAAAAATCCAGGAGTGTCATGTATCCGATTTACGCCTAGTATTTCTTTTTCAACAACTGAAAGCTTCACTGCGGGCAGTGTTTCTTTCCAAAGCCTTCTTGCACCATGTAACAGATCGAAGTGACCAAACTCTGGTAACGATGGAACATAATCGCGAATTAGCGTATGCCGTGTTTTTACTTGTGGCCAATCAAACGATTTCCCGTTATAGGTTACAAGGTTTCGCAATTCTTTCACATGATTCAAAAAATAATGATAAAGAGCCACTTCTGATCCCGGTCCAGGCAAGAAAAACTGATGAACCAATACGTGATCTTCTTTTATTTGGCTCATTCCAAGCATAAAGATCGTATTACCAGCGCCACCGCTTAAACCCGTTGTCTCTGTATCAAAGAACAAAAGCTCAGAGACATCAAGACCCTTCGCATTGAGTGGATGATGGGCATTAACCTCCTGCCATTGTGCCACTGCATTCTTCACATCAGAAAATTGATAGCGACCCCATACTTGATCGATTGGATATTGCACTTTTCGGATGATGCAATAATCATCTTCAAAAAAATAGGGTGATGCGCCAAACTTCTCCCAATATTCGGCATGATCAATTTTAGGATTCTTTTGCGTATCAGGTTGTGCTTTTGTTTGAATAGGGGGTGCTGAGACAGGATTAGCCATATGCTTTTTAAGCCGCTTCAGTTTATTTTGAATCGACATGATGTGCTGCTCCTTTAATTTGAGAGATCAGTTTCACAGCAAGTTCTTTGCTGTTATTTCCTTCTTCTAGCGTACCTGTGCAAGACGGACAGCCGTTTTCGCAAGGACAACGTTTGATCATGGTAAGTGCTTGATCGAGTACCGTATCCCAAGAGCCATACACTTTTTCACTCAGTCCGATACCGCCTGGATAACGATCATAGATGAAGATTGTCGGCAGCTGATTATGGACGGCTTTTACTTGTGGTACAACATGTAAATCATTTGCATCACACATAACAAATAATGGTGCAACATGTCGCAGCACGTGGGCAATCCCAAGCAAACCAGCTTCTAGCTTTTCTTCACTCAAATCTTCATTTTGGAACGTCAACCACGTTGCTGAAGTATGAAGCTCTTCTTCTGGCAGATGAATGGGTCCAGAACCGATGTTATCGTGCGTTTCAAATTTGATCTTTTTAAAGATTGTTGCTTTTGCGACAACCATAACATCTCCGTATGCTTTAGCATTTTGCTCGTTTTTCGTTTCTTTGTCCACTTCCAGCACATTTAATGAAACAGCCAGATTTGCATCAGTAAAATAGTCTACGTCCACTTCACGAACAAAAGCTTTTTTCTCTTCATAATCGAGTTTCTCAACTTGATATTGTATGCCTTGATGCAGATAGATGGCTTCTTCATGAAGAAGTGTCATCGAACTGAAGCGGTCCATCTCACCGATTACTTTCACATCAGCAACATTCGTCTGATCGATGATGACGACGTTTTCCTGGGATGCTGACCGAAGAGATATATTATGAGCAGGAAACGAATCGTTCATCCAATAAAAATGCTTTCCGCGCTTATGAAGGACTTGTTCATCCACTAGAAATTCTAAAACATCCTGAACCTTTTGATTTCCGAATGTATCGTTTTCTTGAAACGGCAGTTCATATGCCGCACATTTCAGATGATCGACTAAGATAATTAAGTTATCTGGGTTCATTCTAGCTGATTCAGGTGATCGTTCAAAGAAGTAATCCGGGTTTTGTATGACATACTGGTCGAGTGGTGATGATGATGCTACCATTATGACCACACTTTCATCTTGACGGCGTCCTGCTCGTCCAGCCTGTTGCCACGCACTCGCAATCGAACCTGGATAGCCAGTCAAAATGCACGCATGAAGCTGACCGATATCGACACCGAGTTCTAATGCATTTGTCGATACGACTCCCATTACCTCTCCGTTTCGCAGTCCTTTTTCAATCGCTCGCCTCTGCTTAGGCAGATAACCTCCCCGGTAGCCTTGTATCGACTTCACTCCAAACTCCTTTTTCACGAGCTCTTGTAAATAAGTGAGCAGAATCTCAACTCTTACACGGCTACGCGCAAATACGATCGTTTGTATGTGATTTTCTAAAAATAGTTTGGCGAGATTTCTGGCTTCTAAAGTTGCACTTCGCCTTACGTTAAGCGGTTTGTTCACGACTGGAGGATTATAAAACAGAAAATGCTTACGGCCAGCTGGGGCACCATTGTTATTGATCAGTGTCATCGGGTTTCCTGTAAGCTGTTCTGCTAGCTCTTTTGGATTTGCAATCGTTGCTGAGGTGCAGATAAAGATTGGATTGCTTCCGTAAAACTTGCAGATGCGTTTTAAACGGCGGATTACATTCGCGACATGGCTTCCGAACACACCTCGGTATGTATGCAGCTCATCTACAACGACATATTTTAAGTTCTCAAATAAAGAGACCCATTTCGTATGATGCGGTAGAACAGCAGCATGAAGCATATCAGGATTCGTCATGACGATGTTCCCCGCTTTTCTTACCACTTGGCGGATATTTGCGGGTGTATCGCCATCATACGTATAGCTTTTAATATTAAGTCCCATCTCATCGATCAGTTCATTTATTTCGGATTTCTGATCTTGAGCGAGCGCTTTTGTAGGAAAAAGATATAGGGCACGAGATTCAGGATTGTTTGCTACTTCTTGCAGCACTGGTAAGTTGTAGCATAGCGTTTTTCCAGAAGCAGTTGGTGTTACAGCTACAAAGCTTTCTTTACGAAGGGCTGCTTCATACGCTGATAACTGATGAATATATAGGGAAGAAATTCCTCTTTTTTGAAGAGCTGATTGTATATTGGAATGCAAAGAATCTGGAATTGGAACCGATACCGCTTCTCTAGGTTCGATCGTCTTCCAGTGCACGATTTGTTTTGATATTTCAGGTTCACGTAAAACATCCATGACTTGCTGGATAGATTTTTTCCGAAACATGTCTACCACCTCATCCCTATTTTAACGAATATTTGTTCGTAATGAAATAGTAGAGTGATTAAAACTCTCGACAACATGATTGTTTGAAGGAAGAATCATTCTAAACAAAGAAAATTCAATAACACTCTTGTGAGGATGTAAAAAAGACAGCAACTGTTACATGCTGTCTTGATTTTCTTTATTTTTGGCAGTTTGGGCAATGAAAGGATTTGATCGTCTTACTTTCTGCTCTCTTAATCTCGGCACCACAACGATTACAATTTTCACCTTCCCTTTCATAAACGAGCGTGTTGCTGTTATACCCCCCTGTCTTTACGTCTCCTTCATACATCGGAAAATCCATATACCCCCCGTATTGTATGGCTCTTGTTAGAACGGGTTTAATTGATTCATATAGATGTTTGATTTCTGTTACTGACAATTCGCCTGCTTTTCGAAATGGATCTAGTTTTGCCTGAAAACAGATTTCGTCCGAATAACAGTTTCCAATTCCGGAAATGAACTTTTGATCAACTAATAAAGGTTTTAAAGATCCTTTCTTCGTTTGAATAAGGTTCTCAAAGTGCCCGAAAGTTAATTGTAATGGTTCCGGGCCTAAATCTTGGAGTTTCTCATCTAATTCTTCCTTTTTTAATAAATGAAGATACCCTAATCGCAATCCTATAAAATTGAGCTGCAATTCTCCAAACGAGAGGATGATCTGTTTCGTTCGATCAGGACTGTTATTTGCGTTCCCAAAAAACATTAAGCCGCCAAGCATGAGATGAAGTAAAAGATAATTCCCAGTACTCAACTCGAAGATTAAGTGTTTCGCTCTTCTTTTTACAGAGGTGATATGTTTTCCTAAAACAGCATCTTTAAAGGTTTGAACCGGTTGATTGATTGATTTTTCTCTATGAATTTCAACGTTCGTTATGGGCTTATGCAATAGATTGTGATGCAAAAATTCTCGGTATGTTTCCATTTCTGGCAGTTCCGGCATACTTTCAACTCCTTATCCTTCCATTAGTATTAAGCCGGTTCTTTATTTTATGTAAACAAAAAGGAAGGCTGTAATGAGCCTCCCTTAAAATTTATATACTTGTACGCAAATCCCATAGTTCTGGAAAGAAACGCTGATCTAGTACTTTCTTTAGGTAGTTTACGCCTGAAGACCCGCCTGTTCCCACTTTAAACCCGATGATGCGTTCAACGGTCTTCATATGGCGGAATCGCCATTGCTGCAGCCAGTCTTCAATATCTACAAGCTTTTCGGCCAATTCATAGAGATCCCAGTACTTCTCAACATTTCGGTACACTTCAAGCCACGCTGCTTCTACTGAACTGTTATATTCATAGCGCTTCGTCACATCGCGGTTAAGCACTTCTTCATCAATGTGAAGACCTGCTTTTGCTAACGCCTGAATTGATACGTCATACAAACTTGGTGTGTGAAGAGCTGCTGTGAGTTGTTCATGAAGGTCTGCATCTTTTTTATAGATTTCTAAGATGTGCGGAGTTTTATATCCAAGAGCAAATTCAATCATACGGTATTGATACGATTGAAATCCGGAAGCTTGTCCTAGTTTATCACGGAACTCCATGTATTCTGCCGGCGTTAAGGTTGAAAGTACATCCCAAGATTCAATAATCTGAGATTGAATCTTTGAAACACGTGCTAACATTTTAAAAGCAGAATGAAGATTGCCATTTTCAATAGAAGAAATAGCTGTCTTTGTTTCGTGTAAGATGAGTTTCATCCATAATTCAGATACTTGGTGGATAATGATAAACAACATTTCATCATGGTGACCAGAAAGTCTGTTCTGACCGGATAAAATTTTATCAAGGCTCAGATATTCCCCATAAGTCATCGAGTGAATAAAATCCGTGTGAATTCCCTTTTCTGTTTCTTTACTGTCCAATTTTCTCTGTTCTGTCATTCTAACCCACTCCCCTAAGACGAGTAACTTGTTTGATATCGCTTTCATTATACATGATTTTTATGTTTGACAATTTATAATTCTCAAGAAAAAAAACTGTGCATATACACAGTCATGTGATTTACTTATTTTAGTTCGAGAATCTTTTTAATCTTAGCTAAATCTTTTTTGTTTGCTTTCTTCATCATAAACGATATAAAAGGAGTGACCACTGCTGAAAATCCGGTTGGATAACCATGATTGCGTAACGTCATTATGGTCACATCCTCCTTTCCTTTTTTCCACGTATAAGTTGTCTCCATCGGAAAAGGTCCATTCGCTGTTCTCATGACTAATTTCTCATAAGGAACATGTTCTATGATCTCATATACATATTCCAGTTTCTTTCCTAAGAAAAAGGCGATAAATGCGATTTTCGAACCTAATTTCATAGGTTTCTCCGTGACCCATTCTACTGTATGGATGTTATCGTACCATTCAGGTGCATGATCTGGATCAGCTGCATATTGAGCTACTCTATCTATCGGGCGATTAATGGATATCTCTGTTTTTACATCAACCATAGTTAGTCTCCTACTTTTGTTCAATAAATTTTTTCAAATTCTCTTGCAGCAATTCGTTCCAACCGTGACGATGTGCTTCTTCCCAATGAGGTTCAAGGATTCCGACTGCTTGGTGAGAAAGTTGCAAAATGGTCTTCTCACCGTCTTCGATCAGTTTGTAGGAATACGAACTATTAACGGCGCCACTCATTCCTAATAAGCCATTCAATCGAATCTCATCGTTTCTTTTGAAATACGTAACAGTCCCCCAAAGTGTTCCTTCACCATTTCCCCAGTCCTCATAAAAACGTCCACCTAAATGAGGTTCAAAAATCAACTGAGATTCCTTGTCTCCTACTCTAAAATGCCACCAGCTGCTTATGTCCTCTGTTATAGCTTTAAATACAGTTTCTATCTTCGCTTGTATCACAATATCTTGTTCAATCTGAAAAGTGCCCATCTTGATTTCTTTTGTTTGTTCCATTCTATTTCCTTCCCTTCCTTCTACTAATTTTTTGATTGTAAGAAGTGAATTTGCGTGCGGTGCCTCATATTTACTTACCCACCTGTTATACAGCTCTTGAAGTGGAATAACGTTTAAGTAATTTACTCGCAGCCTACCTTTCCGACGGATTAAAACAAGATTTGCTTCAACCAATACAGCTAGATGCTTCATAGTGGCATACCTAGAAACATCATATTTCTCACTTAGTTCACTCGTCGTTAGTGGCTGGCTTTTTAAATGATCCAAAATATCAATTCGGATAGGATGAGATAATGCTTTAAAAACCTCAACTAAATCTTCATTAACCATTGTGCCGATGTTTCACCTACTTTCAATTGCAAATGTGACTAAAAGGTAACATATTTAATACGTGACCTAAAGGTAACATTAAAAGCTAGAGTTGTCTACAAAAAAAATAAAACCCGGGACGAATCCCAGGTTTTTCTTACAAGGAGGTTACTGATTAACGAAGTCCGCCTAGCGCTTGAGCTACAAGACGCTTAGTGATTTCGCCACCTACTGATCCGTTTGCACGAGAAGTTGTGTCTGGTCCAAGATGTACTCCGAACTCAGCAGCGATCTCTTGCTTCATTGCGTCAAGAGCTCCTTGTGCTCCAGGAACCACGATTTGGTTGCTGTTGTTGTTACGTGCCATGCGATTTCCCTCCTTTGGGATAATATGTACGAAAAACGTATTTGTTTTCCGTTAAAGGTAGTATGGGTAAATTCTGAAAACCTATTCATAGAAATATAATTTTTTTCCAAAATAAAAACAAGAACTTGTTATAAGTCCTTGTTCTTCAGCTCTTCACTTAACAAATCTTCTTCTATTAATTGTGCTCTCTTTAACTCTTTTGCAGAATGTTTCTTAAAAAAGACAACCGTTCTCCACGCGAAAATCGTAAAAATTGCAAGTGTTATAAAAGCCGGAATGTACTCAAGTTTATTTTCAGGAAACACAATTGGCAGCATCTCTTTGCACCCTTTCGGTAAACAATTACAGTTCATTATACCAAAAAAGGACAAGGCTTGTTAAGTTATAGACTGGTATTTGTGTTGTTTCTGTTAACGCTTTCTGTTTGCTTGGCATGATTCGTTGTTAGTTTGCCGAAACAAAGGACAATAAACACGCCAAAAGTAAATCCTGCAATGATGTCAGATGGATAGTGCACGCCTACATACACACGACTTAACCCTAGTAAGAATGGAAGGATTACGCCCGCCACTAGAATCCAGCGTTTTTGATACCGTTCATACAGAAGAACAGCAGCAAATAAATAAAATGTTGTTCCGACCATGGCGTTTCCACTCGGAAAACTATATCCGTCTTCTTCCATCAAGCGGTTATCCGACGGTCTTTCCCGCTCAAACATAGATTTCACTAGCACATTCAGACCATAAGAAACAACGATACTACCGAACAGCAACAAGCTGTTTCGCCATCGTTTCATAAAGAGAAGAACAAGTGCACCGAGAATACTGAGTCCTCCGAGTACTTTCGCATCGCCCACATGCGTAAAGACTTGAACAGCATCATTCAAAGAGCTTGTTCGCAGACTAATAACATGTTTTCTTATGTTAGAATCAAACGATTGTACCCAACTCGATTCATAGTACGTAAAACTAATAAAAATAAATATACATAAACACATCACTACGTAACTTTTTTTCAATCGTCACTCCCCCTACAACTATTTTACGTAAAACCTTCATATTTAGGAAGAAAAATACAGTGAGATATAACTTGAAAGGAAATGGCTCGGTTTATTTGAAGACTGTGAGAGATAATTTGATAAATTCATGCTTTTTTGCGAAATTTGATCATAATTTGACGAGTTACACTCATTTATCGACGAATCGACATCTCCGAACAATTTCCGAGAACACCTCCCTCATTTCTTGCAGCATGACTATTCCTATAAAAAGCACCTACAAAAAAGCCCTCCTTTACAAAGGAGAACTTTCGCTTTCTGCTTCACATTCTTTTATATATCGGTTCCATGGGTGTTCTTTGCATTCTTTGCTGCATGAACGCTTATGTTCATGCTCGCACTCTTCACACATCAATAAATGAGCGTTGCATTCTGGGTTGCCGCATTTAACGTAACGTTCTTCGGGTTCTCCGCAATGGTAACACTTTCCAACCACGGTTTCTTCACCGCTTCTGTTTACAGGCACAGATATACGTTCATCAAAGACATAGCATTTTCCATCCCATAGCTTGCCTTTTACTTCTTCATCATAACCGTAGGAGATAATTCCGCCTTCTAACTGTGATACATCTTTAAATCCTTCTTTTACTAAAAATCCTGAGAATTTTTCACAGCGGATCCCACCCGTGCAATAGGTCAGAACCTTTTTGTCTTTAAACTGACTAAAATTTTCACGCACCCATTGAGGCAACTCTCTAAATGTTTCCACGTCTGGCCTGATCGCATTTTTGAAATGACCAAGATCATATTCATATGTGTTTCGTGCATCAAGTATGACAACATCTTCTTGCTTTATTGCTTCAAGCCATTCTTTTGGTGAGAGATGCTTTCCTGTAAGTTCATTCGGGTTCACATCATCTTCTAAGTTAAGATGAACCAGTTCTGGGCGAACACGGACCTTCATCTTCTTAAAGACATGGTCGTTCGATTGCTCTATTTTAAAAACCGTATCTGAAAACCGAGGGTCTTTCTTCATCACTTGCATATACTTTTCCGTCTGATCGACCGATCCAGAAACAGTGCCATTGATACCTTCATGTGCCACAAGGATTCTGCCTTTTAATCCAATTTCTTTACAAAGAGCGAGATGTTCTTCTTTAAATTCTTCAGGATTCTCGATTGAGACATATTTATAATATAACAATACTTGAAATTTCATATATTTCACCTGCTTCTGCTTCTCTTAAAAAACTACCTTTCCTATAATAACAAATTATGAGAAAAAGAAAAATACAGGACGCCATCCTGTATTTTTAGATTTTATTTAACGTGTAATTTTGCAATAGCGAAGCTGCTTCAATCGATTCTTCTTCTTCGGCTAATTGAAGTGCGGTCTTCCCGTCCCCTTTAACAAGGAAGGGGTCTGCTCCTCTTTCGATAAAATAGGATATCATTTCGGGGTCGTTGTGCTGTGCTGCTTGATGAAGGATCGTCCACCCCCCGCTCTGCTGTTCGTTAATATCCGCTCCATTCGCTAATAAGAGACCGATCATTTCTTGACGATTCTTCATATTTGCCGCAGCAGCATGAAGCGGGGTGTTTGCCATGTTGTTCCCTGACTTCACATGAACATCTGCTCCTTTTTCAAGGAGCAGTCTAACGATATCAATATGGCCAAAATGCGCGGCTAAATGTAGAGGTGACCATCCATCATTTAAAGCATCTATTTGTACATTTTCATTTTTTAACAAGTCCTCAATTTCTGTTTTCTTACCATCCATTGCTGCTTGATGCAGACTCATAACATCACCCTTTCTTAATAGTTGGTTCAAGACTACTTCTTCTTAACAGCGCAAAAACCCTTCAAGATACATTTATTTACAAAATTTTTCTGCCATTCCCAGTTGTTTACCGTGCAGAATTATGTGAACATTTAAATAGTGAAAGTCGTTGGGGGAACTGGATATTTGGGGGATATTATGCGTTTAAAAATATTATCTTTATCATTAGCAGCATTTTTAATGATGGGTACAGCTGCTTATGCTTCGACACCTTATACGGTTCAGCAAAATGACACACTGTGGAAGATCTCACAAAGTAAAAATGTAAGCCTTTCTCATTTACTAGGTATGAACCGGGTTACTAGTTATTCAATCTATCCTGGTCAAACAATCTACATTCCGTCTTCTTCAAGAATTTATACTGTTAAAGCAGGAGACACACTTTATAAAATCGCTTCGGCGTCAAATGTTAGTTTATGGGCAATTCAACAGGTAAATCCTCAGATCAAGCAAATCAATTGGGTTTATCCTGGACAAGTTATAGACCTGCCAGCTTCTGCTGCTCAAAAACCTGCAGCACCGGCACCTTCTACAGCTCAACCTTCTGTTGGTTCCTATGCGACTCAAGTTGCACAGATCGTGAACCAAGAACGTCAAAAAGCCGGCCTTGCCCCATTAACACTTGATGCTGAATTAAGCAATGTTGCTATGGCAAAAGCAAAAGACATGATCGCAAAAAACTATTTTGATCATAATTCACCAACTTACGGATCGCCGTTTGAAATGATGCGCAGCTTTGGAATCAATTACACTGCTGCAGGTGAAAACATTGCTAAAGGACAAACTTCTCCACAAGCCGTCATGACGGATTGGATGAACAGTCCTGGTCACCGCCAAAACATTTTAAGCTCTAATTATGACTCCATTGGTGTTGCTTATTACCAAGGAGCTTGGGTACAGTTATTCAAAAAATAAGGATCTTCCGCACGACTTCCACTATAAAAGCATGCAGCTCATTAGCCGCATGCTTTTATTCATTCTTCAAAAAAACTATATTTCTCCTTGAAAATAGTGTGCCTTATATCGTTAAAAATCACAATGTTCAACTAAAATATGAATTTTGTATATGTTTTGTTGATGTAATGGTATATTTGAATGAATTACTCTATGGGAGAGAAATATATGAAATCTAAACTGCACAGCTGGATTCATAAAAATAAATTAGATAAACAATGGTTACACAATGTTAGCGGCTTCCCCGCGTACCAAGTTAAAAAACTCTTAAATGACCCCCTATACAAGCCAGATGGTACAACGATGCGGATCGTATTAAGTAATGTTAAGAAGAAAGATGACTCCGCAAAATTGAGTGATTTTTGGGATGTATAATGATCTAATTCTTTTCTTTTGTTGGTTCAACAGTAACCCTTCCTGAAAAAAATGTTGCACCGCCGCCCATGTCAGCGATACGGTCTGGAGTCAGCGAGTTGACCAGATGTTTAGTTGTTTGATTTGCGCTCCAAAGACCTTGCGTAACTGCTACACCAGGAAGAACATTTTCTCCAATATCTGCTTTAAGAATGCATTCCCCGCGTTCGTTCCAAACCCTTATCTGCTCTCCATCTTTTATACCTAATGATTCAGCATCAGATCGATTCAAAACAATAACTGGCTCTTTTTCCAACTCGACATGTTTGGATTGGTTCGCAAATGTTGAGTTCAAAAAGTTATGGTTTGGCCCCGCTATAAAGAGGAGGGGATGTTCTGATTCCATTGGCAAAGGGGTGTAAGTCGGCAAAGGCGGAAAACCGTCCTGTTTCATTTTTTCTGAGTACAGCTCTATCTTTCCACTCGGGGTCGGGAGTGTGACAGGAAACACAGCCTCTGCTTTCATATATTGATGTTTTGCCAAAGTTTCATAGTTTATTTTAGATATATATGGATTCAGCGGATTTGTGAGCGCTTGATCAATTAACTCTGCATCTGTTTCTATAAAAGCTGTTTCATCAAAATCCATAGCTTTTGCTAAAAGCCTGAACACATCTGTGTTTGATTTAGCTTCCTCATAAGGCTCAGTCACTGGCTGCTGCAGCTGAATGTAGTGATGCCAATACGATGAATAGAAATCTGTATTTTCAAAGGAAGAAGTAGCTGGCAAAACAATATCTGCATACCTCGCTGTTTCTGTTAAAAATAGTTCATGTACAACTGTAAACAAGTCTTCTCGTTTTAAACCTTTTCGAACTTTGTTTCCTGCAGGAGCAACAACAGCTGGATTACTTCCATAGACAAAGAGTGACTTAACGGGTGGCTCTAGAGAAAGCAACGCTTCTCCCAATAGATTCATATTGATTTTTCGCGTTTCTTTGTTTTTCAGCAAATCTGTACGCTGTAACGCATCCGCATTGTGATACAAGTATGCGGAATTTCCTTTAATCGCTCCACCGCCTTTTACTTGCCACTGTCCAGTTAAAGCAGGAAGACAGGAGATTGTTCTCACAAACATCCCGCCATTGTCGTGATGCTGCGGTCCGTTGCCAATTCGAATTAAGCTAGGTGAGGTCTTTCCGTACATTCTTGCTAGCTTTACAATGTCCTCCTTTGGTATGCCCGTAATGGCAGCAACAGATGATGGATCATACTGTTTTACATGCTCACAAAGCTCCTCATGACCTACCGTAAATTGCTCGAGGAATGAGGTGTTCACGATGTTTTCACCAAACAAAATATGCATCAATCCTAAAGCCAAAGCGGTATCCGTCCCAGGTAAAATCGGTATGAACCAATCTGCCAATCTGGCTGTTTGATTTTTATGTACATCAATTACAATAATCTTAGCGCCATTTTGCTTTCGAGCTTTTTGGGCAAGAGCGATTTGATGCATGTTCGTGCTCACCGCATTAATCCCCCAAAATATGAATAGTTTGGTGTGAACGGTGTCCTCGGGATCAATTCCATAGCTACCGCCCATTGTATATTTATAGCCTACTGCACCAGCAGAATTGCAGATACTCCTATCAAGTTGAGACGCACCCAAACGGTTAAAAAAACGGCGATCCATTCCTTCCGCACTAAGGTTCCCCATATTTCCGTAAAAGCTGTATGGTAGAATACTTTCTGCACCATCACTTTTCAGAAGTTCTTTCCACCGAGTAGAAATCACTTCTATCGCTTCATCCCAGCTAATTCGAACAAACTCACCATCACCTTTAGTACCAATGCGTTTCATCGGATATTTGAGTCTTTTTTCGTCATACATTCGTTCTGTTATGTTACGTACTTTATTGCAAATAAACCCTTTTGTCACCGGGTGATTTGGATCACCCTCAACCTTCGTAATTTTACCGTTCTTTTTATGTAGAAGCAGACCGCATTGATCAGGGCAGTCTAGTGAACAAACGGAAGGAAAAATACCATCTGGCCGATCAATAAAAGTTGTCATATTTTTTCTCCTCTCCCTATCGTGTCTTCTATCCATTTGAAAGTTATCAATTGTCTGGTAAGAAATATTTATTTTATTTTATCACAGCGTAAGATACGATGAGATATGGAGTCTTAGAAGACATAGAATTTAAAAAACAATGCAAAAAGCGACCAGAGCACAGCTTCTGATCGCTTACTATTCCAACTACTGATTAAAAATTTTATTGTACGGAACCACTATTCTTTTCTGATTTCTTGGCTGGCGCAAACCATCCTATTAATGCGATCGCAATCAGCACCCCATAAAAAATAATCGTCCAAACGGTACTGTGTGGAAAATGATGGTCTAAAATTCCGATATCTTTGTGTGCCAGTGTGATTACAGCCAGCTTGACACCCACCCAAGCTACAATGGCATACGCAGTTGTTTCTAATGCAGGACGTTTATCAAGCAGCTGTACAAACCAGGTGGCAGCAAATTTAATTAAAACAAGACCAGCGATACCTCCTAAAAGCACTACAATAAACTGTCCACCATCCATGCCCCCGAAGTCATCAAGTGGTGAATCAGGAAGACCCAAGGCAAGAGCAACGGCTGCCAAAATCGAATCAATCGCAAAAGCAAGGTCAGCAATAGCAATTTTTCCTACTGTCGGCCAAAAACTTTTCCCTGCGGATTCCTCTTCCACTTCTTCTTGAATGTTCTCGTTTTCTTTTCCAAATTTCGCTTTAATAACATGCTTTAACCCCAGGTATAGAAGATAAGCTGCACCTATCGCCTGAATCTGCCAAACATTTGCAATAAATGAGATCGCAAAAAGCGCACCAAATCGAAAGACAAAAGCCATTATAATTCCATAATTAATTGCTCTTTTTTTCTGTTCTTCAGGTAAATGTTTTGCAATAACAGCTAGTACAAGCGCATTGTCAGCTGATAACAAACCTTCTAACCCGATTAAAATTAACAATGCCCAAGCATACTCTAGCCAAATAGATTCCATCTACATCTCTCCCTTATATATTTCCTGCTGCATGATAAGTAATAGCTATAGAATTCCCCGAATAGCCACAAGGTACTCCTAATTATCCTTATCTCAAAACGATTTCTATCCGATTTTGTTTTTTTATAGAAAAACTATTACCTGTGCCAGACTTTTAAACCCTTATGTAAACAAAAAACACTGTAACAATGGATGTTACAGTGTTTAACAATGTACTTGTTAATCCTTTATGAGTGAAACACGGAATGGATAAAGGTTCCCTGTCATGATTTCACCTTTGATGGCTGGGTCATTCTCCATGATTTTTAGCGCTTCTTCTTTAATCGTATTATGAAGGATGACTATTCCAAATGAAGCATCTAAACATGGGCCGGCTAAAACCAACTTCCCCTCTTCTAATAGGTTTTGGAGGTATTTAAAATGGGATAGCATTATCTTCTGTTCGTTATCCGTTTGATTCTCCATAAATTGAGCTTTTACCGGTATAATTTGATATAAGAATTCTGTCGTTTCCAAGTAATCTCTCCCCTTTATAGATTCACATTCTATAAAGATTGGAAATATCCTTTTGGTTATTTTTATCTTTTGTTTTTACTTGTGTCTGATTTTCGGTGTGCCGGCTTACCGCTTTTTTGTCCAGCTGTACGTTTATCTGACGTTCTTGGTTTTACAGTATCCTCTTTTATGATAACTTCTCCATGGTCAAGAAATTGCTTTTGAAGAGGAACATTCATTTTAGCCGTCCATTTTTTTACGGATGTTAATTCAGCCTTTGTCACAAGAGAGACAACCGTTCCTTCTTTCCCCATGCGGCCAGTTCTTCCCGAACGATGCACATATTGTTTAACATCTTCAGGCATTTCAAAATGAACAACATGTGTAACGTCTGGAATATCCAGTCCACGTGTCGCCACATCTGTCGTTAAAAGAACAGGTATTTTTCCAATCTTAAAATCATTCAATACTTTTTGTCTATCTTGTTTTGTTGAATTTCCTGCTAAAACACCCAGTTTTATTTTTTTATACTCAAGCTTATTAGCAAACTCATCCATCTTCATGGAACTATTGATAAATACCATTGCTTTAATACCAGGTGTATGTCTAATTAACTTTCGCAGGTTATCCACTTTGTCACGGTAATCAGAAACCATGAAGGTGTGCGTTACTTCACTCTTTACTGCTTCTTTTTCCACTTTAACAACTACAGGACCTACCGCTAATTTTTTTGACCATTCTTCTGTCTTATTATTGATCGTTGCTGAGACAAAAACAAGCTGGCGGTCTTTTAAAGTCGCAGCGATTACTTGTTCCACATCTCCGTTGAAACCTGCTTCAATGATATGATCTGCTTCATCGATCACGATCGTTTTCACTTCATGTACTTTTAATTTTTTGTTTTGAATCAATTCTTTAACACGGCCAGGAGTACCAACGATATATTGCGGCTTCTTTTTCAGTTTATCTAACTGGCGCTGCATGTTTGCTCCACCAATAAGTGATGCACCGCTAAGACCGCTGTTTTCTGTGAACTTTTGACAAACCTCATAGATCTGCATGGCTAATTCTCGTGTTGGTGCCAAAAAGAGAACTTGAGCATTTTTTACTTCTGGGTTTAATTTCGAAAGAGCTGGCAACGCATAAGCAAGTGTCTTACCAGTACCAGTAGGTGATTCAATAATCATGTCCTTATTTTCTAATTGATCTGGTATGGATCGTTCTTGAATGTCAGTTAATGCTGAAAAGCCGCTCTTGTCCCAAGCGTTTTGGATAAATTCCGGAAAAATATGTAGCGATTGTGTCATTTTTTATACCCCTTAAAATAGTCATTCATTTCGTTCATAGACGCGATTAATTGTTCTAGTACAAGTGAAATTCGTTCAGGTTCTTCTTCAGATGCTGGCTTTTGTAATTGAATGAAGATTGTATCGCGAAATACATGTCTTGGCTCTCCATATATATAAGTAAGCTTTTGCTGAATGTCACTTTTTAAATCTCCGCTTCCCCATTTTTTTAAAATAGATTGAAGCTGCTTGCAGTCTGTTTCAATTTCGTATACCGGTGTTTCAATGCTTACGGATAGCTTGCTGCCTGCTCCGTCAGGGTTGTCATTTAACTTCTCCATCGCCAAATCCTCAAGTGTTGACGTTAAGCAAATATTTCCTTTCATTGATTCCCCGATTGTTGAGACCACGAAATCAATCGAATAGTTTCTTTCCATGATTGCATGATCCATTAAATCTTTTCGGTTTACTATTTCAATTTCTCCTGAAAAATCAAGGTCATAAACAGCTCCTTCGAGCACAACCTTTAGATTATCATAAACGGATGGATGATACATCTTGTTCTCTCCCTAATTTTTAAAAACGGTATTTAATTACGGTACGTGAAATTTTTATTATTGCTGCTCAGACATTTGAACTTTAAGCTGGTTCAGCACATAAAGAACAGATTTTACCATTTCCGTGATACGCTTGTCTTTCATTTTCTTTTGAAAGACATACACGCCGAGGTATCCCATGTTTTCGGCAGCTGTTTTGATTTGCATCGGGTATAAATATTTAGGTTTATTCGACAAGACCCAATCCCTTGCAAGAGGCTCCCATTCTTTGACGCGAAAATGAACACGATCAGCAAAAGGTTTTACTTCTTTAAAAAAGTCCGCTTCTTCTTCCCTTATTTTTGTTTCCGTTCTATAAATATGAAACGCTTCATCTATATCAGCAATAAGATCGTTCGTTAATTTTAATAAATGGCTCATAAAAAAATCCCTCCATTCTTTATATCCTACCAAAGAATGAAGAGACTTACACTTTTTGATTATTTTTGTGTGTTTATGGATATTCTCTTGTTATTGAAAGCGGTTGATTTCCGCTCCAGATGCTCGCTTTCCGCCGGGCAGGCGTTGAGCTTCTTACGCACCAATCAACTTGTAATGAAGTAAGCGGAGGAACATGCTATATTATAACTTTTAAAATAGACTAATTATAGAGTAAACAGACTCACGAACCAGTTCTTTTTTGGCTTTTCTTTCACGTATAGTCGCTCTTCTGGAAAATTTTGCTTCAGAAGTGCTACTTCTAAATCTTGCAGACGAGCTTCCATGTTCTCCATCTTTTTGATCAATTCTTCAAGTTCTGATGCATGCTGCAGCATTTGGTAGGACACGACGGCATCTGCTTTCTCTTCCACTTTTTTCTCTAAAGCTTCAATTGCTGCATTCAAGCGATTGAACTTCTCTTCAAATTGGGTTGGCAGTTCGAATGATTGCTCTGTCGTTTGGATGGTTTGGATTTGAATGTCACTCATTAATAGTCCGTTGTCTAGCTGCGATTTAATTTCTTTTAACTGATCAATGTCATCTTGTTTGAATAGATAGTGTCCATGCTCATTCTTATCACATTGAATGTTAAAATGCCTAACCCAGCGTTGAACTGTTGTCGGATTCACCCCAAGTTCCTCAGAGACAGTTTTGGTTTTCATCAATACCATTTCCATCATGAATCCCTCCCCGTTTTCTTATGGTTACTCATTTCGAGCATTCTCCTTCCATCCCCTTCACACCTGACAAAACTAGTTTTCATTCGCCAAAGAAAGTGGAATATAACGGAATCACTTCAAATTCGACACTCAATTTGTTGATTGTTTGTATATTCAGTCGCAACAACTCCAAAACTAAGAAAAGTTCACGTGAAACAAAAAGGAGGTGCCAACATGAACCAAGACAGCAAACAACAGCAGCAGCAAAATCAGTATACGAACCCTGATACAACGGGTACTCAGAAGAAGGATCAAAAAGAAAACACAGGCTATGGTGATAAAAAACTGAATGGCCCAGATATCCCAAGCACGTAAATAGTCAAAAGACGGCTCACTCTAAGCCGTCTTTTTTATGCATGCTGAATCCATTCTTTTAAAAGAATTCCTATTTTTAATTGTCGTTGTTTTTGTTTATACCAGTCTGTCAGACAGATGTTATCTAACGGTTTAACTTCTCCATAGAACTTTTCTGTAGGCATGGTTTTCTTGTACCAGTCATTTCTCTTTGCTGCGTGATGCTGAATGACCGGAAAAGACATGCGTAAAAATGGCGTTTCTCTTTTTTTGTCCGGATAGATGTACTTCTCAAAATCATATCTTGACCCGGTATGTGTGACTTTATTGGAGAAGGACAAGATTGCTTTGCTCCACTTCGATTCAAAAAGAATGGTATATAATTTTTTCCCTGTTTCGATTCGATTCGTAGTTTTTTTAAATCCATGCACTGAGATTCCGATTATCTCTCCTGACTCTACAGGAAAAAGAACAGTGCTAAAATGCATATAATCTTGCAACAGAAACGGAACACTCGAAAATACCCTTCTTTTATAAAACCCCTCGTTAATGACAGGCTTTTCGATCACATGCTGCTCGTTGATGATCAAAGATGTGCATATGCGCTTCAACTCTCTCATTTTCCAAAATCGGTTCCATTCGATCTCCATGAATCTTGAAACGCCAAAATAACTTAATAAATGAAAGAGTGGTATTCCTTGCAGTTTCGAATACTCGTACAGCAGAAGCTGAGGATATGCATCTTGAAAGATCAGCCAGTTTGCCCGTTCGTACGTGAGGAACAAGTGCTTTCTCGTATCACTAGACAGCATTCTTGGCAGCCAGTCCCCTTTTAAGTCACACATGCTATATCCTGCATTCCTTGAAACCATACTCGCAAGCATCGCCCACCTGATTTCAGGGTTGCGCTTAAAAAAAGAAGCATAGCTTACGGTACGTGAAATATTATCACGATTTTGTGAATTCGTTTCGCTTCGTATGTTATGTATAATCTCCTCTATATGCTTCTGCATACTGATTCTCCCTGCCTTTCGTCCTATTTTCTATCGTTCACTTTCATGCTATAAAATATTTGTGTCATATAAGAAAAAAGAGTAAACTAATGGTTATGAAAGATGCATTTGGAAAAAGGAGGCATAAACAATTGGAGAAAAAAGTGATACTATACACACAAGAAACGTGCCCTCCATGTTTTGCAGAAAAAGAGTGGCTAAAAGCAAATGACATTCCTTTTGAAGAACGAGATATACGTAAAAACAAAGCGCATATGCAAGAAGTGATCGACCTAGGTGCTTCTGCTACACCTGTGACCGTTATTGAAACGACGGAAAGCAAAGAGATCGTTATGGGCTTTCAAGAAGATGAACTTTCTCGACTATTAAAAAAGTAAACATCTAACGGCTATGTGTATCTTTTTCTTAATGCGCATAGCCATCTTTCGTTGTAAAGGGGATGAATCATGGGTACTTTCCATTATCCGAACGGTAAGAAAGTGACTTCTATCGTGAAAAAACAATCTTCATCTTCTATTAAAAAACAAATTTCATACAGCAACAGAGGAATGTCGTTAGAGGATGATATCAATCAAAGCAACGAGTACTATCTTTTAACCAATCAAGCAATCATCCATAAGAAACCTACTCCGGTTCAGATCGTAAATGTAGAATATCCAAAACGGTCTGCTGCCGTCATTCGTGAAGCGTATTTCAAACTCGCTTCTACGACCGATTATAATGGGGTGTATAAAGGAAGATACATTGATTTTGAAGCAAAAGAAACGAAGAATAAAACGAGCTTTCCGTTAAAGAACTTTCACGAGCACCAGCTCATCCATATGCAGCACATCTTAGATCATGGAGGCATCTCGTTTGTTATTCTCCGCTTCTCATCAACAGATGAGAGCTTTTTATTCGACAGCTCTCACCTGATTTCATTTTGGAAAGAACAAAGTTTAGGAAGAAAATCTATTCCAAAGGGTGAAATTGAGGAAAAAGGACATTCTATTACTATAGGGTATCAGCCTCGGCTTAATTACTTACATGTAGTAGATTCAGTCTACTTTTAATCATCACCTTCATTGTTCATAAATTGTCAAAAGCCGTCGAATAATTGAACATGTTCATTTTTTTATGAAGTTGAAAGGTTGGTAAAACTATGTCAAAAGATTACCGAAGCCGTATGGAACGCAGACAATCTAGCGATGGCTCCAAACCGGCTAATAAAACAAAAAAACCTAGACGCGGACGCAGCTGGAAGAAGACTCTTTTGCTGCTTGCTGTTATTCTAGGAATTCTAGGACTATTAACTGTCGGTGTGATTGCAGCGACTTCACCAAAATTAGATCCGAAAAAACTTGAGACTCCCGTATCCTCGAAGATTATGGATATGAACGACGAAGAAGCAACACTCGTTGCTGGTGATGAAAAGAGAATTCGTGTTAAAATCAACGAGATTCCAGTGCACGTGCAAAATGCCTTTATCGCAACAGAAGACGTGCGATTTCGAGAGCATAGTGGAATTGACGTACGACGTATCGCAGGCGCAGCTTTTGCTAACGTAACGGAAGGTTTTGGAGCAGAAGGTGCGAGTACAATCTCTCAACAGGTTATTAAAAATACGGTATTAACAAATGAAAAATCACTTACACGGAAAATACGTGAAGCATATTTATCTGTTCAGTTAGAACAAAAGTATTCTAAAGATCAGATTCTAGAGATGTATCTAAACAAGATCTTTTTTGGTAATCGGGCATTTGGAATTGCGACAGCATCAAAAGTTTATTTCAACAAGGATGTAGATGAACTAGAAATACAAGAAGCTGCCCTTTTAGCTGGTCTGCCAAAAGCACCGAGCTACTATAATCCACTTGTTAATCCAAAAGAAGCAGAACATCGACGTAATGTTGTGTTGAATTTAATGGCACAGCATAAGTTCATCACAAAAGAAGAAGCAGAAAAAGCTAAGAGCATTCCTGTAAAAGATATGATTGATAAAGGTAGCGTTAATACAGAATCGCGTCCTTATGATGCATATATCAAACAGGTTATAGACGATCTAAAAGATATTGAAGGGCTCGAAGAAGCGGACATCTACTCTTCCGGACTCAAAATTTATACAAATTTAGATCCGAAAGCACAGCAAACTACCGAAGACGTATTAAAAGCTAAATTAGAAAATGAGAATAAAATCCTGCAATCAGGAGTTGCTTTAGTAGATACGAAGACAGGCGCAATTCGTGCTGTAGGAAGTGGTCGTGGCGGTGAGTTAAGTAACTATTTCTCTTCTAAGATTAAACGCCAGCCAGGATCTACGATTAAGCCAATTTTAGACTATGGTCCTGCAATCGAAAATAAAAAGTGGAACACGGGTTATATCTTAAAAGATGAACCAGTTGAACTAAAAGATATCACGATCAACAATTTTAACGATCGTAACGTTGGGGATATCTCAATGCGTCAAGCGCTCGTTGAATCAAAGAATACGACAGCGGTTCGTGCTTTCCAAGAAGTTGGACCGGAAGAAGCAACAGATTTTGCTAACAAGTTAGGATTTGATTTGGATCCTGACACTACGTATCCGTCTTATGCTATTGGTGGTTTTGAAAAAGGTATCTCCCCTCTTACACTTGCTGGTGCATATACATCATTTGGTAATGGAGGAACCTACTCAAAACCAACAACGATCCGTAAAGTTGAATTCCCGGATGGTCGTGTAATTGAAGTAGATTCTGAACCGAAAGCCGCCATGAAAGATTACACTGCTTATATGATTACAGATATGCTTAAAGATGTAATGGATCGCGGTACAGGACGAGAAGCTAACGTAAGCGGATTGAACTTAGCTGGTAAAACAGGTACGACAAACTATTCAAAAGAAGATCGTGATAAATATGGCTTTCCTGAAGGTGCAACAAAAGATGCTTGGATGGCCGGCTATACACCAACCTATACTGCAGCGGTATGGACTGGTTACGCAGATATGAAAGAAGGCCTATATCTGAACGACAATGAAGCTGATTACTCAAAACAGATTTTCCGTGACATTATGAGTCAGCTTGACCATAAGAACACCGATTTCAAGAAGCCTAAATCTGTCATTGAAGTAGCGATGGAAAAAGGAACAGGCAAACGAGCTGGTGAGTTCACGCCTAGTTCTGAAAAAATCATTGAGCTATTCGTTAAAGGAACAAACCTTCCTGGTGTGAGTGATAAGTTTGAAAAGCCATCAACGATTGAAGGTTTAGAAGCGAAGTACAACGAAAAGAAAAATGAGATCGAAGTTAAATGGAACTACGAAAAGAAAAAAGGTGTAACCTTTAAAGTTCTAGCGAGCTATAACGACGGACCGATGCAGGAACGTGCAACGATTAACGATACGAAATTTGTTGTTCCATCCCCTGCCCCAGGTAAATATTCGTTCCAAGTCATAGCAGTCGACAGCGAAACTAACACGCAAAGTGAACCTGCGGAAACATCTATTACGATAGAAGCACCTGAAGGAGAAGGTCCACCTCCTGGCGAGGGTGAACCAGGTACTCCTCCAGGGCAAGAACCTGGCACACAGCCGCCTGGTCAAGGTGAGCCTGGCACTCCTCCTCCTAGTGAGGGTGAACCAGGTACTCCTCCTGGACAAGAGCCTGGCACACAGCCGCCTGGTCAAGGTGAACCTGGCACTCCTCCTCCAGGGCAAGATGGAGGCAGGGAACAAGGTGGAAACACAGGAGGACTACTCCCTCAATTCAACCAATAAAACATGTAAAAAACCGTCAGCCTATTAAGCTGACGGTTTTTTTGTTTGTCTTTGGAACAGAGAGCTCACTTGATATTATAACGGTCGATTAAATAATTCCAAAAAACAGGATAGCCGAATGAAAGATTCCAAAAACTTACCCCTGCAAAGTTGTACTGATCTACAACATCAAACTTTGCTTTCATACTCCTCAAATCCTCAAACCAAACAACATGCTCTTTTTTATCTTTGTCCCAATACCGAAAAAACGGTGCTTCATCTTTTCTGCTGTACTTGATTGCCGCTTTCCGTTTTCCGGCAAGCTGTGTCGCTTGAACAGGATTTAGAGCTTTTGCAAACTCCCCGCCTGGTTTAAAGGGAAGTTTCCAGTCATACCCGTATAAATTGATTCCCATCAAAATTTTTCTTGGATCGATCTCACTAACCGCATAATCTAGCACTTTTTTCACAGAAGGAAGTGGACTAACAGCCATCGGCGGACCGCCGCTATATCCCCATTCGTAAGTCATGAGAATCACGTAATCTACGATCTCACCGTGTGCTTTATAATCATGTGATTCATACCATTCTCCTTGCTGAGTGGCAGAAATCTTTGGTGCTACCGCTGTCATCACGATATAGTTTTCCTGGTGCATCCTCTCTGTCAATGTTCTTAAAAACTGATTATAAGCTTCTTTGTTCTGCTTTCCGAGAAACTCAAAATCAACAGAGATTCCTTCATAGCCCTTTTGTTTCATAATCCTAATTGATTCATTGATCACTTTGTTCGTGATCTCTTTATTCGTCAGAATCGCTGTACCAACTTCTTCACTGAACTCTCCGTCTTTAATGTTTGTAATTGCCATGATTGGCTTGACGTTACGATTTTTTGCATCCTTTATAAAGGCCTGATCGTTAAGGGGTTTAAATTCACCTTTTTCGTTTACTTCGTAGCTGAAGATTGTCACATAACTTAATCCTTTAGCAGCTGCATCAAAATTCGCCTGAGCTTTTGGCACAGGTTCTGCAAAGGCATTCGTCGTGATTGTCCTTTTACTGCGCTGTGGAACATTTAATTGCGTTCCTGCCTTTAAGGTCGCATCTGATATCCCAGGATTCGCCTGCTGAAGCTGTGCGACCGATACCCCGATTCTTTTGCCGATCTCTTCTAGCGAATCTCCAGGCTGTACGGTATATGAAAATGGGGTTGGTATAAAAAGTGTCTGACCCACCGAAAGTACATCTTTCTCTGTAAGTCTATTTACAGCGGCTAGTTCTTGCCATGGGAGTTTATAATATTGTGACAGTTTCCAAAGAGAATCCCCTCTTTTCACCACATGAATCTGCATGATACCCCTCCTAAAAACGTCTCATGTCATCATCATATGTCCTAAAGCCTTGTCCTTATGTACTACGTCTTAAAAGTATGACACTTTTCTTTTCCCATTCAGAAAATAACTCACTAAGCTGAATAAACGATTGATAGTGATCGGGGTGCTCTTCAATAAACCTTAGTCGTTCTGCCGCATTTACCGGAAGATGCTTCAACTCCTTGATAACATCTTTCCACTCTATCCATTCTTGCTCCGTTGCATCCCTTCCATTACAGACAAAAAGCGCCTGTAAAAAACGGTTCAAGAAATACACCATCGGTTCTTTCGCACGTTTTTTGTCTCGATTTTTAAAGTTCTGCGCTATCCCCTCTGAATTCTCTTTCCATTCTAAAAATATCTTATCTGCCATTTCTTTCTGATTCATCTTAACGCCCCCACATTTATCTGCGTACAAAAAAGAGTTTATCCACAGATAATCTCTTATCTAAACCTATTCTAACTCTTTAAAAGAGGGTATTCCAAGTAGCTTGGCCAACTATTTCCATCTCATAAGTAAAAAAGACTCGAAAATGACGTTACGTCAATTCCGAGTCAATTTTTTCTTTTCTTTTTGGTTCATTCTTTTTTTGCCTTCACGGCAGATTGAAAGTAGCGGACATTCTGGACAGTTCGGGTTTTGAGCTTTGCAATGATATCTACCAAAAAAGATTAAACGGTGATGTGTAGCTCCCCAAAGCGTTTTTGGAATCTTCTTCATAAGTGTTTCTTCTACTTGAAGTACAGAATCTTTCCATTTGCAGATTCCGAGCCTTTTTGATACCCGTTCAACATGAGTATCAACAGCAATAGCAGGAACCCCGTAAGCCACAGACACAACAACGTTTGCGGTTTTTCTTCCTACACCTGGCAGTTTTGTCAGTTCATCACGATCTTTTGGGATCTCGCCTCGGTATTCTGTTAAAACAAGTTCACTCAGTTTTTGAATGTTTTTTGCTTTATTTCGATAAAGTCCGATCGACCGAATATCATCTTGCAGTTCTTCTAAGGAGACATTCAGATAATCCTGTGGCGTTTTATATTTATCAAATAGTTTCGGCGTCACTTTATTTACAAGTGCATCTGTACATTGAGCAGACAGAAGCACGGCGATTGTTAACTCAAACGGATTCGAGTGATTCAGCTCACAATGAGCATCTGGAAACATGTCCTCGATCTGTTCTAAACAAAATTGAATCTGTGCTTTGTTTAACACGTAGCTCTTCCCTCCAATTATAAAAAGAAAGGCCAAATTGCTATGGCCTCTTCCTGTTTTATGATTCCAGCCAATTGTAAGCGGGTCTTTTTAGCCCAGAATCTTTTCGCGTCTGCTCTTGTTGACCTGTTCGCTGCAACTGTCTGACTCTGAACTTTTCACCGTACATTTTGGCAGCTTCTGGACTTGTGATACCGTTTTTCTTCCACTCAAATAATATACGGTCTATGTATCTGAAGTTTAATTTTCCAGAAAGAACTGACTCTTTCAGTGCAGATAGAATCAACTGGGGAGATTGTTGATCTTCATCCATCCAAATCTTTAAGGTTTCAAGCTCCATAGGAGATAATGGACGTCCGAATTCTTTTTCAAATAATACAAAAACATTCTGTTCCTGGTTTTCCTTTTGAACCTCTTTTTGGATCTGTTCTTCTTCTTTTAAACATTGAAGAAGTCTGTTCCAAAGAGGCTGAAGTGTATAAGCTTCAAAATAGACGCCTTTTTCTTTATCTTCGTATTGATCCATCCCAAGAACGCCTCTTCCGATTAACGAACGCAGCATGGATGATACGTCGTTACTGGATGCTGACATTCTTTCAGAAAGTTCGACTGGAGTCGGAAAATAGTTTCCTGATTCTACAAAAACATGAAGCTGGATAAACAACATGCATTCGTTATCAGTTAATCCGATCTTTTTGTACGTTTTTACTAACATATTAGGGATACTGACAGACCCTTCAGCCATCCATCGTTCAAATAGTGTACCGTTCATTTTAAAACACCTCTATTTCCATTATAGCATATAAAACTCGCTTTTTTCTTTTCACTAAACTGGTGAATGTTGAGAAAAAACGAGGTTTAAAGGGAAGAAGCAGATGATGGTGTTTATGTCGAAATTTGTAGAATCGCCTTTATTTTGTTATAAAGACTTAATTAGGCAGCAATTAGACTTAATTTTTTTATTTAAGACTTAATTGACTGCGAAAATGAATTAATTTTTCTTCAAATCGGCCTAATGGGGTTTTATACACGCTTAAAACACTTCTAAGAACAATAAAAAATCTCCCATGAACAGGGAGATTTCTAATTTAACTTAAGGATATAAACGGTTCAATAGACGAGGGAATGGAATGGTTTCACGAACGTGTTCCGCTCCTGAGATCCAAGCTACTGTACGCTCTAATCCAAGACCGAATCCTGAATGAGGAACACTTCCGTATTTTCTGAGTTCAAGATACCATTTGTAGGCATCGTCTGTTAAACCATGCTCCTCATAACGCTGTTCCATTAGTGCAAGGTCATCAATACGCTGACTTCCACCGATGATTTCTCCGTATCCTTCAGGAGCGATCAAATCTGCACACAATACAACATCTTCACGGTTCGGATCTGGCTTCATATAGAATGCTTTAATGTCTTTCGGATAGTTCGTGATGAATACCGGCTTGTCGAAGCTTTCAGCGATCGCTGTTTCGTGAGGTGCACCGAAGTCGTCTCCCCACTCGATATCATCAAAGCCTTTTTCTTTTAACATCTTGATTGCGTCATCATAAGAAACTCGAGGGAAAGGAGCTTTTACGTTCTCTAGTTTTGAGATATCGCGCCCTAGTGTCTTCAGTTCGTTCTCACAACGTTTAATGACAGATTGAACAATATGTGAAATAAACTGTTCTTGAATTTCAAGAGATTCTTCGTGTTCAACAAAAGCCATCTCAGGCTCGATCATCCAGAACTCGATCAAGTGCCGGCGAGTTTTTGATTTCTCTGCACGGAATGTAGGACCGAACGAATAGACTTTTCCAAGCGCCATTGCTGCTGCTTCCATGTAGAGTTGTCCACTTTGTGAAAGATAAGCATCTTCTTCAAAGTATTTTGTGTGGAACAGTGATGTTGTTCCTTCAGCAGAGCTTCCGGTAAGAATCGGCGGATCTACTTTTACGAAATCATTGTTGTAGAAGAACTCGTTCACCGCGTGGATGATCTCGTTACGGATCTTTAAGATTGCGTGCTGACGCTTAGAACGGATCCACAGATGACGGTGGTCCATCAGAAATTCAGTTCCGTGTTCTTTCGGTGTGATCGGATAGTCAACCGCTTGATGAAGCACTTCAACATCTGTTACTTCAAGTTCAACACCAAGAGCTGATCGCTCATCCTCTTTAACGGTTCCTGTTACGTAAAGACTTGATTCTTGAGTAAGTCCTTTTGCTTTTGCGAAGATCTCTTCACCAACTTCACTCTTTACGACAACACCTTGAACAAATCCAGATCCATCGCGAAGCTGTAAAAAAGCAATCTTTCCAGAAGAACGCTTATTTGAGAGCCATGCTCCGATCGTTACGGTTTTGCCCACATGTTCACTAAGCTTGTTTATCGTCGTTTTCACTACATGTACCTCCACTGTACTAAATATCAATATCTACCAAAAAATTATGAATGAGAAATTTCTAAAAATCAATCATTACTTGCGCTTGAGTTGATAAAACGCTCGATTCGGTCTAACGCCTCCATGATCGTATCAAGACTTGTTGCATAGGAAAGTCTCACATTGTCAGGCGCTCCAAATCCTGATCCAGGAACGAGAGCCACTTTTTCTTCTTCTAAAAGAGCTTCTACCCACTCATCCACTGAAGAGAAACCTGTCATTTTGACCGCTTCTGTTGCATTTGGGAACAAATAGAACGCACCGTTCGGTTTAACACATGTGATACCAGGGATGGTAACCAATCTATCGTACACTTTGTTCATACGCTCTTCAAACGCTTGTCGCATTTCTTCAACAGGTTCTTGCGTGCCATTATATGCTGCAAGAGCACCGTGTTGAGAAGTTGTCGTTGGGTTTGATGTGCTATGGCTGTCTAAGTTTGTCATCGCTTTAATAATTTTAGCATCACCTGCAGCAAAACCAATTCTCCACCCTGTCATCGCATGCGATTTGGACAGACCATTGATGATGATCGTCTGCTTTTTCAGTTCAGGTGAAAGCTCTGCGATCGAAGTATGCTTCACTCCGCCATATACAAGCTTTTCGTAGATTTCATCAGACACGATCAAGATATCGTTCTCTAGACACACTTCACCGATCGCGCTTAATTCTTCTGCTGAATAAAGAGATCCTGTCGGGTTGCTTGGAGAATTCAATACTAATGCTTTTGTTCGTTCTGTGATTACTTTTTTCAAATCTTCTGCCGTAATCTTAAACTGGTTCTCTTCTTTACCTTCTAAATAAACAGGTGTCCCGTCAGCTAATTTCACTTGTTCTGGGTAGCTCACCCAATATGGAATCGGAATGATTACCTCGTCACCTTCATCCAGAATCGCTTGGAACAAAGAGTACAATGAATGTTTTGCACCAGTACTAACAATGATTTCAGAAGTTTCATATGTTAGGCCCTGATCTTGCTTCAGTTTGTTTACGATCGCTGTTTTAAGCGAAAGAAGTCCACCAGAAGCCGTATATTTTGTGTGCCCTTCTTTCATAGACTCATATGCAGCTTCTATAATATGTATCGGTGTATTAAAGTCAGGTTCACCTGCCCCTAGTGCGATTACATCGTGCCCTTCTGCCTTTAATTGATTTGCCTTTGCTGTAATTGCCAGAGTTGTTGAAGGAGTCAATGCCTCCACACGTTTTGCAAGCTTCATACTACTAAATCCCTCCACTTTTTATTATTCTTCAGCTTCTTTAAGACGATAGATTTCGTAACGTTTACCCGTTTCAAAATATCCATAATAATAGGTGTAGCGATCTTGATCATCATAATAAACAACTTCCCACAATGGAATACCATCTTCCATGCCTAAACGGCTGTCGACGATCTCCTTTGCATCATAGTTCGTTCTGACAAAATCAAGAATTTGTTTCTCTGATAATCCCTTCTTAGCGATCTCAGAAGTCACTTCTTCATCTTCACCGACCCAAACGATCATGTCTGTACCGTTTTTGTTCTTGCCTTCTACTACATAATAAGTTTCATTCTTAAAAAAGTGATCCACATTAGTAATTGAGACAAGATTTTTTTCTCTTTTGGCGATTTCAACAGCTTCGGCTTCCTTTTTTGCAGGCTTGGCTTGAACACCACTATAAAGATAGTAAGCTTGCCAGCTTGCTAAGAACAGGATTCCAATAATAACAAGTATCCACTTTTTTCCCATATTTCAGCCTTCCTATGTGCGATAGATCGTAAAAATCATCTTATTTTTATTTTCATCATCTAACGCGAGACCAAACATTAAATCTTGATGTTTTAATGTTTTGTTCAGTTCAGATACTACTTTGTACAAGTCGCTGGACTTGTCCACCTTTAGCGTCGAAAGAACTTCAATTTTGCTTTCCACGGTTCTTCCTCCTCTTACATTACAATCTTATCCTAGTTTACTATAGCAGAAATCTTGTGAAAGTGGTACTTTAGAATCCCCAAAAAAGACGGAAAATGTCTTTGTTTAAGGCTGTAGTGGTAAACTTTTTGCACACTTAAATTTAGATTCATCTTATGATTCATACAAAAAAATGACAGATGAGTTAAAACCCACTTATATCGGAGATCTACTTAAGATAAACGTAGTCCCCACCTGGTAATTTGAAAAATTCCAATATTAATTTCACTAATTTCATGATTATTTTGACAAACTTAGACTTTATAATGACGAATATTGCCTTTATATTGACGAATCGATCTATTTCGCAGGGTTCGGACTAAGATTATAGTCCTTGCCTGACTTAGAAGCTGTTCAACAGTTCCTGAACACGATCAAACCGACCAAATTTTTTTCTGGTCGGTTTTACAAGGTAATTATGATCAATTAATCTTTCTTTACAAATACAGGCGTTATATCAAGAGATACATTCACAAAAGAATAATCATCTTTCTGACCATCCGTATATCCCCAATAACCTTCTGTTTCAGCCGTTTTTCTAAAGTTCAGCTCAAAACCTTTACCATTATTGAAACTGTAACTTTTCACATTCGCAGTACCAGCATTATCTATGAGATTGTATGAGATGAATCTGTTTAAAACGCCGTGAGCACTTAAGACACCAGAATGAGGGGGTACTTTGTGATCGGAATATTCATAACCTGTTGTGCTGGCTTTTTTCTCGTTGATGGAAATCTCTTTTGTTGCAAGATCAAGTGCATCCCCTTGATTAATCCATGATAGCTTAATATTCTTATACTGACTTTGTCCAAGCCCGCTCTTTGCTTGTTTGGACAGATCTACTAGGGTTACGCCACCTCTGCCTACAACTTCCGCCTTCTTCTGTTCATTGTATACGACTAAGGCTGTATCCTCGTCTATTCCATATGATAGTTTATTGTGATCGCCTTTTTCATTAGAAACCGCGATCAATCGGCCAAGACGTGCTTTGTTATCAAAATGCTGATCGACAATGCCAAATTCGAAGAAACCAAGCCCTCTTTCTAAATAGCCTGGACCGCCTTCTTGCTGAAGCATTCCATCATACGTTTGTGTAAAACCGGATGCAAGCGTATCATAGCTTCCACCGCCAGCAATCATAACATCACTCATAATGGCAGCTCCTGCACTTGTGCCGCCAAGTACTGCTCCATTGCGATACGTATCCCAGATGGCATCAAGCACTATGGAGTTTGTACCGTCTTTGTTTAACAGTGATGCTGTAATTTGAGTTTGATCTCCACCAACAAACCATATGGCATCTAATTTTTCTACTTTTCTAGCAAGTTCTTCATTATTTTTATTAAGATCTGCCCATTGGGACTCATCTTCAGATGTTCCTTTGTAATTCGTTACAGACAGCGGCAGAATTTCTATATTATCTGCTTTCATACCATAGGAAACGAGGTCTTTCTTAAACAATTCGGAAGACTTTAAGCTTGAGCTGGCTGCAGGAATAATTCCCACTTTGGAATTTTCTTTTTGTTTGGAGAGGTCAATAAATTTCTTGAAAACATCAGCGTTTGTACTTCCTAAAGATCCACCAGCAATCAAAAGCTTTCCTTTGACAGGCTTTGTACGGTCAATAACGGGTGCTGTAAACTCTGAAGGTTTGTATGCTGAGAAAGCATCCTTATTTTCTGAAAAACTAACCTTTTTAGGCTCTACATCAAATGCAACGTTTGTAAACGAGTAGTCGTCTTTTTGTCCGTCTTTATAGCCCCAATAGCCTTTTGTGTTCTCTGTCTTTCTGAACGTAAGCTGAAAGCCATTTCCCGCTGAATCATATAAATAACCTTTTACTTCGTTTGTTGTCGCGTTATCAACTAATGAAAAAGAGAGATATTCTTTCAATCTTCCATAAGACGTAAAAACACCTGTTGCATCCAATGGCTTGAATTCGTAATACTCATATCCATTCGTTACATCTTTATGGTCGCTTATCATAAATTCTTTTGTTGCCACATTCAGCTGATCTCCTGAAACAAGGTGACTTAAGTAAACATCTTGAAATTGTGCTCTTTTTGAACCGGTGACTTTAGCCTTGCTCACATCTACTACAGATACACCGCTTCTTCCTACAACCTTTACCCTTTTTTCTTTGTTGTTCACAACAAGCGCCGTATCCTCATCTACTCCATAAGCGTATTGACCACTTGCTTTTTCTTTTAGAGCAGTCATAACAAGTCGGCCAAGGCGAGCACGCTCATCAAAATGCTGATCTACGATTCCGTATTTAAAAAAGCCAAGACCTCTTTCTAAATAAACTGGTTCAATCTCTCCATCTGTTCCTCTCTTGTCTTTCTTTACAAATTCATTATTTAGACCACCTAAGCTGTCTCCACCAGCAATCATCACATCGCTCATGATGGCTGCTCCTGCACTCGTACCGCCAATGACGCCTCCTTCATGGTACATTTTCCAAATGGCTTCAAGCGCTTTTGTCTGATCTCCATTTGGTTTAACTAAAGTATCTGTGATGCGTAGCTGATCTCCTCCAACAAACCAAATCGCGCTCAACCCTTCAATTTCTTTTGCGATTTGCTCACTGTTCGCGTTCTTTCTCCATTTTGATTCATCCTCTGGTGTCCCGCTAAAGTCACGATTTGCAAGGGGAACAATCTCAATCTGCTCTGCACTTACTCCATAAGCAACCAAGTCTTTTTTAAAACTTTGGGAGGACTTTAGAGAACTGCTCGCTGCAGGGACGATTCCGATTTTCGCCTTTTCTTTACCGCCAGCTAATTGAATAAATTCGTTAAAAACTGCTTTATTGCTGCTACCTAAAGCACCACCAGCGATCATAAGATTTCCTTTTATGTCCCTCGGGTCATTTGCAAAGCTCACGGAAGTCGTGGATAATGATAGACCGAGAGCAAAAGAAAGTGTTGCAGCCATCCATTTTTTGTTCAAAATCATCTCTCCTTCAATATTTTTTGATAACCTTATAAGAACTTAATTCGCACAAGACTTCCTTGCACTTTTATTTGAAAATTCAAATTTATACATGCAAGTTGTGTGCCAGAGCACCGACAGTCTGTCCTATCAAGGTCTTTTAAAACAGACAATCTATTTGGTTATCATCAGGAGAGTTAACGATAGCCAAAAAATAACCCAAAACAACCAGTTTTAAAGTAATTTTAATGAATAGAAAAACACATCTTCCATTTAATAAAAATGTTATGAACATAACATATAAAATGATCAGATAAGAAACAGTTAACTAAGAGCAACTTCTACCATTATTAATAATAATTTCTCCTTCACCTTGTGGCGTTTCAAAACCTCTCAGGTAGGAAGTTAATGTTTCTTCTGTAATAGGGAAAGAATTCGCATCAAAACGTTTATTTCTTTCTTTTAGCCGTTCAAGTAAAACATCGGGGTGTACGTCCAAGTAAATCAACTTCCACTTTCCTCCGGCTTTATCGATTAACTGTTTATAAAGATCTCTCCTTGAACGGTCCCAAAAACTAAAGTCGATGACTACGTGCTTATTTTTATGAATTAGCTCTAACAATGCATTTTGCAATTTTGTTTCTGCGGTCTTCTTATATTCCTCAATCTTTTCCATAGGGAAGTCAATCCCATATCTACCATTCGATGCCCATATTTCTTCATCGATTGAAAGTCGAACAAACCCCTCCTTTTCAAGTTGTTTTGAGAATGTCGTCTTACCAGAGCCTGCCACCCCACACATCATTACGACTAACGAGTTGCAGTCTTCACATTCACGGTAAATTGAATCAAAATTAAAATGATTAAACATCTCGATCCCTCACTCTTTAAAATTAAACGAAACTTTTTTATTGAAAATATGCCGAACATTTTCTGAAAGACTTACACCCATGAGGCTTTTATAGAGCCTAATGGATACCTTCTATTCAAACTTATGAGTCTAATATTTTTACGCTATCGCAAAAAAAGAATGTGAATAAATTTATCACTCAATACACTTCATTTCTATACAAATAACTAAGTTTTCTTACATAAACTTTTTGCTCGGGGCACAAAATAACGTATAAATTACCGTTATTAGAGTGTATTTGTTAGTTAATTTTACCTTAATTAGTTTTGCGCTATAGGTTAAGTTAATTGTGGAAACAAATTGAAATTGTATTTTGGAAGGTGAAATTAATGGATTTTATCTGGCAATCTTTTTTGTTAATCTTTATAGGTATTTTGTTACTGCGCATATCAGGCAGAAAATCTATTTCGCAGATGACGCTCGCAACAACCGTTGTTATGATATCTATCGGAACGATCATCGTACAGCCTATAATCGAAACCAGTGTAATTCGTACAATTATTGCAGCTTCTATATTTGTGAGTGTTCTCATCATGCTCGAATACTTTCAGTTAAAGTTTAACTTTTTAGAGAATATGTTAACTGGAAAATCAATAGTCGTAATAGAAAATGGGCAACTGAATGAAAAAAATCTAAAGCGGCTTAGATTAACAGTCGATCAACTTGAAAAACGATTAAGGCAAGCGGGGATCTCAAATTTTGCAGATCTAAAAACGGGTACTATAGAAACGAATGGGCAGCTAGGTTACGAATTTTCAAAGGAAGCTAAACCCTTAACAGTCCGTGATTTTAAGAAGTTAATGCAAGCCTATGGTTACACTTTTCCAAAACAAGAAGCTGAAAAACCGAATATTTTTACCGAGGTAAACAATGGTCACTCAAATTCAAATCCAGAACAACTTCAGTAGCAGGAGATACTAAACTTTTTTTCTAGACATTTATTTAAATTTGATTATCACTTTATTCGCTTTTACGAGTAAATAACATAAAAAAGTCCAAAGAGTTGATTTCTTTGGACTTTTTTTGTCATTAGCACTTTTTAGAATGGTAGCTATATTCCGTAGCCTTTAAGTTCCTCTAACAGGATTTTTGCTCCTACAGGACTCAGTGTGAATTTTCCATCTGCATACTGCTTGTTCTCAGTCGTAATTTCCCCTGTAACAAGGCAGGTGTTGTTCGCTTCATATTTCTTGAATATGATCAGGTCATTTTCAACAAAGATTTCGAGACCATCTTTTATATCAATGTCCAACACACGTCTTAGTTCAATCGGAATAACGATCCTTCCTAACTCATCCACTTTTCTTACAATGCCTGTACTTTTCATCTGTGACATCCTTTCCCATTCGCAACTATTCGTCAACACCGACTTCTCTATCTACATTAGGAATATATGTAATTATGTGGTATTGAAGATTATATTTATATTCTCAAAAGTATTAAGAGAAAGGAAGGGGTTACGAATTGGGTTAATTTTATAAGAAAAAGAGCCTACATAAATCCCTTTTTTACCCATCTCTGTTTCTAATAATGCTGGAAAATAACAAAGAAAAGTTATTGTACTAAATGGTTTGTATGTCTTACTTAGTCCATATGAATTCAATAGAACAAATTCTATTAAAGCTCATGGATAAGTTAATATATACCATTATGTCATCCGTAAAACTGGGGAAAATTAAATTTTTTACTATTCAGAGTAAAAGTTCATTTACCCCAACTTTCTTTAAACATTGACCTTTTTTTGTGAAGCTATGATTTCAGCTCTTAAAAAAAAATAAGTTTTCTTGAATCGTTTCTTCAAGAATGTATTATTTTATTCCATCTTCTAATGATTATGTAGTCGGTTCATGAAACAAAAGATGACCTCAGGAAAAATACCGAGGCCATCTTACGTAATTCAATATACAGCTATAGAAACGTATTAATTCATCCACTCATCTAGTTCTGAAACAAGTTCATCGATCGGTTTAATCGAAACAGGAAGCTTTGGCAGTGATTGCACAAACGACTTACCGTATCTCGTCTCAATCATTCTTCGATCAAAAACGAAAACGGCTCCTTTATCACGGCTGCTTCTTACTAATCGCCCAAAACCTTGCTTAAAACGAATAATCGCTTGTGGAAGCGATAAATCGTAGAAGGGATTTCCGCCTTCTGTTTTCAGCTTCTCGCTTTTTGCGGCCATAACAGGCTGATCAGGCGGGGTAAACGGCAATCGGATGATTACAAGACATGATAAATCGTCACCTGGGATGTCAATTCCTTCCCAAAAACTGTTTGTTCCAAATAGAATGCTGTTATCAAAACGCTGAAAGTTCTTTGTTAAACGAGCACGGCTGCCAGAGTCTACACCTTGAGCGATTAAGACGAACTCTTCGGAATCCATCAAGTTTTTAAACGCTGTGTGCGTCTCTTTTAACATCTCATAAGAAGTAAAAAGAACAAGCATGCGCCCCTTCGTTACTTTTGCGATCTCATATAGTGAAGATGAGATTTTTGTAACAAATGTTTTTTGATCCACTTCATTTATAAGCGGAATGTCAGTTGGCACCATGAGTTTCGCTTGTCTCTCATACTGAAATGGAGAAGGCAGCTGAGCACTTATTGGGCCGAAGTCCAGAAGTCCAAGTCTTTCAGACAAATAGCGGAAACTGTTCTTTACACTCATGGTGGCAGAAGTCAGTACGACAGAACTTTTCTTCGCAAAGAATTTATCAGCTAAGATCTGGTCGATTTCTACGGGTTTTGCAAATAGTGTCACTGCATGTCTAGGGCCTTTAGATTCTGCTTCCATCCAATACACTTCTTCTGAAAGCGGGCAAGATAGAAGGTGATGCAGATTGTTCATCTCATCTTGAAGGTCGTTTAGAATGCCTTCCAGGTCAACTAAGAAGCCTTTTTGTTGCACCGTTAAATGATCTTCGTATTGATCAAGACTCTTCAATATTCGTTTCACTGGCTTTACAAGATCCGCAATAAACTGACGTGCTCTCTCTTCCATCTCTAAAACAGGCTGCCAGACCGCTGTTTCAATATCTTCTTTTGTATAACGAAGGGTAAGTTTCGTTAACTCTGTAGCTCGAGAAGATTTTGCTTTTTTCAAGCAAATGGATTTGACCTGCTTGAAAATCTCGTCCAGTTCATTCTTCACGTCCGAAAACAAAGTATCCCAGTTGGCAAGGTGTTGCTCATACTTCGGGATTTCAAGCAAATCACAGATCTCTCTGAACGTGTTCATCATTCCGTCGCCATCTGTTTGTGAAAGTCTGTCAAGCAGCTTAACGAATGTAAAATAATCCGTTTCCTTTCCAAAATGATCGCTTACGACTTCTTCAACGTGATGTGCCTCATCTAACACCACTTCTTTATAAGCGGGAAGCAGTTGATTTTCAGATTTTAAATCTGTAAACAGCAACGCATGGTTCGTAATGACGAGATCTGATTCATGAGCCGCTCTCCGCTGCTTATGATAATAACATCTCGAGAACCAAGGACATCGGTGGTTCAAGCATGAATTGGCATCACTTTTGACCGTGTTCCAAAACAGCTTGCCTCCAGATGCCATCGATAGCTCTTCAACATCACCTGTTTCTGTTTCCGTAAGCCAGATGATCAACTGTGCTTTTGTAAAGTTCATATCATAGTTATCATCATGGTTGTCCATTAACGTATGTTCAAATTTTCTTAAGCATAGATAATGGTTCCTTCCCTTTAAAAGGGTTGCAGTAAAGTCAAAGGGCATGATCCTTTTTAAGAGCGGAACATCTCGCTCTAAAAGCTGCTGCTGCAGCTGAACGGTATGTGTGGAAACGACAAGTGGCCGGTCTTTTTCTTTAGCATAACGGATACCTGGAATCAGATAACCTAATGATTTTCCAACACCCGTTCCTGCTTCAATGACTAGATGTTGACTCGTATGAAGCGCTTCGTCGACTAACTCAACCATTCTCTGCTGGCTTTTTCGAACTTCATAGTGCTGCATATGCTGCTGAAGCTGGTCCTGCACTTCTTCATCTTTAAACTCTTTAAAATCGCCATCAACCACCTGAACAACATCGGGTCTTCTCTTTAGTGCAAGCTTTCGGTAAAAATCATACGACTCTTCATCTGCTAAAAAAACTGACTTTTCAGCAACTATGTCACCAACAATGCTTTCTAAAGAACTTTGCAGCTTTTTTAAAAAAGGAGTAAGCCGCTCAAGTGTTGCTAAAGGCAAGTTGTCTAGTTTTTCTAAGAGATGGATCAAGAGCCTAGCCGTCACCTCAGCATCGCTATCTGCCTGGTGCGGGTTCAAATGTTCTAACCCGAGATAATCAGCGAGCATACCGAGCTGATAACCATCAGCTCCTAACAGAAGGAGCCTCGACATCTCAACAGTATCGATCAACGGCATAGATAATCTAGAATAACCAGAACGATCTAGTTCGCCTTGCAGAAATGAATAATCAAACATAACATTATGAGCAACAAAATAAGCTCCTTCTAACATCTGAAGGAGCTTTGGTGCCACTTCTTCAAACAACGGGGCATCTTTTACCATATCGTCGTTGATGCCCGTCAATTGTTCAATAAATGGGGGGATGGGAACTCCTGGCTGGATGAACGTCGAGAATCTGTCCGTTATCTGCCCTTCCTCAACGGCGACCGCACCAATCTGGATAATACGGTCTCCTTTTGCTGCTGAATTTCCTGTTGTTTCAAAATCGATAACGACATATCGCCGTGTCATAGCCTTTCACCTCATTCCCCTGTGGCTGTTTCTATAGATTTAGTATATGGTAGCCTCAGGTTCAACTCCGAGCATTTCATGTACGCGGTTATCTTTGTCCATAATCGCTACTTTTGGTACATGATGTTTTGCTTCGGTTTCATCATACATCGCATAAGAAATAACGATAATCGTATCGCCTTCTTGAACAAGTCTTGCTGCTGCGCCGTTTAAGCACATTACACCAGAACCTCTTTTACCAGGAATGATATATGTTTCAAAACGCGCGCCATTATTATTATTTACAATTTGTACTTTTTCGTTCGGAATCATATCAACAGCATCTATAATATCTTCATCAATCGTGATGCTGCCAACATAGTTTAAGTTAGATTCTGTCACCGTTGCGCGGTGAATTTTTGCTTTCATTAATGTACGGAACATGTTTCTTCCCCACTTTCTTGTCTCGTTAAAATGTTATCTATGATGATGTTATCGATCAAACGTGCTTTGCTGAATTTTACAGCAACTGCAATGATCAATTTTTTTGATTTTTTGCTTGGAGGAAGAAGTTCAGGATACGATAGAATCTTGCTATATTCAACAAAACCGCTCGTATGTTCCTCCAAGTATTTTATCATCTTTTGTTCGGTCTCACCACTATCACCATCTAAAAGCCAGTTTTTTGCCTTTAGCAGTGATTGACTTAGATGGCTAGCTTCTTTTCTTTCAATTTCCGTTAAATAAACGTTTCTTGAACTCATCGCAAGGCCGTCTGATTCTCTCTTCGTTTCACAGCCGATTACTTTTACAGGAAAGTTGAAATCATCAACAAGTCCCTGAACGACCGCAACTTGTTGAGCATCTTTCAGTCCAAAATAAGCATAATCAGGAGAAACAATGTGAAATAGTTTTGTGAGTACGGTCGCTACTCCATCAAAGTGCCCTACACGGCTCTCTCCACATAATGCATCAACCCTTTTATTTACCGAAACTGTAACAACTGGCTCATCGGGATACATCTCTTTCGTGTCTGGAAAAAACAACACGTCTGCACCAGCTTCTAAAGCAAGCTGTTTATCACGTTCCAGATCTCGCGGATATCTGTCAAAATCTTCATTTGGCCCGAATTGTAACGGGTTCACAAAGATGCTGACTACTATTACATCAGACTCTTTTTTCGCACGTTTCATGAGCGAGAGGTGGCCTTCATGCAGATATCCCATGGTAGGTACGAACCCTACCTTTTTGCCTGATCTTTTTTCTTCTGAGATAAAATGTTGCATCTCTTTGATGCGGGTGATCAATTTCATGATTGAACTCCTCCGTACAATGAGTCAAGCGTTTCTGCTTTCATGTTAAAACTGTGTTTTTCTTCTGGAAACTGCCCTGCTTTTACTTCGTTTTTATATTTTAAAAGGCCGTCGACCATTACATCTTTTACGTTAGCATAAGTCTTCACAAACTTTGGTACATGGTGAAACCCATAACCGATCATGTCATGATAGACAAGTACTTGCCCATCTGTATGGTTACCTGCACCGATACCGATTACAGGAATAGAAAGTTTTTTTGTTACAATCTCGGCAAGCTGTTGAGGAACACACTCTAATACGATGGCAAAAGCTCCTGCTTTTTCAAGCAAAAGACTTTCTTCTATCAGTCTCCCAGCTTCTCTTTCCTCTTTCGCTTGAACACCATAACCACCCATAACGCCAACCATCTGAGGAGTGAGGCCAAGATGCCCCATCACAGGAACCCCTGCATCGGTCAACCGTTCAACCGTCTGAACGATCTGTTTTCCGCCTTCTACCTTGACAGCAGAGGCACCGCTCTCTTGCAGCAACCGTCGGGCGTTGTTCAGCGTCTCATCAATCGAACCGTGATAGGTCATAAAAGGCATATCTGTCACGATAAACGTGTTTGGGGCACCGCGTTTTACTGCTTTTGTATGATGAATCATATCTTCCATCGTAACTGGGATCGTTGATTCATAGCCCAGTACGACCATGCCAAGAGAATCTCCAACAAGCAGAAGGTCCATCTCCGCTTTTTCACAGATAACAGCTGTTGGGTAATCGTAGGCGGTTACCATCGTAATTTTTTCGCCATCTCTTTTCATTTTGAGAAAACTTTTCGTCGTTTTCATTGTTTAGCCTCCCTGTTTTTTCATTTGGCTTTTTTCCATATTAATTTACTTTTGGAATGTTTGTAACATCTTCATCGGTAAGTTGATTGAAGTGCAAGGCGCGAGACTCCTGGGGGATTAGCGGGACAGGTGAGACTCTTAATAGCGCAAAGCGCTAAGAGGCTCACCGCACGCCCCCCGGAAAGCGAGCGCCTGGAACGGAAATCAACTTCATTCAAAAGCAGCCAAGTACTACGGAAAAAGCCTTTAATAAACAGGGCCAGAAGTGCAAAAAACCTTCTTTCCAAAGAGGAAGAAGGCATAGGAAAACATCCCTAGACTTTTGTTGTTTGCTCCCTCTGTCCCGGTCCTGATTTTGGATCTAGGCAGATATAGTGTTTGTAGTAAAAATGGACAAACTTAGTGCAGTTCCACACGGATACCGCCTACGATTTTATTTTATCACGTACTTTTCTTAAGGAGAAGGAATTTCGATATCTGCTGAATAGATCGAATGTACTTGACCTCTATCATCCTCTAAAAGCAGTACACCCTCTTCTGTAATTCCTTTTGCATAGCCAGTTATAGAGCCTGTAACAGACCTCGCTGTTATCCGTTTGCCTAAGCTGAATGCTCTTGCTTCCCATAACAGCTTGATCACACCAAAACCATTTTCAAGATATTGACGATATAATGTCTCGATCTCCTGCAGAAGAACGCCGATCACTTCTGCTCGCTTGTACGTTTGTCTGCCTTCAATCGCAAGACTTGTTGCGATTTGAGCGATTTCATCTGAAAAATGCTCCGTTTGCTGATTAACGTTCATTCCGATTCCTACGATAACCGAATGGATGGAATCAGCTTCTGCCTGAAGCTCTGTTAATATGCCTGCTGTCTTTTTGCCTTTGATTAAAATATCATTCGGCCATTTGATCTCCGCTTCAAGACCCGCAACTTTCTCGATTGCCTTTGAAGCTGCTACGGCAATAAGCAAAGTGAGCTGCGGCGCTTTTTGAAGGGGAATGTTAGGTTTAAGTATCAAACTCATCCAAACACCAGTCCCAGCAGGAGACTGCCATGCTCTCCCTAATCTTCCTCTTCCACCTGTTTGTTCATCCGCAAGAACGATGCTTCCTTCAGGTGCTCCTTCTCTTGCAAGACTGTGTGCGATCTCTTGCGTACTTTTGACAGAGGATTTATATGTGATCTTCTTTCCGAACGTTCCGTTACCTGTATATAACGAAACTTCTTCTGCGGTAACAAGGTCTGGTGAAGTAACCAATCGGTATCCCCTCTTTTGAACCGCTTCTATCGTATAACCGCTATTACGAAGTTCTGATATGTGCTTCCATATTGCTGTTCTGGAACAGTTAAGTTTATTGCTGATCTCTTGACCAGACACAAACTCTCCCTCGTTTTCAGAAAGCATGTGCAATAATGCTTCTTTCATCATGGCTCCCACCTTTTAACCCAATCCTTAATCACAGATTCTGAGGTGCTAAGATCTCCGTTAACGATTTTTTCTTCCATCTCGTGCAAGAGTTTGCCTAACCAGACACCTGGTGATTTTTGTTTGATTTTCAATATCTCTTCACCGTCTATCGGAAGATCTTTTAGAGAAGTAATCGGAATCTCACTAGCTAGTTTGTGAAGATTGTCCTTTTCTTGATCATAATTTACCTTTTCGATCGTACTTTTTAACGTCATACTCTCTAATGCTAAAGAAATCCCGGTTCGATACAAATCAATCTTACTCCACTTTTTCACGCTAAGAGCAGCTAACAGCTCTTGAACTTTTTTAATTGTTCCGTTGGGCAGTTTCCAACTTTTCAAGAATTCTCGTGAATCCTTAACTTGTGATAATAAAATGATTGCTGCCCAGCGTTGATCATCCGTTTGAAGTTTAGTCCACTCTAAACCTAAATATCCTTCTTTCGTTTGTTCCTTTAAAGGATAGGGGAGGTATTCCACAACAGTGCTTTGTTTCATAAACTCAAGTGCATGTCCTGCTTTTACTCCTTGGAGCAATTTGATGAATTCAATGGAGATCCGTTCAGTTGAAATTTTTTTAAGCAAAGGAGCTTTTTTTTCAATCGCCTTCTTTGTTTCCGCTTCAATCTTCATGTCATACACACTCATAAAACGGCATGCCCTCATTACGCGGAGCGGATCTTCAGAAAATCTAAGATGAGGATCCCCAACTGTACGGATCTGTCTGAGCTTAAGATCATCTCTTCCTCCGAAGTGATCAATTAAATGCAAAGCCGTGTCCATTGCCATCGCATTGAATGTAAAATCTCTTCTTGAGAGATCTTCTTGCAGATCATCAACAAACCAAACCTTTGAAGGTCTTCTATAGTCTTCGTATTTGTCTTCTTTCCTGAAAGTCGTTATCTCGTAAGACACGTGATTATGTCTGACAATAACGGTTCCATGTTCGATGCCGACCGGAATGGTCTTCGGAAAAATTTTTTGGATTTCTTCAGGTCTTGCACTCGTTGCGATATCAATATCTTTAATGGGACGCTCTAAACACAAATCACGCACACATCCGCCAACAAAATAAGCTTTAAACCCTTCATCTTCTATTTTTTTTAAAACAGGCAAGGCTTCCTGAAACATTTCGTTCATACGGAAGGGTCCTCTATTAAAGAATAATAGATGTTTTCATAGATTGAGACAATCCTGTCAGATAGGAAGTTCTCTTTTACATGTCTTACTGAATTTTTTCTAAAAAGGTTCAGCTTCTCTTCATCATGTAAGAGCGCAATAGCTTTTTGTGCTACCGACTCTGGATCTCCAACATTCACCATATATCCTGTTTCACCATCAACGATTACTTCAGGGATACCACCGATACTTGTTCCAATAACAGGAACACCGCAAGCCATCGCTTCGAGAAGTACGAGTCCAAAGCTTTCTTTTTCTGATAGAAGAAGTTTAAGGTCACATATGGAGAACAATTCTCCTACGTTTTCTTGTTTACCTAAGAACAAGACGTCATCTTCTATACTCAACTCACTGACCAACTCACACGCAGTCGTTAGTTCAGGACCGTTGCCGATCAACAGAAGCTTTGACGAAAGCTGTTTTCGAATCAGCGCAAACGATTTGATCACATCTTCTATTCTTTTCACCTTTCTAAAGTTCGAAATATGAACAATCACTTTTTCGTTTTCGCTGATTCCGTACGTTTTTCGTAATTCAGAATTATTTTTTCTTCTGTAATAAACTCTTTCATCCACGAAGTTATGTACAGGGATAATGTCTTTATCAATTTTAAGCAGCTCTAGGGTATCTGCTTTTAATTGGTGAGAAACAGATGTTACAACATCCGATTTCTCTATACCGAACTTAATCATCTCGCTAAGTGACGGATCATACCCAAGAACCGTAATATCTGTCCCATGAAGAGTGGTAACGATCTTAATCTTATCGTTCAGCATCTGTTTGGCTAATACAGCACAAACCGCGTGCGGTACAGCATAGTGGACATGTAGAAGATCAAGCTTCTCTCTTTTCGCCACTTCTGCCATCTTGCTTGCAAGTGCAAGGTCATAAGGCGGATATTTAAACACCGAATAATGATTCACTTCCACTTCATGAAAGAAGACGTTCGGATAGAATTTTCCTAATCGAAAAGGAAGGCTTGATGTAATAAAATGAATCTCATGTCCTTTTTCAGCTAAAAGTTTTCCTAGTTCAGTTGCAACCACTCCAGATCCGCCTACAGTTGGATAGCAAGTGATGCCTATTTTTAACGTCATAGCTAACTCCTTATAAATTGTTCGTTATATATGTTTGTTCTGTAATAAAGCCTTCTGCATATGATACGCCAGCTTCAAGGCCAAAGAGCTTGTCTCGATTTTCCACTCGTTCGATATACCCGTTTGTGAGCGGAGTATCAACGCTTTCTGCTGTTTTAATGAACTGAGATGGATATGCTTTTAACGCATCGATCTTAGAGAAATACGAAGAGCTCACATTCACGAAAAGGTGCGGTTTTTCCGTGCTATTAATAAGATAATAAAAAATGTTTTTAACTTTATGAGCTGACAAATTTTCAGGATCTTTAACATTTTTGATACCAGCAGAAAAGACAGCTTCCTTCACAAGACGAGCACAGTTGCCATGATCCGGATGACGGTCGATCCAATATGGCGCAAAAACATATTGAGGTTTATGCTTCCGAATAACAGAGACCAGCTTCAAAATATAATCATCCTGCAAATAAAGACCGCGGTCAGGTAGTTGCAAGTTTATTCTTTTTGTTACACCTAAAAGTTTAGCCGCTTCTTTTGCTTCTTTTTTTCGGATATGAACTGTGCCATTTGAAGAAAGTTCTGCTTCCGTTAAATCACAGATCACAATTTCACGGCCTCTTTCAGTCTCTTGCTTAATCGTGGCTGCCATGCCGATTTCTACGTCATCGGCATGAGCACCGAAAGCAAGCCAGTTTTCAAGGTTCATTTTTTCTCTGACTCTCTTTCATCTATAATTTTCCGCCAGTCTAAATCTCCCCGTTCAAGCGAACGAATAAAAAGTTCTGCAGATGCGACGTTTGTCGCAAGCGGTATTTGGTATACATCACATAAACGCATCAAAGCTGATACATCAGGTTCATGCGGCTGTGCTGTAAGTGGATCTCTAAAAAAAAGAACAAGATCTAGATCGTTTTCAGCGATTAATGCACCGATCTGCTGATCTCCACCTAATGGACCTGATTGGAACCTTCTTATATCAAGTCCTGTAGCTTCATGAATCTTAGAGCCTGTCGTACCTGTCGCAAACAACGTGTGATCTTTTAAGATCGGTGCATATGCGACGGTAAAATTAATCATGTCGTTTTTCTTCTTATCGTGTGCAATAAGAGCTATTTTCATAGTATCCCCTCTTATTCCATAATATTTTCAAGGCCATAAACAAGACCTTCTATATTCATTACACTTTCAACAGCTAGTCTTACTCCAGGCATGAAAGATGTTCTGTTTATCGAATCATGACGGATCGTCAACACTTGCCCAACACCTCCGAAAATGACTTCTTGGTGTGCAACTAGTCCTGGCAATCTTACACTATGGATCCTAATTCCTTCTAGCTCTGCACCTCGAGCACCTTCTAGGTCTTCCTTTTCATCAGGATGACCTTGACTTTTCTCTTCACGCACCTCCGTAATAAGCTGAGCTGTTTTTAAAGCAGTCCCAGATGGTGCATCTAGCTTCTGATCATGATGTTTCTCAATGATTTCAATATCTGGCAGGTACTTTGATGCTTCTTTAGCGAACTTCATCATTAAAATCGCACCAATCGCAAAATTTGGAGCAATTATGGCACCTGTACTCTTTTCTTCAGCAAGCGCTGTTAGTCGTTTTAGGTCATCATTTGAAAAACCAGTCGTTCCGATTACCGTTCGAATTCCATGATTTAATGCCAGCTCAAGGTGCTTCTTCCCGATGTCAGGACGTGTTAGATCTACAACTACATCAGCCTCGACAGCTTGTATACAGTTTTCCATATCATCATAAACAGGAGCTTCCATTGACTCTGGAGCTCCAGATAAGTCTTTTACTTGTAATCCGTCATTTTTTGAATCTACAGCTGCCACTAGTTCAAAATGCTGCGTTTCCTCGATCATCTTTAGTGCTTCTTGTCCCATTTTCCCTCTTGGCCCAGCTAAGATTATTTTAATTTTATTCATGTGTCTAACTCTCCTTCTTTTCTTGTCCATCTGTCTTTATCGCGCGTTTCAAACTTCTTCATTACCGTACTAAGCGCTTCGTCTAAATCTATATTTAATGAATTGGCAAGACATATTAAAACAAAGAACATATCGCCGAGCTCTTCTTCAACCGTCTTTTTATCTTCTGTGGATTTCTTGGGTTTTTCACCGTAATGATGATTCACTTCACGAGCAAGTTCGCCTAATTCTTCTGTTAATCTTGCAAGCATAGCTAATGGACTGAAATAGCCCTCTTTAAATTGTGATATGTATTGATCTACAACGTCCTGACTCTCTTTTAAGGTACGGTTGGCCATGATGTTGACACTCCTCATTCTATATTATTCTTCTTTATGTTATCGGTAATTTTTCTGTTTGACAAATTTCATGAAATTTTGATTATAATAGGAAGGCATGATTGTAAATCGAAGTCGTATCTATTAGGAAAGTAGGCATTATATGAATTATCCAATCAAACTAAAAAATATCTTTTTTATCCTTTTGGGGTCTGCTATCTTTTCATTTGGAATTGTCCATTTTAACATGGCAAACAACTTAGCAGAAGGCGGTTTCACGGGGATTACGCTTATTCTCTATTTTCTATTTTCAATTGATCCCTCATATACAAACCTTGCACTGAACATTCCACTATTTTTCGTTGGATGGAGACTTCTTGGAAAAAATGCGTTTATTTATACGGTAATCGGAACGGTTGCCGTATCTGTGTTTTTATTTATCTTCCAGCGTTTCACCTTCGTAACCATTGATCTTAAGGAAGATATGACGCTTGCTGCACTTTTCGCAGGTGTATTTATCGGAGTCGGTCTTGGAATCATCTTTAGATTCGGTGGTACGACAGGTGGAGTAGATATAATTGCGAGGCTTGGTCATAAGTTCTTAGGTTGGAGCATGGGTAAGACGATGTTTATCTTTGACTTCGTTGTCATTTCAATCTCACTTGTCTACCTTCATTACACTGAAGCAATGTATACACTTGTTGCGGTGTTCATCGGTGCACGAGTGATTGATTTTATGCAAGAAGGCGCATATGCAGGTAAAGCGGTGATGATCTTTTCTGAGAAGAACACAGAGATTGCTGCAGATATTATTAAAGAATTAGATCGTGGCGCAACCATCTTAAATGGTAAAGGATCGTTTACAGGAAATCTTCGTGAAGTGCTATATTGTGTAATAGCCAAGAACGAGATCGTCCGTTTAAAACAGGTCATTGAAAGAATTGATCCCCATGCTTTCGTAACGGTTAACGATGTGCATGAAGTGATCGGCGAAGGATTCACACTCGATGCAGACAAGAACCCGTTAGGCAGATAAAAAATGGTTAAACTAAAGCTTTATGAAATATTGGGTGTCGGGGCTGCTTCTAAAATCACCCCTTCTCCATGATCTGTATTCTGTAAATTAAGTAAAAAACAAAAGCTCTTTTCTAAAAGGTTGTTGCTTTTACATTTTGTCTTCTATGATTAGTTGATTGGTGTGCAAGTTGCGTGCCTACCACATGAAAGTTTTCTCGCAAGGCATGCGACGAGGAAGCATACTACGGTAGAATTTACTTGAAGACACAGGAGCAACAAACCTTTAAGCGGCAGGTGAGACACTGCCCCGCGGAAAGCGAGCATCTGAAACGGAGATCAACTACTTTCAAAAGCAACAATGAATACAAAAACAGCCAAAACAAAAGAAAAACTCCCGAAAATGTTCGGGAGTTTATTTTAGTCGTCTTGGTTCATACCTATGAACATGAAGATAAATCGTGCCAGTTCCAGTAATGCCACAAGTGCCCCTGCAACATACGTTAATGCAGCAGCATTTAATACTCTACGTGCGCCTCGCTCCTCGTTATTACGAATTAATCCAGTTGAAACAATCTGGTCCATCGCGCGGGAACTTGCATTAAATTCTACAGGCAGTGTTACGAATTGGAACAGTACCGCTACTGACATGAAGATGATCCCAAGAAGAAACATGTTCATTGAACTTAACAGCATACCGCCAAGTATTAAGAAAAACGAAAAGTTCGAACCGATATTAGCGACAGGTACAAGGGCGTGTCTGAATCGTAAGAACGCATAACCTTCCGCATCCTGAATGGCATGCCCTACTTCATGGGCTGCAACAGCGGCACCTGCAATCGAACTTCCGTAATAGTTGTCTTCTGATAGTCTTACAACTTTGCTTCGAGGATCGTAGTGATCAGAAAGCATTCCTCTAACAGGTTCTACTTGAACGCTGTAAAGTCCATTTTGATCTAAAATCTCTCTAGCAACTTCAGCACCCGTTTTTCCTGTGCTGTTTCCAACTTTCGAATACTTCTTGTACGTGCTTTTCACTCTCATTTGTGCCCAGATGGGAACAATAAGTAAAATCGCGAAGTAGATTAAAAATCCACCCATTGTTGGCATTCCTCCATATTAAAAGCTTTTGTTATTAACATTTTACGTTTTCAGCTCATCGTTTGTCAAAGAATACGCATGAAATCAGCGCTTATCTGGAACGCGCAATTGTTCTTGATCACCTTTATATTTTCTCCAACCTACGTAAATTAATGTTGAAGAAATGATTCCACCAATCGAAAAAATTAGCCAAAACAGTGAAGGCTCTGAATTATCCTTTTTAGCGAAGAACAGTGCTTCAAAATCTGCAGCCGCTGTTTCAAGCTGTTTCTGGTGTGCAGTGTCTGTCATTATATGATTACGATTAGCGTCAATATAGGAAACGTGTTCGTCTAGTAGTTTCACTTCGTCATCAGACAAATCGACCATCAAAGCCGGTCTTACCGTTTCATAGCGTTCCAATAACAGATTGGCTGCTTGATGAAACGCAACAGAATCATCTTCACTGACCCCTTTTTCCATCGTAATAAATGGTTCTAGCATCATAAGTCCAGTTTTTTTCCATAACGGTTCATAACTTGTCTGAAGGGCGTCTACTAACAATCTGACTTCCGTTAGTTTGTTTAGTTTTTTCTCTTTGGACCATTCAGGATTTTGAAGAGACGACAGAGCATCAGCCAAAGTATTTTGAACGACACGCTGTTGTTCAGGCCTTAAGGATAAGACTTCTTCTATGTGAACAATGTTTTCTGTTGTGAACTTTAAGACATTTGCTGCTTCTTCGTATCGTTCTATTTTACCAAGCTCCCAAATCTCACTCGTTAGCTCATTTATTTCAGACCACTCTTTTACTTTTGTATGATTTGATGCAAATGCTGGCATAGAAAGTCCAAAAACCATACAAAGAACCATAAATGCCCATCCTAACCTTCTCATCCTTTGTCCCTCCTGTACCCTTATACTAAAACGTATGAGAGCTGGGACAAGGTTAGACCATATTTAAAATTATGGACTTCACCTTATGGTCTTCTTATCTTCCATAAAATAAATATAGAAATGGCAGATAACCAAAACGTAAAATAACCGATTGTGTTTTGATACGGGTCAAGGACGGGATACCTTGGCATCATATCAAATACATAGTCGATGATCTCGTTATGAAACAGAACGAATGCCGCAAGAACAATGTGCCATCCTTTGATTTTGTAATAAGGCGCATATAAAAGCCCCTGAACGGCCATACCTAAATGAGAAAATATGAGCATGTAATTAACAAAATCCAATGGAGTTCCAACGAATGCTCCCCCTAAATTCATGCCTACTGCCCAGATTCCGTATTTGAATAGGGTTGCTACAGCGAGTGCCTCTATCCAGCCATGTTGTTTTTTGGTTAAAAAACCGATGATTACAAATACAAAAAACAATGATGCTGTCGGGCTATCTGGAACGAAAGGCAAAAAATACCAAGGAGTTTCTTGAAGCTGATAGAGATACCAATAGTATCCATATATTGTGCCAAGGATGTTGATCCAAAGTAGAGTAATTAAAAACCAGCGTTCCATAATGATTGTTCGTATCCACGACATGATCATAAACTCCTTTTCATTCAGAAAAAAAGCCGACCCATACCGAGCCGGCTTCTAACTGTTACTTCTGTTCTAGTTTGGAGATGAATTCAGCTAATTGTTTCAGCTCATCATCAGATCCTTTAAACGCATTAGGCGGCATGCCTGGCGGCTTACCTTCTTTCGCGATTTTCATGATTTCTTCTGGTTTTAATCCTGTTCCAATCAATGATGGTCCTGATGCTCCACCTGATAACGTGTTACCGTGACAGCCTACACAGCTCTGTTTTTGGTAAATCTGATATCCAGGATCGTTTTCATCAAAACTTACATCAACGATCTTACCTTGTGTTTTCGCTTTTTCCCAATCGTGTGTCACAACGGATTCCCATGTTAAATATGTAACAGAAATCAGACCTAATAACATTAATCCTGTTGCGATCGGACGTTTAGAAGGACGTCGCTCCAACCCTTTGTCAAGGAATGGCGCGAGCATTAACGCACCAAATGCAAGACCCGGTATGATAACAGTACCGATAAGAACATAATCCCCTGCCGCATACTTGTACTTCAGAAGCTGGTATAAAAATAGGAAGTACCAGTCTGGTAGAGGAATATATCCAGCATCGGTAGGATCAGCTTTTTTCTCCAAAGGAGATTCATGGACGATTGTAAGTATAAGGTATCCAATTAAGAATACAGCTCCTACCATCCATTCTTTTAAAAGAAAGTTTGGCCAGAACGCTTCCGTTTTTCCTGGAAACTCCGAATAGTCTTTTGGGATATTCGGCTTGCGCTCAGCAGGGACACGAGAGTCACCGACAAACTTCATTCCTTTACCGCGATGCATATATTTCCCTCCTTTGCTCTTATGAAACTTTTATGCTTATGTTTGTTTTTACAACGGTCCGGAAATACCTTGTTTACGGATCATTAAGAAGTGGGCACCCATTAGACCTAACAATGCTGCAGGAAGGAAGAATACGTGAATCGCAAAGAATCGCGTAAGCGTCTGTGCTCCGATAATCTCTCCGCCGGCAAGGAATGTTTTAGCGATAGGACCGACTACAGGAATTGTCATAGCAATCTCAATCCCAACTTTAGTCGCGAATAGCGCTTTCATATCCCAAGGCAATAGATAACCTGTGAAACCTAAACCTAACATAACAAAGAAAATAAGTACTCCAACAACCCAGTTTAATTCTCTTGGCTTTTTATAAGCTCCCTGGAAAAATACGCGCAATGTATGTAGAAACATCATTACGATAACAAGGCTTGCGCCCCAGTGGTGCATTCCGCGTACAATAACTCCAAATGCCACTTCATTTTGCAGGTAATATACGGATTCCCAAGCATTCACGATATCAGGCACATAGTACATGGTTAAGAACATACCTGAAAGAATTTGGATAACCGTGATGAAGAAGGTTAGTCCACCAAAACAGTAAACAAACGCAGAAAAATGATGTGCGGGGTTTACGTGTTCAGGTACTTCATGGTCTGCAACATCTCTCCAAAGCGGCGTAATATCCAGGCGCTCATCTACCCAGTCATAAATCTTTTGTAGCATTCATTACGCCCCCTTTCTTGGTTTTGCCTTTCCTAAATAAAGCTTTCCATCTTTCACCTGGCTGTCATATACATCAAGCGGTGCAAGAGGTGCCGTACCCTTAACGTTTGTTCCATCCTTCGTATAACGGCCTAAGTGGCAAGGACAGAAAAATTGGTTAGGGTGCGATGGATCTGTATTCCAGTCTACCGTACAACCTAGATGTTTACAGACCGGAGAAAGTGCTATGATATCACCATTCTTCGCTTTATAAACCCAGGCAGATTGAGTTACATCAGACTCGTACCAGCCATCTTTTTGTTTGATTTTAAAATCGAAACGCTTTGGTTCGTTCGCTAGTTCTTCAACGCTCGTAACCGCTACCATTTCTTGATCTGTACCCTCTTTTAAAATCGGATCAAGGGCGAAACGGACCATTGGCATAAGCATGCCGGCAGCCATAAATCCGCCAACGCCAGTTAATGTGTAGTTTAAGAACTGACGTCTTGAAATATCTTCCTTTGACATTGTTTTCCCCCCCTTATGCTGTAAATGACGGTCCATCCGGACTTTTACACACATATTACTAGGACATAAACATGATAGCTTATGTTGTCTTTTAATGTCAATATGACATGTGGTAAATATTACGAATTTATACTTCTTTGCCAATCTTTAAAAATAAGCTGAAATAAGGGTTTTACCTGTTCTTTTACAACTTCAAGCTTATAGTTTTCATCCATGTTATCAAGCGGTAGTGCAGGTACCCAAAAAAGCTGGCCACTTAGACGTTGTTCGAATTCCTTCCAATATACATCTGAAGTCATCAAAAAGATGTGCTTAAAGTGTCCGGAATTTGTAACATGTTCTATGAAACTTGTTAACTTTTCTATAGCTGACTCACTTTTTACATATGTAAAATTAGGCGATAAAAACAATCTGCCGTGCAGCTGGCGTTCTATTTCACCGCAAAGAAGTTCTGTATACTCCGCCATCGTTACACTAGACTTGAAATCTTGCGTGAAACTAACAGGTGTTAACGGGATTAATAGAGAATCTACATACTCCCCTGACTTTAAAAATAGATCTGCGTCTTTCGTTTTCCATTTCATTGATGAAGTTCTCCTTAACTTGGTATGTACTGCTATTATCGTACCATATTTCTTCAGCATAAACGGATTGGTTTTAAAAAATGATAGATATAGAAGAGAAGACGGTGTGAGAGCAGAAAATTTAGGGGGTGCGCTCATAAATCTCTGGAATCGCTCGTCCAGCGTGCAAATTTTGCTGGACGAGCACACCAATTACATACCTCTACCTAAGTCTTTCATCTTCATCTAAAAAATCACAAAAAAGGCGACTCATAAAGAGTCACCTTTAAACGGCTAAGACGGCTGTTTTTCGAAATTTTTAAGTTCATTCGTCCATTTCGTAAAACTATCATAATCCTTCTGGTCTAATGCTGCATCGATCTTTGCCATAATATCGTTTTTTCGATAGGTTTCAATCGATTTCTCTAATACCATTTCAGCCCATATGCCATACTTTTTGTCCATTGACATATTTTGAGGCAAATGAGGATTTTCTTCTAAAACAGAAGCGTATTCTGGTGTTAGACGTGATGCATTAAAATTAAGTTCAAGATAGATTTCTTCTTCTTGGTTTAGGCGAATGTCATGAAATGATTTTTCGGCGTCAGTTGTTAAAACATTTTGCTTGTAAAAACGGAAAGGAACCCCGTCTGTGCATTGAGTGGACATGATTATAGCCTTTGGACAATACTCAGCCTTCTCTACAAAATGTACTTTCTCCATCAGTTGGTCGTCACTAACTAAATAGTTTAATAACCAAACACATTCGCGCTTCTTTAACTGATAATGATTAAGGAACCATTTGATAAAATCCTTTTTTTCAAGGACCGAAACGGTGCTGCTCATTGCAATCCCCCCATCATTCAAAAACACGTCATTTGTATAATAATTTATATTCTCTCACAGGTTGTAAAATCCTTCTTTACTTCAGAAAGTTTTAAAATTCTTCCAATCGGTTTAAAACGTCTTCAATATCCACTCGTTCTGGGTTTTGATTAAACAGGTTAAGCAGAATGTTTTTCGCTTTCTTCTGCTCGCCCTCCTCAAGAAGAAAATAAGCATATTCTTCTAAGAACACTGGGTCATCAGAAAAAAGTTCAGACGCTTTTTCATACCACTCAGCTGCTTCACTAAAGTTTTCTTCTTCTTTATTGGCTGTTGCAAGATGCCAATACATGAGCGGAATCTCCTCTTTTGTCTCAGCAAGTGGTTTGTATAGACTTAAAAGATCATTAAACCTTTCTTCCTTTATATATTGGTCGCCTAAACGCAATAACGGCTCTATTCGTGTTGGATCGAGTTCCAATGCTTGCTTGACCCACTTCTCTCCCTGATCGGGGTTATGGAGCTTATACGCTAAGCGTGCAGCCTGCAAATAAATATTCTCATTATGCTCATCTCTTTTTAAACCTTCTGTTATAACTTCATAGGCTTCTGTCAAAGCCCCTTCTTCTTCGTAGGCTTCAGACAGGATACTATAGAGCGTGGTATAATCTGGATCCATATCTTTTAATTCTTCAAAACTTGTGATGGCCTCTTTAAATTCTCCTGCTTTGAATGCAGTAACGCCATGGCCAAACAAGCTATATAAATCTTTGTGGTGATCTAAGCCTTTTCTGTAAAATGGAAGAGATTCTTCAAATTTCCCAGCTCGGCTCAAAGCTTCTGCATATCTAAGGGTCAGATCTTCAATTTCAGCTTTTTCGTCGACCGCTTTCTTTAAGAGAGGCAGACTTGAATCAAATTTACCTTGTCTCAAATAAAAATCACCAAGTGCGTAAGAAAGAACTGGATGGTTTTCATCTTTTTGATGCGCCTCATTCAGCTTACGTTCAGCTACTTCTGTCAATCCAAGACTTTCATACAGATCTGCTTGTAGGATAAGTGCTCTTAAATATTCATCATCGTTTTCTTTTACTTGTTCGAGATACTCTATTGCCTTCTCATCCATTCCCTCGTCCAAACAGCATTCTGCTACTGAGACGAGCAGCTCACCATCACCTGGATATTTTTCAAGCAATGCATTAAAAAGGCTCATTGCTTCTGATGTATGTCCCCAATTTAGATACACTTCAGCGATCTCAAACTTTTCTGGATCAGTTGCTTTTTGTTTTAGCTTATCTAATAAAGTCATGCCCTTTTCTACATCGCCGTGTTCTACAAGCCTAATGGCATCTTGAATCTCATTCAATGATAAAACTCCCTTATCCCTAGTTTCTTGTGCTTATTATACACGAGAAAGAAGAGATTCTCCAAAACGACGGGGTTTTATAACGATAATTTCTTTTCCATGACCTTGCTGTCTTTCGGGAACATTTTCTGAGTATACGATTGTACCTCTAACGATGACGCTTTTTAAGGTTTCATTCTCTCCATCAGTTGCAAAGATACAGTAATCCGCATCACTTCCTGCAAACAATCCACCTTTTGTGGGATAGATACCGAGCATCTTTAAACTCGGTAACGGCATAGGTTCATCCTCATTTAATTCGTTAAAAAGAGTTGGGATTTGAAATTTTGTTGCAAGTTCATTCCATTTTCTTTGCCATGTCTTTTTTAACTTCACTTCAATTTGTGTTGGAAAAGAAGGGAAAATGACTGTTCCATAATCAAAATTAGTTTCTCTTATTCTTTCCCAAATTACGTTTGTTAACTGTTTGAAATCCTTACAGATCAACTCAATGAATGGTATTTTATTCTTTCGGCAAAAACTCATCGTTTGTGGTGTAATCTTTTCAGGAGAAATGCTTAGACCAATGCAATAATCGATTGAACTGGACACTAGAAGATGGCGTGTTCGTTTTATCTCGGTTTCTGCTTCATGCAGGTAATTAATCTGAGCAGAAGTTAGTAATGTAGTCGTACCGCTCTTAACTTTTTCAGCAAGACGCTGTTTTACCGTTTCGATAGGCAATCTATTCAATGACATTAGAGGATTGATATGCCCGGGTATCATCTTTAGACCATGCATGGACATTTTCATAACATTCATTCTTAGAGGGCCCTGTGACACGTAGGAGATTTTTTGAGAGTCTACTAGATAGGAAAGGACAGTATCTGTACCGAGCGATTGCAACGGGCGCTCAATAATATATCGCATAGCTCGCCTCCTTTTTTCTTCTTAAGACAAGCTATGATAAAAATGGAGATTTTATGTGAAGAAAAAGTATGGAAAACAAAAAAAGTCCTGACATGTAAGCGCTGTCAGGAAAGTATAATATGGATAGGAGTGGAGAGAAACCATATTACATACATTATAAATAGAGCTTATTTAAAATGCAACACTTTTTTGAAAATTATGAAAATAGCCCGAGTCCGCTTGTTGGACCAGGGCTATTTTTTCTTTATATGATGTCTTCTGTAAGATGATAATCCTTTAGTTACTCACTTTTTGTACAACCGAATCAATATATGTTCCTAGATGTTCGATAATCTCTTTGTTTTGTTCTTCTTCGCCAATGGTAATTCGGATCATATTTGGAGTACCAAGCGCATTCCCAGAACGTACGATATACCCTTTTCTTAGTAGATAATCAAAAGCTTCATCTGCATCTGACTGGACGTCCAACAAGATAAAGTTTGCTTCAGAAGGATAATACTGCAGCCCTTTTTGCTTGCAGAATGCATAGAAAAGATCTAATCCTTCTCTATTTTTCGCTTTGCACTCCTTAATGAAATCTTTATCATCAAGAGCTCCGATCGCTGCCGCTTGAGCAATGCGCGAAGTATTAAACGGTTCTCTAGCCGGCTCAATGGATTGGATGATTGCTGCTGCAGCTATTCCATATCCAATCCGCAGCGCTGCAAGGCCATGCGCTTTAGAGAAGGTTCTTAAAATGACTAGGTTTGGAAAATCATTTAAGTAATCTAGTGTGTTTGGATAATCTGCAGCTGAAACATATTCAAAATAAGCTTCGTCACTTACCACAATAACGTTTTGCGGCACCTTTTTCATAAAACTTACAAACTCAGTTTCAGAGATATAGTTACCCGTCGGATTATTCGGATTGCAAAGCCAGACAATTTTCGTATTCTTATCAATTGCCTCAAGCATGCTATCTAGATCATGATGTCCTTCTACCAACTGAATTTCCCTAACTTCAGCTCCTTCAATAACAGCATTATGTCTGTATTGAGGGAATGTCGGCGCCGCCATTACAGTATTGGTCTCAGGTGATAAATAAGCTCTGCACAAAATTTGTACAACTTCATCAGATCCATTACCAAAGATAAGCTGATCTTGTTTTACTTGAAGTTGGTTTGCGAGCTTCTCTCTAAGTTCTGCTGAGTATCCATCTGGATAAACATGAAGATTTGAGAGCTCTTCAGCAATCTTTTCTTTTGCAAGAGCAGAACATCCATAAGGGTTCTCGTTAGATGCAAGCTTTACAATCTTCTCAAGGCCTAATTCTCGTTTTACTTCTTCTACTGGTTTTCCTGGTTTGTAAGGTTTTAAAGATAACAACTGCTGTTTCGGCTGCATTTTCCCACTCCTTTTTAACGACTATAGACAGGCAGCAATGATTCAAGATATGCTTTAAACGTTTTTATCGCTTCCTCCCTGTTCGTTAGCAGCTCGTCTTCAAGTTCCTCAATCTTTTTAACGATCGCACTGCCTATGATAAACCCATCACTGCTATTCTCAAACTGATGGATTTGTTCTCTTTGTGACAGTCCGAATCCTACTAAGACGGGAACATGGCTGTTTGCTTTTGCGGCTCGCAAGAATTCGTCCAAACCATCCCTAAACTCGCTTCTTATTCCGGTAACGCCTAATGATGAGATACAATACAAAAAGCCTTCTGCTTCACTTGAGATCTTTACAAGCTTTTCTTCACGTGTCGTTGGTGAAACAAGCGAAATAAGAGCAAGGTTATTCTGTGAACACATTTCTTGCAGATAACCGCTTTCTTCATAGGGCAGATCAGGAACGAGAATACCGTCCACACCGTTTTCTTCAGCTAACTGCAGGAAGCGATTTTCTCCTAATTGTAACAAAAGATTATAATAAGTAAAGATAATAACTGGAATCTCTAAACCTCTTTTTCTAAGCGTTGAAACAAGCTCTATTGTTTTTTCTAAGTTAACCTTTTGGGCAAGACCGCGCATGCCTGCTCTTTGAATGACAGGACCATCTGCTAAAGGATCTGAGTAAGGAACACCAAGTTCCAGTGCAGCCGCACCGCACTCTTCTAGTGCTAATGACAATTCAATGGTGGCTTCTTCACTGGGGTCACCTGCCATGATGTATGGCACAAAGCGATAATCTGAAGAATTTTGAAAAACTTCCCATCTTTTGTTCATCTATATTCTCCCCCTTCTTTGTCCATAAGTGTGTGAACATCTTTGTCGCCTCGTCCTGACAAACATACAACAACAGCTTGATCTTTATTCATTGATCTAGCGAGCGTCAAACTATATGCAACAGCATGAGCACTCTCTAAAGCGCATAAAATACCTTCTGTTACACATAACTGCTTTAAAGCTTCTAACGCTTCTTTATCTGTTACAGCTTCATATTTTACTCTTTCTGTTTCATGTAGATAAGCATGTTCAGGACCAATTCCAGGATAATCAAGACCTGCTGAGATGGAGTAGGGTTCTGTAATTTGTCCTTCATTTGTCTGAAGCAGTTTTGTCAGTGATCCATGAATAACACCTTTTGATCCCTTTGATAGTGTTGCAGCATGCTGATCTGTATCCACACCGAGACCTGCCGCTTCTACACCAAATAAAGGTACATCTTTTTCAATAAAAGGTGCGAACATACCTATTGCATTACTTCCTCCACCGACACAAGCTACAACTGCATCAGGAAGTTTGCCTCCATGTTCTTGTGTAAACTGGCTTTGTGTTTCATGACCGATTACCTGCTGAAACTGTTTTACCATTTTAGGGTAAGGATATGGGCCGACCGCTGAACCTATAAGATAGAAGGTGTCTTCTACAGAAGCCACCCATTCTCTGATCGCTTCGTTCGTGGCATCTTTTAGTGTTTGACTCCCGCTAGTTACTTCGATTACTTCTGCCCCTAAAAGCTTCATTCGAAATACATTTAACGCCTGTCTTCGTATATCTTCTTTACCCATATATACTTTACAGGACAACCCGTATTTTGCCGCCACAGTCGCTGCTGCAACACCATGCTGGCCCGCTCCAGTTTCAGCGATAATCTTTTTCTTTCCCATTCTTACAGCAAGGAGAGCTTGGCCGATTGCGTTGTTAATTTTATGAGCCCCTGTATGATTAAGATCTTCTCTTTTTAAATAAATAGACGCACCGCCATTTGTCTCGCTTAGCCGTTCTGCTTTTGTTAGCGGCGTTGGTCTGCCAGAATAGATTGCAAGTTCTTTTTGAAACAGCTCATTGAATTCTTTGTCATTTATCGCCTCATTAAAAGCCGCTTCAAGCTCTTCAAGAGCAAACATGATCGTCTCTGGTACGTATTTTCCGCCGAACACACCATATCTACCTCTATGATCAGGTACAGTTGCTGTTGTCATTATTTAACATCCTCTCTAACTGTTCTATCCGTTTCGTACTTTTTTTCCCGTTTTCCTCTATACCGCCACTTAAGTCGATTCCGTGTGGATGATACGGCAGCAGCAAAGAAACATTGTCAGGTGTTATTCCACCTGCTATGAAACAAGGTACCCCTTGTTCTTCAGCTTTTTCCATAATGCGTGGAACGTCTTTCCAAGAAAAAGGAACACCTGTCCCGCCAAATTGTCCTTTTGATACGCTATCAACGATGATTGCGTCAGAAGCACATCCATATCTTTCTATATCTCCAAAAATTTGTTGTCGATAAGGGAGTGCTTTATAAACCTTAACATTCAATTGGTTCTTCAATTTCCCAATCATTTCTATCGATTCATCGCCATGACACTGTATGATATCTATAGGCACTTCACTTATGACATCCAGAATTTCTTTCAATGAAGCATTTTGAAAGACTCCGACGAGCTGTTTCGGTTTTCCGTATTTTTCAATCCATTTCTTCACATCAGAAGGATTCACTTTTCTTTTACTCTCAGCAAAAATAAAACCGATATAGTCAGCATTTGTTTTTACCAATAATCTGTAATCTTCCTCTGACTGACTGCCGCAATATTTAATTTGAACAGTCATGGTATAGCTCTCTGATCTTGTTTTCTATTGAGTCCGCCCTCATCAGCGTTTCACCGATCAGCATTCCGTTTACATTATGATCAACTAGACTTCTCACTTCCTTGGACGTTTTAATACCGCTCTCACTGATTACAAGTGTTTCCTTTTTTATAGCTGATAGAAGAGAAAATGTATGCTCTATATTCGTAGTGAACGTCTTTAGATCGCGGTTATTTATACCGATCATAGACGGATTACAAACATCATAGACTTGCTGTATTTCTTCTATGGAATGTACTTCTACTAAACACTCTAAACCGCATTTCTCTGCAAATGCATGCAGATTCTGCAATTGGCTGCTTGTCAAAAATGCCGCAATAAGTAAAATCGCATCTGCACCGTTTTCCACACTTTCAATGATCTGCTTTTCATCAATGATAAAATCTTTTCGCAGCAATGGAAGAGATACGTGATTTCGTATTTCTTTTAAAAATTGAATGTCCCCTTGAAAGAACTTTGAATCTGTTAAGACGGACAAACAGGAAGCCCCTGCTTTTTCATACTGAATGGCGATTTCTACCGGATTGAAGTTTTCCTTGATCACACCTTTTGAAGGAGATGCTTTCTTAACTTCAGCAATCAATGCAGGTTTGTTCACTGCCTTTTCGATCTGAGAGGCAAACGGCCGATGATCTTTGTTTCTAAAATCTAGCTCTCCTTTACTAAATGAAGGCAAAACCGCGATTTCCCTCTCTTTTTGCTCTAAAATTTTAGTTAACATGTACATTCGCCTCTCGTTTTGTCATTTCTTGAAGATGATAATAAGCGGATCTGCTTTGTAAACACTGTTTGATGATCTCTGCTCCATCCCGAATACTTGAGACTCGTTTTGATGCAAAAAGAGCAGCAGCAGCATTTAGGATGACGATGTTTCGAGCTGATTCATTTCCAACACCTTGTAGGATAGAGCGTATTAGTTCCGCACTTTCATGTTTGTTTTTAACGGTTAGATCACTCAAGTTCCCCCGCTTCAATCCAGCGTCTTCAGGTGTAAAGATAAAGTTAGTAATCGTATTGTTTTCTACTAAGAACATAACTGTATCACCTGTAATCGAACATTCATCCAAACCTTCTTTACCAGAAACGATGAGTGCTCGTTTGATGCCTAACACTTTTATAACTTCTGCAAGCTTCTTCGCCACCTTTTCATTACTTGCTCCAATCAACTGATAGGAAGGTGACATTGGGTTCAATAAAGGCCCTATTGAATTAAAGATTGTTCGAAATGGAAGCTGTTGACGTAAGAAAGCTACTTTTTTAAGTGATGGATGAAAATATGGTGCGTGTAAAAAAGCGATGTCGTGTTTTAGCAATTGTGAGTTCGCTTCATAATGATTAGTTGCAGCGGAAATCCCTAATGCTTCTAGTACATCCGAACTGCCGCTTTTTGACGTGACTGCTTTGTTGCCGTGCTTTGCCACTTTTATTCCAAGAGAAGCCAATATGATGCTGACAGCAGTAGAAATATTAAAAGTCGAAGCACCATCACCGCCCGTTCCACAAGTATCCATAAGTTCTTGCTGATGAGAAGGGTCTGCTTCTTTAGAAAGGTATCTGATCGCTTTTACAAAACCTGCGATTTCATCAACTGTCTCACCACGAAAGCTCATGATACTTAAGACAGAGCTCGCTTCTGCGTCAGTTACATTCCCCTTCGCCAGGTTCTCCATGAAAAAGTATGCTTCATTTTCAGTTAATGTATCATGTTTCATTATTTTTTGAATGATATTGGAAATCATCTGAACACCCCTTTTAACGTTTTGTTTGTGTGAATGCAAACCATAACGTTCAAGGAGGGTTTTGAAAGGATATATTCATATATCTGCACCTCCGTTAAATACGGAGAATGAGGAGGATTAAAGAGGTCGATCTATTTAGGAACATGTACATTTTTCATATGATGAATACAAAAAAGCCATGCAGAAATAACCCGCATGGCATATGTACATATCCATTCTCGGCTCTGCTCCACTCAAACTCTCTCAACTTGTCTCAACTAGGCTCTAAATTGCTCTAAACTATGTGCTCTAAACTTATCAGTTACATTAAACCATTGTTGTAAATCTGTCAACCGATTTGTACGGTTTTCCAATTAACTAAGTTTGCGATAAAAGAAAGGTTCTACCGATTCCAAATCATACAGACCCGGATTGAAGATCTGTTCTGTACTTCCAACAAACAGAACGCCACCTTTTCGAAGCGCTTTGCTAAACTTTTGATACAGAACGGCCTTTGCTTCCTCGGTAAAATAGATCATTACATTTCGGCAAACTATTAAATCGTAATCTGATTCAAACCGATCTGAAAGCAGATTCTGTTTTTTAAAGGTAACGTGCTTTTTTACGGAATCTGAAACTCTTATTCCGAGTTCCTCTTTAGCAGTATGTCGTACTCTTTTATCGCTGGGTACATCTTTTAATGCTTTTTCGAAATAAAACCCTTTTTTAGCTTGCTCTAATACTTGTTGATCTAAGTCTGTAGCTAGGATTGAAAAGCGTGATAGGTTTGTTTGATAATCAGATAACATCATCGAGAGGCTGTAGGGCTCTTCTCCTGTGGAGCAGGCTGCACTCCACACCTTTAATGATGATCTGTCTTCTACCAACAATGGGATGATTTTTTTTTCGAGCACATCCCACCTTGCAGGATTTCGGTAAAATTCAGAAACATTAATCGTCATCCGGTCTAAAAACTCAATAAGCAGTTCCGGATTTTTTTTAAGTGATTGATAATAATCAGAAAAAGTACCGTACGAACGTTTGTCGCGCAGTGCAATGAGTCTGCGCTTCATTTGTGCTTCTTTGTATAATGAAAGATCAATTCCCGTTTGATCATAAATGCTTTTTTTAAAATCTTCGTAGTCGCGATCCATATGTCTCTCTCCAATTCACTGCTTTCGAAAAATAGTTTCTATCCCTATATATCGGTGGCTGATACAAATTGTTACATAGCAGAAGCGGTAACATTTGCTGGCGGTGTCGATTTATGTCATTTGAAGTCGACTTGTCAATAAAATAGCTAAAAGAGTGAAATGATCTAGTAAATTGGTCAAATTATTACTGATTATGGTGAAATTATGGTGTATTTCGTCAAATTAATCATTTCCCGTAGAAGGGCATTTTCTTAAAATAAAAAAACCGGCGCGGCGGCCGGTTAAACGCTTTCATTTTGTAATAATATTAAATCCAGACTGCAACTGCCTTATCGTAAGACACGAGTTCTTCTTCTTTGAAGAAAAGACCGATTTCACGGACAGCGCTTTCAGCAGAATCAGATCCATGAATAATGTTGTTGCTAACTTGTACCGCATAGTCTCCGCGGATTGAACCAGGAGCAGCGTCAGCTGGGTTTGTTTTCCCCATCATGTTACGAGCTGTTAAAATAACGTCTTTACCTTCCCAAACCATAGCAAATACTGGACCGGAAGTAATAAAATCAACAAGTTCTCCGAAGAACGGACGCTCTTTGTGCTCACCATAATGTTCTTTTGCAAGATCTTCAGAAATGTTCATTAGCTTAGCACCAACAAGCTGAAAACCTTTCTTTTCAAAACGGGATACGATTTCTCCGATTAACGCACGTTGAACACCATCAGGTTTTACCATTAGAAACGTTTTTTCCATGCATTCCCTCTCCTATCATCTATGTATATGTGGGACAAGTTCCCCAGAGAAATCGTACCAAAAATTTTAAAAATTAGCAATCACTCAAAATTTTCGACCAGCGATAAAATCTGCTACTTTTAACAGACTATCCCTTGCATCCGTTTCAGGTAAAGAAGCAGCAGCTAGTTTTGCACGCTTTAAATATTTATCAGAAATCTCTGTTGCGTACTCAATACCGCCAAGACGTTTAATATCTTTTAGAAGTTCTGCGAGTAAATCAGGATCGTTTGTTTCGTAGTATACATTTAATTTTTCTTTGAACTCTGGATACTGTCTCATCGTGTACAGTACGGGCAAGGTTAAGTTTCCTTGTTTCAGATCACTTCCTGCTGGTTTGCCCAGTTGTTTCTCAGATGCCGTAAAATCCAAAATATCATCTGTAATTTGAAAGGCCATGCCAACACAAAAGCCAAAATCATATAATTTTTTCTGTAGTGAAACATCCACCTTTGAAGTGATGGCACCTAACTGACAGCTCAAAGCAATCAAAAGAGCTGTTTTTCTTTTTATACGCTTAAAATACTTTCTTACATTTTGATCAGTATCATACTGTTCATTGATCTGCTCGATCTCGCCTAGACACATTTCTTTCATACCTTGTGCAAGAATTTGATGAGCACGAGGGATATTTATTTCAGACATAAGTTTTAAAGCGGATGCGAAGATAAAATCTCCTGTATACATGGCGATTTTATTATCATATTTTGCTTTAACCGTTTCTCTTCCCCGTCTCATATCAGCATCATCCACTACATCATCATGTACGAGGGAAGCCATATGAATCAATTCAAGTGCAGCAGCTGGCTTTTTGATCTGCTGAATATTATAGGTTCCAAATTGAGCAGAAAGAAGGACAAATACAGGGCGAATTCTCTTTCCCCCTGCTTTTAACAGTTCAACACCAGCTGTATGAATTAATGTCTGATCAGAACGAACAGATTGTACGAGCTGATCTTCAATTTGCTGCAAATCTTTTTTTAAAAATGAGTATAAGTCCTTTAACTTCACTTTTGTTTCACCCTATCGCCCGTTACTTATACGAATACTTCAAGATAGAGGGCATTGTCTTTAACAATCCGCACTCTACAGCTAGCTGAAAATAAAGGTTTAATCCTTTTTCATGTTCGCCACTAAACTGATAATTTAATCCATTAAAATAAGATTCCCAAAACTGAAAAGTACCTCCATGCTCTGTTAGCACTCGCTTTATGACAGGTACAAATTTTTCTCTTTGACAGCGTTCTTTGCTCTCGATCATACTTTTTCCAACATACGAAAGAAGAGACCCTTTTTCTGTTTCCATCTCATTGCGATAAGCCATTACGGCAAAAATCATAGGTAGCCCAGTTTGCTGATACCAGATCTCCCCAAGATCATAAACATGATAAGCCCCACTTTTACGATATGCGGATATTGCATCATCACCGATAAGAAGACACGCATCGTAATGCTCAAGCATTTTTTCGAAATGAGGTGTTTCCACTTGATACGAAACTTGAACACCATAAAAACGATCTAAAATAATTTTCAATAGTGCAACCGATGTTTCCGAGCTTGAAGTTAAAGCGATCTTTTTATCGCTTAAGTCCTCGATTTTATATTTTGAAAATAGAAAGATAGAGTTTACTCTTCCGTAAGAAGACACGGAAAGATCAGGAACCAGACTGTAATGATCAGCATTTTTTCCAAAAGAAAAAGATGAAATGCCGCCGATATCCACTAACTGGTTCTCCATTAAAGCATTTATTCTTGATGGAACAGCATGTGTAATCGTTACACCTTGATCCATCAGATGTTCTCTATCTAAATAATAATAGAGGGGTATTATGTTTGTGTAGCTGATTTCCCCGATGTTCATAATCTATCAGTCTCCCCAGCGTGTAAACAATTCGTGATGCACACCTAAGTTGTCCAAAACTTTTCCTACTAAAAAGTTTACAAGGTCATCCATCGACTTAGGCAGGTGATAAAAACCTGGCATGGCAGGGACAATCTTCCCTCCAGCTTCTGTTACTTTTAACATGTTTTCAAGATGTATTTTATGAAGCGGTGTTTCTCTAGGCACGACTATCAGTTTGCGGCTCTCTTTCAACATAACATCTGCCGTACGTTCTAGTAGATTGCCAGATGCACCATGCGCAATACCAGAGAGAGTTCCCATTGAACAAGGAATGATGACCATCCCATCGTTCTGATATGAACCACTGGCGATTGGTGCATTAAAGTCACGCAATGTGTGGTAATAAAAACGTTCTTTGCCATATGAAGCAAAATGTTTTTCAATACATTCTTCACGATTATCTGTATTCCACAACAATTCTTCTCTAAACACTTGCCAACCTGCTTCCGTTACAACAAGATGCAGTTTATGCCCGCTTTTTAAAATTTCTTGAGCAAGCCTTACGCCGTATACGGCACCACTTGCTCCTGTAATTCCTATTGTAAATGTCTTCATAGTAAAAGGTCCCCTATTGAAAAAATAAACATAACGACACTTAAGATACCGTTCATTGTAAAAAATGCTACATCCAATTTGGACAAGTCATGGGGTTTTACGAGTGAATGTTCATAGACCATGATCGCTCCAGAGATGAATACACCCAGGTAATAGACCCACCCCATCCCTGACACAATACCAAGTGAAATAAAAGCTATAAAACTAGCAACATGCAGCCACTTAGCTGCCTTCAAAGCGTTTGAGATGCCAAACGCAGAAGGAATAGAGTACAGGCCATGTGATTTATCATAGTCAGCATCTTGTGTAGCATAGATCACGTCAAACCCCGCTGTCCAGAACAGAACACCAAAGAATAGCAAAAAAGCTTCTGGACTCAGTGTCCCTGTTGCACCAACCCAACCACCAAGAGGTGCTAGTGCAATCGTAATGCCTAAAACAATATGGCATAAATAAGTAAATCGCTTCGTATATGAATAAATGACAAGAAAAAAGACAGCCAACGGCAGCAGTTTCACTGAAAGAAAATTTAATTGATAGGCACTGACGAATAATAGTGCAAGAGAAGCAGCTATAAATACGTACACTTCACCTCTGTTTAACAGCTTTGCCGGAATAGCCCGTGTTTTCGTTCTTGGATTTGCTCCATCAATCTCTGAATCTATCGCACGGTTAAGTGCCATCGCAGAACTCCTTGCACCAACCATAGCAAGCGTAATCCAAATCCATTCTATTAATAAAGGCATAGATCCTTCCTCAACAATGTTTCCCATGATTGCCCCTAAAAAAGCGAACGGAAGAGCAAAGATGGTATGCTCAAACTTAATCATTTCTAAAATTATCTTTAATTTATTCCACACACTGCAACGCTCTCTTCTATTGCTGTTTTTTCCCGGTATGCATGGCGGCAGCACCTAGAGCATACGATTTAACTTCAACGTTAGACAAACCTGCCTCTTTAAATAATTCTTTAAGTTCTTCTTTTGTTAAAAACGCTTCTGTTGATTCTTGAAGCCATGCGTATTCCTGATAGCTTTTAGCGAACAATTTGCCAAACACTGGCATGATGTACGTAAAATAAAATGTAAAGAGCTGCTTAAAAACAGGCACGGTCGGGTGAGACGTTTCCAGACAAACCACTCTGCCGCCTGGCTTTACAACTCGAGCCATCTCTTTAAGTGCCTGAAGGTAATCAGGAACATTTCTAAGGCCAAATCCTATCGTTACATAATCAAACGAATTATCCTCAAATGGTAGCTCCATCGCATTTCCATGAATAAAGGCGACTTGAGGTGAAGTGCGTACCTTTAGCTTTTCAATCCCAACGTTTAGCATGTTCTGACTAAAGTCTAATCCGATAACTTTGCCCTTAATCCCAACCGCTTCAGCAAGGGCAAATGTCCATTCTCCCGTACCACAGCAAACATCCAAACAGTGATTTCCAGGTTGGACTTTCATTCTCTTCATCGTATCTTTACGCCATTTACTATGCTGTTTAAACGAGATTAAATCGTTCATATAATCGTACTGATCCGAGATCTTTTCAAATACAGAGTGAACCCTTTCTTCTTTGCTCAACATCGGATTACCCCTCTCCTAACATTAAGTCATTTTCACTGCCTGTTTCGATGCTATATCCTTCTCTATGAAACATGAGGGGTATTTCAACATCTTTGTGTTTCAATTCCTTTTCACACGTTTTCAAATAATTCAATTGTTCTTCACTCAACTGTCTTCTCATTTCAGTATTCCTGTACCGAGAAACAAGAAGATAGCGCTCAATAAAAGGGATGTATGTATGCAGACCAAATGATTCTGCTGCTTTTGTAAATAATAGACTTTCAATTCTCTGCACGTTCTTCAAGTATTCAACACTGCCGTTTAACAGCTTATCTTGTTTATGCAGATTTGCTTTATGTTCGTTAATACTCTGCACAGCACTTGATAATTTGGAGATCAGATCTAAGTTTTCACAACGCGCTAACAGAAGATAGTATAAACTGCTGAAATAGTCGCCTGATAAAACGACAAGCTGCCTATTCTTTTTATTGGCTGTAATATGATTCTCTAGAATATCATCATGGCGGTCTAAAGCAGACTGAATTAAGAGAATAGAACTGAAATATTCCGCTTCTACAGCCTCATTTAGTTCCAGTTCACGGAGCAGACAGTACGTGATAAATACCTTTGATTCACTAAAAACTGGAGGTTGAATATAACGTTCCACATAGCTGTGCTGCATCAATAAAAGTGTATGCTGTTTTAAGCGTTGAATTTGTTCCATGGTGTTCATCAAATCCCTCCAATGACACAGCAAAATTGTGCTTTCTTATTATACCATAGTCGCCAATATTGTAAGGTTTCAACCTCTTTAAAAGACATAAAGAAAACTAGGCTTATGGCCTAGCACATCTTATCGGCGACCTTACCGCCAGTCCTTGCTTACGATTCGGTATCTACTTCTCCATGTTTCGTATAGATAACGGCTTTGCCTCTAACTTTTACGGCTGAAGTATGTTCTGTAAACTGTGCGATCATCACTTCACCTTTATCCAGTTTTTCAGAATGATGAAATCTTGTTTCCGTACCGCGCGTTAGCCCAATTACATTCACACCGTTTTCTTTTGCTTTAATTACGAAGAAGTCAAATTCTGATTTCATGGGATAAACCTCCTTTAATTTCAGTTTCTGATTAAACTTAAGACTTCTGCACGAGCAGCAGGATCTTTTTCAAAAACGCCTCGTACTGCTGACGTTACTGTCATGGAACCTGGTTTCTTTACTCCTCGCATCGTCATGCACATATGCTCGGCTTCTATCACAACAATCACTCCATGAGGTTCCAAGGTCTCAAGCAAGCTGTTCGCGATTGTCGAAGTAATTCTTTCTTGGAGCTGAGGGCGCTTCGTAACAGCCTCTACCGCTCTTGCTAGTTTACTTAGACCCGTCACTTTTCCGCCCTTTGGTATGTAGCCGATATGCGCTTTTCCAAAGAAAGGTACGAGATGATGCTCACACATTGAATAAAAAGGTATATCTTTTACAAGTACTAATTCTTCATGATCTTCCCCAAAAATGGTAGCAAAATGTTCTTTTGGATCTTGATTTAAACCTTGAAACACTTCTTCATACATTTTTGCTACACGTTTTGGTGTATCTATTAAACCCTCTCGTTCAGGATCTTCACCAATTGCTTCTAATATCATTTTAACTGCTGCTTCAATTTTTTCTTTTTGAACTTCTGCCACGCCAATTGTCCTCCAATTCCATTAACACAATAGAAAAATTTTAGCATACTGAAAGAAGAATAGCAAAAGGAGAAACCCCTTACACCAAGGGTGAAAGAGTTGACAATCCATTTATAGCCTAACCAAAAAACTAGAGCAGCAGGAAAGAAAATGAACAACTTTCAATTACACCAACAATAAAACGGTATAAAAAAAGACCGTGAAAAACTCACGGTCCTTAAAATTGCCCTATGTATCAATTATTTAACAGCGTCCTTAAGGGCTTTCCCTGGTTTGAAAGCAGGAACTTTGCTAGCAGAGATTTCGATCTCTTGACCAGTTTGTGGGTTGCGTCCTTTACGAGCCGCACGCTCACGTACTTCAAAGTTACCAAATCCGATAAGTTGTACCTTATCACCGCTTTGTAGTGTACCAGTGATTGCTTCGAAAACAGCGTCAACTGCTTTTGATGCATCCTTCTTAGAAAGCTCAGCTTGCTCAGATACCGCATTAATTAGATCAGTCTTGTTCATTCCATTCACCTCCTCTCAAGGATTTACTCACCTTATATCGGTTATAAAATACTTTCGTACAGTATTAATTTGATAGGTAATATACAGGATTTTACTAATTTTATCTGTGACAAGCCTTATATTATACGATTACTTTCAAGAATTCAATCTTTTTTAGCTGTTTTTCGGTATTCAACCCTTAAAATTCCTTATTTTTTGACCTTTTTTTACAAAAAACCCTTTCGATGAGGTAAAAAAGTCTCTACTCAGCACGGGACAATCGTTCTATTTTAATTAAGAAGTTGCATAATGGAGGGCAAAAAGTAATAGAAAAAAGACTCCTTAGTTAAAGGAGTCTCAACGTTATAAAATAATGGCAATTAAACCGCCTGATCCCTCATTAATAATACGTTCAAGCGTCTCTTTTAATTTATATCTAGCATTCTCTGGCATTAGTGAAATCTTGCCTTGTATTCCTTCTCTTACAATAGAATTAAGTGATCTTCCAAAGATATCAGAATTCCAGATTGATAACGGATCTTCTTCAAAGTCTTGCATCAAATATCTGAGCATCTCTTCACTTTGTTTTTCCGTACCGATAATTGGAGCGAACTCTGATTCAACATCGACCTTAATCATATGAATGGATGGTGCGATTGCCTTAAGCCTTACACCGAATCTTGATCCTTGTCTGATGATTTCTGGTTCATCAAGACTCATATCTGTGATGGCAGGCGCTGCAATTCCATAACCTGTTTGCTTCACCATTCTTAGTGCATCTGCCACTTGATCATACTCTGTTTTAGCGTAAGCAAACTCTTGCATCAGTTGAAGCAGATGATCTTTTCCTCGTATCTCCACACCAACTACTTCTTTTAAAATCTGGTCGTACAAGTAATCTGGTGCAAAGAGATCAATTTCTGCAATCCCTTGACCCATTTCGATTCCAGCGAGTCTCGCATCATCAATAAAGTCGTAATCTGCAAAGAAGCCTACCACTTTATCCACATCACGGAGACGCTTAATATCCTGAACGGTTTCTCTTACTGCTTCTTCATAGCTTTCACGCAGCCAATGGTTTTCGCGGAGCACCATGACCCAGCTAGGAAGATTCACATTGACCTCAAGCACCGGAAATTCGTATAATGCTTCTCTTAGAACATTGTTGATATCATGCTCTGTCATACTTTCAACGCTCATTGCAAGAACAGGTATATCGTACTTTTCACAAAGCTCATTACGTAGCTTCTGTGTATCTGGATGATGCGGTTGTGTGGAGTTGATCAGCATAATAAATGGTTTTCCAACTTCTTTCAACTCTTCTACAACACGCTCTTCTGATTCCACATAATCGTATCTTGGAATTTCTCCGATTGAACCATCTGTTGTCACGACTACTCCAAGAGTAGAGTGCTCCTGGATGACTTTTCTTGTGCCGATCTCTGCCGCTTCATGGAACGGAATCGGCTCATCATACCAAGGAGTATGAATCATTCTAGGACCGTTTTCATCTTCGTACCCTTTAGCACTCGGTACTGCATAACCTACAGAGTCTACCAGACGGATGTTAACATCAAGCCCATCACCTACGTTGATTCTTACCGCGTTGTTTGGAACAAATTTGGGTTCAGTGGTCATAATGGTGCGTCCAGCTGCACTCTGCGGTAACTCATCCTGAGCACGTTGACGTTCTGCTTCGTTTTCAATGTTTGGCAGCACCACAAGTTCCATAAATTTCTTGATAAAAGTGGACTTACCCGTTCTTACTGCTCCTACTACGCCTAAGTAGATATCTCCGCCCGTCCTTTCGGCGATATCTTTGAAAATATCGATTTTTTCCATTCGTTTCCCTCCCGATCCAAATAAAGTTCCGGATGCTAGTCTTGGACAATATATCGTATGATTTTGTCCTATTGATTATGACAAAGGAACGGAAATTTTTATTGGATCCTTACAATTCTCTGTTGTATAGTTCCATAAAAACGGGAGGGCGCGCACTTCAGTGCCTACCGATGAAACTATAAAGCTTGTTTCGTTAAAAGGATTTCCAAAAAAATCTCTCCGCCTTTTCTATGAATGTATTAGAAAAAGGGAGAGTTCATGCCTATTTTATTAAAAAAACAAGCTGATTGTTTTCAACTGTATAAGGTACTGAATAGATAGGCACAAAAAAGGAATGAATCGCTAGCAGATGACGGATATCTTCGTGTTTATCTAATTCGTTCGAATAGCTTGAGACCGCAGATTTTAGATCTTTTCTGTAATCTATAAATACCTTTGCATCACCGTTAACCATCAATGGAAGTTTCTTTCCGGTAAAAGGGCTGGTAACGTATGGATCTTCCTTAAATCCTAACTTTTTAAAATCAAGTGTGTGCCTGCCCTGTGCTTCTATCTTTTTGAATGGGGGATATTGATGTTTTGCCATATAGATGTTAAGTGCGACCTGTACATCTTGAACCTTGTCAGTTAATACGAGATCTGCAAGCTTAACAGTAGGCTTCGTTTCAACATCGATTAATACGTACTGAAAAGTTCCTCCTTTTTCAAAAGCATTCCCAGGGGGCTCCTGCATATACTTGGGGACTAGTTTATTAAAATCAATCAAGTATTTCTGATAGATATCTGTGTCAGCTTCTTTTGTTTTTATAGGCAGTACACCTGTATCTTTCTGAAAGCTCTCAACAGCTTGCTGAACCGCCGTAATCTGATCCTGATAAGGAACTCGATTTTGCGTTTTTCGTTCTTCGGGATATAAACACCCTGAAAGAGTCAACAGTATTAGACATAGAGGAATCCACCATTTCTTTGTCATCTTAAATTCCTCCTTACCCTTGAACAGGTCCGCTGAATACAACGATTATGATAAGAATACCTGCTACGATCATACAGATCCACGCGAATAACGAAACAACCGTCTGAAATATTCCTGATAACTTTGATCGGCTGAACATGATAGAAAAAACAGCAATAAACATTAAACCGATGGCAGACAACGCCACCCACATTTTCAATAATCCTTCACTCATATGTATCCTCCTTGTCCACAGCGTACATTATAGCATAATTCTTGTTATTTCCTTTACATTTTCAAGAACATGGAATCTTTAAATTTTCTAATCTCTTGGTTTAGACATAGGAAAGTCACAACATGTTTTTATAAGGTAAATAGTCAACAAAAAAACACCCGGCTAGTTACCGGGTGTTCGACTAAATACTTCCTGTTCTTAATGGAAACTTTCATGATTTAGGTACGTGTTCCCTTTTATTTTGAAGACCGATCTTCTACTTATTATCAAACATTTTGGATAGTGTTGCCAGATCTAAAGGGATGTTGTTGTTAAGAACAGCCTGAACAATCTGATCTTCTTTTTGCTTCGTAACTGCTACCCCAGCCATAGAAGATACTTGGGAAATCAGCATTCGAATCGTGCGCTCGTCGCGAAGATTAGAGCCCGATACGGATTGGGCAAGTTTAAAAATGTCATCCTTTTTTACACTTGTTTTCTTCTCAATCTTATCAAAAAATTGTTGTTCACGTTCCACCTGAAGTCCTCCTCCCACTTCCTTTTCACCCCTATCCTATGCAGGTAAAAAAGAAGCGTGAAAGAAAAAAAGGCGATTGCCTAAAATAATTTAGACATTCGCCCATTTGCTTCATCAACTCTTTAAAGAAGAAACATCCTCAACTTCATGTGTCCTCGTACGCTGCATGAGATCATCAACAGCTTGCTTTGCACCCTTGCCGTTAAACAATACATCATAAAGCACTTGTGTGATCGGCATTTCTACTTCTTCACGTTTACTCAATTCATAAGCTGCTTGAGTCGTTCTAACCCCTTCAACTACCATTCCCATATTCTCAAGGACATCCTCTAGCTTCATACCTTTTCCTAGCATATTGCCCGCACGCCAGTTACGGCTATGTACACTCGTACAGGTTACGATTAAATCACCAATCCCTGTAAGACCCGAAAAAGTAAGAGGATTTGCACCCATATGTGTGCCAAGTCGAGCAATTTCAGCTAAACCTCTTGTGATTAAGGCAGCCTTAGCATTATCACCATATCCTAATCCATCAGAAAGACCTGCTCCTAGAGCGATAATATTTTTTAATGCTCCACCAAGCTCCACACCGATAACATCTGGATTGGTATACACACGGAAGTTTTGATTAATAAAAAGATCTTGAACTTTTTCTGCAGCTTTCATGTTTGCAGAAGAAACGGTAACCGTAGTCGGCTGTCTTAAAGAAACTTCTTCTGCATGACTCGGTCCTGAAAGAACCACCACAGATTCAAGAACAGACTCAGGCAGTTCTTCTTCGATAATTTCCGTAATTCTTTTATATGTACCAGGTTCGATTCCTTTTGAAGCGTGAACAATTGTAACAGGAGATACAAGTTTGTTTTTCAAGAGATTCAATACGTCTCTCATCGCTTTTGTAGGCGTAACAAGTACAATTGTATCAGCATCTTTTATGCATTCTTCCAACTGAGTGGTCGCTTGTATATTTTCAGGCAGCACAATTCCTGGGAGATATTTTTCATTGCGATGTTCTTTGTTTATTTCCACCACTTGTTCTTCTCTACGACCCCACAAACGGACATCATGACCATTGTCAGCTAATACGATGGCAAGAGCTGTACCCCAGCTCCCAGCACCTAAAACAGCAACATTATCCATACATGTCACACTCCACTATTAAATTTTACGTTCGTTACCTCTCCAGATCCTAGCCATATTTCCCCGATGTTTCCATATCGAAACGATCGAAATACAGAAACTAGTTAATACTGCTTCGAGAGGCAAGTTAAATTGATACAGCATAAAAAAAGGAGATAATATTAAAAAAACAATTGAACCCAGTGAGACAAACCTGGAAACCCAAATCGTTATAATTGCGATGACCCCTGCTATTAAAGAAGGCAAAAAGGCAACTGCAGCAAACACGCCGATCGCGGTAGCCACTCCTTTCCCGCCTTTAAATCCATAAAAGACGGGATAATTGTGACCAATAACAGCCAATAAACCACATATAACGGCTATTACAGGGGAATCTGAATACCAAAAAGCGACTGATACGACCAATACACCTTTAAAGCAATCTAACAGCAGGACAGCGATAGCAGGTCCCTTCCCAAGAACTCGTAACGTGTTTGTAGCACCTGCGTTGCCACTGCCGTGATTTCTTATATCTTCATTTTTCAAAACTTTGGTCAGCAAATAACTAAAGCTAATACATCCTATCAAATAGGAGAAAACGAAGAGAACGATCGTCATCATAAAACCTTAATCATTTTTCTTTCTCGCAAATATTTTGATCGGTGTTCCAACAAAACCAAACGTTTCACGTATTCTGTTCTCCAGAAAACGCTTATACGAAAAATGGAATAATTCCGGATCGTTAACAAAGATAACAAAAGTAGGCGGTTTTGAAGCCACTTGTGTTGCATAGTTGATCTTCAGTCTCTTTCCGTTATCCATTGGCGCTGGGTTCATGGCTACTGCATCCATGATTACTTCGTTCAAGATATTCGTCTGAACTCTTAACGAGTGATTCTCTGCAACTTGATTGATTACAGGATACAGCTGGTGAAGACGCTGTTTCGTTTTTGCCGAGACGAAAACAATAGGCGCATACGATAAGTAAAGGAAATGATCACGAATCTTCTGCTCAAACTTTTGCATGGTTTTATCATCTTTTTCAACAGCATCCCATTTGTTTACAACGATCACGACAGCTTTACCGGCTTCGTGTGCGAAACCAGCTACTTTTTTATCCTGCTCGATGATTCCTTCTTCAGCATCTATAACCATAAGGACGACATCAGAACGTTCAATCGCTTTCATCGCACGCATAACGCTGTATTTCTCAGTCGTTTCGTACACTTTTCCACGTTTACGCATTCCTGCTGTATCAATGATTACATACTTCTGATCTTCGCGTTCAAAGCTCGAATCAATCGCATCTCTTGTCGTCCCTGCAATATTACTCACAATAACACGTTCTTTACCGAGAATGGCGTTTACTAGTGAAGATTTCCCTACGTTCGGTCTTCCGATTAATGAAAAATAAATCGTGTCCTCTTCTTTTTCTTCTGCAACCGTTTCAGGAAAATGGCTTACCACTTGATCTAAAAGATCCCCAAGGCCGATACCATGTGTTCCTGATACGCCAATCGGCTCACCCATCCCGAGACTATAAAACTCATACAGAAGCTCCTTACGTTCTGGGTTATCAATCTTATTTACACCTAGTACAACAGGCTTTTTTGAACGGAACAACATCTTAGCTACTTCTTCATCTGCAGCTGTAATTCCGTTCATGCCATCTACTAAAAAGAGAATGACATCTGCTTCTTCAATAGCAAGTTCTGCTTGTTCTTTCATCTGACTCATAAATGGTGCATCACTAATTTCAATCCCACCTGTATCGATAAGGTTGAATTCTGTATTCAGCCATTCTGCTGAACTGTAGATACGGTCACGCGTAACTCCTGGCATATCTTCAACAATAGAGATGCGATCTCCCGCAATTCTGTTAAAAATAGTAGATTTCCCTACGTTCGGTCTTCCTACTATTGCTAAAACTGGTTTCGTCATGTAGACACTTCCCTTTTTTCTGATCAAGTCAATCATCAAGTTTTCTTTTATATGTTCCATCATTTTCTTGTAAATAGACAAGTCCACTTATTTTAGCAAACTCTTTACACTTTAGACAACTGAATATCCGTTAAATCTGTTTTGCAGAAGTAACCTTATTATTAGGTGTGCGTTTTAAGTTTTTGAACATATCTACCAATACTACCATAAACAAGAGGATCATAGAAGTTGAGGCCAACAAATCCATCACATATAATGAACCTATTTCAATCTTGGCACTGAGTCTATAGATTAGAAACTGAAAAACAGTATCACCGATAAACAGACCGATTATAGGAAGAAAGAAAAGTTCTTTATACGTTTTGGTTAACAGAACGAGAAGAGAAGCAAGGATGATAACGATCATATACTTTTTATCAAACAATAATTTAACTGGGTCGTATAGAGCAAACAGTTCTAACGACACATAACATGTTGCAGCAATAAAACTCTTTGTTACGTAAAAAAATAGCTGCTCGGTATGTTTGATTAAATAAACCAGCCCTATACACAAGAAAAATAAGAACGCAGCATTTATATTTCCTAGTGAAAACGCAATGAAGGTGTCTGACAAGGTTATCCCCGTTAAAAGTATTAAAACAGAATAATTTCTAACTGAACTCCTTTTGATAAGAAAGGTCGTTATAACCCATCCCATCCACATGAACCAATAAAAGATTGTACCATCATTCATGTAATTCACCTCGATAGCATTATTGCCACTTTACACCTTCTTCTAACCACAAAAAAACAGCTCTCGATTAAATATCGAGAGCTGTTCATAATAAATTATTTATATCCTTTAAGCTTGTCACCAATCATATCTGCTAAGGAGAAGCCTTTTTCTTCTTTAGGAAGATTTTCTTTTAAGTTTGCTTTTTCCTTCTCATCTTGTACAGCTTTCATGCTCAAGCTCATTCTCTTGTCATTGCTGTTTATTTCAAGAACTTTAACAGATACTTGCTGACCTTCTTTTACAACTTCACTTGGATTGCCAATATGCCGGTTGGCCATCTCAGAAATGTGAACTAGACCTTCAATGCCAGGAGCTACTTCAACAAACGCTCCGAATGTAACGATACGTTTTACAGTACCTTCAATTACGCTTCCAGCTTTAATAGAAGAACTTGCTTCTTCCCATGGTCCTGGCTGTGTTTCTTTAATTGATAAAGAAATTCGATCATTATCACGATCTACGGAAAGGACTTTAACTTTCACGGTTTCACCTTCACTGAGAACATCGGAAGGACTATCAACTCGATTGTGCGATAACTGTGAAACGTGTACTAATCCATCCACGCCTCCAATATCTACGAAAGCTCCAAAATCGGTCAAACGCTGAACTTTTCCTTCAATAATTTCACCTGGTGCTAAACGATCTATGATTTCTTGTTTTTTATTGCCTGCTTCTTCTTCTGTTACGGCACGATGTGATAAAATAACTCGTCCTTTATCTGCATCCAGTTCTACTATTTTAACAGAAAGCGTCTTTCCTTTATATTCAGAAAAATCTTCAACGAAATGTGACTCAACCATAGAAGCCGGAATAAAAGCACGAACTCCAAGGTCTACTACAAGTCCGCCCTTAACTACATCATGAACAACGACTTCAAACGTTTCTTTAGAGTCAAATTTTTCTTGCAGTTCACTCCATGATTTTTCGCTGTCTACCGCTTTTTTTGAAACGAGCAGCTTGTCCTCTGTGTGAGAAAGTACTTTAACAGTGATCTGATCTCCCTCATTCAAAACATCACTTACCTTCTCAATAAAAAGACTTGAAACTTCATTAATCGGCAAGAACGCGTCTTGCTTTGCGCTGATATCAACTAACGCATGTTTGTCTTCCACTTTTAAAACAGTGCCTTTAATGATTTCACCTTTTTCAGCCATGCTAGCATTTGTTAAACTTGTGCTCATTTCCTCTGTCATGTTCGTGCCCTCCTCAAAAATTAGAAAAGTTATTTATTGAACTTTCGGTAATGAAAGAACATTAACATCGATCAAAGTAAATCTTACTCGTGCTCTTTTTTCAACTGACCTATCTGTTTCATTATAAGCTCTGTCGCATCTTTAGCGGAAGCTTTTTGCTCCCGAAAATGTGTAAAGTCTATCGGTTTCCCAAATACGATCTTTAGACTTTTTCCTTTTTGGTATTCCCCGACAATCGCACATGGAACGATGTGTGCTTCAGATTTCAGGGCAAAAAATCCCGCCCCAGCTAATCCTTCTCCAATTTCACCTGTCTTGCTGCGTGTACCTTCAGGAAATAGGCCGACTACTTTACCTTCTTTTAAAAGATTCATACCCGTCTTTAAAGCCGTCTTATCACTCATCCCACGTTTAACGGGAAAAGCGTTGATTTTAGGCAGTATATGTTTAAGAACGGGAACAGAAAAAAGCTCAGCCTTCGCCATAAAATGTACTTCCCTCGGTGAAGCCACTCCAACAAGAGGAGGATCATAATTATGGATATGATTCGAACAGAGCAGCACACCACCCGTTTTTGGCATGTTTTCTGCCCCAATGATTTCAGGCTTATACGTTCCTTTAAAATAAGTCCCGCACAGCCATTTACCGAAAGAATAAAGCTTCATATTAGAGCGCCCTTTCTTTTGCATAATGAAGGATGCTTGAAACTACCTCTTCAATTGACATACTGGTTGTATCGAGCTCAATAGCATCTTCTGCTTTTCTAAGTGGAGCAGCTTCCCTCTCACTATCACGTTTATCTCTTAAAGAAATCTCACTTTTTAACTTTTCAAAATCAGCTTCGAACCCTTTAGAAAGGTTTTCCTCATATCTTCTACGAGCTCTTTCTTCAACAGAAGCGATTAAGAAAATTTTAAGTTCGGCATTTGGCATGACATGTGTTCCGATGTCACGGCCATCCATTACAACACCGCCAGATTCAGCAAGAAGCTGTTGTCTTTTTACCATTTCTGTCCGAACTTCTTGTTGACGTGCTACAAAGGAAACGTTATTCGTTACTTCGCTCGTTCGGATTTCTTCTGAAACATCTTTTCCATCAAGAAGAACAGCTTGTCCCTGATCAGTAATAACAAGTTTGATATCAGTATGATTTAATACAGCTTCAAGTGCTTTTCCATCGTTAAGATCTGCTTTATTTAAAAGAGCTTTATACGTTAATGCCCTGTACATAGCACCTGTGTCAATATAAATAAAAGAAAGTCGTTCAGCTACTTGCTTAGCTACCGTACTTTTGCCTGCCCCTGCTGGGCCGTCAATAGCGATTGATAATAATTTTTTCATGTTTCCTCCTACCCGATTCCTATGTAACAATGCATACATAGCAATAAAAAGCAGGTGAATATCCCCTGCTTTTTTCTGTGTTAGAATCTTAAAATATCAGATTCTTTCTATATGTATCTTACCATATATGTTGTTTATCGGTCTATTGTTTCCAAAGCTGGTCCTTTATCGTTCTTAATGACTCCCTCGTAATAGATGATTTTATTGGTGTACATTTTAAACGAAGGAATTTCTAGTAAAAATTGAGCTGTAACTAAAAGGATAAAATGAACAATAGCAAGCTGAATCAAAATTCGTTCGAATCGTCTCATGTAGATCCTTCACCTACTTTTCAGGAATATTTTCCCCTAAAAGAGATGAATTATCCATTTAAAAAATCTTTGTTTCCTTCTTCTTCATGAGAAGCTGCTGTTCAAAACAAAACCGAATAATATACTGTCTGTCTTTTTGAGTAATCTGGTCAAATTGAAGCGATGCTCTTTGACGTCCATTCGTGTGACCATCCAATATTCTTAATACGTTACATGGCAGGTCTAAATAAATCTTTTCACCTGATTGCATCGGCAAAACAACGAGACAATCCAACCTATCCTCATTTTTTACAGAATGATCTAAAGGAAGTGAAAGAAGCATTCCCCCAGCACTTAAGTCTAGTACGACTGAATTAAACGGAGAATAAGTATCGTTACTATTGATAACAGAAACATCGAGCATGGTTTCTACTCGTACAAATTCCCTTCGTTGAATCTTTTGAATTTCTTCTTCTTTTGGAGAAGTAATCATTAATACAGGTATGTTCTCTATCTTTCTCCCCAATAGCTCTGTACGGAAGGTATATACGTTCTTTTCTTTGTCAACAAATGATGCTTTGAACTGTGTTCCATCAAAAAAATACTCAGTGCGATTCGTTTTTTCATTGCTTGGATAATCAATATAAAGATGATCACCCTTAAGGTCATATACTTTACAGCGATATTTATCTTTTTTGTCGGAAAACAAAGGTTCTAAAAATAACAGTTCACCTATTGAAATCATTCAACTTCCCCCATATAAAGCTTTCTTACCTATCTCCCTTATTATGACAGTTAAAAAATAAAAGAAAAAGCAAAATTTCAAACTACGAAATTTCGCTTTAATTATGATGTTGATGTAAGAAACAGATTTCCATTGACCTTAAAGCTTTTATAAAGATGCTTTTTAGATAGTTATGTTTTTTAAATATCGTTATAAGACGGTTCTGCTTCTTTCATCTTCTTCACTTCTTCTTCGTTTCCATTCTCTGCATTGATGAATACACGGAACGTATCATCACCTAACGTTCCTAAGAATTCATAACAATACACTTCTTCGTTAATATCATTTCGAATTAGCGCCTTGCTTATTTCTTTCACTTGGAAATTAGGGTTTAGATTGGTTCTTGCTTCTTTTTCGGAAATTTTAAATACAGGAGTTCTCTTGTCTACGTGAGCAAGAAGGAAGTCTGTGCCTTCATACCCCATAATATCACCATTATCTAAAGCTACTTTTACAGAAACAGTTTCAGGATAGATTCTCACATCGTCCTGTAGGCGGGCATATGTGAATACCCCAATGTTATCATACTGATCACTTGTTACCATTTCCATCGTGCTTTCCATGTGCTTCTTCAGGAAGTCTTCTGCTTGCATCATGGCCTCATTTAAAGAGATTTTTGGCTTTCCAACATTACGATCATAAAGAACATAAAGTGGATAACCACCCTTTTTCGTAAGGTCCATATAGGTTGTACCCTTCGTTTCAGGGTTATAGAGAGTTAACGAATATGCATCATACTTCGCTTCTTTTCCTGTACTTTCTACTGTAATTTTCACGTTCTTTTTTAATTGAAAAAAATCGATCGCTATCTTTTTGGCTTCGTCTTTTGAGATCTTTTTTCCTTTTAACTGACTAAGATCACGATCTTTCATTTTCTCCATATTTGACACTTCTGTTCCAAAATCCACATCTGTATAGCCTTCAACAGATTTATCAACGGTCTTAAATCCATCAATGATCGTGTTATCCTCAGGCTGCTTATTGGTAGCAAGAGCCATCTCTACGTCCATCCAACGAAGGTTGTTCTTTTGAGCAAGAGATTCCGTTCTTCTTAATTCGTTTTGAATTTCTGTTGAATTAGCATACAGTTCTTTTAACGTGTTATATTCTTTATCGGTAAGCGGATTCTTATCTAAGTCACGTACAGCTGCTCGATAACTAAACTCGCCCATCTTCGTTAAAAACTCTTCCGTTTTATTAAAAGGAAGCAGTGCTAATGGAAGCTGACCAACATCATTATGAGCTTCTGATGTGAGTCTCCATACTTGGGCTAATGCCGGAGATAATTGATTTCTTGTATTCATCGCGATGGTTTCGCCGATCTTGTCATGAAGTGAGTCCATATGGAAGTTCAAATCATGGAAAGCGCGCTGATAGTTATTTTCAGCTTGAAGAAGTACAGCGTTTTTTTCCTGATGTTCACTGTAGCCCCAATAGCCTGTTCCTGCTACAGCAACGAATAACAGTACGATTAGGATTGTGCGTATCATATCATTTCACCCCTTTATTAGTTACAGAAAATATGCTTTCCAATTTTTTTGATTTGAGGACGTCCCCATATCCAGCCAGATGTTGCTGTATCCGGGTTAAAATAATATTCTGCTTCACCGGTTGGATCCCAGCCGTTCAACGCATCCATTACTGCTTTCTTAGCTTGATCATTCGGCGTTAAGTATATCTGGCCATCAGCTACAGCAGTGAATGCTCCAGGTTCAAAGATAACTCCGGAAACCGTGTTAGGAAAAGTAGCGCTTTCTACACGATTGATGATTACTGCTGCTACTGCTACTTGTCCGATGTATGGCTCACCTCTTGCTTCTCCATAAACCGCATTTGCCATCAAGTTAACATCATTTTGTGAATAGCCGTTAGGAATATTTTTTGCCGGCTTTACTTGTGCAGGCTTAGCTTTTGCTTGCCCTTGCCCTGTACCTTTTGTACCTTTTGCTGCCCCGCCTTTAGTAGCTGTTCCACCTTTAGCAGCACCGCTTTTTGTACTTTTCTTTTCCCCACCGTAATAAGAAAACTTCTTTCCTGTATCAATTTGCTTATTAACCCAAGCCTTATCATACTTTGAAGCTTTGGCTAACTTATTTTTCGTTGTACCCCCTGCTAAACCATCAATAGGCAGACCAAATTCATATTGAAAGTTTCTTAATGCCCAATAGGTTCTCCATCCAAAAACACCATCGATGTTACCCGTGTAAAAACCTAGATATTGAAGCCTGGACTGCAGTTCTACTACATCTTCACCCGTAGCTCCTACTTGTATGACTTGGTTTGAAAATGCCTGTGCATTATTCTGACCAAACCCAGCTAAAAGCCCAAAACAAAGGGCGATAATAACGAATACTCCCTTTATGTAAGCTGAATTTCTTTTCATGAGAAAGTGAGCCTCCTGTAATTTAATCTCCATTTTCGTGTTATACAGGTATCATTTGTAATCTGCTATTTTTTATTCAGCTTTCAAAGTCTAATTGTCACAAAAAAGAAGACCGGCTAGATACCGGTCTTCGCTTCAGCATTTGTATAGGGAGTTACCGCACTATTAGCGAGTCTTACTTTTCTTAAAGCAAACCACCATAAGAAAATCATAAATGGAAACATATAAAAGAAGATGTATTTCGTACTCGATAATAATAAGAAGTTAAAAGTACCATGTAGAATAACGGGCAAGAAGAGGGATAAAGAAAGGTAGACCATCTTCTTTCTGCCTGATGAGAACTTACCTTTACCAAGATAAAACCCCATGATTACACCAAAAAGTGCGTGACCACTTACTGGAAGAAGCGCACGGACCAAGGCCTCTTCAATTCCAAACGTATAGAGATAAAAAATATTTTCTAATGATGCAAATCCTAATGATAGTGCGGTTGCATAAACGATACCATCATAAGGTTCATTGAACTCTTCATGTAAATAAGCTCCATAGAATACTAAAAACCATTTAAAGAATTCCTCAAGCGTTCCACTTACAAAAAAAGCATCAATAAAAGGGGTAATGTTCATTTCCTCTTTAAATCCAAACTGAATCACCATAATTGGAAAGACAAGGAGCACTCCAAATATATATACTTTAACCACTAATGATAATGGCTCTGTTTCATATTTATCTTTTAGGTAAAAAAAGGATAATAGAGCAATAGCCGGAGCCACCGCTGCAGAAATTACAGCTAGCATGTCCTGCCTCTTTTCTACTGTTTTTTTATATCGTAACATGATATTTTAAGAAGTGGAATAGAGAACACTGAGAAATAAGGAGGGCTGCAGCCATGAAAAAGATTTTACTGATTCATACAGGCGGCACTATTGCAATGGAAGAGAACAAGGCAACAGGCGGTGTTAATACAAAAGAGATACACCCGTTAGAAGCAACCATTGCTGAACTATCTGATATCGCAGAAATTACTGTAAAAAACTATGTTAACTTGCCTTCTCCTCACATAACACCATCACATATGCTGGAGTTAGCAAATTTCATTTCGGTTCAAACAGAATCAGATCAATATGACGGAATTGTGATTACCCATGGTACTGATACATTAGAAGAGACAGCGTATGTATTAGATCTTGTCCTGCAAACCTCAATACCCGTTATCGTGACTGGTGCTATGCGTTCAAGCAATGAACATGGATCTGATGGACCTTACAACCTTATTTCATCTGTGAGAGTTGCTTGTGAAGAACAATCATTAGGAAAAGGCGTACTGGTGGTTTTTAACGATGAGATACACGCTGCTAAAAACGTAACGAAGACACATACAAGTAACATAGCAACTTTTCAGAGTCCTCAATACGGACCGATCGGAATCGTCACAAAAAGAGGTGTCCTATTTCATCATACACCACTGAAATCCAGCTCATTTCATGTTAAGAAATTTTCCAAAAACGTTATCTTATTAAAAGCATATGCAGGTATGGACGGCAGTTTGATCAAAGCTGCAACAAACGCTGCAGACGGTGTCGTAATCGAAGCTTTAGGACAAGGCAACTTGCCCCCTGCAACTGTCCCTGCATTACAAGAACTCATCGCAAAGGGAGTACAAGTTGTCCTCGTTTCCAGATGCTTTAATGGAATAGCACAAGATATATATTCTTATGAAGGTGGAGGAAAACACCTGAAAGAACTAGGTGCCATCTTCTCAAATGGCTTAAATGGACAAAAAGCAAGACTAAAGCTTATGATCGCTTTAGAAAATATGAGTGATCCTAATCAACTGCAGCAGCTTTTCCTTGAATAACATAATTTTCGAGCTTTGTTTATGTGACTCGCTTTCTTTAATACAGGTGCGTCACACCTTGCACAAGCAACAATTTTAAAAGAGTGTAATAAAAAACCGATAATCCCTTAAAGATTATCGGTTTTTTGCCTTTCTTCAATCGTTTGAGCGATCCTATCACCGTGAAATCTTCCATTTTCAATAAAAATTTCATTCGCATTGTTACCTGCAGCAATAACACCTGCTATAAACAGACCTTCAACGTTTGTCTCCATCGTATCTTCTGAAAATAACGGCCGACCCGTTTCACCATCAATCGTCACACCCATTTTTGAGATAAACGTATGATCCGGGTGATATCCTGTCATGGCAAAAACAGCGTGAGCCGGATGGAATGTCTCACGTTCTAAATCATTAACCAGTATCCCATCTTCTGTTATTTTTTTCACAGATGCATTAAACGTCATTTTTATACTGCCTGCTTTTACACCTGCTTCAAATTCAGGAAGTACCCATGGTTTGATGCTTTTAGAATATTCACTTCCCCGATAAAAAACATGAGGTCTCGCACCTGCTTTTTCCAGTTCTAGCGCTGCATCAATGGCTGAATTTTTTCCGCCGATCACCGCAACATCCAGGTCATAAAAGGGATGACCTTCTTTAAAATAATGATAAACGTGAGGCAGGTCCTCTCCTTCTATGTTCATAAAATTAGGGTTATCATAATAGCCTGTTGCGATAACAACCCACTTAGCATCGTATAATACTTTCTCATTTTTGTGATTAATCGTTTGTACGGTAAACGATCCATCTGGATTCTTTATTACGGATTCTGCTTTTTCAAATGTCCGAACATGAAGTTTATTTCTTTTTACCACTTCACGATAATAGGTTAAAGCATGTATTCTTTTTGGCTTTCTCTGTTCATGTACAAAAGGAAAATCACCAATCTCAAGCTTTTCACTCGAACTGAAAAACGTTTGATGTGTTGGATATTGATAGATGGTGTTTACCACATTACCTTTTTCAATCACACAATAGGATATGCCTTTCTTTTGCATTGCCATTGCAGCAGCAAGCCCACAAGGCCCTCCACCAATAATACAAACCTCAATATTCACTACTTCACCACTCCAAAAAACTGCTAATGTTCTTTATTATCATGCCAAAAAAAATCTCCTATCATCAATGATAGGAGATTTGGTATGAGTTTGCAAAAAATTAAATCCAGCCTCTGAAGCGAGAAGCCTCAGCCATCTTACGAACACCAACCATATATGCAGCTAGTCTCATGTTTACTTTTCTGTTCATTGCAGTGGTATATACCGTCTCAAAGGATTTTACCATTACTTTTTCTAATTTTTCTTCAACTTCTTCTTCTGTCCAATAGTACCCTTGGTTGTTCTGAACCCATTCGAAATAAGAAACGGTTACACCGCCAGCACTAGCTAGAACGTCTGGAACTAATAGAATTCCTCTTTCTGATAAGATCCTTGTCGCTTCAAGAGTCGTCGGTCCATTTGCAGCTTCAACAACAATCGTCGCTTTGATCTGATTTGCGTTCTTTTCTGTAATTTGGTTTTCAATAGCTGCCGGTACTAAAATGTCACAATCAAGTTCTAATAGCTCTTGATTCGTAATTGTATCTTTAAATAATTTTGTTACTGTTCCGAAGCTGTCACGGCGTTCAAGCAGATAATCAATATCTAAGCCTTCTGGGTCATATAAACCACCGTATGCATCTGAAATAGCAATGACTTTTGCTCCAGCATCATGCATGAATTTAGCAAGGAAACTTCCTGCGTTTCCGAATCCTTGTACAACTACACGAGCACCTTCAAGTTGAAAGCCTTTTTTTGCTGCAGCTTCACGTATACAAATTGTAACACCTTTAGCAGTTGCTGTTTCACGCCCGTGAGACCCACCTAAAACGAGTGGTTTTCCTGTAATGAATCCTGGAGAATCGAACTCTCTAATTCTGCTATATTCATCCATCATCCATGCCATAATCTGTGAATTTGTAAATACATCTGGAGCAGGAATGTCTTTTGTAGGTCCAACTAATTGGCTGATTGCTCTTACATACCCACGACTTAATCTCTCAAGTTCTCTAAAAGACATTGTTCGCGGATCACAAATGATTCCGCCTTTTCCTCCGCCGTATGGCAGATCTACAATTCCAGCTTTTAAGCTCATCCAAATTGAGAGCGCTTTTACTTCTGTTTCTGATACATTCGGATGAAAACGAACGCCGCCCTTAGTTGGACCAACAGCATCATTGTGCTGAGCACGATATCCTGTAAAAATTTTTGTGCTACCGTCATCCATTTTTACCGGAATTCGAACAGTCAACATACGAATCGGCTCTTTTAATAACTCATAAACTTCGGAAGAATATCCTAATTTATCGAGCGCATCCGCAATTACGGATTGCGTGGATTGGAGCACATTGTCATTTTCATGATGATTGTCGGATTTTTGGTCTGTAGTATTTTGGGCTGTCATTTGTTTACCTCCCATATTCGTCACCTCTAGAGTTTATTCAAGCTTCTTACATCCTATTTGTATAACGCTTTCATTTCCATGAAACACCTTTACTATAGTGAATAAATTGAACTAAATCAAGCTATTTTCGTTAATTTTTAATAGGATTTTATATCTATACGCCTCTATTAATTTTATTGCGTAGGTAATTAATAACCATGGTCTTTCAACAATAGAAATTAACTGAATTTTAAGGCTTTAAACTAGTGTTTCTACGTGATAGTATTGTGGCTATCGTACACAGGAACCATAATGACAAGAATGTATACCCATACATATCTTTTATGACCTTTTTTATATGATTTCCATAAGAAACAAAAACAAAAAAATGTATACTTTGTTTAATCGTTAACATACTTTAATGGTTATTAAAAAGACTTTGGTGCCATTCACCTTCAATGATTTTATAAATGTGAGTAAACGGCATGTCCATTTTTATGTTTCCCCGCTTTCTATTGAAAACGGGGAACTTAGATTCTCCATACTTTAAAAAATTTCTTATTTCTTAAGTGATAATTCAATTAATTTTTCAATCATTGATGGATAATCCATACCAATCTCTTTTGCAGCATCAGGAAACAGACTTGTCGGTGTCATACCTGGGAGTGTATTCACTTCTAAGATGACAGGTTCAGAACCGTCATGTGGAACGATAAAATCAACACGTGAATATACTTCACAACCTAGCACCTCATGAGCAAGAACAGCCTGTTTCTGCAATAAAGTGGTTGTTTTTTCATCAAGTCGTGCAGGAACATAGTGGATACTTCCACCTTCTGCGTATTTTGATTCATAATCATAATACGCATTTTTCGGTTCGATTTCGACAACAGGAAGAGCTTTATAGTTACCATGTTCCCCCATTACCGCTACAGTAACCTCTTTCCCGCTTACAAATTGCTCAACGAGAATCGTATCATCGTGTAGGAATGCTTCAGCAATACCTTTTAGAAGTTCTTCATGATTTTGTGCAATGGTCAGACCTATTGTAGATCCTTCTCTGTTCGGCTTAACTACTGCTGGAAAATTAAAGGAAAGCTCCAATTGATTCTCATCATATGATTTTCGGTAAAGAACCTTCTCTTTAGCGATATTTATACCAGCATCTTTGAAGAACTGCTTGGATTTAGCTTTATCCATGGCAATACCTGATGCTAAAGCACCTGATCCTACGTATGGAATCTCAAGCATATCTAACAGCCCCTGCAATCTGCCGTCTTCACCAAATTTCCCATGAAGTCCTAAGAAAACAACATCTGCGTCTAGATTTAGCAGTTCATTTAACCGCGAAGGGTGGAAATCGATCCCTTCTACCTCATGCCCTTTGCTTTCAAGCGCAGAAATGATTTGTTTTCCGGTTGATAATGATACTTCACGTTCAGCAGACACACCGCCATATAAGACTGCAATTTTCATTTTTATGGTCACTCCTAGCCCAAAAGTTTATGTAGATATTATATTCCCTGCCGTCATAACGGTTCAGAAGATGAAAAAATATTAATAATCATAACACGTTTACTCTTCGATTTCACAATGATATCTACATGATAAAAATAAATTCTGTCATCTGCTGAAATAAGGATTAACTAGAATAAGTACCTATTTGTTCGTTTGAGCTCTAAAAGCCTGTGACTGGCCTATAGAAAGAGCCAAAATAAATAAGGACGCAAAAAATTGCGCCCTCTTTTTACTTAAAATAACGGTACAGTTCACTGATTGCATTTGTTTTCATCAACTGTTTCCCATACTCAATCACTCTGTAGCTTGTAATTGTTGAGGAACTGCCGAACTCAGCAAGAAGAGCTATGAATAGATCAAGGTCTACTGGTTTGATCTCTTCTTCTTCAAACTTTAAGTAAAAGTGATTATTAAAAGAATACAGACTTCCACCCTTAATCTCTAGTGAGTGAAGACGTTTTGCAAGCAAAATGACATCTTCAAAAGAAGAGAACTCGTAAAAAATTTCATCATTCTCATCTAAGGTAACCTGCATTTCTATATAATCTTCATCATATTCTTCTTCAAGTTCATACTCATTGATTCCTTTAGTAACAATTACAACCATACCTTGAGCTGGAAGTGAAAAGACCTCAACCGCAATAGGACCATCAGCTTTAAATCCCACTTCATCATCAGCTTCAGTCATCATATCACGGAAAAGCTGATGAACTTTCGGAATATCCTGCCATATTTCTTCCTTAGAAATACCACGTTCATTCAGGTCATCAAAAGTTAGGAAGATTTTTATTTTGTTATAGGTTAACCGTTCTACCCGCATCTCTGGTCCCCCTTACGATCGGCGCTATTATGTCTTAATATCAATATATGAGTTTGTAAAAAGTTGGTGATAAACATCCGAGAATATATTACTAAAAGCTAATGTTTTCTCAGCTTCTCAGAAATCCAGTCGTCCCATTCCAATTTTGTACTCCCAATTAGAAATGTTTCATAATTTTTCTGGATATCTGAAGGTAATTGGCTAATAGCCGAACCTCCTACACCGAATGCGATATTTGGGAACTGTTCTTTAATCCCCTCGACCCATTGAAGTGTTTTTGTTAAATTATTTTCAATCGTACACGAGAAAAACACCATTTTAGGTTCTACTTCATTTATAACAACCTCAAAATCTTCTTTTGGTATTCCATGACCTAAGTATATAACTTCAAATCCTTTTCTTCTTAAAAACAAAGTAAACATCAGAAGACCCAATTCATGTTCTTCATCTAAGCCACATGCGGCAATCACCTTTGGCAGATAAGGGTCAGATGGAAGCCATTGAATAAGTTGTCCAATTTTATTCCTTAAAAAGGATGAAGTAAAATGTTCGTGCGCTACTGTGATTTTTTGTTCTTCCCATAGGTGACCTACGCGTACTAATAATGTGCCCAAAATATCAATTATGACTTTTTCCAAATTATACATACTAAACGCTTGACTCAAAAGATCGTTTGCTTTTTTTTCTTGAAACGATAACAGGGCTTCTAAGATCATGTTACCCATTTCAGCTGCTCGATCTGTATTTTCTGCCGCAAATGGAGCAGCTTCTTTATAAAGTTCCCCATTTTGCGCAACGTCAACCGCTTGACTGATCGTAAACCCCTGATCCACTTTATTTACTAGCCATTTTAATATGTATACTTGTTCGTCGGTGTATAATCTATGGCCAGCTTCGTTACGGTTCGGCTTAACAATAGAATAGCGTCTTTCCCAAGCTCTTAATGTACCCGCTTGAATGCCAAGCATCTTAGAAACCGCTTTAATGTTATATTTCCCTTCACTAGGCATCCGTTCTTCCTCCAATAAATAGGTTAAGAAGAGTATATCTAATAAATCATTATACTGTAAACTTTTTACCTTGTAAGTGAAAGTAAATGCGTTTGACTTGGTGCACCTAATCTGAGAGGTAGATGGGTAGCACCATAGCCGTTACTCACTAAAAGAATGTGTGTATCCTCTTTATACCAGCCGCCTCTCTTCGCTATTCCAAAAGGTCCTATGCGTATTTGTCCACCATGTGTATGGCCGGATAAAACGAGCTGGATTTTGTGATCCGTTATTATACTTTTTGATATATCAGGATTATGACTAACTAAAATTCTGCACGAAGACTTGCAATCATGCAATGCATCTTCTAATGAAGAATAGCCTAAGGAAATATCGTTTACGCCAGCGATATCTATTTCTTCATTATTCTTTTTTATGCTGAAGCTTGAGTTGTCTAGAATTCGCGCTCCCTGTTTAATAATCGTATCCGCAAGGTGTAGAGGTTCTACATCATAATCGTTATTTCCCCACACAAAGTAAACAGGACCCAATTTAGAGAGCAGCTTAATGTTATCTTCTACCCTGTTCATCGGAACTCCTTTTTCAACAAGATCTCCTCCGATTATGACCAGATCAGCTTTTTGTGCTGTAAGAACAATGTCTTTAGATATTTTTCGTTTATGAATATCTGAAATAAAGAAAATTTTAAAATTCTCAAAAGGTTTTGGAAGCTTGTCAATCTTAACCGAATCAAATATGACACGATTTCGGTGCGCTTCAATATACATATAGAGTAACAGGAGAAAAACTGCAGAGATAAATATATATATAAAGATCATTACGACCTCCTTTAGGGTTTAAATGATCATATCATACTATTTTAGAACCTTCCTAAGTAGAAGAATCCCCTTTAAATTTTTTGAATATTTAAAAAATGTTAGTTGAAAAAATTGTAAATTTACCGTATGATTAATTTACATGATTAACCAAAAGATAGGAGAGGAAAAACATCATGACATTAACTAAATTGAAGAATAAGTCTCTCGTGACAGACCTGGATTTATCTTATAGCATGCGCCTTGGACTTCCGATTGAAGTATACTGCACTGAAAAACATGAAACACTTGCCTTTGGGAGAATTGATCACTTTAGTGAAATGACAGTGGTTATACAAGGTCAGTGCCACGACCGAGAATCATGTTTATTTTTCGGCTGTCCTTGTCAATAAGAATTACTTGTGAAGTATATTAATATTATATTCTTTTTTCATAAACTCAAAAACAACATGCCTCTGATCCCATTGATCCTCATCACTCCACCATTCTTCATTACGATCTATAAAATCTTTTCTGATCGCTTCAAAATCATCGTCTGCTTTTTTGTACTTCTTTTTCATCCAGATCATATAAAAGCTAGAAAAGATAAGAAAACCTGTACAAATCCATACCATCTCATCAGAAAACAATAAAGTTAAAGGATTTGCAAACATTGAAGCTGTGGGAAGTTTATACAAATAAAGATAAACGAAGGTAGCTACCACAACAAAGATCATAGATAATCCCCATTGATTTATTGCTTTTTTCCATCTGTCTTTCTCTGCTTTTTTGTCCACAAGCTGCCCTAACACCATACTTGTCAACTCATTTACAAAGGGCTTTATCTTCCAATGATTCAATGCATTCATGCGCATAACCTCCTGTAAAATAACTATGCCTATACAAGCAGATTCATGCTTTTTTAATAAAAGGTTGTCTTTATAAATGGAATATGCAGAACAAAAGAGACAAGATTACAAATTCTTTAGTATAGAACCTTTATAAAATTAACTAAAAAAACAATAAAGACCGTCATTTTTCTGACGGTCTTTATTGTTCGATCTCTACTTCCTCGATCCCCTTTTTATCTTCACTATGAACAGGGATATAGATATCTTTGGACCACAGTTTATAAGTTAATGTAATTCCGATCAAAAGGATAAACGCTCCTAGAAGGAGACGTGTGGTCCAAAATATGGTTTTTCTTTTTTCTCTTTTGGCTCCCTTTTGGTTTTTTAGACTTTCCCTTCTTTTCCCGTGCACTTCACTCCTAGACGGCAATGGTTCAGTGTTTTGTTTACCTGCAAGTTGACTTTTCTCCACTTTTCCCCTTAAGTTTTCAGCCTGATCCTTCGTCATCCTGATTCACACTCCATATCTCGCTGTCATTGTTTTTACTTTGTCTCGCAATCCAGCAACCTGATATAAAATCAATTAAAAAATGTGCAAAAAAAGGAACCCAAATATTTTCTGTCCATTCATAGAGGATCCCAAGCCAAAAACTAAGACCCGTAACGATGCTAAATAGAATCGGTTTTTTTATATACCTGACATGCAATAGAGCGAATATAATACTTGTGAAAGTCAAGCCGACTAAAGGTTGTAGGACTCCACGAAATAACCATTCTTCAGCAAAAGCGATAATTCCTGTCAGAATCAGAATATGCAGATAAGAAAGTGAACTGAATATTTTTTCGTTTATTCCACCGTCATCTAAAGCTTCAGGGGGAAGCCGTTTTTTTAGTTGGATCGATAGAAAAGGTAAAAACAAACCTGTTCCAAAAGCGATTAACCACTCGTTTAGAGAAAGTGAAAGCTGGTTAAAGTCCCAAGGAAACGGTACGTTAAATAAATAGGCTGCGCCTAATGAGGCCGCTATGAATAAACTCTGTGAAAGATAAACATTCAGTACAAGCTCTTTATGTGTGATCTGATCGATCCAGTTGTTCTTTGCAGGTTTGCTCATGCTTGTTTGTACACTTCCTGTCTGAATAATCGTTTTAATTCTTCTTCCCAATGTTCATAGAAAGTGTTTCGTTGATCATGGCTTCCATAAAAGAAAGAGATTTCAGCTTCACAATTGCTGCAGCAAAAATCTGTTTGTTCAAACTCATTCTCACCGAAATAATTGAGCAATCCCTTTCGTTTGCAATCGATATCTGTTACCCACGTTTCAATCATTCGCAGGGACTTTATTTTTTCGGCTTTTCTTTGTTCGATCTTCTGTTTCAGTCTTAACTTGAAAGCTGTTTTCTCATCGACTGAGATGCCTGATTTGTTCAAAAGGCCGTTTTTATTCAAATGATACTCCATAAAGCGGTAACCTGTTTCTGATAGTCCCGCAAGCTGCAATTTTTCTGAAAATGTATGATGATCCTTTTGCATGTGATCTGAAAACAGATAATCAATCTGTGCAGCATCTGGCAATTCATGATCAATAAAATGAAACGGAATTTCAAGATCTGCTGGATGATATAAAAGTATTGCAACAGATTGTTTTGAGTCCCTTCCTGCTCTTCCGATCTCTTGTATATAACCTTCTATTGAAGAAGGAGTGTGAAAATGAATAACAAAACGAATGTCAGCTTTATTTATTCCCATTCCAAATGCATTTGTACAAGCAATTAAATTCAATTGAGATTGAAGAAACTGCTTTTGCACAAGCAGCCTTTCATCTGGATCCATGCCACCATGATAATATGCAACATCGTTCACTCCATGCTCTTGCAATAGCATAACGAGCTGTTCAGCTGCATTCCTCGTATTCGTGTAGATAATTCCAGGTCCTTTTAGTTTTTCTACAAGTTTCATAGCACGTTCAAATTTTTGTTCATATTCTTCAAAATACTCAACAAAGATTGATATGTTAGGACGATTGATACTATGAACATGTATCTTCGCATCATTCATGTCTAAATGGTGTAGGATATCAGTTCGGACTTTTGGTGTAGCAGTTGCTGTTAGCGCAAGACAGAGAGGTTTTCCCATCTCTTTTTTCATACCAGCCAAGTCCAGATAAAAGGGACGAAACTCATGCCCCCATTGTGAAATACAGTGTGCCTCGTCAACTACAAATAATGACCATTCTACCGATAACAGGATGGAGCGGATAAAAGGATTTTGGATAATCTCCGGACTTACAAACACAAATTGGTAGTCTTTTATTTGTTTTAAGATTGCTTGTTTCTCATCGTGAGTTAAAAAACTGTTCAGAGCAACCGTCCTTTTAAAGCCCGCTTGTTTAAACTGATCAACTTGGTCTTGCATGAGCGATACGAGCGGGGATACAACGAGCGCCCTTCCTTTTAATAGATGGGCTGCCATCTGATAGATCAGTGTTTTCCCAGTACCTGTTGGAAGCATCCCTAACACATCGTGACCTTTAAGCAAGTCCGAAATGATCTCTCTTTGTCCAGTTCTAAACTCTGAAAAGTCGTATAGTTGTTTAAGCGCTGCTTCCAGCTGCATAGTTTCCACCTTCTTTAGCCAATACCAGCCTTATTTGCAAGTACGAGAGATGAGGAAATGCATCTTTAAACGGCCGGAGTCTATTTTCTTTAGTTGAATTATAAAACTTTTTTACTTCTTGAATCTCTTCTTCATCTATAAAAGGATGAATGGAAAATTCGGAAATCTCACGCGCAAACTCAACAAGGTGATCTTCAATTGTACTGGCCTTAATGTTTCTTAACTCCATGATTTGTTGAAGTGTCTTTCCATTGTTCAGCATTTCATATGTACGCAACGCAGATTTCGTAAGTGCTGGAAGGTCTGTAAATGAACAAAACAAGGAATGGAATACTGGAAATTCCTGATGTTTTACAACAGAGTTATAAATAATAGCATGCAGTACGGAACGAAAACGAAGAATCGTTTCTCTTTGACTGATGTCTGTCTCGCGAGCTATTTGTTCAAAAGTGCTTCCGATCCGATTGTATCCGGACAGCTTCCTCACAAAAACATCTACAGAAAGACGGTCAAGATTTAAGAGTAATTGAGACATTTCCCGATAAAGTGATTCCGCTTTTTCTTTTCTCTCCGTTTTTGATCGTGGAAATATACTTTTTACCTTTTGGACAGCCCTATGATCCCGAACGATTGGAGAGTATTCTAAATTGCCATATAAAGAATTTGAGAGTGCCTGCACATATAGAGTAAGTACATGCCAGCATAGAGACTCTATAGAAGTGTATTTTAAGCCATTCAAATTTTTTAAGAATGAAAGTTTCTTCTTTTCAATTAAAAGGACTTGTTCCCCTTGTCTTGAAACTTTATATACTTGATCTTCAATTGAAGTAACCCATTTTTCGTTCAAAAGATTCTCTATCTTTTCTGTAAAATCAGCATACGTTAACCCTTTTAATGCTGCGTAATAGTGTTCAACACCAAACCATTGACTATCTGACAAAGATTGAGAGGTTTTCTTTCCTGTAAGGATGTAATAAATGCCTGAACTTCTTCTGCTGCCGTTTACTTTATGCAATACATCTAAGATAACAACATGACAAATATCCATAATAAATCACCACGCAATATCATATAATCTATCTTATCAGATTTAAGGTAATTTAAGAGTAAAAGTGTTATATTTTGAGGAAGGTTGGGAATAAAAGATAAGATGAGGATACTAATTTTCTATTGAAAAGTAGAGGGATACTTATTACAATATGATTAGTAGACCCTTAATTTAAAATGGTTAATTTTGTATTAGCGGATATTTTTCAATTCCTTAGGAGGTATTCATTATGCCAAAGTATACGATTGTTGACAAAGAAACGTGCATCGCATGTGGAGCATGCGGAGCTGCAGCACCAGACATTTACGATTATGACGATGAAGGAATTGCGTTTGTTACTCTAGACGATAACCAAGGAATCGTTGAAATTCCAGATGTATTGTTAGAAGACATGCAAGACGCTTTTGAAGGTTGTCCTACAGACTCCATCAAAGTTGCTGAAGATCCATTCGATGGTGATGCTTTAAAATACGAATAGTTATAAGTTTCCATCAAACCCTCTTTTTAGAGGGTTTTTTCTATATTTTATTAAGGATGATTCTCATTGTCAATTAGTTTTATTGATTATGAAACCGCTATCTTAAAAAACATGGTTGTGCCCTTCTTCAGAATGTGTTAAATTATCAAAATATTGATACTACTTATATACGAATAATCAAGGGGTGGAACTGTGACAGCAACCATATTAGTATGTGATGGCATTACGAGTGATGGAGTTGAACCATTAGTAAAACTTGAAGGCGTAGAACTTATATTTGGAAAGCTTGAAGATATCGAGCATCCTGAGAACATTCAAGGCATTATGGTAAGAAGTGCAACAAAGGTCACTGAGGAAGTCTTAGAAAAATTACCTGGACTTCAGATCGTTGCTCGCGCTGGTGTAGGAGTAGATAACATTGATATTAACGCTGCTACTTCAAGGGGTGTTCTTGTCGTAAACGCACCTGAAGGAAACACGATTTCAACTGCTGAACACACTTGGGCAATGATGATGTCTTTAGTACGAAATATTCCTCAAGCAAATCAATCCGTTAAACAAGGTGAATGGAATCGCAAGAAGTATACCGGACAGGAACTGTACCAAAAAACACTCGGTATAATTGGTATGGGACGGATCGGTTCAGAACTTGCAAAACGTGCGAAAAGCTTCTCCATGAACGTTCTTGTTTTTGACCCGTATTTTTCTGCGGAAAAGCAAAAAGAGCTATCTGTTACTTCGGTTGATCTTGATACACTTATCCAACAAAGCGACATCATGACCGTTCATACCCCGCTTACAAACGATACCCGTAAACTACTAAATTATGATAACTTAAAACATGCTAAAAAAGGTGCATTTGTTCTAAACTGCGCACGCGGTGGCATTATTGACGAAGAAGCACTTCTTCATTATCTAGATAGCGATCACCTTTCTGGCTGTGCACTGGATGTTTTTGAACAAGAACCGCCAGTAAGCCGTTCGTTGATTGATCATCCGAATGTCATTGTAACCCCGCATATTGCAGCTTCAACGGTACAGGCACAAAAAAATGTTGCATATATGGCTAGTGACGAAATTAAATCTTATCTCTTAAACCAACCCTTAAAACACGCTGTTAATTTTCCATCATTATCTAAAGATACTTATGAAAAGCTGATTGCTTATTATGATTTCTCCAACCTGCTAGGCTCGTTCACTACTCAATTCTTCAAAGAACCTGTTTCAGAGATTTCCTTAGGATATGGAGGCTCTTTAGCTGATGCTGACACAACTTCGCTCACACGCAGCTTTCTCTGCGGGTTTTTAAAGAAGAGGCTAGACCGTCCAGTTAATGATGTTAACAGTATGGTTGCAGCAAAAGAGCAAGGCATTGTTGTTGGTGAAAAACACGGAACTGCTGATCATGGTTATCCAAACATCATTCATGTAAAAGTAACAGGTGTCAACAAAACGTTTACCCTTTCTGCAACACTCGTTAAAGGTTTTGGCGGCCGTATTATCCAATTGAACGGCTACACGGTAGACTTTGTTCCTCAAGGTTCACTTCTATATATTGAACACAGAGACACTCCAGGAATCATAGGTAAAGTTGGAGCGTTTTTAGGTGAAAGGAATATTAACATTGCAACGATGCACGTTGGAAGAAAATCCGCTGGCGGAGAAGCAATGATGGTCTTAACATTTGACACTCAGCTCCCGGAATCTACTCAAAAAGAACTTGCAAGTATTGATGATCTTCTCGTATGTAAACCACTTGATCTATAAATTCACATGATAAAAGCTCTGCTTCATGCAGAGCTTTTATTTTTAGTTGTTTCTTTGAAAACTCTGTTACCCTAACTCTACTACTTTCCTCTCTCCGCCTTTAAACGTCATTAGTTTCGTGTATCCTGTCTCTTTTGCTAACTGAATCGATGCTTCATAGTTTTCTCCAACTTGATGAGGTTCGTGGGCGTCTGAAGATAGCACGATCGGTATTCCTTTCTTGTAGCAGAGAGAAAGGAGTTCAGGTTCAGGATACAGCCTGCCAACTGGTTTCCGCAGCCCTGCAGATGAGATTTCCACACATGTCTTTGAACGGCTTAAAGCATCTGTTACACGGTCGTATTGTTCGAGTAAAAATTCCTGATCTTTAGGAACATAGTTAAATATCTTCACAAGATCAAGGTGCCCCACGATATCAAATAAGTTACTCTCTGCAAGTGTAACGATTTGATCATAATAAGCACGATACGTTTCATGAAGATCACGTCGGTCCCATTCTTTTCGGTACTCTGCCAGATCTATTCCAAAATCATCTACCCAGTGAACAGAACCAATCACATAATCAAATGGATAGGATTTGATGAACGCAGCCATTTCGTCATGACGACCAGGAGTATAGTCCATTTCAATTGACATTCTCACGTCCATCCCACGTTGATCAGCTTGTTTAAACAAGTTGACATAATCGTCCATCTTGTAATAACGTCTTTCTTCCATCCAAGGTTTTGATACAATGTTCTTTGTTTCATAAAAGTGATAAGCGTGTTCTGATATCCCAAACTCTTGTATCCCTTTTTCTCTTGCGTTGTCTACAAACTGCTTTAGATAGTCAATCGTTAAAGTGCCTTTTTCCAGATGAGAATGGTAATCCGTTAACATATTAATCTCCTTTTTTAAAAACGTTTTACCATATGTATCATGAATAGCTGTTTCAATCAAGAGTTTATGCTCCTAATTTAACTCCAATAAATAATACGCTAAGGCACATCATTAAAAACATCACTGCAAAAAAACGGTTTAAATAGTCTCTCATTTTGTCCTCCTTAAGAAAAGTTAAATCAACTTTATCATCCTATTCAAATCTGATTTTTTTTGAACCATTTTTTTCAGAAAAAAAAGCTCCCTATTCATAGGCAGCTTTCTTGTTCATATCTTTATTTATTTGTTTTTCCATTACGTAGAGAAGCGGTTTGTATAGTACGACAAAGAATACAACATTCCCAATCGCATGATTTAAATCGAACGGCAGACCAGCTATATAATACGGCCAAAATTTTTGCGTGAGTATTCCGCCCATTAACACTGACATGATGAAGCCAAATAAAAATCCGCAGAAACCAGCATATATAGGCAAGACCATCCACGGTATTTTGTGACGGTATCGACCGATCAGACCGCTCATCACGGCAATAAGCCCCCAAGCCATCATCTGGCCGAACGACCATAAGCCATGACCTAACACTAGGTTTGTTGTTAGTGTACTCAAGATAGCAAGCAGCAGTCCGTGAATAGGACCCAGTACAAATGAAGCCAGAATGAGTATCGTTGTGTTTGGCTGAACGTTTGGTATCATTGCAAACCAGATTCGTCCTACAGTTAAAAGAGCTGCTAACAGGGCAATGATCGTCATTCTTCTTATACTGAGGTTATTCATATTTATGGAAATCGAACTCTAATGAATCTCCCGGCTTTAAAGTGATTTCCTTTGCACCCTTCATTGCTTCTTCTCCATTGACAGAAAAGAACCATGATGTTTTATCCTTTTCATTTCCTTCAATTCCTTCAATGCTGCTGATAAAAGCACCATCATATTGAGTTTCGATGTCAAAGTTATCTTGCATAACGTCCATTATTGTAGCACCATCTGTTATATCAACTTTCTTTTCTGTTACCTTTTCTTTTCCATTGTCTTTCGTAATTTGAACCGTTACTTGTTCTTTTTTTGTTTCCTCTTGTTTTGGCTGATCCGCTGTTTCCTTTACTTCACTCGTTCCACAGCCTACGAGCATCATAATCATTGTGGTTAATACTAAGAGTAGTTTTTTCATCATTTTACCTCTTTCTTGTCTTTCTTGAATCAAGGCTTTCCTCAAGTCTATGTTGCTTTTGAAAGAGTAGATTTCCGTTTCAGGTGCTTCGCTTTCGGCAGGGCGTGCGGTGAGCCTCCTGCCGCTTTGCACCCTAGGAGTCTCACCTGCCCCACTCGTCTTGCAGGAGTCTCGCACCTTCCACTACAATCAACTTTTCAATGAAGGTGATAAATTAAAAATTAAAGCAACAGTTGTTTTAGAAAAAAAGCCATATATTCAAGTAAATTTTCGTACAACTAAAAAAATCCCCTTCGTCTACGAAGGAGATTAATAGTATACAGGCAGTCAACAGCAGCCGGCCCTCCGGCACTGTTAAACATCCCCCTATCCTCGTAGGTCATGTCATGTAACAAACAGGCAGGTTTCCTGGCTCTTGATCATCGTCTCCTAACACCTTCCCGTTTTCACAGTGGCGATACTTTAGGATTCTCACAATTACAGTGGCGGGACCGCAACGGCATTTAACCGTTTTCCCTATTAAGCTCATCCAAAAATGGACTGCACCTGTTTAACACTTATGAAATTTGAAATCACAATTCTTATTATAGCCTAATGGAGAAATTTGTGAAATCTTTATTTACTTCACTTATTGTTCCTTATGAAACAAGATTAATCGGGATGTATTGCTAATTTATTTCAACATTCGCGGAATAACAAAGGAAAATGTCGTACCTTCATTATTTTTACTGTGAACACTGATCTGCCCGCCATGTGCTTCAACGATATTTCTAGCTATGGCTAGTCCCAGACCAGTACCACCAGATTTCCCTCGCGTTCTCGCTTTATCGCCTTTATAGAAGCGTTCAAATACAAACGGCAGATCTTCTTCTTTGATACCCGAACCATTGTCACTCACGTAAAACTTAACGTTTTGTTCATTCACATCGATCGACAGATTTACAAATCCACCTTGTGCCGTATGGCGAATCGCATTGTCGATTAAGTTGGTTAACACCTGTTCAATTCTATCAGGATCTACTTCTATTTGATCTTGATCAGCGTCCAGGTTACCTCTTATAGAAAGATTTAATTGAATATCTCTTTCTTTGGCAGGTCCTTGAAACTTACGGACAATTCTTTCGGCAAAAGGTACAATGGCAAGAGAAGCATAGTGAAGCTTCATGTGTCCAGCTTCTAGCCTTGCGAGATCGAGCAGCTCGTTAACAAGCCTTCCCATTCGTTTTGATTCATCTAAAATGATGCCGGCAAGTTCTTTTTTCTCTTCTTCTGATTCGGCGATATCGTCTACGATCGCTTCACTATATCCTTGCAGCATCGCAATCGGTGTTTTCAGCTCATGTGAAACATTGGCAACAAAATCTTCTCTCAATTTATCCATTCGGCGTTCTTCGGTCATATCACGAAGTACGGCAACAGCACCTCTGATAAGTGATTGATCATATAAAGGTGTCATCACAACTACCCATGACCGGCCTTGGATCGCAATCTCTGTCATCTGCTCACTCTCAAGTGAGACAACTTGCTGAAATAGCTGTCTGACAGCTTCAGGAACATTTCCTTTTACTTCAGTCTTCATCCCTGATTCATAGTAAAATGCTTGTAAAAAACGATCTGCAGGTGGGTTAGTAACTAAAATGTTCATCTTCCTGTCAAAGGTAATCACACCGTCTGCCATAGAACTTAGCACGCTTGTTAGCTGTTCTTTTTCTTGATTCAGTGCTGTGATGTTGTTTTTTAATTGACGCCCCATACGATTGAACGTCATTCCGAGTTCCCCGATCTCATCATGTGTTAAGATCGGCACTTTCATATCAAATTCACCTTTGGCTACAGATGTTGCGGCTTCTCGCATTCTTCTTAATGGCGCTGTAATCCGGGTTGATAGGAAGAACGCAAAAACGGTAGTTAAGATGATCGCTATTCCTGCAGCTAAGAAGATTAAATATTTTGTATGATTGGTTGTCTTTTTCACATTTTCAATCGACTGATAAACATATACGCCGCCTTTTGTATTTCCGGCTCCGTACGGTTCCCCGTAAATGATCATCGTCTGCATAGACTCATCATTTTGGTCAAGTACTGGAAACTCTCCATTCACATAGATCTTCTTTTCATTTTCCGTAACGGCAGACAGCTGATCATTTTGGTTAAATACGGAGACTGGGATGTATGGCGAATTATCATACACGTTTTTAGACATGAAAGAATCTTGGTTTTCATCAATGATCATGATGGACATCGAATAGGCTTCAGCCATCTCGCTTGTAATGCGGATTGCTTCTTCCCTATTTTCATCACTTTCCATAATGAGTACCAGCCGGTCTGCCATCTTCGTCAACTGTTCACGTGCCTGGTCATCGTAAAACGTTTCAAAGAACTGTGTGAGCAGGATGGTTAATAGCGTTAGTACAACAGATACTAACAATAAAATCGTTATCCATAGCTTACCAACTACACTTCTCCAAATCATTCATTGCCCGCCTCAAATTTGTAGCCTACTCCCCATACAGTTGCAATCATTGAGGCTGCATCAGGAGAAACCTTGTTAAGTTTTTCTCGAAGTCTTTTGACATGTGTATCGACTGTTCTAAGATCTCCAAAAAACTCATAATTCCAAACGTCTTTTAATAATTGCTCACGTGCATATACTTTGTCAGGTGTTTTTGCTAAATAATACAAAAGCTCGTATTCTTTAGGTGTTAGATTCACCTCTTTGCCTCCTGCTGTTACACGGTGTGCATCATGATCGATCGTAAGGTGTTTAAATACGACTACATTCTTAGCAACCGTTTCTGTTTGAAGAAACTTAGTAGGGGAAGACCTTCTTAAAAGTGCTTTCACGCGTAAGATGACTTCCCTCGGGCTGAAAGGCTTTGCGATGTAATCGTCCGTACCTGCTTCAAACCCTTGAATACGGTTAAGTTCTTCACCCTTTGCTGTTAACATGATGACCGGTGTAGCTTTCTTTTCTCTTAACTTCTCGCACACTTCGATGCCATCCATTCCTGGAAGCATGAGGTCAAGCAAGATAAGATCAAAGTTAATAGATACTGCCATCTGAAGAGCATCCTCACCATTTTCTGCTTCATGTACTTCATAGTTTTCCCGTTCCAGATACATCGTTAATAGTTTGCGAATTCTTTCTTCATCATCAACTACCAGAATTTTAGCTTCTGTATCCATATTCAATCCTCCATATCAAATCTGATAACCACGTCTTTTATATCCTGCTTCTATCATACATGAAACAAAGCGCTGCAAACAAACAGGACATATTGTTTATCTACTTTCACCTTCCATAAAACCTATCATTCCTACAAAAAAGCCCCTCTTATGAAAGAGAGACTCTATTTTGACCTTTATGCATACGAATGCAAACCGACAAGTACAAGGTTTACGGCAATCAAGTTAAACGTGATAATCCAAAAACCTAAAACGCAAAGCCATGCCGACTTTTCACCGTGCCATCCTCTTGAAAGTCTTAAGTGAAGAAATGCTGCGTAGAACAAGAACGTGATTAATGCCCATACTTCTTTAGGATCCCATCCCCAGAATCTCGACCAAGCCTGCTGCGCCCAGATCATCGCAAAAATAAGTGCACCAAGCGTAAAGATCGGGAATCCGATGGCAACCGCTCTATAGCTGATCTCATCAAGAAGATCCGGTTTCATATTCACTTTTGACTGAAGCGCTGCCGCAATTCTTTTTCTTAAAATTAACCGAAGCAATCCGTATAGGACAGCACCCGCTATCAATGACCATATGAACGTGTTTAGTTTAATAGAAGCGTCTACCCCGTTCATCCAAGACGGTGTTGAAAATAGAGGTCCAAATGAGTTGTCCAGCTGTTCCCCATTACTCGGACCTGCTATTGCAGGCATGTCATAAACGACCTTAACAGGCTGGTTCTGCTCGTTCATCATCTCAAATGCTGTTTGATAGCCTGCACCTTTAAATCCGAGTGAAACAACAATGAATCCAACGACAGCAATTAAGCTATAAAGGATAATTTCCAGCCACAGCGTCTTCTTAGACGCTACCGTTTGGTCAACCGTACGGATTAAATAAAGTAGACCTGATACGAACGAAATGGCTAGAATTCCTTCTCCTAAAGCTGCAGTTGTAACATGAATCTTTAGCCAGTCACTTTGAAGTGCAGGAATAAGTGGTGAAATATCCCTCGGAAACATACTAGCATATGCAATAACCAGTAATGCGACAGGCATAGCAAAAACCCCTAAGCCATTAGTTCGATAGATTGCATATAGAATAATGAATGCAAGCACCATCATCATGCCAAAAAAGGTTGTAAACTCAAACAAGTTACTTACAGGTGCATGTCCACTTGCCATCCATCTTGTTATGAAATAGCCTAGTTGAGCTGTAAAACCAATACATGAACTGATAAAACCGATTTTACCCCATTTTTTTGTGTGATCTGCGTCTTTATTCTTTTTGTCTGAAATAGACATTGCAAAAAATAGAGTAGAGAACAAATAAATAATAAATGCACTATATAAAAGCGTGCTGCTGATTTCAGCCATCATTAACCCTCCCGCTTGAACGGCATTACTTAGAATCAGATTCTTTTTCTTCGAGTGGTGTAAGGTTTGTCTTGTTAGACAAGAACTCCACATCTTTTTTTAATCCATACCAATTCTTATTTGTATGAGCTGCTGCCCAAACTTCCCCATGATTCTGTTTGATCCATATTCTTCTATAGTTCCAATACAATCCTTGCGTAACACCAATCATAAAAATAATGCCGCCAAGTGCAATGATCCATAGTGTGTGGTCTTTTCTTACCGTTAGTGCCGTTAAATTTTTCGTTTCGATACCAGCAAACGACATCTTGAACTGGTTATCACCAGAATCAATATTTTTTTGAATTCCTACAAACGCTTTTTCACCTTGAGGTACCTTTGGAGAGTACATAGAAAAAACAAATGCAGGATTATCCGGCAAGTTATTGACCGTAGAAGGCTGTTTATGCTCATTTAAGATAAAATTCGGAAAGTATTCCTCAATTTTCACTTTATATCCATTTCCCAAGTCATACTCGGTTTCTGGATCATGAAGATCAACTGTTAGCTTGCCAAACTTTTTTCCCGTTGCCTTTTCCTCAAGTTCAAAACTCATCTTATAAAACTCATTCAGTTTAAAATCAGTTTGATAGAGTGCGAAAGAATCGAATTTAAACGGTTCATTTACTCGTATTTCACCGTCTTTCACTTTTACAAGTTCAGGGTCAGCCCCCGCCGTATGATTTTCTTTTGTCTTATAAAGCGTTACGTTGCTTTGATAGTTCTTGGCAACTTCACCGCCTACAGAACTTAGTGCACTATTAAACTTCTTTTCTTGTTTATCATACATCTCAAGAATAAATTTATTGTTCTCGAGGTAATACTGCCCTTCGTCACTAGCAGTTCCTGGGATGGACGCTTTTTCTCCTTCTCTCACCCATAAGATGTCGTCAACATACATACCTGGAAAGAATCGAAGCATCGCACCAGTTAAGAAGATAATTAAGCCCACATGGTTTACGTAAGCTCCCCAACGTGAGAATCGCCCTTTTTCAGCAAATAAGTTACCATTTTCTTCACGCACTTTATAACGAAGAGATTCAAGCGTGTATTTAATCTCTTCAAGTTCAACATCATGGCTTTTTGAAAACAAACGCTGCTTCTTCATGAATTGGTCATGTCTTGTGACTCTTTGTGTCTTCAACGCTTTATAAAGCGGAATTCCACGATCAAGGCTAGCAATGATTATTGAGAGTCCTAACATTCCCAGCAAAAGAATAAACCACCAAGAACCATAAAGATTATGAAAACCTAGCAGATAATAGATCAGACCTAATGTTCCGTATTCGCTTTCATAATGGGCTGCAGGATCAACATTTGGAGGAATAAACGTTTCTTGCGGAAAGATCGTTCCGATTGCTGCAGCTACTAAAATGATAACAATTAACCAAACCCCTACTTTTACAGACGAAAAGAAGTTCCAAACCCGGTCAACAAACGTTTGTTTATACGTTTGAGATCGTCTGGCGCTTCCTTCATACCTCATGCTTGATAAAACTTCAACGTCCTGCTGCAGCGGTTTTCCGCAGGCTTGGCAAAGACTTGTTCCGTATGGGTTGGAGTGGCCGCATTCACATGTTATCGATTGCATCTTATCACCCCGTTACGGCTTTATTTTTTCCATAAAGGAAATAATCTTTTTCTCTGACAATGACTCACTTGTCCGGTCGACCACTTTACCATTCTTATCTACAAGAATGGTGGTTGGAATCGGTCCAATCCCGTATGCTTTCGTTACTTCTCTCTCTTTATCCATTGGAATAGGAAATGATAAGCGATATCGATCTGCAAAATTTTGGACAGAAACGTTTGTCTCACTTACATTAACAGCGAGTATTTCTACACCTTGATCTTTGTACTTTTCATATTGCCTTTGCATATAAGGCATTTCACGTTCACAAGGTTTGCACCAAGTTCCCCAGAAATTTAAGAAAACACCTTTTCCACGGTAATCTTCCAGTTCTACCCGTTTGCCATCTAGATCGGTAAGTACAAAATTAGGAGCCGAATCCCCTTTGCTTATGTATGTACCTGACTCTTCATTCATACTGTTGTAAATGGTATAACCGATTGCAACAACTAAAATGGCAAGCAAAGCAGAACGAAACCATAACCTATTTTTTTTCAAGACCCATCCGCTCCTTTAAGCCGCTTCCATTTTACTATAACTTGAAAAAAAAGCCTATCTACGGCTTTTTTTTGACGTTTGTGTGACAGCGAGATTTCTTAGCTGCTTTATTTCATGTGGTGTTAATTCTCGAAACTCGCCTGGATTCAGCCCTTTAAGATCTAAAAAGCCGTACCTTTCACGTTTCAATTTCATGACTGGAGTGCCTATTGCTTCTAACATACGCTTAACTTGACGGTTTTTCCCTTCATGTATGATCAGTTCAACAATAGCCGTTCCCTTTTTCTTATCAATCGACGTTACCTTAACTTTTGCTGGAGCAGTCATTCCATCTTCTAAGCGAATACCTCTTTCAAGCTGCTTGATCTTCTCTCTTGGTGGAATGCCTTTTACCTTTGCGATATACACTTTATCAAGCTGGTAGCGCGGATGCATTAGAACGTTTGCAAATTCTCCGTCATTCGTCATAATAATTGCACCCGTTGTATCATAGTCTAATCTTCCAACAGGGAAAACTCGTTGTTCGATGATGTCTCTAAAATAATCAGCCACTACTTTTCTTCCTTTGTCGTCAGAAACGGCTGTAATTACACCAGAAGGTTTATACATCAAAAAATAAACGGGCTGCTCCCGTTGAATTTGAATTTCATTCACTTCAATTTTATCTTTTGTACCTACTTTTGTGCCGAGCTCGGTCACTACATTTCCGTTCACTTTCACTTTGCCCTCACGAATTAGCTCCTCAGCTTTTCTTCTGGAAGTAATGCCGCTTTGAGCAATCACTTTTTGCAATCGTTCCATGATTTCACCTCATGTCTCATCATACCTTCATTATTCGTAATTCTCAACCTCGGTAAACGTAAAAAAGAACCTCAGGAGGCTCTTTTTTGTCAATTTATGCGTAAAACAAGAGAGAGATCACAGCGATTGATGCTAAAAAACCGATTAGATCTGCTAATAAACCTACTTTTAGCGCATACTTCATCTTTTTAATTCCTACTGCTCCAAAATAAACGGTAAGCACATAAAAGGTCGTATCTGTGCTTCCTTGGATAGTTGAAGCTAGCCTTCCTATAAATGAATCAGGACCATGCGTAGCGATTAGATCAGATGTCATGCCAAGTGCTCCTGTTCCAGATATCGTTCTCATAAGCCCAAGCGGTACTACTTCTGCCGGAATATGAAACAATGAAAACAAAGGACGCATTGCCATCATCACATAATCCAGGGCTCCAGATGCTCTGAACACCGAAATGGCTACAAGCATACCGACTAAAAAAGGAATGATGTTGATGGCGATTGAAAAGCCTTCTTTACCGCCTTCTACAAACGTTTCATATGTTGGTACTTTCTTATACGTGCCATACAATAATATAAAACCGATTAAAAGCGGAATAAACCAGATCGAAAACGATTGAACGATCGCCATTTATTTACCTCCTTTTGGCAAGGAGCGGTAATAATAATATCTATCTATTAATATAGCACCAACAGTAGAAATCGCCGTTGCAATTAAAGTTGGAGCTACAATATCCGTTGGGGACTGTGAGTTGTAGCTCATTCTTATTGCGATAATCGTTGTAGGAATAAGTGTAATGCTTGATGTATTGATCGCAAGAAGTGTAATCATAGACCGGCTAGCTTCATTTTTTCCACCGTTTAGAATCTTTAACTGTTCCATCGCTTTTATGCCCATCGGTGTTGCAGCGTTTCCGAGTCCAAGAAGGTTCGCTGCCATATTGGACAGAATATAGCCTTGTGCGGGATGATCTTTTGGAATATCGGGAAAAAGCCTTTTAACGATAGGTCGAAAAAGAATAGCCAGCACTTCAAGCAAACCGCCTTTTTCAGCGATTTTCATTATTCCCAGCCAAAATACGAGGATGCTTATCATGCCAAAACTGAGCGTAACTGCTTCTTTGGCACTCGTGAAGATGGCTTCGTTCACTTTATCCATTGTTCCGTTAATTCCAGCAACGATAAAACCGATCACCATCATACCAACCCAAATATAATTCACCATAGGCGCGTCTCTTCCTTGGCAACAAAGAAAAGCTTGTTCAGCATGTTTTTAAAGGACGTCCATAAACTTTCTTGAGCTGGTTTAATAAGCGTTTTGCCATCATAATAGAGCGGAAGATCAGCAATTCTCGTGTCCTTTAAGTCTATGAAATAGCGCCCTACAGGCTTAGGAACCTTTTCATCTTCCCATTTCCCTGATTTCGGAAGCTTATACAAATCGATGGAAGAAGAGATTTCTTTCATCTCTTCTTTTAACAAAGGATATGAAAACGTTCTGGCAGCTTCTACTTTGCCTTTATAACCTTTCTCTTTAATGCTTGAGATCTTACCTTCCTTGATAAGCTCTGTCATTTTAAATGAATGGAACCCCCACTCAAATAAGTTCCGGTGATCTTCCCAATCATCAGGATCATTAAGTGTTACGGCAATCAGTTCCATGCCGTCTTTCTCAGCTGTTGAAACTAATGTTCTTTTGGCTCGCTTTGTGTATCCCGTTTTGCCGCCAGTTGAATTGCTGTAGAGCTTCAGCATTTTATTTTTGTTTCTCCATACTCTGTCCCATTTTTCACCGGTTTGCTCTGACCGGTAAACTTTCGTAGAAGAAACGTCTTTAAAGGTATCATTGTTCATCGCATACTTTGTCAGGAGTGCCATATCATATGCGGTTGAATAATGATCTTCATGTGTATCAAGGCCATGAGGATTTCTAAAACGAGTATGCTTCATCCCTATCTCTTCGGCTTTTTGGTTCATCATATATGAAAAGCCTTCTAAACTTCCGCCGACATGTTCAGCGATTGCAACTGCAGAGTCATTTCCGGACCGAAGCATCAACCCATAAACTAAGTCTTCTAGAGGGATTTTTTCACCAGGCTTTAAATAAAGAGAAGAACCTTCTGTTCGTGCTGCATGTTCTGTGATCGTTACTGTGTCATGCATTTTACCTGATTCTATCGCGATGATTGCAGTCATGATCTTTGTTATACTAGCTATTCTCATCGGACGGTGTTCATTTCGTCCATACAGAACTCTTCCTGATGACTGTTCCATCAATACAGCAGCTTTTGCTGATACCCCAGGTTCAGCTTTAGCTTCTTGCGGGAATACAGCAAAGATCAGCGTACAAATGATAACGAGAAGTAATGGTTTTATAGTTTGTTTCATTTATAATCCCGCCCTTTAGGTGTTTTGTAAAAGTTTATGCAAACAAGGACAGGTTATGAATGGGATTTACTTCCGCTGTTATTGACTAGGGAAGAAACGCTGTTTGTGACCGTGGCTTTTTTCGTAGTCTGTCAGTTCCATAAGTGCTTTTTCTTCAGCTGGTATTCGTACTCGTAACATTAAAATATTTAACAACGTAAACAGAATGGCTGTATAATAAGCACCAAAAATTAGAGGAATGACCAAAAGCTCAAGAGAGACTACCGTATAATTCGGATGTCTCATAAATCGATATGGGCCTTTCGCTACTACTGTCGCTCCGGGAAGCAGCAATATTTTCGTATTCCAGTACACGCCGAGTGAAGAGATTGCCCAAACCCGAATCACTTGAGCGATTAGAAATAATACAAAAGGAACCAGCCACCAACTAGGCGGTGTTGCGCTTAGGACATATACTTCTAAAAAGAAAACGGCAAAAAAGGAAACATGCATGAACACCATCCACTTATAATGGTCTTTACCTGCTTCCACAGCGCCTTTCTCTCGAAGTTTCTTTTCATTTGATTTTGCAATCCTTACTTCAGCCAGTCTTTGAATCACGAGAAAACTCCAAAAAAGAAGGAACCACACGTTTACTTCCTCCATTCCACTAATAGAAGTTCAGATGAAAAACCAGGACCGAGAGCAGCCATTACTCCCAGGTCTCCATCTTCTTTTTCTGTTTCCATAAACTTCTTTAGAACATAGAACACAGTTGCAGATGACATATTTCCATTTGACATTAACACATCTCTTGAAATATCTGTCTTAGATAATGGGATCCCTAGAGCTTCAACATAAGCTTCAAGTACTTTCTTTCCGCCAGGATGAGCAATAAAATGTTTAATTTGTTCTCCGACAAGTTGATTTCTCTCCAAAAACTCGTCTACATTGGGTTTTAGCCATGTTCGGATCACATTCGGAATATCTCTTGAAAAAACAACATACAACCCCGTATCTTTTACTTCCCACCCCATCACGTCTTCAGAATGTGGCTTTAAAGTAGACATCGTATCTTTTATATATGGATGTATTTCTGACGTCATAGCCGTATCGGATTCATCACCACAGATCAATGCGCACGCAACACCATCCGCAAACAAAGATGTTCCAACTAAGTTGCTCTTTGATAGATCTTCGTGTTGAAACGTTAATGAGCATAACTCAACACTTAGAACAAGTACATTTGACTTCGGATAAGCTTTGCAATAATCATAAGCTCTTGAGAAACCAGATGCTCCGCCAGCACAGCCCAACCCCCAAATAGGAATCCTTTTTGTATGGGGAGAAAAAGGGAGGATATTCATTATTCTTGCTTCTATGCTTGGTGTCGATAGGCCAGAGCTCGATATAAAAAAAATAGCATCAATATTATCGTATGATATGTTAAGTTTCTGATCTGATATACAATTTTCGATGCACGCTGCTCCTAAATTAGTGGCAAAATCTATGTATAAATCGTTTTTCTCTTGAAAGCTTCTTTTTTTCTTAAACCAATCGATAGGCATCGCAAAATACCGAGACTCGATCTCACCATTTTGAAATACTTTTAGTAAACGCTCGATATCTGAGAATGCATCTTGAAATAAGTTTCTCGCAAACGCCATCGTTTCATTTTGGGAAAGCTTGTGCGGCGGATTAATTGTTTCTACTGCTGCTATTCTTGGCAATGATCTCTCTCCTTCTGCTGCATTTCCTTTTTTAGTAATTTACCCTTAAACAGCCTTTTAAAACGGGGAGCTTATTAATCCGTCTCTAGATGAATTGTAGTTCTCAGTTATAGGTTTCTCACCTACTGCACAGCTCGGGTAACTTTAAATTAGACCCAATAAATTGCGATTAGACTCAATAATTTTTATTTAGACTCAATAAATTCATGTAAGACTCAATAAATTTGTAACAGACTCAATTCGGGAGATGCAATGCTAAAAGTCACTGCAACAGCGCTTGCTCAACAGAGAGTGATCACCTTGAAACCGAAAGCAACACGTCTAAAAACAAAAAAACAGCCAAAAAAATGGCTGTTTTACTTAACTATTTTCTTTAAAGTATTTAGATGAGATCTCAGAACATCTTTGTTTGGATTCAAAAATAAATTTCGAAATTCCTCATAGTTGTTTATATAGCTTCGTTTGCGCTTTAAATAAGCATCATTGCTGGTTAACGCAACAAGCGCAGCAATCTCTCGTATCTTGTAAGTATCCAAGTAACCTTTCCAAAAGTCATGCTGTGTTAATTCCTCTTGAAGTTTTTCTTCAAAATATCGAACATAAAGCAGGTGAAAAGTTTGAGTAATTCCGTTCGACTCATAAGTAGCTTCTGAACGGTTGAAAAAATCCTCTGATGTATTCGGCTTTTCTTTTTCTAACTCTATACCATCAATATGCTGAATCAACAATGCATAACTCCTCCTTACCTATCATCCGTAGATAGTGATTCTTGAAACTTTGAAAAGAACAAATCCGCTTCTTGTTCAACACTTTCTTCTTTAATGTTTTCCGGCAGCGGCGGCAATTCCTTAATGTTCTGCAGACCAAAGTGTTCTAAAAATGCTTTCGTAGTTCCGTAGAGGATCGCTCTTCCCGTACCCTCAGCCCTGCCAACTTCTTTTACAAGTCCTTTTGCAGATAAGGTATGCAGGGGTTTTTCTGTTTTCACACCTCTTACTTCTTCGATCTCAGACCTCGTAATCGGCTGTTTATATGCAATTATTGCAAGCGTTTCAAGTGCAGCCTGTGATAGAGTGGAATGTCCCGGTGTCTCAACAAGACGTTCATAATAGACCGCATGATCAGGCTTTGTTACAAATTGTAGGGATCCCGCATATTCCACAATAGCCATCCCTCTGTCTGGTTTTGCATAACTCTCCTTTAAATCATCAATGATAAGATTTAATTCTTTGCTATCGATCTCCAGTACTTGGGCGATCTGCTTTCTATCAATTCCTTCGTCTCCACTGACAAAAAGCAATCCTTCGATAACTGCTTTTATTTCATTTCGTTCCAAATCGTATTACTCCTCTAACATTGTTATATATATTTCACTAAAATGATCTTGTTGTTCACAATTGATGGATTTTACTTTCATTAGTTCTAATATCGCAAGAAATGTGACAACCACGTGCTCTTTTGTGTTTTTATCGAACAGCTCTGTAAACTTTTTTCGTCCTCCAACTGATTGAAGGGAACTTTTTATTTGTTCCATCCTTGTTTCAATAGGGATCTCTTGTCGCTCAATCGTCGTTCGCGGTGCACGCGTAACCTTTTCTTGAAAGACTTTTTGCATGGCCTGCAACATATCATAAAGGGTTACATTCGTTACTTGTTTGGCCGTTTCTTCTTTTTCAAACTGACTCAGGTCCAGCGGCTGTCTTGTATAAACCAAACTTCTTTGAGATTCCCTTTCTTTAAGTTCATCTGCAGCGTGTTTATACTTTCTATACTCTACAAGCCTTCTAACAAGTTCATCTCTCGGATCTTCTTCCATCTCAAGTTCCATCTGGTTCTCAAACAATTCTTCTTCATGCTTTGGCAGCAACATTTTGCTTTTAATTGCTAAAAGAGTGGCTGCCATTACTAAAAATTCACTTGCCACATCAAGTTTTAATTCTTTCATCGTATGTATATATTGAAGGTATTGCTCAGTGATAATAGCTACTGGAATATCATAAATATCCACTTCGTAGGTTTGTATTAAATGAAGCAGTAAATCTAGCGGACCTTCAAATCCATCAAGCTTCACACTATATTGCATAACATTTCCCCAGTTTTTTCAGCATTTTTGTATTATAAAATTATATCATATTTTGTTCTTATCGAGGTTTGTTTTTATTCACATGATGCATGTGGTAAACTTAAAATCGAGCTTAATAAGGGGCGTGAACGATTGTGACTTACCCAAAACCTTGGATTGAATACTTAATACATTTTCATAGAGATCAAGATTACTTTGAATGCCATGAAGTACTTGAAGAGCATTGGAAGAACGAAGGAATGAAAGGTAATCTGTGGCCAGGACTCATTCAACTGGCTGTTGCACTCTATCATCAAAGGCGAGGTAATATGAACGGAGCAAGAAGAATGATTACGAGCGGATTACAAAAACTTCAAAAAGAAGAATTAGAATTAAAAGAACTTGGAATACAAACACAGCCATTTTTTGAACTGATAAGAGATAGAAAAGAAAAAATCGAGCTAGAGCAACCTTTCGAACCAATTACACTGCCCCTGACTACGGAATTATTACAAAAATGCTTATTTGAAGCAAATGCAACGGAAGAAAATTGGTTCACACATACTCTGACAGATACGAGCATCGTTCATAAGCATTCCTTAAGAGATCGCACCTCTGTTATTGATGAACGAAACAGACAAAAAATAATGAAAAATAGGATTTTATAAAGAAGCTCTTTATTAATTTGCCAAGTTTCAGCTGTAATTCAGCCAATCTCATGATTAATTTGACTAATATCATGATTATTTTGACCAATTTTAATGATATATCGACGAGTCGACAATATTCATCAATTCTCATTTATCTGTGAATCCTTCTATACAGAAAAAGCTCCGGAAATATTCTCCCGGAGCTTTTTCTTCATATTGGAATTATTCTTCCCAAACTTTAACTTCTTTCATTACATCGCCTTGTTTAATACGAAGTACTGTTTCCATGCCTTCGGTAACTTGTCCGAACACAGTGTGCACACCGTTTAAGTGAGGCTGTGGCTCGTGAACGATAAAGAATTGGCTTCCACCTGTATCGCGGCCAGCATGTGCCATAGAAAGAGAACCAGCTACGTGCTTATGCGGGTTTCCTTCTGTTTCACAAGGAATAGAATAACCAGGGCCGCCAGCTCCTGTTCCTGTTGGATCTCCACCTTGAGCTACAAAACCAGGAATTACACGGTGGAATGTTACACCATTATAAAATCCTTCGTTTGCAAGTTTTTCAAAGTTTTCTACTGTTCCTGGTGCTTCTTCTTGGAACAATTCAAAAAGTATTTTTTCGCCGTTTTCAAATTCAATTGAACCTTTTTTCATAAAAAACAGGCCTCCTTCTAACTTCATTACAACTACCATTGTACGGTTAAATGATTGCTCCGTAAACTAATTTACACAAAAACATTTGTTTTTAACGGGATATCATTCTTAATAAGATCTTCATAAGTTTCACGCTTGACGACAAGTTGTTCCTCGCCGTTCTCAACAAACACAACAGCAGGCCGTTGAATACGGTTATAATTGCTTGCCATGCTATATCCGTATGCTCCTGTACATGATACCGCTAAGTAATCGTTATCTGTTACTATAGGCAGATCAATATCCCAAATCAGCATATCTCCGCTCTCACAGCATTTCCCTGCAATGGATACGGTTTGTGCAGGCTTTTCGTTCATTTTATTGGCAACATATGCTTCGTATTTTGCTTGATAGAGTGCTGGACGAATGTTATCGGTCATTCCACCGTCAACAGAAACATAATGCCTGACGCCTTCAATCTCTTTTTGCGAACCGATTGAGTAAATCGTCGTTCCTGCGTCACCTACAAGCGACCGGCCTGGTTCAATCCACAACTCCGGTAAATCTCTTCCTTCAAAACGACGCATCTGTTTTCCCACTTCATCAATCATAGCCGTTACATACTGTTCTGGTGCGAGCGGTGTATCTTCAGAAGTATATTGGATACCAAAACCTCCACCAAGGTTTACAACTTCTGGAAAATACTTGAAGCTCTCTTCCCATTTTTTAAAGTGGCTAAATAGCTTTTCAATCGCGAGTGTAAAACCCTCTGTTTCAAAAATTTGCGAGCCGATATGGCAATGAATGCCTAGGACACGAAATCCTTCAAAAGCAAGAACATCCTCTAGCGCCTTATCAGCCTGGCCGTTGCCTAAGTCAAAACCAAATTTAGAATCTTCCTGGCCGGTAATGATGTAATCATGTGTATGTGCTTCAATACCTGGAGTAAGTCGTAATAAAATGTTTACTTTTTTATCGAGTTTACTGCTTATCATTTTTAGCAGTGAAATCTCAAAAAAGTTATCAACGACAATACATCCCACTCCAGCATTAAGAGCAAACTCTAACTCTTCATAGCTCTTATTGTTTCCATGAAAATGGATTCGTTCTGCTGGAAACTCTGCTTGAAGGGCCGTAAAGAGCTCTCCTCCTGAAACCACGTCTAGACTTAATCCTTCTTGTTCGATCAGTTGAAACATGGCAATGGAAGAGAACGCTTTTGAGGCGTAAGCGACTTGGAAGCCCACCCCTTTTTCTTGGAATGCTCTCTTAAAACCTCTTGCTCTATTTTTAATTAGAGATACGTCATACAGATATAGTGGTGTGCCGTATTTCTTTGCAAGTTCAACCGTATCTGTACCACCTATCCATAGATGATGATTTTGTCCAATTTGTGCTGTACCGTGTAAATTCACAAAAAATCCCCTCTCGTTGTTGATAGAGAATTCAATCCCGACAAATACAAAAGACAGCCGCAACTAAGGCAGGCTGTCATAACCGTACCCTCATGTCGGAATAGCTCTCCACTACTGTTGTAGTGACAGTCCGTTGCTTCTTAAGCAGCGGCCCAGCATAAAAAGTGATGGATCTCTTTTTACACTTCGGCAAATTGACCTTTCAACATATTTCATCGTCATCCACAAACTCCATATGCTACTCATTCGTTTTGCGCCTCTACCTCATATGAGGCATATATAATTAGTTATGAATTTAACACAATTTTCAACAATCAGCAAGGGACAGATTAATTAGTCGGCTGTTTTTTGGTGTTTTGCGGATGAACAATGCTCGGCCGCACTTTAGATAATGGAACAGCGATCCGAATAACAATTTGCATAAAGGCCTTTGGGTTAAAAGGAATGAGCGGCCATAAATAAGGTGTGTTCAAATTCTTGATCGTTGACATGTATAGAATCATGATTGTAAATCCAATGATAAACCCCGGAACTTTAAAGAGCATCACCATTACAATTAAGAAGAGCCTCAGAACTTTGTTTGCGATACTGAGCTCATAGCTTGGTGTTGAGAATGATCCAATCGCTGCTATCGCTACATATAATATAACTTCTGGCACGAACAAACCAACATCGATCGCAATCTGGCCGATCAACACTGCAGCGATCAGACCCATGGCGGTGGAGAGGGCACTTGGTGTATGGATGGCAGCGAGCCGCAAGATATCAATTCCAATCTCTGCAAAAATGATCTGTAAAAACAAGGGAATGTTGGTTGTTTTATTTGGCCCAATAAAATCAATAAAAGGCGGCAGCAGCTCTTTTTCCATCGAAAACAATAGCCACATAGGAACTAGAAAAACAGAAGCGAGCATTCCCGTGAAACGTGTCCACCTTAAAAAAGCACCAATAAAAGGGGTCTGTCTATACTCTTCTGCATGCTGAACATGATGGAAGAGTGTAGTAGGGGTAATAATAACACTCGGTGATGTATCTGTGATGATCAATACATGCCCTTCCATAAGATGCTGAGCTGCAACGTCTGGCCGCTCTGTATATCGGACTAAAGGAAACGGATTCCAGCCTTGTTTCACAATAAATTCTTCGATCGTTTTGTCTGCCATCGGTATTCCGTCGATATCTATTGAACTGAGTTCTTGTCTGATCAGATCAACGAGCCCCGGATCTGCAACGTCCTGAATATAGGATAGACATACATCCGTTTTAGAACGTTCTCCAACTTGCATAATTTCGTGTCTTAAACGCTCATCGCGAATACGTCTTCTCGTAAGAGCTGTGTTAATGATAATGTTCTCCGTATAACCGTCACGAGCACCTCTGACAACCTTCTCGATATCCGGTTCTTCTGGTGATCGTCCCGGGTAACTCCTTACGTCTACAACAAATGCTTCTTCTTCACCGTCAACAAAGATAACGATCAATCCTGAAAGCATGCGGTCTACGGCTTCATCTAAAGATTTTGTGAGCTCCACTTGCTGATGAGCCAGATGATTATGTACAAGATCTTTAACTTTGCTAGGTGATCTATGACCGTGATCCATATCCATTAGCTCACGATAGATCATAATAATAAATTCACTGTCACAAAGACCTGTACAATAATAAAGCTGCAGTTCTTTTTTTAGTACAAATATCTTTCTGACCCCAACGTCAAAACTTACGCCGATCCCAAGACGGTCTTTTAAGAACTTTTCCGTATCATGAATATTTTTACTGATTGGCGTCTTATTTTTGTCGTTTCCCACTTGATTCGCTCCTTTCTAAAATTAGTTTAATGGCTTTAACCGTGATCGGAGCACCTTTTTCCACAGCATCAAAACCTGACATTTTACCGATGTCCCCGATTCCTACTACTAATGGCAGATTCAGTTCATCGAGTATGTACACGGTATCCCCATTTATTCTTCCTGTTTCTAAATCTGGCAGCCCGCTCTTATCAATGCCAAACTCTGTGAGTTCACCATATCTATCTATCGAGCAATGCACTTTCGTCCACTCAGCAAAATGAGTCTTTGAAGCGACAGCTACCGCACCGATCACATCAATGTCTTTTTGCTTATGAATGAATCTCATGGCATGTTCTCCGGGTCCCTCTCCTTTAAAACCACAGTCATCAAACATGACGAGTACAGGATCATTCGGTGTTGTTCGGATCATTTCAACAAGTTCTTCACCGCTCTTTTTGGATGGATTTCCCCATGATTGCGAAATACAACGACCGCCAACTTGTTCTGCAGCATATTCAACAACCCGCAATGCATAGAGATCTCCATCTGTTATAAAAATGACCCGTTTTTTCACCATAGAATCACCCCTTTGGTTCAAAAATGACTGCTACTAAAAATCCAAACAAGATGGCCGAAGAAATACCTGCAGATGTTAGCTCAAAGATCCCCATCGCAATTCCTATGAAACCATGTTCGTCAGCTGCTGCCATCGCACCATGAAGAAGAGAATGACCAAAGCTTGTAATTGGAACGGTAGCACCCGCTCCTGCAAACTTGATTAAATTATCATAGATGCCAAATGCGTCAAGAAGAGCGCCGATTACAACAAATGAAGTGGTTACATGTGCCGGTGTTAATTTCAATATATCCATCATCAGCTGACCAACAACGCAAATGGCGCCTCCTATTACAAATGCCCAGAAAAATTCCATGTTATTGTCCTCCTTCCGCCCGCTCTAGAACAACTCCGTGAGCAACCGTTGGAATGCTTTCTTTTTGTTGAACCATCACCGGGTTTAATAGTGCTCCTGTTGCGACCATTAGAACTTTTTTTAGATTCCCTTTTCGGATCTCATCCAGGATATATCCATACGTGACAACAGCAGAGCATGCACAGCCGCTTCCGCCAGCGAACACCTGCTGATCCGAGCGATAGATCATCAGCCCGCAATCCCGATGGTTATCTGAAACATCATAGCCCTGTTCTTTTAGCAGCATTTTTACAATCGGTGCACCGACACCTGAAAGATCTCCTGTAGCGATTAAGTCATACTCATTTGGTTCAACATTCATTTCTTTAAAATGAGCAGCAATCGTGTCAGCCGCTGCCGGTGCCATCGCAGAACCCATATCAAAAGGATCTTTTATCCCTAAGTCAACAACTTTTCCAACTGTTGCTGATGTAATCTTAATATCAGAGACCTCTTTGCTCACAAGCGCTGCACCTGCACCTGTTACGGTAAATGTAGCTGTATCTGGTTTTTGTCCGCCATATTCTGTTGGGTATCTAAACTGTCTTTCGGCTGTTGCATTGTGTGAACTAACGGCTGCCACAACCCTGTTAGCGTAACCGCCATCTACCAATGCTGCGCCTAACGCTAAAGATTCCATAGAAGTTGAACAAGCCCCGAATACCCCTAAGTAGGGGATACCGTTCCCTCGCGCTGTATAGTTAGCCGATACGATCTGGTTAAGCAGATCTCCCGCCAATAAAAAATTGATATCCTCAGGCTTCATCTTTACTTTTTGTAAACATGCATTGATCGCATCTTCCATCAGCTGCCTTTCAGCAAGCTCCCAGTTCTTTTGACCACAATGAAGGTTGTTATATGTTTTATCGAAGTAACTGCCTAATGGACCTTCACTTTCCATCGGACCAACGGCAGTTCCTGCTGCATTTAGATACACATTATTCGCAAACTTCCACGTCTGTCTTCCTAATAAATTCATGTTTCCCACTCCTTATATCACATGCTGAAAGATATACCGAATCATCCCAAAAACATAAGCGGCTACTGCACCAAATACGATTACAGCTCCTGCTAACTTAAACAGATTTGTAGCCACTCCAAGAACGAGCCCTTCGCTCTTATGTTCTAAAGCAGCACTCGTTACTGCGTTTGCAAAACCTGTTACGGGAACTACTGAACCCGCCCCAGCAAACTGGCCGATCTTATCATAAACACCTAATCCTGTTAATAGAGCTGCAATTAGTATGAGAGTTGCAACAGTTGGGTTTCCAGCCGTCTCTTGTGAAAAATTAAAGAATTCCATATAAAAGTTTTGAATCGCTTGACCGATCACACAGATTAAGCCGCCTACTAAAAATGCTTTTAAACAATTTAAAACATAAGGAGGTTTAGGCTGAATCGGTTTGATTTTTTTTGCATATGCTTGCTGTTCTTCTTTTGTTGCCATAAAACACTCACATCCTTAGTGATTAATGTAATACATCCAATGAAACAAAGATCCTGAAATCTTACCTAATACAATCGCCATTAATATGATGATGATCTTCTCACCGAACCCTACTCTTTTTGCAAGAATCGGTAGCACGTTCAAGACTTCAGTCAGTGCAGCTGCAAGCATCCCTACAAAGATTCCTGCTAGTAGTCCAATCGGGACCAGAAAGAATGCTGGAAACGAAATGGAAGCGTTTCTTAAGTTCATCCAGCCGCCGATTACTGCCCCCAATATAATGCTTAATTCATAACCCCTGATGTACCGATATGTTTTTGAAAGCTGCATCAGTCTTGGCACAATCCCTAAAACTGTGATCAGCGCAACGAGCCCAGAACCAACCGTTATTCCTCCTCCAAATCCAATAAAAGCAATCAGCAAGACTTTAATTCCCATTGATCTTTTTCTCGGTTTCTTTGTTTTCATGAACGATCACATACTGATCAAGGTCTTGTTGATAATTGAACATCTCTACTTCTAAAGGACTTGGTTCTTCGTTAAGCCTTTTACGGAACAGGTGGTTAAAGAACAGAATCATTCCGAGACCAAGACCAAATGAATAAGGAATCTGCAGCAATAATGGTTGCTCTTTATAGTGCCCCGTTATCATAAAATAGATTTTTTGATGAACAAGCTGCATGCTGACATCCTCATGAAAATTCATTATCGCAAGCGCAGAGCCAGTAAAAAGCAATAGCCACACGAGTACAAAATAAACAGGTGCTAACTTTTTTTGTTTCATCTGAATCTCTAGAATCGATTGTGCAGGGCCGATCGTCTGAACATCTAAAACTGGTCTTTTCTGTTGGATCGTTCCGATCACACGCATAACATCTATAACAATCAAATGCTTATCTTCAGGGGTTACTTCATGGATAACATATCCCTTGATGTCTCTTTCTAGCTCATCAGATGCAACAATCTGTGCAACATCACCGATCGTGACTTTCTGATGTAAAAGGACCTGTACACGTTGACGCATACGCAGGTATACCGTTTTATCCAAGTTCACTTCACCTCTTTCTAAGCGCATTTGTGTTTAGTATGCGATACCGCAATTCTTATCATGCCTCTCATCGAACACCATCCAAAAACTACCACAAAAATAGATAAAAAATGTCGAAAGTGGTTGATTTCCGTTCCAGGTACTCCCTTTCCGCGGGGCGTACGGTGAGCCTCCTGCCGCTTTGCGCCATTAGGAGTCTCCACCTGACCGCTCGTCCCGCAGGAGTCTCGTACCTTCCACTCCAATCAACCATATCAACGAAGATTTTAAGTTAAAGAAAGAACTTGAAATTCTTCTTAAGTCATCATTTGTGTGTTCAAGAGAATAATTATTGGAAATGTTATCAAGGTATTTAGTAGTTGAAGATAAAATTTTGGAGGCACCTTAATTGTTCAACAGAATCAATCTTTTAGAAAATGTCTTAAATGAACGCTCTTTTCTAAAAGATTGTTGCTTTTACATTTTGTCATCTATAATTAATTGATTGGAGTGTAGGATGCGAGACTCCTGCGGGACAGGCGGGCAGGTGAGACACTTAAGAGTGTAACGTACGAATGTGGCTCACCGCCTGCCCCGCGGAAAGCGAGCATCTGAAACGGAGATCAACTACTTTCAAAAGCAACCATGAATACGAAAACAGCCTAAATGAAGAAATTCAAAACAAAAAACCAGATAGGACGTTTAAGTCTCCATCTGGTTTTTCATAAATAATAGTATTTTCTTTTCGAGTCTCGACACTTGTACTTGAGAAATTGCAAGACGGTCAGCAACCTCGGATTGCGTTTGATCTTTAAAATACCTCAAATAAACGATTAGTCGTTCTCTTTCATCGAGCTTATCCATGATATCTTTTAGAGCGATCTTATCAAACCATTTGTTTTCTGAGTGGTCTGAGATTTGATCGAGCAGTGTGATTGGATCTCCATCATTTTCATAAACCGTTTCATGAATGGATTGTGGCGCTCTTACTGCGTCTTGTGCCATGATCACATCTTCTACTGCAACATCAAGATGCTCCGCTACTTCTGAAATGGTTGGTGTACGCCCTAATGATTTAGATAACTCGTCTTTTGCTTTTCTTACTTTGTTACCCGTCTCTTTTAAAGAACGGCTAACTTTCACGGTTCCGTCGTCCCGTATGAAACGCTGAATTTCCCCGATGATCATCGGTACGGCATAGGTTGAGAACCGTACATCATAGGAAAGATCAAATTTATCTACTGATTTTAACAATCCGATACTGCCGATTTGAAAAAGGTCATCAGCTTCATAACCTCTGTTTAAAAAGCGTTGAACCACAGACCAGACAAGCCTCATGTTTTTTTCTACAATCGTATCACGAGCTGACTGATCTCCTTCCTGACTCTGTTTGATCAATAACTTAATCTCTTCATCCTTAAGAAACGGTTCACTTTTGCTGCCTTTCACCTCGACATCCATAGACATACTCCCTTAATTACACAATGCTTTATTTTTAGTTAAGTATTTTGTCAAGTGAATCGTAGTTCCGTATGAAGGTTCTGAGATGACTTCTACACTGTCCATAAAGTTTTCCATGATCGTAAAGCCCATACCTGAGCGTTCTAATTCAGGCTTAGACGTATAAAGGGGTTGCCTTGCTTGATCAAGATCACGGATCCCCATACCCTCGTCACGAATTGTAAGGTGGATCGTATCCTCTTCAATAGCGGCTTCAATATACACCATACCCGTTGCTTTGTTTTCGTATCCGTGAATGATCGCATTCGTCACAGCTTCAGATACAACTGTCTTGATCTCTGTCAGTTCATCAACAGTCGGATCGATCTGAGCGATAAATGCAGCAACTGTCACACGTGCAAAGGATTCATTTTGACTTAACGCTGAAAATTGAATCTTCATTTCATTTCTCATTTTTAAGCCACCCCCAAAGCCTGAAGGGCAAGCTCTTCATCTTCTTCAAGCCTGATAATCTTAAACAATCCTGACATCTCAAAAAGTCTCTTTACCGCTGGTGATATGGCACATACTACCATCTCTCCATTTTGACTCTTGATTTGCTTATAGCGTCCTAGAATTACACCTAAACCCGAACTATCCATGAAACTTAAACCTTCTAAATTCAACACAATATGATTTACCGTATGTTTTCTCAAATATTCTTCAACTTGTGACCGAAGCATGTCTGCTGTATGGTGATCAAGTTCTCCGTCTAAGCGGATACATAACACGGTATGTTTAAGTTCCAGATTGACAGCTAATCCCACGCTATCCTCTCCTTCTTTTTTGGATAACGTGAAGTTTCTATAAAAATAGACGAATTCCTTCACTCTTGACAAAACTAGTGGGAATTCGCCTATAACTGTCAAGATTACTTCATAATCAGGAGGATTTTGACATTTGTCCTGCTGTTCGTTTGAATAGTTTCCACCATGATGCTTTTTTCACTGTCTCTGAAGCCAAAACTGGACTTTCCGTGATCAGTTTATCCCCGTTATATATTTTTAAAGAACCAATCTGCTGTCCTTTTTTTACAGGTAATTTCAGATCTTTATCCACATTTACTTCAGTTTTCACTTTTTTCGCTGTTTCACCTTTTTTTAGTAAAAGGGAGATATTTTCTGAAGTAACTACAGGAAGTTTGGATTTTTCTGCTTTTTGAACCTTAACTTCTTTTACGATTTCATGCCTGTCGTACAGCTTCTTAGTAGAAAATTGGGTAAACGCATAATCGAGCATCGAAGTTACTTGAGCATTTCTTTCTTTTGGTGAAGGAGCGCCCATAACGACGGCGATGACCCTCATGCCATTCTTATTTGCTGTTGCAGTTAAACAATATTTCGCTTCATTCGTAAATCCAGTTTTCAACCCATCGACACCAGGATAAAACTTAACGAGTCTGTTCGTGTTAACGAGCCAAAACTTCTTTTCTGATTCTTCTCTTAAATAATCTTCATAAAGTCCTGTGAACTTCGTAACTTCTTCATGTTTGAGAAGTTCCTTACTCATGATTGCCATGTCGTGCGCCGAGGTATAATGTCCAGCTGCAGGAAGCCCTGTTGGGTTCTTAAAAAACGTATCATTCAAACCAAGTTCTTTTGCTTTATTATTCATCATGTTAACAAAAGACTCTGCAGATCCAGCGATATGTTCTGCCATTGCAACAGATGCGTCATTCGCGCTGCCGATCGCAATTCCTTTTACCATATCTTCCACACGCATCTCTTCGCCTGGCTCAAGGAATATTTGTGACCCACCCATACTTGCCGCATACTCAGACACCCGAATCTTATCGTTCCAGCTGATCTTACCTTTATCAATTGCTTCCATGATAAGAATCATCGTCATGATTTTAGTCATACTTGCTGGCGGCAGCTTTTCATGGCTATTTTTTTCAAACAGAACACTGCCGCTATCTTGTTCCATCAAAATGGCCGAGTGGCTCTGTTCAGCAAGCTTCATCTTTTCTTTCTCCGCCGCCTCTGCTTTAGGGATAGAAAAAGCAGCTAGCAAGCAAATACTAAGTAGACCTGAAATTACGCCTTTCATACAGTTCCCTCCATTCATATAGCTTTATTTTTTCCATAATTTTTCACTTTATACCGTATCTTCCATCTAAAAAAGCTTGCTCCACCATTTTATCTCCACTTAAAATCGGCTGAAGTTTTGATTTGTCTTTCTGTATATGAATAAAAGATGGCTAATAGTGAGTTCTTTTTACTGAATTGAGCGATTTTGAGAAGTATTAAGTTCATTTTAGAAATAATTAAGCGATTTTTAGCGATAATAAGGCGATTATCCATTTAATAAAGACGATTCGCTATTTCTCGACAAGCCCCCTTCTTTCATGCCTCCATTTTAAGGAGCAAAATTTCCTATCTCTTCATCCAAAAAAGAAGCTGGATTTTCATCCAACTTCATCATTTAGCCTATCGGAGAGGGCTTCCAAACAAAAAAAAGATGACTCAAAAGTTTTTTGTCCTCTTGAGTCACCCATAGAATTTAAAATTAAAATTATTGTTTGATTTCTTTATATACAAGCGGTGGAGCTTCAACAGCATCCTTTGAGATCGTATAGGCATCACGAATTCTCTTTTTAACATCCTCTACATTTTCTGTGTTGCTGTAGATTGTCACGAGTGAATCCCCTTTTGCTACGGAATCTCCAACTTTTTTATTAAGCATCAGACCAACTGCCAGGTCGATCTCTGATTCTTTTGTTGCTCGTCCTGCACCTAGAATCATTGCAGCAGTTCCGATCTCATCGGCAATGATTTCAGATACATATCCGTCTTCTTCAGCAGCTAGTTCAAATGTGTGAGCTGCTTGTGGAAGGTTTTCAGGATGGTCGACAACTGATTCATCTCCGCCTTGTGCTTTTAAGAAGACTTTTAATGTTTCCAGAGCTTTTCCGGAAGCAATCACTTCTTGCAGCATCTCACGGGCTTGTTCAAGTGAATCTGCTTTTTTCGCGAGATATACCATGTGAGATCCTAGTGTTAAGCATAGCTCTTCAAGATCCTTAGGGCCTTTCCCGTTAAGTGTATCGATGGCTTCCTTAATCTCAAGCGCGTTACCGATCGCAAACCCCAATGGCTGACTCATATCCGAAATAACTGCCATAGTGTTGCGGCCAACTGCGTTCCCGATTTTTACCATTGCGTTCGCAAGCTCTTCTGCTTCTTCTGGTGTTTTCATAAATGCTCCAGCACCTGTTTTTACATCCAATACGATTGCATCTGCACCAGCCGCAATCTTCTTACTCATGATTGAGCTTGCAATAAGTGGGATTGAGTTAACCGTCGCTGTAACATCACGAAGGCCATATAATTTTTTATCCGCAGGTGTAAGGTTTCCACTCTGACCTATAACTGCAAGTTTATTTTTGTTTACTAAGTCGATAAACTGCTGGTTATCAATTTCAACGTGGAAACCAGGAACAGCTTCCAACTTGTCAATTGTCCCCCCAGTATGCCCGAGACCTCTTCCAGACATTTTAGCTACAGGAACACCAAGAGCAGCAACAAGTGGTGCAAGAACAAGGGTTGTTGTATCACCAACACCGCCTGTTGAATGTTTATCAACTTTTATACCTTCAATTGCAGAAAGGTCGATTTGGTCACCTGACTCAACCATCGCCATTGTAAAATTAGCTCGTTCCTCAGTTGTCATGTCTTTAAAATAGACAGCCATCGCAAAGGCAGACATCTGATAATCTGGGATCTCGCCATTCGTATAGTTTTGAATAATATAATCTATTTCGACTTTTGTTAGTTCTTTACCGTCACGCTTTTTTTGTATTAAATCAACCATTCTCATTAACAACACCACTTTCTGATAACGATCCATCTAAAATAATTAGTCTTACTAGCTGGCTAAACGTTGATTTTTTAACCTTAAATTTCTTTTACGATCCCTTTAACTAAAGAAAGAAAATTAGCTTTTACCATTTCAGTTGTTTCCATAACTTCATCGTGAGTTAAAGGCTGATCTAGGATACCGGCAGCCATATTTGAAATACATGAGATTCCAAGCACTTTCATGCCCGCATGACGTGCGATGATTACTTCTGGGACCGTAGACATACCTACAGCATCTGCCCCTAGAACACGAAGCATTCTCACTTCAGCAGGTGTTTCATAAGAAGGTCCTGTGTTACCGACATACACGCCTTCTTTTAATGGGACATTCAATTCTTTTGCTACGCTGCGAGCCACATCTTGAAGTGATGCCGTATATGCTTCACTCATATCAGGGAAACGTACTCCGAATGTGTTATCATTCGCGCCAATCAGCGGATTGACACCGAAATTATTAATATGATCTGTAATCAGCATAAGGTCACCAGCTTCAAAGTCCTGGTTCACACCCCCTGCTGCATTTGTTACTACGATTGTTTCTACTCCGATGAGTTTCATCACACGAACCGGGAATGTTACTTTATCCATTGAGTACCCTTCGTAATAATGGAAACGGCCTTGCATCGCAACAACTTGTTTACCTGCAAGTTCACCAATAACAAGCTGCCCAGCATGTCCTTCTACTGTTGATACTGGGAATTCAGGGATATCTGAGTACGGAATAATAACTGGATTTTCAATTTCTTCAGCAAGGATTCCAAGACCTGAACCGAGGATCAGACCAATTTTTGGCGAAGAAGTTAGTTTAGATTGAATGAATTCAGCAGATGTCTGCAATTGTTTTGACATGTTATTTTCCCCTTTACTTATAGCTGATTTAAAAAACTTTGTCCGATTTCTGGTTTCTTCACATCGTAAATCTCAGCGATTGTTGCTCCAATGTCAGCAAACGTGTTGCCTACATTCAGCTTCTTGGCTTCTTTGATGTTTTTGTGATAAACCATCAATGGCACATATTCACGTGTATGATCTGTTCCGTGATGAACAGGATCATTACCATGGTCCGCTGTAATGATGAGAAGGTCATCTTCTTTTAGCTTCTCAAGAACTTCTGGTAAACGTGCATCAAATTCCTCCAATGCCTCTCCATAGCCAATTGGATCTCTTCTATGGCCAAACAGGGCATCAAAATCAACCAGATTCAAGAAATTTAGTCCAGTGAAATCCTCATCCATAGACTCAACAAGCTTATCCATCCCGTCCATGTTAGATTTCGTACGAATCGCTTTCGTTACCCCTTCTCCATCAAATATATCGGAAATCTTACCTAGAGCAATGCTCTCGTAGCCTTTATCTTCTAGCTCATTCATAACCGTTCTTCCAAAAGGTTTCAGTGCATAGTCATGACGGTTGGACGTTCTCTCAAAAGATCCCGGCTCACCTTTAAACGGACGGGCTATGATTCGGCCTAACATATACTTGCCTTCTCGAGTCATTTCTCTAGCTGTTTCACAAATCTTATATAATTCTTCTAACGGCACAACATCTTCATGAGCTGCAATCTGCAATACAGAATCTGCAGATGTATACACAATTAATTTACCCGTGTTTACATGTTCTTCCCCAAGCTCTGAAATGATCTCGGTGCCCGAAGCTGCTTTATTTCCTAATATCCCTCTGCCCCATTTTTCAGTAAGCATTTCAATCAGTTCCTCTGGAAAACCGTCAGGGAACGTTTGAAAAGGTTCTTTTATATGAAGACCCATGATCTCCCAATGTCCCGTCATTGTATCTTTACCATTTGAGAGTTCAGGAAGTTTCGCATAATGAGCAAGTGGATCCTCTGCCTGCTGAATCCCTTTCATTGTTGAATCAATATTTCCGAGTCCCAGTTTTTCCAAGTTAGGAACACTTAACCCGTTCATTTTTTCTGCAATATGCCCTAAAGTGTGAGCACCTCTATCACCGAATTTTTCAGCGTCTGGCGCTTCGCCGATCCCTACAGAATCCATTACGATTAAAAAAGTTCTCTTAAAGCGTGATTGTTTCATTTTTTCCTCCTGAATTTCATAGATACACTTTATTTACTATTTCCTTTTAATAGAAACAACAAACAAAACTTCTGTGATGTCAGAAGTCTGACATCTTATTTTAAAAATAAAGCTCACGCCCTCGGATGGAAGGCGGAGTATACATCTTTTAATCTTGTTTTCGTAACATGTGTATAGATTTGCGTTGTTGAAATATCAGCATGTCCTAACATTTCTTGTACAGCACGCAAGTCAGCTCCATTTTCTAAAAGGTGTGTAGCAAAGGAATGACGAAGCGTATGAGGTGTCAGTTCCTTCTCAATATGAGCTTTCCTTGCAAGCAGTTTTAGAATCTTCCAAAACCCTTGACGTGATAAACGATTACCATGGTGATTTAAAAATAGAGCTTCTGTTTTCTTACCCTTTAACATGATTGAACGCCCATTATGTAAATATTGTTCAATCGCTGCCTGAGCCATCTTACCAAGCGGGATGATTCTTTCTTTATTCCCTTTACCTATACAGCGGATGAAACCCATATCTAGATGAACATCTCCTAAATTAAGATGAACGAGTTCTGAAACACGAATACCAGTCGCATAGAGAAGTTCTAACACGGCTTTGTCACGTTTTGAAAATGGGTCATTAGAAGCGGGTGTGTCCAGAAGAGCTTCGACTTCTTCTGTCGATAAAACTTTTGGCAGTTTTCTTTCTGTCTTTGGTGTTTCAATATGTACAGAAGGATCCTGGGTTGATACCTTCTCTCTTAAAAGAAATTGGTGAAACGAACGGATAGAAGCTATATTACGAGCGAGCGTCGTGGAAGCCTTACCATTTTCTTTTAAAAATAAAAGATAACCCATAATATGATTACGGTCGATCTCATGAATGGTTTCAAGAGATTCCACTTTTTCTAAATAACGTACATACTGTGTCAGATCTCTTTTATAAGAATCAATTGTGTTTTTTGAGAGGGCTCGTTCTACAATAATATATTGAAGAAAATCTTGAACATGACCGTTCACTATACCCCTCCTTACTCACCTGTTTGGTAAAAATAGAAAAGCCTTTTTACAACGTTTGAATCTGTGTCAGAACTCAGATTGAAGACTTTAACTGCTTTCCCTTTTGGTTCGTCATATCTATGATAGTTTTCGTATTCCTGGTTAATCCACAATAAACCAAAATAAAAAACAAGTGTGCAAATCGAAAAAGCAAAGAACACCTTTGTTGTATTCCAAACGATTTTCATCCAGGAAATCATCATGTCCACCCCTGTCCTCATATAGTACAGGTTATGCCCATATGTTCCCTGATTATACATAAAAGTTAAATCTACAAATCATACGTTACCCGATTCTCAAGATTTTGTAAATAATCTTTGCTTTATAATTTTAAATACATTTGAATTAAAGGCTGTTTGGTATTCATAGTTGATTTTGAAAGTGATTGATTTCCGTTCCAGATGCTCGCTTTCCGCGGTGCGAGTTTTCGATCCCCTTGTCATTGAAGAGTATAAAAAATGAGACAAAACAAAAGGAAGCGCTACTCTCCGCTTCCTTCACTCTCTTTATCTTCTTTTGGATGACATCTGTGACAGATTCCGTGAAATGTCAGTCTGTGATCTTTAATTTTAAAATTCCAGCCTTCTTCAACCACTTTTTCCACATCGCCAAGAAGGTCTTCTTGTATTTCATCAACCGCTCCACACTCGATACAAACAAGGTGATGATGAAAGTGATCGGCACCTTCTGTTCTAAGATCGTAACGGGATACCCCATCACCAAAGTTAATTTTATCTACTACTTTAAGTTCGGTTAAGAGTTCCAGAGTACGGTAAACGGTCGCCAAACCGATTTCAGGCGCCTTTTCTTTTACGAGCAGATATACATCTTCCGCACTTAAATGATCTTCTTCGTTTTCGAGGAGGACTCTCACGGTCGCCTCACGCTGTGGAGTCAGCTTATAACTTTGTGAATGAAGCTGTTTTTTGATACGGTCGATTCTGCTTTCCATACCCTTTTCCTCCTTATGTATACACAAGACAATTATAAGCATGGAGAAAAAAGTTGTCAATTTAAAGTCATTTTAAATAACGATTTAAACTTATTATCAAAAAATACTTATTATTAATTATTGAATCGACCATTTGATAACTTGCTCCATTAATGCAGGTGTAAAAAAGGCTTCCATTGTGGAGGCAAAAAGCACCAATATCCCAACTCCTGCTACTAAAAGTGAATATCTTATTAACTGTGGCAAAAATGGCATATGATGTCGTTTAAAAGCTAGCTGGCGAATCATCTTAATCGAAAAGGCAACAGCAGCTACTGTGACGATAATAAATGCAGGTATTAAAAGTACGTTTTGTGGCAGAACAGATACAAAAGACAGCATAAATCCGTACCAGCCCATTTGATTCACGAGAAATCCTACCGTAAATCCGATCACTACTCCTTTTAAGAACAGCATTACTAAAATGACAGGCAGCCCAATAACAGATAACCCGAGAACCCACATCAGACCCATATATTTTAAATAGTGGCCGAAACTTTGAAAAAACATATCTGTTTTACTAGTAAAACCACCTTCAGCTGCTTGAATAAAAAAGCGGGATAAATACGTATAGAGGTCTTGTTTCTGATTTAAACTCAATGAATTAACAATAATTGCTCCAAAAATAACACCCATTAAAAATAAAACACCCACAAACGCGTATAACGTTTTATTTTCTTCCAGGTGACGATGCATATAATAGCGCACACTCTCCATTATGTATGGCCTCCTCCACCGAAACTCTTAATTCTATTCTATGAATTGGGGGAGAAGGTATGTCTCATTTTTTGATTTAATAGGATGAATTTTTAGATGATTTTTCCATAGGTACCGCCACCGCCAATCTGAATTGACAGCTCGCCGCTTCTTGCAGAAAGAATGTGGTCTGCTATTGCTGGTTTTACAACCTGATGTAATTGTTCACGTGAGGCAGCGTGGATGATATCCATGTCTGTTCCAAATGCATCACGCAGTTTTGCCAAGGTCTTTGGACCAAGTCCAGGAATAAATTCAAGCGGGATCTGGTGGATATAGGGTGGCCGTTTTCTTTGGACAGCCTTAGCACCTTTAGTACCTTTAAGTTCGTTTATTCGGTCGTTTACTCCCTTAATAAACCTAGTACTTCCACACTTATCGCAAGCTTCAGTGTTTGGTTGATAAACATGTAAACAATTTTCACAAACCGAATTATAGTATTTTCCAAGATAAGGATTCAGACCGTAATTCGCAATAATTTCTCTGCCTTCTTTTTCATGAAGTGCTCGCTTAAATTCTTCAAACGTTGCTTCTTGTAAAGACAGCATCTGATATTCACGCGCTATCTTCTCTAGTGAATGAGCGTCTGAGTTGGTTAAAAACGTATATATTGCAAGCTCATCAAGTTTAGATGCCATTTCCGTGTTTGAACTTAACCCCAGCTCGACCGCATCAATCATGGTCGGCTCAAACACTTCGTTTAATGAGGTTTTTACTCCTTTTCCATATAAACTCTTAAAAGGGGTAAAGATGTGTGCTGGAATGAACAATCCTCCTAGAGACTTCACAAATTCCTGCAGTTCTTTTGCACTTCCATACATTCGCTGGGAGCTTAAGTTAATATTTTTCATTCTCAAAGATAGCCAGTGACTTAATTGTTCCATCTTCTCAATGCTCGGCATGTATACGAGAACATGAATGGGTCCGTGGCAATATTCGTCGTTAATTTCTATCTCGGAGCCGGGTATGAGAGTCAGTCCATCAATATCCAATCCTCCGCCATCCAATGTCTTAAGGATTCCCTCTCTTCGTAACTGTTTTAACTCTTCTAGTATTTCTGGCGCATGGCAATCAATGATTCCTACCATATTTAAACCTTTTTTATTCTTTGCCTCATATAAAATGTTTAAAAGCGTTAACGAGCGTGAACCTGTAATCTTAACCGGCTTTCCAGTGCCTGATGCCCCTATATGAATGTGCATATCCGCAAAAAAAGGGGATAAGTTATTTTTCAACTGCATGCTTTAACTCCATATACATAACACTGTAAGCGGTTTTTGCATCGTGAATTCTTTCATCTTGCATCATTTCTTTTGCTTCATTAACGCTGACTTCAAGAACATTTATAAACTCATCTTCATCTGTCATTTGCTCCCCTTGCTTTACTAGTGTGTCTGTGAAATACAGATAGATTAATTCATCTGCAAATCCTGGAGATGTGTAGAACGAACCGATTGAAACCATTGACTCACAGCTATAGCCCGTCTCTTCCATTAATTCGCGTTTAGCACACGCTAATGGATCTTCCCCTTTTTCTAGTTTTCCAGCAGGAATCTCGATGATTGTCTTTTCAAGTGGTTTACGAAATTGCTCGACCATTAGTATTTTCCCTTCATTCGTAACAGCAAGAACAGCCACAGCACCAGGGTGTTTTACAATCTCTCTTTTTCCTGTCTTTTTATTTGGAAGCTCTACTTCTTCAACATATAAATCAATTATTTTGCCGCTATAAATTTGTTCTTTGCTCAGTGTCTTCTCATATAGATTTTCCATTATTCACACTCCGATGGTCTATTTAACTTCTTTTCACATAAAGTCTATCATACTTTGGAATACTGCATTTACTAGGAAAAAGAGGAGGTACTGTATGTGAAGATCTACCTTCAGCCAAAAGGGATTACGTTAGTGGGAAAAGCGTGGCAGATTAAATACATGTTACGGAATTATATGAAACAGCATGAGCTCGTTCAAGACTGGATCAATGCTTCCACTCCAAAAAAATAAAGCTTGTTTCACGTACGAACTAAACCGGTGCGAATGGGTTCTCTCGCATCGTTTTTTTGTTTATTCATTGTGCTCTTAGAAAGCAGTCGAGGGAGGCCAATGATAACATTCCATCAAAAAAGGTTTCTTCGTTATTTTCAAGTGCTGACTTTTTTCTTTTTAATGTTCAATATGTTACGTTTACTGTAGTTTCCTAGCACAAAGAAATGATGTTGAGGTGAGGATTTTGAATAAAAGACAATTGGGTTCATCTGACCTTTATGTAAGTGAACTTGGATTCGGCTGCATGTCCCTCGCTCCTGAACTTGGGAGTGAAAACGAAAAGATTCTTAAAACGGCACTTGAGCAAGGAATTAATTATTTTGACACGGCCGATTTATATGGTTATGGGTGGAATGAAGAGTTTGTAGGCACGACTTTAAAGGAAGTAAGACATGATATCATTCTTGCTACCAAGGGTGGAAACGAATGGAATCAATCTAAAGATGAATGGAACTGGAATCCATCTAAAAAGTACATTAAGTCCGCATTTAAAGACAGTCTTAAACGTCTGCAAACAGACTATATTGATCTTTATCAGCTTCACGGAGGCACGACTGATGACCCTATGGATGAAACAATCGATGCTTTTGAAGAGCTAGTAGCTGAAGGGCACGTTCGTTATTATGGTATTTCTTCAATACGTCCAAATACGATTAAGTATTATGCTGAGCACTCAAACATTCAAAGTGTTATGATGCAATACAGTTTATTAGATCGACGCCCAGAAGAGCTTTTTCCCTATTTAAAGGAAAAAAATATAAGTGTAATCGCAAGAGGGCCTGTCGCTAAAGGATGGCTTAGTGAAAAATCATTTATTAAGAATCCAGAGGCCAATTATCTAAACCATAATGGATCTGAAATTCAACAAAAAGTAAAGAAATCGAAGCATTTTTTGCATGACAAAAACATTACACATGCAGCCCTTCAATATGTTCTTAGTCAACAAGTTGTCGCAACCGCTACTGCTGGAGCAAGCTCAGTGAAACAGCTGCTAGAAAACATTGAGACTTTCAACCAGTCACCTATCACCGAAGAAGAGATCGCTCATTTAAGCGCACTCTTTCCTGCTGAGATATACGAAACACATCGTGCATAAAAGCCAAAAAGTCCCATTAAGCATATGCTGACGGGACTTTTCTATTTGGGTGGTTTCGTATACTTAGTTGTTATTGGAAGTGGTTGCTATCTTTTCCAGACGCTCGTTTTTGCGCGTCAGTCGTCTAGCAACTTGCACTCTAAACTAATTTTAAAAGCATCGCGATGCCTTGGCCGCCTCCAATACAAAGGCTTGCCACTCCGTATTTTTCGTTGCGGTGTTTCATCTCATAAGCGAGAGTTAATAATAGTCTAGCACCACTCGCTCCCACTGGGTGGCCTAGTGCAATCGCACCGCCGTTCACATTCGTACGTTCACGATCTAGCTTCAGTTCTTTTTCAACTGCTAAGTACTGAGAACTAAATGCTTCATTAATCTCAAATAAGCCTATTTCATCCATCGAAAGGTCTGCTTTTTGAAGGAGTTTCTTAATAGCCGGAACCGGTCCGATTCCCATGACAGATGGATCTACTCCTGTTACTGACCATGAAACAATTTCAACAAGGGGCTTCAAGTTTTTTGCTTTTACAGATTTTTCATGGGCAAGAATTAATGACACTGCACCATCGTTGATAGACGATGAGTTACCTGCTGTAACCGTTCCGTCTTTTTGAAAAGAAGGTCTGAGCTGACTGAGCAGAGATACAGAAGTCTCGGGTTTTATGCCTTCATCTTCTGTAAAAAGAGAGCCGCTTTTTAACGGTACAGGGACGATCTCTTCTTGAAATCTGCCCTTTTCTCTGGCGTCTGCTGCTTTACGATGGCTTAAGCTCGCATATTCATCTTGTTCTTCTCTCGTAATGTTATATTGATCTGCAAGGTTTTCGGCTGTTATTCCCATTCCACAGCCAATATACTCATCACTTAAGGTTTGAAGGAGCATATCATCAAATGAGATCGAGCCAAACTTTTGATTATGAAATCTATGATGAAAAGAGACGTGAGGGGACTGTGACATGTTTTCTATGCCTCCAGAAAGCGCAATTCCTTCTCCCTGATCACGCAGGTTCTGCATCGCCGATACCATCGCCTGCAATCCAGATCCGCATAAACGGTTAACGAGCATTGCAGGAACATCTGAAGGTACTCCTGCTTTTAAGGCAGTATGGCGTGCGACATAAGCTGCATTTTTACTAGAATGAATCACATTTCCGTAAACCACATCTGTAATGTCTTTACTCGTGATGTTCGCTCGTTTAATTGCCTCAAGTGCCGTTATTTCGCCAAGTTGTGTCGGATTTACATCGGTTAAAGATTTCCCATATGAACCAAACGGTGTTCTAGCACCCTCTATTACATAGATCCCCATTTTTTTCACCTCACATTTTAGAAAAGTAAAAAGCCAGCACTGATGATAATTCCACTAACAAAAAGAACGATCAAACAGAATCCCATAATATCTTTTGCTTTAAGTCCTGCGATCGCTAATGCCGGAAGCGCCCAAAATGGCTGGATCAGATTCGTCCATGCGTCACCCCACGCTACTGCCATCGCCGTTTTCGCTTGTGATACATCAAGTGCCTTAGCAGCATCCAATACAACATGAGCCTGCACAGCCCATTGTCCGCCGCCAGATGGAACGAATACGTTAACAATTCCCGCACTTAAGAACGTAAACAATGGAAGAGTAGTTTCATTTGATATCGCTACAAACCATTCTGACATTTCTGTTACCAAGCCTGAACCAACCATCATACCCATTATTCCTGCATAGAAAGGAAACTGAATGATGATGCCGCTAGCCCCTTTGACAGCTTCTGCGACAGAGTTAATATAGTTTCTTGGTGTTCTGTGAAGCAGAATACCTAAAAACAAAAAAATGAAATTTACAAAATTGATGTTTAAGTTGAAGCCGTTCGATGCAAAAAAGTAGACCATGTAACCAAGTCCAAGAATTCCAATGATCATGGACAGCCACATGCTGTTTTCAAGCTTTTCGGCTGGAGTGTCTGCTTCTGATAGAGCAGCTGCTTCAACTCCGTCTTCTAGAAGTGAAGCATCGATTTGGTAAGATTGATCTTTATTCATCATAAGACGGTTTGTTAAAGGTAGCAGAATAAAAAGGGCGCCTATAATAAATAGATTAAATGGGGCAAACAACGTTTCATTCGTTGAGATGACTCCCATTGTTTTCTCCATAAAATGGCCAGGGGTAGCTATCGTTAAGGGAATGGAACCTGATAGTCCGCCGTGCCAAACAACAAATCCGCTATAAGCACTTGCGATCAACAAACGGTAATCTGTTTTTTTCACTTGACGTGCTAGTTCTTTAGAAAAAATAGCACCGATAACTAATCCGAATCCCCAGTTTATCCAGCTTGCTATTAGCGCCACAAGCGTAACACTTATGATGGCTTGACCTGGTGTTTTAGCGTATGATGCGAGTTTTCTTAGCATCTTTTTAAAAAATGGCGAGCTCGCAAGCACATACCCAGTAACTAATATGAGTACCATCTGCATCGAAAACTCGAGTAGTTTCCAGAAGCCGTCTCCCCAAAATGACACCATTTGTACAGGGGACTGACCTGTAACCATCAGCCCGAGTAAAAAGACTACTCCTGTAAGCAGGATGACGAATATAAAAGGATCAGGTAAAAACCGCTGCATCAATTTATTAGAGGCGCGGGTCATTGCTCCAAACATAGAACACCCTCCTTTTTATCAATACGCGTTAAGTTTTACATTATCACTGACAGTAAGCTTTGCTTCAGTTGAGTTCAGCACGTCTTCTACTGAATACCCTTCAGCCACTTCTCTTAGGACAAGACCCTTTTCAGAAACATCCATTACAGCACGGTCTGTTATAATTCGTTCCACTACGCCTTTACCCGTTAATGGAAGCTGACATTGTTTTAAAATTTTGCTTTCTCCTGCTTTATTGACATGTTCCATGATTACGATGATTTTTTTTGCACCATGCACTAGATCCATTGCACCGCCCATACCTTTTATCATCTTTCCTGGAATCATCCAGTTTGCAAGATCTCCAGTCTCTGAAACTTCCATTCCGCCTAATATCGCGATATCAATATGACCGCCGCGGATCATCGCGAAGGACTCTGAACTGTCAAAGTAAGAAGCTCCTTTTATGGCCGTTACCGTCTCTTTTCCTGCGTTAATCAGGTCAGGATCTACTTCACTTTCAAGAGGATATGGCCCAATCCCTAGTAATCCATTTTCAGATTGCAGAACAACCTCTTTGTTATCTGAAATGAAGTTGGCCACCATCGTCGGCATTCCGATTCCTAAGTTTACATAAAACCCCGATTCGATTTCTTTCTCCGCTCTTTTCGCAATTCTTTCTCTAATGTTCATATGGTTCCCCTCCTCTTATCCTTGTTTTACTGTTAGGCGCTCAATGCGTTTTTCTTGTGTTCCAACAATCATCTTCTGCACATATACACCAGGTGTATGTATGTAGTCGGGGTGCAATTCGCCAATTTCTACAAGCTCTTCTACTTCAGCGATCGTAACTCTTCCCGCTGCTGCGATCATCGGATTGAAGTTGCGGGCTGTTTTGTTATAGATCAGGTTCCCCGCTTTATCTCCTTTAGCAGCTCGAATCAAACTGAAGTCCGCTACGATGCCTTCTTCGAGCAAATATTCTTTTCCGTTGAAGGTCCGTGTTTCTTTTCCCTCGGCAATCGGTGTTCCTACTCCTGCCGGTGTGTAGAATGCCGGAATGCCTGCTCCGCCTGCTCTTATTCTTTCTGCGAGTGTTCCTTGTGGAATCAAGTCTACTTCGATTTCACCCGATAAAACTTGTCTTTCAAACTCTTTGTTCTCACCCACATAAGAACCTACCATCTTTTTAATCTGTTTATTCTTAAGTAAAAGTCCCAGTCCCCAATCATCGACACCGCAATTGTTTGAGATTACTGTTAAGTCTTTAGTTCCTTTTTCAACTAATGCGAGAATTAGGTTTTCAGGAATTCCAACTAATCCAAAACCTCCTACTAAAAGTGTAGATCCGTCTTTTATATCAGCTACAGCTTCAAGTGCTGAGTTCTCAATCGGTTTCATATTCATCTCTCCTCGTAAAATACTTTATAAATCTGTTGTATCTCTATTAATTCGTTTCTTCATTTTCAAAGATCGACGCTACACCTTGACCCCCGCCGATACAGAGTGTTGCAAGGCCTCTCTTTGAATTCCTGCGTTTCATCTCATGAAGCAGCGTTACAACAATTCTTGCACCGCTCGCTCCGATCGGATGACCGAGTGCAATCGCTCCGCCGTTTACATTCAGCTTTTCTTTATCAAATTCAAGATCTTTACCAACAGCGAGAGATTGGCTTGCAAATGCTTCATTTGCTTCAATAAGATCGAGGTCATTCATGCTCAATTCTGTTTTCTTCAATACTTTCCTCACAGCCTCTACTGGGCCGATTCCCATCACTTCAGGTGCAACACCTGCACTAGCATTCGCTTTAACGACTGCCAGCGGTTTTAGACCTAACTCCTCTGCCTTCTTTCTGCTCATTACAACAAGTGCCGCTGCACCGTCATTGATGCCAGAAGCATTCCCCGCTGTTACCATTCCATCTTTTTTAAATGCTGGCCTTAACTTGCTTAACTTTTCCGCCGTAGAGCTTGGTTTTGGATATTCATCTTTATCTATAATCACAGGATCCCCCTTGCGCTGAGGAATCTCCACTGGTGTGATCTCATCATCAAACTTTCCTTGTTCTTGTGCTTCGGCACATTTTCTTTGGCTTTCGGCTGCAAATTCGTCCAATTCTTCACGTGAGAGTGAATGGGTCTCACATAAATTTTCTGCTGTAATTCCCATATGATAATCACCAAAAGCACACCAAAGCCCATCTTGGATCATGGAATCAACCATCGGAGCGTTGCCCATACGCAGACCATCTCTCGCTCCATTTAATAGATAAGGAGCTTGGCTCATGTTTTCCATTCCACCGCAAACAATGATATCTGCTTCGTTCAGCCAAATGGCTTGGCAAGCCAAATGAATGGCTTTTAAGCCTGAACCGCATACTTTATTGATCGTCATACTAGAAACCTCATTCGGCAATCCAGCTTTAATAGCTGCTTGTCGAGCAGGATTTTGTCCAAGTCCTGCCTGCAGAACATTTCCCATAATAACTTCATCTACAGAATCATGTGGAATGCCCGCTTTTTTTAGTGCGTCTTTAATTGCAATCGATCCCAGATCAGTTGCGGGTACCGTTTTCAAGCTTCCCATAAAACTTCCGATAGGTGTCCTGACAGCGCTTACAATAACAGCTTCTCTCTCTCTTGAAACCATTCCTAGTCTCCTCCTTATTAAACGCAATAAAATTTCTGAAAATTCCCTTTTATCATACCATAACATTTGAAATGTGTTGCAACAGATGATTTTTTTTAGTTAAAATATAAGGAAAGGAAACGCTTTCTAGAAAGGGGTTTTACATTAGTGGACTTACCTGAACGAGTCACACTTATTGAAGTTGGACCACGGGATGGACTTCAAAATGAAAAGAATCTGATCCCTGTAAAGAACAAGATTGAATTCATTTCTTTATTGAAGAATGCGGGGTTTCAAGAAATGGAGCTCACTTCATTTGTTTCACCAAAATGGGTGCCTCAAATGCAAGATGCCGCCGTTGTCATTGAAAACTGTTTAGATGACCTGCGAAACTTTGTCTTAGCTCCTAATAAAAAAGGAATCGACTTAGCTACTGAATCTGGCGTGAAACATATCGCTGTATTTGTAGGTGTAAGTGACACATTCAATAAGAAAAATATCAACAAAACAACCGAAGAAAGTTTGAATGAATTAAGACCTCTCATCGACGAATTAAAACGCAAAGGGTACTTCGTAAGGGCTTGTATCTCTACGAGTTTTTATTGTCCTTTTGAAGGAAAAATTGATGAACAGGATGTATTAAAAGTTTGTCTCGAATTTGAAGAAATGGGTGTTGATGAGCTTAGTGTAGCCGACACGATCGGGATGGCTAATCCGTCGGAATGCTATGAATTGTTTACGTTACTGAAACATCATCTTCGTGCAACAACACTTCTTACCGCTCATTTTCATGATACACGAGGAATGGCTCTTGCTAATATTTTTGCAAGTCTGCAAGCTGGGATCGACCGGTTTGATACTTCAGCAGGAGGTCTAGGCGGCTGTCCGTTTGCACCAGGCGCTTCTGGAAACGTTGCTTCTGAAGATGTTGTCTATATGCTTTCACAAATGGGCATCTCAACAGGTATTCATCTTGAAAAACTTCTTGAAGCTGCTGCCTACATATCCCCTCTTCTTTCAAAGCCAGTAGCAAGCAAACAATTTAACTTAGTGAGGAACGTTCCTCAGCATTAAAAAAAACACGGGCTTACACACCCGTGTTTTGTTTCGTTTTATCATAATACTTCATCGAAGGATTTAACATTTCTGAAGGGCTCTTTAACACAAAGTGGTTACCAGCTGTTGCATCGATCGTCATCTTCTCATCAAAGAAAACCGCTTTGTTGTATTCCATATAAAGGTCGGGACCGTTCGTCTCAATCTTCGTGTCGTTTCCCTCTGTTTGATCAACGAGCCAGAGAGCAGGTACCCCACTCACTACACACCCACAACCTTCTGTATCATGCTTGAGTTTTAAGTACCCTTTTTTTCCTTGCATAATCTTTTCTAACCGTGTTAATGCTGCATCTGTAAATACAATTTCCATGCTATTTTAAGACTCACCTTTCTTTTTTAAAACTTTGATTGCCCAGTTACACCATGATAACCAGCTTTCCATATACCGAATGCCAAATTCACTCGTTAAATACTCGCCAAGTTCATTTTCTCCATATGTTCCTTTTGGAAAGTTCTCTTCTTGCCATTTTTTCGTCATCATAAGACCCATCTGATGATGCTCTTTACTCTTCTCTAAAAAATCAATCGCTCTTTCTGTAGGAATAAAGTGAAACATGGAAACTCTTAATAACAGATCGTCTTTCAGCTTTGGCACATTCACAGGCTTGTTCAGCATCCATTCTAGAAGCTGTGCAAACCCTTTATCTGTAATCGTATATATTTTTTTATCTGGATAATCACTCTGCTGAACCGTTTTAGAGTGAGTAAGACCCTCTTCTTCCATTTTCAATAGTTCACGATAGATCTGGGTGTGGTGGGCTGTCCAAAAATGAATAACCGTTTCTTTAAATTGCTGTGTAAGCTCATATCCTGTCGCTTCATTTTTTGCCAATAAACCTAACAGCGCATACCTTAACGCCATTTCTTACCCTTCTTTCTTTCATACTGTACTGTTTTTGCATTGTAACATATTTTTCACAAATTATTTATTCTTATTACTTGATATATTTCTTATACACACCTTATATTATAGATAAACATATGTGAAAATACACATATAAAAACTTACGTAGGAGAGGAATCAATGAACTGGCTAACGAAATTCAGTTTAAAAAACCCAGTAGCGATATTTATCTTTTCATTTTTGCTCATTGTTGGAGGGGTCTTCTCGTTCACGAATTTAAAAGTGGACCTGCTTCCAAATGTTGAGTTCCCGCAATTGACGGTTCAAACTGTCTATCCAGGTGCTTCGCCTGAAGATGTAAACAAACAAGTAACAGACAAACTTGAAACGCAATTGAAGCAAGTAGAAGATGTAAAAACGGTAAAAAGCTCTTCACTTGAAAGTGTTTCGATCATTAGTATGGACTTTCCTTTTACAGCCAATATGGATGATGTAGAAGATCAAGTAAAGTCCATCATTTCAGAAACAGATCTTCCAGATGATGTTGAACCAGAAGTAAGCCGTTTTTCATTTGGAACCATACCTATCTACAATATTTCTTTATTCCCTGAAAAAGAAGGAGAAAACATTCAAGCATTTGTAAACGGTGAATTGGTGCCAGAACTTAAAAAGATCCAAGGTGTTAACAACGTTTCAGTAGGCGGTGTAAAGGAAACATTCGTTTCTATTACATTAGACAAAGAGAAAGCCAAAGAAGCTGACGTCACATTAAATTCAGTGAAAGAAGCGATCAACAGCCGTGCTATTTCATTCCCGGCAGGTACAGTAACAGACGACTCGATTACAGTTCCCGTTCGGGTTGAAGAAGCCGTAGACACGGTGGCTGAGCTAAAGGAAATTACAATCTCTAACAGCCAAGGAGCACCTGCACAACCTCCTAGTGGAGCTGGCGGACCTGCTTCTAGTGGCGGAGCACCTTCAGGGCAAGGAGCACCAGTTCAAACACAAGCTCCTCAGACACCGTCTAGCTTAAAGCTTGGTGAGATTGCCGAAGTAAAAGAAACTGATGATATAAGTGAGATCACAAGATATAACCAAAAGGCTTCTCTTTCTATGGCCGTTACGAAAAAGCAAGATGCAAACACGGTTGAAGTCGCTGAAAAAGTAATCGAAGTTCTTAACAAAAAGAAATACGATGATAAGTTAAACTATGCGATTGGATTCGGTCAGGCGGAAGGCATTAAAGATTCCGTAAACACACTTATTAAAGAAGGATTGTTCGGAGCTCTATTCGCTTCCCTAGCCGTTTTGATCTTCCTTAGGAACTTTAGAGCAACGATTATCGCCATTATCTCTATCCCGCTCTCACTGCTCGTTTCAGCTATTTTCTTGGACCGCCTTGATATTACGCTAAATATTATGACACTCGGTGGAATGGCTGTTGCGGTCGGGCGTGTAGTAGATGACAGCATCGTTGTTATCGAGAATATCTTCAGAAGGATCAGAAAAACCGATGGAGACTATGACCGTGATGAGCTCATTATCGACTCAACACGAGAGATCTTAAAGGCGATCGTATCTTCAACGATTACAACTGTTGTCGTATTCTTGCCGCTTGGATTAGTTGGCGGCGTTACAGGTGAGTTTTTCTTACCGTTTGCTTTAACCGTTGTTTTTGCATTGTTGGCGTCACTCATCGTCGCTGTTACCATCGTACCGATTCTTGCAAAATATGCATTTAAAAAAGTTAAACCTGAGAAAAATGATGGTCCGTTGCAGCGCGGTTATGAAAAATTAATTAAAGCTTCTCTTAATCACAAAATTCTAGTACTCTTCACTTCCTTTATTCTACTAGGTGGATCTTTCTTCCTGGCAACGAAATTGGGAATGGTATTCTTACCGAACGAAGAGCAGAAAACGTTAACCGTTAACGTTGAATTGCCTGCAAGCACCAATGTGACAAAAACAAATGAGATCTCTCTTGAGGTTGAAGATTATCTGGCTAAAAGAGACTCGATCAAAGATGTTACGGCTGGTATTGGGTCACGTGATTTCCAAACCGGTCTCAAACGTCAAAATGTTGCTAACTATTTTGTAAACCTTAAAAAAGAAGCAAACGTTGAAACCGAATTAAAAGAACTTGAAAAAGATATAAAAGCGATTACAGATGAAAAAGCAGAAGGAACCGTTATCAGCTTGCAGGAAGTTTCAAGCGGCGGACCACCTTCTAATAACGAAGTCAACATTGATCTATATTCAAACGACTTAGACGATTTACAAAAAGCTGCAAGCCAAGTTGAAGAGTACATGAAGACTCTCGATTCGATCAAATATGTCTCGAACAATTTTAAGGATACGCAAAAACAATGGGCTGTTTCGATCGATACAGAAAAAGCAGCTGAAAAAGGTGTGTCAGGCTTTGCAGTTTTAGGAGCTGTTTCTGATGTAACGAAGCCTGTTGAAGTCGGTGAACTTACGTTAGATGGAAACCAAAAGAATGTAAAAGTTGAGTATGATGAATCTGTAAAATCTCTAAATGAAATCAAAGATCTTACTGTGTTCGGCACATCTGGTCCTGTAAAAATTTCAGACGTTGCTGATGTTTCTGAAAAAGAAACCGTAACAGGCATCCAGAAACTAGATGGTAAGATATATGCTCAAGTTTCTGCACAAGTTAAAGGAGACAACGTTCAAAAAGTTACCCAAGACGTTATTAAAGGCGTTGAAGATCATGTAGATCTTCCTGCTTCTGTTTCAACGGAAGGAGGCGGAGGAAGTGAAGAAACGATGGATACGTTTAAAGATTTAGGCCTTGCGATGCTTGTTGCTATCGGCCTCGTTTACTTAACGATGCTGATTACCTTCGGCCGTGCTCGTATACCATTTATTATCCTTTCTTCTCTTCTATTTGTTCCTGTCGGAGCAATCGGAGGACTTTATTTAATCAATGAACCACTTTCAGTAAGTGCGATGATCGGAATACTCATGCTGATCGGTATCGTTACAACAAATGCAATCGTATTAGTAGACCGTATCGGCCAGAACCGTGAACTTAAAGGAATGCCAGTACGCGAGGCACTTTTAGAAGCAGGAAAAACCCGCTTACGTCCGATATTAATGACAGCATTTGCGACCATTGCAGCATTGATTCCGCTTGCATTGACAACATCCTCTGGAACACTGATTTCCAAAGGATTAGCGATTGTTGTAATCGGAGGATTAACTACTTCTACACTGTTAACATTGATTATTGTGCCTGTCCTTTATGAGTTATTCTTTACAAGACAGGCGAAGCGCGAAAAAGCAAAGACCACTTCATAAATCAAAAAAAGAGTACTGTACCTCTTCTCGAGGCAGCGGTACTCTTTTTTGATGTTTTATAACCTTGTTGCTCTTGGAAGTGGTTCATTTCCGTTTCAGGTGCTCGCTTTCCGCGGGGCAAGCGGTGAGCCATATTCGTAACGTTTCACTTTCAAGTGTCTCACCTGCCCGCCTGTCCCGCAGGACAAGGAAGGCTTCGGCAGCGTCGCACGAAGAAAATTCGAAGTTCAATTTTCGAGGAGTCTCCCACCCTACACTCCAATCAACTTTCATAGAAGATAATACTTGAAAGCTCAAATCTTTTAGCAAAGAGCGTTTAAAAAAGTGCCTTTAGAAAGTAGTTACCGTAAAGATTCTCATGAATACGAGAAATTTAGAACTTACATATTAAGATGCACAGAATACCTTTTTAAACAAAATACCTTCTCTCATTCTTGATTTTTGCACATTAGGACTAAAGACCCTGTTTTGCCTTTCTGAGGAATGGGAAATATATCAGCAATATCGAATTCAGGAGGCTGAAAAACATGAAACAAATTTGCTCAAGAAAAGTAAAAGTAACTGCAAAATACACGGTCAATAAAGCGATAGAAATTATGCAATCTGCTAAAAAGATTAACAGTCAACTTTTTTTAAGCAAAGACGGTATAACTGTCCACGCCTCTGGATTATCACAGCTTGTTTCATTCTTCTTAACATTAAAAGAAGGAGACTCATTTCTATATATCGTTGAAGGGGCTGATGCTGAGTCTGCCATGAGCCTAATCTCACCGCAAGAAACTGTATCTCAATAACTATAAGCCTACTTTGGCCTTCATTCTCTTTTTGAAGATTAGAGGTAAACCTACAATGACAAACAGCAAGGTTGTTCCGATCCACACCACTTCCTTGCTTCCTGATGTCATTGATGTCCCTAGATACGTATAAGCGATTGTACCTGGAATGATCCCAATAGCTGTCGCAATCGCATAGTCTTTAAACTTCACCTTTGTCAGCGATGTTAAATAGCTGACAAGGTCATAATTTAAAACCGGCAGCAATCTTAATAATAGAACATAGCGAATCCCTTCTCTTTCTATCTTGCTGCGGACTTTTTCATATTTTTCATTTTTCCATTGTTTACTTTTCTTAAAGCGACCCAGGCGGTTGATCGCGTAATAAGTTAGGAGTCCCCCTCCAAGCGATCCTAGATAAGTATATAGACATCCCCAATAAAAACCGAATGATAGACCGCTTGTTATAGCAAAAATGGAAGATGGAAATAACACAAATGGCCGCACCGAATAAAGGACAACGAAGATAAATGGAGCAATCCATCCCCAATGCATGATCCAATTTCTAAATTCTTCAGGACTGAATCCCTTATAATTTTTTTGCAGCCAGAAAATAAACATCATCACCGCTCCAGCAAACAGAACAATGTATAACCATTTTTTTGTTAATTTCATATTCCCTCCATATAAAGATTTCATTTAATATGCATTTTTCCTTCTTCTGCACATATCCATACATACATATTGTGATTGGGCAAAGGAGGTTATTTATTGTGATTGTTAAAGCAACTGCACCTATTTATGCGGAGCGTGCTGCCAAACTTGTAGAGCTAACAGGCAGCTTTACGGAATCTATCTATATAAAAAAAGGGGATCGCACCGCTGATGGAAAAAGTTTTTTAGGCATTATTGCACTATCTATCTATCCAGACGATTCCATTGAAATTATTTGTGATCCACCAAGTACTCAACTTAAAGAAAAAATACTTTCTTCTGGACTTTTTGCAAGCTGTAATTCATAAGATTTACCATTTCATTTTATAACAAACCTTTCTCTTTTGGCTAATTTCCCTATATTGATAACTCGCCCACCAGCAGCAATCTGAATAAAAATAAAAAGCCGGGATTCCGGCTTTTTATCATTCATTCATACTTTCATTTATTGAATCGATTCTTAATTAAAGAGGCGCTTTCGTTTCATTTAGCATTTTTTTGTATATTTCCAATATCATAGTACTGTATGTTGTTCCTAGAACAGCTCATTTCCCATTTAGCTCTGCCCATGTTACAGCACTTCCTCTTTTAACGAATTGAAATCTAGGATCTACCCATACACTTGCCCGATCATGGTCCTAGTATCGTCAGTCCTTTAGGGGGTGATTACGGAGATTTTAGGATTCGGTTTCGGAGCTTTTAAAATCCAGTGGAGTTTGATTTTTGTCAATCACATATGCATCGGCTACACCTAGGGAACGGATTTTCTTAACTAAATTTTCAGCGTTTCCTCTGTCTTGAAAAGCTCCAGCTTGTACTCTGTTGTAGGTTTTATTTCCCGCTTTTATCTCGTCGATAAAGGCGGAAAGCCCTTGTTTTTTTAGGAATGAAATCCGCTCATCCGCATTCTGCTTTTGTTCAAATGCACCAGCTATAACGATAAGATTGGGTGTTGGTTTTGGTTGTTTCTTTGAAAGTGAAAGACTTTCAGCTATACCTGATGCAATTGCTGATGATACTTCATTTTGAAAATCTTCTCTTTTTAGTAAAGCGAGATTTTGAGCGTTATCTAAAAACAGAATCTCTAATAAAATTGCAGGCATTTTCGTTTCTCTCAGCACATGAAAATTGGCCTGCTTTTGTCCTCTATCTCGAGCACCATATTTATTCATGACCGTTGCTGCAGGTACATGAATGGCGTTATGTATGCTTTTTGTTTCAGCTCCTGCACTTGGATATATATAGCTCTCGAAGCCTTCTCCACCACCGCTATTCTGGTGTATAGACACATACAGATCTGCATTTTTGCTGTTTGCTAAATTGGTTCTTTCTTCGAGTGAGATTGTCTCATCACTGCTTCGTGTCATGATTACATTTACTTCATAATTGTTTTGTAGGTAGGATTGGACTTTCTTTGCGATCGTCAGATTATATATTTTTTCAAAATCATCTTTATTCACGGCACCTGAATCAGTACCACCATGGCCCGGGTCAATTATGACTTTCAAGTTGTCACCTTCTTATTCCATCAACCAAATACGCTATTTAAAAATACGCTTACTTCTATTAAAAACGAAATGACGGTATACTGAAAGAGACAGATGACTATTTTTATAAAAATAGATTTTCGACTAAGGTGGATACAGAATGGAAGCAGCTTTAATAGGAAGTGTTTTATCTGCATTAGCAACCGGATTTGGTGCTTTGCCTGTTCTCTTCTGGTCTCAGGTAACACATCGGTTCCGTGACATCTTGCTTGCCCTTACAGCAGGTATCATGGTTGCTGCATCGACTTTCAGCTTGATTCCTCAAGCTTTAAAATTATCAAACTTAACGGTACTGACAATTGGTATTACCCTGGGTACGCTAACCCTATTACTTTTAGAAAGATTCGTTCCGCATGTTGATCTCGATCATTCTAAAATTTTTAAAGGCATAGACTCAAAGGCTTTTCTCGTTATTGCTGCTATAACACTGCACAATTTACCAGAGGGACTTTCTGTTGGTGTCAGCTATGCGAGTGATAATACAGGACTAGGCGGTTTAATTGCGTTTGCGATCGGTCTTCAGAACGCACCTGAAGGACTCCTTGTGGCACTTTTCTTGATTCATCAAAAGATGAGCAGGATAAAAGCGTTTTTTATTGCAACATTAACAGGTGCCGTTGAAATCGTCACCGCGATTCTTGGGTTTCTTCTAACTTCGTATGTGGAGAACCTTGTGCCATACGGTCTTTCTTTTGCAGCCGGTGCTATGCTCTTTATCGTATACAAAGAGCTTATACCGGAAAGCCATGGAGACGGCCACGCACGCTCTGCTACATTATCATTTATTGCGGGGCTATTAATCATGATCTACTTAACACAAATTTTCGGAGGATAACGAAAGGCAGTTAAGAGACTTTTTAAATGGCAAAATTAAAAACAGGTCCTGTACTTTTATAGGACCTGTTTTTTACTTGGTTTTATGCGTAAACAATATCCATAATGTCTGTCACTCTTAAGATGTGCATCTTATCCGCCTCATCCATCACGCGTAATTCCTTTTTGAATTCATCTACGTAATGAACCTGTCCCTTAAGCTCAGCGCTTCTTCCTTTTTCAAAATACGTAAACATTAATGTTTGATTCTCCTCCATCGCGACACAGATCGTCTCATTAAATTCTTCGTACTTTTGTTCATCTAGTTCAGGTTTTCGCCCGTAATCCAGACCGTCCTGATGATCTCTTAACATTTTCACGTGTTCGGGCAGCATCATCGCCGTCCACTTAATAGTTCCTCTGTCACGAATCACAGTTTACCCTCCTCCTTACGCCTTATGTCCGCCTAAAAGCCGGCTTCTGTATAAAGCTGTTCCTCCTTTTGTATAGGAAACAGCCCGCAAAAGAGAGTTGGATCCGTATTTTTGCCGAATATCGTCCATCACATAGCCAATTTTTCTTTTTTGCGGATGATCTAAAGAAAATAAAGTAAGCTGTGTTTCTGTATCTTCAGAGACGTTGGAAAGGGCTATTGAAATCTTGCGCACCGTCTCTCCCTGATAAAAAGTCTGAAGCAAATCAAGACAAACTTCATAGAGCTCCATCGTAATATTAGTTGGCTGATCAATCGATTTGGAACGGTAAAAGCCGCCTCCACCTTCATCTTTGCTGTATCCTAGTCCAAAGCTGATGGTCCTCCCTGCTTTTCTTGCCCGTCTAGCACGCCTTGCCACCTCTTCGCACATCTCTAAAATGACATGTTTTATCTCATTTAAATCTGTATAGTCTCGCAGTAAAATCTGGCTCTTTCCATAGCTGATCTGTCCTTGAAGAATAGGAGCACCAATCTCAGACAGATCCACTCCCCAAGCATGATAGTAGAGCTGATTTCCCATCACACCGAACTTTTTCTCTAAAAGTTCCAGAGGATAGTGTGCCAGATCACCTACTGTTACAATTCCCATTCTGTTTAACGTACGTTCTACTCGCGACCCGATGCCCCACATCTGACTTAGTGGAGCTAAAGGCCATAGCTTCGTTTTTACATCTTCGTATTGCCATTCGGCTACGCCTTTTTTCTTTGCCTCTAGATCTAGACAAAGCTTTGACATGAGCATGTTTGGACCGATTCCAATCGCGCACGGTAACCCAAACTCTCGCCAGATGTCGCGCCGAATTCTTTCTGCGAGTTCCTGTGCGCTTCCCCATAATTTTTCTGTGCCATCAGCTTGAAGAAAACTTTCATCTACGCTGTATGTGTGGATGGATTCAGGCGGAACATAACGGTGCAGCAGTTTCGTGATCTCCATTGATCTCTCTAGAAAAAAAGCCATCTGTGCGTTTACAATGATGATGTCTTTATTTTTGGGAATTTCAAAAAGCCTGCTTCCTGTTCGGATACCAAAATCGGCTTTTAATCGTGGAGAAGCAGCAAGCACAACACTGCCTTGCCGTTCTGTATCCCCCACCACTGCCAAATGACACGTCAGCGGATTTAATCCTAAGCGCACAGCGGCACAGCTCGCATAAAAACTTTTCATATCCATACATAAGATGGTGCGCTTCGGCATTTCATCATAGTTCATTTGTCACAACTCCTTCGCCATCTACGAACATCTGTTCCTTATATTTATACCCATTTTAACCGAATATATGTTCTTATAACAATGGTAATTTTTTCAGCAAATTTTGCAGATTGACGTTTTTTACTCCAAGGTCTAGGATTTATAAGGAAAGACAGGTGAAAAAATGGAGCGCTCTTTGTTAAGAAAAATGATCGTAAAGTCGTTGAAAAACTACTTATGGGAAGAAGAAGATTGCCTGTTAACAGATACTGAGTGGAATGAGCTTGAGGAGAAGATTCTGAAGCAGATAAGCGAAGAGAATCAGGAAGAGGCAGTTTATACCATTATTCAAGACGTTGTATATGAATATTTCACAAATAAATAAACAGGTTCTGTATGTAAACAGAACCTGAGCTAAAGTTAGCAAAACTAATATAAAAAATCAGCGACGAGTTTTGAGCTGTAATCCGTAAGTTTCGGTTGCCTATCCACGAGGCTTGGCCTCCAATCCACGAGTGCTCTTCATTTCCATAATATAATGTTATGCTATCACATCAATCAGTTAACATAATATTATTATGGTCATTTATTTTTGGCGAAACGATTTGCCGCCTAATGTTTCAATCAATTTAGGCATCACTTGGTACATCGTGCTCCCGACATTCATCCACCACGGCAGATTGATCTCACGCACAGGCCGTTCCATCGCTTTTACGATTTTTTCAGAAACATGGGAAGGCTTGAGCATCATTTTTTGAACATTCTTTACGTAGTTTCCTGATTGATCCGCAAGTGTAAAGAAATCTGTCGCGATTGGTCCCGGATTGATGGTTGTCACATCAACTCCTTTATGAGCAACTTCAAGGCGTAACCCGTTTGAGAAACCTAAAACAGCATGTTTAGTCGCTGCATACACGCTTGATTTTGGTGTTGAGATCTTACCGGCTTGTGAAGCGATATTTATGATATGCCCGCTTCCTCTTTGGAGCATGTGAGGCAGAAGTGCCCTCGTACATGCCATTAAACCTAGAACGTTCGTTGAAAACATTCCCTCGATATTCTTCCAAGGTGACTCAGCAAACTCTTCAAAGATGCCAAAACCTGCGTTGTTCACTAAAATATGTATGTGTGGATGTTCCTTTAGGATTTGCGAGAACACCGTCTCAACGCTTTCTTGGTTTGAAACATCCAGGATATAGTATGGTGCAGTGATGCGGGTTTCTTGCAGAATCATTTCCTGAACTGCTTTTAACTGGTCTTCTCTTCTTGCAGTCAGGATAGGAATCGCCCCTTTTTTAGCAACATCCAAAGCAAGCCGGGCACCAAGTCCCCCGGATGCTCCTGTGATCAAAACTACTTTCCCGTTCAGTGTACTCATCTTACAACTCCTGTTCTGCGATAATAAAAGGTTTCTTTCTTTTCATCTACTGATACTCTTCCTTCAGATTCAAGAAGGTCAAGATGGCCAACAACTTCCGAGACGACCAAAGCCAGCTGCTTTTCATATAATTTAGGAAAAAGACGTGCACACAGCTCAAATACGGTTAAAGGCTGATCACTTAACAGATGTTCAAGAGCTTTTGCCCGATCATTATGATCATGAAGTCTTTTCCTGATTAAATCGTGAGCGTTTGTAAAGGCTTCGCCATGACCGGGATAAACCTTTTCCAAATTTAATGTTAAAAGATATTGAAGCGTCTCACGATATTGCAGCAGCGTCTTAGGGCGATCAGCTCTATGCATTGAAGGCGGTTCTAAGAGTGCATTGGATGAAATATGCGGCAAAAGAACGTCCCCGCCGATCAGGATACCTTCACCTTCACTGTAAAGAGACAGATGGTCGGGCGCGTGACCAGGCGTTTTTAAAAAGACAAATCCATCATGACCAGAAACAGCATCTCCTGGTGCAGGAAGGATATCAGGAGTAAATGGATTTGAAAACGTTCGGTATTTACGAAGCTTTAACAATTCAATTCTTCCCAGTGAACTCGGTACACCAAAGGCATCATAAAGGTTCATATAAAACGATTCAGTCCATTCCGTAAATTCACGGTCAACACTGACATAAGGAACAGCTTCTTGAAGCATGAGTACCGGAATACCGAAGTCCTGAATTTCTTTTGACAGTCCCGCATGATCCGGGTGATAGTGTGTACAAATATATTGATCTAGATCTTTAAAAGTTAGTCCGTATTCCTTTAGAGATGAAATAAGGATACTTCTGCTTTCTTCTGTTTTTGCACCTGAATCAACAAGTGTAACTGCATCACCTTTTAGGAGGACACAATTGACAGGCCCTACATCAAATGGTGTGGGCAGAGTGATTGGAATAATGGTTGTTTTTTTCGTCATCTTTTCCTCCAAATAAAATAACTAGTTGACATACATATAGAAATCATAGCATAATGTTTTTTAAAATATAAAAAATAAATGCCAATTATGGCCAATAAATAAATGCGTTGAAAGGGATCAGTAAGCAACGTCCCCCGTTTACAGAGAGTGAGATCCATAGGCTGCAAGATTTCACCGGAAAGGAATTGCCGAACCTGCCCTGGAGCAGTCTGGAGAAATCTGGCGCAGTTCTGCGATAAAGACATTCTGAGCGGGCAAGCAATAATGCCAACAAAGGTGGTACCACGGATCACTCCCATCCGTCCTTTAACTTTAGGACTGGGAGTTTTTTTATACTCAAAAATTGAGGAGGGATCGATCGTGGGAAAAGAAAAAATGGCTTTTATTGGTGCTGGTGCGATGGCTGAGGCCATAATGGAAGGATTAATTAAGACAAAAAAATGGCGAGCTGATTTAATTACAATAAAAAACCGCCACAACACAGAACGAGTTGCGAAACTTAAAGATAAGTATGGGGTGATGCCCGCTTCTACGATACAAGAAGCCGTAGAAAACGCAGATATCATCATTCTTGCGGTAAAGCCAAAAGACGCTTACAATGCGGTTGAAAGCATCAAACCGTTTGTTCAGAAGCATCAGCTGATTATTTCCGTAATGGCCGGCATCGCTTCCGAAATCCTCACAGAATGGACAGATCAAGAGAATCCTGTAATCAGAGCCATGCCGAATACTTCTGCATCGATCGGATATTCAGCAACCGCTCTATCAGCAGGTAAATATGCCACTCAAGCACATATTGAAAAAGCTCTTGAACTGTTTGAAACAATCGGGACGGTTACACTCGTACCTGAAGAAAAACTTCATATTGTGACAGGACTTTCAGGAAGCGGTCCTGCCTATGTGTATTATATTGCCGAAGCTATGCAAAAAGCGGCTGAAGAATTAAATCTTTCTCGGGAAGAAGCAAAAACACTCATTTCTCAAACCTTGCTAGGTGCTTCGCTTATGCTTAAAGAAACAACAGAATCCCCAATCGAGCTTAGAAGAAAAGTCACCAGTCCTGGCGGCACAACAGAGGCAGGGATTGGCAAGCTTGATCAATATCATGTTCAAGATGCTTTTTTAGCTTGTATCAAAAAAGCGGTCAAACGCTCAGAAGAATTAGGAAAGATGAATTGATGGTCTTAACGGTCTGTTTCCTGAAAGGAAATACTCTTAAAAACACGATTTGGGGTTAACGTTATCGTAACGAAAACACCTTTTTCAGAAGTGCCTTTTCTGATCCACAGCTTAAACCTTTCAATATTTTCTCCATTTTGTGCTAACGTTCGACCAACGTATAAATAATCTACAATATCGTAATCGGGGTAGCGCTTACCTGTTTCAAAGACAGCAAGCCTGCCCCATTTGGCATAAGCCGGTTCCTGTGTGCCAGGATATGCAGCGGAAACCGCAACTGGAATTGAGGTAAACAAAAGAAAGCTTGCCAATACCAAGGTACATAATTTGAAGAAAATTTTCAAAAGTAAAACACTCCTTTTTTATTATTTTGCTCCATTTTTTTTAATTCTTCTGCGAAAATTGACGATTAGAAAAAATTGACAAGCCCTTACCCTGGTCTTTATCATTTAGTTTAGAGAGCTAGATTTAGGGAGGGATTTATGTGGCAGAAGTAGAAATTTCCCAAAGATACCTTGAATTGCGCGTTCAGTTTGAAAAGTTCACAAAACGATCTCTTACTGAAAAAGAGCTTGTTTTTATCCATTGGCTGACAGAAAAAGGGGCCAGTGTCGAAGAACATAAAGCAGAAGAAAAGAAAAAGCGTTCCAAACGACGAAAATAACTTACCCTTCCTGATATAGGAAGGGTTTCTTTCATTTCCAATGTGTTTCATTATCACCTATACTGTGTATAATCTTAAAATTTTCTAAGAGGAGTCTAAAAATCATGACTTATATTTTTGCTCATAGAGGTTCTTGTAAAGATTGTCCTGAGAACACGATGGCCGCTTTCAAAAAAGCATATGAAGATGGAGCAGACGGAATCGAACTAGATGTACAGCTTTCTAAAGACGGTATTCCTGTTATCATTCATGATGAAAAGTTGGATCGGACCACAAATAAAAAAGGCTATGTTACTGATTATACATATGAAGAGTTAACAAAGTTTGATGCAGGCAGTTGGTTATCAAAATCATTTAGCGGTGAACAGGTCCCTTCCCTGCAGCTATTTTTAGAGTGGATCGCTCCCCTTCCCATGCTGTTAAATATTGAATTGAAGAATAACATTATCGAGTATAACGGTCTGGAAGAAAAAGTGTTACAGCTATTGCATCATTATGGAATGGAAGAACGCACGGTTATCTCATCGTTTAACCACTACAGTTTAGTCAAGATCAGAAAGATGAACGCATATATCGAGACGGCACCCCTCTATTCTTCTGGTTTATATGAACCATGGGAATATGTAAAAGCAGTCTGGTCACAAAGTGCTCACCCTCACTACAAATCCTTGCATCCATACATCATGGAAGGCTTTAAACAAAATAATATACCGGTACGCCCTTATACCGTTAACAGTCAAAAATGGATGAACTATTTTTTTGAATGGGGAACGCAAACCATTATTACCGACTATCCGCTCATTGCAAAACAATTGTTAAACAATCCATCACCAAAACCGAAGAGCAGATTTCTTCAAAATTGGTGGTAAAACGAATTACAATGAACGTGAAAAGGCGATTAATTATTACTGCGCTAAAAGGATAAAAGGAGTTGTTTATTATTCAACCGTTATTGTTTCAACCGTTAACGATTCGAAATGTTACGTTAAAAAACCGTATCGTTATGTCTCCTATGTGTATGTATTCTTGTTTCGATCAAGATGGGATCGTAACGCCATGGCATATTACTCATTACACATCAAGAGCGATCGGCCAAACAGGATTGATCATGACAGAAGCAACATCAGTAAGTCCTCAAGGGCGAATAAGCCCGGAAGACTTAGGGATCTGGGATGACAGCCATGTAGAAGGCTTGTCTCAGCTCGTGAAATCGATTCATGACAATGGTTCAAAAGCCGCTATTCAAATAGCACATGCTGGACGCAAGGCAATGATTGATGGAACGATCATCGCCCCATCTGCCATAGCTTTTTCAGATAAAATGAAAACACCTGAAGAAATGACACTGCAGCAGATTGAGGAAACAGTGAATCAATTTAGAGATGCTGCAAAAAGAGCGAAAACAGCAGGCTTTGATGTCCTCGAGATCCACGGGGCGCACGGCTACCTGATTAATGAATTCCTTTCACCTCTATCGAATAAAAGAAACGATTCTTATGGAGGCAATCAGGAAAATCGTTATCGGTTTCTACAAGAAATCATCGCTGCAATGAGACTAGAGTGGGATGGTCCATTATTTGTTCGGATATCTGCAAATGATTATCACCCAGAAGGAAATACCCCAGAAGATTTCGTAACCTATGCGAAGTGGATGAAGGAAGATGGCGTTGACCTTGTTGACTGCAGTTCAGGAGCTGTTGTGCCTGCAAAGATTAACACGTTCCCTGGCTATCAAGTTCCTTTTGCGGACAAAATTAAAAACGAAGCAGACATGGCTACTGCTGCTGTAGGTTTGATAACGACAGGCATCCAAGCAGAAGAGATTCTGCAGAATAATCGTGCTGACCTTATTTTTATCGGAAGAGAGTTCCTAAAGAACCCGTACTGGCCAAGATCAGCGGCACAAGACCTTGGAACAGACATTCAAAGTCCAAAACAATATGAGCGCGGCTGGTAACGCGCATAGAGGAAACTGGCTCTTCTGATAGAGCCAGTTTTTGTTTTATATAGGGGTGATTGACTATTTTTATGTGATGATATTCATTTTTTATGTGATGTAGTTCGTTTTTTATGTGATGGGGTTTATTTTTTATGTGATGAGGTGCAGTTTTTATGTGATTGTGGTTGATCTTCCTCGAATGAATATCCTATCAATAAGCTCTTCTTTCAACAATGCCAACGAGCCACTTATACAGCAAAACACATAAAAGAAGCCATGTTCCTCCAGCGGCAAATCCGCCAAGAACATCTGTTGGATAGTGAACACCTAAATAAACTCTGCTAAAGCCAACTGATCCAACAAAAAGAGCGGTAAGTAAATAAATATACTTTCTATATGAGCGAAGAAATGCATAGTTTTGAACTAACAGATAAGAAAGCAAGCCAAAAAATGCGATAGAAATCATAGCATGGCCACTCGGAAAACTATACCCCGTAATTTCAATGACACGATCATATAAAGGTCTATCTCTCTCAAACCAATTCTTAAACAAATGATTTTCGTATCGTATTCCAAATAGGCAGATACCTAAAACAAGTGGCTCTATCCATTTTTTTTCGCCAAAAAGCCAGATTACAGTAAAAAAAATAAAGATCGCAAACTGATAAGGCCTTGAAGCAACAGTTGTGAAAAAGGTAAAAATGTTAATGAAAACAGGTTTGTGGATATCAGAAATGTTTTTCATCACCCAAACATCAACGATTTCGACTATGGACTGTTTATAAATAAGGGCAAACATAATGAAAAGGCTAAGACAAACAGCAGTTACAATAACTGTTTTAATCACGCTTCTATTAGCAATCATGGTATTTTCAGCTCCTGCTACTTACTTATTTCCCCGTTTAATAATCCCTTCGCCATGTTTTCTTTCGATCGATGATAAAACGTCATGAAGCAATGCATCTTTTTCGTTCTTTTCTACAGAAAATAGATCAAGCTGATAGGTGGCATGTTCCTTTTCGACTACTTCTGTAGCAGTAATACCCAAAAGACGTACTGGATCATGATTCCAGTGACGGCGAAAGAGATCGAGAGCTGTTTTTTGTATGTCAGCTGTATGTTGGGTAGCATTCGGAAGCATCTGACTTCTTGTGATCGTTTTTCTGTCACTGTATCGAATGGTGATTGCTAGCGTTAACGCTACATACCCCTTTGTTTTTAACCGGGTTGATACTTTAGCTGCTAATCTTTTAAATACAGCATCTGCTTCTGTTACAGAAATAAGATCTTCACTTAATGTTGTAGAACTCCCAATCGAGCGATAATCACTAGCAGAACTAGGGTCTACAGGACGGGAATCGATGCCATTTGCTCTTTCTTTCATTTTGATTCCATTGATACCAAAACGGTGCTTTAACTCATAATCAATCGCTTCTGCTAAATCTTTAACCGTAAAAATTCCGTATTTATTCAACTTTTCCTCTGTTTTCTTTCCGATTCCGTGCATTTCACCTACTTGCAGAGGCCATAGCTTCTCCGCAAGATCTCTTTTTCGGAGAACAGTAATACCAAGTGGTTTTTTCATATCTGAGGCTGTCTTTGCTAAAAATTTATTAGGTCCAATACCTATGGAGCAAGGTAAGTGCAGCTCGTTCAGCAATCTTGTCTGAATCTCTTTTGCCATTTCCAGCGGATTTTTGCAGTCTGTCACGTCCATATAGCCTTCATCGATGGAAACAGGCTCCACCCATTCTGTATATTCTTGTAAAAGATGAAACATGCGTGATGAATATAATTTGTATGTTTCAAAGTCAGGTGGAACGACAACAAGATTTGGGCAAAGCTTTCTCGCTTGCCAAAGAGGCATCGTGGTTCTTACTCCTCTCTCCCTCGCTTCATAGCTGCAAGTTACAATTATACCTTTACGTTCTTCCACGTTTCCGGCTACAGCAACGGGCTTTCCTTGAAGTTCAGGGTTCTCGGCCATTTCTACAGAAGCATAGAAGCTGTTCATGTCAACATGAAAGATGATTTTTCTTTTAGTCACAGGTGACTGATACACATGAACACTCCTTTTAAATAGACTATTCCTATTAGTATATGTTAGCGAACAAGCTTTAAAAACAAAAGAAAAAGACAAGGTATCTACCTTGCCTCATGAAGCCTCTTCCCAGTATCTTCTACCCAATCTACAAATTCTTCACCATGAAAATGTTTATTTAAATCTTTATGTAATTGAATAAGCTCACGATAAAATTCTCGCTTGTCTCCGTCTTCCAACCATTTTTGAAGGAATCCGTATATTTGGCAGTTAAAACTTGTAGACTCTTTATGTTTTTTCCAGCCTTCTTCAGTTAAGTACACATAGGATATACGACGGTCTTCATTCTTTTTCTCTAATCTGACTAAACCTTTGTCCTTTAACCGTTTTATTACCTGCATAACGGTTGATACATCCCACAAACCATAGTAAGCGATCTTAGAGATCGTAATATCTTCTTCGAGAGATACAATCCATAAAATATGCTGTTCTGCTTGGGTTAATCCAATCGCTTTTGCTGATTTCTGCCAATCTTCCTCTAAGACTTTATACACACCACGCATATAATTAACCATCATATGCATGTCCGATAATTGACTCATCCCATTTCCTCCCCCGAAATAAGATTTCTTAAATTACCAATATTTTCTTTTACATGATAAAAACATCTTACATAAATCATAAATGCCATGTCAACTTTTATGTGAAAATTTATTAATATGAGCAACGAAAACAGGCAACATGTCCTAGATAAGCACAAAAAACTTGGCGAAATTTCGCCAAGTTTCGTCATAAATGATCATTCGCTAGCTGCCACATCTATAACAGCAAGTACCATCTCTGCTGTTTTCGTCAGCTCTTCTATAGGCATTCTTTCGTTTGTTGTATGAATCTCTTCATAACCTACAGCTAAATTAACTGTTGGAATACCATGACCTGCGATAATATTCGCATCACTTCCGCCACCGCTATGGAGAAGTCTGTGTGGACGTCCGATTTTTTCCGCTGCCTTCTTCGCGATCTCAACAACGTGATCTCCATCACCAAATTTAAATCCAGGGTACATCACTTCAATTTTAACATCAGCACGCCCGCCAAGTTCAGCCGCTGCGGATTCATAGGCTTCTTTCATTTTAGCTGTTTGAGCTTCCATTTTTTCATGAATTAATGAACGAGCTTCAGCTAATACAAATACCGTATCACAAACGATGTTTGTTTGCTCACCCGTTCCTCCGCCATGGAAATGTCCGATGTTTGCCGTTGTTTCCTCATCAATTCTGCCAAGAGGCATTCGAGCAATCGCTTTAGCCGCGATCGTAATAGCTGACACACCTTTTTCAGGAGCTACACCTGCATGAGCTGACTTTCCATAGATTGTCGCTCGAACTTTTGCTTGTGTTGGAGCGGCAACGATGATATCTCCTACAGGTCCGTCACTATCTAAGGCAAAACCGTACTTTGCTGTAATCTTAGACGCATCCATAGCCTTCGCGCCAACTAAGCCCGACTCTTCACCAACTGTAATAATAAACTGAATATCACCATGGTTTAGGTTTTGTTCCTTCAGTACTTTAATCGCTTCAAACATTGCTGCTAGTCCCGCTTTATCATCAGCACCTAAAATAGTGGTTCCATCTGTCACAACATAACCATCTTTAATGGATGGTTTAACCCCATTACCAGGAGTAACCGTATCCATATGAGAGGTGAAATAGATTGTATCTACATCTTCTTTGTTTCCTTTTAGTGTACAGATCAAGTTTCCTGCAGCGTGGTCTGTCTTTTGTTCTGCATCGTCTTCATACACTTCGACACCAAGCTCTTCAAATTTCTTTTTAAGTACGATTGATATTTCCTTTTCATTTCTTGTTTCAGAATCAATCTGAACGAGCTCTAAAAATTCGTTTAACAAGCGGTCTGCATTTACCATTATGTATTCCCTCGCTTCTTATAGTGGTATATTTCCATGCTTTTTGTAAGGTCTGTCTTCATTCTTGTTGCGCAGCATGTCTAGCGCTTGAATACACTTGATTCTTGTTTCTCGTGGATCAATCACATCATCGACCATGCCATTTGCAGCAGCGATGTAAGGATTTGCAAATTTCGTGCGGTACTCTTCTATTTTTGCTGCTCTAGTCGCTTCAGGATCTTCGCTTCGTTCAATCTCCTTCGCAAAGATAATATTAGCAGCACCTTGAGGTCCCATCACAGCAATTTCTGCGTTCGGCCATGCAAACACTAAATCAGCACCAATCGATTTACTGTTGAGCGCTACATAAGCACCACCATAGGCTTTACGAAGAATAATTGTTATTTTGGGAACAGTTGCTTCCGAATAAGCATAAAGAATTTTTGCTCCATGACGGATAATTCCACCGTGCTCTTGTTTGACCCCAGGGAAAAATCCAGTTACATCTTCAAATGTTATGATCGGAATATTAAACGAATCACATAGACGGATAAACCGAGATGCTTTATCCGAAGAATCAATATCCAGTCCCCCAGCCATGACTTTAGGCTGATTACATACTAATCCTATCACTTCACCCTTAATTCTTGCAAAACCTACAACGATATTTCTTGCAAATTGAGCATGAACTTCCATAAAGGAATCTTTATCTACAACTTCATTTATAACTGTTCTAACGTCATAAGGTCTTGTTGAATCAAAGGGAATAATCTCCGTAAGGTCTGGACGGTCGTCTTTTTCATCTCCCCATGGAAGTACAGGTGTCTTCTCTTTATTATTCTGCGGAAGGTAAGAGATTAACCTTCTAACTTCTTCTAAAACTTCAGATTCAGTTGGCGCTGTGAAATGTGCATTACCACTTCGCGAAGCATGAACTTCTGCACCACCTAAATCTTCTGATGAAATCTTCTCACCCGTAACGGTTTCGATCACTTTTGGCCCAGTTATAAACATCTGGCTCGTTTTTTCAACCATGAAAACAAAATCCGTAATAGCTGGTGAGTAGACCGCTCCACCTGCACACGGTCCCATAATTACGGATATTTGGGGAATCACACCCGAATAGATGCTGTTTCTATAAAAGATGTGACCATAGCCATCCAACGACATAACACCTTCTTGAATACGTGCTCCGCCTGAATCGTTTAGACCGATAAAGGGTGTTCCGTTCTTAGCAGCCAAATCCATAACAGATGCAATTTTCTTTGCATGCATCTCACCCAGTGCACCGCCGAATACGGTGAAATCTTGTGCAAACAGGTAAACAGGACGCCCATGGATCTTGCCGTATCCCGTCACTACACCCTCTCCAGGAGCTTTCATTCCGGAAAGACCGAAATCGTGAGAGCGATGTTCCATAAAAGGATTTAGTTCTACGAACGTTCCTTCGTCTAATAGAAGATCTATCCGCTCTCTTGCAGTCAATTTCCCTCTCTCATGCTGTTTATCAATTCGGTCATCTCCACCGCCTAGCTCGATCTCTGTCTTCTTTTCATATAGCTCATTAATTTTGTCATAGATGTCCATTTATTGCGCTTCCTCCTTATTTTTTGTCTTTTCACAAAGCTCAAATAGCACTTTATGGGTGGAAGAAGGATGAATAAAAGCAACGGAAGCTCCGCCAGCTCCCGGAACGGCTGTATCATGAATCATCTTAAGTCCGTTTGCTTTCATATCATGAATACGTTCTTGAATATTTGTCACACCTAACGCAACGTGGTGTACCCCTTGTCCTCTCTTTTCAATAAATTGTGCTACAGGACTATCAGGAGACAAAGGTTCTAGCAGCTCAAGCCTTGTTTCTCCAATTTTAATAAAAGCCACTTTTACTTTTTGAGAAGGCACCTCTTCTACAGCCTCAAGTGTCAGACCGAGAACATTCACATAAAAAGGCAGAGTCTCATCCAGAGATTGAACTGCAATCCCTATATGGTCAATACGCTCAGGTGCAACCGCTGCTGCTTTTTCAGTGATACCATCACGTTCAAAAACAGCTTGCTCGATAAATTTAGCTGTTTCAATCGTTGGCGTTCCAGGTGTAAACACTTTTTGAATGCCCTTCGATTCTAGGAACGGAATATCCTCCCAAGGAATGACTCCACCACCAACTACAATAATATCATCAGCGCCTTTTTCATGAAGAAGGCGCATTACTTCTGGAAACAGTTCATTATGAGCTCCTGAAAGGCAAGACAGACCGATCGCATCCACATCTTCTTGAACAGCAGCTGCTGCAATCTGTTCAGGTGTCTGTCTTAACCCTGTGTAAATCACTTCCATACCATAATCCCTTAAGGCTTGTGAAATGACTAGAGCTCCTCGATCATGGCCATCCAATCCTGGTTTTGCTATAAGAACACGTATTGTTTTCGTCATCTCTCTCCACTCCTCTTTCGTCTTAGGCGCCTGTGTACTCTCCAAATTCTTCTCTCAAAACACCGCAAATCTCACCAATCGTACAGTATGATTTAACACACTCAACGATGATCGGCATTAAGTTATCTTTACCTTTTGCAGCAGAACGCAGCATTTCCAACTGAGCGCTCACTCGGTTTTGATCTCTCTTAGCTTTTAATTTTTGCAGCTTTTCTTTCTGTTTTTCACCTAGCGCAGGATCTACTCTCAATAGTTCTGGCTGTGGTTCGTTCTCAATCGTAAACTTATTCATCCCCACGATGATTTCTTGACCATTTTCAATCTTCTTTTGTGTTTCATAAGACGTATGATGAATTTCACGCTGCATGTAGCCTTGTTCAACCGCAGAAACAGCTCCACCCATCTGTTTAATCTTATCTATATATTCATTTGCTTTTCGTTCCAATTCATCCGTTAAATGTTCTACATAATAGGACCCAGCAAGAGGATCTACTGTATCAGCCACACCCGTTTCATGAGCGAGAATCTGCTGAGTACGAAGTGCAATTCTTGCAGAATCTTCCGTTGGGAGTGCGAGTGCTTCATCTCTGGAATTGGTGTGAAGACTTTGCGTTCCTCCTAGAACAGCAGAAAGAGCTTGAGTTGTAACACGTACGATATTATTATCCGGCTGCTGTGCAGTCAGGGTTGATCCCCCTGTCTGCGTATGAAAACGGAGCTGCCATGATTTTGGATTTTTTGCACCGTACTGTTCTTTCATAAGCTTCGCCCACATTCTTCTTGCTGCTCGAAATTTTGCGACTTCCTCAAAGAATTGATTATGAGCATTAAAGAAAAACGCTAAACGCGGTGCAAAGTCATCAATGTTCAATCCAGCATCTATCGCTGCATCTACATATGCCAGTCCGTTAGCAATCGTAAATGCAAGCTCTTGCGCCGCGTTAGAACCCGCTTCTCGTATGTGGTAACCAGAGATACTGATCGTGTTCCATTTCGGAACATTTTCCTGGCAATAGCCAAAGATATCGGTAATTAAACGCATGGATGGCTTTGGAGGAAAAATGTATGTACCTCGTGCAATGTACTCTTTTAAAATATCATTCTGTATCGTGCCTGAAAGTTTATCAGAACTCACGCCTTGCTTTTCCGCAACAGCAATATACATAGCAAGTAAGACAGAAGCAGGTGCGTTAATTGTCATAGATGTACTTACTTTATCTAGCGGAATGTCCTTTAAGAGCGCCTCCATGTCTTCAATCGAATCGATAGCCACTCCTACTTTTCCTACTTCACCGCGAGCCATTAGATGATCAGAGTCATATCCGATCTGAGTAGGAAGATCGAATGCAACTGAAAGACCCGTCTGTCCTTGATCTAGCAAATAACGAAAACGCTTATTCGTCTCTTCAGCAGAACCAAACCCAGCGTATTGTCTCATCGTCCAAAATTTAGAACGATACATCGTTGATTGAGATCCTCGCGTAAATGGATACTCTCCTGGCAATCCTAACGTATCCATCTGATAACGCTCTTCTTCTGGACCATATAGTCTTTCTATTTCTATATCTGATGAGGTATGAAATCTTTCTTTTCGCTCTGGAAATCTATTCATTGATTGCTCTGTTTTTTCTTGCCAGTCTTTTATTCGCTGTTGTTTATCCATTAGAGGCCTCCTGTTAACAAAGAAAAATATTCTCAACATAACATCTTTCGTTTTGTAAGCGCTTTTTCCTGCTTGAATAAGCAAATTTTCGACGAAAAATGCGGAAAGACATTCTGGCCATTCTTGTTTCTCTTACTTAAACACGTTACAATTATGGTGGAAAAGTTATAGGAGGTAATGAATGTGTCTCAAAAAATGATGAAAACTGTGGTTTATATTATGATTATCTCGTTAGTTGTAAGCAGTCTTTTAACAGGGGTCGCTTTCTTTTTATAAAAAACATGAAAACCCCCAGTCACCAGGCCGGGGGTTTTACGTTCCTTATTTAATTAATCAAGTCTTCAAAGCTTTTATGAGATTGAATCACTTTTATCTTCGTACCTATCTTTAATAGTCTATAAAGTTCCTGAACATCTTTTTCATACATCCTTATGCATCCCGCTGTAACAAATCTTCCAATGGCTGCTGGATTGTTATTTCCATGAACTCCGAAAGTACGTCCGTCTGTATTTTGAGCATCAAAGCCGATCCATCGCGATCCGAGCGGATTCGTCTTATCGCCACCAGGAATGTCTTTTTTGCGATAGTAAGGATCTATCGCTTTTACGGTTACCGTAAACTCTCCTTCTGGTGTTAGCTCTTTGGACTTTCCTGTTGCCACTTTATAAACTTCTTTTATTTTTCCTTCTTCAATTAAAGCAAGACGGTTCGATGTTTTGTTAACAATCACATAAGGGTCTCCAAGTTTTTCTGCATTTCCTATTGGCCATAATGGTGAAAATAACAAGATAAAAGCAATACTTAGTTTTACCATCCTTTATCACCCTGTCATTTTTTACTTAGTATTTGTTAATGGAGGGTGAGTCATGAGTTGGATTTCTTTTATTTTTTAAATTTACTTTTAATCACTAAGTAATCATCAATATCCTGTAGAAGCTGATACAGCTTAGAGCGAGTCTCGAATTCTTCTCGGTCTTTTGGAAGATGCATCTCTCTGAAATCTTGTCTCATTTTTTCGAGTTCATCTAGAAACAGTACAGCTGTATTTCCAGGATGGACTGCCGCTCCCAACCGCTCAAAAAACTCGCCTAATCTTTCGCATTGAACATAGGTTTTATCGATGGAAGAGATAATCGGAAGCATCCTCTGTATGATTTCAAACTGTTTTTCTCTCATTTTAAAATAATGGTAATATTGGTTTTCATAACGAAGAAAATGGTTTTCAACGTCACGAAAAGCGATACTTTTAGCGTTTGAGATAATATCAGCACATTCTGTAATCTCTTTCCCGTCCCACTCGTGCTTATCATGAGAAAGATAAAGATGAAACTCACGAAAAATCACTTTATATCTTTTCTCAAGTTCTTTTTGCATATGTAACAGAGTCTTTTCCATTGATGGCATATACAAGTTCATAACAAGTCCCATGCCGATTCCAATCGCAATAAGACTAAACTCGTTAAGTACGATATCCCATGAGATCTTTTGAAGGGTATATAAATGAAGAATGATAACAGAAGACGTAATAATCCCTTCTTTTAGATTTAGTGATACGAGTGTTGGAATGAACAGTAGTAACAAAATGGTCAAAGCGTAAAAATGGTAGCCGACTAGTGAGAAGATGAGGGCAGCAAAAACGATACCAAGCAAACATGCCGCAAAACGTTCCCAAGAGCTGATAATGGATCGTTTCTTCGTAATCTTGATACATAGAATCGTTAGGATTCCCGCAGACGTAAAAAAGTCGAGCTTCAGCCATTCCGCGATCGCAATCGCCAGTCCAGCGCCTATAGCGGTTTTTAACGTCCGGTAACCAATCGTAAATTTCATAAGATAGTAAGCCTTCTTTCGATTTTCTTTCCGCATTTTATCCCATTATGCCATACTTTACTTAGGATTTCTCAACTAAAAAAGGACTCCACATAAGAAGTCCTCGTAAACCATTATAATACTTTTTCTAAAAACGCTTTTGCCCTTTCCGTTTTAGGACTTCCAAAGAAAACCACTGGCTCTTCGTCCTCCACCAGCTTCCCATCGTCCATGAACAGCACTCGATCTGCTACTTCTTTAGCAAACCCCATTTCATGCGTAACGATGACCATCGTCATTCCAAGCTTCACTAAATTCTTCATAACTTGAAGTACCTCTTTTACCATCTCTGGATCCAGTGCAGAAGTGGGTTCGTCAAATAGCATGACTTCTGGCTTCATAGCTAGTGCTCTTGCGATAGCAACACGCTGCTTTTGTCCGCCAGAAAGGTTAGATGGATAGCTGTTTGCTTTGTCACTAAGACCTACAGTGCTAAGCAGATCTAAAGCATCTTTTTCACTTTCACTTTTCGATACCTTCAAAACTTGTTGAGGAGCAAATGTGACATTCTCTAGCACGGTTAGATGCGGAAAAAGATTGAAATGCTGAAACACCATCCCTACCTTTTTACGTAGATGAAGTTCGATTGATCTTATGTCTTTTTCTTGTAACTTAATAGAGCCTTCATCGTGAGATTCGAGCAGATTGATACAACGGAGGAACGTAGATTTCCCTGAACCGGACGGACCGATTACAGCGATAACTTCCCCTTTTTTTATCGTTGTTGAGATGCCTTTTAAAACTTCGTTGCTGCCAAAACTTTTTCTTAATCCTTGGACATCAATCACTTTTTGCAAGCCTCCTCTCCATAACACGTCCTGCGAGTGTCAACAGCATAACCAGCAGATAATAGATTATACCAGCTAATAAAAGCGGTTCAAAAAAGCGATAATTGCTTGCACCGACGATCTGTGCTCGTCTCATAATATCAAGCGCACCGATAACGGAAACAATCGCTGATTCTTTCGTCAGTGTAATAAACTCGTTCATAAGAGCTGGCAAAATATTCTTAAACGCTTGAGGAAGTATAATTTTTAACATCATCGTGCGATACGGTACTCCTAAGGCCATCGCTGCTTCTTTTTGACCTTTATCAACAGCATTAATACCAGCACGTATAATTTCTGAAACATATGCGGCTGAATTTAGTCCGAATGTCAGAACACCTGCAGCAAATGCTCCAATATCCACGCCTGTCAGCTGCGGGATCGCATAATAAATGATCAGCATCTGCAGAATTAATGGTGTACCTCTGAACACTGACGTGTATGCATCTGCAAACCATCTTAATATTGTGATTTTACCTATTTTAAAAAGGGAAAGCACTGTTCCCCACAAAAATCCAAACACTAACGATACTGCCACGAACTGCAACGTAACCCATATTCCGTATAGAATGTACGGAATAGAAGGCACGAGCTGGGCGAAATCCAAGTTCATGCCTACCACTCTCTTTCCTTACTGTTTTTTCACACCGAACCATTTTTCAACAAGCTTATCCAATGTTCCGTCTTCTTTCATCTTCTTTAACTCTTTGTTGAACTTCTCTGTCAGTTCACTTTCCTTTGGAAACGCGATGGCAGAACCTGCAGCATCAGACTCTGGCAGCGCAAATGAAGTTAGTTCTTTGTTCTTCTTTAAAAATTCATAGGCTACAGCATCTTCAATGATTGCGGCATCAACACGATTTGACTTCATCTCTTGTACCAACTCAGTTACTTTGTTTCTTTGCACCACTTCAAATGTGTGTTTCTTTAAAAGCTTGTCCGCTTCTTTCTCTTGAATAGATGCTAACTGAACACCAAGTTTCTTACCTTCTAGATCTTCAACAGATTGAATGGATTTATCTTTTGTAACGATTAATTGCTGAGCTGCATAATATTCATCTGAAAAATCTACCGTTTTCTTTCGTTCTTCGTTTGGTGTCATACCAGCAATAACAAAGTCAGCTTTTCCGCTGTCTAATGCTGGAATCAAACCGTTAAAGTCCATGTCTTTAATTTCAATCTTGTATCCTAATTGTTTTGCAATGTGGTAAGCTACATCAATATCAAAACCAACAATGTCCCCGCCTTTAGCTGTTTCTACAAACTCATATGGCGGATAATCAGCTGAAGTAGCCATCACTAACGTTTTTTCTGATGATTCACTGCCTGTATTTGAAGAACTTTTATCTTCAACTGCGCCACATCCAGCTAACATGGCAAGCACTATGGTAAAATAAATGACTAAAAGATTACGTTTCATTTGTAAATCCCCCTGTATATATAATTAATATTTATTCGTTAAAATGAATATTAACACATAAACGAGCGGATTTAAGTATTTTAATAATTCTGAATGTATTTTTATTCAATCAAAGGATCAAACAAAAGGAGCTTATCACATGCAATTCGGCGAGAAAATAAATGGAGTGGTTTATAGAGAGCGAGATGCAGTTTATGCAGTGGTCCTAGATGAAGAAGAGAAGGCAGCAATTATCGTTCAGAATGGGAAGGGCTTTTTACCTGGTGGAGGCTTAAGAATTGGAGAAAAACATATAGCTTGTTTAAAAAGAGAATGTATAGAGGAAACTGGTTATTCATTTAGTTCTGATCGATTCATAGGTGAAGCTCAGCAATTTTTTAAAAGCCGTCAGGGAGAATACATAATGAATAAGGGGTATTTTTATACAGGAAATTTTGGAGAATATGTAAAAAAGCCCGTAGAAGAAGATCATGAACTTGTGTGGATGGAAATTGATGAGGCAGAAAAGATATTATTTCATTCGTCACACGTATGGGCTGTGAAAAAAGGAATTAAGCCAAGATGTTGAGCAAGCGTAAGTCTTCGCGAACGCTCACGCTCATAAATCTTCGCGAACGTTCATAAATCTTCACGAACGCTCATAAATCTCTGAGAACGCTCATAATTCTCAGGATTCACTTACATTTTTATGTTCTGAAAAAAAAGCTGGCTCAAAATTGAGCCAGCTTAACAATTTTCCTACTTACAATAAGTTTCAAAAGCACTTCTTAACTTATTAACAACTTCCATCGGTTCGTGGCCTTCAATCTCATGACGTTCGACCATCATTTGTATCTCTCCATCTTTTAATAAGGCAAATGATGGGGATGATGGCGGATAGCCAGTGAAATACGAACGCGCTGTCTCTGTAGCTTCCTTATCTTGTCCGGCAAATACCGTAACGAGATGATCTGGACGTACATCTTGTTTTACTGAATATGAAGCCGAAGGACGTGCGATTCCTCCAGCACAGCCACATACGGAATTGATCATGACAAGTGTTGTACCTTCTTTACGAAAAGCTTCTTCAACATCTTCTGGTTTGAAAAGTTGTGTATAGCCAGCCTCTACCATTTCTTTACGAGCCGTTTCTACTACATCATTAAAAAGATTAAATTGAAAGTTCATTTGTATTCAGCTCCTTTCTTTCTTATTGTACTCAATTATGGACAGATAAAAAAGAAAAATGCCGTAACATATACGGCATTTTTCTTAGGGGGTTATGGGGTTTGGAGGTGTTGATAGTTATCTCTACCCCGAATAAAACCCGTATAAACCTAAAAAAAGTATTTTTTTAATAAATGGATGTGTTATCTTTTGTCATACTCTCTAAACGTGCTTTAACTGCAGCTAAGAAGCGACCGCATACGAGACCATCAAGAACGCGATGATCAAGAGAAAGACAAAGGTTAACCATATCTCGTACAGCAATCATACCATTGTTCATTACAACCGGGCGCTTCACGATCGATTCTACAGAAAGGATAGCAGCTTGCGGATAGTTGATGATCGGCGTAGACATCACAGATCCGAAAGAACCTGTGTTATTTACGGTGAACGTTCCGCCTTTCATGTCATCACCAGCTAATTTATTCGTTCTTACTTTATCAGCTAGTTCTTTCACATCGCGTGCGATTCCCTTGATAGACTTTTCGTCCGCATGTTTGATGACTGGAACATATAGTGCATCATCAGTTGCAACAGCAATTGAGATGTTGATGTCCTTTTTCTGAATAATCTTATCACCTGCCCACATGGAGTTAATCTGTGGGAATTCTTTAAGTGATTCTACAACAGCCTTGATAAAGAAAGGCAAGAACGTAAGGTTGTAGCCTTCTTTTGTTTTAAAATCACCTTTTACTGAGTTACGATATTCTACTAAGTTTGTTACATCTACTTCTACCATTGTCCAAGCATGAGGTGCTTCGTGCTTTGAACGGACCATGTTTTGAGCGATCGCTTTGCGAATACCCGATACCGGAATTTCAATATCACCAGGCATAGTGTCAATAGCTACCGGTTTTAATGGAGCTGATGATTGTGGTTGAGCCGTGACTTGAGGAGCAGATGAAACAGGTGCTGCAGAAACATCTTCTGTAGCTGGCTTGTTATCTTTCGTAGGAATCTGACCGGAATCAATGATTTTCTGTAGATCTTTACGAGTGATTCTTCCGCTTTGTCCTGATCCCTCTACTTGGTCTAGATCGATGCCATGTTCAGATGCCATTCGAACTACTGCAGGTGAAAAACGTCCTCTCGCCGCTCGATCGACGTTTGCCGCTGGCTTCGCAGCACTCGTACTTGAAGATGCTGAAGGTGCTGGAGCAGCTTCTGCAACTTTTTCTTCGTTTGAAGATGAAGCAGCAGGTGCACTTCCCCCGCCTTCTCCTTCTGTATCGATATAACAGATCAGCTCACCAACAGAAAGTGTATCGCCTTCACCAGCTACTAATTCTTTGATTGTTCCGCTGAAAGATGATGGAACTTCTGCGTTTACTTTATCAGTCATAACTTCAGCAAGCGGATCATATTTTTTTACCGTGTCTCCAGGCTGTACAAGCCATTTACTGATCGTCCCCTCAGTTACACTTTCCCCTAACTGAGGCATTGTAATTTTTTCTGTAGCCATTAAAGTCCCCTCCTATTGTTAAAATGCCGCAAGATCTCTCATGGCTTTTTCTACTTTGTCAGGATTCACCATAAAATGCTTTTCCATTGTAGGTGCATAAGGCATTGCCGGTACATCTGGACCTGCTAAGCGTTGAACAGGTGCATCTAATTCAAACAAGCAATTTTCAGCAATAATTGCTGAAACTTCACTCATGATGCTTCCTTCTTTGTTGTCCTCCGTAACGAGAAGCACTTTACCTGTTTTGGAAGCTGCTTCAATAATTGCTTCTTTATCAAGCGGATATACCGTACGAAGATCAAGTATATGAGCTGAGATACCGTCTTTCTCTAACTTTTCAGCCGCTTGAAGAGCAAAGTGTACACAAAGTCCGTATGTAATAACGGTTATGTCATCACCTTCACGTTTTACATCTGCTTTTCCGATTGGTAATACATACTCTTCTTCTGGTACTTCGCCTTTAATTAAACGGTAAGCCCGCTTATGTTCAAAGAAAAGTACTGGATCTTCATCACGGATCGCTGCCTTTAAAAGTCCTTTAACATCATAAGGAGTTGAAGGCATAACAATCTTTAATCCCGGTACATTAGCAAACAATGCTTCAACGGATTGAGAGTGATATAACGCACCATGTACACCACCGCCATAAGGAGCACGAATTGTAATCGGACATGACCAATCATTGTTTGAACGATAACGAATCTTGGCTGCCTCTGAAACAATCTGGTTTACTGCTGGCATAATAAAATCAGCAAACTGCATCTCAGCGATCGGCCTCATACCATACATAGCTGCACCGATCCCTACACCAGCAATTGCAGATTCTGCAAGCGGCGCATCAATTACTCGCTGTTCTCCGAATTCTTCAATCAATCCAGTCGTTGCACGGAAAACACCTCCGCGAACACCAACATCTTCGCCTACAACAAAAACTCGTTTATCACGCTGCATCTCTTCGCGGATTGCTTGAGTAACAGCATCAATATAAGAAATTACCGGCATCTCGTTTTCCCCCTTTACTCTGCGTATACATGAAGAAGTGCGCTCTCAGGATCAGCGTATTTTGCGTTCTCTGCATATTCTGTAGCTTCATCCACTTCTTTTTGAATGTCATCAAATATCTGTTTTTCTAATTCCTCAGTTAAAATACCATGTTCTTTCAAGTATGCTGCAAATGTATGGATCGGATCTTTTGCCTTCGCTTCTTCAACTTCTTCACGCGTTCTGTAAGCACGATCATCATCATCAGAAGAGTGAGGCGTCAAACGATAAGCTACTGTTTCAATTAATGTCGGGCCTTCACCGCGTCTTCCGCGATCAGCCGCTTCTTTAACTGCTTCATAAACAGCTAGAGGATCATTTCCATCAACCGTCACACCAGGCATACCATAACCGATGGCACGATCAGATACATTTACACACGCCAGCTGCTTAGAGATTGGAACGGAGATTGCATACTTGTTGTTTTCGCACATAAAGATAACAGGCAGCTTATGAACAGAAGCAAAGTTAGCACCCTCATGAAAATCTCCTTGGTTAGAAGAACCTTCACCAAACGTAGTAAACGTAACAAGATCTTTCCCTTCCATTCTACCGCCAAGAGCAATACCTACAGCGTGAGGAACTTGCGTTGTAACCGGAGAAGAGCCAGTTACAATACGAAGCTTCTTAGACCCGAAGTGCCCTGGCATTTGACGGCCGCCACTGTTTGGATCTTCAGCTTTTGCAAATCCTGATAGCATCAAATCTTTTGCTGTCATACCGAATTGAAGTACAACACCCATATCACGGTAGTATGGCAAGACAAAGTCTTTTTCATTATCTAGCGCCATAGCTGCACCAACTTGTGCAGCTTCCTGGCCTTGACATGAGATAACGAAAGGAATTTTACCTGCACGGTTTAATAGCCACATACGCTCGTCAATTTTTCTAGCTAAAAGCATTGTTTTAAACATATGGATAACATCTTCATTTGTTAAACCTAATTGTTCGTGACGTGTTTCTGCCATTTGTTTTACCTCCTTAGAAATGAATCGCTTTTCCTTCAACAGCTAATGCTGCTTCACCATATACTTCAGAGAGTGATGGATGCGGATGAATCGTGTGTGCGATCTCCCATGGTGTTGCATCAAGCACCTTAGCTAATCCTGCTTCTGAAATCATATCTGTTACGTGCGGACCGATCATATGAACACCTAAAAGGTCATCATTGTCTTTATTAGCAACAATCTTCACAAATCCATCACTTTCACCATACACAAGTGCTTTTCCGATTGCTTTAAATGGAAATTTTCCTACTTTAACATTATATCCTTGTTCTTTCGCTTGTTTTTCAGTAAGACCAACACTTGCCATCTCTGGACTTGAATAGATGCACTTAGAAATATTGTCGTAGTTGATCGGTTCAGGTTTAAGGTTAGAGAGGTGCTCTACAGCTGTAATGCCTTCGTGCGAAGCAACATGTGCAAGCTGAAGTCCGCCAATCACGTCACCAATTGCATAAATATGACTTTCTGCAGTCTGGTAAAATTCGTTCGTTTGAATGTATCCGTTTTCAACTTTAATGACCGTGTTTTCAATTCCAATGCCTTCAGTGTTTGCCATACGTCCTACAGATACAAGCATCTTCTCAGCACTGAATTGTTTCGTTTCACCTTTATGTTCGGCCGAAATCATAACCCCGTTACCTTTTTCTAACGAATCAGGAAGCACTTTTGCGCTGGTTACGAGTTTGATCCCTTTTTTCTTTAAAACACGTGCCGCTTCTTTTGAGATCTCTTCGTCTTCAGTAGGAACAATGCGGTCTGCATATTCTAATACGGTAACTTCGACTCCAAGATCATTTAGCATGGATGCCCACTCAATTCCGATAACACCGCCGCCAACAATGATGATAGATGCCGGTAATGCTTCCATTTCAAGCGCTTCATCACTTGACATAACATAATTACCGTCAATTTCTAAACCTGGAAGTGACCGAGGTCTTGAACCTGTTGCAATGATCACGTTTTGCGGAATTAAAATTTCATTTTCTGTTCCATCATTAAACTCAACGGAAATCGTACCAGGCATCGGAGAAAAAATCGATGGTCCAAGAATTCTGCCTGTACCTTCGTAAACTTCAATCTTGCCTTTTTTCATCAAACTTTGTACACCCATGTGAAGCTGGTTTACGATAGATTGTTTGCGTTCCTGCATCTTAGAAAAGTTTAAACCTAATCCTTCTATTTCCACACCAAAGTCGGCAGCTTTTTTAGCCGTTTTATAAACTTCAGCACTTCTTAATAATGCCTTACTAGGTATACACCCTCTATGTAAGCAAGTGCCTCCGAGTTTTCCTTTTTCAACAACTGCTACGGTTTTTCCTAATTGAGCAGCTCGGATGGCGGCAACATAGCCGCCTGTTCCTCCGCCCAATATGACCAAATCAAAATCTTTTGACATCGCTCATATCTCCTTTTGCTGTCTTTTAATCCAGTGGCACTCTAGCAATCGTCTTTACTCCCGGGTAAACCTTTGCTGTTTCTTCTTCTCTTAATACACGAAGACCACCTTCTGCTAACGCTTGAAGCTCATTCTCCCCTGGTTGAATGATACAGTCAGAGATCCATTCAACTCGATCTGTTATCTTCTTAACAAATTCCTTGCCAAAAGCAAGGCCACCCGTAAGAATAATCGCGTCAACTTGTCCATGCAAAACAGTGCTGGCAGAACCGATTTCTTTTGCAACTTGGTAAGCCATTGCATCATAAATGAGTGCTGCTTTTTTATCACCGTTCTCAATTTTTTCTTCTACTGTTCTTGCATCGTTTGTTCCTAAATAGGCAACAAGTCCACCTTGGCCAACAAGTTTTTTCATTACCTCATCTGCGTAATATTCACCAGAGAAGCACAAAGATACAAGGTCTCCAATTGGAACGGTACCCGCCCGCTCTGGTGAAAAAGGCCCTTCACCATGAAGTCCATTGTTAACATCGATCACTCGTCCATCTTTGTGGATCCCTACTGTGATACCTCCGCCCATGTGAACAACGATTAGGCGGAGGGATTCATAGGATTTATCTAGCATCTTGGCAACACGTCTTGCTACAGCCTTCTGATTTAGTGCATGAAATATACTTTTTCTTTCTATTTCGGGAACACCTGAGATTCGAGCAATCTCATCCATTTCATCCACAACGACCGGGTCTACGATGAAAGAAGGAATATTCAGCCCTTCTGCTATTTCAAAAGCAAGAATACCACCTAAATTAGAGGCATGTTCACCTGCGTAACCTGTTTTTAAATCCTCTAACATTGGTTCATTAACGCTGTATGTTCCACCTTCGATTGGTTTTAATAAACCGCCGCGGCCAACTACACAGCTTAACTTTGAAATATTGATTCCTTCATAGTCCAATGCTTCTAAAATGGTTTCTTTTCTAAATGAATATTGATCAATGACAGACTCAAACTGATGGATTGTTTCTGTTTCATGACGTATCGTTTTTTCAAATACAGGCCGTTCGTTGTCGAATATACCAATCTTGGTAGAGGTTGAGCCCGGATTAATCACTAGTATGCGAAATTCTTTTTGATGCACGTTTCAAACCTCCATTGATATGAACTCTTAGCGAGTACGGTTAGACAAAATGTGTCTTTCGTTCAATAAAAACTGACTTCTTGATTTTCTCATGCGTTCGATACGCTCTTCAGCAAGACGGTCTGCTGCAAGGTATGTTGGAATATTATCTCGTTTAGAGATTTCGATTACACTCGCGATGTTGTCATAAATCGTTTCAACTTTCTTCATCGCACGGTCACGGTTATATCCGTTAAGTTCATCCGCAACGTTAATTACCCCTCCAGCGTTAATAACATAGTCAGGAGCATAAACAATACCCATTTCGTGAAGAGCATCTCCGTGACGAGTTTCTTTAAGCTGGTTATTTGCAGCACCTGCTACCACTTTTGCTTTAATTTTAGAAATCGTGTCATCGTTGATAATGGCACCTAGTGCACATGGAGCAAAAATGTCACAATCCACACTATAGATCTCGTCAATTTCTACCGCTTTTGCACCAAAATCTTCAACCGCACGCTGAACTGCATCTTTGTTAATATCTGTAACAATCAGTGAAGCTCCTTCTTCGTGAAGGTGTTTACAAAGTGTGTAGGCAACGTGACCAACACCTTGGACTGCAATCACTTTTCCTTCTAAAGAATCCGTACCAAACGCTTCCATAGCTGCTGCCTTCATACCGCGGTATACACCGTATGCTGTTACAGGAGATGGATTGCCACTAGAACCGAACGCTGGAGATACACCTGTAACAAATGGAGTTTCTTGGTAGATAAGATCCATATCTTCAACCGTTGTACCAACGTCTTCAGCTGTAATATAGCGTCCGTTTAATCCTTGGATATAGCGTCCGAAAGCTCTGAACATTTCTTCGTTCTTATCTTTTTTCGGATCACCGATAATCACTGTTTTTCCACCGCCAAGGTTTAATCCAGCAGCTGCGTTTTTATACGTCATTCCTCTTGCTAGTCTTAGAGCATCTTCAATTGCTGCATCTTCTGTTTCATATGTCCACATTCTTGTTCCACCCAGTGCAGGTCCAAGGGTTGTATCGTGGATACAAATGATTGCTTTTAAACCAGATTGTTTATCTTGGCAGATTACCATTTGTTCATAATCGTAAGTTTCCATATATTTAAAAATTTCCATTTTGTTTTCCTCCTAAAGTTGATTATCAGTGATGACAGATTTAACAGCTAAAGCGATCGAATAATATTTGCTTTCAGCCGAATCTGCTCTTGAAGTAAGAACGATTGGCGCTTTTGCACCGCAAATGACAGCTCCAACTTTTGCCCGAGCAAAATAGATCAGGGACTTATAGAGTACGTTTCCAGTTTCAATGTTTGGAACGAGAAGTATATCTGCGTCTCCTGCAACTTTGCCTGTAATTCCTTTGTGTTCTGCTGCTTCCTTAGAAATAGCATTATCAAGTGCTAATGGTCCTTCAACAATTCCGCCCCTTATTTGCTCCCTAAAGCCCATTACAGAAAGGCTTGCAGCATCTAAAGTAGCCTGCATCGCTGGATTAACAGTTTCCACTGCTGCCAGTACTGCAGCTTTTGGTTCTTTAACACCCGTTTGTATAGCAAAGTCTATAGCATTTTGCAGAATTTGAGCTTTTTGATTAAGATCTGGTTCAATGTTCATAGCAGCGTCCGTAATGAAGATTAGTTTTTCAAATCCTTCCACTTCAAATGCAGCTACATGAGATAAAACCTTTCCTGTTCTAAGACCGATTTCTTTATTAAGGACCGCTTTTAAGAGTGCAGAGGTTGAAACAAGTCCCTTCATGAGAATATCAGCATCCCCATCATGCACAGCTTTTACCGCTTTAAATGCGGCGGAGGCTGTGTCTGTTGAAACAACTTCGATCCCATCAAAAGGTTCATCCGCATTTCTACTTAGCCATTCTGATATGATGTGACCGTTTCCAAACAAAATAAAATGGGCTAACCCCTCTTTATATGCTTTCAGTACGCTTTCCAAAACCTCTTGATCGCCAGCTTCTGCCACCGCGATGATTGGTTTTACTTGCTGTTTTTTGGCTTCGCTCACCAAGTTTTGCAAACGCATGCAATCCCCCCTTGTATGCCACGTATAGATATTGCAATTTTCATGCCAACTTTTTTAAGTCAATTTCAGTATTCAATCGAATAAACTTTGCATTTCCTTGCACGGTTCATGCAATTTATTGCATGAAATTATTTGCGTGGTTTTTCATCAAGGCCATATTTTTCTAATTTATAATAGAAGTTACGCAAAGAAATACCAAGCGACTTAGCGGTTTTAGTCTTGTTGCCATGGAATCTCTTTATAGCTTCTGTTAAAATATTTTTTTCAAACTCATCAATTTGTTGAGCAAGTGTTTTTGTTTCTTCTCCCAAAACAAACAGTTCATTTGCAGCCGCTTCAGATTTAGCCTTTGTCTGCTCAAGTGATAATAAGGAGATATGACTTCTATCGATCTTGGAATCCGTATGACTCATATGGATAATGGCCCTACCTAACACATTCTCCAGTTCCCTAACATTTCCCGGCCAATGATAGGCTAATAAGAATTGCTCTGCATCTCTACTGATAACATCTATGTTTCTTCCGTAATCTTGATTTAGCTTTTGCAGAAGATGATTAGCAAGCAGGATAATATCATGGTTTCTCGCTCTTAGCGGCGGAATATAGATCGGCATTCTATTTAGCCTATAATACAGATCCTGCCTGAATGTACCATCTGCGATCATTTTTTCGAGATTGACATTTGTTGCCGCAATCACACGGACATTGATCGGAATGGCTTTAGTTCCCCCTACGCGCCTGATTTCGTTCTCTTGCAGAACACGCAGCAGTTTGGCTTGAGTGTTTTGCGATAACTCACCAACTTCATCTAGAAAGATACTTCCACCGTTCGCTTCCTCAAACAATCCTCTCTTTCCGCCTCTAAGCGCGCCAGAAAATGCTCCTTCCTCATAGCCAAAAAGTTCACTTTCTAATAGAGATTCTGAAAGAGCTGCACAATTTACTCGGACAAACTTGTTGAATTTTCTGCTGCTCGCGTTATGTATGGCATGAGCAAAGAGTTCTTTACCTGTTCCGGATTCACCTCGAAGCAATACAGTGGCTGGAGTTGATGCTGCAAGTTTTGCCTGATCCACCGCAAAATTCATTTCTTCAGACTCGCCAATTATATCTTCAAATGAATATTTCGCTTCTAACGTCCGAATAATCTGCCTTGCTCGATTAAGCTCTTCAGTAAGCCCCTTTATTTCTGAAACATCATGGATGACTCCTACGCTTCCCTTTAGAAGACCATCAACAATTACGGGTGCAACATTTACAATGACATCTTTCCTGTTTGGTCCCACTCGCAATCGAGCTCCTCTTACAGGTTTCCTTGTTTTAAGGACTTGCATATGAATACTTTCACCTTCAGAAATATCAGTTGTAGCAGGCTTGCCAATCACTTGCTCTGCCGTATAGCCTGTAAGTTTTGTATAAGCAGGATTGATCATAATCCCTTTTCCTTCTTCATCCACTACGGATATCGCTTCTTCTGAAGATTGAATAATGGATCTTAGCATACTTTGTATACTTTTTAGATTTGTTACTTCTTCTGCCAAATCCACAATTTCAGTGATATCTTTAAAAACAGCAAAAGCGCCAAGTTTTCTTCCTTCATGGCTTAGGAGCGGTGTTCTTGTTGTGTAAATTTTTGTTCCGTTTGCTAACATTTGTTCCTGATTTACTTCTTCTATTCCAGAATCCATTACTCTTGGGAGCTGGCTGTTAGGCATCACTTCAAGAACTGACTTTCCTACAGCATCATCTTTTGTTATGCCTGTCATTTTTTCAGCACTTTTATTAAAGATGGTAATCATTAAATGTTGATCGATTACAATCATGCCATCATGCGTATTATCTAAAATACTTCTAAGCTGCTGCAGATGACTTAAATCCTTCAAAGGAGTTTTATTATCGTTTAAACGTGTCAACAAACTCCCAAATTGGATTACAGGTATTTTTCCTGCGGACGTATACTTGTCCTCCAATAAACGATTTGCGCTTTCTTTATAGGAAGGAGAATAAATGATTAGGTCAACATGCACATCTGGCGGAGAAGAATGTGTAAATACAGGGATATTCTCAAATAATGATGACGTCGGGTGATGATGATCTTGCATAACGCCTACAAGTTCGAACACCTGAGATTTATTCATTTGAGCAATAATCTGAAGCCCGTCATCGTGCTCTGTCACTAATACAACCCTTTGCAACAATTATCCCTCCATTTTCCTTCAAATTGTAACATGTGCAATTTTTTTCACATTATTATCATACCTTAGCATGAAAGGGTTTGCAAACCTTAATAACGTCGACAAGAATTTGAAGTTTATGTACAATAAGTAATGAAAAGGAGTGGCGATCTTCATGAGTAGATACGCAGCATTAGTAATTGTTTTAATCCCTGGAATCATGGCCGTGATGGGCATTAAATGGATGAGAGATACTTTATTTGGGGTACTACAGACGCCTTTCCCCGTTTTATGGCTGCAATTTATCGCAGGGTTTATAAGTTTTATTACGGGATTAGCTTTTGTAGGAGGGTTCATCTTCTACAGAGATCGAAAAAGGAATAAAGTTCAACTAAAGTACAGAAAAAAATGACCAGAGTCCAACAAGGAAGCTGGTTTTTTTTTATTACTATACACATTCACAACAAAAACACCTTCGACTTTAATTGATAAACAATAAAAGTAAAGGTGTTCATTCATTGCTATTTAATTGGGTAAGTATTAGGCCATAGCTTTATGTTCGATACGAAGCTTATCCGCGACCATCGCGATGAACTCTGAATTTGTTGGCTTCGCTTTTGACATGGAAACGGTATAGCCGAATAGCGAAGAGATGCTGTCAATGTTTCCACGGCTCCATGCTACTTCGATTGCATGGCGGATCGCACGTTCAACACGGCTTGAAGTGGTGTTGAATTTTTTTGCAATATCAGGATATAAAACTTTTGTTATAGACCCTAACAGCTCTATATCATTGTAGACCATTGAAATGGCTTCTCTTAAGTACATATACCCTTTAATATGGGCAGGAACCCCAATTTCGTGAATGATGCTCGTTATGCTTGCATCAAGGTTGCGAGGTTTATTGACCGTTGATTGGAAATTGTTTCGAATATTGCTGGATGCGCGTTGGACAGTTGATTTTTCAGATCCGCAAATTTGTCGAATCTGACTCGCTAGATTGTCCATATCAAATGGTTTTAAGATAAAGTAGGATGCACCTAAGTCTACCGCCTTTTTCGTCACATCTTCCTGTCCAAATGCCGTCAACATGATTACATTCGGTTGAGGCAAGTCATCACTTGATCTGATCTTGTCAAGTACAGCTAACCCATCTAAATGCGGCATAATAATATCAAGAACTAATACATCAGGATTTTTATTTTCTAAAACGGATAGACATTCTTGTCCGTTATAGGCAACCCCAATTACCTCCATATCATCTTGACTTGAAAGATATTCCCTCAATAGACTAATTAACTCACGATTATCATCAGCTAGACAAACTTTAATTTTTTGCACCATTATTTCCTCCCCATCCAACAATTTCTTGTTTTTCCCAATGTAACATTTCAACAATAAATGTTAAATCCCTTTATTTTGTTTTAAATTTTTTAAAATTATTTTGTTTTCGTAGAAAATAAAGCTGTTTTCTTCAATTTACTTTGAATTTCGACAGTTATTGTATATAAAGATGTGTCGATGTCGAATTTTCTTTATAAAATATATTATACAAAATTTTTACGAGATTGTCTAAATTATCTAAAAAAACAGGCAAGTAAAATTAACTCGCCTGTTTTGTTTCCTTATAAATATTGATTCCTGCTTCATCAAGCATCCATTCAATATGGACACCATAACCTGATGTTGGGTCATTTACAAAAACATGTGTTACGGCACCGATAATTCTGCCATTTTGGATAATCGGGCTACCGCTCATACCCTGAACGATTCCCCCTGTTATTTTTAACAGCTCGGGATCTGTTATCTTTATAACCATCCCTTTAGTAGCTGGAAACTTTTGCGGAACAGAGCTTACAACATCTACGTTAAATTCACGCACCTTAGATCCGTCAACCACAGTCAGTATTTTTGCCGGACCTTCTTTTACTTGATCAGAAAGAGCGATTGGCAACGGCTTGTTCCAGTCGCCGTTGGATAACTTGTCATTTAATTTTCCAAATATACCAAAGGGGCTGTTTTTGGATATACTCCCCAAAATTCTTTGGTCATTTGAGAAACGCGCTAATTTTTCTCCAGGATGTCCGTTTGAACCTTTTTCAATTGAAGTTACCGTAGATCCTAAGATTTCACCGTTATTTACCTTTATCGGCTTTTTCGTATCCATATCAGAAATAACATGGCCTAATGCACCATATTTGAATGATGCAGGATCATAAAAAGTTAACGTTCCAACTCCTGCTGCTGAATCTCGAATATATAATCCGATTCGATAAGACTGATCGTTTTTGTCCTGCAGAGGATTAAGTGATTTATGAAGTGTTTTGCCGTCTCTTATTATCGTTACATCTAACGGCTTTTGAGACTCCCCAGATTCTTTGACGAATGGGCTGACATCACCCATTTTCTTAATATTTTTTCCGTTGATTTTGGTAATAATATCTCCTACCTGAATATCGGCAATTTCACCGGGAGATTGTTTTCCTGCATTCGTATTAACTAAATGATGCCCAACGATAAGGACTCCTAGTGTATTCAGTTTAACACCTATGGATTGTCCGCCTGGTACAACCTTTAAATCAGACAATACTTTTACATTCATCTTCTTTATAGGAAAACTTCCTGCTTCAAGAGTTGCCATGCTATCACCGTTTGTTTTGGCTTGTATCTCAACGACTTTTTGGCTTTCCATTGCAGTAGTATAAATATTCGTTTCTTCCTGTTGAATCGTTGTACCCGCAGGAAGAGCTTGTAATACATTTTGTCCTTCAAAAAAGGTAATCGATTTAGGCATTGTTACATATTCACGCACAGGAGACAAAAAACCGATTCCCACTAAACTTCCAAGGAGAATAACGCCGATCGTTCGCCGCAGTAAATCCTTATACATCATACACTCTCCTCGCTCCTAGCTCACACCCTCACCATGGCTGTACCTTTAATTTAGCCTATGGACCATGAGTTTATAACCGAGAAAAAAGAAAAAGCTATTCCTTAAATGGATAGCTTTTTCATGAATAAAGTTCTATGATGACTTTTTAATGGACTCTGCAAGCTCCAAAAGTTCTTTAGCATGCTGTTTGGTCAAATCCGTAATTTCTACGCCTGATATCATTCTGCCAATTTCATTTACTTTTTCATCTGTTTTTAATGTAAGCACCTTTGTAACTGTTCTTCCTTGCAAGGTATCTTTTGAAATGTGCAGATGAGTATCTGACATTGCAGCAACCTGGGGAAGGTGGCTGATACAAAGCACTTGTGAACCTACAGAAACACGGTAGATTTTTTCAGCTATTGCTTGGGCGACTCGTCCTGAGACACCTGTATCCACTTCATCAAAAATAATGGCAGTGATTCCCTGGTTTTCAGAGAAAATCGTTTTTAGGGCTAATATGATCCTTGACAATTCCCCGCCTGAAGCAACTTTAGATAATGGTTTAAGCGGTTCACCTGGATTCGGAGAAATATAAAATTCTACTGAATCCAAACCTGTTTTTAGAAATTGGCTTTCTTCTGTTCGTTTCATAACGACTTCAAACTTTGTTTTTTCCATATACAGCTCTTTTAGCTGCTGCTGTATGGCATTTTTTAAGGTTTTTGCCGTTTCTGTTCGTTTTTTCGTAAGCTTTTTACCCGATATCTCTAATTTAGAAATAATCTTATCTTGTTTCTTTTTTAATGCCTCAATATGATTATCTTTATTTTGAATGAGTTCTAGTTCTTTTTTTATCTTTTCTCCATAGCTTATAATTTCTTTCACTGAAGATCCATACTTGCGTTTAAGTCTGCTTATTTCATCCAGACGCGATTCAATGCTGTTAAGCCTTTCAGGATTATACTCCAATGAATCAAACATATCGCGTATTTTATAAGTGAGTTCTTCGAGAACATAGAAGCTGCTGCCAAATTGCTCCTCATCACTTTTTAACGATTCATCTAGTGCTGCTACTTGAGAAAAATCGGCCAAGGCACTAGAAATCAACTCGAGTGCTTTTCCTTCACCGTATAGATTGTGATAAGCATCACGGAGTGCACCGTGAATCTTCTCAAAGTTTGACAGCATATTCTTTTCTTCTTCAAGTTTGATGTCTTCATCTGGAATTAAATTAGCACCAGATATCTCTTCAAATTGATATTGCAATAAATCGATTCTTTGAGCAATCTCTTGTTCGTTTCTCGATAGTTCTGACAGTTGCTTGTTAATGTCTTTATACTCTTTAAATGAATTTTCGTAAACACTTAATTCTTTGCTAAAATCCTTGTCTCCAAAACTGTCGAGCAGAAAAAGATGTTTATCCGGCTGCATGAGATACTGAGTTTCATGCTGGCCGTGGATATCTACTAATGCCTGTCCGATCTCTTTAAGGACGGAAAGTGTAACTAGCTTCCCGTTAACCCTGCAAATGCTTTTGCCGTTTTCCGTTATATCTCTTTTAAGAACCACCATTTCATCATCTTCTGAAACTGAAATTCCGAATTCTTCGCATTTATCGTACACACGATGTCCTGGATGTATATGAAACAATCCTTCGATCTCAGCTTTTTGAGTACCATACCGAACGAACTCAGTAGAGCCTCTTCCTCCAATTAAAAGTCCGATTGCATCGATGATGATCGATTTGCCCGCGCCTGTTTCACCAGTTAAGACGGTCAGTCCTTTTTTAAAAGAAACACTTAAGGAATCAATAATAGCAAAATTACGTATACTTAATTCTGCTAGCAACTACATCACACCTTACTATAGAAATTACAGCATATCTAAAAAGCGCTGCGAAACATCTGCACTGCTATCTTTAGAACGACAAATAATCAAGATCGTATCATCCCCGCATATCGTTCCCATTAAATCTTCCCAATCCAACTTATCAATCAATGCACCAATTGCATTTGCATTACCCGGCAAGGTCTTCATAATAATTAGATGATCTGCATAATCAATGCTTATAAAGCTGTCCGTAAGTGTTCTTTTTAACTTTTGAAGAGGATTGAACCTCTGATCAGCAGGAAGGCTGTATTTGTAACGTCCGTCGTTCATAGGCACTTTCACAAGATGCAATTCTTTGATATCACGTGAAACCGTTGCTTGTGTCACATTAAAGTTTGCATTTTTAAGAAGTTCAACTAAGTCATCTTGTGTTTCAATATCATGATTGCTAATCATTTCACGTATTTTAATATGTCGTTGTCCTTTATTCACTGGCAATTCCACCTCAATTTACACTGTCACATTCTGACTTTATCTTATACTATTGTGGATAGGATGTAAATTTTTCATGAATGAGAAAAATAGACATTCATAAAAAGATTATTACTTTTGTGGCTATTGGTATGTTTTACGGAATGAAATGCGTAGGTTTTACCTGAAAATAAGTGACGACTCTCAAGACCGATACTTTCAATACAACCAAAAAAGAGCGGAAAATCATTCCCGCTCTTTCTTTAATGTTTGATGAGCTTCCTTAACAACCTCATTAATTTTTTTTGAAGTTATGCTCAAAGAATCCGTATTATTCACTTTTCCATGTAGCAAGAATTCAATGTTCCCATCTCCCCCTGTTATTGGTGAAAAACATAGGTCCACTGGATTTATGCCTGTTTTACGGGCAAAATCAACGATCTCTTCGATAACCCTTGCATGAACATTTGAATCTCTGACGATTCCTTTCTTTCCTACTTCTTCTCGCCCAGCTTCAAACTGAGGCTTAATTAATGCGATTACTTCGCCTTCAGGCATTAATTCAACAAGAACAGGAAGTATGATCCGCAGCGATATAAACGATACGTCAATCGTCGCAAAATCCGGTACCCCATTCTCTAGTTGATCTGGAGTCACATATCGAAAATTTGTTCGTTCCATTACAGCTACTCTAGAATCATTTCTAAGCTTCCAAGCCAACTGATTGTAGCCTACATCAATTGCATAAATATAGGTTGCTCCGTTTTGAAGAGCACAATCAGTAAAACCACCTGTTGATGCACCAATATCCATCCCTATTTTATCTTTCACGTCAAAAGAAAAAACGTTTAGTGCCTTCTCAAGCTTAAGTCCGCCTCTTCCGACATATGGAATTACATCACCTTTAACTTGTAAGGGTGCATCTTGTTCAATTTTTTCTCCTGGCTTATCCAACCGGTTCGTTCCTGAATACACAAGACCTGCCATAACAGATCTTTTAGCTTTTTCTCTTGTTTCACAAAGTCCCCGGGTAACAAGCAAAACATCTACACGTTCTTTTTTCATGTAAGAAGACCCTTTTCTGCCTTTCTTTTAACAAGCGCTTTAACGCGGTTAACTAAGTCAGGTGTAGTGATTCCAATTTCTTCTAAAAGCTTTGTAACACTTCCATGCTCAATAAAACAATCCGGTATCCCCATTCTGTCAACGATTACATTAGCATGGTGATCAGCGGCATGTTCTAAAACGGCACTTCCAAACCCGCCTTGAAGAACTGACTCTTCTAATGTAAGAATCGGCATGTTTTGTGCATAAAGTTCGTTCAGCATTTTAGAATCTAAAGGCTTAATGAAGCGCGCGTTGATTACACGTGCAGATATTCCTGACTTGGCAAGGATTTCCCAAGCCTCGATCGCCATAGGAATCGTTGTTCCGAAAGTAAGGATCGCAACATCGTCTCCTTCTTTAAGAACTTCCCATGATCCAATTGGAATATTTTCAAACTCTTCATCCATCGGAACTCCTGATCCGTTTCCTCTAGGAAATCTGATCGCAATAGGTCCGTCATCATATTGAAGAGCTGAATGTACCATATGCTGTAGCTCGTTTTCATCTTTCCCCATCATCAATACCATGTTCGGAATATGACGCAAAAATGCAATATCAAACACACCTTGATGGGTCTCTCCATCTGCACCCACTAATCCAGATCTATCGATTGTAAAAACAACATTCAAGTTCTGTCTCGCAACGTCATGAACCACTTGGTCATATCCACGCTGAAGGAAAGTAGAATAAATGGAAAGCACCGGCTTCATGTTTTGTGTAGCAAGACCTGCTGCCATCGTTGTTGCATGCTGTTCAGCAATTCCAACATCAAACAACCGATCAGGAAAAGCTTTTCCATAATCCACAAGCTTTGATCCGATCGTCATAGCAGGGGTAATCACGGCGATTCTGTCATCTTTATGAGATAATTTTTCCAAAGTTTTGCTTACTACACCACTGTATGATGGGCCTTGCTGCTGTGGTTTAATTTGTTCGCCCGATTCAATCTTATAAGGACCTACACCGTGCCAGCTGTCTTTTTTATCACTTTCTGCAGGTTCGTATCCTTTGCCTTTTTTAGTAAGGACATGAACGATTACAGGACCATTTGTTTTCTTTGCATAACTTAAATTCTCGATTAGGTCTTCCACATCATGACCGTCAACAGGACCTAAGTACGTGTATCCTAGTTCTTCAAAGAACATGCCAGATACTAATAAATATTTCAAACTGTCTTTTACACGTTCTGCAGTGGCAGCTAACTTTCCGCCAAATGCAGGAATTTTACGAATGAGTGACTCTAACTCATCTTTTGCTTTGTTGTACTTTCTAGCAGTTCTCATACGCCCAAGAACATTATGAAGAGCCCCTACATTCGGTGCAATAGACATCTCGTTATCGTTAAGGATGACGATTAGATCTTTCTTTTCGTGACCGATATGATTAAGCGCTTCTAAAGCCATTCCGCCTGTTAACGCGCCATCACCGATAACAGCTATCACTTTATCATCCGTTTTTTTCAAATCTCGTGCTATTGCCATTCCCATAGCAGCTGATAGTGACGTCGAGCTATGGCCAGTTTCCCATACATCATGCTCACTCTCTATCCTTTTAGGAAATCCGCATAGTCCTTTGTGTTGACGAAGTGTATCAAATTTTGATGCTCTTCCTGTAAGGATTTTATGAACATATGCCTGGTGCCCTACATCCCAAATAAATTTGTCTTTCGGACTGTCAAAAACTTTATGCATAGCAAGTGTGAGTTCTACTACACCTAAATTAGGACCTAAATGGCCACCTCTAACTGAAAGTTTTTCAATCAGAAAAGAACGGATTTCACTAGCTAATTGATTTAATTGTGCCGTCTCATAAGTTTTTAAAAAATGAGGATCTTGAATATCTTCCAGGTTCATGGAATATGCCTCTCTTTCCATTAACGCCTTTTCTTCTCTTTTTTTGCAGGCGATAGCAGTTTAATTCTTAATTTTTCCTCTAAAAAATATAATAAACGCCCAACCTGAAAAATAATAAAGGTTGAGTGGTTGATCGCATATGATTTTCCGAGAGCTTTGCCTCCGACAGTAAGAGCAGCTACTACACTCGTGAAGATAATCGAGATCAGATACTCTAAGTTCGTCCCTGATTGATTCCCCATAGAGAGTGTCAGTTCTACTACTACTGCAGCAGAAGCTGTTCCGCTTACAATACCGGAGATGTCTCCTATTACATCATTACAAAAATTCGCTACACGATCCGCGTTTCTTGTAATAATTATAGCATGTCTTGCACCAGGAACCCTTTCTGATGCCATCGCATGAAATGGAACTTCTTTCGCTGCTGTTGAAGCAACACCTACGATATCAAAGAATACGCCTGTTAAAACGATCAAAAAGACGATTCCCATACCGATAGCCCAAGAAACTCCGTTTAATAAAAAGGAGGATACAACTGTAAAAATAGCCGCTAACACAAGAGTGATAACGGCAATGCTTGTACTCCATTTGAGTGTTTTAGAAAAGGAATGCTTCATGCATAACTCCTCTCATTTTGGTCACTTTATGTAATAGGGAGTGGTCACCTAATTAAGTAAAAACTGCGGCTTAGGTCCAGTAGGTTTTCCCAGAAGAGTACGAAATGTCGCCATATTCGCGGTTTCCCTTTACTCTCTTCTTAACGCTGTCGCCAAACGTTAGACTAGATTACCACTTAGTCCGCACTATAATCCCTAAAAGGTGTCAGATTAGAACAGTCTAGGAGTTTTCCTCAACAGCCTCGCGCACATTCCCTAGCCTCTTTTGCAGAGAAGATTTCATATGGTATAAAGCTCATAATCAGCGGCCAACCGATACAGGCTTTTCACACCATAATCCCCTCAAGCTCCACTCAAGGCAGGCTACGCTGCTCGCCTTCACTTTTCCTGAAAATCAAGAAAAGCGGCAAAGCAGGTTCAAACCCCATTTCGCAGTAAGGTCTTTTGAACACAAACCGCAAATATGGGGGCCTCCGCGGAAGAAGGGTCATCGCCCACATGCCATTGTGGATCGCCCTTCAACCTTAACTCCCAGCGTTGACCCAAGGCTGGGCGCCTCAAGCCAATACAAGGAACTTCATCGATGTGCCCTTTGGCGGATTTTTAGGCCCGCCTTCAGGAACGGGGGGCTGACTAGAATACTGCACCACTCCAAAGCAAATAATATCATATCACACTTCCAATTGCTCAACAATCTATTAGTGGTTTCTTTTTATAATGTAGTTAGCAATGGACGCTAATATGCCTGTATTTCCGTTGGTTTTGTCTAAATGTTCCAAAGAAATATGTATATGTTTTTCCATTTCTTTCTTGGCTCCATCAAGACCTAGAATTTTAGGATATGTTGTTTTTAAATTGGCTTCATCACTTCCGACGGGTTTACCTAAATCATCTTGATTCCCCGTTACATCGAGTATGTCATCCTGAATCTGAAATGCGATTCCGATATGACGCGCATAACTTTGCAAGTGTATAAGATCAACATCTGAAGTTTCCGACGCAATCCCGCCGAATAAAACTGAGCACTCTAGCATTTTACCCGTCTTTTTCTCATGGATGCTTTCCAGCTCTTGTAAAGTAAGATCTTTATTTTCTCCCTCGAGATCCTCAACTTGACCGCCAACCATTCCAGTTGCTCCTGCAGCCTTTGAAAGAACCGAAATCATCTTCACCTTTTGTTCTGGAGTCAGTACCGTGTTATTTGTAATCAAGTTGAAGCTTTCCGTTAAAAGAGCATCTCCCGCAAGAATCGCTTGAGCTTCTCCAAACACTTTATGGCTAGTGAGCTTCCCTCTTCTGTAATCATCATTATCCATCGAGGGGAGATCATCGTGTATCAATGAATATGTGTGCACAAATTCTATGGCACATACAGCATCTAAAAATTGAAGAGGATCTTTTTCAAAAGATTCCATGACTGCCAGCGCCAGAATAGGTCTGATCCTTTTGCCTCCAGCTGAGATAGAATATAACATGGATTTCTTGAGGGTTGCAGGAGCATGAAGCTGATTTAAATAGTCGGCCATCTGGTTCTCAACCAATTTCTTTTTATCACGAAGATATTGTTCGAACGCTATCAATGACCTTCCTCCTGAATCACAAAAGGTTCTTCTCTTCCATCTTCATGCATGATCGTATCCATTTTCTTCTCAACATTTTTCAGCTTTGTATGACATAACTTTGAAAGCTTCATGCCTTGCTGATACAAATTAATGCTTTCTTCTAACGGTACATCACCCTGTTCAAGCTTTTCAACGATTTCTTCAAGCTGTACCATCGCTTCTTCAAATGTAAGTTTGCCCGCTTTTTCACTCATTCGTTAAAGACGCCTCCGTTCCCGTGATGTGACAATCGATTTGCCCATCTTTTAACTTTATCGTTAACGCATCCCCTGCTTTTACTTGTTTAACAGACTTAACGAGCTCTTTCTTTCCTTGTTTATACGTCAAGCTATATCCCCTCTCCATAATAGCAAGTGGATTTAGAGATGATAGCCTTGATATCTTAGTAGTGAATTCTTTTTGGTGCTGCCTAATATGGCGGTTCGTCTCTTTTATCAATAACTTATGTAAAGAAACAACTCGTTCGTTCGCTTTTTGAAGCTGTCCTGCAGGTGAAAACAATGATAGTTGACGCTTCATTTGTATCAGCTGGTTTTGGTGCTGATCAACGAAACTTTCAACTGTTCTTTTTAATTTATCCAAGTTTCTATCAAGTTCCTGCTCATTTTGTTTTACAAGCTGAGTTGGGTATTTGAATGCATACGATTTTTGCAGGCGGGACAAATGCTGTTGATGCCCTGCCAAATATTCGTTCATCACTCTTTTAAGCCTCACGTTTCTTTGAAAAAGCCTGTCACTAAGTTCATCTAAGTGAGGTACGGCCATCTCAGCTGCCGCTGTTGGAGTAGGCGCTCTTAGATCTGCAACGAAATCAGATATTGTAAAATCCGTTTCATGTCCAACTGCAGAAATGACAGGCAACTTAGAAGAAAAAATGGCTCGAGCAACGATCTCTTCGTTAAAAGCCCATAATTCTTCGATTGATCCGCCGCCGCGTCCGACAATGAGGAGATCCGCTTTCTTTTCCTCATTAGCTTGTTCGATCGCACGCGAAATAGCTGAAGCGGCACCTGGACCCTGAACAAGAACAGGATATAAGGTAATAGCAGCTAAAGGAAAACGGCGTTTGATCGTTGTAGCAATATCCCTAACAGCAGCACCTGTCGGAGAAGTGATTACACCAACTCCTGATGGAAACTTAGGAAGCGGCTTTTTTTGTGATGAATCAAACAGTCCTTCTTGTTCGAGCTTGAATTTTAAATTCTCATAAGCTTGAAACAAGTTGCCAACTCCGTCTTGCTGCATCGTTTTCACATAAAGCTGATATTGCCCCTGTGGTTCATACACCGAGAAAGATCCTTGAATCAAAACACTCATGCCTTCCTCAGGTCTAAAGTTCAAATATCTGTTATTGCCAGCAAACATAACCGCTGAAACTCTGCTGTTTGCATCTTTTAACGTAAAATACAAATGCCCTCTGCTATGCAGTTTAACATTTGATAATTCACCTTTTACCCAAACGTCTTGCAGATTACCGTCATTTTCAAATAATCGCTTTATATACCGGGTTACAGCCGATATTGGGACATACCGATTGTTGTTTTGCATTAAAGAACTTCCTTTAACTTCTTTCTCCATTTTGAAGCAAGGACCGTATTATTCATCAGCATCGTGATCGTCATAGGACCGACGCCTCCTGGAACTGGTGTGATATGTTTTGCTTTTGGTTTAACGGCTTCATAGTCAACATCTCCACACAATTTCCCATTTTCCTTGCGATTCACGCCTACATCAATAACAACCGCACCTGCTTTTACCATATCTTCTGTAATTAGGTTTGGTTTTCCTACTGCAGCGATTAAAATATCTGCTTGCAATGTTTGTTCACGAAGGTTTTTTGTTCTTGAGTGACAAAACGTTACAGTCGCATTTTCTTGTAAAAACAGTTGTCCTGCAGGTTTTCCAACAAGGTTGCTTCTTCCTACAACGACTACATGCTTGCCAGAAATTTCTTCTCCTGTTTGTTTTACCATCTCTAAAATACCTAGTGGTGTACATGGAATAAACGCGTGATCGTCACCGGCATGCATTCGGCCGATATTAATCGGATGAAAACCGTCTACATCTTTTTCAGGCAAGATGGTTTCAATTACTTTTGATTCATTAATATGTGAAGGCAGGGGGAGCTGTACAAGGATCCCGTCAATTTGCTCATCATTGTTAAACGTTTGAATGTATTCCAATAATTCTTCTTCAGAAATAGATTCAGGAAGTTCAGATAATACAGAGTGCATTCCGAGCTCTTTACACGTTCTTTCTTTTGCAAGTACATATGAACGAGACGCTGGGTGATCGCCTACTAGAATAACAGCTAAACCTGGAGTAGTTCCTTCTTGTTTTAGGTCTTGGATCTCTTTTGCAAGTTGTTCTCTAATCTCTCTCGCAATTTGTTTTCCGTCTAACACAGCCATTCTAAATCCCCCTCAAAAGTAGTTATTAATTATTATTAAGATCTTTAACTATTTTTCCTAGGACACCGTTTACGAAACGTCCAGCTTCTTCACCGCCAAAGATCTTAGCTGTTTCAATCGCTTCATTCAACGTTACGTTCTTAGGGACTTCCTTCATATAGAGCCATTCGTACGCTGCCATTTGCAGAACAACACGCTCTACATTTGCTATTCTTGAAAAACTCCATTTTTCAAGGTAAGGCGTTAGAAAACGCTCGATTTCCTCTTTATTTTCTACCGTACCATGAACCATTTTTGTTAAGAATTCATCAGATGGCTCTCCATCTAATACATGCTCCATAGCTTCATTAACTGATATGTCACTCACTTCAATTTGAAAAAGCGATTGAAATGCCTTTTCTCTGGCAAGTCTGCGTTTCATAATCCGACTTCCTTTCTATTTGCGAACAATTTCTATCTAGCATAATACCATATTGTGAGGAGTGGTTACAATCCGAACAATGGACTTACAAACCCTTCCGAACATTCAGTTTTTTCACCACTCGACTTTTAAATAAATTGAGATTAGAAGCTTAAGACTTTTTTTTAGTAACCCTTTGTAAACCCTTGAGTAGTTGATCTCCGTTACAGGTACTCGCTTTCCGCGGGGCAGGCGGTGAGCCACATTTGTACGTTTCACTCTTAAGTGTCTCACCTGCCCGCCTGTCCTAGCCGAGAGTCTCCTACCTTCCGCTCCAATCAACTTGCATGGGAAGAGAATAAAAAAATAAACGACGATCCCTAGAAAAAAACCAAATTAAAAAGATCAAAGGGAAGGTTACTCACCTCACCCTTTGATCTTTTTAATAATCTACTTCTGGTGCTTCATTCTGTTTTTCTTTTGAATCAAACTGAACGCCCACTACAAATACATTAATATCAGTAGCTTCTAAAGCTGTCATATCTAATAAAGCTTGTCTGATGTAGTCTTGAATTTTTTGAGCAACGTCTGGAATGGCAACGCCGTATTTCATAGATACATAGACATCAATTGAAATACCTGTTTCAGAAAGTTCAACTTTCACACCTTTTCCGTGTGTTTTCTTTCCAAGGCGCTCTACAACTCCGCTTGCAAAGCTTCCTCTCATGGAGGCCACACCTTCAACATCTGAAGCTGCAATACTCGCAATGACTTCGATGACTTCAGGTGAGATCTCTACTTTCCCTAATTCTGATGAGTAACTTTCCATTTCAAATGATAGTTCATTCATCTTTTAACACCTCCGTACTTATTCGCTTTTTGAAGTTAAATCATGATTTTCCAAAAACTTTGTATTAAAGTCACCATTCACAAAAGTCTCATGGTTTAACAGACGCAGGTGGAATGGAATGGTCGTATGAACTCCTTCAATAACAAATTCACTTAATGCACGTTTCATGCGGTCTACCGCTTCTTGTCTTGTATTTCCATATGTGATTACTTTAGCGATCATAGAATCGTAAAACGGTGGAATTGTATAGCCAGGATATACAGCGGAATCAACCCTAACACCCAGGCCGCCTGGAGGAAGATACATTTCGATCTTTCCGGCTGAAGGCATAAAGTTCTTTTCAGGATTCTCAGCATTTATTCTGCACTCAATCGACCATCCATTAAACTCGATGTCTTCCTGTTTGTATCTTAATCTTTCACCAGAAGCTACTTTAATCTGCTCTTTAATAAGATCGATACCTGTAACCATCTCTGTTACAGGGTGTTCTACTTGGATGCGTGTATTCATCTCCATAAAATAAAACTCACCTGTATTGTGGTCAAATATAAATTCAACCGTACCTGCGCCAGAGTATTGAACAGCTTCAGCAGCTTTGACTGCTGCATCTCCCATTTCTTGGCGTTTGGATGGGGAAATGGCTGGAGAAGGCGTCTCCTCAAGGAGCTTTTGAAGACGTCTTTGGATACTGCAATCTCTTTCTCCTAAGTGAATAACATTCCCATAATTATCTGCAAGAACCTGTATTTCTACATGACGGAAGTCTTCAATGTATTTTTCAATATAAACACCAGGGTTCCCGAAGGCAGTTGCTGCTTCTTGCTGAGTAATAGCGATGCCCTTTAGAAGCTCTGTTTCATTTTTTGCTACACGGATTCCTTTGCCTCCACCGCCTGCTGTTGCTTTAATAATTACAGGATATCCAATTTCATTGCTGAGTTCAATTGCTTCTTCCTTGTCCTTGATGATCCCGTTAGAACCCGGTACGATAGGAACTCCTGCATCGGCCATTGTTGCCCTGGCAACATCTTTGATACCCATTTTGTTGATCGCTTCAGAACTTGGACCTACAAAAGTCACATTGCATTCTCTGCAAAGTTCTGCAAAGTCAGCATTCTCAGCCAAAAATCCGTACCCAGGATGGATGGCCTCTGAACCGGTTAGTGTCGCAACACTCATAATGTTTGTGAAGTTTAAGTAGCTGTCTTTTGAAGCAGTCGGTCCGATACAATAAGCCTCATCTGCCAATCGGACATGCAAGGCATCTTTGTCAGCTTCTGAATAAACGGCTACTGTTTCAACACCAAGTTCTTTGCACGCTCGAATAATCCGTACTGCAATTTCACCACGGTTTGCTACTAATAGCTTTTTAATCATAGACATACCCTCCTATTCTGCTTTCACAAGGAACAGAGGTTGTCCGTATTCTACTAATTGTCCGTTTTCAACTAATACTTTAACAATCTCACCATTCACTTCAGATTCGATTTCGTTAAAAAGTTTCATCGCTTCGATAATACAAACAATGCTGTCTTTTGAGACTTGATCTCCTGGTTTAACAAAAGCTTCCTCATCTGGTGAAGACGCAGCATAAAACGTACCAACCATAGGTGAAACGACTTTATGTAGATTAGCATCATCGTCAGCAGCCTTTGTTTCTTGCTTTACTTCCGTATTTTGTTTAACCGGTTCTGCTGCCGGAACTTGTTCTCTCACAGGTGGTGCTTGAGTTACTACAGGCTGAGCTTGTACTTCCTCTGCTTGATAAGAAACTGCTGCTCCATCGTTCTTTTTAAGGACGATTTTAGATCCGTCATTTTCGTATTTAAATTCGTTAATGCTTGATTTGTCAATTAGCTTAATCAGTTCACGGATTTCTTGTATTTTTAGCATGAGATCTCTACTCCTTTTAACAATCCTATCCAGTTTAGATTTTTAGTTAGCACCTTCTATTGTGACTAGGTCTTAACACAAGTAATATACCATATTTCTTATTACATGGATACCTTTGAATCAAGTACAAGTTTATAGTACACGATTCTTATTCATAATGTAAGCGTTTGCGACATGTGTTGTTCATTATTCCTATCATTACCTGTCACAATCAAGTGCAAACCAGTTAAACTTTTAGGTTTTTATAAAATATATCATGAAAATCAGTAAAAATAAAAAAAGCCGGAGATTTTCTCGGCTTTTTTCTCTTTTCGTTTTCATCGTTTATTTAGATGCGTGGTATTCAACGGCTACAGTCTTGCTGCTGCCTAAATGTTCATTAGCTACGTTCATAATCTCTACAACTTCTTTTTTGGATAGTTTATCAGCTTTAACGATTACTTTAATCTGATTGTTCATCGTGCTGACAAGTGCATCATCAAAGCCCATCGACTTGATTAAAGTCTCTACTGTTGATTCTTGCATAGTGAGTGACTGAAGCTCTGTCATTTTCGCCCAAGCATCTGCTTGGACTTCTGCTGATGCATCCTCAGACCCTGCAACTGCTACATAATCTGCACTCATCTCATCGCGAACTTCATCTCGTTCTAGACGAAGTGCTGTAAACAAATCATCATTCGCTACACCTGAAACTGTCGCATCTTTACCTGATTTCTTGCCTGCTTCTAGATAAGCTAGGTCATCTGTTCCACCAGGAGCTGTAATATAATAGACAGATAAAACAATAATCAAGCTAAGCATGGTTAAAAGCCAAACCGTTTGTTTTTTCAATAACATTTGTTTATTCCCCCTCAGGATTTTTTGGTCCTACAAAAATCTGGTCACTTCCAATATCAAAGATTTTTTTAACAAGCTCGATAATCATCGCCTTTGTCTGGATGCTCTCGGCACCTTGTGCTAAAACAGCCACTCCTTTTATCTTAGGTTTTTCTGTTGTCACGATTATCGGCTCTTCTCTTCCATCGTTTGAAATGATAACGACTTTTTCATCTATCTTTTGATCTTCTATTGTTCTGGTGCCTCCATTTTTATCGTTCTCTAAGGTAGTTTGACTTTGTGTGCTGTCATCTGTTACAAACTCTTTTTTCTCTGTTGTGGAAAGCTCAACCCAGACAGAAACTTTTCCTACACCTTGCATCTGTTCTAATAAATCTTTTAGCTCGTTGGAATACCGATCTTCGTATGTCTTAATATTCTTATCTGTCACTTCTTTGGCTTGTTTAAAAACTGCTTGAGATTTCGGTTCTGTTTCCATACCTATTCCATTTAATGCGCTTTTTTGAGCAGGGGAGTCTATCATTTTACTTATAAACATAAGAGAAATTCCCAATAGAAGTAATACAAGTAAGTACTTTTGTTTATTCCCTGCTTTATCACTAAGCTGCAGCCGTTTTTTTATCTGTTCCCAAAATGAATGTTTCATTGGGATAACTCCTCTCCCCCTTCCATTTGCACCTCAACTTGCTGTGAATCTAGCTGCCACTGGCTGGCCAAGAAATACACGATCTCATTAGGAACTTTAAGTTCACGCTCTTCTTGTTTTTGTGAATGAGCGATACTAACTTCTACTTCTGAAACATCTGAGATTTTCGCTTGTTCATGATGTTTGGCCAGTACCACTTTTGCACCCGTAATATCTTCAGGTTTTAACGGCTCTGTACCCATTTCCGTTTGGATTTGAAGATCGACAATTTCTAATTCATACGTCTTTTTCAGCTCCTCCTGAACTTGTTTTTTCATTGGGACAGCCATTTGCTCTAATATATATGCACGTTGTGCGGATTGTATTTCACTTTTATTCTCTTCTATTGAATTTTTTATTTCATTTTCTTTTGCAGCGGCCGGTACATCCATAGCAAGGAAGACTTGATCTAAATCAGAGTTTATCAGTTTGAATAAGGGTGAAAGCATAGCAAGTAGTATGAGAAGTCCTACGACCATTTTGATGTAGCTCTGAAACTGGTTGCCAGGCAATAAGAGTTCAATGACGCCCGCTAATAAGACAAGAATAATAATATTAGTGACCCACTCTGTTAAAAATGCCATCATTCACCTCCTATCGAACCATCAGCGTTACATTGCCGGCTGCAATAATAATCGTAATTGCTAGAAAGAACATGATCGAGACCGTCATAAGTGCTGCAAAGATAAACATGACACTTTTGCCGATAATACCAAGCGATTCTACGATAGGCCCACCCCCTAAAGGCTGTAATAGGGCAGCTGCCATGCTGTATATGAAAGCGAGAATAAGTACTTTGATGGCTGGGAAGATAGCTAATAAAAGCAATAAAAGAGCTCCAATTATACCAACAGAATTTTTGAGCAAGATTGATGCACTCATCACTGTGTCCGTTGCATCTGTAAACATACGTCCTACGACCGGTATGAAATTTCCTGTAATAAACTTTGCCGTCTTAATCGTAATTCCATCAGCTACTGCTGCTGTAGCTCCTTGTACACTCATCACACCGAGGAAGACTGTGAAAAAAAAAGCAAGTGCACCCATGCTAATATTTCTTAATAATTTTGCCAGCTGGGTTACTTTGTGATGTTCAGACATGGTAGAAACAATACTTAATAAGGCCGATAAAAATAGAAGGGGGAGCACAAAGTTTTTAATCAAGAGCCCGCTTGTGTTGACTAAAAATAAAATGACTGGATGAAAGAATGCGACTGAAGCGAGACTTCCTACTGTTGCCATCAAAGCAAGAAGCAGCGGAATGAGCGCAATCATAAAACTAAGCATATTATCGATTGCATCTGTTGCGTAAGAAATCGCAACGTGAAAACTATTCAGTGCTAAAATGATCAAAACCATATAGACAATGCCATAGGCCACTTTTGAGATCGCAGAACGATCAAATGCATTTTGTATCGATTGCAAGAGCATACTGAAAACGGTTAACAATATTAAGGTTCCTAACAATTTCCCGTGAACGGCCAGCTCATGAAACATAAATTTCAAAAGGCCAAGCAAATATCCTTTTAGCGAGAAATCCTTTTCTCCTTTTACAAATTCAAGAAACGTACCTTTTTGACTTTCTGGCAAAAAACCACCATATTCACTAGAGATGCTATCCCAATATTGTTTAATTTCATCAAGCTTCATAGATGAGACTTGATGTTCTACCATTTTTGAAGTAATGGAGCTCGCAGATGCAGATTTTGAGTCACAAAATAGTATAAAAGAGAAGAATACTAGCATAATTAGACTTGTCCGCATCAACATTGTCTGCATCTTTACAACCTGCTTTCTTATTTGGGAATAAGCGTCAGCACGGTTTCAATAATAACCGTCAAAATAGGGATAGCCATCACAAGAATCAGGATCTTACCACCAAGTTCGATCTTAGAAGCGATAGCTCCCTGACCTGCATCACGTGTTATCTGTGCTCCAAATTCTGCAATATAAGCGATGCCAATAATCTTAAGTAACGTTTCTACATAAACCATATTGACGTTTGCATTGATAGCGAGCCGTTGAAGCATCGTTAATACCTGTCCAATCTTATCGATTAAGAACAAGAAGATTCCTGCTCCGACCATAAGTGTAACCAAAAAGGCGAAATTCGCTTTTTGTTCTTTAAGGACTAAGGCTAAGAAAGCAGCGACCAGTCCAAAACCAACAATTTGGATAATTTCCAACCTGGTCCCCTCCTTAACTCTGAAACAAAAAGACTCCTTTTACCTTTTGAAACAAATCATCTAAAAGTGTGATGACCATAAAAAGGGCAACCACAAATCCTAATAATGTTACCCAATGTGCATAATCCTCTTTACCAATCATCTTTAAAACGGTATGAAGCATTGCGACAATTATTCCTAGTCCTGCAATCTGAAATACTGCGTTTACATCCAATCCCATCAGTGAGACCTCCTGTTACATTAAAAGAATAACGATCAAAAGCCCCATTAACACGCCCAGACTTTTGCACATTTTTTCATAGCGTTCTTGTATGTCTCTTGCTTCCTTTTCCTCACGTGTAAGGTGTGCGAGTGTTAACTGTATCTGCTTTTGCTGATGTTCTTTGTCATGTCTGCCTAGTGTTGATCCGAACTGGCGAAGCACTTCTATCTCTCCGACCTTAAAGGATGTTTCTTTTGCCAATACAGCCAGTTGACTGTTCCATGCTTCTTGAACGGTTTGTTCACCTTGTATTAAAGAGTCAGAAATTGTTAGAAAAAAAGAAGATAGAGGCTCTTTTAAAGGTTTTCCTATATGTTGAAAAGCTTCGTGAAGAGGTGTAGACCCGTACATGATCTCGGCCTCTAATGCTTGAAGCGTTACTTTTAATTCTCTTAATTTTTTTGGTCTCTCTCTTACACGCTTCGCCCACTCAAAACCGAATATTGTTGTTGCAGAAAGAATAGCGATTGCACCAATCCAACTCATCATGCTGCACCACCCGTCGATCGGTAGATCTCTTTAAAAGCCCCGTCGTATATCCTTTGTATCGTTCCTGGTCCATTGTTACGGCTTAATAGTACATATCTTTGAAACAACGAAAGACCAGCCAAAGGTTTCATAACAGGTCTTTTAAGAGCATCTTCTAAACTGCTTCCATGTGCAGTGAAAATCATCTGCACCCCCGCGTACATAGCCTCTAATATAGCCTCACCATCTTCTTTTCTTCCAATTTCATCAACGATCAAAACCTGCGGACTCATTGAACGAATTAGCATCATCATACCTTCCGCTTTCGGACAAGCATCTAATACATCCACTCTTTTTCCGAGTGAATGTTGAGGGATGCCTTTAATGGAACCCGCTATTTCTGAACGCTCATCAACGATTCCCACTTTATAAGAAGGAATATTTCTATTGAGTGCGCCACAACTGACTAACCTTGCAATATCTCTCAAAAGAGTCGTTTTACCGGTCTGCGGCGGGCCGATCAGCAACGTATTGAGCCAATTTTTTTCAAATAGATAGGGAAGAAGCGGTTCTGCAATTCCTATTTTTTCTCGTGCTATCCTTACATTAAAAGAACTGATATCTTTTATCGCTTTAACAGTTCCTTGCTCCGTGATCACCTTACCTGCTAGTCCTACACGATGGCCTCCAGAGATCGTGATGTATCCCCTTTTAAGCTCTTCTTCTAACGCGTATAGGGAATGCTGACTTAGACGGTTGAGCAATACTTGAGATTCTTCTGCAAGAAACGGCTTTTCTGACGGGTAGATCGGCTTACCCGAACATAGGATTTCTATTGGCTGTCCAATTCTGACCCTGATCTCCTCAACAGATTGAAGGATAGGAGCCGGCAAGTTTCTTAAAGTCTGCTGAATTCCATCTGGAAAAAGTTTGAAAATAGTTTCCATAACCGTTTCTCCTTTAAAAGGCTATTACTATAAACGTATGGCTTATCCCTATGCTTTATGCCAATAAAGGAAGGTTTAGTAAAACGATTAGAAATACTGAAGTTAAGTTTCAGGGAGAAGTTCATTAAAGAAGAAAGCAAAATCAAATGAATTACTAGTTACATTTGGTGCCGTTTTTTTCAGTGCACACTTAAGTCACTAACTATAATGTCTTGATATCTTCTAAAAAAGCAGAAATCGTATTAATAAATGGGAATGATCTTTCATTTTTTAGAATAGTATGCATGTTCTTGAATGTTTGAAGTTGGATATAGTAAGCATCTTCAACTGACTGAGCGAAACGAGGGACAGTTTGAGCGAAAATGAGGGTACACTGGGCGAAAGGGAAGGGGTTCTGAGCGAAACAGCAGCCTGTATGAGCAAAAGTGTAATAAATAAAGAAACACGTACCGTAAATAACCCTAACTCTTATAAGTAAAACGAATAAAAGAGGCTCACCACTTGCCCCCCTCAAAAAGCGAGCATCGGGAACGGGTTTACGAAACCAGCTCCTACAAAAAAGCCTCATCCCGATTAAAAATCAGGATGAGGCTTTACTCACGATTTAATATTATGCACGTGAAACGTAAGCTGCATTTCTTGTATCAATAACTAGCTTGTCTCCTTGGTTAACAAAGAAAGGAACTTGAACGATCAATCCTGTTTCAAGAGTAGCCGGTTTTGTTCCGCCTGATGCTGTGTCACCTTTAATTCCTGGCTCAGTCTCAGCAACTACTAATTCTACTGTGTTCGGAAGTTCAACACCGATTGTTTCACCTTGATACGTCATGATGTGTACTGTCATGTTCTCAAGCAAGTACTTTAGCTCGTACTCAATTTGAGAAGCTTGAAGTTCGATTTGCTCATAAGATTCATTATCCATGAACGTATGAGTATCCCCTGATGCATAAAGATATTGCATACGACGATTTTCGATATGAGCTTTTGCAACTTTTTCTCCGCCACGGAACGTTTTTTCCTGGATCCCGCCTGTACGAAGGTTACGAAGTTTAGAACGAACAAATGCCGCTCCTTTTCCTGGTTTTACATGTTGGAATTCAAGAACTTGCCAAATCCCTCCATCTACTTCAATCGTTAATCCTGTTTTAAAATCGTTTACTGAAATCATGTTATTATCCTCCTGAATCGTTTAACTAATTGTTAAAAGCGTTTTTGTTGAATGAGTTAGTGATTCGTTACCGTCTTTTGTGATAAGCGTATCGTCTTCAATGCGAACCCCGCCTAATCCTGAAACATAAATTCCTGGTTCTACAGTAACAAGCATCCCCGGCTCAAGAATTGTATCAGACTTCATGGATAGAGCAGGTCCTTCATGAACATCTAAGCCTATTCCGTGGCCAGTTGAATGCCCAAAATAGTCACCAAACCCTTTAGAAGCAATATAATCCCGTGTTAACGCATCTGCTTCCTTGCCCGTCATTCCTGGTTTGATGCCTTTCATGCCTAGCATTTGTGCTTCATAAACAACTTGATAGATCTCTTTAAGCTCATCCGAAACATTACCGATTGCAACCGTACGAGTAATATCAGAACAATAACCTTTGTAGTATGCACCAAAATCCAAGGTTACTAATTCACCAGTCTCAATCTTTTTATCTGAGGCAACACCGTGTGGAAGGGCGGAACGATAGCCTGAAGCCACAATGATATCGAATGATGAAGAAACGGCTCCATTTTTTCTCATGAAAAATTCTAGCTCGTTTGATACTTCACGTTCAGTAAGCCCTGGGCGAATATACTCTATGATATGTGAAAAAGCGGCATCGGCAATGCTTGCAGCATCCTTTACTATCTTAATCTCTGATTCATCCTTTATCAAGCGCAACTTTTCCACAAGCCCCGTTACAGGTACTAATTCTGTCTCCTGTGAATGCAGTTGGCCTTCATATGTACGATAAGAAGAATATGTAACATGATCCTGTTCGAAACCGAGCTTCTGGATCGAGAGTTCTTTCGTTAACTTTGCCACCTCTTCTGGAATCGGAGCAGTATGCATAACGACCCGATACCCCTTAGCCTGTTCAGCAGCCTGTGTCTTATATCGGAAGTCTGTTACCAATATCGCTTCTTCCTTTGTAATTAAAAGCACACCTGAACTCCCTTTAAATCCGCTTAAATAAAACCGGTTTGAAGAAGAAGTGACTAGCAACGCATCAATATCAAACGTTTCAAATAACTCTCTCGCTTTTTCAACACGTCTCATATTGCATCCCCCTTAAAATGATTGTTAAAAGCATAAAGCGCTAATGTATAACTATCAAAACCAAAACCTGAAATCTGTCCGATTGTCACCGGGGCAATAACTGACTCACGTCGAAATTCCTCCCGAGCATGAACATTAGACAAATGGACTTCGATTACCGGGACATCTACACTGGCAATCGCGTCTCTTATCGCATAACTATAATGAGTATAAGCCCCTGCGTTTAAGACAATACCCTGGAATTGACCATCAGCTTCATGAATGAGGTCAATGATTTCCCCTTCACTATTGCTCTGCTTGAATGAAACTCCCATTAAAAGTGTTGCAGATAACGCTTCAAGTTCGTTCTGTAGATCGTCTAATGTTTTAGCACCATAAATGCCAGGTTCCCGTTTTCCCAATCGGTTTAAATTTGGTCCATTAATAATAAGAAAATTTCTGTTATTCATCGGAAACACCTAGCCTTTGCATAAAAAAATAGAATGTTCATAAAACATTCTATCATAGGGGCTGAACATTTGAATAGTTACGAACTTTGTGCAGATTCCTTATTCCCTTGAGCCTGTCCATACCGCTCACTGTATTCAAATGAAATCGAGTATCCCACAAAAACGCCGTATAAGATATAGATACAAAGCGTTGTTGTAATCGTGTTTTTACCTATTGTATTCATAGGTTCTAATCCAGGAAAGATGGGATGAAGCAGATAGAATACAATCGCCCACAACGCAACTCCATATATAATGCCTGCTAACATGGACTTGATTTTTGCAAAAGCATATCGATATGCGATGGCTACAAGAATAGATAGCAAGGCTATGATCAGAATACTAATTAATTGTCCAAGCCACTGAGACTTCCATTTCCCGAGTGCCCATGGTGCTAAAACAAGAGCAGGACCTACTTTTGAAAAATTTAAGTAGTAGGCAATAAAACCAAATGAAGCCCAGATCAGACCGCCAAAAAAACCAACCCCTATCACTCTGCTCATGAACGAGGATTGAGACTCTTGTTTGTCTTGTTCTAATTTTGAATCGCTCATAGACGACCACCTCCAACATTTCTAGTATGTCCACAAAATTCACGTCCAAACTTCTTAACCTTGATCAATCATAATCCGTGTAAAACATGTATAAAATGGGAAAAATACAATCATCCCTTGTGGAGGAATATCCAGCTTTACTGTAGAATAGAAAGTACCTACAATACTTTAGGCTGGGGGTTCAACATGACAAAAGAGAAAAAGCCCGCTTACGGCGGTCAGGCCGTACTTGAAGGGGTTATGTTTGCCGGTAAACACACATACGTTACGGCAATACGAAGAAATGACGATTCCATCGAGTACTTTGAGCTAAAAAAGAAACCTTCTCCTGTTTTATCTAAATTAAAGAAGATTCCTTTTTTACGAGGATTTATAGCCATAATAGAAGCAAGCATGAACGGAACACAACACCTTAACTTTTCAGCTGAACGATTTGGTGTAGAGCCTGGTGAGGAAGACAAAATAGAAGAAGAAAAACCATCTAAATTCACCTTTTTCTTTTCACTAGCGATTATCGGTGTACTCTCTTTTCTATTTGGAAAGTTTGTGTTTACACTTGTTCCTGTATTTTTAGCAGAAGCCTTTCGCTTTATCGTACCAGGGCATTTAGGTCAAAATCTTTTAGAAGGTTTGTTCAAGTTTATCTTTTTATTAAGCTACATTTATTTTGTTTCCTTAACACCGGCAATCAAAAGGGTATTCATGTATCATGGCGCAGAACACAAGGTCATCAATACTTACGAAGCCGGCGATGAACTTACGGTTGAAAACGTGAAAAGACATTCTAGACTTCATTACCGGTGCGGCAGCAGTTTTATCTTATTTACCGTAATCGTTGGTATGTTTATCTATTACTTCTTCCCATCCGATCCGCTTTGGCTAAGAATTTTATGCAGACTTGCGCTTATACCTGTCGTTTTAGGGGTATCTTTTGAAGTATTACAACTTACGAATAAATTAAGAGATGTTCCCGTTCTAAGGTACCTTGGATATCCGGGACTATGGCTACAACTTTTAACAACTAAAGAACCTGATGAAAAACAAATAGAAGTTTCTATCCTTTCTTTTAATGAAATGTTACGTCGTGACGCATCCTATGAAAGTGAAAAAAACGCTAGTCAAATTGTTTAATCATAAGGAGGTGAACCTGTTGCAACAGAATAGCAGAAGATTGCATCCTATCATTTGGTTTGTTATTTCACTTGCTGTTGTAGGAATTCTTTATCAGCTCACTACTTCACCTCGCGATTTCTTTACAACCATTCTGATCGGAGCAGCAGTGGTCGCCGTGTTTTACTTTATCTTTCGGAGAACCTCATCCGGTGTAAACGGCAAATACAGAAAAGCAGTCAAACAGTCGCAAAAGCGGTATGGCTCCAATCAAAAGCCACCTAAAGCATCACCGCTGTTTCCAAACAAAAAGACTGCAAAAAGTTCCGCTCAGAAAAAGAGAACACGTGAACATCATTTAACCGTGATCGAAGGTAAAAAGAACAAGAAAAAAAATCGAGCCTCCTTTTAGGATCAGGCTCGATTTTTGTATGTGGGATGCGCTAAATGAGGATATCTCTTACCTGTAATCCAGTTTTGCAAAAAGTTCTCTGCTCGATCATGACCAAACGTATATAGTTCATTCTTTGCATCTGATGAAAGCTGAAAATCAATGACCGAAACATGTTTAACAGGCATAAAAATAATATCTCTTGCATCATGTGAATCAATATATCTATTATCATGTGCCTGCATCATCGTTTCAAATAAGGCTTTAAACAACTGCACGGCATTCTTTACATTATGTGTTGGTATGTGATCATTAATATACGAACTTAACTGAAAACCTAATACAGGCCGGATTGGAACACGATCTTTTCTTTGGTACAGCCACATTGGAAAGTTGCTTAACACCCCTCCATCAACAATATAGCTCTTCTGTCCAACTCGATTAAATAACTTGATCGGATAAAAAAAATAAGGCAAACTGCAGCTCATTCTTACAGCACGAGCAATGGGAAAACGTTCTGGAAGCAGCCCATATTCTTCAAGATCATCTGGCAATACAATCAATCTGCCTCTTGTAATATCAGAGGCAATAATCTTCAGGCTGCCATAAGGAATATCTGCAAACGTAACAATTCCTCTAGCAGCTAAAAGAGATGCAACCCAGTTTTCCAAATAATCTCCTTTAAACAACCCAAGTTTCCAATACAACTTTATCCAGTTCATAAATGGAATCGGCACAATGGTTTTACTCGTATCAAGAAATTTTCGAAAGTCTAATTGATCAATGATCTCTTTCATTTCTCCTGCCGTATAACCCGCCTTAATTAAAGCGGCCATCAACGCACCCGCACTCGTTCCCGCTACCCTCTCAAAAGTAAGCCCCCGATTTTCCGCTGCTTCAACAGCTCCGATCAAAGAAAGTGCCTTGATACCACCACCAGAAAAAACACCATCAATCCTCATAAACATCTCCTCCACTACTATCTTAATCAGCAGAAGATGTCCTTTATAACCTGTGTATCAAATAAAGTGCTTTTTAATACCTTGTTTGTTATTTGAAATGATGAAGAAATAACTTACTGTCCACCTCTTATTAAATACTGTCGAGTTTTGTACATTTACTGTCCACTTTTCAGTTTTTACTGTCCACATGCACCTAAACAATGAAGTCAAACAAAAAAACAACCATATAAAATTATGATTGTTCTTGTTCTTCATTCTTGGCTTGTACTTGTCGTAATTGCTTTAATCGGCTTTCATCTTCCTCAAAGAACTGGACGAGGTCACCAATTCGGTCAATTGCGTTCCAGCTTAAGTGATGCTCAATTCCCTCAACATCTTGATAGATATTCTCTGGGTCTACACCGATCACCTTTAAAAATTCTTCAAGTAATTCATGTCTGTAAACGAGACGCTTACCTAACTTTTTGCCGTTAGGTGTTAAAACGAATCCTCTGTATTTTTCATAAACGACATATTTGCCTTTGTCGAGCTTCTGAATCATCTTGGTCACAGAAGAGGGATGCACTTCTAGGTTTTCAGCAAGATCTGATACCCTGGCATAGCCTTTCTCTTCAATTAAGGCGTAAATGCGTTCTATATAGTCTTCCATACTTGGGGTTGGCGGCAAAATGTTCCCTCCCTATATACTAAACCAGCTTGGTCTCTATAAAAAGGATACTATAGAATGGTAAGCGTGACAAGGGAACCTATCTACCACTTCATCACGTAAAATACTCGATCTTTGCTGAAGGAAACATCGTATGGATGTAGTTTTCAACGGTTTCCCTCAACCTTGTCGCTTGATCGTCTTGATACACATATTTACCGATTCCGTATCTTCCCCATTTGTATTTGCGTTCTTCTTCATTCATTTCAAGCTTAGACTTTGGATAGTTTTTTTCAATAACTCGTTTTGCAGGTTTCGTAAAGCGATGCTGAATGAGTTCAAATGTTAGATCCTTTGTTAAGTGCTTAGGGATTTTTGCTTCTAACGTGTCAAAAAGCTCTTTGTACCCTTCTTCCCAATCTTTATGAAGATAAAGTGGAGCAACAATAAATCCTAACGGGTACCCTGCCTCTGCAACTCGAATAGCTGCATTAATACGCTCTTCCAAAGGACTCGTGCCAAGCTCAAAATTTTTGATCACATATTGCGAATTCACACTAAAACGAAAACGTGTTCTTCCTTGGTGATTAGCATCAAGCAAGTGATCCACATGGTGGTACTTTGTTGTAAAACGCAATCTTCCTAAATCAGTTGCACCAAAAAACTCAATCGCTCTTTTTAAGTTATGAGTTAAATGATCAATTCCAACGATGTCTGATGTACATGATGCTTCAAATCGAGTAACTTCGGGTGCTCGCTCTTTCATATACTTTTCAGCTTGAGCAAAGATTTCGTCGGTATTTACATACGTTCGTAAATAAGGTTTGCTGCCAAGGGTTGTTTGTAAGTAACAATAATGGCAATGCCCCATACATCCAGTTGCTAAAGGAATCGCGTATTCAGCAGAAGGCTTAGACGAATCGAACTTCAATGTCTTTCTGATCCCAACCACAAGTGTTGATTTTGCAGTTCTATACTTTTGAAAATCATTGTCCCCCGGAAGATCACGTATCTGATTATGTGAAGTCGTTTCTCTGATCTCCACTTCCAACTTGCTGAATCGGTCGAACAATTCTTTTCCTAACGGATATTCAAGTGCACGCGGTTCAAAATAGATCAACTGCGGCATAAACGGTTTATTAGCACCTGCCATTTCACTACACCCCACAATTTTTTTACACAAATGATGGTGTTAGTATGTGCTAATTAGAAAAAAAGAAAAGGGAAGGAACATTTCCAGTTCCTTCCCCTCTTATATTAAAGCCCGCATTTTAATTGTGCGTTACAGTTTGTACATGTGTTACATCCGCCGATTTCTTTTACTTTTCCTTTTCGGCAAACCGGACATGTATTACCCACTTCGTTCCCGATGGTTACATCTGTTGAACGAAGATCTGTAATGGTGTCTAAAATGACAACTTTGCTCTTTTCTTCTTCCATACCAAGATCGATCTCAGTCTGTTCAAATGTCTCTTCAGCTTTTAGTGTAAGAACTTGTGAATCACGGCTTCCGTCAACGTAAACCGTTCCGCCCTTTGCTCCACCCTTATAAAGACGTTCGTATACCTTTTGAACCTGATCAACCGTGTATCCTTTTGGTGCGTTAACCGTTTTAGAGATCGAACTGTCTACCCATCGCTGAATAACACATTGTGTATCTGCATGCGCTTCTGGCGTAAGTTCCATCGCTGCTACAAACCATTCAGGAAGCTCGTTCTCGTTTGCTTCAGGATTGCGGTCCAAATATTCTTTTACGATATCTGCTTTTACTTCAATAAATTTCCCAAGACGACCGCTGCGGAAGTAGGAGAATGAGAAGTATGGTTCAAGGCCAGTTGAAACTCCAACCATGGTTCCTGTGGATCCAGTTGGCGCCACTGTTAACAAGTGAGAGTTTCGAATTCCATATTTTAAGATGTCTTCACGTACATCTTCAGGAAGCTTTTTCATGTAGCCTGTTTCAATGAACCGGTTTCTTAGGGTTTCCGTTTCTGTTTCTGATGCACCTTCTAAGAATGGGAAGCTACCCTTCTCTTTTGCAAGTTCGATTGAAGTGCGGTAAGCCGTAACAGCAATCGTTTCAAAGATTTGGTCAACTAGCTTGTTTCCTTCTTCTGATCCGTACACTGTTTCACAATAGATCAGGAGGTCGTGAAGGCCCATTACTCCAAGCCCTACTCGACGCTCACCTAATGCTTGAACACGGTTTGGTTCCAAGAAATATGGTGTTGCATCAATAACGTTGTCTTGCATGCGAACGCCAACTTCAACCGTTTGTTTCAGCTTTTCAAAATCGACCGTTTTGTTTTCTTTGTCTGCCATGTTACCAAGATTTACAGCTGCAAGGTTGCAGACACTGTATGGTGCAAGTGGTTGTTCCCCACATGGGTTAGTTGCCACAACCTTTTGTCCATATGCTGTAGCATTTGTCATGTCATTTGCGTTATCAATAAAGAAAATTCCTGGTTCAGCTGAGTATGTTGCGCAAATGTTGATCAGGTTCCAAAGTTCACGAGCTTGAATGCGTTTGTATACTCGGATACCATAGCCTTTCTCTTCCCAAACCCGAACATCTCCGACCTCATGCCACTCGTTGTTGTATGCTTCCATCTCTTCAGGTGTGTAAGCTTCAACACTTGGAAAGCGCAATAGATACTCAGTGTCATTTTCTACTGCTTCCATAAATTCTTTCGTGATTGTAACTGAGATATTTGCACCAGTTAAGAACTCAGAATTATGAACGCTGTAAGTTCCTCCATCACGAAGCATTGTTTCAGCATCTCGTAATACGTCAGAGTCAAATCCACCTGTACCTGGGATATCCTTATAACGAAGAATTCCTTCGTACATCGCTTTTTGAGCTGGTGTCAGCGGTGTGAATTTTAATTTATCTTGTGCGACTTGCTTAATCTTCTCGTCGTTTGTATTTTCAATCAAGTAACGCAAAATACGAGGATTTTGCATCTTTGAAATAATGAAATCAATAATGTCAGGATGCCACGTTAATACCCTCTCGTTAGAGATATTTCTCAAGGCAATAAGCCTATCGGGACTAGACTATATCATCATCCTCAGCGTAACCTGTTAGGAGTCGGGCACTTCGGAAGAATCTCTCCCTACTCTACTCATTCGCTTTAGCAAACTTTCGATAGTCGTTGAACCTTCCTCATATCCTTTAGGACTTAGAGGCTTGGCTGCTGATTTCCCAATCCAATCACTTTTCCAGCATTTACGTTCACCGTTTCCGGTCCCGATTTAGCAGATTGGCTCTAAGGGGTTTCCAGCAATTCACCCGATTTTCTAGTCGTTCATTTTCTGAACGACGCGGACTATACATTTAATTAATCCGCCAACATTATCATTTGTGCGCCACGCTTTATTGTTACTCTCATACATAATGAGGGGATGGACATTTCTGCCACCCTCTTACACTTTCATGTAAGATCAGACTATATCATCAAAGAAGAGAATTTCTTATACTTTCGAATCAATTTTATATCGCCATTGGAATATAGGTGCTTATATATTTCCTTTGCATCTAAAACACTTGATAGATACAAATCAAAACAACCTTGTTTACCTTGTAAAGAATTTACCCCGAGGCCTATATGCTGATTTTTGAGGAAAGTCAATATTGCGTCTAACATAAAATAAGAACCGGTAAATCCAACCCTTACTTTACGATAACCTTTCCTGAAATAGACTCTTATATGACCATCAGCATCAAAAAAACCTCTTAGAAATGCCCATTGTAAATCTAAATTGTCGAGTACAATCCATCTTTCAATACCTGTTTTCTTAGGAAGTACACCTAATTTGATTAAGTCATTACACATTTTAGTTGAATTAATAGTAAGCGAGCATTTATTTTGTTCATTGATATTTTTATTAGAACGAAATTTAACAAGTTGAGATGCATTAAGTTCTATTGCAATATCACTAAGCAAATCCTTATCTTGCTCTGCAACAGTTATGACCAATCTCTTTGATTTTACACGATCGACAATTGTTCCATCGCCTAGTATAAAACCGAGAACATAAGCCCTATTAGGTGTATTAATAATTTCGAAGTAATCCTCGATGTAGGAATACTTTTTATTTTTTAACTTCCCTGCTTCTCCAGGTTTTCTTGGAATAAAGAATTTATTTTCTTTGTTCCATCTCAAGATTGTTCCTCTACTAATATTTAGTTTGCGGGCTATTTCAACTTGGCTATTCCCATTTTCATGTAACGATATAATCTGGTTCATAAGTTCTTCTTTGTCTCGTGCCCCGTAACCTCGTTGCCGATGATTATGGTTTACTCGTTCCATCGTTAACCTCCACTTTTATAGATATTAACCTTAGGAACTTTCAATAGTCGTTGAACGTTCATCTTTGTTTCCAAAGACGCTTCGCTGCTGATTGCCCATTGTACTATCTTTAGAATTTTCAAGCGTTCACGCCCGCTGTTACCAGCCACGTTGTAGCTCCTAAAGCTTTAGGGTGTTCCAGCAATTCACGAGATTAAGTCGCCATGGTGTTAACGACTTCCGCCCTGCTCAACCAAGTGCGTCAGCTTCGCGATATCATCCAGCCAGGATACCGAACCTGATGATTTTCCGTTTACGCCTCTAGCAAGTGCATTTTTCGGTCGGAGTGTCGATCCGTTCGTTCCAACACCACCGCCTCGGCTCATGATCTCCATCACTTGCTTACGGTGATCTGAGATGCCTTCACGTGAATCTTTTACATAAGGCATCACATAGCAGTTGAAATACGTTACATCTGTTTCAGCACCTGCTCCGTATAAAACGCGTCCTGCAGGAACAAAGTTCATTTCAGAGAGTTCTTTATAAAACTTCTCGAATGATTCTTGGCGCTTCTCTTCAGTAGTTTCAACTGACGCCAGCCCCGTTGCATTTCTTAACGCGATCTGTTCGTAATAAACTTCTAATGGCTTGTCCATCACATCAAGTGAGCGTGTGATCAGTCCGGTTTCGACTTCTTCCGGTTTTTCGAGAACGGCTTTAAACTCATCTTCAACCAATACGACTGCGTTCTTGTCATCCCAGTTAACAGATTGAATATAACCTAGACCTCGTGCTGGAAATTTCGGATCTTCCTTTACGGTCAGAACAACAAAATCACCCGGTTTTAATGTTTTCTTTTCTGTGTCTTTAAAGCTGTAGCGATCGAGCATTACCAATCGGGAAACACCTTTATGAGTGGTTTTCATTGTAGAAGTAATGGGGTGCACTTGTGGAAATTGAGCTATATCACTGTTGAGAGCGTCAATATCAATACCCTTTTTAACAGTTGCGACTGTGTCCATTTTTTTCCTCCTCTATTAAATTCACATACGATGCATATCTATATCTTGTATGTATAAACTCTACCCTTATACTATATATACGTAAACCTCATGTCAAAGAAAAAAAATTGTCAAACTTAAAATCATGAGGATTTTACAGAAAACTAAAGATTGAACACTATTTTCTATGATTTTATTAAAAATTTGGCCGAATTTTAGATTTGTATTTATTGGAATTTACATAAAGCTTTAAAACACGTGTTTTTCTTGAAATCCTGCTTTATCGCAAAAAAAATTAATATCTTGACTTCTATTGTTTTTACACCGTTTACCAAAAGAAAAAATCGAGACCTCTGTGGAGGTTTCGATTTTTCTGTTATTAACGTCTAAACGTCCATTCATCATTTCGATAGCGCGTTTTTGCAATGTGTTCTACTTCTGCCCACTGTTCATTTGATAGTGTATAAGGAACAAGATTAATATTCAAGCCGTCTTCAAAACCCTTTTTGAAGGCGATTTTTGCATCTTCAATCGTTACGTGTTCGGAAAGCAATGAATTGATGGCAACTGCTTTCTTTTTAAAAGCAGACTGCATTCTCTCACGCAATCTATCGGTTGAGTATTTAAATAGATCAAAGAGCTTGTCTTCATCTAAATCCAACAAGATGGATCCATGCTGCAAGATCACGCCTTTTTGCCTCGTTTGAGCACTTCCTGCTACTTTTCTGCCTTCAACAACTAATTCATACCAAGAAGGGGCATCAAAGCATACTGCAGATCGAGGATTTTTCAACCCTTCTCGCTCTTCTTCTGTTTTGGGAACAGCGAAATAGGCATCCAAACCTAATCCTTGAAACCCTTCTTTTATTCCTTCCGAGATTACCCGGTACGCTTCTGTTACACTTTGAGGCATATCCTTATGCGATTCAGATACGATTACGCTATATGTCAGCTCCTGATCATGCAGAACCCCGCGCCCTCCAGTTGGGCGTCTAACAAATCCTAGATCATATTTTTTAACCGCATCAAGGTTAATCTCTTTTTCTACTTTTTGAAAGTAACCGATGGATAGTGTCGCTGGATTCCATCCGTAAAAGCGGATAACAGGAGGGATCTTCCCTTCACTGTGCCATGTAAGCAGCGCTTCATCCATTGCCATATTTATTGCCGGCTCGCAATTTCCTGAATCAATGTAATACCAGTTTTCTTTTTCCACGTTTTTCGTCTCCCTGCGTCTCTTTCGTAACTAGTTTACCAAATTCGGAGTATGTGTCAAAACAATCGCTTAAAGTCAGATTTTTCTTTTGCCTATATAGCGATGCACCGCTATAATTGTGGTAGATTGTTTAAAGGAGTGCAAGTGTTTATGGGATGGATAGTTTTAGCAGGTATTGTGGTAGCAATATTAGCGTATGTGATTGGTATGGGTCTATACCAGAAGAGATTTCTTAAGACATTAAACGAAGAAGAGTTTAAGGCAGGCTATCGAAAGGCTCAACTGATTGATGTTCGTGAACCTGAAGAATTTAAAAAAGGACATATCTTAGGAGCCCGCAACATTCCCTTATCTCAGATGAGACAAAGATTAAAGGAAGTCCGCAACGATCAGCCTGTATACTTATATTGCGAGAGCGGATTTAGAAGCGCTCGTGCAGCCAACTTCCTTAAAAAGAAGAAGTATGGCCAACTGCATCATTTACAAGGCGGCTTTCGAAAATGGACAGGCCGTGTAAAATCAAACTAGCACATAGAAAAGCAGCCCATTTACAAAAATGAGCTGCTTTTTTTGTACTTTTTATACTTGTTTGCTGTACTTCAAGATTGGTTTTCTAGCTGCTGTCGCTTCATCCAATCTTTTGACTACTGTTGTGTGTGGCGCTTCTTGAACAATTTCAGGTGTTTCTTCTGCTTCTTTTGAAATTTGAATCATCTTTTCAATAAATTCATCAAGCGTTTCTTTTGACTCCGTTTCAGTAGGCTCGATCATAATTGCTTCTTCCACACTTAATGGGAAGTAGATCGTTGGCGGGTGATAGCCAAAGTCTAAAAGACGTTTTGCAATATCAAGTGTTCTTACACCTAACTTCTTCTGACGGCGTCCAGATAGTACGAATTCGTGCTTACAATGCTGTGTAAACGGCAGATCAAAATGAGGCTCCAAACGGCGCATCATATAGTTTGCGTTTAACACGGCATTTTCTGAAACTTGGTGCAACCCGTCAGGACCCATCGTCATGATGTACGTAAACGCACGAACGTTGATCCCGAAGTTTCCATAGAATGGTTTTACACGTCCGATTGATTGTGGACGATTGTATTCAAACTTGTACACATCGTTTTCTTTAACAAGTACTGGTTTTGGCAAGTAAGGAATGAGATCCGCCTTCACTCCGACTGGTCCTGATCCAGGTCCGCCACCACCATGTGGTCCTGTGAACGTTTTATGAAGGTTCAAGTGAACAACGTCAAAGCCCATATCACCAGGTCTAGCAAAACCTAATATCGCGTTTGCATTCGCCCCGTCATAGTAAAGCTTTCCGCCAGCTTCATGGACAATTTTTGCCATCTCTAAAATATGTTCTTCAAAAAGACCAAGCGTATTCGGATTTGTAAGCATAAGAGCAGCAACATCTTGATCGACTACTCGTTTTAAGTCTTCTAAATCTACAAGACCACGTTCGTCAGATTTAACTGTGATCGATTCAAAACCTGCCACTGTAGCAGAAGCTGGATTCGTACCGTGTGCTGAATCTGGCACGATAACTTTTGTTCGATTAAAGTCTCCGTTTGCTTCGTGATAGGCACGGATCATCATGAGACCTGTCCATTCACCATGTGCGCCAGCTGCTGGCTGTAGCGTTACTTCATCCATTCCTGTAATTTCAGCTAGTGATGTTTGCAAGCGGTACATCATTTCCATTGCACCTTGAACGGTCTCTTCATCTTGGAGAGGATGAATATGTGCGAATCCAGGGAAACGTGCAACATCTTCATTGATCTTTGGATTGTATTTCATCGTACATGAGCCAAGAGGATAAAACCCTGAATCGACTCCATGGTTACGATTAGATAATGCTGTATAGTGGCGGACGATTTGAAGCTCAGAAACTTCAGGAAGATCAGCTTCTTCTGTACGCAAATAATCAGATGGAATAATTGACTCCACATTTACTTCTGGAACGTCAAGTTCAGGAATGCTGTATCCCACTCGACCTGGCTTTGACAATTCGAAAATTAATGACTGATGTTCTGTACGCATGCTAATCCCTCCAATACATTTGCAAGCTGATCGATTTCTTCTTTTGTTCTCATTTCAGTAACTGCTAAAAGCATATGGTTTTTTAGTTCTGAATAAGACAGACCTAAATCATAGCCACCAATTATTCCTGACTCTAATAACTTTTGATTCACTTCTTTTGCAGAACACTTAAGTTCAATTACGAATTCGTTAAAGAACGGTCCTGTAAAAGCAGTTTTAAAGCCTTTCTCTTCAAGCACTTTTTTTGCATAGTGTGCTTTTTGGATATTTTGGTGTGCCACTTCTTTAACCCCTTGCTTTCCGAGTGCTGTCATGGCAATGGATGCAGCAAGAGCATTTAGCGCTTGGTTTGAACAGATGTTACTTGTCGCTTTATCACGTCTGATATGCTGCTCTCTCGCTTGAAGCGTTAATACAAAACCGCGCTTTCCATCTTCATCTAATGTTTGACCTACTAGTCGACCAGGGACTTTACGCATAAGCTTAGTTGTTACTGCAAAATACCCGCAGTGAGGTCCGCCAAAGCCTTGAGCGATTCCAAATGGCTGTGCGTCACCTACAACGATATCTGCACCAAATTTCCCAGGAGGAGTAAGGGCGCCTAATGCTAATGGATTCGATGAAACAACAAACATTCCCTTCGCTTCATGAACGATCTCTTCAATCTCTTTTAATGGTTCAATCTGCCCGAAAAAGTTTGGATATTGTACGATTACACATGCCGTTTCTTCATCCACTTCTGCACGTAAAGCGTTGATTGAAGTCATTCCATCTTCCATTTCAACTTCAACGACTTGTAGATGCTGTCCTTTTGCATATGTCTTTAGTACATCACGTGATTCTGGATGAACAGACTTCGAAACAACGATTTTCTTTCTGCGAGTCTGAGCTGCAGAAAGAAGTCCTGCTTCAGCAAGTGAAGTTCCGCCATCATACATGGAAGAGTTGGCTACATCCATGCCTGTTAATTCACAGATCATGGTTTGGAATTCAAAGATCGCTTGTAGTTCACCTTGAGAGATCTCTGGCTGGTATGGAGTATATGCAGTATAAAACTCAGAGCGAAGAAGCATGTGATTTACGATCGATGGAGTGTAATGATCATAAACACCAGCCCCTAGGAATGAGGCATATTCTTTTGTATTTTTGTTTAACGCTGCCAACCGGCCCATTTCTTTCACGAGCTCAGGCTCTGACAAAGCTTCCTCAATTTGTAAGCGTCCTTTAAAGCGAACTTCTTCTGGTATATCTTGAAAAAGATCTTCTGTCGTTTCAATTCCAATCGTTTCAAGCATTTCCTTTTTATCTTGGTCTGTCATTGGCAAATAGCGGAACGTCATGGTTTCTCCTCCTTAAGAACTTTATTTTCCTCGTTTATAAAATGGTGAAGCAACAACTTTTGCTTTTAAACGTTTTTGGCGAATTTGTACTTCCACTTCAGTACCGAGCTCTGTAAAGTCTTTTTCGAGCAAAGCTAGGCCTAAATTCTTCTTCAATGTTGGTGATTGCGTACCTGTTGTAACTTCTCCAATCTTTACATCACCTTTATATACTTCATAATGAGAACGCGGGATACCCTTATCTATCATCTCAATGCCGACAAGCTTTCTTGGCGCCCCACTTTTCTTTTGTTCAGCCAATACTTCTTTTCCAATGAAGTCTGCTTCTTTGTCCGTCTTAACGGCAAATCCGATTCCAGCTTCGATTGGAGTGATCTCTTTCGTAAGCTCTTGTCCATATAGAGCAAGCTTCGCTTCAAAGCGCAAAGTATCGCGCGCCCCAAGACCAGCAGGGAGCAAACCGTCTTCACTGCCCGCTTCAAGCAGGGATCTCCACAGCTTTTCTGCATGTTCTGTTTTTAAATAAATCTCAAAGCCATCTTCTCCTGTATAGCCTGTTCGAGAAACAAGGGCGGAGATTCCAGCTAATGATACATCTTCTTTAAAACGGAAAAATCCAATTTCAGAAAGATCAGTATCTGTTAGCTTCTGTAACATTTCTTCTGCTTTAGGTCCTTGAATCGCAAGCTGTGCATATTCAGGAGAAACGTTTACAAGTTCTACACCTTCTGGCTTTTTGCTGTTCAGCCATTCAAAATCTTTTTCAATATTAGAGGCATTCACAACGAGCAAGTAATCGTTATCATCTCTTTTATAGATTAAAAGATCATCTACTGTACCGCCGTTTTCATAGCACATAGCCGTATATTGAGCCTGGCCGTTTTGCAATTTAGAAACATCATTTGTCATCGTATATTGCAAGAACGATAATGCATTCGGCCCTCTTACATCAAATTCTCCCATGTGAGATACGTCGAATAAACCTGCTTTTGTTCTAACAGCTTCGTGTTCCTCTTTAATGCTTGAGAACTGAACAGGCAATTCCCAACCACCAAAATCGATTACTTTTCCACCGTGTTCTTTGTATGTTTCGAATAGCGGTGTTCGTAACAATGTAGCCATGTGAATTCCTCCTTTTTCATACTTAAAAATTTTCGAACTTTTCTGGACAAAAAAAGGACAGAAAGACCCCGTTAAAATGGGATCCTCTGTCCTGCAACCTGTAAGTTTCTCAAAATATCTTTGAGTTTCTTCGTGGGTGGCTTTCATCTATTAAAAAAGCACTCTCCAGAGATGCGTCTAGCAAGAGTCTTTTTGCCTGAGAGTTTCACAATTGTTTGCTCCTTCGGCGCCGCTAACGCAGTCTCTCCTCTTACTTTCATTCGCGAGTATGTTATTGTCCAAGGTCGCACATACTATTACTATGTTTACTACATTATTATCCTATCATTTTTACAAATGGAATGGCAACGAACTTTTTTAAAGAAAGGAAATCATTTATGAAAATCGACGTTCAGTTTCAGCGAGATTGGCATGATGACTTTTTTAAGCGTGTGGAAGAAGATGGACCTTGGGCTAACTGGGAATTGTATAACTTAGCATTAGAGGCAGAACACCACTTGGCAATTCCTGAGTTTTTGGGACTTCAAGCTCCAGATCATCTGCCACAGATGACTTTTCTGCCTCATCAGCTGGACGTTGCAACAACCGTTATAGAACAAATGAACGGAAAAGCAATTTTGGCAGATGAGGTTGGACTAGGAAAAACAATTGAGGCAGGATTGATTTTAAAAGAATACATGATTAGACGACTCGCAAAAAAGATTCTGATACTTGTTCCAGCTTCACTCGTTATTCAATGGACAAACGAATTAAATCAAAAGTTCTTTATTCCTGCTATTGCACAAAAAAAAGCTTACGTCTGGGAACAATGCGACGTTGTTGTTTCTTCTATTGATACTGCAAAGCGCGCTCCCCACCGGGAGATCGTGCTAAATCAGGATTATGATCTTGTTATTATAGATGAAGCACATAAACTCAAAAACAAAAAAACGAAAAACTATGAATTTGTACAGCTGTTAAAAAAGAAGTTCTGCTTGTTATTAACAGCTACTCCTGTACAAAACAGAGTTGAGGAGATTTTTAATCTCGTATCTTTATTAAAACCAGGCCACTTAGGTAATAGAGAAAATTTTGATAAAGATTTCAAAGAAGATAAGACCTCGCTGAAAAACGAAGAAAAGCTAAAACAGCTGGTAAACAAAGTTATGGTTCGTAACAGACGAGAAGAAACGGGATTAAAATGGCCAAAGCGTCTCGTTAAAACGATACCTATTACTTTATCAAAAACAGAACGTGAACTTTACGATGAAATCACAAAACTAAAACGTGATCCATACTTTGACAGAAGTAAGTTCTCTATTGTTACGCTGCAGCGTGAAGCATGCAGTTCGCGTGAAGCTGTATTTTTAACACTTAAAAACATGCTGCAAAAAGAGGTTCCTACGACATTGATGGAAAACCGAATTGTGGAATTGATGAAGAAGATTGAATTGGTCGAACAAAATTCAAAAGCATTAAAAGCTTTGGAACTGATACAGTCTATTGATTCTAAGGTCATCATTTTTACAGAGTATCGTGCTACTCAATTGTATTTACAGTGGTTTTTGCAGCAGCATGGTATCTCTTCTGTGCCGTTTAGAGGAGGATTTAAAAGAAGTAAGAAAGATTGGATGACTCATCTCTTTAGAACACGTGCTCAAGTATTAATCGCAACTGAAGCAGGTGGTGAAGGAATTAACCTTCAGTTCTGTCAGCATATCATCAACTATGATCTGCCTTGGAACCCAATGCGAATAGAGCAGCGCATCGGACGTATCCACCGCATCGGTCAGCAGGGTGATGTTCATATCTACAACTTCGCAACTCAAAACACAATTGAAGAGCACATCTTAAATTTGCTATATAACAAAATTAATCTATTTGAAAGTGTTATCGGAGAGCTCGACGAGATCTTAACAAAATTTGAGATTAAGAATATTGAACGTCATATTGCCGACATCATGAACACGTCCGATAGTGAAGGTGAGATTCGAGTAAAGATGGACAATCTTGCTTCATTAATCAACCTTGACGGCGGAATAAAACAGAAAGGATGGGAAGAGCATGCAGCAGCACGAGATACATCGCTTTCTTGAACGATATTTTGATGCTAATGAATGCCGAATCTTAGAAAAGAACTTTAGTTATATGAAAGTTCAATTGACAACAGAACTGGACAAAGTACTAATGAATCGCCCTTTCTACTGGCATTATCTTGAGAAAACCGGCGGTACACCTAATCCGATGACGCTGACACTCGTAACAGGGCAACAGCAAGCACCAGATGGAAAAGGTGAGTTTATCCATTTTGGATCACCACGGCTTCACCAAATATTTGGCTCAACGAAGAAGCTTGCATCTTTTATTCGTCTATATGAGTCTGTACCCCAACAAGGGGCACAAGTTCCGCTGCAGCCATGGCTATGTCTGAACGTTAAAGTAACGTATCAATGTGATCAAAAGAAAGATCGTGTGCTTTCATATGGAATTCAATTGATCAATGGAACGATTGAAGATCAATTTCATACACGGCTTCAGAAAATGTTATTAACAAAACGAATTCCAGACTTTTGTTATACACTTTCTCCGTTCATAAAGCCTCAAAGTGCCATTAAAAGATTGGAGAACAAAATCCAAGAAGTCATTGATGCAGATGACCACACATGGGCAGTAGATGCAAGAAACCGGTGGAAAGAGGATCAGGATTTATTGGAAAGCTTTTATGAGGATTCTCTCACAAAGCCCGATGCGTATCACGTAGAAAAAGAGGCACTCCGAACACAGTACGAGCCTCAGATTATCGTAGAGATCATTAACGGTGGACTCTTTTATCTGGCTTAAAAACCAATCTTTTCTACAAGAAAGTTTGCCTTTTTGATAAACACAAAAATAAGAGCCAGGTTCTGTACCCGGCTCTTCCTTTTTCCAGCCAATCCCTATTTTCTTCTTTTTTTTCGAAATGCTAAGCCCAGCGCCATCGGAACAACACCAAACAAATAAGTGAGTAAAGGCTCTCTTTCATTTTTTTTAGAAATTCGCCTTTCCTTCCTTACGGCTTTTGGTTCGTCCAAATACTTTACAATTTTTTGTGTAAGCATTTTTATAACATCAGTACCTGCAGCCATTGACAAAACTCCTTTTGATTACAATCACTTCTTAGTTTTGTCCAATTGCTTTGTATTTAAACGATTTAACTTCTCCAGAATTTGATGACACACTTCTTCTGTCGTGAAATGGTCAGTTACAATTTCAATATCACATTTCTCATAATGCTTACTCCGTTCGCCAAAAAGTGCTTGTACTTCCTCTTTCGTTCGAGTTAATAACATCGGCCTTTTCTTTCTTTCTTCTTCATTCATCAATCGATTCCATAAGACAGGAAAACTCGTTTTTAAATAGATGACGATTCCTTTATCTTTCATGTATGACAGATTTTCTTCCCTTACGACTGCACCGCCTCCAGTCATCACTACAGCATGCTCTAGTGGCAATTGGCGAATGGCAAGGGATTCATAATTTCTGAATGTATCTTCCCCTTCGCTCTGAAAGATTTCTTTTATGCTCTTTCCTCTCAGTTTTTCTACGGTTGAATCAACATCATATGGTGGAACTTCTAACTGTTTAGAGAGCAGTTTCCCTACAGATGTTTTTCCGCAACCCATAAATCCGACTAAGTATATGGTGTTCAAAATTTAACCCTCCACCCATTTTGTAACGCTTTTTTGTTTAACATTATAATACACTTTCACTCTTCTTGTATGCTGGCGAGCTGTGACTGCGTCAATATGAAATACTACTTCCTCTTCTGATATTTTGGTGGTAACGATTTTAATAAGACCTTCGTTCACATTCATTATGTGCTCTGAAGGAAAATAAACGACATCACCTAACAATACAGAAGCACGATCGACAGCTTGTTGTAACAAACGAACTTGAATCATTTGCTCTTCTTGCATATAAACAAATTTTCTTTCAGAAAAAGTATTCTCGGCAACAAAGCCAAAGAACATCAGCATCATAAAACAAAGTACAACAACGAGCGGATATACGAATCCCCTCTCACCCATTATTTGAATCTCCGGAATACACGCATTAATTCTTTTCCTTTGGTATCAATAACAGTAACTTTAAAGGAAGTGCCAGACTGCTTTTCTATCAGCAGTTCTTGAATATTTTGAACCCACACTTCATGTCCTTGTCCATTCACTTGTTTACGAATAAGAGAATGATATTTTGTAAAGCTTATCACATCACCCGTCGTTTGAGTGATGTACAACCCATTATTCCTTACTTCGATTGATCTACCCTCTCTCACTTCCTTACCTAGCATGGAAAGAAATACAGAGATTTCTTCAAGTTGGATGGATGGTGGCTGTTTCTGTATGGGAGAGAGCAATAATGGAACGAGTGATGCAAGCACGAGCAGAACTCCAAGTGCTATAATGGCTTCGACAAATGTATAACCTTCTTTATAAAGAATCCGTCCAGTAAGAGCTTGCACAGGTCGTGTACTCTTTTTGGTTAGACCCATGAAACGCAATACATATTTCATACTCATCTGTTACACCTTTTCTTGTTAATAGCTGATAACGTATACCCTCTTGAACCCACTCTTTTTCTGTAACTCCTTCACCTATACTATTTTTAGCAGCAGCTAAATCTACTTCTGTCATCGCATACAAGAGTTCTTTAGATGCTTTTTGTTCTTGATAGGCGACATAGATGAAAGGTAAACAAATAGAAAATACTGCGGAGATCAGTAAAACACCGAACAGAGCTTCGAGTAATAGATACCCCTTATTGTTTCGTAACATAAAACTTTCCTTTACCAATCTGGAAAACCATCTTGTACGTACTACCATTAGCAGAATGAATGTAGATTGTTCCTGCTCGGCTAATATTTCCGAATTGGTTAAATTGAACCCTTAATAACATAGAAAAGCTTTCAAAGCGTATGTGATCAGGAAAGGTTCGTTTTACTGGCTTCCTTAAACCGTTTCCACTTACTTCATATTCGTGTTTTTCGTTGTCAATGGATAAGACATACGTTCGATTTTCATTGACCGCTTTTTGCTGCATATGAATGATATCTTTCTGAAAGGAGCGCAAGAAGTATTCGGTTTCTCTATTTTTCCTAAACGTGTCCAACGCCGGATAAGCAACGGCACCGATCGTCATAATAATCATCAGTACGATCATCATCTCAATTAAACTAAATCCTTGTTGACGCCATAACTTATGATTCTGATTACTCACTGCTCACACTAACAATTCCTTCGCTATCAATGACCAAAGGTTTTTTGTCAGGACACGTAGTAGTATCGATGTACTTGTCATCAAATAATTCTTTTATGGTCGGCAGTTTATTTTTTTCTGCTTCATAAGCACCCACTTGTCCTTGTACAAGATCGATCGTCGCCTCACAGCCTAATGATTTTACAAGGCTGTTATTCTTCGTCATGCTTGGGAGCGCAATCAGCATAAGGATTGAAATAATAAGCAAAACAATCATCATTTCGATCAGTGTAAATCCTCTTTCATTCTTCATCATAACCCTCCTTATAATGCTTCCATCAGTTTGAAAATAGGCAATAACATAGAGGCAAACATGAGCAGCACAAAACCTCCGATCACGGCAAATAAAATTGGTTGTATTTTTTGCAATACAGAGTAAATCATTTCTTCTAATTCACTGAATATCCATTCTCCATAAGAAATCAGTTCAGCACCTAACTCTCCATGCGCTTGCCCGAAACGAACAATCTCTGCTAATTCCTTTGTGAAATAAGGTTTCACCAGCAACAGATCAGGAAGTGACTTCCCATTCAGCAATCCTTTTTGAAGCCGCTGACTTTCTTCTTTATAAAAGCCTTTGTTTAAATGCATCTCCATGACAACCAATGCGTCAGAAACCGATAAACCGCTTTTAAGCATCGTCCCGAAGTTAACACTAAAGAAGTGAGAATTGTTTAAACGTAGAAATTTTCTACAAAGAGGGATCTTCATCAACAAACTCATTTGGGTAGAATATTTAGCTTTCTTTTTAATGAGATAAATAATGATCCACGAGATCATACAAAGCATTAGAAGAATGAAGCCTATTTTTGGGATGATGCCTAAAAATGAGAGCATCCATGTTGTAAAAGTCGGAGTTTTAACTTCTAATGAAGAAAAAAGGAGTGAAAATTGAGGAAATAAAAATTGGTAAAACAGAATACCTATCCATGTTGTTAGGAACAACAAAAATAAAGGATACCTCAGTGCTTTCATTAGACGCACATTCCATTCTGCTTTCTTTTTCATAAAGGTACCATTTTCAATCAAACTTTTTGTTAAGTTGCCGTTAGTACTGTTAATAGACAAAGAACTCATCACTTCTTCAGGTAATCGAAGCGGTGTAAAAACATCTTGGATAGATCCGCCTGAAGCAAGAATGTCAAGAACATCATCTAGTACAACCTGCTTTTTGTGGGGGAGTTGTGCCTTTAAGAGTTTCATGCTCTTTTGAATGGAGTATCCTTGATCTAACAAAAAACCTAGTTTATAAAGAAAAGATCCTTGAGAAGCTCGTTTCCAGCCCCTAGTTTTCAACTTAGGTCTCCCCTCCCATCCATTTTTCATAACTTTCCTTCGTAATAAATCCTGCTGCGAATGCATGGTTAAAGTAATACGGGAGGTTTTTGTAAATAGACTTAGCAGGAGCTGATTTGTTTAAAGCAACTTCAAGCTCTTGATTGCACAGCATTTCATATATTCCAGCCCTTCTGTATGTTCTAGATTTAAAACAAAAGTTAACACAATCATCGCCGCAAAAACGACAAGGTATAGAGATAAGCCTTTGTGATACCACACCCATTAATGTTTGATTTAGTTCACCCTCTTGAACACCGAATTCCCTGAGGCGTTCGATACATCCTATACAATCAGCTGCATGCATCGTCGACAAAACGAGGTGGCCGGTTAAAGAAGCTCGGATAACGAGTTTAGCTGTAGATTCATCCCTAATTTCACCGATCATAATCACGTCGGGATCATGACGTAACAATGATCTGAAACCTTCACCATACGTTATACCAGCTTTCTCATTGATCTCCATCTGTAAGAAGGAATCTACTTTCCGTTCAACTGGATCTTCAAGTGTAACAACTTGCCGTTTATAGTGTTTTTGAAGGTAATGAAGCAAAGAGTAAAGAATAGTTGTTTTACCTGAACCTGTAGGTCCTGTGAACAATAATAATCCGCTTGATCTTTTAATAAGGGAGATTAATTTTTGCAAAACTTGAGGAAAAAGAGATAATTCGTAAAGAGACAAATTTTCTTGCTGAGGAAGTAAACGAATAACAAGAGATTCATTAAAAGCAGAAGGTATGGAAGAAAAACGAAGATGTACATTTACATTATTAAGCATCACGTCCATTGCGCCACTTTGAGGTTTGCGCTGCTCACCAATATCCATTCTTGCTGAGTATTTAAAATGAGCGATAACACGGGTGTATTCTTCTTGAGAAAGGGTTTTAAATTCAATAAGCCTGTCATCTATACGAAATTGAACGATACCCCCTTTTTTAATCGGAATGAAATGAATGTCTGACGCCTTCTGTATTGCAGCCTCATGAAGGATGTTGGTACCCAATAATTTAATCGGCAAGCATTATCAGCCTCCTTTTTCATTTTGCTTTATAATGAATTCTTTCATCATACGACAATTCCTGCATTTATTTGCAAAAAGAACGCATATAAATTTCGACACGGTCCATACTAGTATTGTTGCATTGGGCTATAGCCAAGCGGTAAGGCAACGGACTTTGACTCCGTCATGCGTTGGTTCGAATCCAGCTAGCCCAGCCAAAAAAAATAACACTCTTCAGACAAAGAGTGTTAGTTCAGGACACATGACTTGAAATGTGTTCTTTTTCTTTTGATGAACATAATTTTTTCATGTCACCGGGACTATATCCTGCAATCAGCTGTTTTCCATCTGTAACAAGAGGACGTTTCAGAAGCTTTGGATTTTTTGTTAATAATTCAAGCAGTTCATTTGTGGAAAGATCATAAATATCAACATCTAGAGACTTAAAGGATTGGCTTCTTTTTGCTAAGATATCTTCTGTTCCATACTTTGTTAGCTTTAACAACTCTCTTAGTTCCTCAACAGATGGGGTTTCTTTAAATAGATGCCTTTCATCAAAAGATACTTTATTTTGTTTAAGCCACATTTTAGCCTTTCGACATGAAGTGCAGCTGGGATAAGTGTAGAATGTGATTGAACTCATGAGACTCACTCCTTTTGGTTTACATTACCTTTATAAGAGGCATAATAAACCAAAAAAAGCCTATTTTATTTAATTATCTTTTAATTGTGTATTTATCCGCTTACAATTGTCATTTACAAGAGAGTGGAAACTCATATATAATACTAAAGGATACAAGTATTGGCGAAAAAAGGAGGGGATACATATGTCAAGAATGTATAAAGTATTAGGTTTTTGGACTGGAATCATCGGTGTTATGGCTTATCTTGGCGATATGCAAGACATGGCGTTATTGTTCTTAGGACAAACGATTATGTTCGTTTCATTGGGTTATTTGAACTTATCTGAGCGTATGTATATTTATATCTTTGGTGCTTATTTAACTGTTTTCTTTGTTGGGTTTACATACTGGTCAACGTTTATGATGACTCCCGGAGCTGGCGGAGGTCATTAAGAAGTTCTTAACTGCAGCGATGAAAAAGCGGTCCGTATTACACGGTCCGCTTTTTTTGTTGTATAACTTGGAATCCATTTGATAACGTGCTGTCGAGTAAAAAGGAACGAATCGCACGATTTCTTTTATGTTCGATTGAAAATGGATCAGGATTATGAGTATTTTGAAGAAGTAACATTAGACCTTTATTTAGTAAAAAGTCACCTTGATTGTCCATCCTAAGCGTTTCTATCCCGTGCTGATTACCCGTCTTCTGTACTTGTTCCCAATCTATGTGATAGGTGATATCCATCTTCCCCGGGTATGCTAGAGGATCGTTCTGAATTTGGTGACGATAATAACCTCTAATACTTCCCTCTTTTAGATAAGCACTATTCCATTCATCACCAATAAGTCCATAGTCGACAAAGAAGAAATAAGATCCACTATCTGTCCATTCATATATTTCTTTTAACCATTGGATCATTTGAAATGATACTTCTAATTCATTCTGTTTGTTTCGACCCTTAAACATTTCATCCAACGTTTGAAGCAAGGATCGATTGCTGACCTTTTTATATTCAAAAGAAAGTTCCTCATCTTCCTTCTTTAAAATAACACCTTTTTCGAACCAGCCTTCGCTTTTGCATTTGAAAATCCGAATCGGAAAAGCATCAAGAACTTCATTTGCAAAAATGACGCCTCTAAAAGCTGGCAGTTCCTGTTTGAGTTCTTCAAACGAACTTAAAATGGTTATGGAAGTATCTACTAACACTTCTTTTAATAATTTTCTATGAAAGGGACTTCGTTCTACAATAATATATTTTATAGAAGGTGAATTGCTGTTTTTCCAAGCTGTTTGAATTTGCTGAGCAAAATGGCCGCTGCCTCCTCCAAATTCTACTACTACAGGGTCTAAGTTATTCCTTTTAATCACTTTCACAAAGAAATCAGCCCAAACCGTTGCAAATACATCTGATACGAAACTGGACGTATAAAAGTCGCCATTTTTTCCGATTTTCTTGTTTTCGTTCATGTAATAACCATCAATAGGATGATATAGAGCGTGCTCCATATACTCTTCCATTGTTAACCAATTAGTCTCTTCAAATTTCTTATATAGCAGAGACGACTGCATCATTAAAAACCGCCTAAAAATGGATTTGAATCCATTTCCATTCCGATGGTTGTTTCAGGACCATGACCTGATAAAACGATCGTTTCTTCAGGTAAATTCATTAATTTTTCATGAATGCTTTTTAAAAGGATGTCTTGATTCCCTCCATAAAGATCTGTTCTCCCGATACTACCTGCAAATAATGCATCGCCAGAGAAAACTGCACCAGCGCTTTTTAAGTAAAAAGAAATACTTCCTGGTGAGTGTCCTGGTGTTGAAAGGACTTCAAAAGAAAAGCTGCCGATCTTCAAGGCATTGTCTTGATCGGATAATAGGTGACTGGCAGCATTTGCTGTAATGCTTTGACCAAAAAAATTTGAACCATTCTTTTTTGTGTTACTCAACCAGTCAGACTCTTTTTTATGAACATAAAGTGGTATTTGATATTTATCACGAACATCATCCACAGCCCCAATATGATCGAAATGAGCATGTGTTAAAAGTACAGCCAATGGTTTAACATTTAACGATTCAATCGCATGAATAATCTTCTTACCTTCGCTGCCAGGATCGATGACAATCGCTTCTTTGTTGTTGTAAATAATATATGTATTTTCTTGAACGGGTCCTACCGTAAGCTTTTTCCACTTCATTATAAGTCCTCCAATTGCAAGTTATTCCTTTCTATCTTACACTAAAATAGTCAGAATTACGGAGGAAATGCATGAAAGTATATTATGGATACGAAAATATAGAGAGCGCTGACATAAATGTTCATGATCAACATGAGGATCTTATTATTGTTTCAGATACTATTGTAGATTTTCATGAGACCATCCCCTTACTTCACATCAATCCCATACAGACAACACTTTTATATGAGGATTATGGATTCGTATCAGATTCACAAAACCATTACGTTTATCTGGATATGATTTGTGCATTTTTTATCATCGACACCGATGAACAACCAGAAAAGGACATGTTTCTCCTTCAAATGGAAGAAGAATTAATAGCTACTTGTAAGGAAGAAAAAAGAATATATATTCTAGATAAACATCATCAACTCCTTATTAAAAAATGGGCTACGGCTTATAATCTAGACGTCGAATTCATTTTGTTCTAAATGTTCACTCGACAAACCAGAATAAAACAAGTAAAATAATACAAGGTTGTACCTGTGTGAAAGCGTTATACATAGGATTGGTATTACTCCAGAGCAAGGGGGCACAGAATAATGGGATTAGCCATTATATTCGGCTTAGTAGCTATTTTAGCTGCATTGGGACTATTGCGTTCGTTAAAAATTAAAAATTTAATGGCTGCAGGCTTTGCCTTTTTAACGTTTGCAGTTTTTGGCTGGTTTACAGTCATGACTGTACTGGACGTATTAGTAGGCAGCGGCGGTTCTACAGGCCATTAAGAACTCAAAAAACCATCAGAATTTATATTCTGATGGTTTTTTCTTTTGTTCACTGCAACAAAGTGGGTCACCATATAGTGAAAAACTCGTGTTACATATATAACCCTGCAAGCATAATTCCTCTTGTGTCTTCGTAAATTTTATCAAATTGCCTTAATGGTAATGGATTAACCCCAATTCCAAGTTCGATTGTAAACCCAGGCTTTCTATATTCCTGGATGTACCAATCCTTGTATCCAGCATAGCTATCAACATATCTGATTGCTTTATACCCGCTTACCTTTTCAAATTCCTCGGCAATTTCTTCTGATAGTGGCATGGGTTCCTCACCTTCAAAGCCCCAATAGAGTTCTTTTCCTTGAGTATGAAGGGCGATTACTCGATCAAATTGATATTTTTCTGTTATTTCTGCCATCACGATTGCCTCAGGCTCAGTTAATGGAGCGGTTCCCGGATAATCTCTTGGTGCAGGAGCTTTTGGCTTCCTCACTTGTTCTAGCTCCCATCTTGCGGGAAATTGATTATTTAAATCTACTCCGCGGATGTTTGCTTTCCATGCAGAAAAATCCCTGCTTCCATTATTTAATTGTAAGACAAGCTCTTTATACACATCATCTTCAGGGGGCCCGTTCAAAACAAGATCTACTCCATCGGGGTCTACCATAGGTACGGCTAAAAGGGTTGTATCATTATAAAGCTTTGAAGGTTTATTGCCATTTAACTCAGTTTCACTCGTGAGCGCACAGGCATATTCATTAATGAATCTCATTAAAACTCCTGAAGTAATCCATTCGTTACCATGAAAGGATCCATTAATATGCACTTTCTTTTTCCCATTACCGATGATAAGCATCTCTATTGATTTACCAAGCACAGATTTACCGATTTCCTGTTTTTTTATAAAAGGATAAGTATCTAGCAGTATTTTCATGTCTTGCTTTAAAGCCCGTGTATCATATTTCCTCTTTCCATTAATTAAAGGAAAAGACACTATTTTAGGAATATTTATAATATCCTTTGTAAAAATTTTCTTTGGATTTACATTTTGATTAAACAAGTTTAAAGCATCTAAGGGTAAATCAAAATCCTCTGCTATTGAAAAAAATGTATCTCCATTTTTAATCTTATATTTCTCCACTTTTAAACCTGGTATATGAATTCTTTCACCTGCTTGCATAATCGCATTCGGATTAGAGTCTTTAATCAACACGTAAGGGATAGATAAGAGTCGAGAATAATACCACAGCGAATCGCCGTTACGCATGATAATTTCCAAACAGAGCCCTCCCTATAAAACGTTCCTCTTAAAGATGTATGTTTTCCCTTTTCATATATGCAAAAAAAAGCACTTAGCCGTGGCTAAGTGCTCATCTTAATTATTATTTCTGTACTGCTTTATCTTTTGCCTTGTCTTTATCATAGAATCTCAACAAGTCGCCATAAATGATGCGATCTGAGATATCTAATTCAGTCTTAGCACGTTCACTGTATGGTTCACAAGCGTTAATCTCACCTTCAACAGGTTCACCTGTTGCCTTGTCATAACACTTACCATCTGTGAAAACATTGTCCTTCGTGATGTATGAATTATCTCGCAGAACTGCGAAATCTTCGCGATCTTTAGAGAATAAATCTGAACCTAGTTCGATGTCACCTTTTGTGTCAATTCCAAGCAAGTGAAGAATCGTTGGTTTTAGATCGATCTGTCCACCAACTGTATCCATTACCTTGCCCTTCTGACCAGGCATGTGGATGATCAATGGAACTTTTTGCAATTGAGTGGATTCGAAAGGAGTGATTTCTTTTCCTAAGAATTGTCCCATTGCATCATTATGATTTTCAGAAATACCGTAGTGGTCTCCATACATGATAAAGATTGAATCTTCGTATAACCCTGCTTCCTTAACATCTGCAAAGAACTCTTTTAATGCTTCGTCCGTGTAACGTACCGTTGTAAAGTAACGGTTAACTGTTCCATCGTTCGACGTCCATTCTGGAATCATTTCATCTTCTTCTTCCAATGTGAATGGGAAATGATTCGTTAACGTAATATATTTCGTGTAGAATGGCTTGTTCATAGCTTGCATTTCTTTTAAGTGCGGAATGGATTGTTTAAAGAAATCTTTATCTTTTAAACCCCATCCAATCGAATTTTCAGGTGTTACTTCAAAATCCTTTAATGAATAATAACGGTCATAACCGAAATTATCATACATGATGTCACGGTTCCAGAAACTCTTGTTATTCGCATGCTGAACAGAAGAATAGTAGCCTTGCTCTTTCAATATTTCTGGAGTTGCATTGTATTGGTTTTGCGAATGAGTAAAGAATACTGCTCCACTCGGAAGCGGATATAACGAGTTATCTAATAAAAACTCAGAATCAGATGTTTTCCCTTGCCCTGTTTGATGATAAAAATTAGGGAAATAGTAACTGTCTTTGATTAAATCATTCATAAACGGTGTAATTTCTTTTCCATTTACAGATTCATTAATAACAAAGTTTTGAGTCGATTCTACTGAGATTACAAAAACATTCTTGCCTTTTGCTTTACCGAACATTTCTGGGTTTGGCTCTTTGTAATTAGCACGTGAATAGTTCTCGATATCTGTAATCTCACTTCCATCTGCAAATGCACGCTGCGCTTTTGCTTTTGACTGGATAATGGAATCATAGATGTGATAGTTATAAGAACCAATATTTTTAATGAGCATCTCACGGTCAAATGTACGAGTTAATAATTGTGGACGCTCAGTTTCAGCAATACCTACGTTGACGATAAAGAATACGATCGCTGCAGCAAATGTGATCGTAATTTGCTTGCGTGAAGCGCGAGCAGGACGGTAATCTGCACGTCTCATAAAATAAGCCAAAATAACAATATCGATAAACACCAATAAATCTGTTGGCTGAATCAATTCAAATACACTGTTACCTAAATCACCCATATTGCTTGTTTGAAACAAGACTGGGATGGTAATAAAGTCATTAAAGAATCGGTAGAATACCATGTTTGCATACATAACAAAACTCATAATAGCACTGACAGCGACAATCATACGTCTATGTGCTCTTCCTTTAAAATAAAGGGTAATTCCTAAAAATAGAATAACGGAACTAATCGGGTTAATAAAGAGAATTAATTCCTGTACTTTGTTGTCCATTGGTAATTCAAAAGCTGTTTTATAAACGACATATGTTTTAATCCATAATAAAGCAATTGCTATAAAGAAAAATCTATAATCAGCAAAAGCTTGTTTCATTTTTTCTTTCATGTGTTCTCTGACCTCCTCAATCAAAAAGAACTCTTGTGTTCCTGCACGGTTGAAATTTCCCTAAAAACGACTCTCAGTTGCATTGCATACGGTAAGCATCCAGTGGAAATGTAAATCAGTCTTAACAAATTTACAAAACCTTAATCAAAGGATTACATAAAGAGTATATTAAATGGTTTCACACAAGAATTCAATACCCTAACGGACTATTTCAAGATTCTGACAATAGGACAACAAAACTATTTTAGTTTTACCCTTTTTTTATGCTCATAAACCATTAGACGAACATATCCTAAAAAAGTTTCAAAAATAAAAATGTGTTTACCTGTTCACCTGCTTATGAAGGGCTCTGATTGAATATCCAAGTCGATTGCCGCCACCAGAAAAAAAGCCCAATAAAAAGAACCACAGAATGTGGCTCTTGTCTAAAATATATTTAAAGGTTGTGCTTTGCAAGCCATGCTCCGCCTATAACTCCTGCATCGTTGCCTAAAGTCGCTACTTTTAACTCAGCACCTTCTGCAACCCTCGGAAGAGCAAAGTGTTCAAATCTTTCTTGAAGTCTCTTCATGAGGGTGTTACCCGCTTTAGAAACGCCTCCACCAATTACGATCTTTCCTGGGTTGATACTGTTGGCAAGATTGGCAATCACAAGACCTAAATGGAAAGTAACTTCTTCTAGCGTTTCGATAGCGACTTGATCTCCCTTTTCTGCCGCTGCCGCAACATCTTTAGCTTGAATTTCACCGTTTTGTTCTAAAATCTTATAGAGAGAAGATGTTGTATCTTTTAATGCTTTTTCCTTTGATATTCTTGAAATTCCTGTTGCTGAAGCAATGGTTTCAATACAGCCCGTTCTGCCACAGTTACATGGAGCGCCGCCGTCTGGTATTGAAGTAATATGTCCAATTTCACCAGCCATGCCGTTCGTGCCATGCATGATATGGCCGTTTACAATGATTCCTCCACCAACTCCTGTACCGAGCGTAACCATTAGTAGGTTTCCTTCTCCATCTCCAGCACCGCGCCACATTTCACCAATTGCAGCAATATTTGCGTCGTTATCTACTGTAACAGAAAGACCGGTTGCTTTTTCAAGTTCTTCTTTTAGAGGATAATCTCTCCATCCAATATTAACAGCATGGTAGATAAACCCTGTTTTCATATCGATAAAGCCCGGGGCACCCATGCCGATCGCTGCAAGTTTTTCTTTTGGTTCAGAAAGCTCATCTAGTTTAGATTGAAGAGATTGAGCAATATCAGATACAATGTTCTTTCCACCTTGATCAATATTCGTAGGAATCTCCCATTTTTCTACGATATGGCCGTCCAAAGTTATAAAAGCTATTTTAATTGTTGTTCCGCCTAGGTCGACGCCAACCAACCATTTTTCCATTTCGTCTCATCCCTTTAATGTAATTTATTGTGTGCTGCGCGAATAATGAGTATCGCTGTTTTGTATTCGTTTACATCAATAAGTTTTTGATTGTAAAGTTCTCTTACTTCTTCTTGTATTAATTCTAAATCAGCAATTGCATTTCCTGTATAAATAATGGTTCCAAACCTTTTAAGCAGCTGCTGAACGTCATACATTGTCTTCATGATTATCACCTTTGTCATTATATCAAAAAATATAGGGTTAAATGCAAGCCTTTGCACAGAATTTATGCATAAAAAAAACAGCCGATATTTTCAGCTGTTTGATAAATTATCGATCAGGGTCTTTTGGATGCAAGACAACGGGCCTTCTATTCTTAAGCGGCATTGGGATTCTAAAGATAACGTCTCTGATGGCTTTAAAGTTAAACGGTATAAATGGCCATAGATAAGGGATATGGAAAGATTTAAAAGATACAAAGAACAGTATGGCAAGTGTTAAACCTGCAATATATCCTGGTACTCCTAAAAGTGCTGTAAGTGATAACATTCCAAGCCTTAACAGACGATTGGCAAGACTGAGTTCGTATGTTGGTGTGGCAAATGTACCGATCGCAGCAATAGCTATATAGAGTACAACTTCATTTACAAACAGACCTGCTTCGATCGCAACTTGGCCGATCACGATTGCAGAGACCAAACCGAGACCAGTCGAAACAGAGGTGGGTGTATGAATGGTAGCCATCCGGAGCATATCCATACCTAGCTCGATCATTACAAATTGCAAAAATAAAGGCACAACTCCAATCTCTTCTGGCCCAATAAAAGAAAGCGAAACTGGTAGCAGCTCTTTATGTACAGAAAGTAAATACCAAAGAGGCAATAAAAAAATGGAGATCCACACAGCTAAAAAACGCACAAATCTTAAATAAGCACCTACTATTGGTTTTTGCCTATATTCTTCCGCATGCTGTAAATGATGCCAGAACGTTGTTGGAGTTATTAATACGGAAGGAGAACCGTCTACGAAAACGAGAACATGCCCCTCGAATAAATGAACTGCTGCCGTATCAGGACGTTCTGTGTACCTTACTAAGGGATAGGGGTTCAAGTGTCTCCCACATATGAATTCTTCGACTGTCTTCTCTCCCATCGGAAGCCCGTCCGTATCAATTTTCTTCAAGGAATCTTTTATTCTCTCGACAATATGCGAGTCCGCAATATCTTCAATGTAGGAAATGCAAACATCTGTTTTCGATCGCCTGCCGATACTCATATATTCCATTCTAAGCGAACGATCACGAACTCTTCTTCTAGTTAATGCTGTGTTAAAAACAATCGTTTCTACAAAACCGTCCCTCGCTCCTCTAACAACACGTTCGACATCCGGTTCTTCTGGTCCACGGACTGGATAAGTTCTTGCATCGATCTGAAGTATTTCTGATACTCCTTCAACGATTAGAACAGTTGGGCCGCTTAATACCCAATCGATTCCTTGGTTCAGGTCGTCAGACGTTGAGATTTCTATATAAGGTAAATACGTTTTCATTAACTTTAATAAAGGGTCTGGTTCTAATTGGCCAGGTTCGAGATCTGCTAAAAGCTTCATTAAATAGTGAAGGATGTCGTCTTTAACAAATCCGTCCACCATAAATAACGCCATCCTTCTGCCTGCATATTCCAAGTCTAAGTGAATGCAATCAAAACTGACATCAACACCAAGCTGTTTCTTCATATAATGTACGTTTTCATCAAAGTTTGGTGAAAGAGGTTGTTTTTTTGGCAGATATGTCATTTTTTCATCACTCCTCTGCCTATCATCCTTCACCATCTCCAACCAATTCATACCTCAACTGAAAAGAAATGCTCTTCTCTGTTAGATTGTAGATGAAAAGTAGATTTGAGTAGGTTATAACATCTCTATTACGAATACGTGCCAGGGTATTTAGGATCTTAACCCACGAGTTTTGCTCCTGAATCAACGAAAAACTAGGATCAATCCACAAGTTTTGGCTTATCATCCAAAAGTTTTTACTGTTTATCCACGAGCCTACAACTTTCTGCAAATTCCGCGCGCCCACTTACCCTCAAATACCCCCTCAGAGATCCAGCAAACGTAAGACCCCAATAAAAAAACCCAGCAAAAAGCTAGGATTTTTAAGTGCTTAAACAAGTGGAGATTGCAAATATACATTTATAAGATCAGCTGTTTGTTTTAATGACTTCACATGCGTACGCTCAAATGCATGAGAAGCATCAATGCCAGGCCCGATCAATCCGTGTACAATGTCAGCTCCCGAGCGGATTGCAGCAGTTGCGTCAGATCCATAATACGGATAGATATCTACCTTATACCCAATGTTGTGCTTTTCAGCTAATGCAACAAGATGTTTTCTTAAAGCGAAATGATAGGGACCGCCAGAATCTTTTGCGCAGATACTTACCGTAAATTCATCTGTTGCTTGCCCATCACCAATTGCCCCCATGTCCACTGCTAAATACTCAACAGTTTCTTTTGGTATGTTAGAATTACCGCCAAACCCGATTTCTTCATTATTACTGATCAGGAAATGTGTCGTGTAAGGTATTGTAATAGAAGATTGCTTAATCTGTTTAATGATGTGCATTAGAATCGCTACACTTGCCTTGTCGTCAAGGTGGCGAGACTTTACAAACCCGCTGTCAGACTCTTCAAACCTTGGCGCAAAAGAAATAAAATCACCTACAGAGATCCCCGCATCTTCAACATCTTTTTTGGAATGAAATTCTTGATCGACTCTAACCACCATGTTCTTTTCATCACGCTTTAATTCGTTCATCCCTTTATAAACATGTGCTGCTGTTTGATGCATCATAACAGTCCCGGTGTACATTTTTCCAGAGTTCGTATGGATTGTACAATATTCGCCTTCAATCGTATTCCAATAAAAACCACCGATTAAATCTAGTTTCAATCGACCATCATTTTTAATTTCTTTAACCATAGCACCGAGAGTATCTACATGTGCAGTCAATAGCCGGTGTTTTGAATCATCCTCACCTTTAATGGTCGCAATCACAGCGCCTTTATTGTTCATCGTGAAGGATACATTGTTTTCTTCAAGAAATGATTTCATATAGTTGATTGCAGCTTCTGTGTTTCCTGAAGGACTTGGAATATGTACGAGATCTTTAATAAAACCCACAATTTCACTTGTTTGAATTTCCATTACCTTACTCCTCTCATTTCAAGCGATTCTCTGTTTTTTGCAACTCCAGTCTTCTATTTTTTTAACCTGTGCATAGAATTTAGGAACAAGTTTGTCCTTTAGGAGGCTGAACGTTATGAAGTGGAAAATTTCAATCTATCTGCTGATTATTATACTTGTAATAGGAATCATCTACCAGCCGTTTATTAAAAAAGAAGCTCGTGAAAGTATTACTTTCTTTCCTTTGGACAGCTCATTTTCCTTTTCAAAGGCTATAACTGATCTTTCTTTTGTAAATGGTACACCTTCAAGCTATGAATTGCTTTGGAAAGTAAATTCCGAGACTTCTGAACGGGTCTATCTGCGTCAGGACATCGCAATGATCTTTGAAAATGGAAAATTAAATAACAAAATGACTGAATGGAAAACATCTGCAAAATCAATTGATTTGGAAAAAGACATTAATAGTAGTAATGCTGCACTTTGGGAGGCCATCTCCTATCATCAAGGAGAAATTCACGTAGATGAAGAAAAGTATCGCTCTGTTCAGCAGATGAGCAATGATTATTTGTATACAAGTGTCATCGGCCAAGCTTTCGCTGGATTCAAAGCCCCCAATAACGCGCTGGAGAGAAGATCAAAAAATGCATTAGATGAAAAAACGAATCAGTATCTTCAAAGAATACTTACACAAGCAGCAAATTATTATCAGATCGATTTAAATAACTATAACGTGATATCTTTAGAATCATTAACAGATTACAACGCAAAACCCCTCCCTGGTTTTACTCAAGCAAAGAGCCAAGAGATAATAGGAAAACTTTGGGAAGGATTATACAAAAACTACTTTCTAGGCATCACGACAAAGAATGGACAAAAAGTAAGTCCGATCGGAAGTTCTATGCCATTCATTTTAATCAGCAAAGACAAAAAGTATTTATTCGTGCTGCTTCAAACCGCTAATGGAGAGAATATCCAGCTGATTCAATACATCTCTTAATGATTTCAATCAATTCACTGCCTGATGAGCAATTAAAATGGCAGTAAGTATCAACTTCTGCAGGCTGCTTGAGAGGGTTCCACCATATTGCTGTCCAACCAGCTTGTACTGCAGGCACAATGTCTAACTCAAATGCATCTCCAACATAATGATAGACTTCAGCATTTGTAGAATTCTTAACCAGATGAAAAATGCCTGGGTCAGGTTTTGCAATATTCAATTCTGATGATATATAAATTTCGGTCTCTGGAATATGTATTTTTAAATTTTTTATTTTTTCTCTTTGAATCAACGAATCACCATTTGAAATGATACCAAATATGATTCCCAGCTGATCAAGTTGATGAACGATTTCTTTTATCCATACAAATGGTTCCGCTTTAAGAGGAACACTTTTTTCAAAAACGTTTTGATAGTGCTGAACCTGCTCAGCACATATGTTCCTTAAACCTATAGCTTCAAACGATGAAAGCAGCCGTCTTTTTTGATATTCTTGACGGGATATCAATTCCTTTTCATAAAGTGGCCAATACAAATCACAATATCCCTTATAATAAACGAACCATTTATCTTCTAACGGCTTATTTTCCGGTATGTTATTCGTAATTGTATGAAAGGCAAACAAAGAAGCCTTCTTAAAGGAGGCTTCATAATCGAACATTGTATTATCTAGATCAAAAAAGAAAGCAGCTTTTTTAACAGATTGCATAACTAAATAAGTTCGTCCATCATTTTAGAGCGCAATCCGGGAAAAGACATGGCGCTTCCGACTAAGAATCTGCGGATTAACGGTTGACCAAGAGCCATATTCATCATGCGATATCTCATTCTGTAGCCAAGCATAATAGCAAGGAATATCAAAAAACTTTTAATCACAAACCCTTTCATATAAAAAACCTCCTTGCTACTACTTTCTGTCTTATTTTCGCATTTTATGCGTCATTGAATTTGACAATATGCCGCTGTTTTTTTTCGAACCTTCATGAATCCGTTAATTTCAAAAGCTCTTCTTTTGTGTTCACATTGTTAAAAAAGTACTCTTCATCTTCGCAAATTTCTACATAATGGGTGTTTTTACGTTTCAGCAAACTTAAGACCTTGTATACATGATCCGTTAAACAAGTTTCTATATCAGGCAGACAAGTTCGCTTATATATACCGTTAAGGGGATATACTCTCCCTTTCCGAATAGGAACAACACACTCATAATCTGGATGGTTCATCGCAATTGTCAGCCATTTTTTATACATACTGCTGCTCATTCTCGGCATGTCACAAGGTGAGACCAAGTAATAATCCGCTTTTTTTGTTATCATCGCACTGTAGATACCTGCTAAGGGACCCTTTCCTTTAAAAGAATCGCTATCTGAAATGAGTTTAGCTCCATATGTATTGCATGAATGTAGTGCTTCTATCCATTCTTCCCGTACTACAGCTAAAAGGCTATCTGAAAAAGGCGCGATCGGATCAAACGAATGCTCAAAAAAAGTCTTGCTATTCCATTTAGCAAACATTTTCGGGCTTCCAAACCGCCGAGATTCACCCCCTGCTAAAACAACGCCTACACAAGTCATTTGTTTATCCATAAATACAGCACTCCCGCAATCATTCCACCGATTAAAGTTGAAGTAAAATTCACAACGTTGTTTGATACCCAAAAAACTCCATATATTCTTGCTGTTTTAACTCCACAATGTACGCGGCTCTCGGTTTCCTTCTTACACTTTGAGCAAATGAACTTTTGTTCAAACCAGGCTCCAAAGACCGTGTCAGCTAGGTTGCCAACGAAGCCAGAGACAGCAACACATAATGCAACAAGAAAGGATGTGTCAAAAAGAAGATAAAAACAAAATCCAATTAAAAATGCACCAGCAAAAGCGGCAAAAGTACCTAAAGGTGAAATCGCTCCAGATAGCCCACGATCTACTGTCTTCCACATTTTTATATGGAAAGGTTTCTTCTTTGATAAAACACCGATTTCCGATGCCCATGTATCAGCAGTGGCTGTCGCAAAAGCTGCAGTGAACAGTATCAGCCAAACCGGGTCTGGAACTGCAATGTGACATGCTGCAGCAAGGAGAGCAGCACCCCCATTAGCAAGAACTTGTCCGGCTGACCTTCCCTTCTTTTCCTCTATATGAAATGCTTTTTCGTCTCGCTTTAAATCTCTTTTCCACTTAGTTAATAAGGTAGAAGTGATAAAAAACATGCCTAAAATTACTAGCCCTTGCCAGTTAAAAGCTAAAAAAATGATTAAACCCATCAAGAAAGCTGTTACACTTGCCAAAATCGTAAGCCATTTAAGTCGTGCAGATAATAAAGAGAGTAAAGCAATGCCTCCGATAATGATTTCCATTAAATAAAACGTCCATCTTCCGTAATAATTTGGTCAACTGGAATATCAAATTCTTCATGCGGAAGTTTATCTGTCGTTTGAAAGGTGTAAGCAAGTGAAATCTTCTGACCGCTATACGCATATAAGTAACGATCATAATAACCGCCGCCATATCCGATCCTATATCCTGTCTTATCAAACACGAGTCCAGGAACGATGATTAAGTCTATTTGTTCTGAAGGAATAAGAGGAGTCTCATCCTTTTTGGGTTCATATAAATCCATATAGACATTTTCAAGCTGTTCATATGAACGTATTTCTCTAAACTCCATTTGTTTATCTGCAGAATAACACTTAGGAACACCGACTTTCTTTCCTTCTTCCCAAGCCCTCTTGATAATATTTGCCGTATCTAATTCGAATTTTCTTGATACAGTAATTCCGATACTTTGTGCTTTTCTCCATTCTGTTGTATCAAATAGTTGATTAGAGATCGCTTTACTTTTGGTAATCCGATCTTCCTCACTTGTATGGAGCAATTCTTGTTTAATCTTTTTTCGCCATTCAGATTTGTTCATCTAAAAAACACCTCTATGTAAAGTGATGTATTTATCATATCACGCAGCTATCTATGGATAGAAATTTTTTTGAGAATGAAAAAACGCCTGATCCCTCATTTGCATGGGTCTCAGGCGTTTCTATGTGAAATTACTTCGTTTCACGGTGAACTGTGTATTTCTTTAAACGCGGGCTGTATTTTTTAAGCTCTAAACGGTCTGGGTTCGTACGCTTGTTTTTAGTAGTGATGTAGTTACGATCACCAGTTTCAGTACAAGCTAAAGTAATGTTTACACGCATTGTTGTTTCCCTCCACATCTTTACCAAAGTACATTATCATGGTTACTAACAGTCATTATTCTCTATTAAACCATACCATAACATGATAACAAATTCTTTTCTAACGAGCAAGTGAGTTTTGCGAAAGTTTCTCGTAGACTTTTGTATATTCTTTCAAAACATCGACATATGTGGCATGAGACCATGTTAAAGGCGCCACAGACAAGGCTTCACCAGTAAATGGATGAAGCTGTTCAGGTAAAACACCTGTAGAAAAGCTATGCTGCTGTACCCAGCGCAAAATTTCATGAGGACGCTCTAAATCTTGAAGTGATTTGGCACATTGAATATGCCATTTTGCAAGCCAGAGTGTACAGATCAGCCAAGGATTCCCTGGAGCTCTTGCCATATCATGCGTTTGCTGAAAGTAATAATCATTCGTATATCTTGCGATGCCGCCTACACCTGACTTAATGCTTAACTCTTCATTCATCTGATGCATCGTTCGAACAACGCGTTCATCATCTGCCGAATAGACACCGAATGCAAAGAGAGCATACATACTGGATTCCATGGTAAAGTCTTTTTTATACGCATTATCATCTAATAAGTAGATGCCTCGTAAAAATCTGCCTGCTTCTTCATCGTACAAATGTTTTTCCATACCTGCTTTTATACGATCTGCACCCTTTTTATAACGTTCTGCACGGTCATCTTCACCAAATAATGTAGCGAATGAATGAGCAGCCATTAGACCTCCATATACACTGCTAGCTGTAAAGGTAAAGATCCCTCTTCTTTCTTCCCATAAATCATATGATGGCATAGGAAGATCTAGCTCATCTTGCATATATTGAAGCAAAAATCTCGCACTCGGTCTAACAAGTGATCGATAAAGAGACTGGGCAAACTCAATATCTCCTGTTTCTTTGTAATGCTCCCAAAACGCCCACAGAACAAGAGCAGTTTCATCTTCCTGAATGGGCAGCTGACTGACCCCATCTTTGTTGATCATCGGATGCCAAGACGATCCAATCGATCCATCCGGGTTATATTTGTGATGAAGATAGCCTTCTTTTGTTAAAACATCCGCACACCGGCGATAAAAGTTTTTTACCATGCCGTGAAATCCGGCCTTTGCAACCGCTGCTGCTACCAAAGCACCGTCTCTTGGCCACATATAGCTATAATGGTCTCGATTATAGTGCTGAATATCGGAATCATTAGCAGCTATAATATATCCGTTCTCGTTCGTTTGAGTACGGATGATGAGTAAACTGCGGTTATATAAATTCAGGAGTTTATCAGAGAGATTACAAGGGTTAACTTTCGTTTTATTCACCCATCTCCGCCAATAGACATCGATTTTATCTAACGTTAAAGAAGGTCCGATCTCCATGAGATAATCATAAAGCGAAAACACTTCTTCTCTGCTCTTGCCAACGGTTAATGCATAATAAGCGTCACATTGTCCATGTGGAGGAACAATTCCTTCTACTGAAAACGTGCTATCTACTGATCCCTGTGCGATCGGGTTCACATGCAGGTGACCATCCTCTGCATCTTTCCATGTTCCTTCAGCACTTAAGAATCGTTTGACACCTGTTGTATACTGGTCTATCCCTCTTTGGTCAAAAGAAGCGGTAAACAAAAAGTACCGATTCTTTTTATAGTGGATAATCACTGATTTTTCCGGATCGTAATAAGCGGTATCCCCAACTTCATTTTCATAAATAGAAAGGTCCTGGTGAAAAAAGAGTTTAATCCTTTTTTCCTCATACGACTCGTTATTAACGGTGATTCTGCGCATAAACATGTTTTCTCTTTGATGAACGGCGTCTTCTATTTTAAGGGTCACACCTTCTTTATTGTTCCTTGCATAGGAAAGAGTTACAAGTGAGTCATTGTGATAGCCGGGCTCTATCGTCCATTCTTTTGATGAAAGCCAAGAAAAGGAGCCATTAATACTGGCTCCTAAGCGGTTAACATGCCCTTGCACATGATTTTGCTGACCGACGTAAGGATAATAGATGTCTCTGATCTGCAAATGCTCATCTAAATTGATTAACAAATTTCCGTTACCTAAAACCAAATGTCTTGGCATACATTACACCTGCTGATATAACTGTATTTTTTCGATATATTGTGATGCAGCTTGTTTCGCTTGTTCAGGGTCTTTGTTCTGTGAATAAACTGTAAATACAGGCTGTTCCACATCTGGCAATATGAGCGTCCAACCGCCCTCTGGATGAAAGACTTTGATTCCATCGAGCAACTCTACATTATTATCTCGAATGTCCTCCATCAGTCTTCGCATCACTCTTCCCTTCTTGTCTTTTGGACACGGTACATATTCTCTTAGCATATGCACATCTGGAAGCATCTTTACGAGTTCAGATAGAGTGATCTTTTGCATTGCCATAATTTCTAAAATATGAACAAAAGCATATTGAGCATCATATTGGTAATTTAGAACACCTTTCCCAACTTCCATAATCGATCTAGGGTTAGCTTTTGTTCTAATTAATTTCCCCTTTAAACGTTCAGCGATAGAGTCTAGCGCTGACGATCCATAAACAGGAATTGCCATCTCTTTTTGCTTGCCTTGTGAAAATGCTGTAAATACATATAGAGCGAGCATCGTCTCTTCATCAAGCACTTCACCTGTCTCGGTAATAAGACGCAATGTTTCCCCCGCTTCTCCAATCAGAACACCGATATTGGCATTTGTTACTCTTACAAAGGATGCCATTTCCTCAGGCTTTGTTTGATATGGAGCTGTTAAGATCTCACAGTTTAAACGGTTATAAAGGTTAGGAATAAAGTTTAAATAGGGTTGATGATTGTAATTGACTACAACACGAAACTTGGCTTCTTGAATCCCTTTTTCTTGTATTTCTTCTAGTAGAGCAGATATATAATCTTCGTGTTTGTTCGCTTGAACAGCACCTTTACCGATTCGGTCGAATGAAGCACGGCGATAATCTTCCTGCCAATACGCATTTTCGATCTTTCTTTCAAGATCAGAGTGAATCGGAAGCCCTTTATTATCATAAAACTCGATCATCAACTGCTTTTCTCCTGTAGGGTTTGAGAACCTTACATATACTCCACCTTCTAAACGTTCTTCTTCGATCGAAAAACGAACAACAGGCGCAACCGTAGGACTGATATCAAGCGTATGTACGCCTGATGAATGGAGACCCTGGATAAAGGACTGCTTGATCATAACCGAGAAATCGTGGGAATCACTTGCTATGATGATCTGTGATCCATAAGGAAGAACAGCCCCATATGCTGAAGCGAGTCGTGCAATATAATCCGGCGTAATTTCTACGTTAGCAATCCCCGATACTCCTCTAGACCCGAACAGTGATTTTGTTGCCTTTTTCCCCCACACGATAGAAGTATGAACAAGTGCTTCTTCAAAGATTTCTTTTTCTGGCCAAATTTTCACATCAGGTTTAAGTGTTGCGTTTCTTCCGATCGTACAATGATTGCCGACTACTGCATGTTCAAATACAGAAGCATCTTTTTCTACTTTCGTACCGTTTGCGATCGTAGCTCCTCTTAATTCACACTGATCACCTACAAATACATCGTTCCATAAGACCGTCTTCTTTAAGGAACTTCCAGTGCTGACAACACTATTCTTTCCGACCACAGATAATTTCCCGATATGTGCACCCTTTCTGATAACTGCTCCATCGGCGATACTTACAGGTGCATCAATGATCGCGCCGTCTTCGATAAAAACATTTTCACCGACCCAAATGCCTGGTTCGTGCTCTTTTCCAGAGAACGGAAGATTCACTAGTCCGTTTAACATATCGTAATGCGATTGGCGGTACTGCTGCAGACTTCCAATATCAGACCAGTATCCTTCTGCTTGGTACCCAAACAGGTTTTTATCTTCTTTCATTAGTAAAGGAAAAAGATCTTTACTAAAATCGACTGGAACATCCTTTTCAATGTAGTTAAATACTTCCGGCTCTAATACATAAATCCCTGTATTTACCGTATCACTGAATACTTCATTCCAGCTTGGCTTCTCTAGAAAACGAATAATCTTTCCTTCTTGATTTGTCATGATGACACCATATTCCAGAGGGGAATCTACTTGTTTCATGAAAATCGTAGCCAAAGAATTGTTTTCTTCATGAAATTCAATTCCTTTAGCAAGATTAAAGTCTGTTAAAGCATCACCGCTGATTACAATAAACCGCTCATCTAGAAATTCCTCAGCATTTTTAATCGAACCTGCTGTTCCGAGCGGGGAGTCTTCCACAAAATAATGAAGGTTAACACCAAAGTCACGGCCGTTTCCAAAATAGTTTTTAATGGCATCCGGCAAATAATGGACGGTAACAGCAATATCTGTAATACCAAATTTCTTAAGAAGTTCAATTCCATATTCCATTACAGGTTTATGAAGCATTGGTACCATTGGTTTTGGCATATTGCATGTAAGAGGTCTTAAGCGTGTTCCTTTTCCACCTGCCATAATTACACCCTTCATTACACGATTCCTCCCACTTTTGATGTATTTTTTTTATGTGATCCTTCATATAATTCAGCGGTTTTTTCTGCAATAGAATTCCAGCTGAACACGGTTCTCGCAATTTCTTCACCCTTTTGGGCAATCTCTTTACATCGATCACGATTAGATAGAATGAACTCAACTGCCCAAACAATACTATTCGGATCGTTTGGATAAACCTTTAAGCCTGTTTTCTCATGATCAATAATCTCCCTTAATCCACCGGTATCTGATACGATGGTCAGCTTTCCGGCAGCCATGCCTTCAAGCGCTACAATGCCAAACGGTTCATAATGACTCGGGAACAATGCAGCATCTGCTCTAGCAAACCACTCATTTCTTTCTTCATCGCTCACAAATCCTGCAAGATGAACAAATTCTTCTAAATGTTTTTGACTAATCATTTCTTTTAGTTCATCAAACAATGGGCCTTTTCCAGCAATAACGAATTTTACACGCTTTCCATTGTTTCTTAAAATCTCTGCAGCTTCGACGATCGTTTGGAATCCTTTTTCTTTTACTAGTCTTCCAACTGAGAACAAAAGAAGGTCTTGATCACTAATGGTTTGATCTTCAAAAGCTATTTCTGAATGATTAACAATCTGTTCAGGATCAATGCCATTTGGAAGAATCGTAATCTTCTCTTCTGGAATGCTAAAGACATCGGTTAATTCAGATTTCATGTATTTGCTGCATACAATAAGGCTGTCCGATCCATCCATGAGTTCCCATTCTTTTTGGTTGATCTCATATTGTAGCGGTGATGTAATTCCATTATTCCTTCCATGCTCAGTTGCATGAATTGTAGTGATAAGAGGAATATCAAGTTTTTTCTTAATAGCCAGAGCCGCAACTGAAACGAGCCAATCATGTGCGTGTATACAATCAAAATCAAACTTTTTAGCAAGACCAACCGCTTGTTCAACCATCGCCATATTCAAACTTCCGGTCCAGTGAAAGAACGATTCGAAATTCGGCTGTTTGCCTGCAACTCTGTAAACATGAACACCATTATTGACTTCATGTTCTGGATAACCCTCAACAGAAGAAGTTACAACATAAACCTCAGAACCTTGTTCTACCAACTTCCTAGACAGATCAAACACATGTCTTGCTAAACCGCCTACTACCATCGGAGGAAATTCCCAAGATAGCATTAAAATTTTCTTTTTGCTGGCCGTTTTCTTGTTATAGTGGGCTTCAACGTATTCATCGTGCGGGTTTTTAAAGAATTGCCAGAGATCTGTCATAAGAAAAGGAAATTCATTTTCGTAGTCAGAAATTTCTTCCGGATTGTAGCTTTGGTTATTGATCGAATGATTCAGTTCATGAAATCTTTCAATGTGCTGCTGGAAACGGTTCTTTGCATACTGTGATGCACTATTGCCTTCAATAATAAAAGCCCAATCTGAACTAGCAGCAAGCATCCATTCTCTTACCATTTGATTTGCGTAGCGTTCAACGACAATGTTTCCTTTGCCGTTTGAAAGATGAGCGGCAAGCTGAACTAGCTTTCTTTCGCAATGATGCAAGTGTCTATACATCCAAGCGTTCGTCTCGTTTAGCCATACTTCACCTGTTTGATTTTTTCCCCATGTTGAAAAACTGGGTCTCACGGTTTCTAGGTCTTGATAGTGTCTGTTTAAAAATTCTTGAGGTGTAATCCATGTGATGTCTTGGTCAATTGAATTTTTCATTGCTTGAAGTAAAAATTCCGGTCCTTCAAACCACCAGTGTCCAAATAGTTCTGCGTCAAATGGTGCAGTTATAAGCTGAGGAGGATATGATTGTTTGTTCATATGTAGATAATCTGTAATTCGGTGACAGAAATCAAAAGCATGCTGATGCAGTTTGTTTAAAGCCCAATCTCTTTGATACCAATCTTTATTTTCTGTTTTTCCCGTGATACGCCAATACTTTAATCCAGTATCAACCCTTATACCATCAGGATGTATGAAACTCTTAATGTACTCATAATCACGCTCATAAGCTACATCACGATAAAACTCACGATAGTCATAATCTCCGGGGTATCCAACTGATGAGTTCCAAATTGTTTCAGAAATACATTGATTTCTTGAGAACAATGCCACTCCATGCGGAGAATATACAGGTGCTCCAATCCCTTTAGAAGGAACAGGCTTGCTTCTTAACAGCGTTTCTTCATCAACAAATGTATAACGAATCCCTGCTTCAGCTAATACTTTATCTACTCCAGGAGAGTATGCGCATTCTGGAAGCCAAAACCCTTTAGGTTTTTCATTAAAGTACTTTTCAAACGTATGAACACCTGAAAGAATTTGAGCTTTTATGCCCTGCTCTGTTTCGATGTAAGGAAGGAAGGCGTGGGTAGCGGCAGATGTAATACAGTTTACCTTCCCCTGGTCCATAAATTGTTTATACGCATTCGTAATCTTACAGTCATATTTTTGGTACGTTTCCATGATTTTTTTATAACGCTCTTCATAAAACTGAATGACGGCTTGTTCTTCCGGCTGTGTAGACTGTTTCTTTTCTTTCTGAACAAGTTTCATCGTTAGATCTAAATGTTCTAAGTATCGTTTCTGTATCACAGGATCGTTTAATAGTTCTAGAAGTGGCGGTGAAAAGGATAGTGTCCAAGACAAGTATTCAGGCTGTTCTTCGAGTACCCACAATAACGGGATGTATGTCTCAGTAAGTGCCTCAAATACCCATCTTTCCTCTAAACGATTTGCTTCTTTATGTCTCACATAAGGAAGGTGAGCGTGCAAGACCAATGAAAAATACCCGTTAGACATGTTTTACTCTCCTATCTAATTTTTTGATAGTACGAATAGGTTGAAAAGTTCTCCAGCCATTCAGGTTGGCTTACATCCTGATGTTTCCATCGTTCTATCTTTTCATCATGTAAACTGTTATAAGGATCAGGACTTGTTTCAGCAGGATTTGAACGCAGAAGTGTAAAAAAACTTCCATCAAAAGTGCGTGTTCCAATATCCACAATATAGGTTCTGCCTGGTTCTAATGATTGAAGAAACCAATTATTAGTCATTGGAGGAAGCTCTACTTCAAATGTACGGTGTGCATTATGTCCAAAGAAGTTAATATCCGTCACATCATAAACTTTCAATACAGAAGGAAGTTCCTCCCACTTTGTCCGGAAATGATGTTCTGCCATCTGCTCGATGGCTTCTGTGAGACTCCAATAGGCATACAAACTATCAGAAGTTCGCGGCATTAGACACACAATGTCTTCTTCATATTCATATGGCATCGACCATTTTTCCTTCTGTTTAACGGCTACGGCTTCAGGAGGAAGATCATGATGTAATGGCGTTTGCTGCTGGCGGTATTTATTCCAGCGGTATTGAACCTTTCCTAAAGACATGTTCATCCTTTGTGCGATCTCTTGCAGCGTAAGACCTTTTTCCTTTAACTTCACAATATCTTCGATCAAGTTCATCACCTCATCCTAATCAATTATTCTAATAAACTTAGTTTTATACCTCATTTTTATTAATCGTATCACCGTATATTTTTATATACAATGTGTCAAAAAAGTCGAAAAATGGCGCTTCCATGCCCCACTTGAGATTTTTGCATATGTAAAGTTTTTGAAATCGGTTTCCTCGTCAGATTATTCTGTCAAATTGACAAAGTAGGACAAAAAACGCCAATGTTGAACCGAATTAACTTAACACCGCAAGTGTGCTTTGTAAGAAAATAGTCGAATTGTAGCAATTTGTGTAAATCTTTACGAAAAAGCCTATACCATAGGCAAATACTATGTTATAAAAGTAAAGTGTATAGCTTTATTTTAGGGAGGATTTTATGGAGTTTGCTATTTTTGGATTGTTACTTGTAGGTGTTATTCTTTTGATTCTTTCCTTTAGAAAAAATCGTGAGAACTCAGTTGAAACTCAGCTGGAAAATTTCACGATTCAGCTAATGAAAGAAATCTATCAAGTTAAAAAGAAGTTAAAAGTTCTTGAAGATGAAATGATGATTAACGATAAGAACTAAATTTGTGAGGGGAAATGAGTATGACAAGCAAAAACCTTCGCGGATTTTCAGCAGGTATTATTCTTTCAACTGGTATTTTAGCTGGTTTTTATTATACAGCGGATACAGATACAGATTCTGTGTTAACAGAGGAAACGGTATCTCAATATCTTTCTGAAAAAGGCGAAATTGCAATTTCAAAAGACGAATTTACGGCATTAAAAGAAACACAAACTGCTGCTCTAGTTCCTGCAGCTAAGGAAGAACCAAAGGCTGCTCCTGTAAAAGAAGAGGAAGAAAAAGTATTTCAAATGACTTTGACTATCACCCAAGGAATGACAACGGGTGAAGTCTGTGACCTTTTACAAAAAGGGAATATCATTAAAGACAGCAAAGAGTTTTTAAAGTATTTACGTTCTAACAACCTAGAAGGTGCCGTTAGAGCTGAAGCTCATCAAGTAAACAGCAACATGAACTTTGATGAGATCGCTAAAGAGATTACAAGTTCATAATTGTACATAAAAAAAGAGCAAGCGCCCTGCGCTTGCTCTTTCTATATTTAATCATTCAATCCGTATCTTTTTCCTTTGACTAAGAAGATAATGCTTTCTGCAATATTTGTAGCATGATCTGCAGTACGTTCAATATATCTGCATACAAACAATAATTGACTGATCTGAGAAAGCTGCTCAGGATGCTGAGTCATGAGTTCTAACAACTCTTTAATGATCTTTCCGTATGTTTCATCAACAAAATCATCAAGTTCACCAAGTTCTTTTGCCAAAGCAACATCTTCATCAATGTATGCTTTTGTCGCAGTTCTTAGCATATTAATGGCATGATGAGCCATCTTAGGTAGTTCTTCCAGTGGTTTGATAAGTTCTTCTTTTCCGATCCGAATCGTAGATTTTGCAATATTTACTGCAAAATCTGCCATTCTTTCAATATCGGATGAAATCTTGATGGCAGCAATAATTCTCCGTAAATCCGAAGCAACTGGAGCTTGTTTTGCAATCAATAAAATCGCCATATCGTTTATTTCATCTTCAAGTACATTAATACGGTTGTCATTTTCAATAATCTGCAGGGCTTTATCCAGATCTTGATTTTTTAATGCATCGACAGAAAGTTCTAACGCTTCCTCAGTAAGTTTAGATATTTGGACAATTGCTTGTTTCATTTCTTCTAATTGAAGCTGAAAATTTTCACGAACAACCATTTATCTCACTCCTATTCTTTTTTTTAGCCAAATCGTCCTGTAATATAATCTTCCGTTCGCTTATCTGAAGGATTCGAGAACAATGTGCTTGTATCTGTATACTCTACAACTTCCCCATTAAGGAAGAATGCTGTACGATCTGAAATACGAGCTGCTTGCTGCATATTATGTGTAACGATAACAATGCTGTAATCTTTTTTCAGTTCTTGAACAAGCTCTTCAACTTTTAAAGTCGAAATTGGATCAAGAGCAGATGTTGGTTCATCCATCAAGATTACATCTGGTTCAATCGCAAGACAACGCGCAATACATAAACGCTGCTGCTGTCCTCCTGATAAACCATATGCATTCTCATTGAGACGATCTTTAACTTCATCCCAAATCGCTGCGCCTCTTAAGCTTTTTTCAACAACTTCATCTAATACTTTTTTGTTTTTGATCCCATGTATGCGCGGTCCATAAGCCACATTGTCATAAATGGATTTAGGAAACGGATTCGGCTTTTGAAATACCATACCTACTTGTGTACGAAGTTCTTCTACACCGTATTTAGGATCAAAGATATTTTTATCTCTGTAAACAATTTCCCCGGACATACGAACAATGGGAACCATTTCAACCATTCTGTTCAACGTTTTAATAAACGTTGATTTCCCACACCCTGATGGCCCAATGATTGCAGTAACTTGTTTTTCAGGTATATCAAATTTAATATCCTTTAATGCATGATCTTGTCCATACCATAAGTTTAAATTGTTTATATTAAAGACAGGTGTGAAATCCTGATCTTTTTCTCCTTTTTGTACCAATTGTTTATTAATTGTAATATCCATGTTTTTGTCCTCCTTCTCTCTGTTAGAAGCGCTTATGAAACTTATTTCGAATAAATACAGCGATTGAATTCATGATCAGCAAGATGATCATCAAGATTATGATTCCACTCGCTGCGAGCATATGGAACTCTTCTTGAGGTCTGCTCGTCCAGTTGTAGAGCTGGATAGGCAGTACCGTAAACTGTGAGAATAAATTTTCTGGAACAAATGCAACATATGCTAGTGCACCTAATACTAGTAAAGGTGCAGTTTCCCCCACTGCACGAGATAGGGCTAAGATCGTACCAGTCAAAATACCAGGAAGCGCGGCAGGAAACACAATTCTTCTAATGGTTTGCCATTTTGTAGCACCCATGCCAAATGAAGCTTCCCGAATTTCTCTCGGAACGGTTCTGATCGCTTCTTGAGAAGCAACAACAATAACAGGAAGAATCAATAAACTCATTGTTAGTCCACCGGCCAGCACACTCGATCCGAGTCCAGCTAGACGGACAAAGATTGTAAGTCCCAGCAACCCGAAAACAATCGATGGAACACCAGCTAAGTTAGAGATATTTATCTGAACAAATTTTGTGAACGCATTTTTCTTCGCATATTCTTCTAAATAGATAGCCGTTCCAACACCAAGAATAAATGAAACAGGCGCCGTAACCGCCATAATCCAGATGGTACCTAAGAGCGCTGCCCAAATACCAGCTCGTTCAGGCATCCTAGATGCGAAATTCGTAATAAAGTCTAGACTTAAATAAGGTAATCCTTCTGTTAGGATTCTATAGATCAAAACGCCTAATACAAGCAGGGAGAAGCATGTTGCAAGGATAAACAGGAATTTAGCAAAGCCGTTCGCTGCTATTCTGCTCCCCATTTTCTTTTTAACAGACTCTTTATTAATTAAACCCATTAATATTCCTCCCTAAACTTGCGGGAAATAAATTGAGCAAGTAAATTCATAATTAACGTAAATACAAATAACGTCATACCTACAGCATAGATACTGTAATAAATCGTAGTTCCATATCCTGTATCACCCTGGCTGACTTGAACGATATAAGCCGTCATCGTTTGAATGGATTCTGTGACATTAATATCGGCAGTCGGCCTAGATCCACCAGCAATGGTTACGATCATTGTCTCACCAATTGCTCTTGAGATACCTAGAACAAATGAAGCAATTACCCCAGATAGTGCAGCAGGCAAAACAACTTTGATGGCAACTTCAAACCGTGTTGCTCCTAAAGCCATAGCCCCTTCTCTCATAGCGTTTGGTACAGCATTCATAGCATCCTCTGATAACGATGCAATCATAGGGATGATCATTATTCCTACCACAATTCCCGGGCTTAAAGCATTAAAGATCGAAATGCCGCCTGGAATAATTTTATCTAATAAAGGTGTTACAAATGTGAGCGCGAAGAATCCGTAAACAATCGTTGGGATTCCAGCTAAAACTTCAAGAATTGGTTTAATCATCTTTCTCGTTTTTGCTGATGCATACTCACTTAAATATATAGCTACAGCAAGACCTACAGGGATGGCAACAACCATCGCAATGGCTGTAACGGTCAATGTTCCCAAAACGAGAGCAATAATCCCGTAGTCTGCATTTTCGTCAGAAGTAAAAGGAAACCACCGAGTATTCGTGAAAAATTCAACAATTGAAATTCTGCTGAAAAACGTAAATGTTTCTGTTAACAAAGTAAATACGATGCCTAACGTTGTAAAAATAGATATAATAGCACAAATTAAAAAGATTTTTGGAACTACCTTTTCCATTACCGCCGATTGACTTCTTGAAGATTTATTCTCCTGAATCATAGAGCGGATTGATTTTTGGTTTGTTTTATCTCTGGACACCAACAAGACCTCCTATAATTCGACAATACTAAACAGGTGAAAGGTGAGGAGATCTCTCGCTCCTCACCCTTTATTATTTTCCTAAGTTATTCCATAAGAAATTCTTATTTACCTGCAAGCTCATCAAGCTTTTTCATTTGCTCTTCGTACTTTTCTTTCGGAAGTGATACATACCCGATTGAATCAGATGATGCAAGTTCACCTGCATTTTCAAGAGCAAACTTCATATACTCATAAACCGCTTCATTTTCTTTTAGAGATTTGTTGTTAACATAAGTGAACAACGGGCGAGAAAGTGGTGCGTATTCACCAGATTCGATTGTTTCAGGAGTTGGTTCTACAGGACCGTTTCCACCATCGATCGGAACAGCTTTAACTTTATCTTTATTAGCTTGGTAATATGCATAACCGAAGAATCCGATAGCGTTTTTAGAACCTGTTACACCTTGAACAAGTACGTTATCATCTTCAGATAGTTGAGCATCACGACGCATAGGCTTTTCTTCAAGAATTACTTCATCAAAATAATCGTATGTTCCAGAATCTGTACCAGGAGCATAGATTTCGATTTTTTCTTTAGGCCATCCTTCACGAACATCAGCCCACGTTTTTGCAGCTTTTTCTTCAAGGAAAATCTTTTTAAGTTCATCTAGTGTAAGGTGATCAATAAAATCATTTTCTTTTGGTACAACTACTGACAAACCGTCTTTTGCTAGTTCGAACTCAGTAAACTCAATGCCTTTATCTGTAGCAGCTGTTTTTTCTTCATCTTTAATCGGGCGTGAAGCATTAGCAAGATCAAGTTCTCCACGAACGAATTTTTCAAATCCACCACCAGTTCCAGATACTCCTACAGGAGCTTGAACATCAGGATTCGATCCTTGGAACTCTTCAGAAACAGCTTCCATAATTGGGAATACTGTGGATGATCCGTCGATTTTGATTTTACCGCTTAGATCTCCGCCGCCAGCAGCTCCATCTTCACTCTTGTTTCCACACGCTGCAGCGAAAACTAGGATTAGTGACATTACTGCCAAAAGGTACACAGACTTCATTTTCTTCATCTTGATAGGTCCCCCTAAATATGATTTTCGTCTTTTCATGTTAGAGAATACTCTCAGGTCATGAACCCTTTTTTAAAAGCTTGTTTCTTTCTTACATGTTCTACAATAAACCTTGAATGTGAACTACGTTTTAATGAATTGTAAAGGTATTGTTAAGACTTGTTGATCGACGAATACATTCTTATTCTTTACTAAGGCTACCTATATATACAAAAAAGAATCACGCTTATGTTAACGTGATTCTTGGATTTGATCTTTATCTTTAGTACCCGGTTTAGTTGGAATGCCTTCTTTTTTCATTGAGAAATAAGCATCAAGTACACCTTCAGCGATTTCACTGTTCGTATTACCTTCTTTTATATTCGGTACTACAACTGCAAATGCCACCTCTGGATTTTCGTAAGGTGCATATCCGATCAGCGTCTTATTTACAACACCAGTAGCTTTATCTATTTCAGCTGTACCTGTTTTTCCTGCTGGATTATAATCTTTGTTCCTGAACTTCCATGCAGCTGTTCCAGCATTTCCGTGCATAACTTCATAGAATCCTTTTTGTACAACGGCGATTTCACTTGGTTTCATTTCAATTCTATTCAGTACATCCGGTTCAAATCGATAGAGAAGTTTTCCTAATTTATTTGGATCAACGGATGGCTCTCTTACCTCTTTTAACAGGTGCGGCTGCATTCTAAGACCGCCGTTAGCAATAGTAGAAACATACTGTGCCATCTGCATCGGAGTATAGGTGTCAAATTGACCGATAGAGAAAAACATCGCTTGTGATAGTTCATTACTCATTCCTGTGTTATAACCAGTCGCTTCAGAGGGAAGATCTATTCCAGTTGGTACACCAAGTCCAAACTGACTGTATGAGTTTCTTAAAATATTGAAAGCATCTTGTACTTTGTTCTCTTTAAAGCGCTTATTGGAATAATCATATCCCGCTAAACGCATAGCGATATGCCACATATATACGTTTGAGGATCTTTCTAGTGCTTCAATAGCGTCAACAGGCCCCATATTTTCATGTGATTTTAACGGACGACTGTCACCAAAAGTTAATGGCGCATCATAGATAATCGTATTTGGCTTGATTACCCCTTCTTTAAGCCCCGTTAAGACAGTCGCACCTTTAACAGTTGACCCCATCGCATATGAATCATAAACGTTGCCAAATGGTATGTCTGTAAACTTCCCTGTTTTTCTATCATATTTCTTAGCAGCCATCGATAATATTTCCCCAGTATTCGGGTTCATCATAACAACATAAGCACTGTTTAATTTGTTGTTGTCATAGGCAAATTTGCCGCGAATGGCATCTTTTAATTTATCTTCTACGACTTTTTCAACTTCTTGCTGGAGATCCATGTCGACAGTCAAAATTAGATCACTGCCTCTAGCTCCATCTTCTTCTACAGGATCTCCTACTGGATTACCCATTTTATCGGTTACATACTTAATTTTTGACTTTGTTCCACGTAAGAGAGATTCATACTGCTCTTCAAGGAAGCTCGTCCCTACCATATCATTACGGTCATTACCACGTGCGGTATAATAATCCATTCTTGATTTTGGTATTTGTTTTACTTGACCAAAGATATCTCTGAAGGAATTACCGTATGGATAAGATCGCTCAGCATCAGGTTTTATATCAACCCCTTCTAGTTCAGGCAAATGTTCACTGATCAATGCGATCTCTTTTTCAGAAGCACCAACCTTAATTCGCTGTGGAGAAAGGGTATAACCACGATCCATCTCACTTTTAATTGCAAGTACTTCAAGCTCTTTATCTGTAAAAGAATCAATATCTTCTTGTTTAACCTTTTGAAGCATAAGGTCATAAAGCTCTTCAGGAGGAGTATCTTTTTTCTCTTCTTTAGATAATCTCGATTCAACTTCTTTTTCATTTAGAAAAATAAAATAGTCTTTTTTATCTCGTTCGGTTAGCTCTTCAAAGTCTTTATCTATAAGATCAGCTAACTTTAAGGCTAATTTGTATCTTTGTTCTGCATCTGCTTCTTGTGTTCTTGTGTATGTAATAGAGAAAACAGGCTCGTTATCAACTACTACCCGGTAATTGGCATCAAACATTTTACCTCGCGGGGCATCCAATTTCGTTGTAACATTCTCGGTTAAGTAAGCATCGCGCTTATATTCTTCACCTTTTACGATCTGGACATAACCAAGTCTAAGAACCAAAACGGAAAATAGAAAGAACACCGATAGAAAGAGGGCATTGATTCGAATAGGTACATGGTTTTTCTTTTTGTTGTCTTTTGTTTTCATAATATTGTAAATCTCCCTTTAAAACAGCACAGACACCTTTAAATAAAGGTGTCAAAAACGAACCGGTAATTATATCTACATAACAATAGTATCCTTATCAAGGCGATGATGTCAAAAGATAATTATTGTTTATTGGGATTGTTTCCGTCTTGCTGAACTTCTGCAAGTTCGATTGTTTTTTTAGGGTTGATTTTAGAGAAAGAAACTTTTCTTAAGCAAAAATAAATTAAAAAATGTCCTGCTCCTAAGATAGGCAGCAATAAAGGAATTCCCTTTTCTTCTGATAGCAGACTAACAACGATGATAAATGTAATGATCGAAATAATTCTCCCTGCATTCAGGTATATTTCTCGAACAACGATATACTCAATTCTCTTTTCATGAATACCACGGCATTTTCCGATAATATCATACGTTAAAGAGACATAGGGAACCAATAACAATGGATAAGCAATTGATACAGATACCCCATATATTACGAGAAGTGTAAATGAAACGGGGAAAAGCAGCATAAAAGGTGAAATAAAGAGCAACAATCCTCCAATAAATATCGCTCTCATTCTTTTTTGCGGTTTTAAATAATGCGAAACACAATAATAGCCAACAAAAGATACAAAGGATTGAACAAACCCGTAAGTTCCGAGAGCAAATTCACTTTTCGAAGCAGTATATACCCATATCACAATTAAAAAAATGAATGTACCTTCACGAAACCCCTGAAAAAAGTGTGCCCTAAGCAACTGCTGCCAAGCTCTATCTTCTTTACGTTCCTGCAATACTTCCCTTATACCAAACCTTCCATCCGCTTTTCTTCGTTTTAATAAAAAACTTATTGCTACTGCCACTAAAAACAATACCATTGAAATCGTAAATATTGTTTCGTAACCTGCATGTTTGTCCATTCTAGTAATGATATACCCTGCACTTAGTGGACCAATCATTCCTGAAAAAGAATTCAGTACACCTAGATATCCGTTAAAAAAATCACGAGTCTCCGGTTCGGTAACTTCCAAAGTCAGTACATTAAAAGCAAGCCAGTAAAATCCTAAACCCAGTCCTAACATAGCTCCCAATAATAAGAGATAGTTGCTCGCCAGCGAACCCATATAAAGGACGCCTATATAAAAAAGAGCAAGGATTAAAACACCTATTCGGAGTACGATAACGCGGTCAATTTTTTTGGCAAACCATCCTGCTAAATAGAAAGCGATCGGCTGCATTACAACAATGGAAAGATTGTAAAAAGCGATGTCTGTTATTTTCCCAGATTGTTTCCACAAGAAAATGTTAACAAACGTATTAGAAAGAGCGGTACTTAGGGTAAATAAACCGCCTACAAATAACAAAAAGAATAAATCTCTAGGGTATTGGTCGGTATCCATGAATTTTTTTAGTCTCATGTTTTCGCCCCCTTACATATCGTCGTTAGTGTCTTTCAAGTCGATAGGGGCTATTCACATTTTCAATAATTGGTTTTTATTGTATAAAGGGGCTGATACGATGTTCGAATATTGGATTTTTGATTCTGTGGATTATGAAAAAATAGAAGACAACACGACGTTAAACAAAGAATTTATCTGGTATTTTCAATCAAAGAATGTATTTGTTATTCAATCCTTTGTTCCTTTCGGTGATGGTAATCTAGCCCTTGATGAAATGTTAGTAAAATTAGCCGATCATTACGAAATTCATGACAAGGGCATAATAAAAAGCCACTGGCAAGCCAGCAGCTTTCAATAATTATTTTGCCTCGTTATAACGCTTTTCAACTTCATCCCAGTTTACAACGTTCCAAAATGCAGCGATGTAATCAGGACGTTTGTTTTGATAATTTAAGTAGTAAGCATGCTCCCAAACATCAAGCCCTAGGATTGGTGTCTTACCTTCCATAACAGGTGTATCCTGGTTTGGTGTGCTTGTAACTTCAAGCTCTCCATTGTTTACAACTAACCAAGCCCAACCTGAGCCAAATCTAGTTTTACCAGCGTTCGCAAACTCTTCTTTAAATGCATCCAGGCTTCCGAATTTGCTGTTAATTTTATCAGCAAGCTCTCCAGTTGGCGTGTTAGCTCCGCCTGGTGCGATCACTTCCCAGAAAAGACTGTGGTTAGCGTGTCCACCGCCATTGTTTCGAACAGCATTTTGGATACTTTGCGGAAGAGCATCAAGGTTTGAAAGAAGATCTTCCAAGCTCTTGTTTTCTAATTCAGCTTGCCCTTCAAGAGCAGCATTTAAATTATCAACATATGTTTTGTGATGGCGACCGTGGTGGATCTCCATTGTTTCCTTGTCGATATGCGGTTCAAGTGCGTTTGTTTCATAAGGTAATGCAGGCAGTTCAAATTTAGCCATGTTCATTTCCTCCTTATAATATGTAGAGTTTTATATGTTCATTTTCAAGATAGCTTGAAAAGTGAAACCATTTAATCAACTTACTTGTTTAGAAAGTATTCAACATGTTTACCTTATCAAATTTATAGCGAACTTTCAATTTTAAAACACTGTACCTTTTTTAAATAATAAAAAAACCTTACGGCACGCCGCAAGGTTTATATGTATAATATGGTGGCTCGAGACGGAATCGAACCGCCGACACGAGGATTTTCAGTCCTCTGCTCTACCGACTGAGCTATCGAGCCATTTTTTATATATGGAATGGATCTCTGAAAAATATGTAATGGAGGAGGTAGAGGGATTCGAACCCCCGCGGGTCGTTAAACCCCTGTCGGTTTTCAAGACCGATCCCTTCAGCCGGACTTGGGTATACCTCC
>NZ_LRFC01000024.1 GCF_001619875.1 Fictibacillus phosphorivorans
GTTTCAGCTGGAAAGAAGTAAATTCCATTTCCTAAGTAAGACCCCATATATTAAGCCCCCTAAGCTAATCGATAGTTTAAAAGCTTTCTATCTCCTTCAATGACAACGGTATAATCTTTACTCATCTGGTAGATGCGTGTTCCTAATGCCTCGTCAATATCTATGAGCTCGTCCACGTTCAGCTCAGAAGAAATGAGCATCGGCTTATGATTGAGATACCTGAAATTGATAACAGCGTAAATTTGCTCAATCTGCCACTCTGTTGCTCGTGGTTTACGTCTTCTGCCATCCTTCGAATCTGCTGTTACAGGTTTGAACAAATCATCGATGAAAAGTACATCCACTCTTTTCATGTTGCTTAGCTTTTCTTCCAAAAGATCAAAGTTATCTTTCAGATCATTGAATCCCTCGACAAAGGGAAAATAGAGTACGCTTACTTGTTTTTTGTGAATCAGATTATTAGCAATTGCGGTAAGCAAATGTGTTTTCCCACAGCCTGGCTGACCGAGTAAAGAGATACTGTTACATCGATCTCCTTTGATGCAGTCAAAATCTCTGTAATAATCAATAGCGCATTGATACGCTTCTTGAATAAGCTCATGCATTCCATCACGCTCAAAGTTTGAAAACGCCATTTTCTTAAATGCTTCAGTGATCTCACTGGATTTCATGATCTTTTGGATTTTTCTCGTTATGCTGCAGTCGCACCGTTGTGAAAATGTATCTCGCCATTCCCAAGCGTCTTTAGGATGACAGACAAGGCCAGAGTAAAATTCATCTTCCGTAACCATGCTCTCCGGTATTGAGGATTGTGTTTTTTCATCCTCAATCCACTTTGTATCCTTGTGGACCCGAAAGATCAGTATTCTCTTATCCTTGCATTTCAGGCATTCATGCTTCTGGCTTTCTTCTTCCGATCCGACCGACTTGTCCGCCTGTGACTGACTCTCGCTTTTTCGTCTGAGATCTTGCAGCACTTCCTGGATATCTGAGAATTTTGGTTTGCTCATTATTAGCCTCCTCTCTTGCTCGATTGCTATAAAAATTGGCGAGTATGACTTTTTTGCAATAACCGAAGGAGCTTATCTCATCTCCTGGATAACGAGGTTTATAATCAGCAAACGCTTGGTCTACACCGCGCAAAACCTCTTCAACTTCAACCCCTGCTGATAGAACCGCACTGATACTCTGGTAATCGGAGACCTTCGGAGCTTGTCCGGGTTTCCCGCGTATCACCATGTAGTATTCTGCTATGCGATCTACATTGTCGTATTTTTTAGGTGGTTCTTCTTTTTCTTCGCGCGTATCAACAACGACGTCTTTTATATCTTTTGATATATCTTTTAATATATCTTTATTAGATTGGACATTTTTGTCCGAGAGATTGGACATTTTCGCCGGGTCATCGGACATTTTTGTCCGTTCTCCTGTTTCAGAGTGGACATTTTTGTCCATTCTCTTTTTTATCTGTTTCTTCGAGTTTTTAACGGATAAAATCAAACCGTATGGAGCTCTTGTAATCTTTATATACTCATGTTGTTCAAGAGCTCCTAACCATCGTCTTACTGTCTTTTCGTTAACCCCAAATATTTCTGCAAGTTCAGGAATCTTCATTGGCTTATTTCCAAGAACGATGCCCCAGTTTACTCCGTCTCTTTCAACTTCTTTCGTCGTAGAGCTAACGCACCAGAGAAAAAGCCATATTGCTGATCCTATTTTGTTGTAGTGTTCCGGTTCTAATAACCCTGAATAAGTTGGAAAAGGGTAACTTTCGGGCATCGTATCCCCCCTTATACAGGAACTAAATTAAGCTGATATCACTCTCTTTGTTCCTTTTACTCGATGCACTAAATGAAATTCTTTCGCTACTTTTTTAAAGATCAACCACTCTTGAGGATTTAAACCGTTGTACTCGATGAGTGCTTG
>NZ_LRFC01000025.1 GCF_001619875.1 Fictibacillus phosphorivorans
AAGTTCCTTCAAAACTGAACAAAAGAAGAATAGGTGTACTTACGAAACAGTCGAAGCTGTCTCATAATCTCCATAGAAAGGAGGTGATCCAGCCGCACCTTCCGATACGGCTACCTTGTTACGACTTCACCCCAATCATCTGTCCCACCTTCGGCGGCTGGCTCCCAAAAGGGTTACCCCACCGACTTCGGGTGTTACAAACTCTCGTGGTGTGACGGGCGGTGTGTACAAGGCCCGGGAACGTATTCACCGCGGCATGCTGATCCGCGATTACTAGCAATTCCGGCTTCATGTAGGCGAGTTGCAGCCTACAATCCGAACTGAGAATGGCTTTTTGGGATTGGCTTGGCCTCGCGGCTTCGCAACCCTTTGTACCATCCATTGTAGCACGTGTGTAGCCCAGGTCATAAGGGGCATGATGATTTGACGTCATCCCCACCTTCCTCCGGTTTGTCACCGGCAGTCACCTTAGAGTGCCCAACTGAATGCTGGCAACTAAGGTCAAGGGTTGCGCTCGTTGCGGGACTTAACCCAACATCTCACGACACGAGCTGACGACAACCATGCACCACCTGTCACTCTGTCCCCCGAAGGGGAAAGCTCTATCTCTAGAGTGGTCAGAGGATGTCAAGACCTGGTAAGGTTCTTCGCGTTGCTTCGAATTAAACCACATGCTCCACTGCTTGTGCGGGCCCCCGTCAATTCCTTTGAGTTTCAACCTTGCGGTCGTACTCCCCAGGCGGAGTGCTTAATGTGTTAACTTCAGCACTGAGGGTGGAACCCCCCAACACCTAGCACTCATCGTTTACGGCGTGGACTACCAGGGTATCTAATCCTGTTTGCTCCCCACGCTTTCGCGCCTCAGCGTCAGTTACAGGCCAAAAAGCCGCCTTCGCCACTGGTGTTCCTCCACATCTCTACGCATTTCACCGCTACACGTGGAATTCCACTTTTCTCTCCTGCACTCAAGTCTCCCAGTTTCCAATGACCCTCCACGGTTGAGCCGTGGGCTTTCACATCAGACTTAAGAGACCGCCTGCGCGCGCTTTACGCCCAATAATTCCGGATAACGCTTGCCACCTACGTATTACCGCGGCTGCTGGCACGTAGTTAGCCGTGGCTTTCTGGTTAGGTACCGTCAAGGTACGAGCAGTTACTCTCGTACTTGTTCTTCTCTAACAACAGAGCTTTACGACCCGAAGGCCTTCATCGCTCACGCGGCGTTGCTCGGTCAGGCTTTCGCCCATTGCCGAAGATTCCCTACTGCTGCCTCCCGTAGGAGTCTGGGCCGTGTCTCAGTCCCAGTGTGGCCGATCACCCTCTCAGGTCGGCTACGCATCGTCGCCTTGGTGAGCCGTTACCTCACCAACTAGCTAATGCGCCGCGGGCTCATCTGTAAGTGTCAGCCGAAACCGACTTTCAAAAAGAAGAAATGCTTCTTCTCTTATTATCCGGTATTAGCCCCGGTTTCCCGGAGTTATCCCCGTCTTACAGGCAGATTACCCACGTGTTACTCACCCGTCCGCCGCTAAATCAGAGGAGCAAGCTCCTCTTCATTCGCTCGACTTGCATGTATTAGGCACGCCGCCAGCGTTCATCCTGAGCCAGGATCAAACTCTCCATAAAAGTGTTTGTCTTGCTCTAGTTTTAAAACTGACGGAATTAATTCTTAATTCCTTACCTATTTCTTTTGTTCAGTTTTCAAAGAACTTTTT
>NZ_LRFC01000026.1 GCF_001619875.1 Fictibacillus phosphorivorans
TTTTAAAAGAAAAAAGGTGGTTTGGCATCCGCCAAACTTCAGATTAGATGGTGATGAGGGTGTTGAGGATGGAGGGTATAGGGATAGTTTCAGTTGTCGAAATTTAGCGAATCGCCTATATTTTATCCGTTTTGACTTAATTGAGGCTCGTAACGACTTAATTTTTACGTTTTAGACTTAATTCTCCCACTAATTAGACTCAATTCTGAACAAAAATACCTCACCCTTTATGCTTGGAGTATTCTTATTTGCCCCAAGCAAGGTCTTAAAACCATAAAAATAGAAAGAAGATGGACCAACCATCTTCTTTTTCGTATATTATTCTTCAACTAAAATTAGCAAAAACGACCAAATACCAGTCCAGTAGCTGATTCTAGCTGAGCCAAATGAGGCGTTAAGGGATCCACCACAAATAGAGGATATTCGTAAATGGGTGCGTAATAACTTATATAAAAAATTTATCCGATTTTCGACAATATCACTATATATTTACTACTAACCCTTTCAGTCATCGTACTTTTCGCCCTCAAAAATCCACTACAAAATGATAAAAAAGTAAGAAAAACAGATTCCAGTCCCCCTATAAGCTCTATCCATCACGCAATTTCACGGTAATCCTAATTTTATCCACGGTAATGTAAAATATATTCACGTATAAGACCGATAATTTCACGAATAAAAAAATTTAAACAACTTTCGACCCTATCCACCAGCCATCATACCTTAAATTCTCTCAGTCCATACAAATCCCTCCACCGTATTTCCTGCAAGTTTTATGCTACACTAGTAACTAAAAACAATGGGGAGGCCATAGATTCATGAAAAACGTTCATTTTGATACTTCCAGTGTACATGCTAGTGGTCATAACAGTGTAAAGTCGGTAAGTAAGATCAATCCGATCTATCAGACATCAGCTTTTTCTTTTACTGACTTAGATGATTTAGAGGATTATTTTAGAGGAAAAAACGATTACTTATATACGAGAATGAACAATCCCAACCAAAATGATTTTGCAAACGGCGTGGCTCAGCTCGAACAGGCTCCTGCAGGCGTTGTGACTTCATCAGGTATGTCAGCCATTTTAGTGGGTATCTTATCTGTTGCTCAAAATGGAGATCATATCGTTGCTTGTGATGACCTTTATGGAGGAACCTATCAGCTTCTTTCAGATGATCTGAAGAGCTTTGGGATTGAGACAACATTTGTATCCTTTAAAAACATCGGGGAAATCGAAGAAAACATTAGGCCAAATACAAAATTAATTTATTCCGAATCAGTAACCAATCCATTGCTTCGTGTAGAAGATCTTGATGCGCTTGTATTGCTTGCTAAAAAACACAATCTTACAACGATGATTGATAATACTTTTGCGACGCCTTATGTGCTTCAGCCGTTTACGAAGGGTATAGATCTTGTTGTTCATAGTGCAACCAAATACCTGAACGGGCATAGTGATGTTACCGCTGGAGTTGTTGTAGGCAGGGAGGATCTTATTGCAAAAGCACAAGCTAAAATGATTCATCTTGGCTGCAATCTAGGACCATTTGATGCTTGGCTGGCTTCAAGGGGATTAAAGACGTTAAGTGTACGTATGGAGCGTCATATCGCTAATGCAACTGAATTAGCACGTCAGTTAAAAGATACGGCAGGCATTAAAACCGTTTATTACCCTGAGTTTGTGAGCGAGACTGGGAATTCATCCATTGTGACAATCGAACTCGACGAACAAAGTGATGTGCATACGTTCTTCAAATCTCTGGATTGGGTTCATATCGTTCCAACGCTAGCGGGTGTTGAAACAACCGTTTCCTATCCATTAGGAACATCTCATCGTTCATTGCCAGCAGAGGCGTGTGAGAAGCTAGGAATAAATAAGAATGTAATCCGTATATCAGTGGGTATTGAAAACGTTGATGATATTTGTTCAGTCTTTAAAAAAGCTGCTGAAAAAGCCCTAAAAGTTTAGTACTTTAGGGCTTTTTATTGTAATAAAAACGAATTGTCCAGCTTTGTCGAAATATGTTATGATATCCGAGTGAAAGCGCTTCATCATACACATCAAGGGAGGCATAAAAATGAAGCCGAAACAAGAATTACATCGAGGGCTCGAGGAACGACATATTACGCTTATGTCACTCGGAGCTGCTATTGGGGTTGGCTTATTTTTAGGGTCAGCTTCAGCGATTGAAATGGCGGGGCCAGCAATATTACTTGCATATGCACTCGGTGGTTCCGTAATGTTTATCATTATGAGAGCTTTAGGAGAGATGGCGATACATCAGCCAGTTGCAGGGTCTTTTAGCCGATATGCAAAAAACTACATTGGACCACTAGCTGGATATTTAACTGGCTGGAATTATTGGTTCTTATGGATCGTAACATGTATGGCGGAAATTACAGCCGTAGGGATTTATATGAAGATGTGGTACCCAGATGTGCCAACGTGGATTTGGGCATTAGCCGCATTGGTGATTATGGCCAGTGTCAACCTTCTTGCGATTAAAGCTTACGGAGAGTTTGAATTCTGGTTTGCTTTAATTAAGATCGTTGCCATCGTATTGATGATTGTGACAGGGTTAGGCATGATTTTATTTGGTTTTGGTAATGGTGGCGTTGCAACAGGGATAAGCAACCTTTGGGAAAATGGCGGATTTGCTCCGAATGGAGTAAAAGGGATCCTCATGTCGATGCAGATGGTTATGTTTGCATTCTTAGGGATCGAGATGATCGGTGTAACGGCAGGAGAAGTAAAGAATCCTGAAAAATCGATCGCTAGAGCCGTTAATACTGTTTTCTGGCGTATCCTTTTATTTTACGTCGGGGCACTATTTGTCATTATGTCTATCTATCCGTGGGATCAGATTGGAACGCAAGGAAGTCCGTTTGTTCTTACATTTGAAAAAATCGGTATCGGACAAGCTGCTGGTATCATTAACTTTGTCGTACTAACTGCAGCTTTATCAAGCTGTAACAGTGGAATTTTCAGCACAGGACGTATGCTTTTCAATCTGGCAGAACAAAAACAAGCACCAGCTAAACTTAATAAAGTAAGTAAAACGGGTGTACCGTCTGTAGCCGTATTGGTTTCTGCGGGAGCTCTTTTAATTGGGGTTATCCTGAACTACTTAGTTCCTGAAAAAGTATTTGTTTGGGTAACAAGTATTTCAACGTTCGGCGCGATCTGGACGTGGTCCATCATCCTTTTTGCACAGCTTAAGTTCCGTAAAGGATTGAATGCAGAGGAAAAGAAAGCATTGAAATTTAAAGTGCCGTTCTTCCCATATGGTTCATATATCGCACTAGCTATTCTTATCTTTGTGGTGGGGATCATGGCCTATTTCCCAGATACACGAATTGCACTGATTGTCGGACCATTTTGGTTAATATTGCTAACTGTTATTTATTATGCAAAGGGGTTTAACAAACGCCCTGAAATTAACGAATAAACGGCTTAAAACAAAAGGCACTGGAAAAAAATAAAATTTCCAGTGCCTAATATTTTTAAAACACTTGCATCATACTAATAAACGTGATATATTAATAAATGTCCGAAACAGTTGTTATCTAAAACCAGAAAAACAACATTTTATAACGTCGCGGGGTGGAGCAGTCTGGTAGCTCGTCGGGCTCATAACCCGAAGGTCGCAGGTTCAAATCCTGTCCCCGCAACCAATTTATTTTAAGAACTAATTTTAACTACATCTTACATACAAGCTGGACCCGTGGTGTAGTGGTTAACATGCCTGCCTGTCACGCAGGAGATCGCCGGTTCGACCCCGGTCGGGTCCGCCACTTTTAAAAAACGAAACAAGGTTTCGTGTTTTTTTATGTCTAAAAGTAAGTTAAACTAAAAATATACTACTGTCACCTTAGGAGTTTTATTATGATCCTAAGGCTTTTTTATAATTTGATTTGTTTTAAAAAGCTGATGCTCAGTTGTTCTCTAGGGCTGTTGATTTCCGTTCCAAGTGCTTCGCTTTCCGCGGGGCAGACGGTGAGCCACATTCTTAACGTTTCACTTTTAAGTGTCTCACCTGTCTACCTGTCCTAGCCGAGAGTCTCGCACCTTGCACTCCAATCAACTTATTCATTGAAGTCTATTAGAAAAAAGCTAACAGCAATTATCTATTTTAGAAAACAAACTAAAGTTAAGACCAGAGAGGAGCTTATCCATGATTAAAGACGAATTTGACTGGATTAAAAGCATCACACCTCAACATTCCTTTCAAAAGGAGTTAGTCGCAGGCATTGGTGATGATGCTGCTCTTTGGTCTGTGAACGAACATATGGATCAAGTGGTATGTGTGGATACGATGGTTGAAGGAGTCCATTTTACGAGAGATACGTTATCATCCTATCAAGTAGGTTTCAAAGCGCTTGCTGTGAACATAAGTGATGTTGCAGCGATGGGCGGAATTCCTCAGTTCTATTTAGTCTCTATTGCTATCTCTCCAGACTGGAACGAAGAAGAGCTGAAAGAAATCTATGAAGGAATGAACGAACTGGCGAAGACGCATAAAATGGATCTTATTGGCGGAGATACCGTTTCAACAAAAGGACCTCTTGTATTAACAGTGACGGTTATTGGAAAAGTAGAAAAAGGAAGAAAACTTTTACGTAGCTATGCTAAACCGGATGACATCGTGTTTTTAACAGGCACAACAGGTGAATCGGCTGCAGGGCTTGACTTATTACTCCTGAAAACGAGGCACGCTGTTTTTACAGATAACGAAAAGAAGTGGATTCATCAGCATCAAATGCCCATACCTCACATAGAGCAAGGGAGAATTCTCGCTAACAGTGGTTATCGAATATCTTTGAATGATGTTAGTGATGGCATCGCAAGTGAATTAAATGAAATTGCAGAATCAAGCAATGTCACGATACATATTCAGCGTGATAAGCTGCCAGTAAGTTCATCATTTGCAGAATTACAAGAAAACGGTAGGTTAACCCATCAATTATATGGGGGAGAAGATTATGTGCTCGTTGGAACCGCGTCAATAGAAGACTTTGTGAAACTGACTGAGGCATTCCAACAACATTCTCTTTCCCTATATGAAATTGGGAAAGTTGGAGAAGCTGGTAAGACAGCCGTTTATCTGCATAAAAAGAATGAGGAGCCCGAACTTCTCGCGAAAAAAGGGTTTAATCATTTTAGGGAAAGGTAAGGAGAAGTTATGCGTACATATCATTACAAAACGAAGTCAGCGGAAGAAACGATGTTTTTTGCTGAAAAGCTGGGCTCTATTCTTCAAAAAGGGGATGTGCTTACGCTTGCTGGAGACCTTGGAGCTGGAAAGACGACTTTTACAAAAGGGCTCGCAAAAGGACTCGGAATCACCCGCACAGTGAACTCTCCTACCTTTACCATCATTAAAGAATACAAAGGTCGTTTGCCGCTTTATCATATGGACGTGTATCGTTTAGAAGACTCTGATGAAGATTTAGGCTTTGAAGAGTATTTTTCAGGTGATGGGGTCTGTGTGGTAGAGTGGGCCGTTTTTATAGAAGAATATTTGCCACAGGATAGATTGGAACTCGTGATATCAAATAAAGGCGATGATGAGCGAGAGATTCAAGTGACACCTATTGGCATTAGATACGAAGAACGTGTTAAGGAGATTATGTAATGAAAGTTCTTGCAATAGATACATCCAATCTTGTAATGGGGATCTCTGTATTGGATGAAGGAAAAGTGCTCGGTGAGTATATAACAAACTTAAAAAAGAATCATTCGATACGAGTCATGCCCGCGATTGAAGAAGTGCTTAAAGAAACAGGGGTGAAACCTGCTGAGCTGGATCGAATTGTCGTTGCCAAAGGACCAGGCTCTTACACGGGGGTTCGAATCGGCGTAACCATTGCAAAGACACTCGCTTGGACGCTGAAAAAGGACCTTGTTGGTGTCTCGAGTTTAGAAGTTTTAGCTCAAAGCGGTAAATATTTTGATGGGTTCGTAGTGCCGCTGTTTGATGCACGCCGTACTCAATTGTTTACTGGGCTTTATGGACAAGATGATTCAGGAGAATTCCGAAATCTTTGGGGTGATCAAATCATCTTACTTAGGGATTGGCTCGAAAAGCTGCAAACTGTTGATAAGAAAATTTTATTTATAGGAAACGATCTTCCACTGCACCAGGAAACAATAAAAGAAGTATTAGGGAATCAAGCGGTATTCGGACAAGTATCAGATCACAACCCGCGGCCGAGCGAACTAGGCCGTATCGGAATGAAGAGAGAACCGGATGATATCCATTCGTTTACCCCAAGCTATCTTCAGTTGGCAGAAGCAGAAGTGAACTGGCTGAAGTCACAGGGGAAGTAGGGATAACAGATGGGAGAGGCTTATACATTCAGGTTGGCAAAAGTAAGTGACATTGATGATATCTTAGGGATTGAGCAAGCGTCTTTTACAGTACCATGGTCAAGGGAAGCATTCTATAGAGAGATTGTTGAAAACCAATTCGCCTATTACCTCGTGATTGAAGACTCCTTTCAGCCGATCGGTTATTGTGGAATCTGGCTAGTTATGGACGAAGCACACGTAACGAATATTGCCATTCTCCCTTCGTATAGAGGAAGACGGCTTGGGGAAATGCTTATGAGAGAAGCCATTAAGCTTGCCAGAACACAAGGTGCTAGAACGATGACGCTAGAAGCACGCGTAAGCAATCATGTTGCGCAGAATTTATATAAAAAGCTTGGATTTGAAGCAGGCGGTATCAGGAAAAACTATTACAGCGATAATGGTGAAGATGCTTTAGTAATGTGGGTGGAATTATGATAAAAGATGAGTTGATATTAGCGATAGAAACAAGCTGTGACGAAACAGCAGTAGCTATTTTGAAAAACGGTACAGAGTTGCTGTCAAACGTTGTAGCTTCTCAAATTGAGAGTCATAAACGATTCGGCGGTGTCGTTCCTGAGGTGGCGTCACGCCATCATGTGGAACAAATTACGATTGTGATTGAAGAAGCCTTGAATCAGGCGGAAATTGAACCATCAGATTTAACAGCAGTCGCTGTAACAGAGGGACCTGGGCTAGTCGGCGCGCTGCTTATCGGTGTGAATGCTGCTAAAGCATTTGCCTTTGCGCACGGTCTGCCGCTCGTACCTGTGCATCATATTGCAGGGCACATCTATGCAAACCGGCTTGTTAAAGAAATGACTTTTCCGTTGCTGTCTCTAATCGTTTCTGGGGGACATACCGAGCTTGTATTCATGGAGAAGCACGGAACGTTTAAAGTAATCGGTGAAACAAGAGACGATGCTGCAGGGGAAGCGTATGATAAAGTGGCACGGACGCTGAACATGCCGTACCCAGGAGGTCCTCATATCGATAAACTGGCACAAGAAGGAGAACCGAACATCGACTTGCCTCGAGCTTGGCTAGAACCAGAATCACTTGATTTTAGCTTTAGCGGCTTGAAGTCTGCGGTAATCAACACCGTTCATAATGCAGCGCAGCGCGGTGAAGTGATTAAACCGGAAGACTTAGCAGCAAGCTTTCAAGCGAGTGTAGTGGATGTGCTTGTGGAAAAGACGTACCGTGCTGCGGAGCAATATAACGTCAAGCAAGTATTGCTAGCTGGTGGGGTAGCAGCGAACAAAGGTCTTCGTCACGAGTTAGAAAAGCGGTTTGAAGGAACACAGTATGATTTAGTGATTCCTCCGCTGCACTTATGCACAGACAATGCAGCCATGATTGCAGCCGCGGGCAGTGTGGCATATCAAAAGGGTACACGAGGAGACATGTCATTGAACGGTGTACCAGGACTTGATTTAGAAGCACAATAAAGTGGTAAGCTCTTTTCCTAATAGGGAAAGGAGCTTTTTTATTTGTCGACCGAAATAGACCACATTCGACACAATCTCCCTTATTTTTTGTGGAAAAGTTATGCACAGATTTGTGGATAATGTGGACAGAGCTTTGAACATATATAAAATAAAGGATTTATGTTATACACAATTCACATAATGTATACACATGTTCGTGTGGATAAAGTGGATAACTTTAGTCTATATCGAAATTTCATGATGCGATCTGTGGATAAATGAAAAAGCTGACATCCTTACAAAGCTGTAAGGATGTCAGCTATTGGTTTAATCGTTCTGCAGTTCTTCCCATTCTTCCATTAAGGTTTCCATTTCTTCGTTCAACGTATCGAGCTGCGATTGGAACTCTTGTGTTTTCTCGTAGTCCTGGAACACTTCTGGCTTACAAAGCTCGCCTTCTGCGTAAGTTATCTTACTTTCAAGCCCTTCTAAAAGTCCTTCAATCTCCTCAATGCGGCGTTGGCGTTTTCGATCAAGTTTTTTCGCTTCTTTATCGATCGAGTTTTTCGCGCCGTTCACCTGGTTTGAAGAAGGTGTGTTTAACACGGTTTCCGCTTTTTGACGCTCTGCAATTTCTTCGCGGGCTTTCATCTCATTCTTTTTCTCTGTGTAATAGTCGTAGTCACCTAAATATTCGGTCATACCAGATGGTGCGAGTTCAACGACCTTTGTTGCGATTCGGTTAATAAAATAACGGTCATGCGATACGAAAAGAATCGTACCTGGATAAGAAATTAGTGCTTGTTCCAATATTTCTTTGCTATCGAGATCCAGATGGTTCGTCGGCTCGTCCAAAAGAAGGAGGTTCCCTTTTTCCATCATAAGCTTTGCGAGTGCAAGCCGTGCTTTCTGGCCACCGCTTAACTCCGTCACAAGCTTCAGCACATCGTCACCGCTAAAAAGGAACTGTCCGAGTATAGAACGAATCTCTTTTTCCGTTTTTTCCGGATAGTCATCCCACAGTTCGTTTAAAAGTGTTTTGCGCGAGTGAAGATCGGCTTGCTCTTGGTCATAGTGAGAGATCTTTAGCCCGCTGCCATAGCGTATATCGCCCGATATGAGAGGGAGCTTTTTTCGAATAACTTTCAGAAGCGTTGATTTGCCGATTCCGTTTGGTCCGACAATCGCGACGCTATCCTGACGGTTCACTGCTAATTGTACATTTTTAAATAACGGTTCATCATCTTCATACCCCGTGCTCACATTCTCAAGCTTTAGCACATCATTGCCACTTTGTTTTTCAATATCAAACGAAAACGAGGCAGACTTTTCAGCACCAGCTGGACGCTCTTTCAGCTCCATCTTCTCAAGCTGCTTGCGACGGCTTTGCGCGCGTTTCGTCGTAGAAGCACGTACGATGTTACGCTGAATAAAATCTTCTAACTTCGCCACTTGATCTTGCTGCTTCTCAAACTCTTTCATCTCTTGAGCAAATCGCTCTGCTTTTTGCTCGAGATAACTAGAATAGTTTCCTACGAATCGGAACGACCGCTTTCTTGATACTTCATATACAGTCGTTACAATCTTATCGAGGAAATAACGGTCATGGGAAACAATCAAGATACCGCCTAGATAACTCTGCAAATACTGCTCAAGCCACGTTAGCGTCTTGATGTCTAAATGGTTAGTCGGCTCATCGAGTATGAGGAGATCTGGCTTCGTTAAAAGGAGCTTTGCCAGCGCAAGGCGTGTTTTTTGGCCGCCGCTCAGTGTATTGATCTTCGTATCGCGATCAAAATCAGCAAATTGAAAGCCGTGCAGCACCGTACGAATCTCAGCTTCATACTGATAGCCACCTTCATCTTTAAACGTGACTTGCAGCGCGTCATAGTCTTTGAGAAGGCGTTCATATTCTGCTTCATTTCCGATGACTGCGGGATCACCCATACGCGCTTCCATCTCACGCAGCTTTTTTTCTTTTTTACGCAGATCTTCAAAAACAGAAAGCATCTCGTTCCAAATCGTTTCGTCAGAATCAAGTCCTGCGTCCTGTGCGAGGTATCCTGTCTTAACGTCTTTAGGGATCATGACATGACCAGAATCATAAGAATACTCTCCGGTAATCACGCGAAGGAGCGTTGACTTACCGGCACCATTTCTCCCAACTAAAGCAATGCGCTCACCTTTTTGAACTTCTAATTTTATATTTGATAAAATGACGTCAGCCCCAAAAGACTTCGTAACGTCCTGAACTTGTAAAATAATCATTGTAATTTCACCTCTATGAAAAACGGGTGGTTTATTATAAAAGATTGTTGTTCTTGCATCATTGATAAATTGATTGGAGCGCAAGGTGCGAGACTCCTGCGGGACGAGTGGGACAGGTGAGACTCTTAATAGCGCAAAGCGCTAAGAGGCTCACCGCCCGCCCCGCGGAAAGGGAGCAACCTGGAGCGGAAATCAATTACTTTCAAGTACAACCATGATTGCGCAAACAGCCTTTTTAAAATATATAACCCTGTCTACTTAGTAGTTTAGCGTAGTTTGGAGATTCGCGCCAACAAAGGGAATGTTCAACATTTTGCAATAATTACAAGTAAAATCATAACGACAATAAAAGCGGTTTCGTGTATATTCATCATGAGGAGGGGTTTTATGACAGAGTTTACCCATTTTAACGAAGAAGGTCGTGCTCGCATGGTCGATATTTCGGAAAAAGAAACATCTCATCGAACAGCGATAGCGGTAAGCGGGGTAACCGTTTCTGAAGAAGTCTTCCTTAAGATTAAAGATAATGGATTTAAAAAAGGGGACGTTCTAGCCGTTGCGCAGGTCGCTGGAATTATGGCTGCTAAAAAAACCTCTGACTGGATCCCGATGTGCCACCCACTATCACTTACAGGTGTCGATCTTTCCTTTCACTGGGATGAATTAGAGAACCGCAACTTTAAATTAAATATACAAGCTGAAGTTAAGACAAAAGGAAGCACTGGCGTCGAGATGGAAGCATTAACAGCGGCTTCTGCTGCAGCTCTTACCGTCTATGACATGTGTAAAGCAGCAGATAAGGGCATGGTGATCGGACCTACATACCTTGTGTCCAAAACAGGAGGAAAGAATGGTGACTTTCTGCGTTCCTCAAGCCCTGACAAAGTATGATACAATAGGAATAGATAAGCTTTCTACACATGGAGGGCTCCATATATGAATCAAGAACAGTTAAAAATACCACATGCCACAGCAAAACGGCTGCCCTTGTATTATCGTTTTTTGAAAAACTTATCATCTTCCGGTAAACAAAGGGTGTCCTCAGCTGAATTAAGTGAGGCGGTTAAAGTAGATTCTGCAACGATCCGCAGAGATTTTTCCTACTTTGGCGCATTAGGCAAAAAGGGTTATGGCTACAATGTTAATTATCTGCTGTCTTTTTTTGCGAAAACATTGAACCAAGACGAAACAACAACAGTCGCGTTAATTGGAGTAGGTAACTTAGGCACTGCCTTTTTGCACTATAATTTCACCAAAAATAATAATACAAAGATAGAAATTGCTTTCGATGTAGATCAAGCAAAAATCGGTACAGAGATCGCGGGAGTGCCCATCTACCACACGGAAGACATCGAGCAAGAACTGAAGAAGCGGGGCATCGATGTTGCCATTCTCACCGTACCTGTTGGAGCGGCGCAGCCAATCGCAGATCAGCTAGAGCGCGCAGGTGTAACGGGGATCTTAAACTTTACCCCAGCTCGGTTAACGGTCTCGCCAAAAATCCGTGTACATCATATTGATTTAGCCGTTGAATTGCAATCGCTTGTTTATTTTATGAAAAACTACTCTTAAAACAAGGAGGTAATCGTTATGTTAGGACCAGGAAGTATCGCAGTTATCGGACTTGCAGCGCTTGTTATGTTTGGACCAAAGAAGTTGCCTGAGTTAGGGAAAGCTGCTGGGAAAACACTTCGCGAGTTCAAAAATGCTACAAAAGGCATGATGGACGAAGAAGATGACAACAAGAAAGAAAGCGAACAACTGAAGAAGTAAGGATGTTTTTCTATGACCACTGAAAAAAATATGTCGCTATACGGCCACATTGGAGAGTTAAGAAAGCGCATCATGTGGGCAATTTTAGCCTTCTTTGTGTTCTTGATCGCAGGATTTTTCTTAGCAAAGCCCGTGATCGTGTATCTGCAAAGTGATCCAATTGCTAAGAACATTCAGATGAACGCTTTTCATCTAACCGATCCACTGAATGTCTACATGACGTTCGCCTTTTTTATCGGGCTCGTCTTATCAGCACCAGTGGTCTTATATCAGCTTTGGGCATTCATCAGCCCCGGGCTTTATGAGAACGAAAGAAAAGTCACATTAATGTACATTCCGATCGCGTTTGTGCTCTTCTTAACGGGACTCGCATTTGCCTATTTTATTCTATTTCCATTCGTCGTAAGTTTTATGGGTAATGTCGCTGAGGCCTTGAGCGTTGAAGGAGAATATGGGATTCAAGAATACTTTTCATTCTTGTTCAACATTACATTGCCGTTTGGATTGTTGTTTCAATTTCCAGTATTGATTATGTTTTTAACTCGGCTCGGGATCGTAACACCTGACTTGTTAAAAAGTATCCGAAAAGTAGCATACTTCGGAATTTTAGTAGTTGCTGGATTGATTACACCGCCTGAACTGCTCTCACATTTAATGGTCACGTTCCCGCTTATTCTTTTATATGAGATCAGCATCATCATTTCGAGAACAGCGTATAAGAAACGAATGAAAGCAGAAGTCGAAGCCCTCATCAAAGAAAGAGAGGCAGAAGCAGAATCAGCTTTTCATGATTAAAAAGAGGATTGCTCCAAGTGGAGAATCCTCTTTTTTTTGCGGAGAAATCTAAGTGGACAGTAAAACGCGGAGAGTGGACAGTAAATGTGTAAAAGTGGCCAGTAAATCACCGAAAGTGGCCAGTAAAACGCGAAAAGTGGACAGTATACTTGTATAAGTCGACAGTAAGTACAACAGAGGGGGCTGTGCATGAATGCAGTTTGTCCAATTAGAGAGTTAATCTGTCCAATTCGCACATGATTCTGTCGGATTGGCCAGTTAATCTGTCCAATCTACAACGGAATTTGTCCGATTCACCCGATAATTTGTCCGATTCATAATTCACCACCCATCCGCACCTGCGAACACAAAAAAACTGCCTCCATCAAGGGGCAGTTTTCACTATTTTTTCTTCTTTTTTCTCTTTAAGTGGTTGTTTAACGCGAAATAGCGGATGGCATTGGCGTAATCAAAGGTTGCAACGACCATCGTAATGATCGTCCAGAAACTTGTCATGCCGTATTCGTTCGAGTAGTGGACTGCTAAGTATGTAAAGACAAGTCCGATCCCTAAATATAAAAATGCCATAAACAGTGGTGATGTCTTCATAATAGTCCTCCAATAATCAATTGCGCTGTTTCTAGCTGCTTCTCCATCTTCTGAATCTCATCAGCAAAGAATACTTGAACGATTAAAACAAGCGTATTCATGGCAACGTGTGCCGCGATCGGAACAATGAGGCGTTTTGTGCGAACATACAGGTACGCGAACGTAAAGCCCATTGCCGTATAGATTAACAAGTGTGTAAAGTCCGCATGAACAGCAGCAAAGATTAGAGAACTGATCAAAGCAGAGATAAAGAAATTAAAGCGTTTATGAAGAGAGCCGAAAATAATCTTTCGGAAGATAATCTCTTCTAGTATTGGCCCAACGATGGCCGTTACAATCATAAAATATTTAACGTTTTTTACGATTTCAACAAGGTTTTTCGTATTTTCAGATCCTGGCTGTATGCCAAACAGATTCATTTCAATCATGCTGGCGATAATTTGTGCGGCATACGCCATAAAAATTCCGATGATCGACCAAAGAACAGCAGACCCTCTTGATACGCGCGCAGAGTCCCTGTGCCTGCTTTTCATTTCAGGAATCAGCATGTAAAGGATGATAAGAAGAGCGGCGATGAAACTGATCGTTCCCCACATTCCAAATAGTTGTTTTTTCGGAACACCCAGTTCGTTTAATAGAGGAACTCCGATGTAACCCGAGAATTGCATAGCAATATATATGAAGATGATCCACCAATATTTTTTCTTCAAATTACCTTCTCCTTTACTTCCGCACCCAAAAATGTAAATCTGATATCTCTTTATATGCTTACCCATTTTAACATAGAATAGGCAGGGCTCGCGAGGATATCGAATTTGAGAAAATTTAGATTTAAATTTTAGATTTCCCGCTTGCAAATTTTTTTAGTTTTATTTATTATTAGAAATGGAGTTAGCACTCACTAACTAAGAGTGCTAATAAGAATTTTTTTAACTATTTAAGGAGGGTGTTTCACTTGTTAAAGCCATTAGGTGACCGTATTATTATTGAGCTTGTAGAAGGTGAAGAAAAAACTGCAAGCGGCATTGTATTGCCAGATTCAGCAAAAGAAAAGCCTCAAGAAGGAAAAGTTGTTGCTGTAGGTACGGGCCGTGTGACGGATAACGGCGAGCGTATCTCTCTAGAAGTTTCTGAAGGAAACACGATTATTTTCTCAAAATACGCAGGTACAGAAGTAAAGTACCAAGGTAAAGAATACTTGATTCTTCGTGAGTCTGACGTATTAGCGATCGTAGGCTAATCGTTAGGTAACTTGGAAGCTTCAATGATTTGAAGCTACATAAATCAAACATAAAGCATATGTAAGTCACTAACTTTTAAAATTAATGGGAGGGTTTTTACATGGCTAAAGATATTAAATTTAGTGAAGACGCACGCCGCTCAATGCTTCGTGGTGTTGATGCGCTAGCGAACGCTGTAAAAGTAACACTTGGACCAAAAGGACGCAACGTTGTGCTTGAGAAGAAATTCGGTTCTCCTCTAATCACTAACGATGGTGTTACAATCGCAAAAGAAATCGAACTTGAAGATGCATTCGAAAACATGGGTGCTAAGCTTGTAGCTGAAGTTGCGAGCAAAACGAACGACGTAGCAGGGGACGGAACAACAACTGCAACGGTTCTTGCTCAAGCGATGATCCGTGAAGGACTAAAGAACGTAACAAGCGGAGCTAACCCAATGGTACTTCGTAAAGGAATCGAAAAAGCGACAGCTGCTGCTGTTCAAGAATTAAAAGCGATCTCTAAACCAATCGAAGGCAAAGAGTCTATCGCACAAGTTGCGGCAATCTCTGCAGCTGACGAAGAAGTAGGACAATTGATTGCTGAAGCGATGGAGCGCGTTGGAAACGATGGCGTTATCACGATCGAAGAATCTAAAGGATTCACAACAGAGCTTGAAGTGGTTGAAGGTATGCAGTTTGACCGCGGATACGCATCTCCATACATGGTAACAAACTCTGACAAGATGGAAGCAGAGCTTGAGAACCCGTACATCCTTATCACAGATAAGAAGATTACGAACATTCAAGAAATCCTTCCAGTACTTGAGCAAGTGGTACAACAAGGGAAATCTCTATTGTTGATCGCTGAAGACGTTGAAGGTGAAGCACTTGCTACTCTAGTAGTTAACAAGCTTCGCGGAACATTCAATGCAGTAGCAGTTAAAGCTCCTGGATTCGGTGACCGCCGTAAAGCTATGCTGGAAGACATCGCAGTACTAACTGGCGGTGAAGTGATCACGGAAGAGCTAGGTCTTGACCTTAAGACTGCGAACATTACGCAGCTTGGAACAGCTTCTAAAGTTGTGGTTACGAAAGAAAACACAACAATCGTTGAAGGTGCAGGAGACTCATCTAAAATCGCAGCTCGTGTTAACCAAATCAAAGCACAACTCGAAGAAACAACTTCTGAGTTTGATAAAGAAAAATTACAAGAGCGCCTAGCGAAATTAGCTGGTGGAGTAGCGGTAATCAAAGTTGGTGCAGCTACTGAAACTGAGCTAAAAGAGCGCAAACTTCGTATTGAAGACGCACTTAACTCAACGCGTGCAGCAGTTGAAGAGGGTATCGTATCCGGTGGTGGTACAGCTCTAGTAAACGTGCTAAAAGCAATCGCTCAAGTAGAAGCGACAGGCGACGAGTTAACAGGTGTGAAACTTGTACTTCGTGCACTAGAAGAACCAGTTCGTCAAATCGCACACAACGCAGGTCTTGAAGGATCTGTAGTCGTTGAGCGTTTGAAGAACGAAGAAATCGGAGTTGGATTTAACGCAGCAACTGGCGAGTGGGTAAACATGTTCGAATCTGGAATCGTTGACCCAACAAAAGTTACACGTTCAGCTCTACAAAACGCAGCATCCGTATCTGCTATGTTCCTAACAACAGAAGCAGTAATCGCGGATAAGCCAGAAGAAAACGCTGGCGGCGGAATGCCTGACATGTCCGGCATGGGCATGGGTGGAATGGGCGGCATGATGTAATTAAACTAAAGAAACCCT
>NZ_LRFC01000027.1 GCF_001619875.1 Fictibacillus phosphorivorans
TTGTTAGCCGCTCGTTTTGGCGACTTTATTAGGATAACATCTTTCAGATAAGAAGTCAACCTGTTTTTTTAATTTCTTTCCCGCCTACAACAATGTTTCGTCTGTCGCGGCGACAAGATTTAATATATCACGTGAAGGACATAGAGGTCAATAGTTATTTTAAAATTACTTTAAACAAAATAATAAGAGTTTAGAAAGCTTAAAATTGCTCTCTAAACTCTATAAATACAAATATAAAACCTAATTTAAAATAAAGAATTCAATAGCTACCAAGGATGCGATTCCGGGAAGACCGGCTATTCCAGATATCAGGGCAGTGAACGCATTGATCGGAATATGAATGTCATATGAATTTCCGATCGCATTTAGTAAGAACAACAATAGTGCGCCAATACAAAAACGTGTAACTCCGAATCCGATCCAGCGTATCGGCCGCATTGGAGCACCTACAAGCAATAGAACAAAGATGATTGTTCCAAGTATCGCGATTACAGTGATTGGCTCCATCCTTCATACCTCCTATACAATATCCAAGTTATTTATTAGTCAGTGTATGGGAGTTGTCCAAAAAAAAGACCAGCAGTTATTTTAGTCTGCTGGACGTTACGTTTCTTTTTTTTGCTTCTTTTAATAAGAAGAAATATTTAGACTCTGCTAATTGAAGTTTAAAGATAACCTCTTCTGATGGCTCGACACTTCGTTCTACCATTTCTTTTTGATGCATCCAATTAACTTTAAGTTCATCAAGACTTTGAAGCAGCTGTTGATCTCCGGATCGCTTTAAGCGCCCTTTACGGGAAAAAAACATGCAAGCAACCCCTTTGTTAGATTTCTCTTCTTCCTTCAAGCGCTTTAGAAAGCGTTACTTCGTCTGCATATTCCAGGTCCCCGCCTACAGGCAGGCCATGAGCAATACGAGTAATCTTAATACCTGTTGGTTTTAAAAGTCTTGCGATGTACATGGCGGTAGCTTCACCTTCGATATTCGGATCCGTTGCCATAATAATCTCTTGAATACCTTCGTCTGTTAACCGTTTTAAAAGTTCAGCGACTTTAATATCCTCAGGTCCCACCCCATCCATAGGAGAGATGGCACCGTGCAGGACGTGGTAGAGACCGCGGTACTCTTTCATTTTTTCCATCGCAATAACATCCTTGGAATCATGAACCACACAGATTGTTGTGCGGTCTCTGCTGGAATCGTCACAGATCATGCAAGGGTCACGGTCAGTAATATGAAAGCAATTGGAACAATAGATGAGCTGGCGTTTTGCGTTAACAAGTGCACGGCCAAAGTCCAGTACATCATCTTCTTTCATTTCCAATACGAAAAATGCCAGGCGAACCGCCGTTTTCGGTCCGATGCCCGGCAATTTCATAAAGCTTTCAATCAGTTTTGAAATCGGTTCAGGATAATGCATAGGGAAACCCTAGAATAATCCAGGAATGTTTAGCCCTTTAGTGAATTTGCCCATGTCCTGTGATACCATTTCGTCTACTTTTTTAAGTGCGTCATTCGTAGCCGCTAATACAAGGTCTTGGAGCATATCAATATCATCTGGGTCTACAACTTCCTCTTTGATTACGATATCAACGATTTCTTTGTGGCCGTTAGCTTTAACGGTTACCATTCCGCCGCCAGCTGTTCCTTCAATCACTTTATCCTTTAGTTCCTCTTGCGCTTTTGCCATATCACGCTGCATTTTTTGCATCTGTTTCATCATATTGTTCATATTGCCTTTCATCATCTTACACTTCCTCCTTATTCGTTCTCTTCTTTTATCTCAATCAAATCATCGCCAACCAATTTGATCGCCTCTGATATGAGAGGGTCTTCAGTTTTTTCTTTCTCTTCAGAAGATGGCTGGCCTTGCTGTTGTTCTTTAATGAAATCAGCTTTTAGTTTCTGCCATTCCGGATCCAATATGGATAGCATAGACAGGTTCTTTCCTATTGTACTATAAACTGCGCTTTCAACATAGCTTCTGTTGTTCTCTTGAGATGCCATTTGGCGGTGAATTTCATGCTGAAAAGCGAGCAGAAAAATTTGATCTGAACACGCTACTGGCTCAGCTCCCGAAAGAAGAGCATACGCACTTACTTTTTCAGACCGAATCTTATCTAGAATTTCTCCCCACATGCCTTTAAGCTGAACAAGGTTTGGCTTCTTCGCTTTTTTAAGCATTTCTTTGACCTGTGTATGTGATGCTCCACCTTGGCCTCGGATCACTCTTTTTTCTCTCGGTGCTTCTGTTTCTGTTGGAGCTGCTGAACCGTTCGAGGCCCAACCGCTTTCTTTCATTTTCTTCAACTCTTGCTCGAGCTGATCGATTCTTTGCATGAGAGGTTCAACAGAGGAATTATCAACTTGAGGGGATGCACCTTCTTGTTTTTGATAACAAATCTTGATAAACGTCGTCTCTAAAAAGATTTTAGGATGGTTCGTCCATTTCATCTCTTGCTGTGCGGCGTTTAATTGTCCAATAATGGAATAGATATTTTCAGTCGCTGTCGCATCTGCCAATTTTGCAAATGATTCATCTGTAGAAACCCTCTCTAACAGCTCTTCTAGTTGTGGAGCTGTTTTATAAAGAAGCATATCACGATAATAGTAAATGAGGTCTCCTAAAAAACGAACAGGATCTTTTCCTTCTTGCAAAAGTTCAGTTGATAGCGTCAGCGCTTTTGATACATCTTTTTCTAAGAATGCTTCAGCCATGTCAGACAGGTGTTTTTGTGAAGCAGAACCTGTTACAGATAATACATCTTCAACCCTTACCTTATCATCACTGTAAGAAATCGCTTGATCGAGCAAACTTAAAGCATCCCGCATACCGCCTTCAGCAGCGCGCGCAAGTAATTGCAGCGCCTCTTCTTCAACCTCAGTACCGTTGGCATCCACGATTTGCCTCATGCGTCCGATAATGGAGTTTGATGAAATGCGTTTGAAATCAAATCGCTGACAGCGCGATACGATCGTTGCAGGAATCTTATGTGGTTCAGTGGTTGCCAGAATAAAAATTACGTGGCTCGGCGGTTCTTCGAGTGTTTTTAATAATGCGTTAAATGCTCCAGTTGAAAGCATATGTACTTCATCAATGATGTAGACTTTGTATGTGACAGAAGACGGAGCAAACTTTACTTTGTCCCGAATATCACGAATGTCATCTACCCCTGTATTAGAAGCAGCATCAATCTCTAATACATCTGAGATCGTTCCGTTCGTTATCCCTCGGCAAGCATCACATTCATTGCATGGCTCAGATACCGGGGCACGTTCACAGTTAACAGCTTTGGCTATAATTTTTGCCGCACTTGTTTTTCCCGTTCCTCGTGGGCCTGAAAACAGGTAGGCATGGGAAAGCTTGTCCTGCATCAGGGCATTTTGAACCGTTTTTGTTATATGCTCCTGCCCGACCATATCTTCAAAGCTCTGTGGCCTCCATACGCGGTAGAGCGCTTGATAACTCATCCCTTTGCCTCCCTTTTAACACTTTATTCTCTCTTTATTATACTGAAACATTACAAAAAACTCACCCCTGAGACAAGGGTGAGTCAAATGTTTTATATATTAGAATGCCGCGCACCTCTCTTTGGAATAGTCAACCTATGCGTACAAACGCAGTTAGCTCAGTCCAGGTTGCCCCACGGCACACGAAGTGGTCCACTTACTGCTGCTTCCTTCCGGACCTGACAGGGTTCATGGGTCTCCGTTGCGCAGGACCCGGACATCAACACCACTTACGTCCGTCAGACCATACGTTGAACTAGCCGAGGAGAGGAATTCAACCTCGCTACAGCGGATTGCGAGTACAGGGCACCGCTACCTCCCCATCTAGCGCGACAAAGTGTATAACATTGTTAGATGCACAATCGAATGTGCAAGAATTAGTATACTATGCGGATTAAAAAAAATCAACCGTATTAGCCCTAAAGCTCCTTCTTTCGCTCTTCCTTTTCCTTCCTTTTTCTGTCGCGAAGGTTTTTGAAAAAGCTTGAAAGAATCTGACCGCACTCCTCCTCTTTAACACCCGAGGTTACTTCACATTGATGATTAAAGCGATCTTCTTTTAAAAGGTTCATCAATGTCCCTGCGCAGCCTCCTTTAGGATCGGCCGCTCCGTAAACAACTCTGCTTACTCTAGAGAGAACAATAGCTCCTGAACACATCGCACAAGGTTCGAGAGTTACATAAAGTGTCGTTCCTTCTAGTCTCCAGGCTTCTGTCTCCCTGCACGCTTGATCAATCGCTAACAGTTCCGCATGCGCAATTGATCGTTGTTCTGTTTCACGCAGGTTATAAGCACTTGCCACTATATGATCATCTTTTACTATAATAGCGCCAATTGGAACTTCTCCAATATCAGCTGCTTTTTGCGCTTCTTTTATCGCAAGCTCCATATAATATTCGTCTTTTTCTAAGATCTCCATACATTCGCTCCAAAGTTTTAGTTTGTAAGAGATTATACAAGAGGTTTCGCTAATAATAAAGAAAGGAATGATTTTATAAAAAAGCAGTTTAGGGAATCAGGTTTGCTCTTGGAATATAAAACCACTTAAATAGAAACCTAAAAAAGAAAGTGAGGGACATGGTTTGGCAGATCAACAGAAAAATGAAAAGAAAATCCCTGTCGCTATGCTTATTATTGACGTGATTAATGACTTTAATTTCCCAGAAGCGCCGCTTTTGCTAAAAACTTCTGCGCCAATTGCCGATAAGATTGTTGGTTTAAAGAAACGAGCAAAAGAAGCGGACATACCGATCATCTACGTGAATGATAATTTTGGGCAGTGGCAGTCAGATAAGCAAAGGTTGGTGGAATATTGTTCAGCACAAGCTGGAGGGAATTTCGTGAAAGCATTACAGCCAGATGAAGATGACTATTTTGTTATTAAACCGAAGCATTCTGGTTTTTTTTCAACTCCTCTATCCACTTTATTAAATGAATTGGGTATACAAACATTAATCCTGTGCGGTGTAGCAGGAAACATCTGTGTCCTATTTACCGCTAATGATGCTTATATGCGTGGCTTTACACTTTACGCACCATCTGATTGCTCTGCCTCTAATATAAAAGAAGATAATGAAAGGGCATTTCTGCTTATGGAAAAGACATTAAACGCCGATATCACTCCAAGTGAGGAGTTAGATCTTCAGGTGATCATAGAACACGCTGAGAAAGATAAACAAAAAACAATGTTTTAGAAGCTGTTTTATGGAAGTTTTTAACCGATAACCTATCCACCTTTTCCTAACGTATGCTACAATATTCTTTGTCTGTAATTTTTCGTTTGTTATTTGAAAGGGAGGAAAAGGAAGATGAGTTCAACCCCCTTTATCGCAGTTGAAGGGCCGATTGGCGTAGGGAAAACATCACTGGCAAAAGCCATTGCAGAGCACTATAACTTTCAATTATTGAAAGAAATTGTAGAGGAAAATCCTTTTCTCGGAAAATTTTACGACAACATTGATGAGTGGAGTTTTCAAACCGAGATGTTTTTTCTTTGCAACAGGTATAAACAGCTTGAAGAAATTAATGGTCAATTTCTTTCAAAACAGATACCTGTCGTTTCTGATTACCATATTTTCAAGAACCGTATTTTTGCCGGTCGTACGCTAAAAGACGGTCATCTTCACAAATATATGCAGTGCTTCGATATCTTAACAGAAGACATGCCTGTACCAAATATGATCATTTATTTAAATGCGAGTCTGGATACACTGTTAGACCGCGTTCGTAAGCGCGGACGATTTATTGAGCAAAACATGGAGCCCGCTTATTTAGAACAGCTTGCAGCTGATTATGATACATTCATGACTGCGTTTAAGAAAGAACACCCTGAAATTCCGGTGCTGACGTTCAGTGGAGACGAATTAGATTTTGTTGCGTATGAAACGGATAAAGAGAAAATCTTTTCCCTAATCGATGCAACTTTGAAAAAAGGAGAAGTTGCGCGATGAACAAACTAATTCAATACGGAATTCCTAATGATGCTGTTATTACAGTAGCAGGGATGGTCGGAGCAGGTAAATCGACCTTTACGAATGCATTAGCTGAAAAATTAAAGTTTCGTACATCCATGGAAAAAGTGGATAACAACCCATACTTAGAAAACTTTTATCATGATTTTAAACGCTGGAGCTTTCACCTGCAGATTTTCTTTTTAGCTGAACGCTTTAAAGAGCAAAAAAGAATGTTTGATTATGGTGGAGGATTCGTGCAAGACCGTTCTATTTATGAAGATACAGGGATTTTTGCACGTATGCACTTTGATAAGGGAAACATGTCTGAAGTGGATTATGAGACATACACTCACCTATTCGAAGCGATGGTCATGACACCATACTTCCCTCAGCCTGATTGTCTGATTTATTTAGAAGGATCTCTTGATGACATTCTAGCTCGAATTCAAAAACGCGGCCGCAAGATGGAACAAGAAACACCTGTTTCCTATTGGGAAGAAATGTACGACCGCTATGAAAAGTGGATTTCGTCCTTTAATTCTTGTCCTGTGCTGCGCGTAAACATTAACGACTACGATCTTCGAGAAAACCCTGAATCAATTGATCATATCGTTGAAAAAATCGCACAGAAAATCGAAGCGAAACGAGAAGTTCGCTTATAAATGAAAACCCCGGAACTCACCATCATGAGTCCGGGGTTTTGTTATAACTATTTCTTCATCCATTCAGGTTTTCCGAAGCCTTTAAATTCCTTATCAATCACTTCTTCAAACTCTTTGGATTCCACCACTTCTTTAATATCTTTTGCAAAAGTGGAGTCTGTATCTTTCGTGTTTACAACAACACGGTTACGGTACGTATCTGGCATGTTTTCTAATTGGATGGCATCAAGCAAGTCCATTTTAGCAGCAAGAGCAAAGTTACCAGGAACTGCTGCAACATCGGCACTTTGTACAGCACGTGGAAGCTGCGCCGCTTCTAATGGTTTAAACACCAAGTTCTTCGGGTTATCTTGAACATCTTTCTCAGATGCCGTCAGCTGGTTAACCCCTTCTTTGATTGTGATCAGCTTTGCATCTTCAAGCATGATCAAGGTACGCGCTAAGTTAACAGGGTCATTCGGTATCGCTAACGTGCTGCCTTCTTTAATCTCATCAACAGATTTAAATTTATCCGAATATAGCCCCATTGGTGCTGTTGGAACAATGATGAGTTCAGAGAGTTTCAGATTCTTTTCTTTTGCGAAATTCTCCATATAGATTTTGTGCTGAAAAAGGTTAGCGTCTAGGTCCCCTTTAGATAGTGCCATGTTCGGCTGGATGTAATCACTAAATTCGATCACCTTCACTTTGTATCCCTTTTTCTCCAGGGATGGTTTGATCGCCTTATTGACCATGTCTGTATATGGTCCTGCTGTTGCTCCGAGTGTTATTTCCTTGTCTTTCGATGCATCTGATGAAGAAGAGCATCCTGCTAATCCAAAAGCAAGTAATAGCGTTAATAGTGTAAGTATGATTTTTTTCATCGTTGATCCCCTTTTAAAATTGTTTGTAAAAAACTAGATGCCCTTGTATGTTGTTGATTTCCGTTCCATATGCTCGCTTTCCACGGGGCGTGCGGTGAGCCTCCTGCCGCTTTGCGCCTTTAGGAGTCTCCACCTGACCGCTCGTCCCGTAGGAGTCTCGCATCTTCCACTTCAACCAACTTGTCAAAGGAGCCTCGTTAAAACCGATTAAAGACAAATTTATATCGCCATATCTTTTTTGTAAAAAAATTATCTCTTATTCACAGCTTTCGCCACACCGTCTCCGATGACTTGCATCAGCTGAACGATAACAATCAATAAGACGACGGTTGTTATCATGATCGTGTTGTCATATCGATAATAGCCGAAGCGGATTGCAAAGTCTCCGATCCCCCCGCCGCCAACGATACCTGCCATTGCCGAATAGCCTAATAAGCTGATTGCGGTAACTGTTATAGCTTGCACGATACCCGGCTTTGCTTCAGGTAGAAGTACTTCCCGGATGATCATCCAAGGTGTTGCTCCAACAGCAACGGCCGCTTCGATCACACCTTTATCAATCTCACGTAATGACGTCTCAACTAACCGGGCAAAGAACGGAATCGCTGCAACGGATAGAGAAACAGAAGCTGCAGTAGGTCCGATTGTTGTTCCTGTTATCAGCTGTGTCAGCGGAAGCAAAGCAACTAACAGGATGATAAACGGTACAGAGCGAATCAAGTTGACTAAGATTCCTGCCGTTTGTTTGATCAACGCATTTTCAAACAGCAAGCCTTTATCCGTAATAAAAAGGATGATTCCAAGTGGCAGCCCGACGATTAATGAAACTCCTAATGAGATGGCAACCATATATAGCGTTTCAAAAAACGCTTTATTCAAATCTGGCAGGATGTTAAATATTGAATCAAGCAACGTTCTTCACCACCTCAAGGTTTTCTATACGGCTTTCAATATAAGCAATCGCTCGTTTCACTTCTGTCTCATCACCGATCAGTTCCATAATAAAGATTCCGAGCGGCGTTTCCTGGATATATTCAATCTTTCCGTGAAGGATATTTCCTTTGACTTTAAAGTTTTGGAAAAGCTCAGAAACGACAGCTTCTTCTGCAATCGCTCCCTTAAACTGAATCTTGATCACAGTCCCTTTTCTATTCTTCAGTAAAGGTTCAGGCAGATCCATCTGTATGACAGAACTGATGAATGTTTTCGTTAATTCTTTTTTAGGATTTGCAAAAATGTTATACACATCACCTGACTCGATGATCTCGCCGTCCTGCATCACAGCCATACGATGACAAATTTCTTTTACGACCTCCATCTCATGCGTGATGAGTACAATCGTAATTCCTAACTTTTTATTGATCGTTTTTAACAGCGAGAGAATTGATTTTGTTGTATTCGGATCAAGAGCAGATGTAGCTTCATCACAAAGTAATACCTTCGGGTCATTTGCAAGAGCTCTCGCGATTCCAACTCGTTGCTTCTGCCCGCCGCTTAACTGTGAAGGATATTGATCTTTTTGGTTTTCTAATCCGACCATCTTCAAAAGTTCTAAAGTTTTGCGATTAATCTCATCCTTTGTCTTTCCTGCCGCTTTTAAAGCAAACGCGATATTTTCAAAAACCGTTTTTGCACTGATCAGATAAAAGTGCTGAAAGATCATACCGATCTTAAGACGCTCTTCCCGAAGCTCCTTTTTCCCTAACGTTGTAATAGATACTCCATCGATAAGGATGTCTCCGGAAGTTGGTTTCTCCAATAAATTGAGACATCGCAGAAGTGAGCTTTTTCCGGCACCGCTATAACCGACAATTCCGAAGATCTCCCCTTTGTCTATCGAGAGCGACACGTTTTTCACGCCAACAATTTCATTTCCTTTTGCTTTATATATTTTGGTTACTTCTTTAACCTCGATCATCTATCTTCCCCCTCAATATATAAAAAAGCCCTCTTCATTCCATGGAAGAGGGCGAATAAGCGAACATCGACTTATCTTCCAGAATGAACCTATCATCCTGCAGGAAGTGGCACCGTTCCATAATGGAGGTTGCCGGACGTCATAGGGCCTGATCCCTCGGTCTCTCTTAATAAGCATTTCAATATTGAATTAAGTATAGTTGTCATCATACTACCTGTCTAAAAGTTCTGTCAATACTAAATTTTATCACTTTAAAGTGTTAGCGCTTACATTGCAGTAGTGTATAGGAAGCGTTTTTTCGCTATTGTTGCTTTTGAAAGTAGTTGAAGCATCCACCTTTTAGAAAAGAGCATTTGTAAATGACGGAATTGAGTCTGATGAAACTTTATTGAGTCTTTAATGAGATTATTGAGTCTATTTTTAAATTAATGAGTCTAAATAAAAATTATTGAGTCTTTCGGCAAAATTCGACATTAATATATGATAAAAAACACAACAAAAAAACCACCTGATGCGATATCAAGTGGTTTGAATATGTATATGGAGGAGGTAGAGGGATTCGAACCCCCGCGAGTCGTTAAACCCCTGTCGGTTTTCAAGACCGATCCCTTCAGCCGGACTTGGGTATACCTCCGTGTGACTGACAAGAACTATAATAACATGAGGTTAAATATAGTGTCAACGCTTTTTGAGAAAAAAATTCAAAAAAAGAGAGGGGATCTCCCTCTCATCTTTTTACTTAATTACTTCCTTGTTACCCATGTATGGACGAAGCACTTCTGGGATCACAACTGTACCATCTTCTTGCTGGTAGTTTTCCAAGATCGCAGCAACTGTACGTCCGATTGCCAGCCCAGATCCGTTTAGCGTATGAACGAATTCTGGCTTCCCTTTTGCATCTCTGCGGAAACGAATTTGAGCACGGCGCGCTTGGAAGTCTTCAAAGTTAGAGCAAGAAGAAATCTCACGGTACTCGCTATAGCTCGGTAAGTATACTTCAATGTCGTATTTTTTCGCCGCTGTAAAACCTAGATCAGCTGTACACATGCTAAGTACCCGGTAAGGGAGGTTTAGAAGCTGCAATACTTTTTCTGCGTGTCCTGTAAGCTTCTCAAGCTCGTCATAAGAATCTTCTGGTTTAACAAAGCGAACAAGCTCTACTTTGTTAAACTGATGCTGACGGATTAAGCCGCGCGTATCACGTCCTGCAGAACCTGCTTCTGAACGGAAACATGCGCTGAACGCTGCATATGTGATCGGCAGTTCGTCAGCTGTTAAAATCTCTTCACGGTGCATGTTCGTTACAGGAACTTCAGAAGTTGGAATCAAGAAATAGTCTTCTTCTCGAATTTTAAATGCGTCTTCTTCAAACTTTGGCAGCTGTCCTGTACCTGTCATGCTTTGACGATTTACCATGTACGGAGGAAGAACCTCTGTATAACCGTGTTCGTCTTCATGAAGGTCCATCATAAAGTTGATTAAGGCGCGCTCTAATCGTGCTCCAAGACCTTTGTAGAATGCGAATCGGCTTCCTGTAACCTTCGCTCCGCGTTCAAAATCAACGATGTTTAAATCTGTTGCGATATCCCAGTGTGCTTTTGCTTCAAATGCAAACTCAGGTACTTCACCCCAGTGACGAACGGGTACGTTATCATCCTCTGTCTCACCAACTGGAACACTTTCATGCGGCAGGTTAGGCAGCGTCAGCATGATGCCTTGAAGGTCTTCTTCAACTTGACGGAGTTCATCGTCCATCGTTTTAATCTTGTCGCCTACTTCACGCATCTCTGTAATCAGGTGGTCAGCGTCTTTCTTCTCACGCTTAAATTCTGCTACTTGCTTAGAAACTTCATTACGCTTAGATTTTAGAGCTTCCGTCTCACCGATTAATTCCCGGCGGCGTTGGTCTAGTGCCTCAAATTGATCCAATCCAGATAGATCTTCACCACGAGTAGATAACTTTTCTTTTACTTCAGCAAAATTAGCTCGAACAAATTTTAAATCTAACATTTGTTATTCCTCCCTTAGTTTATAAAAATCAAAAAACTCCCGCCCGCTATTCCTAATATGAATTAGAAATAGGGACGAGAGTTAACCCGCGTTGCCACCCTAGTTGCAATGAATGAATGTCCATTGCCGGCTTAATTACATGTAACGGTTCTTCACCGGAAAAGCTTACTGTACGTTCAGCTCTTCACTCGAGGATGGATTCACAAAACGCTTTGATCGGTTTTCACCAGCCACCGACTCTCTAGACAAAGTCATTTTTGCTACTAGTTCCTGTCATTGATTTTTTATAATGATTTTATAGTAATGTACAGTATTTTTTTATTTTATGCAACTACTTCTTTGGCGGATTGTACCATTTTCACAAAAAATTGATGCAAACGGTAGTCGTCCGTCAGTTCCGGATGAAAAGCTGCACACAGGAAATGCCCTTGTTTAGCTGCTACGATTCGGTCGTTGTGTTTAGAAAGAATCTCAACTTCTGGCCCTACTTCAACGATAAAAGGAGCACGGATAAATACACCTGTAAAATCTTCTCCAACACCGTGGATCATAAGGTCTGCTTCAAAACTGTCTACTTGACGCCCGAACGCATTTCGCTCTACCGTCATATCGATCAATTCAAGATGTGCAGTGTCTTGCCCTTGAATGCGTTTTGCCATTAAGATCAATCCTGCACATGTACCAAAGACAGGTTTATTTTGTGCAAATTCCTTTAAAGGCTCAAGAAAACTGTATTTATCGATCAAACGTCGCATCGCTGTACTCTCGCCGCCTGGTATAACCAGGCCATCAAGGCTGATGAGCTCTTCGACACGTTTTACCGCAACTGCCTCAGCACCACTTTCTTCAATCGCTGCAATATGCTCACGTACCGCCCCTTGTAGGGCTAAGACTCCGATTTTCAGCATGGAATTACCAGCCTCGCTCCTGCATACGCTCACCATGAGCTAGTGTGGAAATGTCGATGCCTTTCATTGCTGTTCCTAAACCTTTAGATAGTTCAGCGATTAGCTTGTAGTCTTGGTAGTGAGTTGTAGCTTCTACAATGGCACGAGCAAACTTTTCAGGGTTCTCAGACTTGAAGATTCCTGATCCGACGAATACGCCGTCAGCACCAAGTTCCATCATAAGTGCTGCATCCGCTGGTGTTGCAATTCCGCCTGCTGCGAAGTTAACAACTGGGAGCTTGCCTGCTTTTTTGATTTGAAGAAGAATTTCAAATGGCGCACCTAAGTTCTTCGCTTCAGTCATAAGCTCATCTTCGCTCATAGCAACAACTTTGCGAATTTGCCCTTGAATCATTCTCATGTGACGAACAGCCTCAACAATGTTACCTGTTCCAGGCTCACCTTTTGTACGAAGCATGGATGCACCTTCTGCAATACGGCGTGATGCCTCTCCAAGATCACGAGCACCGCATACGAAAGGAACGGTGTAATCACTCTTCAATAAGTGGAATACTTCGTCTGCCGGTGTTAGTACTTCACTCTCATCGATATAATCAACACCCATTGCTTCAAGCACGCGTGCCTCAACGATATGTCCGATACGCGCTTTTGCCATAACAGGAATAGATACAGCATTCAGAACTTCTTCCGTGATTGTAGGATCTGCCATACGAGCTACGCCGCCTGCTGCACGAATATCTGATGGAACACGTTCAAGTGCCATTACGGCTACGGCTCCTGCAGCTTCAGCAATACGAGCCTGCTCAGCGTTAACAACATCCATAATAACGCCGCCTTTTTGCATTTCTGCCATTCCTCGTTTTACACGTTCAGTACCTGTTTTTAACATGCTTACTACCCCCTGAATTTTATGTGGTGTTACCGAACTTTTTCGGTCGTTTTATATTAAAACTAGTATTCTCATCTATTTTATCGCAAATCATAAAAAGCGCAAGGTCTCTATATTTTCTGAAAAAAGCCCTTTAGCATGAACTAAAGAGCTTTTAAACCGTTATGAAATTAGAACCAGCTCTTAACCATGTCAACGGCTCCAGACCAAAGTCCACCAAAGAAACCACCAACACCTCTAAGTGCAAGTACAAACCAGTTTGCTTTTTCAACAGATTGTGTTGTTACCACTTCTGTTTTTCCTTTTGTATCTCCATTAAGTAAATAGCCATAATCTTCTCCGCTACCCGTATACTCAATTTTGATATGGCCGACTACTTCACCTTTTTTAACGGGAGCAGTCAGTTCGCCGTCCTTTGTCATCTTCTTTTTATCTAAAACAAATTTAGGCTTATAGTTTTCTTTTTCTCCTCTTTTGATCACCATTGAAAGAGGTTCTTTCGTAGCAACTTTTACTTCTTTTTCTTTACCCTTAACGATAGAAACCGTTTTGTTTCCTTTTACTTGATAGTTCTTAGGTAGGATCTGCTCTTTTTCAAAGTTTGCAAAACCAAAGTCAAATAACTTTTTTGTTTCGTCAAATCGCGCTAAACGCGTATCAGTTTTCATAACTACCGAGATAAGGCGTGTATCCCCCTGTTTGATCGTACCTGTAAAACAGTTACCTGCAAGATCAGTAGAACCCGTTTTCAGCCCGTCAACCCCGTTATAACCTTTGATAAGGGATGGAAGCATCCAGTTCCAGTTTTCCATACGAATTTCATCATCCGTACCTTCGCGGAATTTTAACCGAGGAATGCTAGCTGTTTCTAATACTTCTGGATGATCTTTAAGCAAGCTGTATGCAAGGATTGCCGTTGCACGAGCGCTCATCATATTCTCGTCTGTTTCACTGCCTGAATTATGGTTGCCAAACAGATCTTTATTGTTAAGACCTGTAGAGTTAACAAAGTTATAATCCTTCATGCCTAGTTCTTTTGCTTTGGCATTCATTCTTTTTACGAATTCACCTTCTGAACCCGCAATGAGTTCAGCTAATGCGATCGTTGCTCCATTTGCAGAGTAAATCGCCATCGCCTGATACAACTCTTTAACCGTATATTTATCATCTACACGTAAGGGTACGTTAGACAATGTTCGATTTTGAGAAATCTTGTGGGCATATTCAGAAATATTCGTTTTCTGATCCCAAGAAATCTTTTTCTTGTCAATTGATTCTAGCAATAAGTATTCAGTCATCATCTTACTCATACTTGCTGGAGCGAGTAACTTATCAGCATTTTTCTGATATAATATCTTTCCTGTTTCTGCATCCACCAATATAGCACCTTCAGCCTTTACATCTAAAGATGGTGCTGCACTTGCTGATTTTGAAAATCCTAGTAAGTTCGTTGTAAAAAACGAAAAGATTAGTGTCAACACTAAAAGTTGTTTTATCTTGCTGTTCAAAAAACTGCACCTCCAAACCCATTTACACACAAAAGTTATTGTAACATACACATTTTCAAAAAAATAGACAGAGGTTATACCTCTGTCTTAAAAATGTGTCTTTAGACTGAATAATTTGGTGCTTCTTTCGTAATTTGAACTTGGTGCGGGTGACTCTCTCGAAGACCTGCACCCGTAATTTTTACAAAACGGGAATCATTTTGAAGTTCATCAATTGTTGCTGTTCCGCAGTAACCCATACCAGAACGAATACCGCCAATAAGCTGATAAACTGTATCCGCAAGAGGCCCTTTGTACGGCACGCGTCCCTCAATGCCTTCTGGAACAAGCTTCTTATTATTTTCCTGGAAATATCGGTCGCTGCTTCCGCGTTCCATCGCTCCAACAGAACCCATACCGCGATACACTTTAAACTGGCGCCCTTGGAAGATTTCACGCTCTCCTGGACTCTCTGATACCCCTGCAAGCATGCTGCCAAGCATTACAGCATTTCCGCCTGCTGCGATTGCTTTAACAATGTCTCCAGAGTATTTAATACCGCCATCTGCAATGATTGGCACTCCATATTTCTTAGCTTCTGTCGCACAATCATAAACAGCTGTAACTTGTGGTACACCTACACCTGCTACAACACGTGTCGTACAGATTGATCCAGGTCCGATACCTACCTTAACTACACTTGCTCCAGCTTCGATCAGATCACGTGTAGCCTCTGCCGTCGCAACGTTACCAGCAATGATGGTTAATTCAGGATAAGCTTGTCTTACTTCACGCACTTTTTGAAGTACACCTTCAGAGTGCCCGTGTGCAGTATCAATAACAATTGCATCCACGCCTGCATCTACCAGTTTTTCTACGCGAAGAAGCGCATCCTTCGTAACACCAACAGCAGCCCCTACAAGTAAACGTCCTTGAGAGTCTTTAGCTGAGTTAGGGAATTCAATAACTTTTTCAATATCCTTGATCGTGATCAAACCTTGCAGGACTCCTTCATCATCCACTAGAGGAAGCTTCTCGATTTTATATTGCTGAAGAGTTTTCTCAGCTTCTTTTAAAGTAGTACCCACTGGCGCAGTCACTAAGTTTTCTTTAGTCATAACATCTGAAATTTTAATGGAATAGTCTTGAACGAAACGCAAGTCACGGTTCGTTAAAATCCCTACGAGCTTCTTATCTGCATCCACAATAGGTACACCACTGATGCGGTATTTGCCCATTAAGTGTTCTGCATCAAATACTTGATGTTCGGGTGTCAGGTAGAACGGATTTGTAATAACGCCACTTTCAGAACGTTTAACACGATCGATCTGTTCCGCTTGTTCTTCAATAGACATGTTCTTGTGTACGATACCTAGTCCACCTTGACGAGCCATGGCAATCGCCATGTTAGCTTCTGTTACCGTGTCCATCCCAGCACTGATAATTGGAATGTTCAACTGTACCGAATCAGATAACCTCGTTTTAATTGACACTTCACCAGGCAGAACTGAAGACTTTGCTGGAATTAATAATACATCATCAAATGTTAAACCTTCTTTTGCAAACTTATCTTGCCACATACCTTAACCACCCCTTCAAATTTATCATCCTGAAAAATATTATTTGTAGATTATCAACTGGGTAAACTAGTGTCAAGGAATACAAAATATGTTCGATTTTTCAAAAAATTTACTAACAGAGGATTGTTTAACAAATGACGATGCAATATGATACGTGGACGCTGTTTGATATGTTCTTTTCCTCTCAAAAAACACAGCATTTTCTAAGCAAGCAATATGAAAAACTAAACATGGAAGACAGCAATGGAAAAAGTTTTGATAACACTTATGGATTTATTTACTATATTGAACATGGAAAAAAATATTATAAATTAGCAGATCAAGCCCCCATGGAATTAAAACCTGTTCTTCTGTTTTACGGCATGACTCAACTCATGAAGGCTTGTATATTGTGTGCAGATCCTGATTATCCGGATTCAAGCGCTGTCCTGGCACACGGGCTCTCGACAAGAAAAAGAAAGAAAAGAAGTTATGAATTTCTTTATGATGAAGTGAAAGTACAAAAGACTGGGCTGTTTAATCATTTTTGTGAAAAAATGTTTCACATGAAACACGTGGAAGGTGAAAAATTTACGATGATTCATCTTTTACAAACACTGCCTGAATTAGTACCTCTGTTTAAACAAATGTCTGGTGAAGTTCATCTCGTTCAAATGCGCAAAGAAAACAAGATGACGTTTTGTCTCCCCCAAAAATCAAATGACCATTTACATATGTCAGCAGAGAGGTTTCTTGAGTATACAAACTCGTTGTTCTTGGAAAAATTCTCGGTCGATTGGAATAAAGACCATTCTGAATTTCGCCTTCAATCAAAGGGCAAGTTAAAACCTTTTGATTGTTTTCCGTTATCTTATCATCTTTTTGAAAATACGTATTACTTTCCGGTGAACAGAGAATTACTAAACTCCGCAGAACTTAACGAGTTTATGGTTCACTATGTGGTTCTATACAACTTAAGCATGCTTAGTAGATACGACACTGAATGGTGGAGTGAACTCTTCCATACATATACTTCAGAAGAATTACCCTATATTAAGCAATTCTTAAACATCACCGCTCAAAAGATGCCGTATCTTTTTGGTGTGATGCTGCAGTTGCGGAGTTAGTAAATATAGTTAGTTGGGGGATTGAGTTAGTAGTGTGTACGCTATTTTTTCGGTATTAGCGCTGTCGAAAATCCAATAAAAAAAGTTTATCTGTGAAATGATGAAGCTTATCCGTGAATATTTGGAGGATTACCGTGAATAAAAACGGAATTACCGTGAAATTATGTTTGGTTGGGTTGATGTGGAGAGGGGATATTTTTGTTTTGAAGGTGAGACCAGGAGTGTTTTGGCTAGGCTATTGCCTCGATGATAGTGGTAAGAGCCGTAGTGATGCTTTTGGTTGGATTTTTGATGCTTCTGCTGAAAGAATATAGCAGGATGGAAGATGGCTGGGGCCATCTTCTTTCTATTGTTATGGTTTTAAGACCTTGCTTGGGGCAAATAAGATACTCTAAGAATACGGGGTGAGGTATTATGGTTCAGGAATTGAGTCTTTTTGAGGGAGAATTAAGTCTAAAACGTAAAAATTA
>NZ_LRFC01000028.1 GCF_001619875.1 Fictibacillus phosphorivorans
ATTACATCATGCCGCCCATCTATCATTCAAAAACCGCTCACTTTCGTCTATCTTCAAATACCCCATTGGTTCAAAGAATTTTGAGGATTCACCCTAAACATTTTTTCGCTCTACTTCATCATCAAATGTGATTTTTGTGATTTTATTGTGAGTTTGTGATTTTTTATAAAATATTAAGCATTATAATTTAGTTATCAAAAAAAGCCCCAAAAAATTAGGGCTTTTACCAAAGTTTTAGGTTAATTGTAACGTACCGGCATAATCATACGAAATTATATCTCTATCCTCCGTATGTTTCCATGCATCTTCTTCATGTGAAAAGTCACTTATTGCCACAGATCCGTGTGACTTAAAGTGTTCCTCGACCAGTTCAAGTATTTCTATTTCTCCTTTTTCAAAAAGAGTATCATCAAATTCTTGATTAGCTTTGATATTAATAAGTGTATACTCATTTAAAAAGTCATACTCAATATTTATTAAATCGTTTTTAGCTATACTAGATACCAATAAATCATGATCCTTTGGAACCGGTCCATAAGGAAGGCGAACATAAGGCATTCCACTAATTGAAAGAAGATTTCTTTTATAATTTAAAAAATCTGCATAAAATAAAAGCTTCATCAATTTAGTTTTTAAAACACCATTTTGAGTAAAAAACAAAATCATATTTATAAATTTCTCGAGATTAAATGAACTATATCCAGACTCAATAGTTTTTTCATGTAATTTGTAATTAAGATATAAAGTTTTTACTAATTCATTTTCAACTTTAGCTTGATCATTAGTATTTAACTTTGCAGTTATTTTTTCTTGTTCTTTCTCGGTAAATTTGTGCTTTGTAAGTTTATAATAATCATCTAACGCTTCTGGTTGTTCTTTTAGCCTTTTTAGAACTAGCATATGTGTTGAATCAGGAATGAATTTCCCTGTCTCATATCGAACAATTGTGGCTTTACTCCAACCAAGGATACGAGAAAATAAATCCATAGACAGACCATAATGCTCCCGAATTGATTTTATTTCTTCAAGAGATAAACCAGCTCGCTCTTCATAAAGTTTTGTAAGCGTTTTCATCGTCTCTGAATCCAAAATCTCATCGTAAAGGTCTTCTCCACAACTGCATTGTAAAACACGTTCTATAATTTCAAAAGTTTCATTCTTGAACGTGTAGGTTGCAGGTCGTGTGACGACTGACGCCTCAATATCCCTTTGGCAACTATCACAATACTTGATTTTAGTAGCAACCATCATAGTATCCTCCATTGTATTTCCCCCAATACCTCATATTTAGAAAGGTAAAGTATTACTTACCAGTCTTTGTGGAAAGATAAACATACACAACCGCGTCGTGAATCGATTTTCAATTTAATATACGCCGATACACCGTTTATTTCCTTTTTGAAAATCCAAATAACTTTACCCTCGTGTGGTCTGTCGCTATCTTCACACGGACCATCGATAAAATCGTCAGGGGTCAGCTTTAGCGTTTCATCCCAAGCTTGACTAGGATTAGATAATCCTATATCAAGTAAGGCCTCTATCCATTTAACTTTTCGGCCTGATGGGTGGTCGTATGTTCTTTTGATAAAATCTTTCTTTCCAACCGAGATGAGTTGTTTAGCTTCCCGAAGAAAGGCAAATGCATCAATGTTTGACAATAAGAATCTCCAGTAATTGCATTTAAAATCATCTCCGTTAATGTAGTATACCCAAAAACGGTATCAATTGATACCAATAAATATCCATTTCGACAAAACTTTCACAATTTCGACAAAAAAGCTAACTGGTTAGCCGCCGGGAAATACAAAGGAAGATATTCTATAATTATAAATGCTTTTCCCAGAAGATGGTACTTTTTATATATGGAAACTTGTAATTATCCTAAATTAAGAACTTACCTGTTCGAACCTAAATACGAACTAGATGATAAAAACAAAACCCCCTCCAGTTATTTGGAGAGGGTACAAAAAGCCTATTTTTGCGTGGCGCCTTCACACCACAGCATATGCGTGGCAGGGTGTGTTTTATGACACTTTTCAATAAATACATCAATTTATTTTAAAACTAGGCGGTGCAGCCATCTTTGCTATGAAGGGTTTAATAACTTCCCCACCTGTTCTAATGATATTTATTGCGTGAAATCGTTTGAGGCTTAAAGCTTCTTCTATGGCAAAAGGAGCTATTTCTTCCTTCAGGTCATTAAACGTTTTCTTGCTTGATGGATATAAGTGATAATGTGGTCCAGCTGCTTTAATTATTTCCGCCAGGTCCTTCGGGATCTGCTCCCAGCTGTGGAACATCCAAACATAACCTACTCTCCATTTCCGAGATTCCACTACAGCTGACTTCCAAGTCTTTGCTGATCTTAAGAATTGATGTGGTTCATCAAACACCACAAAGAACGGGAATTGATTTTGTTCATTTCTTAAAGTCATGGCAAGATCAATCTTCGTTGAGAGGAGGTTTACGATCAAATCAACCGCTTCTGGTCCTAATTCAGCCTTTGGCACATCGATTATTATCGCTTTTCGCTGACTCATTAAATCAACCATATCAATCGATACATTTGACTCCATGCATTCCGCTAAATATTCATCCCCCAGGATAGTATCTAATCTGTTATAGATTGGAGCTAAAATTTGTGCTTTTTTTCCCTCACTCATTTTATTCAAGTCTTCTAAGGTAGCTTTATGAAGGTGATTTAACTTTCCATCCATTTCTTTAAGCAGCTCTGTTCTATAATTATCATCTTCCAAAATCCTCATGATTTCAGATAGCTTTCCTGTTTTCATTCCCATTACAGCTGCTCTAATATATCTGCCTGTTTGAGCTCCAGCTTCATCGGTAGCAGTATTAAAAAAGCCTAATACAGTATTGGCCAATCGATTTTTGGCTCGAGACGAATACTTTACTTCACACCAATCAAGCGCGATTAAGGATGCCCCTAATTTTATTCTTATTACTTTGTCAGCTGGCAGTGAAGCCTCCACCTCGTTTCCTATTTCTCCTTTCGCAGGATCTATTGCCAACGCACCAAAGTTATTGTTCACCGATTGAACGATCCAGTTTGCTCCAAACCCCTTTGTTTTACCTGATCCCATCCCTCCAATAGCAATCCTTGGTAAACATAATTCATCAAAGTTATGTGTAGGCATGAATATCTGTTGTGCCTTCCCGCGAAATGTAGCTGATCCTAATTGGATTCCAGACATTTTTAAAGTCTCTGGTATTTTTATTTCTTTTCCTGCAATCATCTCTATTATTGGATACTCATTTTGAAGCGATCGTTGAGGTAATTTAACAAAATGAGCAATCTCCGCACTCGAGAGAATTTGACGTTTCCCAAACAAGAATGGCACTTTAATTCTTCGTTGTTTCATATCCTCAATAAACCTCTTCATGGCAGATGGCTTAATTTGTTTCTCTTGGAGTTCGTTATCTTGATTCAGCTGCTTTAAAGCCAGAATAATACCTCTGGAAATCCTTTTTTTTCTTCGTTCATCGTTAGAAGAAACTATAACTCTTAAGCAGAAATCAAATCCTGCTTCTCCAAGCTTAAATTCTGTTGATTTACTTAGCTCTTTTTTCTTCCATCTTTTCGGTGGTTTCTTTTCGTACGTTTCTTTTTGTTCTTCGCCATCTTTAAACCAATCATTTTCAGCAGCTTGAAATCCAAACTGGATGAAAACTTTTTCACCTTCTAACATTGTCCTGGACACTTCCAATAATTCAGGTAATGGAACTTCTTGCATCCTCCGGTCTGTCTTTAATGAAAGGAAAAAAGGGTGTTTTAGTTTGAACTCATATCCAAGACTAGCAGGAACAAGTTCCATATATTCCTCTTTAGGGTTGTTAGACATGGTAACTTCCTTCCAAACCATCCTTACGTGCTGTTTTATGGTTTCATTCAGTTCGGAATTAGTTGCTACGTACGTACGAAATGAATCTTTTTTGATTTCGGTTTCGAAGAATATCCGATCCGGGTCGGAAAATTCTTTTCCTTTTAATCTTTGAAATAACTCTTGGTATGTGTCTGCGATAACTTCTGAGAATTGACTTACCTTATCATTTTTGACATTTGTATGAGGAATAAGTTGAAATGAGGAATACTTAGATTTAATGAAAGGTTCTGTTGGCGGATTCTCTGGAACAATAATCGGGATTGTTTTTTGTGGTTGTTTTTGTGTTTGTCTTTCGGGATACACTTCTTTAGCAGTCGAAGAAGTTAGCTTTATTTTTATCGTGTGTCTATGATCAGCAAGCTGCAATCCTGCAACCATTTCACATCATCTCCAATAAGCCTTTTAAAACGGCCATGATTTTAACAAAGTTACCTTCCGGAAGTTCAACAGCTTGAAATACTCCGTATGACATACCTGTTAGGAATCCTAGGAAAGCACCAATCAAGAATTTCATGGTTTGAACACCGCCTTTGTTCCAGCTGCATCCCCACGAATATTTTCAAGAGCTGAATATAATGCTTCGTTTAACGAAATACCAAGAATAGCAAGTAACATGATAGCACTAGGAATTAAGAAAACCCCGCCTATGACCAATCCCATAACTTTAATAGTGGTAATTCCCCATCGTTTCTTAAACACAAGCATGATCAGACCTGCAATTAAAGCGAGTCCGCCTAATCCCAGTGCGATATCTTGAAACACATAATATAAAGGCTGCATCTCTTGATAAAACGATCCAGAAGCTAGAACGGACGATTTTGCGAAGAAGGTTCCAGAAATAGTCCATAAGGTTGTAGCAAATTTATTTAGGCTTTTACTCATTTTCTTTTTCTCGTGGACTTCTATTTGATCAATTAAAGTTATTTGATCCATATTTAACATTTCTAATGGGACTCCATTAATGCGTACTTTCATGCTGTCCATCCCCCTACTCAAATCTTATTTTAATCCCTGAAGTTTGTTGATTTTGTTTTTGATATTCACGATCTACTAGCATCCTCAAGAAAGCACTTGAATTACGTTTTTTGCCATTAGGAAGGAAATTAACAAATTGGTGAAGAAGGTTTTGTTCAGGATCCTCTGTATTTAAAACAAGTGAACTCTTTTTTATAGGCATTTCCACTACATCTCCCTTCTGTCGATTGTAGTTCTTACCTGCTTGATAAATGATTATGTAAGACCGTTTGTCCATTATTCACTATTTATTGTGCGATTTTGTTTTATTTTTAGTGAAGAATGGACATGACTATAAAAATAACTGAATTTGAAGGGTGATCTCTTATGTTTGGATTAGGAAAAAACAGAAGCAAGTTAGGAAAATGGTTGGACAATAGGGGTATTTCGCAACAGTGGTTAGTTAAAAAAAGTGGACTAGGTCGTAATACAATAAGTGATTTAACTACTGGAGACAATGAACGAGAACCAAATGCAAAGACAATGAAAAAAATTTTAAGTGCTCTTCGTGAGTTGGATCCGAAGGTTAAGTCTGATGATTTCTGGAAGATGTAAAAATCCCGCCTAGTTAGGTGGGATTTTCTTTAATTTGCATATTCATATTTTAATGAGAGCCTTTGGCGATCTCCCTCTGAAACTGATTTGATCACTTTTAACGTTCTGGTCTTTCCTTCTTCCCACTGAATATAACCAGCTACCTTTAATATTTTCAAATGCCTATGCACTGTGCTTTTCGATTTATGACCTGAAACCAGACAGATTTCTTCTATAGAAGGCGCATAATTTCTACGTCTTATGTTTGTCAGGAGTGCATCAAAAACATTAAGTTGTGCCCTAGTTAATCCTTTCATGTTAAGTCCCCCTTTAGCCTGCAGCCTTTTTATAGTTAACGGAAAGTATGTTATCCAATTTAAACACTCGTTGAGTTTTTCTCAAATGACAGTAGGCTCTTATTGTTGTTTCATTAATTTCTTTTATCGATATGATTCTTTGACTGATTTGGCCAGAGTTAGATAAGTACATAATCTCCACTGGTTTATGGTCCAATTGACATCTTAATAAGAACTTTTTCATGCTGCCATCCTCCCTTTGTTCCAATTATAACGAACATTTGTTCTTAAATCTAGTTTAAACCGAACGTATATTCGTATATAATTATTGGTAATTTAGTCGATATATTAGGGGGAATTACTACATGAGATATGGAATAATGTTCACGGTTAAAAGCCCTACAAGTTCTAATAGGAAAATAACAGTGATGGATTTTCAGAAGGCAAGACAAATCACTTTCACTGTGGATGAAATCGAAGGTCATGAAATGGAAGAAGATCTAAAGGAGTTCATGAGAGGGCATCTGGAAAAGGTTGCAACTGGTTACTGGGACTATACAGGTAGACACACAAAAAGTCATAAGGGTTTTTACGAAGATTAGGGGGATTAAAGATGGATTTGAGTACATTCACAAACTTAGTCACAACAATACTAATTGGATTTTTTAAAAATGCAATTTGGGTTGTTGGCTTTTTTTATCTCTTAATAAAAGCATTTGAAAGTGAAGAATTAAAAGCGTTTTCGAAATACTTAATAATCGGCGTTCTAGCAATTATATTTTTTACAACCATTGTCACTTCTTATAGTGGTTATTTATCATTAAAGGATATAACAAATTAATGAAAAGCCCACCAATTTTAGGTGGGCTTTTTAATGTTCTATTTATTAGGTCGATACAGACCTCTCTTAATAAGTTCCTGCTTCTGCAACTTTCCTCTTGGTGATAGATAATTATTCTTATGTCCAACATAAGCTGACCAAATTAGAAAGATACCATCAGCAATAATCGGTGCCCAAAACTCTGAAGGAATAAAAAATAGCACTCCGTAATGTGCGAGTACCATGTTTATAGCTGTTATTAACCAAACAACCACACGTAAGATAGACGGTTTATCCATTGTTAATTTCATAAAGTATCCCTCCTTTAAAATAGTTTGTTCCAGGATTCAGGTCCGATTATTCCATCAACTTTTAAACCTTTTCGTTTCTGATACGCTCTTACAGCTGCTTCGGTTTTAGGCCCAAAAATACCGTCGGCTTCTACACCAACGGCTCGTTGAATTCTCTTTATGTTTTCTTTATCATTAGACCCTTTTTTAATAAGGTGACCTGGATAAGAAACGATCGCCTTTGATGATGGTTTCTTTTTTTCATGAACTGGCTTTTCTTGAACCGGAGCAAGTTTAGCAAAAGTCTGTGGACCCGCGATACCGTCAACAGATAGTCCCTTTTCTTTTTGGAAATCCCGTACAGCATGCTCAGTTTTCTTACCATAGATGCCATCAACAGTTAAAGCGAATAAACCAGTAGCGTTTAACTTTTGCTGCAGCTTTTTAACTGCCTCTCCCCGAAAACCGTATTTTAGTAGATCTTGTGGGGCCGGTTCTTTAGGTTGATTCTCAACGATAGCAATTGGCTCTTCAATCGTTTTACGTGGTCCTGCATTTTTAGGCAAAATGATAAGACGCTTATTATCATTATTAAAGTTATGTTGAACTTCACCATATTGTTTGGAAGCAATTTGACCACGTAACGAGTCCATATCAAGTG
>NZ_LRFC01000029.1 GCF_001619875.1 Fictibacillus phosphorivorans
CACCTGCCCGCCTGTCCTAGCCGAGAGTCTCGCACCTTCCACTCCAATCAACTTGTCAAAGAAGAAAATGGAACAAATTCCTTTATAGCAACAATCCTTAGATAGGAGCTTTATCAGACCTTTATAGCAATACCAACTCATTTCATTAGTAAAGCTCCCCATTTTTCCAATACAAATTTTTTTAGAGTTTCCACAAATAGAAACTCAGGCACTCGATAAGTTTACTCAATCGCCATTCTAAACTCAAATAGTTGAGACTATCATGCAGAGTTTTCTAAACCTGTTAGCGAGCGTTTTTCATGCTACAATACTAGTTGAACTTAAGAGATATCGTAACAGGAGGTATATATAGATGAATCACACAAAATCTGAAGCTTTGTATGACGAAGCACTTCTACATATTGTCGGCGGGGTTAACAGTCCATCCCGCTCTTTTAAAGCAGTTGGCGGCGGCGCACCGGTTTTTATGGAGCGCGCACAAGGTGCTTACTTTTGGGATGAAGACGGCAATCAATACATTGATTATCTTGCTGCATATGGTCCTATTATTACCGGACATGCTCATCCTCATATCACTAAGGCGATCGTGAAAGCTGCAGAAAACGGCGTACTTTACGGAACTCCTACTTCCCTTGAAGTGAAGTTCGCTAAAATGCTGAAAGAAGCAATGCCTGCTATGGACAAAGTTCGATTCGTAAATTCTGGTACTGAAGCGGTAATGACAACCATCCGTGTTGCGCGTGCGTATACGGGTCGGGATAAAATCATAAAGTTTGCAGGCTGTTATCACGGCCACTCTGATTTAGTACTAGTGGCTGCAGGATCTGGCCCTTCTACATTAGGAACGCCAGACTCAGCTGGTGTACCAAAATCAATTGCTCAAGAAGTGATCACCGTTCCGTTTAACGATGTAGAAGCCTACCGTGCGGCGATGGAAAAATGGGGTGATCAAATTGCTGCTGTTTTAGTTGAGCCGATCGTTGGAAACTTCGGAATCGTGGAACCGAAAGAAGGCTTCTTACAAGCAGTTAACGATATCACCCATGAGCATGGCGCACTTGTCATTTATGATGAAGTGATTACAGCCTTCCGTTTTATGTATGGCGGTGCTCAAGATCTACTCGGTGTAAAGCCAGACATGACAGCACTTGGGAAAATAATTGGCGGTGGCCTTCCGATTGGGGCATACGGCGGTAAAAAAGAAATCATGGAAAAAGTAGCACCTCTCGGACCAGCCTATCAAGCAGGAACGATGGCTGGAAACCCGGCATCGATCTCAGCTGGTATCGCATGTTTAGAAGTTCTTCAGCAAGAAGGTGTGTACGAAGAAATGGACCGCTTAGGCGCGATCTTAGAAAAAGGATTGCTGGAACAGGCTGCGAAATATAACGTATCCGTAACCATCAACCGTTTGAAAGGTGCATTGACTCTCTATTTTACGGATGAAAAAATTGAGAACTATTTACAAGCAGAAGCGACAGACGGGGAAATCTTCGGCAGATACTTCAAACATATGCTTAACGAAGGGATCAACCTCGCCCCATCTAAATACGAGGCGATGTTCTTAACAACAGCACATACAGAGAAAGACGTTGTTGCAACAATTGAAGCAGCAGGAAAGGCATTCAGCCGTCTTTGAGTTTTTCCGAGAATCCGTCACCGCACGGATTCTTTTTTTGTTTTAAGGGAAAAGATGTAATAATGATGCTTCATTTTTCATACGGTATGTAAGTCTGTAATTTTCACAATTTGTTAACACACTTTCACTTGATTAAACATTAGAAACAGTTTATAGTGTTTGAGATTATTAACATTTTTATATGAGAAAGGAATTATCGCAGTTATGAAACTAGGAGCCCGAATGATCAAAACGGGTTTAGCCATATCTTTATCGATCTACCTGGCGATGCTTTTTCAATTGGATCAGCCTGTCTATGCAGCCATTGCTGCAACATTTGCGATCCAGCCATCCATCTACAGGTCGTATCAAACCATACTCGAACAGGTTCAAGGTAACCTCGTTGGTGCCATTTTTGCCATTATCTTTGTTATCTTATTAGGCAACAACCCCTTTGTTATCGGATTCGTTGTTGTACTTGTTATCGCAGCGAACTTAAAAATGAAGATCGAAAAAACCATTCCGTTATCGATCGTTACCGTCATTGTAATCATGGAAAGCCATACGGAAAACTTTATCGGGTTTGCGATCGACCGCTTTTTGCTTATTATGCTTGGTGTCCTATCAGCATTCTTAGTGAACTTGGTATTTATGCCGCCTAAATATGAAACAAAATTGTATTATAAAATCTCTGGCCATACTGATGAGATCATCAAGTGGATCCGAATGATCACCCGGCATGCTTCAGAACATATTGCCATTAAAGAGGACCTGACGCATTTAAAGGAAAACCGCTTTAAGATGGATCAATATTACCTGCTGTACAAAGAGGAACGTACGTATTTTAGAAGCAACAAGTACTCGAAGACTCGTAAGCTTGTTCTATACAGACAGATGATCCAAACTACTAACAAAGCACTCGAACTATTAAAAAGTCTTCACCGCCATGAAAACGAATTGTACAATATGCCTGAACCTCTTCAGGAATTGATTCAAATCAAGCTGGATGGATTAACGAATTTCCACGAACAGCTGCTGTTAAAGTATACTGATAAAATTCGGGCACAGCATACGTATGATATGGATGATGCCATCAATAAAAAAGCGCTCATGAAATGCATCATGAGCTACTACAAAAATCCGGAGAACGAAGAGTGGATCGAACTGTTCCCGGTATTTGCCTTAATCATTGATTACGCTGATCAGCTCGAGCACCTGAACACCTTGGTGGAAAGCTTCAAAAATTATCACCAGGACGACAGCGAAGTCCAGTTGGACCAGCGATTGGAAGATTGATATATGTTAGGAAAGCCAGTCCTTTTGTGAGGGCTGGTTTTTTTGGGGATTTGTGGGTATTAGGCTGTGGCGGTGCTGGGTGAGGCGACGAATTTTGTCGTTATTTGTAGACTCGCTGTTATATGATAAAAACTCGCCGTATTGTGGAAAAAACTCGCCGAATTATGCTTAATTCTCGCCGTATTATAGTCAATATTTCTAGAATTAATTCGTTTGGAATCCGTTATTAGGAAAAGTTCTTTTTGCGTTACACTTAAGAATGCTGCAAACTAAGGAAAATTCATATGTAATTAATTCAAAGGAGAGATTTTTATAAAAAAAGATAGAAAAGCGCCGCCAATAGTTATCAAATTATCCAAATTAATAAAAAGAACACCTCAAAATCATTTAAAAAGAAAAGAATTGCAAGAACAACTCCGAAATCATTCTTCAGGACACAAGGGTGAACAATCATTAAACTATTTTTATCGCTACTTACCTAAGAATGACGTGAATTTGCTTCATGGAATTCGAATCCTTCATGATAACTACTATTTCCAGATGGATACTCTAGTCATTACTCCCAATTTCATAACAATATTAGAAATAAAGAACTTGACGGGCCATTTATTTTTTGATGATAAATTTTCACAACTCATCAGAACATATGATGGAAAGAAAGAAGCCTTCTCTAATCCAATCGAACAGGTTAAACGGCAAAGTTATCACTTAAATGAAATTCTTGTTCAACAAAAATACGCTTTCCCTATCCCCATTGAATCACTTGTAGTTATGACCAACCCAAATGTGATCATTGAAGCTTCTCCTACATATAAAGAAGCTTATGAAAAAGTAATTAAAAGCCCCAGTCTACAACAGAAATTCCATGAATTCTTACAAAAGAACCAGCAAACTGTCCTAACACATAAACAAATTAAAAAACTAACGAAATACCTTTCTAAAGTAAGTTCATCTTATGATCCAGATGTTTGTGAGCTATTTGAGATTAATAAAAGTGATTTAATAACCGGTGTTCTATGTCCATCGTGTGATCAATCGATTATGACATATGTATGGGGAACCTGGCATTGTCACTATTGCAATACCTCTTCAAAAACTGCTCATATTGAAGCTTTACAAGACTACGCATATTTAATTTCTACTAAAATATCCAATCGTGAGGCGATGCAATACTTACATTTAAATTCGAGCTATCAAGCAAACCATCTATTTCGGTCTCTGAAGCTCCCTATTTCAGGTTCAACCAAGTCCCGAATATACCACCTAGAACCCCTTCTCGAAAATCATACATAATATCACATAAAAAAAAGAAGCTCAGCAATTGCCAAGCTTCCTCTTTCACCAATTAAACTAGCTCTTCATTCGTGGGTCAAGTGCGTCACGCAAGCCGTCTCCCATCAGGTTGAAACCTAGAACCGTCAGCATGATCGCCAACCCTGGGAACAATACCGTCCATGGTGCTTGAATGATAAAGTCTTTTGAGTCTGCAAGCATCTTACCCCACTCAGGTGTTGGTGGCTGAGCTCCCATTCCTAAGAATCCAAGCGCTGCCGCTTCAATGATCGCTGTTGCGATGGCAAGCGTTCCTTGAACAATAATTGGAGCTAAGCTGTTCGGCAGTATGTGATGGATCAGAATTCTGAAATCACTCATACCGATCGCTCGCGCGGCTGTTATATATTCTTCTTCTTTTACACTAAGTACCCTAGAGCGTAAAAGCCTACCGAACGTTGGAATGTTAATGATAGCAATCGCGATCAACGCGTTTTTCAATGATGGCCCAAGTACGGATACTACTGCAATCGCAAGCAGGATACTCGGAAACGCGAGCAAAATATCAAAGATACGAGATATGATGCCGTCTATCCATCGTCCATAATAGCCTGCCACAATACCAAGCAAGGAACCTACAATAACCGATCCAGCTACAGAGAAAAAACCTACCCATAAGGAGATACGGGCACCATGAATCACGCGGCTTAGAATATCACGGCCAAATTCGTCTGTTCCAAACCAATGTTCAGCAGACGGCGCAATATGTTTATCCTTGAGTTCAACATCGCTATAGTTATATGGTGCAAGAACATCCGCTAATATCGCCACCACGATAAACAAGGATACGATCGATAGTCCGACAAGTGCGATTTTATTCTTTTTAAAGCTTCTCCATGCATCTTTCCAAGGAGAGATTACTTTGTCTTCCACAGGTTCCACTGGCATATGCTGTGGCTGCGGGACTACGGGAGGTGTTGATCTTGATAGTTCTGACATTCTCTAATCCCTCCTACTTGAATTTAATTCTCGGGTCAATTGCTGCATACAGCAAATCAACGAGTAGATTAATTAATACAAAGATCGTAGCGACAACAAGGATTCCTGATTGGATAACAGGATAATCACGATATGAGATGGCATCGTAAATATATGTCCCAATCCCTGGCCATCCGAAGATCGTTTCAGTCAAGATTGCTCCACCCAAAAGCAAACCTGTCTGCAATCCAATGACAGTCACTACTGGGATTAAAGCATTTTTCAATGAATGCTTGTACACAACCCAGAACATCTTCATGCCCTTAGCACGAGCCGTACGGATATAATCTGAGCGCATTACTTCAAGCATGCTTGAACGAGTCATACGTGCAATGATCGCCATCGGAATCGTACCAAGTGCAACACCAGGCAAGATAAGATGCTTAACCACTTCACTAAACTGGTCCATTCTTCCTTGAATTAAGGTGTCAATTAAATACAAGTGCGTGATCGGATCAACCGGGACACGTATGTTGTCACGGCCCGTTGTTGGCAATAGGTCAAAATGAATTGAAAATACATATTGCTCCATTAAGCCAAGCCAGAAGATCGGCATTGATACACCAACCAAAGCTAGTACCATTGCCGTATAATCAAACCAAGAATTTTGGAACCAAGCGGAGATGATACCCGCATTTACCCCAATTACAATGGCAATGGCCATTGCTACAAGAGCTAATTCAATTGTTGCGGCTAAATACGGCCAAATTTCCTCCGAAATCGCCACATTCGTCTTAAGTGAAACACCTAGATCTCCTGTAAAAAGACCTGTTAAGTAATCAATGAATTGTGTGTACCAAGGTTGATCTAACCCAAGTCGCTTTGTTAAAGACGCAACGGCTTCTTTTGTGGCCTGTTGCCCTAATATTAATTGTGCTGGATTACCCGGGATAGCACGAATCATCATGAACACGATAAATGTCATTCCTAGTAATACGGGAACGAGCGTTGCTAACCGTCTGATCGTATAGGCAAACATAGGGTCACCTCTTTCTTAAGAAGAATTACAAGTCTGTTAGGTTACAAGTTGTTTTTGCAAAAAAAGGGGAGCTGGCTATATTAGGCCATACTCCCCGCCATACATTATTCGAAAGATACATCCGCGAAAGACTGAGAACCAGTAGGATGTGGAACGAATCCTTTGATCTTGCTTGCTCCAGCTAATTGCGGCTTAGAGTGAACAAGTGGTACCCATGGTGCATCTTCATGGATAATAACTTGCGCTTGTTTGTAAAGCTCCTCACGCTTCGCTTCGTCAGCTGTCGTTTGAGCTTCAACTAAAAGCTTATGAACGTCTTCGTTCGCATAACGAGAGTAGTTGTTAGAATCGATCGTGTCTTTGTCAAGAAGTGTGTATAGGAAGTTATCCGCATCTCCATTGTCACCCGTCCAACCTAACATGAACATTGGTGCTTCACCTTTTTGAACTTTCTCAAGGTAAGTACCCCACTCAAATGTAACGATGTTCGCTTTAATATTCACTTTTGCAAGTTTCGCTTGAATCGCTTCTGCTACTTTTTGGCCGTTCGGCATGTATGGACGTGCTACAGGCATTGCCCAAAGATCCATCTCAAAGCCTTTTTCTAAACCAGCTTTAGCTAAAAGTTCTTTTGCTTTTGCTTCGTCATACTCACGGTCTTGAATTTCATCGTTGTATCCAGCAATTGAAGGAGGCATTGGGTTTTTAGCCGGCTCAGCTGTTCCTTCATAGAAGTTGTCGATGATCGCTTGCTTGTCGATCAAGTGGCTGATCGCCTGACGTACTTCTTTTTTATCAAATGGTGCTTTTTCAACGTTAAATCCTAGGTAACCAACGTTCATTGAAGGACGTTCGAACGATTGAAGTTTGCTGTTATCAGAAACTTTTTTCATATCAGATGGATTAAGAGCATCCATTAAGTCAATTTCACCTTTTGTTAATGCATTTAATCGAGAAGAGTTGTCTTTGATTACTTTAAAAGTTACGCCATCAAGTTTCGGCATATCTTCTACCCAGTAGTCTGCGTTCTTTTCAAGAACGATCGTATCGTTTGGCTTCCAGCTTTTGAATTTGAAAGGTCCAGTACCAACTGGCTCTTTGCTTAGCTTGTCGCCATCTAATGATTTAGGGCTCGCGATTGCAAACGGGCTCATAGCTACGTTCTTTAAGAATGGTGCTTGTGGCTTTGTTAATGTGATTACAACTTTGTACTCCCCATCTGCTTTTACATCTTTAATGACATGGCCTTCGTCACCTTCAAATCCACCAAACATAGATCCGTAGTATGCGAATTTCTCGCCATCTTTACTTTGTGCCCAGCGGTCAAAGTTCTTTACAACTGCATCAGCGTTGAACTTTTCACCATCGTGGAATTTAACGCCTTCTTCAAGTGTGAACGTGTAAGTTAGTCCATCTTCAGAGATATCCCATTCTTTTGCAAGGCCAGGAACGATATCTGTGTTATCTTTGCCGTAGTTTACTAGCGGCTCATAAATTTGTTCTGTAACGATGAAAGATTCACCGTCTGTAACGACTGCCGGATCAAGTGCAACAGAGTCCCCGCCGCGCCCGTAGATCATCACATTGTTAGGATCGACTTTACCGTCGTCTCCACCTTTGCTGCTGTCTCCGCCTGATGAACACCCTGCCAACGCAAGAGATAAAGCTAGCATTAAAGCAAATAAAGTCCATAAACTTTTCTTCATCTTCTTTCCCCCAGTTCTCATTTTAGTAGTGCCTTTTTTTATATGTACGTGCTTGCCTTATTCATATAAATGGCAAGCAGCGTAGTGGCCTTCAGAAACTTCTTTTAATACGGGTTTAACTGATCCGCAATGCTCCATCGCCGCAGGGCACCGCGTATGGAACGGGCAGCCAGCAGGCGGATTTGATGGACTCGGAACATCCCCTTGCAGGATGACACGGTCCTTCCGATGCTCAACATCAGGTATAGGAACAGCTGACAGCAATGCTTGTGTATATGGATGTTTTGGATCGTCATACAGCTTTTCACTATCAGCAAGCTCTACGATATGACCCAAATACATAACTCCCACTCGGTCACTGATATGGCGTACTACACCAAGATCATGTGCGATAAACAGATACGTAAGATCGAACTCTTTCTGAAGATCTTGTAAAAGGTTCAGTACTTGAGATTGTATGGAAACATCCAGAGCAGATACAGGCTCGTCCGCGATAATAAGCTTCGGATTCACCGCAAGGGCTCGTGCGATTCCGATACGCTGTCTTTGTCCCCCAGAAAATTGGTGGGGGTAACGCTTTGCGTGCCAGCTTGAAAGTCCAACTACTTCAAGCAGTTCTTTTACGCGTCTTTTTCGTTCTGCTTTATCTTTTACACCATGAACGATTAAAGGCTCTTCTAAAATCTTCTCAACCGTATGACGCGGGTTAAGTGAAGCAAACGGGTCCTGAAACACCATCTGCATCTCACGTCGTTTCTTTCTCATTTCACTATTGGATAATTTTGTGATATCTTCGCCTTCAAAGTAGATCTTTCCTTCTGTAGGTTCTAAAAGTCTTAACAGCATTCGTCCTGTTGTAGATTTGCCGCATCCGCTTTCTCCTACAAGACCAAGCGTTTCACCTTTTCTGATATGAAAAGAGATTCCATCTACCGCCTTTACTTCACCGATTGTTTTACTTAATATTCCGCCTTTGATCGGGAAGTGCATCTTTAAGTTTTCTACTTTAACTAATGGCTGAGTCTGACTCATGCAGGTTCACTCCTTTCCCGTCCTCGTAAAGCCAGCATCTTACTTGATGGCTGCCTTCTTGAGTATTCAGTTGAGGAGTTTCGGAAATACATCTTGTTCCGGCATGTTCACAACGCGGTGCAAAGGAACATCCTGTTGTAATCGAACCCGGTTTTGGAACGTTTCCAGGTATGGAATATAACCTTCCTACCTTCTCTCTCATGTCTGGTACAGATTTAATCAAACCAATCGTGTATGGATGCTTTGGGTTTTGGAAGATGGTTTTCACATTTCCTTCTTCTACTACTTTTCCTGCATACATGACGACGACGCGTTCACACATTTCCGCAACAACGCCCAAATCATGAGTAATCATCATGATTGCGGTATCCGTTTCTTTGTTTAATCGTTTCATCAGATCTAAAATTTGAGCTTGAATCGTAACATCCAGAGCGGTAGTAGGCTCGTCCGCTATTAGAAGTTTTGGGTCGCAGATCATGGCCATTGCAATCATGACACGCTGACGCATACCTCCTGATAATTGATGCGGATATTCTCTTACAAGCTCTTCTGCTCGTGGAAGCCCAACTAGCTTAAGCATTTCAATGGCTTTACCCATCGCTTCTTTTTTTGACCATTTTCTATGTATGCGCAGTGATTCAATAAGCTGATCCCCAATTGTGATAACCGGATTCAAGCTTGTCATCGGCTCCTGAAAAATCATTCCGATCTCATTGCCTCTGATTTGCCGCATTCTTTTCTCTGGTGCAGAAGCAAGATTTTCACCTTTAAAGAGAATTTCTCCTTCGATCTTCCCAGGCGGGGTAGGGACTAGTCCCATCACAGATAGTGATGTAACGCTCTTCCCGCAGCCTGACTCCCCCACAATACCTAGTACTTCACCAGGATTGACGTGGAAATCGACACCGTCTACTGCTGGAATTGCTCCATCATCTGTAAGGAAAGAAGTTCTTAAGTTCTTAACTTCTAAAACAGGATTTCCCATGAGATCTCACTCCTTTCTCTAAGCTGTCAAATTTCCTAGAATATTACTTCTCTGTTGAGAATTATGACACTACTCTGACATTTTGACAATATTTAATTTTCAGAATGTTCGACAAACACTTCTTCTGTTGTAGGTCTTATATACCACTTTTATTCATTTTTTAGGGAATTGGATTTGGCAACAATCAGTTTGAGTGTTCGGCCAATAAAAAAAGATCGGCATCTGCCGACCTTTTCTGCTTCTTTATACCAGTTGTTGAACCGTAAATAAATCGTAGTACGGTCCTTGTTTTTCCATTAATTCTTTGTGATTACCGATTTCCACAATTTTTCCGTGATCGATTACGATAATGCGATCAGCGTGAGTAATGGTGGAAAGACGATGTGCCACAATGAAGGTTGTCCGATCTTTTGCTAGTTTTTCCAGAGCTTCTTGAATCAGATGTTCACTTTCAAGATCTAATGCAGACGTCGCTTCATCTAAAATGAGAATCGGCGGATTTTTTAAAAACACACGTGATATCGCAACGCGTTGTTTCTGACCACCAGAAAGTTTGACTCCACGCTCTCCAATCTTTGTGTCATAGCCATCAGGCAGACTCATAATGAATTCATGTGCATTGGCCGCCTTCGCAGCTGCAATCATCTCTTCATCTGAAGCTTCAGGATTCCCCATAAGAATGTTTGCTCGAACGGATTCGCTAAACAAAATATTGTCTTGAAGTACCATACCTATATTGTCTCGTAGCGTCCGAACTTGAAAATTTCGGATATCTGTCCCATCTAGCTTAATACTTCCTTCCGTAACATCATAAAAACGAGGAATCAAACTGATCAATGAAGACTTCCCGCCCCCGCTCATGCCGACTAAAGCGATAGTTTCACCGGGCGTGACGGATAAGGAAACATGGTGCAGCACTTCTGCTTCTTCCTCGTTATAGGTAAATGAAACATCGTCAAATTCTAAAGCACCTTTGACCGATTTTAACGGTTTTGCATTTGGTGAGTCCTCAATATCATACGACTCATCTAAAAATTCGAACATCCGGTCCATAGAAGCGATTGATTGTGTCAGCGTTGTAGATGAGTTCACCAGGCGTCTAAGCGGATTGTACAACCTGTCCATATAGGCAACGAATGCGACTAGAGCACCTATTGTAATATTGCCTTGTATTCCTTGGTACGCTGCAAAACCAATAACAAGCAGAGGTGCAATATCGGTTACAGTGTTTACAACAGAAAACGTTTTTGCGTTCCATTTCGTGTGATCCATCGCTCTTCTCAAGAAATTTCGGTTTCGCTTATCAAACTGAATCTGCTCGTGATCTTCAAGTGCAAAACTTCGAATGACAGACATCCCTTGAACACGCTCATGCAAGTGGCCCTGTACCTCAGCAAGTGCCTGAGAACGATCTTTTGTTAACTGACGAAGACGTGCGTAGAAAAATTTTACTGAAAACGCATAGACCGGCAACATCGATAATGCCACGATCGTCAGCCAAAAGTCCATTGAGAACATGATTGCTACTGCGATAACTATCGTAGCCATATCGAGCCAAACATTCATTAGACCTGTAATAACGAATGTCTTTGTCTGCTCAACATCATGAATGACTCTCGAGATAATTTCTCCAGATTTGTTGTTAGAATAAAAGCGCAGGCTTAAACGCTGAATGTGATCGAACATCTTGTCACGAATATCATACAAAACTTTTGTACCTACCCATTGTGCATAGTATTGTCTCCAATACTCAATAGGTGGCCTCAGCACAACGAATATGAGAGCAGCCCCTCCCATCAGCCAGTATAATTTGGTTAACTTTTCATCAATGGGTATTGAAACCTGAATGATATCGTCTACCACGTATTTTAAAATAAGCGGTGTTAATAAAGGGATCCCAAACTTAGCAAGCCCAATTAAAATCGTCCAGAAAATTTGCCATCTGTAAGGTTTTACAAAAATTAAATAACGTTTAATACTATCCATTTCATCACACCATTCTTTCGGTCATAAAAAGAACTTGGCAGGGCGCCAAGTTAACCTTATTTAAAAAAAGGATAACCTGCTGACTCTTCAACAGGTTTTCCTTTTTATCGAAATTCTAAATATCTTTCATACCACTGTTCAACAAATCCAGGCTCAAATGGTCCCTTTTTTTGTGTAACCATCAAGATTAACTCTTGAAGATTTTTTTTAATAATGGTATCAAGCTGACTCGGATACCTCATCATTCTTTTGTGAAGCTCATACTCGTCCTCGTCTAATAAGATATAAGTCCCATCTGGAAAAACCTTAATATCCAGATCATAATCAATATATTTCAATGCTTCCTTGTCCCACATAAATGGTGATCCTAAGTTACAGTAGTAATAAATACCGTCTTCTCTAATCATACCGATCACGTTAAACCATTGCTTCGCGTTAAAATAGCAAATTGCAGGTTCTCTTGTCCGCCACTGACGTCCGTCAGATTCAGTAACAAGGATCCGGTCGTTACCGCAGATCACCTGACTAGGAGTACCTTTTAAAATAACCGTATCTTCCCAATTTCGATGAAGATAGCCGTTATGCTTATAGCTTTGAATATTGATTATACTTCCGGTTGCAGGAAAACTCATCTCTCTCTCCTTTCTGCCCGAGTTCCGGAAGCTAATGTTACCTATTGAGTTGTTAACTCTCCTTTCTTTTTAACCATTTGTCGGTAATTCACCAGCTTCATTCATAAACCTCGTTCTTCAATTTTTTTCATCGTTTTATTCCCGAACATTACTTTCTTTCAAAACACACGCTTTTTTTCTCTTCTTTATTATATCGTTTTAAGAATAGTTTGGAAATGTACTTGTCCCTGTTTTCCAAAAAAATAAGCGCCTTTTTTCAGATCATTCATTCGTCACTAGTATTCCCATAGGATATGTATAGAAAACGTATGTAATAAATACAAAAAAACCAAAAAATGCTCCCTAGTCATTAGGGAGCATTCCTGGATAGAGGTTATCTTTGGTTCTTACGTTGTTGAGACTGTTGGTTTTGCTGACGAACTTCTTGTGCACTCGTTTCGCTAGCAAATTCAGTTCCGTAAGATTGACCAGCTTGACCAGCTTGAGAAGCTTGGTTTTGACGACGAACTTCTTGAGCGTTTGTTTTTGAAGCTTGGTTTTGTTGTTTGTCCATTGTTTTTCACCTCCACGAAATATAATTTACCCGGGCTAATCGAATTTTATAAGTAATTTATTTAATATATATTTCCAGTATTAAAACCTTTAAATATGGGGGATAAATGAATGATTACACTAATTCAAAGGAGGGTTGCAGGATGTACGTAGGAAGAGATATGACCGAATTAAGTATGACGAAGAAGAACGATTGGAGAGATGAAGAACTCACGTATTTTCATCACTCCTTGCAGCAGATGGCTCCTTACTTAAATGAGGAAGGAACAAGCATGCACAGAGAGATCATTAAAGAAATAGAAGCTCGCGGAGGCTTGAAACGTAACGAAGCGGATTGGACGCATGGGACTGAGGTTAAGTACGACTGACTTAGAGTACTGAGTTAGCTTAGCGATTTTTCGCAGTTGTGTTCGCGGGGTATTTCTTGGGTAGCGTTCGTATTTCTTGGATGGCGCTGAACGAGCATAAATCTTCTCGAACGAGCATAAATCTTCTCGAACGAGCATAAATCTTCTCGAACGAGCATAAAAACAACCCCCTGCGCTCCGCTGGGGGTTGTTTACATTCCACTTCATCAAAAATTGCTATAGGACTGTCCGCCATCTACGTTCAACGTGCTCCCTATGACCCAAGAGGCCTTCTTAGATGCCAAGAAAACGACTACATTTGCCACTTCTTCCACAGTTCCGAAGCGACCAGCGGAAATGTGCTCTTCTACAAATGAATTAATTTTATCCGGATCTTGTTCCAATCTTTTTTTCCAATTTCCTGTGTTATGCAAAATAGATCCTGGAGCTACGCCATTCACCCGTATATTCTCCTTGATCATCTCGTCACCAAATGATTTCGTGAAAGAAATCATGGCTGCCTTACTAGCGTTGTAGGTAGGTTTGCCGCCAGATTCCCTGCCAAAAATAGACGAAATGTTAATAATAGCTCCACCGTCTGAGTTGCCCTTCATGATTGCTGCTGCTTTCTTACTGAAATCAACAGCCGATAAAAAATTCAGATGCATCGCCTCTTCAAACTGGTTCATGCTCGTTTCCATCACTGAAGATCCGTTACTGCCTCCTGCATTATTAACCAAAACATCGATTGCACCAAACGTATCCAAAAATTCCTTCATCACTCGCTCACGGTCTTTAGCATCCGTTACATCACCTTGAAAAATCTCCATACCCTCTTTTTTAGCAGCTTTGAGATCTTCTAAATGGCGACCGAGAATTCCAACTTTTGCACCCTCACTCAGAAAAGCATAAGCAATACCTTGTCCAATCCCTTTTGAGCCGCCCGTAACGAGTACCGCTTTTGCTTTAAGATCTAAGTTCATCCAATTAATGCCTCCTTTATGAGCCGAATTATTTTTTGATGAGAAACAGGGAACGGATAGGCGTCCAGCTCGTCCACACTGACCCATTTCCAATCATCAGGCAATAATCCGTCTTCTGCCATACTGTTAATCTTTCCTTGCCAAATATGAATTTCCCACTTCAGATGTGAGAAAACATGCTCAATATAACCCGCCTTCTCCTCTAGAGTTACTTCATAATTAACCTGTTCTTCCACATAGCTTTCAAGAGCAGAAATTTCAGCTAGTTTATTTTCGCCGACATATTCAGTGTTCGGAAATTCCCACATGTTGGCGAGAAGCCCTTCAGACGGTCTCTTATGAATCAGTACATGGCCATCCTCACTCATTAGTACACCAGCTACCATCTTCGCTTTTCTTACTTTTGTTTTTCCTAGTTTTACCGGCAGTTCTCTTTGTCTTCCACTTTCGAAGCCTCTGCATAACTCTCTCATCGGGCAGAGCAAACAAGCAGGAGATTTCGGTGTGCAGATGATAGCGCCAAGTTCCATTAAACCTTGGTTAAAAGAAGAAGGATCTTCATGTGATATCAATTCTCTCACTGCTTTTTCGAAAATTAAACGCGTTTTCGGTTTGCTGATATCTTCTTCAATCAGCAAGATTCGTGATAAAACACGCATAACATTTCCGTCAACAGCAGGTTCTGGTACACCATATGCAATACTTAAAACCGCCCCTGCTGTATAAGGGCCGACACCCTTTAGACCGGAAATCTCTTTCGGTGTGTCAGGTACTTTTCCTCCATAACTTTCGCATACTTCTTTTACCGCGGTTTGTAAGTTTCGAACTCGGGAATAATAACCTAGACCCTCCCACGCTTTCAGAACTTTTTCTTCGTCGGCATAAGCGAGGTCTTGAAGAGTAGGGAACAATTCAGTGAATCGATTGAAATAAGGAATGACCGTATCTACTCTAGTTTGCTGCAGCATGATCTCAGAAACCCAGACACGGTAAGGATCCTGGTTTTCTCTCCATGGTAAGGATCGTTTATTTTCGCTGTACCATGTTAGTAATTGATTCTGAAATTGTTTCACATATGAAACATCGAGGGAAAATATATTATTACTTGTTGTGTTCAATTTATAAATCTTCCTTTGTGTTCAGCTTTTCAAACGCCCAGCAATGAATTTTCTCTAGTCCACCTGTCACGCATTCGTTAAGTTTTGAGAAAACAGGATGCTCTAGGGCCGTTCGATCTTTCTTAATGGTATCATACGCAGCTTGATTCTTAACTTGGAAACATTCAACATACAGTGAAGGCTGATCTGCTGCCCTATACCATTGAATATTAGACGCACCACACACTTTAAGTTCTTTTATCACAATAGGCATTTGCGTCTCATAAAATTGAATGGAATCCGGACTTACTTTATACTCCATAAAAACAGTTAACATTTATTTCACTCCATTCCTACATAGGAGGTGATCGCCTTGGATACAGGCACACATATCGTGATGGGGCTGGGATTGGGCGGATTAGCAATGCTCGATCCTGCGATTGCAAATGATCCAGCGACATCACAAGCCATTCTTGCTGGGACATTAATCGGTTCTCAGGCCCCAGACTTTGACACGGTATTAAAATTAAAAAATAATGCAGTTTACATTCGTAACCATAGAGGGCTGACACACTCACTGCCTGCGCTTTTTATCTGGCCACTGCTGCTGTTTGGGGCTATTTCATTATTTATCCCAGAAGCAGATAACGGAAAGCTTTTACTATGGACGGCAATTGCTGTTTTTCTCCATGTGTTTGTTGATATCTTTAATGCTTACGGCACACAAGCGCTTTACCCTGTTTCAAAGAAATGGATCGCTCTCGGAGTAATCAGCATCTTTGACCCATTTATTTTTTTCCTGCATCTAGCAGGTCTGATGCTCTGGTATATGGGTGTCGATCCTGGCTACACGTTTCTTACCGTGTACGTCATACTTATTTGTTACTACATGATACGAATCATTGCCAGACAACGCGTGAACAAGATCGTTCTTAAGAAAATACCTGAAGCTGAAGAAATTTACGCAAGTCCCACTATTCGATGGGGACAATATCATCTGGCCATTAAATCCAAGCACGAATTTTTTGTAGCCGGTCTTAAAAACGGCAAAATTACGGTTTGGGATACATTTGACCGTTTACCCGTACCAAAATCAAAACTCATTGACGCAGCAAAAAAAGATAAAAATATTTCAGCCTTTCTCTCCTTTTCTCCTGTACACCGGTGGGAAGTCGAAAAGAATGATCATGGTCACCTGGTTCAATTTATTGATTTACGGTATAGAAGCAAAGGTCATTATCCTTTTGTCGCGATGGTCCAGCTTGATGAAAACCTAAACATCATTACCTCATTTACAGGTTGGGTGTATTCTGAAGACCGCTTGAAAAAGAAGATGGAGTTTTCTCCGCTCGATCTTATAAACAATAACGAATAATGAAGAGACGGGCTTAGTGAATCGGCCCGTCCTTTTTAATGAATCGCTGAAACTTAGGATTATTGGAGAAGTACTCATGCAATTTATGACCATAGGAAGTAATGAGCTGTGTTACCATTTTCTCGGTTACCTCTTGCTCCTCGTACTCCCATCCCGCTTTTGCACGAGAGGACTCAAAATCTTCCCATAATCCTTCCACCCATTCCCTCGCTTCCTGATAATTTAGGGCAGGGTTCATTTTTTGCAGTTGTTTAGCCAATCTGTCAAAACGCTCTTCCATTATTCTCCCTCCTTAACCAATTTTTAAAGAAAGTCCCGTCACATAAAGGGTTCTGTCACGTTTCATACTAGTTGAGAACCGATATAAAGGAGGTAACACACATGCGAAATAAATCAAAAAACTTCCCTAATCGGATCTCCTTCTCAGGTGAGCCGAGATCAAAAGAAGAGTTCTCTTCTAAACGGCCAGATGGATCCATTCGTGACCATCCACAGGAGCGAATGTTCTTATCCAATCAACACCGAGATGATCAGTAACTCTTGCGGTTATGAATTTCATTCTGGGGGGTGAATCAGTTGAACAAGAAAGACTACTTCTCATCAACGCGATTTAACGGTAAATATTCTGACCCCTTTCACTCACCGCGTGCCAACTCGAAGCATGCGTATAACCAAGTGAACGGGGAGACCCAGCAAGCATTAAATAACTATGTGCTTGAAATTCAAACACGTAAGCGTTCATAGTGACGAATAAAGAAGCGGTCCTAATATCGCTTCTTTATTTTGTGTTTGTGTTTAGAGCCCTTTGTTGATTTTTGCTTTGAAGTTATTTTCTTTTAGTGTTTACATATGCTTCTCTGACTAGTTGATTGGAGTGTAAGGTGCGAGACTCCTGGGGGATCAGCGGGACAGGTGAGACACCTAAGGGCGCAAAGCGCCGAGGTGGCTCACCGCACGCCCCCCGGAAAGCGAGCACCTGAAACGGAGATCGGCCACATTCATGAACATCAAAGTAAACGCTAAAACCGTTTTATCCTTCAAGAACAGAAATCGGTAATGCTTCAAGTGTACTCTGTTTATTTTTATAGCCCCAGGCAAAAATACCATTTAGGTACAGCACAGAAAAGGTTGAACCTGGGTCTCCTTGGATGCTGTATTCTTTTCCGCTTTCGATTGTGGAAGGATCCATCAAATAGCACTTTGCCATCGCAATCTTGCGTTCATGAACAGCGTACTCACTTACCATGCCCATTTGTTCTGCTTTTTGCGCTTTTGCACGAAGAGAAGCGATTTCACCTTTAATTTCAGCTTCTGTCATCTCGCTGAATCTTTTTTCCATTTGAATACTTCCTTTCTTTTCTGTACCCTATATATGCTTTGAAATTTAACTACATAGGAGTGAGAATGTTGGCCAAAACAGTAATTATAACAGGCGGAGGTTCAGGCCTCGGACTTGCGTTAGCCCACCAGTATTACAAAAATTTTAATGTGTGCTTGATCGGCCGCACAGAAACAAAATTAGAACAAGCTATACAAACCTTCTCATCCAGCAGTGAGAATACCGTTTCTTATAAAGTTTGTGATGTAACACAATACGATCATGTTCAATCGGTGTTTCAATCTATTTTTGACAATGAAGAAGTCCATTTATTAATTAACAACGCAGGGATGGGTAGTTTTCAGCCACTAAACGAATTATCTGAAAGTGACATCCGTCACATGTTAGAGACAAACGTGTTTGGTACGATTTATCCAACGAAAGCTGCTTATCCCCTGTTCCAAAAGCAAGGGTATGGCAAGGTAATGAACATTATTTCTACTGCAGGCTTACGAGGTAAAGTAAATGAGTCTGTATATTGTGCTTCCAAATTCGCAGTTAGAGGCTTTACGGAGAGCCTTGTTAAAGAATGGGATGGCACTGGTATCTATCCGACCGCCGTCTATATGGGAGGAATGGATACTCCGTTTTGGGACGACTCCGATCATATCAGTGATCGATCACGTCTAAAATCCCCTGCAACGGTTGCAGAAATGATTGTTGAACAAGATGATAACCGAAGTGAGATTTTTATAGATCGTTAAGCTCGTCCCCACTTAACATTTCAGATATTACATCAGAATCGAAGCCTTTGCTGTATAGAAAACGCTTCATGCGAGACTCGTATTCATATCCGGTATACTTTTTATATTTTTGATGAGCTTTGCGAGCATGAGTGAGCAAGGCTTCTTTTTCATCTTCAACCGATTGGCTGATCTTTGCTTCTTGAAAAGCCATTTCGATCACTTCCCACATGAATCCTTTTTGTTGAAGTTGCTGAGCAATCCTTTGTTTTTGTTCTTTTTCAGAACGCTTGGCCCTGCTTGAAAATTGCTTTTGAATAAATTTTATACTTGCTTCAAGCTGTTCTTCAAAACTGAACTGATTCAGAGCCTCTTCAGTATGTTGTTCACTGATTCCCTTTTTCTTTAGCTCCTGCCGAATCATCCCCGGTCCTTTAAATGATGTATTCATACGGCTTTTAACTAGAGCAGCGGCAAAGGTCTTATCGTTTACAAAATCGTATTCCGAGAGTTTTTCAAGAACCCTCTTGATTGTCTGCTGGGGCACTTCTTTCTTTTCCAAAAAGGCTTTGATCTCGTGAGCTGTCCTCATCCGGAAAGATAAATAATGAAGAGCATTATTAAAGGCTTTCCGATATTCATCTTCCTCAATGATTTCTTCCCATTCTTTTTCATCGATTTCCATACCTTTTTGAAGCTGAAACTTAATTAAAACATCCGCATCAACGCTAAAAGCAAACTCTTCTTTAGTGCCTTTTTGTATAAAAATATTAAATCGTTCATCGTTTTTTTGCTGAGCAGAAATCCTTGTTATGACAGCCATCTACCCACCTTCTTTCATACTCTATAGTTTAACATAATTGCTTGTACAGTTTGAAAAAATACCCCTTTTAAAGACCGGTAAACAAGGGAATCGAATAAGAAAAGATAATTAATAATAAAGATGAAGTTGAGAGGAGTTTACTATGAAGAACATTTTAGTCTCTGGAGGCACAGGATTTATCGGAAAACATATCACTCAATTGTTGCAAAGCACATATAAAATCTTCATTCTCACACGAAAAGATAACAAACCGCCACAAACGAATGTTTCGTATATAGAGTGGCTTACTCCTCACAGCACACCAGAAAAAGAACTTCCTAAAATCGATGCGGTTATTAACCTTGCTGGAGAGTCCATCAATGGCAGATGGACAGATGATAAGAAGCAAGCTATTCTAAACAGCCGCTTAAAAGCAACAGAATCGCTGCTAGACCTCGTAAAGAAATTACCAGAACCTCCTTCTGTTTGGGTGAATGCATCTGCGATTGGATATTACGGAACATCGGAAACAGAAGTATTTACAGAAAACACTGAAAATCATGGGATTGATTTTTTAGCTGAAGTGGTTAAAGCGTGGGAAACAAAAGCAAAAGGGGCAGAAACACTTGGCTCTAGAACGATTTTTACAAGATTCGGTCTTGTTTTAGGCAAGGATGGCGGAGTACTTCCACAGCTAAGTCTTCCCTATCGTTTTTTTGCTGGAGGTACTGTCGGTTCAGGTGAGCAGTGGGTGTCTTGGGTGCATATTGAAGATTTGGCAAAACTCATAAAAGAAACGATTGAAAACGAGCAATATTCAGGACCTGTGAATGTGACTGCTCCAAACCCTGTAACGATGAAAGAATTCGGCCAAGTAATTGGCGACGTCATGCACCGACCACACTGGCTACCTGCTCCTTCGATCGCGTTTAGGTTCCTTTTTGGTGAAATGAGCATGTTGATTTTAAAAGGACAGCAAGTGCTTCCCGATAAAGCATTGAACAATGGATTTCAATTTTCATATCCTCACCTAAAGGGGGCTTTACATGATTTGTTACAATGATAATAAAACTAATTTATCAGGTGACACATAATGAAAATTTTAATCCAAAAAGCAAAAGTATATCCCATTACAAGCAAGGAGCTCGAGCAAGGAGATGTCCTTGTAGAAAACGGCAAGATCCAAGCAGTAGAAAAGCATATAGAACCCTCAGCTGAAATGGAAGTGATTTCAGCTGAAAACCTTCACCTTCTGCCCGGATTTATTGATGTGCATACCCACTTGGGACTTTATGATGAAGGTACGGGCTGGGCTGGTAATGATGCAAACGAAACTCATGAAGTGCTTACCCCTCATATCCGTGCCATTGATGGCTGTCATCCATTAGATATAGCCTTTAAAGATGCTGTTCGTTTTGGTGTAACTACCGCTCATATTATGCCAGGAAGTGCAAATGTAATCGGCGGAACGACCTCTGTTATCAAAACACATGGCAATGACATTCGAAAAATGATAATTAAGGAAACAGCCGGATTGAAGATCGCGCTTGGAGAAAACCCTAAACGCATTCATAGCGGCCGTCATAATGATTCAATCACCCGTATGGGTATAATGGGTATGCTTCGGGAAGCCTTTTATCAAGCAAAAGACTCAGCTTACCAAGATAATTTGCGTGTCGCTCCGATTGCTGCTGCATTAAACCGTGAAATCCCAGTGCGAATTCATGCTCACCGTTCTGATGACATTCTCTCTGCGATTCGGTTTGCAGAGGAATTTAACCTCGATTTTCGTATTGAACATTGTACAGAAGGTCATCTTATTGCTGATTCTTTTAAGGATATGAACTTAAAAGTAAGCGTCGGCCCGACTCTGACTCGAAAATCTAAAATTGAGCTAAAGAACAAAACCTGGGATACTTATCGCATACTATCTGAAAATAATGTTGAAGTTTCGATTACAACAGATCACCCATACATTCCGATTCAATATTTAAATGTATGTGCTGCTATTGCAGTACGTGAAGGTTTGAGTGAGAAGAAAGCACTTGAAGGCATCACAATCGCACCCGCTAGAAACCTAGGAATCAATAACCGAGTAGGGAGTATTGAGCCTGGAAAAGATGCTGATTTATGCCTCTGGACCGAGCATCCGTTCCACTTTTCTGCAAGCCCTGTTATGACAATGATTGATGGAGAAATTATTTACAAAAAATCTACAAAATAACTATTTTCTTTTTTAAAAAAATGACTTATGATACAAGAAGAGCAACATGCGGATTATGCGAATCCGGAAAATTTAAAAGTCGCTCAAAAAACGAAACTTAAAATTATTTTCATAAATTAAATATTGAGCAAGGGAAGGCAATTGGTGCGCCACCAGCTTTGACTGGTCCTAGTGGGTTCGATTCCCACCCCGAATTAATTTTTATTCTTAATTCGAGGGTGGGGGATACTTCTGCCCTCTAGGAGGGATTAAATTGTTGAAAAAGCGTGATTTAACGGAGAGTCATGTTCTTTACAATTTAATGGTGCACCCAGAAGTCTTCCCTTTTGTACGCCAAAAAGCAGCTTCATTTGAGGAGTTTATGTTCCTTACGAAGCAGACGCTAGAGGAAGAAGAACAAGGAAAGATTATCTCCAGAACGATATTGGATGAGTGGCAAAATCCAATTGGCACCATTAATCTATTCGATGTTCAAGATGGTTATGGCTTTCTTGGAACATGGATCGGTCAGCCTTACTTTGGAAAAGGATATAATTCTTTAGCAAAAGAAGCTTTCTTTTCAGAGTTGTTTTATGAAAAAGATATCCACACTGTTTTTATGCGCATTCGTAAAGTGAATATCCGGTCTCAAAAAGCAGCCGAGAAAATTCCTTACGTAACCCTAGCTAACGAAACAAGAAAAGACGTTTACGATCAGCTTAACCAAGGTCAAGACATTTACAACTTATATCAGATCGAAAAAGATAACTACCTCATGCATCAGCTTCGCACACAAACACAACCTCTTGAAATGGTTGAAGAGCAGCTAAAGGAAGCTTAATACAGGTAAAATGTTGATGTGCTTTGCACATACTAACACCACCTTCACTTTTTGAAGGTGGTGTTATTTTAATTAGGAGGTATTTTCATGAAAAGCAGCAAACAAGAAGCAAAAGAAAGAAATGACGATTTGACCAAAACACAAGAAATCCTTTACAAAGAAGAATTAAAATCGGCCGAATCAACTGCTGAATCAAAAGAAATGACGAACGAAGATTATTCATAAAAGGATGATTCTTCCTTCATAAAATCCTGAAAACTGCACATTCTATAGTTGAGGACAAGTTCCTCACTAGCTTTTGATTTACGTTTCAAACATTATGATATCTTTAAGAAGGTATTTGTGTGGAAAAACGTAATAGAAAGTCCCCATCGCACAACAATGCTAAAGCTTCTCAAGCCAATGGACTTGATGTCGAGTACTCAAGTGAACTGGCAGATCAAGACGATCTCGAAGCACAAGCACGTGCACAAGCCGCTGACCGACGCCAGAAAAATGGCCGTCGCTAAGTGCAAAAAGACCTGCTGGGATAGCAGGTCTTTTTTTAATATAGAAATCTTTATGAATATTTTACATTGTGGATAAAGTTATACACAAGTTTGTGGATAATGTGAACAATCACATCATACAATGAAATCTTACTGTGCAAATATGTGCAAATTATATAAGTTATACACATTTTCTATGGAAAAGCATGTGGATAGTGTGTATATTTCTGAATTTTTTAAGCTTTAGATTTATTATTTAATTTCGAGTGTTTTAATAACTTTCGCAGGGTTCCCCCCAACTACTGCATTGGGAGGGACATTTTTAGTTACAACCGCTCCAGATGCGACGACCACGTTATCCCCAATCTTCACTCCTGGATTGATAATCGCGCCTCCACCAAGCCAAACATTATTACCAATTTCCACTGGCTTGCCGAATTCTGCTCCTGAATTCCGTTCAGCTGGATCTAATGGATGAGTAGCCGTATAAATATGAACCCCAGGTGCGAGCATACAATTGTCCCCAAACCGTACTTCGCAAACGTCTAGAATGGTACAGTCAAAATTAGCAAAAAAGTTCTCCCCAACATGGATGTTATAGCCATAATCACATCTGAAGTTTGGTTCGATTCCAACATTCTCACCTGTTGTACCAAAAAGTTCCTTTATGAGCTGACTTCGCTTACTCCATTCTTCTTCTGTCGTCATATTGTATTCTCTCGTAAGCCTTCTTGCACGAGTACGCTCGTCAATGAGCTGCTGATCATCTGGGCGATACATCTCGCCATCTAACATCTTTTCTTTTTCAGTTTTCACGCAGTACTCTCCTTCTTGTTGATTTTGAAAATTGTTTATTTCCTATTAATCATTCCGATTTACGTACTAATGTACAAACCGCCTCTACTTGAGCTGTTTGCGGAAACATATCCACAGGTGTGATTTGTTCAACTTCAAATCCGTTACTTATCAACATGTGGACATCTTTTGCTAATGTTGATGGATTACATGAAACGTAAACCATTCTTTTCGGTTTAATTTTTATAACCGTTTCTAAGAAAGTAGGATCACACCCGGTTCTTGGAGGATCTACCACTACAACATCGGGCTGCCAACCCTCTTTTAGCCATTTTGGCAGCAGCTTCTCAGCTTTTCCGGCTTCATAGTGTGCATTTGTAATCTGATGCTTCTCTGCATTTTCTTTTGCATTCATAATGGATTCTTTTATAATATCCATCCCTCTAACTTCTTTTGCTTCGCTTGCAAGCCACATTCCGATTGTTCCTGAACCACAATACGCATCAACGACTCTTTCTTTCCCAGTAAGTTTCGCTTGTTTTTTGACTTCATCATAAAGCTTAACGGTTTGCTCTGGATTTAATTGAAAAAATGCACGCGCTGAGAGTTCAAAGCTCAGGTCTCCTAAATGTTCAGTAATAGTTTCTTTTCCAAAGATTCCTTCTGTCTGTTCTCCAAAGATGAGCGATGTTTTTTCTTCGTTAACATTCTGAACAAAGGATGTAACTTGAGGAAGTCTTTTCTTAATCTCGGAAACAAAAAGGTCTCTTTTCGGAAATTCATTTGTTGCCGTTACAATAACTAGCTGAATCTGATCAGTACGAAACGCCGTTCTCACAACAATCGTACGAATGCTACCTGTTCGTTTTCTTTCATCATAAATCGACAGGTTAAGATCACGAATAATCTGTTTGACTTTATTTGTCACGATATTCGTATCTTCATGCTGTACGAGGCAATGATCAATGTTAATCAACTTGTGTGAATCTTTGCTGTATAGTCCGGCAATAACAGTATCATCGACTTTAGCTACTTGAAATTGGGACTTATTCCGATAAAACCATGGCTCGTCCATTCCAATCGTTTTTTTCAAATTTAGTTTATCTTTTGAGATCTTCGTGTATCTTTCAAATGCTTGTACGATAAGATCTCGTTTTTCTTTAAGCTGTGTGGTATAGCTCATATGCTGTATTTGACATCCACCACACGTTTCATAGATCGGACATGGTGGTGTAACCCTGTTCTTTGACTTTTTGAATACCTTTTTTATTTTTCCTTCTGCACGATTAGAAAAAACTTTTGTAATGATAACAGACATCTCTTCACCCGGAATCCCTCCTGGTACAAAGACAACCTGCCTATTGTAGAATCCAATTCCTTCACCATTAATACCCAAACGTTTAATAGAAATGGGCACCGTCTGGCCAACCTTCACGATGGGGTTTTCTTGCTTCGTATTTTTCATAACTTTATCACTCGTTTCTTAGCTAAAGTGGCTTTTCTTATTGTAGACGAAACCGATCGCTTCTACCAACTTGAATATCATTACCCCTCAATTTTTCTTTAAAGCGTTTTTTAAATCCCTGGATAACAAAAAAGAACCTTTGTCATAAACAAAGGCACAAATCATTGAAATAATAGAGGCGGCGTAGTTTTATTTATTTGGAGATCATCAAGGCTCTTGAACGTATAGCCTCTTTTTTGAAGAGCTTCTATGGTTGTCTCTAAAGCATCCGAATTGTCTTTTGAAACAGTATGAAGCAGCATTATGCTTCCAGGATGGATCTGTTTCATGATTTGGTTGTATGAATATTTCCAACCACGCTGTTTATCGGTTTCCCAATCTAAAAAAGCAAGTGACCAGAACACATGTGTATATCCTTCTTGTTTTGCAAGCATGATCGTTCTTTCGCTAAATACACCTCGCGGAGGACGTATATAGTGCATATCGGTTCTGCCCGTCAGCTCAGTGTATCTTAACTTTACTTTTTCAAGCTCATTTTTTAACCGAGCATCAGATACCTGAGTAAGGTCTGGGTGATAGTAAGAGTGGTTCCCTACAATATGCCCTTCTTCAGCCATTCGTTTTATTAGGTGAGGGTGAGTCTTCATAAATTGTCCGGTTACAAAAAAGGCAGCAGGTACTTTCTTTCTCTTTAATACATCCAGAACATCATCGGTATAACCATTTTCATATCCGTTATCAAAGGTTAAATAGATGTCTTTTTTAGCAGGATCTCCAATAAAAAGACTATCGTATTTATGAACAAGCTCCATAAATCTTGCGTCCGTGATCGGAGGCTTTTCTTCCCCTTTTTTCTCAAAATACCATTCAAGTCTTTGGTTGGATACGCCTCGCTGAGCATAAATCACGTCTGATTGTGCGAAAAATAAGATGGATACCAGTATTAGGCACAGGAGCCGGTTGATCTTCATTGAAATTCCTCCTTCAAACGACAACCTATACCTTTATTTTGCAGTAATTGTTGAAAAGCATGCTAGGGATATAAAGGAAGTATTGTTGGAATGTGTAGTGAGTGCTAGTACGCAATGGAATGGGGAGTGGGACGTGTGGGCGCTCGTATTTTTCGTATGGCGCTCGTATTTTTC
>NZ_LRFC01000030.1 GCF_001619875.1 Fictibacillus phosphorivorans
AAGGGCGGTGTCTTAACCGCTTGACCAACGGGCCATGACTGTTTGTATTATGATATGGAGCTTCCAACCGGGCTCGAACCGGTGACCTCTTCCTTACCATGGAAGCACTCTACCTGCTGAGCTATGGAAGCAAGTAAAAATGGCTCCACAGGCAGGACTCGAACCTGCGACCGATCGGTTAACAGCCGATAGCTCTACCACTG
>NZ_LRFC01000031.1 GCF_001619875.1 Fictibacillus phosphorivorans
AGGGGTCCCGTCAGGAAAATGCGGATTTACAACGCTAAGCCTATTTTCCTGACGATTCCCCCATTTTTACAACGTTAAGAAAGTTTTAATGGTCTTAAAGAATCTAACGAGACCACTTTCTCCGAATTAAAATGATATTCTCCTAGTAGATTAATATGTTCCCAACCTAGAGGCGACATATGGTGTAATAATTCTTCATTAAAACTACCAGACTGTTTTTGATATTCAACTGCTTTAGTTAGATGTAAGGTATTCCAAATACTAATAGCATTGATGATTATGTTTAAAGCACTGGCTCTTTGCAATTGATGTTGTATAGTCCGTTCCCTAAGCTCACCTTGTTTTCCGAAGAAAATAGCTCTTGCTAATCCGTTCATGGCTTCTCCTTTATTTAATCCCCTTTGTATTTTTCTTCTTAATGATTCATCCGATATATAATTCAAAATAAAAATTGTTTTTTCTATTCGACCCATCTCACGTAAGGCTGTAGCCAAGCTG
>NZ_LRFC01000032.1 GCF_001619875.1 Fictibacillus phosphorivorans
GGGGTCTCCCCCTGTTAGAGTAGGACGTCGCTAGGCTAGATATAAAATGGAGGATTAGCTCAGCTGGGAGAGCACCTGCCTTACAAGCAGGGGGTCGGCGGTTCGATCCCGTCATCCTCCACCATTTATTTTTACTTGCCGGTTTAGCTCAATTGGTAGAGCAACTGACTTGTAATCAGTAGGTTGGGGGTTCAAGTCCTCTAGCCGGCACCATTTTGCACGAGCCATTAGCTCAGTCGGTAGAGCATCTGACTTTTAATCAGAGGGTCGAAGGTTCGAGTCCTTCATGGCTCACCATTTATACACGCGGGTGTGGCGGAATTGGCAGACGCGCTAGACTTAGGATCTAGTGTCTTTGACGTGGGGGTTCGAGTCCCTTCACCCGCACCAATTTCCTTTTAAAAAACAAAATATGTTTGCGGAAGTAGTTCAGTGGTAGAATACAACCTTGCCAAGGTTGGGGTCGCGGGTTCGAATCCCGTCTTCCGCTCCAAAGTTATTGTATGTGCCGGGGTGGCGGAACTGGCAGACGCACAGGACTTAAAATCCTGCGGTAGGTGACTACCGTACCGGTTCGATTCCGGTCCTCGGCACCACATACATGCGCCCTTAGCTCAGCTGGATAGAGTGTTTGACTACGAATCAAAAGGTCGGGAGTTCGAATCTCTCAGGGCGCGCCATGTTTTACGGGAAGTGGCTCAGCTTGGTAGAGCACCTGGTTTGGGACCAGGGGGTCGCAGGTTCAAATCCTGTCTTCCCGACCATTATAACAAATATGTTATTTGGGGCTTTAGCTCAGCTGGGAGAGCGCCTGCCTTGCACGCAGGAGGTCAGCGGTTCGATCCCGCTAAGCTCCACCATTTTTCAGAAAATGTTTCTGACATTTTCTTTTTTATTGCAAAAAAGTTCTTTGAAAACTGAACAAAAGAAATAGGT
>NZ_LRFC01000033.1 GCF_001619875.1 Fictibacillus phosphorivorans
TCAATTAGATGCGAAAGTTCAAGAACGCGTTGAATTGATTACAGGTGCTAAAACATTGCTTGGAGATTCTTTTGATTTCACAGGGAAATCGGATCGTGAAGTGAAGGAAGCTGTAATTCAGAAAGCTTCTCCTGATTTCAAAGGTGATGGGAAGTCTGATGATTATATCAACGCTTTCTATGACGCAACTGTTGAACGCGTGAAGTTAGATGGTTTTTCTTCAACAGGATCTAACCATATGTTCTCAGGTGATGGCTCCAAGAAGAACAAAGAGCTTGAGGAAAAGAAGCAAAAGCGATTAAACATGAAAGAAAATAAATAAGGAGGCGACTACACATGTCGATTACTACTTACGATAAGTACATGCCCGAAGCTGGTGGTCCAGGGAAATTAGCAAACTATCAAGATTATAGTGCAGATACAAAAGCAGCTGGAGAACTTATTCCTTTCGGATCTCCAGTACAGTTAGATGTTACAGGTGAAAAAGTAACACCAGTTAAAGCCGCAGGTGCACCTTACGGAATCGCTCTTGCTCAGGAGGTCCATGACTGGGTAACAAATGCGAACGATCTTCTTTATCCGTTGAACGCTCCTGTCGCTGTTGTACGCAAAGGAGTTATCTGGGTTGAAGTAGCCGAGGATGTAATCACAGGAAAAACAGCTAAGGTTAACCCAGCTAACAATAAGTTTTATCCAGGAGACACTGCAACAGCTGGAACAATCACATTCCCGTCTGCAACATTCAAATCAAAAGCATCTGCAGGATCTTTAGCACAATTAGAAATCAATTTACCTTAAAAGGAGTGAACCAAATTGACACAAGCATATAGAGTGGACGGCATGATCCGTCCAGTAGACCTTGAAGCAATTGATAATAAGCTTTTTGAAGCAAAGAAAGAGGAATTAAAAGCACGGTCCATTTTCAATGTAAAAACGGATGTGCATGAAGGTGCTGAAACATATAGCTATGATGTTATTAAACGTTCAGGAGCTGCTAAGATCCTAGCACCGGGTGCGGATGATATCCCATTGGTTGACGCTGACATGGAACGTCATACTGAAAAGATTTACTCCATTGCTGCAGCATTCCGTATTTCTGTTCAAGAAGTTCGTCAAGCTGCTTTATCTGGCCGTCCTGTTGAAGCTACTAAAGCAGAAACAGCACGTAAAGCAATCGCAGAAAAAGAAAATCGTCTTGTGTGGATCGGAGACTCGACTCACAATATTCTTGGAGTAACTAATGCTGTCGGTATCCAAGTAATGGCTGTGTCCAACAATGCTGGCGGTACATCTACTAAGTGGAAAGACAAAACAGGAAGAGAGATTGTTGCAGATCTTCGTACTGCTCGTAAAGCCGTTAATAAACTGCCTGGCCATACAGCAAACACTCTTGTTGTAACACCTGATGCAATGGAAGAGCTCGAAAAAGAGTATAACGAATATACTGGCCAGACTGTTCTTCAGTACCTTAAGAGCCAAGGATGGTTTACTACAGTAGAATTCACTTCTGATCTTGAAAAACGAGGTGTAGGAGCTACTGATAGCTTCCTAGTTTTTGATAACTCTCCAGACGTTGTTGAAATCCTTATACCTATGGATATTAAGCGTCATCCGGAAGAGTACAAGTTCCCGAATACAAAAGTACCTCTTGAAGAGCGTACAGGTGGAGCGATCGTTCGTTACCCTATGGCAATCGTGAGAGGAGATGGAATCTAATGTTAGTACAAAACAAAGGTAATTATATATTGCATGCTGCTGGAGTCATGTTGATTCCAGGTGCGAACAAGATCAGTGAAGCTGAATGGAAGGATTTCAGCTCTCATCCTATCATGAAAAAAGTTGTTGATGATGGAGATGTAGTTGCTCATGAAGAGGAAAAAGACTTCAAAGATTTGAAAGCAAAAGAAGCTATTGAACTCGTAAAAGATACGCATGACGTAGCTTTATTGAACGAATGGCAAGAAGGAGAGTCCCGCACGACTGTTCTTGAAGCGATCGACGCTCAGTTGGCTGTCTTAAACGGCGAAAATGAAGACGAATAGAGGTTGATATCTTATGGAGGATGCAACTCTTCGAAATCGTATAAAAAGCATGGGTACAGAGTTGAACAAACTCACAGATGATCAACTGAATATGTACATTGAGGACGCTTCTCTTGAGGTGTCCTCTTTAAATGTGAAACCAGAGCAAGTAGAGAGATTAACTCGCTATCTTGCTGCTCATCTTGCCACAGTAAGTATTAGAAAGGTAGTTAAAGAGAAGGTAGATTCATTGGAGAGGACTTATGCCTCTTCAGGCGAATCTGTTGGCTTGGATACTACACCATTTGGCCAAGAGTTTCAAAGGATTCTAAATTCCTTACGTGGACGAAAAACACTTAATTTGACGGTGTTGTAATATGGCACGTAAACGAGTGAGGGTCGTCACGAAAAGGGATGTTATTCCTGATTTGATCAAAGCGTTAGAAGAACTAAATAAATACTCGGTAGAAATCGGTATTTTCGCTTCAGACGATTCGTTTTACGCAATGATTGCGAATGTCCATGAGTTTGGAATCACGATAAGAGCCAAAGGAAAAGCTCTGACGATACCAACCGCAGAGGCAAAGGGTAGGAAAGCTTCTGAAATACCTGGTTTATTTCAGCCAAAGGGGAAGAATATATTAGCTGTTCAAGATGGCGATAAACTAATCACCATGTTCATCCTTGTAAAGAGTGTGACGATCCCAGAACGTTCTTTTGTCCGTTCTACTTTTGATGAAAAGAACGATGACTGGGTTAAATTTGTTGAAGGTCAGCTTCAGCAAATCGTTGACTTGAAAATCAAGGGAAAAACATTGTATGAACGTTTAGGTGCTCTTATTGCAGCAGATATTCAAGACAAGATAACTACCTTGAAATCCCCTGCTAATGCAAAGTTAACGATCGAAAACAAAGGCTCCTCAAATCCACTGGTAGACACTGGAGGATTACGCGCAAGAGTCACATGGAGAGTGGTGAAGCAAGTATGACTCTCGAATCATTTGAATTTAAAGAAATGATTGACGATTACGGTATTACTCTTACTTATCATCCGCCACCTAAAGAAAGTGGGTGGCAAGAAAATGGTGATCCTATCGAAGGTGAAGCGGTAGATCCTGTTCAAATAATAGGGGTTATCTTACCACTATCGGACGATGAACTGCGTTATGTGGATCAGGGGACTTACACTACAAAAGACCGTAAGATCATTACCACTTCTGAATTGAAGTTTGGTCAAACGGTCGAACATAAGGGAATCCCTTATACAGTCCAGAACTTG
>NZ_LRFC01000034.1 GCF_001619875.1 Fictibacillus phosphorivorans
GTCTCCCCCTGTTAGAGTAGGACGTCGCTAGGCAAAGAAGGTGGGACGAACTTTATGTTCGTTCCATCTTTTTTTGTGTTTTAAAAAATAAAAATGAAATACTTATTTATTAGACTTACTCGAATCGCTTTTATAACGTAATAAGCAGCAGAATGACTTTCATACAATCAGAAAAGCCTTCATATTACTGCTCGTCCTCCTAAAAAACTTAATCCTATTTTAAATGCCTCATTAGCTGCAGCTACTTCCATCAAAATGCTAGGTAGGGTTCTTAACAATACCAACTAGCTGAACCTATCAAAATCGACTATAAACAAAGAGAAGGCGGAATATTACTAAAGGATAGCATTATAACTAGATATGTAACTGATTTTAGAAAGACAGATTTTTGTCTGGTGATTTCTTATTATTCTTATTCACTTAAAGCACCCGATTATAGAAATTACTACAACATCCTGTTTTACGGTACATGTTCTTTTATTTATTACACTTTCGCTCAATTGAATGGGGTTTTCGCTCAGTCAGGGGCCTGTTTCGCTCACAAACTTGCCATTTCCGCTCACAACACAGCTGTTTTCGCTCAATAACTTAAAATTGTTCTTTTCAACTAATAATGACAGGTTAATTACCAGTGAATTGCATACCAACTCGCAGCATGACAATAGTTAACGGCAATTTGCGAAAATATGTACGAAATAGGGTGATAATTAAGGTAATAAAAGTGGTGTTTTTTTAAAAAATCTTTTGCAAAGCAATAAAAAACGCAACGAATACCCATTGCGTTTTATAGTGCTAATTGTTATGGAATTTGGCTTGTACATTCTCCCTCAAAAGAACTCTCCCTCAAAAGAGAACCTTTAGAACATACCGCCTTCCGCCTGCTTCATTTACCTTTTTTATATCCTAAATCACTAGTTATTCAGGTCACTCAAGCCTGGACTATGCTCATTTGGCATATCTGGCATAGTTGGAACTGGATACCCTTTTGGTGGAGGTACCACTTGGAGCGTACCGCCGTCACGGCTTGGGGACTCTCCTTGGAAGACTTCTCCGATCAATGTGTCATCCAGCCTAAAGTTGAACTGGGCGTTATGAAAGCCCATATCTACATACTTCTTACATTCCGGGTATTTATTTAGATCGTAATTAGGTATAGGGAAAATTTTGCCCCAATCCACACCTAATGTTTCTAGAGCTTTTGCAAAGGCATTCTGATGCGCGTTGTCACGAACAATCAAGAAAGCAATCGTTTCACGCAAAGTTTTGTTTGAGCTCATCTCGTAGATCCTAGATTTTTGAAGAACACCTGTTGATTCCAAAACCACGTTATTTAAAAGATCCGCAACAAGGTTGCCGTGTGCATACACCCAAGAACCATTCCATGGATTACCTCCTGCATCAACAGGGAGCGATGCTTGTGCGCCCATGATATAGTGATGCGGGTTACCCGTCTTAACTGGATCATCTAAAGGTGCGCCGTCTGGGCTTGTATTTCCTGCCCCGCCATCTCCTGAGCCATTTAATAATTGGTTAATCGTACTTTGAACCAGTTCTACGTGGCTTAATTCCTCTAAAAAGATGCCACGGATTAAATCGCGGTATTTTTTATCTTTTCCGCGATAATTAGCACTTTGGAAAGAGAACTGCATCATTGTACGCATTTCACCAAATTGTCCGCCAAGAGCTTCTTGAAGGACTTTTGCAGCCTCGGGATCTGGCTTGTCGGGTTGTATTAAATTGATTAAATCTTCTCTGTAAAAATACATGTTGTAACCTTCTTTCAGTAAAATTCAATACATTTAATAGGTTTTAGCAGAGTGAAAGGTTTTATCCAGTTATCATTTGGCAGGATAACAAACCCCAGATGGGATTCACCATGGAAAAAGGGAAAATTCTTCAGGTTTCCAACTTGTCCAAAAAGTGTTATTCTTAACGAAGTATTTTTCACCTGGGGAGGCTTTCCATCATGTTAGATAACGCATTTGTTATGGTTGGGATTATCTTATTGATCAATATTGTGTACGTTTCGTTCTTTACGATCAGGATGATCCTGACGCTTAAAGGACAAAGGTACTTGGCTGCTTTTATTAGTGTGTTCGAGGTTATCATCTATGTGGTAGGCCTTGGGCTTGTTTTGGATAACTTAAACGAGATTCAAAATCTAATTGCGTATGCGGTTGGGTATGGAATCGGTGTTTTAGTCGGAATGAAGATTGAAGAAAAGCTTGCACTTGGATATACTACGGTTAACGTTATTACAACTGATCTTGCAGGCGGATTGCCGAACGAGCTTCGCAACAAAGGGTATGGAGTTACAAACTGGCTTGCAGAAGGTCGTGAAGGACAGCGTTTGATGATGGAGATCTTAACATCGCGAAAATCTGAAATGAACCTATATAACACCGTTAAAGATTTAGATCCAAAGGCGTTTATTATTTCACATGAACCGAAAGCGTTTCATGGCGGGTTTTGGGTCAAGGGCATCAGGAGGTAACAGATGGATAAGAAGCCTTCTAAGAAGAAGTTTTCTGTTGAAGCAGGGGAAACCATTTCCGATTGTCTGGATCGTATGGCCAATGAGGGTTATACACCAGTACGCCGTATGGAAGAGCCTGTTTTTCATGAAGTGAAGCGCAACGGAAGAATGGAACCAGAAGTTAAAGAACAACGAATCGTTTTTGAAGGTAAACGGATTAAATAAGAGCAAAACACGAACATTAACTATTTTATTATACATAATGTTCGATTTTTGTTGACAAAACAAAACATCCATTGCTACAATAAAATCAGAAGAATAAAGCCCTCATATAATTTCGGGAATATGGCCCGTAAGTCTCTACCTGATGACCGTTATTTCATCAGACTATGAGGGAAAGCATCTTTCTGTCTATTTTTATCGGATATGTATGTCCAGTTGGCTGCTTTCTCTCATATTTAGGGAGAAGCATACTAACTGGACTTTTTTATTTTTTCTGACAATAAGGAGGCTGCCATGGCTAAAGTTGGCGTGATCATGGGAAGTGTTTCAGATTGGGAAACAATGAAAGAAGCGTGTGACATATTAGATGAACTTGATGTAGCCTACGAAAAAAAGGTGGTTTCTGCGCATCGTACACCAGATCTTATGTTCCAGTACGCTGAAGAGGCGGAACAAAGAGGCATTGAAGTAATCATTGCTGGTGCTGGCGGTGCAGCTCACTTGCCGGGTATGGTTGCAGCGAAAACAATTCTGCCTGTAATCGGTGTTCCGGTTCAGTCAAAAGCGCTGAACGGCATGGATTCACTGTTATCCATCGTTCAGATGCCAAAAGGTGTCCCAGTTGCGACCGTTGCCATTGGCAAAGCCGGTGCAGCAAATGCAGGACTATTAGCTGCGCAGATGGTAGCGGTACATGATGAAGGGGTAAAACAGCGATTAAAACAACGCCGTGCATCAGCACAACAAATGGCGATTGAAAGTAGTGAGCAGCTTGTATAAAACAATACGACCACAACAAACAATCGGAATATTAGGCGGAGGACAGCTCGGCCGTATGATGGCTTTAAGTGCAAGAGAAATGGGCTTACAAGTCGTTGTGTTAGAGCCAGGTGAAAATTCACCATGCGGTCAAGTCGCAGATCAACAGATCATCGCAGCATATAACGACAGAGAAGGCATTAAAAAGCTTGCAGAACAAAGTGATGTAGTCACATACGAGTTTGAAAACATAGATGCAGTGAGTGCAAAATGGCTTGAAGAGAACGCGAACTTACCGCAGGGAAGCCGTCTTCTTGCTGTCACCCAGCACCGTTTAAGAGAGAAAGAAACGCTTCAAAAAGCGGGTGTACCTGTAGCTCCTTATCGACCAGTGAACGATTTTCATTCGTTAGAAACTGCGGTGGAAGAGTTGGGTTATCCTTGTGTTCTCAAAACGTGCAGAGGCGGTTACGACGGCAAAGGACAGTTTGTGATCAAGCAAGAAAGCGAACATGAGATTGCAGCAGCACTTTTAGAGAAAGAGACAGATTGTGTGCTGGAAGCTTGGGTTGACTTTGAAAAAGAAATATCTGTGATTATCACGAGAAGTGTGAGCGGTGAGGTTAAATCGTTCCCAATCGCAGAGAATATACACAAAGAGAATATTCTGCATAAAACGATTGCACCAGCACGCATCACAAAAGAAACAGTGGATCAAGCAAAGCTCCTAGCGGGGTCAATCGCAACGGAACTTGAGCTTGTTGGTACGCTTGCCGTAGAGATGTTCGCGGCAAAAGACGGTACGATTTATGTGAACGAACTCGCGCCGCGTCCGCATAACTCGGGGCACTACACAATCGAAGCGTGTGAGACATCACAGTTCGACCAGCATGTGCGCGCAGTGTGTAACTGGCCGCTTGGCAATACGGAATTAATAAAACCAGCCGTGATGATCAACATACTAGGGGAACATCATGAGACTGTGTTACGTGAGATAGGAAATTTAGGAGAAGCGAAACTTCATCTGTACGGTAAGAAAGAAGCGAAAGCGAAACGAAAGATGGGGCATATCACGGTTTTAGGTGATACCATTGAACAGGCACTAGAAAAAGCAGAAAGAGTGTCTGCACTATTTTTAAGTGATAACAAAACGGAGGTAACACAATGATTGAACGCTATACACGCCCTGAAATGGGAGCGATTTGGACGGACGAAAACAAATACCAAGCGTGGCTTGAAGTAGAGATCCTAGCATGTGAAGCTTGGGCAGAGCTAGGCGACATTCCAAAAGAAGACGTGAAGAAGCTTCGCCAAAATGCGTCATTTGATATCAACCGAATTCTAGAGATTGAAGAAGAAACACGCCACGATGTTGTTGCGTTCACTAGAGCGGTATCTGAAACACTTGGTGAAGAGCGCAAATGGGTGCATTACGGCCTTACTTCTACTGATGTAGTGGATACAGCACTTTCTTACCTTTTAAAGCAGGCAAACGATATTTTAGCGAAAGACCTTGATCGTTTCGTTGAGATTCTTGCAGAAAAAGCGAAGGAACATAAATATACAGTTATGATGGGACGTACGCACGGGGTTCATGCTGAGCCAACAACGTTCGGTTTAAAGCTTGCTCTTTGGCACGAAGAGATGAAGCGTAACGTAGAACGCTTCAAGCAAGCGGCTGATACGGTTCGTTTCGGAAAGATTTCTGGAGCGGTAGGAACGTATGCAAACATTGATCCTTTTGTTGAAAAATATGTGTGTGAAAAGCTTGGACTTGAAGCTGCACCGATCTCCACACAAACCTTGCAGCGTGACCGTCACGCACACTACATGTCAACGTTGGCACTCATCGCAACAAGCATCGAGAAGTTTGCTACAGAAGTGCGCGGACTTCAAAAGAGTGAGACGCGTGAAGTGGAAGAGTTCTTTGCAAAAGGTCAAAAAGGATCGTCTGCAATGCCGCATAAACGCAACCCGATCGGATCTGAGAACATGACAGGATTGGCGCGTGTAATCCGCGGATATATGATGACAGCTTATGAGAACGTATCACTTTGGCATGAGCGTGACATCTCCCATTCATCTGCTGAACGCGTGATCTTACCAGATGCAACGATCGCATTGAACTACATGCTGAACCGTTTCGGAAACATCATCAAGAACTTAACTGTGTTCCCAGAAAACATGAAGCGCAACATGGAGCGCACATATGGATTAATCTACTCGCAGCGCGTTCTGCTTAAACTGATCGACAAAGGCATGGCACGTGAGGAAGCATACGACACGGTACAGCCAAAAGCGATGCAAGCTTGGGAAGAAGGCGTTCAGTTCAGAACATTAGTAGAAGCTGAACACAAAATCACAGAAAAATTAACACCTGAAGAAATCTCTGAATGCTTTGATTACAGTTATCATCTGTCACACGTAGACACGATCTTCGACAGATTAGGGCTTTAAAGGGTTTTATATAAAAAGAATTGCTTTTATAAATGGTTAGTTGTAAATCTTTTATGTTTGAACATCACTGAAAAGTTGATTGTAGTGGAAGGTACGAGACTCCTGGGGGACGAGCGGGGCAGTCCGAAAAGCGAAAGCGGCTCGTCCAGCCCCGACAAGCAAAAGGCGAATGGGCTAAGAAGGCGTTTTTTGCCTTCATGACCGTTTGACTTTTGACCTCGAGGGGCTAGCCGCTGTAGCTGGACAGGTGAGACTCTTAACAGCGCAGAGCGCTAAGAGGCTCACCGCACGCCCCCCGGAAAGCGAGTACTTGGAGCAGAAATCAACCTCTTTCAAGCTACAAAGATTAAACAAGCTTATTTGCAGGACTTCAACTAAAAAGAGAGTGATATATCGAGCTCTCTTTCTCTTTGCCTTTTTTAAAAGATTGAATATTGGTAATCTTCACATAACGGAGGGGTCAGGATGGAGAAGTTAGAGCAGCTGTACGAAGGAAAAGCAAAACGCATCTACCGCACAACAGACGAAGAAGTGGTCTGGGTAAGCTACAAAGACTCAGCAACAGCATTCAACGGTGAAAAGAAAGCAGAAATCGCAGGAAAAGGCAGACTGAACAACGAGATCTCTTCTATTCTTTTTGAACTCTTGAAAGAAAAAGGCATTGAGTCTCATTTTGTAAAACGAGTATCCGAAACAGAGCAGCTCGTTAAAAAGGTGACCATCATCCCCTTAGAAGTGGTTGTTCGCAACATTGCTGCCGGTTCCTTATCAAAACGCACCGGGATTCCTGAGGGTCAGATCCTTCCACGAACAATCATCGAGTTTTATTACAAAAACGATGATCTTGGAGATCCGCTTATTACAGAAGAGCACATCGATATCATGAATTTGGCGTCGAAAGAACAGCTCAATCAGATAACAGAACAAGCTATACAGATCAACGAAGTGTTAACATCCTATTTTGCTCAGAAAAACGTAAAGCTCGTAGATTTCAAGCTGGAGTTCGGAACAGATGCAAACGGACACTTAATGCTCGCTGACGAGATCTCGCCTGACACATGCCGATTATGGGATGCAGAGACGAACGAGAAACTTGATAAAGATGTATTCCGCCGTGAATTAGGAAGTTTAACTGATGCTTATGAAAAAATACTACAACGTCTAGGAGGCCTATCATGTACAAAGTAAAGGTGTATGTAACATTAAGAGAGAGTGTATTAGATCCACAAGGTAAGGCAGTTATGAGCTCGCTTCACAAAATGGGACAGTCTGAGGTTGAAGATGTACGTATTGGTAAGTATCTGGAGTTAACACTTCAAAAAGGAAACTACGATCTAGATGAGAAAATCGTGAACATGTGCTCTAAACTTTTATCGAATCCGGTTATTGAAGACTACCGATACGAGGTGGAGGAGGTTGTCGCACAGTGAAGTTTGCTGTAATCGTTTTTCCAGGATCGAACTGTGACACAGATATGTATCATGCGGTAAAAGATGAGCTTGGTGCAGAAGTTGAGTACGTATGGCATGATACAACGAACTTAGATCAATTTGACGGTATTTTATTGCCTGGCGGTTTCTCTTATGGAGATTACCTTCGTACAGGCGCTATCGCACAATTCTCGAACGTGATGACAGAAGTGGTCAAAGCAGCACGTGAAGGAAAACCAGTTCTTGGTGTTTGTAACGGATTTCAAATCTTACTGGAAACAGGACTTCTTCCAGGAGCGATGCGCCGTAATGAATCATTAAAATTCATTTGTCAGCCTGAAGAGCTTGTCGTTGAGAACGCAGCGACAACCTTCACATCTCAGTACGAAAAAGGAGAAGTGATCTCCGTTCCAGTCGCACATGGTGAAGGCAATTACTATTGCGATGAAGAGACGTTAGAAGAATTAAAGGCAAACAATCAGATCGTGTTCACGTATAAAAATAATCCGAACGGATCGGTTGAAAACATTGCTGGCATCACAAATAAAGAAGGCAATGTACTTGGCATGATGCCGCATCCGGAACGCGCGGTTGATGAGCTTTTAGGAAGCAAAGATGGACTTAAATTATTTCAATCTATTGTGAAGAGCTGGAGGGAACGTTATGTCGCTGCAACATGAGCCAACAAGTTCACAAATTAAAGAGCAAAAATTATACCGTGAAATGGGTTTAAGTGATTCAGAGTTTGAACTCGTAGAAAAGATTATCGGCAGATCTCCTAACTGGACAGAAACAGGACTGTTTTCTGTTATGTGGAGTGAGCACTGTTCTTACAAAAATTCAAAGCCTGTTCTAAGCAAGTTTCCGACAAAGGGTGAGCGTGTACTTCAAGGTCCTGGTGAAGGTGCTGGAATCGTGGATATCGGTGACGGTCAAGCGGTTGTTTTCAAGATCGAATCACATAACCATCCTTCAGCGATCGAGCCTTACCAAGGAGCTGCAACAGGTGTTGGTGGGATCATTCGTGACGTCTTCTCGATGGGTGCACGTCCGATTGCGATGCTGAACTCCCTTCGTTTTGGGGAGCTAGAGTCACCACGCGTGAAATATTTGTTCGAGCAAGTGGTAGCAGGTATTGCAGGCTATGGCAACTGTATTGGAATTCCGACTGTTGGCGGGGAAGTTCAATTCGATTCTTCCTATGAAGGCAATCCGCTCGTTAACGCGATGTGTGTTGGTCTGATCGATCATAAGGATATTAAAAAGGGTCAAGCAAAAGGTGCAGGAAACTCTGTCATGTACGTTGGGGCGAAAACGGGCCGTGACGGAATTCACGGTGCAACGTTTGCATCTGAAGAGCTATCTGAAGCATCAGAAGAGAAGCGTCCAGCCGTTCAAGTTGGAGATCCTTTTATGGAAAAGCTTGTTATGGAAGCGTGCCTTGAGCTTATTCACAATTGCGATGCACTTGTTGGAATCCAAGACATGGGTGCAGCAGGTCTTACAAGTTCATCTGCAGAGATGGCGAGTAAAGCAGGAATGGGTATTGAAATGAACCTTGACCTGATTCCACAGCGTGAAACGGGAATGACAGCCTATGAAATGATGCTTTCTGAATCTCAAGAGCGCATGCTTTTAGTCGTTGAAAAAGGCCGAGAGCATGAAGTGGAGGCGATCTTCGCAAAATGGGACTTGGATTGTGTAACGGTTGGGACGGTAATCGAAGAAAAAGTACTGCGCCTCACTCATCAAGGTGAGATCGTAGCAGATGTACCGGTAGATGCACTTGCAGAAGATGCGCCAGTTTACCATAAACCTTCAAAAGAGCCAGCTTATTATGGCGAGTTCCAAGCACAAGAAGATTATATTCCAGAGATTACTAGCTTCAAATCAACTTTGCTGTCATTGTTGAAGCAGCCGACAATCGCGAGCAAAGAGTGGGTTTACAACCAGTATGACTACATGGTGCGCACGAACACGGTTGTAGCGCCTGGATCAGACGCGGCAGTTGTAAGAATAAGAGGGACAAAGAAAGCCCTTGCTATGACAACAGACTGTAACTCTCGCTATCTATACCTTGATCCTGAAGTGGGTGGCATGATTGCGGTCGCTGAAGCAGCTCGTAATCTCGTATGTTCTGGTGCACAGCCGCTTGCTGTGACAGATTGCTTAAACTACGGAAATCCTGAAAAGCCAGAGATCTTCTGGCAGCTTGAGAAATCAGCTGACGGTATGAGTGCGGCATGCAACAAGCTTGCAACGCCAGTAATCGGCGGAAACGTGTCTCTTTATAACGAAACAAATGGTGTAGCGGTTTACCCGACACCAGTAATCGGTATGGTTGGCTTGATCGAAGACACGAAGCACATCGTGACTCAAAGCTTTAAAGAAGCAGGCGACATCATCTATCTAATCGGTGAAAGCAAGCTTGAATTTGGCGGAAGTGAGCTTCAAAAGATGAAAGAGGGACGTATTTTCGGTAAAGCGCCTCACATCGACCTTGAAGTTGAAGAAACAAGACAGCGTGAGCTATTATCAGCGATTCAAAAAGGATTGATCGCATCTGCTCATGACGTGGCAGAAGGCGGGTTGTCTGTAGCACTTGCTGAGTCTGTGATGGACGGTAAAGTAGGAGCGAGCGTTACACTGACAGATGAGCCGATCGGAAGCCTATTCGGAGAATCTCAATCCCGTTTCTTAGTTACTGTAAAACCAGAACATCAAGATGAGTTCCAACAGTTAGTTAAAGACGCAAAAATCATAGGTTTTGTTCGTTCTGAGAGCGGTCTAGCGATCGATAATGAGCAGGGTGAAGAACTGTTATCCTGTACGCTCCAGGAGATGCAAGACGCCTGGAAAGGAGCGATTCCATGCTTGCTGACATCAAAGGCTTAAACGAAGAGTGTGGTGTGTTCGGGATCTGGGGTCACCCAGATGCCGCACAGCTAACGTATTATGGTCTGCACAGCCTGCAGCACCGCGGACAAGAAGGAGCAGGAATCGTTGTAACAGATGGTGAGCGTTTACGCATTCATAAAGGAAGCGGTTTAGTAAACGATGTGTTCAGCAAAGGTGAACTAGAAGGATTGATCGGACATGGTGCAATCGGCCATGTCCGGTATTCAACGGCTGGCGGCAATGAACTTGCGAACGTGCAGCCATTATTGTTCCGTTCCCAAACGAGTTCACTTGCACTTGCTCATAACGGTAATCTCGTAAATGCGAACGCGTTAAAGCATCAGCTTGAATCGCAAGGAAGCATCTTTCAGACAACATCTGATACAGAAGTTCTTGCTCATCTGATCAAACGGAGCGGTTATTTTACACTAAAAGAGAAAGTGCAAAACGCATTAACGATGCTAAAAGGCGCGTATGCATTCTTAGTGATGACAGAAAACGAGATGATGGTAGCACTCGATCCGAACGGATTGCGTCCATTATCACTAGGTATGCTTGGTGACGCTTATGTTGTCGCTTCTGAAACGTGTGCTTTTGATGTAGTCGGCGCGACATACGTGCGTGACGTGCAGCCAGGAGAGCTTCTCATCATCAACGAAGACGGTCTTACGGTTGATACGTTCTCAACGTCTGTACAGCGCTCGATGTGTTCGATGGAATATATTTATTTTTCACGACCAGACAGCAACATTGAAGGAATTAACGTTCATGCGGCTCGTAAAAGCCTTGGGAAAAAGATGTATGAAGAAGCTCCGATTGAAGCAGATGTTGTAACAGGTGTTCCTGATTCTAGTATTTCAGCCGCAATCGGTTATGCAGAAGCTTCTGGTATTCCATATGAAATAGGTTTAATTAAAAACCGCTATGTTGGCCGAACGTTTATACAGCCTTCTCAAGAGCTTCGCGAACTTGGTGTGAAGATGAAGCTTTCACCTGTTCGTGGGATCGTAGAAGGCAAGCGTGTCGTCATGGTGGATGATTCGATCGTACGTGGAACGACGAGCCGTCGCATTGTTAAAATGCTGCGTGCCGCGGGCGCGACAGAGGTTCATGTGCGGATTACCGCACCGCCGATCGCCCATCCGTGCTATTACGGCATCGATACATCAGAGCGTGCAGAACTGATTGCATCTAAGCATTCGGTTGATGAGATCCGTGAGATTATCGGAGCTGATTCTTTATCTTTTATTTCAGTTGAAGGGCTGATGGAAGGAATCGGGCGCTCCAATGAAGAGCCAAACTGCGGACAATGTTTAGCTTGTTTTACAGGACGATATCCAACGGAAATTTACCCGGATACCGTTTTACCATATGAAAAAGAGCTTGTTTAAAGGGGGAGAAGACGATGGCAGAAGCATATAAGCAAGCAGGAGTGAACATCGAAGCAGGTTATGAAGCGGTCGATCGCATCAAGAAGCATGCGCTCAGAACAAAGCGTCCAGAAGTGCTGGCAGGACTAGGCAGTTTTGGTGCGATGTTCGATCTATCAGGCTTCTCGCATAAAGAGCCTGTGCTCGTTTCAGGAACAGATGGTGTAGGAACAAAATTGATGCTCGCATTTGCTGCTGATAAGCATGACACGATTGGTGTTGATGCCGTTGCAATGTGTGTGAACGACATCGTAGCGCAAGGAGCGGAGCCGCTTTATTTTCTGGACTATATTGCTTGCGGCACACTTCTCCCTGAGAAGATTGAGCAGATTGTAAAAGGAATCGCAGATGGCTGCGAGCAGGCAGGCTGTGCACTCATCGGCGGTGAAACGGCGGAAATGCCTGGCATGTATAGCAGTGAAGAGTATGATCTTGCAGGATTTACAGTGGGGATTGCAGAAAAATCAAAGCTTATTAACGGGTCTTCAATCTCTGAGAACGATGTATTGATCGGACTTGCTTCAAACGGTCTTCATTCAAACGGTTTTTCTCTTGTTCGTAAAGTTTTATTAGAGGACGCTGGTCTTGACTTGAACGAGCAGATCGAGGGCTTCTCTAAGACACTTGGTGAAGAGCTTTTAACACCGACGCGTATTTATGTTAAACCATTGCTTGAAGTATTTAACCAGTTCGAAGTAAACGGTGTTGCACATATTACTGGCGGAGGTTTTATCGAGAACATTCCGCGTATGCTTCCTGAAGGTCTTGCAGCAGAAGTCGATTATGGTTCATGGCCGGTTCCTGCAATTTTTGATCTGATTGAAGAAAAAGGTAATCTGACACGTAAAGAAATGTTTACGACGTTTAACATGGGAATCGGTATGGTGCTTTCGGTTTCAGAAGAAAATATGCTTCCGATCATCCGTCTTTTAGAAGAAACAGGTGAAAAGCCTTATATCATCGGCCGTGTTAAACAAGGTGAAGGTGTGATCTTTGGTGGAGGAAGTATCGAATGAGAAAAATAGCTGTATTTGCTTCTGGAAGCGGAAGTAACTTTCAAGCGATCGTTGATGCGGTTGTTGCTGGAGAGCTTCAGGCAGACATTCAACTTTTAGTGTGTGATAAACCAGGAGCAAAAGTAGTGGACCGTGCACGAAAGCATGGCATTCCTGTTTTTACGTTCCTGCCAAAAACCTTTGCATCAAAAGCTGATTTTGAAAAAGAAATCGTAAGTGAGCTGCAAGCGTATGGGGTGGAGTTCATCGTATTGGCAGGCTATATGCGACTGATCGGAGAGGTTCTATTAGGCGCTTATGAAGGCAGAATCGTCAATATCCACCCTTCCTACCTGCCGGCTTTTCCTGGAAAGAATGCTGTTGGACAGGCGCTTGAAGCCAATGTTGCAGAAACAGGTGTGACCGTTCATTATGTAGACAGTGGGATGGACACAGGACCTATTATCGAACAAGTGAAGATTCCGGTCTTGCCTGGAGATACAGAGACAACGCTGCAGGAGCGTATACAGAAAGCAGAACATCAATTGTACCCAGCCATCATTAATAAACTAGTACAAAAAGACATCGTAGGAGGCATCGTACAATGACGATTAAACGAGCACTCATTTCCGTATCAAACAAAGAAGGATTACTTCCCTTTGCAGAAAAACTAGCAAGTCACGGTGTAGAGATCATCTCTACAGGTGGAACGAAAAAAGCGTTAAAAGAAGCTGGTATTCCTGTAATCGGTATTTCTGAAGTGACTGGTTTTCCTGAGATCATGGACGGACGTGTAAAAACACTTCATCCTAAGATTCACGGAGGCCTGCTAGCTGTTCGTGACAATGATACACATAAAGCCGCGATGCAAGAAAACGAGATTTCTCCGATTGATCTTGTTGTCGTGAACTTATATCCGTTTAAAGAGACGATCGCCAAAGAGGGAACAACTTTTTCTGATGCGATTGAAAACATTGATATCGGCGGACCGAGTATGCTTCGTTCTGCAGCAAAGAACCATGCCTATGTAACGGTTGTTGTAGATCCAAAAGATTACAGTACGGTCGCGAGTGAACTTGAAAGTGCAGGTGCTGTGAGCGAAGAGACACGCCGCAGACTTGCAGCGAAAACATTCCGTCATACTGCAGCATATGACGCGCTGATTGCTGAATATTTAACAACTGCAGTTGAAGAAGAGCATCCTGAATCCTTCACCGTAACATATGAAAAGAAACAGGATCTTCGTTATGGTGAGAACCCTCATCAAAAAGCAGCTTTTTATGCAACACCTTTGAGCTCAACCCTTTCCTTAACTGACGCTGAACAGCTTCATGGAAAAGAGCTCTCCTATAACAACATCAATGATGCGGATGCAGCTCTTTCTATCGTAAAAGAATTCACTGACCCTGCTGTTGTTGCAGTTAAGCATATGAATCCATGTGGAGTGGGAACAGGCACAACCATTCTTGAAGCTTATACAAGAGCTTTTGAAGCAGACCCTGTTTCAATCTTCGGAGGTATCATTGCCGCTAACACTGAAATTGATGCCGAAACAGCTCAGAAATTAAGCGAGATCTTCCTAGAAATCATTATTGCTCCATCGTTTACAGATGAGGCGTTAGAGATTCTGACGAAAAAGAAGAACATCCGTTTATTAAAATTAGATTTTACTGCTGGAAATGGCATCGCGAAAAAAATAACAACCGTTTCTGGCGGAATGCTCGTACAAGATGAAGATGTTTTCGGATTAGACGATGCAAATGTAACGATTCCTACAAAGCGTCAACCGACAGAACAAGAGTGGAAAGATCTGAAGCTTGCTTGGAAAGTTGTAAAGCATGTGAAATCAAACGCGATCGTTTTAGCGAAAGATGAAATGACAGTAGGCGTTGGGGCAGGTCAGATGAACCGTGTTGGAGCAGCTAAGATCGCTATCGAACAAGCGGGCGATCGTGCAAAAGGATCTGCACTTGGCTCAGATGCTTTCTTCCCAATGGATGACACCGTCGAAGCGGCGGCACGTGCTGGTGTAACGGCGATCATCCAGCCAGGCGGATCAATTAAGGACGAGGATTCGATCAAAAAAGCAGATGAACACGGCATAACGATGGTGTTCACGGGTGTAAGGCACTTTAAGCATTAATTCTTTACAGAAGGTTCTTTAGCTGAAAGTAGTTGATTTCCGCTTCAGGTTGCACGCTTTCCATGGGGCGAACGGTGAGCCTCCTGCCGCTTTGCGCCGTTAGGAGTCTCCACCTGACCGCTCGTCCCATAGGAGTCGGCAACCTTCCGCTACAATCAACTTGCTAGAAGAAGAAAAGAAAACACCTTAAAAGTATAAAAATTTTAGAATAGAGCTTTTTCTTTTCTTCGAAGATGGGTTGAATGGAGTGAAAGGTGCGAGACTCCTGCGGGACAGGTGGGCAGGTGAGACACTTATACGTGAAACGTACGAATGTGGCTCACCGTCTGCCCCGCGGAAAGCGAGTACCTGTAACGGAGATCAACAGCTTTCAAGAGCATCCTGCAGTTGTTTTAGATATTTTAAAAAGGAGGTAGCATCCATGAACGTTCTTGTAATCGGAAAAGGTGGACGTGAACATGCACTTGTGTGGAAGTTTGCGAACAGCCCGAGTGTTACACAAGTGTTTGCTGCACCAGGAAATCCAGGCATGGCAGAACAAGCAACGTGTGTTTCTATAAAAGAAAACGACATCGATGAGCTTGTATCTTTTGCAAAAACAAACACCATCGGATTGACTTTCGTTGGACCTGAAGTACCTCTTCTAGACGGTATCGTAAACCGTTTTACAGAAGAAGGTCTTGTGATTTTTGGTCCGTCAAAAGAGGCTGCGCAGATCGAAGGCTCAAAATCGTTTGCGAAAAACCTCATGAAAAAGTACGGCATCCCAACAGCGTCTTCTGAAACGTTTACGGATTACGATATGGCACTTTCTTATGTGCGGGAAAAAGGTGCTCCGATCGTATTAAAAGCGGACGGGCTTGCGGCGGGTAAAGGTGTTATCGTAGCTGCAACATTAAAAGAAGCTGAAGAAGGACTTTACGAATTAATGGTAGACAAACGCTTCGGCGCGTCGAGTGAAAAAGTCGTTGTTGAAGAATTTCTTGAAGGTGAAGAGTTTTCATTAATGTCATTCGTACATGATGAAATCGTACTGCCGATGGAAATTGCGCAAGATCATAAACGTGCCTATGATGGTGACAAAGGTCCGAACACAGGGGGAATGGGGGCATATTCTCCTGTACCGCAAATTCCTGAATCCGCTGTTCAAAAAGCGATTCAAGAAATTGTACAGCCAACGGTTTCTGCCATGAAACAAGAAGGAACACCGTTTACTGGAATTCTTTATGCAGGTTTGATTTTAACAAAGGAAGGTCCAAAGGTGATCGAATTTAACGCGCGTTTTGGTGATCCTGAAACACAGGTTATCCTGCCTCGCCTAGAAAACGATTTAGCGGAGCTTTTATTATCACTGTTAAACAACAATAATCCGGAACTTCAATGGTCTGAAGAATCCGTACTTGGCGTTGTTCTGGCATCTAACGGATATCCTGTCTCATCATCAGAACCAGAAGTGATCGAAGGACTCCAAAACATGCTGAACGAAACGAGCGTATTTCATGCAGGTACGAAATCTGCAGGTGATTCTCTAAAAACAGATGGCGGCAGAATACTATTAGTTGCTTCTAAAGGAAAATCGCTAAGTGAAGCACAAGAAAAGGTATACGCCGAAATGAAGAAGATTACGTGCGAAGGATCATTTTACCGAAAAGATATCGGGTTTAAAGCTATTTCACACGTTTCTTCTTAATAAAAACATACGAGATGGCGACAATACCGCCAATAAGCAAAATATAAAGAAATGCAGTGTCCATTAAGTATTCTGAGCTCATGGTTCTCTTGACCTCCTTTTTTAATTTTTGGCTGACTAACAGCGGACCTCAAACCCGCTTGTTTGTCAGCCTTCTTCTATTGGATTAGGATGTGATGTTGCTGCATCAATATTTGGCGCTGCTGTTGGTGTTAGTTTAGGCGGCTGGATGATGGACAATGGTTTCCAGCGACGCAACAGCTGCATGCCAACGAAGATTCCAACACCGGCTATAGCGTAAGTTACATAAGGTACGGCACTTTGACCGCCATCAGCAAATTCAAACAACCTGCCTCCTAAAGAGTTTCCGATCGCTTCACCAATACCAGTAAAAACACTTGCTAACCCAAAGAACATCCCAAGAAACTTCGCTGCTGCAAGCTGAGAAATAGAAGTATCCAATGTCGGCATGATCAGCATCTCACCTGTGATGAAGATTAGGCCGGCAAATACGAAGAAAAACAGTGTATTTGCAAAGTACAAACTTCCAAGTGATAAACCGATGCAGACCGTTCCAAGACCTACTGCAGTTAATGGGTGGATGTTTCGGATGATGTTTTTGGTAATAAGGGTCTGCACTAAGATAACCGTGATGCTATTAATGGTCCAGATAATGCTGATAGCCTTTCCATTTGCTAGCACATTTTCTGCTCGAAGCGGAAGCACTAAAGCGAACTGAACGTAAAGTGCCCAAACAAAGATCGTTGCGATAACAAACATGAGAAAGGGTATGTTTTTTAACGCTTGCCGGTATTCATTCCATTTCACCTCACCGCAATTTTCATCCCCGCAGCCCGCCGGTAAGAAGAACCAGCTGATCATGCTCGCGCCTAAATAGATAACAGCTGCCGTAATAAAAATTAGTCTCGAATTATTCGTAAACAAAGCAAACACGGTTAATCCTGCAATGGCCATACCGATATTTGCAAAAATACCCCGTAGTGAAAATGCAGTAGACCTCATGTCGGCTTTCACGAGGGATGAGATGAATGCTTTCGTTGAAGGGGCGTTAAGACCAAGCCCTAAACCACTAACCGCAGCAGTTAACAGAATAAGAGAGTATGTTGAAAAATAGGCGAAACCAATCAAACCACCGGCTCGTATAAGAGCACCTAAGGCAATGATAAAACGCCTGCCAGTACGGTCAGCGGATACGCCGCCAACCACACTTCCCACCTGCATGAAAACGGAGATAACTGCTAGCGTAAACCCGATCTGTGCCGCAGTTAAGCCAGTTTCTACTTTTAATAGGATGGGTAATACAGGCAGAACAAGATAAGAACCTAGGTGAGTAATAAAGACAACAACCAATAAGCTAAGAAGCGGCTTGTTGCCTTTTAAAATAGAATGAGTTGGCATATTGTGCCTCCTTCCGTTTAAGAAGGATTAAAAGGTGAACCTTCTTTTGCGATATTGCCTAGATCCATATCATTCATTTCTTTGCTTTTGTGAAGCAGATCTGTCATAGGGCAGTAGCGGACGATTCCTTCTGCTACTTTCATCGCCGCCATTAAAATCATTAAGATGTACGATTCTTTGTATGGTTTGCGAGTAAGTTTTGCCGTATATACCGATAACAATGTTAAGCCGGCAATAATTCGAATCATGCTATTAACTAAACCAATATTTTGTCTCATAAAGATACTCCTTTCGAATTTCACCAATTTGCTTGATGAATATGGTATTCTTGAAAAAACGAAATTTTCAGAGAAGACAGGTGATCCAACATGAACCAACACATCGCGTTTTGGACAAAAGCGCAAATGCGCAAACAAGTGGCTGTCATTCAAGGTGAATTGGCACCGTCACTTGTCTTAACAAACGCCGTTTATTTAAACACAGCCTTAAAAAAATGGGTAAAGGCTAATATTTGGATACTTCAAGACCGCATTGTCTATGTAGGCGATAAGCTGCCTGCAAAAGACTCCGGAACGGAATTTACGGATCTGGAAGGTAAGTTTGTTGTGCCTGGATATATTGAACCGCATTGTCATCCGTTTCAACTTTATAATCCCCAGACGCTCTCCCGATATGCATTGCAACGCGGTACATCTGTATTCTTAGCAGATAACTTCATGCTGCTTTTTGAAATGAGTATTTCGAAAGCGCTTTCTTTTATGGAAGATGTGAACGATATGCCGTCTAACTTCTTTTGGTGGTGCAGATATGACGCACAAACCGAGCTTTTAGAAGAAGAGAATCAATTCTCTGAAAAATCGGTAAGACAGCTCCTTGAAAGCCCCTATGTTCTTCAAGGCGGAGAATTAACGAGCTGGCCGCGTGTGCTGCAAGGTGATGATACGCTTCTCCATTGGATGCTGAAGACGAAGAAAGCGGGTAAAAAGATCGAAGGCCATCTGCCGGGTGCATCAGAGAAAACGTTAACGGCAATGACTTTGCTTGGGGTAGATTGCGATCACGAGGCGATGACAGGTACAGAAGTGATGGACCGGTTGAACGCTGGGCTTCAAGTATCGCTTCGCTATTCTTCGATTCGTCCAGATTTGCCTAAACTTTTGCGCCAGATGAAGGAAGAAGGCATCACGAACTTTGAACGGATTTTTTTCACAACGGACGGTTCAACTCCAGCATTTTATGAAGAAGGTGTAACAGATAAAATGCTGGAGATCGCACTCGACGCAGGAATCGATCCAGTTGATGCGTATATGATGGTTTCGTATAATGTGGCGAGATATTATGGACTTGATCACCTTTTTGGAATGGTGGCTCCTGGGCGCGTGGCGCATTTAAATATTTTGGATGATCCAAAAAATCCCCTTCCGGTATCTGTTTTGGCTAAAGGGAAATGGATGAAACAAAACGGTGAAGATGTTAGTGATGACAAAGATTTTGCGTTTGATTGGGAAGGGCACGGCATCCGAAAAAGAGAGATCGAATGGGATCTACATGATGAGGATTTTCAGTTTTCAGGGCTCGTTGGTATAGAAATGTACAATAGTGTCATCACTCGGCCATATAATGTATCGATCAATCCTTTTTCTGAAGAGATTAACGAAGAATCGGATGAGTGCTTCTTAATGCTGATCGATAAAGATGGAAAGTGGAGAACGAATACCATCGTAAAGGGATTTGCCAAAAATCTGTATGGCTTTGCGAGCTCCTATTCCAACACCGGAGATTTGCTCATAATTGGTAAGAGCAAAAAAGATATGGCAGTGGCGTTCGAGCGATTGAAAGAAGTGGGCGGGGGCATCGTACTCGCTGAGAAAGGCGAGATCGTTGCTGAAATAAAACTTCCTTTAGCGGGAGGAATGTCGAATCTTGGTATAGAAGAACTAGTGCAAGAAGAAAAAAGACTGACAAATGCCCTAAGAGAACGCGGGTATCAGTACGAAGATCCGATCTATTCTCTTCTGTTCTTTTCTTCTACACACTTGCCATACATCCGCATTACGCAAAGAGGCATTTACGATGTTAAAAAGAAAGGGTTACTCTTTCCTTCGATTATGCGTTAATATAGAAAAGGATTGGGCAAAATAATACGATACAAAGGTAGTGAGCCCAATGAAAAAGTGGTACATCATCTTGATGGCGATCATCACAGTATTAACGCTGTCTGCCTGTAAAGACGCAAAGAATAAGGTGCTAGAGGACGGTAAAGTAGATAAAGCCGAAGCATCTGATTCAAAAAAAGATAAACCAAAAGAAACGTACACTTCTGTTTTTCCACTGACTGGATTAGGAACAAATAACGAGGTCGACCACCGAGCGGTTGCTGTTATGGTAAACAACCACTGGAAAGCAAGACCTCAATCAGGACTTCATAAAGCAGACATTGTGTACGAAGTATTAGCTGAGGGAGAACTGACTCGTTTTCTAGCGATTTTCCAAAGTGAGATGCCTGACGTGGTTGGTCCTGTCCGGAGTGCAAGAGACTATTATATTGAACTCTCAGAAGGCTATAACTCGTTATTCGTAGCACATGGCTTCAGTCCAGAAGCAAAAGAGATTCTTTATAGCGGCAGAGTCGACCAATTGAACGGAATGGACTATGATGGCAGTCTTTTTAAACGGGCCGACTTTAGAAAAGCACCTCACAATTCTTACATCACCTATGAAAATATCGTAAAAGGGATGCAGAAAATTGGAGCTGAAGAATCTGATGATCTAGACATGCTTCCGTTTCTTACGAGTAAGAGTGCTTCAGATATAGAGGGGAAATCAGTCAATGAAGTAACGATTTCGTATAAAGGTGGAGAAACGGTAGGTTTTACGTACTCTGATAAAAAGAAGACGTACGCGAGAAGCAGCAACAATGAGCCGACAATAGACCGCGAGACCGAAATGCCAATCACAGTCAGCAATGTATTCATTGTTGAAGCAGCGCACAAGGTAATTGATGATGCCGGCAGGCGAGAAATCAATTTAACGTCTGGCGGAGATGCTATTCTGATTCAGAATGGTGTCGCACAAAACATTTCGTGGAAAAACGAAAACGGAAGGATCGTTCCTGACGGCGGAGCGTTTGTTCCGGGTAAAACATGGATCAACATCGTACCCATTGGTATGGCTGATTCGGTTAAGATGCAATAAAAAGGAGTGCATGTTACATGCAAATTGATAAACTGCGAGGAAAAGCGCTAGATCAGCTGTTTGAATCTGTTCTATCGCTAAAGGATATGGAAGAATGCTATCGCTTTTTTGATGATCTTTGTACCATGAACGAGATTCAATCTCTGGCGCAAAGACTTGAAGTTGCACGCATGCTTCGTGAAGGAAAGACGTATCACAAGATCGAGAGTGAAACAGGAGCAAGCACAGCAACCATCTCACGCGTAAAACGCTGTTTGAATTTCGGAAACGACGCTTATGCAATGGTGCTCGATCGCGTTCATGAAGAGGAAGAAGCGAAATAATGAAAAAAACCTGCCTGCGGGCGGTTTTTTTTCGTTTTGGTGGTCGGTGACTGACTGGTGTAAGTGCTGTATTGTTTGGAAGGTTGGATCGCGGTGTCGATAGGTGTCGAGGATTGTAGACTCGTGGTTAAATGGCCCAAATTTGTGGATTGAAGGCCGAAACTCGTGGATTGAACAGTAAAACTCGTGGATTCAACGCCAAAACTTTTTGATTCACGACTTAAATTTATGGATTCAAGCTCTATACGCTAGTTTCAAACCCTGTAAAGCTACTTAAACGAATGATAATTAAGCTTGGCATCAGCCAAGCTACCTAATTTGCTTGTAGTTGAACTACCATTACAGCTTATATTTTTTTACGCTGTTTTTTAGCGGAAAGTGTTCAGATCGTTGTATTTTTATTGACTTCTTACTCTACAAACACTATAGTTGTATGTACAAACAACAATTAAAACGTAAAAGAGGTGCTACATATGCCCGAAAAGTATCTAGAAAACTGCTTATATTTTACCGTGAACAAACTATCTCGCGTTATCACGAAAATGGCAGAGGAATCGTTTAGGCCGACTGGGATATCTCCTACACATGGTTTTCTGATGATGCTTGTGAACAACAAGCCTGGAATTACACAATCGGAACTGGCGGAGGAACTTCACATGACACCTAGTACGATTACGCGTTTTGTAGATAAGCTTGTCGTTAAAGGACTTGCAGAGCGCAAAGTGCAAGGAAAGATGTCTCACATCCATCCAACAGAAGCTGGCACTGAGATCCAGAGAGAACTCGAAAAAGCGTGGAAGGACTTATTCCGAAACTACTCGGATATTTTAGGTGAAGAAGAAGGAAAAGCACTAACAAAAGCTACGCATCTTGCAGCAGGGCAGCTCGATTCTTAAATGAGCTCTCTTTACAGTTATAGTTGTTTGTACAACCAAATGTAATTACTACTAAATAATTATTTCATAAAGGAGACTTACAAATGAAAAAAACACTAGTTATCATCGCGCATCCAAACCTTGAAACATCAACGGTAAACAAACGCTGGGCTGAAGAAATCGAAAAGCAAGAGCATGTAACAGTACGCAAACTTTATGATCTATATCCGGATGGAAAAGTAAATGTTGAAGAAGAACAGCGCATGCTTTTTGAGCACGATCGCATCGTACTTCAATTTCCGTTCTACTGGTACAGCTCACCGTCACTATTAAAAGAATGGCAAGATGCAGTGCTTTTATATGGATGGGCATATGGTCCAGGCGGGGATAACCTTCACGGAAAAGAGTTTGTCATTGCCATTTCTACGGGAGGTCCAGACTTCTCTTATCAAGCAGGTGGCTACAATCATTATACGATTAGTGAGTTGCTGCGTCCTTTTCAAGCGACTTCTAATTTAATCGGAACGCGTTACATTACTCCATTCGTATTTCATAGTGCAATTCGCGCATCAGAGGATTCAGTGCAACAAAGCGCAAAGAATTACGTTTCTTACGTTTTAAATCCTGAAATCTAATTTAATTAAATTCATTTTTCATCAAGCTCATTTGGACTTGGTCGCGGCAGTTTCCGCGAATCCATTCAGCCTGCCGGACTACGCCTTCTGCCTGAAAGCCTAGACGGTGGGCGAGCTTGATGCTTTTTTCATTTTGAACGGCTGCCCTGAGCTCTATGCGGTTCAGCATTAACGTATAATACGCATACATAAGCATTCCTCTTACTGCACGCTGAGCGATTCCGTGCCCCTCAAACCCTGCGCCGACCCAATAACCGAGCATGCCTGACTGGTTGTGCCATTTTATATCATACAAAGCGACAGATCCTGCTACTTGTCCGCGATACCAAATAAACAGAACTACATCTGTTTGTTCTTTCATCTTTTTATTTACTGTTTTAATAAACTGTTTCATTTCACTTTGTGACTGTGTATAATCCACCCAGCTGATCCACGGGCCAAGATGCCGCCGAGAATGCTCGAGCAGTCTATAAATGTTCGCTGATTCTTTAATGTCTGCTTGCTTTAGCATGATTTCATCGTCAATATGCCACATAAGCACAGGCATTCCTCCTAAAAACGAGTATGAACTTCACAATCTTTCCACATGATGAATCATAGAGTGAGAACTTTATTTTTGATATAATGCAGAAGTACAGAATCGGCCTGTTGTAATAGCAGGCACGGGTTGTTTTAAATAGGAAAGGAAGAACACAATGTTTGATTATCAAAAATGGAAGCATGTGTTTAAGCTTGACCCAGATAAAGAGCTCTCTGACAGCGACCTTGAATTGATTTGTGAGAGCGGAACAGATGCTGTTATCGTTGGCGGATCTCTTGGGGTTACGCTTGATAATACTTTGGACCTTATGTCTCGCATACGCAGATATGCGGTTCCTTGTGTGCTTGAAGTCTCCAACATTGAATCACTTACACCAGGATTCGATTTTTACTATATACCTACTGTATTAAATGCGAAGGATCCTAACTTCATAACAGGTCTTCACATGCAGGCGTTAAAAGAATTCGGTGACATTATGAACTGGGACGAGATCCTTACTGAAGGATACTGCATCTTAAACCCGGATTGTACGGCAGCTGAGCGTTCGAATGCTGATGCGAGTCTATCAGCAGATGATGTTGTAGCATATGCCCGCTTGGCCGAGAAAATGTTTAAGCTTCCGATCTTTTATTTGGAATACAGCGGTACGTATGGTGATGTTGATCTTGTAAAAAAAGTTAAGCGCGTGCTTGAACATACGGTTCTCTATTATGGCGGCGGAATCACATCAGCTGAGCAAGCGGGTGAGATGGCAGAATACGCTGACACGGTAGTTGTCGGAAACATCATCTATGACGATCTAAACGCAGCTATTGAAACGGTTCATGCAGTTAAGGATAAAAGTTGATAAAAACCCCAAAATGAGTGAAAATAAAATAAGAATATACGTTCGGGCGGTGAAGAGGAAATGAGTATGCATCAAATGATTGAAAAGCTGTTAACAGGACTGAATCCTGAGCAAAAAGCAGCGGTAAAACATACAGACGGGCCATTGCTATTGATGGCTGGAGCGGGAAGCGGCAAGACGAGAGTGTTAACTCATCGCATCGCTTATTTAATGATGGAAAAAGAAGTGGCACCATGGAACATCTTGGCAATCACGTTTACGAATAAAGCAGCACGAGAGATGAAGGAAAGGGTTGCGAAGATCACTGGACCAGTAGCAGAAGAGATTTGGATCTCTACGTTCCACTCCATGTGTGTTCGTATTTTACGACGCGATATCGATCGAATCGGAATTAACCGTAACTTTACGATTTTGGATGCAACAGATCAATTGTCCGTTGTAAAGGCGGTGTTGAAAGATCTTAACTATGATCCGAAAAAGTACGAGCCTCGCGGGATCTTAAGTGCCATCTCCTCACTAAAAAATGAACTGAAAACGGCAGCGGATTTTGCAAAGGTGGCAAACGGCCATTTTGAGGGTGTTGTGAGTGAAGTTTATGAAGGCTATGAAAAGCGTTTAAGAAAGAATCAGGCCTTGGATTTTGACGACCTGATTATGACAACGATCCACCTTTTTGCAAAAGTTCCTGAAGTGCTTGAGTTTTACCAGCGCAAGTTTCAATATATCCACGTGGATGAGTATCAAGATACGAACCGCGCGCAATATATGCTTGTTAAGATGCTCGCTGACCGATTCCGTAACCTTTGTGTTGTAGGGGACTCTGATCAGTCGATCTACGGCTGGCGCGGTGCTGATATCGCGAACATCCTATCGTTTGAAAAAGATTACAACGATGCTGAAGTGATTCTTTTAGAGCAAAACTATCGTTCTACAAAAAAGATACTTCAAGCCGCAAATAAAGTAATCGAAAACAATATGAACCGTAAGCCGAAGAATCTATGGACAGATAATACGGATGGGGCGAGTATCACGTATTATCAAGGTGACGATGAACAAGGCGAGAGCTATTACGTAACAGGCAAGATTCGTGAAGCTGTAACTTCTGGTAACCGCTCGTATAATGACATTGCCATTTTGTATCGTACGAATGCTCAGTCCCGTGTTATCGAGGAAGTTTTGATCAAGTCAAACATTCCTTACAACATCGTCGGCGGCACAAAGTTCTATGACAGAAAAGAAATCAAAGATATCTTGGCCTATCTGCGTCTTATTTCGAATCCTGACGATGACATTTCACTTCAGCGTATCGTAAATGTACCGAAACGTGGTATTGGTGCATCCTCCATGGATAAAGTGGCGCAATATGCAGCAAATAATGATTTATCCATGTATCAAGCCTTGCAAGAAGTCGAGCAGATCGGTTTAAGTGCTCGTGCAACGAATGCTTTACGAGAGTTCTCTGAATTTGTAACGAACTGGACACGTCAGCAGGAGTATCTATCTGTAACAGAACTGACAGAAGAAGTGCTAACGAAGACTGGCTATCGTGACGCACTAAAAGCGGAGAAAACGATTGAAGCACAAAGCCGTCTAGAGAACATCGACGAGTTTATTTCCGTAACACAAGACTTTGAAAAAAAGCAGGAAGACAAATCGCTGATTGCTTTCTTAACAGACTTAGCACTTGTTGCGGATATCGATAAGCTTGATGAAGATGCAGCAGATGATAAGCCTAAGGAATCGGTTGTGCTTATGACCCTTCACTCGGCAAAAGGTTTAGAGTTCCCGGTTGTTTTCTTAATGGGACTTGAAGAAGGCGTATTCCCTCATAGCCGTGCACTTTTTGAAGAAAATGAGATGGAAGAAGAACGCCGCCTAGCTTATGTTGGAATCACGCGTGCCGAAGAAGAGCTCTTCTTAACCAATGCTAGAATGCGTACGCTCTATGGTCGTACGACGACGAATCCGGAATCCCGTTTTATCGCTGAAATTCCTAGCGATCTTATTGAGTCAGAAGTAAAAGAAAGACCTTCTGTTCCTTGGGGTGCCGGTGCCCGCTCAGGCGGAGGATCAACGCCTTCATTCATGGCACCAAAAAAGAAAATGGTTACACCTGTCTACCAATCTTCTGGAGGGGAAAAACTGGAATGGAGAGTAGGCGACAAAGTCAAACACCGTAAGTGGGAAACAGGAACGGTTGTGAGCATGCGTGGTGAAGGCGACTCACTCGAACTTGATATTGCATTCCCTCAACCGGTTGGTGTGAAAAGACTGCTTGCTAAATTTGCCCCGATCGAAAAAGCATAAGAAGAGAAGGAGTGGAACGGGTTGAACGAAGAACATGCAAAGAAACGCATCCTGGAACTCCGGGACATGCTTGAAAAATACAATTACGAATATCATGTACTCGACAAACCGTCAGTACCTGATGCTGAATATGATCAGCTGATGAAAGAGCTGATCGAACTTGAAAACAATCATCCAGAACTTCATGACGAGCATTCGCCTACATCCCGTGTAGGCGGTGCTGTTTTGGACTTTTTTGAAAAAGTGGAGCATACGGTACCCATGTTGAGTCTCGGCAATGCCTTTAACGATCAGGATCTTCGTGATTTTGACAGACGTGTGCGAGATGGCGTTGGTTCTAATGTTTCCTATGTGGCTGAATTGAAAATTGATGGATTAGCCGTTTCTCTTACTTATGAAGATGGCCGATTTATAAGAGGTGCTACGCGCGGTGACGGCACAATCGGTGAGGATATTACGAATAACTTAAAAACGATCCGCTCTATTCCCTTTAAGCTGAAAGACCCGGTGATGCTTGAAGTGCGCGGTGAGGCCTTCATGCCGAAAAAGTCTTTTCAAAAGCTGAATGCCCACAGAGAAGAAGAAGGACAAGAGCTTTTTGCGAACCCAAGAAATGCCGCAGCTGGCTCATTGCGTCAGCTTGATCCAAAAATTGCTGCAAGCCGTAACCTTGATATTTTTCTTTATGGTGTTGGAAGACTCGAAGGCCATTCGGTCGATTCGCATGACGAAAGCTTAACGTACTTAAGCCAATTAGGTTTTAAAACAAACCCTGAGTGGAAAAAGTGTAATACTATTGAAGAAGTGATTGAGTATGTGAACAGCTGGCAGGAGAAGCGTCCAGACCTTCCGTATGAGATCGACGGGATCGTAATTAAAGTCAATTCATTGTATCAGCAAGAGGAATTAGGCTTTACTGCGAAAAACCCGCGATGGGCGATTGCGTATAAGTTTCCTGCTGAAGAAGTGGTGACTAAGCTTGAAGGAATCGAGTTGAATGTCGGCCGAACAGGTGTTGTAACCCCGACTGCATTGCTGCAGCCTGTTTTAGTAGCGGGAACGACGGTTAAGCGTGCTTCCTTACATAATGAAGACTTGATTCGCGAAAAAGATATCAAGATCGGTGATTATGTAGTCGTAAAAAAAGCAGGAGACATCATACCTGAAGTCGTTAATGTGATCACGGAGCGCCGTACGGGTGAAGAAACTGACTTTAATATGCCGACAGAGTGTCCAGAATGCGACAGCAAACTCGAGCGATTAGACGGTGAAGTAGCATTGCGATGCTTAAATCCACAGTGTCCGGCACAGATTCGAGAAGGATTTATCCATTTCGTTTCCCGCAATGCGATGAACATTGACGGACTTGGTGAAAAGGTAGTCGCACAGCTTTTTAAAGAAAAATTAATTGAGAACTTTGCAGATTTATTCAAGCTAAAGCGAGATAAACTGTTAGAATTAGAACGTATGGGTGAGAAGTCAGTTGACAATCTGCTTGCTGCCATTGAAAAGTCGAAGGAAAACTCTTTAGAGCGCCTTCTTTTCGGCCTAGGGATCCGACATGTTGGAGCAAAAGCCGCAAAAACAATCGCACAGCGTTTTGAATACATGGATGCTTTGATGACAGCTTCTAAAGAAGAGCTTCTAGCAGTAGAAGAGATCGGTGAAAAGATGGCTGACTCGATTGTCCTTTATTTCTCAAAGCCCGAAGTAAAAGAACTGATGGAAGAATTGCGTGACCTCGGCATGAACATGGAGTATAAAGGGCCAAAGCTCGTAAAGGTTGAGGATTTGGATACACCGTTCGCGGGGAAAACAGTCGTATTAACAGGTAAGCTTTCGATATTAACCCGTAATGAGGCGAAGGAGCAACTAGAGCGATTAGGAGCAAAAGTGACCGGAAGCGTAAGTAAGAATACAGATATGCTGATCGCTGGAGAAGATGCAGGTTCTAAGCTTGATAAAGCGAAGACACTAGGCATTGAAATATGGGATGAGCAAAAATTGGTGGACGAGCTTAACAAATAAGATTGGCGAGAGCTAACCAACAATATTAGAGGAGTGTCCGTAATGATGAAACGGGTTGGACTCCTTTTCTTAAGCACTGTACTTGTTTTAACTGGCTGTTTGGGGAAAGATGAGCTGGAAAAAGAAGAAAAAGTCGTGCAGGAAAAGGGGAAGAAAGAAGAGAAAGCGATTATTACAGGGGAGATTAACACTGGTGAAAAGTACTATCGCAGTATTTTTCCGTTCGAACCAGGTGGAGCCCGTGGTGTAATTCGCTTTGGTGTTGATAACCGTCTAGATATTAACGAATTTGAAATGGGCTTAATGCGCATCGCACAAGACACGTTCAACACGGACAAATATTTTTTCCAAGAAGGACAGTTTCTCAATGAGCCAACAGTAACAAACTGGCTGAGAAGAGCTGATGAGAAACCAGGCAAAAGCAAGAGCGAGTTTGAGCAAGAGGGTCTAAATCCTAAACTAAGTGCAAACGTGGACGAAAGTGATAGTGCATATGTGGATAAGATGCTTGAAGCAAACAAAAATAGCCCAAAGTATCTTTCTTATGTGCTTGAGCATAATTATCTTGTTCAAAGCGGTGACGGCAAAGTTAAGCTTGGCGGTGTCGTGATCGGTTTGTCGTTTAACTCAACGTATTATTACAATGTAAACAAAGATGGCTTGATCTATCCTGGTGAAATAAAGCTAGAACGGGCAAAGGTAAAACAAGAAGCGCAGAAGATTGCTGGACAAGTGGCTAGCCGTTTGCGTACAGATCCAAAATTAAAGGATGTGCCGATCGTTTTTGCTCTTTATCAAGAAGAAGAGCGTGACTCTGTAACTCCAGGAAACTTTTTTGCCTCAGGTGTTGTGAAAAAAGGAAGCAGCTCGATCAGTTCATGGGAAGACGTGGATGAAGACTACGTGTTATTCCCGTCAGATACGGCTTCTAAAAAGAAACGAAATGACTATGAGAAGTTCACGACTTTTAAATCAAAAGTTCAAGAATACTTCCCGAACTTTATCGGTGTAATCGGAAAAGGATTTTACAAGAACGGAAACTTAGAGCGTATGACGATCGAAATTCCCGTCCAGTTCCGCGGTAAGGCAGAAATTATCTCCTTTACCCAGTTTGTTGCCACTTCCGCGCTGGGAGAGCTGCCGAACGTTCCAGTAGAAGTGTATATTGGCTCAGCTGTTGATCAGCCAGAAGCACTTATCGTGAAAGATCAATCAACGCAAGAAGAGCCGTTCGTGCATATTTATCGTAAATAAGTTTATGGAAAGCCCGCTGATCTAGAGGTCAGTGGGTTTTCTAATAAGCAGATGATTCCCCATGGTGCATGAAAAACACCTGGATGTGCGTACAACCTTTATACAGCTTGGCGAATGTGTAACAAATAAACGATCTTTTCTAAAAGATTGTTACTTTCAAATGTTGTCTTCAATGATTAATGATTGTAGTGGAAGGTGTGAGACTCTCGGCTAGGACAGGCGGGCAGGTGAGACACTTATACGTGAAACGTACGAATGTGGCTCACCGCCTGCCTCGCGGAAACCGGCAGCCTGAACGGAAATCATTCACTGTCAAAAGAAGTTGCAATGTAAATTGGCAAAAAACTTCCCATAGAAGGCAATTTATATTTATTCGTCCTTCACCTCAAATTTCATCTTAAAACGCACAAAAATATACTAATCATTCATCATAAAGAAAGAAGATGCAAAAGGGGTCTCATCCGTTGAAAATAAAGAATTCTGACTATTGTCAGTTTGTTTGAACTATACGTCATGTTCATGTAGAATGAACGTGGGAAACCCAATAATGAAAACGCTTTAATAGGAGGGGAATTTATTATGACACGTGAATACCGTCATGAACCATTTATGGATTTTTCAGTTTCTGCAAACAAGGAAGCTTATGAAGCAGGCTTAAAGCTTATTAACTCAAAGCTTGGTACAGAGTTTCCACTTGTTATCGGCAGTGAAAAAATCACAACAGATGAGAAGATTGTTTCTATAAATCCAGCTAACAAAGAAGAAGTGATTGGATCTGTTTCTAAAGCGACTCAAGATCATGCTGAGCAAGCGATGCAAGCTGCATTAACTGCTTTTGAATCTTGGAAAAAGTGGGATCCTGAGCACCGCGCGAACATCTTGTTCCGTGCAGCAGCGATCATCCGCCGCCGTAAATATGAATTCTCCGCTATGCTTACAAAAGAAGCAGGTAAGCCATGGAAAGAAGCAGACGCTGATACAGCTGAAGCAATCGACTTTTTAGAATACTATGCACGCCAAGCGATCAAGCTTAAAGCTGGACAACCAGTAGTAAGCCGCGAAGGCGAAATCAATAAATTTAACTATATTCCACTTGGAGTAGGTATCGTTATCTCTCCATTCAACTTCCCGTTTGCCATTATGGCAGGTACAGCGGCAGCTGCGTTTGTTTCTGGTAACACAGTATTGTTGAAGCCAGCAAACTCAACTCCAATTATCGCAGCGATGTTTGTTCAAGTTATGGAAGAAGCAGGACTTCCTGCAGGCGTACTTAACTTCGTACCAGGAAGCGGTGCAGAAATCGGTGACTACCTAGTAGACCACCCGAAAACACGTTTCGTATCCTTCACAGGTTCTCGTGAAGTTGGCTGCCGTATCTATGAGCGTGCAGCGAAAGTACACCCTGGCCAAATCTGGCTGAAGCGTGTAATTGCTGAAATGGGCGGAAAAGATACAGTTGTGGTTGACCGTGATGCTGATCTTGAACTAGCAGCTAGCTCAATCGTTTACTCTGCATTTGGATTCTCTGGACAAAAATGTTCTGCTGGATCTCGTGCAGTTATCCACCAAGACGTGTATGACGAAGTGTTAGAAAAAGCTGTAGCTCTTACTAAGACTTTAACAATGGGCAACCCTGAAGAAGTTGGAACTTACATGGGGCCAGTAATCGATCAAGCTTCTTTCAACAAAATCATGAAATATATTGAAATTGGTAAAGAAGAAGGCCGTCTGATGACTGGTGGAGAAGGCGACGACTCTAAAGGTTACTTCATCCAGCCGACAATCTTTGCAGATGTTGATGAAAAAGCTCGCTTGATGCAAGAAGAAATCTTTGGACCAGTTGTAGCTGTGTGTAAAGCGCGTGACTTCGATCACATGATGGAAATTGCGAACAACACAGATTACGGTCTTACAGGGGCACTTCTTTCTAACAACCGTGAGCACATCGAACGCGCACGTGAAGAGTTCCACGTAGGTAACTTCTACATCAACCGTGGATGTACGGGTGCGATTGTTGGATACCAGCCGTTTGGCGGATTCAACATGTCTGGAACTGACTCAAAAGCAGGCGGACCAGACTACCTGACACTGCACATGCAAGCAAAAACAACTTCAGAAACACTTTAATTGCAAAATATGTGGCCCTTTCTCGACTGAGAAAGGGTTTTTTATGTGGAGAAACTTTATTTATAACTCTTCTTCAGAATTTATAAGTCTTGAAAACATTTTATAAGTCATGAAATTTGTTTATAAGTCCTCAAAAATATTTATAAGTCTTCACCCAATCGGCAAACAAAAAATGGATTATACAGCCCGCTTCAGGAGAAGTTAATCGTATAACGATATGGAAGCAGGTGTGAAGATGTCAAAAGATAAAAAGCAAAAGAAGAGTCTTCCCGAAGTCGATCTTGATGAAACGATGCCCCATCAGATCAGTTCTCCAGACTTCAAGGAGACAGATATGAAGATGCAAAAGCCTTTTATAAACGAACATGGTGTAGTAATCGGAGATAGCTTCTACGATTCGTCTAACTCTCCTCTAAACAACTGGAGCACGGACACGGATCCTGAAGTTATGGCAGGTGAAGAGTGGGTGCATCCGACCAACGATATCGGCTGGAACACGAACATGAACCGCGATCTCATTGAGAAGAAGGCACCGCCAAAAGAAGCCATGCTCCGGCATCCGACAAAAGATTCGAGCTACGGAAAAGACTAAAGCATTCGGTCAAGCTACCGGGTGTTTTTCTTTTGGTGTTCCACACGATGTAGTAAGATGAACATAACAAATAAGGAGGGAACACACATGGGATATTTTGCAGCAATTTTACATATGGAAAAGCCTGAGCTTAATCAAGAATTTCGTCAGGCACACCTAGATTACTTAGCGGAACTTGTGGCACAAGATAAGGTTCACTTAAAAGGACCATTCTTAGACGGAGCAGGCGGCATGGTGGTTTACAAAGCAGAGTCACTGGACGAAGCCCAAAACCTAGCACAAGAAGATCCCTACGTAAAAGAAGGAGTTCGACGCTTAGAGCTTCATGAGTGGGGAATTTAAGTACATTTAGAAAGAATCTGCTATTATGAGTAGATTCTTTTTTCATTCCCCATAAAAACCACCTAAAAATAACTCAATTCCGTGAATCTTTCCTCCTCAAGTTGCTTACAGGGCAAGCTTTTTGTTATCATCAGAATAATACTTTTCGTATAAGAAAGTCTTGGAGGTGGCATGCTTGTCTCGAATTTCAAAAGAACAAGTGAAGCACGTGGCTCATTTAGCCCGGTTGGCCGTTACGGAAGAGGAAGCCGAACTGCTGACTGAACAATTAGATAAAATTATCGGGTTTGCCGAAGAATTAAACGAACTTGACACAGATAACGTGGAGCCGACTACACACGTATTGGAACTGAAGAATGTCCTTCGTGAAGATGAAGTAAGAAATTCTGTATCTGTAGATGAGGCGATGAAAAATGCGCCAGCACAAAAGGACGGCCAGTTTAAAGTTCCGAACATTTTGGAGTAGGAGGAAAGACCACGTATGTCGATTTTAGATAAAAAGATCTCAGAACTGCATCAGTTATTACATACAAAAGAATTGAGTGTAACTGACATTTTGGATGCAACATTTGATCGCATTCATCAAGTAGATGGCAAGGTAAAAGCATTTTTAACATTAAATGAAGAATACAGCCGCATTAAGGCTAAACAATTAGATGAGAAGCTTGTTTCCGGTGCTGACAGAGGACTGTTATTTGGTATGCCGATCGGAATTAAGGATAACATCGTAACAAAAGGAATCCGTACAACATGTGCGTCTCGAATTCTAGAAAACTTTGAACCCATTTATGATGCAACCGTTGTTGAGCGTCTAAATCAAGCAGACACGATCACGATCGGGAAATTGAACATGGACGAGTTTGCGATGGGATCATCGAACGAAAACTCAGGATTCCACCCGACACATAACCCATGGGACCTCTCTTGTGTACCAGGCGGTTCTTCAGGTGCGTCTGCGGCGTCCGTTTCTGCGGGAGAAGTTCTTTTCTCACTAGGGTCTGATACAGGCGGATCCATCCGTCAGCCAGCTGCATTCTGTGGTGTTGTTGGATTGAAGCCAACATACGGACTTGTTTCTCGTTACGGATTAGTCGCGTTTGCGTCTTCTCTAGACCAGATCGGTCCGGTAACGCGAAACGTTGAAGACAATGCATACTTGCTGCAAGCTATCGCAGGAAATGACCCGATGGATTCGACTTCTGCAAAAGTAGATATTCCGGATTACCTTGCTTCTTTTACAGGTGATGTAAAAGGGCTTAAGATTGCTGTGCCAAAGGAATATCTTGGGGAGGGTGTAGAGCCTGGCGTTAAAGAACGCATCATGGAAGCGTTGAAGGTGCTAGAAGGGCTTGGTGCAACATGGGAAGAAGTATCTCTTCCGCACTCGCGTTATGCACTTGCAACGTATTACTTGCTCTCATCATCTGAGGCATCTGCTAACCTTTCTCGCTTTGATGGTGTTCGTTATGGCTTGCGTTCAGACAATAGCGATAACTTGATCGAGATGTACAAGCAGTCCAGAAGTGAAGGGTTTGGTGAGGAAGTAAAACGCCGCATCATGCTTGGAACATTTGCGTTAAGCTCTGGCTACTATGATGCTTATTATAAAAAAGCACAAAAAGTACGCACGCTTATTAAAGAAGATTTTACGAACATTTTCGAAAAATACGATGTCATTATTGGGCCTACAACACCATCTGCATCGTTTAAGTGTGGTTCTATGACAAAAGATCCGTTAACCATGTACATGAACGATATCTTAACCATTCCAGTTAACTTAGCAGGTGTGCCGGCGATTTCCGTACCATGCGGTTTCTCTGACGGGTTGCCGATCGGTCTTCAGATTATTGGGAAACACTTTGACGAGAGCACGATTTATCGTGTGGCACATGCGTTTGAACAGGCAACAGATCATCATAAAGAAAAGCCGAAGCTGTAGGGGGTGCAGAAAATGAGCGGATTTGAAACGATAATTGGATTAGAAGTACACGTAGAATTAAAAACAAACTCTAAGATTTTCTGCGGCTGTTCTACAAACTTTGGTGCTCCGCCGAACACGAATGTATGTCCGATCTGCTTAGGACATCCTGGTGTGCTGCCTGTTGTGAACCACCAAGCAGTAGATTTTGCAATGCGTGCTGCACTTGCACTTAACTGCGAAATCAATAGAGAAACAAAATTTGACCGTAAAAACTACTTTTACCCAGACAATCCGAAAGCGTATCAAGTGTCACAGTTTGATAAGCCAATCGGTGAACACGGCTGGATTGAGATTGAAGTTGGCGGTAATAAAAAGAAGATCGGCATCACGCGGATCCACATGGAAGAAGATGCTGGAAAGCTGACGCATACAGCAGACGGCTCCCTCGTTGACTTGAACCGTCAGGGAACACCACTTGTTGAGATCGTATCGGAGCCCGATATTGGTACGCCTGAAGAAGCTTACGCGTATTTAGAAAAGCTAAAAGCGATCATTCAATATACAGGTGTGTCGGATTGTAAAATGGAAGAAGGTTCGTTGCGCTGTGACGCGAACATCTCGATCCGTCCAGTTGGACAGGAGAAGTTCGGAACAAAGGCAGAGCTTAAGAACTTAAACTCATTTGCTTTTGTTCAAAAGGGACTGGAGCACGAAGAAAAGCGCCAGCGTGAAGTGGTTTCTGCTGGAGGAGAGATCCTTCAAGAGACTCGCCGATATGACGAAGCGACCAAAACGACAATCTTGATGCGTGTAAAAGAAGGATCTGACGACTATCGCTATTTCCCAGAGCCTGACCTTGTGTCCATTTTTATTGATGAAGAGTGGATGGACCGTGTGAAGTCTGACATTCCTGAACTTCCGGATGCACGCCAAAAGCGTTATGTAGGTGACTTCGGACTGCCAGAGTACGATGCGAAGGTTCTAACGATGACGAAAGAGATGGCAGATTTCTTTGAAGCAACGATTACAGCTGGTGCAGATGCGAAGCAAGCATCCAACTGGATCATGGGTGAAGTGAGTGCATACTTAAACAACGAAGGCAGAGAGCTCTATCAAACGGCTCTAACTGCTGAAGGGCTTGCTGGCATGATCAAGCTGATCTCAAACGGAACAATCTCGAATAAGATTGCGAAGACTGTTTTCAAAGAATTGATTGAAAACGGTGGAGAAGCAGAGAAAATTGTAAAAGAAAAAGGTCTTGTACAGATTTCAGACGAAGGCGCAATCCGTGAAATCGTCGTGAAGATTCTGGATGCAAACGAGCAATCTGTTGCCGACTATAAAGACGGCAAAGAGAAGGCAGTTGGCTTCCTTGTTGGACAAGTGATGAAAGAAACAAAAGGGAAAGCAAACCCGCCGTTAGTCAATAAACTAATCGTTGAAGAACTTAAAAAGAGATAAAACAAAAATCCTCCTGTAACGGGAGGATTTTTTCCGTCTATAGCTCCAGATATTGCTGAAGCAAATATGAAATCTGTTTACATTCTGCATGATTTTTTAGGTTTAAGGTCAACCCTTTTGCAATTGCCGGACTGAGGTTAGGTTCGATTACATGCTGTTTTAGAAGAATGAAAGATTCTTTTATTGTTGGATCATTGATTTCTTCTAACTTTTGGTCAATCATTTCAAGTAGCTGCTCTTTATTTTGGATTTCATTTACCGGTTCGTTAAACGTATGGTATAGCTCATCTGTTATAAAAGTCGTCTCAGCATGTTTGGCAAGCAATGCTGTTTTTTCTGCAAGTGAACGACTTAATCTCGTTATATCCTGAGGGACGTTAAAGAACAAAAATAAGTGTGAATACGTATGGAAAAAGCCTTTAACACAATAAATGAGATCATATTTTGTATGTCTGACTTCCTCGCCATATAACCGTTCTAACATTCCTAATATGATTTTATCAAATAGTTTGTCATAGTGATGCATTTTAGTTAGGAGTTCTTCGTTAACGGTTTGAGATTGCTCTTTAATAAAAATTTTGGCGAAATCAGAATGCTTTTGAAAAGAATGAAACGCTGCTTTATAAAATTCACTTAATAGGTTTTTATTATTGCTATGATTTTTGACTACATGGTCAATATTTGAGATGAATTCCAGCATAAAGTGATCAATCAGTCCGATGATCAATTCGTCCTTTGACTTGAAAGATAAGTAAAAAGCACCTTTGGATATACCCGCATGCTCGGTTATCTGCTGTACAGAAGTTGCTTCGAAACCTTGCTTTGCAAAGAGTTCAAGGGAACTTTCCATAATCAATTGTTTCTTACTCATTTCTATCGCTCCTAATATATTTCATTGACAAATGACCAATCAGTCATTAGTATAAGTAATTGAGTTTGATAAGTCAATTAGGGGTTGGTGGACTAATGAAAGGTTTAGTTAATTTTGTCCTGATGAATAAATTAGCCGTATGGCTGCTTACTATCATTATAACAGTTTCAGGGATTTATTCAGGGACACGAATGAATATGGAAACAATACCGGATATTTCAATACCATATCTGATGGTTATGGATGTTTATCCTGGTGCAACTCCAGAGAAAGTGATGGAAGACGTTTCGATGCCGATAGAAAAAGCGGTAGAAGGTCTTGAAGATGTAAAAGCCGTTTATTCTAATTCCTATTCAAACATGTCAAATATCCAAGTGGAATATGAATATGGGATTGATATGGATGAAGCAAAACGTAAATTGCAATCTGCTTTGGATGCTGTAGAATTACCGGAAACAGCACAGGAGCCGACAATTACAGCGATCAGCATGAACATGATGCCAGTAGCTGCACTTAGTGTTAGTAGTACGAAAGAAAATATTGTTGAATTGACTTCAACAGTTGAAGAGATCATTCTTCCTAAGATCGAAAAAATCGATGGAGTTGCATCTGCTAAAATTACGGGCCAGCACATTGAAGAAGTAGATCTTACATATAAAAAAGATGAAATGTCTGAATATGATCTAACAGAAGATAAAGTGAAAGAAATGATTCAGGCAAGCAACATGGCCGTCTCATTAGGACTTTATGAGTTCGAACAAGGTGAAGAAGCGGTTGCAGTAGATGGAAAGTTCATGACATCAGATGAATTGAAGAACATGATGATACCCGTCACACCATCTGCAACAAATCCGAATCCATTTGTAAAGCTGAGTGAGATTGCTGAGATCAAAACGGTTGGGAAAGTAGAATCCGTCTCCCGTACAAATGGAGATGACGCCATTGCGATTCAAATCGTAAAAGAGCAGCAGGCTAACACAGTTGATGTTGTAAATCGTGTGAAGGATTTAATTAAAGAAGAGAAATCAAAAATAGATGGTCTTGTTATTGATGTATCGCTAGACCAAGGGAAACCAATCGAAGAATCAGTAGCAACCATGATTGAAAAGGCAGTGTTCGGCGGTTTGATAGCCGTATTGATCATCCTTTTATTCCTAAGGGATTTTAAATCGACAGTTATTTCGATCATCTCTATCCCAGTTTCAATATTTATGGCATTATTGATCCTTAACTGGATGGATATCACGCTAAACATCATGACGCTCGGTGCCATAACGGTAGCGATCGGCCGTGTTATCGATGACTCCATCGTAGTAGTTGAGAATATCTACCGCCGTCTACATTTAAAAGATGAGAAATTAACTGGACGTGCGCTTATTCGTGAAGCAACGATTGAGATGTTTAAGCCGATCCTCTCATCAACACTCGTAACCGTTGCCGTATTCGCGCCGCTTATTTTTGTTGGAGGTATGGTTGGAGAGCTGTTCGCACCATTCGCGTTAACCATGACGTTTGCGCTAGGCGCTTCATTGATTGTTGCGATTACAATCGTACCTGCATTATCCCATTTCTTATTCAGAAAGAAATTATATAGTGAAAAGACAGAGGGGAACCATAAAGAAGCTGGTAAGCTATCAAATTGGTACAAAGGGATTCTTAACAAGTCACTTAACCATAAGATCATCACTTCACTGTTAGCCGTCCTATTATTAGCGGGAAGCTTAGCATTAACCCCAATTATCGGCTTCAGCTTCATGGGCAGTGAAGAAGATAAAGTCATGTATTTAACATACACACCAAAAGCTGGTGAGCTTAAGGAAGAAACACTAGAGAACGTTAAAGAATTAGAAGAAGAAATGCTTAAGCGTGACTATATTGATATCGTTCAAATCTCTGTTACGGAAAACGCTGATCCGATGATGGCTATGGCTGGCGGCGGAGCAGGCGGTGGATTAATGTACCTGATCTTTGACTCGGAAATGGAGAACTTCCCAGAGGTGAGAGAGGAAATCGAAGACTATGTCGCTGACCTTGGTCAATCAGGTGAATGGAAGAGCCAGAACTTCGCTGCATCGACTGGTCCAGAGAATGAGGTCAGTTATACGTTTTACAGTGAGGATTTAAACAAGCTTAATAAAGCGGTAAAAATGGCAGAAGATACCATGAAGAAGAACGATCAATTGGAGGATGTTACATCAAGCGCGAAGGATGCGTTTGTTGAACACACTTTTAACGTCGACCAAAATGAAATTCTGAAATATGGACTGACAACCGGTCAGATTGTAATGATGCTAAATCCTGTAAAAACGGAGGATGTATTAACGACCATTGAAAAAGACGGTGATACACTAGATGTTATTGTTCAGCAGGAGCAAACAAAACAGCCCAAATCGGTAGATGATATTTTGGCAAGGCAAGTACCGACAGCGCTTGGTACAACAATGCCGTTATCTGAGCTTGTAACAGTTAAAAAAGGAACTACGCTTAATACACTTGCTCGAAGCAAAGGAGAGTATTTTGCTACTGTATCAGGTAAAGCAATCGGTGATGATCTTTCCAAGGTAACGTCAAAAGTTCAAAAAGACATTGATAAATTAGATATGCCAAAAGGGGTAACAGTTGGGGTCGCAGGTGTTCAAGCAGATATGACCGAAACCTTTACCCAGCTAGGAGCTGCTATGCTTGCAGCAATTGCAATCGTGTATTTCATTCTTGTTGTAACATTCCGTGAAGGTGTTGCACCATTTGCGATCCTATTCTCGCTTCCGTTTGCCGTAATTGGTTCGTTTGTTGGTCTATTGATTGCAGGTGAAACCATCTCTGTATCGGTTATGATGGGGCTGTTAATGTTGATCGGTATTGTTGTAACAAATGCCATCGTTCTCGTAGACCGCATCATTCACATGGAACGTGAAGGAATGAGTATGCGTGAAGCCATTCTAGAGGCAGGAGCAACGCGTCTTCGTCCGATACTCATGACTGCTATTGCAACAATTGGAGCATTGATTCCGTTGGCAGTGGGTTCAGGCGGAGGAGGACTAATCTCAAAAGGCCTTGGTGTTACAGTAATTGGCGGCTTAGCAAGTTCTACATTATTAACACTGATTATCGTGCCAATCGTGTATGAAGTTTTATCCAAGATCTTTAAAAAGAACCGTAAAGAAGTAGAAGAAAATTAATGAATAAGCCCTGCAAGATGAATTGTCATCAGGCAGGGCTTTTGTTTGTGTGTGTTCCAGAGTTCATCTTTTGTACCCTAACTGCTTCCGCACCCACTTCCGCAACTGCTTCCACAGCTGCTATCACTTCCGCTGCTACAGCTGCTGTCATGACCGCCGTTATCATCACGATGATTGCCGTATCCACTTCAGCACGCAGTCGTATTTCCAGAGTAATAGCTGGATGCTGGATTTAATTTTCCCATGTACATCTCAAATTGTTCTGAATGGTAATAAGAATAATAAAGCATTGCTCCTGCTAGTATAGGTACACTATCAATGGAATGAGGGGATACTTTTAATCCTTTGTAGGGATCGTTTTCTTTAGAGAGGCGATTAATATCTTCTTTAATATTCGTCAAGAGTGCATGAATCGCATCCTGATCTGCGTTTTCTCTAAAATATCTTTTTCCTAGCTCTTCAACAGATAATGTATGTAGTTCATGTAAAAGGCCATGGTGAAGAGGATTTTGGAAAAAAGTTCCCCAAGCGATAGGAGTAAAATCAGTAAACGTAAAAAGTTTAGCGTACAGAAGGTCAAACCATGCTCTTCCGTACGGATCTGGTTCCACCACATCATTAGGAGCATGATGAATGTGCTCTTTGCAAAGTTCAGACGAAAACTTTTCGTATTCCTTTGTATACATCAACATCTCGTGCCAGATATCATCGACTTTTTTACCGAACATCGGTACATTATTTAAAAGCGAGCACATGATAAAAAACCGTTGAAGTTCGTAAAATATGGCTTCAAAATAAGCTTCTGTAGCCTTTGGGTGTTCAGCTAGATATCTGCGCTTCATTTTTTCTTTAAACTCATACGGAAGAGCTCTCTCCATTTTTCCTACTGTTTCATCTAATGATAAGTTATCTCGAATTCCCAGTTGAGGCGGAAGCACCGTCTTTTCCGCAACCTTTTGGTAGTTCGGTTTTGTTGTGTATTTCAGCACAAGTGGAGCAATTACGACAATCGCTATAAATAATATAAGCAGTTCAAACATCGTTGGCGCCTCCTTTACCTTCTCCTACCAAACAGCTATATTCTTAATCTCACTTTTCATGATAATATAAGTTGTAATAATTGTAAAAAAGTGGGTGGATTTAATATGACGATCATCTTGTTAGCTGGAATTGTTTTTACCATCATACTGCTTACGAAACAAAGAGAGTTTGCTTCTGTGAGTTTTGTAACGAACATTAGCGGTAAATTTCAAAGAAGCACCTTAAGCAATAATTATTGGATAGCCGGTGGATTCTTATTCTCTGCAAACGCAGCTCTCTTTGCTCTTGCATTTGTTATTCTGTTTTTCTTGCCATATGGTTCAACTTTTGGGTTGCTGCTGTGCATACCATTAAGCTTAATCACATGGCTTGTTTTTAATGAAATGTGGAATGGGTCGTTTAAAGATAAGGTGAAGATGGTATGTATCGGAAATTCGTTCTTTCTCTTCTTCATTGGATGGATGACTTGGTATTATTTGAACCTTGAGCCAGCCTATCCAGGAGACGACATGTTCATGGCGTGGATTGGATTCATTTTTGGAATTATTTTTACGACAGGGGCAATGGGAGTAAGTATGTTTGTTATTTTAAGAAAAAATAGGTGAATATAAATGAAAAATGAAGCGGTTCTGATCAACAGCACCGTTTTTTTTATGTTATTCTGCGCCTTTTTCTTAGTTTGTGGGTATAAGTAGGCGTGAATCTAGCTGTGGAGGGTGTAGCTTGTTTGTATTTGAGCGAAAGTCGAGCTTAACTGAGCGAAACGAGAGCTAACTGAGCGAAACGGATACTTAACTGAGCGAAACGAGAGCTTAACTGAGCGAAACAAGTCCCTAACTGAGCGAACGTGTAATCGAAAAAAGAACACGTACCGTAAAAACGAACAAAAAGAAAAGACTAGCCATCAGCCAGTCTTTCGCTTAAATATAGCTTACTTGTTTTTTAGTATTTTCAATCTCAAAATCTTTAATATTGATCATATTCGCAGATACATAATGCTCGTTCCCGACGTGGACCAACTGAGGTGGATAGAGCGGCTTATCAGGCAAGACGATCGGCTCGCGATATGGATTGCGCCGTTCTGGGTCTGGAACGGGTATGGAAGACAACAGTGACTTTGTATAAGGGTGTATCGGGTTGCGATACAACTCTTCTTTTGGAGCTAATTCTATTAAATGCCCTAGATACATAACTGCAACACGGTCACTCATGTAATGAACAACGCTTAAGTCATGCGAGATAAATAGACATGTTAGATTCAGTTCGGCCTGCAGATCTTTTAATAGATTCAAAACTTGAGCTTGAACGGAAACATCGAGTGCCGAAACGGGTTCATCTGCTATTACAAACTTTGGTTCTAAAATCAACGCACGCGCAATCCCAATCCTTTGGCGCTGACCACCGGAAAACTCGTGAATCTTTCTTTGATAAGAGTTCCGAGGCAGTCCTACTTTCTCAAGCATACTCAGTGCTTTATCCATCCGCTCTTTTTTTGTCCCTATTTTTTGAATATATAATGGTTCTTCAAGAATTTCTCCAACAGTTAAACGCGGACTTAAAGATTCATATGGATTTTGAAATATCATTTGAATTTCTCTTCTGTATGGTCTGAGCTTTCTGTCATTTAAATTCGTTATTTCTTTACCATCAAACCAGATCTGTCCGTGTTCTGGTTTATATAAACGCATGATGGTACGTCCAAGCGTTGTTTTTCCTGATCCTGATTCCCCAACGACGCCAAGCGTTTCTCCGCGATGAATGTTTAGTGAGACACCATCAACTGCTTTATGAACGCTAGTGCTGTCGGAAAAATATTTTGATAAATTCTGAGCTCTTACAAGTAGATTATCCAATTGCAACCACCTTCCTTTCTACATCATAAAACCGGACATAATGCATCGGTTCTACTTCAACTAATGAAGAGGGTGCATCAAAAGAACTGCTATCATACGTATACGTTGCAGGGGCGAATTTTTTTCCGTTATAGCTCGTATCTTCAAATGTATAATCTTGAATACTCTTCAATCGTTCCTGTCCGTTCTCGGGATTAGGGATGCTTCCGATCAAAGCTTTTGTATAAGGGTGTACGGGATTTTTAAAGATCGTATATACATCTGCCGACTCTACTATATGACCGCCTAACATTACATATACCCAGTCAGCATATTCCGCAACTACACCAAAATCGTGGGTGATCAGCAGAACAGAGGCATTTAAATCAGTTTTATAATAATCGATTAAATCGAGTACCTGTCTCTGAATGGTAACATCCAGGGCAGTAGTCGGTTCGTCAGCGATAAGAAGTTTTGGTTTGCATGAAATAGCCATCGCGATCAAGATACGCTGTTTCATCCCGCCAGAAAGCTGATCAGGGTATTGGTTATAAACTTGTGCTGGATTTTTAAAACCGACCTGTTCCAGCAATTGAAGTGCCTCAGTTTTAAGTTCTTCTTTTGGAACTAACTTATGATATTTAAGTCCTTCTGTAATCTGTACCCCAACTTTCATGCTAGGATTTAGAGACGCTATGGCGTCCTGAAATATCATGGAGATCTCATTGCCTCTGATTTCAAGCATCTCTTTTTCAGGCATCTTGAGAAGTTCTTTTCCATTAAAGGTGATAGAGCCCTTCTCTACCTGGCCATTTGAAGGGAGGAGCTGCAGGACGGAAAGAGAAGTTATACTTTTTCCTGAACCCGATTCACCGATTAGAGCCACTGTCTGTCCTACTTCAATTTGAAGACTTACATCATTAACAGCTGTGGTCTTTTGCTTACTTTTATTAAAAGAAACTCTTAAATTCTTAATCTGTAAAATATGCTGATCCATAATCATTCACCTCACTTTATGACTTGTGTGTTTCTAGACAGTTCTGGATTCCTTGTATGATTAAATTTAATGCAAAAATTAACAAAGCAAAGAAAGTTAGAGGAGTTAGAATTGCCCAAGGAGCAGCTTTTATTTTTGCAAAATTCATTCCAATAATACCCGCCCACTCACCTGCTAATGGAATGGCTACTGGCATAGGAGAGAAAATATCTCCCAAAACGACGATCGCCGAACCTCCAATAAATATGGCAAGAACACCGAGGTGGGCCATAAGGATTAATGTCTGTACGACTTGCTGAGCAAATAAGAGTACTAGTTTTGTGGAAAGTTCAGGCAATACGTGTTTGTGATACACATAAACTTTCTTTGAGCCTAATGCGAATGTGTTTGTAATGTAATCTTTGTTTAAAATGGCTCTAATTTCACGTGAGAATGTAGAGATTAAAGGTGGTACACCGACACCAATTAAAATGAGGCACTGAAGCATGATTAGTTTAATCGTACTCATTGGCTCCATTGACTGCTTCATTATTAATGAATTCATTAAGATATAGGCTAAAATAGCAGTTGGGAGATAAAGTGTTGCTTGAACAATATCGTTTAAGAACGAAAAGCTGGATCTAGGATTGAGCAGAGTGATGCCTACAGAAAACAGAATTCTAAACAAAGCGATTCCCAGTGCGATCAGAATGGTATACTTTGCTCCATCGATTGCCTGATAAAAAATATGCTTCCCAAACATATCCGACCCTAAAGGGGGAACTTGTGAGGGAGAATAGGGAGGAGCATCTATTATTCTTCCTTCATCGTCATATAAAAAATCCTGAAGTTTAAGTGATTCTGTCTTATCAACATCCAGCAAGCTGGGCCAATAAAAACTAAAAACCAGTAAGCCAGTAATAAAAAGAAACCCTATTATAGCCTGAGGCTGCTTTAATAGTTTGATAATCATGCGGCTTCCTCCTCTTCTTGTTTATTTAGCTTGATGGTATTGCTTTCCGCAATTTCAAATAGAAGAGAGAAAGGGATTGCGATCATGAGTGCGGTTACCATAAAGGCCACACCCTTCGTATTCAGTAACACATTCATAATTCCATTCAAATTAAACACATATTCTACAATAAAGAGATTAGAAAGCATAAATACAAAAATTGTTTTGTAATACTGGACAAGACTCGTAAGGATGTTTCTAAAAACGTGTACGATTGTAATGTAAAAACGGCTAAGACCCATCGCTCTCCCTACTGTTACGTAAGGTTTATGCTGTTCATCCTTCATCAGCAGCAAAGCGATCTTAAACAACTGAATCGCAGGCAATATGGAAAGAGTAAGGATAGGCAAGAGATAGATTGGATTGTTATAAACGTTTGAAATATTAGCTACTAGAACTCCAGTAGATTGATAAATGTAAATAACGGTAAACTGCAGGACGACTACAATAAATAGATCAGGCAGTGATTCCAAGAATGTTAATAAGCCATATGTAACGCGTTGAAGGAATCTTGGCAGAAGTGTTGTAAGAAAAGTAAGAATTAGGGCGACCGCTAAGCCAGTAAATAAAGCAGCGAAGAAAATAGTCATGGAATATTGATATTTTTCAAATACGTCAGGAAAAAGCGGGTATTTAAGGTTTTTAATTGAGTATTCCCAAACGTTTTGTTCAACCTGAGTATTGGTTCCAAATAAAAGAGCGGGCAGTATGCTAATTATTAAGATCCCAATTATAATAGACCTAAGTCTTTTTAAATAACTCCCCAATGAAAAATTCATAATGTACCTCAATTCTTAAAGGATGTTTGAAATAATTGCAAACTAATTGACATTTATTTGAAATAACTCCTCCTAAAAAACATCTTTATTTAATTTGACGGATAACCCACCTTAAATTCTTCAAAAAAAATACTGGATCTGATCCAGTATTTGCAAAATTTATGAAATTAGCTTAATTAACGGCAGCAAGGCTAGTTGTGTTGCCACATGCAGCATCATATGCGCGATCATCGCATATTCCAGACCTTTCTTCCAAAAAAGATATCCAAAGAAAACAGCGAGTACACCATTTAAGATGAAAGCACGGGTTATGATTATGTTATTGAGCTCTCCAAATAAAGCCTCTGTAGCTGGAAGGTGTCCTGCTGAAAAAAGAAGGGCTGCTACTATAATTCCAATCCAGTAAAAAAAGGTAGGAATGGTTTCTCTAGATTTTTTAAATAGGATGGCCAGTAGCCATACAATAAGGGTCATTAAGAAGAGTCGCATCAGAACTTCTTCAACAATACCTCCATACAATACTCCTGCAAGTGTGGCTTTCCACCATACGGCACCTTCACCATTTCCAAGCTTTGGCATGTGAGGTTGAAATAGAAAAAGGTCAGTTATCACCAAAAATAGAGATCCACTTGCACCTCCTATAAGAGCGAGTTTTAAAGCAGACTTGTTGATAACAGGTTTCTTTTTCTCAATAAGCCATGAGTGCAAAAGGGGCAGTGCCAGATCAGTACGTTCTGTTAGTTTTAGACCGATCCAGCTTAAAATAAAACTTAAAAATCCGATTTGTAGAGCAGCTACGCTAATCATAACTGGCATTGGAAAAGGAATGGTGTCTATTATTTTTGCATATTCAGCAGCTGTTAGTGCATTTTTTAGCGATTCCAGCTGAAAAGGAACTACAAAAGCTCCTGCAAGTAAACCCAATAAACCGAGAAATAAGGCAATTTTAAAATGCTTCATCTGTTGCATCCTCCATATTTGCTACTGTCTTTCTTTTTTAAGCTTGAAAAAAGACAGGATAATGAGATCCCATCTTTTACAAACCTCCGCTGCCTCCAGAATGGTGATTTTGCTGTGAAGCGTTCCAGGCAGCCGCATTATTAATCTTGTTATTTTCGCTCAGATTCTGCTCTGCTTCATAGTTCAGGTTATATCTTTTGTAGCGCTGTTTCGTTCTCCAATGAACAAAAGCGGCTATAAAAAGAACAGCTCCAATGGGAGCGAAAAGATAAAGCCAAATCATAAACAATACCTCCTGAAAAAAGTTTAAAGTACTGTTGTAATCGTATGAAGGTAAAAGCTAGATATGCTTATAAAGCAACAAATCATCTACAAACTGACCATTCAAATAAAATTCTCCAACAAGTCGTCCTTGCTCCAAATAGCCGCATTTTTTGTAAAAGCGTATGGCCTTTTCATTCGTTGATAACACCCGCAGCGACAGCTTTGATTTACCCTTATCTTTTGCTGATTTTTCAACAGCCAGCATAAGCTCTGTTCCAATGTTCTGTCCATGAAAATCAGGATGAACGGCCATCGCAACATCTGCTACATGCAGGTTAGACGGGATGGGAAATACATCTTTATAAAAGATATAACCGCACACTTTTCCGTTGCAGCGTGCAACAATTTGACTGCCTGCAGGGAACTGCCGCCCGTAATCCTGAGGTGAATCCCATCGGATATCTGGAGCAGGTGTTGTCTGTTCATTCCAAACAAGATGATCGATTTCAACTAGGCCCGCGTAATCATCTGGGGTTGATAGCGAAATTTCTAACGTGGTTTTTTCCATCGTACACTCTCCTTAAATAGAAAGTTCCCTATTGTGAGGCGAAAATCCTTTTAGGGGTCTGTCCCCGGGACAGACCCCCTACAATTTAGACACAATTTTAACACATACTGGCATATTCCTTCTTTGCAATTTAAGACACGTATTACTATAATATAAGAGGAATCGGGAGAAGCAGTCCAAGTACGGGCTGTTTTTTGTGGTTATACAGAAAATGAATTTAGGTTAAAACGTTTAAGAGAAGTCTTAGAGAAGTCAAATAACGAAGGTGAAAGATATGAAACGAGCTAGACTGATATATAATCCAAGTTCCGGAAGAGAAACGGTTAAAAAACAGCTTCCCTATATACTCGATAGACTAGAGAATGCAGGCTATGAAACATCATGTCATGCAACAACTCCAGAAGATGGATGCGCTACACGTGCGGCACGCTTAGCGGGAGAAAGAGGATTTGACCTCGTCATTGCAGCTGGTGGAGACGGCACGATCTATGAAGTGGTAAATGGACTGGCAGGTCTTGAAAAACGTCCGATGCTAGGGATTATTCCGGCGGGTACAACAAATGACTTTGCGCGTGCAGTAGGTGTACCACGTACGATTGAAGGCGCATGTGACGTTCTGTGCGGAGGCGTCCATATGCCGGTTGATATCGGTAAAGTAAATGAGAAGTTCTTTATTAATATCGCGGGTGGCGGACGAATTACAGAACTTACTTATGAAGTTCCCAGCAAGCTAAAAACAATGATTGGACAACTGGCTTATTTCTTAAAAGGCATTGAGATGCTACCATCAATCCGTCCAACTTATGTAGATATTGAATTTGATGATCACGAGAAATACGAAGGGGAGATTATGCTGTTCTTAGTAGCAAACACAAATTCTGTTGGTGGTTTTGAAAAGCTTGCACCAACATCAGAGTTTCATGATGGCCTTTTCGATGTGATCATCTTAAAGAAAACAAACTTGGCTGAGTTTGTTCGTATTGCTTCTCTTGCAATACGGGGTGAACACATTCACGATGATCACGTAATCTATAAAAAAGCGAAGAGAGTTAAAGTAACGCCTCGCGAAAAGATGCAGATCAACTTAGATGGAGAACTAGGCGGCATCTTGCCTGGTGAGTTTGAAAATCTGCACCATCACTTTGAATTATTAGTGCCAAAAGAAAGAATTAAACCAGAATAAACACAACAAGAACGAACACCTAAGGCAAAGAAAAGCTGAAGGTGTTCTTTTTTTATGGGGGAATACAGGTGAAGAACCGTACAAACATTACTAAATACAAAATGCTCGCACCACTTTATGACATGTTTATGGGAAACCAGATTTTTCGAAAAGCACGACAGCAAGCCTTTTCAGAAATTGATAGTAAAAGAAGAGACTCGATTCTTTTAGTAGGGGTCGGAACAGGAGAGGATTTTCCATATCTTCCACCCCTTGCCTCCATTACAGGCATTGACCTTTCTCCAGATATGCTAAGAATAGCCAAAACGAAAAAAGGAAACCAGGACATAAATTTGATGAAGATGAATGCAGAAACGATGGATTTTCCTAACCAAAAGTTTAATGTCATCGTCTTGAACTTAATTTTAAGTGTTGTTGAGCATCCTGAAAAAGTACTAGAGAGAAGCTTGAAGTATTTAGAGCCTGGAGGAACCCTATTAATCTTTGATAAATTCGTAGAATCCAATGTGAAGCCAAATCTAATAAGAAGGGCGTTAAACGTTATTACATCAGCGATTGGTACAGACATTAACCGTGATTTTGATGTGATAAAAAGCAACTTGCCTATTGAAATTCAAAAACAATATCAGACGGTATCTGGGTTGTATACGATTATAGTGGCGCGTGAAGCGTATACAACCAATGATATATCGGTATAGTCCTTTAACAGTAACTGATTTTATCCCTTTGGAGGATTGTCTCTTCCTTTATTATGTTAGAAAATTAAAACAATTCATAATTTAGGAAGCGGAGGGGTTTGAAGTCATGAAAAAAATTCTGTCGTTGTGTTTAACGGTAATGCTTGCCGCTGCATTTTTCTTGCCGCAGCATAATGCTAAAGCCGTTGCTGGTTTAGAGGTAGATAAAGAGCTTACTAAAGTACTAGGCGATCTTACATCTAACGCGCTTGTTGAAGCGGTTGTTACGTACGATACGCTCCCAAGCTCTGGTGATGTATTAGCATTAAAAAATCTTGGACTTGAAACAAAAACGTTCAGCAAACTGCCTATGGTTGCTGTAAAAGGAACGAAGCTGGAGCTAACTTCTCTTTTATCAACCAGCTTAAATGCTAAATCGGTCTACTATAATAAAGATTTAAACTTCTTGATGAAAGACAGCAGAAAGTTAATTGGTGCAGAACGAGTATGGGAAGAGTTGGGTTACACAGGTAAAGGCACAAAAGTTGCTGTAATTGACAGTGGTATTGATGCAACACATGCTGATCTTCCTTTTGGCGAAGAAAAAGTTATACAAAACGTGAAGTTCCTAGCAGGAGACCTGTTCTCAAATGAGCCATTGTATGTTGAAAATGTTCAAAACACAGATACTTCATCAGGTCATGGCACACATGTTGCAGGTACCATTGCAGGACTTGGGACCGCGAGTGAAGGGTTATATAAAGGGATTGCACCAGACGCAAAGCTCGTTGGACTCGGTACTGGTGAAGGAATTAATGTCTTCTGGGCACTTGAAGCGTTCAACTATGTTTTAGAAAATCATGAAAAATACGGAATCAATGTTATTTCAAACAGCTGGGGAACAACAGGGGACTATTCCGAAAAAGATCCAATCAACATTGCAAGTAAAGCTGCACATGATGCTGGAATGGTCGTAACATTTGCCGCAGGTAACGAAGGACCAGACGATAACACATTAAATCCATACTCAGCAGCACCTTGGGTTATCTCTGTTGCTGCAGGTACGAAAGATAAGCAGTTAGCAGACTTTTCATCTCGCGGGGTAGAAGGCGATAACCTGCTTCATCCGGATATTACAGCTCCAGGTGTAGACATCGTTTCAACAAAATCAAAAACAGGTCTTGTCATGAACAGTCTTGGAACAGTTAAAGACAAAGATTATATCGCACCTGAACATTTGTTGAGCTACACGACTGCAAGCGGAACGAGTATGGCAACTCCGCACATATCAGGAGTTGCGGCATTAATGATTGAGGCGAATCCAACGATCACGCCAGATCAAGTACTGCAAGTGCTGGAATCAACGGCGGATCCGATGGCAGGATACAAGCTTCATGAAGTCGGAGCAGGTTACGTAAATGCGTATGAAGCGGTAAAAGCTGCAAGTAACTAAAAAAACAAGAACAGACCTATTCTCTAGGGTCTGTTCTTTTTGCTTATTGCCATTTGGTGTCCACTAGCAGTTATGCTACAATCAGAAAAGCATAATGGACAAAAAGGGACGATGAAAATGACAAAGGCTGATTTGCCTGTTCATAAAAATGAGAGCTATGAAGTAGATATTGTAGATTTAACCCATGAGGGAGCCGGTGTAGCTCGTGTAAATGGGTTTACTTTGTTTGTGCCAAATACACTTCCTGGTGAGCGGGCGAAAATTAAGGTTGTTGGAGTGAAAAAAGGATTTGGTTTTGGACGTTTGGAAGAACTCATTGAAGAAAGCCCTGAACGCGTTGACCCGCCTTGCCCGATCTATAAATGGTGTGGAGGCTGTCAGCTGCAGCACTTATCATACGAAGGACAGTTAGAATACAAACGCAAGCAAGTAGAAGATGTGCTCACACGAATTGGAAAACTAGAAGGGGTACCCGTTCTGCCAACTCTTGGAATGGGTGACGAGCCTTGGCGCTATCGCAACAAAGCGCAAGTACCTGTTGGCGAACGCAACGGACGACTCATCACAGGATTTTATCAAAAGAGAAGCCATGAGATCGTAGAGATGGATAGCTGCATCATTACAGGCGATACGAACGATGATGCCGTTCAAGCGGTAAAAGAAATCGTAAACAAGTACAATATAACGGCGTATAACGAAGAAAAACATAAAGGCATCCTGCGTCATATTATCTCGCGATATGGAAAAACGACAGGCGATTTAATGATTGTTCTCGTAACAAATGGAAAAGATTTGCCGCAGCGTAAAAAGATTATTGAAGAGATTTGCCACGCACTTCCTGAAATAAAATCCATTGTGCAGAACGTCAACTCAAAACGCACGAATGTGATTTTTGGTGAAGAAACAAGAGTACTCTGGGGAGCTGAGTACATTTATGACTTTATCGGTGACATCAAGTTTGCCATTTCAGCTCGCTCATTTTATCAAATCAATCCGGACCAAACAAAAGTGCTGTATGATCAAGCGTTACAGTACGCTGAGCTGAATGGAGACGAAACAGTCATTGATGCGTATTGCGGAATTGGAACGATCTCACTTTTCCTCGCTCAGCAAGCAAAGAAAGTGTATGGTGTTGAAATCGTTCCGGAAGCAATAGAAGATGCGCGACGAAACGCGGAGCTGAACAACATTACAAACGCTGAATTTGCTGTTGGAAAATCAGAAGATGTAATTCCTGAGTGGAAGAAACAAGGCATCACGCCAGATGTAATCGTCGTCGATCCACCGCGAAAAGGGTGCGATGAGGAGTTATTAAAAACCATTATCGAGATGAAGCCGAAGCGTGTTGTCTATGTGAGCTGCAACCCATCAACACTAGCACGGGATCTGCGCGTATTAGAAGATGGCGGATTCAAAACACATAAAGTACAGCCGGTCGATATGTTTCCGCAGACAACACATGTTGAAACTGTCGCATTGCTTGAGCTTAATAATCATAAAAAATGACAGTGGTTGTGGTTATATGGATGCAAATAAAAAATGGCTTTCTATTCCTAAAGAAACAAGAAGCCTGCTTAAAAGTAATGTTTACTGTTCGAATTGCAAGGATGCCGTAGAGATTAAAAATTTTACGGTTGAGGACGATAATTTAGGCATTGTTTTGAAGGGGAAGTGTAAGCAGTGCGGACAAGACGTGGCAAGATTGATTGAAAATGAGTAGTGATCATAACAGTAAGTGAGCCTTCATGAGGGCTCACTTTATTTTTTTATTTTCTGCGTTTTTATATATCCTTAGTGGAGTTTTTACTGAGAGGTTGTTCAATTTACTGAGAATGTAATTGGTGATGAGAAAGGTGATTTTGAAGGTCGGATACCGAATTTTAACAGTTTGCCAGTTATTGTTTTTCAAAAGGCGATATGCTAGAATCATGGTTGGGAATGATAATTATTATCAATAAGAGATTTTAATAGTTGTGTCTCAATGAAAATCAAATAATATTAAAAAAGTTTTCTGCAAGCGAGAGTGCTTTTTTGACTACATAAGAACTCAAGATGAAGTTCGGTTCTTTGACAGAAAATGATAATAAGAGAATTGATAGATATATAGTATTGTTTCTTCCCCAAGCAGAGACAGTCATTATGGAAAGGGTGTATATGATGAGAAATATCGAAAAATATAGAAATGCCTTTATTAATGTGTTGGAACTAGAGGAAGATGATGTAGTTGAGAATGTAGTATTAGGTGAAACGGCAGAATGGGATTCAATTGCACATATGGGGCTCATTTGTGAAATTGAGGATGTATTTGATGTCTCATTAGATTCAGAATGGATGACTGAATTCAATACTTATCAGTCGGGAATTGAGCTATTGAAACGTTTGGGAGTGGACTTCAGTAATGAATAGCTTCAAAAAAATGGAGCAGTTTGGGAACCGCACCGCAGTATATGCTGACCGAGAATATTCTTACTCTGAAATGGTAGAAATATCTGATGGGATCTGCGGTAATGTGGGTGAAAGAACGCTCGTTTTTTGTTTGTGCTCAAATAATAAAGAGTCTTTATTTGGCTACGTGGGCTTTATTCGAGGTGGCGTAGTTCCTGTGCTCTTAGATGCATCCATTCATATGGATCGGTTACGCAGACTGATTAACCTTTATAAGCCAGCATACATCTGGGCGAATAGTGATAATCAAGATCTTTTAAAGACAATGGATCGTTCATTTGTATATGGAGATTACACCTTGTTTAAATGTCCGAACTATTTCCAACATAATCTTCATGAACATCTTGCCCTCCTCTTAACAACCTCTGGAAGTACGGGGAGCCCCAAGTTTGTTCGTTTAAGCTATGAAAATATTTTTGAAAACGCTAAATCAATAGCAAAGTACCTTGATATCCATGAAAATGATAAACCGATCACCACACTACCAATGAATTACTCTTACGGGCTTTCTATTATTAACAGTCATTTCATATGTGGAGCCACCATCGTTGTAACGGGCGCATCTGTCATGAGTAAGGAGTTTTGGAATTTGTGTAAGGAACAGCAAGTCACAACTTTTGGTGGAGTTCCTTTTGTGTATGAGATGCTGGACAGGCTGAAGTTTGAAGAGCTTCTTCTTCCAAGTTTAAAAAAACTAACTCAGGCAGGTGGGAAATTGAGCGAAACGCTATCCCGCAAATTTGCTAATGTGTGTAATCAGAAAGGGATTCAGTTTTTTTCAATGTACGGTCAAACTGAGGCGACAGCGCGGATGACCTATTTACCATATGAAAAAAATCTTGAGAAAGCGGGAAGTATTGGTATCGCTATTCCAGGTGGAGAGCTGATCCTTCAAGATGACAAAGGAAACAAAATTACAGCACCTCATTTGACAGGCGAATTGATATACCAAGGGCCGAATGTTTCCTTAGGGTATGCTGAGTCGTTATTCGATCTTTCGAAAAAAGATGAGAATAACGGGGTTTTGCGTACAGGAGATATGGCCTACTTTGATGAGGATGGGTATTTCTTTATATCGGGGCGCATCAAAAGAATGATTAAAGTTTATGGAAACCGTATCAGTCTTGATGATGTAGAAGCGTTTTTACTTGAGCATGGCCACGATTGTATCTGTGCTGGAACGGATGACCATATGTATATCTACACATTAAGAGATGATTATGTTCAGATAAAAAAAATAGTCAAGGAAAAATTAAACTTAAAGGGCTTTAAGATTATGAGAATTGAGGAAATTCCACGTAATCATTTCGGAAAAATCCTCTATTCAAGCCTTCCTAAACATGGCTAATTTAGTTCTTTAGTGTTGTTCAACACGTTGTACGGTTTACTGCATGCTGACAACTTGTGCATGATTTCAAGTTCGTTCGAGTTTTCAAAAAAACTATATGTTGATTTATGATCAGGTGATTGGATGTCTTTTATATCAATTGAGTTTCTTCTATTTCTCGCAATAATCGTTTACTTGAATTATTTAATCCCCCATCGATTGAGATGGGTTCTTTTATTGGCTGCGAGTTACGTTTTTTACGCTAGTTTAAGTTTTCAATTTATACTATTACTCTTTACAAGCACAGCTTTTACTTATTTTACTGGAATTCTAATTGAAAAACAGGAGACCAAAAAACAGAAGAAAAAAGCCATGATCGTTGGTATTTCCGTATTGTTGTTTTTTCTCGGTTGGTTTAAATATTTTAACTTTGTAAATGAATCGCTTCGGTCGTTGGCAACATTCATGGATAGGGGCTATGCCATACCTTACCAGGACATTGTTCTGCCATTAGCCATTTCATTTTATACATTTCAGGCTGTAAGTTATCTTGTGGATATTTACTATGGAAAGCAAAAAGCTGAAAGACATTACGGTTATTTTTCGGTATATTTTGCATTTTTTCCACAGTTGGTCGCTGGACCAATTGAACGTGCCAAAAAATTAATACCACAATTGAAAGTCGAACAGCGTTTAAACTATGAAAATTTAGTCTATGGGATGAAGCGGATCGCATGGGGTTTTTTTAAAAAGACATTAATTGCAGATCGATTAGCTCCAATCGTTTCAAGTGTTTACGATAGTCCTAACCCGACTGGTTCAGAAATCGTACTAGCTACAATTTTATTCTCGATACAATTGTTCGCTGATTTTTCAGCATGTAGTGACATTGCCATCGGTAGTGCAAGAATGCTGGGAATAAAATTGACAGAAAACTTTAAGCAGCCGCACTTTGCCGTTTCGATTTCAGATTTTTGGAGTAGGTGGCATATAACGCTCTCAACATGGCTTAGGGACTATATTTTTTTCCCGTTATGTAAGAGGAAAAAGAAGAGAAGTGAAATTTATTTCGCCATTGTGATTACTTTTTTAGTAAGCGGAATATGGCACGGAGCCGCTTGGACTTTTGTTATATGGGGTCTCATTCATGGGTTTTATCGCGTGTTTGGAGATGCAACGAAATCTTATCGTGAAAGCATTGCTTCGTTTATTCGACTGGATAGAAGCCCAGTGCTCCATACGTGGTTGAAAATCGCAACAACCTTCCTGCTAGTTTGCTTTTCCAGAGTTTTTTTTCGGTCGGATTCCGTAGCACAAGCATTTGATTATGCAAAACTTTTCTTAAGCATCAGCTCCTGGAGCCCGGTGGGAATGATTAACGCTTTTGAAATTTTTCCGTTATTAGATTTACTACTTTTCATTTTTTACTTTATTATCTTTCAAATGTTCCAGTATATCGAAAGAAACAATGGTTCAACATGGGCATTTTTATCAAAGCACACCATATACACTAGATTGGCATTTTATATTTTTCTCATTTTTTCAGTCCTTGTATTCGGTATTTCAGGTAATGGATTTGTTTATGGTGGTTTTTGATGCGGACTCAAATTCCATGTGAAGTTTAGGTATGGTAAAAGAAACACGGTGTTGAAAGGATTTGCTATGGGACGATTATTCATCAAGTTAACAATTATCATCGGTGTTGTAATCCTGCTATTTATGCCAGTAAATAAATTTGTTAAGGATTCATATGATTACAATATCGACCATGAGATACTGGCATTTAAAAAACATCCATATCCTGTTGATATCATCAATTTAGGTGCATCTCATTCCATGTATGGTTATTATTTTAAGCCTACTGGTCTGTCCCATCTGGACTTAGCGCTTCCTTCTCAGACCATTCAATACGATTATAAATTGTTGAAAGAGTATGGCGAGCATCTTAAACCGGGTGGTGTAGTACTCGTTTCCATCTCTCAAATGACTTTCGCCAACTCTGAGGCTAAAAACATCGGAAATTATTATAAAGTTTTAGACCGTAGTGATATTGAACCGTTTCATTTAATTGATTATTACAGTTACTTGTACCTACCCGGGACAAATACGGGGAGTCTAACCTCTGCGGTCGCGGGTAAATTAAAAAACTTAAGGTGGGATTCCCATCAACCCTGGGCAAATAACGGTAAAAATTATTCGGGTAGAAAGTATATGAAAATAGAGGACCAGTACCGAGAAGCCGAAGAAAACAATAGCATTGAACCAAATGTAAAGCAGTTAAGAGAAATTGTAGATCTATGCAGCGAAAAAGGCTACAAAGTAGTACTGACCATAGAGCCAGTACATCAGTCTTACTTAGATTATTTTGATGAAAACGTAATGAATAGACTTGTTTTTCAGCATATAGAAGCCCTTAATTTAGATGTTCCATTATTAAATTATATGAGTGATCAAAGATTCGTGGACAAAAAAGAATATTTTATTGATCCCGATCATTTAAACAGTGAGGGAAGAAAAAAGTTCTCTTGGATCGTATACGAGGAACTGAAGAGAATGGGCTATCTATGATAAGTTAATCGTAAATGAAAGCATTCAATAATAGTTGATTCCCTCAGACTTATAGTTTGGGGGATTTTTGCTTATTATGTTCGTTTTCGCGTATTTGTTAGTAGTTGGAGGAAGACGACTGCCCTTGCAGAATACATACAATATTGTAAAAGCAAGGAGGAGTTACATTATGAAATTACTGCTCACATCAGGAGGCGTTATTAACAAAAGCATACATAACGCGCTGGTTGATATGTTAGACAAGCCGATTGATGAGTGCAACGCTCTTTGCATACCTACTGCGATGTACGGGCATCCTTGGGTCGGACCGGGCAAGAAAGTTTGGGACTTCATCAGTGGAAAAGAACAGAATCCCATGGTTAATCTAGGCTGGAAGTCAGTAGGCGTGCTAGAGCTCACAGCGCTCCCAAGCATTGACAAGGATCGTTGGGTGCCGCTCGTACAGGAAACGGACGTTCTGTTGGTGTCTGGCGGCGACGCTCTTTACCTGAATTATTGGATGCGGCAGTGCGGGCTAGCAGACCTATTGCCATCTCTTTCTGCAGTGTATGTGGGAATGAGTGCAGGGAGTATGGTGATGGCACCGAGCATAGGGGAAATCTTCGTTGGTTGGTCTCCGCCCGACGGTGAGGATAAAACACTTGGATTTGTTGATTTTGCAATGTTTCCGCATCTTGATCACGAGATGCTGCCGGATAACACCATGGAAAACGCAGAGCGTTGGGCTGCAGGGATGAATGGACCAGCCTATGCCGTTGATGATGAAACTGCCATCAAAGTGATTGATGGAGAGGTCGAAGTGATATCCGAAGGGAATTGGAAACTGTTTACGCATTGAAATGACTCTTTTCATTTGTTCAACTATTAAATTTCTGCCAAAATGGTACTGTCATAACTGTAAGAGCCTTATTCCTTGGGGAAGAGGCTTTTTGTTTATTGATCATTTTCCATAAATTATAAATGTGCAGTGATTGATATTGAGTTATCAATCATGATATAAGTGTAAAAGAATATTTTTTTACCGTAATTTTGAAAGTGGCATCATAGTGAGAGGATTTGAGCTTAAATGATAGATAATTTTTGGCGTGATTTACCGCGTCCATTTTTTGTACTTGCACCTATGGAAGATGTGACAGATGTTGTTTTCCGTCATGTCGTAAGTGAAGCAGGCAGGCCGGATGTGTTTTTCACAGAGTTTATAAACTCAGATAGCTATTGTCATCCAGAGGGCTTGAAAAGTGTCCGCGGCCGTTTGAAGTTCACAGAGGATGAACAGCCAATGGTCGCACATATTTGGGGAGATAATCCCGAATATTTCCGCCAAATGAGTATTGGTATGAAGGAGATGGGATTTAAAGGCATTGATATCAATATGGGCTGCCCTGTGCCGAATGTCGCACAAAGAGGAAAAGGAAGCGGTCTTATTCTGCGCCCGGAAGTAGCGGCAGAACTGATTCAAGCTGCAAAAGCAGGAGGACTTCCTGTCAGTGTAAAAACACGGCTTGGCTTTAAGGAGGTAAATGAGTGGGAGGACTGGCTTACGCATATTTTAAAGCAGGATATTGCGAACCTTTCTATTCATTTACGTACAAGAGAGGAAATGAGCCTAGTAGATGCGCATTGGGAGCTTATCCCCGAAATCAAAAAATTACGTGACCGTATTGCACCAAACACCCTCTTAACAATCAACGGAGACATCCCAGATCGTCAAGTCGGGCTAGAGCTGGCTGAAAAATACGGCATTGATGGTGTAATGATTGGCCGGGGGATTTTCAAAAATCCTTTTGCTTTTGAAAAAGAGCCTAGAGAGCACAGCAGTCAAGAATACCTTGATCTTTTAAGACTCCAGCTTGATCTTCAGGATCAATATGCGGAAGAAGTGCCGCGTTCGATTACAGGTCTTCATCGTTTTTTCAAAATCTATGTTAAGGGATTCCCTGGAGCTGCCGAACTGCGAAATCAATTAATGAGCACGAAATCAACGGATGAAGTACGTGCGTTGCTAGATCAATTTGTAAAGGAAGTTTGATTTCATAGGCCAGTAAATATTGAATTACCCCCCAAACTTTTTAGTTTAGGGGGTTTTTGCTTAGCTTTACACAGTTGAACTGGTTATAAATCAATCATAATTCCAACTTGTTTGAGAATACTTAAACAAAGTACGTATAAGCATCGTGGAGTTGATTGAGCATGGAATTAATTAAAGAATTGTTACTGGTGACAGGCAGAATTTTAACCATTATCCCTTTAATGCTGCTAGTCGCATTATTTATGGGGAAGCGGTCAATCGGAGAACTGCCGGTTTTTGATTTTTTAGTCATTATTATACTTGGAGCAGTAGTTGGAGCTGATATTGCAGACCCAGACATACCACATATACATACGGCTGCAGCGATTGTACTTATTGGACTATTTCAGATCATTGTTTCGAAGTTAATTATTAGGCAGCGTAAGCTAGGGCACCTTATCACATTCGAACCTACTATAGTGATTCAAGATGGCAAGCTGATTGTTAAAAACCTCAAAAAATTAAGATATTCTCTAGATAACGTGCTGCAAATGCTGAGAGAAAAGGATGTATTTGATATAGCCGATGTCCATTTAGGGATTATTGAAGCCAATGGAAGAATATCTATCTTGAAAAAGGAAACTAAAGCAACTGTCACATTGGAGGATATGAATTTAGTTAAAAAGTCTGCAAACATCTCCTTTCCTATAATTATCGAGGGTAAGATTTATGTGGATGTTCTAAAAAAGCTGAATTTAAGTGAATCCTGGCTTAAGGATCAGCTAGCAACCATAAACATTATCGATATTAAGACAATATTCTTTGCTTCAGTAAATGACAAAAATGAATTACATGTATCTTTGAAAAATGATATGGAGGACACGGAAAGCTTACTCCCCATAAAACATTAATAGAAACCAAATATAGATCTTTCATCTAGTTCGTTTGTCATGCAAAATCTTTTAAAGCAAAAATGTCTTTAAATTTTGAAGAACAAGAGGGAGAAAACGGGTCATACAAACCTGTTTTCTCTCTTTTTTTATGAGATTTAGTAATTGTGCCATTATACCAACATGATTTTTTAATTGGTATATTCTACCTAAAACGTGTATCACTCATCATTTAATTTATTGTTTTTTAAAAATTAAAATAATTCATATTATTCATTTAAATAGACTAGGTATTCTTTATAATGAAAACTATCCAATTAATAGGAGGTAACAAATTGTGAAGAAAAGGCTTATTGCTCCTGTGATTTTATCGTCAGCGTTGTTGGTAGGTTCTATTCCCGTTAATGTTTTTGCCCAGCCTGTTAATTCAATTGAGGTTAGTAGCGTTCAGTCTTTAAAAGAATGGAATGAAAAAGCAAGTGTTCCTTTATTTGTAAAGGAGCGCAATGCAGAGAAGTTTTCTTCTAGCAGTTCTGCCAATGCAATAGCTTATTTGAAGAAAAATCAAGAGAAAACCGGTATTCAAAATCCGGATCAACATTTAAAAGTAAAAAATGTACAAAAAGATGAATTAGGGATGACTCATGTCCGTTTTACCCAGGCGGTCAATGGAGTACCTGTAGAAGGATCAGAAGTGATTGTACATTTTAATAAAAATGATGAAATTGTATCTGTGAACGGAAGAACAAACCAATCGCTTATTAATGATAACCTGGCTGCACGTACAACTGTAACCAGTGATGCGGCACTTCAAGCAGCTCTTACCTCTGTAAATGCACCTGAGGAACTGACATATGAGCCAACTGCTGAGCTTGTCATCTATCCTTTTGAACAGAAAAATCATACTGCTTATAAAGTAAATGTTAACTTCATGGGTGATGAGCCCGGAAACTGGTTTGTGTATGTAGATGCAAACTCCGGCAAAGTAATAGATAAATACAATGGCTTAATGCACGCGGATGAGGTCAAAACCCAAAAGGGCTCAGGGAAAGGTGTGCATGGTGACCATAGGGAATTACATATCACTCGAGTGAAGGAAGATAATGCTGGAACTAAGTTTGCATTAGCAGACTATTCGCATGAGAAAATTGAAGGAATCTTTACCTATGATTCCAAAAATGATGGAGATACAAGAAACGATACACTTTATACCGGGAATTCAGCTGCGTTTATTAGCGATTATGATCGTGCAGCTGTTGATGCTCATTATAATTCTGAAAAGGTATACGACTATTTTCTTAATGAGCATGGACGTAATTCTCTAGATGGCAAGGGAATGGCAATTAACTCATATGTACACTTTGGAAACAATTATAACAATGCATTCTGGAATGGACGCTGGATGACTTACGGGGATGGAGATGGCCAATTTTTCATTTCTTTATCAGCGGGTCTTGACGTTGCAGCACATGAAATGACGCATGGTGTCATCTCTCACACGGCCAATTTAGCCTATCGTAATCAATCTGGAGCATTAAATGAGTCATTCGCTGATATTTTTGGTGCGCTTGTTGATGATAGTGATTGGGAAATGGGTGAGGACATCATGGCACCGGCTGCAAAAGAGAGTGGTGTAACAAGGCTTCGAAGCTTAAGTGATCCGAACAGTGTTGTCGTAAGTAATCCACAACGAGCAGCTTACGGAAGCGGCGTCTATCCAGCCCATATGGATCAATATTACAACATGCCACTTTCGGTTGATAATGGTGGTGTTCATGTTAACTCTTCTATTACAAACCATGCTGCATATTTGATCGGTCAAGAAATTGGAAGAGAAAAACTAGGGAAGATCTTCTATCGTGCGCTATCTGTATATTTAACTTCGAATTCCAATTTTAGTGAAGCGAGACAAGCCATCGTACAATCTGCAACTGATTTGTACGGAGCAGGCAGTGTGGAAGAAGCTGCGGTTAACGCTGGATTCGATGCGGTTGGAATTCACTAAAAATGAACATCAATGCACCTCAGGGAATATTTTTTCTTGAGGTGTTTTTCGTTTTGCTTGTAAAGCCACTAATCTTAGAAGTTTGACTCTATTAAATTAACAGAACATTCATATTAATTAAACTTTATGAAAATGAATTGTAATAAGAAGTAAAAGTCATTATAATACGAGTATGCATTAGGAGTACAAGTGTCTTTTTCAGAAAGACTTCAATGAACAACGGGTTTATCATTCTAACTAGGATCGGTGATGACATCTATGAAACGTGTACTGAAGCAGTGGAATCAGCTAAGTCTTGTAAAACAAATCGTAATCGGGTTAATTGTTGGTATTATACTCGCTCTAACAATTCCTCAAGCAGCAAAACCTGTTGTTATTTTTGGAACTTTATTTGTAGGTGCACTAAAGGCTATCGCACCTGTGCTTGTATTGTTCTTGGTTATGTCTGCAATCGCACAGCATAAACCAGGTCAACAAACGAATATGAAATCAATTATTATTTTATACTTATTAGGAACGTTTTTAGCTGGATTAACAGCTGTTCTTGCAAGTTTTATTTTTCCTGTAGAATTAACGCTCGGTAAAGGAGCAGAGGGGGTAACGCCACCAGGCGGTGTTGTCGAGGTTCTTAAAACATTGCTCATGAACATCGTTGATAATCCTGTTAACGCTATTGTTAACGCCAACTATATTGGCATCTTGGCGTGGGCAGTACTTTTAGGTCTCGCACTAAAAAATGCACAAGATACAACGAAAACGATGATTGCCAATGTTTCAGATGCAGTTTCTAAAATCGTTACATGGGTTATCAAATTTGCTCCTTTTGGAATCATGGGGTTAGTATTTGAATCCATTACGGCAAATGGTATCAGTTCTTTATTAAGTTATGGAAAATTGCTTGCTGTATTGATTGGTTGTATGGTTTTTATTGCGTTGGTTGTGAATCCATTGATCGTGTTCTTAGCTGCAAGACAAAATCCATATCCGCTAGTTTTTAAGTGTCTGAAGGAAAGTGGTATTACAGCCTTCTTCACACGCAGTTCAGCTTCAAATATTCCAGTTAATATGAAGTTGTGCGAAAACCTTGGATTGAACAAGGATAGTTATTCAGTAGCCATTCCATTAGGTGCTACGATCAATATGGCTGGTGCAGCGGTTACTATTTCCGTATTAACGCTTGCAGCTGTTCATACATTAGGCATACAAGTGGACCTTCCTACTGCACTTCTTCTTAGTTTGTTATCTGCTATATGTGCATGTGGGGCATCAGGAGTTGCCGGTGGATCACTGCTATTGATTCCATTGGCATGCAGCTTATTCGGAATCCCAGGTGATGTTGCGATGCAAGTTGTTGGAGTAGGCTTTATTATCGGTGTGCTGCAAGATTCTTTTGAAACAGCACTAAACTCTTCAACAGATGTACTGTTTACAGCAGCAGCTCAACATAAAGAGTGGCGTAAAGAGGGAAAAACAGTAAAGTTGAATAAAGCAGCATAAATTTTAAAAATAAAATAGCACCCCAATGCTAGTAGCGTTGGTGGTGCTTTTTGCATTCTCTATAAAGGATTTGTGAACATGTCCATAGAATGCTTATATGAATAAAAGTCTCTTAAAAATAGGAGGTCACAGGATGGGTAGATTAGTTCATTTTGAAATTCATGTGGATGATATGGAACGGGCAATGACGTTTTATGGAGAAGTATTTGGCTGGTCTTTTCAAGATTGGAGTGAATACGCGGGAATGCCTTATTACGGTGCCGTAACAGGAGACGAAAAGGAAATGGGCATAAATGGTGCTTTAATGAAAAGGCAAAGCCCGCCGCCTGAACCCAATCAAGCATTAAACGGATATGCTTGTACGATGGGTGTTGCAAGTTATGATGAAACAGAAGCAAAAATTCTGGAACAAGGCGGCAAGATAGCGATGCCAAAGTACGCACTCCCAGGAATGGCATGGCAAGGCTATTACATAGACACAGAAGGCAATGTTTTCGGAATTCATCAGCCTGATGAAAATGCGAAATAATGGAATAAGAGATAAAGGCAGCACCAATAAAGTGTGTGCTGTCTTTTCTTGTTTATAAGCGAAAATAGGCTAACGTGAAATTATTGAGATTAATGTGAAATTATCATAATTAATGTGAAATTATTGCAATTAACGTGAAATTATTTGATTTAATGTGAATATAAATTTGTCCATTTTCCTCAAACACACATTTATATAAAAATGTTCTTTTCAGGAGTACTTTTCCCTCTCACATAAAATTTTTTCTGCTATAAAATCTTCTATTTACTAAAAATCGTACCCAAACTACCCACCATAGTTTAAAAAAGTACAGATGATGTTAAAAGAGTGCTATTGATAGCGCTTTCAAACCCTCTTTTTCCGTAGCTATAATTAACTTGAAAGTATTTAAAAGAGGGGGAACGAAACATGAAGAAAAGTAAATTAGTATCTCTAATGCTAGCGGTAATTATGCTAATGCTTGTTGCGGCTGGCTGCAGTGACAGCAATAGCAAAGTAAGCGTTGGTATCGTATTGCCGACTAAAGATGAGCCGAGATGGGTTCAGGATGAGCAGCGCTTTAAAGATGCGCTGAAAGGTACAGAATATACGACTGAAATTTTGTTCAGCCAAGGATCTTCAGCTAAGGAAAAAGAAAACGTTGAAACGTTGATCAACAAAGGCATCGATGTTCTTATTATCTGTCCTCAAGATGGCGATGCTGCAGCAGCTGCAGTAGAAGCTGCGAAGAAGGATGATATTACGGTTATCTCTTATGACCGCCTTATTACAAACACAGATGCCGTTGATTATTATGTAACTTTCGACAGCCTTGCAGTAGGTGCAGCACAAGGACAGTACTTGATTGATAATGCAAAGAGCTCTAACACACCACTTTATCTATACGCTGGTGCTGCTTCTGATAACAATGCATTCTTGTTCTTCGAAGGCGCTTGGAAAGTGCTTCAGCCTAAGATTGCTGATGGCACATTCAAGATCGCAAACTCTAGTGAAGCTGAAGCTTTAAAAGACAAAGCTGATCTTTCTCGCGATGAGCTAAGTAAGATTATTGGCCAGGTTACAACAAACTGGGATGCAAACGAAGCAAAAAACAAAGCCCAAACTCACTTGACTGCTGCCAAGGCAGACATGAAGGGTGATGTTGCCATCCTTGCTCCAAACGATGGGACAGCACGTTCAATCGCTGATGTTTTTGGGTCTGACAGTGCGGTTTCTAGCTACCTTGTAACTGGTCAAGATGCTGAAAAAGCTTCTATTCAATACGTGATCGATGGTAAGCAATCTATGACTGTGTTCAAGGATGTTCGTACACTCGTAAAGGATGCAATGGGAATGGCTGTTGATATTCTTGATGATAAGAAGCCTGAAACAACTGGTTCTTATGACAATGGAAATGTTGAAGTTAAAGCAAAGCAAACGAACGTTATCGTCGTTAACAAAGAAAACGTGAAAAAGGAACTTATCGATTCTGATTACTACAAAGCTGACGACTTTACAGGGCTTGAATAAGAAAATAGAAGGACGAAGAATAGTGATAGATACTACGTCTATCACTATTTTTCACAATTAAGTCAACTGTTTGGCTAATGGAGGGATCATGATGAGCGGATATATTTTGGAGATGAACGAGATCTCCAAATCGTTTACAGGAGTGAAAGCGCTCAGCAATGTAAATTTTAAAGTGAGAAAAGGCGAGATACACTGCTTGATCGGAGAAAATGGGGCAGGTAAATCAACGCTGATGAAAGTGCTTAGTGGCGTATATCCTTATGGAACGTACGAAGGAGACATCGTGTTTGAAGGAAGTGTTCAGCAGTTCAATAAGATCAGTGATAGTGTTCAGACTGGCATCGTCATCATCTATCAGGAGCTTGCTTTATTTCCGGATCTCACGGTTTATGAAAATATTTTTGTAGGCAACGAGGTCACGCGAGGAAACCTAGTCGACTGGAACCAGACGATCAGAGAGGCTAAGAAAATGCTAAAGCGTGTGGGGCTCGACGTTAATCCTGAAACACTTGTGAAGGACTTAAGTGTAGGAAAGCAGCAGTTGGTCGAGATCGCCAAAGCATTAAGTAAGGACGTTAAGCTGCTTATTTTGGATGAACCGACTGCCGCGCTAAATGAGGATGACAGCGAGAATCTTTTAAAACTTCTAGGTGAACTGAAAAAACAAGGCATTACGAGTATTATGATTTCTCACAAGCTAAAAGAAGTCATATCCATCGCCGATCAAGCGACTGTACTTCGTGATGGAAAAACAATCTGTACGCTAGATGCTTCTAATGGAGAAATCTCAGAGAACACGATCATCAAAAATATGGTTGGACGCGATATGGAAGACATTTACCCGAAGAGACCAGATAAAAAGATCGGTGAAACCATACTTGAGCTCAACCATTGGTCTGCTTATAGTACCGAGCTTGGCAGGCATGTTTTAAAAGATATCGACTTTCATGTGAAAAAAGGAGAAATCGTCGGGATCGCTGGGCTTATGGGCTCTGGACGAACAGAGCTTGCACTGAGTGTGTTTGGCAATCCGAAAAATTACAAACTAGAAGGCCAGCTAAAAGTATCTGGTGAGGAAAAAGTGTTCAAACATACGAGTGACGCAATTAAGTCTGGTATTGCTTATGTTACAGAAGATCGAAAAGGTGACGGGCTGTTTCTCATTCAGGATATTAAGAACAACATTACGGCTGCCAATCTTAACGAAGTCGCTGATAAGGGAATCATTAACGAAAATGAAGAGGTAAGAAGAGCGACTGAATACAAGCGCTCGATGTATATTAAAGCTTCTTCTCTAGAGCAAACGGTCGGTAATTTGAGTGGAGGCAACCAGCAGAAAGTATCACTCGGCAAGTGGCTGTTTGTTGGACCAAAGCTGCTGATCTTAGATGAGCCAACACGAGGTATCGATGTAGGTGCCAAATTTGAGATATATACCATAATGAATAAATTGATCAGCGAGGGCATGAGTATTATCATGATTTCTTCTGAACTTGGTGAAGTGCTGGGAATGAGTGATCGTGTCTATGTAATGGCGGAAGGAAGAATGAAAGGTGAGCTGCCGATTGAAGAAGCCAATCAAGAAAATATCATGCAGCTTGCAACGCAATAGGGGGTTATCAAATGGAATTTATAAATGAAGCAAGATCGTTAGTGAAAGAGAATATCCGTGATTATGGGATGTATATTGCCTTGTTTGTCATTATGCTTACTTTTTCCATCATGACGGATGGCCTGTTTATGTCTTCACGTAATATTAGTAATCTATTAGATTCCACGGGTTACATTGCTGTACTAGCAGTGGGAATGACACTTGTCATCGTTATCCGTCATATTGACCTATCTGTTGGGTTTGCTGCAGGATTTCTAGGTGCAATCTCCGCTATTCTTTTAACAAAGATGGGGCTGCCTGTTTATGTGACCATTCCTGTAATTCTTGTGTTTGGAATCTTTATCGGTCTATTTAATGGTTTGCTGATTGCAAAATACGCCATTCCTTCGTTTGTAGCTACACTTGCAGGTATGCTTATTTTCCGCGGTGCGCTATTGCAAGTAACAGAGAAAACGGGGACGATCATTATTAAAGACGATGCGTTTAACGCAATCGGAAACGGATTTATTCCTTCTCTTATGATTGTAAATGGCTTGCATCTCTTATCTCTTATTCTAGGTTTACTATCAATCTTATTTTATATTTACAGCGAGATCTCTACGCGCCGCAACAAGATTAAATATCAATTTGATGTTGTTTCCAAAGGGATTTTCTCTTTTAAACTAGTCTTTGTTTCAGCAATCATTGCTTATGTTACTTGGATTTTAGCGGGTTATAATGGGTTCTCCTGGACGGTTGTCATCATGCTACTTGTCGTTGTGGCGTATCATTTTTTGACAACGAAGACGGTGTTAGGACGTCACATTTACGCGGTCGGAAGCAACCCGGAAGCGGCGCACTTAAGCGGGATTAACGTTAAAAAAATTACTTATCTGGTATTTGGTTCTATGGGAATGCTTGCTGCTCTCTCAGGAATTCTTTTTACATCACGACTTCAATCAGCTACGACAACAGCAGGAACTCTTTTTGAGCTTGATGCCATCGCAGCTGCTTATGTCGGTGGTGTATCTTCCGCAGGTGGCGTAGGGAAAGTAACAGGTGCGATTATCGGTGCAATTGTTATGGCCTCCTTATCCAGCGGGATGAATCTGCTTGGAGTCGGCGTTTCCATGCAGTATATGATAAGAGGCGGAGTGTTAGTTGCCGCTGTACTCTTTGATGTGATGACACGGAAAAAGAGAGGATAGCTAAAATCGTAACAGGGTTTGTTAGAAAGTGGAGACATCGTGCTATGATGTCTTCACTTTTTTAACTCTCGGGACGGCTAATTCGTAAAGCATAAGCATCTGGATCAAGTTCATTATGATAAAATTAAATCAGTAAATTATCGGAAAAAGGGGATACTTCACTTGCGCAAAGCTGGATTAATCTTTCTGAGTTTTATATGTATCTTCCTTAGTTATTTAACGTTTATAACGGCACAAAAAGCGTTTCATTCTAATTGGAAACTGCCTGCTGCATCTTCTGAGAAAGAAGACCGTATTCGTATTGTACTCATTACTCAAGAACTTGAGACTCCGTTTTGGGATAAGGTTGGAAAGGGTGCTGCACTACAAGCAAAAAAGGACGGAGCTAGCCTTGAAGTATGGGGAAGCTACGGGAAGAATCAGGATGATTTCCTGAAAAAGCTGGAGATTGCCATTCAGTCAAAAGTGGACGGCATTATTGTACAAGGTCTGGACACGGATAAATTTAAAGAATTGACCAAGATTAAAGCAGCGTTTTATGGCATTCCTATCATTACAGTTGGAAATGACGTACCTAAAGCTGAAAGTCTCAGAAAAACATACGTTGGTTCTGATCAGCACTTGGCTGGGAGAATGATTGCGAAGCTCATGCTATCAGACATGGGACAGGAAGGAAACGTCATCTTATTAAGTGATAGCCAACAAGAATATTATCAGCAGCAAAGACTTACAGGCATTAAAGAGGTGCTTCAAAGTTTTCCAAATGTAAAGACCATTTATGCAGAAACACCCGAGGCGAGAGAACAAGTTATCGCAAAAACTAGAGATCTATTGAACCAATATCCGGATGCGGATGGTTTTATTGCCGTGAACGCAAATATTGCTGGTGCTATGATTCAGGAGATTGGCAGACGCGGACAGGTAGAGCCCTATTATATTTATTCTTTTGATGATGGATCTGAATCAAATACACTGCTTAACCAAAAAAAGTTGGATGGTGTGATTGAACAGTCACCAGAGATGATGGGGAAAAAAAGCGTAGATGTTTTAATGCGATGGTTGGAGAATGAAACGGTTCCTCTGGATGCGGATGGGTACTTAAGCGAAATTCGAATGATAAAGGCGATGGACAAGAGATGAACAGAATTCAAAAGAAAATATGGATGCTCGCCTCAGTCGTTCTGATCATCATGGCCGTTATTTGGATAGCACTTACCTACTATAATCAAAAAACGCAAAATCAATACAATGACATTTTACAGCGATATTTAAGCATGAATTCAGTGACAAACAGCAGTCAACAAGTGGTCACGGATCTTAATAACTACTTGCTTGAACCATCTGAAGATAATTTGGATAACCTTAATCACAGCAAAGAAAAACTTAACGATGCAAAAGCGGAAGTTGGGAAACTAATAAACTCAGAAAATGAATTTGCTCTCGTGAATTATATGAATCTTATTGACAGTTTGATTGAAACGTCTGACCGTTCGCTTATGTTTTATGCTGAGTCCGACACCGATACCTCTAACAAAGAATTCACAGAAGCGACACGTCTCTCGAAGTACATTTCAGAAATGACACTTACGTTAATTGATACAGAGCTGAAGACTTACGACGTTTTCTATAGAGGTATTATTAGTCAGTCTGCTGAATTTAAGAAGCTAGGAATCTGGCTGATGCTTCTTATTACACTTTTGCTGCTGATGATTACGTATTGGTTTAGTTTAAGTATCACAAGGCCAGTGCAGCAGTTGACACGTGCAGCGAACGAACTGTCTGCAGGAAAATTTGACAAAGAGATCAAAGTTGAATCAAATGATGAAATCTCATTTCTTGCTCAAACCTTTAACCGCATGCGGATCAATATTAATAATTTATTTCAGGAAATACAGCAGAAAGCCCAGCTTGAGCATGAATTGCAGCAAAGCAAGCTTCTCTTGCAAGAGAGCCAGCTCAAGAACCTGCAAAGCCAGATCAACCCGCATTTCTTATTTAACACGCTAAACACGCTCTCGAAGAAGGCCTATTTGGAAGGATCAGAAGAAACGAGTGACCTGCTTGTAAGTGTAGCTGGTCTCTTAAGATACAACTTAAAGTGGCTAGACAAATCCGTTACGCTTCAAGATGAAGTCATGGTGATTCAGCAATACATGAACATCCAAAAAGCAAGATTTACTGACCGGCTGACAATGCACCTCGAGATTGAGAGGTCCTGTTTAAATGTTCAAATTCCTGGTCTGACTCTGCAGCCAATTATTGAAAACGCTGTGATCTATGCGGTTGAGCCAAGAGAAGATGGCGGTCAGATCTGGCTTCGAATTAAAGATAACAATGACATGGTGAGGATTGAAGTGGAGGACGACGGCCCTGGCATTCCTGAGGATAAAAGAATAAAGATTTTGAACGGAGAGCTGGTCGAGACGAATAGTGCTTCAACAGGTATAGGATTTACAAATGTCGTGAAGCGGCTCCGACTTTTTTATGGTATAGAAAACCTAATGGATATTCAAAGTGCGATGGGTGAAGGTACGAAGGTTGTTATAAGAATTCCTAAGACGAGGGGGATTGAACAGCATGCTCAAACTCTTGATCGTTGATGACGAGCAGATTGAACGAGAAGGGCTGCAGGTCATTCTGCAGAAGGCATTTCCTGATATCCAGATTCATCAAGCGAAAAATGGGAAGATTGCTGTGCAAACAGCAGCTGAGTTAAAGCCTGATTTAGTTATGATGGACATTCAGATGCCTGGAATGAACGGTCTCGAAGCCATTCAGCAGATTAAATCTACTAATCCTTTCATTAAATTTGTGATGATTACGGCTTTTGATATGTTTGATTATGCTCGGCAGGCAATCAAACTAGGTGTAAAGGATTACTTATTAAAGCCAAGCAGAGTAAGTGAGATTGAGGAGACTGTCGGAAAGGTATTGAAGGAAATCACCGAAGAGCGCAGATCTCTTGAAGTTTTAGAAAAAACGCTGCCGCTTGTTGAAACAGATGTTGTAACTCAGCTATTGTTTGATCATGTTCATGAAGTTCATTTGGATATGCTCGTCAATATGCTCGACATTTCTTCAACGGATGAACCGTTTGTAATGAGTATTCTATTTCCAAAAGGCGAAGAAAACCTTTATTCGTTGGTCAAAGAAAAGGTTAGGAAATCAGCGAGTGGGTGGGTTGGTGCATTGTATGGCCAACAGCTCCCGATCATTGCTTTCCAGAAACCAGGTTGTTCTTTCCGTTCCCAGGCGGCCTCCCTTGCAAAAGATATTCTCTCTTTGAAAAATGTAAGTTCAAGCGATGGGTGGTTTATAGGGATTGGAAACGTGTGTCAATCTTTGAATCATGTTCGCCAGTCTTATCAGGAATCTTTAATTGCCACAATGGATACTTCACTGCCTGTGAAATACCGCTTTTATAGTGATGTTCCATTGCTGGGCAGTACAGAAGATAAACCTCGATCAAAACAGCGTGAAAAACAGTTTTTCGATGAGATTCGATTAGGAAAGTGGGATGAGGTTCATAAGAATGTGATCGAAATGATTCAACGTTGCGCGAATGAAGGTGCAGACTTGCTCCAAACGCAGCAGCGAGTTCTAGAATTACTTTGGGTGGCAACAAGAGTGATGAACGAAATGGGAGTGGAAACGGAAACGCCTCTCTTTTCCTATCAATCTCAGGACTATCGTCAGCTTCGGTCGGAATCGGAGCATCTCTTAAAACAGATGAGAACTTCATACGAAGCGCATTATGAACAGCTTGAAGCGGATACGATTCATCAGATTAAACAATACATTGTAAAACACTCACATGAAGATATATCGCTCGAGGCGTTAGGAAGAAAAGTGGGCTTAAGCCCGATATATATCAGCAAGATGTTCAAAGAAAAGCTAGGGGTTAACTATATCGATTTTCTGACAGAATGCCGGATTGAAAAGGCGAAGAAACTGATGGCAGATCCAGAAAAAAGCTTAAAAGAAATCACGTTCGAAGTCGGCTACCACGAACCAAATTATTTTAGCAAGGTGTTCAAAAAAATGGTTGCGCTTTCACCTACCGAATATCGTAAGGCTGTTCTTGGCAGAAAAGGATGAAGGCACGTAAAGAGGAGCATCATTAATGGGTAGAATCGTAAACCATGTAAGTCTCATCCTATTGTTTTTGGTATTGATATGCGTAGGTTCTGCCTGCGAAAAAGACAGTACGAGTAATGGTACGCTTGGAAAGGCGATCTCTTCTAAAAGTGAAAAGTTAAATAGCAAATCAAAGTTAGAAGAAAAAATTAAGATAGGCTTTTCAATGGATACATTATTAGAAGAGCGCTGGCTTAAGGACAAAGATCTCTTTAAAAAAGCTGTGGAGAGTCTTGGGGCAGAAGTAGAGATTTTAGCTGCGAATGGTGATGATTCCTTACAGATTGCACAAGCTGAAACGCTCATCCATAATGGAGTCGATCTACTAGTTGTTGTCCCTCATAACGCTGAAGCCATGGCAGCAATCGTCAAAAAAGCACACTCCGCTGGTATTAAAGTGATGGCTTACGACCGCCTTGTCAAAAACGCTGACCTCGACATGTACGTATCTTTTGACAATGAAAAGGTAGGGGAGCTTCAAGCTCGAGCAATAACGAACCTAGTTCCGAATGGGAAGTATGTATATATAGGTGGGGCCGAAACAGATAATAACGCTCATCTGTTCAAAAAAGGTGTATTCCGAGTTCTTCAACCGTTAATTGATAAAGGAGTTATTACGGTTGTATACGATCAGTGGTCCAAAGACTGGACACCTGCGAATGCCTTTAAAAATATGGAGTCTGCACTGAAAGCTAATAAAAATGAGATCAATGCTGTTATCGCAGCGAACGATGCCACAGCTGGTGGTGTCATACAAGCGCTTGAAGCACAAGGACTGGCAGGTGAAATTCCCGTTGCAGGACAAGATGCTGAACTTGCAGGAGTGCAGAGAATCGTTAAAGGAACTCAAGTAATGACGGTTTATAAACCCATTCAGGATTTATCAGAAAAAGCTGCAGAATTGGCAGTTGAAATGGCGAAAGGGAAATTGATAAAAACAGAACAAAAGATAAACAACGGTAAAATAGAGGTTCCATCTGTTTTGCTGCCTCCAATCGCTGTTGATATAGGGAATCTTGAAGAAACGATTATCAAAGACGGATTTCATTCAAAGAGTGATGTTTATATGGATCAGCAATAATTCAGTCTCCGTGAAGCAGTGGAAATATCTCCATATGCCACGGGACTTTTTTTTGTTGAATAAACGGTTGTGTCATTCCTGCCATGTGCCCATAACATGTTAGTAAACTTCATCTAACAAGGAGCATGTTATGAACAACCACTATAATTATAGAGTTACACCGAGTGTTGTTGCTTTTGCTAAGGGAGATGTGACAGGCGATCGTGTGCTTGATGATGTCTTTTTAACGGGAACGAAGAGTCAGGACAGCCCATTTATTGAAAATATTACGCTCTACGTAACAGATGGGAGAACAGGAGCGCGGACAAGAGTGCCTCTTTCTGACAATGCAGGATACAATCCGACTTTGTTTCTTGGGGATTTTACAGGTAACGGTGTTTCAGATGTGTTAATCAGCATCAATTCCGGTGGCAGCGGTGGATTCATGTATCATTATATATACTCGTTTATTGGGAACAACCCGCAAGAGATGTTTAATTTTAACGTATACAATGCCACTTTTGAATATGATGTGATCTATGAGGATAACTACAGAGTCAGAGTCGTAAGTAAGCACAATGAGCTAACGTATCTGATTGATCTATCTAAACGAGATCCAGAGTATTTGAACGAAATTTATAAACCGAATGGAAAGCTGAAGAAACCGATTACGGGCTTTGTGAACCCTTTAAGCGGCTTATATCCTATTGATTTTGATTACAATAGGGTTTACGAACTTTCCGCCTATCAAAAGATTGCAGGGTTATATAACGCAGACGCACTTGGTTATGTGGTTAACACCTTAGGCTGGAACGGCAATCAATTTGTTCTTCAAAATCAATATGTAGCGATTTCAGGGACATAATAGAAGAGATCTAACCTTTTATAAGGCTAGATCTCTATTTTTTATAAATTCATGTTATAGATGTTCCATGATAAATAAGTAGCGAAGGAACTCCAAAGTAGGTTGGAATAAGAAGCCAGGCTGAAACTTTGGAAACATAGAAAAGGGCAAAAATGATGAAAAAGACGGCAATACTGGATTTTTTCATGATTACCTCCTGACTTTGTAGAAAGCTGTATGCAGAATCTATATTTCTTTAGAATATACTTTTCCCTTCATACATTTTGAATCAAACTCAAGCGTAACTTTTGCTTTTTTGAAATGAGGATATTAATATAATAGTTACTTTAAAAAAGAAAGCTATTAAGACATAAAATAAAGAGGTGGAAATGATCATGATGAACGAAAAATATGCACCGTTATTTAAAACGTTTAGCTTTAAAAATGGAGTGGAACTTAAAAACCGAGTTGTCATGGCACCTATGACGAACTTCTCATCTCATGCGGATGGTACGGTTTCAGACGAAGAAATTCGTTATTATGAGCGCCGTTCTGAGGGTGTAGGCATGGTGATAACAGCTTGCACAAATGTAACAGCTAACGGTAAAGGTTTTCCAGGAGAGTTTGCAGGTGATACGGATGAGATGATTCCAAGTCTTCGCAAGTTAGCTTCTGCTATTCAAGCAAAGGGATCAAAAGCGATTCTGCAAATTTTTCATGGCGGGCGTGAAGTACCGCCTGAATTAGTTCCAAACGGCGATGTGGTGAGTGCAAGTGATATTCCTTCGGCTGATGGTAAACCTGTGCCTCGCCCGTTAACATCTGATGAGGTAACTTCCATTATTCGTGATTTTGGAGAAGCGACAAGACGTGCAATTGAAGCTGGTTTTGACGGTGTTGAAATTCACGGAGCGAACGGTTACTTGATTCAGCAGTTCTTTTCTCCACATGCTAACCGCCGTGAAGATCAGTGGGGAGGTTCATTAGAAAAGCGTATGGCGTTCCCTCTCGCTGTAGTAGATTCTGTTAAAAATGCAGTGGCAGAACACGCTGATAATTCGTTTATTGTCGGTTATCGTTTTTCGCCAGAAGAGCCAGAAACACCAGGCATCACAATGGCCGACACGTTAGCACTTGTGGACGCTTTAAGCGTAAAGAACCTAGATTACCTGCACGTTTCTTTGATGGATTTCTGGTCAGAGCCAAGACGCGGTGTAGAAGATACACGTCCTCGTATTGAAATTATTAAAGAAAGAGCAGGAGATCGTGTACCGGTAATCGGTGTCGGTTCAATCTATTCAGCAGACGATGCAATCAACGCGCTTGATACAGGTGTTCCACTAATTGCGCTGGGTCGAGAACTGATCATTGATCCAGATTGGGTACAAAAGGTAGAAAAAGGCCAAGAGGAAGAAATCGTAACCAAAATTGATAAGACAAAACAAAAAGAATTGGTCGTTCCAGATCCATTATGGAACGCCATTATAAACTCCCCAGGATGGTTTCCTGGAGTTGAATAGAAGAAAAAGAAGCAGGAAGCTGATCCTGCTTCTTTTTCTGTTTTTGCTTATGAATCCGCAGTTTTTCTTTTTTAAGAGGTGCCTGTGTTACAATCTAATTAAAATTTTTATTGCCAAAGGTGTTTACATATGAAAAAAATCGTTGTCATTGGTGCAGGAATTCTAGGGGCATCCACTGCTTATCACTTAGCCAAATCTGGTGCAGAAGTGTTAGTGGTGGATCGGCAAGATAGAGGACAGGCAACGGATGCGGCAGCTGGCATCGTTTGTCCTTGGCTTTCACAGCGCCGAAACAAAGCGTGGTACAAATTAGCAAAAGGAGGTGCGCGTTATTATCCTGAACTCATTGGGCAACTTGAAGAAGATTGTGAAAGTGATACGGGATATAACCAAGTAGGTACACTCAGCTTGCACGCAGAACCAGAAAAACTAAAAAAGATGGCAGAGCGCGCAATGAAACGAAGAGAAGATGCTCCTGAAATTGGGGAAATCACAATCCTTTCGCCTGAAGAAACAAAAAAGCGTTTTCCGCCATTATCTGACGAATACGGTTCTGTTTTTGTAAGTGGGGGAGCTCGCGTGAATGGAAGAGCGATGCGGAATGCTTTAGTGCGTGCAGCGGTTAAGCTCGGTGCGAAAATCTTACATGGGAATGCGGCTATACTTCATAAAAATAATGTGGTCGTTGGGGTTTCAATTGAGGGTGAAGAATTGCTTGCAGATGAGGTTATTGTTACAGCCGGCGCTTGGGCAAACGAGATTCTGAAGCCGCTCGGAATCACCTTTAAAGTAACACCTCAAAAAGCTCAGATTATTCATCTGCAGCTTCCTGAAACAGCAACTGATTCATGGCCTGTTGTCATGCCGCCGACAAACCAGTACATCTTAACATTTGATGACAGAGTAGTTGTTGGCGCAACACACGAAGATGAAGCAGGTTTCGATCCTCGGGTAACTGCTGGGGGTGTACATGAAATCCTTACAAAAGCATTAACTGTTGCACCAGGTCTGTCAGAAGGAACCCTTCTTGAGACTAGGGTAGGATTCCGTCCGTTTACACCAGGATTTTTACCTGTTATTGGACCATTGCCAAATTATAAAAAGATATGGATCTCGAACGGACTCGGAGCATCAGGCTTAACGAGCGGACCCTATCTTGGTAGAGAACTCGCAAAGCTTGCATTAGGAAAACCTTCTGAGCTTGATTTATCAGATTATGATGTAGCAGGTGCAATTGAATAAAAAACACAGAAAGACAACTTCAAAGTAAGAGGTTGTCTTTTTAAATGGAACTTCCAATCGGTGTTAGATTGAAATGAACAAGATACTCATTGACTTCAAACCGATCATATATTTTTTTGTTGATGCAAAATTTGAAGATTAAATCGTTCGTATCACTATTAGATAACGAATAGCCTGCTGTTTCTAAAAGCTCTTCTGTAGCCTCTTCGCTCAACTCCAATGCCAGAGCTAGCGCTAGAATCGTATTTTTCTTTGGCCGGTAATCTGATTTTGAGCGTATTTTTGAAAAATGCTTTCTATCCAAACCTGCCTTTTTATAGATCTCTGTGTCCAAAGCACCTCTCTGATCAATGATTTGAAACAGTTTTTCCTGAAGTGTAGGCTTTCGGTTTTTATGAATAAAATCGTTCAATTCAAACCGCAGGCTGTTTTCTTCTAAACTTTCTTCCATGATTTCGGAGGACTTGCATACTTCTAACTCCATTATTACGTGTTCATTAAGGTACGCTTCTAATTCTAATAAAACCTTTAGATCTAACACAAAGACCTCCTCCTTAAATGTCGCTTTACAGGCGACCAGAAGCTGGATAATTCTAGCTATTATTATAGCATGACAAATCGTTAGGAGAGGGTTAAGAATGAATAAGAAGTTAACAGAGATCGTGTTTTTGCTGGATCGAAGCGGTTCCATGTCAGGACTGGAGAAAGATACGATTGGCGGGTTTAACGCATTTGTAAAAAGACAATGTGAGCTGGATGGAGAAACCGTTCTTACTACGGTTCTTTTTGACGATCAGTATGAAGTTCTTTGTAGCGGTGCGCCTGCAAGCAGCGTTCATTTAACTAATGACGCGTATTATGTCAGAGGAACTACAGCTCTTTTAGATGCTGTAGGTAAAACAATAGTGGATGTTGGCCACAGGCTTTCACAGGTCAATGAAGAGGATAGACCTGGAAAAATCATCTTTGTTATTACGACGGATGGCATGGAAAATGCGAGTCAGGAATTCTCGTATGAGAAAGTAAAGGATTTGATTCGCCATCAACAAGAGAAGTACAGCTGGGAGTTTATCTTTATGGGCGCTAACATTGATGTGGCGAAAGAAGCGGCAAGCATAGGGATTAAAGAGGAAAATGCGTTTCACTTTGAAGCCACCCATGATGGAGTAGAGAATATGTATGCGATTATGAGCGAACAAGTAACGGATAGAAGACAATAATAGAATGAGAGTAGGCAGTTTCCTTGGTAAAGGGAGCTGTCTTTTTAATTGTCATCAAAAACAATATCTTGCATATATTAGAAATACATAGTACATTACATGTGTAATGTACTATGGTGGTAAGTTGGAGGTGAGGTACAATTGCTGATCAATGCTGATAGCATGAAACCTATTTATGTTCAGATCTCTGAATGGCTCGAAAATGAAATATTGAATGAAACCATTCAAGCCGATGAAAAGGTATATTCACAATATCAATTAGCGGAGATGTTTAATGTGAATCCAGCCACTGCAGGTAAAGGCATAAACCTGTTGGCTGATGATAACGTTCTTTATAAGAAGAGGGGATTAGGTATGTTTGTTGCAGCAGATGCACGAGAGATTATCCTCAGAAAAAGAAAGAATTCTAAGCTGAACACACTAGTAAACGAGCTAGCGAGAGAAGCTGTTCAATTACAAGTAGAGGTCGATGAGCTTGTAACAATGATCAAAGATACTCACCAAAAGATAAAGGAGGAGCAAGCATGAATGTAGTGGTATGTAATAACCTGACAAAGCAGTATGGAAGATCAAAAGTGATTCATTCTATGAGCTTTCAATTAGCAGAGAATAAGATTACTGGCTTAATTGGACGTAATGGAGCAGGGAAGACAACGCTTTTAAAAATCATAGCTGGTTATCTACATCATTCTTCTGGTGATGTTCAAGTTTTTTCAGAGAATCCTTTTAATAATCTGAAGGTATCCGCCAATACCATCTTCATAGATAACGAAATGAGTTTTTCTCAGGGACTAACGTTAAAAGAGCTCCTTGAAACAGCAGGAAGCTTTTATCAAAACTGGGATCACGACTTAGCTTTGCGGCTATTTGACTATTTTTCTTTGGATCCCAAACAGTTTCATGGAAATCTATCAAAAGGGATGCAAAGTACGTTTAATAGTATCATCGGTTTAGCGGCACGCTGCCCACTCACGATCATGGATGAACCAACGAGCGGTATGGATTCAGGTACAAGAAAAGACTTTTATCGAGCACTTTTAAAAGAATACATTGCTCATCCAAGAACAATTATTTTATCAAGCCATCTATTAGATGAAGTAGAAGATTTGCTAGAAGATGTATTGCTTATTAAGTCAGGTGAAAAATGTCTTCATCTGTCCATTGATTCGCTAAGAGATTATGCGATTGGTGTACGCGGTAAAACAGAAAAGGTGCAGGAGTGGATTGATAGAATTGAAACCATTCATTTACAGGACATTGGGGCGAATCTATCATACGCTGTTGTGAAGAATGACCGTTCTATAAAGGAACTAGAAGATGCTAGACAATTAGGGTTAGAAATTACGTCAGTTTCTGCAGAAGATATTTGCAGTTATTTAACGAGTAAAACAAAGGGTGGGATCGATCATGTATTTAACAGAGGTTAAATCTTGGGATATTGTAAAGAAGCAATATCGATATAAGTTAAAATCTTATTTTGGGGTGTTCACTTCTCTTGTTTTCATTCAGCTACTCGCCATTTTTTTCTCTTTTAATGGAACGGGTATGAGCGGTGGTGCATCTAATTCTATATCTTACGAGGTTAATTATTATTCAGGTGACATTATATTAGTGTTTATGATGATATGGGCGTTTATTACAGCAATTATCATTACGACCAAAGCTTATCGATACGATGATTTTTCTTTTATTACAAACCGAAGTATCAGTCACTTCTCCAATATTCTTTTTCTCTTATCTGTTAGTATTTTTGCAGGAATATCCGTTTATCTGTCGACCCACCTTTTTCAGGTTCTTGTTTTTTACTTAAAAGACAATTTCTCAATCATAAAAGATACGCTTTCCGTTACTACATGGCTTACGGGAATAAGTGCATCTACCCTATATATCTTTCTTTTTGCTAGTGCGGGTTATTTTATAGGTGTTTTAATTCAATTGCACCGAGGCTTTGCCTTCATTATTCCAACCTTCCTATTTGGTGGTTTAATTATGGATGGTCTTGGTGGGAACCCGACGTTATTTATGAATGTAAGTAAGTTTTTTGGAGCAGAAACTTCATTTTTCCTATTTGCTGTAAAAGTGTTGGTAGTATCTATCGTTTTATTGCTCAGTAGCATAGGGATTTCTAACCGAATGGAGGTAAGAAAATGAGTATTATTGTAATGCTGATACCCATCCTATTTTTTGTGGTAATTACTATGGGAATAGGCACTTACATGGTTAGATCAAATAACAAAAGAAGCGGCGGGCTTCGCAAAATAAAATGGTTGCTTGGAGGGTACACACTCGTATTACTGCTAGCGACTGCTTTTTCTGTTACGCTTCTGCCTGAACATGTTACGGAAGGAAAGATGGTAACGAGAAGTGAGATGGACAAAGTTCAAGCGGCTCAAAGTAAAATTATAGATCGTGCTTTTGCTGGGAAACTTGAGAATGTCAAAGGAGCGTTTTTAGAAAAAGAAAACTGGTCGTTCCCCTTTAAAGGGAGCACATTAGATATAAATATGATTGATAAAGAAATGTATGGAATCATGGTGTTTGTTGAAAAAAAGAAGATTAACGGTGTTGTAGAAGCTACCCATTATTACGGCAAATCTTATATTGATGGGATGGATTTTACCGATAAAATAGAATCTCCTTCTCTAGCGGTTGATGGAAAGACTCTCTCTATAAAAGCTCCTAAGATGTTGGAAGTTAGTTTTACTAAGTTCTCAGAAGGTTTTGCGTTCAGTCAGTTTTCTGGTACTCGTAATGCATTTGAGGATCATCATACATCTGTAATGGGAAATGACTTTATACTTTTAAGTGTACCCAGTGATTTAAACATCACTGGTGATGTGAATTTTGTAAACGAATAGGGGGGATTTGGGTTGGAAAACAAAAACGTATTATTGCAAGCATATAAACAAGCTAAATATCAGGTAACGGGTCATGGAAAAAGAGATATAACGGTGCTAAAAGAAGCATTAGCACGAGTCTCAGAAGAGCTAGAAAGTGATATGTATGGCAAAGGTCATGTCATTGAAGCTTTTCAAGAAAAGATGGCAGCTTATTTAGGCAAAGAGTCTGCTGTGTTTTTTCCAAGTGGGACGATGGCTCAGCAGATCGCGATGCGCAATTGGTGTGACCGAAAAGGCATTAAAAGAGTAGCGTATCATCCGCTATGTCACTTAGAAATTCATGAAGAAGATGGTTTGAAAGAGTTGCATCATATCGAGTCAGTGCTTCTAGCTGATGAAAATAGAGTCATTGAGCTGGACGATGTAGTAAATATGAAAGAGGAGGTGTCTTGTTTATTGCTTGAACTTCCGCAGCGGGAGATCGGTGGACAGCTGCCAACATACAAAACACTTCAGGAAATATCGGACTATAGCCGGAATAAAGGAATTAAGCTTCATCTAGATGGAGCGAGGCTTTTTGAAATCCTCCCATACTACGAGAAGACTGCAGCTGAAATTTGTTCTCTTTTTGATAGTGTTTACATTTCGTTCTACAAAGGAATTGGGGGAGTTGCTGGAGCGATCTTAGCGGGAACTCAAGACTTTACTGAGGAATCAAAGGTATGGAAAAGACGCCATGGCGGTGACTTAATTAGTCTTTATCCATACATCTTAAGTGCCGATTATTATTTCGATCAGCGCATTGGAAAGATGGAAGAGTATAATAGTGGTGCAAAGGAATTGGCAGATCTTTATAATACTTGTGGAGCTGTATGTACACTGCCAATCAAACCAGTTTCTAATATGTTTCATGTTCACTTTCATGCATCAAAGGAACAGATTGAATCTATATTGGCAGAAACCATTAATGAAACAGGGATTGGTTTAACTGGACATCTTCGAGAGAATGGTGAAGAGGATTGTTTTTTTGAAGTAAGTATTGGTGATAACTACTTCAATGTGCCAAAAGATGAATTAAAGCATGCATTTGTGTTGCTCAATAAAAAGCTTAAAGAAAGAGTACTAGCTTAATTGTTAGAAGTTGACCTTTTCGGACAGTAGATTGTTCAATCAGGTCAACTTTTTCGTTGCTGTAAAGCCCGCTGCGCGAAAAATGGCCATAGGTGTGCGTAAATTGAGTTGGAGTGTGCGGGATTTATAGCAACCTGCGCGCGTTTAATAAGAAACCGCGTGCAAACGGCTACTAACAGCGCGAAGGTGTAATAAAAATAAGAACACGTACCGTAAACCTAATCCTGATCCTAACAAAAAGAACTGCTTCATCAGCAGTTCTTCATTATTAACGATTTAGTTATTATCTGGATCTGTATCATCGTTATAAGCACCAGGTGCTTGTTTTGCATTAAACGTCCAATCTACTTTTAGCTTATCTCCTTGGAACTGGTTTTGATCTTCACCATTATCAACAAACTGAAATAATACGAACATTTTTTCTTTCTCGCCTGGAGGAATACCGTCAGGACGCTTCGTTGACCCGACAAACTCATCAATAGCTGTTAAATCCGGCTGTTGTTCTTTAAGCTGTGCTAGAGTCGTCTCAACAACAGGTACAGTTGCACTGCTCGTGTTATACATGATTGTTACTTTAATGTGGTTGGCAAGATCATCTGTATTATTAGATTTTGCATCCTCAACGGTATACTTTGTATCCAACAATACTTGATAGATGTCTAGAGATCCTTTGTTTTCAAATGTAAACTCACGGTAAACTTCATCGCCAGGTTTAATGTTATCAATGTTAACCACGGCGTTTGGATTGATGGAAAGATCAAGCGTACCGGCAGCGAACGTGTTTTTTGTTTCAAACGTGTCACTGAAGTATGCGAACGTTCCTCCACCCATTAGTGATAACCCAAGTGCTGCTGTCATTACCCCTTTACTTACTGTCTTTGTAAAACCCATTTTCTCAACCTCCAATAGTAGTATGTAATCAATTTATTAAACTCGAATGTATGCTAGATACATAGAGAGCTAACCAAAGTTTATACTTTTTCTACATCTAATCTTCTAGCTGCTTTTACAATGGAAGAGACAGCTGAACCGAATAATAAAAGCCCTGGTATAAATAATAGAAGTGCAGATGCTTCCTTTGATTGAGTTACATTTAAGGCATATCCTGCATACGGAATCGTAAATCCTGTATAGCTCCCAATTACATCATTTGAAGGCACGGTCCACATATCGGGTCCGTCATTGTTATCCCCTTTAGTTTCATAAGAGATTTTTCCGTTTTTATTCTGAATGTCGATGATTCTATGGGTGATCAGCTTGTCTTCCATTTGAAAAGTAATAATCTCTCCCTTTTTGAAGGAGTCACGTGCCTCTGCTTGTTTAATAGAAATAATGGAGCCTGTTTGAAAGACGGGTTCCATCGATCCAGATAGAACCGCTTTTATTTGATAGCCAAAAACGGAAGGTTCGGCTCCTGAAACACGTGAAGATAAGATGATAAAAGCGAACAAACAAATAAACACAACGAATGCGCTACTCAGTAGTTTCATTGTTAATTTCAAGACGTTTTTCATCATTTTCTGGCACTCCTTCAATTTGTTCTATCATCTCTACATTCTCTGTAGAAGGTGCGTCTTCAGTCACTTCTTCAAGCTTTTTAACAGGTTCATTTTTTGCCACTTCTTCCAATCTTTTAATTCGTAATTCTAAAGATGTACGGTATTTTTCTATGTATTGAAAATCAATTGTTTTCTTAATCTGCTTACTTAATGCATCGATCTCATCCCAACCCTCTAGGACAAACCGGTATGTATTCTGATCTAATGGTCGGACTTGTTTATAATAAGCAGCAAGCTCACTGTGAATTTGATTAAATCTGCTTAATAATTTCTTAAGTTCTCGTTCCTTTGCTGAGAGTTTATCCAATGATTCCTTCAACTCTTCTATGGATGGGGCATCTGATACTTGGGGAATGCTCTTGTAAAGAGATAGCATGTCCACATTTATTTGTTTAGCGCTCACATTAAGCTCTTGAATGGTTGAAGGGAAAACCATCGCAGCTGAAACTTCAATGGGATGTAACAGGGCCTTACTTGAAAAAGCTGCTTCTGTTTGACCGGCAATTTGTGCGCCACAATAAAAGGAAACAGAGCATAAGCCTAATAAAGCCAATCCTTTTTGGAATTTGCCACTCACGTTCCATCCTCCTCACTTCTCGTTGGTTAGCCTTTATTATTACAGAATTGTTCGAAAATTGTTATTGGGTTAATTTGTCTGTAAAACATAGACAATTCATGTCGAATATAGACAAAAAAGCATGAAACCTAGAAAAACTGCTTGAAAATTAACCCAATTGACCACTTTTACAATCTTCTTAATAATTGGAATTATTCCGGAAGCACATTATGAAGAAGAGGTGAATGGATTGAAAAAGAAAAAACAAAATCGCTTAAACAAGAAAGTGGTCATTCCAGCAGTTCTAGCTTTATCGGTTACACTTGGTGGGTTTTCGTTGCCTGGATCCCAAGCATATGCAAACACGTCAACTGTGTTATACCAAGCACCTGAAGGATTAAGTAAAGCTGAGGTAGTGAAAGCTTATTTGCAGTCACAGGTGGTTTCAGAGGTCGGAGCAAGATCAGCATCTACCATTGGTGAACAGTTTAAGATTGTAAGTGAATTTGCAGATAGTGCGACAAATACATACCACGTGCGTACTGTTGAGCAGTATAATGGCATCCCAATCTATGGCAGTGGTCAAGCTGTCGCTCTTGATGCGGATAACAACGTGTATGCTTCTTTTGGTAAGGTAACTCAAACTTTAACTAGATCCATTATTCCAACTGAGCCCTCTATTACAAAAGAAGACGCAGAAATAACAGCTAAAGAGCAAGTGGTATCGCAAATAGGAGAAGTTAAGAATTATGACGGAGTAGAAACAGAACTAACAATCTACCCGCATGAAGGAAGAAACTACTTAACGTATTTAGTAAAAGTATCAACTTCTGTTCCTGCCCCAGGCTACTATCATTATTTTATTGATGCAACTACTGGTGAGATCATTGAACAGTTCAACGCAGTTCATGAAGCGGATGCACCATCGGTTACACCTATTACAGGCAGAGGCTTAGATGTATTCGGAAAAGTTCAAAACTTCATTGCTGTAAAAGACAATGTGTCAGGGAAAAGCTACCTTCATGGTGCAGCAATTGCAGGTGGAACTACAACGAATCCGAACATCGTACCGGTTCATACGTACAAAGCGAACCGTATGGGTGAAACAGCCTTCATTCTTTTATCAGGACTCTTTGGACTTTCAGGATTTGAAGTAGAGACAGGAAACACTTTCTTTGCTGATCCTGCGGCGGTCTCTGCACATACCAACTCAATCAAAGTAAATAATTATTACCAAAGTATCCATAAGCGTAACAGTATTGATGGAAAAGGAATGCCGATCATTAGTACGGTTCACATTGGTTCAAAATGGAACAATGCGGCTTGGAACGGAAAGCAGATGCTTTACGGAGATGGGGATGGTATTCTCTTCAGCTCACTAGCAGGAGCAATGGACGTTGCGGGGCATGAGATGACACACGGTGTGATCTCCAAGACGGCCAACTTAACTTACCAAGGAGAATCGGGGGCAATCAATGAATCTCTAGCAGATATCTTTGGTGCTCTGTCTGAGATGCATTCTAATGGTCTAACAAGTCCATCTGAATGGGAAATGGGCGAAGATATTTTCACACCAAACGTCCCAGGTGACGGCGGACTTCGTTCAATGAGCAATCCGAAATCCAAGAAGCTTTCCGCAGTTTACGGCTTAAAAGATAATGCGTATCCAGATCATTATGAAGACCGTTACTTAGGTGAGTTGGACAAAGGCGGTGTTCATATAAACAGCTCCATCAATAACAAAGCGGCTTATCTGATCTCAGAGGGCGGAGAACATCATGGAGTTAAAGTAACAGGAATCACACGTTCAAAAACAGAGAAAATCTATTACCGTGCATTAACAAACTACCTTGTACCGTCATCAGGATTTAAGGAGATGCGTGCTGCAGCGATCCAATCAGCACGTGATCTTTATCCAGATCGTAACGGTGTTCCTTCAAACGAAACGAAGGCCGTTATCGCAGCATATGATGCAATTGGTGTATCAGGTCAATAATCTACCTAATCCACGAAAGTATATCTTTCGTGGATTTTTTATGGAAATTTTTTAGGCAGGAAGTCTTAAAAATAAGTGTCTAGAAGGAAGAAGTCCCGTGAATAAAGAAGTTTTATTCATAAAGTATTTGTTCATGAGGAGAGACATGTATGGTTGAGGGAGAAATTATTAAATTTTATCGTAAAAAAAGAGGACTTTCTCAAGAACAACTCGGAAAAGACATTTGTACAACAACACATGTCAGTAAAATTGAGCGGGGGCAGACAAAGTACTCAACTGAAATTATTGCGTTATTTTCAGAGCGTCTGGATATAGATATACATAAGGAGATTGAGTTCTTTCAAAGCATGGAAAAGAAACTCCACCAGTGGCATCATTCAATCATTATGCAAAGGATGAAAGAGGTAGAGAAAACGAAAAACGAATTGGATCAATTTCCAATCATTCAATCTTCAAAACATGCGGTTCTCTATCAATTGGTCTTGGCCCGATATTATCTATTGAAAAAAGATAACCCAAAAGCACTGAATATCATTAATAAATTAAATAAAGAACACCTGAATCCTTACGAGGAAAACATGCATAAGCATATAACAGGTATTTATTACTTACAGATATACAACAGTTTCCTTTTAGAAAATCGTAAAAAAGCTGCAGAGATTTTATCCAAGATCAACATGGACGTTTATAAGAATGAAGAGTGCTGTTACCACTTGGCAATGGCCTATCAATGGGTAGAATCGAAAACGATGGCACATATTTATGCCAAAAGAGCAGTGGACTATTTTAAGAATAACAATAATTTTTCTAGAGCGATTCAAGCAGAATCGGTAATGCTGCTTCAGATTGAAAGTGCCACCATTCATGATTTTGAACAAAAAATAAATCGATATCATCAATTAATACAAGACAGCGAAACCTTAAACGAAATCGGTATTATCGGAATGCTGCTACATAATCTTGGACTAGAATATTTTAAACGAAAAGATTATAAGAATGCTCATATCTATTATCATAAGGCATTAAAGATGGCTGACAAGAAAACGGCCATTTACTTAAATCGTCTATATAATTTTCTCGATAACAGCATCGATGGGGAATTGCAAACACAAAAACAACAATTAAAAAGTGCGGAAGAAGGGTTAACTGCTGCCAAAACACTTAAGCACAATTTATATCTCCACTTATTTCAACTGCATCTATATATAATTAAGAAGGAAATGAAATCGTATTTTGATTACATAGAAAACAAAGCATTGCCATTTTTTCAATCTCAAAATCAATTTAGTAGAGTCGAAAGGTTTGGGAAAGAGTTATATCATCATTACGCTGACACGATGCAGTATGAAAAAGCTGTAAAGATTTCAAGCTTGTTTATCAATCGTGAGTCATAAAGATAGGGAGTAAATGCTTCCTGTCTTTTTTGTATATAAAAAACTGAAAATTTAATATTGAAACTTACCATTTGGAGGAGTATAATTTCTAATAACGAAAGCGCTTTCGATAGAGGAGATAACTAATGGCTACAATTTATGACATTGCAAAAAAGACGGGTTTTTCTACCACTACTGTCTCTAAAGCACTTAATAATTACTCAGATGTTAGTGAAAAGACGAAACAGAAGATTTTACAGGCAGTTGAAGAAATGGGCTATTTGCCAAATGCTCATGCTCAATCTCTATCAACGAAAAAGTCTTGGACAATCGGTGTTATGTTCTCTGAAGACAATGAAGTCGGAATGAAGCATCCGTTCTTTAGTGCAATAATTGAGAGTTTCAGAAAACAAGCTGAACGGGAAGGCTATGATTTAATTTTTGCTTCCCGAAATCTGCGTAATCGAGATATTAGCTACTTAGAACACTTTTCTTATCGAGCTGTGGATGGAATCGTAGTGATTTGTTCTGACCCAAAAGATCCCCAAGTACAAGAGATGATTAACAGCACTATTCCTATTGTTGTTATAGATATGAATAATCAAAACTGCAGTCTTGTGTATTCAGATAATATTGAAGGCGGAAAGCTGGCAGTTAACTATTTGCATTCACTGGGACATACAAAAATTGCACACATAGCTGGTGATGCTTCAACTGATGCTGGTGCAGAAAGAATTAAGGGATACACAAAGGCAATGAATGATTTGAAGCTGCCAATTCCTGAAGGTTATCTAATGAATGGCGGGTTGTTTTCCATAAATGAAGGTAGGGTAGCCATGGGAAAACTTCTATCTCTAGATGATGTTCCAACAGCTGTCTTTGTTGCAGGAGACCATATGGCGATCGGGGCGATCGAAGTTATAAAGGAGAATGGCTTAAGAGTGCCTGAAGATATTTCAATCATCGGCTATGATGATATTGAAATGGCGGCATACATTACTCCTAAACTAACCACGATCAAGCAAGACACTGATCTTATTGGGTATCAAGCAGCAAAATTGTTAATGGAACAAATTACTCAAAAGAAAAAACTAGTAAGATCTGAAAGGATTCCAGTAGAACTTATTATTAGAGACTCATGTTCTCAAAAAAAATAAAAAAATTTTTTTAGGGCTTTTCGAAACCGGTTTCGAATATTTTTTTGAATTTAAACGAAACCGCTTTCGTTAAAATAAAAACTAAGTAAGGGGAAGGGGTATTGTAATGAAAAAGAGATTAAGCATGTTTTTAGCTTTAATGCTTGTAGCAGGGTTATTTGCAGGTTGTTCAAGTGACCAAAGCGCAACAGGAGATTCTAAGAAAAATGTAGATCTTAGAATTTGGTCATTTACAGATGAGCTTAAGAAACCAATTAAAACATTTGAAGAAAAAAATGGCGTAAAAGTAGAACTAACGATTGTGCCAATCGCAGACTATCCAACTAAGTTAAAGCCAGTTTTGGAAAGTGGAGTTGGTGCACCTGACGTATTCACAGGTGAGATTGCCTTTTTGAAACAATGGGTTGATGCGGGTTATTGGGAGAACTTATCAGAAAAGCCGTATAACGCAGATGAGTTATCAGATAAATACGTACCATATGTATTTGATCTAGGAAAAGATAAAGAAGGCGATGTTCGTGCACTTTCTTGGCAAACAACTCCAGGAGGAATCTATTATAAGCGCAGCATTGCGAAAGAAGTACTAGGTACAGACGATCCAGCACAAGTTGGGGAAATGATGAACTCTATGGATAAAGTATTTGAAGTAGCTAAAAAAATGAAAGAAAAAGGCTATAGCATGTTCCCTGATGAAGGATCGATCCGCTGGTTTGCACAAGGTGATAATCCACAGCCATGGGTGAACGATAAGAATGAATTGCAGCTAACTGACGAAAAGATCGAGTACATGGATTATTCTAAAAAGCTTCGTGATAACAGCTACACAGCTCTTGCTCCTGAGTGGTCTCCATCATGGTTCGAAGGAATGGATAAGCCGGTTAAGGTAAAAGAGGGTGGAAAAGAAAAAGAAACTCAAGTGTTCTCTTATGTTCTTCCTACATGGGGACTTCATAGCGTTTTAAAAACAAATGTTAAAGAATCTGTTGGCGACTGGGCTGTAACAAGCGGTCCGACACCATATTTCTGGGGTGGAACGTGGCTTGGTGTCTACAACAAGTCTGATAATAAAGAACTTGCTTATAAATTTGTAAAAATGATGACACAAGACGATGAATTCTTAACGTCTTGGAGTAAAGAAACGGGGGACGTATTATCTTACCTTCCTGTTACAAATGCGATTAAAGATGACTTTAGCGATAAGTTCTTAGGTGGACAAAACAACTACCAATTCTTCTTGGAGCAGTCAAAAGAGATTACTCCTGGAATTGTAACAAAGTATGATCAGCAGTTAGATACGCTTTATGGAAATGCTGTTCAACAGTATGTAACAGGTAAGAAATCAAAGGATGCAGCGATTAAAGAATTCTATCAAAAAGCGCAAAATGCTTATCCGGATTTAAAAGTGCCTAAGAAGTAAGGAAAAATGATAACGTGCGAGTGGCGGAAAAACACTCTGCCACCGCACTATTATTGAAAGGGGGAGGGAGATGAAGAATCTAAACAGATACGGCTATTATTTTATTGCCCCATTTTGGATCATCTTCTTAGTGTTTAGCATATATCCAGTCGCGTTAACGTTTTATTACAGCTTTACGAATTATTCAGGCAGCGGTGACGCCCAAATTGTAGGACTCGCTAACTATAAACGACTGCTTACAGATACGTATTTTGTAGAAGCATTCTTTAATACGTGGAAAATCTGGGGTGTCAACTTTGCTCTTCAAATCGGCCTTGCTCTTATACTGTCCATGATTTTCTCAGATATGAGGTTGAAGCTAAAAGGTATAGCATTTTCAGATCCATCTTTTATCTTCCCAATTTAATTACAATTAGTTCGGTAGCTTTATTATTTGGTATATTACTAGATTGGCAGCATGGTTCACTTAACATGATGCTGTTGAAACTCGGTATTATTTCAGATCCGATCAACTGGCTGAATGAACCAACGAGCTCTCAGCTATCAGTATCGCTTATCTTGACGTGGATGTGGTTTGGCCACTCATTTATTGTTGTAATGGCAGGGGTATCGGGTATATCCAAAGACTATTACGAAGCAGCCTTAATAGATGGGGCGAATCGGTGGCAGACGTTTACAAAGATTACGATTCCGCTATTAAAGCCTATCCTGCTTTATATCATGATTACCTCGCTTATTGGAGGTCTTCAATTGTTTGATCTTCCAATGCTATTAACAGATGGAATAGGATCACCTGACGGATCGCTTAATACGATGGTGCTCTATTTATACAATCAAGCCTTCAAATATAACAACTATGGATATGCTGCTGCTGTAGCGTATGGCCTATTTGTTATTACTCTCATATTCTCTGCATTCATTTTTAAGGGGATGTATGGGAAAGAACGTAAACAACCAAGGCAGGTGTAAAGCATGATAGGAAAAACGGTGGTAGACAAAACCTTTTCTAACGAAGTGAAAAAAAAGAGTGTAACTGAAATTAAACTGAAATCCAAAATAAGCATACCGAAACTCATCCTCTACATCGTTCTTAGTGTGATGGCCATTGTTTGCTTCATTCCGTTCTTAATGATGCTTGTCAATGCGACTCGCTCAAATGAGGCGATTTTATCCGGCTTTACTTTAATACCAGGAAGTTCGCTGGTTGAAAACTATCAAACGATGATGAGCTATATCAATATTTGGGCAGGTTTTAAGAATAGCTTGATCATTTCTGTACTCGTTACGTTATTGTCTGGATACTTTTCAGCACTAACGGCTTATGGCTTTGCTTTTTATATTTTCAAAGGCAAGAATGCGATGTTTATTTTCATGCTCGTAATGATGATGGTCCCTGGACAGCTTGGACTGATCGGTTTTTATGAGTTAAGTAAAAATCTAGGGATTCTTGATACGTATATTCCGTTAATCGTACCAGCAGTAGCCAGTCCTTTTGTCGTGTTCTTTCTTCGTCAGTACATTACAACAACACTTCATCCGAGTTTGATTGAAGCAGCACGAATTGATGGCGCAAGCGAATTTAAGATCTTTCATACGATTGCAATTCCCATCATGATGCCGGCGATCGCAACGATGTCGATCTTCACTTTTATTGGTTCATGGAACAATTACATCTTGCCATTGGTTGTTCTATTTTCACCGGAAAAGTTTACATTACCAGTATTGATGGGATTCTTAAAAGGGTCACAAGTCGCTCAAAACCTTGGATCCATGTATTTAGGGATTGCCATTTCGGTCGTACCAATCATGATTGCTTTTCTGTTTTTATCAAAATATATCGTCAACAGCATTTCAGCAGGATCTATCAAAGAATAGAGGAGAGAGACAACTATGCATTTTAAAGATTCATTCGTTTTTGGAACAGCTACATCGTCATATCAGATTGAGGGAGCTCGTACTGAAGGAGGCAGAACTTTTTCAATCTGGGATACGTTCTGTGATGTACCAGGTAAAGTATACAAACAGCATAACGGAAGCGTAGCATGTGATCACTACCACCGCTTTGAAGAAGATATTCAGCAGATCAAGAAACTTGGCGTAGAAACATACCGCTTCTCTGTTTCCTGGCCGCGTATTTTTCCTGAAAAGGGAGTGTACAATCCAGAGGGAATGGCATTTTATAAAAAGTTAACGCAGCGTTTGCATGAAGAAGGAATCAAACCTGCCATTACTCTTTATCACTGGGACCTTCCTCTATGGGCTCATGAGGAAGGCGGATGGGTGAACCGTGAATCTGTAGAATGGTTCATGGAATTAGCAAAAGTGTGCTTTCAAGAGCTTGATGCTGAAGTGGACTCCTGGATCACACATAATGAACCTTGGTGTGCTGGATTCTTAGGCTATCATCAAGGATTCCATGCCCCTGGCCATACAAACATGGATGAAGCCGTTCGAGCGGTTCACCACATGCTTCTTTCACACGGAAAGGCGGTTCAGTGGCTAAAGAATGAAATGCGTTCAAAAACGCCGATCGGAATCACGCTGAATCTATCGCCGATGTATGCGAAGACAGAGTCAGCAAACGATCAGCTGGCTGCGAATAATGCAGACGGCTACTCAAACAGATGGTTTTTAGATCCTGTATTTAAAGGTACATATCCTGTAGACATGATGAATTTATTTTCTAAATACGTTCACTCCTATGACTTTATTCAAAATGGTGACATGGAAATCATCTCTACGGCTTGTGACTTCTTTGGCATTAACTATTACAGCCGAGGCTATGTGGAATTTTCAGCAGCAAATGACTTTCTGCATAAAGGCGCTCATTCTGATTATGAAAAGACAGGCATGGGCTGGGATATCGCACCGGAAGAATTTAAAGATCTGATCAGAAGACTTCGCCAAGAATATACGGATCTTCCTATTTATATCACTGAAAACGGTGCAGCTTTTGATGATACACTTGTGAATGGAAGAGTGCATGATAAAGGCCGTGTAGATTATATCGAGAAGCACCTTCATGCTGTTTCGGACCTAAACGAAGAAGGTATGCATATCGAAGGCTATTACTTATGGTCACTAATGGACAATTTCGAGTGGAGCTTCGGTTATGACAAGCGCTTTGGAATCATCTACGTAGACTTTGATACGCAGGAGAGAATCTGGAAAGACAGTGCGTATCGATATGCCGAGATTGTTAAAAACAGAGGCAACCTTAACAGCAATAAAGATACCGATGCTGTAACGGTTAGCTAATTCCTAAATAAAATTTATGTATATCGTTAAGCCTCTGACTTTGGTTAGGGGCTTTTTGTGTAAAATTTTCCTGTGTGGGGAAGATAAATAAACATAGGAGGGATTTTGATGAAGGGCGATAAAGAAGAAAGAATAGATCAAGAAACATCAGCGGGGTTGAATGAGCTTGTTGAAATCATAAATGCAAAAGGCGATGCTGGTGAACTAAATGAAATTGTTGAAAAATACAAAACGGAAAACGAACATTCACCTTTATGTAATGATGACTTCTTCTACGCTGACCTTAGAGCGATTGCAGAAGACGGTGCCAAGGAAGAGTAATATGGTAAAGGCCAGATACGCAGGTTATATGCGGATCTGGCCTTTTTTGTTACCCTCTAACCGCTTAATTAGCACGAAAGGCACGTAATATAGGTGCAGCTGCGCGCCAGAATAGAGGACATGGTTTTTACTGCGTAACTGTAACTTGAGCGAGACATAGCACGTCATGAATGGCGTGTTCAGCGATTAATGCAGAAGAACGTGAATGATGAATGAGTTGTAAACATGTCTTCATGCTCTTAAACAATGCTTCATTGTTAAATAACTTCTGGACACTTTCCGCAATTTCATCTGCGGAGTGGGCAACGAATGCCGCTCCTTTTTCTTCAAAATACTTTGCGTTCTCACCTTCTTGTCCTGGGACTGGTTTATAAAGGATAAGAGGGACTTTAACAGCAGCAGCCTCAGTGATCGTAATCCCTCCAGGTTTTGTAACAAGACAATGAGAGATACTTAAGATTTCATGAATCTCTTTGACATAGCCGAATAATCGGAAAGATCCTGGATACATCAAGACGAGCGGTTTTAACTTCTCATATAGTACTTTGTTCTTGCCGCAAACTACGATTACGCGAAGGGAAGGGTTCTTAAGCAAATGCTGTGCAAGAACTTTCACGTTTTTTAGAACACCGTGAGTACCAGCCAAAATCGTTACAACACGGGTGTTTGGTGTAACTCCATATTTAGCATGCAATTTCATTTTATTGAAAGAGTGATAAAAATTTGAGCGAATGGGAATGCCGCTTACCGTAATTTTATTTTCATCCACATGATGTTTCATCAAGCCTTTTTTTACCGATTCAGACGCGACAAAATAGTGGTCGATCGCAGGATTAATCCAAAAAGGGTGGGCGAAATAATCCGTAATGACAGTATAAATAGGGATGTTATATCGTGATCTCTTAAGTAAAAAGGGAGCAGCATGAAGCGGGAAAGTCGTTATTACAAAACGCGGGTGATGTTTCTCGATAAGTTCAATGAACCGCTTACGGCCTAAGTAACGAGAAAACTGGGTAATTGTCGTTGCGTTCAGTTTATTGGTTCCATAATAGAACCATTTATAAAAAGAAGAGCCATGAGAGAAGCTTTTGATAAAAAGGGACTGTGTAATCTGAGCCATAATGGGATGAGCCTCTCCAAATAAATCTGAAATGATCGGTTCGTACCCTTTATTCTTAAGCTCTTCAGCGAGAACATTTGCGACCTGAACATGCCCGCTTCCATAGTTTGCTGTAAGGATTAATGCTGTTGGACGTATCAATCAGAAAACCTCCCCAGTCTTTTGAAATAAGGATAACAGGGGATTTTAAACGCAATATGAAGGAGATAAGAATGTTTTGTAAAAAGTAAAAATGATTCATGATACAATAAGGTAGGTTCATAATTTAATAAGATCCAGTAATCACGGTGTCTGTTGCAGACTTAATAGGGAATCTGGTGTGAATCCAGAACTGTTCCCGCAACTGTAAGTGCTGACGAAATAAGCAAATCCACTGTCTAACGATGGGAAGGGCTTAGAGTAGGCATAAGGCACGAGTCAGGAGACCTGCCGTGATTATGTCGTTGATCTTCTTCGGGAGTTGGGAAGATAAGACGCAGGGTATTCTAATAGATTTTATTTGGTAGTCTGTTTATTATGCTGCGTATTCATCCATCCTTGGTGATGGATTTTTTATTTGTTCCTTGCTATACGTCGACCAACTCCCTCTACTAAAACAGGAGTCTTCAAACTCCAGAAAAGAGGAATGGAATGGAGCAGTTGTCAGCAAACGTTTCACGAACGATTCAAACAAAATTGGTTTTACCCCCGGATACCAATCATATGGGAACCATCTTTGGCGGTACAGTTTTATCCTATATTGATGAGATCGCAGCCATTACAGCCATGAAGCATAGCAAGAAAGTGGTTGTGACAGCATCTATTGATAATGTAAACTTTTTATCGTCAGCTAAAGTTGGCGACATCCTCATTTTAGAGGGTGTTGTGATCTCAACAGGAAGAACATCAATGGAAGTGTACGTAAAAGTAGAGTGCCAAAATTTAGAGACGGGAAACAGAACGTTAAACACAACGTCTATTCTAACAATGGTAGCAATTAATCAGGATGGAAAGCCATCGCCCGTACCCAGCGTGATACCCGAAACAGAAGAAGAGGCTGCCTTTTTTGACAGTGCTCGATTAAGAAAGGAACGGCGTCTGTTATACAAGAACGTAAACTCATAAAAAACGCCTAAGAGAGAGAGGATTCCAATGAAAGTGAAGAATATGATATTTGTGATATTGGGATTCTTTTTCCTTAGTTTAGGAATGGTAGGCATTGTTTTGCCATTAATCCCAACAACACCATTTCTGCTGCTTGCATCGTATTTCTTTGTAAAGGGGTCTAAGAAATTTGAAGTATGGTTTAAAGGAACTGCTATATATAAACAGCACCTCGAGGAGTTTATTAAAGAACGCTCTTTAACGCTAAGAAAAAAGATCATGATTAACCTGTTTTCAGACACCATGATCGCCATTTCCTTTATAATGGCAGAGAGTACAGTGGTAAGAGTTCTTTTGGTCCTTATTGTCTTGTATAAGTATTATTATTTTATTTTTAAAATTAAAACGGCTTAAAGTTAATGAGTCTGGCCCAATAGTAGCATCATTATTGGGACCGGGGCTCTTTTTTAATGAGAATTACGGTGGCAGAGGTAGAATAAAGATTATCTGTGTTTCTAGAAAGGACGTTAGGGAGTACTGTTTGCCTATAAAAGACAGCCCAAAATATATTCACATTAATTTTAATAATTTCACATTAAATGGAATAATTTCACGATAATCGTCATAATTTCACGTTAATTTTATTATATTCACGTTAGCCTCGCCCGCCAATTAAAAATGACTCACAAAGGCTTTTCCTCACACCTTCATAAGTCATTCTCTCTCTATGATAAAGGTTTTGAACATAGCCACCAATCGTAGCACTGAATTTCTCCAGATTGGGCTTGATCTGCACGCTTTTTGGCTTCTTGAACGGTTTTAGGTGCTGGAATAATAATCCGGTCTCCGATCAGTTCATTTTTTGGCCAGTTTGCAGGTGTTGCCGCCTGATTGCTATCAGCGGTCTGCAAAGCCTTAACCGCTCGCAAGATCTCATCAATGTTACGACCGACATTCTCCGGATAGGTAAGAATCAACCTGATTTTTCCGGTAGTGTCCACGATATAAACACTTCGGACGGTGCGAGTACCCATCGTTGGGTGAATCATCCCAAGCCTCATTGCCAAGTGTCCAAGACTATCTGCAATAATAGGAAAGGTGATCTCAACTTTTAAATTTTGCTGAATCCACTCAATCCACTTAAGGTGAGAGTACACCTGCTCTACAGATAAACCAATTAAGTACGTGTTAAGCGTCTTAAACTCTGGCATACGTTTTTGAAACGCGACAAACTCTGTCGTACATACGGGAGTAAAGTCACCCGGATGGCTAAAGAGGACAAACCAATGACCTTGATAACTTGTTGGGAGGACAAGTTCCCCAAGGGTGGTATGAACCGCCGTCTCCGGAAATTGATCTCCAATAAAAGGCTTTGTAAATGCTTGTGCAGCCTCCATTTCTCGCCTCCCTTATCTTTGCTGGTTTCCCATCATCTTGCTCTTTTTCAACAACTGAGACTCTCCCGTTTTCTCCCACTCTTCCACTTGCTGAATGGCTTGTTCTGGTGTAAACCCTTGGCCGACCAACACACCAGATAAAATAAACTCCTGATACAAGTGAGTAAGGTTGATGCCCTCTTCTGTTTCTTTTAAAGCTCTTTTTACAAGAGGATCAATATAGGTCACCCATTGATCAGGGGTGCTTTGTGTTTGAGTCTGAGGTGCGCTGTCCAATTGAGGAAGACGAGATGAAGCCGGCTGACTGTTCAAGGTATATAAGTAGTTGTATTTTGAACTGTGCTTAATTTCGTCTGTAATAATATTAAACAGAATGTCCCGATAATATTGATTAGGAAGTCCTTGCCTAATCACACGGTACTTTTCCACAGCTCGAAGTTCTCCAAAAAGCGCTTTCACAAGTCCGTCTTTATACGATTTTGGCTTTTGAAACTCTTCTCCATTGGCAGGTGGCACTTCTTGACCTGTAATATCTTTATAAATCATTTTGAAAAGCTTGTTGTGCCTTTTCTCATCATCACGAATAGATGCAATAATTAATTTCTCTTCATTAGTAGGTGCTTGTGAAATTAAATATTCATAAAACAGCTGATCTTCTCTTTCGCCTGCAACGGCTTCTTTTATTAGCTGTAAGGATAGTTGCAGAGCTTGCTGCTGACTGGCACCTTGCTGTTGTTGCTGTTCTGGATTCATATAGCTCATTTGTATACCCTCCAAAAAATTAAATTCGCCATAGTCTATGCAAATGCCCAACATTTGTTGTTTGTTCCAATATATTCAGCTTCGGATCATGCAACTTAGTAATGGAAAAACGCAGCTTAGTTGTTAAGAGATTTACGGGTGGTATTTGCTGACATATACTGAATCCACAAGGTGAAAATTAGCTGAGGGAGGGCAGAGGATGAAGATCACGATCATAGAAAGTGACGATATACAGGAGCTTGAAGTTGTTCTGAGATGTAAAGAGATGAATGAGGAAGTAATCAAAATTTTAACATCACTTAGGTCGTTTGAACGCAAGGTAATGGGCTTCATAAATGGGAAAACCTATTTGCTTTTGCCAGATGATATCTATTACTTTGAATCTGTCGATAAGAAGAATTTTGCTTATACAAAAGAGCGTGTTTATGAGGTTTCAATGAGGCTTTATCAGGTAGAAGAAATGTTCGGTGATGGTCACCTTTTTAGGGCAACTAAATCGACAATCATTAATTTGGACAAAGTCAGAACCATCACACCACGATTCGGAGGCAAGGTAGAAGTGATGCTTGAGAACGGGGAGAATATGATTGTTTCGAGGCAATACGTGGCCAGGTTGAAAGAAAAATTAGGATTTTAAGGAGGAACTAAAATGTGGAAAAGAGCTATGGCGTTTATAGTCGACTTTAAAATGATGATGAGCTTGTTTTTTTCAGCTGGGATCATTATATATGTTGTTTTTGGTTATATGATGGGAGTGGGGGAGATTTCATTTGAACTCATCGTGCAGATCTTCTTCTTAAGTATTCTTGTTACAGTGTTTCAGTATTTGTTTTGGAATGAGGAAAGTACAATCAAGCTGTCAGGGCTGGCTAAAGTATGTATCCAATACATTTTGCTTGGCATCGTGTTACTCGGCATGTCACAAGTGTTTCAATGGTTTAGCGTAGGATCAGATACTTTTTATAACATGTTGATTCTGTATCATGTCATCTATGTTGGCGCGATCTTTGGGTTTTCGATCTACTTTAAAGTACTTGGTATGAAATTCAATCAAAAGATGCTTAAATTTAAAGAGCAAAATCAAGGGCGTTAGAAAAAAGATAAGAGGATGACCGCAAATGGTCATCCTCTTGTGTATTTAAGCGCCTTTACGCAACACATCCACTTTTTTCGCTTTTTCTTCAAAGAGATAATTCTTTACAGCATTTGTAGATGACTTTGCTTTTTTTACAAACAGCGGATTTAATACCGCAACAGCAGCAAAGTTAGCCATTAATCCCCAGAAACCTTCATAGATTCCTAGCGAAGTTCCTGTTGAATATACCGTAAACGTAACAGCTAGTCCAACAAGCAAACCGATGATTGTCGCTTCTCTTGATTGGTTTCTCCAAAACAAGCTGATCACGATTGCTGGGAAGATCTGTACCATTCCGGATACGCCAAGCAACTGCAAAGATACGAGAGCCTGCGGAAACACAAGTCCAAATAATAAAGCGAGACCAATGACAACAAACACCATGCCACGTGTGATCATCGTAAGTTTTGCACCTTTTACTTTTGGATTGATCAGATCACGGTAAATGTTGTTAGCGAAAAGGTTTGAGGCACCGATTGCCATGATGGAACATGGGATGAGTGATGCAAGAGCAATCGTCGAGTACGCTAAACCTTGGCCAATACCGCCGTAAGACGTTTGAATGAGTGCGAGCAATGCAAAGCGCGGATCTGTACCGTTCGGCAAAACTAAGAATGCGATAAAACCTAAGAAAACAACAAGGATTAAAACGATATTATAGAGCGGCAGAAACAGTGCATTTTTTCGAATGGCATCAGCACTTTTCGCTGTGAAAACGCCAGTCGCCGCATGTGCCCACATAAAGAGAGCGAGTGATGAAACGAAAGCTGCTGTAATGAACCATGGTATACCTTTTGGTCCTTCAGTTGGAATCGTTAGAAGCTGAGGTGCTTCATTGACGATCTTATCGACCATCGGGTTCCAGCCGCCAAAGTGCATGATTGGTAAGGATACAACCATAAACAGCATGATCGCCCAAACGAGTACATCTTTAATGATTGCTGTATAGGTTGGTCCTTTGATACCACTGAAAAATGTATAAAGAGCAACGAGCAAGAACGAAGTGATTACGACTACTTTTACATTGATAAAACCTGTCCCTGCAACTTGAAGCGTATCTTGAATACCGCTTAGCTGCAAACAGATATAGGGAATAAGCATAAGTACGCCGACGATTGCGATCAAAGAAGAAAGAAGCTTTGAATCAAAACGCTCACGTGCATAATCTGCTAGTGTCGTAAGTTTATGTTCATTTGCCACTTTCCATAGTTTCGGAAGGAAAAAATACGAAATAAAATAAGCAAGAACAGAATAGGGAATCGCAAAGAATGCGAGACTTCCCGCTGTATATGCGGTGCTCGTTAATCCAAGGAATGTATAAGCCGTGTAAAGGTCGGCCCCGACAAGAAACCAGACTAGCAAACCGCCAAAACGTCTTCCACCGACAGACCATTCCTCAACCGAGCTGCGGGTAGCTTTGTCTCTGCCTGCAAGAAACCCAATTAAAACGACCGTTAAGATAATAAATATTGTGATAGACAGTGCTGTAAGATTACCCTGCTGCATTTAGTCCAAGCCTCCCTGTGATTTCTGTAGTAGATAGATGCCAAAGGTGAATAAAGGAGTTAAAACAATCCATAAAAACAGCCAAAACTGAAGAAACGGAAGTCCTAGAACAATAGGGTCGATCCTATTAGCAAACGGTAAAACGACCAGCTGCGCGATAAATGGAGCAGAAATGAATAAAATCATTAATAATTTCTTCATGATGCATTTGTCCCTTCTGTGGTGTTTGTAGAAGTATAATGTTCACAATCATAACAGCTTAAAATGAGCGGGACAAGGGTAATTAAATAAATTTTTAAAATATTTAATATTATTTGAAAATGAAAGGGTTTACAAGTGATCTGAAGACAAATTGGGGCAGTTTCGCTTGATGAAACGAGTTTTAATTTATACGGGGAGGGGTACCCAGGTGGTTAATTCAGGAAATTTATGAAATAATCCTAGAAATTTTGATGTTAATCCAGCGAGTTTTAGCTATAATCCGGCGAGTTTTAGGCATATATCGGCGAGTCGACATTGCTCGACATAACTTTGGTACCCCAATACCCTCCGCCTCAATAAAAAAGAGCTCATTTCGTTGTGAAATGAGCATCTACTTTCTATTTTGTTTGTTACCAATCTTCTGGTTGATAATGTTTACCTTCTATATGGTCAACACCATCAGGGGTGCTGAGTCCATTTTGTGTAATGTGTAAGGCATCTTTAACATAATAGTGATAGTTCCATCCTTTTTCATTCTGAAACTCTACTAGAAAAATGTATGGGTTATATTGCCGGCCGATGTTTTGAGTGATATTCCACTCTTCACCGGGGTATTGATTCGTTAAATAATGAGTGAGCTGTTCTTTTTTTATGGAAACCTGATAATGAATCCAGAGCGGCCGGATCATAAAAAAGACAAGAACGAGCGATGTAAGAATGCCAGCTGTATAAAAACCAAGTTTTCTTTTCTTTTTGGGAATGAAAAAAGCCGTAGCGAAAAGTGCACTGATAAAAAGCATGGTAAAAGTGATTTCAATGACCGTAATAGGGTGCAGATTCATGCTTATGTGCCTCCAATCCTTAGAATGTAGCTTATGACTCAATATATTCTACAGAGGAGTGTGTTTTTCATCTTTACTTGCCCTCAAATTCCTTGTCTGCAGGACATGAAAACAAACCATTCCATAAATATCAGCCTTCAATCCAGAAAAAAGCAGGTTCAATCCACAAGTTTTGGACTTTAATCCACGAGTTTTAGGCTTCAATCCACATTTTTTTCTGAGTGGTATTTTTTTGTCCACCTGGGAAGGACAAAACCTCTGCCAAACTACCAAACGACAAAAAGCCAGCCCACTCAATAAAGGCTAGCTTCCAAAATATCAATCTCACCACCATAAGTATGGTTTAACTACCATAAACCACAGCATAATCATCAACAATGCAATATAAATCCATACGGCTCGCTGCAGCTTATCTGACAGCACATCCTTATCCATCCCATCCTCATTAAACTTGCGAAGGGTAGGCGAAAAAGCACGCGCCAAAAAGAACAATGAGCAGAAAAGGATAATCAATGTTATTAGGATCCACGGTGTATCCCACGTCCACGGTCCAGATAGAACGAGAAGAACGCCTGAAAACACTAAAACGTGACCCGCATGTTTTGCAAGCCAAACGACAAAACGAAAGGTGCTAAGGTGAGCGTTCATCTCATTACCTGCAGCCGTTCGCAGTTTTTTTATCAATGGAAAAAGGATAAAAAAAGGTCCGATTGAAATGATGACGCTTAAAATATGGATATACAATAAAACACGATACAAGAAATCCATTGTGTTACTTATTAGCCTTTAACAGGACTGAACTCGTGAACCCAAACTTGCATATGCGGCAGCCACGGCATACCTGGATGATATGAAAGAATAGCGTTTTTATACGCTTCTACAGATTCGAATCCTTCATGCTGAGCGTGTTCATCTGTTAGTTCACCAAGTGATTGACGGTATACATTGTTCACTACAAACTGATGACCTTCTAACTCCATAATCTCGCCAACATCTGCATATCGTCCGTTACGGCGTGTTGCGGTTTTCTTGCCTGCGATTACTTTTGTAACGTCCTCAGGCATCGTTACGAGTCTTTCAATGGAACATGTTTTTGGCGGCAAATTGTTGTTTTCATGAGTTGTCATATGTAAAAACTCCTTTTCTATTTTCTCCATTTCCTAATGTATCACACTTCATGAATAAGTCTGTCTACTTTTTAGCAAAACAAAACGGTAAGATGTGTCTTTGCTATGTGGAGAGCGTACCTTTATAATCAAGAGATAACGAAACGTGAGGGAGGCCACAAACGTTTTGACACAAGTTTTAATAGAAAAAGCAAAACAATTGTTAGAGTTTCATTACGGTTATTCTTCTTTTCGGACAGGACAGGAACAAGCAATCCAATCGGTTCTCTCAGGTGAAGATACCCTGTGTGTCATGCCGACAGGCGGAGGGAAGTCGATCTGTTACCAAATTCCTGCACTCGTTTTTGAAGGGACAACGATTGTCATCTCACCCTTAATCTCATTAATGAAAGACCAAGTAGATACATTGCTTCAACTAGATGTTTCCGCAGCTTTTATCAACAGTTCGCTGACTGCGAGAGAAACGAGAGACACAATTGAAAAGGCGAAGCGCGGAGAATATAAGCTGTTGTATATCGCGCCAGAACGGTTAGAATCCTATGACTTCATGGATCATTTAAGACAAATTGATATTCCTTTAGTTGCTGTAGATGAAGCACACTGTATCTCGCAATGGGGACATGATTTTAGGCCGAGCTATCAGCGTATTCAGCGTATGATCGGCAACCTGCCTAACCGTCCAGTCGTTTTAGCATTAACGGCTACAGCAACACCTAGAGTTCGTCAGGATATTTGCTGGTCGCTTGATATTGATGAAAACAAAACGGTGTTAACCGGATTTGAACGGGAAAACCTATCATTCTCTGTTATTAAGGGACAAGACCGGCTTTCGTACTTAAAGGATTTTATTAAAAAGAACGAAAAAGAAGCCGGTATTATTTATGCGGCAACACGAAAGACAGTGGACCAGCTCTATGAAAATCTGAAAAAGAGTGGTATCAACGTTTCACGCTATCATGCAGGTATGATGGACCAAGAACGGATGGAACAGCAGGAGCAGTTTCTGCAAGATGAATCGTCTGTTATGGTGGCAACCTCAGCGTTTGGAATGGGGATCGACAAATCCAACATCCGTTATGTGATTCACTTTCAGCTACCGAAAAATATGGAAAGCTATTATCAAGAAGCAGGACGTGCAGGGCGTGATGGACTGCCGAGTGAGTGTATTCTGCTGTATTCTTCTCAAGACGTACAGGTGCAGCGGTTCCTGATCGATCAGTCCAGTGAACAAGAACGAATGGCACAAGAACTTGAAAAGCTTCAGCTAATGGTTGACTACTGTTATACAGAAAGCTGTTTGCAGCAGTCGATCGTCCGTTATTTTAGTGATGAAGAAATACCGCCATGCGGCCGCTGCGGCAACTGTACAGATGCGCGTGAAAGTATTGATGTGACACGAGAAGCGCAAATCGTTCTTTCATGCATCGTAAGGATGGGGCAGAAGAGATTTGGCAAAACATTGATTGCTCAGGTGTTGACAGGATCTAAAAATAAAAAAGTGCTAGATTTCGGGTTTCAAAAGCTTCCGACTTACGGCATGATGAAGGAAAAAAGCATTAAAGAAGTAACGGATCTTATTGAATTTTTTATTTCACAAGAGGTCATTGCCGTTGAACATGGTACATTCCCGACTCTATACGTAAAAGAAAAGGGAAAAGAAATACTGATGGGCAAGGAACAGATTATGCGTAAAGAAGCGGTCGTAACAAAACAAGTCGCGGTGGATGATCCGTTATTTGAAGAGCTTCGAAACGTACGGAAGGTGATTGCTGAACAAGAAAATGTTCCGCCATTCGTTATCTTTGCGGATACGGCTCTAAAAGATATGTGTGTGAAACTGCCTGAAACGAGAGATGAGTTTTTAAATGTAACAGGTGTTGGTAAAAGTAAGTTAGAGAAGTATGGAGAGCGGTTTATCTCTGCCATCTCTGACTATTTGGCTGAGAACCCAGATCGAAGAAAAAATGCGGGCGAGAAAGTTCCTGCTAAAAAGGCGACCCCAGACTCTCATCTAGAAACATATACCTTTTATAAGGAAGGAAAGTCAATCGAAGAAATAGCGGACCAACGTAAATTAGCAGTGAGTACGGTAGAAAATCACTTCGTACAATGTATGCAAGAAGGGATGGCCATTCAAACGGAAGATCTGATTCCAGATGAATATGTCTCAGAAATAGAACAAGCCGTTCAACAAGCTGGCGGAGAAAAGTTAAAGCCTATAAAAGAAATGCTTCCTGAAGAGGTAAGTTACTTTATGATTAAAGTGTACTTGCTGCAAAACGAAATGAAGAAACAGGTGAAATCATGAAGAAGAATGTCCGATTAAAAGTAAAACCTTCGTATGTAAAGGGTCTTAAAACAGGCTATCCGCTCATTACAGAGGATGCTGTACAAAATATTAGCAGCGTAAAAGAAGAGGGAACCATTATAGAACTTTTTGATGAAAAGAATACCTTCCTCGGAAAAGGGTATTATGGCAAGCAAAATAAAGGCCGTGGATGGGTTCTGACACAAAACGCTCAAGAACTGATCGATCAGAACTTTTTTGAAAAGAAGCTGAAAAAGGCCATCGATTATCGACAAGAGCTTTACGGAAATTACGAAACAACTGCTTTTCGTGTATTTAATGGAGAGGGAGACGGAATCGGTGGACTGACGATCGATCATTACAATGGATACTATTGTTTAACTTGGTATAGCGAAGGCGTCTATACATTTAAAGATGAAGTTGTTGCCTCTCTTAAAGAGCTTGTAAAAGTAAAGGGCATCTACGAGAAAAAACGTTTTGCGGTAAAAGGAAAATATATTGAGGACGACGATTTTGTTGAAGGTGAACGCGCACCAAGCCCGTTAATCGTACGAGAAAATAATATTCACTTTGCGGTATACCTAAATGAAGGCGCAATGGTGGGTGTTTTCCTGGATCAGCGTGATGTTCGAAAGACCATTCGTGATCAATATGCAAAAGGAAAAACAGTGTTAAATACTTTCTCTTATACGGGTGCTTTTTCTGTTGCTGCTGCGCTCGGCGGTGCTGTTAAAACGACGAGCGTTGACCTTGCCAACAGAAGCCGCAGCAAAACGCAGGAACAATTCAGCGTAAACGGTCTGAATTATGAGGATCACGATATTATTGTAGAAGACGTATTTAATTATTTTAAATATGCCGTTCGTAAGCAGTTGTCGTTTGATCTAGTTATTTTGGATCCGCCTAGTTTTGCCCGTTCTAAGAAACATACTTTCAGTGCAGGAAAGGATTATCCAGAGCTGTTGGCACAAGCAATTCAGATCACTGAGAATAACGGGGTAATTGTGGCGTCTTCTAACTGTGCCACGTTTGGTATGAAGAGATTTAAAGAGATGATCTCTGCAGCTTTTAAGCAAACAGAGGGCACGTATAAAATTTTAGAAGAATTCAAGCTTCCGCAAGACTTTAAAACGCATAAAGAGTTTAAAGAAGGAAATTACTTAAAAGTTGTGTTCATCCAAAAGTTAAGTTAGAGGCGAAAGGAGATCAAACGATTGATGAATAACGATCGCCGAATACTCATTATGACTTCTGTTGCAGCAGAAAAAGACGCCATTTTAAGAGGGCTGGGAACAGATGCGAGATTTGATGTAGTCCTAGCAGGTGTCGGTCCCATTTTAGCGGGCATTCAAACAACAAAAGCGCTGCTGTCTAATGACTATGACTTCGTAATAAATATGGGAATCGCGGGTGGATTCCGTGGTAGAGCGGAAGTTGGTTCACTCGTAATTGCCGATGAGATGGTATCGGCTGATCTTGGAGCCGAATCTCCTGATGGGTTTATTACGCTTGACGAACTCGGTTTTGGTGCTTCTACTCGAATAAAAGCGGATAGTGAAATGGCGCTGCATTTATTAGCGTCATTAAAACTAGCAGGAGCAGCCGTTCAACTTGGTAATGTTCTTACGTTGTCAACGGTGACGGGTACATCCGAAACGACCGCAGAGCTCCTTAGACGCGAGCCGAATGCAGTGGCAGAAGCGATGGAAGGATACGGGGTCGCATTGGCCGCGCAAGAGTTCGGAAAACCTGTACTCGAAATCCGATCCATTTCAAATCCAATCGGTCCGCGAGATCGTTCTGCTTGGCGTATGAGGGAAGCGTTCGATACACTAGAGAGAGCCAGTAAAGTTATCGCGGAGGTTTTGTTATGAGTAAAATGAGTATTGCTTTTTCACCTTGTCCGAACGACACGTTTGTTTTTCATGCATTGGTTCATGGCCTCATTCCTGGGGCTCCTGAATTAAATGTTACATATGCAGACATTAATATCACGAACGAGTTAGCTGCTGAATCAGACCAGCTTGATCTATTGAAGATTTCCTATGCAGCGCTGCCGTACGTACTAGACAAATATGCTCTAATTCCATGTGGCGGTGCCTTAGGTCGAGGTTGTGGTCCTTTGGTTCTTGTGAATGAGCCAGGTGATGTTACGCCTGATATGCTATCTGGAGCAAAAGTAGCTGTTCCGAGTGAACGTTCTACAGCGTACATGCTGTTCCGTTTATGGGCGGCTCAAAATGTGCCAGGCGGAGTAGGCGAGATCATCGTAATGCCTTTTAACGAGATCATGCCTGCTGTAAAAGAAGGCCGTATTGACGCAGGACTTGTGATCCACGAAGCACGTTTTACGTATCAAAATTATGGACTGAACCTGTTAGCTGACATGGGAAGCTGGTGGGAAGAAGATACAGGTCTGCCAATCCCGTTAGGAGCAATCATCGCACGCCGATCACTAGATTTAGAGTCTATTACTGAGTGGATCCGAAAATCGGTAGAGTATGCGTGGCGTAATCCCGAAGCATCTAGAGATTATGTGATGCAGCACGCGAGCGAGCTATCGGAAGACGTAGCGAAATCCCACATCGATCTTTATGTAAATGATTTTACTGCAGATCTAGGTGATAAAGGCTTTGAGGCAATCACGACCTTGCTGAACCGTGCAGGAGAAGAAGGCATTGTGCCTAAGAAGGATTATACGGAGTTGCTGAAATAAGATTGGACAAATTAATCCCTAGATTGGACAAATTATTAGGGACATCGGACAAATTATCATGTGAATCCGACAAATTACAGTGAACATTGGACAGATTAACTCCTAGATTGGACAGATTATTTAAAAAACCGGCATTAACCACTCACTGTAAAAGCGCATACCTTATAACGAGAAGAAAATTCTGTTATAAGGAGGCGCAATATGTCTAATACGAATGTATTAACACTCATTGGGGCTTTATTAGCTGGTTATTTTCTGCTTGCACTTCCACTAGGCGGTACATTTTTAGCTGCGTTTGGTCCAGCAGTTAAAATTATCGCAATCCTAACTGTTCTTGTATTTGGAGCCGTATTAATTTACAAAGGGCTCAGGGATATATTAAGAAAATAAATGGATACAACAACACCCGCTAAAAGGTTAGCGGGTGTTGTTTTCCTTATATTTCAAAGCAATTCTTTAAGTTCAGCAGTAAACTTCTCCACAAGCTCAGGACGTCCATGAAATTGTGCAGGCGTGTTTTGAAAGAGCTTAATGAACCAATCGGTTTCTTTCTTAACGGCAACAACGGTATGATGCGTATTCAGCTCAGGAGAAAGTTCGGTTTTTCCTACTGGAATCATTCCTGCGATTGCCCGAAGAATTACGGCATCTTCGCTTAAGAAAGATACATTTTTTACCTTCGCGTAATAAGGAGGGGTAGGGAAGCTGCTGAAAATCGGCTCCAAGTGTGAATAGATCTCTTCAGGACCGAATGCCTGGCTTCCATCATAGCCGATCATCTCACCGTCTTCTGTAAAATAATCAGCCATACCGCGTGCATTTCGCTCATTCCATGCGTTCAAAAATTGTTGATACAAATTTTGAACGGCATTTGTTGCCTCATTCGTCATCGCCAGTCCCCCATATGTAAAATAGTTTTATTTCATCATAACAAAAAAACAGCCACCACAAAAATGGCGACTGAATGTAAAGGTTATTTTTGCTTGGCAGCAACTAGCCGTTCGATTTCTTGGTCAAGCCTAGTTTGGATGGCGTCTAATATTGAAAAATTCATAGCTGCAATATAAATTTTCTCGAGATCATCATGGTTATCTTTTGCAGCTGCTAAAAAGCTTATCGCTTCTTTCATTTTCTGTGAATAACGGCCGCTGATCTCTTTAAGACTATCAAAATATTTTTCATCTGTACCCCGTTTAATCGTTTTTTCATACATATCAACAATTGAATCTCCTGGACGTTCAGGAAAATATTCGTGAGGTGCAGTGCTGTCAAAAATCGCAAAACCTAACTCTCTTACAATAATCATGTCGAGACTATTAGGATCGAATCCGCAATGATATATCTCCACATCATATCCTGAAGCCTCAGCATTGGCTGCTAATTTCTTTAATAATGTGGATTTACCTGACCCCGGCCGGCCCTTAATAAGGTACCGTTTATTCAATCCCTCTGTTAAGTTAGGAACAAAGTCTACAGCTCCCTTAGGGGTAGCAGCTCCTAGGAAACGGTGATACACGTTTGCTTGTTTATTTACTTTTTTAGAAAAAAACAGATGCATCAATTCATCGGTAAGTTTGTTAGCTTTGTTGTAATCCATGTTCATAATATAAATTTCTTCCCATTCATCATGAATGAGGAGTGCTTCATGGAAGGTTTCGTATGCTTTTTGGAAATCAGCAGAGATCGACTCAGACAGCTTAAGAATTTCATTTTTACTTTTTGCAAGCTTCTTAGAATCCCATGCCTCTCCTAAGTTAACGTATTCTTCAATAGCGCCCGGAGCTTTTGGTTCAATAACATGTGGTGCGGTACCATCGACGATTCCAATACTAAGTTCGCGAAGGATCACCCCGTCGATCGACCCGTTGTCAGAAGCGCAATGAATGTATTCAACATCATAGCCCTCTTCATTCCACTTTTTACCGATTGATTTCATTAATGTAGATTTTCCTGTGCCAGGGCCGCCTTTAAGGATAAAAAGACGATCAAGACCACTAATATTGGATGAAAATAGGTTGTGAAAACCTCTTGCCGTATTGCCGCCAGCATAATAGTTTAGAATTTTTCCAGTCAATGTTCAAAACACTCCTCTTATGTGTAGTTGTGTTTCTATTTGCATGGTATGTAAGGAGGAATGAATAGGTGATAGCCTAAAAAAACACATTTATTATTTAAATTGTTGAAATATGATGAAATAAAAAGAAATTTTACGAATGAAGGAGTATGTTTAACAAAAGAGGAATAAATACACGGTAAATCACATAAAATTGATTATTCTGAATATTTAAATAAAATTTAGAATGAGTTAATATGTAATTAACAAAGAAACACCACCTTTACAAAAGGAAGGCGTGATTCCAATGAAATAAGTTAGCGAAGCATATCAAATCACATCCAGTTAGAGATCAGCCGGTGAAAACTGATTTCGAGATGTGTGGATATGTGGGAACGCGCAAATACGCATTACGAAAGAGGTTGATTCCAATGACGTATGTGAGCGAAGCATGCTAAGATCGTGTTGCAGTTGGAAATAGCCGGTGAAAACTATTTTCGCAGCATGTGGGCATGTGGGAAATTACCGTGGTAAAGGGAAAGTGAAATTTAAAAAGGAAAAATAAGATCTAATGCAAGGCAATTGATTGAACGAACAATTAATTGAAGTCTAGTTATGGGACAAATAACTAGCATTTGTGTATTAGGAAGAAAGGAAAGAACGTTTAAGTGAATAGTGTGAGTTTAAGCTAAAGGCGCTGTTTATGTGATGTATACATATTCAGCGTCTTTGTTTTGTTATACCATAGATATATAAGCGTGAACTAATTTCGGTATGGAAGATGAGGGGTTATTTTTTATGGAAACTTTACTTATTTATCAAGTTGGTTCTTCTAATAAGTTTTGGAAAATAAACCAGACTGGGAATTCTTATGTGGTTACTTACGGAAAAGTGGGAACTGTTGGAGCTGTAAAAACCAAAACCTTCGACTCTGAAGAGGAATGCCGTAAAGAAGCTGATAAACTCATCCGCTCCAAGATGAAGAAAGGGTACGTCATAGCAGAATCAAACAATCTAGTTTTAAAAGATTCAACCATGACAGAAACTCTATTTTGGGAGCTGATTGATAAATGTAAAGAAAAAGGCGATGATTCCGATGAGCAAATGGAATGGCTGGTGTATCAGCTCTCAAAAAGGCCTGTGAAAGACATCGTTATGTTTGATTATATTTTTAATACATACTATTTAAAGTCATATACATCCGATTTATGGGCTGCAGCCTACATCACAATGGGAGGATGTTCTGACGATTGCTTTGATTACTTTAGAGCCTTCCTTCTCTATCTTGGTAAAGAAGCTTACGAGACTGCTATAAAAGATCCTGAGTCACTGCTGCCTTATTTAAAATTGATTGAAGAACAAGAAGAGGTTCCGCAGCTTGAAGAGCTATTGTCTGTAGCGTGTGAAGCATATGAAGAAAAGACGGGTCAAGATTTCGAAGAGTACCAAGATCTATACGATAAGTTAACAAACGAACCATTTAACCAACCAGAAATCGAGTTTGACTGGGATGAAGATGATGAAGAAGGTCTGAAGAAAAAGTTTCCCCTTTTATGGGAAGCTTTTGGAGAAACACCAATTGAATACTAATGAAATAAAATCAAAACTCACCATTTTTCAAGAAGGTGAGTTTTTTATAAATGGTACTTTTTTAAAAGGTTGTAGCTTATAGAATTTTTTCCTTCACTGACAAGTTGATTGTAGTGAAAGATGCGAGACTCCTGGGGGATTAGCGGGACAGGTGAGACACCTAAGTGCGAAGCGCCGAGGTGGCTCACCGCACGCCCCCCGGAAAGCGAGCATCTGTAACGGAAATCAACACTCTCAAGATCAACAAAGCATCAAAAAAGCCTTTTTAAAAAATACGCCTCAAGTCCTAGAACACATTACTTCTCGAAGCCATGTTGATTTTAGGAAGGTTTCGGTAAGGTAATAATAGAAACATATTAAGTACGAACTTTTTTTATTAAAACGAAACTCTCAAACTTGTACAAACGTATGAATAAAAAAGAGTTTATGTCAGGAGTCGATTACAATGAACGGATTTTTAGCCTTTTTTATCCGCATGTTTGTTGCTATCCCAGCTTCAGTAGGAGTATGGCTGGCTAGTATTATCGGATATGACCAGACTTACCTTATATCATCAGGGATTGCAGTAGCCGGTGGAGCTGCCGCATATACAGCAACGGGACTTCTTCAAAAGCAGCGATTTCTTAGTGAACATCAATTATCGAGAAGAGAATATAAATACATCAAAAAAAATCTAGATGAAGCGAAGCCTAAAATCTACCGGCTTCAAAAAGCATTGCTTTCTGTTCGAGATCTGCCCACATTAAAACAAAGAGCCGATCTTGTACGTGTCGTAAGGAAGATCCAAAGTTTAACTCAAAAAGAACCACGGCGTTTTTATTTAGCAGAACAGTTTTACTTCTCACATTTGGATTCAGCGGTTGAACTCACTGAGAAGTATATGTTTTTATCATCACAGCCGCGAAAGACGAAGGAACTAACCCTTTCGTTAGTGGAGACTAAAAGAACGCTGGACGAACTAAAAGAGTACATCGAAAAGGATTTATACCAAGTTTTGTCAAATGATATAGATGACCTTCATTACGAAATCGATGTAGCGAAGTACTCCATTAAATCTCTGAAAGAATCACAATCCATAAAAAAGGCAGGAGATATAAATGAAAGAAAATAATACACAGCCCTTAAATCATACAGATGAACCAGCAAATCTAATGGATGACTTGCTGGCAAATCCTTTTGGGGAGAAGCAAGAATCCGCAGTTCAAGCAAACGGCAACAAACAAGTTCGTTTGATAGATGTGCTTCCTGAAGAAAACAAGGAAAAAGCGTATCAGTTAGCCAAACAGATTGACCCTACTAATCACCAGACGATGATTACGTATGGAGCACCGGCGCAGGCAAAACTGCACTCATTCTCAAACACGATGCTCGAGCACGTAAAAAAGAAAGATACGGGACAAATCGGTGAAATCATTGGAGATTTGATGAGAAAGCTTCAAGACGTAAATCCTGAAGAACTAAAGTCAAACAAACCAACGTTAATCGGACGCATGTTCGGTAAGCTTTCAGGCTCAGTTCAAGAAGTTCTTTCCAAGTATCAAAAGACGGGTGCACAGATTGACCGCATTTCTGTTAAATTGGACGGAAGTAAAAATGTGCTCATGTCCGATATCGTCATGCTTGAAAAGCTGTACGAAAACAATAAAGAGTACTTCCAGGCTCTGAATGTCTATATCGCAGCTGGGGAATTAAAGTTAGATGAGCTTAATCAAGTAACGATTCCTGAGATGAGAAAAGTCGCAGAACAGACGAACGATCAGATGAAATTTCAAGAAGTAAATGATATGGTACAGTTTGCTGACCGCTTAGATAAGCGTGTTCATGACTTGAAACTAAGCCGCGAAATCACGATTCAGAGTGCACCGCAGATCAGACTTATTCAAAACACGAACCAAGCACTTGTTGAAAAAATACAGTCATCGATCATGACGGCGATTCCGTTATGGAAAAACCAAGTTGCGATCGCACTGACGTTAATCAGACAGCGGAATGCTGTGGAAGCTCAAAAACAGGTTTCCAAAACGACGAACGAACTTTTACTTAAAAATGCAGAAATGCTTAAAACCAATACGATTGAAACCGCAAAAGAAAACGAACGCGGCTTAATCGATATTGAGACGCTGAAGAAAACACAAGAAAATCTTCTTTCCACACTCGAAGAAACCCTTCGTATCCAAGAAGAAGGCCGCATGAAGAGACGTCTTGCGGAAGAAGAACTCGCAACGATGGAGATTGTGCTAAGACAGAAGCTGCTAGAAATTAAAGGTGAATAAATAAAGAAGGAGCTAATCCCTTTTTACGGGTTAGCTCCTTCGTTTGTTATGCTGTGAGAAATTATGTGGCCTTCACTTCTACATCATCTAATGCGGAATGTGCACGGCTGAACCTGCTTAACATCATTCCAACTGCTGTCCCAACTAAAGCTGGAAGAATCCATTGTAATCCCATAGATGATAGTGGAAGGATGTCTTTCATTACTTGAACCGGACCTAGATCTACTCCAAACGCAGCCAATCCGTCCATCAAGGCAAATACTCCTGTAAATAGAACCGCACTTCCATACACTTTTTTAGGATTTTTGAAGAAACGGTTAAAAAACGTAAGTGCAATTAATACGATGGTTAGCGGATAGGCTGTGACCAAAAATGGCACCGACACTTTTAGAATTTGGTTCAGTCCCAGGTTTGAAAGAGTAAAGCTTACTAGTGTAACCAGTGAGACTACCGTTTTGTAGCTGACACTTGGTAATAACTTTGAAAAGTACTGGCCACACGCAGTTGTTAGACCAACAACGGTAGTGAAGCAAGCTAATGTAAAAATAAAGCCAAGCAGAGCTGTTCCGCTTTTACCAAGTAAAAGAGTGGAAGCTGCAGAAAGAATGTCCGTACCGTTTTCAAAAGTACCAGCTGCGGCCATCTTTCCGCCGATCAAGCCTAAGCTAACATAAACAAGGGTTAGCAATGTCCCCGCAATCAAACCTGCTTTTAGTGTGTAGTTAGTTAATTGCTTTCGATCCTGAACGCCTCTTTGCTGAATCGCAGTAAGAATAACGATCCCAAAAGCGAGAGCAGCAAGAGCATCCATTGTGTTATACCCTTCAATAAAACCTGTTGAAAAAGCTCCAGATTGATAGTTAGCAGATGGTGATTGAAGTGGAGCATCAAGTTTGAAAAATCCTACCGCACAAAGAACAACCATTGATAAGAGCAGTGTTGGTGTAATCCAGCGTCCCATATATTTCTCCATTTTTGATGGATTAAGGCTGACCGTATAAACAAGTGCGAAAAAGGCAACTGTGAATAATAAAAGAATAAGTGCTGCGTTAGAATTTGTGTTCAGGAATGGTTTAACTCCCATTTCATAAGCAACGTTTGCATTTCTCGGAATGGCTAGGAATGGCCCGATACTTAAGTAGATGATTACCATAAAGACGGTGCTGAAAACAGGATGTACGCGATTGCCGATTGTTTGGATGCCTCCTTTTACAAGGGAAACAGCAAATAATACAGCAAACGGAAGTCCGACTCCGGTTAAAATAAAGCCTGCCATCGCAAGCCAGTATGAGGATCCGGCTTCAGCCCCCAAGAATGGAGGGAAAATAAGATTTCCTGCTCCAAAAAACATTGAAAATAGCATAAGTCCAATAAAAACGGTGTCCATCTTTCTCATAAGTAATCTCTCCTTTTATTGTGTTTAAAACATAAAAAAACCCGTCCCTATAGAAGGGACGAGTTATCGCTCGCGTTACCACCCTAATTCCACAGCTTGTAAAATAAGCTTGCGGCACTCAGTCAACGTACAATCATACGTGTTTCCTTGTAACGGCGGACTACCCGTCAAAGCTTACATGTCAGCTTTGCATCTCAGAGATGATTTTCAGATAAGGACTGAACATCGGCTTTCACCAAGCGCCGATTCTCTGGGGAACAGTGATCAAATCTTACTCTTTCTCGTCATTGATTTTAATATTAATTGTTAATTTATCACCCGAAAAGAATAAAGTCAACAACATATTCTGAAAACAATGAAAAGTTGAAACAGTCAGTGCCCATTTCATCTACTCTAGTTTAATAACTCATTCTAGGGTGATACCTTATAAGAATAATCCCATTACAATGGTGTTTTGGTAATCTCCTCTAATGTAATTATCTTTCTTCAACAAACCTTCCTGTTCAAACCCTAACTTTCTATAAAGGTCAATCGCCTTCGTATTACTTTCATTCGTTACAAGGCTGATTTTCTTTGTAATACCATTCTGTTTTGCCCACTCTAAAAGCTCATTCATTAAGGCTTTACCCAAGCCCATGCCTGTGTATTTTTCAGAAATAACAATCCCAAGTGTTCCTACATGTTTTGTCCGCTCTTTTTGTGAGGAGTTAATGGTTGCAATACCGATAATTTTAGAATCGATCGTTGCAAGCAGCATGATAGAATTCGGTTCTTGTGAAGTGGCTGTGATGTAGTCTTTATATTCCTGAAGGTCTCGTTTAAATTCATTCGCACCAAAAGATAAATAATCACTTTCACCGCCAACCACATTATAAAAATCAATCATGTTTTGAGCATCATCTGTAGCTGCTCTTCGTATATGGACGTTATCAAGGTTGCGCATCATCATTTCAGCTTCTTTCTGTTTATGTATAAAACAAATATAACCTACTAGTCTATTCAAGATACAAGCTGAAATTTCATGTTTTTTTGATTAAATTTTTTAACAAAGTAGTAATGCAACTCCTATTCCCTCGCATAGAATATGAGGATTTGTTATTTCAATAAAGAATAGGAGAGACAGAATGAAAACGAAAAAGTTATGGATTGGGTTACTTATGTTTTGTTTTATGTTCTTACTCGTGCAGCCGGCAAAAGCAGCAGCGTCATCTTTCATCATCATAAACAAATCCACAAACCAGCTAGCATATTTCGAGAATAATAAATTATCAAAAGTATTTAAGGTAGCAACAGGAAAACTGCCGTCTTATACACCAGAAGGTTCATTCAAAATCGTGAACAAGATTACAAACAGGCCTTATTATACAGGTAATATTCCAGGGGGAGATCCGCGAAATCCGCTAGGGAATAGATGGCTCGGACTGAATGCCCGAGGAACTTGGGGAACCACATATGCGATCCATGGTAACAACAACGCGGATTCCATCGGCAAATATGTAAGTGCAGGCTGTATCCGCATGTACAACAACGAGGTGCAGTGGCTTTATGCAAGAATTTCTGTAAATACCCCTGTTGTCATTACGACTTCAAGTAAAACATTTCCTGCACTTGCTGCAGCAAATGGTTACAAAATAACGAACGGTTCAACTGTACCTGTTGTTTCAGTGGTGAACTTGAAAAAGGGAAGCCGTGGCGCAGAGGTTATGGAACTTCAGCGCAGACTGACCAGCTTAGGATACAATACAAAAGGAATTGACGGCGTGTTTGGTGCAAATACAGATGCGGCGGTTCGACAATTTCAAAAAGCCAAAAAGTTAACTGTTGATGGAATTGTAGGACCAGCGACAAAGAAGGCTTTGGGGATGTTTTAAATAGTTGTTAAGATCAGCCTTTAGCAAAAGGCTGATTTTTTTGTGAACAGTTAAAAAATTCCGTTGACACCTTGAACACCATCTAATAAAATGAAAGACGAGATTGATAATCATTTTCAATTAAATAATTATGTACTAAATAAATGGATCAACAACTGTTAAAAAGGAGGGCGAATAGGTGTCTAGACTATATGCTGAACATTTACAGATATCATATGGTGAACGAGACATAGTAAAAGATCTTACTATCTCCATTCCAGACGGAAAAATCACGACGATTATTGGACCGAATGGCTGTGGAAAATCGACGGTGTTGAAAACGTTGTCGCGTATACTCAACCCGAAATCGGGTGTCGTTTATCTGGATGGCAAAGCCGTTAGCAAGGAATCTACTAAGAAAATCGCTCAAAAGATGGCCATCCTGCCACAATCACCTGATTCCCCAGAAGGGCTCACGGTCGGAGAACTTGTTTCTTACGGAAGGTTTCCTTACCAAAAAGGGTTTGGCAAGCTTATGAAACGTGATTTTGAAGTCATTGACTGGGCTTTAGAGGTTACAGGGGTACTAGAATTCAAAGAGCGCCCAGTAGATGCTCTTTCAGGTGGTCAACGCCAAAGGGTATGGATTGCAATGGCATTAGCACAAGAAACTGATATAATCTTGCTGGATGAGCCTACTACATATTTAGATCTGTCTCATCAGTTAGAAGTTCTTGAGTTGCTGCACCAGTTAAATCGTGACGAGAAGAGAACGATCGTAATGGTCATACATGATTTAAACCATGCGGCGCGTTTTGCTCACCACATGGTCGCGATGAAAGACGGATCGATCTTAAAAGAGGGTACGGCTGAAGAGGTTATGACTCGTACGGTCCTTCGCAATGTGTTTAACATTGATGCAGAGATCGGTGTAGATCCAAGAACGAGAAAGCCAGTATGCCTTACTTACGATCTAATCAGAAATGTAAAGTTAGTTGAGAACTTGGCGTAATAAAATCGCCTTTCTTTTTTACAGTTAATTGAGAATGATTTTTATTGTCAAATATAGGGGGATATTAAAATGAACAAACGAACAAAACAATTACTCGTTAGCTTTATGACATTGCTCTTAGTTTTCGTACTAGCAGCATGCGGAAATAAATCAGAAGAAGGCGCAAGTTCTGGAGAGAAAGATTCTTCTAAAAACGAAACAAGAATTTATAAGGATGAAAAAGGTAAAGAAGTGGAAGTGCCAGCTGAACCAAAACGTGTTGCGATGATGGCGGCAACATATGCTGGTAACTTATTAGAGTTGGGAATTACCCCAATTGCAGTAAACGAATATCCAAAACAAAATAAGTTTTACGGAAACAAATTAGACAAAGCAGAAGTGGTAACGGCTGATTCTTATGAAAAGTTATTAGAACTTAAACCAGATCTAATCATTACGTATTCAGATGATAAAAATATTAAGAAGTATGAAGCTATTGCTCCAACCGTTACGATGACATATGACAAGTATGATTATATGGAACAGCACGTTGAAATTGGTAAAATGGTTAATAAAGAAAAAGAAGCAAAAACATGGGTTGAAGAGTGGAAGAAGAAAGCCGCTGACGCCCGTGAAAAAGTAAAAGCAGCAATCGGTGAAGACAAGACGTTCATGGTTATGGAAGCATACGGTAAAGATATGTATGTTTACGGTAACAACTGGGGCCGTGGAACAGAAGTAATCTATCAAGCTCTTGAACTTAAAGCGCCTAAAAAGTTAGAAGAAGATGTATTCGGTCCAGGATGGAAAGCCATTTCTACTGAAGTGATCCCAACTTACGCAGGAGACTATATTTTTGTTGGATCAGGTGCTGGTAATCCAGACAATTCATTCATGGAGTCAGATGTGTGGAAAGAGCTGCCGGCAGTAAAGAACGGTAACGCAATTAAGTTTGATTCAGAGTCATTCTATTTCAACGATCCGATCTCTCTCGAAAAAGAACTGGATATTATCGTTGAAGAGTTAACGAAAAAGAAATAAAAAGCTTTTATAAAAAAGGAAAAACGCCATGTTCAAAACAAAAACCAAGCTCATAAAAGATAATAAAGTGTATTCGAGACCAGCAGTGGGTTCAGCGATTCTTGTGATGGGTTTCGCCCTGCTCGTGTTAAGTATTGGGCTAGCCATATCAGTAGGTGCCGCTAAGATCAACTTTCTTACCGTATGGAACTCTATTTTAAACTATGATCCTGCGAGGGAAGCTGATCGTATCATTGTTAGTCTCCGATTACCAAGAGAGCTTGGTGCAGCAATTGTTGGTGCTGCGTTTGCAGTCAGTGGGGCAATCATGCAGGGGATGACACGAAATCCCCTTGCTGACCCTGGATTGCTGGGTTTGAACGCAGGCGCAAGTTTAGCACTTGCCTGTGTATTTGCGTTTCATACAGGAGCAAACTATCTTACAGTTATGGTGATTTCTTTTATTGGTGCAGGAATTGGTGCAGCGATGGTATTTGGATTAGGTTCGATGAGCCGAGGTGGATTAACACCGATTCGAATTACACTAGCAGGTGCCGCCGTTTCTGCGCTGCTTTCTTCGTTAGGAGAAGGTATTGCTTTATACTTTAAGCTTTCTCAAGACCTTGCTTTTTGGACAGCAGGTGGTGTGTCGGGAACGAACTGGGAACAGCTGAAAATCATTGTACCTGTTGTTATTGTTGGTATCGCGGTTGCTGTTATGTTCTCAAGGCAGCTAACGATTCTGAGCTTTGGTGAAGAAGTGGCAAAAGGTTTAGGACAGCGGACTTTATTAACAAAATGTATTTTGATGACTGTCGTGTTGATCCTGGCTGGAGCTGCAGTTTCATTAGTGGGTGCAATTGCCTTTGTCGGTCTGATGGTTCCTCATATTGTGCGATTCTTGGTGGGAACTGATTATCGTTGGATTATCCCTTGTTCTGCGATCTTCGGAAGTGTGTTAATGGTTTTAGCAGATACATTTGCTCGAACTGTAAATGCTCCATATGAAACACCAGTAGGTGCCGTTGTTGCCATGATTGGTGTTCCTTTCTTCCTTTATCTTGCACGAAAGGGAGGAAGAAAACTGTCATGATGAATGTGCGTAAGATGAAGAGAGTTAAAGTAACGACGTTTGCTGCACTATTTTTGTTAATCATTATATTTGTTGTCAGTGTGGCAACTGGTTTTGCTTCATTAACTCCTTCAGAACTATTCCGAACGATTATTGGACAAGGAACACCGAGAGAGAATCTGATTCTTTTTGAGTTCCGGTTACCACGTATATTTGTTGCAATCCTAGCGGGGATGGGGCTCGCAGTGTCTGGTGCCATCCTGCAAAGTATTACAAAGAACCCGCTTTCAGACCCTGGTATTTTAGGTATTAATGCCGGTGCTGGTCTGATGGTCGTCGTTTACATCATGTTTTTTACGGTAGAATCATCAAGTTTTCTGTACGTGTTGCCGCTATTTGCTTTAGCAGGCGGAATGGCTACAGCTGCTGTCATTTATGTGATGTCATATATTAAAGGGGAAGGCGTCGAACCAACAAGGCTAGTATTGGTTGGTGTTGGGTTGGCTGCAGCTCTATATGGGGCAACGTTAACGTTATCAACACGTTTGGATATGGAAGACTATTCATTTATGGCGAACTGGATGGCAGGTCGAATATGGGGTGACGATTGGACATTTGTTCTATCACTGCTGCCATGGATCCTGTTGCTTGTCCCATATACGATGTTTAAATCCAATGTGCTAAACACGTTAAACCTGCATGAGAATGTTTCTATTGGTGTTGGCGTGAATGTCGGAAGAGAAAGAATACTTCTGATCATAGTAGCAGTAGCACTTGCATCAGCATCAGTGGCGGTGAGTGGCGGAATTGCTTTTGTAGGGCTTATGTCTCCTCATATTGCCAGGTCACTCGTTGGCCCGCGTCATCAATCCTTTCTTCCTGTTGCCGCATTAATCGGAGCGATCCTTTTGCTTGCTGCAGACACGATAGGAAGAGTGATCTTAGATCCAAGCGGCATCCCCGCCGGAATCATCGTAACCATAATTGGTGCACCGTACTTTATGTACCTTTTGGCAAAAAAATAAGAGATGAAATAAAATCAGTCCTTCACCTATAGGGCTGATTTTTTTATTTTTTTAAAACTTTTTCCAAGTTCCACGGTCTAATATATAGGTAAGGGGTTAGGAGGCGAGAAATTGGGGACAGAACAGTTAGTGAAGAAGGCCATAAAGGGAAACGACGATGCATTTTTGCAGTTAATTCAGACCTATAAAGTGGATTTATATAAAACAGCGCTCTCTTTTTTAAGAAGCGAAGAGGAAGCGCTTGAGGCAATTCAGGAAGTAACATACCGTGCTTATAAAGGAATTCGAAAAATAAAAGAGGCTTCTTATTTTAAAACTTGGCTTATTCGGATTATGATCAACTATTGCAATGATCAGTTGAAAAGCAGAAAACGAGTGATCTTGAATGATGAGATGCTCAGTTCATTAGGAGTTTCAGAGAATCATACAGAGATGGAATTAAAAGATGCCATGCTGGGTCTCGACGAAAAGTCACGTGAGATTCTTACGTTAAAGTATTTTCATGATTTGAAGATTAAAGACATTGCAGATACGATGCAATGTCCTGAAGGTACCGTAAAAACATGGCTTAATAAAGCGTTAAAAGCACTTCGGGAAAAGCTTGAGGAGAAAGGAGGTAATGTGAATGTTTGAAAAAGAAGAAGAACAACTGACCAACTTAAAGAAGGAATTCGATAATGTCCCTATATCACTAGATTCTATTGATAACGCCATCCTAACAGGGTTTCAAAAAGCGAAGGCAGATGAACGAAAATCTATTCGAAAAAAGAAAAGCATCTATAGTTTCCTAGCAGCAGCACTATTATTACTCGGTTTATTTTCAACTATTCGCATTTCTCCTGCCTTTGCAAGTTACATTTCAGAGATACCGGGTATGGAAAAGATCGTGAAAATGATTCTCGATGATAAAGGAAGAATGGCCGCTGTTGAAAATAAATACTATCAGGAACAAGGTATTTATGATGAAGTCGGTGATTTGAAAGTAACGATTGACGGAACAATATCAGACGAAATGGGTATTGTACTGTTTTATACTATCGAATCAAAAGAGAAGATGAACGAAATGATGTTTGGTGACGTTAAGATAAGAGCGAAAGACGGAACCGTTTTGGACGAAGCTTTTATTTCATATGGTGAGTCTCACCACTCGGAAAAAGGAGAATATGCTTTTAGCGGTGAAATAGAATATTTTTTTGAAGTACCTATTGCACCGAAAGAATATATTGTTGATTTAAAATTAAAGAATAAAGAGTTCACCATACCGTTGACACTTAAAGAGTTTAAGGAAAAGAAGGAATATGCTGTACAGCAAACGATGGAGCTGGAAGGTCAAAAAATTATTGTTGAAAAAGTCACGATCTATCCTTTACGTGCAGCGGTGAAACTAAAAATGGATCCTAATAATAAAAAGCAAATTCTTCAGCTTGAGGATCTGCGACTAGTTGGTGAGAACAACGAGGTATGGGGAGGAATTGTTAATGGAATTACTGCATCGGGTGACAAAGATTCAGACCGAGAAATCTATTTGCAAAGCAATTACTTTAATGAACCGAAAGAGTTGTATTTGGTTTTAAATAAAGCTCAAGCAATTGACAAAGAAAATGCAGTCGTCGTCGTAGATACAGAAAAGATGAAAATCTTAAAACAGCCTGCTGGTAACAAACTTAGTAACGTTAGAAAAGAAGACGGTTACCTTGTTTTTGACCTTAATGTAGGCAAACATTCAAAGTATTCAGGTATGGGTTTCGGTACGATAAAAGATGTGCAGGGTAAAGAAATAGAATCTCATGCACAATCTATGAGTGCAGATGAAGAATCCAATATGAAGCGAGTTGGAATAGAACTTCCGATTTTAAAGGCTGAACAAAATCCAATAACAATTGAACTTGATTTTTATCCTTTATGGATTAAAGGCAACGAGAAAATCAGAATAAAGTAATCTATTAGAGGTTGCCTCTAACAAGGGGCTGCCTTTTTGCGTTTACTCCCTTAACCCTCTATAATTCAAGTCAGTAGATCAAGAAGAGGTGATCGCAATGAGACTGGACCATACAGGCATTGCCGTTAGAAGGATAGATGAAGCAATAGAATTCTATACAAACGTATTAGGCGGTAAGCTAACTGAACGATATACGAGTGAAAAACCTGGAGTGGAAACACATATTGCGGTAATTGAGTTGGAGAATCAGGTCATCGAACTGTTAGAGCCAACAAGCAAAACTTCGCCGATCGAGCGCTTTATCCGTCAGAAGGGAAAAGGAGTCCATCATCTCGCCTATGAGGTGGATGATCTGATTCAAACCATTGAAGAGTTTGAAAGTAGAGGATATACCTTTTTAAAAGGTACGTATCGCACCAATCCATATGGAAGACGGTTGATTTACATGAATCCCGCGCATTCACAGGGACAGATTATTGAACTGTGTGATTATCCAGAAAAGAAAAAGGAGAGGTAACTTGAAAAAGTGAGTTCTCCTTTTTTTGTCTTTTCATGTGAAACGAATTTCTTTACAATAAATTATAAGAATATTCTGTAAAGGGTGAAGATATGAAATGGACAGCTGATCTGGAGCACTTTCCCTACCCGTTTAAGGGATCAACCTACCGTTATTCGAATAACTCCATCCCGATGATTACACCAATTAGTGTAGAAATTACCCCAGACTACAAAAATGAAATGCTTCTAAAGCGGAACCTTTTAACCCATCATCCTGACCGCTGCTATCAATCACTTCCCCACACCAAGACAGCACAGTGGGAAATTGTTGAACTCGTTATTGATCACCTTGCCGCGCATTATCCAAATGAATTTACAATTGAGAAACAAAATTCAACCTGGATTTTTTCTAACAAACTTTTAGACGAGAAGGTAGAATTCGTCTTTGGTGATTTACAATCACTGCCCTGTGAGCCGTTAGCTTTTATAAGCCATCACGTGCAGGAAGACCTCATTCTAATGATGCAGCGTGACGATGACTTGTATCTTGATGCCGGACAGCTCTGTTTTCCTGCGAACTGGTCGCTTGCCTTTAATATAGGTATGAAGTTCAAAAACATTCATCATCCAATTCCAGGTTTTAAAGAGGAAGGGTTGGACGATCGGATCTTACAGTTTTTGTTGAGACTTGAAGCTGGGAACCCATGGGAACGAAAAAATTGGTCACTGATGGCAGGTGACAGGCTTGATACTTCACTGGAAACCTTCGATCAATGGGGTCAGCTTCGTAAACAGGTTACAAAAGAAAATGCAGGGAAGCTTGTTCATATTCGAGTGGAGGTACAGAAATTGTTTCGGTTATCACAAACAAACAACATACTTTTCACCATTCACACGCACTTGCTTTCTCTTGAACAATTAACTGCAATTCCAGAGTGGCTGCAGCAATTTTATGATATTCTGTCAAAACTTCCTCCTCATATTGTCGAGTACAAAGGCATTTCTCTCTATAAAAATGCCGTGTTGAAATACTTGGAGAAACAGCTGGAACGAGTGAAGGCCACATGAATAGTGAAGCTCTCTTTATTAATGGAAAGAGAAAGTATATCTTTTGTGGAGATGATCAAGGTTTAAAACTGTTAAGTAGCGTGATGGAAAAGGTAATAGAAGAAGGACTGATTCATGAACGATTTCTTCTCTCAGACCGGAAAATGCCCTTGTTGGAAGATTTCTTAAGATCTCAAAATATGGGCACTTTTCTGTATTTGGCTATCCCGTTCTCAGAGCTTCAGCGATTCCGTACAGCTATAGAGGATATCGGATATTCTGATGAAGAAGTGCAGTACATTGGCTATGGGGAGAAAATCATTTCCTTGTTTTGCTGCCGTTGTCATGAAATCAATAAAACAAAGCATGAGCAAAAAAGACTGTTTTGTCAGGGCTGTGGTTTAGATCTTGAAGTTTCAGACCATTATTCTGACTTGCACGACGCATTCCTAGGCTATGTTGCAAAACTATAGGAGGTGGGCTTAGTTGTATAACGAATCTACAATATCCGTTAGAATCACCTCCATTGTGCAAGAGACGGAGCAAGTTAAGAGGTTTACATTAGCGGCAGCAAACGGCGATGGCCTTCCGCGGTTTAGTGGAGGTTCGCATATCTCGACTTACCTTGAAACGCCGAAAGGATTACTCATTAGGCAGTACTCTTTGACCAGTCATCCTGATGAATGTTCACACTACGAGATCGCTGTTCGTTTAAGTGAAGCTTCTAAAGGGGGTTCACAGTTCTGGCATCAAGCAATGAAAGTTGGAGACAGTCTTCAGATCAGTTATCCGAAAAACCATTTTCCATTAAGTTTTAAAGCGCTGCATCATGTGTTTTATGCGGCTGGAATCGGGATTACGCCATTTCTTTCGATGATGCATGAGCTAAAGAAGAAAGGACAAACGTTTGAGCTTCATTACGCTTCCAAATCAATACAACACTCTTCGTTTTATGAATTTTTAAAAGAGCATTATTCAGGCCAATGTCATTTTTATTTTTCAGAGGAAAATCATAGGATAACTACTTCGTCATTAAAAGATCATCTAATCGGCACACATGTATATTTTTGTGGGCCTGAATCTTTTATAGAGGATTTCACTAAAGTGGCAAGCGATTTAGGTTATCCTAAAAAGTCTGTACACCTAGAGCGATTTTCACCGCCTCAACTAAAAACTGTAAAGCCCTTTAAGGTCACACTCAAAAGCGGGACTAAAATAGGGGTAGATAAAAAGCAAACCTTATTAGACGCTTTATTGCAAAATGGCTTAAATGTTCCCTATTCATGCCGGGTAGGGAGATGCGGAACGTGTGAGCTTCCAGTCATAGAAGGTGAAGTTGATCATTTTGATTTCTTTCTTAGTGAAGATCAACAGAATGCCCAAAATTGCATTTTGCCCTGTGTTTCACGAGCAAAGTCGGATAAATTAGTGATTGAGGTTGAATAAGTCTTTCGTTTAGGTGGATAAGGGCAGACCATTGAAAGCTAAATGGTTTATATAAAAGATTAATAAGGTGTATAATTTAAAAGTTGATGTATGTAGAGTCTGTCTGAAAGAAATTTCAGCAGATTTTTTTATTTTATCTAGTTAGGAGTTTTACTTGTGAAGCATCGTAAATTATTGGTCTACCTCGTTGCCTTTGCTGCGTTTCTTGGTCCGTTTTCACAGACCATTTACGTGCCTTTAATTCCAGAGGTAACAAAAGAACTTCATACTACATCTTTTTTGGTCAACTTTTCGATCTCGATTTATACAGTGTTCTTAGCACTCATGCAAATGGTCTATGGACCTCTTACAGATTCAGTCGGAAGACGTAAGGTGATGCTGACGGGCCTGCTGATCTACCTTGCCGCTACGATCGGATGTTATTTTTCTTCATCTATTGAATTTCTATTAATGTTTCGATCCTTACAAGCAGTAGGTATTGCTGCTGGATCTGTAGTAGCGGTAACCGTTATTGGTGACCTGTTTGAAGGCAGAGACCGGATCCAGCACATGGGAACATTTCAGATGATGGTATCACTTGGTCCTGTAGTCGGCCCAGTCGTTGGTGGTTTTTTAAGTGCTTCGTTTGATTTTCATATGATTTTTGTTGCTTTACTATGTGTTGGAGCTATCATTTTTGCAGGGAATTTTATTCTTTTACAAGAAACGAAACCAAACACTGTGAAAAAGCAGAGCTTCAGATTTTCTGATTTCCTTTCCATTTTGCAAAACCGTATAGGATATACAGTCATCGGTCTCGGATTTATCCAATATTACGCATTGTACAACTTTTTAGTGTTTTTGCCCGCTATTATGAGTGAGAGGTACTCATTAACCGTTGAACAAAAAGGACTTGTTTTTCTTCCACTCTCATTAGGAATAGTTGTCGGGAGTTTTATCGGTGGAAAAATGAAAAATTATAATGAACATAAAGTGATCGTATACTCTGCATTTCTTAATGTTATTTCCTTATTCCTGTTTATTCTAATCTCTCATGTTTCTCTTATTTTACTCATCATTTCTATCTCATTTTTCGGTCTTTTCTTAGGTATGTCATTACCCGTTCAAACAGCTCTTCTCACGCAAGAGTTCCAAGCCAATCGAGCTACAGCGATAGGAGCGTATAACTTTTTCAGATACATGGGGATGAGCGTCGGTCCACTCTTAGGCAGCTTCCTTTTCCATCTAGGGGGCTATAATCTGGTATATGGCTTTGTTGATGTGATCTTACTTCTTTTTGTTATTTTGATGAATAAACAACGAATGCTTAATAAAAAAATGGGTTATTAGATTTTAGAAGTTAGAAATTAGGGTATATTGAATCCATACCGTTCTTGCTGTAATCTAAAATTAAACAAAAGTTAGACAGGATGAATGAGGATGTACCTTACGATAAAAGAAACAGCTGAATATTTGTCGATGCCTGAAGCGGTAGTAGAGAGCTTAGTTCAGCAGAATAAAATCCGCACAATCTTTGATGGGAACCAGCACCTTATTAATAAAGAACAGTTCAATACTCATTTTGAACAGCTAGAAAAATATAAGAAAATGGTTGAGGAATACTTGAGTGAACCCATTCCTGAAGATTGGGATGCAAAAGACGAAGACTGAATTTATGATAATAAAGGGTAAATGGGGAGAGTGGGAAAGAAATGCATAGAGATAAGGCACTGCATTCTTTTTTAATTGAAAAAACATGGCAATTGACGGAAGAATGGTATCAATCAATTGATAAATCAAAAGCTACGGGGGTATATGCTTCCACTAATCCTAAAACAATAAAAACGCTTAAAGAACAAAACCATGAATTTCATGTGCATTTTTGTGAAGTGTTTATAACAGAAGAAAATAAATTCCTTAGAGATTTTGAAAAATGGGTGATTATGATTGCTCAAGATGAGGAGCACTTGAACACACCTGTTACAGTAATCATGGAAGAATTTTTCAAGGTCCAACAACAATATCTCAGTCTAGTACAAGAATTCGTTAGTCTTCATAAGGGAGAATACTCTCAAACGATTATTGATGCGTGGAATAAAATCATCATTGAAACGTTTAATAAAATCGTCACATGGTTTGTTGAAGAAAATCAAAAATATAGTGAAGAAAAATTAATTGCACAGCAAGAAATGATTAACGAATTAAGTTCACCTGTTATTGCACTTAATAATCATATGGGTCTGTTGCCGTTAATTGGGATCATTGATACGCAAAGAGCAAAGCTGATTGTTGAAAATACATTAGAACAGTGTACCGAAAAAGAAATTACCCATCTATTCATCGATCTTTCAGGTGTCTTGATCATTGATACGATGGTAGCTCAGCAAATCTTTTCACTCATTGAAACCTTAGGATTAATCGGAGTGAAGTGTACATTATCTGGAATTCGGCCAGAAATTGCGTTAACTGCAGTCCAATTAGGTCTCTCATTTGAAAATGTTTCAATTAAATCGAGTTTGGCTCAAGCGATTGGCTCACAACTATAAAACAGATATGAAGAAACCAGAGTGAAATCTGGTTTTTTTGTGTTCAACAATTGTTTCCCTCCTATACAATGAAAGTAGACGGTTAAACAATGAAGGAGTTTTCGTTAAAGTGAAAATTATAAAGGGTATACTTTTTATTGCTGTACTTGCTTCTATCTATTATGTAATAACACTAGAATGGAAAAAGAGAAATACACCATTGCCCACAGAACTGCATCCGATTGTGGCTGAAAATAGAGATATTCTTATCCAAAGAGCGGCTGCTAAAGGAATTAACATTGTGATTACGGATGACTTCCGCTCTGCAGCTGAGCAGGATCGATTATATGCGCGAGGACGAACGGAAGAAGGAACAATCGTTACTCATGTAGAGGGTGGGGAATCTTATCATAATTACGGATTAGCTATAGATTTCGCACTAAAGTTGGATGACGGAACCGTTGTCTGGGACTTAGAACGTGATGATAATAGGAACGGGAAGTCGGATTGGATGGAAGTTGTCTCGATTGCGAAAGAACTTGGCTTTGAGTGGGGTGGAGATTGGCGTGGTTTTAAAGATTACCCTCACCTGGAGATGGACTTTGGTCTCAGTATTCGGGAGTTGCAGTACGGTGAGAGACCGCCAGAGCAATAAAAAATCAAATAAGTTTGTACGGCGTGTTTGTCGAAAAGCCTATAAATCGATTTGAAGGCCCAGAAACCATTTTTAAGGGCCTATAAAAATTTTTGAAGACCTATAAATGTATTTGAAGGCCTATAATTTCAAGTTTAGGGCCTAGAAACATATGCGCACACAAAAAAAGAAGGGTCTCCACAGCTTGGATCCCTTCTTTTTTCTGATTAAAGTTTAAACGAACTCTTTAATGATACGATTTCGTTAAACACGATTTTATCTGCAGTCGTATGCTTCGGATCTACGTTAAAGTAGCCGTGGCGGAAGAACTGGAACTTGTCTTGAGGCTTTGCGTCCTTCATGTTTGCTTCAATATATCCTTGTTTTACGATAAGTGAATCTTTATTCACGTAATCCAAGAACGTTTTGCCTTCGATATCTTCTTCGTTTTCCATATCTTCATCTGAAATAAGCGGCAGGTACATACGGAACTCGGCTGGTACGGCTTGAGTCGCCTCTACCCAGTGAAGGGTTCCTTTTACTTTACGGCCTGTAAATCCAGTACCAGATTTTGTTTCAACATCATATGTGCAATGAAGTTCAACCACATTGCCGTTTTCATCTTTAATAAAATCTTCGCATTTAATGAAGTAAGCGTGCTTTAAGCGAACTTCATTGCCAGGGAAGAGACGGAAGTACTTTTTTGGAGGATCCTCCATAAAGTCTTCACGCTCAATGTAAATTTCGCGAGAGAACGGAATCTGACGAGATCCCATTTCAGGATTCTCTGGATTAATCTCAGCATCAAGCATCTCAACTTGTCCTTCAGGGTAGTTCGTGATCACTACTTTTAACGGATCAACAATCCCCATCGTACGAGGTGCTTTTACTTTAAGATCTTCACGGATAAAGTGCTCAAGCATAGCTGTGTCCGTTACACCAGATCCTTTTGAAACTCCAGCTGCTTTTACAAACTCGACGATTGACTCTGGCGTGTAGCCTTTACGGCGCAACCCTGAGATTGTAGGCATGCGAGGATCATCCCATCCGTCCACATAACCTTCATCTACAAGCTGCTTCAGTTTACGTTTACTCATTACCGTATTCGTTAGACCTAGGCGGCCGAACTCAATTTGCTGCGGCTGGCTTTCCATCTCACATTCTTCAACAACCCAGTTGTAAAGAGGGCGCTGGTCTTCGAACTCCGTTGTGCAAAGGGAATGAGTAACGCCTTCAATCGCATCCTCAATCGGGTGCGCGAATGCATACATTGGATAGATGCACCACTTGTCACCTGTATTGTGGTGGGTCGCATGAGAGACACGATAAATGACTGGGTCACGTAAGTTAATATTAGGTGAGCTCATATCGATCTTCGCACGAAGTACTTTTTGGCCGTTCTCAAACTCACCCTTACGCATGCGATCGAATAGGTCTAAGTTTTCTTCAACAGAACGATTTCGGTAAGGGCTCTCTTTTCCTGGCTCAGTTAGTGTTCCGCGGTATTCACGGATCTCGTCAGCAGTCAAATCATCCACATACGCTTTTTCTTTTTTAATTAAAGTAACAGCACGATCGTACATTTCTTCAAAATAATCGGAAGCAAAGCGAAGGTTTTCCCATTCAAAACCTAGCCACTCAACATCCTTTTTAATCGCATCAACGTACTCTTGATCTTCCTTTAATGGGTTCGTATCATCAAAGCGCAGATTCGTTTCTCCGCCAAACTCATCTGCGAGTCCGAAGTTAATTACAATTGATTTTGCGTGTCCAATATGAAGATATCCATTTGGCTCTGGAGGAAAACGTGTAACGATTTTCTTGTGTTTTCCGGATTCCAGATCGTTTTGGATGATTGTTTTAATAAAATTTGAAGAGCTATTCTCCATCCCGTATCAAGCCTTTCCTTATATGTAAACTAAGATATACTTTACATTATAACAAAAATAAATTTCAACTAAACGTATTCTTTTAGCGTTGTAGAGATTATTTAACATAGAAATGGTGGGATTAACATGAATGTGATCGACTTACATTGCGATGCATTATTAAAACTATGGGAAACGGACGGAAAACTGCGATTTGCGGATGCACCACAGCTAGCTACAAACAAAGAACGGCTGCAAAAGGGAAAAGTAAACGTTCAGTTTTTTGCTATTTTTATAGAACCTTTTATTCCGAGCGATCAAAAGTTTCAGTCTGCTCTTGAGCAAGTGAAGTATTTTTATAATGAAGTACTCGGTAAAAATCCAGAGATGAAGCATCTGAAAAATTGGAGTGATTTTCACACCTTAAAAGATGGAGAAATCGGGGCTGTGTTGACACTTGAAGGTGTGGATGCGATTGGTGATGATCTTACAAAGCTAAGTATTCTGCACCAACTTGGCGTGCTCTTGATCGGGCTAACTTGGAATCATGCGAACCTTGCTGCAGACGGGGCACAGGAACCGCGAGGCGCAGGACTTACGGTGTTTGGTAAAGAGGTGGTGAAGTTCAATAACAAGCATCATATTTTAACGGATGTTTCTCACTTATGTGATCGTGCTTTTTGGGATGTGATGGACATTGCCGATTATCCACTTGCGAGTCATTCTAATTCACGTGTACTGTGCGACCACCCGAGGAACTTAACGGATGAGATGGCGAAAGAGATGTTCAGTAAAGGTGGAGTGGTGCACGTAGTATATAACCCTCCATTTACGAAAAGTGAGGGTTCAGCGAGTATTCGTGACTTAATCAAGCATATTGACCATTTTTGTGGTCTAGGCGGGGTAAAACAAATTGGGCTCGGATCCGATTTTGACGGTATCTCGCAACTTATTACGGATTTGGAAGATGCCTCTATGACCCAAAACGTAATTAATGAACTATTAAAACATTATTCCGAAGAAGAAGTCCGAGGATTTGCTTCTCAGAACTTCTTGAATTTCATATCTAAAATTTGATTTGAGGGTAAGAGCTGACTCCGATGATTGAAATCGGATGTCAGCTTTTTTGAGTGAAGAATTATAGTGAGAGTGGCATGCGAGCGTAAAATTTTATAAACGAGCATAAAACCTCGTAGACGAGCATAAATCTCTGTGAACGAGCATAAATCCCCGCGAACGATCATAACTTCCAGCTTTATCCCCTGAAAATCAACTTCTCACCTGCAAACCATAACAATACACTCTTCTTTTCTCCCCCACACTCTCATAGCTTATATAGAATAAGTAGGCGGAAGGAGTCTGTTTTATGTATTACAACTACCCAGGTCTTCAACATACAGACGTGAGACAGCAAGATGACCACACAGTGAGAAATCGCCTTATTGTAACGGGTGAAGGGTCTGTATCAGCTGTTCCAGATCAAGCTCTTCTTACAATAGGGGTCATTACAGAGAACCAAAACTTAAGTACTGCACAAAAAGAGAATGCTGATAAAACAGCGTCTGTAATTCAATCGCTTCTATCACTAGGCATTCCTCAAAGTGATATTCAAACTTCCAGTTACCGCATCGAACCTCAGTATAACTATGAAAATGGCCAGCAAATATTTAGAGGATATCGTGTAGAGCACCAGCTGCAGGTAACGGTAAAGAATATTCGTCAAACAGGGCAGGCGATCGATCAAGCGGTAGCAAATGGCGCTAACTCGGTTTCGTCCATTCAATTTACTGTTTCAAGTCCTGATGCATTTTATAATGGAGCATTAGCACTGGCGATTCAGAATGCTCAGCAAAAAGCAGTCACGATGGCAAGAACATTGGGTGTTACACTGCAGCCTGTTCCGGTTGAAGTTCAAGAAACATCTCAACAGCTGCCGCCTAGACCCATTCCATTTCAAGCTGTTATGTATGCACAAAGTGCCGAAACACCTATACAGCCTGGGGAGAACAAGATTACAGCTTCTGTAAAAATCCAATACACATATAGTTAGGAAGGACAGGTACAAATTGACAGGAAGTTAAGAAACGCATTATACTTAACCAAATGGTTAAATATAATGCGGATAATTTGAATGATGTATTTTCTGTTCTGTCTGATCCTACGAGAAGAAGTATCATCGAGCAGCTATCAAATGGGGAAAGGAGTGTTCAAGAGTTAGCGGAACCTTTTGATATGTCGCTGCCTGCTATCTCTAAGCATTTAAAAGTATTAGAGAATGCAGGTCTTGTCACGCACCGAAAAGAAGGGCGTTACCGCTACTACTCGATACAGCCAGACGCAATGGACGGAGCCTGTGAATGGATGGAGACACTAAAACAGGTATGGGCAAAATTTGAAGGTATGTTTTGCTGCAGCAAAAATAAAAAGCAGTGAAGTGTATGTTTGGAGAGTGAAAAATGGAAACCCAGCAAGAAATTATTAAGGTAGAGGGACTTGTGAAACGATATGGAGACTTTACTGCAGTAGATGGCAGTGAGTTTTCCGTACATAATGGTGAGGTGTTCGGACTGCTCGGACCAAATGGAGCAGGGAAGACCACTACGCTTGAGATGCTGGTTGGTCTTCGGAAGCCTGATGAGGGTACAGCTATCGTTGGTGGTTTTGATATAACAAAAGAGCTTGACCAAGTGAAAGAAGTTATTGGCGTACAGCTTCAGTCTACCACTCTTTTTGAGTTGTTAACGGTTAACGAAATCCTGCATCTTTACGGAAGTTTTTACCGAGAACATATCTCTATTCCAGATCTAATTGATGACATGCTTTTAACAGAAAAAAAGAATAGCAGAATTAAAGGGTTGTCTGGTGGACAGAAGCAACGGCTTGCGATTGCGCTCGCGCTTGTTCACGATCCAGAGATTATATTCTTAGACGAACCGACAACAGGACTTGATCCACAAGCACGCCGTACGCTGTGGGATATTATTTTGCGATTGAAAGAGCGTGGAAAAACGGTTGTGCTGACGACTCATTATATGGACGAGGCACATGTGCTATGTGACCGTATCGCGATCATGGATCAAGGGAAGCTTATTGCACTCGACACGCCTAGTGAACTTGTAAAGAATCTGCAGTCTGACAGTGCTGTTGAATTCCGGTTTGACGAAGAAGAAGTGGATGTGAACTTGTCAGAGGTTGACGGGGTAAAGCAAGTGGGAAGTCAAAAGGATGTTCATGTGTTGTATACGGATGATTTGCAGAAGACACTAACAAGTTTAATCGCTCTAGCTTCTGAAAGAGAACTTAAACTCATAGATTTACAAACGAGAACAGCAACGCTTGAAGATGTATTTATTCATATGACAGGAAGAAGGTTAAGAGAAGGATGAGATCATACTATTTATTAACACTCGCTCAGCTTCGAATTTTTCTCAGAAACCGTCAAGTGTTGTTCTGGACACTTGCTTTTCCTATCGTTCTGATGGTGATGTTAGGCTCTTTCCTTGGTAATGGCAACGGTGTGTCGATAACGGCAGCTGTTGTGGATCAAGACAAAAGTGATCCGTCTAAGAATCTGATTAAAGAATTCGAAAAGACAGAAGTGATGTCGCTAGAAAATAAAATAACTGAAAAAGAAGCATTAGATAAGCTGAAAAAGGGAGATTTGACGTTAGTTATTACCATTCCCGAAGGTTACGGAGAAAGCCTTTCAGCAGAAAATAAAGCAGAGCCGTTTAAACTGCCAACCTATTATAACGAAACGAACATGGCCATGTCACAGGTCGGACTGCAACTCGTTACGAATACGGTTGATTCAATAAGTAAAAAACAGGTAGACTATCAGCCTGTTGTTGTTACAGAGTCTAAAGGTGTAGAAGCACTAAACCTGCGTTACATCGACTTCCTTGTACCGGGTATCGTAGCCATGATGATTATGAGCAATAACATGAACGGTGTTGCCGGTCAGATCTCTTCATGGCGCGAACGGGGAATTCTCCGTCGAATGCAAGGTACGACGCTTAAAGCTTCTACATTTATTGCTGCGCAGATTACAGCTCGTTTCATGCTGAACGGTTTACAGGCGATGATTGTACTCGCTGTAGCTTGGCTTGCTTTTGGCATTGAAGTCAGAGGTTCATGGTTAACCGTTATCGCGTTCGTAACGCTAGGAACGTTAGCATTTATGGCAATCGGCTTTATTATTGCCGGTATTGCCAAGACTCCAGAGAGTGCGGGACCGATCGCAGGCTTCTTGTCTTTTCCGATGCTGTTTCTAGGTGGGGTGTTCTTTCCGATAAGAGATATGCCTGAATTTCTGCAGCCATTTGTACAGATTTTGCCGATTGCCCATTTAAGTCATGCACTGCGAGAAACGATGAACGTTGGAGCTTCATTACTTGATCTTGGTATGGAAGCCATGATTTTAGGGGGATGGCTGATCGGAGCGTTTGTTGTAGCAAGCTTTACGTTTAAGTGGGAGTAAATCACTGAAAAGGAAAGAGGAGAAGAAATGGACACACAAAATGTTAAAAATCATGCACGGATGCATCCAATCTATCACTATGTATTGTCATTGTTAGTGCTTGGTGGATTGATACTGAGCATCGTTTACTTCTTTAAAGCAGAGAATTTATTTTTAGGAGTAATCTTAGTGGTGATGTCACTTGCATTGCTGATTATATTTACATTATTGCGTTTATACCCGTTAAAAGCACAAGACAGAGCCATTCGTGCTGAAGAAAATCTTCGTTATTATGTGTTGACAGGAAAACTTTTAGATGCAAATCTTACGCCAGCGCAGATTGTGGCACTGCGGTTTGCGCCAGATAATGAATTTCCGGGTTTAGCAGAAAGAGCAGCAGCAGAGAACATGAAACCCAAAGTGATTAAACAGGCCATTACGAACTGGAAAGCGGATCATTATAGAATTTAATCCTAAAGCCTGCAGAAGTTGATAACTTCTGCAGGTGTTTTTTTATGTGTAGCGTATTGGATAGAGTGGCGCAAATGAGTTGTCTTTATTTTATAACTTGAAACTTTTTTCTTCACCATCCTCTCTAATAGGTGAAAAGGGGGCTAGGAATTGATAGATGTTCAAATAGTAAAAAAAGCAATTAAGGGCAATGAAGAGGCTTTTGAACGGCTTATTAAACAAGAGAGCGACAAATTATATAAAACAGCGTTTCTCTATGTTCGGAATAAAGAAGACGCTTTAGATGTCCTTCAAGAGACCGTTTGTAAAGCTTTTGTTGGAATACACAAATTAAAAGAACCTAAATATTTCAGTACGTGGTTGATTAAAATTTTGATCCGTACAGCATATGAAGTCCTTCAAAAGAAAAAGAAAACCGTTTTAACGGGAGAAGCGTTTTTTCATCAACTTACTGATAATACGAGGATACAGCCTGAACAAGATTTAGATTTAACGTATGCCATATCTCATTTAGAGCAAAACTATCAAACCGTTATTGTTCTGTTCTATTTTCATGATTTATCGATAAAGACTATTTCAGAAAAAATGCAAAAGCCGGAGGGCACGATAAAAACGTATTTACATCGAGCAAAGATAGAATTACGAAGTTTGCTGGAGGGAGTAGGGACATATGGACATAAAATGGGTTGATAAGAAGAATCAGATTGAACTGCCAAGTGAAGATATTATTCGTGCTATCAAGAAAGGTATGAATGATGGAAGGAAGATTAAACAGAAAAAGAGAGTACGGGCCAGAGTGAAATTTTCTGCTTGGTTGTCTGGCACAGCAGCTGCGGTTGTTCTTGCTTCAGGGTTTGTCCTTTCACCTGTTAACACCGTGTTAGCTGAGATGCCTCTTATAGGGAAAATCTATCAAAAACTTGATGTTGAAATAGGTAAAGAGCTATTCAAGAGTAACCTTGTAACTGAGATTAATCAAAAAGCGACAAGCAACGGTGTTGATGTAACGGTTACGAGTGCTTATTACGATGGCAATGTAATAGGGGTAACAATAAAAGCAGAAGGTGAAGATCTTTCAGTTGAAGATATGAATAAGGAGAAGAGTCCTGAAACAGGGTATACAATCGGAGGGAAAGATCAAGATTTGCTTCCTGGATTGAGAGGGCCGCTTCAAAAGCTAAAAGAAGGCAGCTATATAGCTGCATTAGAGTTTGAATTGAATGAAAAAGAACTGCCCAAAGACTTCACGCTTCCTCTGCAATTTACGCATATAGCAAATAAGGTGGGCGACTGGAAGTTTTCAATCCCTGTTAAACAGTTGCCTGTAGAAACGATAAAGCTTGATGAAGTTAGTGCTTCAAAAGATGGTATGCATCAAATTCATATCAATCAATTATCGATTGGAAAAGCGACAGCTAGCTTGCACTACGAATTTCATCGTGCCAACACTGAAACAAACTTAGTCATGCATGTTAAAGTATTCGATGGAAACGGTAAAAGAGTGCCTTTAAGAAATGACCGTGTGGTGGATGTGACAAAAAAACCAGAAGGGGTTATTGAAAATAAAGAATTACAGATTGGAAAGATAGATGAAGATGTTGCCTACTTAATGGTATACCCTGAAGTTGTTTCGTTAACAAACCAGGATAGAATTCAACTTCCTGCCTTAAAGTTGCTTATAGATTAGTGGAAAATAAAGCATGGAGAGATCGCTCTCCATGCTTTTGCTTTTAAACCGTCTCCCTCTCAATTAAACGGACGTTGATTTCTTCATGTGTAACTTTTTTACCGTTAAGGCTTGCTGAAAAAGTTTTTTTCCGGTGACAACTAATGGAATCTCAAGCGTTGTAATATGCATAACTTTTGATATTGGCTGGTTGTCAAAGCTCATTATAGCCAAGTCTTTTGGTACGGATAACCCGCGTTCTCGGATGCTTGTTACTATTCCCGCAGCGACTTGATCGCTTGTTACGAGTAAAGCGGTTGGTCGATGCTGCATCTTCAATAGGGATTCGACCACATCAACGCCATCTTCAACATGAAAACGATCTGTAAAAATATGATTGATTTCAAATGGAAGACTGTGCTTGGATAGGAAATCTTTATACGCCCTTTCTCGTTGAGTGCTGTTTGTCCCAGTTTGTCTTCCGATTGAGTATCCGATTTGGCGATGTCCTTTTTCGTACAAATAATCTAGAGCCAAGGTAAATGCTTTATAGTGATCAATAAATGTGGAGGATATCTTCTCGTTTCTTGAATCTTCACAAAGTATGATTGGTCCATGAGCCAGATAACTTTCGATTACGTCCCACGAACTAATTCTAGAGCAGATAATGAGTGCATCGATCTGCTTGTCCTCAAGCATCTTTAAAGCTTCCATCTCTTTTGCTTTTTCATAGTTCGTTTGAATAAGTACGACCTTATAGTTGTGATCTAATGCCGCGTTTGCGATTCCCTCAATCAATAAACCAAAATAAGGGTGGTTAGAGAACGGAATCACTACACCGATCAAATGCGTCTTTCCTCTGCTTAAATGAACGGCATTTATGTTTCGATGATAGTTGTATTTTTTCATAGCTTCTTTAACAGCTGAGACTTTTTCAGCACTTACATATGGCTGGTTGTTGATCACACGGGACACGGTGGTTACAGAAACGCCAGCCAATCTAGCAATATCCCTTATATTAGCCATGCATTCACCTGCTTCTTTAAAAAGTTTTTCTTGCTTTGAAACGCGTTTCATATCATACGCTTTGCATAAGAAGATAAGGAGGGAAATTTTATGCTGATTTTTTCAGGAATCATAAGTCTAATCGTAATGTGCCTCTCTATAATTATTCTGTCTATGCTTCCCGTTTCATTGCATGAAAAAAACAAAATGAAAAGACCAAGGACAGAAAAAGACCCTTTCAGTTACTTATTTGATGTTTATGGTGACTAATACCTAAATCAATTGTAGTAACATCTGTAAACTTGTACAACTCCATTGCCGAAAACAGATACAATCAGTTAAACTGTTAAAATATTAACGGTCCGTTTTTGGATAGACTGAAGGTAAGTAATTAATTGGAGAGTATGCTTAAATGGAAATGGAGAAACAGGAAACCTATGATATCATGGCCGTTTGTCTTTTAGCAGGCAAGATTATGCTGCAAAGTGGAGCGGAGACTTATCGTGTTGAAGATACAATGATGCGGATTGCGGCTTCTTTTGGAGCTTATCAATCGCATCCTTATGTAACACCGACAGGTATACTTTTTTCAGTCGAAGGTTCAGAGCCAACAAAAACGAAGCTGATTCGTATCGTGGAACGGACAACAGACTTAGAAAAAGTTGCCGAAGTTAACGGAATATCGCGTAAAATAAGCGCAGGAGAATACACGATTGAAGAAGCTTACAAAGAACTGAAGAAAATCAGTGAATCCGGATCTCCTTATTCACTTTGGATCCATGTGCTAGCTGCGGCGATTTCTTCAGGCTGTTTCTTAATCATGTTTCAAGGGAATTGGGGAGACTTTATCCCTGCATTTATTACAGGGGGATTAGGCTTCTTATCTCTTTTGTATTTTCACCAGCTCGTTCCTATTAAATTTTTCTCAGAGTTTTCGGCTTCACTAATAATTGGCCTGCAGGCACACTTGTTTGTCTCAATAGGAATTGGCGGAGAACTTGATAAAATAATTATCGGATCAGTAATGCCGCTTGTCCCTGGGTTGCTTATCACGAATGCTGTTCGTGACTTGATGGCAGGACACCTGATCTCTGGACTGGCTAAAGGGGCAGATGCATTTTTAACAGCTTTTGCAATCGGGGCTGGAATTGCAGTTATGTTTTCATTTTTTTAAGGAGGGATGTTTACGATGACGATTATTGAGCAAATCATTACAAGTTTTATCGCGTCGGCGGCTTTTGTTATTATTTTTAACGGGCCAAAACGCTCTCTATTTCATTGCGGTCTAGTCGGGATGATCGGTTGGATTTTTTATTTTCTTTTAGAATCAAATGGTGTGGACATGGTATTAGCAACAGTTATCGCAGCGTTCTCGATTGCCATAGCTTCACAATACTTTGCAAAAAAATATAAAACACCTGTAATCATCTATAGCGTAGCAGGAATAATTCCACTTGTTCCAGGAGGCATAGCTTATAATGCGATGCGCAACTTTGTGCAGAATGATTATAATTTAGCCATTAATTTAGCAGCAAAAGCATTCATGATATCAGGATCGATTGCCATAGGTCTTGTTTTTTCAGAAGTGATTAATCAGATTATACGAAAATCGAAGCTTAAATCGATTGTAAACAAAACGCACTAGTATAAACCATCTGCCGGCCAGATGGTTTTTTTTATGGAAATAAAAGTTTTAAGGTTAGACTAGGCAGAAACCTTAAATGACTCTTTCCCTGCTTATATTCTACTAGTAATTTGTTGGTTTCTGGGATTCAACTAGTAACTTGTGCACGACTAAAGATACAAATGTCCACACTGGAAAGAATTTTATCTTGTTTTCTTACCAAGTCTAACGTCATAATAAGAGAATAAAATTGTTCATATATTGTCACAATTTGTAATCATATATGATTTATTTTATAATTAAAAATAGATAAAATTTTCAGTCAAATACAAGGGGGTAAAGTTTTTGAGCAACTTTGAAACGTTTGTAGGAGATGCAGTAGCGATTCTTTGGAGTCAGCCGATGATTTATTTTTGTTTAGGTGTAGGGCTATTATTTTCGATTTTAACTCGATTTTTGCAAGTGCGGCACTTTAAAGAAATGATCAAACTCATGATGGAAGGTAAAAGTTCAAAAGCTGGTGTTTCCTCTTTCCAAGCCTTAGCGATTGCGCTTTCTGGCCGTGTAGGAACTGGTAATATCGCTGGTACAGCGACAGCGATAGGCTTTGGTGGTCCTGGTGCAGTATTCTGGATGTGGATGATCGCTTTTATTGGTGCGTCCAGTGCATTTGTTGAATCAGCACTTGCTCAAGTATATAAAGTAAAGCAGGACGGGGAGTATCGTGGTGGACCTGCTTATTACATTGAAAAAGGAATCGGCTGGAAGTGGTACGGAATCATTTTCGCCATTTCAGCATTAGCTGCTATGGCATTACTAATGCCTGGTATTCAGTCTAACTCCATCGCTGCAGGGCTTGATAATGCTTTTAATATTAATCCATCTGTGACGGGTATTTTCTTAGTCATTATTTTAGCGGCTATCATTTTTGGTGGTGTTAAACGTATTGCGAACGTTGCACAATATGTAGTTCCATTTATGGCGATAGGCTATGTATTAGTATCGTTAATTATCGTTGCTTTTCATATCCCACAGGTCCCAGAGGTGCTTTCTCTTATTTTCAGAAGTGCATTCTCATTTGACTCTGCATTTGGCGGTATTGTTGGTTCGGCTATTATGTGGGGAGTAAAGCGCGGTATTTATTCCAATGAAGCAGGACAAGGTACTGGTCCTCATCCAGCTGCAGCTGCTGAGGTGTCACATCCTGCCAAACAAGGTCTAGTTCAAGCATTCTCTGTATATATCGATACATGGCTTGTATGTACAGCTACAGCTTTCATGATACTTTTTACAGGGATGTACAATGTACAGAACGAAGCAGATAAAACGTTTATTGTTGAGAATATTCCTAACGTAGAAGCAGGTACTGCTTTTACACAAGAAGCGATTGAATCAGTACTGCCTGGTTTCGGTTCTGCTTTTGTTGCAGTATCACTATTTTTCTTTGCCTTTACAACAATTATGGCTTACTACTATATTGCAGAAACGAATATTGCTTACCTCATGCGAGGCCGAAATAACAGAATTCCTATGTTCTTGCTGAAGATTGTATTGCTGGGAACAACGTATTACGGAGCTGTAAAAACAGCAGACCTTGCTTGGGCACTAGGAGATCTCGGTCTTGGTATCATGGTTTGGCTAAACTTGATTGCCATCTTAATTTTGGCAAAGCCAGCACTTCGTGTTTTAAAAGATTACGAAGAACAAAAGAAAGCTGGACTCGATCCTGTTTTTGATTCAACAAAACTTGGCATAAAAAATGCTGAGTATTGGGAAGGCGGATATAAAGAACCAGCTAGCCACTCGAAGGAAAAAGTATCATAAATGACTATGAAACAGGCTGTTTTTTTACAGCCTGTTTTCTTTATAGGGTTTAATTTATCTCCATTTCAGGAATTCTTATAAAAAAGACATAACAGAAGTGGAGGCAGACCCTTGATCGATCTACTTAAAAAAGGAAATAAGTCGTCTGGAATTGCTGCATTAGGAAACACGGTACTTGCTATAGCTAAAGGTATTGCTGCTTCAGTAAGTGGAAGTGGTGCCATGTTTGCAACAACACTGCATTCAGCTGCGGATGCCTTAAACCAGGCATTTGTCTTTTTCGGAAGTGCTCTTTCTGAAAAAGAGCCAACAAAGAAATTCCCATCAGGCTTTGGGCGTGTGGTTAATCTATTCGTATTGGTCGCAGTTATTGTCGTTTCTATCATGGCCTATGAAACGATATTAAAAGGATGGAAGCTTATCCAAGATCCGCATCCTTCTACAAATCTACTATTGAATATTGGCATCATGGTTTTAGCCATTTTAGTAGACGGTTTTATATTAATAAAAGCGATGAAGGAAATCGTACATGAAACACGAAGTGAAGCGAAGGGGTTCGGAATCGTAAAAGAATCCTTTAAAAATGTCGCATTGGCTGCACCGCCAACCCGTTTGGTATTTTACGAAGATTTGATCGCTACATCAGGTGCATTTCTTGCGCTCATCTCAATTGTACTTGCAGACCTAACAGGGGCCTATATTTTGGACGGAATCGGAACATTATTAATTGGAATTCTTCTTGTCGTTATTGCGTTTAAACTCGGAATTGAAAACACTAGAGGGTTAATCGGGGTCGCTGCGCCAAAAGTAGTGGAAGACCGCATTGCAGAGACGATTCTCTCAGATCAGGATGTTGTAGATATTAAAGAGCTTCGTATTATGCAAGAAGGAAGAAGATTTCATGTTGAAAGCTACATCGAGTTAAGAGAAGGTTTTACGCTTGCAGATGCTGATGATATTAAATTCCGTGTAAGAGATACGTTACTAGAAGACCCTGATATCGGTGACGTTACAATGGGGATTCTTGAAACAGACCACGTGAAAACATGGCCAAAAGAAGCTGAAATTGAAGTGAATGGGAAAGAAGACAGGACTGAGAAAACCCGCTAAAACAACGTTAGCGGGTTTTATGTTGGAGTGAGTTGGGGGAAGAGGGGGAGGAGCGAGAAGTTGCGTTGGCTGCAGATGATTAGGGGTGGGGGGTATAATGCAGGTCGATATATGGGCATAACTCGCGGAATTATGTCCAAAACTCGCGGAAAAAACTACAAAACTTGCGGAATTATGCAAGAGATTTCAGGGGATAGTAGCCTTATACCCTAGGTGGTCTGTGTAAAAGATAAGTTTCAAAAGCCATAACATGCATTATTCTGTTATTAAACCACTCTCTATCCAGCCTTTTTGTATGTGCAACAAAATAATTCACTTGGATCACTCCAATATCACAACAGGCAATGACCTAACAACCACTCGAATGATGATTCAATATATAGAGAAGTCGAAATAGTTAAATATTTTTATAAAAAAGGATAAAATAGAAGTAGATTGTTAAGTTTGTTAAACATCGGTGACGTTCGGGGGATAATTTATGCGGAAAGTGTTTTCTTATTTAAAAGCGTACCGGGTCGCGATCGGAGCAGCACTTTTTTTGACTCTATTGGAACTGGGCGTTGAATTGCTGCAGCCTTTAATTATGGCAAAGATCATTGATGACGGTATTTTAAAGAGCGATTTGAGCGTGGTTAAGTTTTGGGGCATTGTGATGTTTAGTCTTGCTTTAGCTGCTTTTGCAGCAGGAATCGCCAACTCGTTTTTTTCAGCTCATGTCAGCCAGAATTATGGATTTGATATAAGGCGGCTCGTGTTTGAAAAAGTACAATCTTTTTCGTTTGTGAATTTTAATAAATTTCCTGCTTCTTCGTTGATCACAAGAATGACGAATGATGTGACACAGCTTCAGAATACTGTATTTATGAGTTTGCGGATCATGCTAAGAGCACCGCTTTTATTAGCTGGTGGAGTGATCATGTCTCTTATTGTCAACTGGAAGCTAGCAATGGTATTGGTAGTGGCATTACCGTTTCTCTTGGTTTTTCTAAAATGGGTGCTTAATACTGCCGGCAGCATGTTTCGGGATGTGCAGGATAAGCTTGATGGCGTGAATCGGGTTATGCGTGAAAACTTAATGGGAATGCGTTTGATTAAGGCGTTTTTGAGAAGAGACTTTGAAAAAGACCGCTTCGAACAGGCGAGCGTCGATTTAAAAGTACGAACAGTTTCATCTCTTCGTTTAATAGAAGTTTCAATTCCAGTATTGTTGTTTGTAATGAATATTGCCATTCTGTTCATCCTTTGGTTCGGCAGCAGACAGGTGAACTTCGGCACGATTGAAGTAGGGGAAGTTGTCGCGATCGTTAATTACTCATTCAGAATCTCATCAGTACTAACGATCATTTCTTTTATCATTATGGCTTTCTCACGGGCAAAAGCATCAGCACAACGAATTGGGGAAGTACTGGATACAGAGGTGGATCTGATTGAGGCTGCTGGCGCTGATCGGTCATTATTATTAAAACAAGGAGCAGTAGAATTTAAGGATGTTTCTTTTAGTTATCCGGAAAGTGATGTGCCTGTTCTAAAAAACTTATCATTTTCGGTTAAGTCAGGAGAGACGCTAGCGATCCTTGGATCAACGGGTTCCGGAAAAACCTCGCTTTTTCAGCTTGTTCCTAGACTTTACGATGTTACAGCTGGTGAAGTACTCGTTGACGGAAAAAATGTAAATGAATATCCGATTGAAACGCTCAGAAAAGGAATTGGTGTTGTTCCACAGGAAGCAGTGCTATTTACAGGTTCAATTTCTGAAAACATCGGCTGGGGAAAAGAAGGAGCAAGTCAAAATGAAATCATTTCTGCAGCAAAAGATGCACAAATTCATGAAACAGTAGAAAAATTACCGAATCAATATGATACAAGAGTAGGACAGCGGGGTGTTAACCTGTCTGGCGGGCAGAAACAAAGGTTGTCCATTGCAAGAGCGTTAGTCCGCAAACCCAAAATTTTAATGCTGGATGACAGCACAAGTGCACTGGATCTAAAGACAGAAGCAAAGCTGTTGAAGGCGTTACGAACTTACTCATGTACCACGTTTATTATTACGCAAAAAATAAGTACAGCGATGGAAGCCGACCGTATTCTGCTTTTAGATGATGGTGCTGTTGAGGCTTGGGGAACACATGAAGAACTCCTTAAAAACTCTCCGTTGTATGTTAGAATCGTTCAATCACAGTTTGGGGAGGAGGACTTTCAGCATGTCAAAGGGTTCAAACAGACCTCATCCACATAATCATTTATTTGGTAAGAAAGTAAAACCGAAAAACTGGGCAAGTACAATAAGACGTATCGGAAGCTACTTTTCTGATCATAAATGGCTGTTAAGCTTGGTGCTGCTTATGGTGATTATCAGCTCTGCTTTAAGCTTACTTGGACCTTTTTTAATCGGAATGGCTATTGATTCTTACATTGTTAAAGAGAATGTGGACGGTTTAAATAAAATGTTAATAGGCCTTGTTTTTGTCTTTATAGGCCAATCACTTTCCATCTGGCTGCAAAACTATTGGATGATCGGGATTGCACAAGATACCGTATTAAAAATGAGAAACGATTTATTTAATCAATTTCATAGGCTTTCGATTTCATTCTTTGATAAAAGGCAGCACGGTGAATTGATGAGCCGAGTTACAAATGATATTGAAAATGTGAGTTCTACACTAAACAGTTCTTTCATTCAAGTGTTTTCCAGCATCCTAACGCTTATTGGAACAGTAGGTGTAATGATCTATTTAAGTCCCATCCTAACGCTGATCTCCCTTTCGATCGTACCCCTAATGTTCTTTGGGTTAAAGTGGATTACAAAGAGAACAGGTGCGAGGTTTAAAGAACAACAAAGAAATTTGGGTGAGATTAACGGATATATTGAAGAAATCACCTCTGGTCAGCGTATTGTGAAATCATTTTCACAGGAAAAAAGAGTGATTGAGGAATTTATGCAAAAAAATGAGAGATTGAAAGAGTCCGGGTATTGGGCTCAGACTTTCTCAGGTTTTATCCCGAAATTAATGAACGTTCTTAACAATGGGAGCTTTGCTTTAATTGCGGGTATCGGGGGAGTTCTTGCTCTTAATGGGAAAGTATCTATCGGTGTAATCGTCATTTTTGTTGAGTATTCACGACAGTTTACACGACCGCTTAATGATCTGGCGAACCAGTTTAATACGCTTTTGTCAGCTGTTGCAGGAGCAGAAAGAGTTTTCGAGATTCTTGATGAATCACAAGAGGAAATGGATGAGACAGGTGCTATTGAACTGCCTTCGGTAAAAGGAAAAGTAGATTTTCGTGACGTTGGTTTTTCTTATGAAAAAGATGAAATGACTGTAAAGGGATTAAGTTTTTCTGTAAAAGAAGGTGAAACAGTTGCACTAGTTGGTCCTACAGGTGCGGGCAAGACGACAATCGTGAATCTGCTCTCACGGTTTTATGATGCAGATTCTGGTCAAATCCTGATTGATGGGAACGATATAAAGAAAGTAAAAAGAAGTTCTCTCAGAAGTCATATGGGTTTTGTGTTGCAGGATTCTTTTTTATTTGAAGGAACCATTCTTGAAAATATTCGGTATGGGCGTTTGAGTGCCACAGACGATGAGGTTATTGCAGCTGCCAAACTAGCTAATGCTCTTTCCTTTATTACGAAACTGCCTAAAAGCTATAAAACGATCTTGAACCAAGAGGGCAGTGGGATCAGTCAAGGCCAAAAACAGCTCTTATCGATCGCACGAGCCATTTTAGCAGACCCTTCTCTGCTTATTTTAGATGAAGCAACAAGCTCTATCGATACAATAACTGAGATGAAGATCCAAGAAGCCTTGCAGCGCTTGATGCAAGGGAGAACGAGTTTTGTTATTGCACATCGATTGAACACGATTCAGCAAGCCGATCAGATTCTTGTTCTTCAGGATGGAAGTATCTCTGAAAAAGGGACTCACGAAGAATTGTTAAATAACAAAAAGTTTTATTACTCCTTGTATCATAGCCAGCTGAAGCAGGACGCATAACGCTGTCGATAAGTTACTACTTAAGTCTTATAAAAACAATGCTATAGTCACAAAAAAAGGGAGATTCTTGGAGGAATCGCCCTTTTTTTGTCGTATTCTTTATACAAGCCATTTGGACTGGGGAGTAGACCATGATTGTAGAAAAGCTGCTTTTACATGTATTAATTGTTCTTGCACCCGTATTAAGCTATAGCTTGCTGTTCGAAAATCGTAAAATAGGAAAGTCCCCATACTTTTTAGGTCTTTTATACGGAGCATCTGCGTCACTTTGTATGTATTTTGCTTATTATGATGCAGGTTTATATTGGGACCTGCGATATGTTCCTGTCGTTCTTTCTATCTTTTACGGTGGTCCGATATCTGGGATCATTACGATCACAGCGCTAATGATCACCAGAACCGCTATGGGCGGAGAGACACTTTTTTTAGCTTACATATCTGCAGTTGTTGCATGTGCGGTCCCTTACATCATTTATAAATACTTCTGGAAATCTGCACCGAAAAAAAGAATCTACCTCTCTATTATCATAGGTTCTTGGCCTGCGTTTGTTCAGCTCATCATTCTTCTAAGTTACCTTACCTTTATTAATAAAGACTTCATACAGTTAGATCAAGATTTATTTATATACATGACCGTTTTTGGCCTTATTCAAATGGTAACTTTTGTTTTTACCGCTATATTAAATGAGTCTGTCATTGAAAGAAATTTAATGAAAGACGAGATCAGGCGCTCAGAAAAGCAGCATACGCTTGGTGAACTCGCAGCTTCGATCGCTCATGAAGTTCGTAATCCATTAACAGTCGTTAAAGGATTTCTTCAGTTAATGGCAGGTGAGGATGAGCGGCATAAGCATTATTATCCGCTTATTTTAAGTGAGCTTGGAAGAGCTGAGAACATAATCAGTGATTATTTAAATTTTGCTAAACCCGAATTTAAGAAGATCGAGACGTTTCCTCTACCACTGCTTGTTATGGAACTTAGTATTTTATTAAATCCATACGCTTTAAAAGAAGGAATCTCACTGACCCATTCCATAGAATCAGATGCTGTTATTACAACGGATCGTAATCAGCTAAAGCAAGCGTTGATCAATATTTTGAAAAATGCTGTTGAAGCAACTCCAAAAGAGGGACGAGTCTCGATAAAGCTCATGGAAGATGGAGATCATGTAAAGATTATAATTAGGGATACAGGAAAAGGAATGACAAAGGAACAACTATCGCGTGTAGGCTCCCTTTTCTTTTCGACAAAAGAACAAGGTATGGGATTAGGTACCATGGTATCTACTCGCATTATTGAATCTATGGGTGGAAGAGTGGATTATACGAGCAAGGTTGGTAAGGGAACAAAAGTAAGTGTCACATTACCTTTAAATATGATGCTCGATGAACTGCAGGTTTAAAAGTAATTATAAAGGGGAAAATGCTGAGAAGAGGTGAAGCAGCATGGATAACTTTATGTCTGATGTTTTTCGGTTTTTAGGCGGCTTCTTAAATGTTAGCTTATTATTAGTGATTATTATTGTTATACTGATTGTTCGAAAGACTAGGAAGAAAAAGCCAAAAAATGAGGAAGAAGACTATCTTACTCATAAAGAAAGACATTCGAAAGAATAATGTTCCAAAAGCCTGCAGAATATGCGGGCTTTTTTTAGTCATTTTATTGGCATTTATGTTTTATGTTTAAAGTTTATTTCATTTAAGTATTTGAGAAGGTTTTCCATCCCTTTCGTCGAAATGAATTACATACCATATGTGAAACAGCACACATCAAGAAAACTTTTTTTGAGTGTGCTTTTTTATATCTTTTAAATTTGCTAATCTTAGAACACTCATCGTATAATTTTTGTATAATACATTGTATATATTTTGTAAAGGTAGATGGAAGGTGTGAAAACATGAAATCTGTAGCTGTCATTGGTGCAGGACCTGGTGGCTTAACGGCAGGAATGCTTTTAGCCAGCAAAGGTTATCAAGTAACAGTATACGAGAAACAACCGTTTATCGGAGGACGTACTTCTGCTTTACATAAAGAAGAGTATACGTTTGATCGAGGTCCCACGTTTCTTAATATGCCTCACATATTGGAGGAAATGTTTCACCTTGCCGGGCGGCGATTAGAAGATTATATCCAATTAAAAAAAATTGAGCCGATGTACCAGCTTAAATTCAAAGATGCGGTACTAGATGCTACGACAGATCAATCGGTCATGTATAAAAATATAGAAAAAGTCTTTCCTGGAAATGGCGAAGGTTACAGACGTTTCATGAAAAGAGAAAAAGAAAAGTTTGAAGCGTTAATGCCTATTTTGCAAAACAAGCATGACTCTCTTTTAGATTATCTGCAGTTTAAATTTATTAAAGCATTACCGAAGCTGACGATTACAGATTCTTTGCATGATCAGCTATCCACTTATTTTTCTGATGAAAGTCTCCGTCTTGCTTTCACGTTTCAGGCAAAATATTTAGGCATGTCGCCGTGGGAATGTCCTGGTGCGTTTACGATCTTATCTTATATGGAACACGCATATGGAGTCTATCATCCTATCGGCGGTGTTAATAAGATCACAGAAGCAATGGCAAAAGTGATTAAAGAATATGGCGGAAAAGTCGTTACGTCATGCGGAGTGAAAGAGCTTGTCATTGAAAAAGGGAAGGTTAATGGACTTAAACTAGATTCTTGTGAAACGGTGTATGCCGATGAAGTGGTCGTTAACGCAGACTTTGCACACGCTATGGAAAGGCTGATGCCCAAAGGCTCAACGAAGAAATACACCAGTGATAAATTGAGGAAGAAGAGCTATTCGTGCTCGGCGTTTATGCTGTATGTTGGCGTGAATCAAAAATACGATCTCCCTCACCATACCATTGTTTTCTCAGAAGACTATCGAAAAAACGTTGAAGAGATTACCAAAAAGAAAATCTTATCTCAAGATCCATCCATCTATATTCATAATCCTTCTGTTACAGATCCAACGCTTGCTCCTGAAGGGAAGTCGGCTCTATACATTTTAGCCCCTGTTCCAAATAACTTTAGCATGATTGACTGGGAACATCACAAGCATGATTTTAGAAAACTAGTTCTTCAGCAGCTTCAAGAACGAACAGAGTTCAAAGATCTTGAGAAATATATTGAAACGGAGCATATGTTTACGCCATTGGATTGGGAAACACAGCTTCATGTTTACAAGGGAGCCACGTTTAACCTCGGACATCAATTAACTCAAATGATGTATTTCAGACCGCACAATAAGCAAAACGAGATAGAAGGATTGTGGCTTGTAGGGGGAGGAACACACCCCGGAAGCGGTTTACCCACGATTATGGAATCGGCTCGTATTACAACTCGATTGATGACAGATAAACATAGCGCTATGGAGGTTCAATCAGTATGAATGCTGGAATTGTTGGCGGAGGAATTGGTGGCTTAATTACAGCACTCTACTTAAGAAAACAAGGTAAGGAAGTTACGATTTACGAGAAAAGCTCCGGACTAGGCGGAAGGCTGAATTTTTTTAAAACAGAAGGATATAGAATCGATAGCGGACCAACCATCGTTCTGCTTCCTGAGATGATTTATGAAATCTTAGATGAGATCGGCATCGAGCGTGAAGAAATAGAATTGATTCCATGCACGCCGATGTACAAATTAAACTATCCAGACGGTTCTCACTTTTATAAAACAAGTGATCTTCCTGGACAGTTGAATGAGATCAGTAGAATGTATCCTGGTGATGAACAAGGCTTCTTGAGATATGTAGCCGATATGTATGAACGTTTCCATCAAGGAAAAACAGCATTCTTGGATCGTTCTTTTGTGAATAAAAGGGATTTTTGGACACCTAAAAATCTCCACACGCTTACAAAACTGAAAGCCTATCAATCAGTTAAAGATTTCGCAAAAGTCTATTTTAACCATCCTAGAATGCAGGAAGCTTTTTCGTTTCAGACATTATATATTGGCGGATCACCTGAAAATTCACCTGCGATGTACTCGCTCGTGCCGTTCAGTGAGCATGCTCATGGCATTTGGTATATAAAAGGCGGCTATGCGAGTATCGTAGATTTATTGCAAAGAAAACTAGCTGAGCAAGGTGTCGAGATCAAAGTGAATACTCCAGTAAACTCCTTGCTGATAAACGGAAATGCATGCAATGGTGTGGTCACAAAAGAAGGTACCCAAATGCACGATATGGTGATCTACAATGGTGACTTTCCAGGCATTCAACATCTCATTCCAGGTCGTAAGCCGATTAAAAAAAGTTACCAATCTTCTTCCGGCTGCTTTTTATTGTACTTAGGGCTGGATCGAACATATGACGAAGCAGATGTGCATCAGTTCTTTATGACAGATTACTTTGATGCCCATATGCAGGAAGTCTTTGTACGTAAAAATCTGCCTCGTGATCCCGCGGTTTATACGTTCTACCCATCTAAAATAGATCCTTCTCTTGCACCAGAGGGAAAAAGTGTACTCTACGTGCTCGTTCCGGTTCCATCTGGAGATACGGTAGATTGGGAAGCTAAAAAGGAAACCTACGCAGATTTTATTTTGCAGCGGTTGGAAGACAGAGGATACCCAGGTCTTAAGAAAGCGATCACTTGGAAAGAAATCCGAACGCCGAATGACGCCCTAACAGACGGATTGTATCAAGGTGGCAGCTTCGGTATTGCTCCAACATTAAAACAATCAGGTGTGTTTCGTCCTCAGATTAAACCTCTGCCATATGAAAATCTGTATGCAGTTGGCGCATCCATACATCCTGGGGGAGGTGTACCCATCGTTATGCAGAGTGCGAAACATCTCGCAAAATATCTTGAAAGGGCGTGAAAAATTTGGTAACGGTACAGGAGTCTTATTCTTATTGTGAAGAAGTTATTAAAGTTCATTCTAAAACGTTCTATAAAGCATTTTCATTTTTGCCCGATGAGAAAAGACGCGCCGTTTGGGCGGTTTACTCATTTTGCAGAACTGTAGATGATATTGTAGACGAAGGGAAGCGGCCACTAGAAGAGCTTGCTGTTTTCAAAGAACAGTTTAAACAGTTCTTAAATGGCAAAATTCCTGCAACCGAACCAATGTGGATCGCGCTTCAGCATGTTTTTCAGCAGTTCGAGATGGAGGAACAAGCCTTTCTGGATATGATTAAAGGACAAGAAATGGATCTATACAAATCGCATTATGAAACAGTAGAAGAGTTGGAATATTACTCTTACCATGTGGCTAGCACAGTTGGCTTAATGCTGCTTCCTATTCTTGCTCCAGAACAAAAAGAGCTCGTTCGGAAAGGAGCTATTTATCTAGGGATTGGGATGCAGTTTACAAATGTACTTCGCGATATTGCAGAGGACTTAGATCGCGGCCGAGTGTATTTACCTTCGAGCATAATGGCTGAACACGGGTATACAGAGGATGACTTGAAAAAAGAAGTGGTCGATAATCGTTTTATAATGGCGTGGGAAAGTATTGCTATGCGTGCAGAAGTATTTTATGCGAAGTTTAACGAAACCCTAGATCATTACCCGATCGATTCAAGAATGCCTGTTCAGCTAGCGTCCATTTATTATCGAGAGATTTTAAATAAAGTCCGCAAGCAAAATTATAAAGTGTTTAGCAGCAGAGCGTTTGTATCGAGTGAGGAGAAAGGAGATCTATTTAAGAAGATTGCTGTGGAATAATTTTTAGTTTAGCTGAAAAGAGCTGATAACTAGGATGTGTACCTAGTTGTCGGCTCTTTTGTTATTTCTATGGTGCTTTTGAAAGTAGTTGATTTCCGCTCCAGGATGCTCGCTTTCCGGGGGGCGTGCGGTGAGCCTCCTAACGCTTTGCGCTTTCAGGAGTCTCACCTGTCCCGCTGATCCCCCAGGAGTCTCGCACCTTGCGCTCCAATCAACAAGTCAATGAAGAGAAAGTACAAAAAAATTAAATTCAACAATCTTTTAAATAAGAGATTAGAAAAAATAATAGAGTCAGTAAAGAGAAGAAATCAGGAGGTTCAGCCTGTTTGTCAGCTTTTTTGTTATCTAAAGAAACAACACCATATGCTCTTCATCTATAAAATGACCATCTACTTTAAGTGCTTTTTCTTCGTAACCATATGTCTTAAAGCCTAATGAGGTATATAAGTTCTTTGCTTTTTCATTATTAGCTGCTACAGTTAAGTTTAATTTTTCAATAACAGGAATGCTTTTTGCGTGTTCGATGACAGCTTTCATAAGAGCCTTTCCTACTCCAGCTTTACGGTTCTCGGTACTCACATACATGGCGTAGATATTGCCGCGATGCTGCATCTTTAAGCCCTTCTCTTGAACGAGGGTAACGTTGCCGACGAGCTTTTCTTCATGAAACATTCCAAACGTATAGCTGCCTTCTTCTTGCAATCTTTCTGCTACTTGTTTGATGGGTTCTTTTCTTTGTAAAGCTTCTTCATAGCTGGAAGAAAAAGCTTCGGGGCTTAGTTTTAACGCTTCAAGTCGAAGCTCCCAGTATGGCTTTGCATCTTCGGGTTTTAAAAGTCGAACTTCCATGTTCCATCCCCCAATATGGTTTTAGAAAATAGTGTACCACAAAATGGAAAGTGTATGAAAGAAGTTATTGAAAATGAGCAAATGCCTCCGGGCGTTTGCTCATTTTTGAGAATTTATGATAATTGTTTGGGGTCAGACCCCCACTGCTTTAGCACTTCACGGGCGACATTGCGGCCGCTGATGATTACCATCGGAGAGCCGCCGCCAGGATGTGTTGTACCTCCTGCAAAATACAAGTTGAGGATATCTTTTGAACGGTTAGAAGGGCGTAGGAACGTGTTCTTTCTTTCATTGGCTGATATACCGTATAAAGCTCCCCGATACGCTCCGAACTTCCGCTGAATATTATGCGGCGTGATCATTCTTTCTTGAACGATAAAGGGTCTTAACTTCAGACCGAACGATTCTAAACGATCATAAACAAGGTTTTTGTAGCGTTCATATTCAACTTGATCCTCTAGTTGTTCTTTTTGTATAGGTGGTGCGTTAACCAAAATAAACAGATTGTCCCCGTCGGGTGAAACAGATGGATCTGTTATAGAGGAATTCGATATATAAATCGTTGGATCATCTGGATATATGCCATTAAACAAAGTCTCAAATTCTTTTCTGTAGTCTTTTGAAAAATACACTTGATGATGAAGCGAGTTTTCCAGTCTTTTGTTTAGGCCAGCTAATAGTACAAAGGCTGAGATGGATGGAGAGTAACTCTCTACTTTTTTATTCCTCATAGACGGGCGAAATGGTTCCTCTACGAGCTTGGGATACGCTTCTAATAAATCACCGTTCATCACAACCGCATCGACCTCGAAATCATCACCATTCGAAAGTTTGATTGCTTTCGCGTAATGGTTCTTCACGTAAATTCTTTCAACCTTAACACTTGAATAAAGACGTACACCGAGCTTCTCTGCTAACTGCGCCATGCATTCAGCGATTTTTACATTGCCTCCCTTAACATAATACACACCTTGGATCATCTCTAAATAGGCGATTAATGCAAAAGTGGCAGGTGCTTGAAAAGGAGACGATCCAATATAGGTCGCATAACGGTTAAAGGTTTGGAGAAGAAGCGGATGCTTAAAAAACTTCTTGTGAAAGCTGTCCATATTTTGCAGGGGCCGTACTTTCATAAAAGCGCGAAAAAGAGAAGGAGACAGATAGTCTTTCATACTTGTAAAGGTCCTTGGGAAAAATTCTTTTTCAGCTAGATGATACAAACGTGTTACTTCATCAAGGTATTCAGGATATTTTTGTGCAGCATATGGGTCTAGTGTTTGCAGCTGACTCATCATTTTGTCCATTTCAGTCGACATATCAAAAACTTCTCCATTGCTGCTAATGTTCCGAGTGTGTGTTTTTAAAGGTATCCATTCAAAATAGTCTCTAGGATTCTCCCCAGCATCCCTAAATACTTGGTCAAAAACTTGAGGCATCGTAATCGTATTAGGTCCAAAGTCAAACGTATGTGTACCTAAAATAATTGGCATTAGCTTTCCGCCAAAATGCTCATTTTTTTCAAAAACATGAACTTCACAATCATTTGCAGCAAGTGAAATGGCTGCTGACAAACCACCTAGGCCGCCTCCGATAATTGCAACTTTCTTCACTGATAAAGACGCCCCTTCCATTCGTAGCCTTGTTTTTTGAGTCCGCGCCACATAGAGGCGTTCATAAGAACCACCAACCCTATTGCTGATAACGGCATGAGCAAGGAAAGAAGTGGTTTTTGTCCCGTTCGTAAGTCCACATATGCCTTTTGTATGACTGTGAACAGATAAGGTGTAACCCATAACAGCTGATGAGTTATGATGCCGTATATGAATAAAAATAATGGTGCGATGTAAAAGGTACTATAAAAAAGGGATAAAGAGATGACGAGTAAGATTGATCGACCTAACCCAGGAAAAAGGTTCTTTGTAAATCCGTTCCATACCTCTTTATTGCTTCGATACATATAACAAGAAACGTAACGTGTCACATTTGCTAGAACAACACGATAATCTGACTGTTTCATAGTCTTTGCTAAGTCTACATCATCTACGAGCGAACTTTTTATCGCAGCATGACCTCTTATTTCGTGATAGGCATCACTTTTAAACAACATAAAAGCACCATGTGCAGCTGTTGCTGGCGGCCATTTCGTTAAATTTGCAAGAAAAAGTGGCAGATGAAAAAGTATGATAAAATGCTGCAGTGGAACGATAAGTTTCTCGAAAAACAAGGAAACAGGAAACCTTGGAAAACCTGAAAGCAGACTTGCTCTCTTTTTCTTTAATAAAGACAATGCTCCTTGAATGGTATGGGGATGCAGCCGAACATCTGCATCTATAAACAGCAGGTAATCGCTCGTATGGGATTGACTAAGCTGGTGGCAAGCATGAACTTTTCCGGCCCATCCAGAGGGAAGAGGTTTACCTTGAATAACAGTAAAACGCTCGTCACCCTCAATATGCAGAAGGAGCTTCTTATATGTATCATCATCAGAATGGTCATCTAAGATCGAAAACGAAATATTACGATATGTTAGTCCTTTTAGTGTAGAAACAAGTTCGGCGACATTCTCCTCTTCATTACGCATCGGTACAAAAACAGCAACCCTCTCTGAATGTTCAGCCCCCGGTGAGGGCTTTTTTAGAGAGGGTAAAAAAAGACTATTTAAGATAGTTGCTGCTAAAAAGATTATGGAAAGGGAAGCAAAGAAAATGATCAAGAATATCACCTTTTTCCGAGACTGTATGCTGTGTCATTCTGAAGCTCTAATGGTTTGTTTTTAATTCGGTACAAACTCAATACGACTAGACTTATCATGGTTACACCAATCGATGCCAAGTAAAGTTTTGATGTGAACCCTAGCAAAATAAACATGCTCATTACCATGATGAAAACAGCTAGAGTACGAGAATGCCAGTATGGATGAGTGCTCGATTTTGTTTTCCTTGCAGCATACAAACCGATTACTAACAGAACATGAAACAAGCTAGCTAAAAGAAACCAGCCTACAAAGTTTTGAAAAGGTATTCCATAATAAGCGCCAGACCCATCCCAAAACCAGTATCCTTTTACTAGATAAGCAACAGGATCAATGATACCGTCCATCAAAACTGCTATTGAAGCGCCTGTTAGGATATAAAGTGGCAGCCGAATTGCTGCATGATCCTGAAATGGTTTTACAATACCAAGAGCGATGGCGTGAGAGACAGCTACGATCATTACCCACGCAAAGCCGATGGCTACAGGAACACTCAACCACTTAAATCCAAGCTTGTCGCTATAGTCGTAATGGCCGAAAATTAAACCTGTTTTCACACCGATACTTTCTGCAACAATGCTTCCAATCAAAACAAAAAACGTAAAAATAGCGCCGAAGTTACCGTAAGTCCGAAAAAAATACAGACCGCCCAATATGCCGCATATTATCAAAAATACGCTGTTCGCCCACTCCAAAGCCGGTGGGAGGATATCAAAGCCAAGAAGTATTAATCCTACGCTGTACCAAAAGATAAAGAACCTGAAGAGTACTTTATCTAATGTGCCATAATGTGCAGTTTGCAAAATTACCCGATCTCCTTTGAAACGGTTTTTAAGTCTTCTCCAATTAAATCAGCTGTTAGCTGACCCGATAGCGTTACCATTGGTACACCGCCGCCTGGGTGTGTAGAACCTCCAACAAAATATAAATTGGAAAATTGATTGCTTCGGCTCGGAATCTTAAATCCGCCGTTCATCTTTCGGTCTGTGCGAATTCCGTAGATGGAACCGCCGTTTGGTCCGTAGAGCTCTTTTAACGTGTCAGGTGTAAACGTATATTCCCACTCCACGTGCTTTCTTAGATCTGTTGCTCCCATTCTTTCAAGTTTGTTCAGCACGAGTTCACGGTAACTCTCGAGGTTGGTTTCCCATGTCTCTCCTTCTTTTAGAGGCGGAACATGTGTAAGGACGAACCAGTTATCTTTCCCTTCAGGAGCCTGGCTAGGGTCAGACTTTGAAGAAATGCCGACATAGATGGTAGGATCATCAGCTAATATGCCGGTGTTAAAGATATTATCGAATTCTCTTTCCTGACTTTGAGAGAAGAAGAAGTTATGATGTGCGAATTCATCGTACTTTTTATCAACACCAAGCAGCAATACAAGTCCAGAAACGGTAGGTTCGAACTTGCTAAGATCTTCTACTGCCTTTTTAGCATGTGGATGGTTGGAGAGTAGCGTTTTATAAGCTGGAATAGCTTCCAAGTTAGAAACGACAATATCAGCATAAAGCTCATCTCCGTTCTCAAGCTTCACGCCTTTAGCTGTCGAACCTTCCGTTAGAATGCCGGCCACTTTATGATTCGTACGAACATCAACGTTGAGATCATCTAGCACACTCAAAATAGATTCAGCAATTTTATACATGCCGCCCTCAACATAATAGATACCGAGACCTAATTGAACATGAATCAGCTGTGAGAGAACAGCTGGAGCCTGGTAAGGAGAGGAACCGATATACATGATGAAGAAATTAAATAGTTGTTGAAGATGTTTGTCTTTAATGAACTTCCTCGTTGCTTGATCCATCGATTTAACAGGATCCATTGCAAGAAGTTCTTTGAAACTATGAAGAGCACGCAGGTCGTTTAAGCCTGATAAGCTTTTCTTATAAAAGCTCTTCATGCTAAGTTCGTACATCTGGCTGCAATAGTCGAGATATTTGAAAAATGAGGCTGCATCTTGAGGGTTTACTTTGCCAATTTCTTTAAGCATCTGAGGCAGATCGCTCGTTACATCAATAACGGTGCCATCTTCAAAAAAAGTTCTCCATTGTGGTTCGATGCGCTGGATGTTTATGTAGTCGTGTATGTTCTTTCCAGCAGATTCGAAGAGCTGTTCAAGCACCCATGGCATCGTTAAGATCGAAGGCCCTGTATCAAACGTGTAGCCTTTACCAGATCGCTGATTAAGCTTACCGCCAATACGCTCATTTTTCTCGAGTATAGTTACCTCGTGTCCATCAGCCGCTAATCGAAGAGCTGCTGATAATCCTCCAAGTCCGCCGCCTACAACTAAAACTTTTTTCTTCATCAAATTCCTCCTCGGTATTGGTTATAAAAAGTTTCTAGAGTTTCTTAGCTGTTGCTGTACGCCTATTCATCTATATTGTATAGTTTATGTACAATGGTTGTAAAATTATTGGACACTTTTGAGAACATTCATCTGTAGAATTTTTATTATCATTCAGTTCTTGACTGAAGCTGATTATTCCTCTTTTTTCAAGAATTGTTTGAAAAAAGAATACAAAGCCAAAGATGTAAATAAAAGCTCTACAAAAGGAGATCGCCGAATTGTTTTCAACCCTTTTATACTTATCGATCATGTGGCTTTGTGGATGGTGCATGCTTATAAGTATCCGAGTTCTCACCTCAAATGGCCCAAGGCAATCTAAGTCTATCTCGGTTATTATTCCCGCCAGGAATGAGGAGGCAAACTTGAAAAAACTATTGCCTACTTTATTGAACCAGACGATTAAACTTCATGAGATTATCGTTGTTAATGATGATTCTCAAGATAGAACAGAAGAGGTTGCTAAAGAGGCGGGAGTGACGGTATTAAAGCCTGATTCTCTTCCGAGTGGATGGTTAGGTAAGCCGTGGGCTTGCTGGAACGGTGCAAACCATTCATCTGGAGACCTTTTGTTATTTTTAGATGCGGATCTTACTCTAGAAAAAGACGCAATTGAACGTTTATGCAGTGAATGGGAGTCAAGAGGTGGCATTATCAGTGTTCAGCCGTATCACCAAATGAATTCAGTTTCAGAAAGACTCTCTTCTCTCTTTAATATGATCGTGATGGCTGCCATGCAAAGTTTTACAATGTTTCGGAAAAAACCAGCTGGCGCGTTTGGACCCTGTCTTCTGATTGATCGGGGAAGTTACACGAAGATCGGAGGCCATGAAGGAATCAAACATCAAGTTCTTGAACATATGGAAATGGGAAGAGTTGCTCTGTCACAGCATGTTAAAGTTACTTGTTTTGCTGGGTATGATGCAGTTTATTTCCGAATGTACCCAGAAGGGCTAAAATCCTTGTTTAACGGATGGTGTAAAAGCTTTGCGCTAGGCTCTTCTAAAACGCCATTGATGTCACTCCTATTGTCTGTGGCTTGGATCACAGGAGGAATCAGTTTAACGCTTCAGCTGCCATTTTTAACTTTTCAAGATTTTAATGAAATGGTTATTTGGGGCGTTTTTTATATCCTTTATATGATACAGATTCACTATTTGATGCAGAAGGTTGGCACGTTTACTCTTATGTCAGCATTATGGCACCCTGTACACTTTTTATTCTTTTCGACTGTATACGTTTGGTCTTTTGTTTTAAGCGCCATTAAAAAAGAAGTAAAGTGGAAGGGAAGAGAAATTTCCGTTTCAGAAAAAGGAGATGTGTAGATGCTGATTGAACTTTCTCCGTTTTGGACGATTGTGAGTAATATTTTTGCTTGGCTGGTTCTTCATTTAAGTGTGGCCTATATCATACACAGAATTCCTTTTGCTTATTTTACAAAAGAACGGAAATGGGACGCGCCTTCCAAATGGGAAAGAAACGGACATTGGTATGAAACGCTGGGGATACGCAAATGGAAAACCATCCTGCCAGATGGTGGTGATTTTTATCGCGGAGGGTTTGCAAAGAAAACACTAGAGAAGGATTCTGTTGAGTATTTGGCTCGATTTTTAGCAGAGACCCGTCGTGCTGAATTGACTCACTGGTGTTCCATGCCTCCAGCCCTATTATTTTTTTTATGGAATCCTGTGTGGATCGGAAATATCATGATTGTTTATGCGCTTCTGTTCAATCTTCCTTTTATTTTTATCCAAAGATACAACAGGTTTAGATTGATTCGGGTTCTAACCTTGAAAAACAAAACACTTGAACGAAAAACGAGGAGAGGTGTTGGATAAGTTGGATCATTCGAAAGATCTTACAGAAAAGCGGAAAACAGAACATATTCATATTAGTCTAAATGAAGATGTTGAAGGTAAAAACATTACAACAGGTTTAGAGGAATATCGCTTTATTCCGAACGCATTGCCTGAGCTTTCTTTTGATGAGATTTCTCTTTCAGCTGCCTTTTTAGATAAAAAGCTGCGTACACCTTTCTTAATCAGTTCGATGACAGGCGGAACTGAAACTGCCTATAAGATCAATCGGAATTTAGCGATGGCTGCTCAAGAAAAAGGGTGGACGATCGGACTAGGTTCAATGAGAGCGGCAGTAGAGAACGAGGATCTTGGCTATACGTTTCAAATTCGTAAATGGGCGCCTGATGTACCCATTATCGCGAATATTGGCGCTGTTCAGCTCAATTATGACTTTGGAATCGCACAGTGTAAAAAAGCAGTAGAGATCGCTGAAGCTGATTTTCTTGTGTTGCACTTGAATACATTGCAGGAAGTTTTTCAGCCAGAAGGAGATACGAACTTCTCCAATCTGCTTTCTAAAATAGAAAAAATGGCGCAATCCTTACAAGTGCCTGTAGGTGTAAAGGAAGTTGGAATGGGAATCGATCAAGAAACGGCTTCGCGGCTTATATCAGCCGGGGTTCAGTTTATTGATGTTGCTGGTGCAGGGGGAACATCATGGATTCAAGTAGAGAGTTTCCGCTCAAAGAATTCAATCCGTAAAGAAGCGGCAAAAGCCTTCTTGGATTGGGGCATTCCGACTGCAGACAGTTTAGTGGCTGTTCGAAGGTTGAATAAGACGGTTCCCCTAGTTGCGAGCGGTGGATTAAAGCACGGTGTTGATGCGGCAAAATCTCTGGCATTAGGTGCAAATCTTGCTGGATTTGGCCGAATGCTCTTACCAGCTGCGGTAGAAAATGATGTTGAACCGCTTCTCGAACAAATGGAACGAATCGAGTTTGAGTTGAGAGCTGCCATGTTCGGAATTGGTGTTGGAAGTGTTGAAGAACTTGCTCAAACAAAACGTATTGTAAAGAAAACATAGAAAAGCGCTCCTGTTATCAGGAACGCTTTTTTCTATCTTATTTTAAATCATCCAATGTTTCTTCCATGTCATCGAATTGGTTTTGTACTTTTTTAGATGGATTTTTCGTCATTAAGCTTACGATAATAATTGCGATTAAACTTAAGAAGAATCCTGGAATCATTTCGTATACTTTTTCTTTTAAATCAGGGAACTGTACCCAAGTTAGTACAGTTACAGCACCAACGATGATTCCGGCCAATGCTCCCCACTTTGTCATCTTCTTCCAGAACAAGCTTAGAAGAACGAGTGGTCCGAATGCCGAACCGAAACCTGCCCATGCATATCCAACTAAACTCAGAATCGTATCACTAGGGTTTAGTGATAAAAGAACCGCAATAACGGCGACAATAAGGACGGCAATACGCCCTATTAAAACAAGCTGCTTTTGGGATGCGTCTTTTTTAATAAACTGTTTATAAAAGTCTTCTGTTACAGACGATGATGTTACTAACAGCTGCGATGAGATTGTACTCATGATTGCTGCCAATATCGCCGCTAGTAAGAAACCTGTGATGAGGGGGTGGAACAGTAAATTGGCGAACTGAATAAAGACCGTTTCAGGGTCAGCCAGTTCTCTTCCTTCTCTAGCAAACCAAGCTACACCAATCAATCCTGTTAGTGAAGCACCGATTAGAGAGATGATCATCCAGCTCATACCGATTCTTCTAGCTGTTTTAATATCTTTTACAGATGTAATCGCCATAAAACGAACGATGATATGCGGCTGGCCAAAATAACCTAATCCCCAAGCCAGTAATGAGATTAATCCAAGCGTTGTAAGTCCTTTAGTTGCTTGCAGAAGGGATGGATCAACACCCCGAATGGTATCTGTTATCGTTTTAGTATCCCCGATATCCGTAAAGGCAACAACGGGTACTAAAATTAAAGCGATAAACATGATACAGCCTTGAACGAAATCAGTCCAACTAACTGCCAAGAATCCCCCAAATAGTGTATAAGCTACAACTACCCCAACTGTAATCAGCATACCTGTTAGATAAGTTGTACCGAATGCACTTTCAAATAGTTTTCCGCCTGATACTAATCCTGCAGATGCATAAAGGGTAAAAAAGATAATGATAACAAGACCAGATACGATACGTAAAATTTTCTGCGTATCATTAAATCTGTTTTCAAGGTAGTCAGGAATCGTGATTGAATCATCGGCTACTTCGGTATACGTTCGAAGTCGTGGAGCTACTAGAATATAGTTTAAGTAGGCACCAATTGTTAAACCGACAGCGATCCAAATACTGCTGATTCCATCAGTAAACATCGCACCAGGAATACCCATCATCATCCAACCACTCATATCAGATGCACCGGCTGACAGTGCTGTAACAGCTGGACCCAGTCCTCTGCCACCTAACATGTAATCATTTAAATCAGATGTTTTTTTGTAAGCCCAGTAGCCGATGTACAGCATACCGGCCATGTAAATAACCAAAGAAATAATAACTCCTGTTTGCATGTAAAAATTTCTCTCCTTTTCTTTTTTCATGAAATGGGTCATGTTAGTTTGCTCAACGGATGACTTGTTTATGAAAAAGTTGGCAGGTCGAAAAAACTTGAGCTTTTTTATGCAAAAAAGAGCTTGCATGGAGTGAGAAAAAAACTTGAAGTCAAAAGCGCGGCGGAAAAAACGCATAAAATCTTTACTGGTTGTTTTGCTTATCCAGTATCAACAACAAGAAAAAAGCAAAGCCGAATTAAAAATTGAAAATAGCGGCATCCGTTTTGAGCAAAAAACGTGCCCACTCCTTTTCAGAACATGTTTATCACTATAACAAAAATGATGAAAAAACCCAAATGATTTGGGAAAGATGCTATTCTGACAGGGTTGAGCTACAATAGAAGCAAAGACTTTGAGCTAAGGAATGATATTGTTTTGAGTATTTTACTAGTTGAAAATTTATATAAAACTTATGGGGAAAAAACACTGTTCGATGATATTTCTTTTTCGATCAGCGATAAACAAAGAATCGGCTTGATTGGACCGAACGGAACCGGCAAGTCGTCATTATTAAAAGCTTTGGCAGAAATTGAGCCTGCTGAACGAGGTACGCTTTCACACGCCAATACATTTCAGATTGAGTATGTGGCACAGGAACCAGAACTAAATGAAGACCTTTCTGTATTGGACCAGATCTATTATGGGGATTCACTGATTATGAAAACGATGCGTGAATACGAGCAAGCTCTTCTTGATCTCGAATCAGACCCATCGAATGAAACGAAGCTTAAACGTTTGATGAATACCCAGCAAAAGATGGATGAAAATGAGGCATGGGAAGCCAATACAGTTGCAAAAACCGTATTGACGAAACTCGGCTTACGTGACTTTACACGGCAAGTGAAGCATTTAAGCGGTGGCCAAAAGAAACGGGTTGCCATTGCAAAAGCGTTAATTCAACCGGCAGATCTCCTTATTTTGGACGAACCGACAAACCATCTGGACAATGAAACGGTTGAATGGCTGGAAACCTTTTTAGGAAGCTATAAAGGAGCATTACTGATGGTTACCCATGACCGCTACTTCCTAAACCGCGTAACAAACCACATCTTTGAACTTGATAACGGGAAACTCTATGTCTATGAAGGCAACTACGAAACGTATTTAGAGAAAAAAGCTGAGCGTGAAGAAATTGCTCTGCAAAATGAAGATAAAAGGCAGAACACACTTCGCAGAGAGTTAGCTTGGCTGCGACGCGGTGCAAAAGCCCGTACGACAAAGCAAAAAGCTAGAATTCAGCGAGTGGAAAGTATGCAAGAAGAAACAGGACCAGCAGCAAAAGGATCAGTGGAATTTGCGATAGGTTCACAGCGGCTTGGGAAAAAAGTGATTGAAGTTGAAGCATTGAGTAAGAGCTTAGATGGAAAAGAGCTTGTAAGGGATCTGGATTATTTGATCGTCCCTGGTGAGCGTCTCGGGATTATTGGACCAAACGGGAGCGGGAAAACTACTTTATTAAATATGTTAGCAGGAAGAATGGCACCAGACGCAGGTTCAGTTGAAGTTGGTGAAACGGTTAAGATCGGCTATTATACGCAAGATCATGAAGAACTGGACGGCAATCTGCGTGTTGTCGATTATATAAAAGAAACCGCACAAGTGATCACAACTGTAGATGGACAGACGATTACAGCCGAACAGATGCTGGAACGATTCCTTTTTCCGCGCTATATGCAATATACGTACATTCGCAAACTTTCGGGTGGAGAGAAACGTAGATTGTATATGCTAAAAGTTCTGATGGAAGAACCAAATGTTCTATTTTTGGACGAGCCAACGAACGATTTGGATATTCAAACTTTGGGCATTCTTGAAGAATACCTAGAAAATTTCCCTGGAGTCGTGTTGACAGTTTCCCATGACCGGTACTTTTTAGACCGCGTCGTCGATCATCTGCTAGCTTTTGAAGGGACAGGGAAAGTTGTAAGATTCCAAAGAAGCTACTCGGATTATATGGAAGAGAAAAAAGAGCGTGACGAAGAGGCAGCGGCTGTGAAGAAACAAGCAGCAGTTGTAGAGGATGCGCCTGTAACTCCGCGAAAAGAAAAGAAGAAAAAGCTTTCGTATAAAGAGCAGCAGGATTGGGATACGATTGAAGACCGGATCATGACTTTGGAAGAGAAGAAAGAACAGATTGATGTGGCAATTGTTGCTGCAGGCAGTGATTTTGGCAAGATCAGCGAGCTTATGATTGAACAGAAAAAAGTGGAGAGCGAGCTTGAGGCCGCGATGGAGCGTTGGGAAGAGCTGTCTCTGTTGGTGGAAGAGTTGAATAGTTGATTGAGTGGGGGCACCTCTTGCGAAGAAGTTTTGCAGGGGGTGTTTTTTTGTGGCGGGGGTGGTTGTCGTAGTTTGTCGAAAAGCCTATAAATGATCTTGAAGGCTTATAAAAAGAAATTAAGGGACTATAAACTACTTTGAAGGCCTATAACTAGAAAATAAGGGCTTATAAATCTAATTTCAGGGCCTACAAAAATAATTATTACAAAAAAAGGATTCTCCACCGAAGTTCGCGAATGTTTGTAAAGTTGAATTTTTACTAGGATGTGATAAGTTGATAAAAAAAGCTAGAACAAAACCGTTAAAGCTACTAAAATATGAAGTTTTATTAGAACGAATTATCCCGAATCATACCCAAAAACCGATAATTGAGAGCAGCCATAGAAAATATTTAGCGGGTTATAAAGGAGAATTAACTTTAGACTATTTTCTAACAGATTTGGCTAGGGATGATTACCACATTTTCCACGATTTACGAATCCCCAGAAGTGAAAACAACCAACTTTATTTCCAACTAGATGCCCTCGTTATCCATTCGAAATTTTGTATCATCATTGAAGTTAAGAACTTAATAGGCAATTTGTATTTTGATCATCAATATGATCAAATCATACGTTCTAGAGAAGGGATAGATGAGACATTTCCTGACCCCGTAAATCAAGCTGAACTACAAAAGAATCATTTTTGTAACTGGCTGCTTAAACACAAGTTCCCCGTAATACCGTTACATACCCTTGTTGTAATCACAAATCCAAAATCTTATATTCGAATTTCGCCTAAGTACGGAAATAGGGCACAAAAAATTATCAGGGGAAGAACACTGGCTAATAAAATTAAAGAATTTAGAAGTATAGAAAGTGAAAATATCCTCCAAAAGAAAGATATTAAGAGGCTTTCTTCTATGCTGTTAAAAGAACATACACAGCATAATCCTGACATTCTAAAAATGTTCAATATTCATCACAATGATATATTAACAGGCGTTTTTTGCCCTAACTGTATACAGGGAGCAGTACTAATAAGAATAAAACGAAACTGGTTGTGTGCAAGCTGTTCCAAAACATATATGCATGCGCATAAAAAAGCAATCATAGATTATGCACTTTTGTTCAGTCCAACCGTCAAAAATAAAGATTTGCGCTCATTTCTACATATGGAATCACAAACATCAGTAAAAAAACTCCTCTATAGCATGAACCTTAAACCAACCGGCGCAAGAAAAGCCGCAACCTATACCATTCCTCTACCAGAATAGTAGACATAATAAAAACCCCCACCAAAGTGAGGGCCTCAGATTTAAAACACCTTTGTCGTCCAGCTTTCACAATTCCAGACGTCGTTTGCTACTTCTTTATAAAATTCAGGTTCGTGGGAGATCAATAGAACGCTGCCTTTGAATGCTTTCAACGCACGCATTAACTCATCTTTTGCCTCAACGTCCAAGTGGTTTGTTGGCTCATCCAGAACTAGAACATTATTTTCGTGGTTGATCAGCTTACATAAACGAACCTTCGCTTTTTCTCCACCACTAAGCACTTCAACTTTACTCTCGATATGTTTTGTCGTTAGTCCGCACTTCGCGAGAGCAGCGCGAACTTCATGATGAGAGAAGCCAGGGAACTCACTCCAGATTTCTTCGATACACGTGTTATAGTTTGCCGATTTCACTTCTTGCTCGAAGTATCCGATCTCTAGGTTCTCACCGCGTTCAACAGAACCTGAAACAGGCTTGATTTCCCCTAAGATACTGCGGAGCAATGTGGTTTTACCGATTCCGTTCGCACCGACTAAAGCAATTTTTTGACCGCGTTCCATACGCAAGTTCAGTGGTTTTGACAATGGCTCATCATATCCGATGACAAGGTCTTTCGTTTCAAAGATAAGCTTGCTTGGCGTGCGTGCTTCTTTGAAGTTGAACTCTGGCTTCGGCTTTTCTTTTGCCAGTTCAATCACTTCCATCTTATCGAGCTTCTTCTGACGTGACATCGCCATGTTACGAGTGGAAACACGCGCTTTATTACGGGCTACAAAATCCTTCAATCCTGCAATCTCCTGCTGCTGGCGCTTAAACGCTGCTTCCAGCTGGGATTTTTTCATCTCGTGAACCGATTTGAAGTGATCGTAATCGCCGACATAACGGTTCAGCTCTTGATTTTCCATGTGGTAGATCAAGTTAATAACGCTGTTTAAGAATGGAATATCATGCGAGATCAAAATAAAAGCATTTTCGTATTCCTGCAGATAGCGCTTCAGCCACTCGATATGCTGTTCATCCAGATAGTTTGTCGGCTCATCGAGCAATAGAATTTCCGGCTTTTCTAATAAAAGCTTAGCCAGCAATACCTTCGTACGCTGTCCACCGCTCAGATCGTGTACGTCACGATCTAAACCGATATCATCAAGACCTAATCCGCGTGCGATTTCTTCAACTTTTGCATCGATTACGTAAAAGTCGTTGTTCGTCAGTGTATCTTGAATAACCCCGACATCTTCTAGCAGCTTTTCAAGCTCTTCGGGTGTTACTTCACCCATCTTTTCATACATGCTGTTCATTTCTGTTTCCATGTCGAGCAAGTATTGAAACGCGCTTTTTAAAACGTCGCGAATAGACATTCCTTTTTGTAGAACGGTGTGCTGATCCAAGTAGCCAACACGCACCTTTTTTGCCCATTCCACTTTACCTTCATCAGGCTTTAATTTGCCTGTAATTATATTCATAAAGGTTGATTTACCTTCACCATTTGCACCGATTAAACCAATGTGCTCTCCTTTTAACAGACGGAAAGACACATCATTAAAGATCGCTCTGTCGCCAAAACCATGGCTTAAGCCTTGTACCGTTAGAATACTCATCTATATAACACCTTTTCTGTCAGTAATTTGTACCCTCTTGATTATAGTATTGAATGGGGAAGGAACTCAATAGGTGCAAGCCGAATCGTAAAAAAGAAAAAGCACCCATGGAAGATTTTCCAAGAGTGCTTTACCGATTAATTATTCCTGCTCACCAGTTCGATTTTTAAAGGCTTCTTTTGTAGCAAGATTTACTGAATCTGTTTCGTCGCTTTTCTCGACAAGTCTGTTTTGCAGAGTATTATCAGGAAATCTTCCTGGATGACCTTGTTTTTTATGTTCAAAAGATTTTCCGCGTGCCATGTTTTTCACTCCTCATCTCTTTAAAAGATATTGTGTCCAAGAGAAGAGCGATTTATGAACATTAAAAAGGCTTTACCACCATTAAAATGATAAGTAAGACAGCTAAACCGTGCAAAGAATATACATAAGGATCGAGCTCTTTATCTATTGTGCGATACGATTCAGGAAGATCATCCCCTTCATGAGAACCCAAAATATCGCTCATCTGTTTTTGTTTCTTAGGGATGATGCCAATAACAAGAACCTGTGCTATTACATAAATAACCAATGAAGTAACGTACCATACTTCGCTGAATAATGAAGGATTTAAAAAGCCTAATATAAGTCCGGTTGCAAGAAGTGTTAAGCTGCCAATCTTAGGCAATGTTTCAATCTTAGCGTTTACTTCGAGTGCATACCGTGCCTGACTGGCTGTTTTTGCAAATTTTGTAACGACTGGCATGGCAAAGCTTGCACCTAAACCGACTATGGCTGCCAAGATATGCAGCAAAACGAGAGCACTATAAAGAGTCATCCCAAAACTCCTCCTTTAAATATGTATGAATGAATACTTCTTCAATTTATTACGCTGAACAGGAAAATAGTCCTTCTTTTTGACTGTGGCTTTTATCCTAGTTATAAAAGGAGTAACTTAGAATGAAAACAAAACATGAAATCAGGGAAAAAGTGTGGAATAAGCTAGCTGAAGAAAAATTAGGTAGATTTCCGTTCCCATTAACGAATCGTATCCCTAATTTTAAAGGGGCAGAGGCTGCTGCAAGGTTTATTTCAGAAATGAAAGAGTATAAAGAAGCAAGTGTGATCAAGGTGAATCAAGATTCGCCGCAGCTGCCGCTTCGAGCACAGATTTTAAAAGATGGAAAAATGCTTCTCGTTCCAACACCTCGTTTAAAAGATGGCTTTATTCAGGTGAAACCAGAGTGGGTTCCAAAAGGAGAGGAGCGAAAAGCCGCAAGTCTATCGAGCATTTCGAATTATGGAAGAGTTTTGCCATTATCACAAATGCCAGAAATTGATTTAATTGTTGTTGGTTCGGTGGCGATTCATCGTGACGGCAGACGTCTTGGAAAGGGAGAAGGATACGCCGATCGAGAGTATGCAATCATCCGAGAGCTCGGTAACAAAGAAGTGCCTGTGATCACTTCGATTCAAAGTGCACAGCTCGTTGATGATGAAATCCCTGTTGATGTCTTTGATTTAACAGTTGACTGGATTGCAACGGAAAAAGGGTTAATCGAAACTTGCTCTCCTTATCCTAAACCAACAGGGATTGTTTGGGATGAAGTAAGTGAGGAGGATCTGAACATCATGCCTGTTTTAAAAGAAATTAAGGAACTGACAGTAAATAAACGTTAGGACATTGTAGGCACTTTAAAATATTTAAGCGGATTTTCCGTGTTGGCAGGAAAAACGTTTAGCCGGCGTAACACCTCTTCAGCGAACTGGATATAGTTAGAACCAGTTGCAGTGATTACATTTTGGTCACATACAAGGTGTTCTTCACGTTTATTGCTCCAGTTCATTACAGATGTATAGTTTGAGTCATCTTCAGTAAGAGACGCTGTGTATTGGATATGATTTAAAATACCAGTTGCACCTAACAGGACAGGTCCTCCACAGATCGCGCCGATCAGCTTGCCTTTATCAAAAAAAGTACGGATCATCTCGGTAACCGCTGAATTTTGCAAAAGAGGAAACGGTGTTCCGCCAGGGATAATAAGAGCAGCATAATCATCTGTTGCTACTTCATTTACGGATAGGTCAGGCTTAATTTTAAGCTTGCCTGCTGATGTGACGGTCTGGGTAGAAGAGTGAGGAGAGCAGGTAACAAGATCATATTCTGATCCGCTTAAACACGTATTTAATATAGCTACTTCGAATTCTGCAAAAGAATCGTAAACAAATAATAGAACTTTTTTCATAGAATTTACCTCCGTTTTAAATGCCTATATCCAAATTTTAGCACCTGCTCATAGTAATTTGCTACAAAAACAAGCATATATTGTTTTCAAAGTGAATATAACTGAATCACAACCGAATATTTCTTCTGAGATTTCAAGCATAAACACACTAATGACTGGCTAATTAATTAAAGCCTTGTCTTTTTTTGTGTGAGGAGGTGGCCGCTAAAAGTAATCCTGCAGTAATTCCTACTTGACAGATAGGTTTTATTGTATTAATTTATTTTAGTTAACTAAAGGGGGGACTTGTAGGTGACTACTTACTTAGTTTTATTGAACATTGCTATTATGCTAATTCTTTTAGGTGTATTGTATTACATGCAAAAAAAGCACGTTTCTTTCTCAAAGCGTGTGTTTACGGGTCTTGGATTAGGGATTCTCTTTGGTCTTGGACTACAATACGGCTATGGAGCTGATTCTGAGGTAGCTTCGAAATCAACTGACTGGTTTAATTTAGTCGGGGGTGGATACGTAACATTCTTAAAAATGATCGTAATGCCGCTCGTGTTTATTTCCATCCTTTCAGCGTTCACACGTTTGAACTTAAAAGGGAATATCGGAAAACTTAGCGGAATGATCATCGCCATTTTAATCGGAACAACTGCTATTGCAGCAGTTGTCGGTATCGCTACATCTGTTGCGTTTGACCTTGAAGCTGTTCAGATTGAACAAGGTGATGCGGAAACTGCTCGTGGTGAACAGATGGAAAGTACGTTTACAGAAGTAAAAGACTTAACACTTCCGCAACAGATTCTATCCTTGTTGCCAGCAAATCCATTTCTTGATTTCACAGGAGCTCGTCCAACTTCAACGATCGCAGTGGTTGTCTTTGCTGCATTCCTTGGAGTAGCTTATCTAGGGGTAAGACGAAAGCAAGAAGAGCATGCAGAATTGTTTGCCAAGATTGTTGATGCTTTCTATTCTGTGATCATGCGTGTTGTAACATTAATTCTTCGTTTAACACCATACGGAGTACTTGCTTTAATGACGAAAACAGTTGCGCTAAGTGATATGGGTGCGATCGCAAAGCTTGGAAAGTTTGTTATCGCGTCATATGTCGCACTGTTGATCATGTTCGGAATTCACTTATTGTTATTAACGTTCGCTGGTTTAAGCCCAGTTACGTATATGAAAAAAGCATTCCCGGTTCTATCCTTTGCCTTTACTTCGCGTACTAGTGCCGGAGCGCTACCATTAAACATCCGTACACAAAAGAGCATGGGTGTACCTGATGGAATCGCAAACTTCTCAGGTTCGTTCGGCCTTTCAATTGGTCAAAACGGGTGTGCCGGAATCTATCCTGCGATGCTTGCGGTTATGATTGCACCAACTGTCGGAATCGACCCATTATCACCATCTTTCTTATTGACGCTTGTTGTAGTTGTAGCGCTTAGTTCGTTTGGTGTTGCTGGTGTTGGAGGCGGAGCTACATTTGCTGCGATCCTCGTGTTATCAGCGATGGATCTTCCGATTGCCTTAGCAGGTCTATTGATCTCTGTTGAACCGCTGATCGACATGGGACGTACTGCTGTAAACGTAAGCGGTGCGATGACGTCAGGCCTTTTAACAAGTAAAGTTCAAAAACAATTAGACACAGACGTTTACAACGACAGCGAAAATCAAGTCGAAGTAAGTGCATAACCAATAATGAAACGATCTTGCCTTTCTGGCAGGGTCGTTTTTTATTTGTAAATTTTTCATATGAAGGTGTGAATTGGAGGGTTTAAGGGTAAAAATTAAAAACTGAACTTTCAAATAGAACAAGTTTCTTTTCCAGCTCAAGAAGGCTCTTCCATAATCGTGAACATTCTATGGCGAAACTGTGATAAAGTTGTGAGCTTTATTTGAAGTAATCGTGACATTTGTTGGGGAGCAGGTCACATTTATTAGGTTTCTGGTACTATGAGGGCAAAGGTTTTTTGTCATTTTGATTTTGCCTATGATATCCATTGTGATTTAATTCACAATACTCTATAATCACTCTTGGTTCGTTTTATTGGGCAAAAGTTAAATGCTTGTAAATAGAGAAAGGAAGGTGGACCTGGTGATGCGACGGTTGAAGCCGTTTTTAACATTCGGGTTAATGATGGCCGTGTTTATGCTAAGCGGCTGCAGCGATATGATTGTTTTAGATCCAAAAGGACCTGTAGGAGAAGAACAGAAGGATCTGATCATGTATTCTATCTGGTTTATGTTATTTATCCTGCTCGTTGTTTACGCACTTACTGCTTTTATTGTTTATAAATATCGTGATCACAAAAATCATAAAGGCTATGATCCAGATAACGAAGGAAGTCATCTTCTTGAGACGATTTGGTGGATCATTCCGATTATTATCGTTATTGCATTAGCGATTCCAACGGTTAATAGTATCTACTCTCTGGAGGGACCTCCTGAAGAGTCGAAAGATCAAAAGCCATTGGTGATTCATGCAACATCTGTAAACTGGAAATGGGTATTCTCATATCCAGAGCAAGATATTGAAACAGTTAACTATCTTCATATTCCCGAAGATCGACCTGTTTTGTTCAAACTGACTTCTGCTGATTCTATGGCATCCTTTTGGGTTCCTCAACTAGGTGGCCAAAAGTATGCGATGGCTGGCATGGAGACAGAGCTTTATCTGCAAGCTGACGAGCAAGGCACGTATGAAGGACGTAACTCTAACTTTACAGGAGAAGGATTTACTAACCATACGTTTGATGTGATGGCTATGTCTGATGCAGAGTTTGAAAAGTGGGCGAGTGAAACAAAAGCTGATGCTCCTGAGCTTTCGAAGGGGCAGTACGACAAGCTTATGCTTCCTGGTCACGTGAAACAAATGACTTTCTCTTCTACTCACTTAGATTGGGTAGACCACGCTAAAAACGCTGAGTACGCTTTAGATGCTCGCAAACGTTTAGGTTATGAAGAGAAGCTTCCTCACTCAAAAGCAGGGAAGGAAGAAAAGAAAAAGCGTGAAGAAGAGATGAAGAAGCTTGAAGAATCAGAGTCTCATGGGGATTCTCATGCCCATTAACAGAGGAGGCATTTCAATATGAAATGGGATGAATTTTTCGTAACAGGCGACCCGATGATTTATGGTGCTGACGTATCCATCGTACTAACGATGGTGGGTATCCTGTTCTATCTTACTAAATATAAAAAGTGGAAATGGTTGTGGGACGAATGGCTTACAACGGTTGACCACAAAAAACTCGGTATAATGTATATCGTTTCCGCTGTGCTTATGTTGTTCCGCGGTGGTGTCGATGCGCTCTTAATGCGTACACAGCTAGCGGTTCCTGAGGCGAAGTTCCTCGATTCACAGCACTATAACGAAATCTTTACAACACACGGTACGATCATGATTATCTTCATGGCGATGCCGTTCTTGATTGGTTTGATTAACGTCGTTGTTCCATTACAGATCGGGGCACGTGACGTAGCTTATCCTTATTTAAACGCAGTTAGTTTCTGGACGTTCTTTATCGGTGCGATGTTATTCAACATCTCATTCGTTATCGGTGGATCTCCATCAGCAGGTTGGACGAGTTACATGCCACTTGCGAGTAACGAGCTGAGTCCAGGACCTGGACAGAACTATTATTTGCTCGGACTGCAAATCGCAGGTATTGGTACGCTCTTAACGGGTATTAACTTCTTAGTTACAATCCTTAAGATGCGTGCACCGGGAATGACATTGTTCCGTATGCCAATGTTTACTTGGTCATCACTTGTAACAATGGTTATCATTATTTTCGCTTTCCCGATTCTAACTGTTGCACTGGCACTTATGACATTTGACCGTTTATTCGGAAGCCATTTCTTCACCCTGCAAGGAGCAGGAATGGATATGCTTTGGGCGAACCTTTTCTGGCTATGGGGTCACCCAGAGGTATATATCGTAATCCTTCCGGCGTTCGGTATGTTCTCTGAGATTATTTCTACTTTCTCTAGAAAAACGTTATTTGGTTACAAAGCCATGATCTGGTCTATGCTTTTAATCGCAGGATACAGCTTCTTGGTTTGGGTCCATCACTTCTTTACGATGGGTTCAGGAGCACTTGTTAACTCCGTATTCTCTATCACTACGATGGCGATCGGTATTCCGACAGGGGTTAAAATATTTAACTGGCTGTTCACGATGTACAGAGGTAAGATTCAATTTACGACACCTATGCTTTGGTCACTTGGATTTATTGTGAACTTCGTAATCGGTGGGGTTACAGGTGTCATGCTTGCAATGGCAGCTGCAGACTATCAGTATCACAACACATACTTCCTAGTATCTCACTTCCACTATGTATTGATCGCTGGTACAGTATTTGCTTGTTTCGCTGGTTTAATCTACTGGTATCCGAAGATGTTTGGTTACAAACTGAACGAACGTATCGGTAAGTGGGTATTCTGGATTTTCACTATTGGATTTAATGTATGTTTCTTCCCGCAATATTTCCTTGGTCTAGACGGTATGCCACGTCGTGTTTACACGTACAGTGAAGAGTCTGGCTGGGGTCCATTAAACATGGTATCTACGATCGGTGGATTCATGATGGGTATTGCATTCTTAGTTCTTGTTTACAACATGTACTACAGCTTCCGTTTCGCGAAGCGTGAAACAACTGGAGACGCTTGGGATGGCCGTACGCTTGAATGGTCTACTCCAACAGCAATGCCTCCATTCTATAACTTTGCTAAAATTCCAGAGGTAACAGGTCTTGACCACTTCTGGAGACAAAAGCAAGCAGGAAAAGTTGAGAAGTTAACAGCTAATGAACTTAAACCGATTCATATGCCTAGCAATTCTGGTGTACCGTTCATCATGGCATCATTCTTTTTCGTTGCCGGATTCGGTATGGTATTTGACTGGATGTGGATGGCGATCATCGGATTGGTTGGTGTATTCGGAACATTGATCTACCGTTCATTCGAGTATGATGACGGGTATTATGTAAGTGTTGAAGAGATTATCGAAACAGAAAAGATTTCTAAATAAGGAGGCGTGAAAAAATGGCACATGCAGAAACACACGACCCCAACACGCCTTTAGAGTATCGTTCGGAGATTGGGCGTCTAAACATTCTCGGTTTCTGGATTTTTCTAGGGGCAGAAATTGCGTTATTCTCAACATTGTTTGCAACGTATATGGTTTTAACACATCGTATTGCAGATGGTCCTGCACTTGGTGAGCTGTTTGAAGTGAAGAGTTTGTTAATTCAAACCTTCCTGCTTCTAACAAGTAGTTTCACTTGCGGACTTGCCGTTCATGAGATGCGACGCCACAATGTAAAAGGTTTGATCACGTGGATGGTCGTTACGCTTGGACTTGGTCTTGGATTCCTTTACTTCGAGATTCAAGAGTTCTTGCACTTCATCCATGAAGGTGCAAACATCGGTACGAGTGCAGCATGGTCAGGATTCTTCATTCTTGTAGGTACTCACGGTGCCCACGTAACGTTCGGTATCTTCTGGGTAACGATGGTCTTGATTCAAGTGGCGAAGCGCGGTCTTACGCCAGCCACTTCTGCAAAAGTTTTCATCACCAGTCTTTACTGGCACTTCTTAGACGTAGTGTGGATCTTTATCTTCACTGCCGTTTATCTGATGGGGATGGTGATGCATCATGGCTAATAAAACAGCAGCAAATGAACACCACGGTTTTCCGTGGAAACATTTAATCGGATTTGTGCTTTCCATCGTGCTTACGTTATTTGCACTATGGATCGCACTCGGAACTGACTTATCCTTAACATGGATTCTTATCATTATTTTTGGTTTTGCATTCTTGCAGGCAGCCTTGCAGCTGTTGATGTTCATGCACGTAACAGAGAACTCGACAAAGAGTAATCTCACAAGTCGCGTACAGATCGGTAACATATTGTTCGCGGCGTTCGTTGCGATCGTTATCGTAATTGGCTCAGTTTGGGTAATGGCAGCAGGCCACGCGAAGCACGACAAGCATAACCACGCACCGAAGACAGAGAACCATGAGAATCACGGTTCTCATGGTGGCGGAAGTGAACATGATTCCGGTGAACATGGAAGTCATGAATAAGATATGATTTGATTTGAAAAACCTCTTGCTGAGTGATGGCAGGAGGTTTTTTTATGTGAGAAGGTTCTAGTGTGATGAGAGCCTTCTTTTTTAGGTTCAGTAAGGTGGAAAGCGTACTGTGATTTTCATCTGATGCTCTCTCACGGAGATTTATGTTCGTTCACATTGGGTTTATGCTCGTTCACGGAGGGTTTATGCTTGCTCACGAAGGTTTTTGCTCGTTCCCAGAGATTTATGCTCGCTCACGGAGATTTATGCTCGTTCACAGAGATTTATGCTCGCTCACGGAGATTTATGCTCGTTCACAGAGGTTTATGCTCGCTCACAGAGATTTATGCTCGTTCACAAAAATTTGATGGCCAGTTCACAATATTTTATGGTTAGTATTACTTATTGTGGTTCTGGAAGATGATAAACTCTTCCTTTTCCTGACCCTGTTTGCTTTAAATTCATATCTGATAATAAACGAGTAGCTACATGTCGTGATGAAACTTGAAGAAAGTCACAGAACTGTTTGTTAGTGATTGTTGTCCCATATAAAAGAGCATAATCCTCAAGTGTAGGCAAATGAAGGTCATGAGCTTTATGCGAACATTTGGGACAAATCCATGTTCTGTATTGTCTCACCACAGGCATATAAAAGCATTCCGTACAATAAACTCCCTTGATAATGTCCTTTTCTTCAATCTGATACCTTTTTAATAAGTCAGGGTTTTCTGGTGTATGATGTTGGACGAGCATCTTGGACAGTTTACCAAACTCTCTTTTGTTAAGTTTCTCCACGCTATATATCTTATCAATGATCTTGATTCTTTCCTGCAAATAGGGACTATGCGTAATATATTGAGGGACGTCTTTACTTGAAGGAGGAGCTTGAATGATGGTTCTTGTATTACTCATAACTACTAGAGAGCGGACAGGAATGGGAGGAATGCGATTTCTTGCCATCCACTCGATCAAATGGGATTGCTGGCGTTTCACTTGGAAAATGGGATTCTTAAATGCTTCTTCAGTGCCGTCATCCTTCAATCGGATGACTTGGTTGAGGTGGTCGAAAACTAAAGTTCCGGTAATGTACTTCACTTCGAGGTTCAAAAGATAACGAGGGGAGAGCAGTAAGGTGTCGATTTGAAAATAACTTTCGTGCGCGGTAAGTCTTAAATCATGGAGAACAGAAAATTCCCGGAAAGGCTTCAAAAAATAATCATTCGACTGTTCGCCAAAATGTCCGGCTAATCTGCCGCTCAACTCATCTTCTATTGATAAATACCTTGGATGATGCCTAATAATTCTGCGCTGCATAACTTCCAGCTTCTTGATCCTAACAGACTTCGTACGCTCTTTTATTAACATAAACGACCTCCTTCTCTACATAAAAAATTCTGCCTCTATAGCCAATTACCCTGCTGCTTTTCTACAAAAATATACAAAAAAAGACAGCCCTCAACGGGACTGCCTTCAAATACATAAAGATTTTATCTAACCTGTTTATCTAATCTGTCCATCGCCAGTCATACGATACTTAATCGTTGTTAAAGCTGGCAATCCCATCGGTCCGCGTGCATGGAGCTTCTGTGTAGAGATACCAATCTCCGCTCCAAATCCAAGTGCTGATCCGTCTGTGAAACGGGTCGAGGCATTGTGGTATACTGCTGCTGCGTCAACGCTGTTTAAAAACGTTACAGCGTTCTCTGCATTCTCAGTCACAATGGCTTCTGAGTGTTTTGTACCATAACGCTCGATATGCGAGACAGCCTCTTCAACAGAACTTACTACTTTAACAGCGACCGCTAAGCTTAAATACTCTTCTGCCCAGTCTTTTTCGTTAGCAGGGATAACATCAGGCAGTAATTCTGCTGCTTTTTCGTCACCGTGTACTTCAATACCATGCTTTTCAAAAAGTTCCTGAACTTTACCTGCATTCTTCAACAACCATGCCTCATGGAAAATAAACGTTTCTGCAGCATTACAAACTGCTGGTCGGTCGGTTTTAGCATTCTCCATAATTCTAAGCGCTTTTTCCACATCTGCAAACTGATCAACATAAACATGACAGTTACCCACACCTGTCTCGAGGACAGGAACAGTAGCGTTTTCGACAACTGTCTTAATCAGGGCACCTCCACCACGAGGAATCAACACGTCGATGTGTTCTTTCATCGTAAACAATTGACTAGCAGCTTCTCTGTCAGTAGAAGCGATAAATTGAACAGCAGTTTCAGGTATTTTTGTTGTAGCTAATGCCTTATGAATGACAGAAACAATAGCCGAATTAGAGTGAATGGCGTTTGAACCGCCCTTCAGCACGATCGCATTACCTGATTTTAATGCTAAACCCGTTGCATCGACTGTTACGTTCGGACGAGCTTCGTAAATCATACCGATCACGCCTAATGGAACGCGTACTTGTTCCACTTTTAGTCCGTTATCGAGCGTCCAGTCTGACAAAATCTCGCCAACAGGGTCATGTAGCTCCACAACCTCACGCAAGCCATCTGCAAATTCCTTCACACGTTTTTCGGTTAATCGTAAACGGTCCATCAGTGCTTCAGAAAAGCCTTTATCTTCACCGTTATCCAAATCTTTTTGGTTTTCTTTTAAAATATATTCAGATTCTTTTTCAAGAATATCCGCAATCGTTAATAATGCTTCGTTTTTTTCTTTTTCACTCAACAGCGCTAGCTTTTTAGAAGCTTGCTGTGCTAATTTTGCTTGATCTTTAACGTTAATTTGTTTGGTTGTACTAGTAAAAGTACTCATCCAACGCCTCCTTGTATTTTTCAATCATTCCTTTTCATTTCAGAATTAGTGAATAGGAACTGCTAATCGCGTGTGACAGACTAAATCGTTATTATTGATCGCCTCTTCAGGACCTACATTGTTCAATTCGTCGGTTGAGATTCCTTTGATCTTGATCAACTGTTTAGACGAATAGTTGGAAACGCCAAGACCTACTTCATTTCCGTCCAAGTCTTTAATACGAACAACTGAGCCTTTTTTGAAGTGGCCACTCACATAACGAATGCCAGTAGGGTAAAGGCTTTTTAGTTCATCAATCCCTTGTTTGGCTTTATTGGATACAACAATCTCGCCTTCTGGACCTGAATGAAAGGCGATCCATTGACGCTTTGTATCCAGGTTGAACTCATTTTTATCAGGTACAAAATACGTACCGCGCGCATTGCCTTCAACAGCCCCATGAATAATATCTGTTGAAGTAGCGTTGCCGAGGAATGAAGAGATACCAGAAGCCATAGCAATCTTAACAGCATCAATTTTAGAACGCATTCCGCCAGTTCCCACTTCACTGCCTGGTTCGCCAGCTGACTCTTCGATTTCTGGCGTAATCTCGCTTACTCTCGTTAATAACTTAGCTTCTGGATTTTTTCGTGGGTCTTCTGTATAGAGACCGTCAATATCAGAAAGGATGATGAGCTGGTCTGCATCAACAAGACCTGCAACCTTTGCCGAAAGCGTATCGTTGTCACCAAACTTCAAGCGCTCTACGGTAACCGTGTCGTTTTCGTTTACGATCGGAATGATGCCCCGGTCTAAAAGGACATTGATAGTATTACGAGCGTTGTGGTACCGATCTCGGTCTGAAAAATCACTTCTTGTTATTAAGATTTGTGACGCAGTATAACCGTGAGATACGAATCGCTCAGAATAAGCTTCCATTAACAGGCCTTGGCCGATTGAAGCTGCTGCTTGTTTTTCTGCTAAGGAAGTTGGCCGATTTAAACAGCCTAAACGTCTATAGCCAGCAGCGACTGCACCAGAAGATACGAGCAACACTTCATGACCCTCATCTTTTAATTTCACAACTTCATCTACTAGGCGTTCAAGTTTTCTTCGACTGATGTCTCCAAGTCTGCTAGTTAAAGAACTCGATCCAATTTTAATAACAATGCGTTTATTCGTTGAATTATTTAAATCCATATCTAGTTAGAATCACTCCTGTTTTGTTAATGGTACAAATTTGTTTACCGGTCAAAATTACAACGGTAACGAGTATAACATGGTGAGATTCAAACACAACAGGGTTTGGTGAGATAGTGTAGGAAACGGGCAAAAAGTGAAGAAAACGGTAGATAAGAGGGTTATTTTGAACATAGGGAGTGATAGGCTCGCAGGAAGGTTTAAAACTATATATACAGAGATATTCCGGTAGATAATTTTTCCATAAAATGCAAAAACCCCTCTAAAAAAGAGGGGAATAAAGTTAATATTAATATTTTGCTTTTTCCATTTTTCGTTTCGCCAGATATGGACGACCCCATACGATATATGCTGCGTAATGAGCAAATACGACGTTTGCAATGAATACTGTGATGAAGAAACTATGAACGAATAAGCTTAAACTGTCATTAGCCATAAATAACACGACGTAAGTCCATAACAGGGCGATGAACGGCGTTTGCCATAAGGCTAACTTGCGACTATCATTCCACAAAAATAGCGGTGTGGCAGTCGCTACAAATAAGTAAACCATAAAAACATCCATTACTAATCAACCCCTTGAAGTATTGTTTACGCTTACAATTTTGACGAATTAGCGTCTAAAATGTGAACGATTTGTTACAATTAGTATACCACAATAGGAGGAAAATGCCACATGGATTTGTACATTTTTTTGAAAATTCAAGTTTCTGAACAAAAAAAGAGCTCGAAGCCCTGTCAGGGCAACGAGTTCTTGATGAATAATATTATAATGGATAACGCCAAAACCTCTCATGCTTTACCCATTCTAGCATAGCAGGATCCTTCTTAACACTCTCTACGAGCCATTGGGTTTGTGATTTATGCGCTTTAATGCAATTCATTTTTTCCTCAAAAACATCAGATATATCTGTCACAATGTGTGGTGCACCAAGCTCAGCCTCAGAGTTTTTTGCAAAAGCTACACATAAGAGTTCAGGACGCTCCAACTCCGGCATGCTTTTAACTGCCCGAACGACAGCTCTTGCTGTAGCTTCGTGATCAGGATGGACGCTATATCCTGGATAAAAAGTGATCAGCTTAGTAGGTTTTACCTCTTCAATTACAGATAAAAATTTGTCAGCTAATCCTTTTTCATCTTCAAATTCTACTGTCTTATCACGCAATCCGAACTGGCGCAAATCGTCAATGCCTACAGCCGCACAAGCATCTTCCAGTTCTTTTTGACGAATAAGAGGAAGGGATTCCCTTGTTGCAAAAGGCGGATTTCCCATGTTTCTTCCCATCTGGCCAAGGGTTAAGCAAATGTAGGTAACAGGTGACCCTTTTTTCGTATGTTGAGCAATCGTTCCTGACACCCCAAAAGCTTCATCATCGGGGTGAGGGAAGATCACCAATAAATGATCGTTCATCATGTAACCTCCTTATACATCAAATGGGGAAGAGCTAAGCTGCAGTGCAACTGCAAGACGACCTTCTTGATCATGGCCTGCCATCAATAATCTTCCTTTAGAATCAATTTCCCAATGTGTTAATCCTTCAGCATAAATCCAGCCGAGTTCGATCTTTAAGCCCACTCTAAAAGGACCATTTCCCATAATCTTTCCTGACAGGGGGGTCACTTTTCCATTTCGGATATATGCGTTAACGGTAAGGACACTATCGTTATTGTGATTGGCATAAGCGCCATTGGTGGTTTCTAAATGTAGATAAAGTTCTTTTCCAATAAGCTGATCCAGTGTGTTCTGGACTTCATTGGCTTGTATGAGCTGCATATCTTCACACTCCTGTGCAGAATAGATGTATTTATTATAATTCAAAACTCAAAATAACGTGTATGATATGCCTGTATTGTTTACTCTTTGTAGTTTGAAAGTAGTTGATTTCCACTCCAGGTGCTCGCTTTCCGCGGGGCAGGCGGTGAGCCACATTTGTACGTTTCACTTTTAAGTGTCTCACCCGCCAGCCTGTCCCGCAGGAGTCTCGCACCTTACGCTTCAATCAACTAGTCAATGAAGAGATTGAAAAACAAATGCAAATACTACTAGTTTTAAGAATAGTTAACCTTCGCACCAGTATGCTCGCTTTTCTCATGGCGACGGTGAGCCTTCTTGATCTTACACTTGACCTATATTTACTATGATAAAAAAGAGACTAATCAACAAGATCAGTCTCTCCAAAAATTAATTGTTTAATTTTTCACGGTAAGCGCCATGCCATGTTGGCCCAACGTATTTGTTTAATTCAAACCCTGCTGCGATTGATTCTGTGATGAAGTCTTTTGCAGTAAGGATGGCTTCACGTACAGGTTTTCCTTTTGCAAGCTCAGCTGTAATGGCTGCTGAGAATGTACAACCCGCTCCGTGTGTCCACGTTGTTTCAATTCGATCAGATTCTATTACTTCGAATTCTTCTCCATCATATAAAACGTCAACTGCACTTTCGTGGTCTAATTTACCGCCGCCTTTGACGATTACATATTTCGCTCCATTAGCTTGAATCTTTTGAGCAGCTTCCATCATTTGTTCTACTGTTGTGATTGGTGCCATACCTGCTAGCTGTGCAGCTTCAAAAAGGTTTGGAGTTACTACAGTTGCTTTAGGGACTAATACATTTTGAAGAGTGCTCGCCAGTTCTGGGTGAAGAGGCTCTGCACCTTTACAAACCATAACCGGGTCAACCACTACATTTTGAAGATTGTGCTTCTCGATTAAATCAGCTGTTGTTTGAATCACTTCAACGGAAGCGAGCATACCTGTTTTTAGTGCATCAACGCCAATTCCAGATATAACCGTTTCTAATTGAGCTTTAAAAAGATCGAGTGGAAGCATGAATACTTCATGGAACCATTCGCGGTGTGGGTCTTGAGCAACCACAACATTTAAAGCGGTCATCCCGTAAACGCCTAGCTCCTGGAATGTTTTTAAATCGGCTTGAATACCAGCGCCGCCGCTTGTATCTGAACCTGCAATTGTTAGTGCTTTGTTAGGTGCCATCATTAAAATCTCCTTTATTCTCGTTTCTCTACCTGTAACAGATTATAGCAAAAGTTAAAGGGAAAAGGAAAAATTGAAGATTGCGGCATACAGGAAAATAGTACCATTGAAAACGTAACCATTGACTTATTTGTATATACAGGTTAAATTAGTTTTATGATTTGTATATACAAGTAGAACATCAAGAAAACATATATACACATTTGATTAAAGTACTAGTTTTCATCAAATGATAAATAAGGGTACAGAGGTATAAGGCTTTTTTTATCAAGTCGATTGGAAACGGTTTCTAGGAGGGAACTTCATGAGCAAAATTCGTGAATCAGCTGAACAAATCGTCGAGGCTCTCGGTGGTAAAGAGAATATTTCAGCAGCAACGCACTGTGTTACGCGCCTTCGTCTCGCTCTTAAAGATGAAGGGAAAGTGGACGAAAAAGCGTTGGAGAACATTGACCTTGTAAAAGGATCATTCTCCACAAATGGACAATATCAAGTCGTAATCGGTCAGGGTACAGTTGATAAAGTGTATAACGAGTTTATCGATATTACTGGAACAGGCCGAGCTTCGAAAGAAGACATCAAAGACGAAGCAAGCAAGAAGCTTAATCCTCTTCAAAGAGCGATCAAAGCTCTTGCAGATATTTTTATTCCGATCCTTCCTGCTATCGTAACGGCAGGTTTATTGATGGGGATCAACAACATTCTTACAGGTCCAGGAATCTTCTATGATGAGAAGTCTTTTATAGATGTTCATAAAAACTGGGCAGATCTAGCGGGTATCATTAATTTGATCGCGAATACTGCGTTCGTATTTTTGCCAGGGCTGATCGGTTGGTCAGCGGTTAAGAAGTTTGGCGGAAGTCCGTTACTTGGTATCGTTCTTGGATTGATGCTTGTCCATCCAGACCTTTTAAATGCTTGGGACTATGGGAAGACAAAAGAAATTCCAACATGGAACTTATTCGGTCTTCCGATTGAAAAAGTAGGTTACCAAGGTCAAGTACTGCCAGTATTGATTGCGTCCTATGTTCTGGCAAAAATAGAGCTTTTCTTGAAAAAACGTATTCCAGATGCACTTCAGCTTTTGTTAGTAGCACCAATCACACTACTCGTAACAGGATTTTTAGCATTTATCGTTATCGGACCAATAACTTTCACGATCGGTAATAGCATTACAGACTTCTTCGTATCGATCTTTGATAACTTTGCTTGGTTAGGCGGATTGATCTATGGCGGTTTCTATTCATTGCTCGTTGTAACAGGGATGCACCATACGTTCTTAGCTGTCGATCTGCAGCTTATTTCAAACACTGGCGGCACATTCTTATGGCCGATGCTAGCACTATCTAATATTGCTCAAGGTTCAGCAGCACTTGCTATGTTTGTTGCATCGCGTGACGAAAAGCTTAAAGGACTAGCTGGTACTTCAGCATTATCCGCTTATCTTGGAATCACAGAACCAGCAATGTTCGGGGTAAACTTACGCTTCCGATATCCGTTCATTTTCGCAATGATCGGTTCTGCGATTGCAGGTATTGTAATTACGATTGCGGGAGTTCGCGCTTCATCTATTGGGGTCGGCGGTATTCCTGGTTTCCTTTCAATCTTGCCTGGCGGCTGGGGATCATTCTTTATCGGAATGGGAATTGCACTTGTCGTCCCATTTGTACTGACATACCTTTATGCAAAAGTAAAAAAAGCTAAGTAAAACAAATTAACAAACAACCGGAGAGCACAATTTATTTCCGGTTGTTTTCATGATTACAACAATTTTATGGCGGTGATAAATATGAAGAAAGAACCATGGTGGAAGCGCTCGGTCGTATATCAAATCTATCCAAAGAGTTTCAACGACACGACAGGGAACGGAACAGGAGATATTCAAGGAATCATCGATAAGCTTGATTACCTGAAGAGTTTAGGAGTAGACGTTTTATGGCTGACGCCAATCTATGATTCTCCACAGCGTGATAACGGCTATGATATTCGTGACTACTATAAGATCTTTGAAGATTATGGAACGATGGAAGACTTTGATCGACTATTAGCAGAAGCCCATAAACGAGAACTGAAGATCATTATGGATATTGTAGTGAATCATACAAGTACAGAACATGAATGGTTTCAATCATCACGTCTTTCTAAAGAGAATCCTTACCGTGACTTTTATATTTGGAAAAACCCTGTTGAAGATGGGGAACCGACAAACTGGGTATCAAAGTTTGGCGGATCGGCTTGGAAACTTGATGAGGAAACGGGTCAATATTATCTGCATCTCTTTGACGTAACTCAAGCAGATTTAAATTGGGAAAACACTGAGGTTCGTCAGAAGGTGTATGAAATGATGAACTATTGGTTTGAAAAAGGGGTAGATGGCTTCCGTCTGGATGTGATCAATCTTATTTCCAAGAATCAGGAGTTTCCGAACGACGATGGATCTGTAGCCCCTGGTGATGGACGTAAATTCTATACAGATGGACCGCGGGTTCACGAATATATGCAGGAGATGAACCGTGAAGTTTTCTCAAAATATGACGTTCTTACAGTAGGGGAAATGTCATCGACCACGATCGATAACTGTGTAAAGTATACAAACCCTGATAGTAATGAATTAAGCATGACATTTAACTTCCACCATTTAAAAGTGGATTACCCAAACGGTGAGAAGTGGAGTGTGGCTGATTTTGACTTCTTAAAGCTAAAAGAAATCTTGTCAACCTGGCAAGTTGAAATGCATAAGGGAGGAGGTTGGAACGCACTTTTCTGGTGTAATCACGATCAGCCGCGAATTGTTTCCCGCTATGGAGATGACGGGAAGTATCGTGTGGAATCAGCGAAAATGCTCGCAACAGCCATCCACATGATGCAAGGAACGCCTTATATCTATCAAGGTGAAGAATTCGGAATGACGAATCCAAAGTTTGATTCTATTCACCAATATAGAGATGTTGAGTCGTTAAACATGTTCAGCCTTTTAAAAGAAGAAGGACGCAGTGAAGACGAGATCTTAGAAATTCTAAAACACAAATCACGTGACAATTCGCGTACGCCTGTGCAATGGGATGACAGTGTCAATGCTGGTTTCACGTCAGGTGAACCCTGGATCCCAGTAGCTGAGAACTATAAAGAAATCAATGCAGAAGCTGCAGTTAACGATAAAGACTCCATTTTTTACCATTACAAAAAGTTAAATCAGCTTAGAAAAGATGTGGATGTCATAACATACGGAGATTACCAGCTGATTTTAGAAGAACACCCTGAGATCTTCGCATTTGTTCGTAACGCAGAGAATGGGGAGAAACTGCTAGTTGTTAACAACTTCTATGGGAAAGAAGCAGAATTTAATCTTCCAGAGGGTGTTGATGTTTCAGGACTTAATCCAAATGTGCTGATCAGCAATTACGAGTCTCTGCCAGAAGATTTAACTTCATTTACATTAAGACCGTATGAATCTGTCGTTTTTCACTTAAAAAAATAATGCTACAATATACATGGTGAATAATGATGCGAAAAAATAAATTTCAAGAAATCTATCAAGAACTATCAATTCAAATACAAGAAGGCAAGCTGCGTGCGAATACGCAGCTTCCTTCAGAACATGACCTTGCTGACCAATACGACACCTCAAGGGAAACAGTCAGAAAAGCACTCAATCTTTTATCGCAAAACGGATTTATCCAAAAGATCCGTGGTAAAGGATCGATCGTCTTAGAAACAAATAAGTTCAGCTTTCCTGTTTCAGGTCTAGTAAGTTTTCAAGAGCTTTCAGTAACGATGGGGAAAAGCAGTGTAACGACGGTTCATGATTTTAGATTGATCGAACCGGATCAGTTTCTACAGCAGCAGTTGCAGACAGATTCAAACGAGTTGATATGGAAGGTTCTTCGTTCAAGGCAAATTGATGGCGAAACCATCATTTTGGACAAAGATTATTTTTTGAAAAAATACGTTTCAAAGCTTACAAAGGAAATTGCAGAGAAGTCCATTTACGATTATCTGGAAAATGAGTTAGGACTGAAGATCAGTTTTGCGAAAAAAGAAATCGTAGTCGTTGATTGTACGGAAGAAGATAAGCGATTGCTGGATCTAGGTGGGTTCGAACATATTGTAGTTGTAAAAAACTATGTGTATCTAGAGGACGCCAGCCTTTTTCAATACACAGAGTCACGACATCGATTAGATAAGTTCCGATTCGTAGATTTTGCGAGACGGGGAAGATAATAAGGAAGGAGCAGGTCATGATGCCTGCTCTTTTTGTCTTTTTAAAAGGCTATTTGCGTATTCAATGGTTGCTTTTAAGAGTAGTTGATTTCCATTCCAGGTGCTTCGCTTTCCGCGGGGCAGGCGGTGAGCCACATTCGATCATTTCATTCTTAAGTGTCTCACCTGTCCGCCTGTCCCGCAGGAGTCTCGCACCTTCCACTACAATCAACCGTTCAGAGAAGAAATTAAAAAGATTCAAAAGCAACAACCTTTGAAAAAAGAGCCTTATAAAATAACAGTGAATTAATGTCACCAACAGGGTTGTCTTATCATTTAATCTGCTGGATTCAAATCCGACACCCTTCGCATTCTCTTCTTTAATTTACCATGCTTGTGTTGACAGCTTCTGTAAAGTCCGTTATCATAATAAACAGTTACTAACATGCTTCAACGCATAAAAGCGTTTAAGTAAAACAGTAGATTGATCTTATGATTAATACGAACGGAGAGATTCATCATGAAAAGACAAATGACATTACCCGTGGCACTCGTTTTATTTGCAGCGATATTTGCTGTTATGTTTACGAGCCTTGTGTATATAAAAGTAGAACCTCATATCCCGTTGTTAGCCTGCTTAGTCTTGCTCGGAGCTATTGGCGCAGCGTTTGGAGCTTCGTGGAAAACAATTGAGAAAGGAATTCTAAACGGAATTATCTCTGGCTTGCAACCCATTATGATTTTATTGACAGTTGGACTTGTCATTGCAAGCTGGATGTTAAGTGGAACAGTCCCAACGCTATTGTTTTACGGTATGGATATCATACAACCAGAGTGGTTCGCAGTAAGTGCACTATTCATTACCGTGATTGTTTCTTCATTTACTGGAAGTTCTTTCACGACAGTTGGTACGGTTGGTGTAGCACTTATGGGGATAAGCCACGTGCTTGGCGTTAACCCGGCATTAGCAGCGGGTGCAATTGTATCTGGTGCATGCTTTGGAGATAAGATGTCACCATTATCAGATTCGACGAACTTTGCACCTGGGGTTGTAGGAGTAAATATGTTTGAACACATCCGTCATATGATGTGGACGACTGTTCCTGCATTTATCTTGACAGCTATCGCTTTCTTTTTACTTGGAGGAAGTGGCGGTAACGCAAATCTTCAAGAGATCAAAGAAATTCAAACTGTGTTATCAAGTGAATTTCCGATTCATGCTTTAACCCTTGTGTCACCCATTATTGTTTTGGTTTTAGCTTTCCGCAAATTGCCGATCATTCCTATCTTGCTAGCTGGAGTAATTGTTTCCATTGCCGTAGCCTTCTTTTTAGTACCTGATCTGACATTGCAAAAAGTGATCAATGTGATGCAAAACGGGTTACAGGCTGAAACAGGGAACGCGACAGTAGATAGCATAGTCAACAAAGGCGGATTGATGTCTATGATGTGGTCGATCTCACTTGTTTTGGTGGCTCTAGCATTAGGTGGAGTCATTCAAGCACTTGGAATGTTCGATCTTTTATTTGGAGCTGTAAAAGACACAACACAAAAAGCAGGGAAATTGATTGCGACAACACTAGCTTCTTCTGTTGGTATCAATTTGCTTGCAGGTGAAATGTATCTTTCAATCCTTTTACCAGGACAGGCGTTAAAAGATGCTTATGTAAAATCGGGAGTCCCATTAAAAAATTTATCTCGCACAGTAGAAGATGGCGGAACACTTGTTAATCCTCTCGTACCTTGGAGTGTAAGTGGTGCATTCTTCGCTTCAACTTTAGGAGTATCCGTTGTTGAATATATCCCATTCGCTTTATTCTTATGGCTATCACCAATGTTTACGTTATTACTAGCGTTTACAGGCTGGAGTATCGGTCAAAGTAAAAGTGATGAAAGAAATAATGAACATGCAGCAGCTTGAAGATGAAGAAGCGTCCTTAACAGGGCGCTTTTTTAGATTGAAAAAATTATCAATTATTGTTATCATTATCGATAACAATAACAAAAGGATGATTTTATGAAGCAGAAAAGTAGAGCGGATTTAATTTTACATCCTGTTCGCATGAAGATCATACAACATCTTGCAAAGGGTTCAGCTACCGTTTCTGAATTAAGAGAATGGATTTCAGATGTTCCGCAGGCTACATTATATCGGCATTTAAATGTACTTTATAAGAGTGAAATTATTTTTGTATCGGATGAGCGGAAGGTTCGTGGAGCTGTTGAACGAACATATGCCCTTGACCAGAATACGGCTTATATTTCAGCAGAAGAAGCGGTTAATCTAACTAGAGAAGAACATATGAAAATGTTCATGACATTTATATCCAATATAACCGGAGAAGTAGAAGCTTATTTAAAAGGCGATACAAATCTAAGTACAGATATCTTTGGGTATAATCAGTTAGATCTTTATTTAGACGAAGAAGAGTGGGAAGACTTAAGTAGTGGAATGCAGGAGTTAATCAGTAAATATGTATCCAACCGGCCTTCTAAACAAAATAAAAAGGTAACCCTCGTACAGATGTTAATACCAGAACCAAAAGAGAAACAATAGAAAGGCTGATATATTTTGCAGAATGATTTATACTTTGCATATAATGTATTTCCAACATCAGGAACCGTTATCGAAAATGATAACATTCATTTTAGTAGGGTAGGTGTTAGTAATGAATATGACTCGTTTTTATAGAAATCTATTCGAATTGAACGGTCATCCAATCGTGGCACGTTCATTAAAAAAATTCGCTCAGTCCAAAGTAAGCAAGCCTTTAATCCCGCATTTTGTGAAATTGTATAAAATTAATATGAACGAAGCGACTCGCAAGCTTCATGAATATCGTTCACTTCATGACGTTTTCATACGTGATTTAAAGCTAGACGCTCGCCCGGTTACATCAGAAACGAATGCGTTTGTGAGTCCTTGTGACGGCGTTTTATCCGTTGTAGATGAACTTACAGCTGAAAGCCGCTTTACTGTAAAAGGACAAGAGTATACAGTTGCTGAACTTTTAGGTTCTGAAACAGAAGCAGAGAAATATTCTGGCGGACAAGTATTTGTTTTTTATTTAAGCCCTACAGATTATCATCAAGTGCATGTTCCGGTAGACGCTGAAGTTGAGTCGGTATATACGCTTGGACGCGAAGCTGCACCAGTTAATGAACTAGGTCTTCGCCATGGAATACGGCCTTTGACCCGCAATTACAGGCTGGTTTCTAAACTCAATGCTGCTGGTCAGCCACTTGCACATGTTATGGTAGGTGCGTTGAATGTTAATACCATTGAGCGAACAAATCATGAGCCTGTTGTGAAAAGAGGAGATTCGTATGGCTATTTCTCATTTGGTTCTACAGTCGTACTATGCATTCCAAAAGGAGCGTTAAACTTCACAGGAAGAAAAGGATCAGTCAAAATGGGTGAGATCTTGGGGCAATGGATTCCAAAGGGAGTTTAATCAACATATTAAAAAAGAACACGCTTAGGCAGCGCGTTCTTTTTTGTCTTCTTGTACTTCTTTCTTTAATCCACCAGCGATAAGCGCAGTCACGATCGAACCGATCAGAATCGCTAATACATAAAGCAATGGATTTCCATTCACGATCGGAATGACGAACGCTCCTCCGTGCGGGGCAGGAAGTCCGATGCCAAACACCATTGAAAGCGCCCCAGCTATAGCTGAGCCTGCGATTGCTGCAGGAATTACACGGCCAGGATCGGCTGCTGCAAATGGTATTGCACCCTCAGTAATGAATGAAGCTCCCATAATATAATTTGTTTTACCTGCTTCTCTTTCAGCTTTTGTATATTTCCTTTTAAAAATGGTAGTGGATAAAGCAAGCCCAAGTGGGGGAACCATTCCACCAGCCATGATCGCAGCATGTGGAGCAAAGTTACCGGCATCGATCATGGCAATCCCAAACGTGAAAGCTGCTTTATTGATAGGTCCACCCATATCGACCGCCATCATTCCGCCTAAAATCAAACCAAGCAAGACAAGGTTTCCAGTACCCATTCCTTTTAACCAAACGGTTAATCCATCGTTCAATGCTTTTACAGGTTCAATGACAACGAACATCATGATGAGACCGGTTAAAAGAATGCCAAACAGCGGATATAGAAGTACAGGTTTGATCCCTTCTAGCGAATTCGGCAAATTGCTGAAAATCTTTTTCAACCCAACTACAAGATAACCAGCTAAGAAACCAGCGATTAAGCCGCCTAAGAAACCAGCTCCACCTGTTGCTGCCATAAATCCTCCAACCATACCTGGTGCAAACCCAGGCCGATCAGCTATACTCATCGCGATAAATCCAGCCAGTACAGGAATCATAAGAGCAAAAGCGTTCCCGCCACCAATTGTACTAAGTGCTTCAGCAATCGGGTGATAAGATGGATCATTCGGATCGGCTGCTTTTATGCCAAAGATAAATGAGATGGCGATTAAGATTCCGCCTCCAACAACAAAGGGAAGCATGTTGGAAACACCGCTCATCAAGTGTTTATAAAATCCGCTTCTTCCGGGCCGGGCAGTCACTGTATCTTCGTCAGACGAAGATTTCCCAGTACTTTTGTAAATAGGTGCATCTTGATTCAGTGCTTTTTGGATTAGTTCTTGAGGTTTTCTGATTCCTTGTGCAACTGGAACTTGAATGACATGCTTGCCGTTAAAGCGTTCCATGTCCACCTGCTTATCTGCTGCGACGATAATTGCATCTGCTTCTTCAATGTCCTTTGAAGTAAGCTCATTCTTCACTCCGCTGGACCCGTTTGTTTCCACTTTAATGAAAACATCCATTTCCTTTGCTTTTGCTTTTAAAGCATCTGCGGCCATATACGTATGAGCGATTCCTGTTGGACATGCAGTAACAGCTAGAATTTTTTGTTTAGAAAAAGCAACGGGTTGCTCGTCATCTTTCTCCATCTCTTTTTCTTTTGCATCAATCGCTTGTAAGATTTCTTCAGCTGAACTCGCAGAGTCAAGTTTGGACCTGAACTCAGCATCCATTAAGAAGCTGGAAAGACGTGAAAGAGTGGCTAGATGATCGTTGTTAGCGCCTTCATAAGCGGCAATCATAAAGAATAAGTGTGCATTCTGACCATCTAGGGATTCATAATCAATCCCAGCTTGTGAGCGTCCGAAAGCGATGGCAGGTTCTCTGACCGCATTTGTTTTTGCGTGAGGAATTGCGATTCCCTCACCAATGCCAGTAGTGCTCTGATTTTCTCTTGCTAGAATCGCCTTTTTGTATTCAATTTTATCATTGAGTTTCCCAGCAGATTCTAATTTTTCAATAAGTTCGTCAATAACGGCTTCCTTGGATTGAGCTTCTAAAGACAGTAAGATCGTATTTTTTGTTAGTAGATCAGTGATTTTCATTTTAACTCCTCCTCGAAGTTAGCTGATAGCTCTTCTATATGAATCTGTTTTCGTAAAATTTCAACTTGTTCCTTTGTGCAAAGGTCCTCTGAAAAGGCAGTAGCACTTCCTGAGGCAACGCCGTATTGAAACGCGGTTATTAATTCTCTGTCTTGGATGATTTGTGAAAGAAATCCTGCTACAACTGAATCTCCAGCACCAACAGAGTTTTTCACTGACCCAACAGGTACGTTAGCCAAAAGTACGTGATCTTTACTTATCAAAATGGCACCTTCTCCGGCCATAGAGACGATTACATGCTGGACACCTTCTTCAAGCAGTTTTTTGCCGTAAAAAATAGCATCTTCTTTATCTACAATCGTGGCTTGAAAAAGATCCCCAAGTTCATGGTGATTCGGCTTAATTAAGAATGGTTTATGTTTGAACGTCTTTCTTAAAGCTTCACCAGACGTGTCAATAACAGCCTTAATCCCTTTTTGAGTACATTTGTCTGTGATCTGTGCGTAAAAATCATCCGAGATGGAGGGAGGGATACTTCCTGCTAAAACGAGAATGTCTCCTTCGCTCATCACATCTATCTTTTGAAACAAGGAAACTTGATTTTCATTCGTTATGGATGGTCCTTGCCCATTAATCTCTGTTTCTTGTTGGGCTTTGAGTTTTACATTAATTCTTGTAACTTCTGTCACATCAATAAAGTCGTGCAAAATATCCTCATCTGTTAAAAAGTCCTTAACGAATGCCCCAGTAAAGCCGCCTGTGTAACCAAGTGCCGTACTCTTGATGCCTAAACGCTTAAGAACTCTTGAAACGTTGATGCCTTTTCCGCCTGGGTAGATGTGTGTGCTTGTTGTTCGGTTTAATTCGCCTTCTTTAAAGTTTTCTACGCTTGCTACATAATCGATGGATGGATTGAGTGTGCAAGTATAAATCATGATGTCACAACCCTTATATCTGTTTTGTCTTGGTAATCGTAAGCAACCTCTTCGTCAACTTCATTAGTGATAATAATCGCTTCGTTTAATTCAGCTACTTTTGAAAAAGATGCTTCGTTAAATTTTGTATGGTCAGCTAGCACGAACGCTTTCTGTGAAAGCGATATAGCTAGTTGTTTAACTGCGGCTTCTTCAGGATCTGGTGTAGTAAATCCTGCATGAAGATGAATGCCGTTTATTCCGAGAAACACTTTATCAAACCTGTACGAATTTAAGCTTTTTAATGCTGCACTCCCAACGAGTGCTTTTGTTTTTGATTTTACGAGACCGCCTATCAAATAGGTTTTGATCTCGTATTCATTCAAAGCGTCAAGATGGGAGATCGCATTTGTTACGACAGTTACTTCTTTATCTTGTAAGAATGGAATCATCTTCAGCGTTGTAGTACCTGCATCGAGGTAGATGCAATCACCTTTATCAATAAAATCACTGGCGAATTGAGCGATTTGCTCTTTTTCAGAAGCATTTCTTGCGGATTTTTCTACTACACTCAACTCTTCGCTTTTTTGATGGAGGAGAGACGCACCGCCGTGTACGCGTTTTAATTTCTTTTCTTTTTGGAGCTGACTTAAATCTCTTCTTATTGTAGATTCAGAGGACACTGTAGCATCCACTAATTCTTGTATGGTTACGACTTGCTTTTCGCCTAATACTTCAATAATTTTCCGATGTCTTTCAGGTGTTAGCATCCTGACACCTCCATAGCTTCAGTTTCGTTGACATCATTGTAACGTAAGCCCTTACATTTTTCAATCAAAAACAATCAAAAATAATCAAAAACAATCATATCCAAATGTATCCACCCAGTTTGGTATAATAATGAAAACATCGTAAAACAAGAAAGCAGTGAGTAAATTGACAGATAGAGAATTAAACACAGATTATCCGAAAACAAGAGCTTCATTGGCTGATGATCTTAAGGCATTGGGATTAATAAAAGGGATGACAGTTATCGTCCATTCAAGTTTAAAGTCTTTAGGATGGGTGGTTGGCGGCCCTGTTGCTGTCGTGCAGGCTTTGATGGATGTTGTAACGGAAGAGGGCACTTTAGTCATGCCAACACATACTGCTCATTACTCAGATCCAGCAGGTTGGTTGAACCCGCCAGTACCAAAAGAGTGGTGGCCAGTGATTCGAGAAGAAATGCCTGCCTTTGATCCAGAGATTACTCCGACTTATTTTATGGGGGCGATCGTTGAGGCATTTAGAACGTTCCCTGGTGTAATCAGAAGTAATCATCCGACAGAATCGTTTGCTGCTTGGGGGAAGAATAAAGAAACGATCATAAACGATCATTCCTTGGATTTTGGATTGGGTGAACAATCACCATTAGGAAAAATGTACAGATTGGAAGGTTTCGTATTGTTAGTAGGTGTTGGCTATGATTCAAACACAACCATGCATCTTGCTGAACACCGTATCCCAAATTTCAAAAGCGAAGTAAATGCTGGACCATTTTATAAAGATGGAAAAAGAGTTTGGGAGTCGTTCACTCAGGTTAGTTATCGAGAAGAACTATTTGAAGAGATTGGAATGGCATACGAAAAAACAGGTCACCCTGTAAGCAAAGGAAAGGCTGGACTCGCTGAGTGCAGGTTGATGCCACAGAAAGAATTAGTGGAGTTTACAGAGAATTGGCTGCTTCAGCATGACAAGAACAGCAAGCCTATTCATCATGCTTAATATTGGTTAAAACAGGGTATGTACATAAGCAAATCCAATGAAATGAGGGACTTGCTATGAGACGTACAGTACCCGCTACAATTATTTCATTTATTGTTGGTATCATTCAGCTTATCTTAGTTTTACGATTCATTTTTCAGTTGTTTAATGCAAATGAAGGAGCGACATTCGCACAGCTTATTTACGGACTAAGTCAACCGCTGCTGTTACCTTTTGCAGCCATTTTTCCTAACCTAGAACTCGCAAATGGGTTCGTGGTTGAATTGTCCACGATCGTTGCGATTATTGTGTATGGAGTAGTGGGCATGCTTCTGAAACGACTCTTCTCTGTAAGAAAAGAACCTGTTCACAGAGAGACCGTTATCAGAGAAGAACCAGGCATCCGTAACGAACAGACAGCACGTGAGAAAAGAATTATCAGGGAAGAAAGAAGATAAATAGGAAAAAAGCGTACATCTGACATATGAGATGTACGCTTTTTCATGGTCAGGAAACTATACTAAAGATCAAGCTTGTATAGCCAAACAGTCATGCATAGAAGTCAGAAAAATTGCCTATATTGTTCCGCGTAAATAGCTGTGCTGTGCGCGCAAATTACAATTGACGCTTGGATGTGCGTAGACTGCATTCTACTGCGCGGATGCAAAGAATAGTTGCGCGAATGTTTTTCTAAAAGCTTGTTGCTTTCAAATGTTATCTCCTATTATTGTTGATTGTAGTGTAAGGTGCGAGACTCCTGCAGGACAGGCGGGCAGGTGAGACACTTAAGAGTGAAACGTCCAAATGTGGCTCACCGCCTGCCCTGCGGAAAGCGAGCACCTGAAACGGAAATCAACTACTTTCAAAAGGGTATGTACTACGCGATCGTGATGACTTCGTACTTCGCGGAAAGCTCTACAAAATGCGCCATTCCGGAAATTTCTCCTGCAGCAAGTTCCTTTTCCACATTATAATGGTCAACGCAAGTTTTACAGCCGAACACTTTCACACCTTTATCTTCCATTTCCTTAAGATGCAGCGAACAAAGAGATTGTTCTGTGAGACAGTAAACGCCACGATTCATAAAAAAGATAGCAGCCGGCAGATCGGATTGTTGTTTTAATACGGTAAAATACGTTTCCATTACGTTTTCACCAAGAGCAGAGTCGTTACCAGTACCAAATGAATCAGTCGTTACTAGAATGATTTTATTTTGCATTCAAAATCACACCTCTCTTTTATAACTTTTGGCGTTAGCCAGGTTATGTGAATTATACCATGCTTTGTTTACGCAAAGTCACACTTTGGTATGCTAATAAGAGGAGGGTGATAATTGTGAATGAATCTCTTTTTACTGTAATAGAAAAAGAAGAAGGGCGTCGCGCAACATTTGAAGTCCTCGAATATAAACAATTACCCGTTACTAGTGCGGGTTCAAGTTCTTCGTATTATGCAAAAGAAACCGGAATAACGTTAAAGCAAGTCCGCATTACGTTACGACAGGGAGCTGTGCAGGCTGAAGCGGGGGCACTGCAGTTCATGAAAGGTGACCTTGGGTTGAAAAGCAATGCAGGCGGAGTAGGCGGATTTATGAAGAAGATGGCATCCAACATGTTAACAGAAGAATCCCTCTTTAAACCTTTATATGAAGGAACAGGTGAAATCTACCTTGAACCTTCTTACGGTCATTATCTATTACTGAATCTAAATGATGAAGAAGTTGTCGCAGATAGGGGAATGTTTTACGCAGCGGAGCCTTCTGTCCAATTAGGGGTGGCAAGGCAAAAACTTATTTCCTCTATAAAAGGGGACGAAGGGCTGTTTCAAACAAAGCTAAAAGGATCCGGCTTTTGTGTCCTTCAAAGTCCAGTACCATTGCAGCAAGTTATGAAAGTACAGCTTCATAACGAAAAACTCCAAGTGGATGGCAATTTTGCGCTTTTAAGAAAAGGGGATATCGATTTTTCTGTAAAACGAGCCTCCTCATCTATCATTGGCTCAGCTACTAGTGGAGAAGGATATCTTCATGTTTTTGAAGGAACAGGTGAGGTTTGGTTGGCGCCAACATTAGGAAAATAAAAAAAGATGAGCTCCTCTTTCGACTAATGGGTTCTCTTTGAGGAAGGAACAAGAAGACACGAGCCATCGCATAGAATTAAGATTATAAATCGCAACGGAAATTCGTTGCGTTTTTTTTTCGCTTTCTAGAGAATTTAATAAAAAATCCAGTTTTAAATTATCACCCAGATTACCACACGTTATAGAAAAAAATTAAATTGCTTCTTTTAAGTAAAAAACAGTATTTTGATCCGTATTTAGAAATGAATCTTACAGCAATTATTTAAAATATCGTATTTTAATCCACGAGATTAGATTGTTACTCAATATGTAGTCGTCAAAGTAAGGTGAAAGCTTAATAAATCTACGCTACCTGAGCGAAAACAGCTCTGTTGTGAGCGAAACGGAGCTCCGACTGAGCGAAAACCACATTCGATTGAGCGAAACGGAGCCCTGACTGAGCGAAAACCTAATTCGATTGAGCGAAAGTGTAATAAATAAAAGAACACGTACCGTAAAAAATGATGCTGTATCAATTTTCTGTAAGCGGGGTGCTTTAATTGAATTAAATAAGAATATAAGAAAAAGACCAGAAAAAACTCTGGTCTTTTTAATGTCAATTCCATATCCGATTATAGTGCTATCTTACCTGCTGAATGGTTTGTTGTGACTACATTTCTTCTCCAAATGAGGACAGTTTTCTTGAGACGGGAGCTACTCTTTTTTATTCAGTCCCGTTGCCGTTGTTAGTAGCGTTAGTATTGTTCGGTGTCATAGATTTGCCAGTAGTCGTATTCATGTTATTGGCCTCACTAGTATTTCCGTTTCCTGCATTGCTACTACCAGCAGCAACGCTAGGGTGAGCAGCTGCAGAAACCATTGCTACTCGCGCTGCCCCTTGCCTTTGCCACCTTTACCACTGTTTTCGTTCGTGACCTCAATCGGAACAGTTGGATTCACCACTTCCCCGCCATTTTTGTTGACGGCTATCGTAAGAATTCCATTTGTATATTGAGCCTTTACATCTTCATTTCGAAACATAAAAGGCAGCTGAACGAACCGCTCAGTGCGTTTCATGGCCTTTCTTTCTTGAAAATGTCCCGTTCGTTTATTTTTCATCGTTCGGATCTCTTCTCTTTGAGCTTTGATTTGAAGTCCTTGGTTGAGAACTTCAATCTGAATATCTTCGGGGTTATATTCTTTTAAATTTGCATACACCCGATAATCTTCTGTTGTTTCTTCTGTATCAACCTCAAAAGACATTTGTTCCGCATATTGCTCGAATTGGGACATTCCTTTATTTACGAACTGCTCAAAAGATTTTAGCCAGTCATCCATAGAACGGTTATTAAAAAAAGGCATCAATGGTCCTTTGTCAAACATCCGTATTCCCCCTACGCATTGCCGGCATTGTTCGAATCAAAAACATCAGGGTCCAGCGTATTTGTAGCACTGACCACATTTATTGTTTGTATAAAGTTCCCTGTATTTCCTCCGCCGGAACCGTTGTATCCTTTGCCTGACGTTTTTGGATTGATTACTAATGTATCACCGAAATTTACAACCCCTTCTGCTGCATTAATGTTAATAGGAGCAACAATTAAACAGGGCACTTCAGCACCCCCCTTATTTTTATTTACGAGTGTGACGTCGTCCTTTACAGATAAGTTATGTAGGTAGAAGCCTAAAGGTGAATGTTTAAGTGCAGGCACAGAAAGATGGGCGAATGCATACTATGTGGGGAGTACTTGAAAGTGGGGATGAACGTATATGCCAGCTATAGTCGGATCTATATCAGTAAACTCCATATCGAGCGGCAGTATCTTTCATGTAGGCGATGTCCAGACAATCTGCCCTGTTAGTTATGCAAAAACGTATGCTGGAGCGGGTTCTTTTAACACGGGTGATAATCTTCGTCTGCATAATGGCTACAATGTGACGTATACGCATGATCCTGATGTAAATGACAACAGTCCAACAGCAAATTTTTAAACGACTAGCAAATTCCTTAGGAAGAGGGCATACATCTTACTAAGGAGCTGATCGTATGAACGAAGAAAATAACTATTATTTAAGTAAGCTTCAGCAGATGATACAAGATCAGAATGACAAGATCAGAGAGATGGAGCTTCAAATAAAAAGACTGCAAAAACAAGTGAAAGAAATCTCTTCAAAACCTCAAACGGTAGAATACAAGTTTGATCAGTTAAAAGTCGAGAAGCTCGAAGGGACTCTTCATATTGGTCTTGGGCATTCTGCGGAAAGCAAAGACTTGATCGAACAATTCAATTTAGGCCAGAATACAGTTCAAATGCCAGGAGAAATGCAGCGAAGTTCGATCGAAAACCCAAACTACCGTGAGATGATACAAGTGATGGATGATTTTTTCGCAAAAGAAGCTCCAGTTTATTTAAAATCTCTTGAAAATAAAATCAATGTTCCATTAGATGAGAACTATCGAATTTTTATATTGGAGGATGTGCAGCGTCAGGTTCCTGGCCGCATTAAACACTACCTTACGAAATATGAACCGAAAGATGAAAAAGGCAGAAGAGATATTATTCAAAAAACAAAAGAAGACATCTATCGCGGAATCGAAACATTTATCGTCCATTTAAGAGATTCAAAGTCTAATGGAGGTGACAAGAATGAAATTTTGCGTAACCAACCATGAGTTGTATGTTGGGGAAATCAGCATTATTGGTGTGGGCTTATCTTCAGTAGTATTAATCGGAGACGTAGATTGCATCAGCCTTGGATCGGCTTTTGACACACCGCCTGAATCACTTGTTTTAGGAACATCACTTGTTCCCTTATAGAGGTGACTTATGTACAGAACATCAGTGGTTGACTGTGTAATCCTTAATTCTCTTTCATCTTCTTCTGTTTTTCAGACAGGAGATTCAGATAGAATCAATTGTTATTCTGCAGCTCTTGCCATACAAAGGGAAAGTACAAAGTTCGGTACTTTTAATGTTCCTTACAGTAAATACAAAATTTTCTCACAGCCTGTTTTAGTGCCCGTATGTCCCCCGTATAAGATCAAAGAATCGTATAATGCGAACCATTTCATTAGGGTGGGGAAAGTAGATATTCTAGGGGTATCTAGTTCCGCGCTTCTTCATATCGGTTCAGTCAATGATATAAAGCTTCAATCTCGTGTTAAACATATTCGTAACTTTTTGACCAATCCTTATCCGGAAAGTGAGGAGGAGGAAGAATGAATCTCTTTGTTAGTCAGACGATCGTCATTCAGCAAATTAGAGTCGATGGTATACAAAACTCATCTGTACTGCAAGTAGGGAGTGCAGGGGTTATTCAGCCGATTTCGCAACTATTTAACACTGGCGGTTTTACAGGTCCTGCCCCTCAGATTCCGGATCCAGATGCTCCTTCTGTTCCTTTAGGGCCGCCTTCATAAGAGGTGATTGAATTGGACACTTGGAAGCAAATGATGGACTGGAAGAGGATGGCTGAAGAATATTTCGGAGATCAGTTCTTTACGCCTAACCAAGGAACGAAAGCCGATATAAGAAATGAAAGCCCTCTTTGCAACATTTATGAAACACCTCAGGAAATATGCTGTGTATTCGCTCTTCCTGGATTGAATCGAACCGAAGATGTTGAGGTTATGGTCGATCCGTTCAAACTGACTGTACAAGGGAAATTGTCATTAACGATGGATTCTTACCGGCTAAATGCCGAGGAATTTCAGCTTGGAGAATTTCAGCGTGAGGTCACACTTCCTGTAAAAGTTCTGCAGGAACCTGTGCAGGCTTTTTATCGGAAAGGGCTATTATTTATTAGATTATTAAAAGACTCGCGGCCTGGAGCAAACCAGCGAAAGGTAAATCTGAACTGGGTGCAGGAATGATGCAAGGACGCTTGACTAATTTACAGGATATCGATTACAATTTAGAAAAATAACGGAAGGAACAGGTGTATACGTCCAATGCGCAATTAATCTTATTTTAGCCATTTACTTGAATAAAAAAGTAGAATGCTAGATAGGATTTCTCTGCCCATTTTTAGGACTTAACAACAGCCTGTTTTTTGTTGCGAAAAAACGTGTAATCACGTTTTTTAGTGATATCATTTCGGCTACGGGCAGACCTCTCTAGTAATAACGGGAGGTTTTTTTATGCTTTTATTAGAAGCAAACAGACTAGAAAAGTCATATAAAGGAAATTTAATCTTGAGACAAACAGAGCCATTGCAACTTTTTTCTGAAGATCGTATCGGCTTGGTCGGAATGAACGGAGCAGGAAAATCCACATTCTTGAAGCTGCTTACAGGAACAGAGGATGCAGATGCAGGAACTGTTCGTCATTACGGGTCATTTTCCGTCGTAAGCCAGTTTGATGACGTGGAGAAAGAGATAAACGCCAAAAGTGAAGGAGTTTGGGACCTGAAAGGTAAAACGTACGAAACGATGAGTGGCGGTGAAAAAACACGTACTCAGATCGCTGCTGCACTCGAACAAAATCCTGATATTTTAATCCTTGATGAACCTACTTCCCACTTAGATATTGAGGGAATGGATCAGCTTACAAAAGTTCTTACTCACTTTAAGGGAGCTGTATTGTTCGTTTCTCATGATAGAGTGTTTCTCGATATGGTGTGCACAAAGATCATCGAATTAGATCAGCAAACGTTCACAGCTTATACCGGCAATTACTCAGAATATCTCATCCAAAAGAAACAAAAAGATGAGCGCAAACAGTTTGAATATGAACAGTATAGGAAAGAAAAAACAAGGCTGGAGAATACGGCCAAAGAAAAAGCATCAAAAGCAAAAAGCATGAAAGGTAAACCAGCACGCATGTCATACAGTGAAGCGAAGTTAGGAAAGGGTAAGCTTCAGGGTGCAAAACGATCACTTGAAAAAAAGTCAAAGGTAATCGAAAAAAGAATAGAGATGCTTGATAAAAAAGAAAAACCAGTGGATTTGCAAAAAGTTGAATTTAATATACAGCGCTTTTCTGTTATTCATGGGAAACAAGCACTCTCCGTAAAGGAACTCTCAGTCGGGTTTGATCAGCGTCAGTTGTTTCGGAAACTTTCTTTTTCGATTAAACCAGGAATGAAGATTGTTTTAACCGGAAAGAATGGGACTGGAAAATCAACGCTGCTTCAAGAGATCTATAGAGGGAATGAAAAGATTATAAAATCTAAACAACTTAAAGTTGGTTATTTTCATCAGCATCTAGAGCTATTAAACCCTGCCAAAACGATTCTTGAGAACGTGATGGAGAACAGTTTATACGATGAGACATGGGTAAGGACCATACTGGCAAGAATGCTGTTTAAACGTGAGGATGTATTTAAAAAAGTTGAAGTGTTAAGTGGCGGAGAAAAAATGAAAACAGCATTAGCAAAGATTTTTCTGAGTGATTATAATTTGTTATTGCTGGATGAGCCAACGAACTATCTAGATCTTTTCACGAGAGAAGCGCTGGAAGATGTCTTGATGGCTTACCCAGGAACTTTTATTCTCGCTACTCATGACAGAAGGTTAATCGAAAAGACGGCAACACATATCTTGGAGTTGCAGCCTCCAAAAGCAATATGGTTCGAGGGGAATTATAACGAATTCAAATCATCGGGCGTAAAGCAGGAGAAGGATGAAACTGCTCAAGAAGAAGAGATCCTTAAACTGAAGCTCGAGATGACTGAGCTAATCAGCCAGCTTTCCATTTGTACGAATGAGAGTGAAAAAGTTAAGCTTGATCATCGATACGAAGAGGTTCTAAGTGAATTAAGGAAGCTGAAGTCATAAGAAAGAGCCGTTCCAAAGGAGCGGCTCTACTTATTTTTGTCTGCTTTTATTGGTGGATCTTCCTGATCGGTGATTCCTGAATCATAGCTGATCTGTCTTAAATCTTCTTCGTCGGCAACAGTACCTCCTGCCATTCCTTCGTTTATCATCCTGTCGATGTCTAAATAAAGATCTCTTTTACCTTCATATTCTTTATCTTTTTCAGTCACGTTTTTCCCAGCCTTTCTTTTATAGTTACATCTCTAGGTTGTCCTATTTTGAATCTTTCTTTCGGCCAATTCGTATTTAAGATAAGGTAAGATAAGATTCTTAATATCACAAAGAAAAGAGGAGATCCTATGAAAAGTATATTAATTGCTGTTTTATTATCGTTTAGTGTTTTAACAGGTTGTTCGGTGGTAGAAGACGTGACGAACGGTGTGAATTATGTACCAGCAGCAACTGAATATATCAATGATGTACAACAATTTTCAAAAGACATTCCTGGCTTAGCTGAAAAGGCAATCTCTGATCAAAATGCTCGTGTTGAACTTGAAAAAGCACTTCAAGATATAAATGCAGATATAAAAGATTTTAACGAATTGACACCGCCGTCCGTTTTTGAAGATATTCATAATCAGGTGTTGGATCATAATCAAACATTGCAAGATGGCATTGATCAATATCTTACTGCAGTAAAGAATGGAGAATTTAGCCCGGATTTCCTGAAGGAAAGTGGTTTGTTAGATGACATTGCAGTATACACTGATTTGTTAAACGATATTAAAAAGCTCGGGGAGTAATATCTATTCTCGGAAGATTACTCACTACAACCACTGATTTTTTAATTTTTCATGTTACATTCCGACTCATTTCGGGAATATGACAATGAGATAATTGGTGAGGGTGGGTAAATAGAATGGATGATTATCATATGAAGATTGAAGATTACATGCAGTTGTTAAAAAAGAGATACAAAAAAGGCAGGATTCAAGCGAAACAATATCGGAAACGATTAGAGCTCATACACCTATGGCACATACGGGGTGTTGTTAAAGTGCCAAAGGAATAGTTAACAAAAGACTCTTTTTTGACGATAAATGTATAAACACGACTCGTCTTGGCAGGTGCAGCATGTTTCCAATAAATACTACATTCGTAAGGCTTGAGCATACAAAATATGATTATATCTTTCATATTGCGTTTGCCGTTCTTCTCTGTTTATATAGCTTTTTGATTCTCTTTTCCAGCAAACTGCTGGGTTTTTTGTTTTTTTGTTATGGTTTATTCTTGTTAGGTTTCACCGTTTGGAAAGGAATAAGAATGATTTACTCGATACCAGGAGTATTGGTGGGCTTAACCGCATTATTTTTTAGCAGATTGTTGTGGATGGACGCATTTCAAATTCTGCCTAATTTCTTTTATGAGATCTTTCAAGTTGTATTCTTTCTCGGATTTGGTGTTGGAATCACATTATTGTACAACTTAGCCAGCAAATCGGCTCCATTTTCAAATATATATCAAAGACATGGGATTCATGGAATGTACTTTGCTACAGGTATTTTGCTTTTCCCTTATACGTGGATCTTTAGTTATGGAGCTCTCAAGCAGGGTAATTATAATAGTTTAGTATGGGCGGTACTTATCCTCATACTATGGGGTATCTTATATGCTTTGCAGCTGATTACCCCTCCTAAGAAAGGAATGGGGATCGCACTTTACGCTGTAAATATAGGCGTGGGGTGCTGGACGATCTATAGATGGATAATGATAGTAACGTAAAAAAAAGAGAAGCCGTGATCGGCTTCTCTTTTTTATTCTATAACTTGTTAGCACAGTGATTTTCGGCGTGGCAACAAGTTTAGGATAACAGCATAAGGACAACTAAGGCTGACGCGAAAATGACCAGGCGTCAGCCAAGTTTTTTTTTAACGGTTTCTTAATTTAGCAAGCAGATGCAAAATCTCAAAATACAGCCAGATCAATGTGACCATAAGCCCGAATGCTCCGTACCACTCCATATACTTAGGTGCACCTCGATCTGCTCCGTATTCAATAAAGTCAAAATCAAGCACAAGATTCAGTGCGGCGATCACGACGATGAATAAGCTGATTCCTATACCGATCGGCCCTGTACTGTGAAGATAAGGAACGCTCATTCCGAAAAAGCCTAATATAAAACTAGTTAAGTAAACAAGCATAATTCCCATTGTTGCAGAGAATACAATCAATCGAAAGTTATGGGTTACTTTAATGATTCTGAACATATAAGCAAGCAGCAAGGCAAACAGAGTCCCGAATGTTAATGCTACAGCTTGCAATGTGATTCCATTAAATTGCGACTCGAAGTTAGCTGAGATTCCTCCGACAGCAAGACCTTCCAACGCAGCATATACCGGGGCAAGCAAAGGGGCGGTTTTAGGAACGAAAGCAACGATTAAAGCTGTTACGAGTCCTCCAATCATACCGATAACAATATAATGGCCGACCGGGTTTCCTAAATGGTACTGATACCATGTAAATATCGCAGTTGCCATCAATACAACAAGTAAAATAAACGTCTTATAAACGGTTCCTGACAGTGTCATTCTTTTACTGTAAGACGTTCCTCTAAATTTATCAAAAGTTGAACCTTTCAATGCAGGATTCGCACTTCTCATATAAAAACCTCCTTACCTCTCTAAGAGAAATATACGATATCTTAACACGAAAGTTTCATATACTGCATGTAAAAAATTGTTAGCTCCAGAATGTTTGCTTTCTGATGATGTGCAAAAACATTTTTAAGACAAAATCCCTCTTGCTTTTAATTGAAATATTGGCTTGATTAGGAAGGATTGACTATTTTGGACAAAGACCGACAAATACTTCATGTACTGTATGTATTATATAGTTGAAAGAAGGGAGGTGAATTTATGCGAATACCAAACCTCATTATGCAGAGTTTGATCGCGGGTGCCGTCCTTTTTATACCTGCTGAAGTTTTTGCTGAGAAGGAACCTGCAGCGAAACAAAACCCAGCTGCTGAACAAAATAGTCAGCAAGCCGGCCAACAAGGAAAAGCAAAAGAACAATCGTCAGAACCAGCAACAAAACAACAAGAGAGAATGGCGAAAACACAGTCTTCGGAAGTTGTTAGAAAGAAAGCTGATGCGACTAGACCTGACTCTAAAGGTTCTGAGGTAAGTTCTGAAGTGAGAAAAGTGAAACCTAGTGCTGTTTCAAAGCAGAAAACGGTTCCGGATACTAAGAACGTACGCAGTGTAAAAAAACCAGTTCCTCAAAGACATATTGAAAAGAATGTTCCAATAAAACAGCCTCAAATAAAACAGGCTGAAACAACAAACGTTTTACATAGAAAATTACCTTTAACCCATGCTGAAATGCTTAAAGAAACAGTTACGGAACAAAGGGAGAAGGGCGTTTCTAAGAATAAGAAAGTGATACAGCAGAAAAACGCTGTGTCTAAACTTCCTCAGAAGCTGCCTTTTAAACCAAATCCAAAACCACAAGATTCTAAGGCAATTCCAGCGACATCAGGACAAGGATCTTCCCAATCATCCACAAACACGGATGGCGGGACAGGTGCAACTTCTTTAGCTAATGTAAAAGCTAATTTAGTTCTGCCTTTGATCTTTGCTGACAATGAAAAGGTTTCTGTGTATTTTAACAGAATGGACCTCTTAAGAAGTCAATGGGTGAACGCACCGCCATCGAAACCACCAGAAAAAAGCTCTTTAATTTTTCAAAAAGATTGTGTGATGTAAAACAACTATCTGAAAATTTAAGGAGCGAATTATAATGAAAAAAGTCAACCGTACATTTGTAAAATCTTTAGTATTTGCTGGAACATTAACTCTTGCAGCTGTTGTAGGAACAGGTGCTGCTGAAGCGGCTGGTCATAAATCTGAGAAAGCGATTGCTGCTCAAAACGCAAATGCATCTCAAGGAAATGTACAAGCTAAGGAAGAAAACCTTGCAAAACCAGCTAAGGTTACAGTAAAGGTTCAAAAGCCAGCTAAAGCTGAAAAGCCAGTTAAAACGGAAAAAACGGCTAAACCAGCTAAAGCTGAAAAGCCTGTGAAAGACAAGAGTCATTCTCAAGCAGCTGCACATGCAAGTGAAACTGCAAAGAAACATGCTGCTCCAAACTCAGCGGTTCATGCTGTACCAACAAAGACAGAAGAACCAGTTGTAACAGAACCTGTAACTGAAGAACCAGCAGAAGAAGTTGTAGTACCTGTTGAGGAAGAAGTAATTGAAATTGACATTCCTGAGACAGATACTGAAGATGGTAAAACAGAAGATACAGTGACTGAAGAAGAGGATGCTACTCGCAACGAAGATTCTGATGTTGACTCTGACGAAAAAGTTATCAAAGAAGATGATGAAGACGAAGACTCAGAAGATAAAGCGGTTCAAGAGGAAAATGAAGATAATCCAGTTAAAAAAGAAGATCAACCAGATGTAATTGCTGACGAGGATGCAGTTAAAGAAGATGACGATTCTGACGAAGACGATTCTGAAGATGTTGAAGAAGTAAAAGAAAACAAATCTCTTCAAAACAAAGTCAATTCTAATGCATTTGAGCGTTCAAGTGAAAACGCAAAATTGCATGCTGTACCAAACGCGGCTGTACATGCTGAAACAACAGAAGAAGCACCAGCAGCTGAAGAAACAACAACAGAAGAAGAAGTAACAGAAGAAGCATCGGCAACTGAAGAAACTACGACTGAGGAAGAAGTAACTGAGGAAGCTCCGGCAACTGAAGAGACTACAACAGAAGAAGTTGTTGAACAAGAAGTAAAAGAAAACAAATCTCTTCAAAACAAAATTAATTCTAATGCATTTGAGCGTTCAAGTGAAAACGCAAAATTGCATGCTGCACCAAACGCTGCTGTTCATGCTGAAACAACGACTGAAGAAGTAACCGAAGAAGCACCAGCAACTGAAGAGACTACGACTGAAGAAGAAGTAACGGAAGAAGCACCAGCAACTGAAGAGACTACTACTGAAGAAGAAGTAACGGAAGAAGCTCCGGCAACTGAAGAGACTACTACTGAAGAAGAAGTAACAGAGGGAGCTCCGGCAACTGAAGAAACTGCGACTGAGGAAGAAGTAACAGAGGAAGCTCCGGCAACTGAAGAAACTGCGACTGAGGAAGAAGTAACAGAGGAAGCTCCGGCAACTGAAGAAACAACAACTAAGGAAGAAGTTGCTGCACTTTTGAACAAGATTCGTTCATTAGCAGCTGAGCACGCTTCTGAGAATGCAAAGCTTCATGCAGCAATCAACGCAGCCATTTTAGCAGTTGAAGATGTGGTTGAAGAAAATGCACCGGAAGTGGTTGAAGTTCCAGCTACTGAAGAAGATACAACTGAAGAAACAGTTAACATTGTAGTAGAAACTGAAACAAAATAGTAAGAATGAAGTCAGGGATTCGCGGTCCCTGGCTTTTTTGTACTGTAGTTTTCTTTTATAAGTCTTGAAAAAATTTTATAAGTCTTTAAATTTTTTTATAAGTCCTCAAAAAAATTTATAAGTCTTGATGCTTATTTATAGGTCTTCAGCGTTTCATTCAGCTTTCTAGTCATCACAATTACTAAATATTCCAACGTTTTCTTTTATGTGATCAGGGAAGTATATTCTTATGATGCAAGGAGGTGGGTTTATTGTTAAAAAAGGGTGATCATGCACCAGAATTCACATTGCCATCCACATTGAAAAAAGATATTTCGTTATCTGACTTTAAAGGGAAGAAAAATGTACTTGTGGCCTTCTACCCTTTGGATTTCACTCCTGGGTGAATAAAGGAAATAACCTCTTGGAAAGAGGATTACCAACGTTTTAAAGATGCCAATACTGAAGTGCTTGCGATTAGTGTTGACCATATTTATTCTCATAATGTTTTTGCTGCAGCACTTGGAACCCTTCCGTACCCACTTTTAGCAGATTGGCATAAAAAAGTGACAAAACAGTTCGGTGTCTTAAACGAAGAAAATGGGACTGCCATACGTTCTTGTTTTGTTATTGACCAGAATGGAATTGTGCAATTCTGCAACTACACATTCGATGCCAATGAAACATTACAATATGAAGAAGTATTTAATGCTTGTGAAGCATGTGGAAAGGAAGAGTAGCTGTGGACAACAAAAGAAAGAATAAACCATATGAAGATCCAACTGCTCATGCAGAGCAGGAGATCAATGCCTATTTTTATGATGAAAATCAAGAAACAGATGGGCATCCTACTGATTACATGAATAGTGAGATGGCCGCTGTTAATATAGCGAAACCAGATGATGAAAAATAAGGCTGCTTATCGCAGCTTTATTTTTTTGCTATATCTTGCATATCTTATGAAACCGGCACCATCGTAGTGATGTTGTGTTATTCTATATAAGAAGTATGCTGATATAGGAATAGGAAGGAACGGCTTAATGAATATTTTTCTTACCGGAGCAACTGGTTTTTTAGGTGGTCGCTTAATTCAAAACTTAGCACGTGAAGGACATACTCTTTATGTGCTGGCGCGAAACTTACAAAAAGCTGAACAGCTTCTTTTGAAGACGGCTGAATGGAACAGCGATATTCATATTATTCAAGGGGATATTACACTCCCTCATTTAGGTATGACTCAAGAAACAGAACAAGATCTTGCGGGTAAAATCGATGTTTTTTATCACATGGCCGCTCTTGTGAAGTTTGATTTGGATCTTAAAGATGAACTTTTTGAAATAAATTATACGGGAACACACCATTCCCTTGATGCAGCAAAGAAAATGGGTGTTTCCCAATTCTATTATGTAAGCACAGCTTATACGCTTGGGAAGGACGAGTTTGCAAAAGAAGAGCTGCATGATATAGATAATCACTTTAACAACCCTTACGAAGAGAGTAAATGTAAAGCGGAACATCTCTGTATGGAATATAAGGATCACTTTCATGTAACAATCTTAAGACCGGCAATCATAATTGGTGATTCGGTGACAGGGGAAGCGGATTCTAAGTTCACATTGTACGGTCTGCTTAGAAGTCTTGAAGTATTTAAGAAGAGATTTCAGCGTAAAGGAATCGGTAATCGTGTTTTTCACTTGCTGTGTGAAGAAGATAGTACACAAAATCTTGTGCCGGTTGACTATGTAGCAGATGTTTTGTCGGGTGTGTTAAAAAAGGGCAGAGAAAGTAACATATACCACATTACAAATAGCAAAGCACCCCTGAGTGCTGATGTTTTTCAGATCATGAGGGACAAAGCGGGACTCGGGCTCTTTAAGCTTGCTCCTTACGATTATGAACCATTTTTAAACGAAGAGGAAAAGCTGTTAAACGGTGTTATTGATGTTTATAAAAATTATCTGAATCGCAACATTACATTTGATGACTCTAACACGCAGCAATTACTAAAAGAGATCGAAGCTAAACCATTAAATATGGATATAGCGATGATTAAGCGAATTATAACTGGGTATAAAGGAAATTCGGTTTCAAAATAAAAAATATGCATCTATTTACAATTTATGCATATACTGTTATAGTGGAGAAGTGAAGTAAGTAATTTTAATGAAACCCAAGGAGGGATGTATGATGAGACAACTTAATGGATTGACTTCAGAGAGTGTATTTCATGTACAGCCTATTGGGACAATGGAGAAACGCAAATAATTTTTTTGCGTATGTCATTCTTCGCTTAAATTTGTCATTCGAACCATGGGCTGTACTCCAGTGCCATGGTTTTTTATATGAAGAAGGGGTATTTGTGTACCCATCTTTTTGTAAAGAACCTAAGTAGATAGGTTCTTTTTCTTTTATAAAAAAATTGACAACATTTATTCGGAGGGTATCACATTGAATTTAAAATCACTAGGTTGGAATCAAACATTTGAAGAATCATTTAAAGCATACGAAAGTCATCATTTTATTCCAGGAAGAATTAGTATAGAACATAAAGGGCTTTATACCGTTCTTACCGAACACGGTGAAATGCTAGGAGAAATAACAGGGAAAATCCGTTTTAACGCTACAGGTAGACATGACTTTCCAGCGGTTGGAGACTGGGTTGCTGTTCAGGCTAATCCCCAAGAAGGAAAGGCATATGTTCATGGAATCCTGCCGCGCAAGAGCAAGTTTTCTCGAAAAGCAGCTGGGCTTACAACTGATGAACAGATTGTAGCGACTAACGTAGATACGGTCTTCTTAGTGAATGCACTGAACCAAGACTTTAATCTGCGCAGACTCGAACGTTATCTCTTGATGGCTTGGGAAAGCGGCGCAACCCCTGTTATCGTCCTAAGTAAAGCGGATCTATGTGAAGACATACAGAAATATTTAGATGAAGTAGAAACGATCGCTTTTGGTGTTCCTACTTTTGCGGTTAGTGCCGAAACAGGAACAGGTCTTGATGCTCTTTCTTCTTATATTACAGAAGGAGAAACCGTTGCCCTATTAGGTTCTTCAGGTGTTGGTAAATCAACGCTTGCAAACAAGCTATTTGGGTCAGAGGTATTAAAAACAAATGGGATTCGCGAAGAGGATGGCAAAGGAAAGCATACGACGACTCACCGAGAACTGCTCGTGCTCGAGAGCGGAGGTATTTTAATCGATACGCCTGGAATGAGAGAACTGCAGCTTTGGGAAGGCGAGAACAGCTTAAGTCACAGCTTTCAAGACGTTGAAGGATTTGCAGAACAATGCCGTTTCCGTGATTGTACTCATCAAAATGAACCAGGATGCAGAGTGCAAGAAGCGATCGAAAATGGCGAATTGAGCGAAGAGCGCTATACTAGTTTCGTGAAACTGCAACGCGAGTTAGCGTACTTTGCCCGTAAAGAAGATCAAAAGCTAGCACTCGCCGAACGTGCGAAGTGGAAAAAAATCGCTGGAGATCGTACGCGCGTTCACCGTAAATAGAGGATAATGATAAGGAATGGCCTTTTTTAGGGTCATTCTATTTTTTTTGCACTCATTATATGTCAATTGTCCGCTTGAAAAGAACAAAAATTGATTATGTGTATCTAAATCACACACTCAAAATTAATTTCACGTTATTTTGAATATATTCACGTTATTTTCGATAATTTCACGTTACATGAATTAATTTCACATTAAATGAAATATATTCACATTAGCAGATATAACCATTAGATTTAAGGTTATTAAAAGGATTTTCATACCTTGTTATCAAATAAGAAGATAGAGGAGGGATGGATTTGTCTCAAGTTTTTACGATCCAAACGCATAAAAGAGATGAAATGTATGAGATTACGAGTACACTAGAGGCCTATCTTGAAGAGCAGCGGGTGAGCGATGGAGTCATGTACATATACTGTCCGCATACTACAGCAGGAATTACGATTAATGAGAATGCAGATCCCGATGTAGTCCATGATATGCTCATGCGAATGGATGAAGTGTATCCGTGGGAGCATCCAAAGTATCGTCATGCAGAAGGAAACTCAGCTTCACACTTAAAGGCAAGTACAGTTGGTTCATCTCAAGTCGTATTTATCCAGAACGGCCATCTTCTCTTGGGGACGTGGCAAGGTGTTTATTTTTGTGAGTTCGACGGACCCCGTAAACGAAAGTATCATGTGAAAATACTAACAAATTAATATACTTAATTATCAAGATCCACTGAACAAATCAGTGGATCTTTTTTAACTTCCTACTTTAGTTCTAGAAAAAACAAACAACAAAGAAATTTGTTGAATAATAGGGAAAACTTTTAAATTTAATATAAATCATCTATTTTTTCTAAAATTTAGTTGTCTATTTTCAGATATTCATGTACTATTTTTTTAAATAGTAGCAATTATCAAAATATTCATACAAGGGGGATTTTAGGTGGGGATTAAGAGAGGGTTAAAAGTATTAGCAGCTTCTGCATTATCACTAGGTCTTTTGGCAGGCTGTAATGCTTCTGGGGGATCAGAAGGCAGCAGTGGAGGAGGAAGCGGAAAAGTTATTAAGATCGCAACGCAAACTCCTTTATCAGGTGGAAGTGCAACACTAGGTGAATCCATCAAGTTAGGTGCGCAACTTGCATTGGAAGAGAACAAGAAGAAGTTTGAAGACTTAGGGTACAAGCTTCAGCTTCAGCCTTATGATGATCAAGCAGACCCTAAAAAAGGTGTAGCCAACGCACAGCTTATTGGATCAGATAAATCCATTCTTGGAGTTGTAGGCCACTTGAATTCTGGCGTATCTATCCCGTCATCTGAAGTTTATGAAAAGTATAAAGTGCCGATGGTTTCTCCAGCAAATACTGCAACGGAAGTAACAGATCGCGGACTTAAAACAGTAAACCGTATCGTAGCACGTGATGATTTTCAAGGTCCTGCAGGTGCAGACTTTGCGATTAATAAATTAGGAGCTAAGAAAATCTTCGTTGTCCAGGACAAAACAGCTTATGGAACAGGTCTTGCAGATGCGTTCAAAAAAGCAGCTGAAGATGCTGGAGCTGAAATTCTTGGTTACGAAGGAATTACCGTTGGTGAGAAAGACTTTAACGGAGTCCTTACACAGGTATTGTCAAAGAAACCTGATCTAGTATTCTTTGGCGGACTGTATACGGAGGGCGGTCAGTTGATCCGACAAGCTCGTGACAAAGGAATCGATATTCCATTCATGGGCGGAGACGGAATGGATTCTTCTACGCTTGTTGAAATCGCTGGTGACGCTGTTAAAAACGTATACTACACATCTGTTGCAGCTGACGCTAGCAAATCTTCAGATGGCCAGGCATTCTCTTCAAAATACAAAGAAAAGTTCAACAAGAACGTAGAATCCTACTCTGCTTACGGCTATGATTCTATGAGCGTTCTATTAAAAGGTTTAGAGGCAGCGATTGAAGGAAGTGATGGAGATCTTCCATCCCGTGAGAAGGTTGCAGAAGAAGTTCGTAAAATTCAAGACTTCCAAGGTGTTGTTACGAAGGTTGGCTTTGATGATATCGGTGACAACAAATTTGCAAAAGTTTATATCTACAAGTTCAGTGAAGCTAAATATCCAGGAGTTCAAGAAGGCGAAATCAGTAAGTAAACCTATGTTTACAGGAGAGGGAATGACCCTAATGGCCATATCCCTCTTCTTTTTTACACACATACTCCCTAGTTTTGAAAGAGAGGAATATTTATGTTAGCTGAAATTTTACAAAGTCTGCCTCAAGTTCTTGTCGATGGAATTGCTCTAGGAGCCATTTACGCGGTAATTGCTCTTGGGTACACGATGGTTTATGGAATATTGGAACTTATCAATTTTGCGCATGGTGAGATTTTTATGACAGGTGCTTTTATAGGGGTAGCGATGCTTATTCTGATGACTGGAATGGGCTGGTTGGCCGCTATGCCTGCCGTACTCGCATTGATCCTCGTGCTTGTTGTTACATCGATACTAACAGGTTTTATGGGTGTTGGCATTGAGCGGATGGCGTACAGACCTCTCAGAAATTCTCCTAAACTTATTACGCTGATCTCAGCAATTGGAGTATCGTTCCTGCTGCAGGATCTCGTTCGTTTCATTACAGAATACAAAAGAGGCAACTATATTTTAACTGGGCCATCCATGTTCAATGAGAAATTTTCCATTAAATTTTCGAGTATCTCCTCTTCCTTCAGTGATGCGTTTTTTAAAACATCAACACTGATTCTGATCGTTGCTGTTGTCATCATGATGGTTGGATTAGATTTTTTCGTTAATAAAACGAAGTGGGGCATGGCGATGCGTGCAGTGGCTCAAGATCGTGAAACAGCTTCTCTTATGTCGATTAATGTGAACAAAGTCATTTCTCTTACCTTTTTTATCGGTTCAGCATTAGGTGGAGCGACAGGCGTTCTGTTTGCTGTTCAGTATGGAACCATCGACCCGTATATCGGCTTTATTTTAGGATTAAAAGCATTTACAGCCGCTGTACTTGGAGGAATTGGAAATATTCGTGGTGCTATGGCCGGCGGGCTCATGTTAGGTATTTTAGAAATGTTCGCAGCAGCAAATCTGCAGCTGTTAACAGGAGGCATCTTTGGGGCTGAATATAAAGATGTATTTGCATTTGCAATCTTAATTATTGTCTTGATTTTCAAACCAGAAGGACTGTTTGGCAAAGCAGTTACTGAGAAAGTGTAGGTGAAGAGCCATGCAAAAGCTGACAAGTAAATTAAAAGGCAACAAGATGGCACAAATGATTCTGCTCGTCCTTTATGTATTGGTAACTTCGTTGAGCCTGTATCTTGCTCAAGCCTCAGTTACAGCTTTTCTTTTGCTTCTATTCTCATTATTGATTCTGTACTATACAGAATTGCCGGACCGCCTAAAGTGGCTGATTGCTGGAGTTGTTCTGATTGGGGTCATTCCCTTTGTTTCAAGTACAGGACCAGGTTATCAATCCTATATGGAAGTTGCCACAGTTGTTGGAATCTATGTGGCGATGGCATTAGGACTTAACATTGTAGTCGGTTTAGCAGGTTTGCTAGATCTCGGGTTCGTCGCTTTCTTTGCAATAGGGGCTTATACGTATGGTATTTTTGCAACAGGACAAGCTGCCAACTTTATGCCATTCGGAACGTTTCCTTTAACAGGCGAAAGCTTTTGGATCTTTATTCTGATAGGGTGTTTTGTCGCTGCACTTTTCGGGGTCTTATTAGGAATTCCTGTACTTCGTGTAAAAGGAGACTATCTGGCTATCGTTACGCTTGGTTTTGGAGAGATTATCAGAATCGTATTCAACAACTTAGATAAGCCTGTAAATATTACAAACGGTGCAATGGGCTTAGCGTCTGTTAAACCGCCAGAAATATTCGGGTATCAATTTGTGTATCCAAACCAATTCTACTTTATTGTTCTTGCCATCTTGTTCCTTGTTATTTTGGCTGTTAGAAGATTTGAGTTTTCTAAAATCGGCCGTTCTTGGAAAGCGGTAAGAGAAAACGAAATTGCTGCACAATCAGTGGGCATACATCTTGTGCGGACGAAGCTATTAGCATTTGCAATAGGGGCTTCTTTTTCAGGAATGATGGGGGTTGTGTTTGCAGCGAAACAGACCTTTGTTGACCCGACAAGCTTCACATTACTAGAGTCAATCACCATCCTTGTAATGGTTATTTTAGGAGGAATGGGCAGTGTACCAGGTGTCATTCTAGGTGCTGCTGTCATTACGATTCTCAACTTGCAAGTACTTACTGAAGTGACAAACTATTTAAATCAATTGAGTCTAGATGGTGTAATCAGTTTCCCAGAGGCACTCGCTCCAGCCAAAATGCAGCGATTTATCTTTGGTGCAATCCTCATTATCTTTGCCATCTATCGCCCTCAAGGATTAATTCCTGCTAAAAACCCTGTCTTTGATGAGGAATCACTTAAAGAGGGATCGGAAAAGCATCGAAAAGAAAAGATTACGGTGGAACCTGACAAAGGGTTTCAGGCATAGGGGGCGATATACACATGTCAATCTTAACGGTTAGCAATCTTACAAAACAATTTGGCGGTCTTGTCGCCGTGAATTCAGTGGATATGGCAGTTGAAAAAGGTTCAATTACAGCAGTAATCGGTCCTAACGGGGCGGGTAAAACTACCTTTTTCAACTTAATAACTGGGGTGTATCAGCCTGATAAAGGAAATGTTCAACTTGGCTCAACGTCCTTAGTCGGATTAAAGCCGCATGAGATTTCGAGACACGGAATAGCGCGTACCTTCCAAAACATTCGTCTATTTTCAAATATTACAGTTTTAGAAAATGTGATGGTAGGTTTGCATAAACAATTTAGAGCAGGAATTGTCGGGACCTTATTTCAAACAAAAAAAGTACGAGAGGAAGAGCGCTTGGCACAGGAAGAGGCTTACCATTGGCTTGAATATGTCGGCTTGGCTCAGCATTTGAATGAAGATGCACAAAATTTATCATATGGGGCACAGCGCAGGCTGGAAATTGCCAGAGCGCTTGCTACAAAACCAAAGCTGCTTCTACTAGATGAACCAGCGGCTGGAATGAACCCTAGGGAAACACGCGAACTAACAGAGTTTATTCACCGTATGAGAGAAGATCTAGATCTAACGATCGTTTTAATCGAGCATGATATGAAACTTGTAATGGAAATTTCTGAACAGATTTTTGTATTAGATCACGGTGAAAAGATCGCTGAAGGAAAGCCTGCTGAAATCCGCAATAATGTAAAAGTGATTGAAGCTTATCTTGGAAAAAGTGCCGTAACACCAGCGTAAGGAGGAAAACGATGAGTATTCTGCAATTAAAAGATGTAAACACATTTTACGGTGGTATTCATGCGCTAAAAGGAATTAGCATCTCTGTTGAAAAAGGGGAAATCGTTACATTAATCGGGTCTAACGGTGCAGGGAAATCCACAACACTAAAAACCATCAGCGGTCAGGTTCTTCCGAAAACAGGTTCAGTTTTCTATGAAGGTAAAGATATCTCTAAACAGCCTGCTCATCTTACAGCTCAAACAGGAATTGCCCACGTTCCTGAAGGCAGAAGAATTTTTCCGAAGTTAACGGTAAAAGAAAATCTTGAGATGGGTGCGTTTGTTGTAAAAGATAAGAAAGTCATTAAAGAAAGAATGGAGCAGGTCTTTAACTACTTTCCAAGATTAAAAGAGCGTTTATCTCAAAAGGGAGGAACAATGAGCGGTGGTGAGCAGCAGATGCTTGCTATGGGTCGAGCGCTCATGTCCAAGCCTCGTCTTTTGCTGCTGGATGAACCTTCAATGGGTTTAGCTCCTGTAATTGTGGAGCAAATCTTTGATATTATCAGTGACTTAAATAAAGAGGGCATGACGATTCTTCTAGTGGAACAAAATGCATTTCAAGCACTGCAGATTGCTCATCGTGGTTATGTCCTTCAAACGGGTGAAATCGTGATGGCAGGTCATGGTCAAGAACTCATTACAAACGAGTCTGTTCGAGAGGCATATCTGGCTTAAACAGAATTTTTCGTGAGCTCGGTCGTCTGGGTAGCAGTTGATTTCCGTTCCAGATGCTCGCTTTCCGCGGGGCAGGCGGTGAGTCTCCTGTCGCTTTGCGCCATTCCAACAACTTTCAAAACAATTATTTTTTATTCAACAGCATAATAACTGATTAAATAAAACCGGGTTTAACCAGCCTGGTTTTATTTTTGTATGATTTTATTAGGGATTATTGCTTTTGGTTTTTTTAATTCTCATCATTTGCATGTTGATTGGAGTGCAAGGTGGGACAGGCGGGCAGCCCGAAAAGTTGAAGTGGCTCGTTTAGCCCCGACAAGCAAAAGGTTAATGGATTTGAAGGCGCACTTTGCCTGCTGAGCCATTTAACTTTTGACCTCGAGGGGCTAGCCACTGCAACTAGACAGGTGAGAAACTTAAAAGTGAAACGTACAAAGTGGCTCACCGCCTGCCCCGCGGAAAGCGAACCGCCTGGAGCGGAAATCAACTACTTTCAAAAGCCAACAATGTATACGAAAAAGGATTATGTGTATATTGTCCCTTTATTATTGGATGAAATTGTTATACCTTTAAGGGTAAGAGGAAAGGGGTATGATTGATGATTAAAGTACTCTTTGTATGCTTGGGCAACATATGCCGATCCCCAATGGCAGAAGCTATTTTTCGGGATATTGTAAAAAGAGAAGGACTATCGGAATTTATTTCAATTGATTCTGCTGGAACAGGAAACTGGCATGTTGGTGAACCACCTCATAAAGGAACAAGGAACATTTTAAAAGAAAATCAGATCTCATATGAAGGTCAAACAGCTCGTCAGGTTAAGACAAATGATCTTACTCAATTTGATTATATTATTGGTATGGACGCTGAAAACATCGGCAATATGCATAAGATGGCTGCGCAATCAAAGACAGGGATGATCGCAAGACTTTTGGACTTTGTACCCGAAAATGAGTATGAAGATATTCCAGATCCGTATTTTACGGGTAACTTTCAAGAGGTTTATGATCTTGTAACAGCAGGTTGTGAAAGGTTATTCATTGAAATAAAAAATAGAGAGTCATTATAAAAAAGGGGAAATGAAATGGGAGAGATCAGGCAGTTATCTGCAGAACACGAAGTGCGTGAAGCGTTTTCTGTAATGAATCAGCTTCGGACACATCTTTCAGAGGACTTATTTTATGAATTGTTTCTTCAAATGGAGAAAGAAGGCTATACGTTATTTGCAAATTTTAATGAAGGTAAGGTTGTCGCATTAGCCGGGTTTGCCATTCTTACAAATCTCTATGATGGGAAACATGTTTATTTGTATGATCTCATTACAGACTCAAAAGAACGATCTAAAGGGTATGGTGAAGAACTGCTTGCCTTTTTAGAATCCTTTGCGCTCCAGAATAATTGCAATTGTGTTGCGTTAAGTTCTAATGTTAACCGAGTGGATGCTCATCGTTTCTATGAAGAAAAAATGCATTATGAAAAGCCGAGTTATGTGTTTAAAAAAAGATTTTAGAATAATAAAAAAGCTGGTCCAAGATGATCGTAGATCAACTTGAACCAGCTTTCTTTACGAATGGATTATGTGTTATAGATACTTATACTTATTATGCACGGCTACGCATGCTGCGCATGATAAAGCTTACGATAAGTACGACTACGATTGCACCGATAATAGCTGGAATGATTGCAAATCCTGCTACCGTTGGTCCCCAGTCACCTAACAATAATCCACCTAACCATGCACCAACAAAACCTGCGATGATATTCCCGATGATTCCGCCTGGTACGTCACGTCCTGTTAAAAGACCTGCTAACCAACCGATGATTCCTCCAATTATAAGTGCCCATAATAAACTCATGTAAAATTCCTCCTTTTTTTTTGTGTGTTGTAATATGGAATTATTCTTAAGTTACCCATTATAAAAAATTATAAACTTATCCTAAAAAAAGTTTTTATCCCCCCTATGAAAGGGAATGATAAAGGAACTAAACAATAACGTTAGGGGTGAGAGGAACATTGACTTTATGGCACATTCTTAAAAATATGAAAGCTAAATCATTTGGAATCGAGTTCATGCATGGTTTTCAAAGAGGAGACGTAACTGGGCTTGCCGCTCAGCTTGCCTATTATTTTTTGCTCTCCCTTTTTCCTTTTCTAATCTTCCTATTAACGTTAGGTGCTTTCTTTATAGAACCAGATGAAGCACTAAATCTTCTTGAACATTTTGTACCGGCAGAAGCCATGGACTCTGTACGAGAAAACTTACTTGCCGTACTAGAAGGAAGAAGCGGAGGACTTTTATCGATAGGAATCTTGGCTACTATCTGGTCTGCATCTAATGCGATCAATGCTGTGATCAAGACACTTAATGAAGCATATGGGGTAGAAGAATGCCGAAGTTTTATTAAAACAAGACTGTTAGCCATTTTTTTAACGTTTGGAGTAATCTTTGCTTTTATCGTTGCATTGGTTTTTCCGGTTTTCGGTAAGATGCTTGGAAATGCTGCTTTTTCTTACTTAGGATTAAGCGAGGAGTTTTTACAGATATGGGGAGTATTGAGATGGTTGATTAGCTTTTTCCTTATTTCTACCGTTGTTTCTGTTCTTTATTATCTTGCTCCATGCAAAAAACTAAAATACAGCGAGATTTGGTACGGTTCACTTGTTGCTACGTTTTTATGGCAAATTGTATCATTAGGTTTTGCTTTTTATGTTGATCATTTTGGTAATTATACAGCTACTTATGGAAGTATCGGTGCCATTATTGTTTTAATGCTGTGGTTTTATTTGACAGGTATCGTCTTACTATCAGGTGGTGTGCTTAATGCAACCTTTCATAAATATAAGATTGATTTTGCCAAGAAAAGGGGCTTGTTAAAGGCGGAATCCTAGGACATGCTAATAATACCTTATCGTGAGGAGGTATTATTGATATGGGAAAAAGCAACAAACAGACCCACAACAATAAGAACAACAAAAATGACAGTCAGCACAAAACGAGCAAATCTTCGAACAAGAAAAATGACTTTCATTAATCTAAGCGAGTGGTTAGAAAGCTGTCCTATACAGGGCGGCTTTTTTTATGCAGATGTGCCTAACAGGCCACTTCGGAATGATGGACCAACACGTTTGTGAACCCATGTATTTTTCCCATGAAACCACAGATCTACATACAACAAAAAGCACATGTTTTTGACGGTTTTACGAAAAGTTTAATGGGGATTCATACATGTGTTATAATGTTTCTCGTTATGCTTGAACGAATAGAAAGGGAGGGCGATAAGGATGGAAGAACTTATTCTCTCATTTATTGAGTTTTTAAAACAATATTCTTATTTAGGATTAATTATTGCACTTACATTTGAATTTGTCCCAGCAGAGCTTGTTTTGCCGCTCGCAGGGTTTTGGGTATATGAAGGTGATATGAACTATTGGCTTGCTGTCATAGCTGGAACAGTTGGAGGCACATTGGGACCTCTGACCCTCTATGCATTAGGACGATATGGCGGCAGACCGTTTTTGATCAAATACGGTAAATATGTGTTTATAAAAGAAAAAGAAATCGATGCGGCAGACCGCTTTTTTAATAAGTATGGTGCAGGGGTAGCTTTTTTTGGTCGCTTTTTACCAGGTGTCAGAACAACGATTTCCGTTCCATGTGGCATGGCTAAAATGAATGTATGGGTCTTTTCAATCTATACGTTTATCGCCATGTTCCCAATCACAGCATTCTACATCTATCTTGGGAAACAGTTCGGACCTCAGTGGAAAGATGTTGGAGCAAAGGCGGAGGAATATATGCTGCCGGTCGCTGGGATTATTGTTGTAGCAATCGTTTTATTCTTTGTAGTCAAGAAGACACGTAAAAAAACAACAGCTTAAAATATAGATATTTACAGGAGAAATTTTGTGTCTTTTACCTGTATCTCCTTAAGAGCTTGGCGTGTTACACTAAAAAGGCACTTATGGGAATTTCTTTGAAAAAGGCAGGAGAAAGGCAGTATGAAAAAAAAAGTCAGAGTGATGTTCAGTATTTTTGGGGCGCTTCTTTTTATCGTTTATTTTGCCGTTCTTATTAAAGCCACGCTTTTCTCCTTTAACGAATATGTGTATGGAAAATCAGCTAACCTTGTCTTGTTCGATAGCATAAGGCTGATGTGGAGAAGTCATGATTATTGGCTAATTTTTAAGAACATTATCGGTAATGTAATCCTGTTTTTGCCTTTTGGTCTATTGCTCCCTTTGATATTCCGAGTATTTAATTCTTGGCGGTTCATGTTTGTACTTGGTTTTGGTACTAGCTTTTTGATTGAAATATTGCAATATGAATATGCAAAACGCATCTTTGATATCGATGACATTCTACTGAATGGAATAGGTGCAATGACAGGGCTATTTGTTTATAAATTTTTGGCGTTAATGTTTCGATTGATCGAACGAGCATTCAGATAAATAATTAAAAACCGGGCAGCCGCCCGGTTTTTTTGTTCACTTATTTTGTTTCTTTTCCTAACACACGGTTAACACGCTTTGTAAGCATCTTCATTCCGTCTCCGCCAGCTTGATAATGACGAAGCTTTCCTTCTGCATCAAATACGTAATATGCAGGTACATACTCGTTTTCAAAGGCATCTGTTAACGCATGATCATTATCAACAAAGATCGGCTGTTTGATATCGTGTTCGGCTGCTACTTCTTTAATTTGGTTAAGATCCAAGTCTTTTTCAGAACGAGGCATGTGAACAGCGATGACATTCAGCTCATCTTTGTAGTCATCACGAAATTGATTGATGTTAGGCATCGCTTCCTTACATAACCCGCAGCTTACTGACCAAAAGTGAATAAGAGTGGGCTTATCCCCAATAAGATCGCTTTTCGATACTTCTCCATTGATCCACTCTGTTGCACCGCTAAGTTCCGGCATATCTGAACGTAATCTCATCATAACAATCTACTCCTTATTTTGCATACTCTAATTCTAGTTTAAAGAATGTTCAACTAAAGTCAAAATTCCTGCTTTTTATTATATGGAGTAATAAGAAAAAAAATATATTTTACGCAGATTTAGAGGACAGAGCGGTCTGTGGCTTGTTCTTCATGAAAAGAATCGGTAAACAAAGAATAAATAGCATACCGCAAATTGCAAAAACAAAAGCTCCGCCTTTAAACCAGCTGATGAAACTTCCACCGATCAATGGACCTGCCATACTTCCTATGCTGAAACTGATTCCAGCTAAAATATTTCCTGCTGGAAGATAATATTTAGGCAGCAAATCGCTCATGTAGGCAATGCCGAGTGAAAACATGGAGCCGACAAACATTCCTGATAAAAAGAATAAAGAGATAAGGATCCAAAAGCTATTCATACTCCAGTAGGTCGCTAAAAATGATAAAAAACCGGATACAAAAGAAAAGATTAGGATCGGCTTTCGTCCCCATTTGTCACTTAATATGCCTAAAGGCAGTTGAAAAACAAGGCTTCCAAGCACAAATGCCGGCAAGAGTACGGCCACCCAATCAAGGCTGATTCCGTTTCGAAGAGCAAAGACAGGGAAAGAGCCATGCAGTGTAGCTTCTAAAAAGCCATAAGCAAATGGCGGAAGCAAAGAAACCCAAGCAAGTTTGAACACATGTTTATAACGGTCAATCGCTGTTGCACCTGCAGTACGTGCTGATTCTGCCTCTGGTCTTTCATTACGAATGGTTGTCATTAAGACAAATGAAATCAAACAAAGGCCAGCTGCGAGCCAAAATGGAAGGTTCTCATTGATCTCTAGCATTTTTGTCATAAGTGGTCCGATTCCAAATCCAGCTCCAAATGCAATTCCGTACAGAGAAATGTTGCGCCCTCTCTTATTTTCAGGACTGTTTGATGTAATCCATGTTTGAGTAGAAAAATGGAGCATATGATCGCCAATACCGATCAGTAATCTTAACACAAACCAAAACCAAAATACTTTCCATACAGGAAACATAGCAAAACACAGAATGACGGCTAGAAGTCCTGCAAGGATGAGCGGTTTATAGCCAAATTTTCTAAGCGGCTTCTCAATAAAGGGAGAAGCAATCAGAATCCCGATATAAAGTGCGGTTGCGTGGAAGCCGTTTAGAGAAGCTGAAGTTCCCCCTTGTTCAAAAATAACTGCGATCAAAGGAAGTAACATGCCTTGTGCGAAACCAGAAATAAAAACGATGCTGACTAAGACTGAGAATCTGTACGTTGAAAGCTGCATTGAGCATCCCCTTTTCAAAACAAACTAAAACCATTGTACAATGGAATTTGTAAAAAGTTGAGTATTAACTTATATAGAGGAGATGCGTAAATTTGGAATTTAAGATGACCGATAAAGGTTTTGAGACTTCTGTAGAATATGGAACGCTTCAGATCAGCGGTGATGCGGAGTATGGATATAGACCGTTCAAATTACTCGTTTCTTCTGTAGCTGTTTGCAGCGGCGGAGTTTTACGGAAAGTTCTTGAACGTATGAGAATGCCGTATGATGACATCAGCGTACAAGCTAAAGTGACAAGAGTGGAAGACGAAGCAAACAGAGTTTCTGATATTCATCTTCACTTTGTGATAAAGGGAGTCGAGCTCTCTCAAGAAAAAGTTGAAAAAGCAATAAAAGTAACGAGAAAGAATTGTTCCATGGTTCAATCTGTTAAAGACAGCATAAACATCACAGAAAGCTTCGAAATTGTAGCATAAATAAAGGCAGCACCTCGGTTCTTACTGAATCGAGGTGTTTTATTTTCCAACAATACCCGAATAAATTGAGAGGTCCTGCATGGATAAATTTCAAGCGATAGAAAAAAATAGGGTAAAGGAGGATGTTATGAAAAGAAGAATTTTTATTATTATATTTGTAATGCTTTTTGTATTGACGAATACAGCGATTGCGGCAGAGAAAACAAAGCAGCAGCCAAAACAAAAGCCGGCAGAAAAAACAGAGAAAATAGAAAAAGCTGCTCCAAAAGCAGATATTAAAATGCCTAGCTCCGTTCTTAGTATATCTAAAGAAAACACATATCCGAACTCTGCACAGGATCTTCCGTACTTGGAGCCGAGCAAGTTAGCTAAAGCGATGCTTAAAACATCGGATGTACCGATCACAAATCCAGATTTGATCCGATTGCTAAATGAGTCGAGCATCAATGCTTCAAAAGTAGCTTTTTGGTACCGTGCAAAAATTTACTTAGGTCAATGGCCATTATCTTATCAGTCCACAGAGACTACGGTAAACTGGGAACATCAAAGAATAAACACGAACCGTTTAGATAATAGAGGTGCAAAATCTGTTGCTAAACTTTACTACAACCAAACTGCTCATAAGAAAGTTAGCGGAGGACTGACTGCTTCAATTCCGAATAGTGAAGCAGTTCAAAAGATGATGCTGATCTCAGCAGCAGAAAAGTCCAAACTTCCATTGTCATTCCAAACAGCTGTAGGAGCAGGTACAAAGAAGTCGAATGTGTACCACGTGTCACCTAAACAAGTGGGGTACTTACACAGTTACGTTCCAGCAGTAAATGAACGGGGACGGGTTACGTATGGTGAAGTATACATTGTGTTAAAAGGCGGCAAAAGAGAGATCGTCATTCAAAACGTAACGCAGCAGGGAATTGGTGCTTGGATCCCTGTTCAAGATCATGTATCGTTTAGCTTTCATACAAGTAATATGTAAAAAAGGACAACCTTTAATGGCTGTCCTTCTTTTTTGAATCTTGTTTCAATTGTATATTAGGAGATACACGGTTATCTTCCTGAATGCTTCATTGAATAGTTAATTGAAGTGTAAGATGCGAGACTCCTGGGGGATTAGCGGGACAGGTGAGACTCTTAACAGCGCAGAGCGCTAAGAGGGCTCACCGCACGCCTCCCGGAAAGCGAGCATCTGAAACGGAGATTAACTTCTCGATAACCTTAACAATGGTCAACCCATTGTTCACTCCAGTCTTGTATCGCATTGATGATTGTTTTTAAAGAATTTCCTTTATCGGTAAGTGAATACTCAATTCGCACAGGTGTCTCAGGATAAACGTTGCGTTTTACAATTCCCACAGACTCTAACTCCTTCATGCGCTCAGTAAGCATGCGATCACTCATCTCAGGGATTTGAGACTTAATATCTTTAAAGCGTTTAGGTCCATCCATCAAAACGCGAATGATGAGTCCTGTCCACTTTTTACCGATAATATCCATGGCTACTTCGTATTTCGGACACATAGTGCTATAATCCATTATCATTCACCTCTATTAGTACAAAGCTAAAACTTCAGTATATAATTTCCTATTATTATACGATTTAAACTTACTTTTGTAAAGTTTATAACTTTTTAACGCTTTAAAGCTTAGACGCGTTTAATGTGAAGTCGGTGTCCTTATAGTAAGAATGCTTAACAAGAACATTGGGTCCTAGGCATTGAACTGCAGGACAGTGGCAACTAAGCTCTTTTGCAAGAGCTGAATCATTCCATGTTTGATAAGCATCAATTAAGCTCTTATCTTTAATGTTTCCGAGTGCAGGAGCATCACCAAAATCCGTTACAATGATGTTACCGTCGAAAAGGTTGATGTTTAACCTCGAACGTCCGTCAGGATCATTTCGCACTGTAACATTCTCTTCTGTTTGAAGTCTTCTGATTAATCTCAAGTCCTCTTCATTGTTAGAACATGCGTAAAAGGGAAGAGTTCCAAAGAGCATCCACGTTTTTTTATCTCGAATATCAAGAAGATGATGAATACTCTCACGCATTTCTGTTAAAGTTATCGTCTCCAGTGTACTGGCAAAGTCACTGGGGTACATGGGGTGAATTTCATGTCTCTGACAGCCCATCTCAAGAACATGTTTGTGTATGTCTTCTAAGTAGGGAAGCGTCTTTTTGTTGAGCATCGTTTCAGCCGAGACCATAACACCTGCTTTTGTTAATGCTTGAGCGTTTTCAACAAGGCGTGAAAAATAAGCCTCTCTTTGTTGGACGGAAGGTTTTTTCTCCATCATTGCAAAGCCCGTTTCAGAAAACTCCTCCAACGTTCCCCAGTTATGGGAAATGTGAAGTACATCTAAGTATGGAATAATCTTTTCATAACGCGCTAAATCTAAGGTTAAATTGGAGTTAATCTGTGTGCGTGCACCTCGTTCTTTAGCGTACTTTAAGAGGGGTACAACATAGTTGTTAACTGATTTTAAAGAAAGCATCGGTTCGCCGCCTGTAATGCTGAAAGCTCTTAACTGGGGGATCTCATCAAGTCTTTTGATGACAAGGTCCAGCGGAAGAGGTTCAGGATCCTTTGTTTGCAAGGTGTAACCGACAGCACAATGAGCACAGCGCATGTTGCAAAGAGTTGTTGTCGTGATTTCAATATTGGATAGCTGCAATCTTTGGTGCTCACTCATATCTAAATAAGCTTCCCACGGATCATAATCTGGGGTTATCGCTTTAAATTTTGTATATAATTCCATTAAAATATTCTCCTTCATGACCAAAATGGACAATTTCTATCTTAACTGAACAAACGATAAAGAAAAAGGCTAACTTATGTTGTTAAATACTTAATCCAGTATTGGCAAAACCAGCTGGCCTTGTTAAAGTAGAATGGATGGAAAGGAGAGATCAACATGGGTAACTCTATTCAGGATAAATCCTCTCAAAAAGAATATATTAAAAATCGTATTGATTTATTAGTTGATGTTTTAGATTCTATAGATGCTGAAACAGCTGGGATTGAAGAGATCGACAGAATTATTGGAATGCTTGATGACTTAGAAGAAAAATGTAAACAATTTCGCCACGATTGGGAAGAAAAATAAGCTGAAATCCGTTTCTTTACTAAAGAGACGGATTTTTTTGTTATAATAAAGGCATTACATTTGTTTACGCTTACAATAGCAAGTCATAAAGGGGTAGTGAAGAGATGGAGAAATTTCAAGAAAGCATGTACAAGCTGATTGTTGAAACATCAACTAAATTGCCAAAAGATGTTCGACGCGCGATTCTTGCTGCTAAAATTAAAGAAAATGCAGGTACACGTGCTGCGATGTCTTTAGATACGATTACAGATAATATTTTAAAAGCGGATGAAAATGTATCGCCGATCTGTCAGGATACAGGACTCCCTACTTTTAAAATTAAAGTTCCAGTAGGAGCAAATCAGATTAAGATGAAAAAAGCGATTCGCCAAGCGATTGCAGATGCAACAAAAGATACAAAACTTCGCCCGAACTCTGTTGACTCCATTACAGGTGACAACAGCGGGGACAACCTCGGTGATGGTACGCCAGTTATTAAATTTGAGCAATGGGAAGAAGACTATATTGATGCTCGTCTTATCTTAAAAGGCGGCGGATGTGAGAATAAAAATATTCAATACAGTCTCCCTGCTGAATTAGAAGGATTAGGCCGTGCCGGACGCGACTTGGATGGCATTCGTAAATGTATCATGCATTCCGTTTATCAAGCACAAGGTCAAGGATGCAGTGCCGGATTTATCGGTGTAGGCATCGGTGGAGACCGAACTTCTGGATATGAGCTAGCAAAAGAAATGCTGTTCCGTTCTGTAGATGATGTGAATCCAAATGAAAACCTTCGCAAGCTTGAAGAGTACGTGATGGAGAATGCGAATAAACTTGGAATCGGTACGATGGGCTTTGGCGGCGAGACTACGCTGTTAGGCTGTAAAGTGGGCGTAATTAACCGTATTCCTGCAAGTTTCTTCGTTTCTGTTGCGTATAACTGCTGGGCTTATCGCCGCTTAGGGGTAAAACTAAACGCTGAAACAGGTGAAATCCAAGAGTGGCTTTATCAAGAAGGTGAAGAAGTGGATTTCAATAAGGCTGCGGAAGAAGCAGCAGCAGCTGTAGAACAGCAAGAAGAAAAAACAAGAAGCGTAACGCTCGAAGCACCAATTACAGAAGAGCAAATCCGCGAGTTAAAAGTGGGGGATGTCGTGACGATCAACGGCATGATGCATACTGGCCGTGATGCGATCCACAAGCATCTTATGGATAATCCGGCACCCATTGATCTTAATGGACAGATTATTTACCATTGTGGCCCTGTTATGGCCAAAGACGCTGATGGCAATTGGGTTGTGAAGGCTGCAGGACCAACAACAAGTATTCGTGAGGAACCTTATCAAGGCGATATTATGAAAAAGTTTGGTATCCGCGCAGTAATCGGTAAGGGCGGAATGGGTCCCAAAACTTTGGCAGCACTTAAGGAACATGGCGGTGTTTATCTAAACGCAATCGGTGGTGCAGCTCAATATTATGCAGAGTGTATGGAAAAAGTAGAAGGTGTCGATCTGATGGAATTTGGTGTTCCAGAAGCAATGTGGCACATTCGCGTAAATGGATTCACAGCAGTTGTTACGATGGATTCACACGGAAACAGTCTTCATGAGCATGTTGAAAAGTCATCTTTACAAAAGCTGGAGCAGTTTAAGGATCCGGTATTTAAATAAAAATTTGATTTTAAGCCACAGTTTGCATGTTGAACTGTGGTTTTTTTGTTTTTTAAGGTGGTTTATAGATTTTGCATGCTTGTCCAGCGGCTGATAAGCACGCTGGACGAGCGCCATACGAAAAATACGAGCGCCATACGAA
>NZ_LRFC01000035.1 GCF_001619875.1 Fictibacillus phosphorivorans
TCTTATGAATTTGTTCAGAGGAATGTAGAAATTAATCACATTGCCATTGTAGATCAGGGGCGTGCGGGTCCAGAAGTGGCTATCCGTAATGATTCTGACGCATGGCAAATCGAAAATGAAGGAGGGCAAACAACCATGCCTAAATACAAAATTGACGGTAAAGAATTTGAAGTTGATTCAGCTGTTAAATCTTTTCTTGATGCTCAAGAGGCTAGATTAGATGCTGCCAACACAAAGGTAAAAGGGTTTGATGCACTACAAGGACGTTTTGATGCTCAAGAAGTGAAGTTAAAGCAAGCAGAGAAGGATCTTGAAGAGGCAAAAAAGAGTCAATTGTCTCAAGATCAATTAGATGCGAAAGTTCAAGAACGCGTTGAATT
>NZ_LRFC01000036.1 GCF_001619875.1 Fictibacillus phosphorivorans
CACCTATTCTTCTTTTGTTCAGTTTTGAAGGAACTTAACTTCCTTTAGGGGCCTATAGCTCAGCTGGTTAGAGCGCACGCCTGATAAGCGTGAGGTCGATGGTTCGAGTCCATTTAGGCCCACCATTTTCATAAATTTCATTCCCATTATGGGGCTTTAGCTCAGCTGGGAGAGCGCCTGCCTTGCACGCAGGAGGTCAGCGGTTCGATCCCGCTAAGCTCCACCATTGCACATCTTACGATGATGCCTTTTTAAATTGTTCTTTGAAAACTAGATATCGACATCCAAACAAT
>NZ_LRFC01000037.1 GCF_001619875.1 Fictibacillus phosphorivorans
AGGCGGGCAGGTGAGACACTTAAGAGTGAAACGTACAAATGTGGCTCACCGCCTGCCCCGCGGAAAGCGAGCTCCCGGAACGGAAATCAATCACTTTCAAGAGCTACATAGCAAATATATCAGCCTTTAAAAGTCACCTTTGATTAGTTGATTGAAGTGCAAGGGGCGAGACTCCTGCGGGACAGGTGGGCAGGTGAGACACTTAAAAGTGAAACGTCCCAATGTGGCTCACCGCCTGCCCCGCGGAAAGCGAGCTCCTGGAACGGAAATCAACCACTTTCAAATCTTACAAAACAGCAAAAGAAAAAACATCAGCAAAAAGCTGATGTTTTATTTCATTCCTAATAAAGTTTTAATTTTTCCAAAAAAACCTTTCTCTTCTTCTAAAGAAAGAAGAGGAACAGACTCGCCTAAGATCCTTCTCGCAATATTTCTGTAGGCAATAGAAGCTTTCGAGTCAGGCTGCATTGCAACGGGTTCACCTTTGTTCGCTGCTTTGATTACATTTTCATCGTCAATAACGACTCCTAATAGCTCAATAGAGAGAACAGAAACAATCTCATCTACATCGAGCATATCTCCACTTTTAGCAAGATGATTACGAAGACGGTTCACGATTAACTTAGGAGCTTCAACATCTTCTTGTTCTAAAAGTCCGATAATGCGATCTGCATCCCGCACAGACGAGATTTCAGGATTTGTAACAACTATGGATTTATCTGCGCCTGCTACAGCATTTTTAAAGCCTTGTTCAATACCAGCGGGACAGTCGATAATAACATAGTCATAGTCTTGTTTTAACTCCTGAACGATTTTTTTAACTTGTTCAGGGGTTATGGAAGTTTTATCTTTTGTTTGAGCTGCCGGCAGCAGGTACAAACATTCAAAGCGCTTATCTTTTATTAGAGCCTGGTTCAGCTTGCAGCGTTCTTCTGCAACATCTACAAGATCATAGATGATTCGATTCTCAAGTCCCATTAAAACATCAAGATTACGTAAGCCGATATCTGTATCTACAAGGCATACTTTTTTTCCAGAAAGAGCTAGAGCAGTCCCTATATTGGCAGAAGTCGTTGTTTTACCGACCCCACCTTTCCCAGACGTAATGACTATCGCTTCTCCCATGCTTCATTCCCCTTTCTATACCAAACTGTTCAACATCGGTCTTAATCGGTGAACAGCACTGATTCGATCAATACGAATCTGTTGTTCTTCATTGGATATGTAAGCAAACTCCATCTCATTTCCTAGTTCCGGATAAGAGTCTGGTGCTCTATTAATATGTTGAGCGATTCTAAGCTGAGAAGGTTTCATTACGGATGCTGCAATGATCGCTTCTTCGTTGCCCTTCGTTCCGCAGTGAGCGATTCCCTTAAGCGAGCCAAGAATATAAATATTACCCGTCGCCATAACAGTACCGCCAGGATTAACGTCGCCAATCAGGAGCAGATCTCCTTGAATATCAAGAACCTGTCCTGACCTGACGATTTTGGAAACCGTTACAACTTGGGCATCTTTTCTCAGCTCTTCAGCTTCTGCCTTTGTTATAACTTCTGACTCAATATGCTCTAAGATCAGATTTTCCTTTTGTTTTAGTACATCACGTAATTTTTCCTCTTGCTCAGCTGTTACATAACGTTTACCTGCTTTTACTTTTACAGAAATAACAGGTCCACTTAACAACTGGCCGCTTCCGGCGGTTAATTTATCATTAAGCTCCTCGATTAATTTCTCGAAGGAACACTTATCATCCAACAATAAAATGAGGCCGTCTTTTGTACCTTTTATTGTTACGTTGTGCTGGAGTTTTTGTACCATTGCCATTGTTCACCTCAACGTACTAACATTCGACAGCTAGGTCTAAATTCCTCTTTGAAGAAGTTAGTTTTCTTTTAGGGTATCCTTTATTTGGTTCAGCTGCTTTACAAACGGATAATAAATGAGTATCGCAAATAAACCGTTTAAGATGAGGGTAGGCAACAATCTTTTATAAAGAAATACATCAATCATCTGATTGCTGATTCCGATAAGACTGTTCAAACCGTATACAAAAAACTCTAGGATGGATACTCCTACAATGGACAAAAGCAGTGTCACAATTAAATTCCCAAATAAGTATCTAGAAAAAACAGACGTTATATAGGCAGTAGCAGCCATTGAAAACAGATATACACCAATGATGTCTGTATAAAGAAGGTCCGTTAAAAGTCCAAAAGCCAGTCCATACAGAAGCCCATATGTAGTATTCAGATAGATTGCTACAAATAAGATCATAACCATTGAAAAACGGGGGATCAACTGCCAGTCCATACTGTTTTCATGAGGCAAGAAAGCTTGTACTAAAGAACTTTCACTAATAAAGGCTAAATAGATAAGAAAAGGAAGAAGGATTTTTTTCATCATTCTTCCTCCTTTTCTCTTAAACTTTCATCGACTGCAGGCATTTCTCGTTCAAGCACCATTACATGATCAATATCGTATAGATCCGCAGAAGGCTTCAAATAAGCCGTTTGTGTCAAACCTACTTCATCCGGTTCGATATCAACCACTTCTCCGATCAGTAGATTAGGTGGAAATACATCGCCGAGACCAGAGGTAATGACTTTTTGACCCTTTTTGATCTTTGCGTCTACTGGAATCTTTTTAAACAACAAAGCTTGCTTTTTCGCATCATAACCTTCAATCGTTCCAAAGATGTTCTTCTCTCCTTGAACAATTGCCGAAAAACGATTTGTACGGTCATTGTCACTAATTAATTGAACCGTTGATTGAAACAAGGAGACATTTGTTACTTTCCCAATAAATCCTTGAGGTGAAATAACAGCCATTTTAGGCTTTATTCCGTCCTTTTCCCCTTTATTAATGTAGATGAATTGATTCCATTGATCAGGGGATCGGCCGATAACCGTTGCTTCTCTCACTTTAAAGTCGGTGAGATCTTCTTCCTTGTCCAATTGGGCTTTTAGTGTTTCATTTGTTTTTTTAACTTCCTCATACTGTACATAAAGTTTTGCGTACTCATCTAACCTAGCTTTTAACATTTGATTCTCTTTATATAGCTGTTTCATTTCAGCTAAATTCTCAAAGAAACCCGCTATTGTATTAGCGGGTTTATAGAAAATCGTTTGTGTTAGTCCTGCAGAATCTTTCAAAAACTGTTCAGGTAAGGTTAGGCTTTCCCTTTTTTTCATCGAAAAACCAATCAAAGCTACTAGAATAATAATACTGACTAGCAGAATGATAAGGCGTTTATTCGAAAAAAAATGTGGCATGAAAATACACCTACTTACTTGGATTTAGATCTAGAAGTTATACCAGCTTTGGATTTAAAAAGGTGCAGATTTTCAAGCGCTCGGCCAGTTCCAACTGCTACACAATCCAATGCATTTTCCGCCACGATAACAGGCATTTTTGTCTCTTCACTGATTACTTTATCCAAGTTTCTTAATAAAGCACCGCCACCTGTAAGTACTATACCGCGATCCATAATATCAGCAGCAAGTTCTGGAGGTGTTTTTTCAAGAGTTACTTTTACAGCATCCATAATGCTGTTTACCGTATCACGCAACGCGCTGGAAACTTCTTCCGCCGTAATCGTAATCGTTTTTGGAAGACCTGTCAACAAATCTCTACCACGGATATCCATGTCTTCAATTCCGTCAGGTGCTCCAGCTGAACCAATCTCAAGTTTAAGTGTTTCAGCCGTTCTTTCACCGATCATTAAATTATAAGTCTTTTTAATGTAAGCGATGATCGCATCGTCCATTTCATCTCCCGCAATGCGGATTGATTGGCTGGTAACGATACCACCTAGAGAAATGATCGCTACTTCTGTAGTTCCTCCACCGATGTCAACAACCATACTTCCCGTTGGTTCCCAAACTGGAAGGTCTGCACCGATCGCAGCTGCAAAAGGCTCTTCAATCGTATAAGCTTCACGCGCTCCTGCTTGCTTCGTTGCATCTTCTACAGCACGTTTCTCAACAGCTGTAATTCCTGAAGGTACACATACCATTACGTATGGTTTACGTGCAAATACAGAACGATTCTTTTGGGCTTGCTGAATAAAGTATTTCATCATCGTTGCTGTTGTTTCGAAATCAGCAATTACCCCATCTTTCATAGGTCTTACTGCAACGATATTACCTGGAGTACGTCCAATCATATTTTTAGCAGCATTACCTACCGCTTCAATTGAACCTGTGTCAGTACGCAAAGCAACAACGGAAGGTTCACGCACAACAACACCCTTGCCCTTCACGTAAACAAGTGTGTTTGCAGTTCCTAAATCAATTCCTAAATCTCTTGAAAATCCACCAAACATTTATGTAGACTCCTTTCATCAAGCAAAACTCATACGTTTGATTATACGCTAAAAAAGAAACAAAAGACAATGTTAAACATATCCTTTTTCTTTTAAACTTACGTATTTTTGATCACCTATTATAATATGATCCAACACTTCAATTCCAAGCATTTTTCCGCACTCTACTAACCTTTTTGTAACTTCGATGTCTTCCCTGCTCGGTGCAGGATCACCGCTCGGATGATTGTGAAAACAGATGATCGAAGCACTTGAACGCTTGAATCCTTCTTTAAACACTTCTCTTGGATGAACGATAGAAGTATTCAAGCTACCTATGAAAATCGTCTTTTTATGCAGGACCTGGTTCTTTGTATTTAAATACAAACAAACAAAGTGTTCTTGCTGCAAAAAACGCAATTCATCCATTAAATACCTTGCTCCATCTTCTGGAGAACGAATTGTATACTTTTCTTCAAACTGAAGCCTGCTGATGCGCTTCCCGATTTCAATGGCAGCCATTAATTCGACGGCTTTCGCTGATCCTATACCATTGATTTCTTTCAATTCACCTATTGTTGCTTCTTTAAGATGCCTCAATCCTTCAAATTGCTGAATGATATGATGTGCGAGTTGGATAGCTGACATTTGTTTCGTACCCGTTCTTAAAAGAATAGCTAACAATTCATAATTGGAAAGGGCGTCAGGTCCATCATTCAACAGCCTTTCTCGCGGCCTCTCCTGTATTGGGTAATCTTTTATCATAAGCGGTTTTGTCACCACTTACGTTCCCCCTTATTATTCAGTCTGCGTGACTGACTCGGTGAATGAGAATCCAAAATCTTTTAGTGAACGAACAACTTTTGAAATCGGTAAACCTACCACATTAAAGTAATCACCTTGAATTTTTTCTACTAATAAAGATCCATGGCCTTGAATTCCATAACTTCCAGCCTTATCAAATGGCTCTCCTGTGTTTATATACCAAGAAATTGTTTTTTCATCTAATGTGTAAAAAGTTACATCTGTTTTAACGGAGAAAACCACTTTCTTATCTTTGTCTATTAAACAAACACCTGTGTAAACTTCGTGAGTTTGTCCGGAAAGCATTCTTAACATATCAGCCGCTTCGTTAGCATTTTGAGGCTTACCAAGACGATTATTATGAAAAGAAACGATCGTATCTGCACCAAGAATTACACAATCAGGTTTATTCGAAAAAACATCTGCAGCTTTTTGCTCAGCAAGTGATTCTACCAATTGACTTGGAGTCAGGGAAATATCCATTTTTTCTTCAAGTGTACTTGGATACGTTTCAAAAGGAAGAAGCGTTAATGACAGAAGTTCATATCTTCGAGGTGAAGCAGAGGCTAATATGAGGCGTTTCATGTAATCACCTTTCATCTAATTCATTGATGTTATTTTTTTTGTACAATTTTACAATAACAAACTTGTAAAAATTAGACAAACCACGCCGAAAAACATACTTCTATTAGTTTTTCGATAATATTCAGCATTTTATGTGGGCAAATGACAATTTTCATTGATAGATTACAGTCAAATGCTGTAAAGGTAACAATACAAAGTCTAGAGGAGAAAATCTAGTCTCCCTTAATTCAAATGTTAGAACAGCCAAAACATAAAAAAAGCAGCTCAAATGTTAATGATTTGAGCTGCACTTCTTTACTACCTTATTTTAGTGTTGAAAGAAGCTTAGTATATGCTTGGAAGCTATCCATCACTTTTTGCTGGAAAGCCCAATTCAACTCGCCTTCCTTAGAATCTTTTAGCGCTAAAAATGCCCCTTCCAACTGTTTTTCATAATCAGTTGATGCTTTTGCAGTACTTTCTTTCCATTTTCCTTTTTGGTTATTCCCGTACTCTTTCCATTTATTAAAGTCGTTTAGAGTTCGATCAAGACCAGAACCTTTTGCTTCCGGCATTTGAGAAAGGGTTAGTACATTTTGAAGTAGGACTTGCCCATTCTTAAAATAGATTTCATCAAGATTATTTGGCGTTTTTAGGTTTTCGAATGTAAAAGAAAGTGTTTTAGAAAGTGGCTTATCCATCTTCTTTTGGTAAGCTTCATTATATTTATCTAACTGATGTGTTTCATTTCCCATGCCAACAATCACTGAGTATTTATCTTCATCTGCTTTTATAATGATAGCGGAGAACCCATTTTCTTCAATAGATTGAACTACCCCTTCAGCACGATCTTTTGAAGAAAAGACGCCTGCTTGAAGAGCTGAGAACTCTAGATTAATCGGTGTCAGTGATACTGATTTATCCTTACTGACAGGTTGTTCTGTTTTTACAACAGGGGTTTCCATCTGTTTATCGCCAGCTTCTGTAATATCAGAAGAAAATACCATCAATACCAATAACCCTAAGATAGTCCCAGTTACTACTGCACCCATAACAGCTGCAATAATTTGCTTAGCAAGTGCTTTACCTTTTTGAGGCATAGGAAAGCTTGTCTTTTTATTTGAAAATACATGCCAGTTCTTTTTTTTAAAGAAATGATCTGTTTTCTTTATAGGTGCTGCGAGAATCGTATAACCATCCCTATTCACCGTCTCTATCGCGGCAGCAACCTCTTTTTGAGCTTGCTCTTGATTCTCTGTTTTTTTATCTTCACTATATTTCTTTTCTTTTCCATTTATTAAAATTGAAATCTCTTGTTTCATCACTATCCGCTCCTCTCTATCATCTACTAAAACATATGCTAATTTCGTTTTAATAGAACTTGAAAATGAGAGGGAGAACTAAAAATATGAAGTAATAAATAAAAAAACTTTAGGATCTCACCCTAAAGTTTTTATCTAACCTACATAAGCCGCTACTTTATTTCGCCCTTGCTGTTTTGCTCCTGTATACATTGCGCGATCTGCATTTCGAACGAGAGTAAGCGCATCTTCTCCTTGATGTGGTGCAGTTGCAACACCGATGCTCGCTGTTATGTAAATGTTATGTCTCATTTGATCTGTAAGATCATTCTGTATTTCAAACCCTATATCCGAAATGACTGAACGAAGCTGTTCAGCTAGAAATAAACATTCTCTCTCACCAGACTCAGGCAAAACGATTATAAATTCTTCACCGCCATAGCGAGCCACTGTACCACGATCACCAATAAATCTCTCTAGTCTTTTCGCTAATAAGATCAGCACTTCATTTCCACTTTGATGTCCATATGTATCGTTCACTTTTTTAAAATGATCGATATCCAAAAGGATAACTGAAAATTCTTTTCTGAAATACTCGTAATTCTGATACATAGTCGTCAAAAGATCTTCAAAATAACGATAATTATACAAACCTGTTAATGGACATTGTTCACTTTTTAATTTTGTTGACTCATAGTTTCTAGCATTATCGATCGCAACAGCTAAATAGTTGGCTAAAATCTCAAGAATAATTAAATGGTGTTTATGAAACGCATGTTTATCTTTTGATGCAAAAGTAATGATTCCAACAATTCTTTGATTTCGTATCATTGGAACAGATAGTACGGATTGAGCTTTCCCTTGAAAGAATAGCTCTGAAATCTTTCGCCATGCTCTAAGTTTGCTGTAGCGAATACTCTTTCCCGTAGCCCATACTCTCCCGCTGATCGCTTCATGTTTTTTGATAGGAACTGCCGTTAATATGCCTTCTTCACTTTCATATTGGCGTATGATTTTCAGGTGTTCACCTGCATCAGCGTCATAAATAAATGCAAAGTCCACATTCATGAAACCAATTAATCTTTCAATGAAAACATCTAAGATATGATTTACTTTTAAATGCTCAGAAAGCTGCTGGCCGATCTCGCTTGCTTTTTGCAGAGCATCGTTAATCTGCTGGCTGGAATGGTATAAGTTAATAATGATAGAGAGGGATAGAAAAGGAAGCCCTACATAGAAAATACCAGGCCGTCCTAATTGAGAATACAGAACAAATAACATAAGACCGACTGGAATCGCTAATACTTCTGAAACAAAATCCCACACTGCATCACGTTCAAAAAAAGCGACTTCTTCTTCGTAAAGATATTTTACAATTAAGTAAATGGCTACGTGATTTAGTACCAAGCCTGTCCCTACATATGCGATAACAGGTATCAAATTGATAGATTCGTTTACTTCAAACGCGCCAATATCTCCTCCAAGAAGGTGGAACACGGTGCTTTCGCAGATGATAATCCACGAAAACATTAGCGTATTCGCCATATATCTATAATATTCTTTAATGATATGTATTTTTAGAGACAAGAACATTGCAATGACAGATAAAAGTGTCATATATAAAGCAGCCGCGAGTCCAAAATATAAAAATACAGCAAGATTAATACCTGACATAAACGAGATGTTAGAACTAAGAACTTTAATAGGAAAACAAGAAACAACAATCGCCAATAAGGATATAATGCCTAAATCAATAAAATTCATTTCAGAATGGTTATTTGTCATCTGAGTAGCTGTCCAAATGGCCAGTGGAAATAAGAAAACCCATGCAATTACAAGGTACAAACGTTTTTTTCTATTTGCCATCCGCATTGTCATTCACTTGTCCTCCTCTCTATTAACATCGCTGTCTATCATTCTTCACTATGAAAACACATCTATTTTACTAGGACAAATTCATTATCTATTATTTTATCAAAAGTTCAAAAAATTACAATAAATGTTATTCCAAATTTTGAAATGTTTTTCTTACTTCTGAAATAAAGTAGAGTGACCCTGTAATGATAAGGACATCATCTTCCTTTAATCTTCCTCTAACATGATCTAAAGCTTCTTCCCACACTGAAATAGCAATTGACCTTTTAAAAGGACTTTCTGCAAGTAATTGTTCCGCAGAAGCAGCTCTTGGAAAATCAAAGGTTGTGAAGTATGCCTCGTATACTACACTTTCTAAGTCTTTCATCATGTTTCCATATGCTTTATCCTGCAGTGCTGCAAAAAGCAAGAAAATTCTTTTTGATTTATAGTGATTGAGCAATGTTTGTTTAAGTGCATGAACGCCTTGCAGATTATGTGCCCCGTCAATGATTATATCGGGTGATTTTGATACTTTTTCAAATCTTCCAGCCCAATTTGCTTTATATAAGCCCAACTTAATTTCAGAAGAGGAGACGTTAAATTTACCTGACTTCACTAAGTGCATAATAGCTGCAGCAGCCAAACCTGCATTCTTTATTTGGTGAGTTCCTTTCATCGAGATCAGATATTCATGCTCTGACTTATCAAAGTCATAAAACATAAACCGCTCACCTTGATCCAAACTCTCAAGATGACGCACGGAAAAGTCACGATCTAAAAAATAGGAATCAGATTTTGTTTCTTTTGCTTTTTGTTTGATCACGTTGATGGCACTATCTTGTTCAACTGTAGTAATTACTGGTGTATGTGGTTTTATAATGCCTGCCTTCTGAAAAGCTATATCCTCAATTGTGTCACCGAGTATACCCATATGGTCAAAGCCGATGTTTGTAATAAGACTCAAAATAGGTGCAATTACATTTGTAGAATCGTAAAGACCGCCAAGCCCCGTCTCATACAAAACTACATCTGGTTTTTTGTCGGCAAAATACAGAAGGGAAATAACCGTAATCACTTCAAACTCAGTTGGACTTCCGAGTGATGTTGCAGCCAACTCTTCAACTAGTGGCCGCAACATTTTAGAATAATGAAGAAGTTCTTCATCGGCTATTGGTACACCATCAATTGATACTCTTTCATTGAACGTTATTAAATATGGCGATGTAAAAGTACCTGTAGAGTACTTTGCTTCATTAAAGATGCTTCTCAAATACTCTACAGTTGATCCCTTTCCGTTTGTTCCTGCTATATGTATGAGGGTTAACTTCTTCTCCGGATTTTCTGTTCGCTCTAAAAGCCATTCCACTCTTTTAAGCCCTGGCTTAATACCGAATTTTAATAAGCTATGAATCCAATTTAGCGCTTCGTTATAAGAATTCAAGTCATCTCCACCCTTCTTAAAAGTAAAGGAGGCGAATCCTGCTGTAATAAGGATCCGCCTCATATATATAAGTTTCTAGCTTTGAAGTTCTTTAATTCGTGCTAATACGTTATCATACTTTTCCTGATAATCCGCTTGCTTCGCACGTTCTTCATCAATAACCTTTTCAGGTGCTTTTTTCATGAAGCCTTCATTGCTTAACTTTTTCTGTACACGTTCTACTTCTTTCGCATACTTTTCTGCTTCTTTTTCAAGTCGCTTGATCTCTTCATCAATATTAAGCAACCCTTCAAGTGGAAGGTACATTTCTAAACCTGTTAATACGGTGCTCATGCTTTTTTCAGGTGCTGAAATTTCATCTGAGATCACAAGTTCACTCGGGTTACAGAAACGAACTAAATATTGACGATTTGTTTCTAGTGCTGCAAGAATTTCTTTGTTCTTCGGTTTGATTTGCAGCTCAATCGGTTTACTTGGTGCAACGTTCATCTCTGATCGAATATTACGAACGGAACGAATCACTTCTGTAATAAGAGCAAACTCTTTTGCTGCTTCAGGGAAATGAAGATCTTCATTCTTTTCTGGCCATGCTGCAACCGTGATTGATTCTCCTTCATGAGGCAGATGCTGCCAGATTTCTTCTGTGATAAATGGCATGAACGGATGAAGCAATCTAAGGGTATTGTCTAATACATACGCGAGTACTGAACGTGTTGTTTTCTTCGCTTCTTCATCTTCCCCATATAAAGGAAGCTTCGCCATTTCAATGTACCAGTCACACAAGTCATCCCAGATAAAGTTATAAAGAAGACGTCCCACTTCTCCAAATTCGTAAGCATCGATCAGACGCGTGATGTCTTCGGATGTTTCGTTCAATCGAGTAAGAATCCATTGATCTGCGAGTGATTTCTTTCCACTTAAATCAATCTCATCATACTGCATGCCATCCATGTTCATTAGAGCAAAACGAGATGCGTTCCAGATTTTATTAGCAAAGTTCCAAGTAGATTCTACCTTTTCCCAATAAAAACGAAGATCGTTTCCTGGTGAGCTTCCTGTAGATAAGAAGAAACGTAATGCATCCGCCCCATACTTCTCTATTACATCCATCGGATCTACACCGTTGCCAAGCGACTTACTCATTTTTCTGCCTTCAGAGTCACGAACGAGTCCGTGAATTAAAACATCATTAAACGGTTTTTGATCCGTAAACTCTAACGATTGGAAGATCATTCTTGAAACCCAGAAAGAAATGATATCATATCCTGTTACAAGTACATTTCCAGGGAAGTAGCGTTTGAAATCCGCTGCTTTTTCATCCGGCCAGCCCATCGTGGAGAACGGCCATAGTGCAGACGAGAACCAAGTATCAAGAACATCCGTATCCTGCTCCCAATTTTCCGGATCTTTCGGTTCTGATTTCCCAACATAGATTTCACCTGTTTCTTTATGGAACCAAGCAGGGATACGGTGACCCCACCAAAGTTGTCGTGAAATACACCAATCACGGATATTTTCGATCCAGCGCATGTATGTGTTCTCAAAACGATCTGGAACGAAATTCACTTTATCTTCACCTTGCTGAAGCTTGATCGCTTCTTCTGCTAATGGCTTCATTTTAACAAACCATTGGGTAGATAAGTACGGTTCAACAACCGCTCCACTTCGCTCAGAGTGCCCAACCGAGTGCATGTGTTCTTCGATTTTAAATAACACACCTTGCTCCTGTAGATCTTTAACAATCTGCTTACGGCATTCGAAGCGATCCAAACCTTGATAATCTCCAGCGTTTTCGTTCATCTTTCCGCCTTCATCCATAACAAGAATACGCTCAAGATTGTGTCTGTTTCCAATTTCGAAATCGTTTGGATCATGCGCAGGCGTAATCTTTACAGCACCAGAACCAAATTCCATATCAACGTAATCGTCGCCAACAATTTCAATCTCACGGCCAACGATTGGGAGGATTGCTTTTTTGCCGATCAGATGCTGATAACGTTCATCTTTTGGATGTACCGCAATCGCTGTATCACCAAGCATCGTTTCAGGACGAGTTGTCGCTACTTCAATGTGACCTGATCCATCAGCGAGCGGATATTTCATATGATAGAAAGCACCTTGAACATCTTGATGAATAACTTCAATATCGGAAAGTGCTGTCTTTGTTTGCGGATCCCAGTTGATGATATACTCGCCGCGGTAGATTAATCCTTTTTCATAAAGATTAACAAAAACCTCTTTAACTGCTTCTGAAAGCCCTTCATCGAGCGTGAATCGCTCGCGGGAATAATCTAGACCAAGTCCAAGCTTAGCCCATTGCTGACGGATAAACTTGGCATACTCTTCTTTCCATTCCCAGGATTTTTCTAAAAACTTTTCACGTCCTAAATCGTAACGTGAAATACCTTCTTCACGCAGCTTTCCTTCTACCTTTGCTTGTGTAGCAATTCCAGCATGGTCCATTCCTGGCAGCCATAAAACATCATACCCTTGCATGCGTTTTGTGCGAGTTAAGATATCTTGAAGGGTAGTGTCCCATGCATGCCCAAGATGCAGTTTCCCTGTAACGTTTGGAGGTGGGATAACAATCGTATAAGGCTGTTTCCCTTCCTCGCCCTTAGCTTCAAAAAACTTCCCTTTCAGCCAAAAATCATAACGGTTTTCTTCGGTTGCCTTCGGATCATACTTTGTTGGCATCGTCAGTTCTTTCTGTTCGTTCGTCATTCTATTCTCCTCCTTTATTTCTAATGCTGTTTTCGTATTCATTGTTGCTTTGAAGGTGGTTGATCTCCGTTCCAGGCGCTCGCTTTCCGCGGGGCAGGCGGTGAGCCACATTTAGACGTTTCACTCGTAAGTGTCTCACCTGCCTAGTTGCAGTGGCTAGCCTCTCGAGGTCAAAAGTTAAATGGCTCAGAGTACGCCTTCAAATCCATTTACCTTTTGCTTGTCGAGGCTGAACGAGCCACTTCCACTTTTTGGACTGCCCGCCTGTCCTAGCCGAGAGTCTTGCACCTTGCACTCCAATCAACTGTTCAAAGTAGACAATAAGAAGATTAAAACCAACAATCCGTTAGAAAACAGCCATTTCTAAAAACAAAAAAGCCCTTTCGTCAAAAAGGACGAAAGGACTCCGCGGTACCACCTTAATTTACGGCAAGTCTAAATAAACCTGCTGTACACTTCAATGATAACGGATGTACCGTCTTCTCCTACTACATTTCAAAGAAGATGCTCAAGGGCGACTTCCAACTAACTTTCCTTAAGGATTCTTTCAGCAGATGAATCCTCTCTCTAAAAGGCGTTATATTTGTACTATTCCCTGTCTACGCAACAATATAGATTCTGAATATATTTTATACAACATCTTTGTTTTTAGTCAATAGCATACCCGTATCTTGTAAAAGTTATTCTATGCACCATAACCCCCTTTGGTGAAAGCCTGTCTTTCACGTTAATCAATTTTTTGCATAAATTATTGAAAATGGGCGAATGGGGGGCTTTTCTTGGCTAGAAAGTATTTTCGAAAAGCACGTTTTCCTGCTGGCTGGTTTGTAACACTTAAACAAACGATCGGACAATTGACTGCACCACTCATTATCTTTCAGCTGTTAAGAACGATACTATTTCCATCTGCGGTAGATTTTATTATTCTTTTGACCTTAGTGATTCTTCATATATGTTTTGCTTACGATGTGCTGTAAGCAGAGAAAGTTTGGAATAATAACCAAAAAAAGATCACATATACGCGTTATATGTGATCTCCTTCGTCATTTATATGAATTTTAGTCGGGACAGTATCCGAGTTATCTAAAGGTGCAGGCGGAGGTGCTATCATAATCGCATCGCAAAAATCCCGGATTTTTTTCATTGCTCTTATTCTACTCTCCAGTCGATGCACCATTTCAATTTGAGAATAATCATTCCGTCTGCTGCAGTATAAGTCCACTGCATTAAAAACGGGTTCAGGATAAGATAAATAACTAATTAATAATCCTCTTTCCTCATTTAACAATTGAACATGTTTCTCGTAAGAATCTAATAAAAACTTTCCTTCTTCTACTGTCCACTCTCTTTGATGTGCAGCTCTTCTGAAGTAAACTGCTAGGTCTCTTACTGGTGTATCGAGTACGGCTTTCTCAAAGTTCAGAAGATGCCCTTCACCTGTCGGGTTAAAGATCAAGTGATTTCTTGAAACTTTTCCGTGACAAAGGACGCTCCGGTAACGTTTTTCCCTTTGACAGGTATCGTACCAATCTTTCAATCTTCTTTTTGCTTCTTCCGTCATCCTCATGATTTGATGAAAATGACTTAAATAAGTTAACTCAAACGGTGACATATACGTTTTCTGTTCAGCTTCTTCTGTAAACCGTTCCATCTCATATTGTCGATTTTCCCATCTGTTCATGAGATACTGATAAGAATGTTCCACTACTTCATTAGAAAAATCTTGTTCTTTTAGTGTTAAAGCATGAATTTTTCCTAAGTGATCGAGAAGTACCTCATCTTTTGCTTTTTCGTTTCTCTCATCTGAAGCAAACCAAGGCATCAGGTAGTACGTTCTTGAGCCTAGCTGAACAGTGTAATCACCAAACTTGGTTGGATAAAGAGGGACAACCTGGTGAAAGCCAATCTCTGAAAGACGCTGAATGACATGTGTAAACCAGCTTCTTTCCTCTTCAGTCATTTCTGCTTCCTTTAGTGCAAATGTACCCCTTTTCGTTATGACCTTCTTCACTTTCCCATGCTGTTCCAATTTTTCAGGAAATAGATCATAATGAAAAAGGACGGGCCCGTAATTTAATGTTTCCTTTTCGGTTGTCATAGGGCCACCTTCCTTCTTTTTTCATCAAACCATTCTGTTACTGTCTTAACAAGTGTTCGATTTGACTCCCAACATTCTTCATACTTCTTGAGTCCCTCTACCATTCTTTCTAAAGAACTGTTATCCAATTGTTTTAGGCAATCATAAATTTCCCAAGGTGTAACGATCTCAGCTAAAAGAAGCAATCCTTGTTCATGGTCCAACGTAAAATGTTTATTTACCTCTGTTAGAAGCTGTTTTACCGAAAGAGGTGAAGAATGTTCCAGCCACTCTAATAAGAACATTCGAAAAGGCAGATATCCTCTAACCGGCCAAGCATCACCACCCTGGTAAAATAAGAAATGAAAGATTTTTTTACCGTTTTTAAAGCTCATCTCTCTTTCTAGGACAGGCAATTCACTATCTTTCACCTTGCTTCTAATTGCCTCAGAAAGCTTAAGACGCTCTTTCGCTTCATAAATACTCGTTGTAATACAGGAAAAATTTGCTTCCATGTACTTTTGAGATAAACGTAAACACTGATTTATATCAAAAACCGGAAGTTCTGTTTGAAGGTCCAAGTTCTCTTTACCATCATATTTCACAGCACATTTTAATAAATTTCCGATGAACTGTCCCCATCTTTCTACCTCATCACAGCCGAATAACGCTTCAGCATGATCATGTATGGATATCCATTGTTCACCATATTGTATTGCAGTTTCCCCGCTATTAGTACGAATCATACGGTCTGGCACGGCGCCAGAGCCTTTTGAAGACTCATCGCGCCACTTAACATGCCATTTTAGCCGTTCATAATCCTTCCAATAACGGATGCGTTTCTCCCCAAGATCGGTCATTATGATATGAGGTTTTTCTTTCCATCTTATCCCGTAAAGTTCATACTCATTTTCCAAGGTGTTAATTAAATTCATAACAGCACCTCATCTTAACGTGAACTTACAGGAATATAAATGATCTGCCCCTCTGAAACTTCACCTTGCTGCAGTCGATTCATGCGCATCAATGTATTTAATGAGATATCGTATCTTTCACAAATATGCTCTAAAGAGTCTCCGCGCTGCAGAATGTACATTTTCATCTTCGAAAAACGTTCTTCTTTAGCAGAGAGCATCTTTGTTAAATAAAGGGCATTCTCATCTCTCGGTTCATCATGGTCTGCCTGTTCTGCTTCTGGCTGTGATTCATGTTCTCTTTCTGGATAACTATTATCTTCATATTCATAGGATGTATCATGATCTTCGGCACTTAGCTCATAGTTTGATTCTTCGTATTCTTGCTCTGCCTCATAAGATTGTTCACCATACTCGTATTCATTCGAGTAAGAAGGACGTTCTGAATGATTTTGTTGATATTGATAGTTAGCGTAGTGATGAGGCTGCTGGTGATATGCTTCTTGTTGTTGATACGGATTATAAGGATATGGTCGATTTGTATCCTGATAAGATGGCTGACTTTGGTAACTGTTTGCTTGCTCATGGTACTCCTGTGCTTCATAGTCCGGTGTTTGCTGAGCTTGATAGCTTTCATACGTTTCTTCTTCTTCATGATTATATGATTCTGTATAATCATTTTGATCAGCAGCTTCTACTTCACCATAAACCTCTTCTTCTTCTTCCAAGCGAGCTTCAGGTTCTTCTGTGTATGAGTCCATCTGACGAGTATTTTCACTTGAAAAAGCAATAGCCTTTAAGGAATCAAATGTAGCTTCCATTGTACGGTCATTTGATGATTCAAAATGAGGTTTAAACTCAAAAACTGCTTTCTTTTCCTCACGTACTTCAGCATTATTCTCATTAAATCGAGCTAAAAACTCGTTTGGCTGAGGCTGTGACGGTACTCCGCCGCTTTGACGCGCTTCAAATTGAAAAGGTGTAAAAATATCTTGTTTCTCTTCTTTTTGTACTTCTTTTTGTACCGATCGCTCTTCAGCTACTACCGAACGTACCTCCTCTTTTGGAGAATCGTACGCAGGGCTTTCTTGACGCTGTTTTTCATCTTTTATACCATAGATACAAATGGATGCGGAAAGTTCAAAGCAAGTAGAATTAGGAAGTTCGTATTCGAATGATTCCACCTCCACTTTTACCTCATTTGAATCCTCTACACGATAGGAAGGGATCGTAATATCCACTGGAAAACGATGCACAAGGTCTGTTACACCATCTTCTGCAACACTCAGCTGTGTAAGTGAACGATATGAAACACTCTCAGCAAGCGGGGTTAATTCAAAATCAGCCGCATTCTGTTCTTGATTCTCAGCACGGTATCTGCCGTTTAAAATAAGAGCTCCCTTGATATAAACCTGTCCGGCTTCCTCTGTAATACGAATTTCAGGATCAAGTGACATCGACAAAACTTCAGCTACTTCCTGTCCTTTCTTAAGCCAAACAGACTCCTCAATGGAGAAACGCAGCTTCGATTGACTCATGCCCTTCTCCTCCTTTCAATTTACATATAGTTATACAATATAGGTGTATGAGAGAGGAGGACGAAATATGAATCAAATAAAAATAGCGTCCGCTTTTAATAGCGAACGCTAGGAAATTTATTTTAATTGAGAAAAAGCTTTTCTGAACGCAGCAACCGTCTGGTTGATATCTTCTTCCGTATGAGCAGTGGATAGGAACAAACCTTCAAATTGTGATGGAGGCAATGAAATCCCTTCCTGAAGCATCGTTTTGAAAACTGAATTAAAATGATCCAAATTTGATAATTTTGCAGTTTCATAATTGATAACATCTGTATTTGTAAAGAAGAAACCAATCATACTTCCCGCACGGTTGATTGTATGTTCCACGCCATAATGTTCTGCAGCTTCAGAGATTCCTGACGCTAACTGATCACCCAGCTTTTGAAAATAAACATAACTTTCTTTTGTAAGCTGAGAAAGTGTAGCAAATCCTGCAGCCATGGCAAGCGGATTACCTGATAACGTTCCTGCTTGGTAGATCGGACCGCTTGGGGCAATCTGTTCCATAATCTCGCGTTTACCGCCATACGCACCAACAGGCAGGCCGCCACCGATGACTTTCCCTAAACAGGTTAGATCAGGTGTCACGCCAAAATAACCTTGTGCACACTCATAATCAACACGGAACCCTGTCATTACTTCATCAAAGATTAATAGAGAACCATGCTGCTCCGTTATTTTGCGCACGCCTTCAAGGAATCCTTTTTGTGGAGGAACAACACCCATGTTTCCTGCGACAGGTTCAACAATAACACAAGCAATATCTTCCCCAAATTGATTAAAAGCTACTTGAAGACTCTCCAGATCATTGTAAGGAACAGTAATTGTATTTTGTGCAATCCCTTCAGGAACACCTGGAGAATCTGGCAGACCTAGAGTTGCAACACCAGAACCTGCTTTAATCAATAAAGAATCTCCATGCCCATGATAACATCCTTCAAATTTAACGATCTTGCTTCTTCCTGTGTATCCACGAGATAAACGAAGAGCGCTCATCGTTGCTTCTGTCCCTGAATTCACCATACGTACAACTTCAATAGATGGGACACGATCGATCACAAGCTTGGCCAATTTTGTTTCCATTTCATTAGGAGCACCAAAGCTTGTTCCAAGTTCAGCTGTCTCTTTAAGTGCTCTCACTACTTGATCATCAGCATGTCCTAAAATTAATGGTCCCCACGACAAAACGTAGTCAATATACTCATTTCCATCGATATCATAAATTTTAGAACCCTTTCCTCGTTCCATAAATACTGGGTCCATTTTTACCGATTTAAATGCTCGAACAGGACTGTTAACGCCCCCAGGCATTACTTCCTTCGCTTCATTAAAAGCAGCTATTGATCGTTCAAAGCTTCTCATACCAACACCCTTTCTCTTATTTCTCATTCAGCCATCTTGCAGCATCTTTAGCAAAATAAGTAATGATTAAATCTGCTCCTGCTCTTTTCATTGAGATTAATTTTTCAAGCACGATGCTCTTTTCATCTACCCATCCATTTATCGCAGCAGCTTTTATCATGGAATATTCTCCGCTAACGTTGTAAGCAACTAAAGGAAGTGGATATCTGTCTTTTAGTTCTCTTAAAATATCCAAGTAAGATAAGGCTGGTTTCACCATTAAGAAATCAGCACCTTCAGCAATATCTGATTCTGCTTCACGCAGTGCTTCTAAACGGTTTGCAGGGTCCATCTGATAGGTTTTTCTGTCACCAAATTGTGGAGTGCTATGAGCAGCATCACGAAACGGACCATAAAAAGATGATGCATATTTAACAGCGTAAGACATGATAGGCACATCGTAATAACCCGCTTCATCCAACCCATGTCTGATAGCAGCAACAAAACCATCCATCATGTTTGAAGGTGCGATTATATCTGCTCCAGCTTTTGCTTGAGAAACAGCTGTTTTAGCAAGCAGTGTCAGCGTTTCATCGTTTAATACTTCACCGTTTTCAATCACACCGCAATGACCATGGTCGGTAAACTGACATAAACAAGTATCGGCAATAACAGTTAAAGATGGCGCGATCTCTTTAATTTGAGCAATTGCTCTTTGTACAATTCCATTATGGTCATAAGCTGAGCTTCCGCAGTCGTCTTTTTCGTTTGGCACTCCAAAAACAATAATGGACTGAATGCCTAAACTCTCGATTTCCTTCACTTCATTCTCAAGCAGATCGAGTGATAAATGATATACACCTGGCATTGAAGGTACTTCTTTTTTTACATTCTCACCTTCAACAAAGAAAAGTGGATAAATAAAATCAGATACATGAAGATGTGTTTCACGTACTAATGAACGCATGGATGCAGATTTTCTTAAACGGCGATGACGCTGGAAATTCATATTATCTTCCTCCTTGAAAATAAGAGATGGCACAGTTCACCATTTCTTCTGCTGTAAAAATACTAGGCATATGAACATGCTTAAAACCGTATTTTTCAGCAGCTGTTTTTGTTGTAGGGCCAACACAAATGATTGGCTTATCGTAAATCATGTTGTTTTGATAGTCAGATATACCTTTACCTTCCATCATAAAAGAAACAGCAGATGGGCTCATAAAAAAGAAGCAATCCGTTTTACTAATTAACGACCAGTCCAAATTGTGTTCTGGCTCGGTTTTATAAACGATCATTTCTTCCACAACAGCTGTACTCTTGAGTTCTTCTTTAAGAAAGGAAGGTGCTAGGTTCCCTTTAGGAAACAAAATTTTATCATTTTTTGAAACATGTTTTTTTAACGTTTCAGCTAAGTCACTTGCATCATAACGGTTCGGAACATGTATAGTTGTCACACCATAATGCCGTAAGACCTCGGCTGTCTTTTCACCTACAGCTGCAAACTTATGAACTCCTAAAGAAATCCCTAACTCATTAATCAACCGATAAAAGTAATCCACAGCATTCTTGCTCGTAAAAACAATCCATTGAAAAGTGGATAATTGATTAAGGGTTGCCACTGCCGCCTCATTCTTCATGGCCTTAATAGATACTATAGGAAAAGAAAGAGGTATACCCCCATTCTCTTCAATAAGCTTAACCAATGAATGAGCTTGGTTCTTTGGCCGTGTAACAAGTATCTTTTTACCTGCTAATGGTCTACCTGATATATCCATTAAGCATTGAGGTCCTTTTTTACAGCATCAAGTATGTTCTTTGCTCCTAGAGTTTTTAATTCTTCAGCAAGTTCCACTCCTACACGGTGTGGATCTTTTCCTGTTCTCATTTCTTTAAGTACTTTTTTGCCTTCTGGGTCTGCAACCAGTCCTGTGAGCGTTACTTCATTTTCAGCCATCGTTGCAAATGCTGCGATCGGTACCTGACAGCCACCTTCTAATGTGTTAAGGAAAGCACGCTCTGCTTGAACCGTCTGATAGGTATAAGCGTCATTGAGTGTTGCTAGAAGTTCTTTTACTTCCGAATCATCACTTCTGCATTCAATCGCTAATGAACCTTGACCTACAGCAGGCAGACAAAGGTCGATATCCAAAAATTCGGTAACGACATCTTTTGACCAACCCATTCTTTCTAACCCAGCTGCGGCTAAGATGATCGCATCAAATTCTCCCGACTTTAGCTTCTCAATGCGTGTATCAATGTTGCCGCGAATCGACTTTATCACTAGGTCTGGGCGTCTGTTCAGCAACTGCGCTGCTCTTCTTAAAGAGCTTGTTCCTACAACTGCACCTGAAGGCAATTCTCTTAAAGAAGAATATTTTTCTGAGATAAGCGCATCTCGCGGATCAACACGCTTAGGTGTACATCCTATCTCAAGCCCCTCAGGCAATTCAGACGGCATATCTTTCATGCTGTGAACGGCTATGTCAATCTCTTTATCTAACATAGCTTGTTCAATTTCTTTAACAAAAAGGCCCTTTCCGCCTACTTTAGATAACGTGACATTAAGAATAACGTCACCTTTTGTCACAATTTCTTTTACTTCAAATTCAAAGGGCAGACCTGCTTTTTTTAATTGCTCAATCACCCAATTTGTTTGTGTAAGAGCCAATTTACTCCTTCTCGAACCTACTATAATTTTTCTCATTATATGAATCTCCTATCTCTTTACTTATACCATAGATGGAATTCTGTAAACGTAGTTGCTAGAAAATAGTTGATCAGCACTACCAAGAACGCGGCAACATTCCATAGGGCCAGCGTTTTACCTTGAACGCCTCTTCCTACCTTTTGATATAAATAAGTACTATAAACCAAAAGAACGATAAACGATGAGATGACCTTTGCATCAAGAAGTGTAAAGTCATTTATTTTCCAGAATGCCCATACAACTCCCAATATTAAACTGAGGAGAAGCAGCGGCACCCCAATCGTATTCAAACGAAAAGATAACTTTTCTAAGTATGAAAGACTGCCAAACCGCTGAAGTCTCTTGCTCCATTTTTTTCTCTTTAGCATTCCATGCTGCAGCAAGTACATGAATGAAATGATAAACGAAAGGGAGAATGCTCCATACGAAATAAAAGCCATTGTGACATGAATGATTAACAGCTCTGATATAAGCTGCTTCTCCAGTACAGCACTAGCTTGTCCTGTAGGAGCGAATAAATGAATCGACACGAGCAGGAACCCTAGTACGTTTGTAAAGAACACTAAAAAATCAACCCGGAAGAATCTGCTCATGACCACTGAAAAAGTCACTAGGATCCAGGCATAAAAAAACAGGCCTTCTGATGGTGTTAATATGGGGAACCGCTGATCTTTCAGCATCCTTAACACAAAAAAGACCGTTTGAAGTATCCAGACAATAGAAAGCAACCAGAAAGCAAATTGGTTCGCTTTCCGGTTGTTTTGAAGAAAATCTATAAAATAGCCTATAATGCTAAGTGCATATAGAACAATAGTCAGATCATATATCAAATTCATTTTTGCTCACACTCCATGAGCTCGAGGGAAACGTAAAATTAAGTTCTTACTGCAGAAGAATGAATCACTTCATCTGTGAGAGAAGCCTTTTCTTTTCTGTTTGCAGCAAGTCCAGTTTCCAACTGCTTTTGTTTATCCAAATATTCTTCTAAACCGAAAATTTCAGTGAATAACTGCAATTGCTCTTCTGCTCCTGGTTCTCCAGCCATTTCTTTAGCTCTAGTAACCGGTTCACGCAGCAATTGATTCACGATACTCTTTGTATGCTTGCTTAAGATCTTTCTTTCTCGGTCAGTAAGATCAGGCAGCTTGCGTTCAATGCTCTGCATTGTTTCTGCTTGAATGTTCAATGCCTTTTCACGCAGAGCAGAGATTAATGGGACTACGCCAAGCAGTGAAATCCAGGACTGAAAAGCAACAATTTCGGCTTCAATCATAAGCTCAATCTTTTCTGCCTCTTTCATTCGCTCCGCCAAATTGGATTCTACGATACCTTCTAAGTCATCAATATCATAGAGAAAAACGCTTTCCAAATCATGCAAAGCTGGATCCAAGTCGCGGGGAACAGCGATATCCACCATAAACAATGGAAGACCCTTACGTTTCTTCACAGCCGGCGCCGCTGTTTCTTTCGTGATAACAAACTTGTTTGATCCAGTTGAAGAGATAACAATATCTGCTTTTACAAGCAAGCTTTCAAGGTTCTCAAACGGATGAGCGGTACCATGAAACTTCTCAGCTACCTCTTGTGCTTTTTCGAAAGTTCGATTGATCACTAAAACTTCATTTCCACCGCTTGCATGCAAATGTTTCGCAGTAAGTTCACCCATCTTGCCAGCTCCAACGATCAAGATCGTTTTATTTTGCAAACCGCCAAAAATCTGTTTTGCGAGTTCAACGGCTGCGTAGCTGACAGAAACAGCATTTTCACCAATATCCGTTTCAGAGTGACATTTCTTTGCAAACGTGATCGCTTGCTTCATAAGTTTATTAAAAATAGTACCTGTAGCATCAAGTTTTTGAGATTCTAAGAAACCGTCTTTTACTTGACCAAGGATTTGCGTTTCACCAATAACCATAGAGTCTAAGCCTGCTGTAACTCTAAAAAGGTGCTCAACAGCTGCTTCTCCGTCTCTAATGTTCAAAAATGATGAAAGTTCTTCTTTATCTATTGAAAACCAGTCCGCCAAAAAAGATTTGATGTAGTATCTTCCGGTATGAAGCTGATCGGCAACGGCATAAATTTCAGTACGGTTGCACGTAGAAACGATTACACATTCAAGTATACTTTTTTGTTTCCGGAGTGTAGAGATCGCATCAGATAATTCAGCAGGCTGAAACGAAACTTTTTCCCGAATTTCTACGGGTGCCGTTTTATAATTAAGTCCAACCACTAGAATATGCATGCGCTCACCTCCCTTAATTATGTATGTTCTATCCTTATTATAACATGTCCTAAAATACGGAATATCCAATATTGTGAACAGAATATAAACGTTTATGCTATGATGGGTTTATCACATTTTAATGTGTGTTCAGCAGTTTTAGGATAACCATATTTACTAAAACTTAGCACAATATTAAAAATAACAAATTTCGACCAATTTAGCAAAGGTTTACGTTTAAGATGGAGGCATTATGAAACAAAGAAACACTTTCAGTGGTATCATTTTACTCGGAATCGGATTATTCTATTTCACTATGAGAATGGAAATTGAACTTCTTCAGCCTTATATGACATGGCCTACTTTACTCGTGATCATTGGGATAGCACTAATCCTTCAAGCAGTTTCTGGCAAGGACTCCTCAAACCTGTTTTCAGGTGTTTTCTTGACAGGATTGGGTTTGCATTTTCATGCTGCAGCAAAAATAGCTGCCTGGCCTGAGCCGCTTCAGATGATCATTCTGCTTGCAGGCTTATCCTTTTTGATTCAGTATCGAAAAACAAAAGATGGCCTGATACCCGGGCTATTGTTAACTTTTTTAGCTCTATGGTTACTGTTCTTTAAGAGTAATACCCCTTCTGTAGAAAATATATTTGTAAAAGCAGAAGATTTTTGGCCAATTATTCTTATGGTCCTAGGTGCTTACCTTATGTTTTTTAAAAAGAAGAAATAGCAGAAACCCCCTGTGTTCTAAACACAAGGGGTTTTCTTTATTATTAGGCTTTCAATTGGTTGTCTTTTGTCTATATTTTTACTACTCTTCATTGACAAATTGATTGGAGTGCAAGGTGCGTGCCTACTACATGAGGGGCTTCTTGTAAGGCATGCGACGAGGAAGCTTACTGCGGTAGCATTAAACTTGTAGACGCAGGAGCAAAGATACTTCATTGAGGCTGGCAGTCTGAAAAGTGAAAATGGCTGTTCAGCCCCGACAAGCAAAAGGTGAATGGGCTAGGAAGGCGCACTTTGTCTTCTTAACCATTTACCTTTTGACCTCGAGGGGCTAGCCACTGCAACTAGACAGGTGAGACACTTAAAAGTAATACGTACAAATGTGGCTCACCGCCTGCCCCACGGAAAGCGAGCAACCTGGAACGGAAATCAACTTCTTCAATGACAACAGAGTAACTTTAAAAGAGGTTCTTATTTAGATAAATAAGAATTAAGAACTCCCCATGCCTCATCTTTCCCGTGTCCGGTTTCGGATGAGAAGAGTACAATCTTATCGGCCGGGTCCAGGTTTAACGTTTCTTTAACTACTTTTTTATGTTTGTCCCATTTTCCCTTAGGAATTTTATCACTCTTAGTTGCCACAACAATAACAGGCAGTTCGTGATATTTGAGCCATTCATACATTAAAACATCATCTTTTGATGGGGGATGTCGAAGGTCAACGAGCTGAACGACCGCTTTTAACTGATCACGTTCAACCAGATATTGCTCAATCATCTTACCCCATGCTTCTCTTTCTGTTTTTGATACTTTAGCAAATCCATATCCAGGAACGTCCACGAAATAAAAACTTTCATTTAAGATATAAAAGTTTAATGTTTGTGTTTTTCCTGGTTTAGAAGAAGTTCTTGCTAAATTTTTACGATGGATCATCTTATTGATAAAAGATGACTTTCCTACATTCGATCGTCCTGCCAGAGCAATTTCCGGAAGATTGCCCTCCGGATACTGCTTTGGGCCGACTGCTGAAATTACGATTTCTGCTGTATTTACTTTCACTATCTATCACCTGCTAATGCTACTTTTAATACTTCATCCAAATGAGAAACGGTTATAAATTGTAATCCTTCTTTTACTGTATCTGGGATGTCTTCAATGTCTTTTTCATTTTCTTTTGGAAGAATAATGGTCTTGATTCCCGCTCGATGCGCACTCAATGATTTTTCTTTTAAACCGCCTATCGGCAGTACACGCCCTCTTAATGTGATTTCACCTGTCATACCTACATCTTTTCTTACAGGCTTCTTCGTTAATGCAGATACGAGCGCCGTGGCAATCGTAATTCCTGCTGAAGGCCCATCTTTTGGCGTTGCTCCTTCAGGTACATGAATATGAATATCCGTTTTTTCGTAAAAATCTGCGTCAATTCCGAGATCTTCAACTTTTGTTCGGACATAGCTTAGAGCCGCCTGTGCTGATTCTTTCATCACATCGCCTAGTTTACCAGTTAGGATAAGCTTACCTTTTCCTGGTGAAAGTGCCACTTCAATAGAAAGAGTATCTCCGCCTGCCGTCGTATAAGCTAAACCAGTAGCTGCACCGATTTGGTCTTCTAGTTCAGCCTGCCCATAACGGAAACGAGGCTTGCCTATATAATCTTCAAGATTTTTAGCTGAAAGTACAACCTTTTTCTTCTCAGCAGATACAATCTGCTTCGCTGCTTTTCTGCATAATCCTGCAATTTGACGTTCAAGATTACGCACACCAGCTTCTCGTGTATAGTTGCGGACTAGCTTTAGAATACTATCATCCTTAAACTGAATCTGGCTTTTCTTTAGACCATGCTCTTTAAGCTGTTTTGGAATCAAGTGGTTCTTCGAAATGTGAAGCTTTTCTACTTCTGTATAGCCTGCGATCGAAATGACTTCCATTCGATCTAAAAGAGGACCTGGAATGGTTGATAGAGAGTTTGCTGTCGTCACAAACATCACTTTGGATAGATCGTACGGCTCTTCAATATAATGATCGCTGAACGTGCTATTTTGTTCAGGATCCAAAACTTCAAGCATCGCAGAAGAAGGATCGCCTCTAAAGTCACTTGACATCTTGTCGATTTCATCAAGCAAGAATACAGGATTGATCGTTCCCGCTTTTTTCATACCTTGAATTAATCTTCCTGGCATAGCACCCACATATGTTCTTCGGTGCCCTCTGATCTCTGCTTCATCCCGAACACCACCAAGAGAAATTCTCACAAAATTTCTGCCGATGGCACGTGCGATCGACCGAGCAAGTGAAGTTTTACCAACACCAGGTGGCCCAACTAAACAAAGGATTGGCCCTTTTAGTGAATTCGTAAGCTTTTGAATAGCCAGATATTCTAGAACTCTTTCCTTCACTTTTTCTAGTCCGTAATGATCTTCGTTTAATACCGTTTCTGCGTGTGGAATATCAAGATTATCGACCGTTTCTTGTTTCCACGGAAGATTGACGAGCCACTCGATATATGTTCGTATAACTGAACTTTCTGCAGAAGAATTGGGCATTTTCTCGTATCGATCAAGTTCTTTCTTAGCTAGCTCCATGACATGTTCTGGCATATCAGACGCTTCAATACGGTCTTTTAGCGTGCTGACTTCACCAACTTTGCCTTCTTTGTCACCAAGCTCTTTTTGGATGGCTTTCATTTGTTCACGCAAATAGTATTCCTTTTGCGTTTTTTCCATCGCTTTTTTTACTCGTTGTCCGATCTTCTTCTCAAGGCCAAGCACTTCTTTTTCATTGTTTAACAACGCAAGTAAATGTTCGAGCCTTTCTTTCACATCAAATATTTCAAGAATTTTTTGTTTTTCTTTTATCTTGAGAGATAGGTGGGAAGATATGACATCAGCCATTCGTCCTGGCTCTGATATATCTTGAACAGAAGCAAGTGTCTCAGGAGTCACTTTCTTTGATAAATTTATGTATTGTTCGAATTGAGCCAAAACCGCTCTCATTAAAGCTTCTGTTTCGGCTTCTTTCACATCAACATCATCTGTTAGTTCAACTTCTACTTCCGTATGGGTTTTTTCGTCCATAAAAGCAGTGATTTTCCCGCGTTGTATACCTTCTACTAATACCCGAATCGTGCCGTTTGGCAATTTGAGCATTTGATTTACTTTTGATAACGTTCCTACATGATAAATTTCCTCTTCTGCTGGATCTTCAATAGATACCTCTTTTTGTGTAGATAAAAAAATCATCTGGTCATCAAGCATCACTCTTTCAAGCGCCTGAATGGATTTTTCTCTTCCTACATCAAGATGAAGTACCATTGTTGGATAAACCAACAATCCACGTAGAGGGAGGAGCGGAAGAACTCGTTTTTCCCCCATTAAAAACACCTCCGAAAACTGCTGTGTAATCATTAATTATATGCATAGTCTTTGTACAATTCTACCGATAATGCTTAACTTTGTCTAATGTAAGCTATCTTTTCTATAAAGCTTGTGTGACTCTAACTCAAGAAGCAGAATAAAAAGAAACCCCCTTCTTCTCCTTAAACAGAAGAAGGAGGGGAGTTTAATGCTGCTGATGCTGGTACTGATTGCTCTTCACCCTCATCTAAAAAGGCATACTGAAAGACTTCTGAGAGTTTTTTCACCGGAATAATTTCAACATCCTCGATGCTGTCAAAAATCTTTTGACTATTCTCAAACGGAATGAGTATACGTTTAGCACCTGCGTCTTTAGCAGCCAATATTTTGGCCATGACCCCACCGACCGGCTTTACTTTTCCATGTATACTAATTTCCCCTGTCATTGCGATCTCATGATCAATTTTTATATTGTGAATCGCAGAATAGATGGAAGATGCAATCGCAATTCCTGCTGAAGGACCGTCTACTGGACCGCCGCCTGGAAAGTTAACATGAATATCATACATGGATGCATCTACCCCCATATAACGAAGAACGGTAATGACGTTTTCTACTGACCCCTTAGCCATACTTTTCCTTCTTATGGACTTTGATTGATTGCCGATACTCTCTTCCTCTGCTATTCCTGTGATCGTGATCGTACCTTGTTTTTTAGCAGGAAGAACAGTTGTTTCAATCTCTAATAGTGCTCCGCTTGTTGGACCATACACAGCAAGACCATTCACTAAGCCAACCTTAGGCTTCTCTCCGATTTTACGCTCTGGCCTTGGCGCCATCCTGCTTGAGTGAGTAACCCATTCTACATCACTTTTTGTAATACTTTTACGTTCTTCTGTAATCGCTAACCCCGCAGCTATTTGTACCATGTTGACAGCTTCACGACCGTTTCTTGCATATTGAGCCATATATTTTAATGACTCTTCATCAATTCCTAATTTAATTTTATCTGCAGCCCTCTTTGCGATTTGCTCGATTTCAGCCGGCTGTAATTCTCTGAAAAATACTTCTAAACATCTTGAACGGATTGCAGGTGGAATCTCTTCTGGCATACGTGTTGTTGCACCGATCATACGAAAATCTGCAGGCAGACCGTTTTGGAATATATCATGTATGTGCTGAGGGATGTTTGCGTTCTCCTCAGAATAATAAGCACTTTCCAAAAAAACCTTTCGATCTTCTAATACTTTTAAAAGCTTGTTCATCTGAATAGGGTGAAGTTCACCGATCTCATCTATAAACAGAACTCCGCCATGTGCATTCGTAACTGCACCTTGTTTAGGCTGCGGTATTCCTGCCTGTCCCATCGCGCCTGCACCTTGATAGATAGGGTCATGAACGGAACCAATCAGAGGATCAGCTATTCCTCGTTCATCAAAACGTGCTGTAGTAGCATCTAATTCAACAAAGACAGCTGTGGACCGAAAAGGTGAAGTGTTGTTTCGTTTTGCCTCTTCTAAAACTAAACGAGCAGCAGCTGTTTTACCTACTCCAGGTGGCCCATAGACAATAACATGCTGGGGATTAGGTCCGCACAATGCAGCTTTCAATGCTTTTATCCCATCTTCTTGCCCTATAATATCTTCAAATTTTCCAGGACGTACTCGTTCTGACAATGGTTCTGATAAAGTGATCGAACGCATTCTTCTCAGCTGTTCCATCTCTTTTCTTGATTCTTTATCTACACTTACTTTTTGAGAACGCTGGTTTCTCAGCAGGTTCCAAAAATACAAACCGATTATGATTCCAAAAAATAATTGAATAAGTAATGCTATGCCAGTCCAGTTCATTGTTTTTCCTCCCGGTACCTATGTAGTAATAATCATAGTATCTCCGAGGAGGTGGTTAACTAAACGGTAATCCTGTTAAAAAGAGAAAAGGATGCGAAATGATTTATAGTTGAGAAATGCGAGGAATCGCAACTGAGAAATTACTTTTTATTGTTATAGTAAAGCAGATAGAGCAGTTGGGGTACATTATGATGCAACGTTTAGAATTTGAATGTACTTGTAGAAGGTACATATAAACTTTTATGTTCATTTGGAAGAAACACACCCATTAATATTCACATTAACTCTCTTTTATTCATGTTATTTGGAATGTATTCACGCTCATTTAATTCATTTCACATTAATTTCAATCATTTCACGTTAGCCATTTCGACAACGGTACTTGCTCGTAAGTATTAGATGAATACACACAAAAAAGACCAGCATAAGCTGGTCTCAAATTAAGCACTCTCTTTTGGAGTTTCTTTTGATTGTTCAATTACAGTACCATCTTCAAGCTCTAATGTAGGAGGTACTTTGTCAGAAATCGTTTCTTTCGTTACGATACATTTCACAACGTCTTCTCTAGATGGCAGCTCAAACATAACATCAAGCATAACCCCTTCAATAATTGAACGAAGTCCACGGGCACCCGTTTTGCGTTCAATTGCTTGTGCAGAGATCTCTCGAAGAGCTTCATCTGTAAATTCTAATTCTACACCATCAATATCTAATAGTTTTTGATATTGTTTTACAAGTGCATTCTTAGGCTTTGTTAGAATTTCGATCAACGCGTCCTCATCTAGAGGGTTTAAGTTTGAAATGACCGGTAAACGACCGATAAATTCAGGTATCAGACCAAAACGAAGCAGGTCTTCTGGAAGAACTTTTGATAAGTATTCTCCAGCTTTTAAGTCCGTCTGCTTAGAATCAGAACTAAAACCGATTACTTTTTTCCCTAGACGGCGCTTGATAATTTGTTCAATTCCATCAAATGCACCACCGCAAATGAATAGAATGTTCGTCGTATCGATTTGGATAAACTCTTGATGAGGGTGCTTACGTCCTCCTTGTGGTGGAACACTCGCAACCGTACCTTCAAGAATTTTAAGAAGTGCTTGCTGAACACCTTCACCTGAAACATCTCTTGTAATTGAAGGATTCTCAGATTTACGTGCAATCTTATCAATCTCATCAATATAGATGATTCCTTTTTCTGCTTTTTCTACATCGTAATCAGCAGACTGAATCAATTTGAGAAGGATGTTCTCAACGTCCTCACCAACATATCCAGCTTCTGTTAAAGATGTAGCATCAGCAATCGCAAAAGGTACATTTAGGATACGAGCCAACGTTTGAGCAAGGAGGGTTTTCCCGCTACCTGTTGGTCCGATCATCGCAATATTACTTTTTGCAAGCTCTACTTCATCCGATTTTTGCGTTGAATTAATACGCTTATAGTGATTGTAAACGGCTACAGAAAGAGATTTCTTCGCCTGATCCTGTCCGATAACATACTCATCTAGAATTTTTCGGATTTCGACTGGTTTTGGTACTTCTTTTAGTTCTACATCCTCTTCTGTACCTAGTTCTTCTTCTACAATTTCAGTACAAAGTTCGATGCACTCATCACAAATATATACACCTGGTCCAGCAACCAGTTTTCTTACTTGATCTTGTGTTTTTCCACAGAAAGAACACTTCAATTGCCCTTTTTCATCATTAAATTTGAACAATGATATCACCCCTAAAACAAGAATATGGATGAAACGCTTGACCCTAGTTCAGATGTTTTCTGAAGGAAAGTCTGTTTTATTTAATTCGACTGCTTAAGCATTCCGTTGATTATAATGGATTGTATCACACTTCCATATTAAAACGGAAATAATAACGCTTAATAAATATGTATGGTAAGGCTCTATATAAGTATGAACAATCCTGCTCATTTTAAAACCTATTTTTCAAATAGGGGTAGTAATTACCCATATTTTGTTATGTATTGCAAAACAAGGCACGATAAATAAGGAATCGCGCCTTGTTTCTTTTGTACTTGATTTGATTATTTAATTAAGCAGTCTTGCTGTTTTCAACAAGGAAATCAATCGCTTTACGAACTTTCAAGTCTGCAGCAACTGCATCATTTCCACCTTGCATTGCTAGCATTTGCTTGATTTGTTCTACTTCCATTTTGTACATTTCAGCCATCTTGCTAAGTTCAGCATCGATTTCTTCTTCAGAAACTTCAATGTTCTCAGCTTCTACGATTGCTTCAAGTACAAGATTTGTACGAACACGCTTTCCAGCATCTTCTTTCATTTGTTCACGAAGAGCTTCTTCGCTAGTACCAGAGAACTGGTAGTAAAGGTCAAGATTCATACCTTGCATTTGCAGACGTTGACCAAATTCTTGAACCATACGATCAAGCTCAGTGTTTACCATCGCTTCAGGAATTTCGATTTCTGCATTTTCAGAAGCTTTCTCAATCACAGTTTCACGTGTTTTGTTTTCAGCTTCTTGCTTTTTGCTCTCTTCAAGCTTTGTGCGAAGTTCTTTCTTAAGGTCTTCTAAAGTTTCAGCATCGCCTTCAGCTTCTTTAGCGAACTCATCATTTAGTTCTGGAAGTTGTTTAGCTTTGATGTCATGAATTTTCACTTTGAATACAGCAGGCTTACCAGCTAGCTCTTCTGCATGATATTCTTCAGGGAAATTAACGTTAACGTCTTTTTCCGCTCCAGCTGTTTCACCAACTAGTTGCTCTTCAAAGCCTGGAATGAATGATCCAGATCCAATTTCAAGTGAGTAGTTTTCAGCTTTTCCGCCTTCAAACGCTTCTCCATCCACGAATCCTTCAAAATCGATGTTTACAGTGTCGCCGTTCTCAACAGTACCTTCTTCTTTAACAACTAGTTCAGCTTGTTGTTCTTGTAAAGCAGTTAGTTCGTTTTGAACATCTTCATCTGTAACTTCAGTTTCAGTCTTTTCTACTTCAAGACCTTTGTAATCCCCTAGTTTTACTTCAGGTTTAACGATTACTTTAGCTGTGAAAACAAGGTTGCTTCCTTGCTCCATTTTTTCAATGTCAACTTCTGGACGATCAACTGGCTCGATACCTGTTTCTTGTACAGCGTCTCCATATGCTTTTGGCAATAGGATATCTAGAGCGTCTTGATATAGAGACTCTACTCCAAAACGTTGTTCAAAAAGTCGGCGCGGCATTTTTCCTTTACGGAATCCTGGTACGTTAACTTGCTTAACAACTTTTTTGAACGCTTGATCAAGCGCTGTATCTACTTCAGTAGCCTCAACTTCAACCGTTAAGACACCTTGATTGCCTTCTAACTTTTCCCATTTAGCAGTCATTAAATGTTCCCTCCAACATCGGTATTTCCATAACTATCATATAGATTACAACCATTCCATTATAGCATAGCCGCTCTGTATTTCAACAAGTTACATCACATTCTCGTTAAGTCTGCATATAAAATCTTTCCAGTTCGACAAGAAGCTTTACTGCATGTTGCAATTCTTCTTCTTCATTTTCCATATCTTCTTCTATTCCACATAGTATGGATGCCGCTAATACAGAAGCTTCATACCATAGAAGTTTATTTTCTGGCTTTGGAGAGAAAGGATAAAGAGCCAGTGTATAATCCTTCCATACTGCTAGTGCAATGTCCAGTAATGATGGGTTTTCTTGTTCCAGCTCATCCTGAATTAATCGTTTTACTTCCTTATAAAAAGGATGTTCGTTTAATTCCGGAAGTTTGGCTATGTCAACTTCATCGGTTTGCCCGTATTTTTCAATTTTCACTAATTTATTTAATTGATTTTCTTTTAAATATTGCAGAATGAGACTTTTTACAGCAGGATGTTTTTTCTCATCTACTAAAAAAGACTCAAACATTGGAACGGTTAATTCAGGTCCAAGCCGTTTTAATTGCTGAACGGCAAGCCACTGCGAGTCTGCTCGTTCACTGGAAAGCATCTCTTTTAAAGCTTGAAAATCCGGATTAGGACTTACCGTTGCATCGGGATCTTTTTTGACTTCTGGAACTCCTTCTTGTTCAATGACTTTTCTGCTGAATTGAAGGAGCTGATAAAACGTTTCTGCTTTATCAGCAGGAATCTTCTGCTCTTCTAAGACTGCCTCAATAACAGAGACTACGGTTATGTATTCAGATAACTGCACTAAAATGCTTAAATAAATTTGAAGAACATCGTAATATTCACCGATCCCTTCTTTAAGCATTCGGTCACATCTCAATTTGGCTTCATGTAATCTTCCTAACTCGATCAAGCTCAATACAAGCCCGAGGTTGCCTTGTGAATGCATAGGATCAGAATGAAGCAATTGTTCGAAGCAAGAAAGGGCTTCATCGTATTTTTTGTTTTTTAATGAATCCATGCCCTTTTCCAAAAGCCGTCCATTTAAGTTAGGAAACCGAATGATATTGTTTTTGTTGCTCTTATCGTTAGTCATCACAACTCTCCGCTTCCGTTTATGTTTGACTAAAGGATAGCAGGTTCAAGTGGGGAACTCAAGACAGCTATCATCATGACAGATTTTCTGTATCACATAAAAGTAGGCGACATCACATAAAAAATGACGTATATCATTAAAAAACTTTTCCATCACATGAAATGTAAGAAAACCCTCAAAGAAGATTCGTTTCCTCTTTAAGGGCCTTCACACCTAGCTTATTCTCTTCATACTCAGCTTGTCGGCCATCCCTTTGTAAAGGGACCATTTTACAGGATCCACATTCCCTCCGCTTATGATGAGCCCCACTTTTTGATCTAGTGCAAGGTGACTATGAAACAGGACCGCCGCAAGACTGGCAGCGCCTGCTCCCTCCACGACCACTTTTTCTCGTTCGAGCATAAACATCATAGCGTATGCAATTTGTTCTTCTGTAACAGTAACCATTTCATCTACGTATTTCGAAATCACAGGAACGGTAATCTCTCCGGGTTTAACAACCGCGATCCCATCCGCGATCGAAGTACAGCGAGATAATGTCTTTTTGGAAGTACCCATGAAGGCTTGATAAACAGCACTAGCATTATCAGATTGCACACCGACTACTTTCACATCTGGTCTGACTGATTTAACTGCCAAGGCGATGCCAGCTAGTAAGCCTCCCCCTCCTACTGGTACGACAATCGTTTTTAATTCAGGGTTTTGCTGAAGCATCTCAAGCGCAACGGTACTTTGCCCTGCAATCACGTCATAATCGTCAAATGGATGAACAAAAACACCGCCGTTCTCCATTTCTTCTCTTTTGGCTGCTTCGTATGCAGCTTGATAATTATCACCTTCTAAGACAATATCTGCACCATAGGATTTTACTGCTTCGATTTTGGAAAGCGGTGCATTTTCCGGCATAAAGATTTTTGATTTGATGCCACGCAATGAACATGAAAGTGCCAACCCTTGTGCATGGTTGCCAGCTGAAGCAGCAATAACACCTCTCGCGCACTCTAATTCATGTAGTGTAGAAACTTTATAATAAGCACCTCTTAGTTTGAAAGAACCCGTTTTTTGCATGTTCTCAAGCTTCATGTAAACCGTTCCGCCAGTCCACTTGTTTAATGTTGCAGATTGCTTAAGCGGTGTTCGGTGCGCAATTTTTGACACTTCCTCCATTGCGTGAAATAAACGTTCCCCTGTGATTATTAAATCCCCATTGTCAGTTCACAATCCTCTCATCTTCATATTTTTTAATCTTTGCTTCCTGGTGAAGAGTAACTGAAATTTCATCCCATCCGTTCAGAAGCATCTTTTTCCAATACGGATCAAAGTCGAAACGAAAAACCTCACCGTTCTGATTAGCTACATATTGTTCTTCCAAATTCACAGTCAGATTCTGGATCACTTTTTCTGAAGGATCCTTTCGAAGCTGTTGAATATCATTCACGGAAAGCCTGATCGGCAATATTCCGTTTTTTACACAGTTATTAAAAAATATATCAGCAAAACTTTCTGCGATAATGACTTGAAAACCGTAGTCTTTTAGTGCCCATGGAGCATGTTCTCTTGATGAACCGCAGCCAAAGTTTTTACCTGCAACTAATATGGAAGCTCCTTTTGCTTCTTTTTTATTTAAATCAAATGCTGGATTTTCACCCCCATCAGAGAGGTATCTCCAGTCATAGAACAAAAATTCACCGTATCCGGCTTTATCTATTTTTTTCAAAAATTGCTTCGGGATGATTTGATCAGTGTCTACATGATTACGGTCAAGAACTGCCGCACTACCAGAATGTGACTTAAACCCCGGCATAACGATTCACCTCCAGTTCCTTAACAGGCAATACAGAACGAACATCCGTAAATTTCCCTTTCAATGCAGCAGCAGCAGCCATAATTGGACTAACTAAGTGCGTCCTAGCCCCTTTCCCCTGTCTGCCGGCAAAATTCCGGTTTGAAGTGGATGCACATCTTTCACCTTCAGGAACGATATCATCGTTCATCCCTAGGCACATAGAACAGCCTGACTCTCGCCATTCAAATCCTGCATCCAGAAAAATCTGATGCAACCCTAAAGTTTCGGCTTCTCTTTTAACCGCTTGAGAACCAGGTACTACGATTGCACGTACATCAGGATGAACTTTCGAACCCTCTACAACTTTAGAAGCTTCAATCAGATCACTTAGCCTCGAATTCGTACAAGAACCAATAAACACATGCTGAACAGATATTTCTTCTATTCTTTCATTGCCATTAAAGCCCATATACGTGAGTGCATTTTGCAAAGCTTGTTCTTCCTCATTAGTGGATAATGGATCCTTTACCGGAATTACTCCACTGACAGGAAGACACATTGATGGCGTCGTACCCCAAGTAACCATCGGTTCGATCTCTGATGCATCGATTTCGATAACTTGATCAAACTTCGCTTCCGGATCACTTGCAAGCTTACTCCAGCGCTCACAACTTTGTTTGAAATCTTGATTTTCAGGAGCATACCGCTTGCCCTGGATATATTCAAAAGTGGTCTCATCAGGAGCGATTACGGATGCTTTTGCACCTGCCTCGATTGACATATTACAAAGCGTCATTCTTTCTTCCATCGAGAAACCTCTGACAGTACTGCCAGAAAACTCAATGATTGACCCTGTTCCCACATTTGTTCCAAATTTTGCAATGAACCATAAAATCACGTCTTTAGCAGTGACACCAAAACCTAAATCCCCTTCAATATTGACCTTCATCTGTTTTGGTTTGTTCTGCCATAGTGTTTGAGTAGCAAGAACATGCTCCACTTCACTCGTTCCGATTCCAAAAGCGAGTGCTCCAAACGCGCCGTGTGTGGAAGTGTGGCTGTCTCCACACACGATCGTTTTACCTGGCAGAGTCAACCCCAGCTCTGGACCAATAACGTGGACGATTCCTTGCTGCTCAGAGTTTAATCCTTCGAGCTGGATGCCAAATTCTTCACAGTTTTTTTCAAGTGTTTCTACCTGCAGGCGGGAAGTCTCGTCTTTTATATTAAAACGGTCTATCGTCGGAATGTTATGGTCCATCGTGGCAAAACATAGATCGGGCCTTCTTACTGTTCTGTTTTTTTCTCTCAACCCAGCAAACGCTTGAGGTGATGTCACTTCATGAATTAAATGCAGATCAATGTACAGAAGGTCTGGTTTATTTTCTTCGTTGACGACTACATGGCTATCCCAAAGTTTATCAATTATTGTTTTACTCAAAGTACTTCCTCCCTACACATAAACCTCTAGAAGTGTTGCGCTTGTTGAATCCTCAAGCATTCTAAAATGGATTTGATTAACCATTTCTTTAGTCGTAACAAGAGTACCCGTTCCATCATAAATATCCTGCGTACGATAACCCGCTTGAAGCGTTTCAAAAACAGCCAACTCTACAGCCGCCGCTTCTTTTTCAAGTCCAAAGGAATGTCGGAGCATCATCCCAATACTTAGGATCATGCCGATTGGATTTGCTTTGCCGGTACCTGCAATATCAGGGGCTGATCCATGGATGGGTTCATAAAGCCCTGGACCGCTTTCACTAAGTGAAGCTGATGGCATCATACCAAGGGAGCCGGAAATTACAGAAGCTTCATCAGACAAAATGTCTCCAAACATGTTTTCAGTAACGATCACATCAAAACTCGCAGGATTACTGATCATTCTCATAGCAGCATAATCTACCAGCACATGCTCTGTTTCTACATTCGGATATTTTTTCGCCGTTTCTTCAACGATTTCCCTCCACAACTTGCTTGTTTCAAGAACGTTTGCTTTATCGACAGAGGTTATTTTATTTCTTCTTGCAGCAGCAAGTTCATACGCTTTTTCTACGATCCTCGTAATCTCTTCTCGCGTATAAGATAACGTATCAACTGCGCCGTCACCGTTTCTCGTCTTAGGTTCCGAAAAGTAGATTCCGCCTGTTAGTTCCCTAACAAAAACAAAGTCGGCTCCTTTTACCCTGCTTGATTTAAGAGGAGATAGATGTTCAAGACCAGGAAAGACTTGAACAGGTCTTACGTTAGCAAAAACATTTAATGCTTTTCTTAATGCTAATAACCCCTGTTCTGGCCGGACGTTTCCTTTATCCCATTTCGGACCGCCAACTGCCCCAAGCAGGACAGCATCACTGCCTTGACAGAATTCTAGAGTGTCATCCGGTAAGGGAGTGCCTTCCTGGTCAATAGCAGCACCTCCAAATACTTTTTCAGTTGTTTCGAATTGATGACCGAACCGTGTTGCAACACCATCTAAAACTTGCAGAGCACTCTTGACCACTTCTGGCCCGATGCCGTCACCAGGTAATACTGCTATCTTCTTTTTCATCTAACATCCCTCCTAAAATTTAAATGCTGATTTTTTCATAACTCTTCTTTTCAGAATGAAGCTGCAGTTTATTAAAAGCGTGCACATAAGCTTTTGCAGAAGCTTCCAAAACATCTTGAGCAGTACCGCTGCCATTTATCTCATGACCGTCACTTACGATCTGAACAAACACTTGTGCAAGTGCATCTCTTCCAGCACCAACGGATTGAATTCTATAGTCAGTTAGTTTTAGTGATGAAGGCAACATCTTGCTAAGCGTATTGTAGATTGCTTCAACACTTCCTGAGCCTGTTGCCGCATCTTGAATTAATGTGCCATCTGGAGTCAGCAATCGTAATGTCGCTGTTGGGATTTGATTTGTTCCATAGTTTACTTGAATATCCTTCAACTGATACAAAGGCACTTCAGGCTGAATTTTATGATCGATCAACAAGGCAAAAATATCTTCTTCTGTCATTTCTTTTTTTCGGTCAGCTAACTGTTTAAAATCCTCAAAAAGAACTTTTAGTTTGCTGTCATCAGGATGAAACCCTAGTTTGTGCAGATAATCCTTAAAAGCATGTCTTCCTGAATGTTTACCGAGTACAAGCTGATTTGAAGGAACACCAACAAGCTCTGGTGTGATAATCTCATAAGTTGATTTTTCCTTTAGTACACCATCTTGATGTATACCAGATTCATGAGCAAAAGCGTTCTTCCCAACAACTGCTTTATTCGGAGGAACTGCAATTCCCGTCAATCGGCTCACAAGCTGGCTCATACGGCTGATTTCGTTCAACTTAAGGTTCGTTTTTGCTTTATAAAAGTCTTCACGAATGGCCAATGCTACTGCGATCTCCTCTAAAGAAGCATTTCCAGCTCTCTCACCAATTCCGTTGATTGTACATTCCACTTGGTTAGCTCCATTTTCGATCGCTGACAAGGAGTTCGCTACTGCCATTCCTAGATCGTCATGACAATGAGCCGACAAAATGGCGTTGTCTATATTAGGAACATTATTTAAAAGAAAACGAAAGATCTTACCGTATTCTTCCGGATTCGTAAAACCAACAGTATCGGGGATGTTAATCACTGTTGCTCCTGCATCGATTACCTTCTCTATGATACGAGCTAGAAAAACGAGGTCTGATCGACATGCATCTTCAGCTGACCATTGAACGACAGGAAACTTTTGCCGAGCATATTTTACAGCTCCAACAGCTGTCTCTACTACTTGGTCAGGCGTTTTCTTTAATTTATACGTCATATGAATGGGAGACGTTGCTAGAAAAACATGCAGCCTGGGTTCCGCAGAATTCTTAAGAGCTTCCCACGCGTAATCAATATCACTCGTGTTCGATCTCGCTAAGCCTGTAACGGTTGAATTTTTTACAATAGAAGCAATTTTCTTTACGGCTTCTAAATCACCTTTAGAGGCAGCAGGAAAGCCTGCCTCCATCACATCAACTCCAAGCCTTTCAAGCCTTTTCGCTATTTCAAGTTTTTCAGCCGTATTCAGGTTTACTCCGGCTGTCTGCTCACCATCCCTCAAGGTTGTGTCAAAGATCTTAATTTTTCGCACTAGCTACGGCCTCCTTTTTTTGTTTGGCCTTCACAAACGGCATCATTTCTCGTAATTCTCTTCCTACTTTTTCAATCGGGTGGTTTTTCTCGCGGTTGTTCACAACATGGAATACAGGGCGGTTCGCTTGGTTTTCTAAGATCCAGCCTTTTGCAAACTCTCCAGACTGAACGTCTTTTAATACTTCTTTCATAGATTCTTTTACTCTCTCATCAATGACGCGCGGTCCTGATTGAAAATCACCCCATTGTGCCGTATCTGAAATGGAATATCTCATACCTTCTAATCCACCCTCGTACATGAGGTCAACGATCAGTTTCAGTTCGTGCAAACATTCAAAGTAAGCAACTTCAGGCTGATAACCTGCTTCTGTAAGTGTTTCGAAACCGGCTTTTACTAAAGAAGATAACCCACCGCAAAGAACAGCCTGTTCTCCAAAAAGATCCGTTTCTGTTTCTTCTTGAAAGCTTGTTTCAAGAACCCCCGCTCTAGCTGACCCAATTCCTTTTGCATAGCTTAGTGCTGTTTCACGAGCAGTACCTGTAGCATCCTGATAAACTGCAAAAAGTGCCGGAACCCCTTCCCCTGCTTCAAACGTACGTCGCACTAAATGTCCTGGTCCTTTTGGAGCGACTAAGAAAACATCTACATCTTGAGGAGGTACCACTTGGTGATAATGAACATTGAATCCATGAGCAAATACGAGTGCATTCCCTGCTGAAAGTTCTGGCAGGATTTCATTTTTGTACACTTCAGGCTGCCTTTCATCCGGAAGTAAAACCATAACAACATCTGCAATCCTTGCTGCCTCACGAACTGGATATACGTCAAAACCATCTTTAACAGCTTCCTCAAAAGATCGACCTTCACGTACACCAACCACCACATCATATCCACTGTCTTTTAAGTTCAATGCATGTGCATGCCCTTGTGATCCGTAGCCTACTACCGCTACCTTCTTATTCTTTAATACGTCGTTTGTAAGTTCGTTTTCGTAATATACTTTAGCCATTTTAATGAGTCTCCTTTACATAATAGAATAGGGGTGAAGTTCAAGTACTTTCTTTTGTGTTCCACGGGGTATAGCAGTGACACCTGTTCTTGAAATTTCTTTGATGCCATATGGACGGAGCAGTTCGATAAGTGCATCGATCTTTTCACTGTCTCCTGTCACTTCAAGCGTCACGTTTTCAAGGGAAACGTCCAGCACTGTTGCTCTAAACGGTTCAATAAGCATTTTGATCTCACTTCTTGTATCTGGTGTAGTCAATACTTTAATAAGTGCCAATTCCCTTGATACGAGCGCCATATTTGTCAGATCTCGTACTTTTAAAATATTGATTTGTTTATGAAGCTGTTTAACGAGCTGTTCAGCTTTTCGGTCATCTTCTACCCAAACGGTAAGAGTGACTTTTGAGACAGCGGGGTCTTCTGTATGCCCAACGGTAATGTTTTCAATGTTAAACTGCCTTTTTGTCAGCAATCCGGTTAAACGGTTCAGCACACCGCTTTCATTTAGTACCGTTGCTGAAATGATGCGTCTCATCCTCTCACTCCAATCATTTCATGTAGTCCTTTTCCTGGAGCAATCATTGGGTATACATTCTCGTCTGCTGAAACGACACAATCGAGAACAAAAGGTTTCTTTGACGCAAGAGCAGCAGTCAGAGCTTCTCTTACTTCCTCTTCCGTTGTAGCAAGTTTTCCATCAATTCCGTATGCAGAAGCTAACTTTACAAAGTCAGGCTGAATATCTAGAAGAGAATGAGAAAAACGTTTTTCGTAAAAAATTTCCTGCCATTGTCTGACCATCCCGAGTGATTTGTTATTGACGATCACAACGATTACTGGAAGTCCCCAATCTTGTAGTACGCCTAGTTCCTGAAGTGTCATCTGAAATCCGCCGTCACCAACAACCGCGATGACAGGAAGTTCAGGTCTCCCTACTTTTGCCCCGATCGCCGCCGGGAATCCGAAGCCCATGGTCCCTAAGCCACCTGAAGTAATCCATCTGTTAGGGTCAGAAAAGCGATAATATTGTGCGGCCCACATCTGGTGCTGGCCTACATCTGTAGCAACGATTGCTCCCCCTTGTGTAACTTCGTGAAGAATTTGCATTAATTTTTGCGGTTTCAACTCAGATTCATTTGTTTTATAGGTTAGCGGGTACTCGCTCTTAAATTGCGAAAGCTGTATGACCCAATCGCTATAGTCTCCTTTATCGGCTGCAATTTGATTTAGCGCCGAAAGCGTTTCTTTCGCACAGCCTACAATTGGAATCTCAGTCGGAACATTTTTCCCGATTTCAGCTGGATCAATATCGATATGTGCGATCATCGCTTTTTTGGCAAAATGATCAAGATTTCCTGTTAACCTATCATCAAATCTAGCACCTACACCGATTAAAAGATCACAGTCATAAAGCGCCATATTTGCGGCATATGTGCCATGCATACCCGCCATCCCTAAACACAGTGGATGTTCTGCCGCGAAGCCCCCTAACCCTAAAAGTGTTTGAGCCACTGGGATCTGATGATATTCAGCAAATGCCGCTAATTCTTTTTCTGCTTTTGCTGCTAGAACTCCAGCTCCTGTTAAAAGAACAGGTTTTTTGGCTTGCAGCAGCGCTTCATTTAATCTTTTTACTTGAAGGATATTAGGCTTTAACGTCGGCTGGTATCCGGGGAGGTGGATCCCAGGATGTTCTTTAACTTCAGTTGTTTTCACCGCAACATCTTTCGGAATATCGATCAAAACAGGACCTTTTCTTCCTGTATTTGCAATATGAAATGCTTCTTTCATGATTCTTGGTAAGTCTTCGGCTCGTTGAACTTGATAATTGTGCTTTGTGATCGGCATTGTGATCCCAACAATATCCGCTTCTTGAAATGCGTCAGTACCAATTACGTTTGTTGCTACCTGACCTGTGAAGATAACAAGTGGAATTGAGTCAATCATGGCGTCAGCGATACCTGTGACTAAGTTGGTAGCACCTGGTCCAGATGTAGCAAGGACAACTCCTGGTTTTCCTGTCACTCGTGCATATCCTTGTGCTGCATGAATGGCTCCTTGCTCATGTCTGGTTAATACGTGTTTCATCTCAGCTTTGTACAGCGCATCGTAGATAGGAAGGACTGCACCGCCCGGATAACCAAACAAGACGTCCACTTCCTCATTCTGCAATCCTTGTATAAATAGTTCAGCACCAGAGACTAATGAAGTTTCAACTGAATTTTTTTCAGCCACCCAACTGGCCTTCATTTTCATTCCTCCTTTAACTTTGAACCTTTATTTAATAAAAATGGCTGTTTTCGTATTTATTGTTGTTTTTGAAGGTAGTTGATTTCCGTTACAGGTGCTCGCTTTCCGCGGGGCAGGCGGTGAGCCACATTCGTACGTTTCACTCTTAAGTGTCTCACCTGTCTAGTTGCAGTGGCTAGCCCCTCGAGGTCAAAAGCTAAATGGTCCAGAAGGCAAAGTGCGCCTTCCTAGCCCATTCATCTTTTGCCTGTCGGGGCTGAACGAGCCACTTCCACTTTTCCGACTGCCCACCTGTCCCGCAGGAGTCTCCCACCTTTCACTCCAATCAACTTGTCGAAGAAGCGAATGAACAAAAGATTAAAAAGCAAAAACAATTTAGAAAACAGCCAATAAAAAAACTTCCCCACCCAAATGGACAGGTTGATTCCTATCCAAAGGGGTGAAAAAGTTTAATTTTTTCCACGGTACCACCCTTTTTCACGGCACTTGTAGTAATTTATACAAGGACCGTCTTAAGACGAACGAGCCGTCATTTGATAACAAGCGATAAAAAATGGAGTATCGCTTGGCCCTTCCTACTTAACATTCTTTCAAAAGGGCACTCAGGAGGGATGTCCTGGTATTAGGAATAACCGGTTCACAGCAATCCCGGTTCTCTGAGTATTCCACATCTACCATTGTTCTCCGTCATCGTTTTATTGGTTTTAAATTTTTAAGATTCCGCCAGTGTTCGCAGATGTTACGAGGGCTGCATAACGAGCGAGATAACCTTTTTTAATTTTCGGCTCAGGTTTTACCCAACCTTTTTTTCGTTCAACCCAATCTTCTTCCGTTAATAAAACTTGAATCGTTCTGTTAACTAGATTGATTAGAATCGGATCTCCATTATTTACAAAAGCGATAGGTCCGCCTTGAGCAGCTTCAGGTGAAATATGGCCAATCGAGATACCTCTGGAAGCTCCAGAAAATCTGCCATCTGTAATTAAAGCTACTTTAGTGCTTAACCCTCTTCCTGCTATCGCTGATGTAGGAGAAAGCATCTCTGGCATTCCCGGGCCGCCTTTTGGCCCTTCATACCGAATGACTACGACATGACCTTCTCTAACTTCTCCATTATTAATACCTTGGATCGCCTCTTCCTGAGATTCATAGACGATTGCCTCACCCTGAAATGTTTTTATGGAAGGATCAACGGCTCCTACCTTGATGACACAGCCATCTGGCGCAATGTTTCCGTATAGAATGGATAAGCCGCCAACTGGCGAATACGCGTTTTCTTTTCTTCGGATAACATCATCATCCAAAATTTCAGCGTTGCGCACTCTTTCTTCAAGCGTTTTTCCCGAAATCGTTATACGATCGTTATGAATAGCACCTTCCATTTTACAGAGTTCATTGATAATAGCGCTGACACCACCAGCTCTATGAACATCCTGCATCGAATAATCTGAAGCCGGACTGATTTTTGAGAGGTAAGGAATTCTTTCTGCAATTTCATTGATTCGTGACAAATCATAATCAATCTCAGCTTCATTAGCTATCGCAAGCATATGGAGAACTGTATTCGTTGAGCCACCCATCGCCATATCTAATGCAAAAGCGTCATCAATAGCTTCTTTTGTGATAATATCTCTAGGTTTAATGTCATTTTTCACAAGGTCCATAAGAGAAACTGCAGCTTCTTTATACAATGTTCTTCTCTCATCTGATGTAGCTACGAGTGTACCGTTGCCGGGCAATGTAATCCCTAGCATCTCCATAATGGAATTCATACTGTTAGCGGTAAACATACCAGAGCATGAACCGCAAGTCGGACAGGCACTCGTTTCAAGTTCCAATAGTTCCTCTCTTGTCATCTTTCCAGCAAGGTGTGATCCAACCCCTTCAAAGACCGAGGCAAGAGAAAGCGATTTTCCTGTCATTGATTTTCCGGCTTCCATCGGACCACCTGAAACAAATACAGCAGGTACATTCGTTCGAACAGCTGCCATCAGCATACCAGGTGTGATTTTATCGCAGTTCGGGATATAAAACACACCGTCAAACCAATGGGCGTTAATTACGGTTTCTGCTGCATCAGCAATGACTTCTCTGCTTGGAAGTGAATATCTCATTCCGATATGCCCCATCGCAATTCCGTCATCTACGCCGATCGTATTAAACTCAAAAGGTATTCCGCCTGCTTCTCTAATGGCTTCTTTTACCCACTCACCAACTTTGTTGAGATGCATATGCCCCGGAATAATATCAACATAGGAATTACAAACACCGATAAATGGTTTATCCATATCCTCTGGTGCAACTCCCGCTGCGTGGAGAAGACTTCTATGCGGGGCTCTATCGATTCCTTGTTTGATCATATTACTGCGCATATCTGTAACACTCCTATACTTTCTTTATCCCGCTTGAACGGCTTGATTCTTTGAATAAACTTTCACACCTTCTTCAACTACTTTTTTTCTAAACGATTCTAAAAGTTTATTTGTATGTTCTCCTGGTGAACCGCTTCCGATAACTCTGCCATCCACTTTTACAACTGCGATGACTTCTGCAGCAGTACCTGTTAAGAACACTTCATCTGCTACATAAACATCGTGTCTCGTAAACGGCTCTTCTACCATGTTGTAGCCTTGGTCGCGTGCAATCTCAACAATTGCATTTCGCGTGATTCCTTCAAGCGCTCCCAAGTAACCTGGAGGTGTCTTGATGGTATTGCCTTTTATAATAAATACATTGTCAGCCGAACCTTCCGCCACATAGCCTTGATCATTTAGCATAAGTGCTTCACTTACACCAGCAAGACTTGCTTCAATCTTTACTAGAATATTGTTTAAATAATTTAGTGATTTCACTTTAGGACTTAAAACATCTGGACGATTTCTTCTGCTTGCTACAGTTATGATCTCTAACCCCGTTTCATAAAGCTTTTTAGGAAATAGAGCAAGCTGTTCTGCGATTACGATGACTCCCGGCTGGCCGCAAGTGAAAGGGTCCAATCCTAAATTTCCTTTTCCTCGTGAGATAACAAGCCGAATATAAGCATCACGATATTTATTTTTCTGGAGCGTTTCGACAATGATGTCTGTTAACTCTTCTTTAGTGTGGGGAATTTTAAGCATAATGGATTGAGCCGATTCATATAAACGCTGAAGATGTTCGTCTAAACGATATACATTGCCGTTATAAACACGAATACCTTCAAACACCCCATCTCCATATAAAAATCCATGATCATAAACTGAGACTTTGGCGTCGTCTTTTAATACGTACTCACCATTAACGTAAACCCATTGCTCCTGCATCGTGATCCTCCTTTTCTTTACATTTTAAATTATTAGAATTTTTTAAAAATAAGTTAATAATTGTTGACAATATTACGCCCATATTCCGTAAGGGTCAACCATCAATTTTATGTTTTTTTCTTATTTTCTGACTTTTCAGTTATTTTGTATCCGCTTACATTCCTATAGGCATAGGGATATGGAGCGATGCAAAAGCCAATTGTAAACATTTTTAAAGCGCTTACAATACAGGGCATGTTTTAGAGATTTTTTTTGGAATGCCGAAGTTGTCGTTTGAATTATGATTAGTACTTCTAATGTTGCTAATTACGAGCTAAAATCATTTTAATTACGAGGTAATCCAAGATATATACGTGTATAACACTTTTAATTCCGTAGATAAAATTATTTATCCGATTTTCGACAAATAATCTGCTTATGAAGGCAAGTTTGAAAAAAACCATCACGATCAAGACAAAATCAAAACAAAAAAACACACCTGAATGTCCTTTAATGGAGGACATCAGGTGTGTCTAAAAGTAATTGTATGTAAGTATTATGGCGTCCCAGGAGAGATTCGAACTCCCGACCGTACGCTTAGAAGGCGTATGCTCTATCCGGCTGAGCTACTGGGACATATGTATTGGAGCCCATTCCGCATAGCAATGCGCTTTCCGCATTTACCATGCGCTGCGGGCACACAGTGATTTGTTCCACCTGTCGACCGTGGATACAAATATGTTTTTATAACATGCTTTTTAAGTGTAAGATCTGATAACTTTAGATGTAACTTTTCATGTGCCATTTGAACGTGAGAAAAACAAATGGAGCGGGTGATGAGAATCGAACTCACGACCAGAGCTTGGAAGGCTCTTGTTTTACCACTAAACTACACCCGCAGACAATTTAGATCTTGTCGCGACGACATAACTAAATATACATGATATCTAAAAAAGAGTCAACCACTTTCTTAAACTTTTTTATTTTTATTATTTTTCTCTTTCACAAAGGTCTTGCATAACGAATCTATACGTATACCCTCTAATGAATAAAAACTTACTGAAACAACGTCTTCTTCGATCTCAAGTATCGCATATGTCTTCTCAAACGACCCTCTTGGCAGCCTTATACTTCCTGGATTGATGAAAATCATTCCTTCACGTTCAAAGGCTTCTGCAACATGTGAGTGTCCAAAACAGGCTATTTTTGCCCCTGTTTCTTCTGCTCGATATCCAAGAGAAAGATATGACATCTTCACATCGTACAAATGACCGTGAGTAATATATATACATGTTTGTTCTAACAATTCAATCGATTCGTTTGGTAAATCGTCGCCTAAATAATCCATATTTCCTTTTACAGTTACAAATCCAGACAGTTCCCCTGCATTAGTCGATAATTCGGAATCACCACAATGTATCATTAAATCAACTTGACCTTCATAACGCTTTTTTAACATGATTAATTCATCTTTTAATCCATGACTATCACTAACGATTAAGGCTTTTCCCATAGCAGGTCCTCCTCATTGATCAGATTCTTTAGTTTCTTTAAAGCGACAGCTCTGTGGCTTATTTTATTTTTTTCTTCTTTTGCTAGTTCGGCCATAGAACGATTTAAATGAGGAACATAGAAGATTGGATCATAACCAAATCCTTTAGAACCCCTTTTTTCCCTTAAAATTTTACCTTCACATTCACCATTTACAACGATTGTCTTTTTATTAGGCATTGCGAAAGCCAAAGCACATACAAAACGAGCACTTCTTTGTGTATCAGGTACGTTTTGAAGTTCAGCTAAAACTTTGCTCATGTTATCTTCATCACTTTTCTGGAGGCCAGCATATCTTGCAGAGTAAACTCCAGGCTTTCCTTCCAATGCATCGATTTCCAAGCCTGAATCATCAGCGATCACAGGAATGTTCATCTGTTGAGAAATCGTTTCCGCTTTTAAGATAGCATTTTCTTCAAACGTCGTTCCAGTTTCTTCAACATCTGGACTTCCTTCAATATCTGTTAAAGAGAGGATTTCATGTCCAAGATCCTCAAACATCGATTGAAATTCTTTTACCTTTCCTTCGTTTTTTGTAGCGATTAAGATTTTCATTATGTAAACCTCCGTTTTATAAAAGTCTTTTTCTAAAAGCTGTTTTCGCTTCCATGGTTGCTATTGAAAGTAGTTGATTTCCGTACTATTGATAAGCTTCTCAGATGGCACCTATTGCAGAAATTTACTTTCTTCACTTGCAAGTTGGTTGTAGCGAAAGGTTGCCGACTCCTACGGGACGAGCGGTCAGGTGGAGACTCCTAATGGCGCAAGCGGCAGGAGGCTCACCGTACGCCCCGTGGAAAGCGAGCACCTGGAACGGATATCAACGACTTCTAAGACTTAGAAAGTTTAACGAAATAACCTCATTAAAAAAGAGACGATTCTCTCGTCTCTTTACTGTATCACAACCGATTTGATTTTAAAATTCACCTGTATTTACTTCTTTTGGTCTTGAAACGGGTGCTGTAAGTTCTTTACCTTTTTCATTAAAGATCTTTGATTTACCATCTACTTTAATCGCTACTTTCTTTACTTCTGAAAGTTCAGTTAAAGAAAGAACGATTGAATTTAATACTTCGTCAGCAATCATGCTCTCTTCTTTGTTATCTAACAAAGCTCCGTTAAAGTTAAGTGTAACTACACCATCTTTAACTACAGGTGTACTCAAGAGCTTCACATCTGTTCTAAAATCCGTAAGAAGGGTGCTTTCTGCAGATGGGCCGTCAATCAAATGCTTGATTGTTGCGGTAACTTTATCTGTTCCTTCTTTAGCTACTCGGCGTGTAACTGGTACATAATACGTTTGATCTTGAGTCTGAGCTAAGAAATACAGAGTTACGAGTTCACTGTTTGTAATATCAGCAACGCTGCCATTCTCGAGGTTAATCCCATCTACTCTGCTTACACCATCCCCAACAGGCGTATTGTTTACAGGCATTGAATTTTGATTCTTTCCGTCGATTTGAATCTTTACCTTTTTGATATTATCAAACTGTGTAAGTGTGAATGTAATAGCTTGGAGAATTTTCATTTCATCTGCAGCGTTATATTCCGTAAATTCTTTTGAGAAGTTTGCAGTCGCAGTCCCCTTCTTAATGTTTACAGATAGAACTTCTGTATCTGCCGGTAATACAGCTTGAAATCCATTGGGCAGAATATTGCTTACAGGACCATCTTTAACGAGATACTGCAAAACTTGCTTAGCTGTTTCATCATTTTTTGGAAGAGCTAGAACCTGCGGCACAACCATCCCATTGCTGTCGAATAAAAACAACTGTCTTTTTTGAGTTTGCTCAGCACTAGCCGCTTTGTCTTTCTTACCTAGTGACTGCCCTTCCTTCACATAGTTCACTTTTGGGGGATCAAGCTCGTTTCCTGCTTTCTCTCCCCCAATTCCGCAACCCGATACCAGCAATGACACTGACAATAAAAGCAGCGGAGCCCCTGATTTCATCATTTTGCGCATACTTTCCCTCCTCAAGTGGTTGTACTATTATGTATACGAGCTATATTCCTCTTATAGACCACTTGTACAAAAAATAAAAAGAGCAGAATCTTTAATAATAGATTCTGCTCTTACCCACTTATAACGATATGCACTCTACTTTTTCAATTTTACGATCAAGCCAATGGTTTGCAATTTGAAGAAAATGACTACTTTCTGCTGTAGCTATGAATCGATGGTCAGGTTTGGCATCTTTCGTATTTAAAAGACCACTATGATCGAGAATGACAGAAACTTCACGTGCTGTTTCCGCACCAGAGCAAATAAGCTTAATGTGCTTTCCCATCACCTGCTGAATCACTGGTCGTAACAACGGATAATGTGTACAGCCAAGTATTAATGTATCGATGGAAACATCTTTTAATGGGTACAGAGTTTCTGAGACTGCGTTCAGTGTTTCTTCGCCTGAAAGCTTTCCTTGCTCCACAAGAGGTACAAAAAGTGGACAAGCTAGACTTTCAACAATAATATCGTTACGAATCTGCTTCAGCACCTGCTTGTAAGCACCACTATTAATCGTACCCACTGTCCCAATTACGCCAACATGATTGTTTCGTGTCACTTTCAATGCTGAACGTGCTCCAGGATGTATGACACCGAGAACAGGAATATCTAGCTTTTTTTTCGCCTCTTCTAAGACTGCAGCCGTGGCTGTATTACATGCTATAACTAGCATTTTAATTTCCTGCTTTAAAAGGTAGTTAATCATTTCCCATGTATATGTCCTAACCTCTTCAAATGGTCTTGGACCGTACGGACACCTTTTTGTATCACCTAAATAAATAATTTCTTCTTTTGGGAGCTGCTTCATGATTTCTCTTGCTACCGTTAAGCCTCCCACTCCTGAGTCAATGACTCCAATTGGTCTGTTCAAAAACATCGCCTCATCTCTATATACATATTGGCGTCAATCATTGTTTTCTATTCTGCTAATAATTTTATGAAATTGCAATAATAATCGTTAAAAAATTTATATTTGTGGCTCAAATCCAAAATAACGGTTGAATAGCTTTTTGTTCGTAGTTGAATTTTGCACGCTTTCCACGGGGTGAAGCATCCGTAACGGAAATCAACTACTTTTAAAGTCAACCTAAAGAAAAGGACTATGGAATCTTCCCCATAGCCCCTTCTTCTTATTTAGAAGTTCTCTTCCGCAAATTTCACGACATCTTCCATCGTTTCCATCTGTAAGATCTGATCGATATGCGAGCTGATCTTTTCTTTAGATAGACTTAAGATTTGGCTGCGCGCTGGGAGTACAGATGTGGCACTCATAGAGAACTCATCAAGCCCTAATCCTAAAAGAATAGGAATTGCGATTGGATCTCCAGCCATCTCACCGCACATTCCAGCCCATTTGCCTTCTTTGTGAGCTGCGTCGATAACCATTTTAACTAGTCTTAAAATAGCAGGATTGTATGGCTGATAAAGATATGAAACCTGTTCATTCATACGATCTGCAGCCATCGTGTATTGAATCAAATCGTTTGTACCGATGCTGAAAAAGTCAACTTCTTTAGCAAAAGTGTCTGCCATTACAGCAGTTGATGGAATCTCAACCATGATACCAACTTCAATAGAATCAGAAACTTCAATTCCTTCTGCCACGAGCTTTTCTTTTTCTTCAGTTAAAATCCCTTTAGCTTCACGGAACTCTCCAAGAGTTGCGATCATTGGGAACATAATTTTTAAGTTCCCATATCGGCTAGCTCGAAGAAGTGCTCTAAGCTGTGTACGGAAAATATCCTGTTCTTCTAGGCAAAGGCGAATCGCACGGAATCCTAGGAACGGGTTTAATTCTTTAGGAAGATTTAGATAAGGAAGTTCTTTATCGCCTCCGATATCAAGCGTGCGGATAACAACAGGTTTCCCTTCCATTTTCTCTAAAACTTCACGATATGCATTGAACTGCTCATCTTCTGTAGGAAGCTGGTCACGGCCCATGTATAAGAATTCAGTACGGTAAAGCCCTACACCTTCCGCTCCGTTCTCTAATACACCTTTAACATCCGCGGGTGTACCAATATTTGCAGCAAGTTCGACTTGAACGGAATCACTTGAGAATGTTTTTTCATTCACTAACTTTGCCCATTCTTCTTTTTGCTTCTGATACTGTTTTTGTTTTTCTTCGTAAGTAGCAATTTCATCTTCAGAAGGGTTTACAATGACATGCCCATCTAAACCATCGATGATTACCATTACGCCGTTCTCAACTTTTTCAGTAATCGTTTTCGTTCCAACTACTGCAGGAATTTCCATAGAACGAGACATAATCGCAGAGTGAGAAGTTCTTCCTCCTATGTCTGTTGCAAAACCTTTAACAAAATTACGGTTTAATTGAGCCGTATCAGATGGAGTTAAATCTTCAGCAAGAATGACAACTTCTTCAGAAATACTTGCAGGTGTAGTGAATGTTACATTTAACAAATGTGCTAAAACACGCTTTGAAACGTCACGGATATCTGCTGCACGTTCTTTCATATATTCATTATCCATTGATTCGAACATATTAATGAACATGGATGATACATCATCCATTGCTGCTTCAGCATTTACTTTTTCATTTTCAATCTTTTGTTTTACAGCATCAACGAGTTCTGGATCGCTTAGTACAAGAAGATGGGCAGCAAAAATAGCTGCCTTGTCTTCGCCTAGTTCTTTGTTCGCTTTTTCCTTAATAACAGAAAGTTCCTCTTTTGAAACAGAAAGCGCCGAATCAAAACGTTCGATTTCACTCGCTGAATCTGTGATCGATTTTCTTTCAATCGTTAATTCAGGGTTCTGAAAAACGAACGCTTTAGCGATTGCGATGCCGGCTGATGCTGCAATACCTGAAATTTTTTCAGACATTACTCACCAAGCCCTTCCTTTTTCATAACATCCGCTAAAGCTGCAATTGCTTCTTCTGCATCTGATCCTTCTGCTTTGATCACGATTGAAGATCCTTGTTGAATGCCAAGGCTCATAACACCCATGATTGATTTTAAGTTAACGCTTTTTCCATTGTAATCAAGTGTAATATCTGAGCTGAACTGACCTGCTTGGTTAACTAATGTTGTTGCTGGACGTGCGTGAATTCCTGATTCGCTTGTTACTTTAAATGTTTTTTCTGCCATGATAATTACCCCTTTATTTTTTAAATGTAATAATATTTTCTTCTTCTAAAGCGACAGTCCCTGTTTTTTCAACGGAAACCGTTTCACCCGCTAAATTCGTAAACACGATCGGCGTTATGATCGATGGAGCATTTTCCTTAACAAAGTTCAGATCAACCTTTAAGATTTTCTGACCAATTTTCACTTTGTCGCCTTCAGAAACAAAGCTCTCAAATCCTTCACCTTTAAGTTTGACTGTGTCGATACCAAAGTGGATTAGGATTTCTTTACCTGAATCTGACTCAATACCAATAGCATGTTTAGTCGGGAAGATATTGATTATCTTACCATTAACCGGTGAAACCACCAAGCCTTCTGCCGGCTCAATTGCAAATCCGTCACCCATCATTTTTCCTGAGAACACTTGATCAGGAACTTCTGTGATCGGAAGTATTTTCCCTTTAATCGGTGAAACGAAACGATCATCAGTAGAAATTGAAGATGTTGGATTAACAACTTCCGTTTCTTTCGTATCGACAACTTTTCCTTGCTCAGGCGTTTTCTCGATATTTTTTGGCTTTGCTACTGTTTTACCATTCATAATATCTTGGATTTCACTCTTAATCGTATCAGAACGCGTTCCGAAGATAGCTTGGATGTTGTTACCCATTTCAAGGACTCCAGAAGCTCCAAGTTTTTTCAAACGATCTTTGTCAACTTCCTTAGGGTTATTAACAGATACCCGTAGTCGAGTGATACATGCATCAAGGTTAGATATATTGGATTCCCCGCCAAGACCTTCTAATATATTTGCGGCAAGAGAATCTTTATTGGACGCACTAACATTTGTTTCAACTTCGTCATCAACGATCTCTCTTCCTGGTGTTTTCAAGTTCCATTTGCGAATCGCAAAACGGAATCCGAAGTAATAGATAACAGCGAAGACTAAACCTACAGGAATAACAAGCCACCAATCTGTACGGTTAGGAAGAACTCCGAACAGCAAGTAATCAATTACACCACCAGAGAATGTCATCCCTATTTTAACATTTAACAAATGCATGACCATAAAAGAAAGTCCTGCAAAGATAGCATGAATTCCAAAAAGTACTGGAGCAACAAATAAGAATGTAAACTCAAGTGGTTCAGTAATCCCTGTTAAGAAGGATGTTAGTGCTGCTGAACCCATTATACCTGCTACTACTTTCTTGTGCTCAGGACGAGCTTCGTGATACATAGCAAGCGCCGCTGCTGGAAGTCCAAACATCATGAACGGAAACTTACCTGTCATGAATGTACCAGCTGTTAACTCAACGTTATCTTTTAACTGTGCAAAGAAGATCGCCTGGTCACCACGCACAAGTCCTTCGGCAGCTGACTTGTATGAGCCGAATTCGAACCAGAACGGCGAATAGAAAATGTGATGCAACCCGAATGGAATCAATGATCTTTCAATCACTCCGAATATAAAGGCAGCAACCGTTAAGTTTGAATTGATCATACTCTCAGAGAACGTATTAAGTCCATGCTGAACTGGAGGCCAGATGAACGTCATTACGATACCAAGTGCTAAAGCAGAAACCGCCGTAATGATTGGAACGAAACGTTTACCAGCAAAGAACCCTAAATATTGAGGAAGTTCAATATTGTAAAAACGCTTATATAAATAAGAAGCCAGAATACCTACGATGATACCTCCAAACACACCTGTTTGAAGTGTTGGGATTCCTAGTACGTTCGCAAAAGAAGGATCTTTTCCGACCATATCAGGTGTAACCCCTTCAATAACACTCATTGTTACGTTCATAATTAAGTATCCGATGATTGCAGCTAATCCTGCTACACCTTCACCGCCAGCAAGTCCAACGGCAACACCAACTGCAAATAGCAAGGATAAATTGGCAAAAACGATGTCACCCGATTTCTCCATTACATCTGCAACAAGCTGAAACCATGAAGCATCTAATGCTGGTATTACTTCGATCAAAGCTGGGTTCTTGAACGCATTACCAAAGGCAAGCAGCAAACCTGCAGCTGGCAGAATGGCTACCGGCAGCATCAGTGCTTTACCTACGCGCTGAAGAACACCAAAAAGTTTTTTCCACATAGGAAGTCCTCCTTTAATTTTGATAACCCTTCCATTTACTTCCGCATAAAACAAAAAAAGACATAAATAAGAAACATGAGCAAAATTTGTCTAATCAGATATTAATATATCCTAATTAGATCTCTGCTACACTTTTGTTTCTTACTTATGCCTGATCGAATCAGTAACACGTAAAAACGATATAATGTATATTCATTTACTAATTACAGTTTGTCTTCATTGTCGTAACGCGAAAGCCTTTGCAAATGCATCGTTAAGTACACAGCTTCTGCATGTGGCACGGGTTTGTTTAAGGTATTTTGCATTACCTTTATCAACTTCCACGCCAAATTGTAGCACACCGGATATTCTTCTTTCAACACTTTTGCTAACTTTTCTTGTTCTTCCATAATATCTCCCATCGATATTCGTTCGATGGCATGACGCAAGTGGCGAACTAGCCGCAAATAATTGATGCTTTTTGTATCAATCGTCACGTCTAATGAATGCTGAATCATCTGCATCAGAGTATTAATCAATTGAGAGTGCTTTTTAATATCGGTTACACTTTTATTTGTAATTGCACTATGAATATGGAGTGCAACAAATCCAATCTCCCCTTCTGGAAGATGGATGCCAAGGGACTTATTAATCATTTCAATTACTTCTTCTGCTACGGTATATTCTTTAGGGTAGAGGGTCTGTGTCTCAGTAAGAAATGGATTTTTAATATCTAAACCTTGTTCCAATCGTTTAATGGCGAATGTAATGTGATCTGTAAGTGCTACATGAATATGTTCATTCAAGTCATTCTCAAATCTTGTTCTTATATGAACGATTACATCATTTATTAGTTCAACAATCTTTTCATCTATGTGATTTAGGAGAGTCTTGTATTGTTCTTGCTCGTTTTCATCTTTTAAAACAAACAGCTTGTCTACTTGGTCAGGAAGAATCGGCTCTCCATGCTTTTTTCCAAAACCAATCCCTTTTCCGATTACGATTCGCTCTTCGCTCGAAGAATCCGTGACAATTACCACATTATTGTTAAGTACTTTTTTTACTTGAAGGTTTTTGTTCATGAATTTTCACCTTTTTCATTTAGGTCCATAAACCACTAACATCATAACTTTCATCATAGCTGAAGATGGACAGAAAAATCAATTACACTTTTTGCCTGCATATAAAATTCTGTAGTTTTTAAAAAGTCATGCTGTTTTCGTATTCATTGTTGCCTTTGATAGTAGTTGCTTTCCGTTTCAGGTGCTTCGCTTTCTGCGGGGCAGGTGGTGAGCCACATTATTGGCACTGCCCGCCTGTCACGCAGGACAAGGAAGGCTTCGGCTGCGTCGCATCGCACGAAGAAAATTGCTTTTTATATTCGAGGAGTCTCACACCTTCCACTCCAAGCAAATTGTCAAAGAAGCGAATGAACAAAAAGATTAAAAAGCAACCATCCTTTAGAAAACAGCCAAAGCAATAGATTCTGCGAAAACACCTTCATAAAGATATGCATACTTTTTATTCTTGCAAACTGAAAACGGCTTTCGCTTGAAAGCCGCTTCCTGACTAAATCTCGAGTTCTCCAAGCCTCAATAACTCTACAACGGCTTGAGAGCGTCCTTTAACCCCAAGCTTTTGCATGGTATTCGAAATATGGTTTCGAACGGTTTTCTCACTAATGAAAAGCTGCTCTGCAATCTCTTTTGTGGTCTTATCTTGGACCAATAGTTCGAAAACTTCTCTCTCTCTTTTTGTAAGTAGAGGCTTCGGTCGGTAGTGTTTATCTTTCAATGAATTCACCCCTCCTTGCTAGGGTTTAGGAACCGCCAACGAATATTGGAAGTATTTAGTCAACATATAGTATGTAGGAAGACAGATGTGAGTGACTTGGTTCATTTAAAAAGTCATTATAATATTACAGATTAAACAAAAAAGAAGCCCATTTTTAAACACGGGCTTCTTTGGAAAAGTTTTGAAGTTGTTTTTTTAGCTCTTCACTCCATTTTACTGGCCTTCCATTCTGTCTTGAGATCTGAACGATCGCACCTCTTCCCGTAAATACAGAAACTTGTTTTTCATTTATACCTAAATAATGAATGTCAATGGAAGATGAACCTACTTCATTAATTTTTACATGCACTCTTATTTTTTCGTCGTATAATATCTGAGCCAAATAATCACATTGCAGGTCTGCGACAACCGGAATCTCTGCAGAATTCGGAGCTCCCCAATCAGTCATTAGCCCCAACTCTCTGAACATTGCTATTCTTGCCTCTTCCATATAGGTGAAGATGTTTGTGTTATTTACATGCCCAAAACCATCGATCTCACCAAAACGAACTCTTAATTCATGATAAAAGGAAAAGCCATTGCTCCATTCATCCATATTTGATATGTAATCTTGTCTAGCCATGTCTTACCGCCTCTCATAGTTAAAACGTGTTTGGCCACATAACGGCCAAAGGGAAAAGGGATTGTAAAAAAGCTTCTCCCTAAACGAGAGAAGCCTTTTTAAATTATTATCACTCTTAACGATCGCTTCCAAAGAAGTTTTTAAATGCTTGGAAACTCGTATCACGATTTAGTGCTGCAATTGAAGTTGTTAAAGGAATACCTTTTGGACAAGACTGAACACAGTTTTGAGAATTTCCGCAAGATGCGAGTCCTCCGTCATCCATGATTGCATTCAAACGTTCTTCTTTGTTCATTTCGCCAGTTGGATGAGCATTGAACAAACGAACTTGTGACAATGGTGCAGGACCGATAAAGTCTGACTTGGAGTTTACGTTCGGACATGCCTCTAAGCAGACACCGCAAGTCATACATTTTGATAACTCATATGCCCATTGACGTTTCGTTTCAGGCATACGAGGACCAGGTCCAAGATCGTACGTACCGTCAATTGGAATCCACGCTTTAACTCGTTTAAGCGCATCGAACATTCTGCTTCTGTCGATTGCCAAGTCACGGACAACCGGAAAAGTTTTCATTGGCTCAAGACGAATCGGCTGTTCTAATTGATCAACTAGTGCCGTACAAGATTGTCTAGGCTTCCCATTGATTACCATTGAACAAGCTCCACAAACTTCTTCTAAACATCCCATCTCCCATGTTACGGGAGTCGTAGCTTCCCCTTTTGAATTTACTGGGTTTCTACGAATTTCCATAAGAGCAGATATTACATTCATATTCGGACGATGAGGAATCTCAAACTCTTCTAAATATGGGGCAGTTTCTGGGTTATCTTGTCTGGAGATGATGAATTTCACCATTTTTGTGCTCATACTTACACCCCTGCCTTCTTCTTAGAATAGTCACGTTTACGTGGCTGGATAAGCGATACATCTACATCTTCGTATTCAAATTCTGGTCCGTTTGTCGCAGGATTGAATTTCGCTTTTGTCGTTTTTAACCATTGCTCGTCATTACGTTCAGGGAAGTCAGGCTTGTAATGTGCTCCACGGCTCTCATCACGGTTAAGCGCACCTAGCGTAATAACACGAGCAAGCTGCAGCATGTGCCAAAGCTGACGAGTAAACGAAGCACCTTGGTTGCTCCACTTAGACGTATCGTTAATATTAATGTTCTTATAGCGCTGCATCAATTCTTGAATCTTTTCATCCGTTTGCTTCAACTTATCGTTGTAGCGAACCACTGTTACATTGTCCGTCATCCATTCACCTAGTTCTTTATGGATCACATATGCATTTTCAGTTCCATCCATAGAAAGGATATTGTTATATACTTCTTGATCTTTCTTAACTTGGTTTTCAAATACAGAAGAAGAAACATCTTCAACCGTTTTTTCTAACCCTTTAATATACTTAACAGCTGATGGACCTGCCACCATACCTCCGAAAATAGCAGAAAGCAACGAGTTTGCTCCTAATCTATTAGCGCCGTGGAATTGATACTCACATTCACCAGCGGCAAAAAGACCCGGAATGTTTGTCATTTGATCATAATCTACCCACATGCCACCCATTGAATAGTGAACAGCTGGGAAGATTTTCATTGGAACTTTACGTGGGTCATCACCCATAAACTTCTCATAGATCTCAATGATTCCGCCAAGCTTGATATCTAATTCCTTAGGATCTTTATGAGAAAGATCGAGGTATACCATGTTCTCGCCATTAATTCCTAACTTTAAATCTACACATACATGGAAGATTTCACGAGTAGCAATATCACGAGGTACAAGGTTTCCGTAAGCAGGATATTTCTCTTCAAGGAAATACCAAGGCTTACCGTCTTTATATGTCCAAACACGTCCACCTTCACCACGCGCTGACTCACTCATGAGTCGAAGCTTATCATCACCAGGAATTGCAGTAGGGTGAATTTGGATAAACTCGCCATTTGCGTAATAAACACCTTGCTGATAAAGAGAAGATGCAGCACCACCTGTGTTGATTACAGAATTCGTTGATTTACCAAAGATAATACCAGGACCACCCGTTGCCATAATTACGGCATCAGCTGCAAAGCTTACAATCTCCATCGTTTTCAAGTTCTGAGCAGTAATCCCGCGACATTGGCCTTCGTCGTCAATAATCGCCGATAAGAACTCCCAGCCTTCATACTTTGTTACAAGACCTGCAACTTCATGACGTCGAACTTGCTCGTCAAGCGCGTATAAAAGCTGCTGACCTGTTGTAGCACCTGCAAATGCTGTACGGTGATGTTGAGTTCCACCGAAACGACGGAAGTCAAGCAATCCTTCAGGTGTTCTGTTGAACATTACACCCATACGGTCCATTAAGTGTATGATTCCTGGAGCCGCATCACACATTGCTTTTACAGGCGGCTGGTTTGCTAAAAAGTCTCCGCCGTAAACAGAGTCATCAAAATGCTCCCATGGTGAATCTCCTTCACCTTTTGTATTTACAGCACCGTTTATACCACCTTGAGCACAAACAGAATGCGAACGTTTTACTGGAACTACTGAAAAGAGGTCAACATTTACACCAGCTTCAGCTGCTTTAATTGTAGCCATTAATCCGGCGAGACCTCCGCCAACAACAATAATTTTTTGATTACTCAATTTGTCTCACCCCTTTTAAATGAATGCAAAGATTGTTCTAACGCTAACAATAGCAAGTGCTACGAAAACAGCCATTGTTACGTATGTTGTAATTTTCTGTGAACGAGGCGAAACTGTAAGGCCCCAGCTGACAAAGAACGACCATAATCCGTTAGCAAAATGGAATACCGCAGATAAAACACCTACAAGATAGAAAGCAACCATGAATGGAGAACTTAAGATATCTGCCATCATATCAAAGTTTACTTCTTGTCCAAAAGCAGCTTGTACGCGTGTTTCCCAAACGTGCCAAGCAATAAAAATCAATGTGATCACGCCTGTTACACGCTGAACAAGGAACATCGCATTTCGGAAATAGCCATAACGGGAAACGTTATTTTTTGCTTGGAATGTAATGTAGAGTCCAAACACTGCATGAAACAATAGTGGTAAATAGATAACAAACGTTTCTAGGAAAATACGAAACGGTAAACTTTCCATAAAGTGCGCCGCTTTGTTAAATGCTTCAGCATCCCTTGTTGCAAAATGGTTTACAACTAAGTGCTGAACGAGAAAAAGCCCGATCGGAATTACTCCTAATAATGAATGAATTCTTCTGTTAATAAAATCTCTACTGCCAGCCATTTTCTTGCCCCCTTCAAATTTAGCCTCTCTCTGGCTGCTAATCTTTGTTCCTCTCCACATGTAAGCGTTTTAAGTTCCTCTTTTAGAGGATGTGTTAAACAATTAGTTTAATTAACTAGCAACATGTCCATTTTACTCCCATCGTTTGACACCGTCAAGAAAACGCTAACAACTTAATGCTTAAATTTAATTGATAAATCAACGTTTTTTACTGTTAAGATTTTCGACAAATACCGATAGTTGCTATAGAGTTTAAACAGCATTCCCGTTATAATGAAAATAGAAAGAAGGGATGCAGAATGTTTAAACAAAAAACAAAGGATGATAACACCCCTGTAGAACAGCTTTCTGTTTCAGCTTTTGGGTATGAAATCCTTCGAAGCGATTTGTTGCCTGAACTTCTCGGTAAACAAGAACGAAATATTCTCTATTGGGCAGGAAGACACTTAGCCAGAAAATATCCTTTACATACGATGGAAGAAGTACATGCATTTTTTATTGAAGCAGGCTGGGGTAATCTTGAAATGATTGAAGCATCAAAAACAGAAATGCTTTTCTCACTAAGCTCTCAACTCATTGAGCAGCGTATCGAGAATACGGATCACCAAACGTTCAGCTTAGAAGCAGGTTTTCTAGCAGAGCAAGTCCAGCTGCAAAAAAAATGTACAACTGAAGCATTAGAATCTGTAAAACGAAACAAAGTTTCAATCACTGTTCAATGGGATAAAAAAGATACGATCGAATAACACTAAAGCCGGCATAAGCCGGCTTTTTGAATGTTTGATTACGTATTCTGTACAGGAACACGAGCATCCAGTTCAAATACATCATGCAGCGTTTCAATAGATTTGATCATATCTTGTTGTTTTACAACGGTTGAAACCTTAATTTCTGATGTGCTTACCATCTTGATCATAATATCTTGATCTGACAAAGCTTTGAACATTTTAGCAGCTACACCAGGATTGGAAATCATTCCTGATCCCACAATAGAAACCTTTGCAAGTTCCCCTTCATAGCTGATTGATTCAAATCCTAATTGCTCTTGATGTGCAGCAAGTACTTCTTGTGTTTCAGACAAAGAGCTAGATTCGATCGAAAACGAAATATTCGTTTTTTCTTCATTTAATACATTTTGAATGATGATATCTACATTAATTCCATTTGAAGCAAGTATCGTAAACAGTTCTGCTAATGCATGAATCTCATTAGGAATCGCTGAAACTGTAATTTTCGTTATATTTCCTTCAAACGCTAATCCTCTTACCATTAAGTTTTGTTCCATTGATGCTTCCTCCTCTACTAACGTTCCGCGCTCTTCACTCATACTCGATCTAACTTCTAACGTAATGGAATAGTTTTTTGCGAACTCTACTGCTCTTGGGTGCAGCACGCCTGCTCCAAGGTTCGCCATTTCCAGCATCTCATCATAAGAGATAGAAGGTATTTTTCTTGCTGATTTTACAACCCGAGGATCAGTCGTATAAACTCCTGTAACATCTGTATAGATATCACATCTGTCTGCTTTTAATGCCGCAGCTAGTGCAACAGCCGTAGTGTCCGACCCGCCTCGTCCAAGAGTAGCAATATCTTTCGTCTCTGGTATCAGTCCTTGAAAACCTGCAACAACAACGATGTTTCCTTCCTTTAGTAAACCGTTTATTCTTTCTGAATCGATGTCTAGTATCCTAGCATTCGAAAAAGCATTCTCTGTTTTAATTCCAGCTTGCCAGCCTGTTAAGGATTGAGCTTTGTAACCTTCTTGATGAAGAGCCATCGTTAATAGCGCAATCGTAACTTGTTCTCCAGTAGTAAGAAGCATATCCATTTCACGCTTTGAAGGATTCTGATTGATCTCACCGGCAAGTCTAACGAGTTCATCTGTTGTTTTACCCATTGCAGAAACAACAACAACCACTTCATTCCCGCCATCTACTTCATGGATGATCCGTTTTGCAACATTTTGTATCCGTTCGACTGAACCAACACTTGTACCACCGAATTTTTGTACGATTCTCCCCATGTTTTCTCCAATTCCCTTCTTGTTGTTTTATTCTATCTCGTTAAATAGAAAACTTTGTTGACGTTCAATCTTTCACGTCTACTCAGTTGCATTTTTACTTCAGAAAGAATTTTCCAACTGCACGATCTTTACCGCGCTTAAAAAGTTATAGTATTCTGAAAGTAATAACAAAAAAAGCAACAATAAGGAAAAAACCTTATTGTTGCTATTATCCGCAGCAAGCCAAGTTTGTTTCCCCTAGTGAGATAGTCCTCCACACAAATCCTGGGGGGACTTGTGTGACAGCTCTGTATTTATTCAATACAGGTCCAGCATAAAAGGCTAGAAGTCCTTTTACACTTCGGCAAGAATCCCCTTTCCTCCATCTTCTTAAGAGCTTCTACTCTTCAGATGGTCTACTATTGGTTCCTGCTCCTCTACCATCACTTCATTCGAAGCATGGCATTATTTATAAAGTTGGCTCCATTTTAACAAAGTTATCCTTCAACTGCAACTACTCATTTGATAAAAATGCTTTTGTAATGAGTTCTGCCACAGGTTTAGGCACTCCCGCTTCTTGTATATCCTCAACAGACGCTTCCTTTAGTTTTTTTAACGAACCAAAATGACGAAGAAGCATCTTCTTTCTTTTATCTCCAATCCCAGCTATGTTATCTAAAGTGGATTCAAACATACTTTTTGAACGTACTTTACGATGAAACGAAATCGCAAATCGATGCACTTCATCCTGAATTCGCTGCAAAAGATAAAATTCCTGACTGTTTCTTGGCAAATGAATCATTTCTGGAGGGTCACCAAGCCAGAGCTGTGATGTTCTATGCTTATCATCCTTCGCCAGCCCTGCGACAGGGATAAAAAGATTGAGCTCATTTTCTAAAACATCCTGAGCGGCTTTAATCTGACCTTTTCCTCCATCAATTAGGATCAGATTTGGAAGTTCTCCTTCTTCCCTTAAAACTCTTGTGTATCTTCTCCTGACGACTTCTTTCATAGAAGCGTAATCATCAGGACCTTCCACCGATTTTATCTTATATTTTCTGTAATCTTTCTTATATGGTTTTCCATCTACAAAAACCACCATGGCTGAAACAGGATCTGTTCCGTGAATATTGGAGTTATCAAAAGCTTCAATTCGATATGGTGGAGTCACACCCATTCTCTCACCTAGGTTTTCTACTGCTTTTATCGTTCTAGCTTCGTCCTGTTCGATTAGTGCAAATTTTTCGTTTAAAGCAAGTGTCGCATTTTTAGTGGCCAATTCAACCAGCTCTTTCTTTTGACCCTTTTTAGGCTGATGCACTTTTACTTGAAGAAGCTCTGAAACGAGTTCAGCGTCTACTTCTTGCGGAAGGAGGATTTCTTTAGGAAGCAGATGATTTTTTTGCAGATAAAATTGGCCAATAAATGTCAGTAGATCCTCATGTGCCTCGCCGTAAAAAGGAAAAACTGAGATATCCCTAGCGATCACTTTACCTTGACGGATAAAAAAGACCTGGACACACATCCAGCCTTTATCAAAATGGTATCCAAATACATCTCGATCCACGAGATCTGCGGTCATCATCTTCTGCTTTTCCATTACGGCTTCGATGTACTGGATCTGATCGCGAAGTTCTTTTGCCCTTTCAAAGTTTAGGGCTTCAGAGGCTTCAAGCATCTTTTCAGATAACTGGCTTTTGACATCTTGATATCCGCCATTCAGAAATTTCACAATGCCTTCTACCATATTCTTGTTTTCTTGTTCTGTAATATCGTAAACACATGGTCCTAAACATTGACCAATATGATAGTATAAACACACACGTTTAGGCATCGTGTCGCATTTTCTTAGCGGGAAAATACGGTCTAACAGTTTTTTCGTTTCTTGGGCCGCATATGCATTCACAAACGGTCCAAAATATTTTCCGCCATCCTTTTTAATTTTCCTTGTGTATAAAAGTCTTGGCTGTTTTTCTGAAGTAACTTTTAAATATGGATAGCTTTTATCATCTTTCAGCATGACATTATAACGAGGATCATGCTTTTTTATAAGATTCATCTCAAGAACTAAAGCTTCCATCTCAGTAGATGTAACAATATATTCAAAGTCTCTGATCTCACTGACAAGTCTTTGTGTTTTCCCATCATGTGTTCCGGAAAAGTAAGATTTCACTCGGTTTTTTAGAACCTTTGCTTTACCTACATAGATTACTTTACCGAACTCATTTTTCATGAGATAGCATCCAGGCTGATCAGGTAGAAGCATTAATTTTTGTTTTACAGATATAGAGGTCATGTCATCCCCCACCTTTAACTTCATTGCAGTCTTTTTTGTTTATCATAACATGTATGTGCTAAATCAATATACTATCGTGAATAAATTTCCATATATATTCATTTATCGACAATATTTCCTAGAAAATATTACAAAAGAGAAGGATGGTTTTTCTTTTGAGCTCCTTTCTATGATGCTTGCTTGTATCGGTTGTACACCTGAACCCATCAATATGTCTTTTCCTGCATAGCTACAAGTAGTTGATTTCCGCTCCAGGATGCTCGCTTTCCACGGGGTGTACGGTGAGCCTCCTGCCGCTTTGCGCCGTTGGGAGTCTCCACCTGACAGCTCGTTCAGTAGGAGTCTCGCACCTTGCGCTTCAATCAACTTGCAAATAGAAGAGAATTGATTGAAAAGTAACATTCTTTTTAAAAAGACTATATTAAAAAACTTAAATCTATCCCACAAAAAAAAAGCCCGAAGTTCGGGCTTTTTTGAAGATGGCTTACTTATGTTTGTTTAAAAGCTCTACTAATGCTTCTTTAGGTTGGAAACCTACAACTTGGTCAACCACTTGACCATCTTTGAATACTAGTAAAGTAGGAATGCTCATTACACCATATTTACCAGCTGTTTCTTGATTTTCATCAACATCCAGCTTAACTACTTTTAATTCTTCCATTTCTTGATCTACTTCTTCAAGTACTGGAGCAATCATTTTACAAGGTCCGCACCACGGTGCCCAAAAGTCAGCAAGTACTAAACCTTCGTTCGTTTCTGTATTAAATGTTTGATCTGATGCATTAACAATAGCCATTTATTTGGCCTCCTTTTAACAAAGTGTAAACAAAGTATATATCACAAATTACTCAGTTGCTAATAGTTTGCTCAACCTTATGGTACCCAAGTTTTCATTTCAACAAACGTTAAATAGTCGCTGTCTCTTCAAGGTGCTTTTGACAATTAAACAATTCGCATTTCCAGATCTCTTCAGGTGTGAGTTGGAAAACAGAGAAAGACGTGTTATTCAGCCCGTACCATCGATCAGTCTTGTCTTGTAGAAGATCTTTAAAGATTCTTACAAGAAGAGCACCATGCGTCACAATCAGCACTTTTTGATTTTTATGGTTATCTGTAATTTCCTTTAAAGCAGCTTTCCATCGAAGGTCTGCCTCTTCATCCGTTTCTCTGCCGAGATTAAGGTTCTTCCAATCCTCTCCCCAGCGTTCCACCCGCTCAGCTTCCGTTGTCCCTTCTGTTTCGCCGAACGAAATTTCTCGCAGTCTCTCATCGGCTATAACAGGTAAATCCATAACCCTACTTAAAGCTTCAGCTGTCTTAAAAGCCCTTTTTAGCGGACTTGCATATATGACATCCCATTTTTCATCAATAAATCTTTCAGCCAGCCTATCAGCCTGATATATTCCGTTTTGATTTAGAGGTATATCTTTACAGCCTTGCGCTCTTCTTTCTGTGTTCCAATCCGTTTCACCATGACGGATAAATGCAATTGTAGTCATCCAACACCCTCCATATCCGATAAAAAAACGTCCAACTTTGGACGTTTTTTATCGTTTTTATTCTATACTAACACTTTCTTAAACTCTTCTGTTAACAAAGGCACTACTTCAAACAGATCTCCGACAATTCCATAATCAGCAATAGAGAAGATGCTTGCCTCTGGATCTTTATTGATCGCTACGATAACTTTAGAGTTGGACATACCTGCTAAATGCTGAATAGCCCCTGAGATTCCACAAGCAATATATAAATCTGGAGTAACAACTTTACCAGTTTGGCCGATTTGAAGCGAGTAATCACAATAATCAGCATCACATGCACCACGAGAAGCACCAACAGCTGCTCCCAGAACATCTGCAAGCTCTTGAAGAGGTTTGAATCCATCTTCAGATTTCACACCGCGTCCGCCCGCAACGATTATTTTTGCTTCAGAAAGGTCGACACCTGTTGATGCTTTACGAACAACTTCTTTTACAATTGTTCTTAAGTCCTTGATATCAACAGAAACTGCCTTGACTTCTCCTGATCTAGACTCATCCTTCTCTAGAGGCGTAATGTTGTTTGGACGAATCGTTACGAACACTAATCCGTCGGAAATTAATTTCTTCTCAAATGCTTTACCTGAATATACAGGACGAGTAAATACAGTGTTCTCACCAGCTTGTTCAAGACCTGTTACATCAGAGATCAGGCCAGATTCTAAGCGGGCAGCAAGTCTCGGTGATAAGTCTTTACCAAGCGATGTGTGTCCGAATACGATGGCTTCTGGACTCTCGTCATCTATGATTTTCTTTAATGTTTGAAAGTACCCATCTGGTGTATAGTTTGCAAGTTTCTCATTTTCCGCTACAAGTACACGATCAGCTCCATAGTGAATTAATTCTGTCGCTAACGACTGAACAGAGTCACCACATAATACTGCGAAAACTTCTCCGCCGCCAGAAATTTCTTTTGCTGCTGCAATTGCTTCAAATGAAACATTACGTAATGCACCGTCACGGGATTCTGCAAGTACTAAAACTTTTTTTGCCATGATGACTCCTCCTTATATTACCTTTGCTTCATTTCTTAACAGAGATACCAGTTCTTTCACTTGGTCTGAAGTTTCACCTGATAGAATTTTCCCAGCTTCCTTCTTAGGAGGAAGATAAACTTCTACTGTTTTTGTTTTTGCTTCCACATCATCTTCATCAATATCGAGATCGTCTAACTCTAAGGTTTCCAGCGGTTTTTTCTTTGCTTTCATGATTCCCGGCAGAGAAGGATAACGAGGCTCATTCAATCCTTGTTGCGCTGTTACTAATAGTGGAAGAGTCGTTTCAATTTTCTCAAGATCCCCTTCAACGTCACGTTCAATATTTACAGTTGTTCCATTCACTTCAATCTTAGTAATGGTTGTAACGTGAGGAATATCTAGAAGTTCTGCAAGACGCGGACCTACTTGACCTGTTCCGTTATCGATCGCAACGTTTCCACCTAGAATAATGTCGTACTCTTTGTCTTTAAAGTAAGCCGCTAATACAGATGAAGTCGTAAATTGATCTTGGCTATCTAAGTCTTCATTTGAAATAAGTACCGCTTGATCAGCACCCATCGCTAGAGCCGTACGAAGTTCTTTCTCTGAATCTTCATCCCCAACCGTCACAACTGTTACGGTACCGCCGTGAGCATCCTTTAACGTAATCGCTTCTTCGATTGCATACTCGTCATAAGGATTTATGATAAATTCTGCGCTGACTTCTGAAATCTTATTGTTTGAAACAGAGATTTTTTCTTCTGTGTCAAAAGTACGTTTTAAAATAACAAAAATGTTCATCGTTACCCTCCTAATTATCGGTCCTGAAATTCAGGCTTTCTTTTTTCAATAAAAGCAGCAATACCTTCTTGTCCGTCGAAACTTTTAAATGCTTTGCCAAACAATTCTTGTTCTTTCTCTGCCCCTTTTTCATAAAGGCCGTGTTTTGCATAATTCAATAACTCTAGTGTGTACTTGATTGATACAGCACTTTTTTCTGAGAAATCCCCAGCCATTTTGTAAGCCTTTTCAAAAAGTTCTTCAGCTGGAAAAGCGTCATTAGCTAAACCATATGTGACAGCATCTTTTCCAGAGATCGGTTTACTCGAAAGAAGCATCTCGCAAGCTTTAGGTACTCCAACAAGCTGAGGAAGCCTTTGCGTTCCCGCAAAACCGGGGACTAGACCTAGCGTGAGTTCCGGAAGTCCTAGTTTTGCATCTTCTGCAACAAGTCTAATGTGGCAGCTCATCGCAAGTTCCAAACCACCGCCAAGAGCCGCACCATGAATTGCAGCGATTACCGGTTTTGAGAATTGTTCAATCCGGTTGAAAACATCTTGACCTTTTTTTCCTAGCTCTGCGAAACCTTTTTCATCAGGTACTTCTGTAAATTCTTTTATATCCGCTCCTGCTGAAAAGAATCGGCCTTCTCCAAGAATGACAACGACTTTTATAGAATTATCGTTTTCAATCTGATCGAGCGCTCGGTCAATTTCTTGAATAACCCCAGTAGATAACGCATTGGCTGGTGCGCGATTAAGTTTAATAGTTGCCACTTTATTCTTCGTTTCGATTTGTATGAATTCCAATTGTACAGCCCCTCCTTATTGATAAATATCAAGGTGATTGATCAGACCTAACTGACAGACCGTTAACAAGCATTTGGTGTACAGGTCCTGCAAGAGCAGGAAGATCATATCGATGATCATTCATTACCCAGTTTGTAGCCGTTTCATCGATTGTTCCGAAAATCATTTGTCGAGCCAATCTGTAATCCATGTTCTTTACAAACACACCTTCATTCATGCCATCTTTTAAAATAGAGTCGATTAAATTCAAATAACGCTTTAATACTTCTCCTATTTTTGCACGAAGCTGTCTATTTGTTTGACGGAGTTCTAGCTGTGTAACGATTGATAGTTCAAAATCAGCAGTGAGTTGCTTAAAGTGCATCTCAACAAGAATTCTAAGCTTCTCTATAGCTGAGTCATTGCTTTTCAGCTCGTTTTCTGTCTTTTCGATAAAGGTCCCCATCTTTTCATTAAAAACAGAAACAAGCAGATCTTCTTTATTTTTAAAATATAGATAGATGGTGCCATCGGCGACACCCGCTTCTTTCGCTATCTTTGAAACTTGGGATTGATGATAACCATTTTCTGCAATCACATTAACAGCAGCATCAATTATTTTTTCGTATTTTGGACCTTTACGTTTCATTGCCATCGCCTCTTTTGTATAAGACAATCACTTTGTTAAAAATGAATGATTGTTCATTCATAATTGTAAAACAAATCTTTCTTTTCTGTCAATTTCATTATGTCACTTTTTGAAGAGATTTTACAAGTTTAAGTTAAAATGAACTGTGAAAAGTATGATTTTCCACATAAAAAGCCGCCAATAGGCAGCTTTTTATGTTTTATTTGTTGCTTTTTCACGTTCTTCTTCTAATAGAACTCTTCTTAATATTTTTCCTACCATCGTCTTCGGAAGTTCATTCCTAAACTCGTAAAGTCTTGGAACTTTAAAAGAAGCAAGGTGTTCTCTGCAGAATTTGTTTAATTCTTCTTCTGAACATTCCGTTCCTTCTTTTAATACAACAAAAGCTTTAACTGTTTCGCCTCGATATTCATCTGGAACACCAACAACGACAGCTTCTTTCACTTTTTCATGTTCATAGAGAACTTCTTCTACTTCACGTGGATAGATGTTAAAACCGCCAGCGATGATCAGATCCTTCTTACGGTCCACGATATAAAAATATCCATTTTCATCCATGTAACCCATATCCCCTGTGATCAGCCAATCTTCCTTGAAAACGGATGCGGTTTCCTCCGGCTGATTCCAATAGCCTTTCATAACTTGAGGTCCTCGTACAGCCAATTCTCCGATCTCTCCAGGTTCTGCCCATTCACCTGTTTCAGCAGAGATGATAGTTGCCTCAGTATTCGGCCATGGTAAACCGATGCTTCCTTTTACTTGTTTTCCGTAGATGAGGTTGGCATGTGTAACAGGTGATGCTTCAGTAAGCCCATATCCTTCAACCAGGGAACCAGATATGATCGCCTGAAATTTCTCTTGAACTTCTAGTGGTAGTGCTGCCGAACCACTGATACACGCCTGAATAGAAGATAAATCATACTTCTTTAAATCTGGATGATTAAGCAACGCGATATACATGGTTGGAGCTCCCGGAAAAAGTGTAGGGCGTTCCTTATGAATCGTTTTAAGCACTTGTGCAGGATCAAAGCGAGGCAAAATAATCATCTCTGCTTTTGTAATGATGCCTAAATTCATAACACACGTCATGCCATATACATGAAAAAATGGCAAAGCACCAAGGATTTTTTCCTTACCGTCTCTATTCTTGTACATCCATGCATTGCATTGCAGCGCATTTGTCACTAAATTCTTGTGCGTGAGCATTACACCTTTTGCAGGACCTGTAGTACCTCCTGTGTATTGCAGGAGCGCAAGATCTTCATCTGGTACAATCTCTGTTTGAGGTTTAATCGCCTGTGAACGTTTAAGCAGCTCACGAAACGAATGAACTTCGTGATTGTAAGAAATATCTACGACTACTGTTGGGTTCTGCCTTTTTTGAACAAAAGGATAAAGTATATTCTTTGGAAATGGCAGATAGTCTTTAATTGATGTCATGACAATATGCTCTAGGTTCGTATCTCCACGAACTGCCGAGATCCTGCCAAACAACAAATCTAACCCAACGATAACTTTTGCACCGCTATCAGAAAGTTGATGAAGAAGTTCTCTTTCTGTATAGAGCGGATTGGTTTGAACTACGATCGCACCTAAGAAAAGGGTTCCGTAATAAGCAATCACAGCCTGCGGACAGTTAGGCAGCATGATAGCGACCCGGTCTCCTTTTTTTACTCCAAGTGTTGATAGAGCATGTGCAAAACGCAAACTACTTTCGTGAAGCTCACCAAATGTTAATGTTTTCCCTAAGAAATGGACAGCAGTATAGTCTCTTTTTTCTTCTGCTGCTAACTCTAAATACGCGAATAAAGGTTTGCTGTCGTAATCAAGATGTCCCGGAATTTCACTTGGGTAACTGTTAAGCCACCGTCTTTCCACTTGCATCTCCTCCTTTAATTCACGCCTTCCTTCAAAATTTCTATATCTTTATTCCTATTATATTGAAAACGAATACATTTTTACATACTTTTTTAAAAATTTAAAATTATCGGTTAAATAATTTGGATAATCGTTGTATTTCGTTTCTCAAAACTGATATGTGTTTATTCAAGTGGGGTAGTTTTTCGGCTTGTTGAATAAGCTAAGCAACAAAAAACCAGGCCCTCACACATGAGGAGCCTGGTTTTTTTACGCAAAGAAAAATAAGTATATAAGACCTGCGGCGATAAAGACACCGCTTAGCACAAACAGAACTTTAAATAACGTTTCCATATTTATTCCCTTCAGCTATTCGATTCCTTCACCGATTACAAACGATAAACCAATGGAAATGATCATTGAGATAAAACCAACCGCTCGGTTATCATTTTCGATTTCTTTATCAATCTGAAACTTTGGTGTCAGAAACTCAAAGATAAAATAACCAACCAAAAGTAATACAAACCCATAAATTCCCCACGTAATCATCGTGATCAAAGAGTCATTTTGAGCAATAGAATACCGGAAAATATTTGCGATACCAAAGATTTTTCCGCCTGTAGCCATTGCAACGGATAAGTTTCCGTTTTTGATCTCCACCCAGTTTTTATAACGGGTAACAAGTTCAAACACAGCCAGAAAGACGACAAGACAAAGCACAACAACGCTGTAGTTTGCAGCTGTTTTAACAAACGCGTTACTCATAAAATCCATTCAGCAATACCCCTTTGTAAATGGCTTGGTTATGTGCTGGAGATATGGGTCTTTTTCCATTGAATAACCCCCTAAAAAATCTCCTCTTATTTTAATACAGCTACGGTCACTCCGCCTCCGCCTTCACCTGCTGCACCCATTCGAGTGGATTTCACATTTCGATGAGTTTTCAAAAGATCTTGAACGCCCTTTCTTAATGCACCAGTACCTTTACCATGTATAATATAAACTTGGTTAAAGCCTGCGAGTAGTGCTTCATCCAAATAACGGTCCACTTCGAGCATCGCATCTTCGTATCGTTTCCCTCTTAGATCCAGTTCAGGACGAGAGGAGTCTGAGTTTCCTGTTACTTTTACGAATGAACGAGGCTCAGGTTTCGGTTTACTTTGTTTTACCCATTCCAAATCTTTCTCTGAAACATTCATTTTTAAGATTCCGATCTGAACTTGATATTCAGTGCTGCTCACCTTTTCAACAATATGTCCTTTTTGCCCGACACTGAGGACTCTTACCTCATCTCCTGGTACATATTCTTTTTTGGTTGATACAGCTTTTGGCTTTTTACTTTTTGTTTTTGATTGAGGAACGGCTTCTTCCAATCTCTTCTTTGCTTCAATCAGTTTATGCTCTTTGATCTGTCCTCCAGCTTTTTGAAGCTCACGGATCTCGTGAATAATTTCTTCGGCCGTGTCACGCGCTTTTTCAACAGCTTTTTCTGCTTCTTGTTTCGCTTTTTCATACAGTCTTTCTTTTTCATTTTGAAAAAGCTCGAGCTCTCTTGCCAAGTCAGCTTTTATAGACTCTGCTTCTTTTCTTCGGTTTTCAGCTTCTTCCATCTCTTTTTCTGCTTGTTTGCGGTTATCTTCAAGAGATTTAATCATATTATCAATTTTGTTTTCATCTTCACTAATCTGTGATCTCGCTGAATCAATGATATCTTGGCGGAGTCCCAATCTTTTCGAAATTTCAAACGCATTGCTTCGACCAGGAACTCCAACTAATAACCGATATGTCGGTCTTAGGGTCTGCACATCAAATTCAACGGAGGCATTCATTACTCCGGGACGGTTATACGCGTATGCTTTTAGTTCACTATAGTGTGTCGTTGCAACAACCCTCGCTCCTCTTTCAAAAACGAAATCCAAGATAGAGATTGCAAGTGCTGCCCCTTCCTGAGGATCTGTTCCTGCACCTAATTCATCGAAGAGTACAAGTGATTCAAAATCAATCTTGTTTAAAATATCTACAATGTTTACCATATGTGAGGAAAACGTACTCAAGGATTGTTCAATGGATTGCTCATCACCGATATCAGCATAAATACTCTTAAACACAGCCATTTCCGATTCTTCTTGAGCAGGGATCTGAAGTCCGCATTGTGCCATCAGCGTAAGGAGACCTATTGTTTTAAGTGTAACTGTTTTACCCCCGGTATTAGGTCCTGTAATAACAAGTGATTGATATTCACCGCCTAACATAACGCTTGTCGGCACAACGGTTTCCTGATCAAGAAGCGGGTGTCTTCCACTGTTCAATGAAATAAATCCTCTATCATTCATGATTGGTCGTGTGCACTTTAACTCATGAGAGAATCTAGCTTTTGCTAGTATAAAATCCATTTCCGCAAGAATGTCCACGTTTATTAAAATATCATCCGCGCGCTCAGCAACCTGTGCAGTGAGCTCTCTTAAAATCTTTTCAATTTCTCGCGCTTCTTTTGCTTTTGCTTCCTTCACTTGATTGTTAACCGTTACAACGGACTGTGGTTCGATGAACAATGTCGCTCCACTAGCCGATTGATCATGCACCATTCCGCCAAAATTGCCTCTGTACTCTTGTTTGACTGGAATAACAAAGCGATCATTACGAATAGTGATGATGGAGTCTGATAACATCTTTTGATAGCTTGAAGACCTTACGATGGATTCTAGCTTTTCTCTTACTCTTGCTTCAAACGTACGGAGCTGCTGACGGATCGCACGCAGTTCCGGACTGGCACTATCCATCATGTGACCATTGTCATCAATACACGCTTTAATAGATTGTTCTAATTCATGAAGAGGAACGATTTGATCTGCAGCATAACTTAAAATACGCAGTTCGATTCCATCCTCTACTAAACCCTCGATAAATCTCTTGAACCGTCTTCCCCCATAAAGAGTTGAGGCGATATCCATTAGGTCTTCTTCGTTAAGCAGACTCCCAATTTTAGAACGCTTCACGTTCGAAGAAATATCGAAGATCCCGCCAAACGGAACTTGTCCTTTTAATCGAAGGACTTTTACCCCTTCATCTGTTGCCTCTTGTGCCTCGTTCACTTCTTCAAGTGTTGTATAGGGCATAAGCGATTCAATTTTATTTAGACCAAGTGAACAGCTTGCATGCTTTTTTAGCCGATCAATCACTTTTCTTAATTCTAAAACACGCAGCATTTTTTCTTGCATAATCGTTCCTCCTGATTCGAGGATATAGAGCTATCTTTTACGGTTAAGATAGGTTTCTAGTTCTTTTAAAGTCATCGTGTTTATCACGCTGTCTTTTCTAATCAAACCTTTTCTGGCAACCGCTGCTCCAATCTCCATATGTTTCATCGTATCTTTATAATGTGCATCTGTGTTGATCGCAATCTTTACGTTGAGCTCTTGCGCTTTTTGCAGCCATTCTGGCGCAAGGTCCAGCCGATTAGGATTTGCATTCAATTCAATGGCTGTGTCAGTCTCAGATGCCAGCTTTAGTAGCAGCTCTATGTCAACGTCATACCCTTCTCTACGGCCGATTAAGCGTCCGGTTGGATGAGCGATAAGGTCTACTTTGTTATGCTCTAATGCTGTTTTTAAACGTTTCATAATTTTGCTTTTGTCTTGAGAAAAGGCAGAATGAATACTCGCTATAACAAAATCCACTTCCTCTAATAAGTCATCATCATAATCCAATGTGCCATCGGGTAGTATATCCATTTCAATACCCGCGAGTATTTTAAAATCTGAATATTTTTTATTTAATTTATTAATCTCTTGACGCTGCATACGCACTCTTTCAGGTGTAAGACCATTCGCTACACGCAAATATTGAGAATGATCCGTGATCGCCATAAATTCATATCCTCTACGTCTCGCTTCTTCAGCCATTTCCTCAATAGAGAAGGCTCCATCACTCCAGGTTGAGTGAAGATGAAGATCGCCCTTAATATCCGACAGTTGAATAAGCTCATGTGCTTCTTTAAAAAGCTCAATTTCATCTCCAGTTTCTCTAGCTTCAGGCGGTATCCAGTTCAAACCGAAATGCAGATAAAATTCTTCTTCAGTCTTAAACGTTTGAACATCTCCTGTCTCAACATTCTCAACACCGTACTCACTGATTTTTTCCCCTCGAGCCTTTGCAAGCTGCCTCATTTTCACATTATGCTCCATCGAACCTGTAAAGTGATGTAAAGTTGTAGCAAATTGCTGTGGTTCAACGATTCGGAAATCAACTGAGACAGAGATCTTTTCATCTAGCACCACAGAAACCTTTGTATCGCCGCTTGCAATAACATCTATGATACCGTCTAAATTTAGAAGCTGTTCCTTCACTTTATCAGGATTCTGACTAGAGATAATAAAATCAAGGTCCTTGATCGTTTCGCGGTAACGTCTGAGACTACCCGCTCTAGAGAACTTTTCAATATGTGTCATCTTTTCCAGCTGTAGTTCTATTTTTTCAGCAATGGGCAGCATATAAGCGATTGGCAATCTTTCAGGACGTTTTCCCAGATCCTTTAAAGAAGATAAAATCTTTTCTTCTGTCTTCGCACCAAAGCCAGCCAGTGCTCTTACTTTACCATTTTCACATGCTTCTTTAAGAGATTCAATATTCGTTATACCTAACTCAGAATAAAGTTTAGCAATCTTTTTTCCTCCAAGGTTCGGTACTTGCAGCAGAGAGATCAATTCAGATGGTACTTTTTCTTGAAGTTCCACTAAAAGGTCAGACTTACCTTTTTCCATCATTTCAACGATAACCGTTGCAGTCCCTTTACCAATTCCTTTTAGCTTTGACACATCGCCGATCTCATCCATCGTACGCTCATCACTCTCAAGAGCATTGGCCGCTTTACGATAAGCGGAAACTTTAAATGAGTTCTCACCTAAAATTTCAAGGTAAAGAGCAATTTGTTCAAGTGTGCGTACGATCTCTTTTTTATTTACCATAACGAGCTCACCTCTTTTATTAGTTTTAAGGCTAAAAAGACAAAGACTGTGAGTATCTGGAGCGGAAATCAACCACTCTCAAGAACTACATAGTAAAAGCCAAGACAAAAAAACTTCTCCGCTTTGGGAGAAGTTACGCCATATGTTTCATCCACATTTCCTTTATTGACTCAGAAAATACGGGGGTGTTTTTGACCATTCCCTGTGCGATCCATGAATTTTCATAATGTGCTTGAAAGGCTTCAATCGGTACTAGTGTTGCAATATACAACAAGATAAACACGATCAGATATACTTCTACAAACCCTAATAGGCCACCAAGCCATCTATTAAATGTATGCAGGATTGGCAAATTGGCAAGAAAATCAAGCATGGAACCAAGAATCTGCAAGATGATTTTAGTCGCAAAGAACAGAATCGCAAAAGCAATGGCATTATAATATGCCTGTTCAAGTGATATACTGTTCATCAAAAATGATACAGAACTATCATCTGAAGACGGGTAAGGGATCCATAACTCCAGCTTTGGAGCTAAATCGTCATAATACAGGTAAGCAACAATGTAAGCTGCAATAAACCCGACTAAGTGAACCAGCTGCATAATGAATCCGCGTTTTAATCCAATCAAGAAACCACCTATTAATACAATAAACAAAATTAAATCCAACATACTATCCTTCCTCTTTTCCAATTCGCTGTTGCAATTTTTTCAGCTCTTCTTTAATCTTTAAATATTCACTCATTGTATTTACTGCTGTTAGTACAGCAAGTTGTTTCGTATCAAGAAACCGGTTATGAGATTGAATTTCTCTCATTTTCAAGTCTACTTTGTCAGCTACTAAATGAATGTGGCTGGAAGTTTCGGTTCCTGCAATTACATAACGTTGGCCATAGATTTCGACCGTAGTACGGTTTTTATTTTTGTCTTCCACCACAATTAACCTCCTTAACACAAAAAGGATTATTCATTTAATGAATACTAATCTTTATCTTATCAAATTTCGTACATAGTTGAAAATATTTCTGTTCTAACTCAGCTCTTTTTTTGATAATTTTGGAAATCTCTTCATTTATAGGAGGAAAATATGCATGTCTCATGTAGTGAAAAAAATGACAAACTCTGAAATACTCGCAATGAAAAATGAACTTTCACAATTACTTTCACCTAAAACACCACCCGGAGCCGTATTTTCAGCTAAACTTACAGATTGTACGGTAACAGCCTATCATTCAGGGAAAGTCCTGTTTCAAGGAAAAGGCGCTGAGGAAGTGTCTCAAAGATTTTCAGGTCATGTTGCACCGTCTAAAGTAAGTAGCAAAACTGCTAAACCTGCACATCGTTATGCACCGCCTCAAAATGCCGCAGAGTTATCTATGATCGGAAGCGATGAAGTCGGCACAGGTGATTATTTTGGTCCGATGACAGTTGCTGCAGCTTATGTATCAAGAGATCAACTAGATCTGGTAAGGGAACTTGGGGTTAAAGATTCGAAGCACTTAAACGATAAACAGATCATACAAATCGCAAAAGAGCTGATCCACACCGTCCCTTATTCCCTGCTTGTTTTAAACAATGAAAAGTACAATGAACTCCAGCAAAAAGGAATGACTCAAGGGAAAATAAAAGCGATCCTTCATAACCGTGCTCTTCAAAATGTTAAAGCAAAAATTGAAGGTGAGGAAATAGAAGGAATATTAGTAGATCAGTTTTGCGAACCTGGTGTTTACTTTAACTATCTAACGAAAGAGAAAAACCTTTTAAAAGAAGGTCTCTATTTTGCGACAAAAGGTGAATCCGTTCATCTGTCTGTAGCAGCCGCATCTATTTTAGCAAGATACAGCTTTCTAAAAGAGATGGATAAACTAGGGGCCCGCTTCAATACAGTAATCCCAAAAGGAGCTGGTCCTCATGTTGATGTTAAAGCAGCAGAGCTTGTGGAGAAATTTGGACAGTCTGTTTTTGACACAGCAACAAAGAAACACTTTGCAAATACCCAAAAAGCGTTGAATTTATTGCGTAAAAAGAAAAATTAAGAGGCGGAGAGGATGAATCATAAGGAATCATCCTCTTTTTCGTAGAGCGAGCATCACCCATTGGTTACTAAAAAGTTATAATCACATAAAAAATGCAGTTCATCACATAAAGAAGGGGTTGATCACATAAAAAATGAAGTCCATCACATAAAAATGATCCCTTATCACACAAAAGTGCCTAGTTCGCTTTGACACCATTTTCAAGAACGGAAAAAAATGCAAAAACAGCCTAATAATAAAGACAAAAAACTGGTCCATCTCTTGATGGACCAGCTTCTTCAACAATTATTTTCTTAATTGAGCACCGAAGCGTTCTTCTAAACTCTTTAAAACACGATTATGTGCCGTTACTACTTCTTCATCTGTTAGCGTGCGTTCTGGATCGAAGTATTTTAATGAAAAAGCAAGTGATTTCTTGCCTTCTTCCATTTTTTCTCCTTCATACAGATCAAAAAGGTTTACTTCTTTTAATAATTCTCCACCCGCCGCTTGTATTACCGTTGTTAGATCACCTGCTGGAAGCTCTTGATCAACGACTAATGCAATATCACGAGTGATAGAAGGATAACGTGGCAGCGTTTGATAGACCATCTGATCTGTTTCCTTCTCCAAAAGATTTGTTACGTTCAGTTCAAACACATACGTATCTTTTAAATTTAATTCTTTTTGAAGTGCAGGGTGAAGTTGACCAACAAATCCAACGGAAATACCATCAAGTTTCACGATGGCTGTTCTTCCTGGATGCATGTTTTCAATTTCTCCCGCTTCATATGTGATGCGTTCGGAAAGATTCAACTCGCTCATTAATCCTTCTAAAATTCCTTTTAGAACATAAAAATCGACTGTCTTTCTTTCACCCTGCCACAAATGTTCATTAAATACGCCTGTTACAGCTCCAGAAACAAATGCATATTCCTCTGGTAGTTCTGTCAACTTTTCTTGACGATTGATAAACACAGAACCCATCTCATAAATCGCGATATCTTCCATTGAACGGTTTCTGTTATATTGAAGCACTTCAAGAAGCTGCGGCAGCAAGCTCATTCTTAATGTACTGCGCTCTTCACTCATCGGATGAGCAACAGCGATCGGATAAACTTTTTCACCACTAAATGAAAAATGAGTTGATTTTGCCGGGGTTGTTAATGCATATGTTACAGCTTGATAAAGCCCAGCCCCTTCAAGATACGCTCGAATGTCACGGCGTTGTGACTGGTTCTTTGTTAAACCGCCAGGACGTGCTTCTGATAAAAGATATGTCGTTGGAATACGGTCATATCCGTAGATTCGTCCGACTTCCTCGATCAAGTCCGCTTCAATCGTAATGTCTGGTCTTCTTGAAGGAACAACCACTTCGAACTGACCTTCCGCTTCTTTATATGAAAACCCTAGTCTGTCAAAAATGGCTCCCGTTTGTTCTGGCGAAATCTCTGTTCCAAGGAGACCATTCATTCTAGAAACATCCATCTTTACGCTGTATGTGTTTACTTCGCGCTTTCCTGCTTCAACAATTCCTCGAGCCACTTTACCGCCGGCAAGTTCAGCCATCAATCCTGCTGCTCTCATAGCCGCTGCATATACACGGTTGCGATCGATGCCTTTTTCATATCTAGAACTCGCTTCACTGCGTAAACCTAGATCTTTAGAAGCTGCTCTTACACGCTGTGAAGCAAAGTAAGCTGCTTCCAAAAGAACGTTTGTCGTATCATTCTGCACTTCGCTCGTTGCTCCACCCATCACACCAGCTACAGCAATCGGATCTTTACCGTTTGTAATCACTAAGTGTGTGTTTTTGAGTGTACGATCTTGATCATCTAGTGTAAGAATGTGCTCACCTTCATTTGCTCGTCGTACAACGATTTCTTTTGAACCTAGACGATTATAGTCGAAAGCGTGAAGCGGCTGACCGTATTCCAGCAGTACATAATTTGTAATGTCAACAATGTTATTGATCGGACGAATTCCAGAAGCCATTAGACGATTCTGCATCCATAGCGGTGAAGGACCAATCTTAACATCACGGATAATCATTGCTCCATAATACGGATTATCTTCCAGTGAATCGATATGAACAGAAATAAAATCTTCTGCTTTTTCTTCTATGGTTGCAATCGTTAGATTTGGAAGCTTCACTTCTTGCTCAAGAATGGCTGCCACTTCATAAGCAACACCGATCACATTTAAACAATCTGCACGGTTTGGTGTTAGGCCTAGTTCCAGCACATGGTCATTTAGATTAAGGTATTCTAAAGCATCACTGCCTGGCTCTGCATCAGAAGGCATCACAAAAATTCCAGTTGAATATTCTTTTGGAACAAGTTTTGTGTCTACACCTAACTCTTGAAGCGAACAAATCATACCGTGTGATTCTTCTCCACGAAGTTTTGCTTTTTTAATTTTAAAGTTTCCTGGAAGAACTGCTCCTGGCACCGCAACAGCAACCTTTTGGCCTTGTGCCACATTAGGTGCACCGCATACGATCTGAGACACTTCCCCTTGGCCAACATCTACTTTACAAACTCTAAGTTTGTCAGCGTTTGGATGCTGGATACATTCTTGGACATATCCTACAACCACTCCGCTGATTCCTTTATTTAATGACTCGACCATCTCAACTTCAATACCGCTTTTTGTGATTTTATCTGCGAGCTCGGATGGTGAGATTTCTACATTTACATATTCTTTTAGCCAGTTATAAGAGATTAGCATATAATTCCCCTCCTCAAGTTATGCATTTTTGAATTGTTTTAAAAACCGGATATCGTTCGCATAGAAATGACGAATATCATCAATTCCATATTTGAGCATCGCGATACGCTCAGGTCCCATACCAAATGCAAAACCTGTGTATTTCTTTGAATCGAACCCTGCCATCTCAAGCACGTTCGGATGGACCATACCTGCTCCTAAGATTTCAATCCAGCCTGTTTGCTTACAGATCGAACATCCCTTTCCGCTACATTTAAAGCAAGAGATATCCATTTCAACAGAAGGTTCAGTAAAAGGGAAGAAACTTGGACGAAGACGAATTTTACGATCGTCACCAAACATTTTCTTAGCGAACGTTTCAAGTACACCTTTCAAGTCACTTAAACGAACGTTCTGATCAACCACAAGTCCTTCAATCTGCATGAACTGATGGGAATGTGTCGCATCGTCGTTATCTCTACGATAAACCTTTCCTGGAGAGATAATTTTTACAGGTCCCTGACCCTCATGCTTCTCCATCGTACGAGCCTGTACTGGTGACGTTTGAGTACGAAGCAAAAGATCTTCAGTGATAAAGAACGAATCCTGCATGTCCCGTGCCGGATGACCTTTAGGCAAGTTTAACGCTTCAAAATTGTAATAGTCTGTTTCTACTTCAGGTCCTTCTGCAATCGTAAAGCCCATGCTAAGAAACAGATCTTCAATCTCTGTTACAACCGCTGTTAACGGATGAGCATTCCCTTGCTTTACAGGTCTGCCTGGGAGTGAAACATCAATTGTTTCTTTCGCAAGTTTTTCTAGGATCGCTGCATTTTCCAGTTCAGTCTGCTTTTTATCGATCTCCTGCTGGATGCTGTCACGCACTTCGTTGGCATACGCTCCAATAACAGGACGTTCTTCTGCAGATAATTTACCCATTCCCTTCAATACTTCAGTGATCGGTCCTTTCTTTCCTAAATAAGCAACTTTCACAGCTTGCAGATCTTTTAATTCTTGGCTTTCTTTGATTTGGCCGATCGCTTCTACTTTTAGAGCTTCTAAACGGTCTTTCACCGTGCAACCCCTCCTTAAAAAAATAAAAAACTCCTCATCCAATAAGGGACGAGGAGTTCGCGGTACCACCCAATTTAACAATGAAAAATACACTGTTCACTTCATTTAAATAACGGCTCTTCACCGGTCAGCCCTACTAAACGTTTCAGGTGACAACTCAGGAGTGAATTCGATAATACCTACCAAAGAAATGCTCGCAGTCTAGACATTTCCTCCCTTTTTGGCGGAATCATTACCTACTTATCTCCATCTTTGTTTTTTACTTTATTTCATTCATCGTTTTCATTATATATGAAAAAAATCATTAATTGCAACGCCTTGAAACAAATTACGTTCGATTCCGTTGTAATTCATACAAAAGGATGCCTGTTGCAACAGACACGTTAAGTGACTCAGCACTTCCGAAGATAGGTATCTTCACTTTCATTGTTGATTCTTGCTGCAATGCTTCTTGAACCCCTGCTCCTTCGTTTCCAACGATTAAGGCGAATCCTTCAACTTCTGGTGCTTTCCGCATATCAACAGCTTCTTGCAAAGAAGTTGAGAGGACAGTGATATTCATTTCCTTACATTGCTGAACAATTTCTAAAAGGTCTGCTTTTACAATGGGAAGGTGAAAAAGAGATCCTTGAGTAGACCTGACTGTTTTTCCATTATAAAGGTCTGCCGTACCCTCACCTAAGAACACTCCATCAAGACCAGCGCTATCCGCTGTACGTATAATTGTTCCAAGGTTACCTGGGTCTTGTACACCGTCGATCAATAAGTACCGGCCATTTTTTTTAATCAGATTTTCGTTCTGATCCATCATTTCGCAAACAGCTATGATTCCTTGTGGTTTTTCCGTTTCAGATAGCTGTTTCATCAATTTTGAAGGAACCGACCATAACGCAAATTTTTCTTTCAGCCATGATTCATTTAACTCAAAATGTTCTTCAATAATGACATGCTGCAGTTTTGCACCAGATTTGATTGCCTCTTCAATAAGATGAGGACCTTCAATCAAATAGGTGCCTGATTTTTCTCGCTCTTTTTTTGTATGCAGCTTCTTCCATTGCTTTAAAGAAGCGTTGGATTCTGATTCGATGTGCTTCATATAACATGTACTCCTTTAAATCATAAATATTTAATATTTCTCCTCATAAAACTTACTCATATCGTACACAATAAAAAAAGAAAAAAATAATAGAGGTGCTAATCCCATGAATCTTGATTTAAGAAAAGCTGTTTTGCATAATGTTACTGGTAACAATAAAGAGCAATTGCAAGATACGATTGTTGATGCGATCGAAAGTGGAGAAGAAAAAATGCTCCCTGGTCTTGGTGTACTTTTTGAAGTGATCTGGAAAAATTCAGATCAGCAAAAGAAGGAAGAAATTTTAACAACTCTATCTGATGGCTTAAAGTAAAACCCGGATTTCCGGGTTTTTTATTTTCGCTGTTTCCAATCAACTTGTCATAGAAGCGAATAAACAAAGATTAAATAGCTGCTCTGTTGATTTTGAAAGCCACAATCTTTCAGAAAAAGAGTTTTTAATAACCTGTATCCTGACGCTCGTGATTTACAGCATTTTTATCGAAGTAAGCCGCTTCAATCTCTTCTAGTGAAAAGCCAAGTTTGAGGCCTAATCCTAAGAACTCATTAAAAAACGCATGAAAATCGTGGTCTGATAATGATTTAGAACCCCATTGATAAAGAGAGAGAAAGAGTTTGTTTATCTCTATCTTGTCCATTTTTTCTTGCATTTCAACCTCATTTGGCAGATCAATCTTTGTAAAGCCAAGGTCTAGTCCGATGGATAACACAAAATGCAAACCGTCTACATATTCCTCTAAGATTACGTGTTTATCAGAAGCTGGACGTTTACTCCAATATTTGAAGCATCTTGTTTCGTTAGCCAGTTCCCCGAGTTCAACAAGAAATGCTAATCTTCTTTGTTCAGATAATGATGCATTTTCCAGGTTATGTTCTTTTACAATTCGTGTATTCAATTCATCTTGCATGGAAAAAAGTTGTTCAATCTTCACGTTCATCCCCTGCCTTTCATTCCTAAGCTATTATAACGTTATCTTGGTCTACATTCGAGGACGAATTTATTCTATTTCAAATCCAGCATAAAAAAAGCACGCCCTATGCAGGCATGCGCTGTTTTTCATGTTTTACGTCGCTTTCCTCAAAAAATTCACTCCATTTTATGACCCATTCTTTTCTTCTTAATAGATAAAACAGTACGGATAAGCCGATTATGACTGCTACTGATGTAACCAGTGACAGAGAAAGCAGTACGGACCCAAATGAGGAATAGAAAATGGCTATTGGTATGTTTGAAATAATACTAGCCTTCGTATACTCTTTAAAATTTGATGAAATCTCAATCAGACAAAGACTTAATAGATGAAAATGCATGAATGGAATCATTTTTAAAATAGCAATCTGACCTACCGAGAATGGCATTCTTTTTCCGATCCACTTTTTCTGCAGTTTTTTTACTTTTTTCATAAGTTTTGGCATGCTCTTCATACCCCAGTAAAAAAGAACACTCGACAAGGTAATACCGATAACAGAATAAAATGTGCCCGCAACGGCTCCGAACAAAATTCCACCTGTCAGACAGATAAGACCTACAGGCAGGAAAAAGAATTGTCTAAAAGCCTGAAGCAAAATAAACAGCAAAGGGGCAAAAATCCCACTAAACTTGAGCACCTCGATGAATACACTTGTATTGTCTAACACGCACTCACCCCCCTTTAAGTCAGCATATGACAGAAGACGAGCTCTATATGACAAAATGTCTTGTGCATAATCCCTTCTATATTTTGACACCTTAAAGATAGCTTGTTTACTTACAAAGTTCTTAGTCTTTAGGAGGAATTGGGCATGGATACAGTTGTACTAGCAAGAGCCTTTTTTGGAACATCATTAGGTTTTCATATCATTTTTGCGACGCTTGGCGTTGGAATTCCTTTAATGATCGTCATTGCTGAAATCATTCATCAAGTTAAAGGAGACAACGACTATGCGATCATGGCAAAAAGGTGGACGAAAGCCTTCGCTGTTCTTTTAGGGGTTGCTATTCCTTCAGGAACAATCGTAGGTGTACAGCTATCACTGCTATGGCCTGGTTTTATGGAGATAGTGGGAAAAGTCATATCACTCCCGTTCCAAATTGAAATTTTTGCATTTTTCTTAGAAGCCTTATTTATGTCCATCTATGTATATGCAGCAGACAGATTACCAAGGTATTTTCGTTTAATTTCTGTATTTTTTGTTGCACTTGGCGCTGTTGCGTCTGCAATTTTAATATCTGCAGTAAACACGTGGATGAATACACCCGCAGGTTTTAAAATCAAACCGGATGGTACGATCTATGATGTAAATCCATGGGATGCCTTTTTTAACCCTAGTTTCCTGTCCTCTTCTTTTCACGTTGCAATAACCGCTTATATGACAGGAGCCTTTGCTGTTGCCTCGGTAGCGGCATTTAAACTATTAAAAAAACGCTCTGATCGTGAACGCGCTTACCATTTAAAAGGACTTTTCATGTCTTTAACTGTTGCGCTTGTGATGAGTTTTGTATCGGCTGTCTCAGGGCATCATTCTGCACAGATTCTGCACCAGCATTCACCTGAAAAACTAGCAGCAGCTGAAGGACTGTTTGAAACTCAAAGATATGCACCGCTTGCAATAGGCGGTTATACAGATCCAAAGACGGAAGAAGTTAAGTATGGTATAGAGATTCCCTGGGCTCTCAGCTGGCTAGCTGCTGGTAGATTTGATACGGAGGTTAAGGGACTATACGAGTTCCCTCGTGAAACGTGGCCACCTTTCTATGTTCATACGCTCTTTAACTTGATGGTAGGAATTGGTACTCTTTTACTGGGATTGGCCGCCGTTGCCTTAACTTATTGGTGGTTCTTTGTTAAAAAGCGAGGAAAGCCTTTCCCTAAGTGGCTGCTTTGGTCTCTCGTATTGTCTGGACCTTTGTCCATGCTCGGCATTGAATTCGGATGGGTGTTCAGCTGTAGCGGAAGACAACCTTGGACGATTTATAGGGTTCAGACAACAGCAGAAGCGGCAACAAAAAATGAAGATCTTGGCGTGCTCTTCTTGTTATTCTTATTTTTGTATGCCCTGCTTAGCGTATTAACCGTCCTTATTTTAACAGCCTATTTCAAAAGAAATCCGGTTTCAAAAGATATGGAGAAGATCCAAGGTTAGGAAGGAGGAAGAAAGAATGAGTGAAGAAGTTTTAGCCATTCTAATGATGTGGACCTTTATTTTTATTTATAGCATCTTCGGTTCTATTGATTTTGGTGCAGGATTTTGGGCGATGATCTACAACAATCATAGAACAATGGCAGGCAGGATCGCCAACCGATTCTTGTCTCCAACCTGGGAGATTACCAATACGTTTCTCGTCCTCCTCGTGGTAGCGTTTGTGGGCTTTTTTCCTAAAGGAGCCTATACTCTTGGAACCGTAATGCTAGTACCTGTTTCATTGATCCTATTTTTGCTTGCTATTCGAAGTGCTTTTATGGTGTTCTCTTACTCTGTGCAAGGATATAGAAGAACGATGTTTATTATTTCAGGAATATCAGGCTTGTTGATTCCATCCTTGCTCATAGCGGTCCTTCCAATTTCTCAAGGAGGTTTTATCTCCGTGGATGGAGACACTCAAAGCCTTTTGTTAGGAAAATTGTTTACGAGTCCAACGCTTTATCTCTATGTTTTGTTCGGTTTAACCTCGGAACTATATCTGTCATCTCTATTTTTAGCTGATTACGCACGGGTTTCGAATAGAGAGGAAGCATACAGATTGTATAGGAGCAATGCCATCCTGCTCGGACCACTCACGTTACTCTCTGCGCTATTTACGTTATTGTTTATGCCACCAGAATCTCGATGGCTTATAGACAACCTCATGGATCAAAAAATATGGTTTATTCTGTCTTTACTTGCGTTTCTCGTGGCATACGCATCCATTTGGTGGCCAAAACAAAACCGCCCAGGAATTGGACGGCCGCGTTTTACATTATTGGCAACTGTATTTCAGTATGGTCTAGCTAGTATCGGTTATGGTTTAGCTCATCTGCCGTATATCGTTTTTCCTGAATTAACGATCTATGAGGCTTTTACGGCTAAAGAAACCTTTTATTCCTTGATGATTATGTATATCGTCGGTCTTGCCATACTCGCTCCTGGTTTTTATATATTCTGGAGGCTCTTTTTAAAAGACAAACGATACCTACAGCAGGATTAGCTTTTTCTATATGAACCAGCCGGCCAAAACAGTGACCGCGATGCTTAAGACAGGTAGACCGTATCGAAAAGATGGATGTTTCGTCTTATGACGGAACTTTTTCATAGCTAGCCACATCCCAGGTGCTCCGCCTAAAAAAGCGATCAGCCAAAGCCTCGCTTCAGGCGTGCGCCATTTCCCTTCTTTCGCATACGCTTTGTCTTTTTTCATAACATAATAGGCGGCTGTGTTTAAAATGAATAAATATATGATTAACACCTTTTTGTTTTCCCTTCAGAATGAAAAAAGATCATCTCCATCAAATGAGGAAATGATCTTTTCTTTTTTTCTAATTAAGCTTTAAGGCTTTCTTTAGCTTTAGAAGCCAATTCAGAGAAAGCTTTTTCGTCTGTGATTGCAATCTCAGAAAGCATCTTACGGTTGATGTCGATACCCGCAAGTTTAAGACCGTGCATTAAACGGCTATAAGAAAGACCGTTTGTACGTGCAGCAGCGTTGATACGAGTGATCCAAAGCTTACGGAAATCACGCTTCTTTTGACGACGGTCACGGTAAGCGTACATAAGTGATTTGAATACTTGTTGTTGTGCTACTTTAAATAATTTATGTTTAGAACCGAAATAGCCTTTAGCTAACTTAAGAACTTTTTTACGACGACGACGTGTTACATAGCCACCTTTTACTCTTGGCATATTAAAAACCTCCTATTTTTAAATCGAATAACGACGATTAACGTTTTTTGTAAGTTAACAATGTGCGGATACGCTTGTAATCACCACTGTGAACAAGTTTTGCTTTACGAAGCTTACGCTTAGCTTTTGTAGACTTGTTAGCAAACAAGTGACTAGTATAAGCGCGAGCACGCTTCAATTTACCTGATCCAGTTTTTCTAAAGCGCTTTGCAGCACCTTTATGAGTTTTCATTTTAGGCATAATGGTTATCCTCCCTGGTAAAAATTATTTTTCGGCTTTAGGTGCAAGGATAAGGAACATGCTACGACCTTCCATCTTCGGTTTCGTTTCAACCGTAGAAAGATCTTCACATTCTTTCGCTAACTTTTCCAATACCGTTTTTCCGATTTGAGAATGAGTAATTGCACGTCCACGGAAACGAATACTTGCCTTAACTTTGTCGCCTTTTTCAAGGAACTTACGGGCATTTCTAAGCTTAGTATTAAAGTCGTTTTCCTCAATCGTTGGACTTAGACGAATCTCTTTAGTCGTAATGACCTTTTGATTTTTTCGTGCTTCACGATCTTTACGTTGTTGCTCGTATTTAAACTTACCGTAGTCCATGATACGACATACTGGCGGTTTAGCAGTTGCAGCAACGAGTACAAGGTCAAGATTTGCGTTTGACGCAAGGTCTAAAGCTTCTTGTCTAGATTTAATGCCAAGCTGGCTTCCATCAGGACCAATTAAGCGAACCTCACGAGCACGAATACCTTCATTGACAGACATGTCCTTACTAATAGTAAGTCACCTCCAAATTTTTTCAAGTAGAGTGCGGTTAACACTCGACTTTGTTATTTCTGCAAATAAAAAAAGCGTCGGCGTAACGATCACCCACACATAGTAAACCGGCTATGTACACTATGACATGCCTGAATATCCATCTACCCATCAACAGTCTTAAGACGTCGAATCAGGTGAGAAGCGGGTGCTTCTGCTTGTTTGATGCTTTATTTTATTAACCTTACATACTATAACATATTGGAGACAATTGTGTCAAACAACGAATGTATTAACAAGCAACGAAATTAATTTTACTTCGTTTATAGAAAGAATGCAAGAGTTTTTTTGATCGATTCGGCATGAAGCTCAATTAATTTTGTGTCTAAAATAGCTAATCTGTCCAATCTCATCATTAATTTGTCCAATTTCTCTCATAATCTGTCCAATCTCTGAATTAATTTGTCCGATTGATTGCTTTTTCTGTCCATTTCCAAACTTATCTGTCCATTCAACTTTCATATAAATAAAAGCAGCCAACTTGTAATTGGCTGCTTCCCTATTTTATTTATCTCTTCTCATTAATCTGAGCTAAAATTTTGTCTCGGAAATCTTCATAAGAAACCGTTTCTGATTTTTGCTCACCATATTTACGGACGTTTACAGCATTGTCTTCAATCTCTTTATCACCTAAAACAAGCATGTAAGGGATCTTCTTCATTTGAGCTTCACGGATCTTGTAACCCATCTTTTCATTTCTTGTATCGATCTCCACACGAATTGCATGCTTCTTCAAATCTTCTTGAAGCTTATGAGCATACTCATTATGAACATCGGATACAGGGATTAATTTCACTTGAACGGGTGCTAACCATGTTGGGAATGCTCCAGCAAAGTGTTCAACAAGGATTCCTAGGAAACGGTCAATTGATCCATAGATTGCACGGTGAATAACGACTGGACGGACCTTTTGGTTGTTCTCATCTACATAAGTAAGGTCAAACTTTTCAGGCATTTGGAAGTCCAGCTGAATTGTTGCACACTGATGACTTCTCTTAAGAGCATCTTTAATGTGAAAGTCAATCTTCGGACCGTAGAAAGCTCCATCTCCTTCATTTAGGTGATAGTTCATTCCAAGATCTTCTAGAACGTTTTTCAACGCGCCTTCTGCTTGTTCCCATAAGCGGTCATCACCCATAGAATCTTCAGGACGAGTAGAAAGTTCAACTGAATACTCAAAACCAAACGTGCTGTAAATTTTATCAACAAGTTTGAATACATTTTTGATCTCACTTTCAATCTGTGCCGGTGTGACAAAGATATGGGCATCATCTTGACAGAAAGTACGAACACGAATCATTCCGTTTAGTGCACCGCTATATTCATGACGGTGAACTTGACCGAACTCAGCCATACGTACAGGAAGATCTCTGTATGAATGAAGCTTGTTTTTAAAGATCAGCATGTGACCTGGGCAGTTCATCGGTTTCATCGCAAATTTAGTATCATCCACTTCAGAGAAGTACATGTTTTCGTGGTAGTGATCCCAGTGCCCCGATTGCTCCCATAAACGCTGATTCATCATAAATGGCGTACGCACTTCATCATAATCCACTTGACGCTGAAGTTCACGAGAGAAATTCTCAAGTTCCGTACGGATCGTTTGGCCGTTTGGAAGATAAAACGGCATTCCTGGCGCTTCTTCAGAAAACATGAATAACTCTAATTCTTTCCCTAATTTACGGTGATCACGTTTTTGAGCCTCTTCAATAAAGTGGAGATACTCATCAAGATCTTTTTGGCTTAAGAATGCAGATCCATAAATACGCTGAAGCATTTGATTGTCACTGTTCCCACGCCAGTAAGCTCCAGAGATACTCATTAATTTATACGCTTTGATTTTTCCAGTCGAAGGAACGTGCGGACCGCGGCAAAGGTCAAAGAACTCACCTTGCTCATAAATTGTGATTTTTTCACCTTCAGGAAGGTCACGAATCAATTCAAGCTTTAAATGATCATTCAATTTTTCATAAATCTCTAGAGCTTCTTCACGGCTTACTTCTTTACGCACGATAGGCAAGTTTTCGTTAACAATTTTTTTCATTTCTTTTTCGATCGCTGGAAGATCTTCTGGTGTTAAATTGTGAGACATATCAACATCGTAATAAAAACCGTTATCGATAACTGGTCCAATTCCTAGCTTCACGTCTGGGTATAAACGCTTAAGAGCTTGAGCAAGCAAGTGGGCATTAGAGTGTCTTGTCATTTCAAGACCTTCTTTAGAATCCTGCATCACGATTTCAATGGAAGCATCTTCTTCGATCGGACGTGAAAAATCATATAATTGACCATTCACTTTTCCTGCAACAGCTTTTTTCTTTAAACTCGGGCTGATACTTTCTGCTACTTGTTCAGAAGTAACGCCTTTTGGAAATTCTTTGACTGATCCGTCTGGGAACTTGATTGAAATTGACGACATATAAAACATCTCCTTTTTTATTTAAAAACAAAGTCTTTATTGTCCTTGAAAGAGGTTGATCTCCGTTACAGGATACTCGCTTTCCGGGGGGTGGGCGGTGAGCCTCCTTGAGGCTATGCGCCATTAGGAGTCTCACCTGTCCCACTTATCCCCAGGAGTCTCGTACCTTACACTCCAATCAACATTTCGATGAAGGTAAAGTAAATCCAAATAACTCAGAAGTGACAAACCTTCAAAAAAGAGCCAAAAACAAAAAACACCCGTCCCTAAAAGAAGGGACGAGTGATGATCTCGTGGTTCCACCCTTGTTCCACAACATATAAAGATGCTGCGGCACTCGGACAGTGTAACGGACTGCGGCCGTCAACGAATACTCTAATAAACATTTCACCGTTGAAGTTCCAAGGTGGTAAAGCAATTTTCCGTGATAGGAAGTTTTCAGCCAAGACTTCCCTCTCTTTGAACCGTAAAAATTTGCTTCGTGTCCTTTTCAATACAGATTAAGTGATAAAATTATACATTTATTATATGCAGTCACTTTTCAAAAAGCAAGAGGGCTCTCCATGTTTATGATTTTTTTTTGCGATAATACCTTTGTTCCTTATAAGGCATCTTCTCTATTGGGCTAATTGTTACCTTTTCTTGAAATATATTTTTTACGGTTTGAAGCAGAGGATGATCAATGTCATAGGCAAATACTCTAGCAGAAGATGGTGATAATCCGATTAACGGTCCTAGAAGCCTTTCGTCCAAATTTGTGACATTTGTTAATCGCAAAGCTTTTTCATGGAACATCATTAATTCTGTGTGTGACAATTGTCTTTGCTGTTCATCAAAAAGTAATACTTGCTCTTTCTCAAAAATAATGATGATATCAGATTTTGAGAAAGACCTTTGTTTTGTTAAACACGTCCTGAGCTGCTCGACAAACATTTGGTATTCCAGCTCTAATTTATATTCATCGATGGCACATTCAACAACTTTTAGCAGGGTAGCTAAATACTCTTTCAATCTAAACTTTACAAATGATTCAAACTCTAAAAATTCCGTCTTAGCTTCTAGTATTGAGTCCCACTGTCTGCGAATCAAATCATTCAGGCTAGGCAGATGCTTCACTTCAGGAATTCCTTCGATCTCTCCTAAAAGAATACTCTTTGTTATAGAGAAGATTTCTTTTTGTTCAGTAGTATCTGTGTAAAAAAAGGCATGTTCAATCAATTCCTTTAAACAAATATCTTCTACCTTATTCCTTGTAAATTCTGTTAACACATCCAATATGAACGATTTTTTCTCATGTATGTGCAGTTCAAGAATTTTTGAAGAAGTTTCAGATAATTTGGCAAAGGAAGGGTTTATTTTATGTTTTGCTGCCATCCTGATCATGTTTTTCAAGACAGCTATTCCGTCTGATGGGTGTGAAAAGGCAATCGCGACCAAATAAGTCCCCCCCATATAAAATCCTCAATAATACACTATATGGGACGAGGTCCTAAAACATGTTACTTACAAAAGAAAAAACAACCCAGTATATCGGGTTGTTTAATCATAAACAAATTTACGTTCAATTTTTGATAAAATATAGGCCATTCCAAGAGTTAAAAGTAAATACATTAACGCTGCAGTCATATAAGGTTCCCATGGCCGGTAATATTCCCCCATCATAGCCCTTGCGTAATACATTAATTCAGGTGTTGCAATAATAGAAACTAATGATGAATCCTTTATTAGAACGATAAATTCATTCCCAAGCGGAGGAATCATTCTTCTCGAAGCTTGTGGAAGGATTACAAGTTTCATCGCTTGTACATGATTCATCCCTAGAGAACGCGCAGCTTCCATCTGCCCTTTATCAATTGATTGAATACCAGCTCTGAAGATCTCAGCGATATATGCTGCTGCATTCAGTGATAGAGCTAGAACACTGGATACAAATACGTTAGGCGGCTTCATAAAAATCGGCATGAGTGCTGAATGAATCAATAGGATCTGAACTAATAATGGAGTTCCTCGAAAAAAACTGATATACCAGACACAAGGAAGACTGATGTATGACTGTTTCATCATCTTCCCGAGTCCGATAAATAGACCTAAAATGGTGCCAAAAAGGATGGCTAACAATGAAAGTTGGATTGTAACCCATGTTCCTTTTAAAAACAGGGGCATATACTCACCAATGATTTGTAAAGAGAATTCCATGTAGACCTCCAAAGATTGTTTATTGTTTTAGTACATCTACATTCGGCTCTTCACCAAACCATTTTTTATAGATTTCGGTGTACTTTCCATCATCAATGACTTTTTTCAACGCTTTGTTGATCTCGTCTTGATGTTCCCCGCCTTTCGGGAAGATGATTCCGTAGAATTCACTTTCAAAACTATCTTTATCACTGATCGTCACCAGTTTTTTATCAGGGTTATTCTTTTCATATTCCTGAACAACTGCATTATCCGCAACAACCGCTTCTACTTCTCCGTTCAATAATGCTTGGATAGCCAACGTATTGTTATCAAACTTTTTGATGTTCTCATTTTTCCCAAACATTTTTTCTAGAGCTTCTTGACCCGTTGTCCCATTTTGAACACTTACTTTCTTTCCTTCAAGGTCTTTTGCACTCTTAATGGAAGTACCTTCTTTTGCTAGAATCATGTTTACTGATTCAAAGTACGGTGAAGAAAAATCGTACGTTTTCTTCCTTTTATCATTGATGGTGATGGCTGAAATACCTGCAGATACTTCCTCATTTTTTAACGCTATAAAGAGAGGCTCCCACCCTGTGTTCTTAATTTCGTATTCCAATCCCGCTTCTTTCATTACAGCATCAAGTAAATCTACATCAAATCCGACAATCTTGTCTCCATCCAAGGATTCAAAAGGGGCGTATGCCGCATCCGTTCCAATCGTTAACTTATCACCTGAAGATGAACAGGCTACCAGGAAAGCAGCAGATAAACCGATGAGTCCCATTTTTAATTTTCGTTTCATGTTCATTAATTTGTTTCCCCCTTTTATTCTAAATATTCTTATATTATACACAAAATTTAAAATATAAGGAAAATTAAATATATTTAGTGTAAAACTTTCAAAGTCTTCATCGTAAAAGAACAGCCAAACAAAAAAGACCCCCTTTAGGAGTCTTTAAATAACATTTATATTCTGCAAATCTCGATCCTTATGAAAATACCGTTTTGTCAAAAGTCATACCGTTTTCAGTTCATAAAAAAACACCCGACACGAAATCATGTCAGGTGTTCTCAATTAGTTTTGCATAACAAAATCTTTTTCTGCTTTTTCTTCATCTTCAAAAACACGAAGCGTTTCATATTTCGTATTTCGCTGTGCAGGAATCTTTCCTGCTTCACGAATTAAGCGAAGTGTTAAGTTGGTGTTTACTTTATGTGTTGTTCCAGCTGCTGAAACAACATTCTCTTCCATCATCGTGCTGCCAAAATCGTTGCAGCCATAATGAAGCGACTTTTTCCCCACTTCAGGGCCCATTGTTACCCAAGAAGATTGGAAGTTTGGAATGTTATCTAAGAAGATACGAGAGATGGCAACGTTTTTCAAATACTCTCTTGGAGTCGTCTTCTCGGCCTTCATATTTGTATTATCTGGTTGGAACGTCCATGAAATAAATGCAAGGAAGCAATCTGCTTCATCCTGTGCATCGCGAACTCTTTTTAAATGAAGAGCTCTTTCTTCAAACGTTTCTCCGAATCCAATTACCATGGTCGCAGTAGAATGAAGCCCTACTTTTTTAGCCGTTTTCATACACTCGATCCACTCGGTCCAAGAACCTTTTAATCTGCTTATCTTCTTACGTGTACGATCATCCAAGATCTCCGCTCCACCGCCTGGCAGCGAGTCAAGACCCGCTTCTTTTAGTTCACGAAGCACCTCTTCAAGAGAAAGTCCTGATACTTCAACCATCTTCCACACTTCAGCTGGCGAAAAAGAATGCATCGTAATATCAAATCGCTTCTTTATTTCACGCAATAAGTCGGTATAATAGCTAAAAGGCAGATTCGGATTTGTTCCGCCTTGCATTAAGATTTCTGTACCGCCAACATCAACAGTTTCCTGTATTTTTTGGAAGATTACTTCATCATCCAATACATACCCTTCTTCACTTCCTGGTGCTCTGTAGAAAGCACAGAACCTGCAATATGTATCACAAAAGTTTGTATAGTTTACGTTGCGACCTATCACAAAAGTGGTAATCGGCTCTGGGTGCCACCTTTTCATAATAATGTCCGCAACTTCACCCATTCGTTCTACTTCATCACTTTCATAAAGTTTAACGGCGTCTTCTACCGATAAACGTTCGCCATCTAAAGCTTTTTGTAAAATAGATTCTATACTCATCGGTAACCTCCGAATACAATTTCTTAAGATTTCATCTGTTCTTATCCTATCATATTTTAGCAGAAGAGACAGCTTTGGGTTTTAAAGTTAGCGCTTTTTTAAAAGAGTGGTGCTTCTTAGAACAGTGTGAATCTTACTCCCATTGGCATTTTGATTGAAGCGTAAGGATGCGAGACTCTCGGCTAGGACAGGCGGGCAGTCCGAAAAGTGGAAGTGGCTCGTTCAGCCCCGACAAGCAAAAGGTGTATGGGCGTGGAAGGCGCACTTTGCCTTTTAGACCATTTAGCTTTTGACCTCGAGGGGCTAGCCACTGCAACTAGACAGGTGAGACACTTAAGAGTGAAACGTACGAATGTGGCTCACCGTCTGCCCCGCGGAAAGCGAGCATCCTGAAGTGAAATCAACCACTTTCAAGAGCACCAAAGTTTCAAAAACAGCCTTTTAGAAAGATGAAACATAAAAAAAGCTTCTGCCCTAAAAAGAGCAGAAACCGATATTAAAAGTCTTCTCTAAAATTTTTATTGCCCCCCATGAATACAGGAGAGCTTAAATGTTTAATGCGCTCCATAATTCTGAGAGCCTTCACTTCATCGAGGCCGCCTTTTTGCGAATAAGATAGGTGCTGCTGAAGCATGTCATAGTCACAATTGGATGTATACAAAGTTGGCAGCTTCTCCATCATTCGATATTGAAGGATAACTCCAATGATCTCATCTCTAACCCAGTTGGTCATATTTTCGGCACCAATATCGTCCAACATTAATACAGGAACTGTTTTTAAAAGGTCCATTTTCGAATCAAAACTGCCATCAGAAAGTGAAGATTTCATCTCTCGCAGAAACTCCGGTGTATGAATGATTAAAGAATGAATTCCTTTTTCAGCTAACCCATTTGCAATGGCACCCAGCAAATACGTTTTACCCACACCAAACTTTCCATAAAAATAAATGCCCTTTACCTGTTGGCCCGTACCTGCCATTTGGACAAACTCATACGCTTTTGAGATCGCATTCCGTCTTGTTTCATCGATACTATGTTTATACAAACGATCAAACCTGGCTTCTAAAATCTCTTTAGGAATAAAATAGCTTTTTATCAAAGACGTCATCGTCTTTTTCTGTTCATCATGAATTTTCAACTCGCACGGTTTGTACCTAAGTTCTACGGTTTGTCTGACTTTTGTCAGTTCCGATCGGTACCCTTGCATAAGGTTAGGACATTTGTCTAAACCAGGGCAATTGCGGCAGGCATGTTGTTCGTTCTGAAAGGTATAAAAACTGGACAATAATTTTTCTGCGTGGACATCTGATATGTCAGGGTTTTCTCTTAAAAAACGCATGACACCCGGATCAGATAGAACTTGATGTTTCATTTGCTCATATCTCTCTTGAAACTTATCAAAACCCGGCATGTGTTTAACAGATTCCTTTATAGATTCCATGTTGTTCCCCCCTTTATTTCGAACTATTTAACAAGCTCTCTAGCCATTTGCGATTTTCATCTTCTGTAGAACTTGCACTCGTTTCATCAGGCAGGCTCGTAGGCGTATCTTGTTTTAGCCAGTCTGGTACTGTTACGTTTGGTTTTTTGTTATCTCTATACGATTTAGAATTCGACTTTTTATCTTGCCATTCTTTATATTTTCGTTTTTCATCACGAGCAAGCGTCATAGCTTCTGTTACAGTTTGCGCTTTTTTACGAGCCCAATGTGATGCGATCCGTTCAATCAGTCCTTTTGCAAGTTTCATGTCATTCTCACATAACACATAATCCAAAAGAACATTTGTAACACCCGGTGATAAGTTTTGATCGAGCATACAATAAGCAACTAGTTTTAAATCAACTTCCGAAGGTGTCGCACCCGAATAGTCTTCCAAAAGACGATAGGGTGACACTTCTTCAAAGTATTTAATGAGCTCTTCTTCCTTTGTTTGCGGCTGCATCCCATGCAGCGCCTTTAAGGGAACAGGTTGTGTTTTTAAAGCCAAAACTGGAAGCCCTTCTTCATGTTCAAAACGGTACCACTTTTGAATTTCTCTCCTTAAATTTTCCGCAGAGATTTCACCTGTTGAGTAATATACGTTTTGGATCTGCTTACTCATATCCATTGGCTGAAGTTGGTAGATATAAGCCAGTTTATAGATCGCTTCCTTCAATTTAGGAGTAAGAACCTCTTTCGGTACAATGAAAGCAGAAATCTGGTTCACCATCGCCTCAAAATCAAAAGTTGACTCTCCTAGTACAACTTTCCCATGAATTCCTTTTTCATGTAAAGCGGCATCTTCTGGAAGCACATTTTCGGATATCTCGGCATAACTTTTTGAAGACATCTCAGAAGGATGCAGAGATGTAAACACATCGCTAAATGAAGCTGTTACATCTTTAAACTCCGATACATCCAATTGAGGAATATAGAATGATTCTCTTACTTCCGTAAATTTCGCTTTTCCTAGTCGATTGAAAAGATAAATGCTTAAAAACCCATCTGTAAAAAAAGCATTCGGAGATAGAGGCTGTTGAAGCTCGTATATATATTCCCTTGCGCTCTCTCCATCCTTCTTATATGTTTTAAGCAGTCCGATCGCTTCTAATTTCTTTCTGCCGGATAAAATATCTTTTAATGAGAATTGAGTTACGTTCATAAGGTGCTGGTGTTTTTGTGTCTGCCGATTCATGTTTGCTTCAATCCACAATGTCATGTATAAACTGTGTGCAAAAGCACCAATCAACGGCTGATAAAGCATGGTGAGAACTTTGTGGTCTACTTCATGCAATACACCCTTGCACTGGACGGAATACGCATCCACGGGCACGACTTCCTGAAAATGTACCGTCATCGTTTTCACCCTTTTTATAGATTTAAGTTACAAAGCCGACGGATCGTTTTATCGTCGGCCAAGATTACTGTTTCTGTTTATAAGATAAAGGAAACAAAAAGAGCGTTACAGCAGTATTCCAGACGCTTTAACGCTCCTCTTTTTTAATGAGTTCCTTAAGTTCCTGAATAAAAACGTTAATATCTTTGAATTGACGATAAACCGATGCGAATCTTACGTAAGCAACTTCATCCGTTACAGATAAGTGTTCCATTACCTGTTCACCAACAGCGGTACTTGAGATTTCAGATGCGCCTGAGTTTCGCAATTCTTTTTCTATGCTATCTACTATATTTTCAAGTGTTTCCAAGGGGACAGGTCTCTTTTCGCATGCTTTAATAAGCCCTCGAAGAATCTTTTCGCGGCTGAACTCTTCACGTTCTCCGCCTTTTTTAACAATGATAAGCGGTGTTTGTTCTACCGTTTCAAATGTAGTAAATCTATAGCTGCAAGATTCACATTCCCTTCTGCGGCGAATGGACCTTCCGCTATGTACTGGTCTTGAATCAAGCACTTTTGTTCCGTTGTGCTGGCAAGTAGGACACCTCATTGTAATCATCCCCAAAAAATTTTCTATTCTATATCTATCTTAAAGAAAAGGGAGGAATGTGACAAGCTATTCCTACAATTTTTCAGCCATTGACGTGCCAATAAACGTAAGCTTTTGTTTTAACATTTCATAAATACTCGTGATCAGTCTCTGATTATTGCCAAAATTAAAAGGAAGAGCAGATTCTGTTGAAACATTCAGGTCTACAGCTGTTCGATTCGGCTTCACCGTTACAACACTTACAACAACAAACGCACTTTTTGGCTGTCTTACCTCAAACGTCACCTCTCCCCTTTCTTCTGAAAATCCAAGCTCCTGAAAATTGGTATCCTCATCTAAGATTTGTTTAAGGACTTTCATTACTTCATTCTTATTAGCTTTAAAGTAATGTGTTTTCAGCCTTTCGTCCACATGTTGTTCACTCGTTTCCGCATGGTTTTCCATAAGGTTTTGAAGTTTTCTAAACATAGCAGTCCTCCAAAGCAACATAATTTGTATCGTATTATTCCCTATTTTGAGTGAAATAAAAAAGAGGTGTGAAATCTCACACCTCACTTACATTCTGTTTTTAATTATTGAGCAGTAACTTTTGATTTGGCAACGGAAACTGGACCCATTCCACGAGGAACTTCCAAGTTTTCACGCTTCTTAGCGCCTAGTGCTTCTGAAATATAATCAGCAGCTACGTTAGGATCAATTCGATCTCCACACGTATAAACATCAATACTTGCATAACCATGCTCAGGAAAACTGTGAATAGTTAGATGAGATTCAGAAATAATAACAACCCCACTTACACCATGTGGAGCAAATTTATGAAAAGCAACCTCACGAATCTCTGCACCTGCTTTCAATGCAGCATCAACGAATGTCTCTTCGATAAATTTCATGTCATTTAATTTTTCAGAATCACAACCCCATAACTCAGCAATTACGTGTCTTCCCATTGTATCCATTAGCATAGTCCCCCTTTTAAAAATAATCATGCCTTCAAGCATGCGGTATTGAACATCTACCACGGGGGCAAGTTAGTCCAAAGAGGTCCTAACCCTTTAAGTAGCATTCAATGCCATTGTTTGCTTTATTTGAAGTTCACGAATCATAGTATACTTCTTTTAAAATTGATTTGCAATAAGTATAAGTAATTTTTTTTGAAGCAATTTTAGAAATAGATTCTTTAATCAGATTTTTTCTGGGTTAAAATCTAACATCTGCTATACATCGCACGCTTTCTTTTTAACAAGACAAAAAAGCCGGAGACAATATCCCCGGCCCTTCTCTATCATTTACTTTTTTTCAATTACTATTTTTATGATACTGAAACATTCTTTTCTTGAACAACCGTATTTAGTGCTAGGCTAACACGCTTTGCAAGATCTACCACACGGCAAGAATATCCCCACTCATTATCATACCAAGCAAGAACTTTAACCTTATTCCCATCCATCACCATAGTCGACAAACCGTCTACGATTGAAGAGTTTTCATTTCCATTATAATCGATCGAAACTAAAGGAAGATCGCTGTACCCAAGGATACCTTGCATAGACCCTTCAGCAGCTGACTGAAACGCATGATTTACTTGTTCTTTTGATACTGGCGTCTTGAGTTCCACAACAACATCTACTAAAGAAACATTTGGAGTAGGAACACGAAGTGCCATACCATTTAGCTTCCCTTCTAAATGGGGAAGAACTTTCGCGATCGCTTTTGCTGCTCCAGTTGATGTTGGAATAATGGATGTTCCGCATGCACGAGCACGTCTTAAATCTTTATGTGGATTATCAATATTCTTTTGGTCATTTGTATAAGCATGAACCGTTGTCATCATACCAGATTGAACACCAAACTGATCATCAAGCACTTTAATTACTGGTGCTAAACAGTTTGTTGTACAAGATGCATTAGAAATAATGTGGTGTTCTGAAGAAATGTAATCGCTGTCATTTACACCCATAACAATCGTAATGTCTTCATTTTTTCCTGGTGCAGTAATGATGACTTTCTTTGCTCCTGCTTCTATATGAAGGCCTGCCGATTCTTTAGAAACGAATTTGCCTGTAGCTTCAATAACAATATCAATACCTAATGTTTCCCAAGGTAATTCGCGAGGATCACGGGAATTAACTAATAGAACTTTTTTTCCGTTAACAAAAAGGGCATCTTCCCCAGCGATTACGTCACCAGGATACGTTCCGTGTATAGAATCGTATTTAACCATGTGAGCAAGTGTTTCTGCTGGATAGCTGGCATTAACAGCTACAACCTCGAATTCATCGTTCTCCATCATTTTACGGAAGACCATTCTTCCAATTCTCCCCAAGCCATTAATTGCAATTTTTGCTTTCATGAAGCTGCTCCTTCCAATGTGTTATACTCTTTATGGTATCTATCTGTGATTAGTATATCATAATTAACCTCAAAAAGAACATACATTTATTTAAAATAGGCTAAAAAGGGGCTTAAATATTAAAAAACAGACCTTTTAAAATCATGGTCTGTTTCTTGTATCATATAGAAGCTCTAAAATTTTACTCTCTAACTCTGTAAGAGATCCGTTATTCTCAATTACTATGTCTGCTAGTATCTTTTTTTCGTCGATTGGCATTTGTGACTGAATTCTAGATAATGCTTGCTGTTCAGTAAAGTCGTCTCTCAACATAAGACGCTCTAACTGTATTTCAGGTTTTGCATATACGAGCCAGGTTCGATCCACCATGTGCGTAAGTTTACTCTCAAATAAGAGAGGAATATCCATTACGACTCGAGATTCACCTGATTTGAGATAGGATTCAGCTTGGAGCCGCATCTCTTTTCGAACAGCAGGATGAACAATATCGTTTAGCACGTTTCTTTGCACGCTATCATTAAAAATGATTTCTCCTAATCGTGCTCGATTTATAGTCTTGTCTTCACACAAGATATCTGCGCCAAAACTAGCGACAATTTTCGCATAAGCTTCTTTTCCTGGCATAACAACTTCCCTGGAAATAATGTCAGCGTCTACTACAGGGATGCCTTGATTCCTTAAAATCTGACTGACAGTTGATTTCCCTGTTGCAATACCTCCTGTTAATCCGATTATCAATAGTTTTCCTCCTGCTACATTTTTAGTAGTCCCATTACAATCAATAATACACCTGGAAGAATGGATAAACCCTTCATCCAATTCGTTTTATTAAAAAAATATAAACCTAGTGCCATACCACCCCATAAAAATAATGCACTCATCACAGCAATCGTAAACGTTGTTAGAAACGGTGATAAATCAATGAGTGCGGCCCCGATCCCTGCTCCAAAAGCATCAAGCGATAATGCTATTCCTAGCAGTACAGCTTCCAAGCCTGTTATCGAACCAGACTTATCAATATCAGCCATCACTGGTTTTTTCAGAATGTGTATGACGATACCTAAAGACTTAATTTCAAAAAGCACAATATTCTTAGGTTCTTTCTCAATGCCATCCATGTTCTCTTTCTCTGGTAAAAAAACCTGCCATAGAGAGTAAATTCCGATTCCTAAAAGAATTACGCCTCCCAATATCTCACCTGTTTTTGGCGAAATAAATTGTTCTAACGTAATACCGAGCAGCATTGATAGCAAAAAGGTAACAGCTGAACAAATTGCAATGATCATTATAGAGCGAAAAGGAATTTTAATGGATTTCATTCCATACGTTAATCCGGCTCCAAAACTGTCCAGGCTGACGGCTAGTGCCAGTAAAACAAATGAGTAAGCCACCATGTTCCTGTACTCCTTTCAGTTAACGGTAAACGTAGTATATGAAAGGAGCAGTAAAATGGTTTATCGTTGACAAGACCTACAAATGTGAGTTCCTCTTCCGGCTACAACTAATCGTTCGATCTCAGTACCACATATACGGCACGCCTCATTCTTCCTGCCGTATACAAATAATCTCAGCTGAAATCCTCCTGTTTCACCCATCGCATTCGTGTATGAACGTATGGAACTTCCACCGTGTTTAACCGATTCAGATAATATATCCGTTATTGCTATTTTTAATTTCTTTAACCGATGAAGTGATAATTCATTTGCTGGCGTCTCAGGATGTATCCCAGCTTGAAACAATACTTCATCCACATAAATATTCCCTAAACCAGCTAAAAGCGTCTGATCTAAGAGCACTGCTTTTATATTTCGTTTTCTGTTAGAAAATAACTTTTTCATGAGAGCTGCTGTTAAGGAGTCTGATAGCGGTTCTATTCCTAACGTCTTCAACGGTGCATGGCTTTCTTCTGTCCCTTTCGGATACAAGTGCATCGTACCAAACTTTCTTACATCACGATATCGAAGCTCTGTTCCATCCGTAAATTCAAAGACCACGTGTGTGTGCTTATCAGTAAGCCCATCCGTTTCAAACAAACCATATTTTCCCTCCATTCGGAGATGGGAAACTAAAGAATCTTCACTTAGATGGAATATTAAAAATTTCCCTCTTCGGTATACTTTTTCAAAGGTTTGTCCTTTAAGCTTCATTACAAATTCTTCTGTACCAGGATGTTTGATAATGTTATCCCAATAAATCTTTACATCTCTGATTACTTTGCCAGGCAAAAATTGATTCAGGGTATTTTTTACGTTTTCTACTTCAGGTAACTCAGGCATCTATCCCACCACCTTTTATTAAGAAAAACAGCACCCCACCTTAATGAGGATGCTGTTTATTATTATTTTGCTTCAAACCAGGAATCTCCCCAGTTCACATCTACCTTTAATGGGACATCAAGCTCAACTGCCTGTTCCATAACTTCACAAACAATTTGTTCTAGCTTTTGTAATTCATTTTCAGGTACTTCAAAAATAAGTTCATCGTGAACGGTTAAGAGCATCTTCGCTTCTAGGTTTTCTTTACTTAAACGCTCATCCATATCGACCATCGCTTTTTTAATAATATCTGCTGCTGTTCCCTGGATCGGAGTGTTCATGGCAGTGCGCTCTGCAAAACTGCGAAGATTAAAGTTTCTGCTGTTTATTTCCGGTAGGTATCGACGTCTATGAAGCAGAGTCGAAACGTAGCCGCTTTGCTTAGCTTCAGTAACGCTATCCTTCATGTATTGCTGTACACCTGGAAAACTCTCTAAGTAAGACGAGATAAATTCGCCTGCTTCTTTCCTTGTGATCCCTAAGCTTTGAGATAATCCATAATCACTAATTCCATAAACAATCCCAAAGTTAACGGCCTTTGCATGGCGTCTCATTTCGGATGTTACTTCGTCTTCTCTAACACCAAAAACGTCCATGGCTGTTTTCGTATGAACATCCATCTCCTTTTTGAAAGCTTCCATCAAGTTTTCATCTTGAGAGATGTGCGCCAGTACACGAAGTTCAATTTGTGAGTAATCTGCTGCAAGAATCTTCCATCCAGGTTCAGAAGCGACAAAGGCATGTCTGATCTTTCTGCCTGCCTCTAATCGAATCGGGATATTTTGCAAGTTTGGATCGATTGAACTGAGTCTCCCTGTCTGAGCAAGTACTTGGTTGAAGCGCGTATGAATTTTCCCTGTATCATCTTTCACAACTTTTAATAGACCTTCAATGTAAGTTGATCTTAACTTACCAAGCTGACGATAGATTAGAATCTTGTTAATAATTTCATGCTTTCCTTCTAATTTTTCAAGCACATCAACTGAAGTAGAGTAACCCGTCTTGGTCTTTTTAACTGGAGGAAGATTCAATTTCTCAAATAGAATTTCACCAAGCTGTTTTGGTGAATTTATATTAAATGAAACACCCGCAAGTTCATGAATTTCTTTTTCTAACAACGTTAACTGCTGATCTAAATCAGTACCCATTTTTTGGAGTGTATCTGCTTTAACTTTCACACCGAATTCTTCCATTTTTGCTAGAACGAGCGCGAGAGGCATTTCCAAATGATAGAAAAGATCGCTCTGCTCGTTCTCTTTTAACTTATCATCAAGAATTTCACTCAATTGAAGAATCGTATGTGCTTTTCTGCAAAGATGCTCAGCTAAAACACCTTCATCTTCCGGCAGCTTTTTCTTAGCACCTTTTCCGTACACAGCTTCATTCACATCTACATTTGACTTGCCATACTGCTTAGCAACATCTGCAACTTCATCTAATGTTTCTGCAGGATTAAGCAGGTATGAAGCGAGCTGAATATCAAATTCAATTCCATTTAACGCTATGCCTTGCCCATGTAGTGCAACATGCGCTCTTTTAGCATCAAACATTACTTTTTTTTGTTTGTCATCTTGCAGCCAATTTTTGAATTCATCGGACTCATCAGCAAGAGTGGCAGAGATGTAATATGTCCCGCTTTCATTACTTAGAGCAAAACCATGAATTTTCGCTTTATGATAATCTTCTGTAAGTGTCTCTACAACGAGAGCAGAAGGACTTATTAATTGGTCAGGCTCTATTTTCGAGACCGTCTGAAAGCTAAGATCTTCTTTTTCCTCATCTAGTTGTACTTCTTCTTCACCACCTAATCGTTCAAGCAGCGAGTTAAAACCTAGCTCTTTAAAGAGAGGAAACACTGAAGTTGTTTCATAGCCATCGTAGTTTGTATCTTCTAAACCGATCTCAACAGGAGCTTCCTTTGTAATCGTAGCAAGCTCTTTACTCATTAAGGCTTGTTCCTTATTTTCTGATAACCGCTCTTTAAGTTTCGCTCCTGAGATCTCATCAATTGAATTTAATACCTTTTCAATCGTTCCGTATTGTTTAATGAGCTTGATAGCGGTCTTCTCTCCAACACCAGGAACACCTGGAATATTGTCTGATGGATCTCCCATCAAACCTTTCATATCAATGATCTGATCTGGCGTAATACCATATCGCTCATTTACTTGCTCAACTGTATACGCTTCTACCTCTGTTATTCCTTTTCTCGTTAAAACAACTTCGACATCCTCCGTTACTAGCTGAAGCAAGTCTTTATCTCCAGTAAACACTTTGACATCCCATTCGCCATCTGCTGCATGAGAGGCAAGTGTTCCGATAATATCATCTGCTTCATAGTTCTCAAGTTCATAACGCCTAATTTTAAATGCATCTAATAGCTGCCTGATAAAAGGAAATTGTTCAGATAGTTCTGGTGGCGTTTTCTGACGCCCTCCTTTGTATTCACCGAACGTCTTGTGGCGAAACGTCGTTTTGCCAGCATCAAAAGCAACAAGAATATGTGTAGGCTTTTCATCTTCTAGTATCTTTAATAGCATTTGCGTAAACCCATACACAGCGTTTGTATAAACGCCTTTATCATTGTTTAAAAGGGGCAGAGCAAAAAAAGCTCGATAAGCAATACTGTTTCCATCAATAAGTACTAATTTATTTGTTTTTCCCAAGTCCGTTACCTCCTGAGGACAATTCTCTACATTCTATTGTATCATGACGGCTGACAGAAACAAAAAAGTAGAACATAAGAGGCAGCACTTAGGTTTTTTAATGAAGATTATGGAGTTAGGCCAATAAAAAAGGCGAGAATCACAAAGGATTCTCGCTAAGGGGGTACTGAAAAAGGATACTTTTATCATAAAGTCTGACTATTAATTAAAGAAAACAAGGGTGTAAAGGATTTGTAAATCTTAATTCTCTATCTTTTTAGGAAATAAAATAGTAAATAAAGATCCTTCACCAGGCTTACTTTGAACACTTATGGTTCCGTGATGAGCTTCTACAAGATGTTTAACAATAGCAAGACCAAGTCCAGTTCCACCGGAATTCCTGCTTCTTGCTTTATCTACTCGATAAAAACGCTCAAAAATACGAGGGATTTCACTTTCTTTAATACCGATTCCAGTATCTTTGACCACTAGTTTTACATGCTCTTCAAGTTCTTCAACAATAACAGATACAGTCCCACCAACAGGCGTATACGTTAAGCTATTTGATACTAGATTGATGATGATCTGCTTCAGCCGCGGAGGATCTCCATCCATCGTTGTATCTCCTATTACGTCAACTGAAAGTGAAATCTCTTTCTTTTCTGCCTTTGGAAGTAAAATCTCTACCGTTTCATTCACTAAGGATTCTAGATTAATCGGATGTGCATCGATTTGAAAGCTCTGCTCACTCTTTGATAAATCAAGCAAGTCTTGAATCAGTGCTTGCAGTCTGTCGCTCTCATTTAGAATAATGGTTAGGAACTTATTTCGGAACTCTGCATTTTCTCCAGCGCCATCCAAAAGTGTTTCAGCAAACCCTTTTAAAGAGGTTATTGGTGTTTTGAGTTCATGAGATACATTGGCTACGAAATCTTTTCTTACCTGCTCTAGTTTTTTAAGCTCGGTGATATCATGAAAAACAAGTACTATTCCTTTCAATTTGCCTTTTGCATTCAATACTGGTGCACTATAAACATCAAAATGCTTTCTTTCAATATGAATCGGAATGACTGTGTTTTTCCTTACGTTTTTTTCTGTTAAATACGTTTCTTTAACAATATCTTTAATAGCAGCATGCGGAAATACTTCGTAAAACAGATGACCCGTCCAATAATCGGTATGTTCTTTAAATAGTTCTTTAAATGCTCTATTCACTAAATTAATATAGCCATTTGCATCGATTAGAATGAGTCCGCTGCCCATATTTTCAATTAACGTTATTAAGCGATCATGCTGTGCTTCCTGTGATTTTGTCATCTTTTCCAAATTACGAGCTAATACGTTTAATGAAAAGTTTAACTCCCCAATATCCTCACCAAAATACTCATATGTTCTTGCTTTAAAATTTCCTTTTGCAAGTTCTTTAGCAGTTTGGGTTGCCTCTTCAACAGGACGAACAATCTTATGAATCACTTTGATAGATACATAAAGAATGATGATAAAGCAGACTAGAAAACCAATTGACATCATGATCCATATTGATCTCTCATCAGACTCCGCGGAACCTTCTGGAATAGCAAACTGAATATACCCTGAGTCATCTTTCTTTTTTAGCGTATAATACAATTTGCCATTCTCGTTCTTTTGAACAAGATCCTGTCCTATGTCTTGAGTATCATTCGGATAAAAAGAAGACATGTTTCTTGGACTGTTTCCATCGGATGTATATTTTACATTCCAGTCCGAATCAAGTACATAAATTTCACCCTTTAAGTGTTTAGAGGCTGTTTTCAATAAATTAGTTATAATGGCACTTTGTTTCTCAGTCTCTAAAACTTTTTCGATCAAGCTTAATTCACCCGTATAGAATTCCATTCGTTTCTCTTTAACACTGTGATGAACGATGTTTCCCATAATGAGTGCTAAAAGAATAAAAACAAGTAAAATACCGAGTAAAAATAAAGTAAGTACCCGGTTTTTAAAGTCATGCATTATTGAGGCTCCTCTAATTTATAACCTAGTCCTCTAATCGTTTTGATATAGATAGGCTTACGGGTGTTGCTCTCAATCTTTTCACGAAGATGACTGATATGCACATCAACAATCCTCGTATCTCCTACAAAATCATAATTCCAAACCGCCGATAAAAGCTGCTCCCTTGAGAGTACGCGGCTTTTGTGTCGAGCTAGATAAACGAGCAGTTCAAATTCTTTTGGTGTAAGTTCAAGTGCTTTTTCTTTAAAGTAAGCTTCATAATTCTCAGGATAAATATCCACTTCACCGATTCTGAGATGTTCAACTTCTTCTTTTTGCTTATCAGAGTCAGCATTCACTGCAGTCCTGCGCAGTATTGCTTTCACTCTAGCTACTACTTCTCTTGGACTGAAAGGTTTAGTCATATAGTCGTCAGCACCTAGCTCAAGGCCTAAAACTTTATCAAACTCATCATCTTTAGCCGTTAGCATGAGAATAGGAATATTAAGTTTTCTTTGACGGAGCTCTTTACAAACTTCTATTCCATCCATTTCTGGCAGCATGAGATCTAGAATAATCAGATTGGGTCCTTCGCTTTCCGCCTTCTCTAATCCGCTCTTGCCATCCATTGCCGTTACTACTTGAAATCCTGCTTGTTCTAAGTTAAATTGCAACAATGTTGAGATCGAAATTTCATCTTCTACAACGAGTAACTTTTGGCTCATTCATATTCCCACCTTTTTACGACTTGTACAAATTTATCATACTATTTTTTTATTAGTGTGTACAAAAAACGCAAAATTTTCATATCGACTTTACATACCCTTAACATTTCCTTTACATTGATGTTCTATTTTATTCTAATTCTTAACTACTTTGTCGTGATTTAAGCCAAAATAAGCAATTGATGACTGACGGCAATCTACTACTTGATTTCCTATGCTCATACAAAAACCTTCTGAAGGCTTGTTTAATTGTGCACTTTTCTTCTTTGACAAGTTGATTGGAGTGGAAGGGCGAGACTCTAGGCTAGGACAGGCTGGCAGGTGAGACACTTAAAAGTGAAACGTTAAGAATGTGGCTCACCGCCTGCCCCGCGGAAAGCGAAGCACCTGAAACGGAAATCAACTCTTTCAAGGACATTTTATAAAACAAAAAAATAAACCTTTCAGATGAAAGGTTTAAAAATTCTCCATTGTATGAGATGTGATTGATTTTGGTGGATATGGCGGACATACTTGTAAACTGCTCTTTAGGACTTCAATGCCATCTTCATTTTTCGCTGCAGCTTTCATGTGTACAATATGATGTTCACGATCTACCTCTGTGATTTCAAATAGAAAAGTTAGCTTCGAATAATGATAGACAGGCTTAATAAAAGAAAATTGCGATTCTACGATAGAGCTTCCTGGACCCGGTAAATATTTTGACACAGCTGAAGTTACCATACCCATAAGCATGATCTGTGGTACGATCGGCTTTTTAAAAGGTGTAAGTGTCGCATAATCATGCTGTATATATAATGGGTTATTGTCATTGGTTAATCCTAAGTACAAGAGAAGATCTTTATCTTCAATCGTTTCTTGCATCTCTAGCTTTTCGCCTGCTTGGATTTCGCCTATTTTTCTACCTAGCTTTCGTTTTTTTCCAATCAGCATATTAGAACCCCCTTCAACATGGTAACGCTTTCATTACTTATAGGAGAAAAGATCCGAGCTATGCCCGAATCTTTCTTATTGTTAGATGCTTATGCCAATACTTTCATAACTGATTTCACAGACTCTGCAGATTGATCAAGAGCTGCTTTCTCTTCAGGTGTAAGCTCAATTTCGATAATTTCTTCCAGACCGTTACCGCCAAGGATAGTCGGAACTCCAAGGCAGATTCCTTCATAACCGTATTCACCTTCTAAGTAAGCGATTGAAGGAAGCACTCTGCGTTGGTCTTTAACGATCGCTTCGACCATCTCGACTAATGAAGCAGCTGGCGCATAATAAGCGGAACCGTTGCCTAAAAGATTGACAATTTCACCGCCGCCTTTACGTGTACGCTCAACAATAGCATCAAGTCGGTCTTTTGAGATTAATTTTTCAAGCGGAATTCCACCTGCATAGGAATAGCGTACTAAAGGAACCATATCGTCTCCGTGACCACCAAGAACAAAGCCCGTAACGTCTTTAACAGAAAGATTTAACTCCATAGCGACAAAAGTGCGGAAGCGAGCTGTATCTAGAATCCCAGATTGACCGATTACACGGCTCTTCGGAAAACCTGACTCTTTAAGAACTGTATAAGTCATAGCATCAACTGGGTTTGTTAAAACGATGATTGTACATTCCGGAGAATGTTTAACAATCTCCTTCGTTACACTCTTCATAATACCCGCATTCGTATTCACTAGGTCATCACGGCTCATTCCAGGCTTACGAGCGATACCAGCAGTAATAACGACTACATCAGAACCCGCTGTATCTGCATAATCACTCGTTCCTGTAATCGCAGCGTCAAAACCTTGAACAGGGCTCGCTTCCATCATATCTAGCGCTTTACCCTTCGTCGGGTTTTCCATCTGGGGAATATCAACTAATACGACGTCCCCAACTTCTTTTTGCCCTAAGATAAATGCCGTTGTTGCTCCGGTAAAACCTCCGCCAATAACTGAAATCTTTTTACGTTTGTTAGCCATGTCTTTCCCTCCAGAAACATGATAGAAACCGTTATAATTCCTTGTCTTTTGAAAAGACCCCTCGTGAAAGGGGCCAACAACGATTACATATTTTTGATTAGTTCGTCTGCAAACTCAGAACACTTCACTTCAGTTGCACCGTCCATAAGACGAGCAAAGTCATACGTTACAACTTTACTAGCAATCGTATTTTCCATTGAAGAAAGTACTAATTTAGCAGCTTCTCCCCAACCTAAATGCTCAAGCATTAATACGCCTGAAAGGATAACAGATGATGGGTTTACTTTATCAAGACCAGCATACTTTGGAGCTGTACCATGAGTTGCTTCAAAGATCGCATGTCCTGTTTCGTAGTTGATGTTTGCTCCTGGAGCAATACCGATACCACCAACTTGTGCAGCAAGTGCATCAGAAATGTAGTCACCGTTCAAGTTCATTGTTGCAACTACATCAAATTCAGCTGGACGAGTTAAAATTTGCTGTAAGAAAATATCAGCGATTGAATCTTTAACGATAATCTTTCCAGCAGCTTCAGCGTCAGCTTGAGCCTTGTCAGCAGCGTCTTTTCCGCTTTCTTCAGCAATGCGGTCATATTGAGCCCATGTGAATACTTTGTCGCCAAATTCAGCTTCTGCTAGCTCATAACCCCAGTTCTTGAAAGCACCTTCTGTATACTTCATGATGTTTCCTTTGTGAACAAGTGTTACACTCTTACGGCCTTCGTTGATTGCGTATTGAATCGCAGCACGTACGAGACGCTGCGTTCCTTCTGAAGAAACAGGTTTGATTCCGATACCTGAAGTTTCAGGGAAACGGATCTTGTTAACTCCCATTTCGTCTTGAAGGAATTGAATCAGTTTTTTCACTTCATCAGAACCGCTAGCATATTCGATACCAGCATAGATATCTTCTGTGTTTTCACGGAAAATAACCATGTTTGTATCTTCTGGGCGCTTTACTGGTGAAGGAACCCCTTTAAAGTATTGAACCGGACGCAAGCAAGTGAATAGGTCCAACTCTTGTCTTAATGCTACGTTTAAAGAACGAATTCCTCCTCCTACTGGAGTTGTTAAAGGTCCTTTAATCGCAATTATGTAATCGCGAATCACATCAAGTGTTTCTGAAGGCAGCCATTCACCAGTTTGGTTAAACGCTTTTTCTCCAGCAAGAACTTCTTTCCATACGATTTTTTTCTCACCGTTATATGCTTTTTCAACAGCAGCTTCTAATACACGTGAAGCAGCAGCCCAAATATCTGGTCCAGTACCGTCACCTTCAATAAAAGGGATAACCGGTTGATTTGGTACGTTCAATACACCATTATCGACTGTAATACGTTCTCCGTTAGACATTCTAAATTCCTCCTAATTCTTCGATTGCATGTACTCTACTAGTCTACTAAAAAACATAGGTAAAAGAGAAGAAGAATCCCTTCTCTTTTTACGTTATGTCCTATAAATTTAAGTTTATCTTTGCTCTAAAGCAACATACTGCTGCATATCTGGTCCGATATATTCAGCACGCGGGCGGATTAAACGGTTATTTTCGTATTGTTCCAAAATGTGAGCAATCCATCCAGAAACACGGCTGATTGCAAAGATTGGTGTGAATAGGTCATGAGCGATTCCTAAGCTGTGGTAAACACTCGCAGAATAGAAATCAACGTTTGGCAGTAATCCTTTTTTCTGCTTTAATGTGTCTTCAATCTTCACACTCATCGTGTACCATTTTTCTTCCCCAGTAATGGCTGTAAGCTGTTTAGACATCTCACGCAAATGTTTCGCACGCGGATCACCATTTTTGTATACACGGTGACCAAAGCCCATGATTTTTTGTTTGTTCTCGATTGCATTCTCCAAGTAAGATTCAACATTTGCCTCTTCACCGATTTCAGAAAGCATCTTCATTACTTGTTCATTTGCTCCACCGTGAAGCGGTCCTTTTAATGCACCGATTGCTGCAGTAATTCCAGAATAAATATCAGAAAGCGTAGCTACACATACACGTGCAGTAAATGTAGAAGCGTTCAACTCATGGTCTGCATGCAATACTAGTGCTTTGTTAAAAGCAGTTTCAGAAATTTCATCAGGCTCTTTACCTGTTAGCATATATAGGAAGTTAGCCGCATAGCTAAGTTCTTTTTTAGGAGCGATCGGATCTTTTCCTTCTCTAATACGTGCATATGCCGTCACAAGGGAAGACATCTGTGCCTGAAGACGGATGGCTTTTTTATAATTCCCTTCCGTAGACATATCCTCTGCATCTGCATCATACATCGCAAGTGTTGAGACGATCGTACGTAATACAGTCATAGAATGTGCATTTTTCAAAGGAAGCGATTTCATTTGTTCCAACAGTTCTGCAGGCAGCTCACTTGCCTCTGCTAGTTCTGATTTAAATTGATCTAATTCAGATTGGTTAGGCAGTTTACCATTCCAAAGCAAGTATACAACTTCCTCAAAAGTTGCATGTTCAGCTAAGTCATCAATGCTATATCCTCTATAGGTTAAAACATCGTCAATGATAGAGCTGACAGAAGATGTTGTTGCAACAATTCCTTCTAATCCTCTTGTAGCTGTCATGGCTATCTCTCCTTTTTTTCTGTTATTCTCTCTTCTCCTTTAATTATTTTCACTTTTTAAAAAATAGAAAGAGCTTACATTTTTCTTTTTAAAAAAAGGCGGATTGCCTTTTGCATTTCCGGCCTTTAATCTCAAAACTGAGACTTGAAAAATGAAAGACTATTTAAAGGAAATGGGACATACACATCAATTATAAACAATAATCTGATATTTGTGAACGGATATCACTTAATTCATGTGGATAAGCCTTATGAACCGGTAAACAGCCCAACGATCTTCATTGCCATGTAGGCGATCCCTGCACCTATTAACGGCCCTACTGCCACTCCTTTAAATAGAGCAACGGCAAGAATCGTTCCGAACACTAAAGCCGCTGTAATATGAGGATCATTTTGCAGCAAGTGAAGTCCTCTGCTCGCAATAATAGCAACAAAAACCCCTGACAATAGGGCAATCCAAGCATAAGATGAGCGGAGTGCTTCTGACAGTTGTTTAAAACCGATTTCACCAGAAGCGATAGGTACTAAAACGGCTATTGTAATGATGGTCACACCCCAATTTATTCCCTTTTGCTGAATAAGAGAAAACCACTTCTCACCGAATCCGGTAAATTTTAACACTAACAGAAATGCTACTGCAATGATCAAGGATTGGTTTTTAGCGACTACGCCAATGATTAATAATCCTATTAAAAAAAGAATAGGTTCCATGGAATAAAATCCTTTCTGATTACATGTTATGTACGAAAAAGGCAGGTGAAAAAAGTGTATACCGAACTGACACATCGATTACTTCGTTTGATTTCTATTGTATTTTTTGCATTTGTTCTTATTTTTACCAGTTATTATGTCTCAGGCATTTTGTATCCATTTATTGCAGGTGCAATTATTGCACTGCTCATCAATCCATTTGTTGATTTTTTAACGGCAAGATTTAAAATGAATAGAGCACTTTCTATCATTCTTTCCATATTAGCTCTTCTTGGGGTTCTTGTCTTACTTGTAACACTGCTAATTCAAGAAATGATGACCGGATTCGCATATTTAGCCCATGAGTTACCTGCATATATTCAAGAGCTTGTATTTTATTTTGAAAAATCCTTTAAAACAAATATCCTGCCATTATATCAAGATATGCTCTCTATTTACAGCCAATTAGGAACAGACCAGCAAGAAACCGTTATGGATAATATAGAGAAGGTCGGAACAGAAATCACTTCGACTGCAACAAGTATTACGCAAGCAATCATTAACAGTGTCTCTTCTATGATTGTAAGCCTTCCTACTTTTTTAACGGTATTCATCTTTTCACTTTTAGCAGCCTTCTTTATTAGTAAAGACTGGTACAGACTGACTGGTTTTCTCACTTCAACTCTTCCTAAAAAGCTAACTTTGACTGTCCATACGGTTTATATTGAATTACGAAAAGCATTATTCGGTTTTATAAAAGCACAATTAACGTTAATCTCTATTACGGCATGTATCGTTTTAGTAGGCTTACTTATTTTACAGATCGATTATGCAGTCACGATTTCCGTGTTGATTGGAGCCATTGATTTACTTCCATACCTTGGTACTGGTGCTGTTTTTTTACCCTGGATCGCTTATTGTTTCTTGACTGGAAACTATACGCTGACGATAGGACTCTCCATCCTTTATGGCATTGTCGTTATTCAGCGTCAGATCATGGAGCCAAAACTTTTATCCCAAACAATCGGACTTGACCCTCTGGCAACTTTAGTTGCTTTATTTGCAGGCTTCCAGCTATTTGGTTTTATTGGATTGATAATAGGTCCTGTGATTCTTGTTATCATTCGAGCACTTTATGAAGCGAAGTTCTTTCATGAAATTTATCAGTTTGTTATGAAGCCTATACAAAAGTAAAAAGCTGTTTTTGGATTCTATGATGCTTTTGGAAGGTTGATTTGCGTTCCAGGTTGCTATTAAGAGGAGGTTAAGCAACAATCCTTTAGAAAAAGAAACCAAAGAAAAAACGTCTTCCTAATTCATAACGCGTTCTCTTTTGGAGGAGAAAATTAGTAATCCGCAAGCTTTTTAGCAGGTGATATAGCACTATAATTAGATGGTATTTGACATGAAAAAGACCAGATTTTTATGTCTGGTCTTTTTCATTTAGCATTATTCAGTTAAAGCACCCTATTACAGAAAATTGATGCAGCAGCATTTTTTATGGTACGTGTTCTTTTATTTATTACACTTTCGCGCAAACGAATAGGGTTTTCGCTCAGTCAGGGGTCAGTTTCGCTCAATCGGAGCTCCGTTTCGCTCACAAACTTGCCATTTCTGCTCACAACACAGCTGTTTTCGCTCAATAGTGTAGAATTGTTAGCTTTCACCATACTTCGACGATTATTTTTTTTACTTACTGAGTCTTAAAAAAAGAAAAAAATGCAATAAACATAACGTTTTCTCGTATGGAGTACAAATTGTGAAATAAAATAGTGCTTTTTGATTCATTTTTTCATGATAATTCAAAAGAGCTTGTCCAAGATTGTAATACACCACATTTTACACTATCTTCTTTTAATAAAATAAAATTGACCTGATTTCATTTTTTGAAAGATCTTTGCTTTTAGCCAAAACTTTACCGGCTTTCTTAACGGGGGAAAGAGTAAAGAAAAACCTAAAAAATCGGTTAGAAATCCAGGAGTTAACAAGAGTGCTCCACCGACAAGAATACACGCTCCGTCTAAAACTGCATCCCCAGGCATTTGTCCGCTTTCCAGCTGCCTTTTTGCTCGCTGCAGCGTTTCCGTACCTTCTTTTTTTGCTAAGTAAGCTCCTAATATGCCTGTGAAGAATATGCATGCAATCGTAGCAGGGATACCGATGTATTGTCCTGCCAAAATAAAGAGAATGACTTCAATCAATGGAATGATGATAAAAATCGGTAATAATACTCGGAACAAATTAAACCACCGCTTTCATAAGACCAAATTGGATATAAGGAATTTTACGTAGCAAAAAAGAGAAGGTTTCATCCTTCTCTTTTCATCATTTAGATAACACTCTTTCTTCCATCGTAAATATAACCTACAGAAGCATCAATGGTAATCTCTTGACCATCTTTAAAGATGTCAGTTGCATTTTGCAGACCCACAATAACTGGAATACTTAGAGATACTCCACAAACTGCCGCATGGCTAGTTAAGCCGCCTTCTTCTGTAATAACAGCTGATGCTTTTTCAAATGCAGGCATCATATCACGGTCTGTGCCAACCGTTACAAGGATTGCTCCTTCTGTCATCTTCTCCATCGCTTCTTGAGCTGTTTTTGCTACAACTACTTTACCTGAAGCAGATGATTGTCCGATCCCTTGAGCTTTCGCAAGTACATCACCAATGATGTGTACTTTCATCAAGTTCGTAGACCCAGATTCACCAACTGGAACACCTGCAGTAATCACAACTAGGCTGCCGTGTTGAACCGCATTCGCTTTTAAAGCTGAATCAATTGCAATTTGGAACATTTCATCCGTTGTTCCTGCTTTTTCTCCTTTAACAGGTGTAACACCCCATACAAGAGCAAGCTTACGGCAAACATCTTCATTGCTTGTTACAGCAATGATTGGCGCTTTAGGACGATACTTCGAAATCATTCGAGCTGTTTGCCCTTTTTCTGTTGCCGTAATCACTGCATCTGCCTCTAAGTTAAGCGCTGTAAAGGATACTGATTGAGAAATAGCATCTGTAATTGTTGTTTTGCTTTCTTTGCTTTTTGACGATAAAAGTGTCTTGTAGTTTAATGAGCTCTCAGCGCGGCTAGCAATCTTGTGCATCGTTTGAACTGCTTCAACAGGATAGTTACCTGCAGCCGTTTCTCCAGATAGCATGATAGCGTCTGTACCGTCGAAGATAGCGTTAGCTACGTCACTCGCTTCAGCACGTGTAGGACGCGGGTTACGCTGCATAGAATCTAACATCTGTGTTGCCGTGATTACTGGTTTTCCGAGCTCATTACACTTCTTGATAAGCATCTTCTGAACAAGAGGCACTTCTTCAGCAGGGATCTCAACACCGAGGTCACCACGTGCAACCATTAATCCGTCAGATACAGCAAGAATCTCATCAATATTATCTACACCTTCTTGGTTCTCGATCTTAGGGATAATTTGAATATGATTCGCATTGTGCTTATCCAAGATTTCACGAATTTCGAGCACATCCGTTGCACGTCGCACGAAGGATGCTGCGATAAAATCAACGCCTTGTTCAATACCGAACTGGATATCTTTTGCATCTTTGTCTGTAATACCAGGAAGCTTTACGCTTACGTTCGGTACGTTAACACCTTTTTTGTTTTTCAATGTTCCTGAGTTTAAGATTTTTGTAGTAAGTTCATTCTGACCGATTGAAGTTACTTCAAGCTCAATCAATCCATCATCAAGTAAGATTCTTGAGCCGACTTCAACGTCTTCTACAAGACCAGGGTACGTTACAGAGATCTTCTTATCATTTCCGACAACTTCTTCCATAGAAACGATCAGTTCATTCCCAGCTACAAGTTCAGCTACTCCGCCTTCAAGTGTTTGAGTACGAATCTCAGGGCCTTTTGTGTCTAAAAGAATGGCAACCGTTTTGCCAAGTTCTTTTGAAGCTTCACGGATATTAATAATACGTTGACCATGTTCTTCAAAGTCACCATGTGAGAAGTTTAGACGGGAAACGTTCATCCCAGCATTCATCAAATCTTTTAATTTATCAATGCTTTCGCTTGCAGGACCTATCGTACAAACGATTTTAGTTTTGCGCATCATGTAAATGGCCTCCTGATTTCTTTTTTCGCAAGAAGACATCGTACGGACTAAATACAAATTTCTGCAGCCGTACGATGCTATTTTGCTGGTTATATGGATAATTCTTGAGATAATCGATACATTTGTTTGTCAATCGAATGTTTTCTTGATAAAACCTCTGTAATGTCATAATCAACAAGTTTGTTGTTTTCAATACCTACTGTTCTTCCAGCTTTGCCCTCTAATAACAGTTCAACCGCTTGCGCACCTAGTCGGCTTGCTAATACACGATCAAAAGCAGTTGGGGATCCGCCACGCTGGATATGTCCTAAAACAGTAACCCTTGTTTCAAATCCTGTTAGTGTTTCAATTTCTTTTGCAACATCAACACCGCTTCCACAGCCTTCAGCAACAATGATAATACTGTGTTTCTTTCCGCGCTCATGTCCTCTTTGAAGCTTTTGAACCACTTGTTCCATCTTGTGGTCTTCTTCGGGAATTAGAATAGTTTCTGCTCCATCAGCTAGTCCTGCCCACAATGCAAGGTCACCTGCATCCCGTCCCATAACTTCGATAATATAGGTACGTTCATGAGAAGTTGCAGTATCGCGAATCTTATCAATAGCATCAATAATCGTATTTAAAGCTGTATCAAAACCGATTGTGAAATCAGTTCCAGGAATGTCATTATCAATCGTTCCAGGAACACCAATCGTAGGATATCCTTGTTCAGATAACTTCTTTGCTCCTTGGAAAGATCCGTCCCCACCGATTACGACTAGTCCTTCGATACCGAATTTCTTTAGCTGTTCAATTCCTTTTTGCTGACCTTCTGGTGTTTTAAATTCTAAACATCGTGCAGAATGCAGCATTGTTCCTCCACGATGAATTATATCTCCAACAGAACCTAACTCTAGTTTTTTTATATTCCCTGAAATTAATCCTGCATAACCATTGTATATACCGTAAACTTCTAAATCGTGGTAGATTCCTTTTCGAACAACTGCTCGAATCGCAGCATTCATGCCGGGTGAATCTCCACCACTCGTTAGAACTCCTATCCGTTTCATGAAACATTTCACCTCTCTAGTTCTCTCGTCTTATTAAAATATCATGTTCAAATGTTGAACACAATAGACAACAATAGACAAAAAAATGCGCCTTTCCTTAAGCAGAAAGGCACATTCCCTATTTAACAACAATGGAATCGTTTACAAACCCAAATTGTCCGATTTTTTTATATTTTTCATAACGCTGATTAATAAGCTCTTCTTCGGACATTGATAACAAGTTATTTAACGATTTTTCCAAGATATGGTCAATCAATTCAGCTTGGTGCTTGGCATCTTTATGCGCACCGCCTTTAACTTCTTCTATAATTTCATCAATAATTCCCATTTCTTTCAGATCTGGAGCTGTAATTCTCATAGATTCTGCAGCTTTTTTAGCTAATGATGCGTCTTTCCAGAGAATTGCAGCGGCACCTTCTGGTGAAATTACGGAATAAGTTGAGTTTTCTAGCATGTGGACATAGTTACCAACACCTAGTGCTAGTGCACCGCCGCTTCCACCTTCCCCGATTACAACACAAATAACAGGAACCGTTAAGCCCGCCATCTCAACGAGATTTCGTGCAATGGCTTCACTCTGTCCTCTTTCTTCTGCTGCTTTTCCAGGATAAGCTCCTTTTGTATCGATGAAACAGATTATTGGTCTATTAAACTTTTCTGCCTGCTTCATCAAACGCAGTGCTTTACGATATCCCTCTGGATGAGGCATACCAAAGTTACGTCTAAGATTTTCCTTCGTATCTTTCCCTCTTTGATGACCGATTACCGTAACAGGAAGTTCCTTATAAAAAGCGACTCCACCAACAATCGCTTCGTCGTCACCAAAAAGCCTGTCTCCATGTAATTCAATAAAATCGGTAAAAAGATAGCGAATATAATCAAGGGTAGTCGGGCGTTCAGCATGCCGGGCAATTTGAACACGATCCCACGGTTTCATTTCTGAATACGTACTTTTTTCAAGATTAGCCAGTTTTTCTTCCAGCCTTTTTATCTCATCTGTTAAGTCAATATCCTTTTCGTCCATAAAAGATCTCAATTCTGCTATCTTTTTTTCAAGTTCGTGTATAGGTCTTTCGAATTCTAGTTCTGCCGCCATGCTTTAACGCCTCCCTTCTGTATGCATCTTTAACAAAGTACTCAACGTCTTTTTCATATCACTTCTATGAATGACTCTGTCCAACTGGCCATGTTTTAATAAAAACTCAGCCGTCTGGAAATCTTCCGGCAATTCTTGGCGAATCGTTTGTTCAATGATTCTTCTACCCGCAAATCCAATTAGAGCTTTCGGCTCTGCGAAGTTATAATCTCCAACAGAAGCAAAACTTGCAGAAACTCCTCCAGTCGTTGGATGTGTCATGACAGAAATAAACAATAACCCTCTGTCACTCAGTCTTTTTAGAGCAACACTCGTTTTTGCCATCTGCATTAGACTTAGAACGCCTTCCTGCATCCGAGCCCCGCCTGATGCTGTAAAAATGATAAACGGGGTTTCATTATCAATTGCGTGTTCGATCGCACGTGTAATCTTCTCCCCAACAACAGAACCCATGCTGCCCATTCTAAAACGGGAATCCATTACAGCAAGTGTTACATCTAGTCCGTTCATCTGACCCGCACCCGTAACCACAGCTTCGTTAATCTTTGTTTTCTTTCGGTCACCCTCAAGCTTTTCCACATAATCAGGGAATTCTAGAGGATTTCCTGAAATCATTTCAGCATCATATTCCGTAAAGGTTCCTTCATCAATCAGAGAGGCTATTCGTTCTTGGGATGACATCGGATAATGATACTGACAACCTTGACATACAAGCAGATTTTTTCTTAACTCTTTGGTTACCATGATGTGCTTGCACTCAGGACATTTACTCATAATGCCTTCTGGTACATCTTGTTTTACTTTACCAGTTGGTATTGTGGCATATTTTTTCTTTTTTACAAACAAACCTTTAATCATGAATGAATAACACCACCTATTCGATTGCGTTTAGGGCATCGTTTTGTTTTGATAACAAATTCGTTAGCTTTTCGGGATTCTTTTGTTCAAGAAGTTCTAAGACCTCTTTACAAAGAGCCGGTTGCCAATAGGATTTTGCCTGTTGCAAAGATGATCCATAACCCGTCAGTTCTACATATAAACGATAAAGAAGATGATTGCCGCATGATTGAATAACAATTTTTTCAAATTTTCTACAGACTTCACTTGTTTCCTTTTGGCCACCGTTATCCATTTGCCGGATTAATTCCCTTAGCTTGCTGATTGTAGAGGAATCACATCTAGTAACAGCAAGCTCTGTACAATCTTTAATAACAATGTGTCTTGTTTCCTCAAGATCTTGTCTCGCTTTTTTATCGTTCAAAATGAAAGAAGCAAGAACTTCTACAAGACGATGGCCGGTTGCTTCACGTATAAAAGTCCCTTCACCTCTTCTGGTTTCAATTAACCCGAGCAGTTCCAGAGCCCTTAACGCTTCACGAACAGACGACCTTCCAGCTTTTAAACGGTCACTTAGCTCCCGTTCAGATGGAAGCTTGTTACCCGCTTGAAGACCGTCTTCTACAATAATAGATTTAATTTGCTTTAAGATTTCAATATATACTTTTTCGGTAGGCTGGACAGACATTCCTCTCTCCTTTGCCGGTTTCATTCATCTTTTCCGATAATTGCAAGTCTCTTTGTCTTTTCAGCAATTTCTTCTGGACTCATACGGATGCGTGCAACACCTGTTTCCATAGCTGCAGTAGCAACGGCTGCTGCAACGGCTGGAGCAACACGAGGATCAAATGGTGCTGGAATAACGTATTCTGCATTTAATTCAACAGGATTTACTAAGTTTGCAATGGCATGCACAGCCGCAATCTTCATTTCCTCATTGATATGTGTCGCTCTTACATCAAGAGCACCTCGGAAAATACCTGGAAATGCAAGTACGTTGTTAACTTGGTTCGGGAAATCTGAACGTCCTGTTCCAATAACCATCGCGCCTGCTTCACGAGCTTCATGAGGCATAATTTCAGGATTAGGGTTCGCCATCGCAAAAATAATCGGTTCAGGATTCATCGATTCTACCATTGCTTTAGTAAGAGCACCTTCTACAGAAACCCCTACAAAAACATCAGTACCGCTAATGACATCAGCAAGTGTACCTTCTTGTTTTGTACGGTTTGTGAACCTTGCTACTTCTTTCTTTACACTGTTCATACCAAAAGGGCGGCCTTCGTAGATCGCACCTTTTGTATCACACATAATGATGTCTTTTACGCCAAAACGATCTAACAATTTGATGATTGCTATACCAGCAGCTCCAGCTCCATTAACAACAACTTTAATTTTTGACATTTCACGTCCAGTTAATTTAAGTGCGTTTACTAGGCCAGCTAGCGTAACAATTGCTGTTCCATGCTGATCATCATGGAAGATGGGAATATTTGTTTCTTTTTTCAATCGCTCTTCTACTACGAAACAATTAGGTGCTGCAATATCTTCTAGATTCACACCACCGAACGTCGGCTCGAGCAGTTTTACGGTTTCAACAATCTTGTCCACATCTGTCGTATTTAAACAGATTGGAAATGCATCAACTCCAGCAAAACTCTTAAAAAGAACAGCTTTTCCTTCCATAACTGGCAATGCAGCTTCAGGTCCAATATTCCCTAGTCCTAAAACAGCTGTACCGTCAGAAACAACAGCTACTGTATTACCTTTCATCGTATAGTCATAGACTTTTGATTTATCGTCATAAATATCCTTGCAAGGCTCAGCAACACCTGGAGAATAGGCAAGGCTTAAATCCTTTGCATTTCGGACAGGTACTTTTGATTTTGATTCTAATTTCCCTTGATGTGTGCGGTGCATGTGTAGTGCTTCTTCTCGTAATGTAGACATCTCTTCATCTCCTAATGATTTAAAAATTTATGGTCGATGAGTCAAATTAGGAGGTGGTCAGACCACTGTTATTGACTCATTCATTATAACAAAAGTTAACTAACTGTAAAGTTTTTAATTTTTTCTCAACACGACGTTACCCTCACCAATAATGGATTGCAACTCTAACAATAAACTTTCCGTAGCCTTTATTTTTTGAGAGAGCTGAACCTTCTGTCTGTTCTCCTCATAGATGAGCACAACAGATCCATTACCTTTCGATTGGTCCAAAATCGTCTTCACTGCATTTAAGTATTCAGGTGATTGATGATCTTTATCAATCTTTATAAATACAGTCGGTTGGTCATTGGGTTTTAATTCTTCCAGCAGCTTGCATTGATTAATAAGGATCTGTATGGTTTCGTTACGCTGCTCAACACTTCCTTCTAAAAATAATTGTTCACCTTTTTGCAGAATACTGTGATTGGCCTCGTACACTTTAGGAAAAGCAACAGCTTCAATATCACCGCTCACATCACTAATTGTTAGAAAAGCCATCAGCTCTCCTTTTTTGGTTTTAATGACACGGACTTTGTCCACTATAACACCAAGGCGGACAGAAGATCTTTTTTCCTTCAGATCCCTAATATCAGCTGCTCTCCAGCTTCCAAGGATGGAACGATATCGTTCTAACGGGTGAGAAGAAAAGAAAAAGCCAAGTGCCTCTTTTTCAAACTTAAGTTTCTCGCTTCCTTGAAAAGGCTGAACGGATACGTAAGAAGGCTTAGGAAGATTAATATCATCATCGAATAAATACATTTGATTCTTTCGTGAAATTTCCTGAAACTCTTCTCCATATTCAATCGCTGTTTCAAGTGAAGCTAACAGAACAGCTCTGTCTTCTCCAAGATCATCCAGCGCTCCTGCAAATATTAACGATTCAAGCGTTCGTTTATTCACTGTTTTTTGAGGACATCGTGCACAAATATCAAACAGATCTTGAAACGGTTCTTTATGGTTTTCTTCCAAAAGGGTTCTTACTGCTTGAAGTCCTACATTTGTTATCGCTAAAAGACCGAATGCAACAGCTGATCCTTCAGATGTAAAAACAGCTGAGCCCTTTTTTATGGATGGAGGCAGAACAGGAATTCCTTTTTGCTCAGACTCTTTTATATATTGATACACTTTATCATGATTGCCAATAACACTTGAAAGTAATGCTGCCATAAAATATGATGGATAATTTGCTTTTAAGTAAGCCAGCTGATAGGCAATTACACTGTAAGCAACTGCATGGCTCCTTGGAAACCCATAGTCGGCAAAACGAACGATCAGATCATATAGAGCATCAGCTGACTTTTCATCATAGCCTTGCTTTAAACACCCAGCCACAAAATGCTGGCGTTCACGAAGCAAAATTTCCCGTTTCTTTTTACCCACTGCTCTTCTTAACAAATCAGCTTCTCCAAGAGTAAATCCAGCAGCTTTTGTAGCGATCTGCATGATCTGTTCTTGATAGACGATAACACCATAAGTAGCTTTGAGTATGGGCTCAAGGTCAGGGTGCATATATTCAACTGTCTTTTGACCGTGTTTACCTGCAATATAATCAGGAATGTTTTGCATCGGACCTGGTCGATAAAGTGCGTTCACTGCTACAATGTCTTCAAATTCTGTCGGTTTAAGCTGCTGAAGGACCTTTCTCATGCCATCTGATTCGAGCTGAAACACGCCTGTAGTATCACCTTTTGCAAGAAGCTCAAACGTTTTAGCATCCGAAAAAGAAATTTCATTAAGATCGATTTTGACATTCTCGTTCTCTTCAATCGCGAACAAAATATTTTCAATGAGTGATAAATTGCGCAACCCTAAAAAGTCCATTTTCAAGAGTCCTGCTGCAACAAGCCAATCCATACTGTATTGAGTGAGCGGGATTCCATCGTGTCCATTCTGCAAAGGAACTTTTTGAACAAGCGGCGAACCTGATAAGACGACACCCGCTGCATGAGTAGAAGCGTGTCTAGGCAAGCCCTCAAGTGTCATGGCAATTTCAACAAGTTTTTTTACATCCGCGTTTGTTGTGTATGTTTGCTTGAGACCAGCGGATTCTTTCAACGCATTTTCTAGTGTGATCCCTGGTCTAGCAGGTATATTCTTAGCCGTCAGATCAATAAGAGAGGGAGGAAAATCCATTACTCTTCCCGCGTCTCTAATCGCAGCTCTGGCAGCCAATGTACCAAAAGTTATAATTTGAGCAACATAATCTGTCCCATATTTGTTCGCGACATATCGTAACACTTCATCACGGCGGTTGTCAGGAAAATCAATATCAATATCTGGCATCGTCACCCGTTCTGGATTTAAGAAACGTTCAAAGATCAACTGATGGTGGATAGGATCAACGTTTGTAATATGAAGAACATAAGCCACTAAAGAACCCGCGGCCGAACCCCTCCCTGGGCCAGTTATCATCTTTTCATCATGAGCAAACTTCATAAAATCCCAAACGATTAGAAAATAGTCTTCAAAATTCATATTCTTGATAACAGTAAGTTCGTACGAAAGACGCTCTTTCATGTCGGCTGTTATGGTTTCATATCTTTCTAAAAGGCCCTCTTCACACAGTTCAGTCAAATATTCAAAACTGTTACGGGTAGCTGGAACAGGGTATTTTGGAAGAGCGATATTACCTAGATCAAGCTTTAATGAACATCTTTCTGCAAGTTTAGCTGTTTCGTATAAGGCTTCTGGTACGTGTGAGAATAAATCTTCCATCTCAGGCTGTGATTTCAAATAAAACTCACTCGTTGGCAATTTATATCGATCACGATTATTAATCTTTTCCCCTTGCTTTATGCATAACAGAATGTCATGTGCGTTAGCATCTTCTCTTTTCACGTAATACGTTTCGTGCATACAAATTAACGGTATGTGAAATTTTCTAGAAAGAGACTGCAGTTGCATGTTTACCGTTTTTTCAAACCCCGTATTATGATCTTCAAGTCCAAGATAAAAACGATCAGAAAACCAGTGCTTGTAAAATTCAAGTAATCGATTCAGTTTTCCGTCTTCTCTATTCTCTTCGTTCACAACGTATTTTTGAATCTCACCTTCTAAACCAGAGGAAACAACTATTAGGCCTGCAGCATGGTTTGCGAGCTCTTTATGGGTAAGCGGTGAAACTTCCCCTTCTTGCTTTGTTTGCATAAGCGTTGTAAGTTTTAGTAAATTTTCATAGCCTTCCGTGTTCATGGCATATAAAAGTATTTTATGAGATGAGCGTATTTTCTCCTTCGTGTTTTGGTGCTGTTTTCCTATTTCGGCTTCTAAACCGATAATAGGCTGAATCCCTGCTTTTAAGCATGTCGTATAGAACTTTAAAGCGCCATACATATTTGACTTATCAGTTATGGCGAGCGCTGAGTAGCCCAATTCCTTGGCAGATTGAACGAGCTCTTCAATTCGGCAAGAGCTTTCTAGAAGCGAATATTCACTATGTATATGCAAAGGGACAAATCCCATACTCTTCACTTCCTTTCCCACCTGGTTGCAACTTCATTATAGTACAGAAGTTCGCATGTGTTAATGAAACAGTTTTCATATGTAGAGTTTCTTAATTTCATGGATGTAACAAAAAAATTTGGAAGGGGTTGATTTCCGTTTCAGGCGCTCGCTTTCCGTGGGGCAGGCGGTGAGCCACAGGAGTCTCCCACCTTACACTCCAATCAACTTAATCTATGATGTATGAAAGAAAAAGCAAGTGTTAAAATTCCTTCCTTAGTCATCATTTGCGTGTCACAGGAATTAAAGAAATATCTTTCAGTGGAAAATCCGTTTCAGAAACAACAATCTTTTAATAAAGGGCTTATTTTAGAAACGAATCGAGCATACACTCCTCAAGTTGTCCATATATTTAGTAGGAGAGGAGGATGTCTCATGGTAAGAGATTTTTTTTCGAACATCATCTTAGATTTTTCCATAGCTTTTGGCGTTTTATTAGGCGGTGCATTAATTGGCGGACTTGCAGCATTTCTGGTTGGTAAAGCTCCGATATTCGAGATGATGGAGCTGGCAAAAAGATTAAAAATATGGGCGATCGTCGCAGCTATTGGAGGAACGTTTGATACGATTACGAATTTTGAGCGCAGTTTTGAAAATGGCGCCACTATAGAGATCTTTAAGCAATTAACCTATATCTTTGTAGCGATTGCAGGAGCAAATACAGCTATGCAGTTAATTCAATGGCTCAGCCAGGAGAACATCAACTGATGAGGATCCCCCCGCTGTATCAACGAAAAGGCTACCAGCGTTTTTTTGCAGGAATGGCAATTGGCTTTATCATCGGCTGGGCGTTTTTTTTAATACAAGGCGGTTTGGCACATGAAAGGCTTATTCATAAATTAAAAGAACAAAATTCTATCATTATAGACTATAAGAAAAAAAATGAGATTTTAACGTCTGATGACAAAAGAGCCAATGAAGAACTTGCAAAGAAATTTAAACTTCATGAGATCAATGTAAGGTTTTCAGATTCAGACTCTCAAAAATTATCAAACCTGACAAGGATGCATTTAATAAAAGCAGTTGAAGACGATTTAGAGCATCTTATGGGTGAAGATACAGAAACGATCGCAAAAAGTAACACACTGCTTTTTCAAGCGATAGAAAATAAACCCTATCGCCTTGATGATGATGAACAAGCTTATCGTGTTAAGATTGACCACCTTTATCTGTATACAGGAGTACTCCGCATCTATATATCTGCAAAAGCGAATGAATGATTATGCATAAATAATGGTCGAAATATTACGTTTTTATGAATCTTAGGCAAAGAAATAGCAAAACCTCCTTAATTTGTATAAAATATGAGTAAAGAAGTGAATATTGGGGGGGGAACTACATGATTATCAATCGAAAAGAACTTGCCCGTGAAAAGGTAAAGGAATTACAGAATGGTTTTTCTGCTTTTGCGGAAACAAAGGAAGTAGCAGATCTAATCAAAAGAGAGCTTGAAAAATTAAACTTGAAAGTGCATGAAGATGTAACCGATGTTGGCTCTTGGTTTATCCCTGAAAAAGCTAACTAATTTTATTATCTAAAGCATAAAAAGGCCTCCCGATGAGGCCTTTTTTATTTTGTTTTGTATTCTCTACAAATGTTTCTGAGCTCATTAAGCACAGAACGAGTTTCATCCTTCGTATAAACCGTTGCACCAGATGCTCTTGGATGGCCACCACCGTTAAATTTAGCAGCAATCTTATTCACAACCGGCCCTTTTGAGCGCAACCTCACTCTAATCTGATCAGGTTCATCTACAAAGAACACCCAAGCCAACAAACCTTCAACATGAGAAAAGGAGTTTACTAACAGAGATGCTTCACTTGCATTCGTATTGAACTCCTTTAATGTGTCTTTCGTTAAATGGATATACCCCACACAATCATCTACGATAGAAAAGTTTTGCAGAACATGGCCGTTTAATCTTACGAGCTTTTCAGAAATCTTATATAAATTCTCATGTATTTCCGATGGAGAAAATCCTGTTTCTAGCAATGCTGCTGTATAGCGGTGGGTTTTCTGAGTCGTGTTACTAAACAAAAACCGCCCCGTATCTCCAATAATACCTGCATATAAAAGTCTTGCTGCGCTTTCATCTAACTTCAGTCCATGATCATGTCCTGACAGATATAGATCCATAATCATTTCAGAAGTAGAACTTGCTTCTGTATTCACCCAGATTATATCTCCGTAAGGATCTTCATTCGGATGGTGATCGATCTTAATAACTAGATCTCCTGATGCGTAACGGGTATCACTGATTCTCGGAGAATTGGCTGTATCACAAATAATAACTAAAGCACCTTCGTATATATGATCCTCAATATCGTCCATTCTGTTTAAAAAAGTCAATCCTGCCTCTTCTTCTCCAACTGCATAAACTTCCTTATTGGGATAACTTGCTTTTATAATAGCAGCAAGTCCGCCTTGCGATCCGAGTGCATCTGGGTCTGGTCTAACATGGCGATGAATGATGATTTTTTCATACTGTTCAATTTTCTGTAAGATTTCTTCTTTCATAGCAGACTCCTTTTAGATGTCGTTGTGGCAATTATGGTTTTAAACGTTTACAATATAGTGGAGTAAATACGTGGGGGAATTTTTAATGCCGATCTTTATTATCCTTATTATACTTTCTTTTAGTTTGTATGTGTTTTATAAAGTCTCAGAAGTACGTGCAAAAGAACCTTTTTTAAAGCGCTGGACAGGAACTAAAGCAAAGATGGCTCTTGGGGCGTTCCTGGCATCATTCGGTTTAAACGAACTGACTGCTGTAGAAGGCCGTGTTCAGCTTTGGGTCGCACTTATCTTCTTAGCATATGGAATCGTCTTATTGATCATGAACTATAAAATGTACAAGCATTTCCTTACGCTAGCACGAGAAGAAGCACAGAAAAATTAAAGAAGAATGGATAAAAAGTCCCTTTAACAGGGACTTTTTTTGGTTAGATTAGGCTTTGGAACAGTTTTTCTAGTATCTTCACTGACAAGTTGATAGTAGTGCAAGGTGTGAGACTCCTGGGGGATTAGCGGGACAGGTGAGACTCCTAACAGCGCTATGCGCTAGGAGGCTCACCGCACGCCCCCCGGAAAGCGAGCACCTGGAACGGAGATCAACAACTTTCAAGAGCATCGAAGCCAAGAAAAGAGTTTTTTAAGAACGGTGATCGAGAAGCTGAGCCATCATCATCGCTTTTCCAACAATCTTTCCTTCATGATGGATCTCCACATCAACTTTCCCAAATTTCCGGCTTACTTCCAGAACTCGTGGTATCAGTTCGATATCGCTATCGATCTGAACGGGTTTAATATAGTAGAACGTTACGTTTTCCACAACAAGGTCACCCTTTTTAATTCTTCTTAACGCTTTACGAGCTGTCTCGGTTACTAGAGTCATCAGGACACCATACGAGACTGTGCCGAGGTGATTGGTCATCTGAGGAGTGATCCTGCAAGTAAACCTCACTTCATGATCTACCTTTAACTCTTTTAATTCGGTAGTAATCAGGTCATCAAAAGTGGCTCCAACTTGCGGCTGTTTTTGCATCATCTGCATGGCTTTTAGGACATCTTGTCTTGTTAGTATTCCAATGAGTTTATGAGAAGACCCGATAACCGGCAGCAGTTCAATTCCTTCCCAAATCATCATATGGGCACATGCTGCTACAGATGTTTTTTCTGTAACCGTTAGAGGGGCACGAGTCATGACCTTTTCTACTTGCATGGATACAGGAACTCCGATAATGTCTTTAGAAGTAACAACACCCGTTACACGATTCGCTTGATCTACAACAGGATAACGGCTGTGCATCGTCTCTTTGTTTAATTCGTGCCACTTCAAAACCTTATCATGTTGATAAAGGTAATGTGTTTCATCGATTGGTATCAATATATCTGAGGCTAAGACGATATCCTTTTTGATTAATCGGTCATGTATGGCCTTATTGATCATCGTTGCTACAGTAAATGTATCGTAACTTGTTGAAATCACAGGAAGTTCAAGTTCATCAGCAAGTCTCTTCACTTCTTCATCCGTATCAAAGCCACCTGTTACTAAAATTGCACTTCCTGCTTTAAGCCCCAATTCATGAGCGTTCACACGGTTACCAACAATCAAAAGACTTCCAGCATCAACATAACGCATCATCGCTTCTAGTTTCATTGCACCAATTACAAACTTATGAAGCGTTTTGTGAAGACCTGCACGTCCGCCAAGTACTTGTCCTTCAACAATATTTACGACTTCTGCGAACGTTAGCTTTTCAATATTGCTCTTTGCTTGTCTTTCAATACGTATCGTACCAACACGTTCTATCGTACTTACGATTCCCTGGTTCTCAGCCTCTTTAATCGCTCGATAAGCTGTACCTTCACTAACCGTTAAATCTTTTGCAATTTGCCGAACGGAGATTTTTGATCCGACATCCAGGTCCAAAATATGCTGCAATATTTGTTCATGCTTGGTTAGCATTACATTCACCGTTCCTTCTACCTGTATCTATCTGTTTTGTTTATTTGACTAATACAGATTATACAGGCATACAAACAGAAACTCAACTTTCCATGTGCATTCTTTTTCTCATTTTCTGATTTGCAGAAATGCTTTGTTTCTTGACTGATCGTTTCTTTAAAGTATCTTTTTTAAACAGCAAACCAATCAGCAGCATACAGGCAAATCCGCTCCATGCAATCGTAAATATACGTTGCAAAAGCGGACCATCTAAAGAGAGTACAGGAATGGCTACATAAAGCAGTACACATAACATTAATACTTTTGCTATTTTTTCTTGGCTCATAAAAAATACAACCTCCCTTACTATCATTCGTATGCATAGAAAGAGAGGTTAGAATCATTATACGTTTAAGCTTTCACCGCTTTGAAGCACTTTTCCTTTATTTCCAAGTTTAGATACAAATGAAGCCTCTGGATCTTGTTCGATCACAGGGAATGTGTTGAAGTGGATTGGAACTGTTAGGTCTGCACCGATCCATTTTGCTGCAACGAGTGCATCTTCAGGCCCCATCGTAAAATTATCGCCTATCGGCAAAAAGGCAACGTCCGGTTTCGCAAATTCTCCTATCAACTTCATATCTGAAAATAAAGCCGTATCACCTGCATGGTATAGGGTTTTACCACCGTGTGAAAATAAAATTCCTGCTGGCATCCCCGTATACACAACAGTGCCATCTTCTTCTTCATAACTTGATCCGTGAAAAGCTTGTGTAAACTTGACTCTCCCGAAATCAAACGTGCGGCTACCGCCAATGTGCATCGGGTGTGCTTTTACTCCTTTTGAACCCATGTATTCGGCAAGTTCAAAAGGGGCTACCACTAAGCTATTGTTTGCTTTGGCGATCTCAATTGTGTCTCCAACGTGATCGTTATGGCCGTGTGTTAATAAAATTACATCTGCTTTAATATCACTAACCTTGATTTTAGCTTGTCCGTTTCCATTAATAAAAGGGTCTATCCAAACGGAATGTTCCCCTGTTTGAATCTCAAGTACCGAATGTCCGTGATACGTCACTTTCATATAACTTACTCCCTCCTCTAATAAGAATTTATTATCCTTTATCCTTACATACCCTATTATAGAACAGAAAAAAAGTCCCCTTCCAGTAAAAAGGAACGTGGACTTATTTATGTCACCGATTTATTTTTGAGTCAATATGGTAGCAGCATCTTTATAATCCAGCTTATGTGCTTCAGCAACAGCTTTATACGTTACAAAACCATCTAACGTATTGATTCCTTTTAGTAGTGCTTCATTATCTAAACAAGCTTTCACATACCCTTTGTTTGCGATCTGAAGTGCATAAGGAACTGTCACGTTTGTCAGCCCAATTGTTGAAGTTCTTGGAACAGCACCTGGCATGTTGGCCACTGCATAATGCAGAACTCCATATTTTTCATAGGTTGGATTGTCGTGAGTTGTAATCCTGTCTACCGTTTCAAAGATTCCTCCTTGATCAATGGCCACATCTACGATGACGGACCCTGGCTGCATTCCTTTTATCATCTCTTCGGTAACAAGCTTAGGCGCCCTCGCTCCAGGGATTAAAACGGCTCCTATTACTAATGCAGACTCTTGGACGGCAAGGGCGATGTTTAACGGATTAGAGATGAGTGTATTTATCTCTACTCCAAAAATATCGTCCAGCTGACGGAGACGTTCAGGATTCAAGTCTATAATCGTAACATCTGCTCCAAGTCCCATAGCAATTTTAGCCGCGTTTGTTCCAACCACTCCACCGCCAATAACCGTTACTTTGCTGCGACGTACTCCTGGAATTCCACTTAATAATATCCCCAGTCCGCCTTTAGGTTTTTCTAAAAATTGTGCGCCAATCTGAGCAGCCATCCTACCAGCTACTTCGCTCATCGGTGTAAGCAACGGTAATGTTCCGTTTGGAAGCTGTACAGTCTCGTAGGCAATCCCAATAACCTTGTTATCTGTCAGTGCTTTAGTTAATTCAGGCTCAGGTGCTAGATGTAAATAGGTGAACAGGATTAACCCTTCACGAAAAAAACAATACTCCTCTGGCAGCGGTTCTTTTACCTTCATAACCATTTCCATCGACCATGCCTGAACAGGCGTTTCCACGATAACGCCGCCTGCACTTTCATATTCTTCATCCGTAAAGCCAGAACCAATTCCAGCACCTTTTTGTATAAATACTTCATGACCAGACGCCACGAGATTTAAAACACCAGCAGGAGTCATAGCTACACGATTTTCGTTATTTTTTATTTCAGTCGGTACACCAATTTTCATCCGCTTTCCCTCCCTGATTATTTGGAAATTATTACATTATCTATAGTTACCATACCATCTAAGATTCAAAATAAAAAGTTGAAAATCATATTGAATTTTTTGCAGACAAGACAGCATTAATGTGCCCTTAAAATAATAAGGAAATTCAAAATTCAGCAGCTAATTGAAATCGTATGTTTTGCTTAGAATCAGTTTACCCCTCCTCCCCTACACACATGGCATGCAAAAAAAGACAGCTCAACTATGTGAGCCATCCCTTACTTACTAGTTATTCTTATGAAAGACTTTCTTCGTCATCTAGCTTTGTTCTTTGCTGTCCCTGATCTACTTTATCAACGATTCCGCTTTGATAGGCTTCTGTTATCTGCTGATGAACCTTCATTTCGCCTTCTGCATCGTATTCTAACTGTTGATTTGGACGTTTTTCCTTTTCCATGGTAACTTCCTCCTTCAAAGAACTTACCCATAGTTTTTGTCCTCGAAAGAAAGTTAAACGGTATTAATTTTTGGAAACGTACATTTTTGATTTCGCTGCATCAATCTGTTTGAGCACAGCATCAAAACCTGTCCCGCCTTCTGAATTTCTTCTTTCAACAGCGGTTTTTGGAGATAGCGCAACAAATAGGTCATTTTCCACAAGTGGACACCATTCCTGATATTCCTCGAGACTAATATCAAGAAGATAACAGTCTTTATGAATACAATGGAGTACCATCTGTCCAACTAATTCATGGGCTTCACGAAACGGAATCCCTTTTTTCGCTAAATAATCAGCAAGTTCAGTTGCATTCGAAAAATCTTGATGAACGGCTTTGTTCATCTTATCAGCATTCATTTTAATCTCATTCATCATGCCTGTCATAATACTCAGACATCCCTTTACTGTTTTTACTGTATCAAAAACAGGCTCTTTGTCTTCTTGCATATCTTTGTTGTATGCAAGGGGAAGTCCCTTCATCAAAGTGAGCAATGACATTAGCGATCCATAAACTCTTCCGCTCTTACCGCGAATTAATTCGGCCATATCTGGATTCTTCTTCTGTGGCATCATACTGCTGCCTGTTGTGAAACTGTCACTGATTTCAATAAATCCAAATTCCTCGGACGACCAAAGGATTAGCTCTTCACAAAAACGGGACAGATGCATCATAATCATTGAAGCATTGCTGCAGCATTCAATCGCAAAATCTCGGTCACTTACCGCATCCAAACTGTTGAGATATTTATTCGAGAATCCTAATTCGTTCATCGTAATATTTCGATTAATATCAAATGTAGTTCCAGCTAAAGCCCCTGCACCAAGCGGCATGATATCCGTTCGCTTTAAGCTGTCCTGCATTCTCTCTTTATCTCGCTCAAGCATCCAGAAGTAAGCAAGAAGATGATGAGCAAAAGAAACGGGCTGTGCACGCTGAAGGTGTGTGTAGCCCGGTATAATCGTTTCTACATGTTCTTCAGCAAGATTTAAAAGCGATTTTTGCAACTCTTCAATATGGTCTATGATATGCAGTGACTCTTCTTTCACGAAAAGATGGAAGTCAGTTGCAACTTGATCATTTCGGCTTCTCGCTGTATGAAGTTTGCCTCCGTCCGGTCCAATTTTGTCGGTTAACAATTTTTCCAGGTTCAAATGGATGTCTTCATACTTCACTGAGTACGAGAGTTTGCCTGCTTTCTCTTCCTGTACTAAAGCTAACAACCCATTTTTAATATTTTTATAAGCACTTTCATCGATAATATTGCATTCATAAAGCATCTTAGCATGAGCAAGGCTACCTTTTAAATCTTGACTTGCCAGTTGCTGATCGAACGATATGGATGCTCCGAACTCATCTACCCATTCTTCAGGTTGTTTTGAGAAACGTCCTCCCCATAGCTTTTTCACACTTTCACCTCATTTTTTTGTACCATGCTGCTTACTTTTGTCGGTAATCCCCATAGTGAGATAAATCCTTTTGCCGCAGTGTGATCAAATGCATCGTCTGATGTGTAAGTAGCCAATTTTTCATCGTATAGCGAATAAGGTGATTTTCTTCCTTCAACAATCGCATGGCCTTTAAAAAATTTGACACGGACTGTACCCGTTACATGTTTTTGTGTTTCATCCAAAAAGGCTTTTAACGATGCGTTAAGTGGTGAAAACCAAAGACCTTCATAGATTAATTCTGTCATCTTCTTTTCTATAATTGGCTTAAAATGAGCGACTTCTTTCACTAAAGTTAAATCTTCTAGTTCCTTGTGTGCCTTGATGAGTGTTGTAGCTGCAGGACACTCATATACTTCACGCGATTTAATACCTACGAGTCTATTCTCCACATGATCGATTCGTCCAACCCCATGTGCGCCTCCCCATTCGTTTAGTTGATGAATGAGAAGATCGAGCGAAACATTTTTACCATTCAGTGATACTGGGACACCTTGCTCAAAACCGATCTCAACGATTTGCGGCTGATCTGGCGTTTTCTCAAGTGATACGGTCATTTCATATGCTTCTTCAGGAGGAGCAGCCCAAGGATCTTCTAATATTCCGCATTCATTGCTTCTTCCCCAAAGGTTCTGATCAATAGAAAACGGGTTTTCCTTTTTGATCGATACCGGAATATCATGCTGTTTGGCATATTGAATTTCTTCTTCACGCGACCAGCTCCATTCACGTACTGGTGCGAGCACCTCTAGTTCTGGTGCTAGTGCTGCAACAGAAACCTCAAAACGAACCTGATCGTTCCCTTTTCCTGTACAACCATGAGCAACAGCAGTTGCACCATACTTTTTTGCTGTCTCCACTAACTTTTTAGCGATAAGCGGACGGCTTAAAGCAGAGATCAATGGATATTTTCCTTCGTATAGTGCATGGGACTGAAGAGCAACTAATGCATATTCTTCAGCGTATTCTTTTTGAACATCCAATACGATGGATTCAGAAGCTCCGATCGATAGTGCCTTTGATTGTATAAAAGGGAGGTCCTTACCCTCCCCAACATCCAAGCATAATGCAATGACTTCGTATCCTTGTTCCGCTAACCACGGTATAGCAACTGATGTATCTAAGCCCCCAGAATAAGCTAAAACTACTTTTTTCCCCATATGAAATCTCTCCCTCTGTTGAATATAAAAATGAATACGTGTTTATTTTTATACATTATAGTTTATAAAAATACCATTTAAGATAGTTCATACTATAACAAAATTCCAACAATAAATGCAAGGATATTCTTAAAAATGAATAAAAATAACATGTAACTTTTATCTCGCATCAACATCCACCCTTTTGTACAATAGGGATAGAGGTGATTTCAGTTGCAAAATAACTTTGTATGGGATGACAGGCTCGGAATATCAGTGCCGGATTTAAATAAGCCTTGGGAAACGTTTGATAAATCTTCGCAAGCAGCCATTCTATTGCATTGGGAGAAAATAAGAGGAACGATTCCAGATCGAATCGGGAAAATTGAAAAACACATTAATGAACTTCAAGATCAGTTATCTTTGGAAGAAAACTTTGAACGATCATGTGAGCTGAATTACAAAATTGCAAGTTTAGCCTCTGTCATCAATGATCTTTGGTTATGGTACAGATTGAATCAGAACATCACATCAAAAATACACGGATAAAAAAAGAGGATGCAAATGCATCCCCTTTATTTTTGCAGCTGTTGAACGACGTGATTCAGCTCTGGCACTATTAATTTCTCCATTCCCAGCTTTACAGCCCCAGAAGAGCCTGGCAGAGCAAATATGGCTGTTCTACCTTTCACACCAGCAATCGCTCTGCTTAACATAGCACTAGATCCAATATCTTCTGTATAACTAAGCATGCGGAAAAGTTCTCCAAAACCGGTTATCTCTTTATCAATAAGAGTAGATAATGCTTCAATGGTTACATCTCTTGACGCAATGCCTGTACCCCCATTGAATATTACAACATCGATCTCTTCCCTTTGTATTCCATATTGTGCCGCATCAACAATCCATTCTGTGTCATCGGTAACGATTCTATATTCAGCGATTTCATGATTCTGGGTTTCTAAATAACTTCGAATCAATTTTCCACTCTTATCTGTTTCTTCATCACGTGTATCACTTACCGTTACAATCATGCACGTTACTCTTTTAGGTGCGAGTGCTTTATGTTCTTGAACGCTCATTTTATAAACACCTGTTTCTTAATATTTTTCAAATAGATATCGCTTTTGATAAAACTTGTGTGCGATTTCCGTAATTTTTCTTGATTGCTGATAGTTCATGACGGCCCCCAAAGCCATACCAAAAATCGGTAATCCTTGTGTCAACTTCTTTCTAAGGAGCAGAATGGCCATCATCTTAACAGCTTGCTGAATAGGATGAGACATCCAAGATATATCTGCAATAACATCTTTTCCTGCATAAAAGATTGGATCTTCTTCTTCTCTGATCTCAGCCATCAGCTCATCCCACTTTTCTTGCTGAAATCGTTTTGGCATCGTTGCTGCATGATAGACTTTAAGCGATCTCATCATCTCAGAAGGCCTTTGGATGTCATATCCATAATGCATGGCGATCGATTGAACGGAACGAATTCCGAGTGCCACCATTGCTGGCAGGTCTGTCCCTAAGAAGAGAAGTCCCCCCGTTCCGGCAAGTCCACCTTGAGAAAAAGAAAGGAGCCTGTTTCGAGCGATCTGTTGATCTGCCATATAGGATAGCTGATCGATCGAGCATTTTTTCAGGTCTTCAATTTCAAATATATCGTCACGGAATACTCTTGCTTCAGACAGAAGTCTCTGTTTGGTATCTAATTGAAATTGAGAATTTTGTATGAGAGCATGAATATGGAACAATGCAGAATCCACATATTCTCCAATCGTTTCCTGCATCTCTCCAGAAAGAAGATCCATTTGTCGTGTTGCCCATTTTTCATAAGTACGTCCAAAATCTGTTGGTTCATATGTAAAAAAATCTTCTTCCCACGAATTAATCTCTTGCCAAATTTGTTCTTCGCGCTCTGTTAACGGCATACTTCTCCTCCTTAGATTCCTTTTTTATAGTGTATTATAATCTCTTCATGAAGTAAAAAAACAGCCGGTCATCTTATTTGTTAAAAGGGTTGCTCCATTCCATAAGAAGTGCATAATTACATGACTCCTCATCCTCTAGATAATTTGGGACCACTTCTAACGGTGTTCTCCCGCATCTCAACAAGAACGAAATAACTGGATCATAAAGCTCTCCAATCACTACCTTCTCTGCATATTCTGATGGCGAGAGCATTTTTGAATGCTTATAATACCCAGGCATTCTACCACCGCCTAGCAAGCGCTCCAATTTCAAATGAACAACGGTTTCATACAATGACTGCATCAAGAGTTTTCCGAGGTTTAGTTTTCTATGTGCAGGCCGGACACAAATATCAACAACATAAAGCGTGTTCCCACTGTTGTTATGATTAGTGATATAACCGCTATCTGTTATCTCTTCCCAAGTATGACGAGGATGCTTTGGATCAAAATCAACTAATAGTGCAGTAATTGAACCTGCAAGGACTCCATCGATTTCTACACATAATGCCCCATCAGGAAATAGAGAAATATGATTTTGCAGCTGCCTCTCATTCCACAAGAGTTCAGAAGGAAAAGGAGGCGGAAAGCTTTCTCGCTGAATTTGGATAAGATCCGTAAAATCCTCATTTTCATAATTACGAACAATTGCTTTTACGTTTTTATCTTTACCATATAAATATTGTTCCTTTTTGTACATCAGACAGGCCTCCCTCTATAGGTCGCACTATTTTAATTACATAAAAAGGGTTTACGCTTTTTACCATCCGTTTTCCTTCTTAAGGCTGCATCTTCAAACAAAAAACAGCCTTTTAACATGCATGAGCATGAAAAGGCTGTTTTGAAGACTACATCGTAATACGCATAGTATCTCGAGCAATCATAACTTCTTCATTTGTAGGAATTACGATAACTTTTACTGGAGAGTGAGGATAGCTGATAAATGCTTCTTTACCACGAACCTGATTAAGAGTAGGATCCCAATAAACTCCCATAAATTCTAATCCACGAAGTACACGTTCACGGACAGCTGTACTGTTTTCACCTATACCTGCTGTAAAGATGATTGCATCAATTCCAGCCATTCTCGCTGCATACGATCCAATATATTTGTGGATACGGCTCGCAAAAACTTCTAGAGCAAGCTCAGCACGTTCATTGCCTTTCTCAGCTTCACTTTCGATATCACGAAGGTCAGAGGAGAAACCAGATACACCAAGCATTCCACTCTTATTGTTTAATACATTCAATACTTCTTCAGCACTTTGACCAGTCTTTTGCATAATATAAGGGATTAAAGATGGATCAATGTTACCTGAACGAGTTCCCATAGTTACACCCGCTAAAGGTGTGAATCCCATGGATGTATCAATGGATTTACCGCCTTCGATCGCTGCGATACTTGCTCCATTTCCTAAGTGGCAAGATAAAAGGCGAAGTTGTTCAACAGGACGTCCAAGAAGCTCCGCCGCTCTCTCTGAAACATATTTGTGACTTGTACCATGGAAACCATATTTACGAATGCCAAACTTTTCGTAGTACTCATATGGCAAGCTGTATAAAAATGATTTTTCAGGCATTGATTGATGGAAAGCTGTATCAAACACCGCAACTGCAGGTACGTTTGGCAGCACATTTTTGAATGCTTTAATTCCTACAACATTAGCTGGATTGTGCAGTGGTGCTAAATATGAAATATCTTCAATTTCTTTTAAGATTTCATCTGTAATCTGAACAGAATCATTGAACTTTTCTCCTCCGTGTACGACACGGTGTCCAATTCCTTCAATTTCTTCAAGAGAAGAAATAATCTGATGTTTAACTAATTTATCTAAAAGCATAGATACTGCTTCTGAATGATCTTGGATATCTTTAATTTCTTTTACTTTCTCACCATCTACCTCGATCGTGAAAATTGAGTCATTTAATCCGATACGTTCTACAAGTCCTTTAGTCAGTACTTCTTCTTCTGGCATTTGAAGCAGCTGAAATTTCAAGGACGAGCTTCCGGCATTAATTGCAATAATTTTAGCCAAAATAGCCATCTCCTTCATATTCAATGAAAAAGAAAGATGCAAAAAGCACACTTCTGTTTCACTTGATACTATAATCCTTCCTTATTTAAACACTGCCCATTGTTAATATCAAGGTTGTAAAGCGCTTACACCTTATATTCATGCAATTCAGACTTGAATCCGTTTGCAAACACATAAAAAAACAGCAAAGGTTTTAACCCACGCTGTTATTTTTCACGTTCCCATTCTGTTTTAAACCACTCATTCATCTGTTCCATTACATTTCCTAACCCATTTTTGTTTGAGAAGGACGGCAGCTGAGCAAGCATCGCTTGTTTAGGCTTGATAGCTCCTTCTCCATTCTTTTGCAGAATCAGGATGCTCTTGGCGTGAACAGCAGATTTAAATAAGGATTCCGGAAGCTGTAAAAGTCCTAATACCGTGACTGTTTCCTTCATCCAAGCCTTAAGCAGATCAGCTTGTTCACTTTCAAATATGTTGTTCGGTACAATAAATAGACCTACACCTGCTTCTTTCAAGTGATGTGTTGCTTGTTCAATAATTAGATGATGCGCGAAAGTATGTCCTTCTTTTTCATAGACCTTAAATGCTTTTGCACCTTCATCATCAGGATAATAGCCCACAGGAAGATCTGCAATGACCACATCAACCGGGTCAGCGTAAAGCGGTTTGATCACATCTTGGTGAAAAAGCTCTACTTTATGTTTTTGAATATTGGCATTTACCCAAGCTAAACGTAAAAGGGTTTCGTCCACTTCTACTCCGAATGCTACCGTTTCTTTATCTTTAAGCTGGTTCATGACCGCTGTTATTAAATTTCCTGAGCCTACAACAGGGTCTAAAAGGGTTAGATTATCGGTTTTATTCGTAAATTTTTGAACAAGATAACCTGCAAATAAAGCAACAGCATCAGGAGTCATGGCATGATGTGGCTGAACTGCTTCTTTCATCCCTTTTAATACAGCAAGCTGAAACGCTTTACGGGTTTCTTCTTTGCCGAATTCCGTTAAGTTATTCTTCTTATATTCATCCGTTAAAACGTTTGTTAATTCTTTCGGATATTCTTTTGGGATCTCTTGAAAAAACAAGTTCTCTCCCGTTTCAACAAGGGCATCTAAATACGGTATATCAAGTTTATCTTTAATAGCCGTTGCTGTATTATCCATCGTGACAAACAATTTTTCTACATCTTTAAAAGTACTCATATAGCTTCCTCCTAAGTTTACACAGGAAACATTTTAGCAAAACAAAGGCAACAAATACAACGGTTAACGCTTTTTCCGCTAGTTCAAGTATATAATTATTTCAATAAATTATTTGAATGCATGGAAACAACTAAGAACAATAAAAAAATCTCCGGTATGCATTAGCTCTACCGGAGAGGTCTGATTGCTTATTTTGCCGCTTTAGCTGCTTCGATCGCTGCTTCATAGTTAGGATGGCTCGTTACTTCACTCACATATTCAACATAAGTAACCTTGTCTGAGCTATCAATAACAAAAACTGATCGCGCAAGAAGGCGAAGTTCTTCAATCGCAACTCCATAAGCCTTACCAAATGAAAGTTCGCGATGATCAGATAGAGTTTGAACATTTTCAATGCCAGCTGCAGCACACCATCTTTTTTGTGCAAAAGGCAAGTCCACTGAAATCGTTAACACTTTAACGTTATCAAGCTTTGATGCTTCTTCATTGAAACGACGAACTTCAGCATCGCAAACACCTGTATCAACAGAAGGCACAGCAGCAATTAAACGCACACTTCCTTTTGAGTCATCAAGAGTAACTTCTGACATATCATTTGCAAGCACTTTAAAATCAGGAGCTTGATCCCCTACTTTTACTTCATTACCTAGCAAAGTAACTGGTTTTTCTTTAAATGTTACGCTCATAATTCATGTTCCTCCTTAAAAATTATATAAATATGTACTTTCCCTTTCATCTTAAAACAATGCAGAAGAAAAAGCTAACAAGATGTTAGCTTTTTTAAAAATCATGATTTTGTGTACTCGATTGCCCTTGATTGTTTTTGTTTTTATTCATAAGGTGCTGAAGTTTATCAATTACACCGGGAGCTAGGTCTAAAATTCTCTCATATAAATGCGTACTATTATCTAAGTGAATGGTCTTAATACCTGTGTTGCTTACGACAAGAAATGCTATTGGAGTAATTGAAACTCCTCCACCACTTCCTCCGCCAAACGGCATCTCTTTCGATTGACTTGATGCTCCGTGCTGCGATGTCGAACGAGAGGATTCTTCTTGATTACCGAACTCACTTCCTCCTGCAGCAAATCCAAATCCTACCTTTGATACAGTTAAAATTACACTGCCGTCAGGGGTTTCTACAGGATCACCAATAATCGTATTTACGTCGATCATTTCTTTTAAATTTTCCATCGCGGTTTTCATCAAACCCTGGATTGGATGTTCACTCATTTTACATGCCTCCAGTCATATATTCAGAATTCACCTTAGCTGAACGACTTGACATTCGCCAGGACTTTAGGATTTTTAACATAACGACAATAGCATGCCCGATTTTAAAAGAAAACATACAAGAGAACCGCGTTTCACTATGCATGCCTTGAAAAACCGGAACGACAGAGATATTCGGACTTCCTTCGAGCTTAAAGAAAGTATTCAGGACTTGAATAGCTATTCCTTTGAAACCCCATACAGTACCAGCAGCGATGGCTGAAGATGAGGCTTCTCCAAGTCCAACCGCACTATGCCATTCTACCTTCTTTACTTTTATCTTTTTCAAGAAAGCAGCAAGAATTTTATAAAAATGATGGATATGCTTTAGCATTTTTATGGAGTATCGGTATTGTTTTTTTATTTGCTGAAAAGATACTTTTTTCTTTTTTTCTTTTTTCTGTCCCATCGTCCCCTGCTTTTCTTCTCGAATTTTAATTGAATGGTCCTCTGCATCAACAGCTATAAGAGGCACGTTCAATTTATATTTAATAAAACGATACATTCTTAAAGTTACAGTAATATCACTATTGTCATTACGGTGAATAAAATACACCGTAATATGAATGGTTGATACACAGAATAAGATAAATAAAAACAGCAATATACCTAATAGAATCAAAATCCAGTTCATACAAGCTCTTCCCTTCTATGCTTTCATTATGGGCAGAGGTTATTTAATCTAAACTTATCTATGTCTGTTACAATAGAAACAAGGAATTCTAATGTAAAATGAGAACACAATAATTTAAGCAGAGGAATTTTAGGAGGGAATACTGTATGACTGTGCGCAATAAGATTTTCTTTTTTTACAAGAAGGAAGATTCGATTCTAGAGAAGACTGAGCGTTTAAAAGCATTGGCAAATTCTGAAGGTTTCGAAGTTGTTGAGAATGAAAAAGAGGCGAATATTATTGCAAGCATAGGTGGTGATGGCTCGTTCTTACAAGCCGTCCGGAAAACGGGTTTTAGAGATGACTGTTTATACGTAGGAGTCAGTACGTTAGAATCTGAGTTCTATTGTGACTTTCATATTGATGACCAGGCAGGTATGATGAGTGCGATTAAAAATGAGCAGATCGAAGTCAGGAAGTATCCCGCTTTATCGGTAAACATTGATGGACAAGGATCATTCTATTGCTTAAATGAATGTTCTCTTCGCTCATCTATAATTCGTACTCTTGAAATTGATGTGTTTATTGATGATTTGTATTTTGAAACGTTCCGCGGTGATGGGATGATTATTTCAACGCCAACTGGCAGTACAGCTTACAATAAATCAGTCAACGGCGCAGTTGTAGACCCTATGCTTGCTTGTTATCAAATTAGTGAGCTTGCTTCCTTAAATAATAATCACTACCGTACCCTTGGCTCATCATTCTTATTAAGTGATAACCGAAAGATGACTCTTATCATTAAACATGACAATAGTCATTATCCGATCATTGGAATGGATAATGAGGCGATGAGTATTAGGCATTGTGAAAAATTAAGTTTTGAACTAACAGATAAAAGAATCAAGACGGTAAAATTAAAAGACAATTCATTTTGGCATAAAGTAAGAAGAAGTTTTCTCTAATTTCGTTCCAGGTTGTCGTTTTCGGTAGGCAGGGAGCCTGTCAGAAACTCTCTTCTCCATAAATCTTAAATACAAAAAAGCTTGCAGTTCACACCGCAAGCTCTTTTTTAATTTGGTTCATCATAAATATGAATTATTTAAATTTATGTTGTTTTCTCATAAACAATATCACCATCTACAATCGTAAATACAACATTAACTTCGAGTATTTCATCGACTGACATCTGAAATAAATCTCGATCTAACACCGTAAAATCAGCGATATATCCTTCTTTAATCAAACCTCGTTTATCTTCTCGCATAATCGCAGCGGCACTGCCTGATGTATATATACTTATTGCCTCATACATCGTTAATTTTTGCTCAGGTACATATCCTTCATGTTTTTCTCCTGGTTTCTTTCGTGTTACAGCAGCAAAGATTCCAAGAAGAGGATTTACAGGTTCAATCGGAGCATCTGAGCCACCAGCACAGATCAACCCTTCATCAATCAATGTTCTAAACGGAAAGGCATAGGGAATTCTATCAGTTCCGAGCCTTTCAATCAGCCAAGGAAAATCTGAAGCAACAAAACCAGGCTGTATATCTAAAATGACCGAAAGTTGTTTCATTTCTTCAATTAAATCTTCGTCTACCAGTCCAACATGGATCAAACGGTCTCTTCCATTCTTTGGTGGACATTTCTTTATAGCATCAATCGTTTGTTTAAGAGCCATATCACCAATGGTATGTACAGCAATATTCATGTTATTTTCACGAGCGATTTTTACAAGTTGCAATAATTCCTTATCTTCGTGTATAGATACTCCTGATGTCTCGGGAGCATCATTGTATGGCTGTGACAACCAAGCTGTCCGACCACCGAAAGCTCCATCTGCAAAAATTTTCAAAGCACCGTATTCTACAAAAGGAATTTGGTATTCCTTTTCAATTTCTTTAAAGTCCTTAAGTGCTTCGTGATGAACTAATAGATGTGCTCGAAACTTTAAACGTTCCTCTTCAATAACAGATCGATAAGCTTTTAACGGTCTTTCCACATAGCCATAATAACTTAAATCTTCGGAATGACCTCCCGTAATCCCTAATGAATGAAGATGCTGAACAGAGGTTTTCAAGGCTCGATTTAAATATTCTTGAGATACTTCTGGAACCACTTTCTTAACAAGCTCTGCTGCAGCATCATGTAATAAACCGGTTGGTTCTCCATTACTGTCCTTTACGATAATTCCACCTGCAGGATCAGGTGTTTCTTTTGTAACACCTGCTAATTCGAGAGCTTTAGAATTGGCTAAAAAGGCATGACGGCAAACTCTAGATAGGAGAACCGGACGGCCGTCTGAAATCGAATCCAGCTCATTTTTATGAAAAATTTTGCGGTCGATAAAATTGTTCTCATTCCACCCCTCACCAATCAGCCATTCCTCTGAGTGAAGCGTGTTTACTTTCTCTCGCAGTGCGCTTTCCATTTCTTCAGCGGATGTCATTTCTGAGAGATCTAATCTGATTAATTTCTCACCATGACCAATCAGATGCAAATGACTATCTACAAATCCTGGATACATCACATTTTCTTGTAGATCCATTTTTTTTTCAATGCGTTCACTATACTTGTCTGTTAAATGCTCTTCAGTCCCGGTTTCTACGATCAAACCGTTCTCCACAAATACCGCTTCACTAAATTCACCTTCAGTTACCATTGTACAAATCTTTCCATTATGAAACAAAGTCCCCACGTTAATTTACCACCTTTAATGAAACACGTTTTCTAGAATAAGTATAACTTTTTTCAAACCAAAAAAGCAGATCAATATCTGCTTTTCGTAGCTCTTTTTAAAAGCTGTTTTCGCAATCGCAAACATCTTTTGCATTCAAAATCAATAGAAATCATCTTGTTTTTGAAGCTTCTAACTGACGAAGTTCAATACGCCGAATCTTACCTGATGTTGTTTTCGGTAGATCGCTTACATATTCGATCGACCTTGGGTATTTATATGGAGCCGTAAGCTGCTTCACGTGTTCTTGGAGTTCTTTCGTTAAGGTATCCTTGTCAGCCGATTCGTCGCGGAGTACGACAAAGGCCTTAACAATATGTCCTCTAATCTCATCAGGACTTGCAACTACAGCGCATTCTTTAACTGCTGAATGCTTTACGAGAGCATCCTCTACTTCAAATGGACCGATTGTATATCCAGATGAAATAATGATATCGTCTCCTCTTCCTTCAAACCAAAAGTAGCCATCAGCATCTTTCTTGGCTTTATCTCCTGTTACATAATAGTCTCCTCGAAAAGCCATCATCGTTCGATCCTGATCTTTGTAGTACTCCTTAAAAAGAGCTGGACAATTTTTATGAACAGCAATATCTCCAACCACTCCTGCGTCTACAGGATCTCCATTCTCATCAATGATTTCTACATCGTTCCCAGGTGTCGGTCTGCCCATAGATCCAGGTTTGATCTCCATGCCTTCCATTGTTCCGACTAACAATGTATTTTCAGTTTGTCCATAACCATCACGCACATTGATATGGAAATACTTTTCGAACGTCTCAATTACTTCTCGATTAAGTGGTTCCCCAGCAGATACAGCACTTCTCAAATGCGGTAAACGATATTGATCTAAGTTATCGACTTTTGCCATCAATCGATATTCTGTTGGCGTACAGCATAAAACAGAAATCTGCTGGTCTTGTAATAGGGTTAAATATTTTTGCGGATCAAACTTTCCTTGATACACAAATCCTGTTGATCCTGTTCCTAAAGTGGATAAGAATGGGCTCCAAATCCATTTTTGCCAGCCTGGTCCTGCAGTTGCCCAGACTTTGTCATTCTCTGATATGTTGAGCCAACTTTTTGCAGCTGTACGTATGTGAGCATAAGCCCAGCCATGTGTATGAACAACACCTTTTGGCTGCCCAGTAGTACCTGATGTATAGGATAAGAAAGCCATGTCATCTTTAGAGGTTTCAGGGGCTTTATAGGAAACGCTTACATTATTCGTTATGGCGTGCAGACTTAACCAGTTATCCGTTTCTCCGTTAGCGCTGATTTTATATGTAAGTGTTGGCAGGTCGTCTTTGATTTCATTCACTTGCTCTGTAAAACGATAATCTGCAATGATTGCCTTTGCTCCACTATGCTGCACACGATAACTTAAATCTTTCGCTCTTAGCATTTCAGAACACGGTATAACAGAAATCCCTGCTTTTAAGCAGGCAATATATACAGCATACGTCTCAATTAATCGAGGCATGATGATGAGTATACGATCACCTTTTGTGAGCCCTAACTCTTCTAAAGAATTTGCAATTTGATTAGCTCGATCCAAAAGCTTTTTGTATGTAATCTCTTCGGTAACATTTTCTTCATCCATCCAGATTAAAGCTTTTTTATCAGGGTCTAAAGCGTATTTTTCCATTTCTTCTGTTAAGTTATAAACACTTGGAGCAATCAAATTCATATCACCATTCACCCTTTCGATATATTCATGTTGATCAACTCCATTATAATATATTTTTGAAAATTTATAAAATTAAGTTTTTTTGGCCAATTAAAAAGGAGCGGGGACAACCCGCTCCGTTAGCCATTTGCTATTTATTTTGAGTATCCACCTAGAGCTTGAGCTACTAGACGCTTAGTGATTTCTCCACCTACAGATCCGTTAGCACGTGAAGTAGAATCTGGTCCAAGGTTTACACCGAATTCAGAAGCGATTTCATACTTCATTTGGTCTACAGCTTGTTGTGCACCTGGTACTACTAATTGGTTTTGGTTTGCCATGTTGTTTCACCTCCTTTGTACTAATAATGTGTGTCGAAATGGCCGATTCAATTCTTGGAAATTGTTGTGTGTGTTGCCATTTTCATTGTTCATAGTGCAAAAGAAAAAAGCCGGCACAAATGTGCCGACCTACTCGCTATAGTTTTGTTGTTATTGACCCAATATGATACTGGTTCTTCATCTAAAACAATTGTGCATTTGATTCATTTAATCCTTTACTTCATTGACAAGTTGATTGGAGTGCAAGGTGTGAGACTCCTGCAGGACAGGCGGGCAGGTGAGACACTTAAGAGTGAAACGTACGGATGTGGCTCACCGCCTGCCCCGCGGAAAGCGAAGCACCTGGAACGGAAATCAACAGCAACCAAGGACTCCAGTGAGTCGTTACTTAGAGCAAATCATTAAAGCTTTCGTCAGTTGATTTTCCTTCTTCAAGAATCAGCGTTTCAACAGTATTAACTGCTTCCTCTATCAATTCTTCAAGATTTTCAATTTTCTTCTCAAATTGAATCGCTTTATCCCGCTTTGGTTTTGTTTTTGGAGCTGATGGTAAGAAAATGGTACAGCAATCTTCATATGGACGGATGGAAATCTCATATGTTCCGATCTTATGCGAGATATTCATGATCTCAAGCTTGTCCATCGTAATAACCGGGCGCAGAATAGGCAGATTTGTTACTTCATTAATCGCATACATGCTGTGCATCGTCTGACTCGCAACTTGACCAAGGTTCTCTCCGTTTGCAATAGCCATCGCATTGTTATTTTCTGCTAATCGTTCCGTGATTCTAAGCATAACACGTCTCATAATTGTCATGCTGTAGCTAGAAGGAATCTTATCTTTTATTGTTTGCTGAATTTTAGTAAATGGAACAACATGGAGCTTGATCTTTCCTCCGCTATAGCGGGTAAGCTCTTGCGTTAAGTCAACTACCTTTTGCTTTGCGCGTTCACTTGTAAAAGGAGGACTGTGGAAGTGTACACCTTCAATACGGACACCGCGTTTCATCGTTAAATAACCGGCAACAGGACTGTCGATACCGCCTGAAAGCATCAGCATCGCCTTACCTCCGACACCGACTGGCAGACCACCTGCACCTTCAAACGATGTAGAACTGATATAAGTCCCTGTATCTTTCACTTCAACCTTTACATTTACGTCTGGATTATGAACATCGACTGTTATACCTTCTGTGTTTCTTAAAAGGTATCCTCCGACTTCTTGGTTAAGTTGCATCGAATTTACAGGAAATGACTTCAAAGACCGTTTACCTGTGACTTTAAACGTTTTTTTACCTTCAATTGCTTCTTTAAGTGCTTCTAATGCGGCTTTTTGTATTTCTTCCAAATCATTTTCGGCTCTTACAGCTAAACTTATTGAATGGATTCCGAAAATATCCTGAAGGGATTTAACGATAGGTTCATACGCATGCCCATTTAATTCAATGACAATGCGATCAAACAGTTTAGCCATTTTCAAATCGCTATATGGTCGCATCTTTCTTTTAACTGTTTCAAAAAGCTGTGATTCAAAATGTCTTCTGTTTTTACCCTTAAGTGATAATTCTCCATAACGCACTACTAAATGATCATAAATCATCTTCATTACCTCATTACCTTTTTAAAATTTATTATCTCTTCTTTCAATATCGCCAGTGCACGTGTTGCCTCTTCCATTGTGTTTTCATAAGAAGTACTCATTCGAATAGCAGTAGATGCTCGTTGTTCACCTAACCCCATCTCAATGAGGATACGGCTGGAACCTCCTTGTTTCGATGAGCATGCAGAACGCGTTGACACATAAACGTCTCTTTTATCAAGAGAATGAATAAGAACTTCTGGTTTAATGCCCAAAACTGAAAAATTGATAATATGTGGTGCAGAATGATTCTCTGGGGTATTAACTTCAACACCCTTTAATTTTCTCAATTCTTCCAGCATAAATTGCTTGATTTTAAGCAAATTCTTTTTCTTATCTTGCATCTCCAGAAGGATCAGTCTCAGTGCTTTTGCCATGGCTACGATCCCAGCAACGTTTTCTGTTCCAGCTCTTTTCTTTAATTCTTGTTCTCCACCGGTAAACAATGAAGAAAGAGAAACGCCATTTTTTACGAAAAGAACACCATTTCCTTTTAAACCGTGAATTTTATGTGCGGATATCGTGCATAAGTCGATTACCCATTCCTTTAGCGGAAGTTCGACCTTACCAACTCCCTGCACATTGTCCACATGAAAAAAGATTTTTCGATGTTGTTTCAATATCTTGCCTATTTGTTCTATAGGCTGTATTGTTCCTGTTTCATTATTCACATGAATAATAGATACGAGTATCGTATCAGGCCGTATCTCACGTTCTAGATCTTCTATAGATATTAAGCCCTCATGATTGACAGGCAGGTAAGTTACTTCAAAACCCTTTGATTCTAAATATTGAAAGGACTCAAATGAAGATGCATGCTCAACGGAAGTGGTAATAAGGTGTTTGCCTCGATTTTGATGCTGAAATGCAATTCCTTTGATTGCGATATTATTGCCCTCTGTTCCTCCAGAAGTAAAAATAACTTCTGATGGCGCAACTTCCAGCAGCTGAGCAATTGACTTTCTTGCTTGTCCAAGTAACTTCTCAGCCTCTCCTCCCTTTGAGTGCAGAGAAGATGGGTTAGCAAAATATTTTTCAGACACCGTGACAAAAGTATCAAGAACGTCCTTATATGGCTTTGTTGTTGCACTGTTATCCAAATAAATCATTTTTGAATCCTCCAATTATCCATTCCATACCGAATCTAAACACACATTTCATTATCATACCATAATTTAGATATGAAGCGCATCTACACTTTGTGTATAGTTTTTGTTAACCCTCTAACATTCAATCTATCTGAACAGCAAAAAAACTGCAGGAATAATACCTGTCAGTTTTTTACACGTGTGACTTTAAATTGATTTCCATCTCTTTCAGAATTCCTGGCTGTACACTTTCAATTGCGGATGCGGCAATTTGAAGTGCATCTTCATATTGATAATTACGGAAAGCGATCTCTGCTTCAATCAATCGAATGGATACAGATCGATAAGAGCTTCTGAATCTGTTTCCATATTGAATCAGTTTCTCTGCTAGATATGCATTTTCAATCATCTGAGACGTTTCTTCATAACCTTCATTAACAGCATCATGTGCTTTATTTAGTACGTAGGAAACATCAGACATTTCAAGCGGCTTCTCATCCAGTTTTTTTGAGACCTCAATGATATATTCTTCGGCTTTTCCAATCGTGATCAAATAATGTTCCGGCAGACCAGGCAGATTGCTTTTTTGAACCATTCTTCTTGCTTCTAAAAGTTTTTTTCTTAATTCTTTCAGGTTTTGTTTTGTATCGAGCTCATCTTTTCTTAGATTATGAAGCATCTCTTCATAAACCTTTTGAGAACGTTGGAGCTCTTCCATCTGTTTTTGCATCTCCTCCATCATCTCGCGAATAACGGAAAAGGATTCTCTTTTCTCATCAATCGACTCTTGAATGATGAAGAATCGGCTTTGAAGTTTATGAAAAAGTTTTTCGATTTTCTTTTGCATATCAGCTTCATTTTGTTCAATGAGATAGGTAGATGAAACGATTTGGGTCTCGTGCTTAAGAGTTTCAATACGGTCCTTAAGGTCTTCGATATTAGAGAAAAAGACTTCTCTTTCTTTCAAAACATATTGTTTTGAATGAACTTCATTCTCTAGCATTTCATATAATTGATCCATCTTTTGTACGGTTTCATCAAGATCCTTTTGAGCAGAATCTAATTCAAGCTCATACACTTTGTTTAAGGCTTGTTCGTTCAATTCTTTTAATGAGCTGATTTCTTTCTCGATTCCAATATGATGAAGAACATAGCCTTGCTCTTCCATTTCAGTAAAACCAGCGCTTAGTTCTTTAAGGGAATTAGGGATATCTGATTGCAGGATTACAAGCAGCTCTGGTACACCTTGCATCTTTGTTTTACATACAGAAATTCTGTTTAAGCTTTCTACTAATCTTTGTCTAGCTTCAAGATGACTTCCCTGAACCGTTAGAGATTCAAATGTTTCGAACAATGATTTGATCTCGTCTAGTTCCTTATCAAATATTGGTGCTGTCTGACCAAAAGCACGGATGTGCGTTAAATAATATTTTTTTGTTTCCTGCAGTTTCTCTTTTGCTTCAACGATTTCTTCTCGATTCAATTCTTCACTCGTCACTAATTCATTAATTTCAGAAGTGATCTCTTTAATTCTCGTATCCATTCTATCTAATGACTGATTAACGTTCATTAGAATAGTACGCGCTTTTTTAAAACGATACTTATCTGTATATTCTTCAGCATCAAATAAATTTTCTTCTAAATTCGGAAGATGTGCTGTTACCATCTCGTCCCATTCTTGACGCCACATCTCGAATTTCTCTTCCGTTTCACCAATCATCGCCATACCCTTAACTTTTGATATTTCTTCTGTTAATGGGCGATTCATAATTTGCATCTTCCATGCTTCAAGTCGGTCAATTTCTTTATAAATTCTCCGGCGTGACATGGTACCGTAAAGGATCAATGCTAGGAATGTAACTATGGCAATGACTATGTATATCATCAGAGGCACCCTTTCTATCTGTTCATTATTTCCCAATTCATTGTATTATGTAAAAAGTATGTAATTTCTTTTTTACGACCACATTTAGGTTAATCATCTATAAAATTGCAGTTTAATGCTTTTATGATAACATGTAAACAAACATTTGACGCAAAAAAATTGCATAATACGATAATTTTTTTCCAAATTAATGAAGATATTGTCGAAAGGAGTAGAGTAAGGGATGTATTATGATGGTCATATCCATACCCCTTTTTGTCCACACGGATCTAAAGACACATTAGAAATGTATATCGAAAGAGCTATTTCTCTAGGTTTAAAGGGCATAACGTTTACGGAACACGCTCCGTTACCCAAAACATTTACAGATCCTGCTCCAACTAAAGACAGTGCAATGCTTTACGGACAATTAGGGGACTATTTTGATCACATAAAAGAATTAAAGAGATTCTATAATAAAGAAATTGAAATAAATACAGGATTAGAAGTGGATTTTATAGATGGCTATGAGGAGGAGACAGGGCAGTTGCTTAAAGAAGTTTGGCCTGAACTTGACGATGCCGTTCTATCTGTCCATTTTTTGCAAATGGAAGATAACTACTATTGCATGGATTATGACGAGAATGTCTTTAAAGAAATGATCCACAAAACGGGAACACTTTCTGCTCTTCATTCCTTGTATTTTGAGACTTTAAAAAAATCGATCACTCATTCATTTGGAAAGTTTCAGCCAAAAAGAATCGGTCACATAACACTGGTAAATAAATTTCAGACACTCTTTCCATCTAACTTCAGCAATGAGAAGGAAATAGATGAGATATTAACAGCCGTTTCTGAACGCAGCTTGTCCCTTGATTATAACGGCGCGGGTGCGGTTAAACCATATTGCTTAGAACCTTATCCATCCGACTGGATCGTAAAGAAAGCTCAAAAAAGAAAAATCCCTCTCGTTTACGGGTCGGATGCCCATAGCGCTAAGGGACTTGGTCAAGGCTTTGATCAACTCGTTCCATCTATAGCCTTAACTTCCCCACTTCTCCTGAATAGAGCCGAATAAAGGCTTTTGTACAGCAGATAGCAGAGGATTTTTTCTTTCTGGTTGGCAAACACACTTATCAAACCAGTTCATCATCCACTTTTTGTATGGTTGGATGAACGTTTCAGTTTCAGCACTAATCTGATACACTTCAGCTAAATATAGAGGATGCAGAAAAGGAAGCATCATCATATCCTTAAATTGTATGGTTAAAAAATCTACAGGCTGTCTTCTGAATTCCTTTTTCTTCATGCCTTTCTCAAATAACGTTTGCAGAAAGTATTTTTCTTTTACTAAATACGTAGACATGAGTTCACGAACTAAAGTGGAATCAAGTGTCATTTCACGATAGACAAATCGCGCTAGAGGAAGGTTCCTTTGTTGATAGATCAGCAAAGCTTCTACCACTTCGATAAAACTTCCTTTAACCGATGGAGAGCTCGATGTATGATAAATAATTTCAATCCGTCTAATATAGCCTTCAAAAAATGAAGTGATCAATTCTTCGAGAAGCCCTTTCTTCCCTCCAAAATGGTACGAAATCAATGCAAGGTTCACTCCTGCTTTTTTTGCTATTTGCCTAACAGTCGTTCCTTTGAAACCTTGGCTTGTAAAAAGAGCAATCGCTGCTTCAGCTATTTTCAGTTTCGTTTCCATTGGATCTGCCTTCATTTTCATCCACCGTCCTTTCCTCTCATGTATAAAATTCTTGGACGGCAGACATAAACCTTTATGAATCGCTCGACAAATAAGGGCTTTTGAGTGTATAGTTCAACATTATTTGATAGGATAGAATAAACAATTTATCAGGTTTGGAGGAATCTTGATGTTTTCCGTTCAACAATATAGTACAAACAAAAATGAAGCATACTCTCTTCTTTTCAAACAGCTATCTGCTCTGTTAGAAGGTGAGACAAACACAACGGCAAATCTTGCAAATGCTTCAGCACTATTAAACCAATTTCTAGACAGAGTAAACTGGGTTGGATTTTATACCTTTGAAGAAAGTTCAAATCAATTAGTATTAGGACCATTTCAAGGATTGCCTGCATGTGTCAGAATCCCTCTTGGCAGAGGGGTGTGCGGAACATCAGCTCAAAATCAGGAAACACTGGTTGTAAAGGATGTTCATAAATTCCCAGGTCACATTGCATGTGATGCAGCTTCTCAATCCGAAATCGTCGTACCTCTTGTAAAAGACGGAAACCTTTTAGGAGTTCTAGATATAGACAGTCCAGAGAAAGCACGTTTTGATGAAGTTGATCGTGAAAATCTAGAGAAGTTTTGTGATATTTTACTTCAGTATATTTAATTTTATCTCAGCAATAGCAAAAGCACTGTGCCATTCGCAATAGCACAGTGCTTTTTCATTACAATTGATTCAATCCATGTTCTAGATCAGCCCAAATATCCTCCCATGCTTCTAGTCCTACAGACAAGCGCAGAAGCTGATCGGTTATACCCATCTGTAATCGGTTCTCCTCTGGCACAACAGCATGTGTCATTGTAGCAGGATGCTGAATAAGTGTTTCAGCGTCACCAAGGCTTACCGCAATCTTAATTAGTTTTAAGGTATTCATAAACTTTTGAGCCGTTGCTTTGTCACCTTTTACCTCAAAGCTTATCAATCCGCCTGAACTTGACATCTGTCTGTTTGCAAGCTCATATTGTGGGAAATCTGAATCGCCAGGGAATAACACTTTGCTTACAGCATGATGTTCTTTTAATAAATTCGCCAGCTTCTTTGCATTATCACAGTGACGATCCATTCGAACAGGCAGTGTTTTTATTCCTCGAAGAAGCAGCCAAGCATCAAACGGTGACATAACGCCACCAATATCTTTTTGTGTTGTCATAGCCAAATGACTCATCAATTCTTTTTTACCTACAGCAAGACCACCTATCACATCACCATGACCACATAGATACTTAGTAGCACTGTGTATAACCACATCGCATCCTAATTCGAGCGGGCGCTGAAGATAGGGAGATGAAAACGTATTATCAACGACAACCGGAATTCCATATTCCTTACCAATAGCAGCTACCATTTTTAAATCAACAAGCTTCATGGTTGGATTAATAGGCGACTCAATATAAATGACTGTTGTATGATCGGTAATCGCTGATCGTATAGATTCTTCATCGTTCATCGGATGAAAGGCATGTGTTATGTGATACTTTTCCTCCATTAACTGAAGAAGTCCAAACGTACAACCATATACTCCTTCAGAACAAAGAATATGATCCCCCGTTTTGGTCAATCCAAGTAAAATGGCAGATACTGCAGCCATTCCTGAACCAAACGCAAGTCCTTTTTCTCCATTCTCCATAGCCGCAATCCGTTCTTCTAACATCGCAACCGTCGGATTGCTAAGTCTAGAGTATATATAGCCTTCTTGCTCTCCAGCAAACCGTGCTGCACCTGTTTCAGCAGTGTCAAAGACAAACGTAGATGTCTGAAAGATTGGAGGTGACAAACTTCCGCTATGCTGATCAGCATTGTATCCCTTGTGAATCACTTCTGTTTCAAAGCGTTTTGTGTCCATTTTTACTTCTCCTTTTACGGCGTTTTAAAATGTAAGCGCTTTCTTAATACTATCATATAAAATTTGAAGACAATTTACAATTTGTCCCCATAAATGTTCTATGTATTCGTGATGTAGTTGACATAGCTAGAGAAAAAAGTTTATACTATTCTTTGTGTAAAATAAGCGGCACTGTGTCCATCATTTGTTTTTATTTTGTACCTTGATCTTTTGTTATCTAAGGAACATCGCGTAGCTTCATGGCTGCTGAAGTGAAGTTGTTTTATATACAAAATATGCATATGAAAAGGTCATAGTCACTGTTATTGTTTTAACACAAAACAAACAAGTGAAGGAGGAGTCAATTATGGCTCGATATACAGGTTCAACGTGGAAAGTTTCCCGTCGTCTTGGAATTTCTCTAAGCGGAACTGGAAAAGAATTATCAAAGCGTCCTTACGCTCCAGGACAACACGGTCCTACTCAACGTAAAAAAATCTCTGAATACGGTTTACAGTTACAAGAGAAGCAAAAGCTTCGTTACATGTACGGTGTAAACGAGCGTCAATTCCGCCGCATTTTTGATGATGCTGGTAAAATGGCTGGTATCCACGGTGAAAACTTCATGGTTCTTTTAGAATCTCGTTTAGACAACGTAGTTTACCGTCTTGGTCTTGCTCGTACTCGTCGTGCTGCTCGTCAATTAGTAAACCACGGCCACATCACAGTAAACGGAAAGCGTGTTGATATCGCTTCTTACCGTCTATCTGCTGGCGATGTAGTTGGTGTTCGTGAAAAATCTCGCAACTCTTCAGCTATTAAAGAAGCTATCGAAGTAAACAACTTCGTACCTGACTTCTTAACGTTCGATGAGAACAAATTGGAAGGTACTTTCACTCGCTTACCAGAGCGTTCTGAACTTCCTGCTGAGATCACAGAACAGCTTATCGTTGAATTCTACTCTCGTTAATAAGAGTGAAGAAACCCCTGATACCTTTAATGGCATTAGGGGTTTTTCTTTTTGGTTTTTACAATAAAAAACCTGCACGGAATATCAATTCTGTGCAGGCTTGCTTTATAAATCAATCTACTTCTTTCCCCATACTTTCTTGAAGGATATAGAACCATTGCTCACGTGACAAAGGAATGTTTGCTGCATTAACTGCAGATTGAATACGCTCCATTCTTCCGCTTCCAACAATCGGCATGATTTGTGCAGGGTGGTTTAACAGCCACGCATACGCTACTTCATCAATGGAAGAAGCTTCTGTTTCAGCTGCAACTTTTTCAAGTGCCTTTTTCACACGCTGTCCTTTTTCGCCTTCTCCTTTAAACAGTCTTCCACCAGCTAGTGGAGACCAGGCCATAGGGCGAACCTTTTCTTTTTGAAGATGATTAATCGTGCCATCAAAGAAAGGCTTTTCGTGAAGAACAGACAACTCGATCTGATTCGTTACAAGTGGGCCATCAAATTCATGCTGCAGCATTTCCATTTGAGCAGGAGTGAAGTTAGAAACACCAAAATGTCTAACCTTTCCTTCTTTTCTTAGTGTGTGGAAAGCATCTGCTGTTTCTGCTGGGTCCATAAACGGATCTGGACGATGGATCAATAATACATCTACATAGTCTGTATTCATTTTTTGCAAAGAATTTTCTGCAGACCAGATAATGTGCTCTTTGCTTGTATCGTAGGATTTAATCGTGTGGTTCGGACGATTTTCAGAAATTAGCTTGATACCGCACTTCGTCACGATTTGAATATCTTCACGTAAAGAAGGTTTTAGTGCCAATGCCTGTCCGAAAAGTTCTTCACACATATAGTTTCCATAAATATCAGCGTGATCGAATGTAGTAATTCCAGCCTCAATACATTTCTCCATAAGTGAAAGAAGTTCTTCAGGTGATAGATTCCATTCCGCTAAACGCCAATGACCATGAACAATCTGTGAAAATTGAAGGTCCTCTGCTAATTGGATTTTTTTCATAACAAACACTCCTTTAAATAGAGATAAGAACCTTACTCAAGGCTCTTATCATAATTGATTAATATCTGATCAGCGTGTACTTTTTCTTTCCGCGTCGTACAATAACAAACTTGTTTTCAATACGGTCTTTTTCACCGATCATGTAAGCTGTTTCTTGAACCTTTTCACCGTTAATCGATACAGCCCCATTTGTTACATCTTCTCTTGCTTGACGTTTGGAAGGAGAAATCTTCGCCTCAACAAGCAAATCTACAATATTCAATTCCTCATTGTTTTCTACCGTGAAAGAAGGAACATCCTTAAATCCTTGTTCAATTTCAGCTGCAGTTAATTCAGAAAGATTTCCACTGAAAAGTGCATCAGTAATCTTTACAGCTTGCTTATAGGCTTCTTCACCGTGAACAAGTGTTGTTACTTCTTTTCCTAAAGCTTTTTGAGCTTCACGTTTTTCTGGTGCTTCAGCTAGGGATTTTTCAAGTACTTCAATTTCTTCTTTTGACAAGAAAGTGAAGTATTTAAGCCAATTGATTACATCCGCATCTGCAGCGTTAACCCAGAATTGATAAAACTCATAAGGAGTCGTTTTTTCTGCATCCAGCCAAATCGTGCCTGATGCTGTTTTCCCAAACTTAGTCCCATCCGCTTTTGTAATTAAAGGAATCGTTAAACCAAACGCTTTTTCTTCTTCACCAGAACGTCTGATTAATTCCATACCAGCTGTTATGTTACCCCACTGGTCACTTCCACCGATTTGGAGCTTTACGTTCTCTTTTTGGAAAAGATTAAGAAAATCATATGACTGTAAAATCATATAAGAGAACTCAGTAAAAGAAATCCCTGCTTCTAATCGTGAATCAACAGAATCTTTCGCAAGCATGTAATTAATTGAAAAGTTCTTACCAACATCACGCAAAAATTCAATCATTGTAAGCTGGCTTAACCACTCATAGTTGTTCACTGTTTTTGCAGGATTAGTTTCTCTTTCAAAATCAAGAAGTCTCGAAAGCTGATTTTTAATTTTTTCTGTCCATTGAACCACAATCTCAGCTTCGTTCAACGTTCGTTCTGTTTGTCTTCCACTTGGATCACCAATCAACCCTGTACCACCGCCAACAAGTGCAAAAGGCTGATGGCCAGCTTCCTGAAATCTTCTCAATGTAAGGATCGGCAATAAATTACCAATATGAAGACTGTCTGCAGTAGGGTCAAAGCCGCAGTATAGCTTTACAATCCCGTTTTCAAGCTCTTTTTGTAGTCCTTCTTGGTCTGTGATCTGATTGAGCAGACCTCTAAATTCTAAATCCTGTAGAATGTTCATGTTTTCTTTCCTTTCTTTTTTTAATAAGACTGCATTGCTAAACAACGTTGCTTTTGAAAGTATTGATTTCCGTTTCAGATGCTCGCTTTCCACGGGGCGAACGGTGAGCCTCCTGCCGCTTTGCGCCATTAGGAGTCTCCACCTGACCGCTCGTCCCGTAGGAGTCTCGCATCTTCCACTTCAATCAACTTTTCGTTGAAGAATAATAAAAGTAAAAAAGCAACAATCATTTGTAAGCAACCCTTAATATAAATAAAAAAAGTCCCTTTCCAATTGGAAAGGGACGTGATGACAATCTCGCGGTACCACCCTAATTAAAAGCTAATAATAGCTTTTCACTTCATTCCGTAACGGTTTTATCCGTTCTCTGCTACTAAAGTTCACAGAGACAGCTCCAGGAGGTAATTCACAGCATGCCTTTATACTGGTTCGCATCAACCACCAGCTTTCTGAAACAGGGAGACACCTGCTACTGATTCCTATCTTTGCTTTAGCCTATATTAATCTTCATTTATTTTTACCACACAGTTGAATTTCATGTCAATCTTCTCAATAGAAAAACTGTATTCTATCACAATTCGACCTTATGTTATAATACACAAGGGGGAGGGATTACCAAATGATGTCTTATTTTGATGGACTTAAGCACAAATGGGAGAAATTTGTCCACTTTTTAAAAGAAAAAGGAATTATTCGAACAGCACGAATTACATATAACGTCACATGGAACATGTTTTTGATTGTCACTGTACTATTGATTCTTGGTGGTGTTTTCGCAGCAGGGGTCGGAGCAGGCTTCTTTGCTTCTCTTGTGAAGAATGAACCCGTCCGCGCCTACTCTTCAATGAAAGAAGACATTTACAACTATGAAGAAACAAGTACCGTTTATTTTGATAACGATCAATACATGGGCAAACTTCAATCCGATTTAGACAGACAGGAAGTAAAATTAAAAGATGTTTCTCCATACGTTATTAAAGCTGTCATTTCTACAGAAGACCAATATTTTTATGAGCATGATGGTGTTGTGCCAAAAGCCATTTTCCGTGCCATGTATGAAGAATTTTCTGGCGCTCCAATCGTGACTGGCGGAAGTACTTTAACACAGCAGCTCATTAAGAATCAGATTCTAACAAATGAAGTCTCTTTTGACCGAAAAGCGAAAGAAATTCTTTTAGCGATGCGTCTTGAGAAAGTATTGAAAAAAGACGATATTCTCGAAGCTTACTTAAATATCGTGCCTTATGGTCGAAATTCATCCGGCAGAAATGTCGCAGGTATACAAGCAGCTTCAGAAGGTATATTCGGAGTACCTGCTTCTAAATTAAATCTCGCACAATCCGCTTATCTTGCAGGTCTGCCAAAAAACCCTTTCGTTTATACACCATTCACTAAGGGCGGCGAACAGAAAGAAGATATGTCGGCTGGTATTAAACGCATGAAAACCGTACTAAGCCGTATGTTATCAGCAGGTTCTATCACACAAGCTGAGTATGATGAAGCAACGAGCTATGATATTCAAAAGAATTTAACGAAGAAACAGCAATCTTCATTTGAAAAGTATCCAGCTTTAACTGTCGAAGTTCAAAAGCGTACGATTGAAATTTTAACAAAACTGCAAGCAGAAAAAGATGGTAAAAAAATTGGGGATTTAACTCCTGAAGAACTAAAGGAATATGAAGATAATGCTCGAGTTCAAGTAAGACAAAAAGGCATTAAGATACATACGACAATCAATCAAAAAATATATGATGAGATGCAGGCCGTAATCGCTAATGCTAATTTGTTTGGACCTGCAAATGAGTATGTTGGAAATAAAAAATTAGAAAAACCTGAGCCTGAGGAAGTCGGTGCTACTCTCATCGACAACAAGACGGGTAAGATTATTAGTTTCGTAGCAGGCCGAGATTTCAATCGCGAACAAACGAACCATGCCACAGTCATGAAAAGACAAAATGGTTCAACTATGAAGCCTTTACTTGCCTATTCTCTTGCACTTGAAACGGGTAAAGTTCAGCCAGGATCCATCGTACCTGATTCACCAATCCAATATGGTTCACATTCAATCGGAAACTGGGATGGTAAATACGATGGTCTTGTCTCAGTTAGACATTCCTTAAAGTATTCAAGGAACACACCAGCTATTAGAAGCTATATGCGTGTAAATACGGATGAAGCTTTAAATAGATTAGCTAGAATGGGAGTGACTTCTATAAGCCCGAATGATAGAGGAGCACCAGTTCTTGCTATCGGAGGAATGACAAACGGTGTTACCGTTGAAGAAAATACAAACGCGTTTGCAACTTTTGCAAATGGAGGTAACTTCGTCGACGCGTACATGATTGAAAAGATTGAATCAAATGATGGCGATCTAATCTATCAACATAAATCAGAACCTGTACAAGTGTATTCTCCGCAAACATCTTTTTTACTTCTTGATATGATGCGTGATGTTGTTAATGGAGGTACAGGAAGCCACATCAATCGTTATCTTGCTTTTAATTCAGATTGGGCAGGAAAATCAGGTACGACGAATGATGATTATGATTCTTGGTTTGTTGGTTCAAATCCTAATGTTTCCTTAGGGGTTTGGCTAGGATATGACACACCAGACTCACTCGTTAAGGGTGATGGCGGAACAGGAAAACGAAATCAGCGTATTTGGGCGCTTCTCGCTAACGCAGCTTATAAACATTCACCGCAGTTAATGGATCCTGAGCAAAGGTTTGCGATGCCTTCAGGAATTGTACGCCGTGAAATCTGCGGTATTTCAGGTAAACTGCCTTCTGATCTATGCAGAAGTGCTGGTTTAGTTACAACAGATTTGTTTAATGCAAAGTTCACACCAAAAGAAGTGGATGACACACTCACAAAAGGTCGTTACGTCCTTGTAGGAGATGCGAAATATAAAGCACTTCCTTCTACACCACAAGAGTTCACGAAAGATGGTGTATTAATCAAGGAAGAGTTCTTAAAAGAACTGGGCTTAGAAGCATTGAATAAATTAACGAAAACAACGAATCTTTTAGATAACATCGTTCCAGAGAAAGAATTAAAAGAGAATGGTAAAGTTCCATCTCCTGTCGCTGGAACAAAGATGTCTGATGGTATCCTTTCATGGTCTTCTCATGGAGAGAGTGATGTTATCGGATATCGCATCTATCACTCTGCTGACGGCAGTTCGTTTAAAAAGATCGGCTCTGTAACGGCTGATAAAACGTCTGCAAAAGTACCAAACGGAGTGGTTTACGTAACGGCCGTTGATATTGCTGGCAAGGAATCCCCGGCTCAAACGAAAGTTCAGGTTGGAGAAAAGAAACCACCTTCTGAGCCAGCAACTCCTCCACCACCAACCGGTGGAGATAAGCCTGGAGAACCACAAGATCCGCCACCGCCACCAACAGATCCTGGTAACGGCGATCCGCCTCCGGCAACTACACAAGATAATAAGAAAGACAAAAAACCCTCGAATTGATTTCGAGGGTTTTATCATTGGTAGGATTTTAGTCTTCCATCGTAGACAGATCACCTGTTGGCAGATCTAGTTCCCACGCTTTTAGAACGCGACGCATGATCTTACCGCTTCTTGTTTTTGGAAGCTTATCACGGAATTCAATTTCACGCGGAGCTGCATGTGCTGCAAGACCTGATTTAACGAAACTGCGAATTTCTTCTATTAGTTCTTCACTTGCTTCATAACCAGAACGAAGCGCAATAAACGCCTTGATGATTTCACCGCGAACTGGGTCTGGCTTACCGATAACACCAGCTTCTGCTACAGCTGGATGTTCAACAAGCTTGCTCTCTACTTCAAATGGACCAACTCGTTCTCCAGAGGTCATGATTACATCATCAATTCTTCCTTGGAACCAGAAGTACCCCTCTTCATCCATATAAGCCGAATCTCCAGAAACATACCAGCCTCCTGGGGTAAAGTACGAATCATATTTTTCAGGATTATTCCAGATGGAACGCATCATAGACGGCCACCCTTTTTTAATCGCTAAGTTGCCCATTCGATATGGAGGCAAGATGTTATCCTGATCATCAATAATAGCTGCTTCAACACCAGGAAACGGTTTACCCATCGATCCTGGTTTAATCTCCATAGCAGGATAGTTACTGATCAGCTGTCCGCCAGTTTCTGTCATCCACCAGTTGTCATGAATACGAAGATTGAACACCTTCATACCCCATCTGACAACTTCAGGGTTGAGCGGCTCACCTACACTTAAAATATGACGCAGCGATGACATATCAAATTTCTTAACTACTTCATCTCCCGCACCCATGAGCATACGGAATGCCGTTGGAGCGCTATACCAGACTGTAACACCATAATTTTCGATCGTTCCATACCAATCTTCAGGAGAAAAACGGCCGCCACGGATAACGCTTGATGCTCCATTTAACCATGGACCGAATATTCCATAAGATGTTCCTGTTACCCAGCCTGGGTCGGCTGTACACCAATAAACATCGTCTTCTTTCAAATCTAGTACCCACTTAGAAGTCTGATAGTGCTGAAGCATCGCATTATGAACATGCAGCACCCCTTTTGGTTTTCCAGTAGAACCTGATGTATAGTGAAGAATCAATCCATCTTCACGGTCCACCCACTCAATATCGAGGTCTCTTGACGCTTTTTTCATACGATCAAAATAATTTATATATGGTCCTTCTTCTTTTACACCCTCATCTACCAAGATTACATTCTTCAACTTAGGCAGCTCATCAACTGGCACACGCTCTAGAAGTGAAGGGGTAGTGACAAGCACCTTCGCCTCACTGTCTTCAAGTCTGTCGCGTACCGCACCTTCCATAAACGCTTCAAATAGAGGTCCAACGATTGCTCCTAGTTTGATCGCTCCAAGGAAAGTAAAGTATAGTTCAGGTGAACGCGGCATGAAAATAAAGACGCGGTCTCCTTTTTCAACTCCAACTTGACGAAGCATATTACCCGCTTTGTTGGACATTTCTTTCATGTCCTTGAATGTATACTTTTCATCTCTTTTTTGATCGGAAAAGTAAAGAGCTACTTTGTTTTTACGATGGGATGCTGCATGACGGTCAATGGCTTCATACGCCATATTTACTCGCCCTGTTTTGTGCCAGGAGAATTCTTTCTCAATGTCATTCCAATCAAATGCTCCGTATGCTGCCTCGTAATCTTGAAGATTAAAATCACCTTTTATTATCGGAAGCGCTTCCAGTTTCATTGCTAAATCTCCCTTCCCTATTAAATATCTCTTTCAGTATATCATATTATCAAAATTTTTTAACTTATTAGAATGATCTATAAAAAGCAATTGTAAACCCTTACAAATGCCTTTTATCATGTATAATAGGAATTGGAAACAAATCTAGGTGGTGTAGACATGAAACATAATAAAACATATAACTGCGTTGCTTTAAAAACAGCTCATGGCACAATTACTGTTGAGGGACCCGTGTCAGCTGATACACTAGAGGGACTTTATTTTCATGAAGACCTAAAGGCGTTCAGACCCGCAAACGAGCAAAAAAAGGCTGTTACTGAGATAGCAAAACTTGATGAAGGCAGAATTATTATCGCGAAAAATAAAGATACCGTTATCGGTTATGTTACATACGTCTACCCTGACCCTCTTGAACGTTGGTCAGAAGGTAACATGGAGCGTTTACTAGAGTTAGGGGCTATAGAGGTAATCCCGGATTATCGCAATTTTAAGGTTGGAAAAACACTTTTGAAGGTTTCTATGATGGATGACGCGATGGAAGATTATATTATTATCACAACAGAGTATTATTGGCACTGGGATTTAAAAGGTACAAAACTATCAGTCTGGGATTACCGCAAAGTTATGGAAAAAATGATGAACGCAGGTGGTCTTGAGTATATGGCTACTGATGACCCTGAAATCAGTTCACACCCAGCCAATTGCTTGATGGTTCGAATCGGAAAGAGGATTGATTTAGATACCGTTCAGCAATTCGACCGGCTGAGGTTTAAGAATCGATTTATGTATTAAGCGATGTGGAAAACAGTAAGTCTATAGAGAAGAAAATAGGAGTGGTACATGATGATCGTTCAAAATATGATGCAAAAAAATGTTGTAACGATTCATGAAAACGAAACGATCGGTACAGCTTTAAAACTAATGTTAGAGAGTGATATTCGAAACCTGCCTGTTATTGATAACAATGGCAGCTTATTAGGACTCATTACAGACCGCGAAATAAAAGATGCAAGTCCATCTATTTTTCACCAAAACGAACATCCGGAAGATTTTGAAAAGCCAGTATCGAGCATTATGAAACCCGCTGCCTTTACAGCACATCCACTTGATATAGCAGAAGAATTATCAACTATCTTTTCTGAACATAACATCAGCTGCATTCCTGTACTTGAGGAGAAAAAGCTTGCCGGTCTAGTTACAGAGCGTGAGATGCTGCATGCATTTATACAATTGACAGGCACGCATCAGCCTGGATCTCATCTAGAGGTGGCAGTTCCGAACGAAGCAGGTCAATTGGCTAAAGTAGCGAGTGTTTTGAAAGATTTTCACTTAAATATCAGCTCTGTTCTCGTATATCCTTCTCATAATGAAAAAGAAAAGATTATTGTTTTCAGGGTTGGAACGATGAATCCCCTTCCTGTCATTGAACACTTGATCGAAAATGGCTATGAAGTGAAATGGCCACCTGTTCCGGGTGAACAACATGAAAAATGATTCTGTTTTTGTCTATTCACCAGATCTTTTAGGATATAAGTTTAGTGATACTCACCCTTTTAATCAGCTCAGGGTGCAGCTCGCTTACGAGTTATTAAAAGATTCAGGGTGCTTGAATGACGATCAGATCGTCACTCCTAGAAAAGCAACGGATGATGAGATCATGCTGATTCATGATAAAGGGTATGTTGATGCGGTAAGAAAAGCTGGAGAAGGTCAGCTTAAAGGGGAGATCGCTTTAAATTATGGATTGGGTACAGAAGATACCCCAATATTTCCTAACATGCATGAAGCAAGCAGCTGGATTGTAGGAGCCACGTTAACAGCTGTCGATTGGGTGATGGAAGGGAAAGCGAAACATGCTTTAAGTTTGAGTGGAGGACTTCATCATGGATTTAGAGGAAAAGCATCTGGGTTCTGTATCTATAATGACAGCTCCATCGCGATTGAATACATGAAACAGAAATACAATGCTCGAGTACTCTATGTGGATACTGATGCCCATCATGGAGATGGCGTACAATGGGCCTTTTATGACGATCCTGACGTTTGCACATTATCCATACATGAGACGGGACGCTATCTGTTTCCCGGTACAGGATCCATTCATGAAAAAGGTGCAGGTAAGGGATACGGTTTCTCATTCAATGTACCTGTAGATGCTTTTACTGAAGATGAATCGTTCTTAGAATGTTATGAGAAGAGTCTGTGGGAAGTTGCCGAGTTTTTTAAGCCAGATGTCATCATTACACAAAATGGGGTCGATGCTCATTATTATGATCCTTTAACACATCTGTCAGTTACGATGAAGACCTATACAGAAATTCCTAGGATTGCAAAAGAAGTAGCTGAAAAGTATTGCGGCGGCCGCTGGATTGCTACAGGCGGAGGCGGTTATGATATTTGGCGGGTGGTGCCAAGAGCGTGGTCATACTTATGGTGTGTGATGAATGGACTGGCTCCTTCAGGACAAATCGCTGAAAACTGGCTAGAGCGATGGACGAATGAAGCGAAGCATCCGCTTCCACAGACGTGGGAAGATGAGTCTGGCATCTATAAGCCAATCCCAAGAAAAGATGAAATCACATCAAAAAACAGAGCAACATTAGAAAAGAGTCTATATTCCATACGTAAAAGTTCATAAAGAAGTTCATAAAGAAAAAGAGGACTAAGCGTTTTAGTCCTCTTTTTGTGTTAACAGGCGCTGTTCGAGACTGATTTCTGTTGTGCATTTTCATAATTTCAAGGTAATCTTAAATATAACCACGGTAAATCCAATTAATTTCACGGTAATCTAAATTAATTTCACGTATAAATGATTTTATCCGATTTTCGACAATATCTCGGGCTTAAGAACCAAAAAACTGACCCATCATGGATGATGAGCCAGCTTAGAAAATATACCTTATAATGCTTCTATAATGCTCTCTACCATATCAGAAGACCGTCGTGCTGCTAATGCTGTAAACTCGGCAAAGCTAGCCGGCGCTTCACCATTCGCCTTATCAGAGATTGAACGGATAATTACGAATGGTACTTCGTTTAGGAAAGATGCTTGAGCAACAGCAGAACCTTCCATCTCAATACACGTACCATTAAAAAGAGCAGAATATGTTTCTACAAGCTCACGGTCAGCTATGAATTGATCACCGCTTAACACTTTTCCTACTTTAACTTTAGGCCCATATAATCGTTCAGCAGCATTCTCTGCTAATTTAATGAGTTGTGCATCTGCTTTAAATTCAGAATCGAAAGCAAACATAGGAATCGTCCCTTTTGGAAAGTCTGGACTTAGTGCCGAAGCATCAATGTCATGCTGCATTGCACTCGATGATATCACGATGTCTCCTACTTCTAGTTCAGGATCAAGTGCACCAGCTACCCCTGTAAAAAGCACATGAGTAACTTGAAATCTATCGATTAAGATTTGAGTCGTTATCGCAGCATTTACCTTACCAACACCGGACTTACACAGCACGACTTCTTTGTTATGATGTGTGCCTTCATAAAATTTATTTTGTGCGAAAACACTTTCCCCATATATATCTAGTGCTTCTTTCATATAAACGATTTCCTCGTCCATCGCACCGATGATGCCAATCTTCACTTCTCCCACCTCAACACTTCATTATTGTTTTGTAGATTCTCTGAACTGAATACGATGAGGTAATACAACCGTATGTTCTTCAACCGTTTCCTTGTTCATCAGTTTAGTCAATAAACGCATCGCAACTGCTCCGATATCATACATCGGCTGAACAACTGTAGATAAAGTAGGACGAACCATAGTAGCAAGTCTTGTATTGTCAAATCCGATCACTTCAATATCTTCAGGTACTTTCAGACCCCGATCTTGAGCACCATGAATAACACCAAGTGCCATTTCATCGGTACCTACAAAAACGGCTGATGGAGTATTACCGCTGTCCAGGAAACTTTCAACAGCTTCAATACCAGAATCGTATGTGTATTCTCCAACGAATACTTGGCTTTCATCAACTTTTTTCCCGTGTTCTTCTAAAGCTTTTCGGTAACCGTTAAACTTATAATATCCGTTGATCGGATCTTCAAGTGGCCCTGTAACCATAGCTACAGATGAATGCCCTTTTTCAAGCAAGTGGGATACGGCTTCATAAACAGCATCTTGATAGTTAATGTTTACAGATGGAACCTCTTCGTTCATGTCAACTGTCGCTGCCATTACGATAGGAACTGCTGCACGCTTGAATTCTTCAACATGTTCTTCTGTAATTTTGCCGCCCATAAATACGATTCCATCTACTTGTTTACCGAGCAATGTATTTAAGAGATGGATTTCTTTTTCCTTATTCTGATCTGAGTTACACAGAATGATGTTGTATTTATACATCGTTGCGATATCTTCTATTCCACGTGCTAACTCCGCAAAGAATATGCTGGAGATATCAGGAATGATTACACCTACAGTTGTAGTTTTTTTGCTCGCTAGCCCTCTTGCTACCGCGTTTGGACGATAGCCTAGTCTCTCGATGGCCTCAAGTACTTTCTTTCTCGTTGATGGCTTAACGTTAGGGTTTCCGTTAACTACACGTGAAACCGTTGCCATTGAGACACCTGCCTCGCGAGCCACGTCATAAATTGTTGTATTCAAAAAAAATCCTCCTTATAATACTGCATATCCGACAGCTTATGTAATGCTATTATCATACGATAAAGTAGTAAAGTAGGCAACGAATAGGGACATGTTTCACGATATATTCATACATTTAAAATGGAAATAAAGATAACACTCCTGTTTTGCTTATTTTTGGCGAAAATAGGAAGAATCATACTCTTTTTATACAGCTTCTTTACATACTAAAAAAACCGGCAGCTTTTATCTAACAGGCTGACCGGTTTCTTTATTTCTGTGGGCTGTTTTCGTAAATCTTGATGCTATTGGAAGTCGTTGATTTCCGTTCCAGGTGTTCGCTTTCCGCAGGGCAGACGGTGAGCCACATTCTTACCGTTTCACTTTTAAGTGTCTCACCTGCCCGCCTGTCCTGCAGGAGTCTCCCACCTTCCACTCCACTCAATTATCGTAGAAGAAAATAAAATGAGCTTTGTAAGCAACAACCTCTAAGAAAAGAATTATTATTTTTTCAAACCAGCTGGTTCATTTTTAGGAAACCTGATGATACAAGCTTTTCTATAAATTGTTCAAATTCTTTTATGTTCATTTGCTGAGCAGCATCAGATAAAGCTACTGCTGGGTCTGGATGGACTTCTGCCATTACCCCATCTGCTCCAATGGCTAGAGCTGCTTTTGCAGCTGGAAGAAGCAAATCTTTTCTGCCTGTTGAATGCGTGACATCTACGAAGACAGGAAGGTGAGTTTCTTGTTTTAGGATCGGTACTGCTGTTATATCTAACGTGTTTCGGGTTGCTCTTTCATACGTTCGAATTCCTCGTTCACAAAGAATGATTTGTCCGTTTCCTTGAGACATGATGTACTCTGCTGAATTTATAAACTCTTCAATTGTTGCTGCAAGCCCTCTTTTTAATAGAATTGGCTTATTAAGCTTACCGGCTTCTTTTAACAGTTCATAGTTTTGCATGTTTCTTGCACCGATCTGAATGATATCCAAATATTCACATGCTTCTTCAAGGTCTTGCGGGTGAACAATTTCACTGATCACTGCGCAGTTGAATTCATCAGCAACTCGTTTTAAAATCTGAAGACCTTCCACTCCTAAACCTTGAAAATCATATGGAGATGTTCGAGGTTTATAGGCGCCTCCACGCAGGATTTTAAGACCATTTTTTGTAATGGCTTCTGCCACTTCTGCCGTTTGTTCATAGCTTTCGACCGCACAAGGACCTGCAATCATGATTGGGTTTCCATCGCCGACGCGCGTTCCCTTAACGGTTATAATCGTATCCTCTGGTCTTTGTTTTCTCGAAACAAGAAGTTCTTTTTTGTGGTCATCCTCTTGCAATTCAAGCCCCGCTTTAAAGATTTCTTTAAATAGATGCTGAAGTGTGCTTGTTTCGAATGGCCCTTCATTGTCTGATGAAATAAGATCGAGCATGTGTCTCTCTCTTACAGGATCATACTTTTTCATTCCTTGAGCTGATTTAATCTTACCGATTCTCTGAACAAGTTCACCTCGTTTATTGATTAAGGCCAATAGCTCCTTATTCACATCATCAAGTTCTGTCCGTAACGTGTTCAATTCTAGATGATTCATATATGTGCACCTCAGTATTTATATATTGTAAGAAATATGATACATTTCTAATAATTAGGACGTTTGCTATAACTATGCATGCGACTACTACCAATACGTCTATCGTATCAAAAAGAGGTGCCTTCGTGGACAAAAATCTTTTATTTGCACTAGATATCGGCACACGTTCGGTTGTTGGAATGATTTTAAGGCAGCATTCGAACGGAAAATATGAAGTTTTGCATATGAAAACGATTGAGCACGATGAAAGATCTATGCTCGATGGCCAGATTCATCATATACCTGCCGTTGCAAAAGTGATTAAAAACATAAAAAAACAGCTCGAACTAGAAGTTGGACCACTAAACAGAGTATGTGTGGCTGCAGCAGGAAGGGCATTAAAAACTGTAAAAGGCCGTTCTGAAAAAGATATCACATTAAACGCTGTTTCTTTTCAACAAGAAGTCATACAAATGGAGCTCGCAGCGGTTCAGCAAGCTCAAAATCAGTTAGCACGTCTATTAGATGAAAAATCGAACCTGCTCTACGATTGCGTCGGATATTCCGTGCTGCACTATTACCTGGATGACCAAGAGATCGGGAGTTTTATCGGGCAACAAGGAAATACAGCCAGTGTGGAAGTCATTGCTACCTTCTTGCCAAGAGTGGTTGTCGATTCCTTAATGAAAGCATTACAAGAAGCTGACCTAGAAATGGAAGCACTAACCTTAGAGCCGATTGCAGCAATCAATGTGCTTATTCCTTCTTCTATGAGGAAATTAAATGTTGCACTTGTAGATATCGGGGCAGGAACTTCAGATATTGCCATTACAGCCCAAGGAACTATTGTCGCTTATGGAATGGTGCCGATAGCAGGAGATGAGATCACAGAAGCCGTGAGTTCAGAGTTTCTGCTTGATTTTCCAATCGCTGAACACGTTAAACGGTCTCTGGTCGACAGTGAATATGTCGAGTACACAGATATACTTGGGTTTCCATCTAAAAAGAGTAAAGATGAAGTGATTTTGGCCATTGAGAAATCTATCGAAAATCTTGCTGAAGGTATTACACGTGAGATCTTCCAGCTAAACGCAAAAGCTCCCCAGGCTGTTATGCTAGTAGGAGGCGGCAGCTTAACCCCAACTTTACGCGAGAAAATGGCGGATAAACTCAATCTCCCGATAGAACGTGTAGCCGTTCGCGGGGTTAATGCGATTCAGTCTTTAATACCAACTCTCAAGGACGAGGGTCCTGAACTAGTAACTCCTGTAGGCATAGGAATTGCAGCTAAAGAGAATCCGGTAAGATATGTGACGGTCACGGTTAATGGAAAAATGATTCGTTTGTTTCAAGTAAAAATGCTGACGATTGGAGATGCACTAATTGCAGCAGGAGCCAACCTTTCAAAACTTTACGGAAAACCTGGAATGGGTTTAATGGTACGTATGAACCAAGAAGTGATGATGTTCAAAGGTGAAGTAGGATCATCTCCTGTAATCACTATGGATGGTACATCTGCTTCAATTACAGATGAAATTGTTGAAGGTGCTGTAATTCATTTTGAAGAAGGAAAAAATGGTGCTGATGCTGCTATCTCTGTTAAGGACGCTTTTCAAACTCACACGGTTAAAACCCTATATATAAATGGAGAACCTGAAGAATTTGAGACTCTTTATTATGTAAATCACCAACTCGTTAGTCCAGAGACTATATTAAAAGATAAAGATGACTGTAGAACCGTTTATCCTTCAAAGATTTCCGATATTCTTGATCTAAAAGGATGGATAAGAACATCGGATGAATCTATTTTTTCAATTTTAATTGATGGTAAGCCTGTTAACCTATCGTATTCTCCCAATCATTCATTTTGTTTGAATGGCAAAGCTATAACAGAGCATGATGATTGGAGTGACGAAGATCATCTAACATGTATAAGCTTAAGAGATCAGCAAATCACTTTAAAAAACGCGATTGAAGTTCTTGAAGTCAACTTAATTCAGTCATGTACGGTGACTTTTAATGGTGAAGAAATAACATTAACCCGTCCTCTTTTCACATTTTATCGAGATGGGGAAGAATTGCATGCCGATTCAATCCTAATGGCAAATGATGAGTTAATTATGAGAAAGAGGAATCATCAACCATTTATTTTTCAGGATGTATTTACACAGGTAGATTTAACGATTCAGCCACAACCTGGTGAAAGTCTTATTATCTTAAAAAATAATGAAAAAGCTGGCTTCCAAACAGAACTCCAAACGGGTGACCACTTGATTCTTAAATTTGAAGTGCTTGTTTAAAGGCTAGAGAAAAAGCGCAGCAGGATTCTGCTACGCTTTTGTTTTTTCGTTTGCTTGAGCAAGTTTTTTATTTGTAATGTTCCAGTGAGAATCATGCCATACCACTGTATCACCTTCAAAGATTAATACTTGTGGAGATTCATGCTTCACACCTGTTTGTTCAGCAATCAAATTGGAAAGCGGTCTTGAATCTTGTACGTTCAAGTAATATAACGTTTCGCTTCCGTGATCAGCAGCAAATTTTTGGTATTCCTTAAACGCTTCATGACTTACAGGACATGTTGTACTGTTTTTCATAATAATGATACGGTTTCTTTGCTCTTTAACTAAATTCCAGTCTTGTTCGTTGTGTAATTGAATAAGTGACATATCAACATCTACCTCCATATTAAAAAGAAAAGAAAAAGAAACAAGTTCTTTTTCTTATCTTTTCATATTTACAGTTTACTTATCAATATTTTTGCTCTACTAATTCTTGCTCGTTTGCAGGATCGTAATCTAATTGCGCTTCGTCCTGAATGTCGTCTGTAATTTCACCATACAATTCTGAAGCATTTTCTTCTTCTTTTAAACGCCACTTATCGATGTCTTTGCGAAGATTTGAAGTTAAATCCTTCACTTTTGTTGCAACTTGATTTGATTGCTCAGATACTGTACGAACAATATTTGAGGATTTTTCACGAGCCAAATGAGAGATCTCGTTACTTTTATCCTTTAGGTATACCGCCTGTTCGTTCAGGTCGCTACGCAATTCCTTACCCGCTTTAGGCGCTAATAAAAGCGCTGCTGCAGCTCCTAACATACCACCAACAAGAGCACCGATAATAAAATCTTTGCTGTCAATGTTTTGATTGTTGTTGTTGCTCATTTACACTCCTCCTCTAGAATATTGTCTTTGTGTTGTTTCAACATTGGATTTTTTGAGTTTGTATTTCTCCCATAAATTCAATGCTGCGTTACCCCATTGAACCGCTTGCGATATTTGTTTAGACTGTCGCTCTGTTTCAACCGTTATTTGGTCAGTTACTTTGCGGACAGATTGGTTCACCTTTTGAACAGATTGACCAAAATCTTGTACTGCAGAAAAAACATGGTTAAGAGAATCTGATTTCTTTTGAACATCCTCAGCTAACTGGTTTGTCTTATGTAACAAATCGGTTGTCTCGCGCGTTACGCCATCTAATTGTTTTTCTAGACTTTCTAGCGTTACCGCGACATGATCGAGGGTGGTTTGTAAAGATTTCAATGCCCTTGATAAAAAATAAACGAGTACGACAAATGCAACTGCGATTAGAGCTACACTGATAGAAATAATGATTTCCATTAAACGAGACACCTCCTGAAAGTATATTATTGCTTTTTCCCGAGTTTTTATCAAAGGAAACGTGTTTTTATTAAGTATTCTTTCTGATTCGTCAAAATCCTTTTCTAGAACATTACAAATTGTTTAAATTAAGTTAAAATAAAGAAGATATTAAATATATTTAGGGGGCTTTAACAACAATGAGAGATCCAAGAATCCAACAACTCGCAAAAAACTTGATTACATACTCAGTAAATCTGCAAAAGGGCGAAAAAGTTTTAATTGAAAACTTTGGGCTGCAAAAAGAATTAGTAAACGCACTTGTTCAAGAAGCATATGCAGCTGGTGGGTATCCATTCGTATTATTAAAAGATCATGCTGTTATGCGCGCACAATACACACAAGCTTCTGAAGAACAAATGGAGATGATCGCTAAGCATGAAGGTGATTTAATGAGCGAGATGGACGCTTACATCGGTCTTCGTTCAGGCGACAACATCAATGAAATGTCAGATGTACCATCTGAGAAAATGGCGCTTTATGAAAAAACAATTTTTGCGATGCACCGCAAGATTCGTATTAAAAAGACGAAATGGTGTGTACTTCGCTATCCAAACGCTTCTATGGCACAATCAGCTAGCATGAGTACAGAAGCATTTGAAGACTTCTATTTTGAAGTTTGCAACTTGGATTATGGAAAAATGGATGATGCGATGACTGCTTTAAAAGATTTGATGGATAAGACAGATAAAGTTCGCATTACTGGACCAGGTACTGATCTATCATTTTCAATCAAAGATATCCCATCTATCAAATGTTCTGGGCAAAACAATATTCCAGATGGTGAAGTATTTACGGCTCCAGTTAAAGATTCAGTTAACGGAACGATCTCTTATAACACACCATCTCCATACAACGGGTTTACTTTTGAAAATGTACAGCTTACCTTTGAAAACGGAAAGATTGTTAATGCTACCGCAAACGACTCAGAACGTATTAACAAGATTTTTGACACAGATGAAGGTTCTCGTTATGTTGGGGAATTTGCGATCGGAGTTAACCCATTCATCAAACATCCAATGAAGGATATTTTATTTGATGAGAAGATTGATGGCAGCTTCCACTTCACTCCTGGTCAAGCATACGAAGAAGCCTATAACGGAAATGAATCCAACATCCATTGGGATATGGTTATGATTCAGCGTCCTGATTACGGCGGCGGAGAAATCTACTTTGACGATGTATTGATTCGTAAAGATGGCGTCTTCGTTCTGCCTGAGCTGGAGCAATTAAACCCTGAGAACTTAAAGTAATCCTGAATTATTAACAACACCAGTTAAATACAAAGCTTATTAAAAGGCTTTCTTCTATAGGATTGTTGCTTATTAATGTTTTTTGATGTCTTCTTTGAACAGTTGATTGTAGTGGAAGGTGAGAGACTCCTGCAGGACAGGCGGGCAGGTGAGACACTTAAAAGTGAAACGATACGAATGTGGCTCACCGCCTGCCCTGCGGAAAGCGAAGCACCTGGAACGGAAAGCAACTACTTTCCAAAGCTGAAATGAAGCTATTAAAAAAAGACTTGCCGAAATCGGCAAGTCTCTTTTTTATGGAGTTGCAGTCAGCGTTTCTTCGTACGCTCTTTGGAATTTCTGGATGTCACCAGCTCCCATGAACAACAATACTCCATCATTATACTCTTTTAATACATCTACGTTTTCTTCTGAGATCAATTTAGCATTTGGAATCTTTTCTTTCAAGTTCTCAATTGAAAGGTTTCCTGCATTTTCTCTTGCAGAACCAAAGATATCGCATAGATAAACATGATCCGCTTCCCTTAAGCTTGCCGCAAATTCATCTAAGAATGTCTTTGTTCTAGTAAAGGTGTGCGGCTGGAAGATTGCAACTACTTCACGATTTTTATATTTATATTTTGTCGCTTCAATCGTTACTTTAATTTCTGTTGGATGATGCGCATAGTCATCGATCAAGATTTGATCGCCAACCGTTTTTTCAGAAAAACGTCTTTTAACGCCAGTAAAAGTCTTCAGCTGCTCTTTAATAATATCCATCGGAAGTGTTTCATAATGACATATCGCAATTACGGCTAATGCATTCAATACGTTATGTGTTCCAAACCCTGGAATCTGGAAAGTTCCGTAAAATGTGTTGCGTACAAATACGTCAAAAGTAGTACCTTCGTCACCACGATTAATATTTTTCGCTTGAAAATCATTATGGTCGCCAAAGCCGTAAAACACTACTGGAACCTGAGCATGTATTTCTTGAAGATTAGCATCATCACCACATGCAATAATAGCCTTCTTCACTTGCATGGCCATCGATTGAAAAGCACTGATCACATCTTTTAGATCAGTAAAATAATCAGGGTGGTCAAAATCAATGTTTGTAATGATTGCGTAATCTGGGTGATAAGAAAGGAAGTGTCTGCGATATTCACATGATTCAAACACAAAATATTCGCTACCCTTGCTTCCTTTTCCAGTCCCATCTCCTATTAAATACGAGGTAGGTTTTGCTGCGCCTACAACATGAGCTAGTAATCCTGTTGTAGAAGTTTTTCCGTGCGAACCTGTTACAGCAATAGAAGTGAAGTTAGATAGAAACTCACCTAAGAAATGGTGATATCTGTGAATAGGAATATTCTTTTCATTCGCAGCTTGAATCTCCTCATGCTGCTCACCAAATGCGTTGCCCGCAATAATGGTTTGACCTTCTTTAATGTTGTTTTTGTCAAACGGTAGAACCGGAATGTTTTTTTCTTCAAGTGCCGCCTGTGTAAAGATATATTGTTCAATATCTGATCCTTGTACATCATGACCAATGTCATGAAGAATTTGTGCCAGCGGGCTCATTCCTGTCCCTTTAATTCCAATAAAATGGTATTTTGTCATGTGTAGCCCTCCACAAAAAGAACACCTTCTAAAAGGCCTATTTGTATTATTATATGCCTGATGTATAGATTGGTTATTTATGCACATTCAGGCTTGATTCTTGAACACTTGAACCATTATAGCAAAGTTGTTGCCTCATCACCATGATAGAGAAATGATAAATCAATGCCTACCTATTTTTACCCAAATTCTCCTAAAAAATGATTTTCAGTAGACTATTCTACAAGCTCTAGCCTAGGGTTATGGCGATAGATTCTTCCTGCTTTGGCTTGATGCTGCTCATTCATCATTACATTGTCACCTGTAAATCCTATGTTGATCTTTAATAGATTGCTTCCGACTCCATAAATATCTACAGGAACTTTTTGCTCTTCAAACTGTTCAATTCGTTCTTTCTTAAATCCACCGCTTACTACTATTTTCACATGGTGGAACCCTTCTTCATCCAGTGCTTTGCGAAGTGCAAATATGAGTTCAGGATTAACACCCCTAGGGTCAAATGAACCTAGCACATCTGGATTTCTAAAGAAGTACTGATCTACCATTGTTCTCGAAGTATCAACCCTTACCCCTTTTAACGTTTCACCAAACTCTCTCGCAACTTTTAGAGCGTCTGTAATCACATCGTTGTTATAGTCAACGAGAGAGATAAGATCGTCTTCAGGGTATTTCGCGTGATACGCTTTTGTAGCTTCCACAATATCTCCGTTAAAAATTTGTATCAGTGCATGAGGCATCGTACCCATTCCTTTTTTGCCCCACCACTCGTTCATTGCATGTGTAGCTTGTGCTGTTGATCCTCCGATATAGGACGCATAACCATCTCCTGCTTGCTGTGCAAAATGATCATCTCGGTCTCCCATGAAGATGACCGGTTTCTGTACTCCAGATTTACTTGCTGCTTTAACGACATTATAAACATTCGTTGCAACTGACGTTCTTCTGGCTAGAATTCCATCGATCATTCCTTCTAAGAAACCAAAGTTTTGATATGGACCCTTAATCGTCAGAACTGTTTCAAATGGAGATATTTTATCACCGTCTTTTAGCGAGTAGATCTCTAAAGATTCCGGGTTTTTGGCAAACGTTTTGATAAGTGCAATCGCTTCGTCAGAACCGCATAAGACCGCATCGCTTTTTTGAAAAAACTGCATCGTAACAATATTTTCAGGTTTGAAAGATTCTACAATCTCACATGTTTTTAAAAAATAAACAGCAGAGAACCAGCCTTCTCTGATACGTTCATCAAATTTAAATGTTTTATTTGTAAGCCGCTTGATTTTACCTTGCAGCTTTAATTCTATTTCTTTCATCGATTTACTCCTCATGACTATTTACATCGTATAAAAAGAAGGGAACTATTCCCCACACTATAATAGCGAACAAGACGCAATAACTCAAGGAAATCATTTGTTTGGTTTGTTTCCGTGAGCTTTGTTGTCTTTGTAAGAGGTTGATTTCCGTTCCAGATGCTCGCTTTCCGCGGGGCAGGCGGTGAGCCACATTCTTAACGTTTCACTTTTAAGTGTCTCACCTGCCTAGTTGCAGTGGCTAGCCCCTCGAGGTCAAAAGCTAAATGGCTCAGAAGGCAAAGTGCGCCTTCCAAGTCCATTCACCTTTTGCTTTTCGAGGCTGAACGAGCCACTTCCACTTTTCGGACTGCCCGCCTGTCCCGCAGGAGTCTCCCACCTTCCACTCCAATCAACTTGTCAAAGAAGCGAATGAACAAAATGATTAGAAAACAATAATCTATTAGAAAAGAGCGTTTAGAAAAAGACAAGAACTACGGATACTAGACTGCTTAGCGCTATGTTCTCAATATGTAGAAAATGCCTCTCTCTTAAAAAATGAAAGAGCTGGTATCGGGCATTCCCAAGACCAGCTCTCCATATTATTCTACACCGCTATATAGTCGACTCTCTAGCTCTTCTTGTGTTAGAAGAACATGTCTTGGTTTACTTCCCATCGCTTCAGATACTAATCCAAAGCCTTCCATCATATCTACTAATCTCGCTGCTCGGTTGTAACCGATCCTAAATCTGCGCTGCAGACTGGAAGATGAAGCCGCCCCGACTTCAATTACGTAATAACAAGCTTCTTCAAAGAGCTCATCTTCTACTTCTGTTGTTTGCTGATGCTGAATCAGCTCTTCACGAGTAAAAAGATAATCCGTTTGATATTCTTCTTTTACGTAACGAGTCACTTCTTCGATCTCTTCGTCCGACACGAAAGTTCCTTGAATACGGACCGCTTTATTTGATCCGTTTTCCATAAATAGCATATCGCCTCGTCCTAGTAATCGCTCTGCACCACTCATATCGAGTATGGTACGTGAATCAATTGCAGATGATACGGCAAATGCTGTTCGTGTCGGTACGTTGGCTTTAATAAGACCAGTGATGACATCAACAGATGGACGCTGTGTAGCCAGCAATAAGTGAATGCCGCAGGCTCTAGCTTTTTGAGCTATTCGGCAGATTGCTTCTTCGACTTCTTGAGGCGAAACCATCATCAAATCTGCTAACTCATCGATCACCACTACAATGTATGGCATCTTGTTTTTATAGTGCTGTTCCTCTTCCATCTTCTGATTGTATCGTTTAATCTCACGGACACCGGTTTTTGCAAATTCTTCATAACGGCGTTCCATCTCTTCAACTGCCCATTTTAATGCAGCAGTGGCCTCTTTTGCATCCGTAATAACGGGTGTTACTAGATGCGGGATATGATTGTAAGGAGCAAGTTCAACCATTTTAGGATCAACAAGCAGCAACCTTACATCTTCGGGTTTTGATTTATACAATAAGCTTACAAGAATAGAATTAATACAAACACTCTTACCTGAACCCGTAGCTCCTGCAATTAATCCATGCGGCATTTTTTGCAGATCCGTTACAACAGGTGCCCCTGATATATCTAATCCTAGAGCAACTGTTAAAGAAGAAGCTGAGTCCTTAAATACATCATGTTCTATTATCTCACGCAGAAACACAGCTCTGCTATGCTGGTTTGGCACTTCTATACCGATTGCGTTCTTTCCTGGTATCGGCGCTTCAATTCTTATGTCTCGAGCAGCCAGACTAAGTTTTATATCATCTGTTAAATTCGTTATCTTATTTACTTTAACACCAGGAGCAGGCTGAACTTCAAATCTTGTAACTGCAGGACCTTTTGTCATGTGTACTACTTTTGCGTTCACATTAAAATTATCTAGTGTGGACTGCAGGGTTTGTTTTTGTTCGTTTAGCCATAGATCATCATCTTCCAGTGACACCTTTGCTTTATTTAAGAAAGAAAGTGGAACAAAAAGCTGATTTTCACGAATTCCATCTGTGACTGGCACACTTCTTTCCGTGGTTGCTATGTGTCTGTTTTGCTGTAGTGGATGAGCTTGACTTTTGTTCGCCTGACTTTTCCGATCCTTTTTAAGCATGAGCACATTGAACGGAACATATTGCCCGCCACTCTTTGGCGCCTCACGTTTCGGCTGAGACTCTACCTTCTGTTCTTCAATTTCTGGTATAGCTTTGTTTTCAGAAGGTATTACCTCTTCAGCAGATCTCGTTTCTTCCACTATAGAATGTTCCATGTAATTTTGATCATGCGAATTTTCAGGTTCATTCAGATTGTTGTATGGTTCCTTAAAATCAACTGATTCTGTAACTTCTGTAAGGCGTTCAGTTTCTGAAACATCATCATATTCTTCCTCAATTTCATACACAGCTTCGGGCTCTGTATGAATTTCTACTGAATCTAAGGTGTAGTGCTTATCTGCCTCATTTTCTAGTAAAAGCGGGGGTGTTTCTTTTTCAGCATGCCTATGATGTTCATTTTCCCCGGTAACATCATTCTCCACCTTAGCGTTCACATGTTGAACAATTTCTTGTGAATCAATCAAGCTTTCTTTTGTTGCTGCAGGAATTGTATTTAATAATTCTTCAGGAGCTAATTCTTTGGATGGTATGTCTCTTCCTATAAACAGAATGCCTTCTGGCTTTCTCTTCCCATATCCGTACACTGGAGAAGGAACATCAGTAGGTGTAAATCTTGATTTCACTTCAGGTTGTTTATCCTTCGTAACAGGAATATCTTGTGCAGCTTTTTTGTTTCGTCTTTCAAAACCGTATACAGGAGAAGGAACATGAGTTGCTTTAAACGGTTGTCGTTTTGGCTCTTGATTGATCCCGCTTGCCTGAACAGGAGACCTTCTTTGTTCATTTTTTTGCTGCCTCTGTTCACGAACTGGCCGTTCTTCTCGATACGATTTTTCTTCCCGAATCGATTCCTTGTAAACGTTCGTTTCTTTCGGCTGGTATGTATGTCGCTGGATGGATGGCTTTACTGTTTTTTCATCAGGAATGACAGGAAAACGGAACGGTGCATTCTCAGGATATTTATGCAACATTTTTGCAGGGTGCTGTGTATTCGATTGTGTCGGCCTTCTTGCATTATTTGCGAAAGGAGCAGGCTTTTTCTTAGGAGTGATATTCACTTCCTCAGTCCCCCGCTGTTTTTTTGCAGGCTGCTGCTGATCCTGCTCTTTCTCGTAAAAGGAGTCATCCTCATTTTCATCATCAAAAAACGTATTCATTAATTTTTTTATCCAACTCATTTTCTCACCTATTTCTGTTGGTTGTTTCTTTATTGTAGCGAAAATAGAAGAGAAACAATAGTATAAATATTTTCTATAGCACATACGTGTGAAAAAGATAAGAATAAAAACCACTAGAGGCTCTAGCGGCTTTTTATTGTCTATCAATCAGTTGTTTCATCTTCTACTGGTTTGTTCTTTGCTAGTATAAAGATTGGTTCCAACTCTTTGTTTTCATATAAAAAAGGTAATGCTGTAACCGGAACCCGCCCATTCATAAAGAATTGCATGGCCATCTGAGCTAAGATGTCATAACCTTGTTTGTTTCTGATATCCCCAATAATTAGTACATCCTGATGTGGTACAGCCACAGCCATTTCACCAATAATCTTTTTCTTCATATCTTCTAAGAAATTTGCATTTAAAATTCTGCTCGCATCATATCCATCATTATGATTTAAGAAGTAGAACGTATTGCCTGCAACCTGGTCCTCTTTATACTCTGTTGCCAAGCGTTTTACATTAAATCTAGCTGCATCAAGAACTTGAGACTCATCCACTTTTAACTCCGTCATCTTATCTTTCGTTAAAAGTTTATAGGTTTTGCCTAGGTCTAAAGCATAATATATTCTTGTTTCAGCTGTATGTTCTTGATAAAAAAGCAGTTCTCCTTCAGGTGTTTCTAAAGGAAAAGATGCCGAGCGTATTACAGGAAAAATAGTGGACAACGGGTTGTTGTCAGCCTGTTGATGTGCAGCTTTTAATCCTTCTTCAACGTAATAAACAAGCTTGTCAAGGAGCGCATCTTTTTCCTTTGACCAGCGTGCACTTAGTCCTCCAAGCGAAAGAGAAACCCCCTTCCCTGTTTTCTTGTCTGTTATTCGAAGTGTCTCATCTTCTCTATCGTACGCAAACTCACGATCAGTACCAGATAGTCTTTCTTCTAATGTCTTTTTCAGTTTGATTGAACTGCTCATTTTTTTCCTCCTTTCTGTATGCCTAAATCACTACTTAACGTGAAAAACCTCCGAACGGAGGTTTTTCAATTACTTGCTGCTATCTTCTTTATATTCTACTACTACTTCTGTTCCTAGTCCGCCACGAGCGTTCCAGTTTCCAGTAACCTTTAAATATTTTGGTTTTAAGAGTTTAGCAAGGTCTTCCATAATACGGTTCGTTGCATGCTCTTGGTAGATTCCAACATTACGGTAAGAAGTTAAATAATATTTTAAAGATTTCATTTCCACTAGATCTTCGTTTGGAATATAGCTGATGATAATATCAGCAAAATCCGGAAGGCCTGACCATGGGCATACAGATGTGAATTCTGTTGTCGGAATTGTTACTAGTGTATCTTTTCCTACGTATTCGTAAGGAATTGTTTCTAATATATCAACTAGGATTACATTTTCATCTTGAATATCAAAACGTATTCCTTCATATTTGCTGTGATTCACTTCAACTTTAGCCATTTTAAAAAACTTCCCTTCACACTAAAAAATCATTTTTTGTTATTATAACATACTCTTATAACCTATTTTGCAGGAATGTTAAGCTCTTCTAAAAAGGCAACGATCTGCTCTTTTGTCTTTCGCTCTTTATTCACATAGCGTCCAATTTCTTTGCCATCGTTAAAAGCAACGAAACTCGGAATGCCAAAGATATCTAGCTCTTGGCAAAGCTCGATCAACTCATCTCGATCTACATAAACAAATTGACAGCTTGAAAATTCTTCCTCGATCTCAGGAAGTATAGGCTTGATCACTACACAGTCAGGGCACCAGTCTGCAGAAAAGACAGCTACTGTTACACCACTTTTAATCGTATCTTGAAATTGCTCAATTGACTTTATGTTTTCCATCGTATATAACTCCCTATTGATTCAGCTTCATATCGCCGAATTTAATATAACCCTTTTTTCTTAACCACTCAGAAATCACAAGACTTATGATAATAGGTCCTGCAAAATGCAAAATAAATATAGCAAGAAACGTTTCAAAGGTAAAGCCCATTGTCCTGAGCGTCATAATTTGCCCCACAAGTCCGCTTGTACCCATTCCTGCTCCTGCCGGAATGTTCTCCATCTTAAAGTAAAGCGTCCCGATCGGCGCTAACACAATTCCAGCAATGGTCGGTGGAATTAATATGTATGGGTTTTTCACCACATTCGGAAATTGAAGTTTTGACGTACCAATTCCTTGTGTAAACCAGCCGCCAAATCCATTTTCTCTAAAAGAACTGGTAGCAAAACCGATCATTTGCGCTGCACACCCTATCGTTGCTGCTCCTGCAGCAAGACCTTCAAGACCCAGCATCATTGCTATAGCAGCTGAAGATATAGGGCCTGTTAATGCAAATCCTAGCAAAACAGCTACTAAAATCCCCATAACGAAAGGTCTTTGATCAGTAGACCACATGACAAGCTGACCAAATCCTTTCATAAACTGATCGATTCCTGGTCCGATGAAAGTAGCTACCGTATAACCTGTAAGTATGGTTACAGCGGGTGTTACGAGAATATCAAACTTAGTTTCTCCAGATACAAGCTTTCCAACCTCGACCGCAATCACAGCTGCAACGTAACATCCTGCAACACTTCCTAATTCAGCTCCAGCTGCCCCAGCAATACCGCTTGAGAACATGACAAGCGGAGGTGCTTTTAATCCAAATGCTACTGCAGTTCCAATGACAGGACCCATCAGCGTCATCGCTAGCTGCCCCATTTCAGTAAAGTAAGGAATGGAAAGCTCTTCGCCGATGGTTTTTAAAATCAAGCCTACAATAAGTGAGGACATCAGACCAAGTGCAAAATATTGAAACCCCGTGATGAAATATATTTTAGGAGATAGACTTACTCCCTTTTTTTGCAGAAAATCCCTCATGTTATTAACTCCTTCTACATTTCTGATAATGCATGTTCCTAAACCATTATATCTTGTTTCACCTATGTGTAAAGACACCTGTCAATACGAAGAGAATACTTCCTCTTTCTTTTACTTTTAAACGTAAACTTATTTGAAAAAAAGCCGATAAAATGGCAGGGAGGGATACATTTTGAACACGTCGATTCGTAAAAGAGTACAATTAATGCTTCTTATCAGTTTAGCCGGAATGATTCTATTACTTGCATTTATCGGATTATTTTTATGGCAGAACACCCAGATGGAGAAAGATAGAGAAAATCTACAGCTCTCATTACTGTCCAGCAATGATATCCGAAGTTCGTTTAATGAGGTACGCAAACAAGAACAAGAATACTTAAGGAAACCAAGCCAGGAATCCAAACAGAACGTATTGTCTTTACATAGCAACTTGCAAAAAGAAACAAGCAAAGTTGTTAAAGAGACCAACAATCCATCACTAAAAGGGATTGAAAAAGACCTATCCGCTTACAAGACATCGTTTGATTCTGCGACAGGTTTGACCATCCAGCTGAATTCATTAAAACAGATGATGACTGATACTTCTAACGAATTTTATGAAACAGTTAAAAGCATGAACGATCAAGCCTTACTAATTAATCTTTTGCAAATGCAAACGTATGAAAAAGAAGTTCACATCAAATATGACAGCACTTCTGTCAATAATTTTAAAGAAAGTGCCGTAGCCTTTGATCGAATGTTAGATGAAAAAAATCTCCCTGCGGAACAATTATCAGCTTTTAAATCAAAATTGTTAAAGTATACAACTTCTGCGGATTCGATTCAAACGATTACTAAAAGAATCGACGATGACGTGAAGACTTTTGAGCAGATTGCGGGTGTTGTGGATCAGTCAACCGCAGATGCAGAAAAAAGCTTGCAAAAAGAGAACGAACAACTAACCAAAAAACAAAAATCCGTTAAGTTTTGGCTTACGATCAGCTTAATCGGGTTAAGCATTTTGATCCTATCCATTTTAAGTGTTATTGGCGTATGGCTCATGCGTTCTATCCAGTCCTCTATCTCCTCTCTAAAAGAAGGGGCAGCTGTTATTGGTGATGGCGATCTATCTTATCGTGTGGAAACTCATGCTAAAGATGAGATGGGTGAATTAGCACAGACCTTTAATAAAATGGCAGAAAAAATGCAAAAATCAATGACTGAAGTAAAATATGCAGCTGAAAAATTAACAAGTTCTTCTCAAAACTTAGCAGCAGTATCCGAGGAAACAACTGCTCAAAGTGATGAAGTAACGGAAGCGATTTCTCAAGTTGCAACAGGTGCCCAAAGTCAGGCAGATCACTTGCAAGAATGTACATTATTATTATCAGGAGTCACGGAATCCATTAAAGAGACGGCAATCATCAGTGATGAGATCTCGGTCGATGCTCAAAAAGCTGAAAACGATGGAAAAGCCGGTACTAATATCGTTCAACAACTAAATACCCATTCTGAAAACTTTTTAGAATTAGCACAAAGCCTTATTTCAGAAATTCAAGATGCGAGCGAACAGTCCAAACAAATTAATTCTATTGTTGAAACGATCCAAGAAATAGCAGGAAGCACTGATCTTCTTGCCCTGAATGCAGCGATAGAATCTGCAAGAGCGGGTGAAGCAGGAAGAGGCTTTTCAGTAGTTGCAAGCGAAGTAAGAAAGCTTGCTGAGCGTTCTAAAAATGAAGCCCTTAGAATTCAGCGGCTCGTTAAATCGATGACAACTCAAATGGAATTGTTATCAAAAGAGACAGTCCGTTTTGAGCAGTATCGGATTGATCAAGTAGCTTCTGTTCAACAAACAGAAAAAGCGTTCAGCAGCATCATTCAAAATGTATCACAGATTAACGGAAGAATCTCTCAAGTTAAGAGTGCTATCAACAGAGTTGATTCAGCGAATGAAAACTTATCTGAAAAACTATTTGAAGTTAGTGCCATTTCTGAAGAATCAGTTGCAACAAGTGAGCAGGTAAGTGCGTCGAGTATTCATCAAAAAGAAGCGATACATCAAGTGAATTTGGCAGCAACTGAATTACAAGAAATTGCCCTTTCCCTTCAAGAAGAGGTTGATCAATTCTCACTAGGTGAAGTACCTGTTTCTGTTTCAGAAGAAAACATCGTGCATATGGATACCTATCAAGAAGTTGCATCTGCAACAGATGAAAGTGAAACAGGTTCATTTATCTCTTTTGGAGATGAGGGTGATGAGGATGAAGATCAGAATCATATTGTTGTAGAAGAGGAATCAAACAATTATGTTCAAGAAGCAGACACTCAAGAAGATGAACACAGCATAATGGATGAAGAATCAAAAAGATAATAAAATGCCAAAACCCGGTGTCATTTCACCGGGTTTTAATAATTCCCATTCAATTGCGTGTACTTTCTATGTTGATTATATGTTTTTGAAAAGTAATGACTCCAAGTACCATCTTGTTTAGCTACAAAGAAATAATAATCATGCTTTTCTGGATCTGCCGCTGCTTTTAGAGAATTAAGATCTGGACTTGCAATCGGACTTGGTGGAAGTCCCTCATTCAAATATGTGTTATAAGGACTTTTGATTTTTAAGTCTTTTCTTTTAAGTGCTGCTTTTGGTCGATCCAGTAAATATTGAACTGTGGAACAAGACTGCAGTTTTTTACCATCATTTATCCTATTGATAAAAACACCTGCAATGGTCCGCTTCTCTTTGTTCAGCAAGGCTTCTTTCTCAATAATAGACGCCAATGTGATCATTTCATAGGGTGTCTGATTCGTAGTGATGTTCAGTTGTGCTGTTTTTTCGATCATTCGGTCAGTCATCTGCCTGATCACAACATCTTCATCCATTTTCTTTTCAAAATAGTAGGTATCAGGATAAAGCAACCCTTCCATAGCATACTTCACCTTGGGATGTACTTTATCATTATTTAACTCTAGTTGTTCTCGCTGTTCTTTCGTAAGCGTGTTCCACGTTTTTGCTTTGTTAAGAAAAACTTCTCGATTCACAATACCTTTTTGACTAAGTCGATCTGCTAACTCCATAACTGTCAAACCTTCTGGGATAACCATTTCATCTGCCTCTGTTTCTTTACTTAACGTGGAGAGGTCTCTGAGAATCTCTTTATAATTATCCCCCTGCTTTAGGGTATGTTCTCCAGCTGCAATTTTTTCTTTTCTCCCAGTTATGGTGCTGTAGACGTGAAACAGAAATGGATTCTTAACAAACCCTTCATTCTTCAACCTTTCTGATAGGGAAGTAAAATCACTGCTTTCTTTCACTACAAACGGCTTTTCTGCTGATCCTTCAACAGGCCTAACTTCATAAACAATCCATCCAGCAAAAATAACAAAAAGAGTGATCAATACGATTAAAATGCTCTTCACAGATGTATTCAAAAGATAATCCGCCTTACTGCCTTTTTGTTTCTAATCTGCCCATATCCTTTATGTTCATTCAAAAAAGGCTGACAGAGAAGGTTTGGACCCTTTTCTGCCAGCTCTATCCATTTTCTTATTCAATATGCTGTTTAAAAAAGCAGGTGGCTCGCTCAGCCCCGACATGCAAAAGGTAGATGGGTTAGGAAGGCGTACTTTGCCTTTTGGGCCATTTAGCTTTTGACCTCGAGGGGCTAGCCACTGTAACTAGACTGGTGAGACACCCAACGGGCAAAGCACGGGGTGGCTCACCGCATCCCCCCTGGAAAGTGAGCACCTGAAAAGGTAGTTAACACACCCAAGAGCAACAATGCTTAAAAAATCTGCCTTTTAAAACAGACAGCTATTTATTAAGATTATAGACATATTGCCCTAATAGAATATTGGATATATGCAAAAACATCTCGCTTCGTGACAACATGCCATTCGTGAAAACACCAATCGCTCCATCCTTTTTTCTAATCTCAGGGTCGTTTGTTAGTTCCGCCATTAACATTCCAAGTTCTTTCCCTTGCTTCAAACCTTCAACAACCTTATTTGGAAGCAAGATTCTGGCTCCGGCTGCTGAGAAGACATTTCCTTCTAGATCTGCAACTGCTCCCCAGTTGCATAAATACATACCATCCTCCATTTCCATAACACCGCCTTCAAGTCCAAGGCCGATTTCAGCTCCTTGCTTCACACAATCTTTTGCGCGGTTAATGGCACCTTCCTTTGTTTCTTCATCTGAAAAAGGTTGAGCCGAAACTAAGGAATCTGAAGAATAAGAAACAAGTTCGGCATTTTTAAAATACGTTAAAAAAGGCCCGACTGCTTCAATTTTTGCAGGGTTTTCTGATCCGATTCCAATTTTCATATTACCTCTTCCTTAACTATTTTCTAGTATTGTTTTCAATGTGGATTCATCCGCCGATTTAACAAGCTTTACGAGCAGTTCTTTTGCTGCAGCATAATCGTCAATGTGTATGATAGAAGCATGCGTGTGAATGTAACGAGAACAGATACCAATCACAGCAGAAGGTACGCCATTACCAGAGACATGAACGCTACCAGCATCTGTTCCGCCTTGAGAAATGAAATATTGATACGGTATATTATGTGTTTCAGCCGTATCTAGGATGTACTCTCTCATTCCTCTATGTGTAACCATTGTTCTATCTAAAATTCGTAAAAGCGCTCCTTTACCTAACTGGCCAAACTCACTTTTATCCCCCATCATATCATTTGCAGGACTTGCATCCAGTGCGAAGAATAGATCTGGCTGAATCAGATTAGCTGCTGTTTTTGATCCTCTGAGCCCAACTTCTTCTTGAACTGTTGCTCCACTGTATAGTTCATTTGGTAAAGTCTCATCTTTCAGTTCTTTTAACAGTTCAATTGCTAGTCCTACCCCATAACGGTTGTCCCATGCTTTTGCCATGATTTTTTTCGGATTGGCCATCAGTGTAAACGGACAGATTGGTACGATTTGCTGGCCTGGTCTTACCCCCATGCTGTAGGCATCTTGATCATCATCTGCTCCAATATCTATGTACATGTTCTTGATGCCCATCGGTCTGTTGCGCTGATCTTCAGATAGCAGATGGGGAGGTGTAGATCCAATAATACCAGTTATCACATCTCCATTATCTGTGAAAATATTAACACGCTGTGCTAACAATACTTGGCTCCACCAACCGCCTAATTCCTGAAACTTTAGCATTCCATTTTTGGTAACCTTCGTTACCATGAAACCTACTTCGTCCATGTGTCCAGCGACCATGATCTTAGGGCCATTGCCTTTTTTAACTCCAAAAATACTTCCCAGTCCGTCTTGGATGATTTCATCTGATACTGGCTCTATCTCCTTACGTACAAATCTGCGAATGTCCCGTTCAAAACCAGGTGCGCCAGGCAGTTCTGTCAATGTTTTAAACAAATTCAGTGTTTCTTTATTCATATAAAAACAACCCCTTCTGATTGATACGCATACATGTTTATTGTACACCTAATCAGAAGGGGTTTTCTAGGTTCATGATCGTTCTAGACTTCGTAAGGAATTGGATCAGCTGAACCTGCTTCTTTAAAACCTTTTAATCGCAGAACACAACTGTCGCATTTTCCGCAGGCTGTCTCTTTACCATTATAGCAGGATGTTGTTAGCTCATATGGAACATCTAAAGACAAACCTTTTTCAATCGTTTCTTTTTTAGACAAGTGAATAAGTGGTGTTTCCACTGAAATGTTCTTACCTGTTACACCTGCTTTTGTTGCCAAGTTAATCGTTTCTTCCATACTCTTAATGAATTCAGGCCGACAATCTGGATACCCGCTGAAATCGACAGCAGAAACGCCAGTATAAACAGCAGTTGCTCCGATTACTTCGGCATATGCACTGGCAAGTGAAAGGAATATCATATTTCTCGCAGGAACATAAGTAACAGGAATACCCTCTTCTGCTTCAGTTGGAACCTCTACTTTTTCATCAGTAAGAGCACTTCCGCCAATATCTTTTAAAAACGTAAGATCAACTATTCTATGGTCTTCGACGTTATAAAACTTTCCAACTTCAATCGCTTGCTCAACTTCTCGATTATGACGCTGTCCATAATGAAAAGTGATCGGGTAGAGGTCGTACCCCTCTCCTTTTGCGATCCCCATACACGTTGTGCTATCAAGTCCCCCGCTTAAAACAATAACCGCTTTTTTACTCATCGCTAAACTCCTCTCTCCTCTGGATGCCAGATTACCTTATGAAGCTGCAGACTTAGCTTTGCATTAGGAAGTGGATTTTCTAATAATAGTTCAACAAGGCGTCTCGGAGGCATGCTTTCCCAAACAGGGCTTACACATATCTGTCCATTTCGGTAATGTTCTGAGACCACCTGTTTCGTGATTTCAAAATCTTCCTCTGATCCAACCACAAATTTGATTTCATCTTGGTTTTGGAGCTGTTTAAAATTTTCCACATTCATTTTATCCATCTCACCTGAAGCTGGGAGCTTAAAATCCATCACAAATCTCATCTTTTTTTGCAAATCAGGATGAGCGTTCCGCAGATTTTCAAACGGCTGTAAATCGATAGCACCGTTTGTTTCAATATGAATATCGACAATGTGATCCAAATCTGCCATCGCCATGAGCAACGCAGCCGATTTTTCACGGTGGATCAGTGGCTCACCGCCAGTAAAACAGATACGTTGTGAACGAAACGTCTTAATTGTACTCACAATTTCTTCTATAGACGCTTCAAACTCTGGTTTTGCAGGAGCATAGCTGTAAGTAGTATCACACCAAGTACAGCGTAAGTTACAATGAAACACACGAACAAAAACAGTAGGATATCCAGCCTGCAGGCCTTCTCCTTCAACAGTTTCAAAAATCTCAACCATTGGCACTTTCCAATGTTTCCATACGTCTTTTGAAGGAAGGTCAAATGTTTTCATTTTACACCATCCACTCTCTTTTCATAATGGCAAAGCTAGTAGGTGTTTCAAACAATTTCAGCTCTTCTAATCGGTGTCCTTGTTCAGATAATCCTCGTTTTTGGAGCTCAATATCAATTTGTTCCCATATCCAAACAACCATGTTTTCTGCAGTTGTATTCATTGGAGGAAGAACTTCATTTAAATATCTGTGATCGAGCTTGCTGTCAATCGCTGTTTTGAAAATTTCTTTAATCTCTCCAAAATCTACCGCGATTCCTATTTCATTTACAAAACCGCTCATTGTGATCACCAGTTTGTACGTATGTCCATGAAGGTTTTTACATTTGCCTTCATAACAATGCAGATGATGAGCTGCATCAAACGTAAATTCTTTGCACACAGCAACACGTTTATTATGGTACTTCAACTGCTCTCGTTTAATATCACGATTCAGTACTTGAACATCTGTTGGAATTTTATAGTTCATTCCTGTTCATCCTTTCGAGTGGAGCACGAAAACAAAAAAACTCTGCTGACGCAGAGAGTGTAAAAAATCATTCTTCACGCTCCCTAGTTTTGTTTTAAGAGGGGTGGGAATTTCGAACCCTCCATCTTTATCATGAGTATCTTATCAAAAAAGCCCAAGAAAAAGAAGGCTTTTCTTTGTTATACTAAAAGTGGAAAATGAAAATGATCTTACATAAGGTGGGAATCGTATGAATTGGAGAAACCTGATTCTAGCAGGACTGACAGGTGCTGCAATAGGATATGTAGTTACTAAAAAGCAAACTGAATCCATCACACCAGAAAAAGCTTTGAAGCTTTTGAAAGAAAAAGCAAGTGAGCACTACAGCATTACAGGTGCTTGGATCATCGTAAAGCCAGAAAATGCTAAAGTTCATGGTCTTTCGTACTCTGTATATAAAGGCGGCTTTTCTCACTCCATTGCTGGAAGTGAAGCCGCACATTATGAGTTTCAAATTGATGCTGGAACAGGTACTCTTTTAAATCTTGTTCAAAAGTAAAGTGATAAAAAGCCCTTAGGATTTATTCCTAAGGGCTTTTTCATTTTAACGATATAATTTTGTTTGGTCGTAAAGATTGTTATCAATCTTGAATTTTGTAGTAAGGTATTGGCGCTTTTCCCAAACTGTTAAGATAAACAATGGAACAATAATTAACACGAAAAGTAAAGCTGTAACAACAATCCAATCCATATGTGTTCCAAGATCTGATTCATGTGATTTTTTATAGTCTTTTATTTTTGGGTTTGCTTTGGCAACCGCTGCTTCTGCTAAAAGTTCGTTCTTGTCAGCGTCGTAAAAAACAACTTCTGTGTGATCAAAATAGAAAATGTTATCTCTAACTGTATCGTAATTAGCAAGTGCTACAGTTACTTCAGAAGCTTCTAATTCTGAGTCTTGGTTCGGATATGTCTGAATGTCAGTTAATGTTAAGGAACCTTTTTTGAGATCCTTATGCTTACTTTCAATGCCTTTTTCAATCGTCTTTTTCATTTCATCTGTGGCTTTTTCGGCAGACACGAATGTCCCCATTGATAAAAACAGTGCTAGAACGGTAAAAATAGCTACTAACTGTTTTTTCATATTTTTAATCCCCTCTCATTTTACCTCTTAAGATATAAATAAAAACTGATAAATTCATGCCTCTCATATTTTAACATATCCCGCTGCTTCCTACATTCACTTGAAAATGGAAAATATGTGACGGTTTTTTCACATTTTTGGAGAGCGAGGAATTCTCTCCGTGATCGCACCATTCTCATCCCACTTTACAGCACGATAAATACAATCATGGTAGAAAAAATACCACGTGTTGGGTTGTATCCATTTTTGCTTTTGAAAGATTGACGTCATCGGATAATCATCATAAGCAAGTACCCAAAGCGGGTTATGGTGCGCATGCGTCGGCATAATATCACCAATATGGTAAACTTTCTCACCGTCTTCTAAAGTGAGTTCAACTAGTGAATGACCATCACTATGCCCTCCAGTATGAACCATCCTTACACCATTTAAGATTTCGATTTCTTCTTTAAACGTTTTTACTTGGTGTTGAATTGGCTCCCAATTTTCGTTCCAATATGTATTTTGAGATCGGATGTTTGGATTTTTTAATTCGTTCCATTCTGTTTCTGATGTATATATAATAGCGTTTTCAAAAACCGGTATCAGCTTGCCATCTTCCCAACGAGAAAGTCCGCAGGCATGATCGAAATGCATGTGTGTCATAAGTACAATATTTATATCAGCGGTCGTTAATCCTTCTTTTGCAAGGCTTTTTTCAATTTGAGATTCTTCTGTAACTCCATAGTTCCTTCTTTGTTTATCTGTTAATTTCCCGGCACCTATTCCTGATTCAATCAAAATGTTTTTCCCATCAAATCCTTGAACGAGAATAGGTTCTGTTCTTAACTCAATTTGGTTTTTTTCGTTAACCGGATATTTCTTTTCCCACAATGGTTTAGGAACAACTCCAAACATAGCACCGCCATCCATATGTGTTACTCCACCATCTAACCATGTAAGCGTTTTAGTTCCGACCTTCCACTGATCCATTTTTCTCTCTCCTTTCTCTTTGTTACTCCTTACAAGTGTATCATAAGAACGATTGAACTGAAGAAAAGAAAAAACTCAAGCAGAGGCTTGAGTTTTTAAGAACGAAATTGCGCTTCCATTCTGTATATACGATATCCTTTTTCAGAGAACTTTTCTTCATACTCTGTCATAACGTTGTCTTCCATATTGCTTTTATGAAGATCCAGACTAACGTCATTAAAAAACATGCCGTACGTCGACATACTGTGAAGCGAGTACTCAAATAAACCTTGGTTATCCGTCTTGAAATGAATTTCTCCTGGTTTTTTTAGTATCGTTTCGTATCTTTTAAGAAAACTTTCATGAGTCAGTCTTCTTTTAGCATGCTTTTTCTTTGGCCAAGGATCTGAGAAGTTTAAGTAAACACGATCGATTTCTCCTGGCTCGAAGTAATCAAGTAAATGTGCAGCATCTGCTCGAATCAGTTTAACATTCGGCTTTTCGTCCTCCAGAATACGATCGAGAGCAGTGATAATGATGCTATCATAGAGTTCCATCCCTAAATAGTTGATCGATGGATTCTGATTCCCCATTCCGTTTATAAATTGCCCTTTACCTGTTCCTACTTCAATATGAATAGGGTTATCATTACCGAAGAAATAATGCCATTTCCCCTTCATTAGTTCAGGTTCAACGGAAACAAACTCTGGGTTGTCAACCAATTTATCTTTAGCCCAAGCCTTAAATCTTTGACGCATATTTTTTCCCCACTTTACTACTTTATAATCTTTATTATTATCCCATAAATCATCTTGTTTTTAAGGATATTTTTTTCTCAAATCCATAAGCTATGCAATGAAAGGATGTGCAGCAAATGCCATTAAATCACAATGATCAATTGCATATCATTAGAGACCTTCTTCAAGACCATTACACCGATTGTGCTGGTTCACCATCAGAATGTGCACAGCTAGAACGCCTTGCTGCACATTTAATGCAAAATGGTGAAGTTCATGAAGAAGTTAGGAACATATTGACCAATATCAACGAGTACAGCCATACTGGCTTTACTCATCAGCATTTGGATGAGCATATAACAAGCCATCTCCCACACTTAGAGACATGGATTAATACGATTCAGACGCATCACCCATATTAAGACACTATTCCCTAGGAAATAGTGTCAGATTAACTTCTATATTGTCAGCATTTAAATTGAACCTGCAAGTTTTTTTATATTTTCTGCAAATTGGGCAGTCTCTTTTGACTGTCCTTTTTCTTTATACCAGAAAAATGAGCTTATTGTTTGTGCCAAAACATACCAATGCATTCTTCTCTCTAAATGATCATCGAGTGTCTCGCCATAGATTCCAAGCCATTCTTCCCAGTTTTTATAAGGAATATAGCTGTAAAGCAGCATTCCTAAGTCCAGTGCAGGATCAGCTATCATCGCTCCATCCCAATCTATTAGGAACAGTTCGTTAGAATCACTTAAAAGCCAATTGTTATGGTTTACGTCGCAATGGCATACGACTAAATCGTCAACCTCAACTTCAGATGCAGTTTCCATCAGATAGGCAAACGAATCGTTGATGATTTCAAGATAGTCTTTTTCTTTACGCATTTGTAATTGAATATCATTTAAAAGATCAACAGGTGTTAATCTTTTCTTTTCAAGTCGATTCATCATACCGAGGAGCTCCTGCGAACGATGAATTTTAGATAAAAGTTCAGCTACATTTTCGCTTTTCATATCGGCTGCTTTCAATTCCCGACCGTTCAGCCATTGTTGAGCTGTGATTACATCTCCATTACCCAGTCTTTTCGTCCATAAGAGTTTAGGGACAATTCCCTCAGCTGAAAGAACAGCTAAAAACGGAGAGGAATTACGCTTTAAAAACAGTTTTTGGTTCCCATATTCAGCTATATATGCTTCTCCTGTTGCTCCACCAGCAGGGGAAACCTGCCAATCTTCTCCCAAAATCTGTTCCAAATTGTTCACCTTCTTGTCTAGTTAAAGATTCCGTTTTTTATTGATGTTCAATCAACAAAGTATATCATTTCCGTGTCAAAATAAATTACTGCGAAGTCATTATTTTAACACAAAAAAGCAAGAAAAGCACTTGATTCTTCATACTTTACAAACCTATAAACGATATAGCAGCGAAAAAGACAATGGGTGTAAGGTGTAACAATTAGAGCTTACTAATTTTTCACTGCATCTTTCATTTTCAACCATTACACTCCAGCTTTCTTGTTCAAGAGGGATATTTATAGGCTGTAAGGTTTGATTAAATAGTAATAAGGCTTTATTCCAATTCGACCTCTCCTCCATTTTATCGGTAAAAGGACGTTGTAATTTAAATCCGACCCCGCCATCTGGAATTCTCCATTCAACAAGCTCACTTCTATTATCACTAAAAATAGCCTGCTCTTTTCTTATTTTTATCAGTTGTCTAAAGTAAGAAACAGCATGATGATGCGACTCACATCTGTTCCAATTAATCGCATTGATCTTATCAGGAAGATTGTAGCTGTTTTCTGCTCCATGCTTCGTTCTAAAAAACTCTTGTCCTGCATGAATAAAAGGTACACCGCGTGCAAAGATCGTGAAAGCTAGAGCAAGCTGCTGGCGTTTTCTTCTCATGCTTTCACTTTCGTGCGGATGACGGATGGCCAGCAGGTCGTATAATGTATGATTATCATGACATTCTGTGTAATTAATGCTTTGATCAGCATTTAGGAATTTATCGTGATTTCCAGCGTACCCTCTCATCACATGAACCATTTGGTGTTTAATACGATCCTCTTGATTCCCATTTATAAAGCCACTATGGCCTTCTACAAAGATACTTCCTTTAACATGATCACGAAATGAATCATTAAAGAAAGAGTAGTCTGGCATCTTTTTCGCTGATGATAGGGAAGCTTTTTTCTCAGGTTCTAAATAAGTATTTAAATCCCAGCCTTCACCTAATAAAAACACTCCCGGATTCAATGATTTCAACTTTTCAGCAGCCAGATTCATTGTCTCTACATCATGTATACCCATTAGATCAAAGCGGAACCCCTCCACTTTATATTCGTTCATCCAATATGTGAGAGCATCAAGTATAAACTTTCTCATCATTTTTCTTTCTGAAGCTGTATCATTTCCAACACCTGTTCCGTTTACAGGTTTTCCACCATCATCATAACGAAAATAATAGCCAGGAACGAGCTTTTCAAACGATGACTCTTCCAATTTGTATACATGGTTAAAAACAACATCTAAAATTACAGAAAAACCGTTGTTCTGAAGACTTTGGATCAGCATCTTAAGTTCTTTAATTCTGCATACAGGGTCGTGTGGATTCGTGGCGTATGATCCTTCAGGTGCCAAAAAGTGGACAGGATCATACCCCCAGTTATATTCTTTATCCGCCTTCCTTTCATCAACACTTCCAAAGTCAGCGACAGGCATTAACTGTACATGACTTATTCCTAAACGCTTAAGGTAATTTAACCCTGTAGGATAGCCTTTTGAGGTTGTCGTTTGTAACTCTGTTAATCCTAAATACTTGCCTTTATTTTTGATACCGCTGTCAGAATGAATCGTAAAATCACGTACATGTACTTCGTAGATCATACTGTTCGTTTTCGAGCGCAGGTTTATCTTTCTTTCGGACCGATTCCAATCTGCTGGATCTGTTTCAGGAAGGTGAATCACTACCGATTTCTCACCATTTATCGTAACTGAACGGGAATACGGATCAGTCGTTTCCACCCATTCATGATTTACTCTTGCCAAATAAGTATACTCTGTTAAATGATGGTTGCCTTCTAATGTAATCTGCCACAATCCATTTTCAGTCCGATCCATCTTTCGCTCAGAATAAGAGTTTGAATGTGCAGGTTTGTACTTGAGTCTGATCTCATATGCAACGGGTGACCACACTTTGAATGTAGTGAACTCGGGTGTGAAGTTTGCACCAAGGACGCTATCATCATAAAAAAGGGTATCAAATTTCTCTGTTCTTACAATACTTCCTACCATTAAGGGGATTCTTTGCTCGTTATATACAATCCAATATTCCTTTTTCAGATCGAATGGTTTTGAGGTTTTGCACTTATAGATCATTTGTTCATGATAATGCTCTTGCTTATCAATAGTTAATGGCTGAACAGTCCCTTTGTCATCTATCAATGTAAGTGAAGGGATGATCGAAAAGGGCTTATTCGCTACAATGGTTATCATTGAAAAATCATCTATATAAGCCGCCAACGAAATGCTATCAATACTCATAAGTCACACCCCTTTGAATCGCTATTACATCATATTGAACTTAATTTGATTTTGTTATTCCTTTACATGAAAAAAGAGAGAGGGAAATTCCCCTCTCAATCAGCGGTTAAATATTTGTTTTTTAGTATTCTGACCGTGATGACAAGTGCAGCGTAAATAATCACCGGAACAATAATTCCGATCAGCAACTGGTCGTTCGTAATTTTTAATAGCCAATCTTCAACACTTGATTTCTTTTGAATCAAGGCAACCCAGAGTACTGCAAAAAGTGCGATATTAAAAAAATCTGTCCATTTCATCTTTATTCCCCACTCATTATTTTATATGTTTGAAATGTTTTTTGCTTTCCAGCCTTGTTTCTAATTTCTTTTGTGACAGTTGATTGGAGGGCAGGTGAGACACTTAAGAGTGAAACGTACGAATGTGGCTCACCGCCTGCCCCGCGGAAAGCGAGCACCAGGAACGGAAATCAACTCTTTTAAGGATTTAAAAGTCACTAAAAGAGACTTATATTTTCACAGCAACAGATGCGGGTTGTATAACCACTTCAACAGGTGTTGTTCCCTTGTATTCACCATCCGCATGAATCGCCACTGGCTGCTTCGTGAATACGGTGATTTCTTTTCCTCTCATTTGAGAAACACCTTGCACTTTCACATGCCCGCCCCAAAATACCGAAATAAAAAGCAGTAAAAGCTTTAAGAGTGATAGACTATGTACGACACAAACATCTAAAACACCGTCGTTGTATTTAGCTTCAGGGCAAATTTTCATGCCCCCTCCATAATAGGGCATGTTTCCAACAGCTACAAGCCAGACGTTGTGAAAAACATACTCTCTTCCGTCTATTTTCAACTCTATTGTACCGGGTTTATAAAACCTTAAAACTTTAAATAATGTGACTACGTATGCAAGCGTCCCTAATTTTAACTTATGTAAATACTTTTTGTATATTGCCTCATTTGTGTACTTTGCAACTTCTCCGTCTAGCCCAATACCAATAGCACTAATGAATGCATGACTTTTCTTGCTTCTTCCCGTTAATTGCATGGTCCCTGAATCGGTTTTAATCAGCCTGTTACGTTTTAGATAAGAGATTTGTGATTTAACACCTCTTATCTGTTTCGTAAGTACACGAACAATGTCATTCCCTGAGCCACCAGAAATGAAACCTAGTGGAATACTTTCATGATCTTTAATCCCATTGAACACTTCATGAATCGTACCATCACCGCCTACAGCAATAACAGCCTTGATTAAATCTTTGTTTATGTATGTGATCTTTTTTGCAATTTCAATTGCATGGCCACTATATTCTGTATAAAACGTTCTATAAGGAATACCTTCATGATCCATCGCTTTTTTTAACGAGTTAAACGTTCTTACAGCTTTTGCATTATTGGAGTTAATAATAAAAAAGTACTTTTTCATTCAGAGAGTCCTCGATTTATGGTTTTTAAAGAGTTTCGACAAAATTCTTTAAATACCTTCAAAATGAAACTCAGACTCATTGGACAACGGATCTTTTCTATAAAGAGAGTTTGTTACCCCTAAACTTAATAAGTCAGATACAAATTTTAATTGTTGACTTTTAATTGGCGCAGGATTTTGTTGAAGTTGCGCGTACCATTCTTTAAAGTTTCGCTTGTCTATATATGCAATCTTTCTCCAGTCATTTGAGAAGTCAATAAAAGCATGAGGAGCAACAATACAAGGTTTTAGGGATATCTGATTCTGATAAGGCTCCCAATATTCTCTGACCATTGAAATCATTCGTTCAAGACGAATGATTGGACTCAAAACCGTTTCTTTTTGATCAGAATCAACATTCTTCCAAAAGCGTTTGTTATTCTGTGCTTCCTGCCAAATGCCTTCCCCTGTCATCCATACAATCAGCCACACATCTGCTGGCCCCACTAAAATAACATCTAATTCAACACCAGCATTTTTTACTTGCAGCACTGGTTCATAAAACAAGAAGTAGTTATCAGGAACTTCTTGAATCATAAAACGCAGCGTTCGATTCTGAATATATTTCTTATCCCAATTTGATACTTCTTTTACCGTAGATGTAGCCCAGTTCATTTGATGAGTAAATAATCTATTTCGAAATTCTTTATGTATTGCATGTTGATTCAGATTTACTTTGTTCTGCTTAAAATCTTTCCAGCGATTTTCTTTAATTCTTGTAAATAATGACTGATAATGGTACAGGTTATTTTCGTAGCGTGAAACATAATCTTGTAATTTTACAAGCTGTGCCATTCCTTTTCCCCTCTCCTTTTATTATCTTAATGAAAAGGATTGTACAATTTTATATTTTGGCAGTTTCTCTATATGTGTTTCGTATATCAAGATTTGATCTGCCTTAAACTCTATATCATCAGCATATTGTTTCCACCATTCAGCCATATTCAGGGAACGGTCTATAGAGTCAATGTGTTTTCGTGCAAGTGTAATATGAGGAGCATATGGTCTTTTCTCTAAAGTAAAGCCTGCTTTCTCACATATATAAGCCACTTGTTTTTGCAGACGATATAAACTGTGTTGCTCTTCTACACCTGCCCAAAAAATTTTAGGGTTTTGTTTACTTCCGAAAAAACCAAAATGGTCGATGTTTAAAGAGAATTCATCATGTTTTGGGACCTCTTCTGTTAATAACTCATGTAGTTTATCCAGCTGCTGAGTTGATGCAGATCCTAAAAAGGCAAGGGTTATATGAAGATCCTCTAAATGTACCCATGTTTTAAAAGGATGATCCTTCTTGATAAGTTTACAGAATTCCGCAAGCCTTGCTTTCACTTCTGCAGGAAGCTTCACAGCTATAAAATGATGTCTTTGCATTACCAATCACACCGCCTTGTTTTATTTTAACAAATTTATTAATGTGTCTATCTGCTTTTTTACCACATCACTTATTTGTTATACTTGTAAAAGCAACGAAAAGGAGTGCAAATGATGAGAGTCGTTTCAAACATTGCTGATTTAATCGGAGATACCCCTATTGTGAAGTTAAACCGTCTTCCTCATAAAGATGGAGCGGATGTATATGTAAAATTAGAATATTACAACCCTAGCCGAAGCCTTAAAGACCGAGCTGCTTATAACATGATTATTGAAGCAGAAAAAAAGGGCTATCTTAAAGAAGGATCAACAATTATCGAACCTACTTCAGGCAACACTGGAATCGGCCTAGCCATGAATGCAGCAGCTAGAGGCTATAAATCCATCATCGTTATGCCTGATACGATGACAGAAGAAAGAATTAACCTGTTAAAAGCGTATGGTGCAGAAGTTGTTCTCACACCAGGTGAGGAAAAAATGCCAGGCGCAATAAAAAAAGCACGGAAACTTGCTGATGAGATTCCAAACAGCTACATGCCGATGCAATTTGAGAACCCTTCAAACCCAGATGCCCACCGAGGCAGTACTGCCGTAGAGATTAAAGAAGCAATTGAAGAGCTGAATCAGCACTTTACTGCTTTTATCGCACCAGCCGGAACTGGCGGTACGATTACAGGAACTGGTGAAACGCTAAAGTCATTCTTTCCCGAATTGACAGTTCATGTTGTAGAACCAAAAGGATCACCTGTTTTATCAGGTGGAAAGCCTGGAAAGCATAAACTTGTTGGTACTAGCCCTGGATTTATCCCGCCGATCTTAAATCAAAGTGTCTATGACGAAATTGTACAGGTCAATGACGAAGATGCTTATACCATCACGAGACGCCTTGCTTCAGAAGAAGGAATCTTAGTTGGGCCATCATCAGGAGCTGCCGTTTATGCAGCGTTAAAAATTGCCGAAAAGCGAAAAAAAAGCGATGTGGTCATTTGCATTACATGTGACTCAGGAGAACGTTATCTATCCAGCGATTTATTTCAATTTGAATAAAAAACAAGGCATCCCAAATCATGTGAGAGCAAGGGATGCCTTGTTTTTTTAAATGGACCTTTGGAGAAGAATACGTCCTTGAACCTCCATTCTGGAGAGAATAAGTACCATAAAAAGTCCTGCAAAAGACAGTGCTCCAAAGAATAAATACGTGTAGAAAATATTGTATTTATCAAAAATAACACCGCCTACAAATGTACAAAACCACGAGCCTAAGCCATTGCCAACAGCTGAGTAGATTGAAACGGCTGTAGCTCTCACTTCTTTAGGGGTATAGGACCGCAAATATTCCATTGCGGCAGGAATGAACAACCCTACTGAAAATCCTTGTAAAATCGTAGTGATCAGTATTACCTGATATGTTGGTTCAAAAAAATAGAACGTCCAGCGAAAAGCAGAAACAGCCGCTGCAAAGATCATGATGTGCATCATACCCCACTTGTTAATCGTCCGTCCAGCAAACTTCATAAACGGCGCTTCGCTTCCGGCCGCTATCAAGAAGGCTAATCCAACTCCTGCAAGTGTTCCGCCTGTTTCCTGAATATAAAACCCGAAATAAAAGTTGTTTGCAAAGATTGGACCAAACACTAAAAAAGTGGCGCAAAGAAAGATTAGATAAGAAGGCATTTTAACCAGTTGGTCAATTCCCTTTCTAAGGTCTGTCTTAAGCGACTGACTCTCTTTCGGCATTTTTACAACAAATAAAACACATACAGCAAGAACGGTTGAAAACATATAGAAAATAACGTGAATGCCGTAAACTTCTGCGAGTCTGCCCGCCAGATAAACAGCTACTGCAAATCCAACTGCCCCGAACAGTCTATAGTTTCCATATTGTTTATTTTCTTTTTGGACGTAATTTAAAAGGATACTGTCTGAAACAGGCACTAGTGCGCTTTGCATAAAGGAAAACACGACGAGTAGAGCAATAAGCCATACGTATGATTCCAAAAGAAAGATGCTATAACCAAATGCAGCAGTAAAAAGCAGGGATAAAACAAGCACTGAACGAGGTCGTCTGGAATAATCCGTTATAACACCCCATAAAGGTTGAGCAAAGATCATAACAACTGGACTGATCGACATTAAAGTACCAATCTCAGTCCCGCTCAGTCCTACTTCTTCTTTAAAGTAAACACCTAATAATGGGAACAAGCTCCCAAGACTAAAAAAACTCAGTAAATAAAAACCTTTTAGACTAATAGAGGTTTGATTAAACGTTTTAAACATGATGTACCCTCACTTACAACTATTTTGCCAATTCATAAATGGCTTGTGCATAGATCGCTGAAGCAAGAAGCAAATCTTCTACAAACATATGCTCATCCTTCTGATGCGCAACATCTTCCCTTCCGGGGAACAATGCTCCGAATGCTACACCCGTTTCTAATGAACGCGCGTAAGTACCTCCGCCAATGGCCATCAACTCACCTTTTTTGCCCGTTTGTTCTTCATACACTTTTTGCAGTGTTTTAATTAATGGATGGTTCTCTTCAACATAGTTAGGCGGATTGTTTTCAATCATTCTCATCGACCAATCACCTGAAATTGCTCTTTCTTTTAATATTCTCTCAATAACTTCACTATCGTGTGTAACAGGATAGCGTACATTCATCCCTATTTTTCCGCCTTCTGCTTCTTTAAAAACAATGACCCCTACGTTTACCGTTAATTTTCCGCTGGCTTCATCTTCCGCAGCAATTCCCAGTTTATTTCCGGTATGCTCCCCCGTCACATCTTCAAGCAAGTTAAGAAAAGTCTTAGCTTGTCCTGTAAAGGAGCAGCTGTTTAAAAATTCTCCAAGTAATAGACCTGCATTCATTCCTATTTCTGGTGTACTCCCATGCGCTGATTTACCTTTAACCTTTAGGATGAGTGCATCATTCTCAATTAAAGCCTGACACTCTATTCCCTTTGCCTTTCCAAAGGTTTCGAACGCTTGTTGCAGGTCATCCGATCCATTACCCTGGATTTTAGCTTCCGCTCGATCAGGTACCATATTTAAGCGCTCACCAGATTTGAAGGATATTAACTTCAACCCTTCATTTTCTGTGGTGTCACTTCCTTTAATACTAAATTCTACATCAAATATTCCCTTTTCAGCAGAGATGATTGGAAAATCAGCATCAGGAGCAAATCCGATTGATGGCATTTCTTCTTTCTTAAAATAATGTCTTACGCATTGCCAGTTACTTTCTTCATCACAACCAATGATCATTCTGACTCTCTTAGATAAAGGAAGCTGTAGTTCCTGAATGATCTTCATTCCATAGAACGCAGCCATTGTCGGACCTTTGTCATCGATCGCACCTCTTGCAAAGATTTTGCCATCCTTAACTTCTGCACCAAAAGGATCTACAGACCACCCTTCACCAGCAGGGACAACATCAACATGACAAAGAACACCTACGATATCATCTCCGCTTCCGATTTCAATATGTCCAGCAAACCCGTCCACATTCTTAATGGTCATACCGCTTTCTTTCCCAAGGTTTAGCAAATAAGTTAATGCCCTTTCGATTTCGGGTCCAAAAGGCGCACCTTCTTTCGCATTTTCCTCATCAAGAAGACTTGGAATGCGCAAAAGACCTTTTGTGTCCTCCATTAATTCTTCTTTTCTTACCTCAACTTCTTTTTTCCAATTGACCTGATTCATAGTAAAGCACCTCTCTATACGACTTATTTCAACGATTCGTAAACGTTTTTGCTGCATATGATATATAAGCGTGCATCATCCCGAATTCGTTCATCTAATTTTTGGTTGATCGCCAAGTCATTTCCGTCTGCGATTAATGTAGCTCCTTGTCTTAGTAAACCTTCAAAAGCATCTTTGTACGTTTTCCATTCTGCCTTTTTTCGAACTTCAAACAAATTCTCCCCTTCTTTATGCGAGAGAAGCTGAGTATAGATGTCTGTAATTCCTTTCGAAAAAGCTGAACGCACTGCCATACGTGATACCGTTTCATGACTTAAAACAAACTCATCTACTTTAGCGTGCCTAAAGTTCTTAATGTGTTCTTCTTTTTTAATTTCAACTGTGCTATGTATATCCGGCGTTAATCTTTCCACTGAAGTTACGATTAAGAGTGTTTTACCATCAGCTAATGCCGAGTCTTGAATAGAGTCATCCGAAAAGACCAGTACAGATTTTGCTTCTTTAAGATTCGCCTGATTTAAAGTAGATTCCATCGAAGGATCACCTTGAACATAATGAAGATTATGATGTGTCATCGGCGTTACAGCGAGTTGATCAATAAGTACGATTTCAAGTTCAGGATGAGTCTCAATAATCTCACTAACAGCATATTTCGCTTTTTCAGACCACCCAATGATTACAAAATGATTTTTCCCTCTAAAAGTCAACCGGCCTTCCTCCCTGCGTTTTCGATGAGCTCCCAGTGCTTCAACAAGTTTTCCGATTGCTAGACCTGCAATCCCAATGCCGACCAAAAAAATAAATATGGCATAAATTCTGCCTGCAACTGAGACTGGATAAAAATCACCATACCCTACCGTTGTTACAGTTGTCATTACATACCAAAGCGCATCAAACCACCGTGGAAATGTTTTGGGTTCTAATCTATGCATTACAATTGAAGAAAAAATGACGATAAAAAAAGTAAAGGAGAAAATTCCAAGTTTGTTTATTACGAACAGGCGATTCATTACCCTCTGCAAAATATACACCTTATCGCTCCTAACATAACACGACTTTTTAACCCTTATATTGTACCTTATTCCCTTTGAAAATGGTGAGATAGTTTCAAGTAATTGGGATATATTAGATGTTGACAAGTACGGACTTTCGTGTATAATGGTGCGTAAATGGGAGGTGTGGGTTGCTTAACTGACAAATCCTCATTTTTCGGGGGATCATATGTTCGTAATGAGGTTTTGCTGCATAGCCGCACAGACATCTTTTGAACGTTTTAAAACATGTAATGGCTTACGCAGCGGAGGAACCAATAGGGCTTCTTCGCTTTTTTGTATATAGAATATTAAAAGAAGATTAAAATGATTGTAATACGTTATTCATATTTCATTAACTTTAAACTGGTATCATATAGTGTGTTAACAACTATCTAAATAACAAGGAGTGGTTTTTTGAGTCCTTCAACTGACAGAATGTTGAATCGTGTGAAAGCCCTGTATTTGTTTATTCGCAAGAAAGGTACTGTAACAACACGAGAACTAGTTGAAGAATTTGGAACTACACAGCGCACCATCCAGAGAGATTTGAATGTTCTCTCTTACAACAATTTAGTAACAAGTCCTGCCCGAGGTATGTGGGAAACAACGGGAAAGAAAGTTAAGGTTTCTTAAATAACAAATAAAGTTATAAAAAAAATACGGATAAGCATAAATAATAACCCCGCTATAAATGAATAGCGGGGATTTTTTTGGCTTAATGTTCATGTAAGTCGTTTATACCTTTAAAAGATGCCATTTATAGTGACGTTTTGTTCTTATCAGCAAACTTTGTTGCTATTGGAAAGATTGATCTCCGTTCCAGGCTACTCGCTTTCCTTGGTGCATGCGGTGAGCCACATTCTTACGTTTCACTCTTAAGTGTCTCACCTGCCCGCTTTCAAGGAAGTATCCTTGCTCCTGCGTCTACAAGTTAAGGCTAACGTAGCGAGCTTCCTCGTCGCATGTCTTGCGAGAAGCTTCTCAAGAAGTATCCTTGCTCCTGCGTCTACAAGTTAAGGCTAACGTAGCGAGCTTCCTCGTCGCATGCCTCGCGAGAAGCTTCTCAAGTGGTATCCTTGCTCCTGCGTCTACAAGTTAAGGCTAACGTAGCGAGCTTCCTCGTCGCTTGCCTCGCGAGAAGCTTCTCAAGTGGTATCCTTGCTCCTGCGTCTACAAGTTAAGGCTAACGTAGCGAGCTTCCTCGTCGCATGCCTCGCGAGAAGCTTCTCAAGTGGTAGGCACGCACCTTGCACTCCAATCATTAATCTTAGAAGACAACATTTGAAAGCAACCATCTACTAAAAAAGAGCGTTCTTAAATAACCAACACTGATTTTATATCGTCCGCATAAGAATTAAATTTCCTCAGCGCTGTTTTTCAAGAGCAGATCAGGTGTTCTTTCGATTTTCCACTCTTGGTTTGCCCAATCTGGTTTCCCAGACACAGGCATAAATTTATCGTCGTTGCCAAATAAGTTTTTCCAGAACCCTTCTGAGAGAGAAAATCCAATGACTTGCTGACGATCTGCATCAATAATTAGGTCTTTGATCTTTCCAATCTTTTCACCATCTTGATCAATCACAGACCAATCTTTTATCGTCCTAAAGGAATAACATTCTTTGGGTTCGTCTCTTTGCTGTTCGATCCCAGCGAATACTAGCTTGTCTTCATTAAAATCCTTTACCTGATGCCATGGAATGAAGAACGTATCTTTTGTGTAGCTCTCATTGGTTTCAGAATGAGCACTCCCTGTAAATGGTGTGTTCTGAGTACCAATCCCTGACGTCGCGGCAACCACTGTCTCCATATGCTTATCAGCCGGCACTTCTTCTCGTTGATTGCTGTAGTTTTCCATTGTATACGTAAAATAACATAGACGATGTTCATACATGTTAAATAGAATATCGTTAATTGTATGCTCAGTTTGTTCTGTTACATCTACATCTGCTGTTACATTTTGAGCTTTTACACCCACTAATTTTTCCGCAGATAATTTCATTGAGCGACATCTCCTTTTTATTGGAAGATACCCCTTATAAATTATTCAAAAACATCCTCTTTTAAAGACAGTAAGCTAAGTTCCTCTTCTGTTAATTCGCGGTACATTCCTAAATCCAGTGATTCATCTAGTTTTAATTGACCCATCTGAATTCTTTGCAGGTATACTACTTTTCTTCCGATTGCTTCAAACATTCGTTTTACTTGATGAAACTTTCCTTCTGTAATCGTAAGTTCGATCTCTGATTCATCTGTGTTATTCTGAAGCACCTTTAAATAAGCGGGCTTTGTTTTATATCCATCCTCCAAAATAACGCCTTCTTTGAAGGTGGCAAACGCATCATCAGGGATAGATCCATTTATTTTTGCAAAATATGTTTTGGGTACATGTTTTTTAGGAGAAAGCAAAGTATGAGCCAACTGTCCATCATTGGTCAAAATTAATAATCCTTCAGTATCTATGTCAAGCCTTCCGACAGGAAATGGTTCAAAATTTTGGTCTTCCATGTAAAGCAGGTCTACAACTGTTTCATGCCTGGTATCTTCAGTAGCAGAAATGACACCTTGAGGTTTGTTCATCATTAAGTAGATGAATTCTTTATATATAACCTCTTCTTCGTGAACCAATACGTGGTCTTTCTCCGGATCAGCTTGTGTTTTAGGGTCTTTTATTACGGAACCGTTCAACTTCACTGCACCTGATTTTAATAAGTGCTTTACTTCTTTTCTGCTTCCATAGCCTGTATTTGACAACCATTTATCAATTCTCATAAATAACAACCTCCAGTAATGATCTATTTTTCCTATATTATTGTAAAAAATTGATTGATTTTTGAAAAAACGGGGTAATTTAGTACTATAGGAGGAATTGGAATGAAAAGGAAAATAGGTCTTTTAGCAACTGCACGAAAAAAAGCTTCAAACCCTTCGGCAGCAATAGATTTATACATAAGTCCTCTATTTGTAAAATCTGTTCAATACGCACAGCAGCATTATGATGATTTTTACTTCTTTAGTGCAAAAGAAGGTCTTTTAACGAGAGACAAATACATTGAACCGTATAATGTTTCCATCAAAAATTTTTCTGCATCTGAAAAACGGGAGTGGGCTCAAAAAGTTATTCAAGATCTTGAACACTATCATAAGCCCTCACAATGTAAAATCTTTATTCATGGTGGTTGGGTATACCGTGAATTCTTGCAGCCAGAACTAGAGAAAGCAGGATTTCAATTTGAAGTTCCACTCGAAGGCTACAGCATTGGAAATCAACTAAAATGGTACGATGAACAAAATCCCGTTAAAAAATAACATCACATCACCGCAATAAAAAGAAGGCTCTCTATCAGCCTTCTTTTTATTTTCCTATTTTCTGCGTTTCAAAAAAGGGATACGGTCTCCTAAAATTATATTTAACAATCCTGAACGGTAGCTTAGGAAAACATAGACCGCTCCTCCTGTAAGAATACCTGCTGTCAGTTTAATGATCGTATCTAGTCTTGTTTCTGAATCACCTAAAAGATTAGATACTCCCATAACAGCTACGGCCATTGCTGCGCAAAATAAAGAAATAAGTACTGTTCTGCGATAAACCCATTTAAATGAAAAGCCGCTGTATTTTTTTACGATATACAGGTTAAACAAGATAGAAAGAGTATAACCAATATCTGTTGCAATTACTGAACCTGTTCCCCCAAACAGCAATAACAATGGCTTGTTCAGAAGAAGTTTTGCAAGAAAACCCGCTGACAAACTGATAAATGCGTATCGCTGCTGGTTCAGACCTTGCAGAATGGCTGCTGTTACCGTGAACATCGCAAACCATAACGCTGTTGGCGCGTACCATTGAAGATAATAACCGCCTGTATCCATGGAAGACATCCCAAAGAGTGCTCCGTATGCCGGATAAGCAAGAACCGTTAATCCAATCGCTGCTGGTGCGGTTAGAAACAACACCATTTGGAAGGTTTGTGTAATCTGCTTATGAAGCACTTCTTCGTTATTTTGTGTGAATGATTTCGTTATAACTGGAATCAGCGTCAGTGCTAAAGCTGTTGCTAGGGAAACCGGAATCATAACAAGTTTATGTGCAATCTGTGTAATGATCGCAAATACTGCTTCCGCTTTATCTTGCGTATAATCCATACTTTTCAGTGTCTTTACGATTGTGAACTGGTCCACCATCTGATAAAGGGGAATCGCAAGGCCAACTGCTACAAATGGAATCGCGTATTTAATCGTTTCTTTATAAATATCTGCTAATGAAATATCTGCAACTGACTTACTTTGGTCATACATCTTTTTTAGATGCGGCTTTCGCTTTACCCAGTACCAGATCAGAACAATCAGACCTGCAACTGCACCAAGGGTTGCAGCAAAGGTAGAGAGTGCTACAGCTGTTGTTATATCACCATCTAATAAATGGATTACAACATAACTACCTACAAGAATAAACACGATCCGTACGATCTGCTCGACAACTTGTGAAACAGCTGTAGGTCCCATCGACTGAAAACCTTGAAAATATCCGCGGATCAAGCTCATCGATGGTACGATAATTAAAGCTGTACTCACCATGCGGATAACTAACGTAATGTCATCTATGCTATTTCCTTGTCCGCCTTTTTCACTAATGATTTGTTGAGCTAGAACAGGCGCTAACATATAAAGAATAATAAATGCCAGAGTTCCTGTTAGGGTCATAACGAGCAAACCGGATTTCAGAAGTTTTCTGCCTGTTGCGTAATCTCCAAGAGCATTGTATTTAGATACGAATTTAGAAACAGCAAGCGGAACTCCCATTGTGGAAATGCTAAGTAATATGGTATATGGAATATAAGCATAGCCATATAGAGCCATACCTTGTTCATCTACTAGATTTGTAAATGGAATAACAAAGATCAATCCGATGAATTTAGAAAAAAATGTTGCAGCGGATAAGATCAATGTTCCACGAAGTAATCGAGACAACTATTTTCAGCTCCTACTAATCATCTAAATAAAATTTGCCCGACTGCTGATGTTTCCGTCAGGCTTAACCTAGTCTTTAATTCTTATTGACGTAAAACGCCAAAAACATTATTGATATTGTATCACATAAAAAGAAGATGTTACCTCATTTAACTTTTTGCAAAAAAGTAAGGATTATGAAAAGCATAGTCTTTTTCAATAAGCTATGCTATTGTATGAAATGATTTTTAGACTTGAACGTTTAAGAAAGTTGGGATTGTATGATTTATGACTGTATCGTGATTGGCGGTGGCCCTTCAGGTCTTATGGCCAGTGTTGGAGCTGCTTCGAACGGAGCTTCTGTTCTTCTTATTGATAAGGGAGAAAAACTGGGGCGGAAACTTGCAATTTCAGGTGGCGGACGCTGCAATGTCACGAACCGCCTGCCTGTTGAAGAGATCATTAAACACATACCTGGAAACGGCCGTTTTTTATATAGTGCATTTTCGGTTTTTAATAATGAAGATATTATCAATTTTTTTGAGGGACTCGGCATCCAGCTGAAAGAAGAGGACCACGGCAGAATGTTTCCTGTCTCAAACAAAGCGACAGATGTAGTTGCTGCTCTTTTACAAAGAATTAAACAACTTGGTGTTCAGATTCGGACAAACACACCTGTAAAAACCGTACATTATGGAGATGAGCTACATGAGATCATCCTGCAGAATGGTGAGACACTTCAAACAAAGTCTATCGTTATCGCGGTTGGTGGAAAATCTGTTCCGCATACAGGCTCTACTGGAGACGGATACGCGTGGGCAAAGAAAGCAGGGCATACGATCACTGAACTGTACCCGACCGAGGTTCCAATCACTTCAAATGAACTGTTTATCAAACAAAAAACACTGCAGGGAATCTCTTTGCGAAATGTTGCCCTTTCTGTTTGGAACCCAAAAGGAAAACTGATTAAAGCTCATCAAATGGACATGATTTTTACCCATTTTGGCGTTTCAGGACCAGCTGCATTACGTTGCAGCCAATACGTAGTAAAGGCGCTAAAGAAATTTGATGTTCCTTCTATTGAGATGAGAATTGATTCTTTTCCCGATGAAAATGAAGAATCACTTCTAACGATCTTGCAGCAAAAGGTTGATGCAGAACCTAAAAAGGCATTTAAAAATGTACTTAAAGGCCTCTTGCCTGAAAAGTTTCTCCACTTTTTAATTGAGAGAGCTGAGATTGATGGTGACTCAACAGCCGACCAAGTTCCTAAACAAGCACTGCGGCAGTTAACTGTTCAAATGAAAAGTTTTTCATTTACAGTCAATGGAACATTATCGATCGAAAAAGCTTTCGTAACAGGCGGTGGTGTTTCTGTAAAAGAAATCGCTCCTCAGACGATGGCATCAAAGAAACAAGAAGGGCTATTCTTCTGCGGAGAAATTCTAGATCTCCACGGCTACACGGGCGGCTACAATATCACAGTTGCATTTGTGACCGGAAACATCGCAGGAACAAACGCAGCTTATCATGCATTGAGCTAGTGTCTTACTTGAAAACAGAGGACGTGATCCATTTTTGGGTCACGTCCATTTACGTAATGTGTTTTAATGTACAATCGAGGAGTTCGCGTAAATAGCTGCTTCAGTGTTGTAATGCTTACTTATGCTGTGAAAGAGTGGAATCGTACGAAAGTGGACAGTAAATCAGCGAAAGTGGACAGTAAAACTCAATAAGTGGACAGTATTTTCGTAAAAGTGGATAGTATTTTCGTAAAAGTCGACAGTAAGCACGTTACAGACGTCAGTAAATGAAAGCAGTATTTTTGTTGATGACGGTTATCTGTCCAATTGGTGAGAGAATCTGTCCGATTAGAAGATTAATCTGTCGGATTGGTCACATATTCTGTCCAATCTACAATATAATCTGTCCGATTCAGCCGATAATCTGTCCAATTCAGATTCACCACCTCCCGCCACGCAAATTCCCGGAGTGTCTGTACACCACCCAAACGACTGCGCACACAAACAACTTTATCCTATTTTTTATAAATAATCATCGCAGAAAAGGAAAACATTGTCTCATCCTCAGAATGAACGTTATCACAGACCGCTATCTGATACTTTATATCTACTATCTTTTCTGGAGGAATCACACTCAAGAATTCGTTCACACTCTCCTCTAAGTCATCTTCATGATCTTCGTCAAAAATCTTCACTTGAATCATAAAAAGCATCCTCCTTTAGCCTAGAGATTTTGTTCTCCTTTCGGCTTTAGAGGATGCTTTTCCTTTGTTGGGATTTGACTAGTTTTGTCTTACAGATTTTCGAGCGCTGTCTGAATAGGAGTTTCGCCTTCAATCAGTTCAAAGACTTGGTGGCTGACCCTTTCATTTCCAAGACATAAAGCAATCGTTCTTGCCACGTCAGCACGCGGAATAGAACCCTGCTCATTTAATTTTTTCTTGGCTTGAATCAAGCCCATGCCCTCTTCGTCTGTTAGTGCGCCGGGACGAAGAATCGTATAATTTAATGAGCTCTCCAAAAGCACGTTATCCGCTTTTCTTTTCGCTTCTAAATAATGCTGCAAGCCTTCTGGACCTTTTTCTGGAGTATCTGCACCAATTGAACTTACCATAATAAATTGGTTCAGATGGTGTTTTTCAGCTAGATCAATGGACTTTACAGCACCTTCATAGTCCACTGCGTCTGTTTTTTCCGGACCTGTATGGCCTCCGGATCCAGCTGTGAAAATGACCGTATCAATGTCTTTAAACACATGTTCGAAGTCCTGTTCTAAGTCTCCTAAGACAGCCTCAATATTTGGATGCTGAAAATGCTCTTGCTGATCTTCTTTTCTAACCATCGCTTTCACGGAGTGACCTTGTTCCGCGAGTATATTGCAAGTTAACTTACCAATATTACCGTTTGCTCCGATTACAAGTATATTCAATACCTACCCACTCCTTCTTTTTCTCTACTTATGTAGTGTTTCACGAATTAGGAAATGTAAAACATGTTGTGGTGTGTGCAAGTGTAAATTGTATGCTTACCTATGCCTCCTGAAAGGTACATTTATTTTTCATATAAGTGTATTTGTTTCAAGTTAATATTCTCCGTTTACAAAACATGAATCTAGTATTTAAAAAAAACAAAAAAACCGCTGGAAATCGCGGCTTTTTAATTTATAACCATATTATTTTGTAAATGAATTTCTAAGTCATCGGCAAGGAGCGGTTTGTACAAGTGATAACCTTGGCCATACAAACACCCTAGCTCTAAAAGGAATTCAATCTGCTTGCAGCTCTCAATGCCTTCAGCAATGACGCAAAAATCGAGGTTATGCCCCATATCAATAATCGTTTTCACAATGGCTCCCGCTTTTAAATCTGTCAATATATCATCAACAAACAGCTTATCTATTTTTAATGTATCAACAGGCAATTGTCTTAAGTAGGTTAATGATGAATACCCTGTTCCAAAGTCATCAACAGATATACGAATTCCTTTCTCTCTTAAACGGATCAAAATAGGAAGAGCTTCATTCATGTTTTGCATGGTCGTGCTTTCTGTAATCTCTAATTCTAGCGAGGACGCCGGGAAACCTGTTTCAGAGAGAATGCTCTCTACTCTCTCAATAAAAGTTTCTTCGAGCAGTTGTCTGACTGAGATGTTAACTGAAATTAAGAGATCCTGAAAACCATTCCGATGCCATTTTACGCCTTGCAGGCAGGCGTTCTTTAATACCCAATCTCCAATCGTGATAATCATTCCCGTTTCTTCAGTAATCGGAATAAATTCTGCTGGTGAAATGATGCCTTCATCTTCTTTTTTCCAGCGCAGCAATACTTCTACTCCCGCTATCTTCTTTGTATCAATTTGTACTAAAGGCTGATACACAAGAAAGAATTCGTCATTTGCTAAGGCTTTTCTTAAGCCATGTTCAAGATTTAACCTTCTTTCCATCTTTCCGTCACGTTGTTCCGTAAAAAACTGATATGTATTACGGCCAACCTCTTTTGCTTGGTAAAGAGCAGAATCCGCTCGCTTTAAAAGCGTTTCACTATCAGATCCATTGCCTGGGTATGTGCTGATCCCGATGCTCGGTGTAATAAACACCTCTTGTCCACTCAACATAAAAGGTTTTGTAAAAGCCTGAATGATATCTTCTGCTATCGATTTAATTTCAGACTCATCATTAAATTGGATAAGAATCAGAAATTCATCACCGCTTCTTCTAAACACTTTCCCTTTAGAATCCACAGTGATTTTTAAAAGTTCTGCCACTTTTTGCAGCAATAGATCGCCAAAGCTGTGTCCAAGTGTATCATTCAAAACATTAAAACGATCAAGATCTAAATACAACAAAGCAAGGTTGTTTTTTTTCAGTTCGGCCTCTTTCATTTGATCTTCAATGGTTTGCATAAACATATTGCGATTTGGAAGACCTGTTAATTCATCATAATAGGCCATGTGTTGAATGGTGATCTCTGCACGTTTTCGCTCGGTTATATCAATGAGGATAGAGTTAAAGTCGACTAGTTCATTTTTTTCATTTAAAAACGGTATACCTCTGTCATGAATCCATCGGATCTCGCCATTTGGCCTCAGAATTCGATACTCACTTGTCGCAATCATCCCGCTTTGAATATCTTGAGCTCGCTTTTTAATAATCCCATCATCATCTGGGTGTATCACTTTTTTCCACAATTCTGCGTCGTCATAGAAAGCTTGCATCGGGTAACCATACAATTTCTCAATACCTGATGTAATGAGCAGCTTATCAGTTTCGAGATTATGCGACCAAATGGCCACATCAATACTGTCAAATATATTTTGAAGTTTAATTCGATTTGCCTCTAACTCTATAAGAGTTTCTTTATGTTTTAAGATTTCTTGCTCTAGGTCAATTGCATAAGAATCTTTAACTCTAAGCATTTTATAGACTAACACTCCGAAAAGTGCCACTATGCTAAGGTCAAAACCGTACATGAGATAGTTTCGACTGTATATTAAGCCTATAGTGCTTACAACATGCAGAGTAAATAAAACTGCAATGATATTAATCCACTTTTTGGTTTTTGAATGTTTTAATGGCATGGGAGCCTCCACGGCTAATAAGTATACCTATTCTATCGGCTGCTTCCTGAAATTTTTCACAAATACATAGTAAATTAGATTGTCAAAAGGTTTTGTTCTTTCAAAAACTACTTCTTTAATTCTTAAATTGGAGAATCTAGCTTGAAATTCATTAACGTGAAATTAATTTTCCGCAAAGACGCTTTGTCTTCTTATAAAATACAATTTGGAATATTGTCCGTTGGAAAAAGATAGTCTGAAAATCTTTAGCGCTTTTAACTGGCAGTTCTACATAATTAATCGGGAGTAACACCGTTTAAAAAGAAAAAACTCCCTGCCCATCAAACATGAGCAGAGAGTTTTACTTAGTTTTTATTATATTCCAGCATGCCGCCAGTCATATTCTTTACTTTGTAGCCTTGGTCTTGCAGGAAGTAAGCCACATTTTCACTGCGTCGTCCTGAACGGCAGATGATGATGTGTTCTTTATTTTTGTCAATCTCATTTAAACGATCAGGTATATCACCCATTTTGATATGAGCCGCTTCTGGAATTTTTCCTTCAGCTACTTCCTCATCCTCACGAACATCAATCAGGGAAATCTTTTTTCCATCCTTTAATAATTGTTTTACTTCGGATGGTGAAACCTCTTGTAATTCATTTTCCATGAAAAGTGTCCTCCTTTAATTGGCAACGATATTCACAAGTTTACCAGGTACTGTAATTACTTTGCGAATCGTCTTACCTTCAATGCTTTGTTGTACAGATTCTTCTCCAAGTGCAGCTTGCTCCATATCTGAACCGCTGATGTTGGCAGCAATCGTCATCTTTGCTTTTAATTTTCCATTTACTTGAACAACGATTTCAACTTCATTTTCTACAAGTTGTGCTTCATCCCAAACCGGCCAAGAAGCATATGCAATACTGCCTTCTCCACCTAGCATTTCCCATAGCTCTTCACAAATATGCGGAGCGATCGGAGAAAGCATTTTAACGAATCCTTCAATCAAGTCTTTAGGAAGCTCATCTTGCTTGTTTGCCTCGTTCACGAAAACCATTAATTGTGAGATCGCTGTGTTAAAACGAAGCCCTTCAAAATCCTCTGTTACCTTCTTAACTGTTAGATGATATAAACGGTTGAAAGATTCACTCGCTTGTGAATTTCTAATTGCAGGATTTAAGTGCTGTCCATCTTCTGAAACAAGCAATCTCCAAACACGATCAAGGAAACGACGGGAACCATCCAAGCCCGTAGTGCTCCAAGCGATCGATGCATCTAGAGGTCCCATGAACATTTCATACAGTCGAAGTGTATCTGCACCATGACTTTGTACGATTTCATCAGGATTTACAACATTTCCTTTTGACTTACTCATTTTTTCGTTATTCTCTCCAAGAATCATCCCTTGGTTGAAAAGTTTTTGGAAAGGCTCTTTTGTTGGAACGATTCCAAGATCGTACATCACTTTGTGCCAGAAGCGTGCGTATAGAAGGTGTAAAACAGCATGTTCTGCTCCACCGATATAGATATCAACTGGAAGCCAGTGCTTTAATTTTTCAGGTGATGCTAATTGCTCTTCGTTTTTCGGATCGATGTAACGAAGGTAGTACCAGCAGCTTCCTGCCCACTGAGGCATTGTATTTGTCTCACGGCGGCCTTTCTTGCCTGTTTCAGGATCAACCACGTTCACCCAGTCTTCTACGTTAGCCAAAGGTGATTCTCCAGTGCCTGATGGTTTAATTTCTTTTACAACAGGAAGAAGAAGCGGCAATTGATCCTCGGGAACCGTTGACATCGTGCCATCTTCCCAATGGATAACTGGAATTGGCTCGCCCCAATAACGCTGACGTGAGAATAACCAGTCACGTAGGCGATACGTAATTTTCTTTTCGCCTTTTCCGTTTTCTGAAAGCCATTCGTTCATTTTTGCAATAGCATCTATTTTTTGCATACCATTCAAAAAGTCAGAGTTTACATGTTCTCCGTCCCCTGTGTACGCTTCTTTAGATACGTCTCCGCCTGCAACTACTTCAGCGATTGGAAGTTCATACTTTACAGCGAATTCATGGTCACGCTCATCATGTGCAGGTACTGCCATAATTGCACCAGTACCATAGCTTGCTAGAACATAATCTGCAATCCAGATCGGAAGCTTTGCACCAGTAACTGGATGAATCGCATAAGCTCCTGTAAAGACACCTGATTTTTCTTTGGCTAGTTCTGTTCGCTCAAGATCAGACTTTGTTTCAACTTGTTTTTGGTATGCTGTTACTGCCTCTAATTGATCAGCTGTAACAATTTCTTCTACTAGTTTACTTTCAGGAGCAAGTACTAAATACGTTGCACCAAAAAGGGTATCTGGACGAGTTGTAAATACTGTAATTTTAGAAGAATGACCATCCACATCAAAATGAACTTCTGCTCCTTCTGAACGGCCAATCCAGTTACGCTGCATATCTTTCAAGCTTTCTGGCCAATCTAGTTCATTCAGATCTTCTAATAATCTGTCAGCATACGCTGTAATTTTCAGCATCCATTGTTTCATAGGTTTACGGACGACAGGATGTCCGCCACGTTCACTCTTACCGTCGATTACTTCTTCATTGGCAAGAACCGTTCCAAGTGCCTCACACCAGTTCACAGGCACTTCATCCACATAAGCAAGGCCCTTATTATAAAGCTGGATAAAGATCCATTGCGTCCACTTGTAATAAGAAGGATCTGTCGTGTTTACTTCACGGTCCCAGTCGTATGAGAAGCCTAGCTCTTTAATCTGTCTGCGGAAAGTATTGATATTCTTTTCTGTAAACTCCGCAGGGTCGTTCCCTGTATCAAGAGCGTATTGTTCTGCAGGAAGACCAAAAGCATCCCATCCCATCGGATGAAGTACATTATATCCTTGCATACGCTTCATTCTAGATAGGATATCAGTTGCCGTGTATCCTTCCGGGTGACCTACGTGCAGGCCTGCTCCAGATGGGTAAGGAAACATATCTAACGCGTAAAATTTCTTTTTGTCATATTCTTCTTTCGTCTGGAACGTTTTGTTCTCATCCCAGAACTGCTGCCACTTTTTCTCGATTGTTTTGTGGTTATAGTACATAACCGATCCTCCCTTAGAAAACTGAACTTTAAAAACAAAAAACCTTCCGCCCCTAATAAAACATTAGGGACGAAAGGTTAGTTAACAATTTTAAACCTGCCGCGGTACCACCCTGATTAATGCAAAGATCGCATTCACTCGGAAACAGACCTTAACGCGGCGAACGGCAAGCACTACTTCATTCACACTTGCAACTAAAGGGCGAGTTCAAAAAAGTCCGGGCTGACTTGCACCAACCGTCAACTCTCTATCGTTCCATTCTTTTTCTACTACTCCCTAATCATCGTTATTAAAATTTTAGATGTTAATTTGTATTTTATGAATACTTTCCTAAATTGTCAAGGTTGTTAAGCATATAATAACCTTTTTTTTCCACTTCCAAACAACATAATTCACATATTTATCCCTCATCTTGACAAACCTTCTGCTGCTGTTTACATTAATGTTAACTATTACAAATTAATGGTTTACATTTAAAAAGGGGTGCAAAACGATGCATGCTACAAATGAAAGATTAAAAATGTCACTTTATGCTGCACTTATGGCAGGAATTACAGCGATTCTTGCTCAACTAACGATTCCGTTGCCGCTTGTCCCCATTACTGGACAGACTTTGGCCATTGGATTATGTGCAACGATTTTAGGAAAAAGGTACGGTACAATGGCTGTTGCCCTTTACATCGCAATGGGGGCTGTAGGGCTTCCGGTTTTCTCAGAAGCTAAAGGCGGTTTCTCTGTCCTTGTTGGTCCTACTGGCGGTTATATTATCGGCTTTATTATTTCTGCTTACATTATGGGTCTTATACTAGAAAAAACGAGATTCACCCTTACTCCTGCAGTCATTGCAAACATAATCGGAATGGTAATCACACTCGTGGTTGGTGCTGTTCAATTAAAATTCGCAGCAGGTCTTACTTGGGACCAAGCATTATCTGGCGGTGTTTATCCATTCATTATCGTGGGAGTAATTAAAGCAGTTCTAGCATCCGTGTTAGGGATTACGATTCGAAGACGACTATTAGCTGCAAAACTGCTTTCACAGCACGATGTGAAAGCAGCATAAATTAACAGTATAGTATAACCTAAAAAGACAGCATGACGAATCCGTCACCTGTCTTTTTCTTATACGTAATCATCTATAAACTTAGACGTTAAGATACTTGCCGAGGAACATCTGGTTGTTTCATTGCATATCTGTTTTTGCTGTAAATAATCGTGAGTATGAAGGACAAAACCAATAATCCCATGATTGTTTGGAACAGTACTGAAATATTGAAGATATCTGCAATCATTCCGCCAAAAAGCGGTCCAAGCATTCTACCGCCCGTTGCTGTGGAATTCACAATTCCTTGATAGAATCCAGCTCTTCCTTGCGGAGCAAGTTCTGATGCAATTGAAGGAACTCCCGGCCAGACAAGCATCTCTCCAACCGTAAGAACGATCATTGCAATCATAAAACCGCTAAAATCTTTTGCGTTTCCTACGATCACAAAAGATATAACAAATATAGAGTAGCCTACTAAGATCTGTGCCGTTGTAGAATGCAGCCATCTTTTTAGAAAAAGATTTACGAGCGGCTGCCCTAAAACGATGAATAAGCCGTTTACCGTCCATAATAAACTGTACATTTTAAGAGTAACCCCAAGCGTTTGCGTATAAGCAGCAATGGTAGACTGCCATTGAACATACCCAATCCATGCTAACAAATACCCTCCGCAAAGAATCAACAGGGCGATAAACGCTTCTTTATTATGAATTCTCTTTCGCTGAGAAAAAACAGTTTGTACAGACGTATTTTCTTTTTCATCAATTCCTTTAAAACCAATCAAAACAATGAGAAAAAAGATAAATGATAACGCGGAACAACTGATGAACGATAGTGTGAAAGAATAAGAAGCAGCGAATCCCCCAAGGGCGGCTCCAAGAGCTACCCCGACATTTTGTGCGATATAAATGCGGTTAAACGCCTTTCTTCCTCCTTCTCTCCACATGGTGCCTGCAAGTGCATACATGGAAGGAAATACAATTCCCATTCCAAATCCCATAAAGACAAGAAGAACGCTGTACGTCCAAAAGTCATGAAACCAGATTAATAAAAAGGAAGTCGTAAATGAAATAGAAACACCGAGCATGATGGTTCGATATCCGCCTAACTTGTCGAATAAAATTCCTCCAGTTAAATTACCAATAATGCCTGCACCAGAATTAAGTAGAAGCACAATCCCAGCAACGGTTAACGATTTTCCTAAGTGTTCATGTATAAAAATGGTATTGATCGGCCACAAAAAGCTTGAGCCGGTAACATTTAGTGCCATACCAATAATAAGAAGCCATACTTTCGCTGGCATATAAACTCCCCCGCATACTGCAATGATGTCATAAATCCCTTCTGTATTTTAGTCCTTTTCCCTATACTTTACAATGAGTAAGAACTAGTAAGAACTGACAACTCATTTTGCCGTTCGTCACTTGAACATGCTACAATGTCATATGGTGCTCATCACCGTATGAAGGAGTGAAAAGGATGACACACCTTATAGAAAAACCGCCCTATTTTGGGGATAAACGATATTACACATGGAATCAGCATTTAAAATCACATTTTGGTGATAAAATTATAAAAGTTCCATTAGACGGTGGATTCGATTGCCCTAATCGTGATGGAAATGCCGCTTTTGGCGGCTGTACATTCTGCTCTCAAAGCGGTTCAGGAGATTTTGCCGGTAACCGCCGTGACGATATCATTACCCAGTTTCACACGGTTAAGGAAAGAATGCACACCAAGTGGAAAAAAGGAAAGTACATTGGCTATTTTCAAGCCTTTACAAACACTTATGCTCCCGTTGAACAGTTAAAAGAACTTTACGAAACTGTTCTTGAGCAAGAAGGTGTTGTTGGACTTTCCATTGCGACTAGACCAGATTGCCTGCCGGATGATGTAGTCGAATATCTAGCTGACTTAAATAAACGTACGTATCTTTGGGTTGAATTAGGACTTCAGACTGTACATGAAAGAACAGCCATGCTCATTAACAGGGCACATGACTATCCGACATATGTTGAAGGTGTTGAGAAGCTTCGTAAACATGACATTAATGTTTGCTCACATATCATTAACGGATTACCGCTAGAGACTCCAGAAATGATGATGGAAACAGCCCGTGAAGTAGCTAAACTCGATGTTCAAGGAATTAAGATCCATCTTCTTCATCTTCTAAAAAAGACACCTATGGTTAAGCAGTACGAACAAGGCATGTTAGAATTTCTTGATTTTGAAACGTACGTAAACTTGGTCTGTGATCAGCTGGAGATTCTACCTCCTGACATGATGATTCATCGATTAACAGGTGATGGCCCCTCTGACCTTTTAGTAGGTCCAATGTGGAGCCTGAACAAATGGAAAGTATTAAACGCGATTGAAAGTGAACTAAAAGAACGAAACAGCTTTCAAGGTAAATTTTATAAACCGTCAGAGGTGAACTCGTAATGAGATTAGAGGGTGTACTGCCATTTGCCAGAACGCTACTTCGTTCGTTCTGCAAACCAGGAGACTTCGTTATTGATGCAACATGCGGAAATGGAAATGATACTTTATATTTATCAAATCTCGTTGGTGAGAACGGCCATGTTTTTGCTTTTGATATTCAAGAACAAGCCATACAAAATTCAAAAAAGCGCATGATTAATCATCACGCGGATCAAAACGTAACCTTCTATCACGCTTCACATGATGAGTTGATGGAGCAGCTTCCTAGTGATCTCAAGTCTAAGGTATCAGCTGCTATCTTTAACCTTGGCTACCTTCCGGGAAGTGACAAATCCATTACCACAACAGGTTCATCTACCATCAGTGCTATTGAACAGCTTCTGCAATTATTAAAACCTGAAGGCGTCATCATACTCGTGATCTACCATGGACATGAAGAGGGCAAAAGAGAAAAAGAAGAAGTCATGAAGTATGTAAAACAGCTGGATCAGAAACAGGCACATGTTTTGCAGTACGAATTTATTAATCAAAAAAACGATCCGCCATTTGTAGTTGCGATCGAAAAAAGAGGCTGAATTCAACTAACCACGTTGATTCAGCCTTTTTTAAGATCTTCTCTAGTTAAAATGGTTCAATTTCTCCGAACAGAAATTGTTCTTTGCACATACCTATTAGGGTATTCAGCTCATCGAATCCAAAAGTTTAGCCAAGCAATCCAGAAATTTAGGCTGTTTATCCACGAGTTTTGCCACTCAATCCAAAAATTTTTGGGTTTTATCGACGAGTTTACATTTCTCGACAAATTACGCACTCTTTGTTACCCTCATATACCCATGTGATAACGCACGCACGTTATCACCATCGACTTTAAAAAGCTCAAGATAGAGAAGGCTTCAATTTTTGATACACTTTTCGGTTCACATAAAAAAAATAGCTCGTAACTCCGCCTACTTTCACAAGCTTTGATGCCATTTTTTTTATGCCGGGGCACTCTGATACTTTTTTGTCAGCAAGGTAGATCCCTAAGAGTCCTCTTTGGATTAATCGGTGAAATTTTGAATTTGGCAGTTTAGAACAGCTGTTCTCCGCTTTTTTAGCAAAATAAACCATGCGCTCAAGCATGTGCTGATCATTTTTATAATACGTACAAAAGTTTAAATCGCCTTCTAGCTTGTCCTCATTTTGATCAATAAAGTAATCCAAAAGTATATGAAGCCCTTGAAGCCACGGGAAATATCCTTTTTTTATTTTTTCAGCAGACTCTTTTGTGAAGTTTCCTTGAAAAGCATAGCTGACTAAACAGAAAATACCTAGCGTTGAACCCGCACACGCAGAGAACTCGTACCATGTAATATTAGGCAGAACAGATTGATATTCACCAAACCAACTGATCAGACGAGGCTCTCTTTCCTGTACGACCACATGCTTATGTACTTGCAGGTCACAATAAATCTGGGCAAGACCGATCAATTCGCTTGCAATATTCGGATAAGCCTTCATGTCTGAAAGGACATTTTGGCAAGTCGCTACAAGCTCATTTAAATATCCGCCATCATCTTGCTCTTCTCTGTATCGATAATAGTTTGTTGGAATTGCACCAGGACTAAGCGCGTGAAACATACTTTCATGCAGTGCTCTAAAATCCTGCTCATCAAGAGAAGTGCTTCGATCACACAGATTATCCAAGTAGTCACTGATCGTTTGGTATGCTACCACAAATTCAATGGCTTTTATGCGATGTTTTCCAGCAAGAAGTGTAAGGATTGATCCACCTTCGCAATGAAACATTTTATCTGAGATACTGCTCACTGCCTGCTTTCTTAATTCTGGATTAGGTATGCGCTCAGCTTTTTCTTGCCATTCCTTCAGAAGCTGACCTACAGCCGGAAAAATATGAGTATAAACGGAATACATCAATCCCCAAGGATGAACCGGAATTTTGTTCATAAGATGGCTCCTTTTATTTTATCTTTCTTTACCTTTTTCCTTTATTAGCCTCACTATGCAACAATAAAAATCTTTTTACATAATCAAACACTTTATCTCTTTCTGGCTCGTTCAACACTTCATGATAAAGAGACGGAAATTCCTTATACCATTTTTCTTCAATATGAATACCATTAAACCACTGTCTTACCGTTTCTTTGTCCACGATTAAATCGTCACCTGCTTGCAATAACAGCAATGGCACATTCGGAAAACGCTTGTATTGATCAAAAGCATATTTTATGGAAGCGATTAATTCTCGATACCATCTGACAGAAACTTTTTTGACAATCAATTTATCTGCCTTATCCCGTTTTCGAATTTCTTCGTTTCGTGTAGCACTTCCTTCGGGCAGATTGGTCGCTAATCTTATCCCTGGTGCTAGCTTATTAAGAATCAATGAAACGGCTTCTTTACCTCTTGAGGGGTACTGAACAAGACCCAAACAAGGAGAGGATAAAATAACAGCTTTGGCATTAAGCTCTTTTTCCATCAGCGTTCGAATCACTGCCAATCCGCCCATGCTGTGGCCTAAAATATATACAGGTAGACCCAGTTGTTCAGCTTCAAAAAACCAGCTTTCAATCGTATGGATATATTCGTTGAACGTATCAATATGGCCTCTTCTCCTCGTTGTTGTTCCTTGACCAGGAAGATCGCCAGATACACAATGATAACCTGTTTCATTTAATTGTTTAATTACCCAATCATATCTTCCATGATGTTCATTTGCTCCATGCACGACAACAATCGTCCCTATTGCATCCTTATCCGTTTTCCAAGTCCACAAAGTTATCCATCCTCTTTTCTATTCATAAGCATTCATGGTTTGCTAAACTATAAGTAGATTAAAGACATTGTTTTGACTTTCTTTGCGATTCTAGATAATGCGATCCCTTTTAAAAATAAGACAGGAGTGAATAACATGATTTATCCGTACGGTAACAAGGAACCTAAAATATCAGAAACAGCCTTTATTGCAGATTATGTGACGATCACTGGGGATGTTCAAATTGGCGAATTCTCTTCCATTTGGTTTAATACATCTATTCGAGGAGATGTATCCCCAACTATCATTGGAAACTATGTAAATGTTCAAGATAACTCGGTCTTGCATCAAAGTCCAAACCGAACGCTTCATTTAAAAGATGGGGTAACCATTGGACATAGTGTTATCCTGCATAGTTGTGTGATCGAAGAAAATGCTTTGATCGGCATGGGTTCTCTCGTTTTAGACGGTGCTCATATTGGAAAAGGAGCCTTTATCGGTGCAGGCAGCCTTGTGCCCCCAGGGAAAAAAATTCCGCCTAACACCTTGGCTTTCGGGAGACCCGCTAAAGTTGTTAGAGAATTAACTGAAGAAGATATTGCTGATATGGATCGAATCCGCCGTGAATATTACGAGAAAGGTCAATATTACAAGTCGTTGCAGCCTAAACGTTAAATTCAATTAAATTTCCGTCCGGATCACTCACAAAAACTTGATGCCAATCCGTTTTATTATTCGGTTTATTTACATAAGGAATATTATGTACATCCAGGATTTTCAACAGTTTGTCCATATCCGTTACCCTTACAGCAAAGTGACCATCTCTGCTGTCGATCTCTGTAGTACCTCGTCTAGCCTTTCCTTTTGGATGTACGATCAAATGAAGCTGCGTGTTCCCGATATCATACCAGACGCCCGGAAAATCAAATGAAGGGCGTTTTTTGTTTTGTTTGAAACCTAGAATTCCTTCGTAAAAATAAAGAGATTCTTTTAAATTCGTTACTAGCAACGATACATGGTGTATGCCTGAATACATGTAATTTCCACCTCATCTACCTTCATGTTTTGTCCATAAGTTTAACACAGAATCACACCATTTGAGATAAATTCGTACTGTCCCTCCGATTGCATGAATACTTATAATAAAAAGTTACTTCATGAAAGGAAGGTATCACATGGACAGAAGTTCAAATCAAAAATCATATGTGCCATACCACAGCCCATTTGACCCATGCCCTCCAATCGGTAAGAAGTATTACTCTACTCCTCCTAATTTATATATGGGGTTTCAGCCTTACAACCTGCCTCAATATTCTCCTAAGGAGGCTTTGCAAAAGGGTACACTTTGGCCTGCCTTTTACGATTATTACGAAAATCCTTATGAAAGAAGGAGGTAGTATCTGTGCAGCCAACTTTACCTCAAGAGTTCTATCAATGGATGGAAGAACTTCAAGCTGTTGATTTTGTTCTTGTAGAACTTACGCTTTATCTAGATACACATCCTCAAGATCAATCTGCGATCCAGCAATTTAATCAATTTGCTAAACAAAGAAAACAAATAAAACGAGCAATCGAGTCAAAATACGGTCCGCTCCAACAATACGGAAATAGCTATTCAGGTATGCCGTGGAACTGGAGCGATGGACCGTGGCCCTGGCAGTTATAGAAGAATAGGAGGTACGCTTGAATGTGGGTATATGAAAAGAAATTGCAATATCCAGTAAAAGTAACTTCATGTAATCCGACTCTTGCCAAATACTTAATTGAACAATATGGAGGTGCAGACGGTGAGCTTGCAGCTGCACTCCGCTATTTAAATCAGCGTTATACAATACCTGATAAAGTAATCGGGCTGTTAACAGATATAGGTACTGAAGAGTTTGCACATTTAGAAATGATTGCCACGATGATTTATAAATTAACAAAAGATGCTACCCCTGAACAATTAAAAGCAGCTGGGATTGCAGATCACTATGTTAATCACGATAGTGCACTTTTTTATCATAATGCAGCAGGTGTACCTTTTACCGCAAGCTACATAGCTGCCAAAGGGGATCCAATAGCTGACTTATATGAAGACATTGCAGCCGAAGAAAAAGCACGCGCAACCTATCAATGGATTATTAATATGTCTGATGACCCTGACCTTAATGACTCACTTCGCTTTTTGAGAGAAAGAGAGATTATTCACTCTCAGCGATTCCGTGAGGCCGTTGAAATATTAAAAGAAGAGCGCGACAGAAAAATATTTTTCTAACCCATCCTCGGCTGTAGGATGGTTTTTTTTATAATAAATTCATACTGTCTTCATGTTCTCCTAACAATTGCCTTATATGATTAAAATAACGAACAAAACAAAAAGGCAAGGGGGAATTCTTTATGACAAAAGTAATTGATTGGCTTTATGAAAAAGAGTGTTCATTTTTCCGCCTCATAAATGGAAGGATGCATCGCAATTCAATGGACCATTTCTTTCACTTGTGGACACACCTTGGTGGTGCAACAGCAACCATATCTACAAGTATTTTGCTTCTGTTATTTCTCCCTATGCATTTAAAATCTTGGGGAATCGTTTGTATGCTTTCATTAATAATTAGTCACATTCCTGTTGCCATCTCTAAAAAAATGTATCCTCGAAAGCGCCCATATATAAGTCTTCCGGATACAAACATCGGCAGCAACCCGTTAAAGGATCATTCATTTCCGTCTGGCCACACAACAGCGATCTTCTCAATCGTTACACCATTAATTATACTAAATCCGTTTCTCGGTATTTTCTTATTAATCGCTGCCCTATTAGTCGCCATATCTCGCATGTACTTAGGTCTTCACTATCCTTCAGATGTGCTTGCAGGTATGATTTTAGGCATCAGTTCCAGCTTCTTTTCTTTGTTTTTAGTAAATAGCTTTATCTTACCTTACTTTTTATAAAAGGAGATGAAGAAAATGAGGCTCGCTCTGTTTTCAGATACGTTTTATCCGCAAATTAATGGTGTTGCACGCACTTTAAAAAGATTAACTAACTATATGGAAAAAAATAATATTGAATATAAAGTAATCATGCCCTCAATAGAGGAGCTTCCCAAAATGCAATGTGATCATTATTATGCAATGAGAAGCCTGCCACTCTTTCTATACCCAGAGTGCAGGCTTGCCATTCCTCAATTGCGCGGGTTACATGATGAACTGAATAAATTTAATCCAGACCTCCTGCATGTTGCAACTCCTTTTACGATCGGTCTATTTGGAATGCGTTACGGCAAGAAAGAAAACATTCCTATGGTCGCCTCCTATCACACACATTTTGACCGTTACCTTGCATACTATCATCTTGAATTTCTATCACCTTTACTGTGGCGTTACCTTCAATGGTTTCACAAACCATTTGATAAAACCTTCGTTCCAAGTGAAGAAACAAGACAAACACTGTACGCAAAACGTTTTACAGATGTTGAAATATGGTCAAGAGGAGTTGACTGTGATATGTTCACACCTCATAATTACAACTCTTTTATTCGAGAAAAATATAACATAACAGAAAAGTATATCTTTTTATACGTTGGAAGACTTGCACCCGAAAAAGATTTGGAGATCCTTTATGAAATGATCAATCAAATGCCACCTCCATTAAGAGAAAATATACACTGGCTTATTGTTGGGGATGGCCCTAGCAGACCCATTGTTGATCAATGGGAAAAAGAACACCTAAATGTAACGTGTGCAGGCTATCTTTCTGGTGAAGAGCTTGCAAGTGTATATAGAGATGCTGATCTATTTGTATTCCCTTCAACAACCGAAACATTTGGCAATGTGGTTTTAGAAGCAGCTGCCTCTGGTTTGCCTGCGATCGTATCTAATCGTGGCGGTGTAACAGAAATTGTTCAGGATGGGGTTACCGGAAGAATTTGTGAAGCAGGAAACGCAGCATCTTTCATACAGAGTGCCGTATCTATGGTGGATGATCCTCTGCTTTTACAATCTATGAAATTAAAAGCACGAAATTATGCCCTAACTCAATCTTGGTCGGTCATTTTCGGGAACTTGTTCACGCATTATGAAGAAGTTGCTTACAAGAAGAACAAAAGCAAAACCATTATTGCTTAACAAGAACCTATAAAACGAAGGATTACTCATTTTGAAGGAGTAAATCCTTTTTTTGTACTCTTCACTTGACGGGAATAGAGTCTGTTTATTGTTTATTGAGTCTGAATACAAATTATTGAGTCTATTTTCACTTTATTGGGTCTAATTTTACTTTATTGAGTCTAACTACTAATTAATGAGTCTTTCTTCAAAATTCGACACTTTCGGGCATGCATGAAAGCATAAAAAAACAGACTCCCAAACGGAAGTCTGCCTCAGCATATCATTAAATATTCGCTTGTTTCTTAAGCTCTTCTGCTTTATCTGTTTTCTCCCAAGGAAGCTCAACATCTGTACGGCCAAAGTGACCATAAGCAGCAGTTTGCTTGTAGATCGGACGGCGAAGATCAAGCATCTTGATGATTCCAGCCGGACGCAGGTCAAAGTTGTTGCGAACTAGTTCTACAAGAACTTCTTCAGATACTTTCCCTGTTTCGAATGTGTTTACAGCAATGGATACCGGTTGAGCAACACCGATTGCATATGCAAGCTGAACTTCAACTTTGTCAGCAAGACCAGATGCAACGATGTTCTTTGCCACATAACGAGCAGCGTATGCAGCAGAACGGTCAACTTTTGTAGCATCCTTACCAGAGAATGCACCGCCACCGTGACGAGCATATCCACCATAAGTATCAACAATGATCTTACGGCCAGTAAGTCCAGCGTCACCTTGAGGTCCACCGATAACGAAACGACCTGTTGGGTTGATGAAATATTTTGTGTTCTCATCGATTAATTCAGCAGGAACAACTGGCTTGATTACTTTTTCTTTAACATCTCTTTGAATTTCTTCAAGCGTGTTTTCCGGGTGATGCTGAGTTGAAATTACGATTGTATCGATACGAACAGGTTTGTCGTTCTCATCATACTCAACTGTTACTTGAGTTTTTCCATCTGGACGCAAGTAAGGAATCTCTTCAGACTTACGAACTTCTGTAAGACGGCGAGATAATTTATGAGCTAATGAGATAGGAAGAGGCATAAGCTCTTCTGTTTCGTTACAAGCGAATCCGAACATAAGACCTTGGTCACCTGCACCGATTGCTTCAATCTCAGCATCTGTCATAGAACCTTCTCTAGCTTCTAACGCTTGGTCTACACCCATAGCGATATCAGCAGATTGCTCGTCGATAGAAGTTAGTACTGCACAAGTTTCAGAATCGAAACCATATTTCGCACGATCATAACCGATTTCTTTGATTGTTTCACGTACTACTTTCGGGATATCTACATAAGTAGAAGTTGTGATCTCACCTGCAACAAGTACTAGACCAGTTGTTACTGATGTTTCACAAGCTACACGTGCATTTGCATCATGAGTTAAGATTTCATCTAAGATCGCATCTGAAATCTGGTCACAAATCTTATCTGGATGCCCTTCTGTAACGGATTCAGATGTAAATAAACGACGACTTACTTTTTTGGACAAATTAATATCCTCCCTTTAACTGCTTTCAGTATGATACGGTACTTTATTCTTATCTATTTTGCACAGTTTATGTTCTTTACTTGAAAAAGGCATAAAAAAAGCCCTTCCCTGTTCAACATATCTTAACGAGGGAAAAGGTTTAAAAAATCCACATGCCTTCAACCTCTTATTGTCCAAGGTTATTTTCACCTTGCAGGTTAGCACCTTTTCATTTCAAGTGGAGCGTTTTACCACCACTTTCATGTCGGTTGCTGGGTTTCATAGGGCCTGTCCCTCCACCTACTCAGAATAAGAGTAGCCGTTCTCGAAATATGATAGCGCAATGGGACATCTATGTCAATAGAAAACACTAGGAATAACAAGAAGTTTAGAGTGTTGAGACGTTACTATTGAAAGCGTTTTTAATATGAGTGATAATACACTTGGATTTATAATCTTTTTTTGTGAAGTACGAACTTTTTTGATGCACAATCATAAAATAGTATACATTATTTAATTTAATGTGTTATACTAATTTTCGAATATATCACTCTAGGATAAAGGATGGTACTGTCTGATATGAATACTTTGGAATTTACGACAACCTTAAATGAGCTTGTGACCCGCGAAACAACTCACCAGAACTTACCTGTTCCGGTTTTAGTAGAAAAATCTCTTAAGCGCAAAGAGGGCATCCTGACATCCACAGGAGCACTTCAAGCTACTACGGGAAAATACACTGGCCGTTCCCCTGAGGACAAATTTATCGTTGAAGACGCTTCCGTTAAAGATTCAATTGACTGGGGAAAAGTAAATAAGCCCTTTTCACCCGAAAACTTTGATAAATTATACAAAAAAGTACTTCAATACTTAGGCAGCAAAGAAGAGTTATTTGTATTTAAAGGATATGCTGGTGCAGACCGTGAGTACCGCCTTCCTATTCAAGTTATTAATGAATACGCTTGGCATAACCTGTTTGCTCATCAAATGTTTGTACGCCCGAACCAAGATGAGCTGGCTGCTCACGAATCTCAATTCACGGTAGTTTCCGCGCCTGGATTCCAAGCGAATCCAGCAGAAGATGGAACAAATTCTGAAACATTTATCATTATATCCTTTGAGAAACGCATCATCCTTATCGGTGGTACAGAATATGCTGGTGAAATTAAGAAATCCGTATTCTCAGTTATGAACTACATTCTCCCCGAAAAAGGAATTCTCTCTATGCATTGTTCAGCAAATGTTGGCAATGAAGGAGACGTAGCGCTTTTCTTTGGTCTCTCTGGAACTGGAAAGACTACCCTTTCTGCTGATCCAAACCGCCGTTTGATCGGTGATGATGAACATGGCTGGGCTAACACAGGAGTCTTTAATATTGAGGGCGGATGTTATGCCAAAACAATCGATCTATCGAAAGAAAAAGAACCCCAAATTTGGAACGCGATCCGTTTTGGTAGCGTATTGGAAAATGTAATGATCGATCCTGATTCAAGATTAGCTGATTATAAGGACTCAACTTTAACTGAAAATACTCGAGCTGCATATCCAGTAGATGCAATACCGAATATCATTCAACCGAGTGTTGCGGGTCACCCTAATACGATTATCTTCTTAACAGCTGATGCATTCGGAGTATTGCCTCCAATCAGCAAACTAACGAAGGAACAAGCGATGTACCATTTCTTGTCTGGCTACACAAGTAAACTTGCTGGAACTGAAAGAGGTGTAACATCACCACAAGCAACGTTCTCTACTTGCTTCGGTGCGCCTTTCCTTCCATTACCAGCAACAGTTTACGCTGAAATGCTTGGAAAGAAAATTGATCAGCATAATGTGCAAGTGTATCTTGTTAACACTGGCTGGTCTGGCGGTGAATACGGGGTAGGAAGCCGTATGAACTTAGCCTACACTCGCTCAATGGTGCAAGCAGCACTTGAAGGTGAACTAACTTCTGTTGAAACGGTTGTAGATCCAATCTTTGGTCTTCATATCCCAACACATTGTCCAGGTGTACCTGATCAAGTTCTTCAACCAAAGAAAACATGGGAAGATCAAGATCAGTATGATGTGAAAGCAAAAGAACTTGCGCATAAATTTAAAGCAAACTTTGAAAAGTTTGACTCGGTGTCATCTGAGATCTCACAAGCTGGACCATTAGTATAATCAAAGAAACAGTCTCCCATTGTTAAGGGGAGACTGTTTTTTTGTATTTATTGGAATTTTTTCCTTGCAAACTGACACTAGTGTCATTTATAATAGTGACATAGATGTCAATTATATTTTAGGGGCTGATCAATTGGAACAATCTTCAGAAACACTTCTGCGTAACAAACCGTATCGATACTTAGTTTCTGCTCAACTTATTTCGAACCTTGGTGACTGGATATCCATACTAGCCATATTTACTCTTGTAGGGCTAAAATGGAATGCAACACCACTTGAAGTTTCTTTGATTATCTTATCCCTCGCAATTCCCATGACATTATTAGGACCGATCACGGGGGTTTTTGCTGATCGTTTAGAAAGAAAATACATCATGATCGCATCTGATATCGCAAGAGGATTTGTCATTATGGGTTTGATTTTTGCTGATCAATTATGGCACATCTATTCGTTATTATTTTTACTTGGTGTATGTTCTTCTCTTTTCAATCCCGCAAAAAACGGAAAGATTAAGGAAATTGTACCAAATCAGCATATGCAGCAAGCGGCATCTATAAGCTCTTTGATTGAAAATGGCACAAAAATTATCGGTCCTGCATTAAGCGGATTTCTTCTTCTTCTCTGGGATATCAAAATGATCTTTGTCATTGATTCGTTATCATTCTTTCTATCTGCTCTTCTATTGCTTATGATTCCAGTCAACCCTTCCAAACTCCAAACTTCATCAATAGAAAATAAAGCTTCACAGAGTTTTACAGGAGAAATGAAAAATGGTTTTTTGTTTATTAAATCTGTTCCATTCATTTTTTATGGAACGATATTAATGGCCGTGATGATGTTCGTATTGCAGATGGCCGACTCACAGTTTGTTGTTTTATTTAGAGACCTTAAAGAGGTTTCCTCGAGCTTGATTGGAACAGTTATGGCAGCATCAGGTGCTGGATTTATTATTTCAGGTCTTTTACTAAGCAAGATCGAAGTAAAAAAAACAGTGAACAGTATGATAAGCGGTTGCTTCATATTAGGAGCAGGTTTCGGAAGCATCGCATTTCTTACTTATTTTCAGTTGCCATTCCCTTATGTATGGGCGTCTATCTTGGCATGCATCGGCTCATTAGGAGCAGGTTTCGTCTTTATTCCGTTCCAGTCAACTGTTATGAAGGCTACACCTTCTGAAATGAGCGGACGAACACTTGGCACAATCGGGAGCATCATGATGTTTTCAAGTTTAACGGGACCTCTTGCCGGCGGAATTCTAGGAAACTATATTGGCGTCGTTCCTTTGTTCCTGGCAGCATCTAGTGGATTATGCCTAATAAGTGTGATAGCCTTTTTCTTAAGAAAATCATTTGGAAAGGAAAAAGCAGAATATGTCACCGAAAGTAACAGAGAGTCACAAAGAGCAGCGGAGGCTCAGCATTCTTAATGCGGCTAAAGAGATCTTTGCGAAAAAAGGATACGAAGCTTTTGTTATGCAAGATGTAATCGATGCCGTTGATTTGAGCAGAGGTGGTGTGTATTCTTACTTTTCCAATAAGGAAGATTTGTTTGAATCCGTCTTGCACTCCATGAATGAATCGTTTCGTGATGGAATTGAACGGCTAGCTCATACAGATTCGATCTGGCAATCTCTTTCTAACGAATTTGAGAGCTTTAAGGAGATTGAAGACAAACAAGATTCATTTACTGCTGTACAGATCGAATTCTTTCTGATTAATCGAAGAGTACCAGAGAAAGCTGCTTATTTTAAAAACCGTTACAAATATGCGACTGACCAATTTGTTTGGCTGTTTCAGCAAGGGGTAGAAAAAGGAGAATTTCAGCCAAGATATCCGGTAGAGGCCATCGCAAGATATTATATTACCTTTAACGACGGCATTCATATTTCAACGATATTCGTATCAAAACAAGATATTGATTACAACCAGCAAATTGACCTTTTCTTGTCCCAATTGGCATACATGTTAGGCGTCAAACAAAAGTAAAAGGAGCTCATTGAGCTCCTTTTCCATGTTCCTTCATCCATTCACAAAGTGCGTATGTAATTTTCCGATTTTCTTTTGGCGGGAAGTAGTGCGTATATTCGGGATAGATCCATGTTTCACATGGCTTTCCTAGCTCTTTTAACCTTTTTTCAATTCTATGTGTATGCTCCACACTTACGTTTTCATCCTTCATTCCATGGATACAAAGCAATGGCGCTTCTAACTCCCCTATATAATTTAGAGGTGATCTCCACTCAAATTCTTCCGGGTATTTATCTGGTGTTCCTCCAATAACCCGCTTCATCATCCTCCGCAAGTCTTCTCTCTCTTCGTACGTAACAGCCATATCCGTTACTCCACCCCACGTTACAACCGAGCGAATCTCTGGAAACTTTATAGCAGTAAAAAGAGCCATCGGCCCCCCTCTTGAAAAACCAAACACATGAATGTTGTTTTCATCTACTTTTGGGAACTGTTTTAGTACTTCAAATGCAGCAAAAGCATCTGTTCGGTCTTCGCCAGCAAAATCCTCGTTCCCCTCACCACCTTGGTTGCCACGATAATAAGGAGCCATAACAACAAACCCTTGAGAAGCGAACTGAATGATTCTAGCAATCCTTACCATTCCTACCGATTTAATTCCGCCTCGAAGGTATAAAAATCCCGGAAATGGCCCTTTTCCTTCTGGTAAAGCGGCAAGTCCTTTAATTTTCAATCCATCATTTAAATAAGTGACCACATACAGGCGAATGGTTGGATGTGGGGAAGGAAATCGCTGCCACTCTATCATTTTTGCTTTTTTCATTCCGACACTCCTTGTTTTTTAGTAGGCAAACACACATTTAACGCAATCACATACATTATTACATAAAAGTCATGACTTCATCCCTATTTGCAGGAGGATCCGATATGATACAGATTAAAAGAAATTTAAGCATACTGTTCACTTGTTTATTAGCCTTCTCCTTGCTCTTTGCTGGGTGCAGCACTTCAAGCCCTAAACAAGAAAAAGTCCGGATTGCAGAAGTAACCCGCTCCATCTTTTATGCCCCTCAATATGTTGCTATTGAAAAAGGATTTTTTAAAGAAGAAGGTTTGAATGTAGAGCTGACAACCACCTGGGGCGGGGACAAAACGATGACTGCCTTATTATCAGATGGTGCTGATGTTGCACTTGTTGGTTCAGAAACAACAATCTACGTACATGCACAAGATTCAACAGATCCAGTTATCAATTTCGCACAATTAACCCAAACAGACGGTACGTTTTTAGTGGCCCGTAAAAAGCCTGAGTTCTTTTCTTGGGATCAGTTAAAAGGCAGTACGTTCTTAGGACAGAGAAAAGGCGGCATGCCGCAAATGGCTGGTGAGTTTGGTCTTAAAAAGCATGGCATCGATCCAAAGAATGACTTAACGATGATACAGAATATTGATTTCGCCAATATCGCAAACGCGTTTGCATCTGGCACAGGTGATTACGTTCAGCTTTTCGAGCCTCAAGCAAGCCTTTTTGAACAAGAAGGAATCGGACACATCGTAGCCTCTTTCGGGACAGAATCAGGCAAGATTCCTTATACCACATTCATGGCAAAAGAAAGCTACATGAAAGAGAACAAAGAAACCTTAGAAAAGTTTACAAAAGGGTTATACAAAGCACAGCTCTGGGTGGAAAACCATTCTTCTAAAGAGATCGCTGAAGTGATTGCACCATATTTTGAAGATACCCCTGTTGAACTAATCGAAACAGTTGTTGAACGCTATAAAGGTCAGCACAGTTTTGCACTCAACCCTATTTTAGATGAAGAGGAATGGAATAATCTTCAGACGATTATGGATGAAGCTGGAGAGCTTCCGAAAAAAGTGGATTATAACGTTCTTGTTAACACCTCATTGGCAAAAGAAGCCATTAAATAAAAGGCTGTTATTGTATCGTTCTTAAAACCGTTGAGTCTCGTTACAGATGCTCCCCCGTTGTGAGGTGAGCATAAGCAGCTAAAGCGGAACAAAAAAATCAGGAGGGATCGTCGTGGCTTTTTTACAACTAAAATCAGTCGGGCAAACCTACTTTTCTAAGACCTCTGCCACAACGGCCTTGGAGGATATAACGCTTTCTGTCAATGAGGGAGAGTTCATTTCCATTCTAGGACCTAGCGGATGCGGAAAATCCACACTTCTATCGATTATTGCAGGCTTGTTGCTTCCCACTGTCGGTTCAGTCATGGTAAACAACCAACGAATTACTCAGCCACATCCAAAGATAGGCTACATGCTGCAGCAAGATTACTTGTTTCCTTGGAAAACCATAGAGGATAATATTACGATTGGTTTGAAATTGAGAAATCAATATTCATTTGAACACATTCAAGGTGCATTCACATTATTAAAAGAAATTGGATTAGACCATACAAGAAGCAAATACCCTTCAGAGCTTTCTGGAGGAATGAGGCAGAGGGTTGCGCTTGTTCGCACTTTAGCTACCCATCCGAAGATGCTTTTACTAGATGAACCCTTTTCTGCACTTGACTATCAAACCAAGTTAAAGCTTGAGGACCTTGTATCTTCTACTTTAAAAGAACACGGTAAAACGGCTATTCTTGTAACACATGACATCGGTGAGGCGATTGCAATGAGCGACACTGTTATCTTGTTATCAAGCAACCCAGGACGTATCTTCAGAACATTTAAGATTCCAGAAACCCTGAGAGCACTCCTGCCCTTTGAAGCACGACAGCATCCAGACTTTTCTGCAACCTTTCAGCAAATATGGGAGGAGTTGGAGCACATTGAACAAAACGATAATGAATGAGAAACATAGAGAATACCTTCAATCCTTAAAAAAAGAAAAACGAAACATCCGATTTGTTCAGCTGCTCATATTTATCAGCTTTTTCCTACTATGGGAAATCTCTTCAGTTAAGGGGTGGATTAATCCTTTATTGTTCAGCTCACCAACGAAAATATGGACGCTCTTTCTTGAAAAAGCCAGCGATGGCTCACTATACCTCCACGTTATCTTTACCCTTGGAGAGACTGTCTTAGGATTTATTTTAGGAACTTTGTTAGGTACCTTGCTGGCAGCTTTACTTTGGTGGTCACCATTCTTATCAAAAGTACTTGATCCCTATCTTGTCGTTTTAAACGCTATGCCGAAAGTAGCATTAGGACCGATATTAATCGTTGCGATCGGTCCGAACTTCGGGTCCATTATCGCTATGGGGATCCTCATTTCCATTATTATTACTACACTTGTCGTATACACGGCATTTCAAAATGTTGATGCTAATTATGTTAAAGTCATTCGGTCTTTTGGAGGAAATAAAAAACAGTGCTTTAAGGAGGTTATCCTTCCAGCCTGTTTTCCAAATATTATCTCATCTTTAAAAGTAAATGTAGGGTTATCATGGGTTGGGGTAATTGTAGGAGAGTTCTTAGTCTCAAAACAAGGGTTGGGATACATGATCATATATGGTTTCCAAGTCTTTAATTTTACCCTTGTATTAATGAGTCTTCTCATTATAGCTATAATGGCAACAGTTATGTATCAAGGAGTAGAATTATTAGAACGGAAACTTATTAAACACCGCTCATGAATCAAGAAGATTAGGCCAGGGAATGTTTGAGTGCATATTTCATGCTCTCACTCAGAACCTGGTCTTTCATCATGAAGCTAAACGACTTATTCGTAGATACATCTTCAGGAAGCTCGCTCAATAAAACAGGTCCGTTCGTTTCAAAATATCGGTTTTTTAACAGAATCTTATCTACAGTTGCAACATATATATTCTTAATAATTTTTCCGCCTTTTCCATCCACGTAATATTGACCAATATATTTGAGATTTGAAACTCTTCCACCTGTTTCTTCAAACACTTCACGAATAGCAGCTTCATCTGCAGTCTCACCTGGTTCCACTTTTCCACCTGGAAACTCTATTCCACGCCTTGGATGCTCGGTTAGCAACCATTGATCTTTAAACTTACACAAACACCATACATGTTTAGGTGTTTCCGAAAAGGGGTGGTCTGAAAACGACAATTGTACAGTGTTGTTATAAAAGTCTTTAAACGTAATTATATCCATCACACTACTCCATCTCGACTGTTTCCTTTATTGTAAAGTTCACAACATTTAAAGTCCATTTGTTTTAATCGTGAAAAAACATGGGAAGGGATACCCCATGTTTAATCAACAGATGCAAATGTAATAATCCAATTTCCATCCAAATATTCATAACCTAGTGTAATCTCATATGTACCATAGAGATCTGATGTGTTCTTCTGATAGACCCGATAAGAAGTATCAGAAAGCTGTTTAATGTTAACGGGTTCATTTTCCTCAAGCCATGGTGGGAGCTCTGTAGGAATAATGTACAACGAACTCTCTTTTTCCTCAAATAATCCGTCTGTATAATATGCAGCTATATCTTTTGACACAAAATTCATTAAGTATGTCATATATTCCTCTTTTGTGGAATAATGTAAAACTCTATAGTTTTCATCTGTTTCTTGTTTTAAAGCTTCAATAAAGAGATTTGCTCTTTTCTTCGCAATCTCCTCCGTAAAGGCTGGAATCTCTTGATTATTGCTACTTTTATTGTTTTCCTCAGCCTTAACAGGTTGATTGATTATTTCATCCGGAGCACCGGGTTTCTCTTGTACGTTCTCTGAAATGTTAGGGACAATTAGAAATGATAGCATAACAGCAAAACAAAGTGCTATAAAAGCTTTCATGATCATTCACCGCCTGACATTGTTTTCTTACTATAATCTATTCACTGTATCCGTATTTTTAAACATTTTTTAAAAAGAAGATTTTGGAAAGCTTTATTGCTTTTGGAAGCGGTTGATTTTCTGCTCCAGGATGCTCGCTTTCCGCGCGGTCCTCGTCGCATGCCTTGCTCGATGTATCTCAGGTAGTAGGCGGTAGTAGGCACGCTCCAATCAACTTATCAAGGAAGAAATTCGAATAAAAAACCTCTAAAGCAAATTTCTTTTTGGAAAGTTCAATTCAAATATACGAAATAAAATAAAACAAATTTAAAATTCTAACAGGTTCTTTTTGATTTTTTACTTTTCTTGCCGATTTCATACAATCCAGTTGCTGCCAAGCCGGCTATTCCTCCAGACCACAGCCTTAGTTCGGCATTCATATTCGTAAAAGGGGAAGCTAGTAAACCGATAAATAGCCCTACAAAAAAACTGCAAATCGGTATATATTTTTTCGGAAACGGGAAAGTACGTTTTAAGAGCTCCATCATCGCTGTCACCAAAGGAGCCAATAGTGACGAAAACATGAGTACTTGCTCCAACAGGACCACCCCTCCCTATTTTCTAGCACGACCTTCCTTTATGTATTTTAAAGATTCAAGCTTCATAACTTATTTCCTGCCAGACAAAAAAATACTTTTTGTCCTAAACAGAAAAAAAACACCATGCATAAAATAACGTGTTATGATTTTTTTCGATTATTTTATTGAAATGAGTCCATACTAAATTGTAACGAAAGGCAAGACAGGAGTGAGTTTTATGGTAAAAGGCGACGATCTATTTTTAATACGTTTGGAAGCAAATGAAATCTCTTGGTGGGAATATGCAAGAAATGTCTCCCCAGTGTCTAGACCAAAACAATACTTAACCTACTGGTCATTTTTAAGAAATAGAGGGAAACTTCCCAGAAGAGTAGTAAAAGAAGCGGAATGGCGTATGGAAGCCAGAAGAAAAGGATTACTCGATACTTAAGTACAAAAAAGCAAAAGACCTTTAAAAAGGCCTTTTGCTTTAATTTTTTGTATGGTTAGGCTGTATCGTTACTTCTTCTTACTAATCCAGCATCCTTTGCCTGATCTGTTTTATCCATCTAAATGTTATTAGTTATGTAATTTTCTTAACAGACCGTTCAATTTCCGTACTTTTGATTCATATTCAGGCTTTAACTCATATTCCAAATCTTTCAGTTCAGAGTCTACCACTTCATAAGCATATCCCTGACTAAGTAATGCATCAATTAATAGTTCTTTATCCTCGTCTGTAAGGTTATTTTTCGTTTTTGTATTCATTGATGTGCCCCCTCTCGTATATAAAATCATTATAACGTGAGGCTATCTAGCGTATCCTTACTAAAAATTTGGAAATTTTAATTTTATCGCTAACTTGTAATCACAACCCAAGCAATAGCACCTAGTATGATAAGAATGTTTGTAAAAATATCTAGAATTCGAGTGTCCTTTTTAAGGATATTTCCAGTAAAAAATAATAATAGGCAAATACAGAAAATGATAGCTAAATAAAACCCAATAGCTGACCATGAAACGTACAGTAAGTGATTATACATAGATATCCCCCTAATATCAGATTTCATAAATCGAAGGATAAGTCTCGTAAGGTAGCTGGCTGGCATATTGACTAAAATGAAGCCCCTATAGCTTTGCGTCCTCACTTTTCAGCGAGTTTGCCTTTATCAAACGATTTATGGCAGATCATCTCGTATTTTGTCGTAAAGACAAGACATATTTCCCACTCATAGGGATATTATACCAAAGAAACACTTATTTAGATGCATATTTTTTTACTATTTAAAAAAATCAGCTAATATGGTTTTCTTGATCAATGTATTGAGCATTCTTCCATTCTAACTCTAGTTCACTTAGTGTGAATTCGGTTAAATGTCTGTGATCTTCATATCCATACAACCCTTTATGAATCAGATGTTGAATCAATCGCTGTTTGCGGCCTTCAACAGCTCTGCGAAGCTGCCCTTTATTATGATTCATTTAAATCTTCTCCTTTTTGTTAGCTGTTAAACATTTTAACCACATAAAAGAAGATTCAAGCCTTATTTTTCTAAACAAATAAAAAAGTCCCTTCGAGGAAAGGAACTTTAATGTAAACCGCGTTTAATGCAAGACAGATTTACTCCACTGTTCATAAACAGAATTAGGCGCATTCCAGCACAACCAGGAAACCATTGTTTTAATACCTTGTTGACTAACTTCCCAATATTCCCAGCGCCTCTTGGAGAGATTCTCATAGATTCCTGTTTGGTTTACCCAATCATCCACATTAAACGCCTCCTATTTATTTGCTTTATAAAAACTTCTTGTTACATTCCTTATTTCCTTTTTTTTACGTTTGTAAAACTTCGACAAAAGGAAACATAATACTACAATCCTATCGTTATTGTACTTATATAAAGCAAAAGTCATACATATGAGGAGAATAAAATGGACTTATTTTGTTTACCAACACTAGAACTTGCAAAAAAACTGTTAGGTATGGAGCTTATTCATCAGGATGATAATGATGGTTTAGTTTCAGGATATATTGTTGAAACAGAAGCATATCTAGGGCCTGAAGACCGTGCAGCCCACTCTTATGGAAACCGAAGAACACCAAGAACAGAAGTAATGTTTCATGAGGCAGGAACGATTTATACCTATTTCATTTATGGAATGCACGTATGCTTTAACATTGTTTCAGGACCATTTAATAAGCCTGAAGCAGTATTAATAAGAGCAATACAGCCGGTAAAAGGGATAAAGAATATGAGGGAAAGAAGAGTAAATATAAAGAATGATATTCAGCTGACAAACGGGCCGGGCAAGCTTTCTAAAAGTATGAATTTTACTTTATCTGATAACGGAAAGAAACTAAATGAAAGCAAAATAAGAATTGAAGAAGGATTTAAAGTAAAAGAAGGAGAAATCGCAGCAGGTCCACGAATTGGTATTCAATATGCTGAAGAAGCGGTCCATTATCCTTATCGATTCTGGATAAAAAACAACCCTTACGTATCGCGCTAATACGCAGGGTTGTTTTCTTTTTCTTTCGTGTCTGAAGCTTCTTCATCATTCATATAATCAACATTTACAGCTCTATTCGTTTCCTGCATCCAACCCAGGTGATAGTAGGTCTGTTTTTTAATCGATACATATTTTGCTTGCATAATGAAAAGCCAGACAAGTACAAACAACGTTGTTTTTAAGACATTTTCAGCAGTGAACGCTGCAGCTTCAAGGGGCAGGACGTTAACTGCAATACTTGAGATCAAACCTATTAATAGAGCAGTCAATATAAACAAAGGGTGGTTTGTACGTAAAAATTTCAAACGCTGGTGAAGATAGGTTTGAACGAAAAGACGCTCTTGTGCATTGAATTGAAGATATCGGCTTTTGGCTGACTTTGCGTTAGCTAACAATCCCTTAGATTTATCACTCTGCCAAAGCGATTTTAAGAATAAGGTAAATTCAATATCTTGAGAGGATTCAATGACCATTTTTCGATGGATAAAATTATGAGCCTGATAAAAAGTAATTCCATTAATCATAAGGCTTAAAAGTGCCGCCCCTGCGACGATAGTGACCGCAAAAACAAACCAAAAGTTATTCGCCCCACTTTGTATTAACTCTATGAGAGGAGTAGTAACAGTCTGAATCTGTACCCATATGACCTTACCAGTAAGCATTAATATCTCTAGCCATTTTTCCAAAAAGATCACTCCGCAGTATCATTATGTATCTTTCTATTTTAGCATGTTTTCTTATCTTTGCTTACATTTATTTACTCATATTTAAATATAAAAAAAGCTGCAGAGAATTTCTCTGCAGCTTTCATATCAATCTATTATGCACTAACCTCGTGATCTCGAGCTCCAAGATGTTTATCTTCACCTTTATCAACGATTACTGCACAAGCAGCATCTCCTGTGATGTTGACAGCCGTTCTTAACATATCAAGAAGTCGGTCAACACCAAGGATTAGAGCGATACCCTCAACTGGTAATCCAACTGAGTTTAATACCATGGCTAGCATGATTAATCCAACACCAGGTACCCCTGCTGTACCGATACTTGCAAGAACTGCTGTTAGGATAACTGTCAACATCGCACCGATACTTAAGTCTACATCATATACTTGTGCGATAAAAATTGTTGCTACCCCTTGCATAATCGCTGTTCCATCCATGTTAATCGTAGCGCCTAACGGCTGTACAAATCCACTTACAGATTTGCGAACACCAAGGTTTTCTTGAGCTGTTTTCATGGAAATTGGAAGTGTAGCATTTGAACTTGATGTACTGAATGCTACTGACATTGCAGGCGTAAATCCTTTAAAGAACTTTACAGGATTCATTTTACCTAAAAGTGCAACAGATCCACCGTACGTGACGATTGAATGAATTGCTAAGGCCGCAATTACGATCGTCATGTAGAGTCCCATAGCTTTAATCGCATCCATACCCTGGCTTCCGATTGCCGAAGCGATTAGAGCAAAAGCCCCGTATGGAGCAAATTTCATTACTACATTTACAAGGTACATCATGATATCGTTACCTTGTTCAATCAAATCCATAATTCCTTTTGTTTTGCTTCCAAGCATCGTTAACGCGAAACCAACAAATACTGAGAAAGCAATGATTTGAAGCATGTTTCCATCAGCCATAGCCTGAACAGGGTTGGTAGGAATAATTCCTAATAACGTATCTGTAACAGCTGGAGCTTCTTGTGCTTCAAATTTAGCTCCTTCGGTTTTAAAGTCACCTACGCCTGGTTTAAAAATAAGTGCTAAACTCATAGCAATAATGATGGCGATTGTTGTAGTAGCTAAGAAGTAACCGATTGTTTTTGCACCGATACGTCCTAATTTCTTCGGATCACCTAATCCTGCAGTTCCTAAAACGATTGAAAAGAAAACAATTGGTACAACAAGCATTTTAATAAGATTTAAAAACAATGTTCCCACTGGCTTTAAAACGTATTTATCCAGTGTTGCGAACGCATCTGGCAAGGCTAAATTAAGAATAAGTCCTGCTACAACCCCTAGTGCCAGCGCGATCAAAATTTTCGTTGACAATTTCATAAACGCATCCCCCTTTATTAGAAAATTCTTACTATTGTTACTATAGTATGAGGAGTGTGTCCTAATACATGCCTAAATTTTTATGTTTGCTGCACATAAAAACCCACGAAAATAGAGAGGATTTTCCGTGGGATACACCGCAACACATAGACTTAGCCCATGTATTAAAGCTCTCTCTCCAAAAACGCTTACGAGGTTAGCTGTCGGATTAGGGAATTGAGAGTTATCCCTTTTGTATTATACAAATTCATCCCGAGGCGTAATGCCAATGTTGTGGTTCCCCCGCTTCTTCTCTTCAGTCCTAAGAATAGAAGTGAAGAATTCAGCGAATCATATTAATATGCTCTAATTTTATCAACATACATAAAAATTTGTCAAGAAAACGCGATATACTTATTTATTCCAATTAAAAGTTTCATCATTAATGTTTTCCATATTCTTCTTCTACCCCATAAGTATCAGGGTAACATCGAAATATATAGAAGGTTTTATTTTTCAGGGAGGTATAGTTAATGAAAATTGTATTTTATGAAAAAGGTGAATTAAGTATTATCGTTGGTGCTTCAAAATTAAAAGGAGAGCTGACGATTGAACAGATAAAGAACGAAAGTGAAAAGAAAGCAAAAGAACTTGGAGAGTTATTAGGCCGAGAGATCGGGTTCTTAATCGACATGAACGGCAAATTGGATGCTCAATTTAAAAAATAGTAACTTTGTTCTGCTTGTACGCTGTGGAACTTCAAAAGGAAAATAAAAAAACCGGTATCTCCGGTTTTTTTTATTTATACATAAGCTAGCGAAAGCTTTTCTCTATTTTTTTTAAATACTGCCTCTGGCCTTCCTGCCTCCTGAATCTTTCCATCATGCATTAGAACAATCCTGTCTCCAATCGCACGAGCATCCTCTTCGTCATGTGTAACAAATATAGAGGTAATACCAGTAAGCTTTATAATGTCTTTTAAATCATCACGAATTTGTTCTTGAAGCTTACTGTCCAAATTACTAAAAGGTTCATCGAACATAATTAGCGATGGATTCGGCGCTAAAGCTCTCGCTAAAGCCACTCGCTGCTGCTGCCCCCCACTTAATTCATAGGGATAGCGAGATGCAAACTCTTCCATTCCTACCAAAGTGAGCAGCTCCTCCATGCGGTTTTGCTTCTGTTTACGACTCATTTTATGGAGGCCAAACTTAATGTTCTTTTCAACCGTCATATGTGGAAACAGAGCATAGTCTTGGAAAACTAGACCTACTCCGCGTTTTTCAGGCTGTACGAACCGTAATGAATCATTCATAACGGCACGATCAATCGAAATCGATCCTCTTGCAGGTATTTCAAGTCCTGCAATTAGACGAAGCAATGTGCTTTTCCCGCTGCCGCTTTGCCCTAGGATTACAGTAACTTCACCTTGCTTAAACCCTAAAGAAAGGTTCTCAAATAGAGGTTTACGGGAATTTTTATAATTGAACGTTAGATCTTTAATTTGAACAAACATTATTTTGGCTCCTTTTCTAAAACTTTGTGTAAAAAGAATATCGAAAGTGCACTTATAAAAATTATCACAATAGACGAAACAGAGGCTTCATGAATCCGTTCATCACTAGCATATTGAAATGTTTTTGTAGCCAATGTGTAGAAGTTAAATGGCTGCAGGATGAGTGTTAATGGCAATTCTTTCAAAATATCAACGAAAACCAGAATAAAACCGCCAGCAACCGCTCCTTTTATCATTTTAATATCCACTTTAAAAAAAGTTTTCGTAACAGACATTCCTAATGTCCTAGAGGCATCTGTAAAAGCAGTCCCCACTTTTTCAAAACCAGATTCAATTGAGTTGTACCCGACGGCCAAAAAGCGGACAACATAGGCAAAGATCAGCATGCTGATACTTAAGCTTAAAACAAGCGTAGGCTCAAGCCCTATCCATTCATACAAGACTATAACTTTTTGGTCGAGTGCAAGAAATAACGTAAGTACACCAATAGCAATAACTGCACCAGGTAATGAATATCCTAAAACCGTTATCTTTGAAAAAAACTGGCTGAACCATCCTTTTGAAAGACGACTAAAATTAGCGATTATAAGAGCGGTAATAACAATAAGTGCTGAACCAATTGAAGCCACAAACACTGAATTCCAAATTAAATCAAGAAAAACCTCATTTAAGATCACGTCGTATGTCATATACACCCACTGTAAAAGTTGGATGGAGGGAATCAAAAAAGCAAATGCAAACCATGTAAGGAAAAGGCTTAGAACAGAGTACTTTTTCCAGCCTTTTAGTTCCTTTGGCTGCAGGGGGCGTACTTTTGAGGTTGAATAGCTGTACCGCTTTCGACCTCGTATTAACTTTTCTGCAATGAGAATAAAGACAACGATTACCATCAATGTACCTGCTAATTTTATAGCAGATTGAATATCTCCCATTCCAAACCAAGCTTGAAAAATCGCTGTGCTAAACGTTTGAATTCCAAAATATTTAACTACGCCATAATCGTTAAATACTTCTAAAATGACTAAACTCACACCGCCTACGATTGCTGTTCGAGATATGGGAAGTACTACTTGAATAAAGGTTTGAAAGGAACTTTTTCCTAAAATACGTGCATTTTCGATTAGTGAAGAAGACTGGTTTTCTAAGAAACTTCTTGTAATGATAAAAACATACGGATAGAGAAACAAAGTAAAGATAAAAATGGCTCCTGGTATGTTCATAATGTCAAAAAACTTTTGATCGACCTTAATATCAAAGTGGTTTCTTAGATTGGTTTGGATTACTCCTGTATAGTTAAGGATCCCATGATACGTATACGCTCCGATATAAGGAGGAATAGCAAGAGGAAGAATCATTCCCCATTTAAAGAAACGCTGCAAAGGAAACGTATAGGCAGTCACTAGCCACGCTGCACATACACCAATGATTACAGTAAATAGCCCTGTGAAAATAACGAGTGTTACCGAATTTATAATATAGTTCTTAAGCATGAATTCTTTAATATGTTCCCAATTTTCATTACTCTCCGCGAATAACTGAACCATGATGAGCAAAGCCGGTAAAATGATTAAAATTGAAAAAATAAAGCTAAGCAAAGCCCAACTATTGAATTGCGATCTCATTTTTCGAATCAAATACAACATTTTCACCTTCTTCTTTACTCATCTGCTTAAATCATGCTGTTCGTTGCTACATACGATTAGCCGTATCACAAAATGCGATACGGCAATTTTTAACAGTTTATTTCCAGCTTACTTCATTTAAAATTTTCACGGCATCTGCATTATTTTCCCCAAGCTCCGAAAGGTTAAGATCTTGTTCTTTAAACTCACCCCAAGATTTTAAAAGCTCAGAAGGTTCAACTTCTTTATTAACAGGGTACTCATAGTTCGCTTCAGCAAAAACTTTTTGAACATCAGCGCTTGATAAGTATTCCATTAACTTGATGGCATTTTCTTTGTTCTTGGCATACTTTGTTACACCGATTCCACTGATATTAATATGTGTTCCTGTAGTCTCTTGGTTAGGGAAAAACACACTTAGCTGTTTAGCAACCTTAACTTCTTCAGGATCCTCAGAGTTTAGCATCTGTCCAAAATAGTAAGAGTTCATGATCGCCACATCACCTTCACCAGCAACGATACCTTTTGCTTGATCACGGTCACCGCCTTGAGGGTCGCGAGCCATGTTTTTAACGATACCTTCTGCCCAATTCTTAGCTTCTTCTTTTCCGTTTAAAGAGATAAAAGAAGACACTAATGATTGGTTGTAAATATTTTCAGAAGAACGAATAAGCACTTTCCCTTTCCATTTGTCCTCTGTTAGTGCTTCATAAGTAGATAACTCAGATGGATCCACTTTATCCTTAGAATAAACGATTACACGCGCACGTTTCGTTAATCCGTACCACTGTTTGTCTTTATCTGCTAAATTCTCAGGAATGTTTTTATTTAAAGTCTCACTTTCAACGCTTTGAAGTAGATCTTTTTCCTTTGCCCAATGTAAACGGCCTGCATCAGATGTGAAGAATAGATCTCCTTTTGTAGCCTTTCCTTCTCTAGAAAGGCGCTCGATCAATTCATCTTCTTTTCCCTTAATTACGTTTACCTTAATTCCAGTCTCTTTTGTAAAGTCAGCAAAAATTTGATCGTCAACATCATAATGACGGCTTGTGTATAAATTAACTTCGCCGCTATTTTTCTCTTCTTTACTTGCTGCTTTGTCATTGCCTGAACTTGCCCCATCATTTGACTTCCCGCATCCTGCCATAATGACAGCTACTATTAGAACCATAATGATCGTTGTGAATAAATTCTTTTTATGCATGATCCCCTTGCTCCCTTTATGTATAAAATTTAATTGAAAACGATTATCAACTTCAATTTTAATTATAATGATAATCATTCTCAAGTCAATGGTTTTTTCATTAAAATTAAAGGCTTTTCTAAAAGATTGTTGACTTGCAAACCTCATTTTTTATTTTCTTCTGTGTCCGTTGATTGGAGTGTAAGGTGTGAGACTCTCGGCTAGGACAGGCTGGCAGTCCGAAAAGTGGAAGTGGCTCGTTCAGCCCCGACAAGCAAAAGGTGAATGGACTAGGAAGGCGCACTTTGCCTTCTGACCATTTAGCTTTTGACCTCGAGGGGCTAGCCACTGCAACTAGACAGGTGAGACACTAAAAAGTGAAACGTTACCAATGTGGCTCACCGCCTGCCCCGCGGTAAGCGAGCACCTGGAACGGAAATCAACTACTTCCAAAAGCAACTAAGTTTAAGCTGCAACCAAAAAACCTCCATGAAGTCATAAACTTCTTTGGAGGCTACTCTTGATTTAGAGGTTTCCACTGGTTATATACCCAATTTCCCAGCTTATTATATCCCCTGCGATTAGGATGCAAAGAATCAGAAAAATACATATCCTTTTCAACATTTTCGTAAAGTTCAAATGTTGAGATGTACTTTGTAAGTGTGCTTTCTTTACTTACCTCAATGATCGCTTCATTCCAAGACCGGATGCTATCGGAAGCAGTTGGATCATATGCTTCGCCAAAATAAGGATTATATAGTCCTAATACATAGACTGGAGCAAACGAGTTATTTTCCCTTACAACAGTCAATGTTTTGCTGAGATTGTTTCTTAACTTTTCTTTCCCAAGCAGAAGAGGCTGCTGAGGCAGCTTACGGAAGTTCCAACCTGCAGAATGCCTAAAATCATTGGTTCCTATGAATACAAACACATGATCAGCTTGCTTTAACGCTTTAAGCACTACACCATTTTCAAGTTGTTTTAACAATTGATCTGAACGTTGTCCGCTAATTCCAAAGTTATTAACGATAACATTACGCCCTGTTTGTTTTTGAATATTTCTTCTGACAATGCCTATATAGCCTGTTTTAGAGGGATCTCCCACACCGTATGTCAACGAATCTCCAAGAGCAACAATTTTTATAGTTTTTGTCTCACTCGCAACTTCTGACTTACCAAAGTTCTGAAAAATGAGGAATAGAAGTATAGCAAGAGCTGCTCCGCCAATTAGCCATTTCTTTGATACTTTCCGCACATCATATCCTCGATTCTAGTTATTGTTATCTTACTTTTTACCATAATGCGGGAAAATATCAAGTAATGAATGTGCTATTTGATGCGATAATCTTCAGATGTAAGAGATGTGTCTTCCCAAAGGTTTTCTTTGTCATACTGATACGTATCTTTTTTTACAAAAGAATGAATGAGAAGTGCTACTCCCCCGCACAATAGACATGCAGGTACTAATGTAATAAGGAAACCGGTCATATTCATCCCCCCTGTACAAAACTATATGAGGAAGAGATTGCGATTATGAGACAGAGAATGATTTATAGAAAATGAGGGTAAAGGACATAGAAGAATTTAGACGGAGGTGCCTTTGTGGGATTCATATTCATATTATTGTATTTCGCAATTATTGCGATTGTAATTGAAATTAATGTACTGCTCTTCACCCTTACCGGCTTAAAAAAGGAAATCGCCCGCTTTCAGGTAATCTCAATGTTTACTGCTACTGGATTTACAACAGGTGAATCTGAGTTAATCTTAGAACACCCTATTCGAAGACGGTTAAGTACGTTCCTTATCCTGTTCGGTGCTTTTTCACTTGCCGTCATTATCTCCTCGATCAGCAACATTCTAGCTGATGAGTTTAAATCTATAGAGCTTGGCGTTATTATTTTAGTCCTGATTGCGCTGTATCTGACTTTAAGCATCCCAAAGTTTAAGAACTTTATGAGTAAATCGTTTGATAAACATCTGCAAAAGAACTACAACATTTCCGATCTGCCATTGCGTGAAGTTATGTATTTTGAAGAAGATGATGTTGTCGTAGAGCTGCCCATACACAAAGGGTCTTCTATAATTGGAAAGAAGTTAGAGGATGTTATTCAAACAGATGAGGACTTGCTCGTATTATTTATTAAACGTGGGGATGTAACAATTAGAAAAGATAGCTACACGACAGAGATCCAAGAAGGAGATATGATTTTTCTTTATGGACACCAAGATTCACTACAAGAACGATTTAAAGATGAGATGGAAGAATTGAAAAAGAGCGAGGAAAAAAAAACATCTAATGGGAGCCACTTGTAGCTCCTGTTTTTTATGCCTAAAGAAGATTTTTCAAATGAGGTAAGTAAAAAAAAAGAACCTCTTCATTAGAGATTCTGTATTAACCCACTTCCCTAACTTGTACAGGGACAAAGGACAATAATAAAGAAATAATATTATTTATTTGCTCAGGAGTAATATGTATTCCATCGTTTGCTAATAACTCTTCTTTAAGCTTAATGATTGAATCTACTTCCTCAAGAGTTGCATCTGTCAGGCAATAATCTATCGTATTTAGTAATTCCAATAATTGATTGTTTTTATTAGTTATGTAATATGTAGTATCCACTAATAAACACCCCCCACTATCATTATTATCGAAAATAAGGTAATTTTCCTACAAAAACAATTCGTCAAATGACGACATATCTTACTTATTATGGATTATCCACTATACTACCCACCTATTTATGTCGAAAAAAATCGAAATAACAGGAATAAAGTCCTAATTTAAAAGTTTGTGTTATCTTCATTTCCTAAAAGGTTTACATATAAAAGCAAAATTACTTTAGTTAAATAACTTTGATAAGGAAGCAAATGGGGATATACTTTCTTCCGCCTTTGTTTTATAAACCAGTTTTTCAGGTTCGAAAAGCTTCGACTCCAAGTATGAAGTAGGATTTTTAACAATCTCTATATTTTTATAGATTCTCTTAAAAATTCTTGCTGTGTTAATAGCATCATCTAAAGCTCTATGTTTTGAACCTTGATGTGAGAGTTCCATCGTTTGAAGTGCACGTGACAATCCATAACGAAACCCTTTCTCACTATCGTGAAGCAAACTAAAATGAAATTGAAGATCATTATGGTTAATAATCCAATCTGTTTCTGCTTGGTGAAAAGTCGAATCTGTTATGAGCGCCCATTTATCCTCTGGCCCCCACGAACATAAGTAATACTCCTCAAGCCCGATCCACGATCTAAAATTTTCTATAGCTTCTGCATAAACGGGAGCAGAAATTAAATCTTTTTTTGTTATACCCGTTAAATTCGTTATCCGTGAATTCAGCTTATCCATTTTTGGCTGGACAAACGTTTGGAACGTATCAAGTATTGTCAGCTCTCCATTGACTTCTGTCATTCGGATAGCACCAATTTCAATAATCTCAGATAACCTGTTGGTCATTTCTAAATCATAAACAATATATTGCATCCCTTTTCACACCTGCCTTTCATCATTCGCGTCGTTAAATGGGTTCCTACCATATATTGTAGATGATATGTTAACAAAATGAAATATTACATAAGCTATTTACTACATGTAAAAGGGTGCCACAGTTAAAAGAAATAGGTTTTTCTTTTGGCTCACCTATTTCCTTGTTGAGAACAGCTTGAAGTGGAAAGAAATTTTACTTAAAATGCCTTACTTCATTTTATGTAATGATTCAGCTTAGATGTCAGTCTATTCTAAATGGCTATAAGTTTCTTAATCTGCCATATTTTCATTTTCAATTTATGCATTCTTTTGTTAACATTGTTATTGGCTATTTAACTATATGAATTACATAATGAGGGATTATCATGAAAAAAATATTACTATTTGTTCTTATAATTGGTTTGCTTACTACTACTGCTTGTTCAAAAGAAACTAAACAAGATGAACAAGGTGCAACAGAAACGAAGACTGATAACAATAATGAAAAAGCCACCGAATCTTCTAGTGGTGAAGACAAAGAAGATGCAGATGCAGCTGAACCAGCAGCAACAGAAGATGATAACAATGTAGATGCTGATGAAGAGAATGCAGATACAAATGAAAAAGAGTATTTAACTGAAAATCACGAATTTGTAGCAAGTGAACTAACGAACCTTTCTGAAAAGCAAATAAGCGATAAATGGGGGAAACCAACGCGATCTGAAGAAATAAAATATCGATACTCTGGCACGACAGAGTTTGTCCCTGCAGTCGTAAAATATTATCAAAACGAGAAGTTTGCTGTCACTTTTGTTGAGGGAAAAGCTGCCCGCCTAGTCTATTCCGTAATTGAAGAGGAAATTCTCTTTACGGATGATGAAAAAGTAAGAGCACTTGAACTTGCCGGACTTCCAACAGACATAGAAGAAACAACTGATACTGATACAGCTTTTGTCTACAACGAGCTTGGTGATGTATATGAAGTAACGATGTTTTCAAAAGGGGAATTTGTAGATTATCTTTATATCATTTTAGATGAAGCTTACAAATAATTTATTAGACGGCAACTCCATGAAATAAGGCGTTTATCACCGTTTCTATGCTTATCCATCTTGCATAAAATAGAGTGAGGAGAGAAATCGGCTTCTCATAGTGCAAGAAGAGGAGTGAAACCATGTCGTCGAGAAAGTACTGTTCTGATAGCTTTACGCTTTATGTGGTACTATTCGTGCTGCTCATTATTGTCGGAGCCGTTTCGTTTAGCGGTAACTGCTGTGTTTATTCTTATCCTTGCTCATATGGATACGGATTCTCAGCAAACGCACCCATTAATGGTTATTGGAACGCGTAAAAAAACAAGACCACCATTTCTGCAAAGAAAATGGCGGTCTCTTTTTTTATAGCTTCTCTCTCATGCTGTCTGCAATCGGTTCAACTTCTGACCCTACTACTACCTGTATATTTTGGTTATTCAGCTTTATTAATCCTTTGGATCCAGCTTTTCTCAGACCCTCTTCATCTACTTGGGAAAGATCTTTAATCTGAACTCTCAATCTCGTAATACAGTTATCAAGCTGAACAATATTTTCTATACCTCCGAGCGCATCTAAATAAGCTAAAGCCGTTGCATCATATTTTTCATTTGTTGTTGTAGAAGTTGCTGCAGCCTCTGAAACAATCGTTTCTTCATCTTCTCTACCAGGTGTTTTCAAATCAAGCTTAACAATTAAATAACGGAATACGCCATAGTACAGTACAAAATAAACCGCTCCTATCGGCAACAGCAACCAGCCATTTTGAGCAATCCCAATATTTAAGAAGTAATCGATTGCTCCAGCTGAAAACGTAAAGCCATGATGAATATCAAATAATACTGCTACAGACATTGAGGCTGCTGTTAATACAGCATGGATCACATAAAGTAGTGGTGACAAGAACATAAAAGCAAATTCAATCGGTTCTGTAATCCCTGTTACAAAAGATGTAAGTGCCATACTTCCTAACATCCCCGCAACTGCTTTCTTACGGTGTTTTTTTGCTGTATGAATCATTGCTAAACAAGCAGCCGGCAACCCAAACATCATAACAGGGAAGAATCCTGCCATATAGAATCCTGCCTTAGGATCTTCAGCAAAAAATCTCCACAAATCTCCCGTTACTACCTTTCCGTTTTCTCCTGTAAACTCCCCAAATACAAACCATAAAAAGCTGTTAAGTACGTGATGCAGACCTAGTGGAATTAATAAGCGGTTAAAGAAACCAAAGATACCTGCACCGATTGCACCTGCACTCGTAATCCAAGTCCCAACGTTCTCTAATCCCATTTGAATGTATGGCCAGATGAATCCAAAAACTAAGGCTAAAACTACCATCGTTCCTGCAGTCACAATGGGTACAAAACGTTTACCGCCAAAGAATGATAACCATTCGGGAAGTTTTGTATTATAAAATCTATTATATAAGAGCCCAGCAACAACCCCGGCTAAAATTCCACCGAGCACCGACATATCAAAGTTGCCTTCAAACCCTAAATTCTCAATGGCAAACGCTTTGGCACCTTCTGTTAATACAAAGTACCCTATAGCCCCTGCAAGACCCGCTGCTCCACTGCCGTCTTTAGCTAGCCCAACAGCAACCCCAATTGCGAAAATCAATGCTAAGTGACCGAATATGGCATTACCTGCTGCCGCCAAAAAAGGAATGTTTAGTAAATCTTCTTGACCAAATCGCAGAATGAGTCCCGCTGCTGGAAGAACAGCAATAGGAAGCATGAGTGCGCGGCCTATGCGCTGCAAGAATCCTAACATAATAACCTACCCCTCTCACTTTTTAGTGAACATGCGTATCGCTTCCTTTAATTTGCCATCATGTTGAGCTAGATAAAGTTTTGCGTCATTTGGAGCTACTCCTGTTATTAACTGAAATATCGCTGCCTTCGTATTACCCTCTTGGGCACGCATTGCGTCCTCTGCTTCTTTTTCTGACACACCAGCAGCTTCCATGATAATATTCTTTGCACGCAGTTTTAGTTTTTCGTTGGTTGGCTGAACATCTACCATTAAGTTGCTGTACACTTTGCCCCATCTCACCAAGCTGGCTGTACTGATCATATTAAGAACAAGCTTTTGAGCGGTTCCAGCTTTCATACGGGTAGAACCAGTAACGACTTCTGGTCCTGTTATAACAGGAATACTGATATCCGCAAGCTTCTGCATAGGTGTGTCTGCAGCACAGATGAGTGCAGCCGTAAGTGCACCTTGTGCTTTGGCGTAATCCATTGCACCTAAGCAATAAGGAGTTCTGCCAGAAGCTGCAATCGCGACGACAACATCTTTATTCGTAAGATTTAGTTGTTGAAGATCAGATTTCCCTAATTCTGAATCATCTTCTGCACCTTCAATAGCATGCTGAAGTGCATAATCACCACCTGCGATCACCCCTACTACTAAATTCGGGTCCGTCCCATAGGTTGGCGGACACTCAGAAGCATCTAAAACGCCTAACCTTCCGCTCGTTCCTGCCCCGATATAGATAAGTCGTCCTCCATTTTCAAAAGCTGTCACCACTTTTTCTGCTACCTTACTAATCTCAGTTAAGACAGGAGTAATACAACTGACAACTCCAAGATCGGCTTCGTGTATTTTTTGGACCACTTCTAGTGTTGAAAGTTCGTCAATATTTAATGTGTCTGGATTCCTTTTTTCTGTAGCCAATTTGGTTAAGTCCATCATGATCTCCTTTAAATTTGTTGATTTAAAAACACAAACTTCTTTCCGCTCCCCACGTACTTTAACAATGGCAAGCTTTCATCTCTTACCATCCCAACTGCATTTGTTTTAGGATTAGCCGGCAAGTCGTCCAAGCAGATTTGAAGCTCTCCTGCATACCTGCCATATAATTGGTTGTCTATCGTAATTGTGCCCTTTGTAAAACACGTTGGATTTTGAATTTCTTGGAGCCATTTAGAAGGCTTTGTTCTAGATTCAACCGAACGAATGACGTATTGTGCAGCATCCATTCTATTTGTGTGAACCGAGTTATATAGGTTGACGTATCCTTCGCTAATATCAACATAAAGCGGAACTATACCATCCATTAAATATCGGAAAGCCTCCAGAGTCTGGTCAGTTAGATTTAAATCTCCCACACAAATTTTGTCTGTACCTAGTTCGCTTAGTTCAAATGATCCATGTACAGGTGTTGTAGATCTCTGATTTTCAATCGTAGGAAGTCCCTCATGCAACGGACCGCGTAATAAATCGTCACCTTTAATAAAGCCCATCGTTTTTATACCGTAACGGTGAAACAAATCATTTCGTGCTTTCAATGAATGACTTGAAATGCCTGTATATGGTTTTGGATAAAAGTTATGCCAAGCTTCTGTTTGAGTTACTTGTAATCCTTCATCCACTAATTCCTTAAGCTGTACTTCATCAATGGTACTCGCGTTCAATCCAATTTTAAGAGAATGGGACAGCCAAGCAATCTGCTTGGCTGTAAACCCATAGTCCATCCTGATTCCTGTGATGCCCCAGTCTTTTAAGGAAGGCAGTTCAGAAATCCCTAAATCTAATCGTTCAAGGGAAGCTGGAGAAATATCTGCCATTACGTCCATATGAAAACTTTGAGCTGTATTGCCTAACCATTTTACTTGTTTAATAAAATCTACATCTCTTTCTTCTGGGATATGAAGAGAAGTAAAGATGTACTGAAAACCGTTTTTAGCAGCCTTTTCGATCCAGTTTTTATTGAATGTGTCTGATTCGCTTAGATAAATTGAAATGCCATAACACAAAGAAGGTCCACTCCTGTTTAAATGTCTTTTGCCATGCTCTCTTTAAATCCGAATGTCCATGTAAATAAGAAACCAAAGATATAAGCAATGACTAAACCAACTAAATAGAGAACCATTTCATTCGCATGGACAAGAAATACAAGCGGGATACCAGAAACACCAATTGCAACCGTTGCTATTTTAAAGAATGCTTGGAATGCTCCACCAACAGCAGCACCCAAACATGCCGTTAGGAAAGGGCGACCGAGCGGAAGGGTAACACCAAAGATTAACGGTTCACCGATCCCTAACATTCCGACAGGAAGTCCGCCTTTAATAACTTTCCGCAGCCTTTGATTTTTCGTTTTGAAATAGATGGCAAATGCAGCACCAACTTGCCCTGCTCCTCCCATCGCCAGAATCGGCAATAATGGGTCATCCCCAATCGTATTAATAAGCTCCATGTGTACTGGTGTTAAACCTTGATGAAGTCCTGTAACAACTAATGGTAAGAATGTACCTGCTAGAATAAGTCCTGAGAAAATACCGCCTACATCAAGAATATTTAATAAGCCTTTCGTGATGATATCTGATAAGAAACCACCTACTGGCTGAAGTACATACAGTGTGGCGAAACCTGTAATTAATAAAGCTAGTGTTGGAGTTACGATAATATCAATGGCTGCGGGAACAAATTTACGAATGCGCTTTTCAAGAAAGACAATAAATGCAGCAGCTAACATAACACCTATTAATCCACCACGCCCAACAACAAGCGGGTCACCAAAAAGCGTGATATTTGCCAGGTTCGGATTGATAATTAAGATGCCTGCTGCTCCTCCTAGTGCTGGTGTTCCTCCAAATTCCTTCGCAGTATTTATACCAACAAATACAGCCAGGTAAGCAAACAATCCTCCACCGATGACACCCATCATCTGCATGAATGATGTTTCTCTATCTACACCGTAGTTAATCGCAGCGTTTGTGATTCCCATGATCAAACCTGATGCAACAATTGCAGGAATTAACGGAATGAAGATGCTTGCAATCTTGCGTAAAAACTGTTTAAAAGGAGTTGCGTTCTTCTTGTTAATGGCATCTTTATTCATGCGCGCCATCTGCTCAAGATCCATTGGGTTTGTTTCATCAACCGATTCGATGTTCATTCCTGTTTCTTCGCTCATTGCCAGTGTTACACGGTTTACAATTCCAGGTCCGACAATAATCTGCAGTGTGTCATCTTCTACTAATCCCAATACACCATCCACATCTTTTAACCCTTTTAAATCTGCTTTTGAAGGGTCGTGTAAGTTCACACGAATTCTCGTCATACAATGCATCAATGATTGAATGTTTGATGAACCTCCAAGTTTTTCAATGATGCTATGAGCCATTTGCTGCTCTTTCCCCATTATCCTTCCCCCTCTTCGTAAACGCTTTCATTTTTATATAAAACGCTTGGATTAGCGTTTCATATCGATCATAAATTTGTAACGGTCACCTCTATAAACTGAATGTACTAACTCCAAAGGCATACCATTCGTCAAAAAGGTTTGCCTTTCAATGAGAAGCACGGGTGCACCTTTTGTTATCTCTAGTATTTCACTTTCAGCATCACGGGCAATTGATGCTTCTAAGCTTTGTGTCGCATAATCAATTTTAAAGCCTGCATTTTCTACCTCTGAATACAGTGAGCCCTCTTTAATATGACTTTCCTGAAGATAAAGCAGTTGAGCAGGAACAAAAGTGGTCTCAAACGCCATCGGAATATCATTTGCAAGGCGAACCCGTTTGATCTCATAAATTTTTTGGTTCTCTGGAATTTCTAAAGCTTTCGCTAATCTTTGATTGGCACTTATGGTTTGAAAGGATATAAGTTTTGATGCTGGCCGATATCCCCTTGACCTCATATCTTCTGTAAAACTCGTAAGTCCCAGGAGCTTCTGTTCTATTTTTTTAGCAGATACAAATGTCCCTTTTCCTTTCTGGCGTGTTAAATATCCATCATTCACAAGATTATTTATTGCTTGACGGACAGTCATTCGACTGACTTCATAGTTTTCAGCAAACTCTCGTTCAGAGGAGATCATCGTTCCCGTTATCCATTCTCCCTTTTCAATCTTTTGTTTGATTGCTTCTTCAATCTGAAAATAAAGAGGCATTGGTGATTTTTTATCGATCATATAAATGTTTCAACTCTCCTTACCTAAAAAAGATTCCTTGCAACTTCTACTTTTCAAATGATCTACCTGCCAGGAACCTTGAAGTGCTTTTTTTTTAGTAGTTGAAGCTTGATGAAAGAAAAGTTTTCATGTCCACTCCCATATTACTTTATGCCAAGCGTATCATTGTTATAACTAGTTGTCTATACCAGTCAGAAAATTCAAATAAAATGAGCTAAGGCTAAAGATTAGCGCCTTAGCTCGATAAAGTTAGTACAACAAATATTGTGCTCTTAATTTCTTAAATTCCTCAAGTTCATCATTGTAACGAGCGACGATTTCATCAACACTGCGTCCTGATTTAATATAGTCTCTTACCCACCCATTGCCAATTAAAAGGTCAAAGAAAGAGATTCCTTTACTGTCTTCTGCGCGGAAATGAAAATCATTCGGGTATAGGTCATGGATAGCCTTTACTAAAGTAATTCCTGATAAAACTGGCTGAAATAATTTCTCATCCGTCACATGAATCTCTACACCGTGAGATAGCTTACCGACATGTTTTGAAGAGGCAGGGATAAAGGATGCTGAACGGAATTTAATACCCGGTAAAGCTTCATCATTTAGTTTTTTTGCTAGATCATCCCCATTTATAAATGGAGCTCCAATTAACTCAAACGGTTTCGTTGTTCCTCTTCCCTCTGAAACATTGGTTCCTTCAATAAGCGCACTTCCTGGGTAAACCAGCGCTGTATCTTTTGTTGGCATGTTTGGAGAAGGAAGCACCCATTCGAGTCCGCTATCTTCATATGCCCAAGATCGTTTCCAGCCTTTCATTTCTACTACCTTTAAATCGGCTCCGATGTCAAATTCTTCGTTAAACAAGTTCGCCAATTCTCCTACAGTCATACCGTGTCTTAATGGAATCGGGTATAAGCCTACAAACGAGGAATAAGCGGGATCTAACACTGGACCCTCCACTTGTTCACCGCCTAAAGGATTTGGACGGTCTAAGACAACAAAAGGAATGTTGTTCTCTTTTGCTGCTTCCATCGCATAAGCCATTGTATAAATGTACGTATAGAAACGCGTTCCAACGTCTTGAATATCAAATACAAGAACATCGATTCCTTCAAGCATCTCAGGAGTAGGTTTTTTTGTCGCTCCATATAAGCTATAGACGGGAAGCCCCGTTTTTGGATCTGTGTAAAACTCAACATATTGACCGGCTTGTGCACTGCCTCTCACTCCATGTTCAGGACCATACAATGCTTTCAGCTCAATGTCAGGGTGATTGTATAAAACATCAACGATGCTGTTTAAGTTACGGTCAATTCCTGTAGGATTCGTAATCAAACCTACATTTTTACCTTTTAAAACGCTCATCTCCTGATCTAACAGTCTCTGTAAACCGGTTTTAAAGTTTTGCCTATGCTCATAACTTTTATTTTGATTAGTAGCTTGTGCACCTGGAAGTACAAAAGATAACATGAGCAACAGCGTTAAAAAGATTCCCCATTTTTTCATCTTCTTCTCCCCTTTTTAGTAGCTTAATCCATGACCAAACGGATAGAGAACACTTGCTGCATCTTTAAAAATGGTAATCGGTAATTTTCCTGAAGGGTTGTTCATACCAAAGATTGTTTCTGCTGCAGCTCCAAAGCTCGCATCTCTAAAGCCGTATTGTGTGATATAGGCTGCGACTTCTGGAAAAGCCATAATATCGTAAGGATTTCGAATGCCTACTGCAATTGTTTTTTCTGAAGCTGCATCAATCACTTGATTGACCATCTGCATTTGAGGAGAAGATGGCAAGCGTCCAGAAACGTTAAACGTATATGTTCCAAGCACCACTAAATCAGCATTTTGTACTTTTTGCAATTGTTCTTGACTTAAAGGCTGAGCAGATTTAATTAATTCAACCGAAGAATGATGAGCTGACAAAGCTTGTGTAAGATTTTCGCTATACGTGTTCCCCACTACTACAATCGATTTCTTTTCAGCTTTGTTAACGGGTAACACACCATTGTTTTTAACGAGCGTTATTGATTTTTTAGCGACTTCATTTTCTAAGTCTTTATGTGCTTTGTTTCCGACTACTTCTTCAGCGTGTGCAATTTTTTCATCGATTGGTGTTTCATTGACTTTTTTATAAATGCTGCGCTTAGCTTTTAACATTAATAAGCGTTCAACAGATTGATCTATTCTTTCTTCAGTAATTTCACCTTTCTCTACAGCCTCGTATAAACCGTTAGCTACTTCTTCTAATCCAACAGGCATTAAGATGATGTCTGTACCCGCATTAACAGCACGAATTACCGCATCAACTGAGCCAAAATGATCAGCGATCGCTTTCATATTCAATGCATCTGTAGAAATTACACCTTCAAATCCCATTTCTTTTCTCATTAAATTTGTTAATACTTCATGTGACAAAGTAGCAGGGAGAGCGATCTCTGTGCCATCCTTTTTTGAGATAACAGTGGTTGGATCAATTTTCGGGAAAGTTACATGGGCTGTCATAATGGCATCAATCCCTTGATTCATAGCCTGCTGAAAAGGATAGAGTTCTACCTCCAACAGCCTTTCTTTATCATGCGGAACAGAAGGAAGTCCTAGATGTGAATCAACCGCTGTGTCACCATGCCCTGGAAAATGTTTAGCTGTCGCAGCCATTCCTGCTGATTGTAGCCCTTTCGTATATGCTGTTCCTAAGTCAGCAACAAGCTGAGGATCGCCACCAAATGACCTGACACCAATAACTGGATTATCAGGGTTATTGTTTACATCTAATACTGGAGCTAGGTTCATGTTTATACCAAGCGAGTGAAGCTCTGAGCCAATAGCGTGTCCGACAGATTCCGCCAGTTCTGTTGATCTTGTTGCACCAAGCGCCATATTTCCTGGGAAATCGGTACCACTCTGCAAACGTGTCACAATTCCGCCTTCTTGGTCGATTGATATTAGTAATCCATAGTCTTCATTCGCCTTCTTATACTCATCAACTAGTCTAGTTGTTTGCTCTGTGGTTACAACATTCTCTCGGAAAAGAATCACACCGCCAAGATGATATTTTTTCACGAGCTCCTTAATCTCATCATTCATTTCTGTTACATTTTTTCCATTCCAAGTACGAAAATCAGGCATTAACATTTGTCCGATCTTTTCCTTTACAGACATTGATTCGATAGCTTTTGTAATAAGGTCGTATTTTGCACCTTCTTGTTTTAATAACTTTGTTTCTCCGTCTTTCACATGGATGCCAATTCTGTCGAAAGATTTGCCATCTGTTACGACAATATATGTTCTGCCGTTCTTTCCACTTAGAGTTACAACACCGTCTTGATTAACTGTTGCAACCGTTCTGTTTAGTGAACTCCATTTCAAGTTTTTTGTTGTTTCAACATACGTTCCATCTACCTTTGTCGATAATGCGGTTAAATCGATGGAATTACCCAGAATCACATTAGAAAGTTGCGGCATATTTTGAGCAATGATTAATTCTGTTTCACTGTTTTGTTTGGCTAATACAGAATTTTCTTTTCCCACCCCTGCAAACATTGGGATCATTAACAAAGCAACTAATAAAAGATATCGAAACTTTATGGAATTCTTCAACACCAGTACCTCCCTTTATTTTGGTAGCGCTTTCTTTCTTTGTCACTTTTCGGTAGATAAAGTGCGGTTCCTGTCGCAAGGAAACAAAACAGAACTTAAGTACTTAACTCTTATAGGACTAGTTGTCTATACCAGTTTAATGAATTCACTTTTAAGGTAAAAAAGGCTTATGTAAAAAAGCTTTATCTACTTTTGGACAAAGCTTACACATTTATAGTAAACAATCTTATTTCATTGTGTGAGAATAAGAAGTTTGTTATGCAGATTTAGCCAAAAAAGCTTGCTCACTTATTGAATTAGATTTATAATTTTCTATGTCAGCAGCAAATGGGGGCTTAGCTCAGCTGGGAGAGCGTTTGGCTGGCAGCCAAAAGGTCAGCGGTTCGATCCCGCTAGTCTCCACCATACATAACAGTCAAAAACCCTTGATATACAAGGGTTTTTCTTTTTTGTTTATTTTGGATTTGCAATGACGATTTCCCTCTTGTCGCCGAATTGTCGCCGAAATCAATTTTTTAATGAAAATCGACCCTAAATTCCAACAGCAAGTGTTCCTAAACTTTTTAAGATTTTAATAAATATTGGAGACATTTGAACAAGTAAGTAAACAATTGATATTTTGCCTATCCCTTCCCAAATTTCCCCCTGATCCTTAAAGAACCCACAGAAAATTTTCCATACGATCATAGCTGAAGCAACAGGGAAAGAAATTGCAATCATTAGATCAATGAGTGGATCAAATAAATGTGCAAACGCTGCTATTACATCCCCCATTACTTTATCCGTTACTGCATTAACTGGTACCGCTGTTGCTGAAGATGATACTGCTATAACCTGACCGCATTGATTAATAGATTCCGCAGCAAATGCTTTTGGTGCAAAAATGAGCGGAACTAGTGTACCAGTTGCTATGGCTTTATACTTGCTGTAATCCTTCACTTTTAGTTCCTGAATATTGTGTTTTCTCTGCATAAATTCTGAAATTGTTCCAACTCTTTCAATCTTCTTTTGTCTGAACATGGTGAACCACTCCCCTATTTAATATCGTCAATCGTGAACACGTTGCAGGGAATCCCCCGGCATAGTTCCAGTAACTTCTTTTGTCGATAATCGTTTGTAGTCACCCATAACAGCAACGGGAAGTATCCGTAATCTCTGTGATTTTGGAATACTTTACTTTCATACAACTTCTTATACTTTTCGATTTTCTTCTTGTTGGCCGTCATGGTTGCATTATTATCCACTTCAAGAAAGTGCCACTTATTACTTTGTTTAAATGCTGCATCACATACAATCTGACCGCCAATCTTCTGTTCGATCTTCCATTCCTTTGGACATTGCGCAAAGATGTAAAACTGGTTCCTCATAATAAAGTGTTGCACTTGAGGAGTTTTCTTGCGGATCCGCTCACACCCAACCATTTCACGCCCTTCTTTTGAAAGATAATAAATGGTTTCTTTTCCTTCTTTTATTGATGAAAGATATTGTTTCATATCAGAAAGAACTCTATTGGTGTTCCTTGAACTACTTAGTGAATGTAATATCATTATCTGATCGCGGTTAAGAAAGTGGAGTGTTTTCAAAGAGAGCAAAATCCCCTGTTGCCTTTGGTTCATCTTTAGCTATCTCCTTTCTTGGTTGAATATGATCTTGGATGATTTCCTCCATTTCGTTATCAGGTAGCCACGGAGTTTGTAAGGTATACTTATCCGCACCGTTTTTATATATCGCCCTCCCTCTTATTACTGGAAGTGACTCAGCTCCCGGACTATCTAAAACCACCATAGATGCGCTTGTTCCATCCACTCGGAAGCAAAGCCTTGAATCACAGTTACGTTTCACTTGAATCGGAACAACATCCGCTGTTGGATGCTGGGTTGCAACAATAACCCGAATTCCCATAGCTCTACCAAGGCGTGCAATATTTGAAAGATAATACTCACATTTTTCTTTAATTTTTTTTGTGTCAGCATCCACTTCTTTGTGGCTGGCCAATTCTCCGATCTCATCAATAATGATGAAGTGACGCTCCTTTATTCCTGCATCAATTACGTTTCGGGCATTCATTTGTTTTAGTCGTTCAAGGATCTGTTTCATTTCCTCTACAACATTTTTTAAAGTTTCTTTCGCTTCGGCTGCCGTTTCTGCAAATCCTACAACCTGTTTACAGTCCCGAAAACGATTAAATTCAACCATTTTTAAATCGATAAGGGTAAATTTCACATTATCTGACTGTGTTCGCAAGAAGTGCGAGATCACCATATCTAGGAAAGCAGATTTCCCTCCTCCAACTGCGCCACCTACCAGCATGTTGTAAATCTGATCAAAGTCATGGAAAATGGTTTCCGTCCGATTTGATCCCATAGGAACGCGCCAACCTTCTTTCAATTCAATTTCTTTATAGTCTTTTTTATCTGGCATAGGTTGATTGTAAATTTTTATTTTAAGCATTCCGTCATAGGACATTTCAACTTCCTTTTGATGCGATTTTTCTTTTTTAAATATGTTTTTAAAATCTCCCTTTCTAAGCGCTTGAAAATCTAATGTTTGTGTTCTTTTCTTTGTGTTTAACCCATCTTGAATAGAATTTATTTTGCTCTGATAATCTTCAAAAGAACGACCGAGTGGAATTCTGTAAACTAATTCACGACCCCATTTTCTTTTTTTGTTCCGCACCAGCTGAGCAGTTAAAATCTTATCTCCCTCTTTTACATTTAATCCTGTGTTTGAAAAGATCCGCTGTATTTTTTGTCCTTCATTCATTCCTATACTGCCAACACCTGAACCTTTTGTTTTGGCATAAACGGCAATCGAACCAAATAGAAGGGAAGAAGCAATTTCAAAGAACATGAGCAACAACTCCTTTTTTTCATTTTTGAAAGAAAGCAGCACCACCGTTTTAGGTATTCTTCAGAGAGAATAAGTTAAGCAATCCAGAACAGTTTAAATTGACACCAAAACGGTCAACGATGCATTTAAACAGGTTTCTCGATTACTATGACAAGTGGGTAATTAATCAAGAAGTTTGTTCGGGAATAATAAAGGATATGGGCGCAGAGCTTGTCACTTGCCTGTACATAAAAAGATAAATTTAAAGGACAAGTATTTTTTTTGAAGAATTAATAAGCAGGAGGGTGATGGTAATGCATTTGGAGTGTATTTTAAATAAGTTGCTAAAGGAAAATGGAATCAAGCAAAGATTCATTGCTCAAAAGGCGAGTATTAGCGAAGGTACCTTGAGTTTAATTATTCGGGGAAAAACACTCCCTACTTTACCAGTTGCATTTAAAATTGCTGAAATAGTTGGAAAGCCAATAGAGGAAATCTGGATAAAAAGAGAACCCACCGAATAAGGCGGGTTCTTAATATGCATATTGAAATTTGATTGAAAGTCTTTCGCGATCTTCTTCTGAAACTGATTTAATCACTTTTAACGTTCTGGTCCTTCCTTCTTCCCACCGAATGTAACCAGCAGCCTTTAATATTTTCAAATGTCTATGTACTGTACTTTTTGATCTATGGCCGGATACCATAAGGATTTCTTCTATGGAAGGTGCATAGTTTCTACGCCTTATGTTCGTAACGATCGCATCAAAAACATTAAGTTGTGCCCTGGTTATTCTTTTCATGTCCATTCCCCTTTTAAACTGCAGCCTTTTTATAGTTAATGGAGAGTATGTTCTCCAATTTAAACACTCGTTGGGTTTTTCTCAGATGACAGTAAGCTCTTATTGTTGTTTCATTCATATCGTTTATAGAAATGATACGTTGGCTTACTTGGCCATTATTAGATATGTACATAATTTCAACGGGTATCTTATTCAAATGACATCTTGATAAGAAGCTTTTCATACTGTCATCCTCCCTTTATTCCTTATTATACCGAACATCTGTTCTTACTTTCAATATAAATAGAACGTATATTCGTATATAATTATTTCCATAAGGAGTGAATTTGATGCGATACGGGATTATGTTTACGGTTAAAGGTAAAACATAGAGCTGGAAAGTAACAATTATGGATTTTAAGAAGGCAAGGATGATTACATTTACAGTTGATGAAATCGAAGGCGACGAAATGGAAGATGATCTAAAGGAGTTCATGCGCGATCAATTGGAGAAGGTTGAAAGTGGGTATTGGGATTATACAGGAGCACATAATAAATAAAAAAACTAAGCTCACCTGCTTAGTTTTTTACCCATTTATAAAATTGTTTTAAATCATTAAAATAGCTATATCTTATTACTTTATCACGTTGTAATCTACCTACTACTATACCAGGGGCAATATTTATTGAATTTGCAAATCTAATAACTTTTTGTTTTGTTATTGGTTTTGATGTAATTAAATTCTCATAAAAATGTTTAGGGATTAATGTATTTGCCGCAAAACTATTTGCTTCGTCTTCTTTTTCAGCATAGATCTCATCGGTAATACCTTCAATAAATGTGAGTTTTTTACCGTGTAATAATATATGTGCTGCTTCATGAAAAAAAGTAAACCATAAATGGTCATTCGACTTATAACGCAAGCTAAGACTTATTAATGCTTTTTGAGAATTGACCCATTTCGTAGCTCCACTGACTTTACAACCTGGTATTTCTTGAAGAAACACTACTGCGACACCGGCTTTCGAGCAAATTTCTACCAATTTAGGGATGAAAACATTAGGGTCCTTTTCGTTGGTTAGCTCTCTGCATTCTATAATTGCTTCTTTAAACATTTTTTCATCAAATGGACTACATGAAATTGACTCAGCATTAAGTTCTGCCTTTCTTAACCATGCAGAGATAGCACCTTGATTACTATCATCGGATTTCCTAAAGGCTACTTTAGGATTCCAGATATCTTCCCAAGTTTCTACGGAGGCTACACCAAAAAACTTCAAAACTTCCCTAAGTTGATCAGTATCATTTTTAAAAGAGCTTATCCATCCCATTTTTTTCATTTCTTTAATGGGGAACTTTTCTAACCAGCCTTCACTCTCTTTTAAAAGTTCACTTTCTTTAACAAGGGCAAGTGATTCACGATAATTTTTTTCGAGGTTGTTCCAAAAAGACGCTGGAACCCCTAATACTTTTTCAAACTGTAATGCAGTATCTGGTGTGATACTTATCGTCCCTTTAATTATACCGTTAATTGTTTTGGTAGGTCTTCCTGTCCGTTTTGCTAATTCAGCTTGACTTAAACCTTTTGACTCAATAGTTTCCATTAGCGTCTCGCCTGGGATTACTATAAAATCGGGCTCGAAATCATAAAATTGTTCAACCATGATAATCAACCACCTCTATTATTAAAATGGCCGTAATTTGCCACCAATCATAACCACCATCCGGTTTTAAAGGTGGTGGATCGTTATATGGCTCGAAAACCAACCTAAACGGCTGTTTCAGTGTAACTGCAAATTGATTATCTCTATTACCAGTTAACTGATGGCATTCAGGTCCAGGTAAACAACTGATTTCCCCAAGGTTGCTTGCTGCTTTTAGCTCGGAAAGTCTCATCATTAATTTCTTCGCGATGTCCGGACCCCATTTTTTGACCATTTCTTGCTTATTTGAACATTGTTTTTGCAATTTTTGCTTCTTAAATTTTATATCCATTATATTCCCCTGTAGTGGAAAAGTTATTCACCTAAAAGGTTAATGAAAATGTTGACTGTATTCAGAATACACTTATCCCCTAAAATTGTAAATATATTTACATAATAAAAAAAGCCCCTCTCCGAAGAGAAGGGCTTTCACTTAACGTTCATCTAATTCTTCTTTTAAAGGTTCTTTCCTCAGTAATGATCGTTGACTATCGCCAATTCCCTCTACTGTAGGATCCTGCACGATACCTAGCATAGATAAAGCCACAAAAATAGCGTTAGCCACAGCCAACACCCATCCTTTAATCTCTTCAGTTAATACAAAGTCTGTCACTCCTGCACCATTTAGACCAATTGCAATCAATTGCGTGATGATTAATAGCTGAGAAATAAAAGCAGTTAGCCATACCGTATTTTTGAAACGAATTTTCCAGTTTATCATTACGATCCCTCCCTAAAATAGCTTCTCCCATGTAGCTGGGCCAACAATTCCATCTTGCTTAAGTTTCTTTCTCTTCTGATAAGCTTTAACAGCTGCTTCAGTTTTTGACCCAAAAATACCGTCGGCTTCTACGCCAACGGCTCGTTGAATTCTCTTTATGTTTTCTTTATCATTAGACCCTTTTTTAATAAGGTGACCTGGATAAGAAACGATTGCCTTTGATGATGGTTTCTTTTTTCCTTGAACTGGTTTTTGTTGAGCCGGAGCAAGCTTAGCAAATGTCTGTGGACCAGCTATACCGTCAACAGATAGTCCCTTTCTTTGTTGAAAATCCCGAACAGCATACTCTGTTTTCTTACCAAAGATGCCATCAACTGTTAAAGTGAATAACCCCGTTGCATTTAACTTTTGCTGCAGCTGTTTAACTGCCTCTCCTCGAGATCCGTATTTTAGTAAATCCTGTGGGGCTGGTTCTTTAGGTTGGTTCTCAACGATAGCAATTGGCTCTTCAATCGTTTTACGCGGTCCTGCATTTTTAGGCAAAATGATAAGACGCTTATTATCATTATTAAAGTTATGTTGAACTTCACCATATTGTTTGAAAGCAATTTGACCACGTAACGAGTCCATATCAAGTG
>NZ_LRFC01000038.1 GCF_001619875.1 Fictibacillus phosphorivorans
TATTTCTTTTGTTCAGTTTTCAAAGAACTTTTTGTTTCGTTCGCCGTTTTGTTTTGGCGACTTTAATAATATACCACGCTGAAGCACTAGAGTCAATAACTTTCTTTAACTTTTTTTAAAATATTTCATTGTGAAACATTTAAGCATGCTAGCGGTTGAGGTGCTGTTCTTAAGACAGCTTGATTAGTTTACCACGGTTGCCAACCCGTGGCAATACCCAAAATAAAAAGCTTCTATCCTAAGATAAAACCTAAGATAAAAGCTCTTCAATAAAGAGATCGTTTCTGTTTTTTAGTGCGATGATTTCACCGCTAGTGTCTAGTTTGATCATCGGTCTTGTCGGATGGCTTTCTTCTATAAATACAATTTCACCAATGTCATGGTTGGTTAGTTTGACACGACTGCCGACAGAGAAGGTGGACAGTCCCGATAACAATGCGGAAATGACTTGGTGATCAAACTTACCGAACTGATCTTTCATCATCATCTCAAGAACTTTAAATGCAGATTGTTTGCTGCGGTATGGCCGCTCAGCTGTCATTGCTACGTACACGTCTGCAACAGCAAGCACTTTACTGAAAGGATGAAGTTTATTTCCTTGCACTTTTAACGGATAGCCAGAACCGTCTGCTCTTTCGTGATGCTGCAGAACGCCAAGCAAAACACCTTCTTTAATTGAGGGGATCTTTTTAAGCATATTGTAACCATGAATGGTATGCTTCTTTACTTCATCGAACTCAATCGTTGTTAAAGATCCACTCTTTTTTAATAATGTCGGTTGAACTTTTGACATTCCACAATCTGAGAGCACGCCAGCTATGCCGATCTGAATGCAATCTCCGCTTGAGAAATTGAGCTTTTTTGCTAAGAAGGTGCTTAAAATACCGACTGAGACAGCATGGTGATAAATATAGTCGGAACTCGTAGCGTAATGATGCAGCAGCAAAATCTCACGAGGAACGTTCGATCCGGCTTCAAGAACAGGAAGAACACTTTGACGCACTTCGAGCATGTCGACTGGACTGCCGGATTGCCAATTTGTAATAAGCTGCTTATAACGCTTTACGGTTTGAAGGTACAAGCCTGCAAAGGATTCCTCTTTTTCTGGTTTTACGCTGAGTGCTTTTTCTTCCGATTTGGCTGTATCCTCTTTTCGGGATGTTTCTTTTTTTACATAGCCAGAATCATTTAATACATCAATCTCTTCAATTTGAAAACGAGTCAGCACGCGCAGATGCTCTGAATTCAAAATCGTATTTCTGTTCACGATAGGCTGATTAGTCATGGAGAATACATCCTGAACCACCATCTGACCGGTCTTTGCTTGACTCGTTTTAATCTTCATCCGTGTAAGGCTCCTTTTATTTGGAAATTCTTACTTTCATTTTACATATAAAAAAGAGGAAAATGTATACCCATTTTCCTCTTTTAAAAAATTACTCGTTATTCTCTTCGTTTTCTTCTGACTCTGCAGCAGGCGTTCCTTCTGTTTCTTCAGCTGCAGCTGGTGCTTCACCTTCAGTTACGATCGGTTCACCATTTTCATCTAAGATCTCATCTGTTTCTTCTTCACGTTCTACAACAGCTACGGTTGCTACGTGATTGGAATCGTTCATGGTCATCAGTCTAACTCCTTGCGTGTTACGTCCCATTTGAGAGATGCCTGAAATATTCATTCGAATAATGATCCCTTTAGCAGTAATAATCATGAGATCTTCTTCATCCGTTACAGTCTTTAATGTAACAACTGGACCATTCTTTTCAGTGATGTTAACGGTTTTGATTCCTTTACCACCACGTGATTGAAGTCGATATTCACTCATAGGTGTACGTTTTCCATAACCTCTATCCGTTACGATCAAGATGTCTTGTGTCTCATCCAAGACTTCCATCCCTACAACAGCATCGTCATCACCAAGGGTAATTGCTTTAACACCCGTTGCAGTTCTACCCATAGATCTAACATCTGTTTCTTGATAACGAATTGACATACCTTGCTTCGTACCTACGATGATATCCTTTGTTCCATCTGTTAAACGAACGCCCATCAGTTCGTCCTCTTCGCGAAGGTTAATCGCAAAAAGTCCGCCTTTACGGATGTTGCTGTACGCTGATAATGGAGAACGTTTCGTAATCCCTTGCTTCGTCATGAAGTTAAGGTAGACTTCATCACTTTCCATATCTTCAACCGGTATGACAGCAGAAATCGTCTCACCTTGTTCGATCTGCAGCAAGTTGATGATTGGAATTCCTTTTGCTGTTCTTCCGTATTCAGGAATTTCGTAGCCTTTAAGTCTATAGGCTTTTCCTTTATTCGTGAAGAATAGAATATAGTTATGCGTGTTTGTTGTAAACAACTGTTCTACAAAATCATCTTCACTCGTTCCCATACCTTGGATCCCTTTTCCGCCACGACGCTGTGAACGGTAAGTGGAGATAGGAAGACGCTTGATGTAGCCTTTGTTCGTTAATGTAATAACGATGTTTGAACGAGGGATCAGATCTTCGTCCTCGATACTATTAAATCCTACAGAAATAATCGTACGTCTTGGGTTATCGTACTTTTCTTTGATCTCAGTAAGCTCAGTACGAATGATCTCTAGAATTTTCTCTTCATCAGCTAAGATTGCTTTCAATTCTGTGATTAAAGCAACGAGATCATTGTATTCGTTCTCGATCTTGTCACGCTCTAATCCTGTTAAGCGCTGCAATCGCATATCCAAAATGGCTTGAGATTGCTCGTAGCTTAATTCAAACTTCTCCATCAATCCTTCACGAGCAATATCAGTCGTTCGTGAAGCACGAATCAGTGCGATTACTTCATCCAGATGATCAAGTGCGATACGCAGACCTTCTAAAATATGAGCTCTCGCCTCTGCTTTTTTAAGATCGAATTCCGTACGGCGTCGGATGATCACTTGCTGATGCTTCAGATAATGGTAAAGACATTCTTTTATGTTAAGAACTTTTGGCTGCCCATCAACAAGCGCAAGCATATTAATACCAAAGCTTGTCTGAAGAGCTGTTTGTTTATATAAATTATTTAAAATAACATTCGCATTCGCATCACGGCGTACTTCCATCACGATACGCATACCGTTTCGGTCAGACTCATCACGAAGGTCCGTAATCCCTTCAATCTTCTTATCACGAACAAGTTCAGCGATCTTTTCAATCAATCGTGCCTTGTTTACTTGATAAGGAAGTTCCGTTACGATAATGGCTTGTTTTCCGCTAGACATCTCTTCGATTTCAGCTTTAGCACGGATAATGATAGAACCTCTTCCGTTTTGGTAAGCCTTACGAATTCCTTCACGTCCCAAGATTTCACCGGCGGTCGGAAAGTCTGGACCTGGGATTATTTCCATCAGCTCAGGAATCGTGATATCCGGGTTTTCACTTACTGCTAAAATGCCATCGATTACTTCACCTAAGTGGTGTGGCGGAATATTTGTTGCCATACCAACTGCGATCCCAGCAGCACCATTTACGAGCAAGTTCGGAAAACGTGCAGGTAGTACAACAGGTTCTTGTTCAGATCCATCATAGTTATCTTTGTAGCCGATCGTGTCTTTGTTGATGTCACGAACCATTTCCATAGCGATCTTAGACATACGCGCCTCAGTATAACGCATTGCTGCCGCAGCGTCGCCGTCGACCGAACCGAAATTACCGTGGCCGTCGATCAGCATGTGACGGAAGTTGAAATCCTGTGCCATACGAACCATCGTATCGTATACAGCAGAGTCGCCGTGGGGATGGTACTTACCGATTACTTCACCTACGATACGAGCAGACTTTTTATATGCCTTATCAGCAGTCATGCCTAAATCGTTCATCGCATAAAGAATACGTCGGTGAACTGGCTTTAATCCGTCACGTACATCTGGCAATGCTCGGCTGACAATAACACTCATGGCATAATCCATGAATGATGCACGCATTTCCGTACTAATATTTATTTCTTTAATCCGGGAACGTTCCATTTCAGACATTCGTTTTACCTCCATAACCTCTTCAAAACAGGTTTTTAAAGCCCCCTAATTCGAGCTTAAACGAACCGAAACTGGACCTTGTCCAGCTTCGGCCATTTCTATATTTGAGTTTCAGCACAGAAAGGAAGTACTGAAACATTCTTAAATTAGATATCTAAATTCTTCACGTACTGTGCATTTTCTTGAATAAAATCACGGCGCGGTTCTACTTTGTCGCCCATTAAGATCTCGAACGTTTCATCAGCAGCCATCGCGTCCTTCATTTCCACTTGAAGCAATGTTCGCGTCTCAGGATCCATTGTCGTTTCCCACAGCTGGGAAGGATTCATCTCACCAAGACCCTTATAGCGCTGAAGCTGTGGCTTCGGAACCTGCGGAAGTTCAGCTAATAATTTTTCAAGCTCTTTATCATTGTAGGCATATTCGATGCGTTTACCTTGCTGCACTTTATAAAGAGGCGGCTGGGCAATATAGATATAACCATGTTCAATGATCGGACGCATGTACCGGTAGAAGAAAGTCAACAGCAGCGTACGGATATGCGCTCCATCGACATCGGCATCTGTCATGATGATGATCTTATGGTAACGCGCTTTTGTGATATCGAACTCTTCAGCAATTCCCGTACCTAATGCTGTAATGATGGCACGAACCTCATTGTTTGAGAGGATCTTGTCCAGTCTAGCTTTCTCAACGTTAATGATCTTACCGCGAAGAGGCAGGATGGCTTGGAAGTGACGGTCACGGCCCTGCTTTGCAGATCCGCCGGCAGAGTCACCCTCTACTACGTAGATCTCTGAAATACTTGCATCTTTTGAAGAACAGTCTGCAAGTTTACCAGGTAGAGATGATACTTCTAATGCACTCTTGCGGCGTGTGAGTTCACGTGCTTTTTTAGCAGCGACACGCGCACGGAGCGCCATCATTCCTTTTTCAACGATCGATTTTGCAACAACCGGATTCTCCAGCATGAACGATGAGAACGTCTCAGAAAAAATGGACTCTGTTATCTGTCTTGCTTCAGAGTTTCCAAGTTTCGTTTTCGTTTGCCCTTCGAACTGCGGATCTGGGTGTTTGATCGAGATGATCGCTGTCAAACCTTCACGCACGTCTTCACCCGTCAGGTTCGTATCGTTGTCTTTGAATAAGTTATTCTTACGGCCATAATCGTTGATCACACGTGTTAGGGCTGTTTTGAAACCGGACTCATGCGTTCCACCCTCATGTGTATTGATGTTATTCGCAAACGAATAGATGTTGCTTGCATAGCTGTCGTTATATTGGAAGGCAATCTCAACAGAGATGCCGTCCTTTTCGCCTTCAACGAAAATGGGTTCTTCATGCAGCACTTCACGTGTTCGGTTAATGTGCTCCACATAAGATTTAATTCCACCTTCATAGTGGTATTCCTTTGTAACCGGCTCTTCTCCGCGCTTGTCTTCAGCTATGATGCGAAGACCACGGTTTAAGTATGCCAATTCGCGAATACGGTTTGATAAAGTCGGGAAATCATATTCTAATGTTTCTGTAAAAATTTCAGGATCTGGTTTGAAGTGAGTGAGTGTACCTGTTTTGTCTGTATCACCAATGATTTTAAGGTCTGCAGTCGGCACGCCGCGTTCATAAGATTGGTAGTGCAGTTTACCGTCACGGGAAACCGTTACCTCAAGCATGGTAGACAACGCATTAACTACTGAGGCACCAACCCCATGCAGTCCGCCTGACACTTTGTATCCGCCTCCGCCAAACTTACCGCCGGCATGGAGAACCGTCATGATAACTTCTAGAGCTGGTCTTCCCATCTTTTCATGCATACCAACAGGGATACCACGTCCGTTATCTTCTACAGTGATGCTGTTATCTTCTTCGATCGTGATTCGAATCGTGTCGCAATAGCCTGCTAATGCTTCATCGATCGAGTTATCCACGATCTCCCAAACAAGATGGTGCAACCCGCGTACATTTGTAGCACCAATATACATACCAGGGCGTTTACGAACGGCTTCAAGTCCCTCGAGTACCTGGATATTACTTTCATCATAATTTTGCTGTTGTTCTAACTGTTGTTCAGTCGTCAATTCGTTCACCTTCATTCCGGTTTAAAAACGCTTTATTTATAAAACCTTTATTTTATATTCCAGCCATTTTCAAGTTCGAGGCGATCAGAGGCTCTCTTTTTTAACGTAGAGGCAGAAAGAGGAGATAAATAGATCGTTTTGTCTGTTATGACTACGGATTTTGCAGCATTTCCGCTAAGATCAGTTAATGACCGATTGCTTTCATGTTTTTTAAGGAACTCACTCGCTAACTCAGAAGCTTTTAAGGCATTGATATCCAAGATTGCAAGTACATCTTTCGAATGAATAACTTCTTCATCACCTAAATGCAAAAGCACTGTCCTCACCTCATTTTAAACGTTCTATAGAGCCTGAATGAACTTTATATGTTGCGGCCTTCTCCAGTGTTTCATGATGTATTCCTTCCACACTAGTTGTTGTAACAAAGGTTTGTACTTTCCCTTGAATCGTATTTAAAAGATGAGATTGCCTGAAATCATCAAGTTCAGATAACACATCGTCCAAGAGGAGGATCGGGTATTCTCCGACTTCTGAATGAATCAAATCAATTTCAGCGAGCTTCAAAGAGAGAGCTGTCGTACGCTGCTGCCCTTGAGATCCGAATGTCTGCACGTCTTTTCCGTTAACAGAAAAAAGTAAATCATCCCGATGAGGACCAAACAAGGAAGTTCCCCGATCAATCTCTTTTTCTTTTATTTTACCAAACTTCAGATGAAACGCTTCTATCATTTTCGACAAGTCGAGCTCATCACATACCTCTATCGTTGGTTTGTAATGAATTTTTAAAGTTTCTAAGCCTCTAGATATTCCATGATGAATCGGCTCTGCCCAACTTTGGAGCTTTTCCATATATTTCATGCGTTTCAGCGTCACTCTGGCCGCTTTATCTATGAGCTGTTCGGTCAAGATCTCAAGCATCGTCATATTTTCCGTACTTTTATTGCGATACATCTCTCGTAATAAAGAGTTTCGCTGAGATAAAATCTTTTGGTACACAGAAAGGTCATTTAAATAAACCGCGTTAACCTGGCCGATTTCCATGTCAATAAAACGACGACGCACCTGCGGACTGCCTTTTACAAGATTGAGATCCTCAGGTGCAAACATGACCACATTAAGGTGTCCGACGTAATCTGTTAATCGTCTCTGTTCAATGCGGCTGATTTTCGCTTTTTTTCCTTTTTGTGAGATGACGAGGCTTAAATCAAAAGAACTGTTCCTCTTTTTGATGCTACCCTCTATTTTAGCATATTCTTCGTCCCAAGTTATCAACTCTTTATCTTTTGACGTTCGGTACGATCTTGCCATGGCCAAAACGTAGATCGATTCCATGACATTTGTTTTCCCTTGGGCGTTCTCACCGAGAAAAACATTGACCTTATTCTCAAATTCAAGAGACTGCTCTTTATAGTTTCGGTAGTTCCTAAGCTGAAGCTTTTCAATATGCAAAGGGATTCCCCCTATTCCGTTGTTACCTTAAACTCTCCTACGTCCGGAATGGACACGACATCACCCGCATATAATTTTTTCCCTCGGCGTGTTTCATGCTCTCCGTTCACAAGAACTTCGTGTTCTGCTAAATACCATTTTACCATTCCTCCTGATTGGATGACATCGGTAGTTTTCAACAGCTGCTGAAGCGTGATAAATTCTGTGTTGATTTTTACGTTTTCCATTTTTTAAAAAACCTCCTGGCTTTTAAGTTTTTCTTCGGTGCTTTTGAAAGTGGTTGATTTCCGCTCCAGATGCTCGCTTTCCGCGGGGCAGGCGGTGAGCCACATTTGGACGTTTCACTCTTAAGTGTCTCACCTGCCGGCCTGTCCTAGCCGAGAGTCTCGCATCTTGCGCTCCAATCAACTTGTCGATGAAGAGTAAAAATAAATTCAACAACTTTTTAGAAAGAAGTATTTAGAAATAATCGTATCGTTCTTACTAGTCTCTCCAAAAAGAGAGGGACTTAGAAAGTAAAGAAAGCTACCGGTGATCCGGCAGCTTTATATTTTAGTAAGTGCGTACAGGTAAGATTAACTGGCGAATCGTATCTTCTGAAACAGGCTGTATGAGGAATGGTCTCATCGCCCCTGTGAATAAGATGCTGATTTCAGAGCAATCCATTACTTTAAGAGCTTCCATCACGTACTTTGCGTTAAATGAGATCTTTAGCTCTTCTCCCTCAATTTCTTCTGCGATCATGTGTTCAAAAACTTTTCCGATCTCAGGAGAGTTTGAAGAAAGTTCGATAGTTTGGTTATCGAGTGTCGCTAATTTTACTACATTGTTTCTTCCTTCTCTCGCCAAAAGGGAAGCACGGTCGATCGCTTGTAAAAACTCTTTTGTTTTTAGCACGAATGTTGTCTTGCTTTCTGAAGGAATTAATTTTGATGTATCAGGATAGTTGCCATCTAATAGTCTTGAGAACAACAAGATGTTCTTCGCCTTAAACAGAATCTGATTGTTTGTAACAACGATTTGTACTTTTTCTGCAGACTCATCAAGAATTTTAGAAAGTTCGTTTAAGCTCTTACCAGGGATAACTACATTCTGAAAAGATAGTTCTTCAGCTTGTGAATCGATCGGCATCTTTCGTTCTGCCAATCGGTGACTATCTGTTGCAATACAGTTCAGCACACCATCAGTTAACGTCCAATTCACACCTGTTAAGATAGGGCGTGTTTCTGAGGCGGACACTGCAAAGACAGTTTGGCGAATCATTGTTTTTAAAAGATCACTTTGAATTTCAAAGACTAAATTCTCTTCAATCTGCGGTAATCTAGGGTACTCTTCTGGGTCAAGACCTAACAGACTAAATTCAGAAGCACCAGAACGAAGCGTTGTTTCAAAACGTTCTCCAACTTCAATCTCAACAGAGTCATTCGGCAGTTTTTTAACGATCTCTGAAAAATAACGAGCTGGAAGAACGACACTTCCTTCTTGTTTTACTTCGATATGTACAAGATCGCCTTCTTCAACCGGTATCAGTCGCTCAATTGAAATATCAGAATCACTACCAGTCAGATGCACACCATCATATGTCACTTCCATTTTGATTCCCGTTAAGATTGGAATAGTGGTTCGGGATGATACAGCTTTCATGACATCTTGAACAGCCTCGATCAATTGGTTTAATTGAATCTTAACTTTCATTATTTTGCCCCCCTGATATTTATTAAAATCTTTTAAAAAAATAGTAGTAATAGTACTAGGCGCTGTGAATGTGTGGATAACTCAATAAAACAAAGATAGAACAGCCTATCCACATGTGGACAGACTGTGCATAAAGTAACTGTAGTTATTCACAGTATTCAGTGTTGTTCTATTTAATTTGATTTAAGCTGGTCATGGATTTCTTGCACTTTCTTTTGCAAAATATGATCAGTAATCAGCAGCGTTGATATCTTTTCATGAGCATGAAGAACTGTAGTATGGTCACGCCCTCCAAATTCCTCACCGATTTTAGGTAAAGAGTTATCTGTGAGCTCACGAGATAAATACATAGCGATCTGTCTTGGAAAAGCAACGGATTTTGTTCTCTTTTTTGCCGTGAAATCCTCTAACTTAACGTTATAATGCTTGCCAACCACTTCTTGAATATGGTGGATCGTAAGTGTTCTTGGCTTTGCAGAAGGAATAATATCACGAAGAGCTTCTGCTGCTAAATCAGCATTCATATCTTGATTAATTAAAGAAGAATAAGCTACTACACGAATAAGTGCACCTTCAAGTTCTCTAATGTTCGTATCAATCTGATTTGCGATATAAAGCATCACTTCATTTGGAATATCGAGACCTTCAGCTTTCGCCTTTTTTCGGAGAATGGCAATACGTGTCTCCAAGTCTGGCGGTGTAATATCTGTTATCAGTCCCCATTCGAAACGCGAACGAAGCCTGTCTTCAAGTGTCGGAATCTCTTTTGGCGGACGATCACTTGAGATGACGATCTGCTTACTTTCTTCATGAAGTGCATTGAATGTATGGAAAAATTCCTCTTGAGTCTGTTCTTTTCCCGCAAGGAATTGAATATCATCTATTAGAAGCACGTCCACACTGCGAAATTTGTTTCGGAATTCAACCGTTTTATTGTCACGAATCGAGTTAATGAATTCGTTCGTAAATTTTTCAGATGATAAATAAACGACCTTAGCCCCAGGATTATGTTCCAATACATAATGGCCGATCGCATGCATTAAGTGAGTTTTCCCAAGTCCGACGCCACCATAGATAAACAGCGGATTATAAGCTTTAGCAGGTGCTTCAGCAACAGCTAATGAAGCAGCATGGGCAAAACGGTTTCCAGACCCAATAACGAATCGGTCAAATGTATATTTTGGATTCAACATACTTTGAGAAACTTCTTCGTGAGGTTCATTTGCTGCTTTTGGGGCTTTTTTCATGGAAAGTTCCAGATCCAAGTCTACATCTGTCTGATTTTGTGGAATGATGAACTTCACGTCTAGCGCTGCACCTGTAACGTCAAGTAATGTTTCTGAAATGATGCCTGCATATCTGGATTCCAGCCAGTCTCGTGCAAACTCATTTGGCGCAGTAATAACAAGCGTATCATTCTGCAGTGCATGCGCTGTTGTTGATTTTAACCAAGTCTCAAAGCTAGGCTTACTGACTTTTGTTTCAATGGCAGCAAGTGCTTTGGACCATAGGTCATTGATGTTTTCCAACCAATTTCCCCCCCCTTATCTCTTTTGAATCATCCTATTTCAGCAGTCATTCTCCTAGGCGTACAAGGTTTGTACACCAAGTGAATACATATGAATAAAAATAAAAAGTCCACACCTTATGTGAATGATAATTAATATAGTAGATAATAGGATTATGAACAGTTAAATAGCATCTGTGGACAACCTTTCTAACACCCAGAAAAACCTGTCCACAAGTTTATCCACAGCATGTGAATAACTTATAATGCGAGTCATCTTGTTAACGAGTTAAAACACAACAAGCATATCAAAAATTATCAAGCTTGGCAACGGATTATTGTTACTTATCCACAACGCCCATACCTTGTGTAGAAAAGTTGTCCACAACACTAGATTTTGTGTAAAACGTGTCGATAATTGGTGTGGATAATGAAAAACGTGTCGAAAAAGATGTCCACAGGTAAAATGAAAAAGAATTTGGAGAAGGTTGTAGAATACCTAAAGTTACTTTTGAGGTTTTAGTTATAGGGTGGGTACTTGGATACTTTGTGTTAGTAATTGATGTCCGCTCCAGGATGCTCGCTTTCCACGGGGCGACCGGTGAGCCTCCTGCCGCTTTGCGCCATTAGGAGTCTCCACCTGACCGCTCGTTACGTAGGAGTCTCGCAACCTTACGCTCCAATCAAATTTCAGGAGATGAAAAAAATCAAATGCAACAATCTGTAACAAAAGAGCTTTTCTAAAGATTTTAGTTTTTGTTTTGTGTTTGCATTTATCGAAATATTGAATGGTTTGGTAGATCTGCTACTAGCTGAACCTCTCAAATATCATTTCTTCATTTGCGAGTTGATAGGAGTGGAAGGTGCGAGACTCCTGCGGGACAGGCTGGCGGGTGAGACACTTAGGAGTGAAACGTTAAGAATGTGGCTCACCGCCTGCCCCGCGGAAAGCGAAGCATCTGTAACGGAGATCAACCACTTTCAAATCTAAGATTAAATGCTTTCATAGACTACAAAGTATCGCAAAAAAGCTTTAAAAATAAATCCAGCTTGACAAAAGAAGGGGTCACTCATTATAATTTGTTAGACTGTCTTTTATAAAAGATATCCTCAGGGAGGTGTAATATACATGAAACCAACATTTCAACCGAACAACCGTAAGCGTAAGAAGGTACATGGTTTCCGTGCACGTATGGCTACTAAGAACGGTCGTAAAGTTCTAGCTCGCCGTCGTCAAAAGGGAAGAAAAGTGTTATCAGCATAGGCCACTGACATCAGTGGTCTTTTTTTACTTTTTATAGACATTTTCGCTCACTCCAAGTCCGTATTGAACGCGTTTTTGTCGATTTTTCGGAGTTAGAGGTTTTATAAGTACAAAATAGGCCGATACTGGGATAAGATTCGAGACAAAAAGACATGTGGAATGAGATTGGTTAATTGATGGAGTGTTAATTGAATGAAGAAGGAACAACGCATCAAAAAGAACGAGGAATTTCAAGAGGTCTTCAAAAAAGGAAAATCAACGGCTAATCGCCAATTTGTTATATACAGTTTAAAAAAAGAAGATCAGCCTGCTTTTCGAATCGGTCTTTCTGTGAGTAAAAAAGTAGGAAAAGCCGTTACAAGAAACAGAATCAAGCGATCTGTCAAAGAAATTTTCCATAAATACAGTGAACAGCTGCTTCCAGGCAGGGATTACGTGGTTATCGCGAGAATACCTACTGCTAACATGGACTTTCATGAAATGGAGAAAAGCTTGCTTCACGTATTGAACAGAGCAAACGTACTTAAAAAGAGGGTGTAAAAAAATGAGGTCCTTATTTATAGGGATTATTCGTTTTTACCAACTGTGGATCTCTCCGTTGACACCGCCTTCTTGCCGCTTTTATCCGACTTGTTCGCATTACGGGATTAAAGCTTTTAGGCGTCATGGCGTATTTAAAGGAATGTGGCTAACTTTTGTCAGAATTTCTAAGTGCCATCCTTTTCATCCAGGAGGCGTTGACCTCGTGCCAGAAAAAAGAGACAATAAATAATTGAAATGAGATTTATGATTTTAAGGAGGATAAGAGTGTGCGTAAGAAAATAGGTTTACTGATTGCCCTTTTCGCACTCATGGCTGTCCTATCTGGTTGTGGGACGATGGAGCCCATCACAGAAGACAGAACGGGAATTTGGGACACATATTTTGTATATCCGTTATCATGGTTGATCACATATTTTGCGAACTTAACTGGTGAAAACTATGGTTTAGCGATCATTATTGTTACATTGATTATTCGTACGGCGCTTCTTCCATTAATGATCAAGCAAACACGCAGTTCTAAAGCGATGCAGGAAATTCAGCCTGAAATTCAAAAGCTTCGTGAAAAGTACAAGTCAAAAGATGCAAACACACAGCAAAAATTGCAGCAAGAAACGATGGCGCTTTTCCAAAAGAACGGTGTTAATCCACTTGCTGGTTGTTTGCCTTTATTAATCCAGATGCCGATCCTTTTAGGTTTCTATCACGCGATCATGCGTACTGGAGAAATTGCGAACCACAATTTCCTTTGGTTTGATCTAGGAAATCCAGATCCATACTATATTTTACCGCTAGTTGCAGGTTTGACGACATTTTTACAGCAGAAAATCATGATGGGCGGAATGGATAACCCGAATCCGCAGATGAAGATGCTTCTATACATCATGCCTGTTATGATCGTTGTTTTTGCAATCAATTTCCCAGCTGCATTATCTTTATATTGGGTGATCGGTAACATATTCATGATTGGACAAACATATTTCATAACGACCCCAATGAAAAAGAAAGAAAACCAAGTTGACGGGGGAGCTAAAAAGTGAAAAAGGTACAGGTAACAGGGAAAACGGTTGAAGAAGCAGTAGCAGCAGCACTAGAACAACTTCAGACTTCAAAAGATCAAGTAGATATAGCCATTCTTGAAGATTCCAAAAAAGGTTTTTTTGGATTAGGCGGTAAGCCCGCAGTAGTTGAAGTAACAGTGAAAGCTGATCCTGTTAAAACCGCGATTGAATACCTTCAGGATGTAACATCCAAAATGGGGGTGCCCGTTACCATAGCACAGCGACAGGAAAATGATCATCTTGTGCTGGATTTATCCGGTGACAAAATTGCGATTTTAATTGGAAAACGCGGACAAACGCTAAATGCGCTTCAGCTTTTAACAAATATGGTTGCAAATTCAGATCCTGATACAAAGCATGTGAAAATTGTGCTTGATGCTGAAAACTATCGTACCCGAAGACAAGAATCACTTGAAAGATTAGCCGAACACTCTGCTCAAAAAGTATATTTCACAAAGAAAAGCTTTGCTTTAGAGCCGATGCCTGCCAATGAGCGCAAGGTGATTCATTTAGCACTAAAAGAAAACAGAGATGTTGAGACTACGTCTGAAGGGGTGGAGCCGTTCCGTAAAGTCGTGATCCGCCCGACGTCCTCAAGCAAAAGATAAAGAAGCTTCAGAGGTTATTCCTCTGGGGCTTTTTGTTTACTGCAAGCCTATAATGCGATACACTATTTTTTATTGTGGATATTTATGTCCTTTTTTACTAAACCATTATCACAGCAACTGATTAAGGCCATACTAAAGGTAATTTATATAGAGCGTAAAAAGAGGAAAGCCGAGGTGAAACAACAATGGAATTTGATACGATTACGGCCATCTCTACTCCGATGGGAGAAGGCGCAATCGCGATTGTAAGGTTAAGCGGACCTGACGCAGTAACGATTGCAGATAAAGTGTATAAAGGGTCAAAACGTCTTTCAGATGTAGAAACGCATACCATTCATTACGGAAAGCTGATTGATCCGAAGATTGATCAAGCGGTGGAGGAAGTGATGATCAGCGTTATGCGCGCACCCCGAACGTTCACGCGGGAAGACGTTGTTGAAATAAATTGTCACGGAGGATTAGTTTCTGTGAACCGTGTCCTTCAGTTGATTCTGCAGCAGGGAGCACGTTTAGCTGAACCAGGAGAATTTACGAAACGGGCATTCTTAAACGGACGGATTGATTTATCTCAAGCGGAAGCTGTCATGGATCTCATCCGTGCAAAGACGGATCGTGCCATGAATGTTGCACTTAACCAAATGGAAGGCCGCTTGTCTTCACTCATAACGCGTCTTCGCCAAACCTTATTAGAGACGATTGCTCACGTTGAAGTGAACATTGATTATCCTGAATACGATGCAGAAGAGATGACACATTCCTTATTAAACAGCAACCTATTAACTGTAAAAAAAGAAGTAGAATCTATTCTGCAAACGGCAAGCCAAGGGAAAATTCTTCGTGAAGGATTGTCGACTGCCATTATAGGAAGACCAAACGTAGGAAAATCTTCACTGATGAACGCACTAGTTCATGAAAACAAAGCAATCGTAACGGATATTGCCGGAACAACGAGGGACGTTATTGAAGAGTACGTTAACGTAAGAGGAGTTCCTTTAAGACTTGTCGATACAGCAGGGATTCGAGAAACAGAAGACATCGTAGAAAAGATCGGTGTGGAAAAATCTCGAAAAGTCCTGAAAGAAGCAGATCTGATCTTGTTAGTCATTAACGGAAACGAACCACTGTCACAAGAAGATGAGAACTTATTCCGTGCAGCTGCGGGACTTGATAAAATTGTTATTATTAATAAAACCGATCTTGAAATGAAGGCGGATTTGAACCGTATTAAGGAACTTGTAGAACATTCACCACTAATTTCAACATCTTTAGTAAAAGAAGAGGGAATAGATGAATTAGAGCAAGCGATCGCTAACCTGTTTTTTGCAGGTGGGATAGAAGCACAAGATTTAACTTACGTATCTAACTCACGGCATATTGCACTGCTGCAGCAGACCATACATCATATTGATGAAGCACTAGGTGGCATTGAAGCGGATCTGCCGATAGATATGGTACAGATCGATATAACAAGAGCGTGGGAGATACTTGGTGAAATAGTAGGTGACACGGTATCAGAGAGTCTGATCGACCAGTTGTTCTCTCAATTTTGTCTTGGAAAATAATTGTTAAGGAGGTAGTACACAATGGGATATAAAGCAGATACGTTCGACGTCATTGTTGTCGGAGCTGGACATGCTGGTGTTGAAGCTGCACTTGCTTCTGCACGTATGGGAGCTAAAACGTTATGTCTAACACTGAATCTAGACACTGTTGCCTACATGCCATGTAATCCGTCAGTCGGCGGACCCGCTAAAGGGATTGTCGTGCGTGAAGTAGATGCACTAGGCGGTGAAATGGCCCGCAACATCGACAAAACACATATCCAAATGCGTATGCTTAATACAGGTAAAGGCCCTGCGGTACGTGCGCTGCGCGCGCAAGCTGATAAGTATCTTTATCAGCATGAAATGAAAAAAACAATGGAAAACACCGAGAACCTTACATTGCGTCAAGGAATGGTAGAGCGTCTGATCATTGAGGACGGAGAATGTAAGGGTGTTATTACTAAAACAGGTGCTGAATACGCTGCGAACGCAGTAGTTCTGACGACTGGAACTTATTTAAGAGGGAAGATCATTATTGGTGAGCTTGCTTATGAAAGCGGCCCGAACAACATGGCTCCTTCTATCAATTTGTCCTATCACCTGCAAGAGCTTGGTTTTGATATGGTTCGATTTAAGACAGGAACACCACCGCGTGTGAACAGTAAAACGATCGATTATTCCAAAACGGAAATTCAGCCAGGTGATGATGTACCACGTGCATTTTCTTATGAAACAACCGAGTATATCACTGATCAGTTGCCTTGCTGGCTTACTTATACAGGAGACGCGACACATCAGCTGATCAACGGAAACCTGCATCGCTCACCGATGTACTCTGGAATGATCGAAGGAACAGGACCACGATATTGTCCATCTATTGAAGATAAGATTGTACGTTTTAACGATAAACCAAGACATCAGATCTTCTTAGAACCTGAAGGACGCAACACGGAAGAAGTGTACGTTCAAGGTCTTTCAACGAGCCTTCCTGAAGATGTTCAAAAGAAAATTTTAGCTACGATTCCTGGACTGGAAAAAGCTGAACTAATGCGTGCTGGTTATGCGATCGAATATGATGCGATCGTACCGACACAGCTATGGCCATCTTTAGAAACGAAGCGTGTGAACGGTCTCTTTACAGCAGGTCAGCTGAACGGCACGAGCGGTTATGAAGAAGCAGCGGGTCAAGGCCTTATGGCTGGAATAAATGCGGCATTAAAAGTACAGAAAAAAGAACCTTTAGTGCTCGATCGTTCGGAAGCTTACATCGGAGTCTTGATTGATGATCTGATTACCAAGGGTACAAACGAGCCTTATCGTCTGCTAACATCAAGAGCAGAGTACCGTTTGCTGTTAAGACACGATAACGCTGACCTTCGATTAACAAAAAAAGGTCACGAAATCGGACTGATAGCTGAGGATCGTTACGAACGCTTTGAAGAGAAGAAAGCTCTAATTGCGCAGGAAATAGAACGCTTAGAACATGTTTCCATTAAGCCGAGTGAAGATGTGCAGCAAATTCTTGCTGAAGCACAGTCTACACCGTTAAAAGAGCCAATGTCTGCAGCTAACTTACTTAAACGTCCTGAAATTACCTACCCGGTGATCCACAAGCTGGCACCTGCAGAGACTGCATTGCCTGAAACCGTAATGGAGCAAGTGGAGATTCAGGTGAAGTACGCAGGTTACATTGATAAGCAGCTTGCTCAAGTTGAGAAGATGCGCAAGATGGAAAATAAAAAACTGCCTGTTGATCTGGATTATATGGCGATTAATGGATTGGCAACAGAAGCAAAACAAAAGCTTCATGAAGTTCGTCCTCTTTCTGTCGGGCAGGCATCACGAGTATCAGGGGTAAACCCAGCAGACATTTCAATTCTGCTGATCTACCTTGAACAAGGCAAACTGGCGAAAATTGCCCGTTGAGGGGGAACGCGTAAACCATGAATGTTGAATTGTTTCAATCTTCCTTAAAAGAAAAGGGAGTACAGTTATCAGATAAACAGCTTTCACAATTCGAGAGGTATTATGAACTCCTCGTTGAGTGGAATGAAAAGATGAACCTAACCGCGATCACAGAAAAAGAAGAAGTATATCTTAAACATTTTTATGACTCTGTTACGGCTGGATTTTATTTTGATTTTAATCAAACGATTACAGTTTGTGACGTCGGAGCTGGTGCTGGGTTCCCAGCGATTCCACTCAAAATCGTATACCCGGATATCAAGCTGACGGTTGTTGATTCACTCAATAAACGCATTGGATTTTTGCAGCATGTTACAGATGAATTAGGCTTAGAAAATGTATCCTTACATCATGACCGCGCAGAAACCTTTGCACAACGTCCGGAATTTAGACAAAATTTCGACCTTGTGATGGCTAGGGCAGTTGCTAGGCTATCCGTTCTTTCTGAGCTTTGTTTACCTTTAGTGAAAATCGGAGGGCACTTTTTAGGAATGAAAGGTGCCAATCTTCCTGAAGAAGTAAAAGATGGCGAAAAAGCAGTTAAACTTTTAGGCGGTAAAATAAAAGATGTTCATTCTTTTCTTTTGCCGATCGAAGAAAGTGAAAGAAATATAGTAATCATTGAAAAAGTAAAAGATACGCCTAAAAAATTTCCGCGAAAACCTGGAACACCTAACAAATCACCGATACAATAAAATGAAGCTGTGTTTCACGTGAAACACAGCTGTTACATAAAAGAAAGAATTTTACAGACTTGCAGGATTATTGGACTAGTGAGAAGAATTAGTTAACAGGAACATTACAAAAGGTGGTGTATTCGCATGAAGCATCCTTTTTCACGTTTATTCGGCATCGGCGAAAAGAGCCAGCAAACCTTAGATCCAGAACCAGCTGAAAAAAACGACAACGAAGAAGTACTTCAAATTCCGGTTCAACAGATCATACCAAACCGGTTTCAGCCTCGTACGGTTTTTATAGATGAACGAATTGAAGAATTATCACAGACGATAGAAGCTCACGGGATCATTCAGCCTATCGTGGTTCGCGGCATTGGTGAGGATCAATTCGAATTGATCGCCGGAGAACGCAGGTGGCGAGCCGTTCAAAAACTTGGATGGGAAAAGATACCTGCCATCATTAAAGAGATGGACGATTCTCAAACCGCATCTGTAGCCCTTATTGAAAACCTTCAGCGAGAAGAACTTACGGCCATTGAGGAAGCGATGGCATATGCTAAACTACTCGAATTGCATGGCCTGACTCAAGAGGGACTTGCTCAAAAGCTTGGAAAAGGTCAATCCACGATTGCGAACAAGCTACGTTTGTTAAAGCTGCCGCAATCTATTCAAGATGCCCTTTTGCAGAAACAGATAACGGAGCGTCATGCTAGAGCATTGATAGTTCTAAAGTCTCCTGAAAAGATGGATGTAGTTCTGCAAGAAATCCTGGAGAAACAATTGAATGTGAAGCAGACAGAAGATCGTGTAAAGCGAATGATCGAAGCGGAGACAGCGGAAAAGAAACCTCAATCCAGACGCAAATCGTACAGCAAGGATATGCGCCTTGCTATTAATACGGTTAGGCAATCTGTTGACATGGTTGTGCAAAGCGGACTGTCCATCGACACAGAGGAAGAGGAGCATGAGGAGTTTTATCAGTTCACGATTCGTATTCCAAAAAAATAAAAGTGAAGACCATCAGTTAGAAGTTAAATTGATGGTTTTTTGTTTGGCAGTTTTCGCAAACGTTATTATTGGAAGTGGTTGATTTCCGTTCCAGCTGCTCGCTTTCCGCGGGGCAGGCGGTGAGCCACATTCGTAACGTTTCACTCTTAAGTGTCTCACCTGCCCGCCTGTCCTAGCCGAGAGTCTCGCATCTTGCACTCCAATCAACCTGCAATGGAGAAGTAACAAAAAACTTCTAGTAGAGACCCTTTCTAGGTATAAATTGCTGTCTTCATTAGAATCTCAACTAAAAAAAGAAGAAAAAATAATTCAGCCCAAAATACTTTTTTCTATAATTCCATACGTCATTTTATTTTCTTCGTGATAGAATAATAGATAATGAATGGTTTTATTAAGTGAGGTAGGTGACAACGTGGCCAAGATCATTGCAGTAGCCAACCAGAAAGGCGGAGTCGGGAAAACGACTACGTCCGTCAACCTTGGTGCATGCTTAGCGTATTTCGGTAAAAAAGTTTTGCTCGTAGACATAGATCCTCAAGGCAACGCTACAAGTGGCGTAGGTGTGGACAAAGGTGATATAGACCAATGTATCTATAATGTCCTAGTTGAGGACGTGGAAGTAAAAGATGTGATTGTTGAAACCATCTGTGAAGGTTTACATATCCTCCCATCGACGATACAACTCGCTGGAGCTGAGATTGAATTAGTTCCAACGATATCGCGTGAAGTCCGATTAAAGAGAGCGTTAGATCAGGTAAGCTCCCTTTATGATTACATTATTATTGACTGCCCTCCATCATTAGGACTTCTTACGATAAACTCTTTAACAGCATCTGACTCCGTTATCATTCCGGTTCAATGTGAATATTACGCTCTCGAAGGGTTAAGCCAGCTTTTAAATACGGTCCGGCTTGTGCAAAAGCACTTGAATACTGATCTGATGATTGATGGAGTCCTGCTCACAATGCTTGATGCACGTACGAACTTAGGCATTCAAGTCATTGAAGAAGTGAAGAAGTATTTTCAAGATAAAGTGTATGAAACGATCATACCAAGAAACGTTAGATTATCAGAAGCACCGAGTCATGGTAAACCGATCATCATTTATGATCCAAAGTCGCGAGGTGCAGATGTATATTTAGAATTTGCGAAGGAAGTGATTGGCATTGGTGAAAGGGTTAGGTAAAGGGCTGCACGCCTTCTTTCCTCCGACAGAAGCCGGGGAAGAAGAGCAGATTAAAGAGGTCGGCATATCAGAGCTTAGACCAAATCCGTATCAGCCTAGAAAAGTTTTTGACCAAAAAGCCATCGACGAGCTAAAAGAATCCATTTTAGAACATGGCATTCTTCAGCCGATTGTTGTTCGAAAAAGCATCAAAGGCTACGAGATTGTTCTTGGAGAAAGAAGGTTTAGGGCAGCATCTGAAGCAGGTATGAACACCATCCCCGTGATTGTAAAAGACTATACGGAACAAAAAATGATGGAAGTCGCCTTAATCGAAAACCTTCAGCGAGAAGATTTGAATCCTGTTGAAGAAGCACAGGCTTATCAAAAGCTGATGGAGCACCTTAAAATCACTCAAGAAGAATTAGCATCAAGAGTGGGAAAGAGCCGCCCGCATATTGCGAACCACATTCGGCTGCTTCAGCTTCCAAAACCCGTTTTAGAGCTTTTATCCAACGGTCTGTTATCGATGGGGCATGGACGAGCATTACTCGGACTTAAGAAAAAGGCAAAAATGCAGCTGATCGTTCAAAAGATTATGGATGAAAATTTGAATGTCAGACAGCTTGAGAAATTCATTTCTGACATCAACAAAAATGTTTCACGTGGAACAAAGAAAAACACAGCACAAACAAATGTATTCTTTAAAGAAAAAGAGACATCCTTGCGCGATCGATTTGGAACATCAGTGTCCATTAAAAAATCGAAGCGAAAAGGGAAGATAGAGATTGAATTCTTTTCTCAAGATGATTTAGAGCGCATCTTAGATCTGTTAGAAAAGTAGAAAGAAAACCATCGAAAAGGTGGTTTTCTTTTTTACCATTTTTTTAAAAGCTGTTTTGGTAATCTTTAATGCTCTGAGAAGTGGTTGATTTCCGTTCCAGGATGCTCGCTTTCCGCGGGGCGGGCGGTGCGCCACTTGGCGCTTTGCACCGAAAAGTGTCTCACCTGTCCCGCTCGTCCTAGCCGAGAGTCTCGCACCTTGCACTCCAATCAACAACAATGATGATAATGAACCAAAAACATCTTTAGAAAAGGATTTTATAAAATCAATAAAGAAAGTAAGCACCTTGATTCAATCGTTAAAGATAATCATCGAAGGCCTGCTTTAGATAGGAGAACGTAACATGTCACTGTTAGGAACAATTGTGAATGGTATTGCCATTGTTGCAGGAAGCTTTTTAGGTTTGTTTTGGACAAGAATCCCTGATCGATTTAAGGATACGATATTACAAGCGATGGCTTTGGCTGTCACGATCTTAGGTATTGGTATGGGACTTAAAAGTGAGCAATTTTTGATTGTTATCGCGAGCCTTGCTGTTGGAGGAGCTCTTGGTGAATGGTGGAATTTAGAAGAAAAGCTGAATGCGGTCGGCAAGTGGCTGGAAACGAAAGTAGGAAAGCAAGATAAAGGATCGGTTGCGACGGGTTTTGTTACGGCTACACTGGTTTTTGTGGTTGGAGCAATGTCCATTGTTGGAGCGCTGGACAGCGGGTTAAGACAACAGCATGATGTTCTCTATACGAAAGCATTGATCGATGGCTTTTGTGCCATCCTCTTTACCTCAACGCTTGGCATCGGAGTGATGTTTTCCGCGATACCGGTCGTCCTCTATCAAGGAGTGATCGTACTTTTGGCAACACAGATCGATCGATTCGTTCCACAAGAACTGATGGATGCCCTTATCGTAGAAATCACAGGAACAGGAGGCATCATGATCGTAGCGATTGGATTAAACTTGCTAGGTATCGCTAAAATCCGCGTAGCAAACCTTCTTCCGGGGTTACTGGTTGCTACATTGCTTGTATTCATCGTTGAAAAATGGGTAAACATTCTTTCCTTTTCACAAGGTCTGCTATAAAAAAAGCCGCTTCTATTTCGGTAGGAGCGGCTTTTTGTTATTGAATTTTATAAATATCCTGAGAACGGGTATCGGTTCCTGCAATCATGGTCTTCTGTTGGATTTTTTTACGTAAGCAAGCCATATGAAGGGAATCTGCAATTAAGTCAGCCATTTTCATGACGATACTCAGCCTCGTATTTTGAAGAACAAAGTATTCCATAAATCCGCTTACGTTTACGATACCTGTAATATGCATATCGCCAACAGGCGGCAGCTGCTTATTCACACCAGCACCTGGTTTGACAGGACCATCGTTAATAGAAATCATACCAACATGGTTTAACCGGCCTAAACAGGCATCAATTCCAACAACAAAAGCACCAGGATGTTCCACTTCAATCATTTTAAGCTTTTCTTCCAGGTTCACGGCATGTACAGGGTCATCAAGGGTGCCGTAAACAAAAAATGGAAATGTATCTTTGTTATGCAATCTTGTACCTACAAGAGGACCTAATGCATCACCTGTCGATCGATCGGTTCCTATACAAACTACGACGACTGGCTGATGGTTTGTTTCCGGAAGCATGGGTAAAATTTGTTCTGTAATTCGCAGCATGGCTTCCTTTTCTTCGTGGTGCAATTTATATTGAATGGGTTTTCCTAGTCCAAGCTTCCGTTTGAGGAACATGACATCCTCTCCTTTATAATGGTTCTACTAGTATACGGAAGAATTCCCTTTGTTATACATGGTAGAATAGAATAATCACAGACTTTTGTTTAAAGTCTATACCCGTTTCATGTGTACTCATAACTCGAGAAGTTTTTCTTAAGATTTACATTTGATATTCTCGGTAAAAGCTGATTAAATAATTTCATAATCAAAGAGAGGACGGGGACTGCTTTGGAAGGAACGGATTTACCTAAAACAGCAGAAGAGGCTGTAACCTTTTTTTCTGATAAAGAATGGTGGACAGGCGTCGCTACCACAGGAATAAAGATTGTAGGAATCATCTTGCTGGCCATTATATTCAGATATATTGTTAGGGCAGCGATCGCTAATATATTTAAAGTTAGGTTGAAAACTCCTTTACGTTTAAGCGAGAGACGAGAGAATACATTATTTAGACTTCTAAATAACGTGGCTTCTTATGTCATTTATTTTGTAGCGATTTTAACCATCTTAACCGAGTTTGGCGTAGACATAAAAGCCATACTTGCCGGGGCAGGTGTTGTTGGTTTAGCGATCGGCTTTGGTGCTCAAAGTCTTGTGAAGGATATCATCACTGGATTTTTTATCATATTTGAAAACCAGTTCTCTGTAGGTGACACGGTACGAATTGCAAGTTTTGAAGGTACGGTAGAAGAGATCGGATTAAGAACAACAAAAATAAAAAGCTGGACAGGAGAATTGCATATCCTGCCGAATTCGTCTATCACGGAAGTTACAAATTTTTCCGTTCATAACAGCATTGCTGTTGTTGATTTGAGCATTGCGTATGAAGAGGATATTGATAAGGCGCAAAACATTATTCAAGAAGTTGTTAAAAAGGCAAAACCAAACTATCCTGAAATGGTAAAAGAACCAGAAGTACTAGGTGTTCAAATGTTGGGCGCTTCTGAAGTTGTGATTCGTGTTACCGCAGAGGTACTTCCGATGACACACTTTAAAATTGCCCGAGAACTTCGCAAAACTTTAAAACATGAACTTGAAAAAGCAGGGATCGAAATCCCTTATCCCAAAATGGTTACGTATCACAAAGAAAATATGCCAAAAGAACAAAAATAAAGGAGAGCTGATGATGCAGCAAAAAGAATTCCAGCTTCATGATGAAGTGGAAATGAAAAAGCAGCACCCATGTGGAACGAATCGCTGGAAAGTCATTCGTATGGGAGCAGATATTCGAATTAAATGTATGGGTTGCCAGCATAGTGTGATGCTTCCTAGAGCTGAATTTGCAAAAAAAATTAAGAAAGTCTTGTCATCACCAGGGGAGTGAATGAAGGCTGTATGAAATAAATAAGGCAACTGCTGTTTCACGTGGAACAATGATTGCTTTAGAATGGACAACGTAAATAGATAGCCAAGAATGAGAGCAAAGAAGCATCACCCGGTTCTTCTTGTCTTTTAAGGTGATAAAACCTATAATTGGGAAGGATATTTTTTTAACTCAGAAGTCTCGGGATTCCGAGCTTTATATAAAACAGAGGAGTGAATGAACAGTGGCTCTTACAACTGGAATCGTAGGTTTGCCGAACGTTGGTAAATCCACATTATTTAACGCTATTACACAAGCAGGTGCAGAATCTGCTAACTATCCGTTCTGTACAATCGACCCAAACGTTGGAATCGTAGAAGTACCTGATCACCGTCTTCAAAAGTTAACAGACTTGGTACAGCCGAAAAAAGTAGTACCTACAACTTTTGAATTTACGGATATTGCCGGAATCGTAAAAGGTGCAAGCAAAGGGGAAGGGCTAGGAAACAAGTTTCTATCACACATTCGTCAAACAGATGCGATCCTACAAGTTGTACGTTGTTTTGATGACGAAAACATCACGCACGTTCATGGAAAAGTAAATCCGATCGATGATATTGAAGTAATCAACCTTGAGCTTATCTTTGCTGATCTAGAGTCAATCGACAAGCGTATCGCGCGTGTTGAGAAGTTGGCAAAATCTAAAGACAAAGAAGCAGTTGCTGAGTTTGCAGTACTTTCTAAAATCAAGGAAGCTCTTATGCAAGAACTTCCTGCCCGAAGTGTTGATTTAACACCTGAAGAGAACAAGATCGTTCATGCGATGCATTTACTGACAATGAAGCCGATTCTATATGTTGCAAACGTGAGCGAAGATGAGCTCTTAGAAGGAACAAATGAGCACGTTGAAGCGGTTAAAGAATATGCAGCACGTGAAAATGCAGAAGTAATCGTAATCTGTGCAAAAGTGGAAGAAGAGATCGCAGAACTTGATGGCGATGAAAAGATGGCTTTCTTAGGAGAATTAGGAATCGAGGAAGCAGGTCTTGATAAGCTGATTCGTGCATCATATTCACTTTTAGGATTAGCTACTTACTTTACAGCTGGTGTTCAAGAAGTACGTGCTTGGACGTTCCGAAGAGGAATGAAGGCTCCTGCGTGTGCCGGGATCATCCATACGGACTTTGAAAGAGGGTTTATCCGTGCAGAAGTCGTTGCTTATGATGACTTGATGGCTGCAGGCAACATGGCAGCTGCTAAAGAAAAAGGGAAAGTTCGTCTTGAAGGTAAAGAATACGAAATGAAAGATGGAGATGTCGTTCATTTCCGTTTTAACGTTTAATAAAAAATGACTGAGAGAGATTGGTCTCCGCTCCAGGATGCTCGCTTTCCGCGGGGTGTGCGGTGAGCCTCCTAGCGCTTTGCGCTGTTAGGAGTCTCACCTGTCCCACTGATCCCGCAGGAGTCTCGCACCTTACGCTCCTACCAACTTGTCAACGAAGTTTCTTTAAAAAACAATTCAGAAGCAATTAATCTTTTAGAGTAAAAACAAAATAGAGAAAAACGGAGGAAAAGCAATCGCTTTTTCTCTTTTTTATGCTTAATTTCAAAGTAAGCTTGTTTTATTCAGCATGTTTTGATATAATTCTTTATTGTGAGTTAATTGTCAACAAATACTGTTATGATGATTTTCTCCTTGCCCGGAATAAATGTTTTGGGCCGCTTAGACCAAAAGGAGGTGAACGGAATGAAAAAGTACGAAATCATGTACATCGTCCGTCCGAATATCGAAGAGGAAGCTCTAAAAGCAACGAAAGAACGCGCTAAAAGCATCCTAACTGACAACGGTGCGGAAATCGCGAACGAAAAGGAAATGGGTAAAAAGCGTTTAGCTTATGAAATCAATGACTTCCGCGATGGATATTACACGCTATTGGAAGTTAACGCTCCAAACGAAGCGATTAATGAGTTCGACCGTCTTATGAAGATCAACGAAGATGTTCTTCGTTTCATGACAATCGTAGACGTAAGAAATTAATCCTTTAAGGAGTGGTTCTGAATGCTAAATCGAGTAGTACTGGTGGGACGTTTAACAAAAGACCCAGAATTAAAGTACACTCCAAATGGTGTGGCTGTTGCTAATTTCACACTTGCTGTCAATCGACCTTTTTCGAATCAGCAAGGCGAACGCGAAGCAGATTTTATTAACTGTGTCGTATGGCGCAAGCCCGCTGAAAATGTGGCGAACTTTTTGAAAAAAGGATCGCTTGCAGGAGTGGATGGACGTTTGCAAACTCGTTCTTACGAGAATCAGCAGGGTCAAAGAGTGTATGTTACTGAAGTAATGGCAGAAAGTGTTCAATTCCTTGAACCTAAAAACGCTAATGCTGGTGGCCAGCAATATCAAGGCAGCGGCAACAACTTTGGTGGACCATCAAATGACCGCGGATTTGGGCAGCAAAATCAGAACCGCAGCTATGGAAGTGACAACGGCTTTGGAGGACAGCAACAACAGCAGAATCCAAAACGAAATAACTTCAACGATGACCCGTTTGCAAATGATGGCACGCCGATCGACATCTCTGATGACGATTTGCCATTTTAAACTAACGTAAACTATGAATCGGAATATATAAAAATAAAACTAAAGGAGGGGACCATCAATGGCTGGACGTCGTGGTGGACGCCAAAAGCGTCGTAAGGTTTGTTTTTTCACTGTAAACAAGATCACTTACATCGACTACAAGGACACTGATCTTTTAAAGCGTTTCGTTTCTGAACGTGGTAAGATTCTTCCTCGTCGTGTAACTGGTACATCTGCTAAATATCAACGTCAATTGACGGTTGCAATTAAACGTGCTCGTCACATGGCATTGTTACCATATGTATCTGAATAAGATCGGTTAAAGAGCGCAGCTAGGGTTTCCTGGCTGCGTTTTTTTATTGTGCACCACTATTCAAGTGGCATTGTATGGTGGTAAGGAGCAATATAAGGCTGTAGAAATATGACGAGGATTGTAGACTCGTGGATAAACAGCTAAAACTCGTGGATTCAGCCACAAAACTTTTGGATTGAACCACGAAACTTTTGGATTCAGCTCTAAAACTTTTGGATTTATTGCTCTTTTCCTTAGTACAGCGCTCAAAAAATCCTAAATCACCTCTGATCTAAGGCTTGTAAATGATTCATAATAGCTTGGCATTGGCCAACGCTTCCACTATCTGCACTATTTCTTCATAAATTAGTCAAAAACAGCTCGTTTCCTGCCATTCTCACCTTAAAACAATCTAACTTTCCATTATTTGTTTACATCCCTTCAAGTACGTCTATTCTAGAATTATCGTTTAAGTTGAATATTAGCGGCTATGTCACTACAATTAGAACATATGAAAAATTATATGAGGTGAATCATGCGCAATACTAAAGTATTGGTGGAAGGTGCCGTGGTTTCGGGCATTTATACGCTTCTTTTTTTAATCAGTATGTACATACCGTTTTTCAGTCTTTTTTCGTTATTTATTTTACCGCTACCGTTTATCATCTATCTATACAGACACAACCTTAAAGCGGGATTGCTTCTTTGGGCAGTCACTTTTGGTGTGTCCTTGGCATTTGCGGGGCTTAACGGTATTATCGTAACCCTTTTCTCTGGTTTGACCGGAATTGTGATGGGGGAACTTTATAGAAGAAAAAAATCTGCTTTCGCGGTTCTGCTTGGTGCTAGTCTTTCGAACATACTAAATATGTTGGCTACGCTTGTTATTGCTCAAGTGGTCATGGGAATCAACTTTGTAAAAGAGTTAGAGACACAGTTTCAAAGTGCGATTGGTACGGCAGAAGAGTTTTACAAATCAAGCGGTCAGGATCCTTCTCAGATCGAAAGGTTTAAAGAACAAGCAGAACTTATTCCAATGATGCTTCCCACATATATTATTGGGGGAGCCGTTATTCTAGCTTTCTTAACACATATCGCAGCTAGAATGCTCATGATAAGAATGCGGTATGATGTTCCTTCCTTTCCGCACTTTCGGGATTGGAACCTGCCAAAATCATTTTTGTGGTATTATATTATAGCGATTGTTTTAACATTTAGCACGCCTGAAAAAGGCACTGCTTTATATATTGTAACGATAAATTTGTATATGATATTATCGTTTGTACTTATTATTCAAGGTTTCACAGTGATCTTTTATTATGCCTGGATAAAGAATTGGAAGAGAAAAAGAATCATATTGTTGATTATACTCTTGTTTTTGCTTAATTCTTTCCTGCCGATTCCTCTGGAAGTCGTTAAATTCTTAGGTATAATTGATTTAGGTTTTATGATTAAAAAACGGTTGAAACCAAAACAGTAGGAGCTGAAAGTATGCCAAAGTTTTTGCTAAAACGGTGGCATGGTTATCCCGTCATCGCCTTATTTGTTACTTCTGTTGTGCTGGTAAGCATCATCACGTATTTTCACTGGATGATCGGAATGGCAGGTTTTGTGCTTTTAGGCGGCTTATTTTATTATGCCATGAAAGCCGAAGCGAGTTTTCAGGAGGAACTGGGTGATTATATTTCTACGCTTTCTCATCGCCTGAAGAAGGTGGGAGAAGAAGCGCTTATGGAAATGCCGATCGGGATTATTTTGTATGATGAGGATTTTAAGATCGAATGGGCAAACCCATATATGGGATCCCTTATAGAAGAAGAATCCTTTATCGGGCACTCTTTAAACCATGTTTCAGAAGAACTGATTCCTTATATTAAAAGTGATGCTAAGGAAGAAGTTATTAAGATCAATACACATAGATTTCAAGTAAACTTTAAAAAAGAAGACAGGTTGCTTTACTTTTTTGATGTAACCGAGCAGTTGGATCTTGAACGGCTCTATGATGAAGAACAGACTGTTATGGCGATCATCTATCTCGATAACTATGATGAAGTGACCCAAGGATTAGATGATCAATTTCGCTCAACGATCAATTCAAAAGTAACATCAGTCCTAAATGGCTGGGCGAATGAGCATGGAATCTTCTTAAAACGAACTTCTTCAGAGCGTTTTTTAGCTGTATTTAACCAGCGTATCTTATATGAGCTAGAAAAAAATAAATTCAGTGTGTTAGATGAAGTAAGAGAATCGACTGCTAAACAGAACGTTTCTCTAACATTAAGTATCGGTGTAGCTGCAGGAACTTCTTCGCTTCCTGAGCTTGGCCAGCTCTCCCAATCAAGTCTCGATTTAGCTCTTGGACGTGGTGGCGACCAAGTAGCGATCAAGCAGACAAACGGGAAGGTCCGTTTTTATGGAGGCAAAACGAATCCAGTTGAAAAGCGCACACGCGTACGTGCACGTGTCATTTCTCACGCATTGAGTGAATTAGTGGCAGACAGCGATAAAGTCATCATCATGGGGCACAAGAACCCTGATATGGACTCGATCGGATCTGCTATCGGAATATTGAAAGTCGCTCAAGTTAACGGAAAAGACGGTTATATCGTCCTCGACCAATCTGATATCGATATTGGTGTTCAGCGCTTAATGGATGAACTGAAAGAGACAGAATCCATCTGGAAGTATTTCATCTCACCTGAAGATGCATTGGAGATCGCTTCAAGAAACACCTTGTTAGTGGTCGTTGATACACATAAACCTTCTATGGTCATTGAAGAAAGACTTTTAACAAAGCTCGACCATGTTGTCGTTATCGATCATCACCGTCGCGGAGAAGATTTTATTAAAGACCCTGTTCTTGTCTATATGGAGCCATATGCTTCTTCAACGGCAGAACTCGTAACCGAACTGTTAGAATACCAGCCGAAGCGACTAAAGATGCGTATGCTTGAAGCTACAGCACTTCTAGCAGGGATTATCGTAGATACAAAAAGCTTTACCCTCAGAACGGGTTCTCGTACATTTGATGCTGCCTCCTATTTAAGAGCTCACGGAGCGGATACGATTCTTGTTCAAAAGTTTTTAAAAGAAGACTTAAATACGTATACAAGGCGTTCTAAGCTGATTGAGAACGCTGAGATCTATAAAAAAGGCATCGTTATTGCCAAGAGTTCTCCTGAGGATGCCTACAATCAAGTAGTGATCGCTCAGGCTGCAGATATTTTATTAACAATGAACGGCATTCAAGCTTCCTTTGTTATCTCAAATCGAATCGATGGCAAAGTCAGTATCAGTGCGCGTTCACTTGGGGACATCAACGTGCAAATGATCATGGAAGGACTTGAAGGTGGAGGACATCTTACAAACGCTGCCTGCCAGATCGAGAACAGTACGATTGATGAAGCAGAGAAACACTTAAAGAGAATAATAGATGAGTATATTGAAGGGGGAGAAGAGGAATGAAAGTAATTTTTCTTCAAGATGTGAAAGGTAAGGGCAAAAAAGGGGAAGTCAAGAACGTTTCTGAAGGTTATGCGCGCAATTTCTTATTTCCTAAAAATTTAGCTTCAGAGGCTACTTCAGGGGCAATGGCTGCACTTCAGGGCCAACAGAAGAGCGAAGAGAAAAAACAACAAGCGCAACTAGAAGAAGCTGAAGCATTAAAAGCTAAACTTGCGGCGATGACAATCACGATCAAAACCAAAACTGGCGAGGGCGGCAGAGTATTTGGTTCTGTAACGAGTAAACAGATCGCTGACGGCCTGAAAGAGCAAGGGATCAAGATCGATAAGCGTAAAATTGAGCTTGCTGATCCGATTAAGGCACTTGGTTACACAAATGTGCCGATAAAGATTCATTCACAAGTAACGGCTACAGTAAAAGTACACGTAACAGAAGAATAAAAAGCCGGGAATTCCCCGGTTTTTTATATGAGTATTTGGATGTAATTGATTTCCGCTCCAGATGCTCGCTTTCCACGGGGCGTTCGGTGAGCCTCCTGCCGCTTTGCGCCATTAGGAGTCTCCACCTAACCGCTCGTCCCGTAGGAGTCTCGCATCTTCCGCTCCAATCAACGTTTCAAAGAAGATATAAGAAAAACAAATACTTTATTTTAGAAGAAACTTTAGTATAGAGAAAAAAGTAAAGAAAGGAGGAAAAAACATGAGTGATTTATTTGCTGACCGCATACCACCGCAAAATATTGAAGCTGAGCAGGCTGTTCTGGGTGCTATCTTTTTAGAGCCCGAAGCTCTTATAACTGCCTCAGAAATCCTGCTCCCTGAAGATTTTTACCGGGCGACTCACCAACGAATCTATCGTGTGATGCTCGATCTTAACGCGAAAGGCGAGCCCGTCGATCTGATTACGGTTACTTCAGAGCTGCAGGATAAGAACCAGCTCGATGAAGTGGGAGGATTATCTTTTTTAACAGAGCTTGCTGATAGTTCACCGACAGCTGCGAATATTGAGTATTACAGCAAGATTGTTGAGGAAAAGTCACTTCTGCGCCGTTTGATTCGTACTGCGACTGATATTACAGCGAACAGCTATGCTCGTGAAGAAGAAGTAGAAGCGATTCTGAACGAAGCGGAGAAATCGATTTTAGAAGTAGCGAACCGTAAAAACACGAGTGCGTTTACGGCTATTAAAGATGTATTGGTACACGCCTATGACAACATTGAAGCCCTTCATAACCGTAAAGGTGATATTACGGGGATTCCGACCGGATTTAACGATCTGGACCGTATGACTGCAGGATTTCAGCGGAATGACTTGATCATCGTTGCAGCCCGGCCGTCTGTAGGTAAAACAGCATTTGCTCTGAACATTGCTCAAAACGTCGCAACGAAGACAGACGAGAATGTAGCCATATTCAGTCTTGAGATGGGTGCTGAACAGCTCGTTATGCGTATGCTCTGTGCGGAGGGGAACTTGGATGCACAGCGTCTGCGTACCGGATCTTTGCTTCCTGAAGACTGGCAGAAGCTTACGATGGCGATGGGAAGTCTGTCTGCCGCTGGAATTTATATAGACGATACACCAGGTATCCGTATTAATGATATCCGTGCGAAATGCCGTCGTCTAAAGCAGGAAAAGGGACTAGGTATGATCTTGATCGATTATTTGCAGCTTATTATGGGGAGCGGGAAATCTGGCGAGAATCGTCAGCAGGAAGTTTCTGAGATCTCCCGTTCATTAAAAGCTCTTGCCCGTGAGCTGGAAGTGCCGGTAATCGCCCTATCGCAGTTATCTCGTGGTGTTGAATCCCGTCAGGATAAGCGTCCGATGATGTCTGATATCCGTGAATCAGGTTCCATCGAGCAGGATGCCGATATCGTAGCTTTTCTTTACCGTGATGATTATTACGATAAAGAGACAGAAGCGAAGAATATTATTGAAATTATTATCGCTAAACAGCGTAACGGTCCAACAGGAACGGTTGAGCTTGCTTTCGTAAAAGAATACAACAAATTTGTTAACCTGGACAGGCGGCATGATGAAAGTGCCATACCACCAGGCGCATAAAAAAAGCAGCTGGAGTTTAATCCGGCTGCTTTTGCATTTCAAGGAGTTCTTTTTCCGCCAACCAATGTTCGATCCTGGTTTTGACTTTATCTTTTTGAAAGGTCTGCCATTTTTCAAGTAAGTCCAGCTTTATTACTTTTTCGGTAAAACGTTCAAAAGGCTCATCTTCATTCAGGGCATGCAACAGCTCACTGTTTTGATGATGACTTTCAAATTCAACCATCCAGCTGAATGATTCTACATTCATTACTTTTGGAATCTCAATGAATCGTTCTGGTTCATCCGCGTCTAAAAACTCAAGATTTGGGCGACCATCTGGTTCGATCGCATCTAGCAAAATAACTTGTTCCGTTCTGTCTAAATAATAGATGTGGTTTGCTTTATGATCCATATAAGCAACCATTAATTTTTCGATAAACAAAGGAATCAATCCTCCTAAACAAGGTGAATACTACAGGATACGATAGAGTTTTTGATCTTTTGACTATGGAATTGTAAATATATTACGAACGAAAGTGAACTTATGTGATTTAATGTTCGTGTTTTTGATTGACTTTCCTTAAATATATTGCTAAACTAAGCATGGTTTTTAAGATTAGACGATAAATTCGTCAATCGTTAATTTCATGGAGGTGCAACCATGTCATCAGTAGTAGTAGTTGGAACACAATGGGGAGATGAAGGAAAAGGTAAGATTACCGATTATCTCTCAGAAAAAGCAGAAGTAGTAGCTAGATACCAAGGCGGAAACAACGCTGGGCATACAATTGTTTTTGAAGGGAAAAAGTATAAGCTTCACCTTATTCCATCTGGAATCTTTTATAAAGATAAAATCTGTGTGATCGGTAATGGAATGGTTGTCGATCCGAAAGCTGTTCTTGAAGAGCTTGCTTATCTTCACAGCCACGGAGTTAGTACGGACAATCTTCGTATCTCTAACCGAGCGCATGTGATCCTTCCTTATCATCTTCGTCAAGATATCTTGGAAGAAGAAAGCAAGGGAGCTAATAAGATCGGTACGACGAAAAAAGGTATTGGTCCAGCTTACATGGATAAAGCTGCACGTATCGGTATTCGTATCGCAGACCTTTTAGATCGTGAAGTGTTTGAAGAGAAGTTAGAGCGCAACTTAGCTGAAAAGAACCGCTTATTTGAGCGTATTTATGAATCAGAAGGCTTTACAAAAGAAGAAATCTTAGACGAGTACTTTGAATACGGTCAGCAGATCGAAAAGTATGTAGTCGATACATCTGTTGTTCTTAATGATGCATTGGACGATGGCCGCCGCGTTCTTTTCGAAGGTGCACAAGGTGTAATGCTTGATATCGACCAAGGAACATATCCTTTCGTAACTTCATCTAACCCGATCGCAGGGGGAGTAACGATTGGTTCTGGTGTTGGTCCATCTAAGATCAACCATGTTGTTGGTGTTTCAAAAGCATACACAACACGTGTTGGTGATGGTCCATTCCCAACTGAACTACATGACGAAATCGGCAATCAAATTCGTGAAGTTGGCCGTGAGTACGGAACAACGACTGGGCGTCCGCGCCGTGTCGGCTGGTTTGACGCTGTAGTCGTTCGCCATGCTCGCCGCGTTTCGGGTATCACTGATCTTTCATTAAACTCAATCGATGTATTAACAGGCATCGAAACATTGAAAATCTGTGTTGCTTACAAATACAAAGGTGAACTAACTTATGAATTCCCAGCTAGCCTTAAAGTGCTTGCTGAATGTGAGCCAGTATTTGAAGAAATGCCGGGCTGGACTGAAGACATCACAGGCGTTAAAGATCTAGGAGAGCTTCCGGAAAATGCTCGTCACTACGTTGAGCGAATCTCACAAGTAACAGGCATTCCGCTTTCGATCTTCTCTGTAGGACCAGACCGTGCACAAACAAATATGGTAAGAGGCGTATTTGCTTAAATTTTTTGGGCCCCTTGGAAACAAGGGGCTTTATTTTTTTCGTTTTGTGTGAAAATGCGTTATTTTTAAGTGAAATACAAGGCATTATTGAGCATTTTAGAGCAAATATAAGTTTTTTTGAAAAATATCTAGAAAACATATTGCCAAAGCTTTTATTACGTGATAAAGTAACACTTGTCGTGAAAAAACGACAAACGTTATAAACAAGCTTGAGTTGTTACAAAAGCAAGAGCCATTAGCTCAGTCACGAGCAATACAACGTGATTGATCTACGAGTTGTCTCGACGGATACACTTACGTCCTTGGCTAGTAGAGGAAGAGACAGGGTACCACGGACAAATAAAGCACGAGCCATTAGCTCAGTCGGTAGAGCATCTGACTTTTAATCAGAGGGTCGAAGGTTCGAGTCCTTCATGGCTCACCACTTTTTTAAAAAGTGGCCCGTTGGTCAAGCGGTTAAGACACCGCCCTTTCACGGCGGTAACACGGGTTCGAATCCCGTACGGGTCACCATTTTTTTTTAACTTGAATAAAAGCTTTTAAAGTGGACTCGTGGTGTAGTGGTTAACATGCCTGCCTGTCACGCAGGAGATCGCCGGTTCGACCCCGGTCGGGTCCGCCACTTTTTTCTTGGCTCGAAGCTACGAGTGTTACAGCAAGAATTAGCTGCGAGTTGTCTCGACGGATACACTTCTTGGGAAAACGTGTAGAGGAAGAGACACAAGTTAAATAAAAATCAAATTGTTTTAAATTTGGCTCGATAGCTCAGTCGGTAGAGCAGAGGACTGAAAATCCTCGTGTCGGCGGTTCGATTCCGTCTCGAGCCACCATTTTACTTTTAATCCTAAATCGTGCTGCATGTTCCTTGAAAAAGGAACATGCTTTTTTTATTTTCGGTATTGGAAATAGACTTGGTGCAGGGGTATAACTATAGGTCGACTATGTCGAAAATTAGCGAATCGCCTATATTTACTCACGAATGACTTAATTGATCTCGAATTTGACTTAATTTTTCTCATAAAGACTTAATTACATAAAGTTTAGACTTAATTATCATCACAAGTACCCCGCTAGGTATACGAGCTGACACCTATCCGACATCGAAACTGCCCCCAATCTGACAATAAAAAGGCCAGAACTATAAAATAGGCGGCATCAGTTGCATCACCATACTCACTTTTAGCACATTTCATGCTGATTAAGAGGGATAAGTCCTCACTATTTAGAATATAGTGTATCAATTGGGATGAGGAAGGTTGTGATCATACAGATGGAATTCGAATGGGGGCTGTATTTGATCGCGAGTTACCTTGTAGGGGGCATCATGACAGGGTTTCTTGTAGCAAAGCTTTTAAAAGGCGTTGACTTACGGTTATTAGGCAGCGGTAATATAGGTGCCCGGAATGCAGGCCGGGTACTAGGACCATCGGGCTTTGTTCTAACCTTAGCTGGAGATATTTTAAAAGCGGCAGCAGTTGTATGGGCAGCCATTCAATTTGGATATCCTCCTCATATTCAGCTGCTTGGATTTTTAGCGGTGATTCTCGGGCACCTTTATCCAGTTTTCCTAAAGTTTCATGGTGGAAAAGGAGTCGCTTCTTTTATTGGAGGACTTGTTGTTTTTCATCTGCCATCAGCCATACTCGTTGGAGCGGCATTTTTATTGTTTTATGCGATAAAAAGAAGTTTAACAGTAGCGGGGCTATTTGCCTTCTCACTCGCACCCTTTTTCTACTGGCTCATTGAACGACAATGGAAAGAAACGCTTATACTTCTGCCGATCAGCTTGCTTGTGGTTTATGTACAAAAAGAAGATATTATAGAACGAATTAAGCTGCCAGAATAGAACATTTTTAAATACTAACCTAAAGCCATCTAAGTCCAAAAGGACTTAGATGGCTTTTTTTTACCTAATATGATTCGTTTTAGAATAAGCTTTTTCTTTTGGTTCAGTATGTCTGAACGAATGTTCGTTTTTTTACATTTGCATTACAAAATACGTGAAATTCTGACAAATTGAAATTCCTTATGATAGGATACTAGAGGTGCTTCAGGGAATTTTTTCATAGGACAATAGACACAGATGAGATAGAGAAGAGAATCTTTAGGGGGAAAAAGAAGGTGCAAAATTGGAAAACCACTGAAGTTTATATAAAGAAAATCATACCGCTGTTCATCGCGGTTATACTAATACTCGCAACCATTACGTTGAATCCATCCACTACAGAGGCACATCATGATGATAACCAGTTGATCAAAACGGTTTTTAACGTTTATGTGGATGGAGAGAAGATCGGTACCGTTCGAGAAGAGAGTGTTGCCGAAAATACGGTAGAAGAATTATTGCGGCAAGCAAAAGGCAAAAACAATGATTTTGCTTTTACGATAAACGAATCGATTGAGCTAAAGCCTGAAAAAATGTTCAGACCTGAGTTTGATAATGAAGCGGCGAGAGAAGCATTAAAAGACCGCTTAACCGTTTCGGTAGAAGCTTATCGACTGGTAGTTGGCGCCCAAACAGTAGCTTACGTTTCAAGTGAAAAAGAAGCAGAAGATACGCTGTTAAAGCTGCAGCTTGAACATGTTTCAAAAGCAGAGCTTGATGAGATCAACAAAAGGAAAGCCGAAAATAAAGAGCTTGAAGTTCCAGAATTAAATCCTGGAGAAAGTAAGGTTGTCGATATTGACTTCTCGACACCTGTTTTCATTCAAAAAGCTCAGACCTCAATCAAGGACCTCGTATCTGTTGACGGTGCGATCTCCCTTTTAAAAGAGGGGACAATTAAGAGAAAAGAACACATTGTTCAAAAAGGTGAAACGGTAAAGTCGATTACCGAAAAGTATCACTTAACGATGGAGCAATTCTACACGTTAAATACAGAATTGCTGCTCGTTCCTGTGATTCGTCCAGGGCAAGCAGTGACTGTAACAGAAAAGAAGCCTTACACCGAAGTAATGGTATATGAAGCAACTCGTGTACAGAACGAGATTCCTTTTGGAGTTGAAAAACAAGATGACAGCACACTAGAAAAGGGACAGGTAAAAACGGTTCAAAAAGGTCAAAAAGGGTTAGAAGACGTGACCTTTACTGTTAGAAAAGCAGACGATAAAGTTCTAAAAAAAGAAATCGTAAACCAAGAGCAAGTGAAAGCACCTGTTACCGAGATTCAAAAGATCGGTACGAAAGTGATACCGTCTAAAGGGACAGGCACTCTTTCATGGCCGGCAGTTGGGGGATACATCTCGAGCCATAAAGGATCTAGATGGGGAAGACAGCATAAAGGAATGGACATTGCACGTCCTTCAGAACGTTCCATCTTGGCAGCAGACAACGGTACAGTTGCATTTGCTGGCTGGGATGGCGATTATGGCAACAAGATCATCATCAATCATAACAACGGTATGAAAACCATCTATGCTCATTTGAATTCCATATCTGTTTCAACAGGAGATGTGGTACAAAAGGGATCAAAGATAGGAGTTATGGGATCAACAGGCCAATCAACAGGCGTTCATTTGCATTTTGAAGTATACAAGAACGGTGTTCTAAAAAATCCTGCTGATTATCTATAAAGGCACAATCTTTGCTGCTCTTGAAAGTAGTTGATTTCCGTTTCAGGTGCTCGCATTCCGCGGGGCAGGTGGTGAGCCACATTCTTAACGTTCCACTCCTAAGTGTCTCACCTGTCCAGTTGCAGTGGCTAGCCCCTCGAGGTCAAAAGCTAAATGGCTCAGAAGGCAAAGTGCACCTTCCAATCCATTCATCTTTTGCTTGTCGGGGCAAAACGAGCCACTTCCACTTTTCGGACTGCCCGCCTGTCCTAGCCGAGAGTCTCGCACCTTGCACTACAATCAACTTGCCGATGAAGATAGTTACAAAATGAACTGCTGGACCTCTTAGGAATATATCTTCCTGGGAGGTCTTTTTATACCTTCAAAAGTTACAACTTGTTTGCCCGATGATTTTCGAGATGGCAACAAGTTTTCTTGTCTAAAATTAGAAGGTTTTACTAGTAGTATGGAGAAAGTTTCAACTGTGATAAAATAGTAGAGATACCTTAAAATGATACTACAAACAATCTGCTATATATTAAATAGAGTTTCCGAAGAAGGAGCGTTCCCATGGATAAGAAAATTCTCGTTGTGGATGATGAAAAACCAATTGCAGATATTCTGCAATTTAATCTCGAAAAAGAGGGATTTACAGTAAGCTGCGCTTACGACGGTATTAATGCCCTTGAGAAAGTAGAAAAAGAGAAGCCAGATATGATCCTGCTTGATATCATGCTTCCTTTAAAAGATGGCATGGAAGTATGCCGTGAGATCCGCAAAAAGTATGATATGCCGATCATTATGCTGACTGCAAAAGATTCAGAAATCGATAAAGTGCTAGGGTTAGAGTTAGGTGCGGATGACTATGTAACAAAGCCGTTCAGCACGCGCGAACTGATTGCTCGCGTAAAAGCCAACCTTCGCCGTCACCAGCAGGAATCAGAACGTGAAGTAGATGAGAACAATGAGATTACAATCGGTTCTTTAACGATTCACCCTGATGCTTATATTGTGACAAAGCGCGGTGAAACGATAGAGTTAACACATCGAGAATTCGAACTGCTGCATTACTTAGCGAAACATATCGGACAAGTGATGACGCGTGAGCACTTGCTTCAAACTGTGTGGGGATATGACTACTTTGGTGACGTTAGAACGGTTGATGTTACGGTTCGACGTCTGCGTGAGAAAGTAGAAGATAACCCGAGCCACCCATTATGGATCATTACAAGACGCGGAGTGGGGTATTACCTAAGAAATCCTGACCAGGAGTAATCATCATGGATAAAGTCAATTTTTTTAAATCAATACACGTTAAGTTTGTATTGATTTATGTTTTGCTCATCTTAATCGCCATGCAAGTGATCAGTGTCTATTTTATTAATAATTTAGAAACGGACCTGCGGCAAAACTTCTCAAAATCACTCTATGATCGGGTAAATTTGCTAGAGTTTAATATTGAGCAGAAGATGAAGGATAAAGATAGATATAAGGTCAAAAAAGCTGAAGATGGTGAAGAAGCTGTAACGCTTGAAGATGACATTCAAGCGTTAATTGACGAGGAGTTTGAAGAGAAAGAAATCCAAGTGTTAAATAAAGAAGGTATGGTTCTAGCGAGCAATAAGCAAAAACTAGTTGGACAGATCAGTTTTAACCCTAAAATTAAATTGGCCTTAGAAGGTACGGTTGATGATGAAGTCATGCTTCATGAAGGTGAGCGGGTGATGGTGCTCGCTAAGCCTATTAAGAATGACAGTACGAGCGAAACGATGGGAGCCATCTATCTAGTAGCTTCCATTGAAGGCATCTTCAAGCAAATACAGCGCATCAACAATATTTTAGTAACCGGGACGGTAATCGCACTAATTATTACTGGACTTCTCGGTATCTTTTTGGCGCGTACGATCACAAGGCCGATGGCAGATATGAGAAAACAGGCTCTTGTTATGGCACGAGGAGATTTCTCGCGAAAAGTTCAGCTGTATGGTGATGATGAGATCGGGCAGCTCGCCATGACATTTAACAACCTTACAACCAAGCTGCAAGAAGCTACAGCTATTACGGAAAGTGAACGAAGAAAACTGCGTTCTGTTCTAACGTACATGACTGATGGTGTGATTGCGACTGACCGGGACGGGGCGATTATTCTGATGAACGACCGTGCGGAAGAGATGCTGAACATCTCGAGACAAAACGCGCTCGGTACTTCACTCATGGAATTACTGCGATTAAATACGGAATATACGTGGGAAGAACTATATAACGAATATGAATCCATGTTGCTGGATTTTAGTACAGATGACCTTCATTATGTCGTACGTGCTAACTTTTCTACGATTCAAAAAGATGATGGGCCAATTAATGGTCTTATTTGTGTTCTTCATGACGTAACAGAACAAGAACAGATCGATAACGAACGCAGAGAGTTTGTATTTAACGTGTCACATGAGCTAAGAACACCGCTTACAACGATGAGAAGCTACCTTGAGGCACTTGCAGATGGAGCATGGCAGGACGATAACATTGCACCTCGTTTTTTAGAAGTTACGCAAAACGAAACAGAGCGGATGATCAGGCTTGTTACAGACTTGCTTCAGCTTTCTAAAATGGACAGCAAAGACTACAGATTTAGTTTCCATGAAATTGACTTGGTGCACTTCTTAAACGGTATCATTGATCGTTTTGAGATGCTGGAGAAGGAAAACATCGAATTATCTCGCTCATTGCCAAGTGATAAGATTCTCGTTCAGATGGATACAGATAAGATGACACAAGTGCTCGATAACATTATCTCTAATGCGATGAAATACTCTCCTGAGGGAGGCACGATTACATTTACCGCTGCCGTTATTGGGCGTAAAGTAAAAGTCAGCATAGCTGATCAGGGAGTTGGGATTCCGAAGAACAACGTTTCTAAGATCTTTGATCGATTCTTCAGGGTGGACCGTGCTCGTTCGAGAGATATTGGAGGAACGGGTCTTGGCCTTGCGATCGCTAAAGAGATCGTGCTTGCTCATGGCGGAGATATTTGGGCAGAAAGTGAATGGGGACAAGGAACGACGATCCACTTTACTCTTCCTTTAAGAAAAGCTAGGGAGGGGCTTAAATGAACTGGTTAAAATGGATTACTCATGCACGGAAACTGATTACGTTTTTCCGTAAGAACTATGAACATATTAAATCGATTGCATTAACGCTCTTGATCGTACTCAGTCTTGTCCTAACGTGGAGCTTATGGACATTTAAGCCAAGCTATCCTTCATTAGAAGGAGCACGTATTGTAAAAAAACAAGAAGTGGATGTTGAGGCAGAACTAAAAGAAATCGTTTATCCAACACAGCTTATTTACCACAAAGGTGACAACTTGTACGGGGTAGAGGCAAACGATTTAATCAATGAATTTAATATGCGTTTAAACGAAACCAAGTTCACGTTTGATACAGGCACTAAAAGCGCTAGAGCATTCGATCCTAATGAACCGTTTCTAAAAGATAACAAATACATTGAAGTGGTCTTCCCAGTAGGCATGACTCAAGATATTTACAAAGAAATTTTTTCATTTGAGTCTGAAATAACAGGTAATAAGCCCAAAAATGTAGACCGAATATTTTTGTATCAAAATAAGTCAACAGATAGTGTAGAAGGTTATTTGGTTTCTTATCAGGAAAAAAAGATGCAAAGAATTAGAGCCTCTAACAATCAGCTTAATCCGATCATGAAAGATATGGATAAGTGGATTGATAATGGCAGCTTCGTTCCATATCGTAACTTTGATATTGAAGATAAAGGAAACGAAGGACAGATTGAGGTTAAAAGAAGATTTTATTTTCCCGATGTTCCTCTTGATCTAACTCGTTATACTTATATATCACGAGCAACAAGTGAAGATACGTATGAGATGTATAAAAAGGCTCTTTTTAAAGATCCATTGGCTGTAAAGAGTGCGTCTGCTCCCAATCAAATCACCTATGCGGATGGAACAGCGGCGATGGTTATAAATGAATTGCAAAATCGCTTCACTTATACAAACTTTGCAGGGTTCGGTAATCGAAATACACCATCAAGTATCTCACCGCTCCTTCAATCGATTGATTATATCAACACTCACGCTGGATGGGGAAATCCTTATATCGTATCCAACTTAACAAATTATTCGGCTAACTTTTGGCTTTTTGTAGAGAATCTACCCGTATTGAGCCAAGAAATGCAGATGAGTCTGATATGGTATGAAAATGAGCTACAGGAATATCAGCGGTCACTGATACAGTTAGATTTAAGTGCTGCTTCCTATCCAGATCTATTAACAGAAAAGGTTACAATTCAGTCAGGCAAAGAGGTTACAAGAGAACTAGATAAAGAATTTAATTTAAATTACGTACAAGATGTTCGTATTGGATTTTCGCTGAGAAAACAAAATGAACCACATGTTTATAAGCTAGAACCACAATGGTTTGTTAATTATAATACTAGAGGATGGCAGCCTTTATTTAAAGAAGACAGAGAGGAAGGATTCTAATTGAATTGGCAGAGAACAAAAAGCATTTTTATCCTTACCTTTCTTGTCTTAAATTTATTTTTGGGCTATCAGCTGTACCAAAAGAACGATATTAATAACATTTCAAACCTTACAGAACAGCCTTTAGAAGAAAGACTCGCGATTAATAAAATTAATTATCTGGACAAGCTGCCAAAGTACAAAGAGGATCAAACCTCAATAAGTGCTCAGCGGTATAAGTTTACAGATGAAGAAAAGAAAGTAGAGTCTAAGAATATTTCCCTTAATAAAGAGAAGAGCACAGAAATTACGCTTCAATATAAATTAGATAAACCTATGGATCTGCCAAAAAAAGATTCAAAAGACCTTATTGCGGAGCTTAGTAAATTTCTTGAAGAAAACGTTACTCGAGGCAAGGAATACTCCTTTTATCATTGGGACAAAGAAACAAATATCGTTTGGTTTAATCAAGTTTATTTAGAAAAGCCCATCTTTTACAATCCTGAAAAATTTGAAAGTCGTGCTGATGCAGAAGATTTTGATGCACCAAACGGGATGATCAAATTTAAGCTTGATGACAAAGGCAACTTAACAGAATTCACGCAAACGTATCTACTGATTATGAGGCAAGGAGCTTTTCAGGAGATCATTTCGCCAAAAAAAGCGTTAGGAAAACTTTTAGATACAGCTCACCTGACTAAAGGTGATAAGATACAAGATATTGAGCTTGGATACTACAGTCTTGTTGGTGTAGGAGAACTTCAAGTGTATGCTCCTACGTGGTTGATTAAGACAGAAAAGGGTCAATACCTCGTAAATGCAACTGACAGTTCCGTTCAGGTTTTATCGGGAGAAGAAGAGTAGAAAGGAACATGCGGTTATGAGTTTAAAATTTAGCGTACTCGCTAGCGGCAGTTCGGGGAATGCCATTTACGTTGAAACCGAACAAACACGCCTGCTTGTTGATGCAGGTTTGAGTGCCAAACAGATTCAGATTCTTTTTGAAAAAGCAGCTTGTGGTGAAGTTGGCGATATTGATGGCATTCTCGTCACTCATGAACATAGCGATCATATAAAAGGACTCGGCGTGCTTGCTCGCAAATTTAAACTTCCAATCTACGCGAATAAAAACACGTGGAATGCGATGAACGGCTTAATCGGTGAAGTGGCAACAGACCAAAAATTTGAGTTTGAGATGGAAAGTGTTAAAACCTTCAACGACCTTGAAGTAGAGTCGTTTGGGGTGTCCCACGATGCAGCTGAGCCGATGTTCTATGTGTTTCATCACAACGGCAGAAAGCTTGCCCTCATGACAGATACAGGCTATGTGAGCGACCGGATGAAAGGGATTATCCGTGACAGCCACTCTCTTGTTATTGAATCGAATCACGATATCAACATGCTCATGATGGGAAGATATCCTTGGAATATTAAAAGACGTATTCTAGGGGATCATGGGCACATTTCAAACGAGGATTGCGGACATGCTCTTGCAGACGTTATTGGGGATGGCACGAAGCATATCTATCTCGCTCATCTTAGTAGAGATAACAACATGAAGGATATTGCGCGCTTAGCGGTTGAACAGACGTTAAAAACGTATGACATCACGGCTGGTGAACAAATCATTCTGCACGATACAGACGCAAGTCAGCCAACAAAGCTCGCCTTGGTATAAATACTTACTTGTTTAAAGTAAACCGTTTCCGGAAATAACAATAAGTGTGGGAAATTATGAAAAATAACCCAAAATGTCCATAATTTCAGGACTAATTGCTTATACTAGGTTATGAATTCGTACACTTCATTGTTGAAAGGAACGGTGATGAGCAAAATGGGATATTATGATGACGATTATGAATCCTCATCTCGACAAAAAGGAAACCGCGGAGGAAAGTTTCTACCAGCTTTGCTAGGAGCGATCCTAGGTGGTTTGCTTGTCTTATTTACAGTACCTGCACTTGGAGGAGCTGGTCTTTTGCCAGATAATCTGTATCCTCCGAACGAAGAACAAAACGGTCTAGGTACTGATGAAAATGCAGTAGAGAAAAACGTGGATGTGAACGTTACGACAAATGTAACGGATGCCGTAGACAAAGCCTCTGATGCAGTGGTCGAGGTCGTAAACATTCAACGGACTGACTTCTGGAGCCAGCAGCCAGCGGGGACCGGATCAGGTGTTATTTATAAAAAAGAAGGTAACAAGGCGTATGTCGTAACAAACCATCATGTTGTGGAAGATGCGAACCAGATTGAAATCACACTAAGCAACGGCTCCAAGTTAAAGGGGACTCTTCGCGGTACAGATCCTTTAATGGATTTGGCTGTTGTTGAGATCGATAGCAGCAAAGTGGACAGTGTCGCCGAATTTGGTGTATCTGGTGATTTGAAGCGAGGAGAACCTGCAATTGCCATCGGGAACCCGTTAGGAAACTTCCCTGGGTCTGTTACACAAGGTGTCGTTTCAAGTGCTGACCGTTCGATTCCAGTGGATCTTGACCAAGATGGAAACCCTGATTGGCAAGCTGAAGTTATTCAGACGGATGCAGCCATCAATCCAGGAAACAGCGGTGGGGCCTTAATTAATATTGCCGGGCAAGTTATTGGCATTAACTCTTCTAAAATTGCTCAAAATGAAGTAGAAGGAATCGGGTTCGCTATTCCTTCAGATGTTGCAAAACCGATTATCGAGGATCTCGAGAAATATGGTGAGACGAGAAGACCGTTCTTAGGCGTTAATATCATTCCTCTTTCTCAAGTAAACACGTATCAGCGTGAACAAACGCTCAAGATTCCAAACAGCGTTCAAGATGGTGTTGTTGTTATGGAAATCACGCCAGCTTCTCCAGCAGCTCGTGCAGGCATGAAGGAGATGGATGTGATTACGGAGATGGGCGGAGAGAAGATTAAGGATCCGGTCGCGCTGCGTAAGTTCCTTTACACGAAAGCAAAGATCGGTGATGAGATTGATATTACGTTCTATCGTGATGGTAAGAAGCAGACTGTGAAAGTAGAGTTAAGCGGTGGAAGACAAACGCAATAGATGATGTAAAACAGGGGGGCTTTGAGTCTCCTTGTTTTTTTGTTGATTGATCTTCGGTGCTCTTGAAAGTGTTGATTTCCGTTTCAGGTGCTCGCTTTCCGCGGGGCAGGCGGTGAGCCACATTTGGACGTTTCACTTTTAAGTGTCTCACCTGCCCGCCTGTCCCGCAGGAGTCTCGCACCTTGCACTTCAATCAACTTGTCAGAGAAGAGAATGAATAAAAAGATCTTAGAGAACAATCTGTTCAGAAGAGCTTTTAGACCGATCAATTTGTTGCAAGTACTGATTTTAGTTTCACGGTTTATCCTTCAGGTAGATAGGTACTTGCAGGTACAGGGATTTTTACGTCTGTATGTTCATTAGCAGGAAACTAAAATCTACAATTTGTAGAATCCGTCTTTAATGGTCTCAACATGTGGACAACTTTATTTTGAGAAGATTGTTTACACACAGACGTATATTCGATAGTGTTAAAAGAAGCATTGTGGATAAGTTAGGAGTGAAGATTTTGATAATTATTTGCTGTAAAGAGCATGCAGAGCTTGCGATTGACATCATTGTGGATGAATTTGAAACACCACCAGTTGTAGAGTTACTAACAGAAAATAGTGAGTTATCAACAGCATGTGAATACTGCAGCAACGACGGTGTATATAAAGTATCGAACATATGAACGCCTACAATATATGGCCTTAAATGTGCATATGTGGATAAGTTCTGGGGATAACTTATTTGAAAGGAAGTTTTCAACACGTGAATATCTCAATCATATCGGTAGGAAAGTTAAAAGAAAAATACCTAAAGTTAGGGATCGATGAATACTTAAAAAGACTAGGGCCTTATGCCAAAGTTGAAATCATAGAGGTTCCAGATGAAAAAGCGCCTGAAACTTTAAGTGATCAAGAGATGATTATGGTCAAAAACGCTGAAGGTGAAAGAATTTTAGCAAAGATCGGGCAAGATGTGCATGTGATTGCGATGGCGATCGAAGGTAAGTCCGTTTCATCAGAAGAATTGGCTAAGAATCTGGATCACCTTGCAACTTATGGGAAAAGCAAAGTGGCATTTGTCATTGGGGGATCGTTAGGTCTAAGTGACGCTGTCATGAAGCGGGCTAATGAGAAGATATCTTTTGGGAAGATTACTTATCCGCATCAGTTAATGAAGCTTGTCCTTGTTGAGCAGATTTATCGGGCTTTTCGGATTAATAAGGGAGAACCGTACCATAAGTAAATGATGTTTTTTGTCAACAGTACTAGTAGCGGTAGCCTAACTTATTCAGTTAGGCTTTTTCTATGGTATAATTTATATAAAATTACCAATTCCTAACATGGGTTTTTAATGGTTGGAGGTTATATGAATACTGTTGCTAGAGCTTCAAAAATACTAAATACAAGAATAATGGAAAATGACTTAGTTACATATTATATAGGCTATGACCTGAACGATGATGGAGAGATGGTGTATCGACTAAATGAATTTGTTAGTTATCTAATAAACATCATTCCAGAGTTTGCTTTTGGGTTTCATCAAGGAACCAAAACTTCTAATGATGAAATTGTTAATAAAATATATCAAGCAGCGAAGTCAATATATAAGATTAAAGAGTTTAGAGAAGTTTCAGACTTGTATTTAACAGGCCAAGAACTTGAAGATGATATAGAAATTGATAAAAAGTATTTGAAGAGAGGAGAATTTGGAGAAATAATATTACACTTTATTTTAAAAAACTTCCATGGAACAGTTCCATTAATATCAAAGGTTTATTTTAAAGACTCGTATGGACATGCAGTTCATGGTTTCGATTCTGTACATATCAACGAAATAGATAGGACTTTGTGGTTGGGAGAATCCAAACTTTATACAGATGGTAAAAAAGGGCTGTTAGCTTTAATTGAAGATCTTAAAGAACATTTTAAAAGGGACTATTTAAATGACGAATTTACAATTATATCTAACAGGCTTAAAGACACAGAAACTAATGAAAAAGTGGATTATTGGTTAAGTTTATTAGACACTACAACAAAATTAGCTGACCAATTAAATCAAATTGTAATACCGTTAATTTGTACTTATTCATGTGATTTGTTTAATCAACATTCAGATGAAAGCAATGACAATTTTATTCAAGCTTATGAGAATGAGATAAAGAAATTAAAGAAATATTTTGATGATAATTATGACCATCCTCTAAAAAGTCATCTAAATATAATAGTAATATTATTTCCTGTGAAATCTAAAGTTGATTTAGTCAAAGGATTACATAAAAAACTTGTTATTATGCAGAATTTAGGTGAATAAATGAATGTAGAAGATATTTATAATAAGGAATTTATTGATTTTGAGTATAGTTTTGCTTTAACGAGTATTTGTTCGAGGTACCTGAGAAGTATGGATGAACAAATGGGAAGAGATATATTATTGGCGATAATTGATAATTGGGAAAAAGTTGAACAAGGAACGAAAAAGATTTGGATAGACTTATTAGACTCAGCAGGTTTCTATCCGTATTTAAAAGTTTATGACAGCAATGACATTAAAGATTTAGGTCAAGAAATTAGGACATATTATCACGAATCGAGTAATATTGGTAACATTACTTTACATAGAGAGCAAAAAATACTATTAGATTATTTAGAAAATAATAAAAATCTGGTTGTAAGTGCTCCAACAAGCTTTGGGAAAAGTCTTTTAATAGAGGAGGTAGTAGCAAGTAGCAAGTATAAAAATATTGTAATTATACAACCTACTCTTGCACTTATACATGAAACATTCAAAAAATTAGTTAAATATAATAATACCTATAATATTGTAGTAACTACAAGTCAAGAAGCTGAGAATAATGAAAATAATATTTTTATATTAACTGCAGAAAGAGTAATAGAGTTTAATAATCTTCCTAAAATTGATTTTGTAATTATAGATGAGTTTTATAAGTTAAGTTCCAAGAGAGATGATGAACGGTCAGATATATTAAATATGGCAGCTAATTTACTAATAAATAAACATAGAGCTCAATTTTATTTACTAGGACCCAACATAACCAATATCTCACCAGGTTTCGCAGAGAAATATAATGCAATTTTCTACAAAACCAATTATTCCTTAGTAAATAACGACATTATTGATTTATATACAAAATATAAAAAAGAACTTAATTCTCCCGGGAAAATAAAGTTTAAAGAAAATCTTTTATTTGAGTTATTATTTAACTTAAAAGAAGAACAGACTATTATATATTGCTCTTCACCAAATAGGGTAATGAGCTTATCTATAAAGTTCTTGGATTACCTTATGCAAAAAGGAAAAGTCGAAAATGAAGAAGATCTCGAATTAATTGAATGGATAAATGAAAATTTAACTCCACAATGGACCTATAATAAACTTTTAAAATATAAAATTGGAGTTCATAATGGAGCAATAATTAAGCATCTCAATGAAAGTGTTGTCGATTATTTTAATAATCAAGAATTAAACTATTTATTTTGTACTTCTACTCTTATCGAGGGAGTGAATACTACTGCAAAAAATGTAGTAATATTCGATAACATTAAGGGTGGAAAAGAAATTGACTATTTCGATTTTAGTAATATTAAAGGTAGATCAGGAAGATTTATGAAACATATATTAGGGAAGGTATATTTATTTAATGAAATTCCTAGTAATAATGATGTAATAATAGATATTCCTTTTTTTGATCAGGTTGAAGCTTCAGATGAAGTTATTATTAGCCTGGAAAAAGATAGTATAAAAAAAGAACAAACCGAACGTTATAACAACTTAGTTGAGACTTTAGGCGATTATTTTGAAGTTGTTAAAAATAATAATATATCCGTTAATGGGCAATTAAAAATTATAAAAGAAATAGAGGGAAATCTCGCTGACCATCAAACTTTGATTTGTTGGGAGGGTATTCCCACATATAAACAGTTATCATATATATTAGAGTTAGGTTGGGATAATCTTTTAAAACCTGGTGAGACTACCTTACCAATGACAAAAGGAAAATTAGTTTTTATGACTAATAATTTTGGAGTGAAAGATGGTTTTATAGACTCTATACGGTCTGAATACATATATCAATCTAAGCAAACAGCTAATAAGAATAAAAATAAGGAGCAAATTTTAGATTTAGCAATTCTAAATACAATGCAGGTTTATAGACATTGGTTAAAGTATAAGGTACCTAAATGGTTAAATGTAATTGATAAGCTTCAAAGGGAAGTTTGTCATAAAAATGGATTAAAGCCTGGCAATTATAAAATATTTGCTAGCTTATTAGAAAATGAAAACGTCTCTGGTAATTTAGCACATCTAATAGATTTAGGTGTTCCTTCTTCAGCGATTAAAAAAATTGAAAGATTTATTCCTAAGGATTTACCTATAAATCATGTTCTAAAATTTATTAGGGATGAGAAAGTTTTGAATGAGAGTAGTCTCTTAAATTATGAGAAGAAAAAAATTCAAAATTTAATAAGTTTCACATAGATTATCATGTAGAACCGAACCATAAATAAAGTAAAGGCACCATTCCAAATTAAATGGACTGGTGCTGTTCCCATTAGATAAACATTTGTTGTATCAATGCACGTTTCTGCTGCTTGTAGCTATTTAAAATTTGTTCTTGCAAAAAAATTTTTTTATCTAAGAGTGATAAAAACTTAGAAATTTTTTCCTGTTCTTCTTTACAAGGTACTAATACTTTTAAATTTCTAATATCATTTAAACCTATAAATTTTTGTGTACCACCAGCCAATAGAAGATTAAACTGTTTTTCGATATGAGAGCTATTTAAGAAGTGAATTAAAAAATTATTAAAGTTATCGGAATTATCCTTTATTAAAGCAACATTTTTTATAGCAAAATTAGGATGAGTAACCTTAACAGGGTTTCCGATTGTACCAATCATGCCGAATAAAATATCATTATCTTCAACCAGTGACCGTTTATTGACCTTTTCAAAATCTTCTTTACTAATATAATTTAGATTATTATTATTCAAAGTGCCATTTGAATTTAAGTTTTTAGAAGTAATTAAGGGATACCCTGATGGATAGTATTTTGGAGAATCATGCGTACCATCCCTAACATCGCTAACTTCATTTAAGTATCTTTCTTCCCAATTAGGAAAAAAGCTTCCGAGATCATTTTTTTTAAATCGTAACTCCAGGCTAAAAATTTTCTGTATAAACCCTTTTTTCTGTTCCTTTAGCCAGTAGATCTTTTCTTGCTGGAGTTTGATCTTCTTGTTGAGTTGAATAAAGTAACTAGCAACTTTCTTCTGTACATCAAGCGATGGTAAAAAAATTGGGAAATTTGCTAAGTTGCTTTTAGATAAGCCTAAAACAGATACACCTGTCCCCATCCTCCATACAAATTTTCTATAACGATTTGTTTGGAAAACATTTATTAGGTACTCTGGAACAACCTTATCCTTCTTAAATTTTATTCTAATTGTATGCAGACCTGAAATTACGCTAGTATCAGTCTCATCTAAATAACATACAGCTTTACCTAAGTCTTTATAGTCCTCTGATGCATCAGCAACTAAAATATCCCCATAACCTACAGTTACAAAAACACCTTCTTCTGTAATAGGTGGAAGTATGTTGGAGTTATTAATGACAGCAGGAAGGTTAGTGTGAATGTCACCGTAATGAATGTGTTTAAAGTTACCATTACCTTCCGAAGCTCGAGAAAAGCTATAGCTTTTCTCAAAAACACCAATTTGTTTAATAGTATATTCTGTATAACCGTGCATTTACTAAACCCCTAACTCATTAAAGTACTTCTCTAATTCACAATCAATTTCCACTATTTCCTCATCAATTTTTTTCAGACGTTGTGCAACTGCTTGTAAATCAATTGGATCTTCTTCTTCAAATGTATCTACGTAGCGAGGGATGTTTAAGTTATAATCATTCTCTTTAATTTCCTCTAATGTTGCTGCATATGAATACTTATCGTTCGTTTCACGACTTAAATAAGTCCTAATTACTTTTTCAACGTGTTCGTCTGATAAGATGTTTTGATTTTTACCTTTTTCAAAATCATTCGAAGCATCGATGAAAAGAATATTGTCATCATGTTCACGGCATTTTTTGAATACTAAAATGCAAGTAGGGATACTGGTCCCGAAAAAAATATTAGCAGGTAAACCAATAACACCATCTAAGTAATTTTTTTCTTCTATTAGATATTTACGTATCGCTTCTTCTGCTGCTCCCCGGAATAGTACACCATGTGGTAAAACAACTGCCATTGTACCATTATCATCTAATTGATGGACAAAGTGTTGAATGAATGCAAAGTCTGCTTTTGATTTTGGTGCTAGTTTTGCATAGGCGCTAAAGCGTTCATCTTCTTTGAACTTATCATCTGCGCTCCATTTTGCTGAGTATGGAGGATTGGCAACGATTGCTTCAAAGCGTTGATCGATATGTTGTGGCTCTTCTAATGTATCCGCATTTTGAATATCAAAACGTTGGTAAGGGACATCATGTAGCAACATATTCATACGAGCTAAGTTGTATGTCATTGATACTTTTTCTTGTCCGTAATATTTGTGTACTTTCGCTTCTTTACCTACACGAAGTAGCAAAGATCCTGAACCACAAGCTCCGTCATATACATCACGTATTTCTGATTTTCCCGCAGTTACAATCTTCGCTAAGATTTTAGATACTTGTTGTGGCGTATAGAACTCCCCAGCTTTTTTTCCTGCGTTTGCTGCGAATTGAGAAATCATGTATTCGTATGCATCACCTAATACATCAATTTCTACATCATCTTGTAAAAATGGAATATCTGCGATGTTGACAATTACTTTACTGATTAAATTTGTACGATCCTTCACTGTACGCCCTAAGCGGGATGAAGTTAAATCCATATCGTCGAATAGATTTTGGAAATCGTCTTGGCTTTCAGTGCCTAAAGTAGAGGATTCAATTGCTTTTACACCGTTTTGTAGCATCTCTACATCGAAGTTACCATTTGCTCCTTTTTCAATTTCCTCAAGGAAACGTGAGAATAGGAATTGGGGCTCTACTACATAACCTAACTCTTCGATAAGATATTCTGCTAAGTCCTCACGATACTCTTCATGTCCCCATGCCTCTGTAAAAGAAATGTTATCGTCTTTTAGTAATTTTTTTGCACGTGCTTCTACTTTTTCAGATAAGTAACGATAAAAAATTAACCCTAAAATATAATCCTTGAATTCATTGGCATCCATCTGACCTCTTAAATCATTTGCCATCGCCCATAATTTTTTATGTAATTCAGCTTGTTGTTGACGTTGTTTTCCACTTGTAGTCATCGTTATTTCCTCCTAATGTAGATTAGCTTTTTGTAATACTTTGGATTAGTTTTCGCTGAATATATAGTTGCTGTAATTCACTTTTTTCAGCTATTAATGATTTTTTTCTTTTTTTAAGCTGAGCGATTTTTCCGATAGTAATTTGTTGTTGGATAGGTGGTAAGTCAATTTCTAAATCTTTTAAGTGAGATAGTTTTAATAATGAAATTACTGTCCCTTCACTTAATACCCTCAACTGTTTTTGAATAGAAGGATGTTCATTAAAATACCATTCAAAAAAGGCTTGATCTACATCACTCGTTAACTGAATTTTAATAAAGTTATTGGTTAAAAGCAGTCCACTATATTTTTCAGGTAACAAAGCAATCTTTTGTGTATGCGTATGTAGAATAAGACTTTTGGAATCAGTTAAAAGTTGTGTTGTTAATTTTTCTTTAGGTACAGAAATTTCAGCATTTTTTTCATTTGAAATACGATAAGTTAGGCCGAGTGTTTCGTTAAATTCTTTTAATGAGAGTTGTTTAACTTTGGATGTTACAACTTCAGAAGATAATGTTTCTAAACGATTTGTAAAAGCACCTTGTGTGAACACAGCAATTCGCTGAAGTTTCATCGTACACCCCCTTGATATTTTTAAATATATCAAATAAAAAATCCATTGTAAATGATATATTTAAAAATATCATTATTCATTAGATTTTTTGGCTAACAAAAAAGAGCGCTAGATTAGCGCTCTTTAATCAAATCAAATATCTTTTATGCCCCATACTTTTCAGAAAAGTCACGAATAAATGAGGTAATGGCTTTAATTGCTTTGTTCTTTTTTAAGAATGATCCTGGTAAAGAATCCATTATCACATTTTTATCAATTAAACTAGAGTACTCATATGTTGATACTTGTTCACGTAATACACGATCTTCAATATTTACTTCTTTCGCAAATGTCGATAGTTCTTGCTCACTCATTTCTTCTTCGTACCGATTGTATGCGTCTATTACAGAAACTTCAGGGGTTAACGTTGGTGCAACCTTATCTAAGAAGCCTTTAATCAAGTCTATTTTAAGACGTAACTTCGGATCAGATGCATGGTCTAATTCTTGTTTAATGAAACGAATTTCTTTGTCACGTTCTTTTTGATTTTTGGTATTAATATTCGCAATGAGATTTAATATATAGCTGACATTAATCTTGTCTGTATGCATAAGCTCTAACTCAAAGTCGATGTCATGTAATATTGATTCTTTTGGTACTTCGCTACGTTTAAAGTTTTCATATACTTTGAAGTATTTACTTTTGTAATCTTCATATGATTGCTGAGAAATAGTTAATTCTTTTTCATCAAATTCAAAATCAGAAAATGACTGTAAACGTTGAAGAAATTTCGTTACATTTTTGAATGCTACGATGAATTGGCGTTTCTCTTCTTCTCTCTCCAGCTCGTCTACTTCTTCTGGAATGACAGCTATGTTTCTTAGATTTTTTACCGCATCTTTAAACGCTTTTAAGTATTCCGCGTAGCTGCCCATCAAAACGGTATCAACATTATCAGTTCTAGAGAATAATTTAATAGCATCATCTGTTTTTTCTTTTAAATTTCGATAGCAAACAATATTTCCGTATGGCTTTGTCGATTTTTCTACACGATTTGTACGGCTGTATGCTTGTAACAAATCGTGATATACCATGTTCTTATCTACATAGAGGGTATTGAGTGGCTTACTATCGAAGCCTGTTAGGAACATTTTTACTACAAGTAAAATATCAACTTGGGCATTTTTTACTTTTTTAGATACATCAGAAAAATAACGATCCCACGTTTCTGTCGAGAAGTCTGTATCGTACATTTTGTTATAATCTGCTATCATGCGGTCTAGTGCTTCGCGAGAATGTTCAACCGTTCCATCACTGTCCTCATTCTGTCCATATGAATATATACCAGCAATCTTTAGATCGTGATTTTTTGATTTTATAATATCGTAATACTTTATTAATGTAGGAATGGAATCTACTGCAAACATTGCACAATAACCTTTACTCTTCGAACGTCGTTGATGATTATCAATAATATGGTCAGATACGAGATTTAAACGTCGTTGATCATCCCATACCTCATCTGTATTAATTGCCTGCACTTTTGTATCATCATTTTCATCAATATTGGCATTGAAAGTACGAATATACTCAACAGAAAAACCAAGTACATTACCATCTCGGATAGCATCTTTAATGAGGTAATGATGCAGGCACTTCTCAAAAAGATCTGCAGTTGTACGTCCATCCTGGCTTTTGTTCTCGATAAAGCGTGGCGTTCCTGTAAAGCCGAAATACTGTGCATTCTGGAAGTGCCGATCAATTTCTTTTCTCATATCACCAAATTGGCTGCGATGACATTCATCAATGATGAACACAACACGCTCTTGTTTGTATGGCTCCATGATTTTTGTATATTTAGGATTTTTTACTGCATTATTCATTTTATCAATGGTAGTAACTATGAAACTTCGCATTGAATCTTGAATTTGGCTAATTAGTACATCAGTTTTTTCCGTCCGGTCAACTGAACCTTTTTGAAATTTATTAAATTCTTGTATGGTTTGGCTGTCTAAATCTCTTCGATCGACAAGGAAAAACACCTTCTTAATACTTTCCTCATCCGCTAAAATTTGTCCCGCTTTAAAAGAGGTTAAGGTTTTACCGGAACCAGTTGTATGCCAAATATAGCCGTTATTATTTGTCTCTGTTGCCCGTTGGACCAAAGCTTCTACTGCATACACTTGGTAAGGACGCATAACCATTAAGGCTTTATCTGTATCATTAATAACCATATAGCGACTAATCATTTTTGCTAAATGGCATGGCTTTAGAAATGCACTAGAAAAATCTTGCAAGTTCGTAATGAGTTCATTGTTTTCATCTGTCCAGAAGAACGTAAGACCAAATTGGATGTCATAGTCAGAGTTTGAGAAGTATTTTGTATCAACGCCATTACTTACAACAAACATTTGTAGGAAGTGATACAAACCTGGAAATGTATGACGACGATATCGCTGGATTTGATTAAACGCTTCTTTAAAGTCTAGTCCTCGTCTTTTTAGTTCAATTTGAACAAGTGGTAAACCGTTCATTAGGATTGTTACGTCATAACGGTTTGTATACTTACCAGTCACAGTTGTTTGCGTTGTGACTTGAAATAAATTTTTGCACCATTCTTTTGTATTAAGTAATTCTACATATAATTGACTTCCATCTTCTCGTTCAATTAAAAGTTTGTCCCTTAAGATTTTTGCCGAATCATAAATACTTTTGCCTTCAATTAAAGTAAGGATTCTCTTAAACTCTATATCTGTTATCGGCTGTCCGTTTAATTTATGTTCATTGAATATATTTAGTTGTTGCCTAAAATTAGCTAATAATGCATCGTAGTCAGCAATCTTAACAGCTTTATATCCTACATCTACTAGTTGTTTATGTAAATTTTTTTCTAACTCTGCTTCTGGTTGGTATGCCAAGCTTGAAACCTCCCTTAATACTCTTCTTTAATTATACTTGAAAATAAACAGGATGGTTTCGTTATTTAAAATAATTACCATTGATCTTCTATATGCAATTGCTTATATTCAATTACTGTTTTGAAATATGATTGATAGTCTTTATATCCAGCAATCCCGCTTTTTTAAAAAGGCAAAAACAAATATATTTACATTGTTCCTGATTGTTCCTATAATGGTAATAAATTACTTTAAGTGGAAATAACATAGAACTATGGGAGGGGATTAAATGGTAACTTATTCCGCACGACTAACAAAAAGTGGGGTCAATAGTTGGGCTGTAGAATTTAGGCATCCTGTATTAATGGATAGGGAAGGCAAACAAGGAAGAAAAATCAGAAGAGGTTTAGGTATTAATAAGGATGACGCACAGTTGATTGTAGATGATCTTAATGGACTCCTTGAAGATGAGACTTTATGGTCTTTAACGGAGCAAAAACATGCTTTATCTAGGTTCAATCCGAAGGTTGTAGATATTTTTTATAGTCAAATGGAAGAGGATGTTATCTCGGACCCCTGGGAAATTAGGAATTCTAAGATTAAAATCCCAAAAAATACAGAAGGCTATGCTCGAGTCATGTACCTTGGTACAACAGGTGCAGGTAAGACAACAGTAATTAGACAGATGATTGGAACAGAACCCGATGAAATAAGCTTTCCTGCCATTTCAGCCAGTCGAACAACTACTTGTAACACTGAGTATATTTTTAAAGAAGGTAACTGGAGCGGAATCGTAACATTTATATCACAAGCCCAAACTATAAAGCTCATTGAAGAATGTGTTTGGGAGGCTTTTAGAAGGGCAGCAATTGGTGAAGATACGAAGACAATCGCAAAAGCTTTTTTATCTCATCCAGAACAACGTTTCCGTTTAAGTTATTTTTTGGGGCAGTATCGATCATCTGAAAGGAAATTGACACCTTCAAAAGGGGTTCAAGAAGATGTTTTAGAAACACCATACCCCGACCAAGAAGCACTTAAAAAGGATATTGAATATATCCTTCAACAAATTCAGTTACTTGCAGAAGAAGCAAAAAATGAGTTTCCACCAGATGGAGAAAATGTTGATGAAATCATAGATGAATTGTATGAAGTTTATGTAAGAGAAGATACCGAACGATTTAATGATTTAGTACAGTATGTTCTAGGCTTAATTAAGAAACGTTTTGATGTAATTCAAGAAGGTACTATTCATCGTGATACGAGAGGATGGCCATTATATTGGCAACATGAATCTGAAGATAAGTGGGAAGTTATTAAAATGATGAGGTGGTTTGCAGGTAATGAGGGTAGACGATTTGGCCAGCTACTCGCTCCTGTTGTGAATGGTGTTAGGTTGCAGGGACCGTTTAAACCAAGCTGGTGGACTGATGAAAAACCACCGCGTTTAGTCGTTATTGATGGAGAGGGCATCGGACACGATTCTAACATTACTACAAGTATACCAATGGAAGTCACTAATCGCTTTAAAGAAACAGATGCTGTGGTTTTAGTAGATAATGCAACACAGCCTATGTTAGATATACCTAAGGTGATTTTACGTGAAGCGACTTCTCGAGGCCAATTAGAGAAGCTAATGGTTGTCTACACAAGGTTTGATCAAGTAGAAGGTTCAAATATGATAGATGATGAAGATCGTATTGATCATATTCTAGGTATTCAAAATGGTGCCATTGAAGCAATGCAAGAAGCATACAACCTTAATCCCAAATTAATTCGTCAGCTTAGAGATCATTTGAAAGATGCTACATTCTTTTTCCCAAACACAAATGAATTAAAAAATACTTCTGATGAATTGAAAGAAGAAATGGATAAATTTATACAGGCTCTGTGTGATAAATCTTTAGATGTGGATTTTCAAACTCCAAACGCAAACGGTAATAAGGCAATTCCCAGTTATGATTTCGGTCGTCTCGTTCTCGTAATCAATGAAACAGAAGAGTTATTTATGCAAAAGTGGATGGGTTTGTTAGGGTTAAGTACTTCTCAATTCCCTAAACAACATTGGATGAGAATAAAAGCATTATCCAACCGGTTAGCCAACTGGCCTAACACTGTTGAATATAATGACCTTAAACCTGCTAGCGACCTGGCAAGTTACATGATGCAAAGAATTAATGAATTTATAAACACTCCTAAACAGTGGTCAACAAATGTCCCAGATGAAATAGCAATCAATATTCTTCAGAACTTGTCTCAAACTATTTCCGATAAAATTAATCAATTAGTGCTTAATCGAATTAAGATCGAAAATCATGTTCAATGGATTACTGCTTATAATTTTCGTGGAACAGGATCAACTATCTTAAGAGCAAAAGAGATGCGTGATATCTTTGAAAAAACCATTCCTCGACCTAAAATAACTTATGATTCTCACTCGGATGACCTACTAGAGGCTATCAAAAATATGATTACTGAAGCAATTGAATTAACTCTTCAAGAGGAAAAAACTCGAGCAAATCAAATTTAGGGGTGATTTTCATGCGTAAAGCGGATGAAGAAACGATAATTAGGTTAGCAAAAGAAGGTAAACAAATCTCAAAATATGGACTGAAAATTTCTCAGAGTACGAATACTGGGAGATATATGAAGCAGCATATGGAGCGGGAGAAAGAAGTTCTTTGGGTGTTAAAAGAATGATTACCGCTCGTCTTAATAAACTTACGACTGCTAAAAATAAACAGGAACGGGAGGAATTAAAAGATGAGTTAAATGAACTAATCTTCCATCTATATAGCCGTTATAAGGCAAGTCAGCAAAAAATTGATGAAATGAGATCTATTATTAATAATTAGTTCTTTCATTGCCTTTTTATAAACAAGATGACGCATACTGTATCAGGCGTCATTTTGTTTATTTTCATGTTGGGGTTTAGTTAATTAGTTATACAAGGCGCGAAGACGGTCAGTTAGTTTCTTTTCAAATGAAATCATTAAAAATAAGCTACCAAATATTTAAGCTGTGCTTAACAGTATGTTATAAATGCCGTTATGTATACCATTATTTCGGCTAACACTGTTTTAAAATCGTTGAAGGTGAGATAGGAAGCAGGAGAACCGTCCCTCGCTTCCCAGAAAGAAGACGGGAGAAGTTTTCCGTCTTTTTTATACTGAGATAACTCAAACAATCTTAAGATTCTTATCATATATAAGGTCAATATTTTAAACAATAATAGTGTTGTAGTACAATATTTCAAAAAAAAACGTTAAACTCTGAGAACATAGGGCATTTATTTTTAAATAATATAATAATAAATTTCAATTATTTACCAAAATGAGATATACTACATTAGTATTCTATGTATATTGATAGATTAGTATATTCCATAATAATAATTCAAAGAGGTGAGGGTAGTCTTGGATAAGACAGATGAAAAAAAAGTAAATTGGTTTGTTAGAATCTTATTAATTATATTCATACTTTATTTATTCGCAATTATTACAGCAGGGTTTCTGATGGGGACACCTACATACAGCTTGACACCGGAATATATAACATTGTTTATACTAATAACACTATTAATCCTATCTGAATCCTTCGATAACTTAAGTATGGGTAAATATTTGTCTCTTTCAAGGGAAATTAACGAAAAGAAAGAAGAAATAATAGAGGCAAAGAAGGAAAATGCTGATTTAAGAGAACATATAATTAAAATGACCACATTAATTAATCAGAATCAACACCAAACTAACAATACAATAAACGGAGTAACACCTGAATTACTTCAAATGTTAGGGGTAATAAAGGCCGATGAGCACAAGGAACCCGAAAGTGATAATGAGTCTTCTACACTAAGTGATACAACTACATCAGATTTATCAGGTTCTATAACTGTTACAGAACCAAAGAAACCAGAGTTTAGCAAGCGGTACTTTTATAAATTTACTGAAAAGGAATCAATAGATCAATATCTTACTAAGCATCAAATTCCTGAAGTAAACATTATAAGAGAAGTACAATTTGCACCAGCTTTTCAAGGATTAGATCCTATTATGGAACGCAAAATTATCTTTGATGCTTATCTTAAGACAGACATTAAAGAATTTTTCTTTGAAGTTTTATTAACAATCAGCCCAATGACATTAGATCGAATATATGTACAGTTATCAAAGATAAATTACTATAGTAAAGCGAAGCATATAAAAGCACAACTGATACTATTAATACCTGAATTCCCTGCAGAATATGAAGGACGCCAACATATTCGTCCTGAACGTATCATAGAGGCCTTTCAACCAGCAATCTCGAATGATTTAATAAGAATTGAAATTGTTCAATTTACGTTAGAAGATATAGATAGATGGAAGAAAGAGTTAAATAATTAGTGGTTTTGAACCGTCTGTTTCTTTTCTTTTCTAAATGTTACTCAAGAAAATCATCATCATCGTTTTTAAATGTACATAAGGAAGTTTTTATTGTTATAACATGAACGGTGATTGGTAACTTTTGATAGGTGAATTATTAAATTGATACCGTGAACCGTATCATAAGTAACTATTGTATGGCTGAACTTGCAAAGTCAAACATTTGACAAAAACACAACTCCGTAATAGTATTAAAAATTATCAGAACTACTTAAATTTAATAGATAGCAAGCTATGATTGCTGTGGGTCGTACTACAGCAGGAGCAGCTTCTGGAGAGACCGCTTGGTAAGCGGCGCCGAAGGGTTCACAATCTCAGGCAAAAGGACAGAAGAGTATTGAAGTTAGACTTTGTTGTGCCTGTTGTTTTTAGCGCAGTAAAAGCTTATTTAATATTCTAATGTACAAGAGATTGGAGATTCTTCCAGTCTCTTTTTTCGTTTTATTTGCATCTTAGAAGGAGGATTCATACGTGTCACAGCATGAGTTAAAGAGAGATTTAGCCAACCGCCATGTGCAGCTGATTGCTATTGGAGGAACGATTGGTACGGGTTTATTTTTAGGGTCTGGTAAAGCGATTCAGCTTGCGGGGCCGTCTGTTATATTTGCTTTTCTGATTGTTGGGATAGGATTGTTCTTTATGATGAGAGCTTTAGGAGAATTATTGCTTTCAAAGGAGGGGTATCAGTCGTTTACGGATATTGCGGAGGACTATCTTGGACCGCGTGCTGCGTTTATCACAGGATGGACGTATTGGTTCTGCTGGATCATGACAGCGATGGCCGATGTGATTGCGGTCGGTGTTTATGTTCAATATTGGTTTGACATACCGCAGTGGGTTCCGGCACTGATAAGTTTACTTCTTTTACTCGGGCTGAACCTTTTAACGGTTAAGCTTTTCGGAGAATTAGAGTTTTGGTTTGCTTTGATTAAAGTGGTTACGATTCTCGCGCTAATTGTAATCGGGGTTGTTTTGCTCGTAATCGGCTATCAGACTGATGCAGGAGCTGTTTCAACGAACAATCTTTGGGCGCACGGAGGGTTGTTTCCAAATGGGCTGACAGGCTTTTTACTCTCGTTTCAGATGGTTGTGTTTGCGTTCGTAGGGGTGGAGTTGGTCGGTGTAGCGGCGGCAGAAACGTCTAATCCTAGAAAAAATATTCCGTCTGCGATCATTAAGATTCCACTTCGAATTTTGTTTTTCTATGTTGGCGCTCTAATTGTCCTTCTTTGCATCAATCCATGGACACAATTAAACGCAGCGGAAAGTCCATTCGTTAAAACGTTTAGCTTAATAGGAATTCCGCTTGCGGCTGGAATTATCAATTTCGTCGTTTTGACATCTGCAGCATCTGCGTGCAACAGCGGATTGTTTTCCACGAGCCGGATTTTATTTACTTTAAGCAAGAGTGAGCAGGCGCCACAATCTTTTAAGAAACTGACTAAAAATCATGTTCCTGGAAACGCGCTTTGGGTTTCTGCCGTTGTCGTTTCAGCAGGAGCGCTTCTAAGCAAGCTAGTTCCAGAACAAGCTTTTGGGATCGTAACGACAATCAGTGCTATTTGTTTTATCTGGGTATGGAGCGTCATCTTAATCAGCCATATCAAATATCGTAGAACACGTTCAGATCTTCACAAAAAGTCAGCATTTAAAGCACCTTTTGCTCCGTTCATTAATTATGTGGTACTAGTACTGTTCGGGTTAATTTTAATCGTGTTGCTTGTTGCAGATGCTACCCGTCCGGCGTTGTTGCTGACACCTTTGTGGTTTGTTTTGTTATATTTCATGTATCGTTCTAAAAAAACATTGCCAAATAAAAACGTTCATTAATCAATAAATGAAAGGACAGAAACACACTCACTCGTACGTTTCTGTCCTTTTACATTTTTACTGTAATCGAGTAATCAAATAAGCGATATCTGATGTAAATGCCTGTTATCTTTCAATAGGCGAATAGATTGTGCTATTTTTTCTATTCCGGTTTGTATTTGATGTTCGCCAACTTGAGAAATGCACAAACGAATAAGGTGATCTTGATTAAATTCAGGCAAAAACATTCTTTCGCCATCATCTAGTAAAAGGTGTTGTGTTCGTAATAGGGATGTAAGTTTTTTGGCTGATACATGGGGAGGCAAATAGATGGAAAGGTAAAACCCCGTATCAGGCTGCGAATAGTGCGTCTCTTCAGGAAGTAACTGATCACATGCTCTTTTTAGTTCATCCATTTTATGAAAATAGGTGTTCTTAATCTTTTTCAGATGGTTGTAATACATTCCGCTTTTTAAATAAATGTCTAATGCACCTTGTGAAAGAACGGGGCTGTTAAAGTCAGCACTAAACTTATAACGCAAAAAGCTTTTAATCATCCTTTTCGGCAAGACTACACTCGCAATTCTGAGTCCTGGAAGAAAGACTTTTGAAAAGCTTTGTATATAAATGACTCTTCCTGATGTGTCATAAGCGAAAAACGGATCGGCTTTCTTATCACGCTCTAATTCACCTAGAAAATCGTCTTCTACAATATATACATCATATTTAGCTGCCAGCTCTACGATTCTTTTCTTTTCGCTATTTGTATAGGAGTGTCCAAGAGGATTCTGGAATCTTGGAATGACATAGAAAAACTTAATCTCGTTATTTTTAAATATAAATTCTAGACGCTCTAAGTCGATTCCGCTCATGGATAGTTCAATACCAAAGGTCTTTACCTTGTTCAGTTTAAGAGTCTCAATCATTCCAAAATAGGTTGGCTGTTCTATTAAAATATTCTTTTTATTATTAGGAAAAGAGAGATTTGTTAATAAATGAATGGCTTGCTGTGACCCAGAAACGATGACGACATCGCTAGGATTCGTAAATACTTGAGAACGCTGAAGGTTTTTAGTGATTTGAGTTCGTAATGAAGGAAGACCTTGTTGATCGGTATACGTGAAAATTTCTTCTTTGTAGTGTTCAATGGCTTGATTTAAACAGTGTTGAAATTCAGTGTAAGGCAACAGCGTTTTATCCGGTCCAGCAGATAAAAAATCAATAACATCAGTGTGATCTTCAGGAAGTCGGAATGCATTGACGACATAATAGCCCTTTTGAGGCACGGTATAAATCAAGTGCTCTTTTTCCAGCTCATTATATGCTTTAATGATTGTATTCTTGCTGCAGTTATACGCATCAGATAGTTGTCGAATAGAGGGCAGCTTATGGCCGGCTGCGAGTTTCCCATCTGTCAGCTGTTGCTTTATGTCTTCTAAAATGATTCTGTATTTTGTGCTCAATCGTGCTTCACTCTCCTCAAACTGTACCCTGACAGTGGATAAAAACAGCGATAGTAACATCTATCTCATTCTAATAGTATGTGATTATATCCATTATAGTCGGGGAGGAAGAGAATTGGAAAAAGAAAAGATAGGATTATGGTATGGCTTAGTGGGTGTCATTTGCTTTAGCCTTACCTTGCCTGCGACGACTATAGCTGTAGAACATTTCGGGACGACGGTTGTTGGGTTAGGAAGAACGGTGATTGCCGCATTACTTGTAGCAATCATACTAATCGCGCGGCGGGAAAAGGTGCCTAGTGTGCAGCAGTTTAAAAGCATCCTGATTGTTGCAACAGGTGCAGTGTTAGGTTTCCCATTACTCACTTCATGGGCAATGAAAACACTGCCGGTTTCACACGGGGCGGTAGAAGTAGCCTTATTGCCATTAGCAACAGCCGGTATTGCTATGTATAGAGCAGGAGAGAGACCATCTGTACGTTTCTGGATATCCAGTATAATTGGTTCCGGAGCAGTTATTTTATATGCGGGATCTCTAGGCTTTGGTTCCTTTCAAGTTGAGGATGCAGGTATCTTAGCTGCTGTTATCCTCTTAGGGCTGAGTTACGCAGAAGGAGGCAAGCTGTCAAAGGAGATTGGCAGCTGGCAAGTCATTGCATGGGCGATCGTAATAGGAGCGCCTTTCTTTGTTATTCCGGTAGGGATGAGTTTTTCTGCCGAGATGTTACATGCTCCTATACAAGGTTGGAGCAGTTTAATCTATTTGGCTGTGGTAAGTCAGTTTTTAGCATATGTCGCCTGGTACGCAGGCATGGCATTAGGAGGAATTGCGCGGATTAGTCAGATGCAATATTTACAACCGTTTCTGATGATTATGTTTTCTGCCCTTTTTTTAGAAGAATCTATCACGACAATGACAATCGTCACTGCTATCGTTGTCGTCGCTTCTGTATACATTGGAAAAAACGCACCGATATCTAAGTATCAAATACATGCAAAGATTAGTGAGACGAGAATGGACAATAAAGGATAAAGTGATCTACTACAAATGAAAAAACACCTAATCTAGCTTGTCCCTAGCAATGTTTTTACCTCGGAGACATCTGATTAGGTGCTTTTCATTTCTCTATGATTTCAATTTTACATCAAAACGATCAGCGTCCATCACTTTTACCCATGCTGCGACAAAGTCACGTACGAATTTTTCTTTGTTGTCATACTGTGCATACACTTCTGCTAGGGCGCGAAGTTCTGAGTTTGATCCGAAAACAAGGTCGAAGCGGGAAGCAGTTCGCTTCACTTCTCCTGTCTTACGGTCGCGGCCTTCATATTGATTGAAGCCCGCTGATTTCCATTCGATGCCCATGTCGAGCAGATTGACGAAAAAGTCATTTGTTAGCGTACCGATACGGTCTGTGAATACGCCGTGTTTCGTCCCTTGATAATTTGTCCCAAGCACACGCATACCACCGAGAAGGACTGTCATTTCAGGAGCCGTCAGACCGAGCAGCTGTGCTTTGTCTACGAGCATCTCTTCTGGACTCGTAGAGTATTCTTTCTTCTGATAGTTGCGGAATCCGTCAGAAACGGGCTCTAATACATCAAACGTACCGGCATCTGTTTGTTCTTGTGTCGCATCACCGCGTCCAGGGGTGAAGGGAACAGTTATATCAAAGCCTGCGTCTTTTGCTGCTTTTTCAACGGCTGCACTTCCTCCGAGAACGATTAGATCAGCTAAACTCACTTTCGTATCGAGCTGGTTTTGGATCTCTTGGTAGATTCCTAGAACTTTCTCCAGCTGTGCGGGTTCGTTTGCTTCCCAGTCTTTTTGAGGCGCCAGACGAATGCGTGAACCATTCGCACCTCCGCGCATATCAGAATTACGGTACGTGCTTGCTGAAGCCCAAGCCATTTTAACGAGCTCGCTTACAGATAATCCAGCATTTAAGATTTTTTCTTTTAACTGAGCGATCTCAAATTCTGACAAATCATAATCAACACTCGGAACAGGATCTTGCCAGATTAGATCTTCCTCTGGCACCTCTGGACCTAAGTAACGGACTTTAGGACCCATGTCACGGTGAAGCAATTTGAACCAAGCACGCGCAAAGGCATCGGCAAACTCATCTGGATTCTCATAATAGCGGCGAGAAATTTTTTCATAGTCGGGATCCATACGCAATGCCATATCCGCTGTTGTCATCATCGTCTTAACGCGAATGGAAGAATCTTCAGCATCAGGAGCCATATGCTCTTCTTTCATGTTGACAGGACTCCATTGGGAAGCGCCTGCCGCACTCTTTGTTATCTCCCACTCGTATCCAAATAAGAGGTCGAAATAACCGTTATCCCATTGTGTCGGGTTCGAAGTCCACGCTCCATCAACACCACTCGAGATCGTGTCACGTCCTTTTCCGCTTCCGTGTTTGCTCAACCAACCTAAGCCTTGTGTTTCAAGGGTAGCTGCTTCTGGATCATCCCCAACAAGTGAAGCATCACCTGCACCATGTGCTTTTCCAAAAGTATGGCCGCCAGCGATAAGGGCAACTGTTTCTTCGTCATTCATCGCCATACGGCTGAACGTGTCCCGAATATCACGAGCACTTGCGAGTGGATCAGGCTTTCCGTTAGGTCCCTCTGGATTCACATAGATCAGACCCATTTGAACGGCTGCAAGTGGTTTTTCAAGCTCGCGGTCACCGGAGTAACGGTTGTCCGCTAACCATTCTTTTTCAGTACCCCAATACACATCTTCTTCCGGATGCCAGATATCTTCACGTCCGCCAGCAAAACCAAACGTTTTTAACCCCATGGATTCGATGGCTACGTTTCCTGTTAACACAAGCAGGTCTGCCCATGAAATTTTGTTGCCGTATTTTTGCTTGATCGGCCATAAAAGGCGGCGTGCTTTATCAAGGTTGACGTTATCTGGCCAGCTGTTAAGTGGTGCGAAGCGCTGGGATCCTGACCCGCCGCCTCCACGTCCGTCAGCTGTTCGGTATGTACCTGCAGCATGCCAAGACATTCGGATAAAGAAAGGACCATAGTGACCGTAGTCAGCTGGCCACCAATCTTGGCTGTCTGTCATCAGCTCATGAAGATCTTTTTTCAGCGCGTCATAATCCAGCTTTGAAAATTCTTCGCGATAATTAAAGTCTTCACCCATCGGATTAGATTTTTGGTCATGTTGACGAAGAACATTTAAATTAAGCTGGTTCGGCCACCATTCCTTATTTGTCGTACCTCGAGGAGCTGTCGTTGTTGTGATCGCAGTATCTTTGTGGTGAGTTACAGGACATTGTCCTGCGGACGTATGTTCTTTTTGATCGGGCTTATTGTTGTTTTCCATTACAATTCTCCTTCCTAGTCTGGAACACAAGATTGTAAAGCGTGACAAAGCTATGATGTTAAATTTCAGATTATTATGATAGTTCTATTATAGTAGACAGACATTTGGATTCAAAGCGTAATGCTTGTAATTACTGTCTCTAATGCCAATCGTAAAAAAGATTTAAATATTACAAAAAAATACATATTAATAGGTTTTAAGAACTAGTATAATTTGGGTATATAGTAAATTACGACCTGTACTACATAGTTAAAGTTCCAAAAGATTATGAGGAGGGTAAATTTATGAAGAAGATTTTATCACTAGCTTTATCATGCTTTTTGTTAGTAGGTATTGTCACACCTGTTTATGCTGCAGAAGATGAGGATATCGCTAAAGCGTTAGAGATGATTGAAAAGACGAACAGAGATATTGATACGAAGATCGAAAAAGCAGTTAAAGAAGCAGATTCGCTGCATGCTAATTATCTTTTTGAGATTCAAAAGTTAGAAGAGGGAGATAAAGTAGTAAAATTAAATGAAGAGAAGAAAAAAATCGACTCTGAAATGAACAATTTGAACAGCAATGAACAAGACAAGCTGACTAAGTTAACAGAGAAGCTGATAGAGACAACTGCAAAATTAGAAGAAGAAAAATTGCGTATTAAAACTAAGATGGAACAGATTGATAATGAAATAAATGCAGTAACAGCAGAATTAGTCTCATCAGGTGATGATTCTAAGAAATTGAATGATAAATTAAATAAACTCAATGAAAAGTTAAATAAAAAAAATGATAAGTATACAGAGAAAACAGAAAAGTTTACAAAAGATCTTCAAAAAGTAATAGATAATGTATATAATGAAACACTAAAAATGTCGGCTGTAGCTATTGAAAAGGCTGCTCAAAAAGGAGTTATCGCTGAGTGCAGTTGGAAACTCGTGCGCTTTGCTGATCAATGGGTTTGGATAGATCCTGTAAGGGTAATTAGATTTACTAAGGGATAAAAAAATTTTCATCGCAAAAAAGGAAATAGTCTGTCTATCATAGAATTACAGCTAAAGCGAGTCTGAATTAAAAAGGCTCGCTTTTTATTGATTTTTTTAAAAGGGGGTATTTGAAATGCCTTTTCACATAGGCAAAAAAGGTTCAACTATTGAGAAAGTGTCTTTTGAGACATTTAATATAGGTCTTCTAGCTCGTGGAGATGGTGTAGATATCATGCTGCAGGCGATAGAAGCTAACGAACCTTTTTATGTATATCCCAGCGATAACCCCAATGTAATGGAATTCTTTTATATCCTTAAAGGTGAATTAAGTTGCGAGTTAAATGGACAAAAAGTTCATTTAGGCCCTCAAGACTATTATTATACGAGTGATCTAGAAGAGCCGGTATATTTTACAGCTATTACGGATGTAGAATATTTATGGGTGATTACGGAACCTACTTTTTATCAATTAAGTGAAAGTGTTACACAATTGAAGGATATCGTTGACCAAGTAGAAGTAAAAGACAGATATACATTTAAGCATAGCGAAAGAGTAAGTCTCTATGCTGTGCAAATCGCAAAGAAATTAATGGTTCCTAAAGAAAAAGTTGAAACTTTGTACATCGCTGCATTGTTACATGATATTGGAAAGATCAATACGCCTACTGAAATATTAACAAAGCCTGAAAAGCTGACAGAGGAAGAGTTTTCAATTATTAAGAGGCATCCATCAGATGGTGCGGAGATGGTGAAAAACCTCTATTACGAAGGTGTAGCACAGATTATCGAGCAGCATCATGAACGATTGAATGGAAGCGGGTATCCGAAACAGTTAAAAGGTAATGAGATACTTTTGGAAGCACGAATAATAGCAGTAAGTGATACCTTTGACGCTATGACAGAAGATCGAGCCTATCGAAAAGCCTTTGACGCACAAGCGGCTATTGATGAACTAATAAGGCTGCAAGAGTCTCATTACGATAAAAGGGTTGTTGACGCTTTATTAGAAATCTTAAAAGAAGAAAAGCGGATTTAAACCATTTAACTTAATAACAGCAAGCAACAGATAACCACCTTACCACATGAGGGGGTTATTTTTTTATGTCTTGATAAAAATTTTAAATTAAAAAGATTAAACATTGGATATTTCGGGTATTTAAAGAAATTATATGTGTAAAAATAGTAAAAATCTAACCCTCCATATACTAGGATCAACAGTTTTTAGCGAAGGAGAGAAAGAATGAACTTACAGTTTGATCAATATAAGCAGTTAGGTATTCGGGAAATATGGGGAAGTAAGAACCAAACCATTTCTTCCGTTTGCTATGATTCGAGAAATGTAACTCGCAACTCTTCCTTTGTGTGCTTAACCGGAGAAAATAAAGACGGTCATGTTTTTATGGAAAGTGCCATTCAAAAAGGTGCTGTAGTGGTGGCTGGTGAAAATAAAACTTTATTAAAGAAGGCAAGCAAAAGATACGGAAATCTGACTTTTTTACATGTACATGATGCACGTGAATTTTTGGCAGCTTTATCAATTGTTTATTATCAAAACATCCATGAAAAATTAATAACAGTTGGTATTACGGGAACAAACGGTAAAACAACGGTTGCAGCCTATGTACGTTCACTTATGAATTTATGCGGCATAAAATCGGGTTCGATCGGAACTACGGGAATGATTACATCTACCGGGAAGTTGAACTTTACACAGTCAACACCCACAACCCCTGAAGCACCTGACCTTCATTACATACTTCAGGAATTTGTACAACATGGAGATCAGCTTGCTGTAATGGAGGTTACCTCTGTAGGTATTGAACAAAAAAGGGCAGAAGGCATCCATTTTGATGTAGCCATACATACGAACCTTTCGCCAGAACATCTAGAGTTTCATCATACATTTGAAAACTATAAACGTGCGAAACTAAAGCTTTTCAATCAAGCAAAAAAAGCTGTCGTAAATATGGATGATGAGGGTATGTCAGAAGAAATTTTGCGATCCTTTAAAGGGCCTCTGCTTACCTACAGTTTGGAAAGGGACAGTGGCGCGGATGTCATCGCTACGCATTTAAAACCGTTAGCAGATGGGACGGCTTTCACCCTGACCATAAAAAATAAAAACTATTTTGTGAAAGTGCCTTTATACGGGACTTATAATATAGCAAACCTGCTTTCAGCCCTCTGTACAGGTATGCACGCAGGGATCTCCATCGATCAGATGCTTCAAGTCCTTCCTGAACTAACAGGTCCTGAAGGAAGATTCGAGATCATTCATAAACAGAACCGAAAGATTATTTTGGATTACGCACATACACCCGTTGCTTTGCAAAATCTTGTAACGGAAGTAAAAACGTTGCCATACAAGCGGCTGATCGTCTTAGTTATGGGGATCGGAATTAGGGACAAAGAAAAGATGCCAAAAATGGCACGAACCATTGAGAATCAAGCTGATGAAATTGTTGTATCTGTCGATCATCCAGGGTACAATGACCCGCGTGAAATCATCGGACATGTGATGAAAGGGTTCAAAAATCCTTATGCGGCAAACATCCACACTGAACTGAACCGGCACGACGCCGTCATAAAAGCTCTTTCTTTAAGCAATGAAGGGGACACGGTTCTTTTAACAAGCGGCTGTATTAACGGAGCGCAGATTATTAAAGGAGAAAAGATACCGCACTCTGACAAAGATATTATTGCAGAGTTTTTCAGAAGTAAAGAGGTTGTGAAGAGTAGAAGGATGATTGTATTTTCTAAGATGAAGTGGGCTGCGCACCAAGAGCGAAATATACTTTAACTAACTTTTAACCCCGTTATGAGCATAGCGGGGTTTTTGCTATTTTAATACTTATAGCGTGAAACACGCTGCAACTGCAGTTATCGTGATTACAAATAAATAAGCGGGGTAATGGTAACTACTTACAAAAAATCCCGATAACGAAAGGGCTGACAACTTGAATACGCTACTTTTAGTATCACTTTTGGTGAGTTCGATCTTAACTGGGTCAAACCCGAATCAAATGCAAGTCAATAGGACGAGCAGCGAAGAGCCGAACGCATCCGTTCATGCCACTTTTGAAGAGCAGCAAGAAGCAATCTTACAATTTATTAATGTCGACGTTGCGAGAGTTTCTAGTTATGAAATGGAAGCTTTTGATTCTCTAGCAAAAGTGTCTGGTGAAAATTATACAGATGATGAAACGATGTATTTAGAGCTGGTCGAAAACACGATTCCAGCTTATGAAAAAGCATTAGCAGAAGTAAAGAATATTGAAGTACAAGGGCAAGAGCTAGAGGAAATGAAAAAACGGCTTTTAGTAGCTACGGAAACCTTTTATGAAGCCATCTTGCTCCAAAAGCAGGCTTTAGAACAGCAAAGCGAAGAGTTAATGGTTGAGTCAAATTTTAAACTAGAGGAGTACATTCAATTAGTTGATGCCTATCATCTGGAATTAGAGCTGCTGAGTCTAAAGTACAAAGTTGAATATGAGAGAAATGACGAAAATACAGAGAAATCTGATGAAAGTTTCATTTAATCGTGCAAAAGCTGAATCAAAAGGTGCGTAACGTGCCAGTTTGATTCAGCTTTTTTGTTTTAATGCAATTTTTTTAGATGAACTTTCTTTGATAGAGGGCATTTCGAAGTGGTGTGAGCGAAACGGAGGCCGAACTGAGCGAAACTAAGGTCGAACTGAGCGAAAACGCTACTCAACTGAGCGAAACGAGCGCCCTATTGAGCGAAACTGAGGTGTCATTGAGCAAACGTGTAATAAATATAAGAACACGTACCGTGAAAACCCAACACCACCGCGAAACCAGCCTTAAAACGACATCTATTCTTCCAGCAGCATATGTATAAACTCCTGTGTTGCGAACGTAACATATTTGCCTTTCTTTTTGATGATTGCTAATTGATAGGGAAGAGTTGGATTAACAATTGGAATCGCTTTTATCGAATCGGAATCTACTTTCTCTGAAATAGATTGTGGAAAGATAGAAACCCCTAAACCTTCACCGATCATACCGCTGATAAAATCCCACTGTGAGCTTTCGTATGAAATTTTCGGGTGAAATCCTGCCTTTAAACACTCATGAATCACCCTGTCATGCAGTGTAAATCCTTCTTTAAACAGAATAAAAAGTTCTTCACTCAACTCCTTCATCTCAACTGTTTTTCGGTTTGCGTAAGGGTGAGAAGAGTGAACAAATAACAATAGCTGTTCTTCTATAAAACTCACGACTTCGAACTCTTCTTGGTCTGCAGGTAAGACGACAATGGCAAGATCCAATAGGCCATCATGAACTTCTTGCTGAATTTCGTTCGCCCCGTGTTCGACCATCTGAATTTTAATGTCGGGGTAGCGTGTTTTGAATTTCTTAATGAGTTTTGGGAAAAATAAGAAACCGATAAGAGGTGGTATTCCTATTTTGATTTTGCCTTTTTTCAAATGCATCAAGTCGTACAAATTCGCGGAGAGATTGTCGAGAGAATCGAGTATCATTCTACTTTGTTCGAAGACGATCTCACCCGCTTCAGTAAGCTCGATTTTTCTGGAAGATCGGTCGATCAGCTCCATTTCAAGTTCATCTTCTAAACTTTTAACCATTTTACTGAGAGCGGGCTGAGAGAGGTGCAAAACTCCTGAAGCTTTTGTAAAACTTTTATACTTTGCAACTGCGTGAAAATAAGTGAGCTGGCGAATATCCATATTTATTAACTCCCAATCTATAACTTTTTCTCATACTAGTAATAGTTATAATTCATTTTACTTATTTATAGCACAAGAGTAAAATGTCCTTCGTGCAAAGAAACCATTTTTAAAGAAGTGCCAAATGATGAAAGCGCACTCTTTTATATACAAAAAGGAGGAAAGATTTTGATTAGTATTATTATAGGTCTAGCTCTATTGATGTTTTTTGCTTACCTCGGCTGGTCGATCATTTGGGTTGCGCCAATCGTAGCTGGAATTGTTGCGCTAATGAGCGGTTTAGACCTTATGGACGCCTATACAAATACGTATATGACTGGCTTTGTGGATTTCGCAAAAGCTTGGTTTCCAATCTTCTTATTAGGAGCAGTACTCGGAAAGCTGATGGAAGATACCGGAGCAGCAAAATCGGTTGCTATTCAGTTTACAAAGTTTATAGGGGAAAAACGTGCCATACTCGGCGTACTAGTAGCATCAGCTGTACTGACATATGGTGGAGTGAGTCTCTTCGTTGTTGTATTCGCAATCTATCCGATTGCTCTAGCTTTATTTAAAAAAGCGGATATCTCGAGAAGGCTGATCGCACCGACAATTGTTCTTGGTGCTTTCACGTTTACGATGACGGCCGTACCAGGAACGCCTCAGATCCAAAATTTAATCCCGATGAACACGTTTAAAACAACACCGATGGCGGGTACCATTATCGGTATTGTTGCAACGCTTATTATGGCTGTAGGCGGATACTTCTGGCTGAAGTTTAGAGAAAAACGATTAACAGCAGCTGGAGAGAAATATACAGAGCCGGATCGATCAAAAGAAAATGAAGATGAAGAAGAGGGTAACCTCCCAAACTGGATTCTTTCATTAGTACCTTTACTAGTCGTTGTCATTTTACTTAATTTCTTAAAAGTAGCTCCTATTCCATCCCTATTAGCTGGAATTTTAGCCATTCTACTTATTAATGTGAAGCAATACAAGACGTTCATTCCATCTATGAACGAAGGAGCGAAAGGCTCTGTTATGGCAATCATCAACACGAGTGCAGCTGTTGGTTTTGGTGCTGTCGTAACAAGTGTGCCTGACTTTGACAACATTACGGATATGCTTTTAGGCATCTCGAGCAATCCGCTTGTATCCGAATCACTAGTGGTTCAGCTTCTGGCAATGATCACAGGTTCTGCATCAGGCGGGATGGGAATTGCCTTACAAGCGCTTGGCAATACGTATTATGAATTATCACAGTCAACAGGCATGAGTCCAGAAGCGTTCCACAGAATGGCATCCATTGCATCTGGTGCATCCATCCTTCCGCATAACGGCGCATTGCTGACTCTTCTTGCGGTAACACAATTAACGCACAAGGAAACCTATAAAGATGTGTTTGTTGTAGCTTTAATCATACCTACAATAGCTGTAATTGTCGGAATCATCATGGCAAGTATGGGTATTATATAAAAAATTTTAGGAGTGAGTCGTATGGTAGAAAATAAAGTAGTTGTTATTACAGGATCTGCAAGCGGTATTGGCTTTGAAATCGGAAAAGTGTTTGCTGAAAACGGAAGCAAAGTGGTCTTAACAGATCTTAATGCTGAAGGAGTGAAGAAGGCTGCGGAAGAACTTAAGAATCTTGGGCATGAAGCGATCGGCCTTAAAGCTGATGTTACAAGTGAAGAAGATATTAAGAACATGATCGAAACAGCACACAAAGAGTATGGGCGAGTAGATGTTTTAATTAACAATGCAGGTCTTCAGCATGTATCACCCATCGAAGAGTTCCCTACAGATAAATTTGAACTGATGATTAAGATCATGCTGACGGCACCATTCATCGCAACAAAGCACGTGATGCCGATCATGAAGAAACAAGGCTTTGGACGCATCATCAACATTTCATCGATTAATGGTTTGATTGGATTTGCTGGAAAAGCGGCTTACAACAGTGCAAAACATGGTGTAATTGGCCTTACAAAAGTTGCAGCACTAGAATCAGCAGCTGAAGGCGTAACGGTTAACGCCCTATGCCCAGGTTATGTGGATACACCACTTGTTCGCGGTCAATTAGAAGATTTAGCAAAAACAAGAAATGTATCCTTAGATAAAGTTCTTGAAGAAGTTATCTATCCGCTAGTACCGCAAAAACGTCTTATGGATGTAAGCGAGATTGCAGACTATGCCATGTTTTTATCAAGCGATAAAGCGAAGAGCGTAACAGGACAAGCCATCGTCATTGATGGCGGTTATACAGCTCAATAAACCTGGAAACCCCTCAGCACAGGAGTGCTGAGGGGTTTTTTACTCTTTCCTATATGAGAAATTCTCAATTCATATAAAAAAGCTCCAGCCAAAAGGCAAGAGCTAAGCTTTATAAAGCCTCATTAATGACTTTCTTATAATAAAGAACAGATAACAAGCCAAATATCGAATAAAGGATCGTATAGACGACCATCACGATAATCATCGGCGTCCAAACTTCAGCACCAAATAAGAACCAGCCAGATTGTACGGCGAAATAACTGTGAAGTAAGCCAATCATTAAAGGGATACCAAAATTAAATAGTTGCTTATACTGAGTTCCTTTTAAGAGATCTCCTTGTGTATATCCTAACTTCCTCAATATGGTATAGTTTGATTTTTCATTCTCACCTTCATCCATCTGTTTAAAATAGAGGATACAGCCAGATGTAATAAGGAAAGTAAGTCCTAAGAAACCTACGATAAACATCATGAGTCCCATGTTTTTCTTTTGATTGCTGCTGATTTCATATCGTGATTCATTGTAGAGTTTTTCGTGTGTTCCCGTGGATTTAAAAAGTTTATCCGCTTCCTCAAGCTTTTCGCGATCCTTAATTGCAACGCCAATATAGAGATTAGATTCCTTCTGAATTTTAGGATCTAAATCTTTTTTGATACGTTTGAAAACCGTATCATCTACAATGGCAACAGGTACACCGCCTCCTGTAAAGTACCAGGAAACAGGGTGTTCTTGCTTCAGTCCTTCGTAAGTTTGGGAGATGACCTTCGTCTTTCCTTTCAACTGAATGGTCCCAGAATTTTTTAAAGGCATAAATTTCTGCAGAAGATCGTTATAACCAGTAAACACCGTTTCGTCTGGTGAAACATCTATCCAATCAACAGACTTATCACTAATTAGGGGAAGAGGCATCGCCTTTGGATCGATGACTAAATCTTCAAGACTTCGATCAACAAGTTGTCCGGCGTTCACGGTTGATTGAATGACCTCAATGGATGTTTCCGTGTAGGCTATCTCTTTTTCTTTTAAAGCTGCCTCAAAGCGATCTGCAGTTTCTCTTTGGATAATAGAAAAATCATGTGGTATACGATCCTGCGCTGTTTTTTCTGCTGAATAATAAGAGATATAGGCAAGACATAGCAAAGCAATGGATAGGGCGGATACCGTCGTAATAATGGTTAAGAGCAAGGCGTTAGATTTCATGCGAAACATAACAGATGCAAGTGACATCACTTCATTAATAGATAAATATCCGTCTTTTCGCTTTCTGATCACGTTAAAGATAAAGCTAACAGATCCTTTGTAAAAGAAATAAGTTCCTAGTATGACTGATGCAAGAATGACGATCATGGCACCGAATAACTCAGGCATCGTTGTAAAATCCCCGCCAAATAGCTTAGAGGAAATGAAATAGCCCGTCATGATCAGAAGCAATCCGATAACACCGATAATGATTTCCAAAACAGAGATTTTTCTCATTTTGTTCTCCGTTGAAGAAATGACTCGGAACAAAGCGAGTATACTTTGTTTTTTTATAAAGATGTAATTCGTTAACATAATAAATAGATAGATAGCAGAAAAAACAATAACCGTCTGAATAAGAGCGTGTGTTGAAAAACGTAGAGTTGCGATTGCTTCAACCCCAGTTGTCTTAAACAGTATTAAAATAATTAATTTCGAAAAAGAAAAGCCAGCAAAAATGCCGATTCCTAAGCTTCCGAAATAGAGTATGAGATTTTCAACAGTTAGCATACGGAATATTTCACTTTTGGTCATGCCGATCAACTGAAACAATCCGATTTCTTTACTTCGTCTTTTAATAAAAATGGTGTTGGCGTATAACAGAAAGATACTAACAATAATGACAAGCAAGACAGAAGCAGCGCGTATGGATGCTTCTCCTTTCACAGAGCCTTCAACGGAATCCATGGAGGGATCATATTGCAGCGTAACAAATGCGAAATAAAGAGCTGAACTAAAGATTAAGGCAAAAACGTATAGGTAATAGTTTTTCAAGTTTTTCTTACTATTTCGGAGAATAAGCTGATTAATGTTCATGGTGGACACCGCCTAAAACACCTTGCGTTTTCATGATGTCTTTAAAGAAGTTCTGTCGATCTTGGTCGCCTTTCATCAATTGCGTGTAGATCTGTCCATCTTTAATGAACACCACACGGCTGCAATAGCTTGCGGCAACCGGATCATGTGTCACCATTAATATGGTGGCCATACGATTTTCATTGAGAGCACTCAGTTTATTTAATAAATCAGATGCAGATTTTGAATCAAGAGCACCTGTTGGTTCATCTGCAAAGATGATACTCGGCTCATGTATAAATGCTCGAGCAGCGGAAGTACGCTGCTTTTGACCACCTGAAATTTCATTTGGATATTTGTCCTTAATGTCATGAATGCCTAACTCATCCGCTACCATTTCGAATTTTTGTTCGGCTGTTTTCTTTGGTGTCTTTGAAATGGATAAAGGCAATAAAATATTTTCTTTCACCGTTAACGTGTCTAATAAGTTATAGTCTTGAAAGATAAACCCGAGATGGTTCTTGCGAAATTCAGCAAGCTGTTTTTCTTTCATAGCTGTCATTTCTACAGAATTAATATGAATGGTGCCTTCGCTTACCCGGTCGATCGAGGAAAGGACATTTAGCAATGTTGTTTTCCCAGACCCGGAAGCCCCCATAATACTTACAAATTCCCCTTTTTCAACGTTTAAGTCAATCCCTTTTAGGACGTGCTGTTTATTATTTTTAGTACCGTAACTTTTATGAAGTTTAACTGCGTTCAAAATACTCATTTCCATAACCCCTCTCTGATAGTTTTAGTATAGAAAGAGTTCATCTGTTATTCCTTCTATTGACCGAACAAAATACAAAAGCATGTGACACTTTTGTCACATGCCCATAATCTGATGAAATTCATTCTTACTAGGGAAAACAAGGGTAAAGGTCGTTCCATCATGCAGCTTTGACGCTGCAGAGATTTTTATATGAAGAGAATTCGCTGCTTTCTGAGCTAAATACAACCCCATACCGGTTGACGCTTGATCATGATGTTGAGAAGTTGAAGTGAACCCTTTATCAAAAATACGAGATAGATCACGCGCGTCAATTCCACGTCCAAAGTCCGTTATTTCAAGATAGGTGCGTTCATCTTGTTCATAACTTTTTATCCTGATATCGGAATCATCGCTATACTTTACGGCGTTGGTAAGGATCTGCCGGATGATAAACGCAAGCCACTTTGTATCCGTTAAAACATGCGTAATCTGCAGATCAAGATCAAATCCTATTCCTTTTTGTATACACCACGACTGCAGTGTTTTTAGTTCGGAAAAAAGAAGAGTTTCTAAATCAGTGTTCTCCATATAAAGGTCATTTTTAATAAAAGGAATTCTCTTTTGATGAAGCTGCTGATCGAGCAGAAGGTGAATGCGCAGCCACTCATAGGTTAAGTCAGCTTTTAATGATTTATCGTCTATCCGTTGAATCATTAAGTGTAATGCGGTTAAAGGTGTTTTTACTTCATGAATCCAAGATAACATCTCATCTTTTTCTTGCTCAATCTCCGTTCTAATTTTTGAAGCGGCTTGGTTTAAATGTTGAGTTTGTTCTAAGATACTTTTCTCTACAATCGTTTCAAAAGGGGAGCGGGCAGTTGGAAGACAAGAAGGATCCATGTCATTTATACGTTCTTCTAGTTGTTTATAGTAAATCGTTTCTTTTTGATAACGTAAAAATAAGAACAAAAAGAAGAGAATTGAAAATAAAAAAACAAAATAACCCACAGCTGACAGGGAAATGGATGGGTCAACATAAGCGCCGAATAATAAAATCAGCTGTTGTAAAAGGAAGAACAAAATCCAGCTTCGCCTTTCTGTTATAAAGTGCTTAATCATACGTTATTCTCTTCAATCGCCATATAGCCTTGGCCAACTTTGGTTTCAATATATTGGCCTAACATGATCTCATCTAAACGTTTTCGGAGGCGATTTACGTTGACGGTCAGCGTGTTATCACTAATAAACCGCTTATCATCCCATAAGCTGTTTATAAGATTATCACGGCTAACGATTTTATTTTTTTGTTCGATCAGAAGCTTAAGAATAAACACTTCATTTTTTGTCAGTTCTACAGACCCTTTATCGTTTGCAACTAAATTCTTCTCATAGTCAATGGTTGCCCCGCACCATGATTTCAAGGACACGGCCTCGGTGTTGTAGTTATAAACACGACGTAAGATAGCATGAATTTTAGCGATTAAAACGTCAAAATGAAAGGGCTTTTGAACAAAATCATCCGCTCCAAGCTGCATAGACATCACCATGTCACTTGGATGGTCACGAGAAGATAAAAAGATAATGGGAACATTAGAATGAGAGCGGATATTTCTGCACCAATGAAAACCATCAAATTTAGGAAGCTGGATATCAATGATGACTAAATCAGGTTTAATCGTAGTAAACTCTTGAATGACATGAGTAAAGTCAGTAATACCATACACCTCATAAGACCACTGAGCTAAACGTTCTTTTATCTCGTTAAATAGTGTTGAGTCATCTTCTATAAGCAGAATCTTAAACATACTTTATCACCACATCATAAAAGTTGTATGGTTAGATTTTATAGCAAAACCTGGATATTTACTACTAAGGCTGCAAGCTCACTTTGGATCATATAAAAAGGATCCTTTACGAGAGGATCCTTTGAGGAACTATAAAACGTCAACTTCACTCATCAAACCGTGTGTATTTCCTTCAGAATCTTTAAAGAATACCATCCACGTTTCTGTATTTCCCATTTTTGCAACGATGTGCGGTGAATCGATGAATGTTACTTCTTTTTCCTGAAGCGTGCTGTAGGCTTGCTTGATGTCGGCCACGTTAAAATAAATAACAGAGCTAGAATGAGCAAATTCCTCTTTTTCAGGCAGGGTTAACATGATTCTAAGTCCGTTACAGTCAAAGAATGCCATCGTATCCGTCTGAAATAATAGATTCAACCCTAAGATCTCCTCATAAAAAGTAATCGACCTCTTTATGTTATGAACCGGTACGGCAAGCTGTCCCACGTTTTGAATAACATTCGTTTGAATCGTCATACTGATCTCTCCTTTTCATTTTCTTCAATCATCATAAACAATCTTAAGAATTAATTCTTATCCAATATCACCTTTTTTCGATATTGAAGGGGAGAGAGTCCAACATGCTGTTTGAACAGTTTGCTGAATGAAACAGGATTGTTCAGTCCGATTTCAAATGTAATATCGGTCATTGAGTAATCTGTATGCTTTAACAGAAGGATGGCTTTAGCGATTCTTCGTTCAGTGATGTCCTGAAAAGGTGTTTTCTTATAGATGGCTGAGTAATTTCTTAATAAATGATTAGGGGACAAACATGAAATGGCTGCAATCTCTTCTAATGTAAGCCGCTTATCATAAAAAGCTCTAATATATTCATGTGCAATGCTGACTCTCTTATAAATCTCTTCACGAGTAGACAAATGTACGGCGTCAAGCCGACCGACTTCTCGGAATGTCTTTGTTTGTTCCATGAGGAGAATTTCCATAATAAGATGAAACTGTTCATCTAACAAGTGTAAATCATTTGTATATTCACTGGCACTTTCTTTGAGATGATCGAGCACATACATTAAGCGATTGCTTGTTTCATAGGTTTTTTCAAAAAATGCAGCAGAAGGAATGTTGTTAAAAGGATCATCCAGCAGCTTGTTCGCTGAATGGGACATGTTTCGTAAAACATCTCCTGCAAAATGCTCTTGGAAAAAAACACAGAAGGATTCGACCTCACTGCGTTCTTCGATAGAGATGGCATATGGACCTTCATTAAGGAGCAGATAACGTCCTTCTTCGACTGCAAAATACCCTTTATTCGTTTTGTAATGAGCCTTTCCATTTGAGAAGGTTTTAATAGAGAGAAGTCCGTTACCCTCCCAATGGTATTGATTGCTACTTGCATGTAGTATGTAGTTTGATGTGCTTTTCTCAGCCATTTTGCAGCTCTCCTCGGCAGAGTTTGTAATAGGTAAATTATACCTTAAAGCGTGTTCCTTAGCGTATTATTCTTAACAATGTTCCACATGAAACATTAAAAAAAGAAGGTGATGATTTATTAATTTCTACAGAATGAATCAATCATACTTAACCACTGGCCATTTTTCTTTTCTAAGTGAACGCATCAGCACAGGACTTGCATGTAAGTTCGTCTGAGCAAGCTAATGCCATGCATTGATTTAACGATCGTCACTTTTAAACATTTCTAGAAACCACAGACATGGGTCTTTGTAATTGGGAGCTCACGAACGGTAATTTCTCTAGACTGCTGACTTAACTGCATGTGTGTATCTGAATACGAAAATCGTAAATTTGGTACGTCAAATGGAAAGTACATCAACTTGCTGATTTGTTGAGATGGAGCTAAACAAAGAAAAAACACCTGAAAGCTTGCCGAGCTTAAAGGTGTTTCGTATGAGAAAAAATATCGTCTTGGTGGCTTTTAATTCGTTTTAATTGTGCAACGATAATGATGCTGATAATGACAAGCAAGAACCAAGAGCTGATCTTACCAATGTGAACGAGTGACCAAGACGCTTCCTGATTAGGGTACTGCCAGGCTCCAAGAAACGTTGTAATGTTCTCCGCAATCCAGATAAAAAATCCAATCAGCAAAAAAGAAAGAAGGATTGGCATCTTATAGACACGGTCATTAATCGTATAATGTACAACTGTCTTATAAAAGATAGGAAATAAGAGCAGAATTAGAATCCACCTGGCATCAAACGAGTAATGATGGGTAAAAAAGTTTAAATAGATCATTACACATATTCCAAAAGAAAAAAGAGAATTCGGCCAACCCGTAATCTGAAGATCTAACCTCCGCCAGCTTTGACAAATATAGCTAGCAACACTTGCATACATAAAACCGCTGTAGAGAGGTACACCGTAAATTTTAGAATAGGCTTCTTCAGGATAGCTCCAAGATCCCATATGTACTTTAAAAAGCTCAAGAGCTAAGCCGATCAAGTGAAAGACACAGATGACTTTTAGTTCATCTATCGTTTCAAGCTTCGTTACGATCATGGCAACCTGTGTGATGAGACATAAAAGAAGTATGAAATCGTATCGTGGGATGAGCGGAATGCTGACGAATTTTGAAAGAGCTAACGCACCAAAGATGATGACTGGAAAGATGCAAGAAAGTGCTTGTAAATAAGTGAATTGCAGAAGCGCCCTCATGAGTAAACCACCTTTTATCGATTGATATGGAAATATATTGTATCCATAATAACCTATGGTGATGTAAAACTCATCATACAAAAAAATGTTTAGTTTAACATGAATCTGTTAGTTGACTTCTTTTATTTAAGTGCTGCATCTGCTAATGAATAGACGATCGCATCATCTGTTGGCGGATTATGAAGGCCAGCTCTCACATCTCGAAAATGCCGCTGCAGCGGGTTTTGTACAGAAAGACTTCTAGCTCCAACGATTCTCATCGCGAGATCAACGACTCTGTTTGCGCTGTTTGTTACAGAATGCTTAACAGCAGCGAGTTCTGTCGCTAGATTTTGACGTTGTTCTGGGTGGTTTACCCATTTTTCAGCAACGGCATGAAGAATGGTTCTTGCCTGAAAGAGCTCAAGTTCTATCTTTCCAATCTTTCTTCTTACTTCTGGTACGTCTGAGATAGGTCCTGATAAAGTGTTAGGACTATACTCTGATGCAAATGCAATTGCATAATTCCGCGCTGCTTTTGCAATACCCAGGTATACAGCAGGCACCTGCAAATACCAGCCCTTTGGTATGCTGTTCTTCCCATCTTCTATGACAAGAAGATTTTCCTGTGGTACGTAAACGTCTTTTAATAGCAGATCATCACTCTTTGTACCTCTCATCGAGATGCTGTCCCAAGTTTCCTTAACAAAAACGCCTTTTTCTTGGTGGTTCACTAAGAAAAATCCTTTATGATTGGTTCCTGAGATCGTCGCTGTAATGACCGAAAAATCAAGGGCTTCTGCCATAGACGTAAAAGCTTTGCTTCCGTTGATCAGCCATCCATCTGCTTTCTTTACGGCAGATGTAGTAGGCATACCCCCTCGAGAAGGGCTTCCTGTTGCACGCTCTGTTTGAGCCAAATTAATGAGTGCTTTATGTTCCACAACTTTCCGGCTAAGATCAGCGAATGAATTACCACTCCAATGACGGTTTTCTGCCGCCTCTAAAAGGGTACCCAAATGCCACCCAAGAGAAAGGGCAGTAGGAGCATCTCCCTCAGCTAAATGCTCTTGTATCGTTAAAAACTCGAGAAGGTTTAACCCCTTACCACCATATTCTTTTGGAATGGTGAGAGAAAGAAAGTTATGATTCTTCAGGTCTTGAAAGTTCTCATGGGGAAAAACGCCTTCACGATCTACATGCTCTGCTCGTTTCTTGAAGTTTTCTTTTAATGCTAGAGCAGTATTTATCGCTTCTTCAAAACTATCTTTTTGAATGGTTTTTCTCAAAGATATGCTCATGGTTCCCTCCTAAAGTTTTTTAAATTGGTTTTAGAATTTGGTCTTTTGATTTTATAAAAAGACTTCATTGAAAAGTTGATTGTAGTGTAAGGTGCGAGACTCCTGTGGGACAGGAAGGGAGGTGAGACACTTAAAAGTGAAACGCCAGAATGTGGCTCACCCCCTGCCCCACGGAAAGCGAGCACCTGAAACGGAAATCAACAGCTATCAAGTACTTCAAAGAACAACTAAGCACAAAAAAGCCCTCTTTCAAAGACGAAAGAGGACGTAAATTCCATGATGCTCACACGCTCTCTCATCTATCAGACATTCAAAAAACATCTGCTGGAATTAGCACCTTTCTTTAAAAAAGCGGTTGCTGCAGGATCATAGGACCAGTTCCTCCCCTGACTCTTGATAAGAATCATACAATATTCATTTATTAGTCATCACTATAAAGCATCAAGCAAACCGCTGTCAATTAAAAACTGAAAACTAAGAACATTTACTCATTTCTAAAATAAATCGTTGACAGACCATTTTTATTCCTGTATATTCTGTTGATAAATTCAATAATATCGATTTCTTATCGAGAGAGGTGGAGGGACTGGCCCTTTGAAGCCTCGGCAACAACTATTTTTAGTACTGTGCCAATTCCAGCAAGCGGAATCGCTTGAAAGATAAGAGGAAACGTATACGTATGTTTTTTTGACGTATCTTCAAACCTCTTCTTACATGTGAAGAGGTTTTTTATTTTCTCTTGGAACAGGTACGAAAATACAGGATACGGAGGAATTTATTTTGAGTAAAGAAATTTTGTTTAACGCGTTTGAGATGACGAGTGCCATGCATAATTCTCATGGCCTTTGGAAGCACCCTGAGAACAAGAGACACCGAAACTATAAGGATCTGAATTATTGGATTGAATACGCAAAACTTCTCGAAAAGGGGAAGTTTGATGCAGTGTTTTTTGCAGATGTACTAGGTGTTTATGACGTGTACAAAAGAAGCAAGCATCCGTCGATCCGCGATGGACTGCAAGTGCCTTTAAACGATCCAGCGCTTCTCATATCTGCGATGGCGAGTGTTACTGAAAATCTATCGTTTGCCATTACGGTCAGTACGACGTATGAACAGCCTTTTGGCAACGCGAGACGTTTTTCCACACTTGATCACTTAACAAAAGGTCGTATCGCTTGGAATGTGGTCACGTCTTACTTGCCGAACGCTGCAAGAAATTTTGGTTTAGAGGATATGATCAAACATGATGAACGGTACAACATTGCTGATGAATATCTAGAAGTGTCATACAAGCTTTGGGAAAACAGCTGGGAAGATGGTGCATTTGTTGAAGACCACGAAACCAATACGCTTGTAGATCCTGAGAAAGTTCATGAAATCAATCACGATGGCCACTATTTTAAAGTGGAAGGGCCACATTTAAGCGAACCATCCTTACAGCGGACTCCTGTTATCTATCAAGCTGGAACATCAGAGCGGGGCCGTGATTTTGCAGCAAAGCATGCAGAGTGTATTTTTGTCGGTGGACCAACACCAGAAAGAATTCGTTTTTATGCTGACGATATTCGTAAACGCGCTGTAAAACATGGACGTAATCCAGAAAACATTAAGATCTTTTCGTTTTTAAACGTGGTGGTCGGAAATACCACTGAGGAAGCAGAAGAAAAGTTTAAAGCATATACAAGCGTCTGGAGTGCTGAAGCGGCAAAAGCGCAATACGGAGCAAGCGGCTATGATATTGCCGAATATGAAGAGTTAGATCCTGATCTTCCGTTTGGTTACAACAAATCCACAGAGGGCGGACATTATAAAGCGGCTATGCTTACAACCGATGCGCCAAAACCGCTTACGGTGGGAGAAGTATTAACTCGTTTTGAATCACCAGATAGAAGTAGTTTTATCATCGGCAACCCAGAAGAAGTAGCAGATGGTATACAAGCTCAATTTGAAAAATCAGGAGTAGATGGATTCAACTTAAACCATCTCGTTACACCAGGTGATCTAGAATCTTTTGTGGAGTTGGTTGTACCCGTTCTTCAAGAGCGAGGACTGTACAAAAAAGAATATAAACAAGGCACACTTCGAGAAAAATTATTCTCCCAAGGGGAGCCGCTATTGCCAAATGATCATCCGGCGGCAAAATTCAGAAGAGCCTTTGTGGAAAGTAAATAATAAAGTGGGGAGAGAGACAAATTGAGAAGATATTCATTACTTTTATTTGCAGTCTTTATTAGTGTTCTATTGTCAGGTTGTGGTGCTTCAGGAGAAAACGAGAAAAAGGAAATTACTCTAGGCGCTACCGTTCCATACAGTGATATGCTTGAAAAAGGAGTAAAGCCGTATCTTGAGAAAAAGGGATACAAAGTTGAAGTGAAAGAGTTTAACGATTATGTCCAGCCTAATATTTCATTAAAAAGCGGTTCATTGGACGCAAACCTCTTTCAGCATAAGGTTTATATGGACGCCTTTGGAAAAGAGAATAATATGAAACTCGCTTCTGTTATAACGGTGCCCACTGCACCAATCGGCATCTACTCTAAGAAATATAAAACATTAGATGAAATAAAGCCTGGAAGCACGGTTACTCTAGCAAATGATCCGACTAACTTATCGAGAGGGTTAACGGTTTTACGAGATAACGGATTAATCGAGATTGATAATTCCGCAAACCCTTTAAAAGTATCTGAAAAAGACGTTACTAAAAACCCAAAAAATCTCAAGTTTCAGCCAGTAGAGGCTGCGCAAACACCACGAACACTAGACTCGGTAGATCTCGCGGCAGTGAACGGAAACTTTGCCCTCTCTTCAGGTCTGGACTTAAAGGATGCTCTTGTTAAAGACAAACTGCCTGAGGAGATCATTAATCGAATTGTTGTACTCGAAAATGATAAGAATTCCAAACTTGCTAAAGATCTTAAAGCTGCAGTAGAATCTGAAGAATTTAGAAAAGTGATAGAGCGTAATTTTGGAGAGTTTCATAAGCCAGATTGGATGAGTAAATAAATAGACAAAAAAACTTGTCCAATAGCCGTTACCAACTCCCTTAACCTTCATAGAATATCCTATGTTGACTCGGAAGGGGGACTTCTATTGAATAACTGCCCGCACTGCGGCCTTTTTCGGTATGATTTAAGCGGCTGCATCTGCTCTGATCAAGACACTCATTTCGATTGGAATAAGAGATATATCGATGAGATCTTCAACGCAAAGAATGGTCATGTACAAGCATCTAAAAAGATGAAAATACAACAGAATCTATCAGATCGATAATCGCAATTAGCCTTATCTTTTCTACTAAAAAATGAGCTGACAATGCTTTTGTCTAGGACAAAGGCATAAGTCAGCTTTTTACATGCAAGAAAAAAGCAGACCTCTTTAACAAGGTCTGCTATTTCCTTCTCTTCTATGGACGAAGTGACGGAGGTGTATTCAACTTTCTAACATATGAAGAGCGTTCACTTGGCAAAGAATCAGTGTTAGAGGTTTCAATATTTTTTTGAATGACAATACTTGAACCGATTTGCCCTTGTACCTTAAAGCCCCAATGCTTAAATACGTTTAATGCATCGGTATTGTCCTCATCTACTGTACCAAAAACAGTGTGGATGCCTTGTTCCAACAAGTGTTTTTCGAAAACTGGAAGAAAGGAGCTGGCGATCCCTTTTCCTTGATGCTTCGTATCTAAAACAACATAGTCCACAAAAATCATGTTTCCAATTCTAAAACGATAACAAACAAAACCTACAATTTGGTTATTGCTTTCACAGATAACCATGACTTCATTCGCCATTTTTAAAATTAACTCGATTACCTCTCTGCGGACTTGAAAGTTATTAACGACTAAATCTGCTAATAAAGGATCGTCTTTACCAGGAACCCGTTTACGAATATACAAATATATTCCCCCTTGTATTACTTTGAAAAGGGAAGATTGATGAAAAAAAGCAAAATTGTATCTTAAATGGTTGTCAAAAAACACTGATGCAGTTATTCCGAAATATCCCCTATGCTTGTACTATATGTGGTTATCTATGAAAAAGTTTGGATATTGTCCCATCTTAAGCTAAAAAGGCATCGGCCTATTTATGAAAGGTTAAATACAAATGCAAAAGCCGGAGAAATCTCCGGCTTTTCTAGCATTTTCCAATTATGCTGGTCTTTTTTTACAAGTTTTCTTTCTTTTCTTTGGACCAAAAAGGGCTTGTAGTAGGCTCACTATAGACACCCCCTTCTATACCGAACTTCAGAGAAGAGGACCTTCTGTTCCCCCTCTATCCTATCTTACGCAAGCTTGTCTCAATTGCTTGGACAAATAACGATTTTAGAAAAAATGGATTAAGAAAAATACATACGTTCAAGTAATGATAGAATTTTGTTTATAATTTAAGGAAAAAGATTTGAAGATAAAGTGGAAGTCATTCATGGATATTGTGAGAGAACAACGAAAACATATATGTCCTTGAGTATTTGGTTTTTACATTGCTTGGACTCCTGCATGGTTTGTTAAAATAAAAGCTACATTTGTTTGAATGAATAAAAAAACCACTGACATAATGGCAATTCCATTACATCAGTGGTTTTATGCATGTTGTTATTAACGAACACCTTTCATGAACACTTGAATCTTTGGTGCGAGCATGAACAGGATAAGACTTAGAAGAATGGCTACTCCACCAATTACTCCAAAGTACATCATTTCGGTTTTATCTGTATAAAATTTAACGATTTGTGCGTTAATTGCCTGTGCAGCTGCACTGGATAAGAACCATAAGCTCATTGTTTGTGCTGAGAATGCAGCAGGTGCAAGTTTCGTTGTTGCAGAAAGACCTACAGGTGATAAGAGAAGCTCACCAATTACAACGATAAAATAACTAAGAACAAGCCATAATGGATTTACTAGTGCGTCTTCTCCGCCAAAGTATGCAGGCAGAAGAATAACAAGGAATGATAGTCCAGCAAATAATAAACTTAAAGCAAATTTCTTAGGTACTGACGGCTGACGGTCACCAAGCTTCACCCAGATCCAAGCGAATAACGGCGCTAGAACAATGATGAACAATGGGTTTAATGATTGGAACCAAGCAGGTGAAATTGTGATACCTGCAAATTCAAGGTCTGTACGCTTGTCTGCATATACAGCAAGAATGGTAGACCCTTGTTCTTGAATAGCCCAGAACATTACAGAAGCAATAAATAACGGGATATAAGCGATAATTCTTGAACGCTCGGTTGCCGTCGTTTTTGGGCTGCGGTACATTACGATAAAGTAAAGTGTCGGAATGGTAATACCGAAAATACCAACTAGAGTAATGAATACGTCTAATGTAAAGATACCAGCAGGGATTGTTGTACCTAAGATTACAGCTAACGCAACCACACTAATACCAACGATTAATGAAACTTTTTTCTTCTCAGCAGGTGATAATGGGTTGGGCACATAAGTACCTGCAAGACCAAGATTCTTTTTCTTAGTAACAGCAAATACGATTAGTCCTAAAAGCATACCAAGTGCAGCAATCCCAAATCCTAGATGGAAGCTAGTTTTTGAAACTTCCCCTACAATCAATGGAGAGATGAAAGCACCTAGGTTAATACCCATATAGAAAATACTGAAACCAGCATCTCGGCGATTATCTTCAGGTGAATACATGTCACCTACAACGCTTGAAACGTTAGGTTTAAGTAAGCCTGTCCCAATTACGATAAAGACCATTGAAATAAACAACATAGTCAGATCGCCTGGTAATGATAAGACAATGTGTCCGATCATTATTAAAATACCACCATAGAATAACGCTCTAGATGTACCAAAAACTCTGTCTGCTAACCAACCACCGATTACACCTGACATATATACGAGTGAACCATAAATGGACATAATAGCTAAAGCAGTGGACTCTTCTAGCCCTAAACCACCTTTAGAAACCTCATAGTACATGTAATAAATGAGGATCGCTCTCATCCCATAATAAGAAAAGCGTTCCCAAAACTCAGTGAAGAATAGTGTGAATAGACCTTTAGGATGTCCAAAGAAGCCTTTTTGAGGTACACTATCCGCAATTTTCTGTCTATTGATGTCTGACATAAGACAACCTCCTTTAGTTCATTAAATATAATACTTTGAAATATTTATTATTGTCAAAAGTTTTCGGCTTATCTATTATTACAGGTTCTTATGCATTCGTAAATGGAAATTACAACCTATGAAGCCGTTTTCACTTATAACTATGCAAATACAAAGTATAAAAAGTGTATAAATTTTGTATAGAAATTACCCGGATAGTATGTACAAAAGGATCAAAATAATTGTAAGGTGTTGGGAAAATACTTATAACATTGTGATACGAGTAAGATTTCAGTAGTATAGAAGAATAAGTTTAAGGTTTTGAAAAGAGGTCTTGATCAATGAACAGAAACTCCATTTATGGATTAACGATTGAACAGCTTACAGCCTGGCTCGGCCAGCATGGATATAAACCCTTCCGCGCTACACAAGTTTGGAACTATCTATATAGAGAACGGGTAACTACTTTTTCGGAAATGACCGATATTAAAGAAGAGTGTATGCAATTATTAACCGACAATTTTACGATTCAAACGCTTCGTGAGCATGTAAAGCAAGAAGCATCAGATGGAACGGTAAAGTTTTTATTTAAACTGCAGGATGGCAACTTGATTGAAACCGTCCTTATGAGACATAAGTACGGCCTCTCTGTATGTGTTACGACCCAAATAGGCTGCAATATCGGGTGCAGCTTTTGTGCAAGTGGTTTGTTAACAAAAACAAGAGACCTTTCGAGCGGGGAAATTGTTGAGCAAATCATGAATGTTCAGCATCATTTAGACGCAGTGGGTGAGGGAGAAAAAGTAAGTCATATCGTTGTAATGGGAATCGGCGAACCATTTGATAATTTTGAGAACATGGTGGACTTCTTAAAAATTATGATCGACCAAAAGGGTCTAGCGATCGGCTCCAGACACATTACGGTTTCAACCAGTGGAATCGTTAATAAAATGTACGAGTTTGCAGATGTGAACATCCCTGTAAATCTAGCCTTATCCCTGCACGCACCGAACAATGAACTGCGTACACGAATTATGAAGATCAACCGAGCTTTTCCTGTTGAAAAGCTAATGGATGCGATCAACTATTATATTGAAAAAACAAATCGCAGGATTACAATTGAATACATTCTATTAAAAGATGTAAATGATCATGTAGAAGAGGCTGTTGAACTTGCAGCACTTTTCCAAGACAAGAAGAAGAAAACGTATATTAACTTGATCCCTTATAACCCAGTTGATGAGCATAGTCAGTATCAGCGAAGTGACCAAGAATCAGTTCTAGCTTTTTATGATACGCTCAAGAAAAACGGCATCAACTGTAAAATCCGTCAAGAGCACGGAACAGATATTGATGCTGCATGCGGCCAGTTAAGGAGTAAACAGATCAAGAAGGATAAAGATCAATCTGTTAAGTCTTAATGGGAAGCTGTTTACTAAAAGTGTGTGGTGAATGGAAGTGGACAGTAAAAATGGCGAAGTGGACAGTAAAACTCAAAAAGTGGACAGTATTTTCTAAAAAGTCGACAGTAAGCACACTTTGAGGTGTTTGCGCGCTCCCCATATGTTGTTTACTCATTAAAACTGCCCCTATGTGGAAGTAGTTTTGTTGATAGTGACGGTAATCTGTCTGATTCGAAGGTTAATCTGTCCGATTCAAAGATTAATTTGTCCGATTGGCATCATAATCTGTCCAATCTCCACCATAATCTGTCCATTTCAGCCAATAATCTGTCCAATGATACTACTTTCAAAAGCAGCAACATTAAATTCGAATACAGCGTAAAGGAAAGAGACCCATTTTCAATGGGTCTCTTTTCTTAAGTTGACAACTGTAAAACAATTACATATGATGATGGTAATTCAGTGGAAAGGATGGTGTGTTTGTGAGCGTTGTCGTTCTTAACTAAAACAATTTGGATACAGGTATGCAAAAGAAAAATGAAACGGGTTCTCCGGTTTATTTGTTGTGCTCTTTTGTTGCCGCCAATAGTTAAGAACAGCGGTCAGATACAAGCCATCATATTCATTCCTTGATGCTGCGGACTCTTCTTATGAGCCGATTTTTTTATGCAGTTTTTTAGGGTGAAGTCTATCTATGAGGCAGAAATGACAATGTTCATTTCTGTCTTTTTTTATTGGCACGTTCCTGGCCTCTGTTTAGAGGAGGGGATATAAAAAATCATTTTTTTAAATGAAAAAAATTTTGGAGGTAGATCCACTTGAATAAACAAACCATTACTATGCTTGAATACAACAAAATTAAAGAAAATCTTAGATCATTTGCAATGAATGCAGCTACGAAAGGGGTCATTGAAAAACTTGAGCCTTCCTCAGATTTATCAATAATTAAATCGTGGATGTTAGATACGACTGAAGCTAAGCTGATTCTGGAGAAAAGTGCTAGCGTTCCGATCGCTAATTTAAATGGGTTAGAACAGGTGCTTGAAATACCGAAAAAAGGTTTGAACCTATCACCTGAGCAGCTTACTTTAATATACGGCTTACTCGAAAATGTTACAAGAATGCAGCGTTTTATGAAGGATAAGAATTTTTTAGCACCGGCAGTATCCACTTATGCATACTCCATGTTTGATCTCGGCGATTTAAGAGATGAAATCTATCGGTGTATCCGAAATGGCAGAGTTGATGATCATGCCAGTAAAGCCTTATTAAAAGTCAGGAAAAAAATAGCCGTAGTAGAGGAAAGAATCAAATCAAAGTTAGATCATATGATGAAGTCAGCGGCTTATCGCGATATGCTGCAGGATCCAATCGTTTCAATGAGAGATGGGCGTTATGTGATTCCGGTTAAAAGTAAATTTAAACGAAATATTGATGGGCAGATCCTTGATCAATCTTCTAGTGGTGCAACTGTCTATATGGAACCAAATGATGTGCGGAAACTGCAAACCGAAATAAGTATGTTGCGAGCAGAAGAAGAGATCGAGATTTCAATGATACTCGGTATACTGACAGGAATGGTAGCGGGATATGAGAGAGAGCTTCATATTACGATTGAAGCGATGATCCACTATGATTTTATTTTTGCTAAAGCAAAATATAGCAGAACGATGGATGCTCGAGTTGTTGAAATCAACCAAGACAATAGGATTAGTATCCATAACGGTAAGCATCCGCTTCTTGGTGAGAAATGCGTCCCGTTACATTTTAATTTGGGTGAGAATTATCAATCCCTAATCATTACGGGTCCAAATACAGGCGGAAAGACGGTTGCGATCAAAACCGTTGGGTTGTTGACGTTAATGGTTCAGTCTGGCCTTCATGTACCCGTGGGAGAAGGCAGCTGTTTTGCAGTGTTTAGAGAACTCTTTGTTGATATTGGAGACGGACAGAGCATTGAGCAGTCTTTAAGTACCTTTTCTTCTCATATGACAAATATTATATCGATTTTGAAAAATGCAGGTCCACAAGATCTCGTTATTTTAGATGAACTAGGAGCAGGAACAGATCCATCTGAAGGTATGGGCCTTGCCGTTGCTATTCTTGAAAAATTGTACAGCAAAGGAAGTATGATTCTAGCGACCACACATTATAGTGAAATAAAAGAATTTGCTGCTTTAACACCTGGTTTTGAAAATGGATCGATGGAGTTCGATTTAGAAACTTTGCAGCCTATGTATTCATTAACAATAGGTAAAGCAGGAAAAAGCCAGGCATTCGCGATCGCTACCAAACTCGGGATGGAGAAAGAGGTTATCCACCGTGCACAACAAATCACTCAAAAAGAAAGTTATCCACATGTGGACAATGAGGTTTTAGGCATGTTTTCCACAGAAGGATTTGAAAAGATCACTCATTTAAGAGATAATGCCCGTTCAAAAGTGAAAAATCAGATTAAAAAACCACAGAAAGCGGAGAGTCTCCAAAATGCAGTCTTTCAAATCGGTGACCGCGTTTTTGTTTCAAGTCTAAAAACAGCAGGGATTATTTTCGAATTAGAGAATAACCAAGGAGAGTTTGGTGTAATGGTTGAAAACCAAAAACATTACATCCATAAAAAACGGCTGAAGCTCCATATTGAAGGTAAGATGCTTTATCCTGAAAACTACGATATGGATATCGTTTTTGAGTCTAAAGAAAATCGAAAAAAAGATAAACTCATGAAGAAGCGTCACATTGAGGGACTTTCGATCGAAAGAGAAGAAACTTAAGAGGGGGGAGTGAGATGGAAAGTAGTAGAATTCTGTATAAAATTTTAAAACGAACGGATTTAACAGAAGACCTCTTAGACAACTTTAGCAGGTATCAGGAAACAAAAAAGGTATGGTATCTTGAAGATGGTGAATTCAAAACGAAGGATGACAGTTTCATTGATGACTGGTCTGCTGCCAAGAAGAAGTTAGTGATTGAGGAACTTATGTTATGCGTTACAAACAATGGCATCGTCGCAGGCGCATATAAAGGGATGAAGTTAGTAGGTTTTGCAAGTGTAGAGAGCGAACGTTTTGGCTCAAACCATCAATATGTTGAGCTTCCTTACATCCATGTTTCAAGTGAGGCAAGAGGGCTAGGAGTCGGGAAAATGCTTTTCGAGATATGCTGCAAAGAATCTAAGAAGTTAGGTGCTGCGAAATTATACATCGCTGCTCATCCATCTATTGAATCACAAGCCTTTTATGAAGCAGTAGGATGTAAACAAGCCGAGGAAATCAACATGGAGATCGTAAAAAGAGAGCCTTTAGACATTCAGTTAGAGAAAATTTTATAGAAATAGAAGAGACATCTATTCAAGTGATAGATGTCTCTTTGTTTGCAGGAAGGATCATTACGCTGTGGACTTTAGAGTTTTCAATATCATGTCCTACATCAACTGCTTTTGAAAAAGTATGATCACAGGTAATGTTAGAAAGAGTGATATCATCAGCTCGATGTGGTCCTCCATACACTTTTACAGCGGGTCCGGCAGATTTAAAATTCTTAATGAAAATCTGATTTAGTATGACATTTCGAGCTCTGTATTGAATGGCGATTACCGGGTTTTGTTTATAATCGTAGGAGGGATCGCCGATTATAGTTAACCCATTAATGACAACATGATTGTATCCTGAGACAACTAGGCTTCGTGGTGTTGAATCTCTGTATAGATGAGTATAACTAGGAGCGATGCTATAAATATTTGTTGCGGTAATATGATGTGCTGTTTTTGATTGTGGATCAATGTCCTTATGATGGCCAATATGACGAAAATTGTAGGATCGGTTGTCATTGATCGAAATATGTCCATAGATGTGTACATTCGTTGCAGCAGAAGCATTATGATGAGCTTTTACTTCTACTCCGCCAAAACAGCGAGTGGTGGAGTTGTTTAACAGCCATACATTATGTGATCCATCATCAACTTCAATGCCATTAGAATTAGAAAAGCCTTTCTTATGAGACCTGCCGCTAGGATCACACATATGGGAATTGGAAATAAAGATATATTCACTGTGGTGAGTTGTAATCCCATCATCTCCAAATCCATATCCGTTAAGATTATCTAACCAAATGTATTTGCTGCCTCCTCTTGAACGTGTACCATCCCCTAAATACGTATAAACAGAAGAGGAGACATCGAAACAATGAAGTCCGGGGGTAATGGCCTCAAGGTCCATCATCCAGCCATACGTAACGTTAGCAAAAGTGACACAGCTAGATCGATTATTTCCGGCACTCGTCTTTTCTTCATCTCCTAATCGTTCAATGTTCCAGTCCAAACTCATTCCTTTGACTGCTATGTTGCGATTTCCCTTTAGGTGATTCTTATTTGTGATAAGCCACTCTGCTTTTGATGATTGATCATGCAGTTTTAAAGTTGTTTTGTTCTTTCCTTCCCCTAAAAGAATTGTCCATGAAGGCAATTTGATTCCTTTTGTAACATAAATCCCCTCTGGAATACGAACGATTACCTTTCCTTTACCTATTGCTTTCCGAAACGCTTCTGTATTGTCTGTTATGCCGTCACCAATTGCGCCAAAATCTATTACGTTTACTTCCTCTTTTATATGGTCATACAGTTCTTCGTATTGCTGATCTAACGTACTGATCCAACTTGGAAAGACATTCTCTTCTTCATCAAGCTCCCAATCAGTTGTTTGTATATCGTTATATAGGACTTTTTTAATCAAAAAACTTTTGGTTATATACTTTATCCAATCAAAACTAAAACTCTTATGCTGTGACCACTTTTTGCTCGAATTCTTAAATAGGTTTTCTGATGTGAGTAAATCAACAGGTTGTGATAGGGCTTCTTCACGATTTAACTTTTCGATGAGTCTTTTATTTTCCATGGGATTATGTTTTTTATCTAATTGCAGCAAAGTAATAATCACCTCTTTTAAAATAAATGAACTATAGTTAATGGTTTCCCTATCTCAAGTTATGTAATCAAGAGAATGAAAAGGGGGTAGGGGAGGGGATTTTTGTCATGATATATATCTTGCAAACAAAAATGTTTACAAGTTTACAAAAATGTTTGCGGTTGTTTGCTATTTTGTTTGCAAGTTTACGAATGTGTTTGCATGTTGCTGTGTAAGGGATTAGAGAGTTTGAGAGTTTTTGTTTGCAATAATGTTTGCAAGTTTACAGAAAATGTTTGCGTGTTTACAAATTTGTTAAAAAGAAAATAGGCATTGTTTAATTTAAGATAACCCTCTAATCTAGTAACATAGCAACAAAATAAAGTTGAAAAAAAGAAAGGATGTACGCACATGAGTAATTCTAGAATTGCTGCTGTTGATGTAGGTAACGATTCATTAAAAGGAATTTTCGGTACATTAGATCATGAATTAAACATCCCTAACGTAATTGCTAGAGACATTGAAGATCGTCCTGTAATAGGGATTGAGGAGTTAGACAGCAAAGACCCGTTAGAAGGCATACATATTAGAGTACACTCCCCTGCCCTAAAAGAAAATAATGTCATTTATCGTGTTGGTCAGCTTGCTGCTAAAAGTGACAACTCTACTGAACTAGATCCCGGAAGCAGCAAGTCTGAAGAAGATCAAACATTGATCATGCTTTTTGCAGCTCTAGCTCTAGATGCTGTAAAAGAAGAAAACGCAAAGACGTTCACAAAGAACAATAACGTTATCGATACGAGCTACATCTTAGGTACTGGTTTGCCTCTTCGTGAAGTGAAAGAAGGGAAAGACGCTGGTTACCGTTCTAAGCTATTAGGATCTGTTCACCAAGTAGAATTCCTTGTAACGCCAAAGTACCAAGGAATTAAGGTGAATTTGAAATTTGAAGAAGTAAAAGTGTATCCAGAAGGCTTTGCAGCATTTATTAACCTTGTAATGGATAACGATCTTAACATAATTAATAAAGACTTAATCGACAAGCCGATTCTTATTCAGGATATTGGCGGACTTTCTACTGATATCGCAGTGATTAAGAACAGAAACGTTGATGATGATAAAGCGCAAGGGTTTAACTTAGGTGTTTCTGAAGCGCTTGAGCAAATTAGAGAAGAGATCCGCTCTAAGCATGGTGTTGAACTCGACAGCCGTCGTGATGTTGTTGATATCATTACGAAAAAGACGAACCGCAACCACATCATGGTACGCGGTAGCCGTACTAGCGTTCATGATATTACAGATCGCATTTTAGTAGATCTGGCGAAAAAGCAATACCGCCTGCTTCGTAACGTTTGGCAAAAGAATTCTCAAACAGAAATCTGCTATTTTGTTGGAGGAGGGTCTGCTGTACTAAAAGATTACATCAAAACGTTAAACAACAATTTAGATGGCTATAACATCGACTTCTTTGAGGACGAAAAAGAAAGCATTTGGATGATGGCAAATGCCTATTACAAGCTAATCTCTGATCACCTTAGAAGAACAGCCCCTAAAGAGAAAAAGAGCGAGGATAAAGACAAAAAAGCCGTTAAAGCTTAAGTATAAGTAGGGTGATGAAATGGACAAAAAAGCATCCAATGAAATAACAAGAGGGAAAACGATCGCTTTTCGCATTCCCTCTGACACCCCTGATCACGTCTTAAAACAGCTTCAAAAGCTTAAAGAGACAGAGAGGCGCAACTTTTCGAGCAGAATTTCTGAGTTTGTTCTTCAAGGTGTTGGACAAAGTATTCAAAAAGACAGAGAGACGATTACGATTCCGCTTCCGAAAAATCTTAGTAAGATGCAGAGGGATTGGTTGAAGCATGAACATTCAGAAGCTTTATTAGGAAACATTATGTATCAGCTTATATCGAATCCGGTACGAACCGCATCATTGCTGGCGGCTTTAAACAGCAACTCAACTGACATTGATCAAGCTCTTTATCTGCAGGAAGAACATATAGATCATGAAGTTTCTTTAGACCGCTATGATGACATACCTGCCGAATCGGAAAGCTCAACAAGTGATTTTGACGATGATGACCTTAGTCAGTTTGATTGGAATTCTGCTAAACGGGATGAAGATGAAGAAAAAGAAGAACCTCAAAATCCAGAGCAGGAAATGGAAGATCTGTTAGGCGATTTTCTAGCACATATGAATAAATAACGTTGGCGCAGCTGTTATCAGCTGCGTTTTTTTTGTATTTAAGGGGGTATATGTGAGTAGAAGAGAGTGCGTAACTTGTCGAGGATTGTAGACTCGTGGATAAATAGCTAAAACTTTTGGATTGAGAGCAAAAACTCGTGGATAAACAGGCAAAATTTCTGGATTGCGTGCCGAAACTTCTGGATTGCGTGCCGAAACTTCTGGATTGCAAGGACTAAATACCCGGTTGGGTATAGGTAATGACCAGTTTCGGGACCCGAAACTGCACCTAAATTAAACTTTGACAAATAAGCATTTTTATAAAAAACAGTTTGCTCTCTTCCACTGCAGGGAAGGGTCTCTATATGGTGTTTAAATACATATAGAGAGGAACAATCGAATGAGCGACCTTAATAAGTTGAATGGGAACAGCAAAGATGAGCAGTTGGAACAATATCGTACAGATGACAAAGGCAAAAAGCTGACAACGAACCAAGGTTTAAAAGTAGCCGAAGATGAATTCTCGTTAAAAGCGGGAGAGCGTGGCCCAACACTTATGGAGGATTTCCATTTTCGCGAAAAGATGACTCACTTCGACCATGAACGAATTCCAGAGCGTATTGTGCATGCTCGTGGTTTCGCAGCTCATGGTGAATTTGAATTATACGAATCGTTAAGTGACTATACAAAAGCTGATTTCCTAGGCAATACTTCAAAAAAAACACCTGTTTTTGTACGCTTTTCAACAGTAGCTGGTTCACGAGGATCAGCTGAAACCGTGCGTGACGCCCGCGGCTTTGCAACTAAATTTTATACGGATGAAGGGAATTATGACCTCGTAGGCAACAACATTCCAGTCTTTTTTATTCAAGACGCTATCAAGTTCCCTGATCTTGTGCATGCGTTGAAACCAGAACCACACAACGAGATGCCGCAAGCTGCAAGTGCTCACGATACGTTTTGGGACTTTGTTGCAAACAACCAAGAATCTGCTCATATGGTCATGTGGGCGATGTCTGACCGTGCCATTCCACGGAGTTTTCGTATGATGGAAGGGTTTGGGGTTCATACGTTCAGGCTTGTAAATGCAGAGGGGAAAGCTCATTTCGTTAAGTTCCACTGGAAACCGGTACTCGGAACTCATTCACTGGTCTGGGATGAAGCACAAAAGATATCTGGTAAAGATCCAGACTTTCACCGCAGAGATCTATGGGAATCCATTGAGAATGGAGATTACCCTGAATATGAATTAGGGTTGCAGATTATCGCTGAAGAAGATGAATTTAACTTTGATTTTGACATATTAGATCCGACTAAACTGTGGCCTGAAGAGGATGTACCTGTGAAAATTGTCGGCAAGATGACGCTGAACCGAAACGTGGACAATGTGTTTGCTGAGACGGAACAAGTGGCTTTTCATCCAGGACATGTTGTGCCGGGAATTGATTTTTCGAATGATCCGCTCTTGCAAGGACGATTATTTTCTTATACAGATACACAATTATCACGTCTTGGTGGCCCAAACTTTCACGAACTGCCGATCAACCGCCCAGTTTGTCCGTTTCATAACAATCAACGTGACGGGATTTCACGGCATACGATCAATAAAGGTCAAGTGAGTTATCACAAAAATTCTTTAGCAGCGAACACGCCGTCAACTACTCCTGAAGCAGAAGGCGGCTATGTACATTATCAGGAAAAAGTGGAAGGCAGAAAAATTCAAAGCAGAAGTGAGAGCTTTAAAGATCACTTCTCTCAAGCCACACTGTTTTGGAACAGCATGAGTGATCCGGAAAAACAGCACCTTAAGAATGCTTTTAGTTTTGAACTCGGTAAAGTAAAAAGCAAATCTGTACAGCAACAAGTGGTCGATATGTTTGCTCACGTGAGTCTGGAGCTTGCCACAGCGTTTGCTGAAGCGATTGATGCGGTACCGCCCAAAGGGGAAGATTCTGCTGTAACCAAAAAATCTCCTGCGCTCAGTCAGCTCAATACGACACAAAGTCCAAAGACAAGGAAAGTAGGAGTTATTGTCGGTTCAACTATTAGTGGTGAGGTTGCAGAAATTCTCCAGGCTTTAAGCAGCAATGGCATTCAAGCAGAATGCATCAGTGATAAGCTAGGAAAAAGAACAGCCGATAACGGAGCAGAGTTGGAGATCATGCATACATTTTTAACCGCTTCGTCTGTACTATTTGATGCGATATATGTTGTTGGTGGAAGCGGTGATAACGCGATGTTTAAAAAAGAAGCTTTACATTTCGCAAACGAGGCGTTTACACATTACAAACCTATTGGAGGAACTCATGAGGGACTTCATTGGCTAAAAGAAGCAGAACTTGCTGGAAACCCTGGTGTAGTAATAGGTGAAGGAAAAGAAGATTTTGTATCCAGCTTTTCTGATGCTATTGCCGTACATCGTCATTGGGATCGTCAATTATAAAAATACTCTGGAGCAGTGGATGTATGTTCACTGTTCTTTTTTTGTGTTCTAGAAGCACCTGAAACGGAGATAAACGACCTTAACACCAACTAAATAAAAATTCAAGAATGAAAAACAAGGAAAGATACAAACTACATATGAATCAACATAAAAGGAGACTTCATATGTACAGAAAATTATTGAGCTTAATCATGGTACTCACGTTAGCCATTCCGATTGTTACAGGGATCCATGCTGATGCTGCACCAAAACAAAGGGTGCCTGGTCCATGTTATAGCCAAAATGCGATTGATTTGTATTCTGAACAAAGAAGATTGTGGAAAGATCATGTGTATTGGACAAGGAGCTATATTGTAAGTGCTCTTTCAGGAGCAGAAGATCAAAATGCAGTATTAAAACGATTGCTGCAAAATCAAACAGACATCGGAAATTCCATAAAGCCTTATTACGGTGATGCTGCAGGGAACCAGCTTGGTAAACTATTAACAGAACATATTGTAATCGCAGGGCAGTTAGTAGATGCAATCAAGAAGGGTGATACGGTAAATGCAGGCAAGATAAATAAAGAATGGTACCGTAATGCAGATGATATCGCCAGATTTATGAGTAAAGCAAATCCGAACTGGTCTGAGAAAACAGTGAAAGAGATGCTTTATGTTCACTTGAAGTTTGTATCTGATGAAGTAGCTGCAAGACTTAAAAAAGACTACGCGGGTGAGATTGTAATCTTTGATAAAAACATGAATCACATGGCGATGTTTGCTGACGAAATCACAAACGGGATTATGAAGCAATTTCCCGACTCATTTAGAACTTCTTAAAAAGAAAAAGCCTCTCAGATTGGGAGGCCTTTTTCTTATTTCTTGTCTTTTTGTTTTTCTTTTTCATCAATTGTTCCTTGAGAAAGCGTATCATTGACCTGTTCGTGAACCTTCTCTAAATCCTTATCTGTTCCAGACTGGTTTTTCTTATTTGGATCGTAATTTTTTTCTGCTACTTTTTCTGATTGCTTCTGTTTATCGCTCATGAAATAAATACCTCCTATATAACCAATGAAGTAAATCTTCAGCTATAATTTGCTGATACTTTACTTTTCCCTATCCTCTTTCCCTAAAACATGCAGAGATAAAAAAGCCTCATCCATTATTTAGGACAAGGCTTAGGATTTAAAAAAAATCAAGAAAAGCAATAGGCTTTTCGGTAATCATTTTCTCGAATTGAATCATATTCTCTTGCTTGCCTTTTATTTTTCCGCATTGGTATAAAAACGTTGGCTTATGTGAGCCTAACAGTGCTGCTGTCAAAGTTTGAATATCCATAGAAAGTGCTGCTTCATTGTTTGAAGGTGTTCTTGTAATATCATCTTCACCTATTGAAAAAGTACCGTTGTTCCATTCAGCTTTGTCATCTGTGATCGCTATTGTTATAGGACCACCCGCTTGTTTAAAGGAATATTGTTTTAAGAATGCCTCAACATCCACAATACGTGCCATAAAGTATGGATAGTGTTCTTGGTGAATGCGAGGGTTGTTGATCAGAAATGGGAGTTGATCATTAGACGGTGCGATGATTTTCACCTTATCTACCATTGAGTCATGCTGGCAGATAAAATTCCACAAAGCACGGCGAGCGTCTTCTGTGACATAAACAAACTCCTGAACATCCAACAACTTATCTGCAGCTTTACAGCATAAATAACCTTTTGGAACTCCATCTTCATCCCTATAAATAATTCGGTTGTATCCTTCTGTGAACACATGGTTATTCCACCAATCATCTGTTCGGACTAATAGATGATTGTAGGTTTGAAACCACTCTTCATAAACAGCATTTAATAAGCTGTTACCATCTTCCTCCGTTAATCTAGACACAGTCCCTGGAACTTCTTCGTAACGGATGAGGTCACTTTTTTCGAGTGTGTACTTATTAACAGAAGCCGTTAACTCCCAGCCGAACCGGCGGTAAAATTGAATGTTAAATGGGTGCAGCAAGCTGATCGTCTGTCCTTTTTCTTTCATGGAAAGAAGTGCTTTTTGTAAGAGACGTGTTACAGATCCTTTACGTCTATGCTCTGGCCATGTAGCTACACCTGCAATTCCTCCCATAGGAAATCGCTTGTTATCAATACTGATCTCTAAAGAAAGAATATGGAGTTTAGAGAGTAGATCTTCCTTTTCGAACTCTCCCCAAATCTCATGCTTCTTCATCACTTCAAAACGCTTTGGCCGATCTTCCTTTTTCACTACATATTGAAAAGCATATTGTGAAAGCTGCAATGATTTTTCGTATTCCGTTTCTGACAGTCTTCTTATCTCCATTTCGCATGACCTCCCTTTTCACATTCATTCTACAAGTTTGGATTGAACATTGAAAAGTGATTTACTAATTTTCTGAAAATCGATATTTTTATAGAGGTAATATAATTTTTTTTAGTGAAAAATATTGGATATTTATAAAAACTATCGAAATTATATTCATTAGCAGTTATAATTATAAACTGTTGTGCATAACCGCAACTTTAAGTGAGGCTTAGGATGAGAATTCATAAATATATCAGTACAACAGGCTATTGTTCAAGACGAGAGACGAAAAGGCTTCTTGAGAGTGGACGGATTACGGTAAATGGCGAGACCGCTAATAAGGATACGTTTGTAAATGAGGGTGATATCGTTCTAATCGATGGGGAGAGTCTTCCTCAAAAGGCTGCTGCTGTTTATGTAGCATTTAACAAACCAGTTGGAATTACGAGTACATCGAATCCCGAGATTGAAGGCAACATTCTTGAGCTAGTGGACCTTCCAGAGCGTGTATTTGCAGTCGGGCGTTTAGATAAGGCTTCTCAAGGATTAATTCTTCTAACCAATGACGGAGAGTTCGCAAATCGTATATCTCAGGCTGATTTTGGCCACGAGAAAGAATATGAAGTAACCGTCGATCAGCCGATAACAGATTTGTTTCTTCAAAAAATGGCTCAAGGTGTTCCGATCTTAAACACAGTAACAAAACCCTCGAAAACAGAGCTTGTCAGTAAGTATGTATTCAGAATAACGCTTACCCAGGGGTTAAACCGGCAAATCCGGCGAATGTGCAAAGCATTAGGTTATGAAGTAGAGAAATTAGAGCGTATACGCATTATGAATATACATCTTCATGCATTAGAGGTCGGGAAGTGGCGGTACTTAAGGGATGAGGAGCTTTATGAACTAAAGAAGTGTTTAGAACTTCTTTAAAAAAGGAAAGAATCACTAGGTTTTTATAAATAAACTAGCATTTCTTACAATATTGCGAAAATTGTAGAAAAGCCATATACTTGGTAATGGAAAGTATATGAAAGCGCTTTACACCTAAGGAAGAGAGGCATACATCATGGGATTACCGAAGCAAAATATTGACAACCAGATGAGACAAACTAGTATTTCCAGTTTAATTAAATTTATAGTTCCATCCTTAATTGGGATCTTCTTATTTATGATTCCTATCTCATTTAATGGGGAAATTACAATTCCTGTAGCGATTTTAGCAGGAATTCTACAAGATTTAATCGGGAATTATATTCCTCAGATTATGACAGCAATCATTGCCATTACGGTTATTGGATCGCTTGGGACCTACTTTTTTAAACCTAAAGCAATTGTTAACCAGCCATTTTTGAACACGCTGTTCAACGTTAATATCGCATGGCAAATGATACGTTTACTTGGACTCATTTTTGCAGTGATGACCTTGTTTAAATTAGGACCTGAAGCAGTATGGTCTGAGAACACAGGACAGCTTTTACTTTATGATCTAATTCCGGTATTATTCTCGGTGTTCTTGTTTGCTGGATTATTTTTACCACTACTGTTTAACTTTGGATTGTTAGAACTATGTGGAGCATTACTCGTTAAAGTGATGCGTCCTGTGTTCAAGTTGCCAGGGCGCTCATCGATTGACTGTCTAGCATCTTGGCTAGGTGACGGTACGATTGGGGTTCTTTTAACAAACAAACAGTACGAAGAAGGGTACTATACGAAGCGTGAGGCGGCTGTAATCGGCACAACATTCTCAGTCGTATCGATTACTTTTGCTATTGTTGTTCTTGCTCAAGTAGATTTGGCTCATATGATTGTTCCTTATTATTTAACAGTTGTACTGGCTGGGCTTGTATGTGCGATCATTATTCCGCGCATCCCGCCGTTATCCAGAAAACCGGATACGTATTATGAAGGTGCAAAAGAAAACGTAGCGGATGAAGTCATTCCACAAGGGGAAACACCATTTAGCTTTGGGCTTAAAAAAGCAGTTAATCGTGCGGATCAAAACAAGAGTGCGGCAACTCTAGTTAAAGAGGGTATTCAAAACGTACTTGATATGTGGATGGGTGTTGTGCCGATCGTTATGGCGATTGGAACATCTGCATTGATGGTCGCTGAGTTTACACCATTTTTCTCATACCTAGGTGCACCGTTCGTACCGATTCTAGAACTGCTGCAAGTTCCTTTTGCATCAGATGCAGCAGAGACGATCGTAATCGGATTTGCGGACATGTTCTTGCCATCCATTATCGGAGCTGGAATTGAAAGTGAACTGACTCGATTTGTAATCGCAGCCATGTCTGTAATTCAATTAATCTATATGTCTGAAGTTGGCGGACTGCTTTTAGCATCTAAAGTGCCTGTTAACTTTAAAGATCTCGTTATCATCTTTTTCTTGCGTACGTTTATTTCACTCCCAATTGTTGTGGGGATGGCGCATCTTATGTTCTAACAAAGAAAGCTGTTCGGAGGAATCCTCTGAACAGCTTTTTATTTGTAGCTGAGTTGTGTGTAAATTGTAAGGGGTCTGTCCCGGGGACAGACCCCTTACAATTTATTTATAACAGCTCTTTTATGTGTTTTTCGATGGTTTCTGGTTTGTCTGTTGGCGCAAAACGTTTTACAACTTTTCCGTCACGGTCTACTAGGAATTTTGTGAAGTTCCACTTAATCGCCTTAGAGCCTAAGATTCCTGGTGCTTCAGCAGCCAAGTATTTAAAAAGAGGATGTGCATCATCTCCGTTAACGTTCACTTTCGCAAACATGGGAAAGTTTACTCCATAGTTTAATTCGCAAAACTCCATGATCTCGTCACTCGTTCCAGGCTCTTGTGCACCGAATTGGTTACAAGGAAAGCCGAGCACTGTTACCCCTTGTTCTTTATGGCTTTCATAGAGTGATTGGAGACCTTGATATTGGGGTGTAAAACCGCATTTGCTTGCTGTGTTAACAATTAAAAGCACGTCTCCTTTATAAGAATCAAGATTCGTTTGATCTCCCTTAATCGTTTCAACAGAAAAATCATAAACTGACATTTTTTCTAGCTCCCTCGTCTAGCGTTTTTAATTAGTTTAACGATAAATGGAACGGCTTTCACTGAAAATGCTCGGAGTGGTAAAATAAGGTGAATGTTTAAGGGGGAATTAAAATGGACGCAGTGTTTCATGTGGAACATCAAGTTTTTAACTACCGTGTTGCAGCCGTTATGATGCAAGAGGGCCGTGTTTTAATACATCGGTCCAAAAAAGAATCAAACTGGTCTTTACCAGGAGGAAGAGTTAAACTCGGCGAAGATGCGCAAACAAGTCTGCAGCGTGAAATGAAAGAAGAATTAAATTTACAGGTAACCATTGATCGCTTTTTATGGACGGTAGAGAACTTTTTTACCTATGCAGAGAAAGAAATTCATGAGGTTGGTTTATACTTTAAACTAGCAGCAGAAGAACAGTGGCCGCTATATAATGGTGAAGAATTTACGGTATTAGAAGCAGAAAGGTTAGTCTTCAAATGGGTTCCTCTACAAGATTTAGATCAGTATGAGCTATACCCTGAAGTGGTAAAGAAGAAGCTTCTATCTAGCTCATTCGATTCTGATTATTTCCTAGTAAGCAGCAAATTGCAAAATGTATAAGAAAGAGGATAACCATGCATCCAACGATAAAAAAACTAAATGTTAAAACGCTAGATCGTCCTGTCCTAATTATGAATCCCCCTTCTGAATATAGTGAAGTGGTGAGTTCTTTTGACACAGACGTTCATGAAGAACCAAAAGAAGAATCGTATCCATTTGTTCAGGTGTTCGGTACAACAAATGAACAGCTTCAAAAAGATGCGAAATTGGGGGCTGAGAAGGTAGAGAATGATGGTCTTCTGTGGCTGTGTTACCCAAAAAAGAGTTCAAAAACGTATAAAGGATCTGATTGCTCACGGGAATCGGTCGCGGCGTTATTATCGGACGAAGGATTTGAACCGGTTAGACAGGTAGCTATTGATGAAGACTGGTCAGCGTTAAGATTCAGAAAACCAGAACACATCAAGTCGATGACTCGCAAAAGCGCAGTAACTAAAGAAGGACAAAAAAGAATAGAGAATTAAGGAGTGGAAGGCTCAAGAGGTTAATAATTCTTGGAGTCTTCCACTTTTTTGGTAGAGATGTGAAAGTGAGCCTAGTTTGTATATGTGGTACGTGCATTTTCGTGAAAATGTTTACTGCAAAAAAGCACAAGAAATAATTACAAGGTAATCCATCATAAGTACGAGGTAATGCGAAATATATCCGTGTTTAAGGTCAATAATTCCGTGTATAAATTTATTTATCCGATTTTTGACTCATACAATTGATGTGTCCACCCCATTTGTACAAAATGGGGTTTTTGTAATTGTGTGGGGTCAGACCCCTAAGCCTTAAGTCTTACTTCAAAATACAGCCTCGGCCAGTTTTGAGAAAATGCGCAGGAAGGTAAGCTAAAGATACGAAAGGAGGAAGCCACTATGAAAAAATTAGGCTTACTTGTAGTTGGAGGAATTGCTGCAATCGTGCTGATTGCTAACGTGGGTCCGATGGTTGGTCTTGCGATTGGTCTTGCTGTTATGTACTACGCTTTTAAGAAAGCGATGGCAGCAGAAACAGGAGGAAAGAAGTTCTGGTGGGGCGCACTATCGGTTGTAGGTCTATGTGTTTCGGTTGCGAACTTACCAGCCATCTTAGGAGCAGTAGCGATCTACGTACTTTACATCGTGTATAAAAAGTGGAATCAATCTGGAATAACAGAAGACAAAGTTGATAACGACCCGTTCACCAATTTTGAAAGAGAATGGGCAAAACTTAAAAACAGCTAAAAAACGAAGAAAAATGATAAACAATCTAAAGGAGCGAAAAATACTATGAATTTATTTGAACGCATTAAAAACTCGATTTCAGCGGATGTTCATGAACTTTTAGACCAAAAAGAACAAAAAAATCCTCTTTCTCTTCTTAACCAATATTTAAGACAATGTGAGTTAGAAGTGAATAAAGCAAGAAAGCTAGTTGAGCGTCAGCAGCTTTTAAGAGACCAATTTTCTCTTGAAACAGAAGAAGCAGAGTCGAAAGCCGTTAAACGTGCTCATCAAGCTGACCTAGCGCAACAAGCAAATGAATCAGAGCTTTATCAGTTTGCAATTCAGGAAAAAGAGCAGCATGAAAATCGTGCAGCTAAGCTAAAAGAATCCACTAAGCAAGCAGAAAAAGATCTTTCAGAATTAGAACAAAAGTATGAACAGATGAAACATAAACTAAAAGATATGCAGATCAAGCGAATGGAATTGATGGGACGGGAAAATGTAGCTCGAGCGCACCAGAAGATGGACCGCGTTATCGATCCATCAAGTTCAATGAAAAAATCAGTGTTCCGCTTTGATGAGCTTGAAAACTATATGGATCGTCTTGAACAAAAAGTAAACGCAGATTATCACGCGAGCTCAATGGAAGCGAAGCTCGCAAAATTAGAAAAAGAATGGAAAAAAGAAGAGACACATACTACCGTTTAATTCAGTATGTGATACGATAAAAAAAGACAACAGGCGCAAAGTGCTGCGCCTTTTACGACGTTTATGACAGAAAGTGAGTGAGTGCAGATGCTGAACATGAAAAAAAGTGATTTGATCAGTTGGGGGCTTTTAATCGCCTGTGTCTTGCTGTTATTAGAAGCTGTTCTGATTGGTGAGGGCATTTTATTTGCGCTTTTATTTGGTGCTGCACTCATGTTTTTTGGACGTAAGCGATTACCGAGACGTTCTGGCAAGGTCATGTTCTGGGTAGGTGTGTTTATCACCGTCATGAACATTTTGAGTATGTATACATTTAAGCTCTTGCTAGTAGCTGTCGTTATTTATGTCATTTATGAATTTTATCAATCCAAGCAAAATCCGGTTATCATCAAGCCGCACGTTGATGATCAGCATACTTTCTCACCGCATGAAGATATATACCGAAAAGAGCCGCTTTTAAAAAATATCTTGATCGGTACTCAACAAACCCCAGAGCATGTGTATGAATGGAGTGACATTAACATTCAATGCGGACCTGGAGACTCGATTATTGATCTGAGTCAGACGATTCTCCCTAAAGGAGAAGCGGTCATTATGATACGCGGTTTTATCGGTAACATCACGATACAGATTCCTTACGAGGTGGAAACGGCTGTCAGTCATTCTGTTTTATTAGGAAATACACAAATTTTTGATCAGCCAGAACCCAAAGTGTTCAACCAGACGTTATTTTTTAGAACGAAAGGTTATGGTGAGGCTGAGAAAAAAGTGAAGATCGTGACAAGTTTGATCGCTGGCAGTTTGGAGGTGAAGCGGGTATGAGTACCGTTTTGCGCCACTTGTTTTCCGGAATTGCGTCAGCTTTTGCTGTATCCATCGTCTTAGGCGCCATTGTATATTCTTTATTTCCGATCGATGACTGGAACTTTTTATTAGAGAGGCGACTGCTTGATTTTCCTATAGCGTTCGTATTGCCTTTTCTTGTGTTTTTAATGGGAGCTTTCTTTGGCTTGAATTCTGGGATTACATCCCGTAAACAGCTTAATCTCATCAATCGTACGCTCGCCTCGATTGAGGATGGAAGACAAGTAAACATGAAAGAAGTTTCTAGTCTTGAGTTAAGGGCGATCACCAAAAGAATGGAAGGCATTCAGAAGCAGTTAGGCGAAAAGATTCGCCAGTCACAAAAGATGGCGACTGAGAAAGCTGTTGATCAAGAAAAACGAATTCAAGAAATCATTTCCCAAGAAAGAAACCGGCTGGCTAGGGAGCTTCATGATTCAGTTTCTCAGCAGCTCTTTGCAGCAAGTATGATCATGTCTGCGGTCAATGAAACCCGGTCTGAAGAAGATACACGGGAATCGAAGCAGCTTAAACTCGTCGAAGAAACGATTCATCAGACACAGCTTGAGATGAGAGCACTTCTCTTGCATCTTCGTCCTGCAGCATTGAATGGCAAATCGCTGCAAAAAGGGATGGAAGAACTTTTACAAGAGCTGCTGCAAAAAGTACCGATCGAGCTTAAATGGAAAATTGAAACAATCCCACTTGCTAAAGGGGTAGAAGATCATCTGTTTCGTATTTTACAAGAATCGGTGTCTAATATTCTTAGGCATGCACAGGCAAACAAAGCCCAGATTTTACTTGTGCAGCGTGACGATCTTATCCTTCTTCGGATAGAGGATGATGGAGTCGGCTTTAAGCTGGATCAGGAAAAAACAGGTTCATATGGACTGCAGAATATGCATGAACGTGCTGCTGAAATCGGCGGTACGCTTAAGATTGTGAGTCTGCCAGGTGAAGGAACACGACTTGAAGTGAGAGTTCCAATTTTATCAGCGGGAGAGGAAAAAGTATGATTAAAGTGTTATTAGTGGATGATCACGAAATGGTGCGTATCGGCGTTTCTGCTTATCTTTCTGCGCAGGCTGATATTGAAGTAACAGCAGAGGCGGAAAACGGAAGAGTAGCGGTTGAGAAGGCATTAGCGCTTAAACCAGACATTATCTTGATGGATCTTGTGATGGACGAAATGGACGGAATTGAAGCGACACGCGAGATAACAACGGCTTGGCCAGAAGCAAAAATTATCGTCGTTACAAGTTTTCTAGATGATGAAAAGGTGTATCCTGCTTTAGAGGCAGGAGCATCCAGTTATATGTTAAAAACATCAAAAGCGAGCGATATCGCGCAAGCGGTTCGCGACACATTTCACGGCAAGTCCGTCCTTGAACCGGAAGTAACGGGCAAGATGATGAGCAAGATGAGGCAAAAACAAACGCGCGAGCCACATGAAGAGCTGACTGCACGCGAGATGGAAATCTTATTATTGATGACAAAAGGAAAGACGAACCAAGAAATTGCAGATGAGCTGTTTATCGCTTTAAAAACAGTTAAAGTTCACGTGAGCAATATTTTGAGCAAATTGGATGTACAAGATCGAACACAGGCTGTCATCTATGCTTTTAACCATTCGTTGGTTTAAGACTTTAATCCGCTTTTACAGAGATATGCTGAAACGTTTTAAAGTCGAATAGTCCTAAATCTGTCAGCTTCATTTCTGGAATAACGGGCAGAGTTAAGAAAGATAGCGTTAAGAACGGATCAAAGTCACCGGTAAAACCGAGGTCTTTTAGTTTAGCTTTTAAATGAATGATCTCCTCATTTACTTTTGTAAAGGGTTGATCTGACATTAAACCCGAAATGGGCAGGGGAACGGATGCGAGAACTTTTCCATTTTTAACGATTACATAGCCGCCCTGCATGTTTAGGATGGCTTCTATGGCTACAAGCATATCTTCATCATTCGTGCCACAAACGACAAGGTTATGAGAATCATGGGCGACAGTGGACGCGATCGCTCCGTTCTTAATTAAAAGACCCTTAACAACACCAAGGCCGATATTGCCAGTTTGTTTGTGGCGTTCGATAACTGCCATTTTTAATAAATCATCAGAGACTGAAGGTGTAAAGCAGCCGTTTTCTGTAATAGCAGGAAACACCTTCTTTTTTGTTACAAGCTGGTTCGGAATGACTTCAATAACGTAAATGGAATCTCCGGTATTAATAGGAATCGCGAGCTTTTCAGATCCTATCTTCGGAAGGTTCACGGATTGTGTTAAAAGAGCTGTGGGTTTTTCCATGTTAGCCTGTTTACCTGTAAATGCGCCATCCTTAGCAACTGATTTTCCACCAACAAACACTTCAGATATAGATATCGTATCTAAATCATCCAGTAAAATAAAATCTGCTACTCGTCCTGGTGAGATGGCACCTTTTTCATCTAGACCGTAGCATTCAGCTGCATTTAGAGTAGCGAGTTGAATGGCTTGAAGAGGGGAGATTCCTTCTTTGATCGCAATTCGTACGTTATGATCAACACTTCCTTCAGCTACGAGGTCGTCGAGGTGCTTATCGTCTGTACAAAACAAAAAGCGTCGTGCGTTATTAGCTGTTACAGCTTTAATGAGCACTTTTAAATTCTTCGCAACAGATCCTTCCCGAATTAAAACGTACATGCCCCGGCGAATTCGATCTAGTGCTTCTACGGCTGTTGTGCATTCATGATCTGTCGTAATCAGGGATGAGCGATACACGTTGATTCCGTTCGCATCTAGGCCTGCCGCATGCCCGTCGATTATGCCGTTGTAGTTCGCTGCCGAAACAATCTTACTAAGCATATCGTTATCCCCTTTAAAAACGGCTGGAAAGTCCATCACTTCTGCTAGCCCGAGTACACGAGGGTGCTTATAGAAAGGTTCCAGATCTGGTGCTTTTAAGGTGGCTCCTGCATTTTCAAAAGGCGTTGCTGGAACAGAAGACGGCAGCATCACACGAACGTCCAGTGGAAGTCCTTCAGATTGATCCAGCATGAATCTAATCCCTGTGGTTCCTGATACGTTGCCGATCTCGTGCGGGTCTGTGATGACGGTTGTGACCCCATGAGCGAGCAATACTTTGCTGAACTCAAGTGGTGTCACCATTGAGGACTCGATATGCACATGCCCGTCTATAAAAGCAGGCGAAACATATTTACCGGTAGCATCAATCGTCTCATGCCCGTCGTACTCTCCAATTCCTGCAATATAGCCATCCACAATCGCGATATCGGCTTCAATCATTTCAAGGTTAAACACATCAATAATCTTACCGTTCTTTACAACAACATCTGCAGGAATTCTTTTTGTACTCACATCAATTCGTTTTCTTAAATGATCCTGGTTCATAAGCCGATCTCCTTTAGAGAAAAATCTACCATCTAGTATACGAACAACTGTAGCATCTTATTTCATATGTATAAAAAGAAAAACGGTCCCAAGGGGGAGACCGTTTTGTATCGTTAATTCAGAATGTCGATAACTCGACCTACTTGACCATCTTCTAAACGCACCTTAATACCATGTGGATGGGTGGGTGAGTTTGTTAAAATATCTTTTACGATGCCTTTTGTTTTCTTGCCAGAACGCTGATCCGCTTTTAAAATCACGTTCACTGGGAGTCCTGGAGTGATGTTTGAACGCTTGCGATGCATTTAAACACCCGTTCTCCGTGCTTGATTGTTTGCTTTTTTCGTCTGCTGATTTTTAAGCTGGTTGGCCACTTTTACAGGGCCTTTGCTGAATTTGCCGCCTGATTGCTGTGCTTTCTTCTCAGCTAAGCGCTGTTTAGCGATCTCTTGAAAGCTTAACTTCTTTTTCTCCTCCGCCATCTTAATCACCTCTATTTATTTTCTCTTTTTGAATCCTGCTTCTTTTAAATAGCCTTCTGCTTCTGCATATGTTTCAAAAGCTGCTTCAAGCGCATCATCTTCATCAAAGATAAACCACATGCCGTCTTCTCCTACAAGACGAATTTTTTCGTGGCCGTAGCTGTACCACTCTTCTTCTTTTCGCTCGTCTTCGTCTGAACGATCTTTCTTAGGCTGCTGCCATCCGTGTTTTTTAGAAAGAAACTCCATCGATTCTTGAATAAGAGCAATCAATTCGTCAGCTTCATAATCGCGAATATTAACATAGCCCTTTTCGTTCTTAACGCTTTGAGGCAGGTGTCCGCCGTAAACAAAGCCGTTTCCGTTCGGGTGTAGGTGATACACGACAATCTTCTTGTCTTGCACACTTCCTTCAAAATGGAAGTTCAAGCGGCCTAAGGATACTTCATGCATCTCAAGCTCTGGGAAATTTTCTTCAATTAACGCAATTTTATCTTCAAATGAAAGCATTTTTTATACTCTCCGTTTCTTTTGTTGTGATTGGTTGATTATATCACATTGGGTGAAGAAAACGAAAATGCCTCTCGTGGATAATTCTCTGTTAGACTTGGAAGTAAGTTGATCTCCGTTTCAGGTGCTTCGCTTTCCGCGGGGCAGGTGGTGAGTCACATTCTTAACGTTTCACTCTTAAGTGTCTCACCTGCCAGCCTGTCCCGCAGGAGTCTCGCACCTTACACTCCTATCAACTAGCATTGGAGAAAAAGTGATCTTAAAGCAAGATATATCTTAGAAACCTTTTTGTTTTCTTATTCGAGCAGTCAGAGAGCAATTACGCGCGATTGTGTCTGTATTACGCGCAGGATTACTGGAATTGCGCGCGTGTTAACCTCTGTAGTGCGCAAAATCACCTCAGTTACGCGCAGTCATCGCTTGTTTTCATTGCACGAAGTAAATCACACGCATAAAAACTTCGTCAAAATAGCGAAAAGCTGGCAATTTCGGTTAACTTAACCTCTTTTGTGCCAGCTTCTACATGGTTTATCGTGTGGTTGCTTCTTTTTTTATCGACTTTTCTAGTTCAAACCAGTAGTCAGCGAGTGTTTCCATGCCTTTGTCGAAGTTTTCGAGATGGAAATGTTCGTTCGGCGCGTGGAAGTTTTCTGTTGAAAGACCGAAGCCCATTAATACAACAGGAATGTTTAGCATCTGATCGAACGTTGCAACGATCGGAATCGATCCGCCGCCGCGCGTGAATGCTGTTGGCACGCCGTACACTTTTTCGTAGGAACGTGCTGCCGCTTGAATCGCAGGGTGATCGAATGGGGTGACATAAGGTGCACCTTTATCAAAAAGAGTGACTTTCACTTCGATGCCTGCAGGCTTATGCTTTTCGATATGGGCTTTTACTTTTTCAATGATTTCATCTGGCTCTTGATTCGGCACGAGTCGGCAGCTGATCTTTGCGTGAGCTTTTGCAGGGATAACAGTCTTGATGCCTTCCCCTTGGAAGCCGCCCCATACACCGTTTAATTCTAGCGTTGGACGTGCCCATGTGCGTTCGATGTGAGAATAGCCTTCTTCGCCGGCAAGCTCTGTTACGCCAAGCTGTTGCTTTAGTGCGTCTTCAGTTAGCGGAAGGGCACGGAACGCTTCTCTTTCTTCATCTGTTAATTCTTGTACATTATCGTAAAAGCCATCTACTAAAATGCGGCCGTTTTCGTCACGGAACGATTGAAGTAGCTCTGTGATCGCATGCAGCGGGTTTTGAACTGCTCCACCATATAGACCTGAATGAAGGTCACTGTTTGGTCCCGTTACATCCACCTGCATCGCACACATGCCGCGCAGTCCGTAGCAGATTGCAGGCTTTCCGCGGTCTAGCATGCCTGTATCCGAAATTACGATAACGTCTGCTGCAAGCAAGTCTTTATTTTCCTCAATGAACTTTGGAAGGCTAGGGCTGCCGACCTCTTCTTCTCCTTCAATACAGAATTTGAAATTTAGAGGCAGTGCTCCTTCCGTTTCTAGAATTGCTTGTAAAACTTTTACGTGCATGAACGTTTGACCTTTATCGTCGGATGCACCGCGAGCGTATAATTTATTGTCACGAATAGTCGCTTCGTATGGCGGAGACTCCCACAGCTCTACAGGGTCAACAGGCTGAACGTCATAGTGGCCGTAAACGAGCACAGTCGGTTTGCCTTCAGCTTTTAACCAATCCCCATAAACAACACGATGTCCATCTGTTTCATAGATTTTTACGTTGTCCATACCGGCTTTGGTAAGGTTATCTGCAATCCATTCTGCACCTTTTCGTACGTCTTCCTTGTGCTCGGGCAGTGCGCTGACACTTGGAACGGCAAGCCAATCGGTCAACTCTTTTAAATGTGTGTCGCGATTTTCTTTTAGATAATTCACAATTTTGTCTGTCATCTTTAAATCCTCCTTATGTACGCTATACTCTATTTCCTAGTTTAATGGAGTTTAGCTCAGAAATGAAATATTCTTTATCCTCTTTTTTCTTGATAAGTTGAGCTGCTTCTAACGCAAGCGTGCAGTATTCCTCCACCTTGTTTTCATCACCTTTTACTTGATACCCGCGAGCAACAGCTTCATAAGCGAATGCGAGATCAAAATCGCCTATATAATTTTCTAAGCATAGAGTCAGAGACTGGTTTCCGTGAAGAAGGGCTGAGTCACTCATTTTTAAAAGGGAATAGACTCTTGAAATCTGCCATTCTCCACGAGCAAAGTGGAGAGGTTCACCCGCTACACCCCAATGGAAACGGGAAGCATGTGCAGTGTGGATCATGTCCAGGTCTTCCTCATGAGTGCGGTCTTTCTTTTCCATGAGGTCCCATGTTTTGTTAAAATTCTCGACCGCCTGTTTTCGGTGCCATTCTATCATTGTAAACTTGTTCATCGATTTCACACACCTTATGTATTTGTGGTTTACTAAAGGTAAAGCTATCGGTATGAGTATTCTGTATAAAGGACGTTTTCCCTTTTATAACACGATCAGAAAATATAACATGTTAGCATGATGCTTTTCGACGTCGTAACAAGTTTAGGTCGATAGTATAAGGGCAACTAAGTCTGACGCGAAAGATATGGCGTCAAACAAGTTTTCTTTAAAGTTCAGATAGAAAGAAGTGCGTGAGATGAATAAAAAAATAGGTTTTATCGGGTTTGGAAAAATGGCGCAGGCGATGGCAAGAGGGATGATAGATTCTGGTCTCATCAAGGCTGATCAAATCATGGCAAGCATGCGTACGGAAAAAACGCGAAAGCAGGTAGAGGAGCAATTTGGAATCACTACTCATCCATCAAATTCAGAAGTGGCAAAAAAGGCAGACATACTGTTTCTTGCGGTTGCTCCTTATTCGTATTTTGAAGTGATTGACGAGATAAAAGAGGTTGTAAAGCAGGATGTTATGATCATTACGATTGCAGCAGGCATTACGATGGGGGACGTCGAACAAGCTTTTGGGAAAAAGATAAAGGTCGTTCGAACGATGCCGAACACACCTTCACTTGTCGGAGCAGGTATGACAGCTGTTTCGGTAAATGATGAAATCACAGATCACGAATTGGAAATCGTCGAAGAGCTGTTGAGCAGTTTTGGGAAAGTGGAAGTTATTATTGAATCCCAGATGGATGCAATTCCTGCAATCAGCGGATCGTCACCTGCATACGTGTACATGATGATTGAAGCGATGGCAGACGGCGGTGTAAGGCAAGGGCTGTCACGTGATCAATCCTACCGCTTAGCCGCTCAAGCAGTGCTAGGAGCGGCACAGATGGTGCTTGAAACGGGAAAACATCCAGGTGAGTTAAAAGATCAAGTAACCTCTCCTGGGGGCGCAACAATTGCAGCGGTCGCAACACTTGAACAAGAACGTTTTCGCGGTGCGGTGTTAGCGGCGATGGAAAGCTGTACAGTGAAAGTCAAAGAATTGGGGAAAAAATAGATGGGTTTTAAAGATTTAGGAATTCACGAGCAATTTATCGATCTATTGCTGCAAAACGGTATTGGGGAACCGACGCCGATTCAAAAAGAAACGATTCCTGTAATTTTAGAAGGTATAGACGTTGTTGGACAAGCGCAAACAGGGACAGGAAAAACGCTCGCATTCGTACTTCCGCTTCTCCAAAAAATTGATGTTGAGCGTGACGTGATACAAGGCTTAATCGTTGCTCCGACTAGAGAGCTAGCCATTCAGATTACAGCTGAAGTTCGTAAACTAACAGAAGCACTCGGTGAGATTCATGTACTCGCTGTCTATGGCGGCCAGGATGTGATCGCGCAAATGCACAAGCTTGAGGGTAAAGTTCATGTTGTAGTAGCAACACCTGGAAGACTTCTTGATCATATCCGCCGCGAAACGATTGACTTATCTCATGTTTCAACGTTCGTATTAGATGAAGCCGATCAGATGCTGCATATCGGATTTTTAGATGATATTGAAGACATCATGGATGAGGTGCCGGAGAATCGACAAACGCTACTCTTTTCAGCAACGATGCCGGATGAAGTAAAAAAGCTTGCTGAAACGTATACGAAAAATCCTCGCGATATTCACGTGAAAACGAAGCAGATTACATTAAAAGAAATCCGACAGCGTATTGTGGAAACGACGGACCGCGGGAAGCAGAATGATCTCGTTCAGACAATTCGTTTGCTCCGCCCTTATTTAGCTATCATTTTTTGCCGGACGAAAAGAAGAGCAAGCAAGTTAAATGAGGCGCTGCAAAACCTGGGTTACAATTCTGATGAACTGCATGGTGACCTTTCGCAGGCGAAAAGGGAAGACGTGATGAGGCGTTTTCGGGAAGGCGAGATTCAGTTTCTAGTTGCGACAGATGTTGCGGCACGCGGCCTTGATGTGGAAGGCGTCACTCACGTTTTTAATTATGACATTGCGCTGGATGCGGAAAGCTACATTCATCGTATTGGAAGAACGGGGCGTGCTGGCGGTAAAGGATTGGCAGTTACTTTTGTTGCGCAAAAGGACCGCCGTTTGCTGCAGATCATCGAGCGGGAGACAGATCAGAAATTAAACGTTCTGAAATTGGAATATTTATGAGTTTACGAGGTCATCCTTAAGGGTGACCTGTTTTTTTATGGGTACATAATACCAACTATTATTACCAGGTAATAAAAAAGTTGCGTCATAAAACAAACCTTGTTACCATGATAAAGTACGAGAATTCGAAAGAGTCAGATTTAAAGGAGTTGAGCAAATGAAAGATTTACAATCGTTTGGCTGGTATGCAGCAAAAATCGCTCCAAAGCTGCCGAAAGAAGCCTTTAAACCAGTACCATCTCGTTTATGGGGTGGATTAGTCTACCTAGTGATCGCAATCGCCGGTATTTTAGTTATCGGGTTATTAAATAATTTACATCCTTGGCTCGGAATAGGAATCGCTGTAATCTTAGGAACTTGTTTCGCGGGCATGGGCTTTTTGGGACATGAAATCCTTCACGGAACGGTGATCCGCAAACCTTGGCTGCGTGACTTTTTAGGAGCAGTTGCCTTTTGGCCATTAAGCGTTGGACCGAAATTATGGCGCAAGTGGCACAACACAACACATCACGTTCATACACAGCATGACGGCAAAGATCCTGATGCTTGGCCAACTCTAGAAAACTTGTCACACAAACCATTTTTACAAAAAGTGTACAAGCTCCCAATGTGGATGCGTTCAATCGTTAGCTTTGCTTTCTTATCTGTATCGTTTACGCTGCATGGACTCTTCATGTTTAAACGATTTATTAAGGAGTTCAAACCGAGCAAACGCCCATCTGTTTGGATTCAGCTGTTGTTGCCGTGGGCGATGTGGCTTGGATTACTTGCATGGCTTGGGCCTGTTAAATGGTTCTTTGCGGTATTGTTGCCATTATTGATCGCAAATGCCATCGTAATGAGCTACATTTCTACGAATCATCGTTTGAACCCGATGACAGATGTAAACGATCCGTTAGCGAACAGCTTAACGGTTACCGTTCCAAAATGGGTGGATGTGATCCACTTTAATTTCTCTTACCACACGGAACATCATCTGTTTCCTGGTATGAGTCCAAAATATTATCCGCTCGTAAAAAAGCACATTAAGGAAATGTGGCCAGAGCGCTATCACGAAATGCCGCACTGGAAAGCACTCGTGGCGTTATGGAAAACACCGCATGTATACTTTAATCAGCACCAATTCGTCGATCCGGCACCGGGTAATCTTTATCCTTCGCTCGGGCATGGGATGAATGAAACGTTGGAGAAGAAGCGTGATCGCGATCCAATGAGCAGAAGAACATCGAAAAGCATCCATTAATTTGGGTGTTTTTTTTTGTGGAGCCATTGAAAAAGGGATTGGACAAATTAATTCTGAATTGGACAATTTATGTTGGAGATTGGACAGATTACGGGGCCAATCCGATAAATTAATGATTCAATTGGACAGATTATCACTTCAATCGGACAGATTCTCATTTTTGTTGCTCAATTAAGGAGCTTAAATCATATACTCTCCCCTTTGTAGTACCTGTATGGGGCAGCTTCAGAGATACTAAGAGCTTTGACGCTGCTGAAACGGAAGAAAGTTTCAGAAAATCGCGTGCTTGTTGGTTGGTTATAGTTGGTTGTATGAGAAGAGAGTAATCTTTAAGTGCTTTAATGTGGGAGGTCTTGCTAGAATGGGAACAATGAGGACAATTCCAAGTTCGATAGCCTTTTTTCATAGCGAAGGTCATACATCCCGTACACTGTACACCCTTAATAATTATATCTTTACTAATTTTATACCGCTCAAATACATCCACCTCACGTGGCGTGTGTTCTTTAATCAATCTTTTGGTGATCTTGTTCATCACATCCCTCGAAACTATCACACGCTGCTTATATTTTTTGTGAAACTCTCTGATTCGGTCTAGCAGCTGAACACTATGAATGATTTTCCTCGAAACACGACTCGTACGGTCATCTGTTCTCAGCACGGATTGGGAATGAGTCATAACAACTAATGTTTCAATCGGAACAGTGGGAAACTTATGTTTAGAAAGCCAGTTTTCAAGCTGATACTTTTGACGTTCGGCCTGTGCGATGGGGTCTTGGAAGGGTTCTTCTATACCATTTTTGGTGCGTAAAAGTTGATTGAAGGTATGATCGAAGAATAGATTTCCAGAGATGTTTTTCGCTTCGATGATTAAAATGTACTCGGGGTTTACAATAAGCGTGTCGATTTGAAAAAAAGTAGATTCATGGGGGATTCGAAGATCGTGTAGAACGTGGCATTCTTTCCTGTTCGGCAGCATGTTTAGAAAGTAGTTTATAGAGTCTTCACCGCGAAAGCCGGCCATCATCTTGCTAATCTCTGTTTCAAGACTCTGTTTAACAAGATCGTCATTTAATCGGTTCATCAAGAGTTGGAGTTTATTCATATAGATTGGCATAATTCTTACCTTTTTTATCATAGCATCACTCCTCATGTTAAAATTCTCCATTCATCGTAAAAAGTCCTTTAAAACGCTATAGGATTGATTAAAGGATTGGTAAAATAGAGAGTGAGTAATTTTGAAGGAGAATTGTCTATGAAAAAAGAAATCAACTGTGAAAGCTGCTTGATGCCGATTAAGGCGAGGGAAGAACTGCGCACGGTATGGGCATTTTTTAAGTTACGGCCGTATCATCGATCATGTTATGAAAATTCATTAAAAGGGGCTGCTCTTTTTGTAGGAAATCAGCCGGTAAACGGATTCCCTGGGAATTTTACAGCACTAGCTGCATTTGTCTTAGCATGGACTCCATTGTTCACCGACATTACACCTGCTTTATCAATCGTCGGTTCGCTGATCGTCCTTTTACGGTTATATTCTTTTTTACGATTTGAAAAACAGCTGCCACAATAAATAAACGTGCTCTCCATCTTTGGAAAGCACGTTTTTACTCGTTAAGCTTGAACGCGATAAACGCGAGCTTCGTATGGCTGAAGCGTGAAGCTCGTTACATCTTCATGAGCCGCAACATCTTTATTCGCTAATAGCAGATTTTGAGCGTTCAACGCAAGTGTAGATTCGAAAGCTGCAGCTTCCTTAGAAAGGTTCGTGATTACCACTACTTTTTCTTCACCTATCGTACGTGTGTAAGCGTAGATTTGCTTGTCATCTTCTAAGATCAAATCGTACGTTCCATATGTGAAAACTTCGTTGCTTTTCTTTAAAGCGATCATCTTTTTGTAGAAGTTCAGAACAGAATTTCCGTCTTGCTCTTGCTTCTCGACGTTAATCTCCGTGTAGTTTGGATTCACTTTCATCCAAGGTGTGCCGCTCGTGAAACCTGCGTTCTCTTCGCTGCTCCACTGCATCGGAGTACGGCTGTTATCACGAGACGATGACCAGATTACTGACATGATGTCTTCGTGTGAAACGCCTTCTTCACGCTTGATGCGGTAACGATTTTTGTCTGCCACATCATCATAGTCCTCGATTGAATCGAACTGTACGTTCGTCATACCGATTTCCTGACCTTGATAGATAAAAGGTGTTCCTTGCATCAAGAAGTACATCGCACCGAAGCTTGTTGCACTTTCAAACCAAAACTCCTCGTCGTTGCCCCAAGTGGAAACAACTCGAGGTTTGTCGTGGTTTTCGATGAACAATGCATTCCAGCCTTCTTTTTCAAGGCCTTTCTGCCAACGAGATAATACTTTTTTCAATTCAACGATATCTACCTCTGGATTTGTTTCTGCATCCCAAAGGCCAAGGTGTTCGAATTGGAAGATCATGTCCATCTTTCCGTTTTCTTTTCCTACCCAAAGATCGGCTTCATCAATTTTAACGCCGTTTGCTTCACCAACCGTCATTACATCGTAGTTCGCATATGTGCGGTCTTTGAACTCTTGTAAGAACGTGTGGATGCCTTTTTGGTTCATGTGCATGTCGAATGAAGAAACGTACTTTTCGTTTTTCGGATTCGGCATGTCAGGGAAACCTTCACGCTTTTTAATATGGCTGATCGCATCAATACGGAAACCGTCGATTCCTTTATCTAGCCACCAGTTGACCGTGTCATATAGAGCTTCACGCACTTCAGGATTCTCCCAGTTTACGTCTGGTTGCTTTGTTGAGAAAACATGCAGGTAATATTGATCTGTCTTTTCGTCATATTGCCATGCAGATCCTGAGAAGATGCTTTCCCAGTTGTTCGGTTCTTTACCGTCTTTACCGTCTCTCCAAATGTACCAATCACGTTTAGGATTGTCTTTAGAAGAACGAGACTCGATAAACCACTGGTGCTCATCACTTGTATGGTTCAGAACAAGGTCGATGATCAGCTTCATACCGCGCTTATGAACTTCTTCCATCAATAGATCGAAGTCTTCCATCGTTCCGAAGTCATCCATGATATCTTGATAGTCTGAAATGTCATACCCGTTATCGTCGTTAGGAGATTTGTACATCGGGCAGATCCAGATCACGTCGATGCCAAGGTCTTTAATGTAATCCAGACGCTGAATGATTCCTTTTAGATCCCCGATTCCATCTCCATTTGAGTCTTGGAAGCTGCGAGGGTAAATTTGATAGCCAACGGCTTCTTTCCACCAAACTTTTTCCATAATGTTACCTCCATGTTTTCTCTTAAACAACAGGGCAGGGGATACCGTTGAACGGCTCCCCATTGTCTGTTTGTTTTATTTATTATCTTTATAAAAATAAGGCTGCTTTCTGATCAGTTTATTTTTACTTCACTGAAAAAGTTGATTGTAGTGTAAGGTGCGAGACTCCTGGGGGATCAGCGGGACAGGTGAGACACCTAACAGCGCAGAGCGCTAGGTGGCTCACCGCACGCCCCCCGGAAAGCGAGCACCTGGAACGGAAATCAACCCCATTCAAGAGCAACTAAGCTTATAACGCAATCGTCACTGCAACACCTGCATGATCGGAAACAACTGGTGTTTCTTTTCCGTTAAAACGTACAGATGATTGAAGGACGTCAACGGGCTTGCTGCTTAAAATATAGTCAATCCTGCGGCCAGCTTCGTTGTCATCCCAGCCTGCAATCGATCCTATGATTGTCAGGCCGTCATCTTTTTCGGAAGCTAGTTCATATGTGTCGTAAAGGCATTTTTCTTTTACATAATCAAAGCCTTCACTACGGACGTTAGCATCGTTGTTCAAGTCACCCATGATAAAGGAAAGACCTTCTTCAGGAATGTACTGCATCAACCGATCGAACTGCCCTTTAAACGGTTCGACATCATCTTCCCACCAGCCAAAGTGACCGGAGAAAAATTGAATGTCTTGTCCCTCATAGGAAACAGAAGCTTTTACAATCTTACGCGTTTTCCAATTGTGCATATCTTGTAAGTCTGAAACAAAAAAGCTTTCATGAGATGTAATCGGGTGGCGGCTGATGATCGCCAATCCTTCTTCATACGTCACATAGCCGAAGTGTGCCATGTCCCATACGAAGTCATAATCTTCAACGCCAAGTTTCTTCAATAGCTCTAAAAGAACAAGGGCATAATTATCTTTTTTGATGTTGTCTTTTACGAGAGGAGCGTCGATCGACTGCATAACCTCTTGAAGTGCGATAACATCATAACGCTCACTCGCGATATCGCGAGCAAGCATCTCTAATTTTTCCATCTGGTTCTCTTCCTGCCAAGCATGAACGTTTAACGTTAATAGCTTCATGAATTACATCCCCAAACGATCTTGAATATCAGATTTTAAAACGTCCGCTTTTGGTCCGTAAATCGCTTGAACACCTTTATCTTTGATGATCAGCCCAAGTGCGCCGTTTTCTTTCCATTCTTTCTCCGTTGCAACACATGTTGTGTCTTTAACCGTTACACGAAGACGAGTCATACAAGCATCAACGTCTTCAATGTTGTCAGCTCCGCCTAAAAGGCCGATGATCGCTGAAGCTTGAGAGTTGTCAGAACCTGTTGCAGCTTCATTTTTAGCTGGTGCTGCATCGTTTTCAGTTGTTTCAATATAGTTTCCTGCACGACCTGGAGTAGGCAGGTTGAACTTTTTGATCAATACATAGAAAATCGAGAAGTTTAATCCAAAGAATACGATACATGTTAATGCAAAGTTGATTAAGTCACGTGTTAATCCTGCTTTTACAAGCAATGGTGTACGTGTAAGAAGCTCGATAAAACCGAATGCGTGAACACGTACATGGATAAGATCCGCTACCGCGAACGCAAGACCAGTCGTGATTGCGTACACGACATAAAGAAGTGGTGCAGCAAACATGAACATGAATTCGATCGGCTCTGTAACACCTGTTAAAAATACAGCTAGTGCTGCAGATATGAACATGGACTTATACTTTTTACGCTTGTCTTTATCAACGTTCATGTACATAGCAAGCGCAATTGCTACAAGTGATGCGGTTGAAAGGACAACTTGACCCATTTTAAAACGAGCAGGTACAACATCGTTTAAAAGTGCTTGATACGCTTTTGTATCTCCAGCAGCTAAGAAATTGTTAAGGTCGTTGATCCAAGCTAACCATAGTGGATCTTGTCCAGCTACAGAAGAACCTGCTCCTGAACCCGTCATGATTTGATAGGTTCCTCCAAGCTCCGTATAGTTGATCGGCACCGTTAACATGTGGTGAAGACCGAATGGCAATAATAGACGCTCTAACGTACCGAACACAAATGGTGCGATAACTGGAGCTGTATTACGAGATGTTGCGATCCATTTACCAAAGTCATTTAACAGTCCTTGAATAAACGGCCAAACCAATGCAAGAACGAGTGCTGTTACAACCGACCATAAGATAACTGCGAATGGTACAAAACGTTTTCCGTTAAAGAATGCTAGTGCATTTGGAAGCTTATTGTAGTTGTAATATTTGTTGAATAGTATCGCACCTAGGAAACCGGAAATGATACCGACGAAAACACCCATGTTAAGAGCAGGTGCTCCAAGAATTGATGTGAAATAGTCACCAACAACTAATTCAGAGCCAAATAGAGATTTAACTTTCGCTCCTTCTTCAAGCATCATAGCGCTGTTAACACCAAAAATGGCTCCAGTGATACGGTTGATCAGGATAAATGCAATGACTGCTGCAAAAGCACCGCCGGCACGTTCTTTAGCCCAAGATCCTCCGATCGCTACTGCGAATAAAATGTGCAGATTTGTAATGATTGCCCACCCGATGTCTTCCATTACACGGGCAATCGTTTGCACTAATGCCATGTCGCCACCAAACATAGCGATAACCTTACCTAGTGATATCATCAAACCAGCAGCTGGCATAACTGCTACTACGACTAGAAGCGCTTTACCAAGCTTTTGCCAGAAATCAAATGAAATGAGTTTTCCACGTTGTTTCAAAACGATTTCCTCCTTTAGTATATATCTTTTGTTGAATTTTTGAAATCGTATTCATCCGTTTGCAAAAAAATATGAATCGCTTACAAATTTGTATATGCATGTCGGTGCAATCGTTTGCATTAGTGATTGTAAAATAAAACGATTACATTTACAAGTTAATTTGTTTAAAAATAATATAAAAGTTTTTCCAGTAGTGTTTTTGGGGTTCTAATTTTGGATGCGGCAGCATAATGGTGGCCATCGTGCGTTAAAAAAGCATGTTTGTGCGCGCAATCTTGGAGGAAGCGCGCGCATATCTATTAACTCTGCGCGTAAAATGGACTCGACCGCGCGCAAAGAGCTTCTTGCTGCGCGCGTGTGTAATGAAAATAAAACGCGTACCGTAAAACGATTATGTGAGTAAAGAACTATGAACATTTTCTCATTTATATACAGAGGTAAAATATACAAAGGCTTTAGAAAACATGTGTGGAATAGGAATGATGTAATAAATTTGTAAAATTACAATTGAATAAATATTCATTATTAAGTATAATTATTTCGGAGTGAGGAAGGGGAGAAACAAATGAAAAAGAAAAAATGGATGGCTGGTGCGTTAAGTATAAGCTTACTCGCATCTATGCCTTATGCGGTAACAGCGGAAGCACCTCAAAAACAATGGACGAACGTTAATGCTTATGAAGAGGCTGATGGCAGCCCGTTCAACTCAGAGCATTATGATTTCGTAAAATACTCAAAAATAGGTGAGATTCTACAAGATTTTGAAAAACAAAGTAAGCGTGTGACCTTGGAGCAATCGGGCACATCTTCTGATGGTTATCCGATGTATGTTGTAACGATTTCAAATCCTGAAGATAAAGGGAAATATGGACATTACAAAAAGCTTCGCAGGCAGATGTTCAAAAATCCACAAAAAGCTCAAGATTGGATTGCTGAGAATCCAGATTTTAAGGTCCCAGTTATGATTAATGGATCCATTCATGGTACGGAATACATAGGGTCAGATGCGGTTCTTCAATTGATTGATCGCTTTGCCAATGATAATGATGCGGAGACGAAAGAGATTCTGAGTAGTAACATTCTCATCTTTAATGTAGTAGCGAACCCGGATGGCCGTGTAGATGGGACGCGCTTTAACGGAAACGGAATCGACTTAAACCGTGATTTTATTACACAGTCTCAAGAAGAAACGAAACAGACCGTTGATCTTATTACCGAATGGAATCCGATGGTCTTTCTTGATCTGCACGGATATGTGAACAGTTCTGACGGCAAACCTGGCCTTATCGAGCCATGTACACCGCCTCATAATCCGAACTATGAATATGACTTGTTCTCAAATTGGGCGTTGGATCAGGCAGAGGCGATGGAAGCTGAAATCGTTGGCAATAAAGCAAACTATGCATCTGATCATTATAAAAATATGACAGGAACGTATATCCCCCAACGTGATGACAGTGCGGGTTGGGACGATTATCCGCCAATTTTTACACCGATGTACGCGATGTATCACGGGGCATATGGATATACGCTTGAAGCACCGACAAACAGCTGGGACGGTGTAAGATGGGCAAATGACGCAGTTATGGGTGCTCTGAAGTTTGCAACGAATAACAAACAAGGTATGCTGACTGATCAAATTGAGATTTTCGAACGTGGCATCAATTTCGATCATCCGTATCATGAAGAAGGATTTTTCCCGAAAGCATACGTACTTCCGGTAAATGAAAAGGATCCGACTGTTACTGAAAAAGCAGTGAATCACCTTCTTGAAAACGATATTTCTGTAGAAAAAGCAACGAAAGCCTTCTCTGCAAATGGACAAACTTATCCGGCAGGGACATACATTGTGGACATGAGCCAAGCGAAGGCCGGCCTTGCGAATACGATGTTATGGGATGGGGAAGATATCACGAACGATACGCCTGCGATGTACGACATTTCTGCATGGAGTCTTCCAGAACTTTGGGGCTTTGAAGCAATTGAAGTTAAGGAAGAACTAAAAGTGAAAACAGCTCCTGTAAAAGAAGCAGACTATGCCGGCTCTATTTATGGTAAAGGTCCATATGTAATTTCAAATAGCTCTGTACAAGCTGTGAAATTGGTGAACGACTTAGTAAAAGCAGGAGAAAGTGTTTATAAAGGAAATGATGGACAGTTTTATGTAGAGACTTTATCGGCTTCGAATAAAACAATTGTAAAGAAATCAGGTATCTCAATGGAAACTGCGAAAATACCAGCACAAAAAGAAAAACTATCAACACTTAAAGTCGCAATCCTAAAAGATGGCGGCATGAATAAAGCACAAAGCCACGCGGGTACGAAACTGGCCCTTGAACGTCTAGGCTTTTCTGTAACGGAAGTAACACCAACTGAAGTTGCTGAAAAAGGACTTTCGCAGTTCGACGCGTTCCTTTACTCAGGAACGGATGCAATGCTGCAGTACGAACGATTAAGTGTTGGCAATAAGCCGTTTACAGTTGGAACGAAAGAAGCGTACGAAAAGTTTAAGACAAATGTACAAACGTTCATTAATAACGGCGGAAAATACATTGCAGTTGGTGCTGGAGGCGCAAGAGCAACAAGTCAGCTAGGATTAACGACTGTAAAAGTAAACACAGGCAGTGCGAACAGCAACGGGATCGTAAAAGTGAATTACAATGAAGATGAAGTAACAGCAGGTTATAACTCTGCTGACCTTGGTTTCGTTTACAGACCGGTATGGTTTACAGAGTTAGGCAATGCGAAATCTGTAGCAACGTTAGCTTCTGGCGACTTCTTTGTTGCTGGCCACTGGAAGGGTAATGAACAGGCTGCAGGACAAGCGGTGATCGTTGAAGAGGCAGGCAAAGATGTGACGCTGATCGGGATTGAAGCAGGTTTCCGTGATCACACGGATTACTTATTCCGTCTGTTATCCAATGCGCTTTATCAATAAAGAACCTTTCTAATTGACAACGTGTTAAGTGCTGCATTACTTTTATAAGGAAAGTTTACCCTGTTCAATAAAAAGACCTGAAGAGCATCGAGATGAATTCGTTTCCAGCTCTTTGGGCTTTCTTTGTATCAGAAAGTATGTATGTAGAAGATTGTTTTTGGGTTGTTTTTATGCATCATGGACAAGTTGATTGAAGTGTAAGATGCGAGACTCCTGTGGGACAGGCGGGCAGGTGAGACTCTTAAGAGTGAAACGTCCGAATGTGGCTCACCGCCTGCCCCGCGGAAAGCGAACATCTGAAACGGAAATCAACCACTTTCAAGAAACTTCACGAAAATGCCCAAATAAAACTGAAATGTTTTAAAGCTTTCGGACAGGTGTAAATTATAAAGGTAAGCAAACGGAAAGGTGAGTGAAAAAGAAATGTTCAATAAATTATTTGGAAAAAAAGAAGTAAAAAAAGAGGAGACGGTTATTGCTCCGTTAACTGGGAAAATCGTAAACATTGAAGAGGTGCCGGATCCGACTTTTGCTCAAAAGATGATGGGCGACGGTATTGCGATAGAACCAACTGAAGGCGTTGTGGTTTCACCTGTAGATGGAGAAATCGTTCAGTTCTTCCACACAAAGCATGCGATCGGGATTCAATCAGAAGCTGGAGCTGAAATTCTTATTCACGTTGGGTTAGAAACAGTGAGTATGAACGGTGAAGGCTTTGAAGGTCATGTTAATGTAGGGGACAAGGTGAAAGCAGGCGATAAGCTTTTAAGCTTTGACCTGGACCTGATCAAGGAAAAAGCGGCTAGCACTGTTACGCCTATTGTAATTACAAATGGTGATGCTGTTGAGTCTTTGGATAAGCGTGCCGCTTCTGAAGCAACAAAAGGTGAAACGTCATTATTGCAGATTAAAATGAAATAAGGGATGGGATCAGGCTAACCACGCCTGATTTTTTTCCATATGGAAAAAGGGGAGGCTATGATGAAAAAAGGAGTTATTTCTTTAGGAGAAGCACTTGTTGATTTTATTCCAACTGATGAAACGAATACCACCTACCAGAAAAGCCCTGGCGGTGCGCCCGCAAATGTGGCTGTAGGAGTAGCACGACTAGGATCGGCATCTACTTTTTTAGGAAAAGTAGGGGATGATGTTCTAGGTTCATTCATGATCGATACATTAAAGAGCTATGGTGTGAATGCCTTTCACGTTTACAAAACGGAAGAAGTAAGAACGGGTGCAGTTTTTGTGACATTAGGCGAGAAGGGCGAACGTTCTTTTGACTTTTACATCAATCCTAGTGCAGACCGCTACTTAGAAGAAAAAAATGTTCAGCCTAGTCTTTTTAAAGAGCATAAAATCCTCCATTTTGGATCTATTTCATTGATCGGGGAGCCTTCTAAGAGTGCTACTGAAAAGGCGGTCAGATTGGCTAAGGAAAACGGGATGTGGGTTTCATATGATCCTAACCTCAGACTCTCACTGTGGAAGACACCTGCGCATGCACGAGAAACAATCCTTTCAATGATGCAGCATGCAGACATTGTGAAGATCTCAGAAGAAGAATTAGAATTTATTACAGGATTAAAAAAGGTTGAGGAAGGTATTAAGGTGCTTCAGCAATATGAGATTCCACTGCTATTTATCACTCTTGGAGATGACGGCAGTTATGTAGTCACGAAAGAAGGCGGAGAGTACATTCCTGCTAAACGTGTTTCCGCTGTAGACACAACTGGAGCAGGCGACGCTTTTGTCTCAGGCATTCTTCATCGTTTGAATGAGTACGATGGCACGCTTGATGACCTCACACTGGATGAAGCGAGTGACATGGCCTTGTTCGGGAGTGTTTCAGGATCGCTTGCGGTTTCGGTAAAAGGTGCGATGACTGCACTGCCTACTTTAGAGCAAGTGGAGAAAGAGCTTGCACAAAACAAGCAATAAACGCATAGAATAAGAAAATATTTTGACTAATGTTTTTGTTTTTTGGTAATATTATTTTATTATAAAAGATGATATGCAGCTGTGAAGGATGAATAGTAGCTAATTGAACACTCTTTTTAGCGAGCTGGGGATGGTGAGAGCCCGGCAAGAGACATTAGTGAAACGGCAATCCGGAGTTGTTTTTTGAAAAGAGGATTCGTTTTTTTACATACGGATCAACTAGGGTGGAACCGCGGGAGATAACAACTCTCGTCCCTGGGCATAGCGCCTTGGGACGGGAGTTTTTTTATATGTTAAAAACAACCGATCCATAAGGCAAAATCCGAATGGGAGGAATAAAAATGTCAAAAAACATGGAAACCATCACAAATCATGCGAAACATCGCGGTTTTGTTTTTCCGGGATCTGAAATTTACGGAGGTTTGGCGAACACATGGGATTATGGTCCGCTTGGTGTTGAACTGAAGAACAACGTAAAAAAAGCTTGGTGGAAAAAGTTTGTTCAAGAATCTCCATATAACGTAGGTCTTGATGCGGCGATCCTGATGAACCCTCGTACGTGGGAAGCTTCTGGACACATCGGCAACTTCAACGACCCGATGATGGACTGTAAGAACTGTAAGGCGCGTCACCGTGCCGATAAATTAATTGAAGACGCAGCTGAACAAACAGGAAAAGAGATCATCGTTGACGGACTTCCTTTTGAAAAGATGGAAGAGCTCGTAAAAGAGTACAACATCGCTTGTCCTGAGTGTGGAAGTCATGACTTCACAAGCATCCGCCAGTTCAACCTCATGTTTAAAACATACCAAGGTGTAACGGAATCTAGCTCAAACGAGATCTACATGCGTCCAGAAACGGCTCAAGGGATCTTCGTTAACTTTAAAAATGTTCAGCGAACGATGCGTAAAAAGCTGCCGTTCGGTATCGCACAGATCGGTAAAAGTTTCCGTAACGAGATCACACCAGGTAACTTTACGTTCCGTACACGTGAGTTCGAACAAATGGAGCTTGAGTTCTTCTGTAAGCCAGGAACGGAGATCGAGTGGTTCAACTATTGGAAAGATACTGCTGAGAACTGGCTGAAGTCTCTTGGTATGACATCTGAAAACCTTCGTTTGCGCGACCATAACGAAGATGAGCTGTCTCATTACTCAAATGCGACGACTGACTTTGAATACAAGTTCCCGTTCGGCTGGGGCGAGCTTTGGGGTGTTGCATCCCGTACGGACTTCGATTTGAAGCGTCACATGGAATTCTCAGGTGAAGATTTCAACTACATCGACCAAGAAACGAACGAACGCTACATTCCGTATTGCATCGAGCCTTCTTTAGGTGCTGACCGTGTAACACTCGCATTCCTCATTGATGCGTATGAAGATGAGCAGCTTGAAGATGGTACTTCAAGAACCGTTATGCACTTGCATCCGGCACTTGCTCCTTATAAAGCAGCGATCCTGCCACTATCTAAGAAGCTTTCTGAAGAAGCAACAGAAGTGTTCAGCTCACTTGCGAAAGACTTCAATGTGGACTATGACGAAACTGGTTCAATCGGTAAACGTTACCGTCGTCAAGATGAAGTAGGTACACCTTTCTGTATCACATACGATTTTGATTCAAAAGAAGATGGCATGGTTACAGTCCGTGACCGTGACACGATGGAACAAACACGTGTGAAGATTGCTGATCTTAAGAGCTTTATTGAGTCTAAGGTTCAGTTTTAACTAAGGTTTTGATTCATTGTTGCTTTTGTGGGTGATTGATTTCCGTTTCAGGTGCTTCGCTTTCCGGGGGGCGTGCGGTGAGCCTCCTCTGCGCTTTGCGCACTTAGGAGTCTCACCTGTCCCGCTGATCCCCCAGGAGTCTCCCACCTTACACTCCAATCAACTTTTCAAGGAAGCTTCAAAGATCTAAAAGCTTACTAAAAAGCACACATTTGCTCCTTGCGATGTGTGCTTCTGTTTTTTCTGTGGCGTTTATTCTACAATAGAGTGTGAGAGATTAATTCATAGCCCATGGGCTTTTATTGGAGGTATATACATGAACGAAGGACGTATTCAAAAGGTACAGAATTGGTTGAAGCAAGAAGGGCATACTTTCGCGTTCATTCATACGACGGCAAACGTGTTCTACCTATCAGGATTATATTCTGATCCGCATGAGCGTGTATTAGGTGTGACTGTACTTGCAGAAGGAGAGCCATTTATGATCTGTCCGGGTATGGAGCGTTCGCAAGCTAAAGACGCAGGTTGGACATATGAGATCGTAGGATACAGCGACTCTGAAAATCCTTGGGCGAAAGTTCAGGAAGCATTAGCTAGCCGCGGTGTTACGTCTGCGTCATCTGTTGCGGTTGAAAAAGAAACACTTCCGTACGCGCGTGGTGAGAAGCTTCTTGGTATGTTTGATGGTGCTGTTTTAGTTGGAGCGGAAGAACTGTTGAACGAGCTTCGTCTTATAAAAGAAGAGAGCGAGTTAAAGACGTTGCGTGAAGCAGCTAGACTTGCAGACTATGGAGTCGAGGTTGGAGTTGCAGCGCTTCGTGAGGGCGTAACGGAGATGGAAGTACTCGCGAAGATCGAATACGAACTGAAGCAAAAAGGGATCAGCGCAATGTCGTTTTCTACAATGGTGCTTTTCGGTGAAAAAGCGGGACAGCCTCACGGGAAGCCAGGTCTTAGAAAGCTTCAGCATGGCGACTTCGTATTGTTTGATCTAGGTGTTGTGCTAGATGGCTATTGCTCAGACATCACGCGTACTGTAGCGTTTGGCGATCTGGATGAAAAGCGCCGTGAGATTTACGATACGGTGCTGGCGGCTCAATTAAAGGCATTAGAAGCATCTAAGCCAGGAACTCGTATCGGTGACCTTGACGTGATTGCGCGCAACCACATCACGGAAGCAGGATATGGGGACAACTTCCCGCATCGTATCGGACATGGTCTGGGAATTGATGTTCACGAATTCCCGTCCATGAGTGATAACAACGACGGCGTGCTGCGAGAAGGTATGACATATACGATCGAACCAGGCATCTATATTGATGATATCGGCGGCGTGCGTATTGAAGATGACGTGTATGTAACAGCAGATGGGTACGAAACGTTAACGAAATACCCGAAAGAGCTGCAGATTATTAAATAATTTAAGAAAATGATGAAGGATGACTCGTTTGAGAGTCATCCTTTCCTCTTTTATGGGCCAAAGATTGGCCATAAAGACTCTTAGAAGGGGTGTGAAGGATCTCAATCCAAAAGTTTTGCTCCTGAATCCACGAAAAACAGGGTTCAATCCAAAAGTTTAGGTCATGAATCCAAAAGTTTTAGGGATTTATCCACGAGTATACATTTTTAGACATATATCGACAAAGAAAAACTTAGAAAAAGAGCAGATCCCATTTCTGCTCTTTAAAAGTTTTTTAATTATAGGGGCAGCACATAAAACATCATCAGAAAATGCATTACACTGCCGGCTAGCACAAACAGGTGCCAGACCGCGTGGTGAAAGGGAAAACTGCGCCATACATAAAAGATGCTGCCCAGTGTATATATGATTCCGCCCGCTACTAAGAGTTGAATCCCTGCTGGCGGCATGTTTGCTGTGATGTCTTGAAAAGCAAATGTGATCAGCCATCCCATCGCGACATAGCCTAATGTTGATAGCACCACAAACTTTTTCGTGAAGAAGACTTTAAATACTACACCAGAGATCGCAAGTCCCCAAACGACGCCAAACAGTGTCCAGCCGAGTGCGCCACCCACGACGATCAATACGATCGGCGTGTATGTGCCGGCAATAAACAGATAGATGGCGGCGTGGTCCATAATTTCAAATAGATCTTTAACCCGTCCTTTAGGAAAAGCGTGCACGAGGGTGGAAGCTGTATAAAGAGCAAGCATCGTTCCTCCGAATACCGCGAAGCTAACAATATGAACCGCTGTTCCTTTCCATACCGCAAATACGAGCAGTATAGAAGTAACCGCAACACTAAGGAGGACACCGAGTCCGTGTGTAATGGCGTTTGCTATCTCTTCGCGTTTTGAAAATACATGTGTACCCATTCCGATCACCTTCCTTTACGTTATGGTAAGTATATCAGAAAACGGTATGCTTTAACCAATTAAAGAATATAAGATTTTGTAAAAAAGAAGGATTGTATTCTAACAGGATTGAAATAGGTAAGATTATAGACTTTATAGATAAAGAGAGGGTCATGAATATGGAGGTAACACGCTATTCATCCATTCCTGCTTTTTACGCGGATGTGGAGTCTTTCTTATTGAGTCAGGAAGACCGAGCGGGAATCATGCTTGGCAACAGTCTGCGCTTTAAAGACAAAGTATGGGAAGAAGAACAGCCTTTCTTGGCAACGGTAAAAAAAGATGGGGAAATTGTACTTGCAGCGATGCTCATTCCGCCCTATGCTTTGCTTCTTCTCGAAAAAGATGAAGCAGAAGGGCTGGCGGCTGTCCCGCATTTAATTCAATACTTAATAAAAGAAGATTATGCCATTCATAAGATTATGTCACCAAAAGCGGTCGGAAAAGCATTCAGTAAAGAGTGGACGACAGCACATCAATTGGAAGAAAAAGTACTGATGGATCTTCGACTGTATACGCTGCAGTCTGTCATACAGCCGGCGGCACGTCCAGGGAAATTAAGAAAAGCAACACAGACTGACTTAACGTTCTTGCCTCAATGGATCTTAGAGATGACAGAAGAAACGAACCAGCTTATGACATTTGCTGAAGCAGAAGAGTATGCGAAGGATCGAGTAGAAAGTGAATTCCTTTTTATATGGGAAGAAGATGGCCGTCCTGTTTCTATGGCTGCAAAAACACGTCCGAACATTAAGGGGGTTTCTGTTAATCTCGTATATACACCACGTGACTTAAGAGGCAGAGGGTACGCAAGTGCATGTGTGGCCATGTTAAGCAAATACCTCCTAAATGAAGGTTTTGAGTTCTGCACACTGTATACGGATCTCGCTAACCCGACTTCTAATAAAATCTATCAAAATATCGGGTATCAGCCAGTATCCGATTTTATCGAGTTAAAGTTTAATCAAAAAAGTACAGAATCTCCAGTCTGATTACCGGCAGACTCTGTCTCTTTTACTAAGATAATAAGTTATGTATCTTTTTGCGCCTGCTAAAGTGCCTTCAGGAAGTTTGTCTGGTGCAAAGTAACGAAAGTCGAACGATTCGTCTTCATCAATTGACAGTTCACCCGAAACAGAACTTGCCGTATAAACCGCAGTCACAGCATATAATTCATCACCATTTGGCGTCTTTAGATAGTGATCTTCACCTGAATAATCGTGAAGCTGGGTTAAACCGTCTATATCGAGCCCAGTTTCTTCTTTTACCTCACGAACAGCGGTTTCTTCAAAGCTCTCACCAAGTTCCATCAAACCGCCTGGCAGCCCCCAGCCACCATCTTTTCGGTGCTGCAGCAGAATTTCTTCTCTATCATTTTTAATGATAACAACTGACCCTGGTAAGATGAGCGGTGCACTTCCTACATATTTGCGAAGATCTTCATAATAAGCCATCGTATCGCTCCTTTCTAACCAACATTTTACAGAAAATAGGTTAATAATTCATCTAAAAGTGGAACAATGATAAAAGAATGATTGAGGGGAGTTTTTGAATGGAAGCTTTTGCAAGGCCTCGTGTGGTTGTGAGTAAATGTCTAGAATTCGACGCATGCCGATACAATGGTGATGTGATTTATAATGATGTGATCAAAAAATTAATGAATTATGTTGATTTTGTTCCTGTATGTCCAGAGGTGGAGATCGGGCTCGGGACACCAAGAGAAACCATTCGTATCGTTAAAAAAGGGGAAGATCATTTGCTTCTTCAGCCTTCCACTCAACGAGATGTAACGAACGAGATGAAAATGTTCTCAGATGGTTATTTATCTAAAATCATTGATACGGATGGATTTATTTTAAAAACGCGTTCACCTTCTTGTGGTTTAAAAGAAGTGAAAGTGTATGCTTCAACAGAAAAAGGACCAGCGATCGGTCATTCGAGCGGATTATTCGGAGGAAAAGTAGCCGAGCTTTTTTCGCACTTAGCGATTGAAGAAGAAGGGCGGTTAAATAACTTTACGATCCGAGACCGTTTTTATACTAAGCTATTTACACTTGCCGCGTTTCGAAACATCCTTCCACAAGGAATAAATGCGTTAAAAGAATTTCATAATAAAAATCAGTTTCTTTTTATGGCGTATAGCAATCCGACATTAAAAGTGATGAACCGTATCTTAAAAAATGAGCAAGAGAATGGGGAGGAACGAACCATTCAATTGTATGCGAAGGCGATGAATAAACTGTTTAACCGTGCGGCAAGAAGTGATTCAAACCGAAAAGTCGCGTATGAAATTTTTAAGCGGTATGAAGATAGGCTATCTCAAGGAGAGGTCGCTTTTTTTGAACAGCTTCTTCAAAAGTACGCAGACAAAAAAGAGCCCTTCTCGAGTGTTGCTACGATTTTGAAATCACACGCCATCCGATTTGAAGACAGCGAAGTGTTAGCACAAACCTTTTTTGCGCCGTATCCTGAGATTCTGCTGGAGATCTCAGATTCAGGTAAGGGAAGAGACTATTAGAACAAGCCAATAGAGTGCTGGAATGGTAAGGAAGGAAAGAATCGTACTTAATGCTACACCTGCAGCGGCAAATGAGGCATCTTTACCATATCTCTCTGCATACATCGAGATGGTTGGAGCGGAAGGCATGCCTGCGGTCAGAACAGCAACAGCGAATAGTTGAAAAGGCAACGAAAAAAGAGCAAATGGCAATAACAGAACGGGAAAGAAGACCAGCTTATAGAAACTAGCTAGCCATAATGACTTGTTGGCGCAATAGCTTTTCAGTTTCTCAATCGGCATGTTCCCTAGAAGAACACCGATCAGCAGCATGGAAAGAGGAACAGTGGGCTTTCCTGTCATTTCAAGTGTGCTGGACAGAACGGCTGGCAGCGTTCCTGGCAGCAGCATGAGAACAAAGCCGATGAATGTGGCTGTTACACCAGCGTTTAAGAACACTTTGCGCCATTGAACTGTTTCAGAGTTTCTGGCAAAGAGATAGATGGCGTACGTCCAAATGACTAATAAATAAACAAAGTTAAAAAGAGTTGCGATAAACACCCCTTCTTTTCCAAACAATAAAAAACTGACAGCTATGCCTAGAAAGCCTTGGTTTCCAAAAATCATGATGCCTTCTAAGGCATTTTTTTGTTTATTTGGAGACCTCAATTTCTTTACCGTCCACCATGAAATGATTGAGGACAAGGTCAGAACAAACACCGACATAACGGAAAGCCAGGCGAACTGTTTCATATTTTCAAAGGAAAAAGGGACGTCCATGCCAAATAAAATAAGAGCAGGAAGCGTGACATTCAAGATAAGAGCAGTTATTGTTTTTTCACTTCCAAGCGGTAAGATCTCCTTTTTACGAAGGATATAACCTAATAACGCAATGCTGTACAATAGGGTTAACTCCTGAATAAAGGGACCAAAATGGTTCATCTATCATCCCCTCCTTACTAAAAGGGTATGGTTTGCTGGTGAATTGGGTGAAAGTGATTTATGCGATGCTTTGTGTTCGTGGACATAGTTGATTTCTGTTTGTTGGTTTAAGAGGAGATTTGTTAACTGGGCTTTAAAAAAGCTGAAGTGAATTGTCAAAGAATTTACATACATATGAACGTAAGATTTTTGCTCCTTTAACAAAAGATACATGTATAAAACTAAAGGAGTGAAAATCATGAAAAAATTCATACCGTTAGCCCTAGCTTTTTCTGTTTTAACGAGCGGCGTTGTTACGGTTTCTGCTGCAAACCAAGAAAAGGTACAGGTAGAAGCGCGGGATAAAGGTCACCATTTTAGACATATGAAAAAGTTTGAAGAGCAGGTTCATAAAGCAAATGCTCTAAAAATCGAGCGGTTAGAGATTCAGAAGGAAATTCTTCAAAAGAAAGATAAACTATTCACACAGCATATAAAAGCTGAAGAAAAGGGAACGCAAGAAAAAAGGACAGGAAACAAAGCAAATTGGCAGGATATGAAAAAAATTCATCAAGAATTAAGAGCTTTGCAAAGAGAAGCGCATGAAACAAAAAAGGCGATGCATGAAGCGATGAAGGCCGATAACGAGAAGCTTGCTTTAGAGAAGATGAATCAGTGGCTAAGCATCAATGAAAAAATCAACAGCAAGCTAGGTGAAAAATCAGCTAAGCTGGATGAGGCTTTGGCGAAGTATAAGTAATTTTTAAAAGTGTTGAGACAAAAGTTGCCTCAACACTTTTTTATGAGTTACTTCGCTTTATGCAATGGTGGGTAATCGGGATAATCAGTTATGATACCATCTACACCAGCATCTAAAAGTGGTTGAACTTCCTCTTGTTTCCGAACGGTCCAAGCCATGATCCCCATGTTGCGTTCATGAACTTCATCTACGATAGAGGAATTCACAAGGGTTCTGCTAGGATTCACAAATTCCGCATATGAAGCGAATTCATTTAGCTTTGCTTCGCTTAAGTCTGTTGCACGGGACGTTAGAACGCCTACAGGTACTTTAGGCAAAAGCTTGTCCATTCGCTGCATAGAATCAAACTCAAAAGATTGAACAATGATTTTATGATGAGCAGGAAGATGCATGTTTCGTTGCTTTATAGCTGCTGCCACTTTTTCTTCAATACCAGGATAATAATACGTTGCTTTTAATTCGATAAGAATACCCGTTTTTCCACGAAACTCATCAAGAACTTCTTCAAAAGTAGGGACTTTTTCTCCTGTAAATTCTTCTCCAAAGTAGCTCCCAGCATCTAGTTGACGTATTTCATCAAGCGTACGGTCTTTTACATATCCTGTTCCGTTCGTTGTACGGTCTAATGTAAAGTCGTGGATAACAACTAGCTCGCCATCTTTTGATTCTTGCACATCAATTTCAATATAATCAGCTTTCATTTCAACACCTTTATGAAAGGCTGCCATCGTATTCTCTGGTGCATATCCTGCTGCACCGCGATGGGCAACTGTTTGAACTTGATCGGATGGCTCATAAGCAAGCGTTGTCGTCGTAAACATTGAACCTACAATCCCCAAGTGATAGTATTGATGCAACTGCCGCTTTTTTAACATGCATGTCCTTCATCCCCTCTGTCATTGTTTGATCGAGAACTTACTTGCCTCATGCAACAAGCAAGCTCACAAACATTATGCTAACAAAGGAAAATAAGGAAAGAATGGTCAAAAGCTCCTGAGTATTTTAAAGAAAAAAAGGTCTTTATAAGGGGATATCTTAATAAAAAGCTCTTCTGTAAAGGGAGTGTGAATGAAGTGTCACCACTGTAAAAATGTAAAAAACCAGGCGTGATTAAACGCCTGGTTTTTGAGTCTCTTCTGGGTGTTTGAAGCTTCTTGCAATATAGATAAAAGGTGTAGAAGCAGCAGAAACAACAAACTTAATCACATATGTCGTGAAGAAGATCTGGATCCAGATATCCCATGAAAACACGCCAGCAAATGCAATCATACAAAAGATAAACGTGTCGATCAGCTGACTTACCATCGTACTTCCGTTGTTACGAATCCAAAGCTGATCAGGACGGGAAAACTTTTCCTTCAACTTTGCAAACAGTTTAACGTCAAGATACTGACTGATCAGGTATGCAGCTAGACTTCCGATTACTAGTCGTGGCATAAAGCCAAAGATAGCTTCAAGATGCGGCTGGAAGATATCACTTTCATGTGGTTGAAAAACGAGCACCATCTGCATGATGATCGTCGTCATGATGAGTGTGAAGAACCCAAACCATACCGCTTTTTTCGCTTCTTTTTCCCCGTACTTTTCGTTGATTAAGTCTGTCGCTAAATAGATGGTGCCGTAAATGACGTTACCAAGTGTCATCACAAGACCGAACATCTCAATGGTTTTAACGACTTGTAAATTAGCGAGAATCGTTGCTGCGGCAATCCAGGCAAATAAACCAGTCTTTCCAAACCACTTATAGCACGTTAGGAACAATATAAAATTAACAAGTGCAAAAGCTACACCAAAATAAAAATTAAACATAAAATTACCTCCTAGTTTTGATAACGCGGGAGTTTTCGAACCGCGAAAAACTTTTAACACAACAGTTCACAATTATAAGTCAGTTTTTGTAATTAAGCAATAAACCCTATAAATATATGATCTCTATGCAGTTTACTTTCTCATTCTTTGTGAAATACATAGTGTATGTGGATTTTTGATATTGAAAGTGGTTGATTTCCGTTCCAGGTGCTCGCTTTCCGCGGGGCAGGCGGTGAGCCACATTTGTAGGTTTTACTTTTAAGTGTCTCACCTGTCTAGTTGCAGTGGCTAGCCCCTCGAGGTCAAAAGTTGAACGGCTAAGAAGGCTAGTGCGCCTTCCTTACCCATTCACCTTTTGCTTGTCGGGGCTTAACGAGCCACTTCCACTTTTCGGGCTGCCAGCCTGTCCCGCAGGAGTCTCGCACCTTCCACTCCAATCAACTCACACCGAAGAAATACATATGTGGTCTGAAAGCAACCATCACTTAGAAGAAACTAAAAGATAAAGCACACTAAGGAGCAGGTGAATGATTACTTTTGATAATGTTTCTAAAGAATATCCAGATGGGACGGCTGCTGTTCGTGATTTAAACCTCACGATACAACCAGGGGAATTTTTTGTTGTTATTGGTCCGAGCGGATGTGGGAAAACGACGATGCTTAAGATGATCAATCGGCTTATTCGTCTTACAAAAGGCACGATCCTCATCGATAACAAGAGAATCAGTGATTACAAGATTGATGAGTTACGCTGGAACATCGGGTATGTTCTTCAGCAGATTGCTCTTTTTCCTCATATGACAATCTTGGAAAACATCAGCATCGTTCCCGAGTTGAAAGGCTGGGACAAAGAAAAAATTGGTAGAAGAGTGGACGAGCTTTTAGAAATGGTCGGCTTAGATCCTAAAACCTATCGAGATCGCAAACCTAAGGAGCTTTCCGGGGGACAGCAGCAGCGAGTAGGTGTCGTTCGTGCATTAGCTGCGGATCCTGACATCATTCTTATGGATGAGCCTTTTAGTGCACTGGACCCGATAAGCAGGGAAAAGCTGCAGGAAGATCTTTTTACCTTACAAAGAAATATTAAAAAGACCATTGTTTTTGTGACCCATGATATGAAAGAAGCGATAAAGCTTGGAGATCGAATTTGTGTGATGAATGAAGGCTCTATCGTACAAGTCGGAACGCCCAAAGACCTGCTCGAAAACCCTGCCGATGATTTTGTAAGAAATTTTGTAGGCACGGATCGTGTGAGTTCTGTTGAAAAAATGGATCTTACTAAGCTTGTAAGACCATTGAACGCTGAAGAGATCGGATTGGATTATCAATTACATAGCATCTCAGTAAAAACGAGTATAAAAGAGGCGCTTGAAATCTTAACTCACGAAGATGAAGTGACTGTTGAGGATCAAGGTGCGATCATAGGAAAAGTTAACAGACAGGCTGTTATTCAATATCTTGCAGATCATTTGCAGGAAAGGGGTAACAGAGATGACTAGTTTTTTGCAAGTTTTTCAAGACAGAAAAGGTGAACTCGCAAGTGCCCTAGTAGAGCATATTCAGATTTCATTTATCGCTCTACTTTTTGCCGTTGTTATTTCGATACCCCTCGGAATCTATTTAACGAAAAAACCAAAGGCAGCTGAACCGATTATTGGAGTGACTGCTGTGCTGCAGACGATTCCTTCACTTGCTCTTCTAGGGCTCTTGATTCCACTATTCGGAATTGGGAAGGTGCCAGCGATTATCGCTCTTGTTGTATACGCGCTTCTGCCCATCTTAAGAAATACATATACAGGGATCAAAGAAGTCGATTCGTCCCTGATTGAAGCGGCGCGAGCAATGGGGATGAACAGCAGGAAGAGGCTGATGAAGGTTGAGCTTCCTTTAGCCATGCCTGTTATTATGGCCGGAATTCGAACCGCCATGGTCCTGATCATTGGTACAGCTACGCTGGCTGCTTTAATCGGCGCAGGTGGATTGGGCGATATTATCTTGCTTGGTATTGACCGCAATAATACGATGCTGATCGTGCTGGGAGCTGTTCCAGCTGCACTCTTAGCTATTTTATTCGATTTTTTGCTAAGAAGATTTGAGCTTTTATCTTTTAAGCGAGCACTAACAATCGTCAGTTCATTTTTGATAGCGGCTTTACTAATCATTCTTGTTCCTTTTGCTATGAAAGGCGGACAAGAGGATATTGTTATTGGCAGTAAACTAGGATCTGAGCCTGAGATCCTGATCAATATGTACAAGCTCTTGATTGAGGAAGAGACCGATTTAAATGTTGAACTAAAGCCAGGACTCGGTAAAACGTCCTTTGTGTTTAATGCGTTAAAATCAGGAAGTATTGATATCTATCCAGAATTTACGGGTACTGCAATCGCCGAATTTTTAAAAGAAAGCGCAACAAGTACAGATAGCGAAAAAGTATATGAACAAGCCAGAAAAGGAATGGAAGCCAAGTTTGATATGCAGCTACTGAGCCCAATGAAATATAACAATACGTATGCGCTTGCTGTTCCGCAACAAGCGGCAAAGCAATACAACTTAAAAACCATTTCTGATTTAAAGAGCGTCAGTCAAAGTTTGAATGCAGGGTTTACTTTGGAGTTTTCTGATCGGGAAGATGGCTACAAAGGAATCCAAAAGCTGTACAATATTCAGTTTGCAAACGTCAGAACGATGGAACCGAAACTAAGATATAACGCGGTGAAAAAGGGAGAAATTGATGTGGTGGATGCCTACTCAACAGACAGCGAGCTGCGTCAATATAACTTAGTCGTTTTAGAAGATGATAAGAAGCTTTTCCCGCCATATCAAGGGGCACCAATGCTGCGTAAAGAAACGGTAGAAAAGCATCCAGAGTTGAAGAAAGCATTAAACAAATTGGCTGGGAAAATTACGGATGATGAAATGCGTGAGATGAATTATAAGGTGAATGTTGAAGGAATGTCGCCTGTGGAAGTGGCTAAAGAATTCTTAGAGAAGGAAGGGCTGCATTAACCTTCACTTAACAAGCTTTCTCTAATATTTCGACAAAAATTTCCCGGAAAATAATAAACCATCCATAGCAGTTTTGGACTGCATGGATGGTTTTCGTTTAGAAATCTACTTTAAACGTAAGTGGATCAGCTATCTTCTTTTTCTTATCATTAAGGACTTCACTGGAAGTTATCGTTACGTTTTTGATTTTTTCTGGATCTGTCTCATCAATGATAAAGCCGAGGCTGCCGACTTTCTCTTCACCGGGCTTTAATTCGCCATTTAGTTTTTCTAAATAGAAGTCATCCTCCCACGTTACTGTTTCTCCTTGATCAGTTTTAATTTCTGATACAGGGTTGAAATGAACGTTTTCTTTACCGTTATTTTTAATTCTTACGTTAACACGAACATAAGGGAATTTGTCTTTTTCGGTATAACCATGGAAGAAATCAATCAGATCAAGAGAAGGTGCGTAATCAAGCACTTTTACTTCTGCAATCGTTAGCGAGATCAAATCTGATTTTTGTTCTTCACCGGGTTTTGCGTATTTTTTTAGTGTGACGGTTCCATCAGGATCTTCTACTGTTTTGTTAATTTCTGTAAGCTCTGTATCATCAGAAGCCTGGGAACTGTCGTTAAACGAGAGTTCATCTTCATTCTTTGAAGGGGTTTCTTGTTTTTGTTCATTCTGCTGTGTTACGTTTTTCTTTTCTTGTTTTTCAGTATCCGTTGAACAGCCAGTAAAAATGACAGCTGTTAATCCAAGTAAGATCCAGCGTTTGAAAGCCATAAAGGTACCTCCTAAAAGATAAGCACCCCGCTAAAAAACGGGATGCTTTTTTTGTTAGATTATCCTACTGGGATAAGGATTATTTCTTTGCAGCAGATTTGGTTTTCTCAAGGATAGCGAAGATCTCTTTTGCAGTATCTGTGTTATCAATTTTTCCAGTGAAATGATCCATTCCTGGTCCATAAGCATAGACATTTACATCTTCACCAGTATGCCCATCTGTTGTCCACCCAGTTCCTGTACGAAGATCAAAGATCTTTTCGATGGCGTTATCGATTTCTAAAACATCACCGCTTTTTTCTTTTGCATCTTTAACAGATTGAACTTCTTCAGGTGTTAATTCAAGATCAATATACTTCTTTAATGTTTCTTCTACAGGTGCACCTTTTGCGATTTCTTTTGCGATAAAGTCAGGTGTTTTCTTGGCTGCTTTAATATCAGCTGGATCCCACTTGTAGTCACCATCACGTCCCATTGTCATACCGCCTGTTGAGTGGTCGGCTGTTGTGATAACAAGCGTGTGCTTGTCCTTTTTAGCAAATTCGATAGCAGATTCGAAAGCTTGTTCAAAGTCTTGCATCTCACTCATTCCTGCAACAACATCATTGTCATGGCCAGCCCAGTCAATTTGGCTTCCTTCAACCATAAGGAAGAATCCTTTGTCATTTTTATTTAAACGATTCAATGCAGAGTTAGTCATTTCCTTCAATGAAGGCTGTTCTTTAGGACGATCGATCATTTTATCAATCTCTTTCGGGGCAAACAATCCTAAAATTTGTTCGTTGTCGTCTTTTAACATATCTTCACGGTTTGTAACGTAAGAATAACCGTCTTTTTGGAATTCCTCTGTAATGTTGCGATCTTTACGATCAAAATAGCTTGTACCGCCACCTAAAATAACGTCAACCTTATGCTTGCCGTTCACCATATCATCGTAATAGTCATCTGCAATTTGGTTGTAGTTTTCACGAGATTCGTCATGCGCACCAAATGCTGCAGGTGTAGCGTGGTTGATTTGAGATGTTGCGACTAAACCAGTTGATTTTCCGTTTTCTTTCGCTTGTTCTAATACTGTTTTTACATCTTGTTTTTCCATATCAACCGCGATTGCGCCGTTGTATGTTTTGATTCCTGAAGACATAGATGTAGCTGCCGCGGCAGAATCTGTTACGCTCTCTTTTTTATCATGAGAATACGTGGACTGCATCCCTACTAAATACTTGTCGAACGCTGTGTCTTCCATCATAGGAGTGCTTTTATCGTCTTTAAATGCGCGGTAGGCTGTCGTATAAGTAGGACCCATGCCATCACCGATTAAGAAGATTACATTTCTAATTTCGTTTTTGTTCTGATCCTCAGCTGATGCCTGATTTATAGCTAAACTGCTTATTGCAAGTGTTGAAGCCATTGCGACAGTTAAGACTTTTTTTGATATACGCATAATTGCCTCCTGTTGTATTCGTAGTTGTCTTACAGGGAGAAATTATACTCGCATAACATTTCGGTTAGATTATGAGAATGTAAAGGTTGTGTAAATAAAAGGGAAATTGTTTTCTGTTAAGAAAGGATGAGGGATTAGGCTGAAAAAAAACCGCTGGGTGTTTTGTCAAAAATCGGATAAATATTTTTATGTACGAATATATTTCATTTAACTGCGGAATTAATAGTGGATTACCTCGTATAAAAACTGAATTACCTCGTATAAGGAGTTTGTCTGTCTAAAACGTTATTTTGCGAATACATCAAAAAGAGGCTATGACTCAGGATTTTGAGTCAGCCTCTTCTATTTCGTATGAATTATACCGTTTGAACCGCTTTTTCAAGAGCTGTTTCAGCTGGAACATAGTCGTAGCCAAGATCAGTCGCTACAGCTTCATAAGTTACGTATCCGCCAGCTGTGTTAAGTCCAGCTTTAAGAGATGCGTTTTGAGCGATTGCTTCTTGTGCTCCTTTGTTAGCAATTTGAAGTGCATAAGGAACGGTTACGTTTGTTAGTGCGATCGTTGAAGTACGCGGCACGGCACCAGGCATGTTTGCTACTGCATAGTGAACAACACCGTGCTTGTCGTATGTCGGGTTGTCATGTGTTGTGATGCGGTCAACTGTTTCAAAAATACCGCCTTGGTCGATCGCAACGTCAACGACAACAGAACCTGGAGTCATGGATTTGATCATTTCTTCTGTTACTAATTTAGGTGCTTTTGCTCCTGGAATTAATACAGCTCCGATTACAAGATCAGATTCAGCAACAGCTTGAGCGATGTTTAATGGGTTAGACATCAGCGTTTGGATACTGTTTCCGAAGATATCGTCTAGTTGACGCAGACGGTCCGGGCTAAGGTCGATAATTGTAACATCAGCGCCAAGTCCGATCGCAACTTTAGCTGCGTTCGTACCAACAACACCGCCACCGATGATTGTTACTTTGCCGCGACGAACACCTGGTACGCCTGCTAGAAGGATACCTTTTCCGCCTTTAGGCTTCTCAAGGAACTGTGCACCGATTTGTGCAGACATGCGCCCAGCAACTTCACTCATTGGTGTTAATAGAGGAAGTGTGCGGTTAAATTCAACTGTTTCATAAGCGATCGCTGTTACACCGCTCTCCGTTAGTGCTTTCGCCAAAGCTGGCTCAGCCGCTAAGTGAAGATATGTAAACAGGATCAAATCTGAACGGAAGTACTTATATTCAGAAGCTAATGGTTCTTTAACCTTCATAACCATTTCTGCAGCCCATGCGTCTTTCGCTTCTGCAACGATTTCTGCGCCTGCTGCTGCATAGTCTTCGTTTGTAAAGCCGCTGCCAACACCCGCATTGTTTTCTACAAGTACTTTATGGCCTGCTGCTGTTAATGTAATCACACCTGATGGCGTAATCGCAACGCGGTTTTCATTGTTTTTAATCTCTGCTGGAATTCCGATAATCATTTGTGAATCCTCCTATATATATGAGTCATTGAGTGCGTTTTCAATTGTGATTTCAGTATAGTTCGGAGGTAAACGCTTTGCATTGTTAGGAAACTAGAAAATAAAAAAAAGCATTTGTGAATTTTCACAAACGCTCCTGCTTAAAAAGTCTATTCATCTTAAAATCCAGGTAGATCATAATTTTTTGGTGAGGGCTTTTCATGTCAATGTTGGTGATCTCGCTAATTCGCTTTAAACGATAAAGCAACGTGTTCATGTGAATGTGAAGGACTTCTGATGCCTTATTCAAGTTTTCGTCCATTGTTAAATACGTCTCTAGCGTGTGATAGAGCTCCGTTTTATGCAGACGGTCATACTCCTGCAGCGATCGAAGCATTTCGTTTTGATAGCCTTGCCTTTGTTGTTTATCATAAATCGCATCTAAAAACTGGTAGATGCCGAGTTCATGGTAGCCGTTCAGGTTTAGTGTTTCACCGCCTAGCTTTTCGTGGACAGCGAGTACACTGGATGCTTCTTTATAACTTTTTTCAACATGTGAAAAAGAAGAGACAAGACTGCCGTAAGCCGCTTTTATTTCAGAAACTGAAAATCGTTCTTTCATATGAGTAAAAAAGGACTCCACAAAAGATTTTGCCAGGTCTAATGGCGGCTCTTTGCCAACGAATGAGGCAAGGAGAAGCATTTGGTTTGCGTCTGCGGCAGACAAGAGGACATTGATCTTTTGATTGACCGCTGCCAAGTATAGAATGTCTTTTTCTAATGCAGGCGTTACTTCGTCCTCTAGCTGCAAAATAAATACGGTCGCAGGAAGGACTGGCAAAATGTTGAGTTCATGCAGTTTTTCTAAAATACGTTCTTCTTGAGGAAGATTTCCTGTAAGCATCTTCCAAAAAAGCTCTTGCCGGTTTTCTTCTTTCTTTTTTGTGCCGATCTGCATTTGTAGAAGCTGACTTTTAGCAGAAGCAGCGGCTAGTTTTAACAACTGCATATCCTCTTGAGTTAGCTGTTTTTCGACCTCTAGAACCCAAATATAACCGAGAACTTCATTGTTTTTTCGTATGGAAACGGCCACGCGGTCACCAAGTCCAACCTTTTGGATAGAACTAACCCGCACTGGGTCATCACTTTCTTGCAGTCTTGGAATCACGCCATCCTTCCAAAGACTGTTCACTACTTTTTCAGGTACGCGGCGCCCGATAATGGTTGCAATGCGCGCCGGATCTGTGCCGTCTTCGTGTGTACTGTAAGCAAGGAGACGATGGTTCTGATCTTCAATCGTTACAGGGCATGACAAAACATCGCTAATTTTATCTGCTAAATTTTCAAGACTGCCGAATGTCCCTTTAAAAGGATCTGATTGATAGTTCTTCATTACTTTTTCTCCCGCCAATGGTTTCTTTGGTTTTATTCTACCGAAAAAGGGAACGGGATTACAGGAGAAAAGCAATGGATTGTAGAAATGTTAATAAGGTAAAGGAATGCAAATGTATAGGGGGATTAATAATGAAGTTTAGTGAATTTACATACGAACGTCCAGATGTCGCAAAGCTTAAAATGGAATTTGAGGAAGCGGTCCAGATTTTTAAGGATGCTTCATCAGCAGAGAAACAAAACGAAGCGATGAAAAAGGTTTCAGCATTGCGCAATCGTTTCGAATCAAAAGCAAGGCTAGCAAAGATTCGTCACACGATTAATACCGAAGATGTTTTTTATAAAGACGAACAAGCCTTTATGGATGAAAACCTTCCAGTCTATCAAGGTATGGTAACGTCTTTTCATGAAGCACTTGTTCAATCCCCTTTTAAAGGGGATCTTGAAAAAAAATGGGGCAGCCAGCTGTTTCGTTTAGCAGAATTAAAGGTGAAGACGTATTCAGAAGAAGTATTGGAAGACCTAAAGCAAGAAAATAAATTAAGCTCGGAATATGTAAAAGTTATGGCATCAGCGAAAATTGAGTTTGACGGAAAAGAGCTAAACCTTGCCCAGCTTTCTCCATATGTACAATCCGCTGACCGGGAAACGAGGAAAGCAGCAAGCAAGGCGAGCAATGCGTTCTTACGTTCAAATCAAGAAAAGTTCGATTCGATTTATGACGAGCTTGTCAAACTTCGTACAAGAATCGCTAAAAAGTTAGGCTACAATAATTTTACTGAACTTGCTTATGACCGTATGGGCAGAACGGATTACAACGCGGCAGATGTAAAAGTATTCCGTGATCAAGTAAAAGAGGTTATCGTTCCACTCTGTTCGAAATTGAAGAAAAGCCAGCAAAAACGCATTGGTTTAGATGAATTCAAATTTTACGATGAGCCGTTCAGCTTTACAACAGGAAATCCTAAGCCACAAGGTGATGCAGGCTGGATCGTGGATCAGGCGAAGCAAGTATTCAGCGGCCTTGCGCAAGAAACAGGAGCGTTTTTTAACTATATGGCCGAAGACGAGCTCATGGACTTGGAGAGTAAAAAAGGAAAAGCACCTGGCGGCTATTGCACGTATCTACAAGACTATACGGCTCCGTTTATCTTTACAAACTTTAACGGGTCAGATAACGATGTGCGCGTACTGCTGCATGAAATTGGCCATGCGTTTCAAATGTATACGAGCCGCGGGTTTGAAGTTCCGGAATATCAGTTCCCAACCCTTGAGGCGTGTGAGATCCACTCGATGAGCATGGAGTTTCTAACGTATCCGTGGATGGAAAAGCTATTTGGTGAGGACACAGAAAAATACTTATATTCTCACTTAACGGGTGCTGTTGAATTTATCCCATATGGTGTTGCAGTCGATGAGTTTCAGCATTTTGTGTATGATAACCCAGATGTTTCGCCTACTGAACGCCGTACTAAATGGAGAGAACTTGAGAAGGTGTATTTGCCGCACCGTGATTATGATGGGTTAGAATACTTAGAGAACGGTGGTTTCTGGCATAGACAAGGCCACATTTTCCGCTCACCGTTCTATTATATCGATTACACGCTCGCTCAAATTTGTGCCCTTCAGTTCTGGAAGCGTTCTGTAGAAAACCGTGAGAGCGCATGGGAAGATTACTTCGCGCTTTGCCAAAAAGGAGGAAGCCTGCCGTTTACTAAGCTGGTTGAAGAAGCAGGGTTAATTTCGCCTTTTGAAAAAGGATGTGTAGCATCCGTAGTCGGTGAAGTAGAGAAATTCCTTTCGACGGTTGATGAAGATCAGTTTGCGAAAGCATAAGAAGATATAAAGATTGGATGTGGAGAACCGGCCGTGTGCCGGTTTTTCTTATTGAAATTGGATGTTGGGTGGGAGATGTGGGGGCGTGAGCTGGGATGGTGCTGGACCGGACCGGGGTATATGGACTACAGATTTTGTCGATAAATGACATCTCGTGGATAAACTTTAAAAACTTCTGGATTCATACCTAAAACTCGTGGATTAACAGCCAAAATTTGTGGATTGCGGCCATAAATTTGTGGATTGATATCGGATTGAGAGCTAAAATACACCATGGGGTATCACTTCCCGGCTATATAAAAGACGTTTCGGTAACCGAAACTTTGAAGAATTATTGACACTTGTAAAGGGAATGCTGTTTTCAGCTGCACATAAGTTTGTGAATAGAGGCTTGAGTGGTAAAATAATAAAGAAATCGTAGAAGTTTTAAAGACTCTTAGTTGAAAAGGAGTAATACAAAAATGGCTGAAACGAAACAGCGTAACTATACACCGCTCATTATCGGACTATCCATTGCGATCAACGTGCTTGTGGCCGTATTGTTCTTCTTGCCTGAATACGAAGGAGAAATTGCTTTTGATGTAACGTTATTGCCGAGATTGAACGCGATTTTTAACAGCTTTACATTCGTATTTTTACTTGCTGCTCTTTATTTTGTTAAACAAAAAAACATCACCCTTCATAAACGCTTTATTTTTGCTGCATTTACGAGTACAACCTTCTTTTTGCTGTCTTATGTTACGTATCATTACTTAACAGAATCAACATCTTATGGCGGTGAGGGGCCACTTAAGTACATCTACTTCTTTATCTTAATCACACATATCCTGCTCGCCATTGTGATTGTGCCACTCGCATTAATAACCGTTACACGAGGACTCAATATGCAAGTGGACAAGCACCGTAAAATTGCACGCTGGACGATGCCTTTATGGTTGTATGTAAGTTTAACAGGCGTACTTGTCTATTTGATGATTGCGCCATATTATTCATAAACAAACAGGGGACTTTTGCTGAAGAGAAAACAGCAAAAGTCTTTTCTGTATGGAGAGGAAACAACAAAATGAGCTTATTTTGGATCATACCGGTTGTACTGTGCGGATTTGGCATCGCTTTAATCGTTTATGGGATCCGTTATAACAAGGAAGATTATGAACATACGAAACGCTATGGAACGAATTATAGTGGTGGAAGTGTTTCCGATACGTTCATTGGAGCATTAGTTGAGTTCATCTTCGTTGTTGTTATCGATCGATTTGTGCGTTTTTTTCCTAAATGGCTGATAAAAGCTTTCTTGTTCGTTATTGGAATTGCCTTTATTGTGCTCGGTGTATATATCTTTTCAGACATGCCGTCAAAGACTTAGTATGCGATGCCCACCCGTGACTGAAAGAAATCTGGCATCTTTATGAGAGAGTACGTAAAATGAGCCGTATCACCTGTACTGATTCGGTTGCCGTCTTCAGGCAAAAAATCTTTTTCCACGCGGTATGTTCCTGTTGCTTCACCATCAGGGAGGTATGTTGGACAGACGATCGTCCAGTTAAGGCCGCTTTCTTGAAGCTCGTGAAACGCTTTATGGTGGTCTTCAGCTGCTCGTGTTAGTTTGCGTTTTGATTCAGAAGACTGATATCGAAGCAAGTGGGGTTCTGTTCGGCTCTGCAATATCCCTGCTGTTCCAATTGTGATGATCCGCGAGATTCCTTCCTTTTTCATAGCTTCAATGACTAGTGGCATACTTTCTGACAGAACGCTCTCTCCATCAGTGGACAGGGTGCTGATGACAATGTCGCAGCCCGCCATTGCTTTTTCAATATGCTCCTGTATGAGAGCATTCCCCTCTACGATGTGAATTTTTTCTAGCAAGTTACCAGTTAGCTTAGCCGGATTACGCACTAATGCTCGAACTGCAATCTCATCTGTAGCTGCCAGCTCCGCTACTTTACTTCCAACTCTCCCTGTGGCTCCCAAGATACATAATTTCATCGGTTTTTCCTCCGTTTGGTTTCTTTTGTATATCATAACATTTCTTTATAAAAGCTTTTTTAAAAAGGCTGCTTGCTCAATCTATGATACAAATGAAAGTTGTTGATCTCCATTTCAGGTACTCGCTTTCCGGGGGGCGTGCGGTGAGCCACCTCGGCGCTTTGGCCCCTAGGTGTCTCACCTGTCCCGCTAATCCCCCAGGAGTCTCGCACCTTCCACTCCAATCAACCTAGCACAGATGAGAAATGAACAAGAAAATAGCATTTCTAAAAGATTGCTTGCAGACACAGGAGCACACTGCTTTATAAAATGCTTTCAATAGCAGCAAAGTTTGCGAAAATAGCCAATGAAAAACACCCTTGCCAACAGAGCTGACAAGGGTATTTCCTCTAACTTTAACGAATGGTAATAACATCTGTATATCTGTAATCTTGTTTTTCCCCTCTATAAGAGAAGGCAACCACTCGGTACTGGCCAGGGGCTGCATTTTGTCCGGAGATCTTACCGTTCCAGTCAAAGTAATTGTATTCTTTAGGAACATTCTCGTACGTGCCGATTACTCCGAATGACTGAGATAATGTGGCGTTATAAAGTACGAGCTCTACTTTTTCTGCAGAAGCAGGCAAGTAGGCAGCAAACGTGAAGTTGTTGTTTCCTAAGGCTGTCGCGCTAAAATGCGTAATGGAAGGGAAGTCAGGTTCTTGTACAAATAAAATCGTTGGCACTTCTACCAGCTTGCTTCCATCACTAATTCGGATCGTACCTTCATGATAGCCAGGAGCAAGTTTTGATGCATCTACTTGTACATTAAATCTAACGTCTTTCGCGCTTTTTCCGTTAATCTTTACGTTCTTGCTTGTTGTTACTTTTACACCTTCTAAAGCAACGTCAAACGTGTAATCTTTCGTCTTATTGCTTAAGTTTTTAATTGTAAAATGTTCACCTCGTACTTCTTTGCCTTTCGTTTTGGAGAATACACCAAATGAATGGCTGCCAGGTGATACAAGTGTTTCGGTTTCAATCGCTTCAACGACACGGATGCTTCCTGCTCCTTGCGAATTATGAGGGTAGCGTTTTCCCGTAGCGTCATACAAGTTTTCTGCTGTATTCATGAGCGCAGCTTTCACATCGTCAACACCCCAGTCAGGATGTGCTTCGAGTAAAAGGGCAGCTGCACCAGCAACGTGAGGAGACGCCATGCTTGTCCCTTGCTTTGCTCCGTAACCATGTGGGTTCAGAGGATCATGTGTTGGAACTGTACTCACGATGTTTACTCCAGGTGCCGACACATCAGGCTTAATCATCCACGTATCCATAACAGGTCCACGAGATGAGAAATCTGCCATTAATTCACCAACAGCACCAGCAAACTTAATATCAAAGCTTACGGTTACTTTCCCTGACTTAGCCAGAAGTGCTTGTCCATCTGCTTGATTCAACATGATTGTCGGAACAGCCATTCCAGGAACAACAGGCATGCTTCCAGCAACGTTATTATAAATCACTGCACCAGATGCGCCTGCTTTTTTCGCTTCTGTCGCTTTATCTACAAATGCAATACCTGCACCACGGCTGATTAATGCGATTTTACCTACTAAATTTTTTCCGGCAAAATCAGCAGGTGCACCAAATCCAACATCTACTAATTCAAAGTTTTTCCCGTTTAGAGCGAGCAATGCTTCATCTGATGGAAACCCTTGAACAGCAGAAGAGGCATAAGTTGTGCCATCTGATGAAGTAGTTGTAGCTGAAAAGACGTTATATGGAAGCTGAGTAGCCCCGACAGAAATAGCTTCTCTAGATGTACCAGGTGAACCGACTGTCCAGTTGTTCGGTCCGCTGTTTCCGTTTGATGTTACAGCCACAACACCGTCAGACATCGCTTGATCAAGTGCGATACTCGTTGCCCAATCCGGATTGTTTAACGTGTTTCCAAGTGATAGATTCATAATGTCAGCGCCATCTTCAACCGCTTTTTCAACTCCGGCAATAACGTTTTCAGTCGATCCGCTTCCTCCAGGCCCTAACACGCGGTACGCTAGCAGCGTTGCATCAGGTGCTACACCTTTAATACCGCCATCCGCTGCAACAGTTCCAGCAACGTGCGTGCCGTGTGTTGTTTCAGCGCCTCTTGGGTCTCCTTTAGGTGTTTCTTGCGGATCGTTGTCTTTATCTACAAAGTCATACCCTTTATATTGACCGAATGCCTGATCTAGGTCAGGATGTGTGTAGTCGACACCTGTATCAATAACTGCAACTGTTATTCCTTCCCCTGTGTAGCCTGATTCCCACGCTTTGTTTGCACCGATAAAAGGAGCTGAGTTCATCATTTGAGGAGTTACTTCGTCAAATGACTGATCACCCATATCATCTCCTGTTGTGTGGTATTCAACATCTGGGTAAACGGCTTTAATACCTGATACCGTTAACAGATCAGGTATCTCATTAGCTGGAATTTCTAATGAAAAACCTGAAAAGACATGGTCGTATTCGTTGTTGACTTTATATGTTTTGGCGCGAGTGGAGATCTCTTTCACCACAGCGTCACGTTTTGATTTCAAGTTTGATTTCGTTTGTTTTTGACCTTTCTTTTTTGCTTCTAGGACAGAAGGTTCTTTTAATTCAACAATTACTTTTGTAACATGAGAAGAGTTTAAATTATACTTCCCGTAGAGAGGTGCTAGTTCTGGCTGTGCATCGTTAGAGGATGGAGCAGCAGAAGCACCAGAAAAAGCAGAGAAAATAAACGTACAAGCTAATGTTAAACTAGAAGTCTTGCGCAAAAAGTGTTTCATTCAAGCAGACACCCCTTAATTTTAATGTAAAGGTAATCTTCTACCATCTTTTTCAAATCCCTTGATGAGTTGGTAAAAACAGATATTTTGTCCTTATATTGGAAAACCATTAGGTGTCTTTAGTCACTGAAAATATTTTGAGCAAACCATGGGTCTGATGATTTGGTCCCGTGATAAGATAGGAATATTGTTCTATGAGAAAGAAGGTGAATGAATGGCACAAGAAGAACGTTATGGCTCGATTCAGGAAAATCGGATTATCCCGCTTTGGAGTCTGACAGTGTGGCTAGTAGTCATGAACACGACGATGTTTAACGTTGCACTGCCGAGTGTCATTTCACAATTTGATTTGAGCCCGACCGCTGGTTCGTGGATTGTTTCAGGTTATTCGATCGTGTTCGCCTTATCGACCATTACATTCAGCAGGTTGTCTGATTTTATACCGATTGGGAGGCTGTTACTCACTGGCCTTATTATTTTAGGAATCGCTTCAATTATTGGATATTTCTCCAATAGTTTTGAGTTCGTGCTGATCAGCCGTATGGTTCAAGCGATGGGAGCAGGGGCCGTTCCGGGGCTCGGAATGGTGCTCGCGACTCGTTATATCCCGATTTCAAGGCGAGGACGCGCCATGTCACTGATCTCGTCTGCCGCATCACTTGGTTTTGGTTTAGGGCCAGTGATTGGAGGCGGCATTACACAGTTGTTTGGCTGGAATTTTCTTTTTGTGGTTACAGGTCTCGTACTGCTGCTTTTACCTGTTTTCAAGGTATATTTGCCTGTTGAACAGAAAAGCGAAGGCTCGTTTGACGTTATCGGAGCCCTATTAACAGGAGGCGGAGTGACTTCGCTGCTCCTCTATCTCTCGTCATTCTCTCTATATTTGCTGTCTTTAAGCGTACTATTCTTTGTCGTACTCGTTTTGTATTCCAACAAAAAAGAAGATCCCTTTATTCGTGTGAGTTTATTTAAGAACACAAGGTATGTCTCGATTTTACTTGTCGGTCTTATCGCATTTATGACCCATTTTGCGTTTTTGTTTGTAATGCCTGTCATGCTTTCAAATTTATTTCAAAAAGAGCCGGCGACGATTGGTTTTGTTATCTTTCCAGGTGCAATGCTCTCGGCGTTTGCCGCTATTTATGTGGGACGATGGATTGATCGATTCGGAAATCTCCCTGTCATGCGCGCAGGACTCTTATCGCTTCTGTTATCCGCTATATTGTTCTCTCTTTTTGCAACAAAAGCGTATTACATGACGGCAATCTTTTATATGTTTACGAGTATCGGGTTTTCTAGTTTAACGTCTAGTTTAGCGAATGAGAATTCTAGAATACTAAGTAAAGATGAAGTGGGTTCAGGCATGGGGATGCTGCAGCTTGTTCAGTTTTTTGGAGGAGCGCTAGGTGTAGCCGTTGCTGGACTGTTAATTGAAGGACAAAAAGCTTTGGCGCTTGATGTCATCTACCGAAATGTGTTTGTTTTTTATACGATTCTAGTGGTCGTTTCAATGGTTATCTATCAAGTGAAATTAAAAAGAAATGTGAGCCTCGGATCGTAAATGATTCCTCAGCTCACCTTTTTTTGTTATTTTAGCATTTTAAAATCATACGAGTAGATGGATTTGCCTTTAATGGATCGCAAAATATCGTTCAATCCTTTAATCTTGATCTCTTCTATCTTCTTTCTTTCTGTTAAGGAATAATGCTCGATGTAGTATTTTTCTTTTGTTTTTTCGTTATGCCTTACGACGTATAGATGATCATCTTTAAAGAATAGCTCTTCGTTATGTCTAACACCGTCTTGAGGTGCATCTTTCACCGTAAACAAGTTCCTTACTTTTGAGTTTTTTGTATTAAAGGCATATATTTCACCTAAGCCATTTGCGTAATAAAGAACTCCGTTAAATAAATGCGCAGAGTTTTTTATGTTGTATGGAATGTGTGCGATTAAATTTTTTTCATTTCTGTACGTGGATATTGTAAATTGCTCTTGAGTCAGGTTTTCTTTGTTGATGCGATAAAGAACGATGTTTTCACTTGTTTCATCAACATATTCTCTCAGTATGACATAGTGAAATTGATCATCACTAAGAATAGGAGAAAAGCCTGTTAATTCTATGTTTTTCGGATTATTCACCTTTACGAGATACTGAACGTTTACGTCATTCGTTGATAAACTTACTTTTTTAAAGAAATATTCGTTCTTCTCGGTATCTTGTGTTAATACAACTACATCATTTTGATCATTTCCAGAACTAGAAATGTAATAGGGAATGTTTCCTTTATTAAATCCATTTTCGTTCCCATACACGATATTCGAATCATATCCGCCATCTCCACTTATACCGGTATTGAAAATGGTAAAATATAAATCTCGTTTTTGAAGGTAACCCGTTCTTTCACCTGTATATTGAGGCTTCTCCATTTCAAATTCTTTAAATGTGTTTCCGATTAAACGTATTTTGTTTTTGTCCACTAAGAGGACCTCGTTATCAGTTGTGGTTACACTTCCAAGTTCAAGGCCGTTCATTCTGAAAGCATCTGCTTTGCCATCGTCATTGATAAAAACAGCTAAACTTACTCCCTTATCATCCATGTCCTGGTCAGCGGTTGTAGAAAAATACATAACGGCTTGCTTATCTTTTAAAAAGTTTTCTTGTTCAATCGCCTCTTTTTTTATAGACATAGAGGCATCGATACTTTGGTTAAAGAAAAACTGATAAGTCAAACCGCCAGCAGAGGTCATAAGCAGAAGCAAAATAAATATCTTTTTCAATGTAATCACCTTTCAGATAAAGAAGGCAATAAGTCGTAGTGATACGTCCTTATTGCCTTGTTGTTTTAAATATTCCGGACTAGCTTTGTGTCGGGAGCATCCCTGACATCTCTAGGATAAACTCCTAGACCGCCATCAACATCAAGATCTAGATTGCCGTTTAATTTATATGCTGACCAAATTAATTTCGAACAGTTTTTATCTCCAATATGTGAAGTCGTTCGGTTGGTTACAAAGTTATACGAATAGGCGTCGATTCCCACTCGGCTAAATGCCCAGTTTGCTGCGTTATCACGATTTGTTGTACTTGTCGTAACAGATTTGACCTGTGCATCTCCTTGGTCGACTTTTCGTAAAGTGGTGGAGATCGTGCGAACACCTGTATCAGGAACCGATTCAACAATCGTGCTGCTCGTATAATACATGCCGACATGCCCGTGATTCATATAAGCAGTCTGTGAGGCTGTGTAATAAAAGTTGCCTTTTGTACTGGTACCGACAGAAACCGTTCCTCCGCTGCCGCCCATCGTGCCAAATTCACCTTTTTGCTGTTTTTCATTTTTCCCTTTTGTTTCGTCGTTCTTCAATTCTTTGTAAATTTGTTTGAGCAGGGCTTCTTCTGTATCACCCGTGTTCTTTGCGATGGATCGAACGGTTGAAAGCAATTCTTGTGAGGTTAAGTCAGGCTGCATTTGCAAAATTTCATCTTTATAAGAAATAGTATGATTTTGAGCAAAAGCACTTGGTACCGAAAAAGCTGCGAGACAGAATGCTAAAACACTACATAATAGATGTTTTTTCATCTTCCAAACCTCCTGCCGTAATACGGGACCCCTTTGTCGACAAGTCCAATTTACCATTTATATACAAATGAGTAAATATGAAAACGATGAAACAGTATGATGGACTTATACAGAAAATGGAAGATACTTCTAAAGAACTGTCAAGACAATAAGAAAAATATGATAAAACAGGCCAAAGGGTATTGCGGAAAAATAGTAAGATGGAAGGCTTTCGGTGAGGAGTGATAAGAGGGATGGTAATTTGAAACAGTGTACTTCTTGTGGCGGGAAATGAGTATTTTCTCAGGTGAGAAACATGAAATCTGAATGGGGAATAAATTGTTAGGGGTCAGACCCCAACAATTTATTTGAAAATGTTTTAAAAACTTTGAAAGCAATGGCCGATACATAATAATAGGAAATACCTAAACATAGGAACTTTTAACAAATGAAGAGAAAAACGGAAAGGACGAGGGTCGAATTCGTGGAAAGAAACAAAGAACTGATTGATTCATTATTGAAACTTCAGGAGCTATTAGACACAGAACCAGATACAGTAGATGCCATACCCGCTTTCACACAATACATCCGCTCTTTTTTGCGTATTAAACCGACAGGCCGCACATTGCCCACCATTGAGATCATGACGCTCATAAAAAGAAGAAAACCAAACTTATTCTATTTACTTAAACGACATTCTAAAGACGATATGATGATCATGTTAACGTATCTCGATATGGATTATGAGCAAGCACAGATAAAAATAGAGCGCATTTTACAAGGAGAAGTCATCGCTTAATAAGCGGGGCTTTTTTTATTTTTTCTTTTCTTCGTTATAATAAGAAAAAGGAGTGAGGAGAATTGCAAACCGTTGGATTTATAGGAACAGGTGTAATGGGAAAAAGCATGGCAGGTCACTTGATGAATGCAGGTCATCCCGTCCATGTTTATACGAGAACAAAAGAAAAGGCGGAAGACCTGCTTGAAAAGGGTGCTGTTTGGGCAGATACGCCAAAGGAGATTGCAACAAATTGTGATGTGATCATCACGATGGTCGGCTATCCAAAGGATGTAGAAGAAGTTTATCTAGGCGCTGACGGACTGATCGCACACGCTAAAGAAGGTTCTTATCTCATTGATATGACGACATCGAGTCCACAGCTTGCCCAAAAAATTGAGCGCACTGCTGCTGAACGAAATATCTCGGCACTTGATGCACCTGTATCAGGCGGGGATATTGGAGCAAGAGATGCTAAGCTTTCCATCATGGTTGGCGGAAAGGAATCGGCATTTAACGATATGAAGCCCGTTTTTTCAAAGATGGGAACAAACATCGTGTACCAAGGAGAAGCAGGAGCAGGACAGCATACCAAGATGTGTAATCAGATTGCGATTGCCTCTGGAATGATGGGCGTTTGTGAAGCGATTCTTTATGCAGAAAAAGCAGGTTTAAATCCAGAGAAAGTTCTAAAAAGCATTGAATCAGGTGCTGCCGGAAGCTGGAACCTTAGCAATCTAGGTCCAAGAATATTAAAAGGTGATTTTGCACCCGGTTTTTATGTGAAACATTTTATAAAAGATATGACGATTGCTTTAAACTCAGCGGAGGAAATGGGATTATTGACACCTGGACTTTCTCTTGCTAAGAAATTGTACGATGAGCTTGCAGAAATGGGTGAAGAAAATAGCGGCACCCACGCGCTTTATAAACGTTTAGCGAACCGAGGATAATCCCTTGGTTCTTTTTTTTTGCTCTTTACAAAGCGAAATAATTACGATTTAATGTAGTTGGCGTAGCGTATTTTAAAGTACCTCTCCCGAATGTAGCGGCCTTATAGTTGGGGAGATTCATAAATTAAGAAGCTAAATTTGCAAAAAACAAAAAGAAAAGGAGCGTTCTAAAGGATGAGAGATCTTGCAACAAGAAATTCTGTACGAAAAGAGATGATCGGGCTTTTATTGTTAGCCATCTTTATCATTTCGTTTCTATTTATGGAAGAAATTAAGAATGACTCTGTATTCGAAAACTTGCCGAGTTCTATCATGCATGTGAACACGGTATTTTTAAGTATTTTAATAGAAGCGGTTCCCTTTATTTTATTAGGAGTTTTCGTTTCAGCCTTAATTCAAACCTTTGTATCAGAACAACATATCCAAAAATTGATTCCTAAAAATCCTTACGCAGGAATTGGTGCTGTTCTGTTCATGGGGATCATCTTTCCAGTCTGTGAATGTGCCATTATTCCAGTAGTGAGACGTTTAATTAAGAAGGGCCTGCCGCTTCATCTAGGTGTTGTTTTTCTTTTGACGGTTCCGATTGTCAATCCGGTTGTTATACTCTCCACGTTTTATGCTTTTCGAACGAACATGACGGTTGTGTATGGTAGAATTGGACTCGCTCTTTTAGTAGCAATCGTTATTGGATTAATTATCTATTGGGTTTTCCGCAATGCAGATCAGTTAAAATCCCATGTTCAGCATGGCGGACATGATCATTCACATGGTTTGTCGATCAGCCGCTGGAAACAAACGGTCTATCATGCATCAGACGAATTCTTTGATACAGGGAAGTTTCTTATTTTTGGAGCTTTCCTAGCGAGTATGTTCCAGGTGTTCATTAACCGAAATGATTTGCTGGCACTTGGCAGTAATGAGTGGTCATCGACAGGTTTAATGATGGGGCTGGCATTCTTGTTATCCATTTGTTCTGAAGCAGATGCCTTTATCGCCGCTTCGTTTGGAAGTGCGTTTACAGTAGGATCGATCATTGCCTTTTTGGTTTACGGGCCAATGCTTGATGTGAAGAACATGCTCATGATGTTCGCGTATTTTAAGACACGGTTTGTTTTTGTGTTAATGGGCTTGATTACGTTTGTGGTTTTTGCTGCCGCTATGGTATTTCAATACGTGTAAAGAAGGGAGTATGGTGATATGAAAAAGGAGAACCAAGACTTTCATGCCTATTTAAGGGGAATTATCTTAATCGGTTTTATGCTTCTATTAATTGGTTTAATCACTACAGGAAAGCTTACTTACTATGTTGCACCTAAAATGCATATTTTTGTTTACTTTGCGATTGCGATCTTTGCCATATTAGGTGTTATGCAGTTTTATAGAAGAACAGACAGCGAGCATGATGAGGCTTGCGGATGTGGAGTAGATCATACGCCAAAAGGCAGGCCGATGCAGCATTTTTTAATCTATATGATTTTTGTCATTCCTCTTCTTACAGGGTTTATGATGCCTGAAAAAGCGATGGATAGCTCTGTAGCTGAAAAACGCGGAATTCGTTATGGAACGGGATTGTATGCGAAGCCGGCTCAGCAAACTGATGACGGGAAAGTGGTGCCTAATCAAGAAGTCGATGTTGAAGCCTATTTAGAAGATCCAGAAGGCTATATAAAGAAGATGGAAGAGAACGTAAAGAAGGAAAATCCAGTCGAAACGTATGATATAACGGATTATTATAAGAAATTCGGTAAAGAGCAATTACAGAAAGAAAAAATTGTGGTTACGTCTGATTACTACCTCGATATGATGACTGTCCTTGATGTCTACTTAGACAAGTTTATTGGAAAAGAAATAGAGACAAAGGGCTTTGTTTATCGTGAAGAAGGGATGGCCGAGAATCAAGCCGTGATCGCTCGTTTTTCCATGAACTGCTGCAGTGCCGATGCGGTTGTATATGGGACAATTGTAGAAGGTGAAGGGGTTTCTAAACTGGAGTCTGATGAGTGGTACTCCGTTTCGGGAATAATAGATGAAACAGAGTTAAATAAAGTGCGCTTGCCACTAGTGAAGGTAGAGACTATGAAAAAGATTAAGCCTCTAAAAAATCCTTACGTCTATCCAAGCGCTGAAAGTCTAGGAGCTTATTAATATCAGAAAAAAAGCGGAGGGAAGTTCCTCCGCTTTTTTTATTAGTATACGTAAGTGCCGACAATAAATAGTTCAAATAAAACGGTAACACCTATAAAATAAGAGACTTGCGCAAACAAACCCCAGTCTTTATTCTTGGCTAGTTGCATAACGTACAGCGCAACAGCAGAGACGATAACGGGTACAATAAGCGAGCTTCCACTAAACGTAAGATACTTTGGTGCTAGCGAATAGAACGTACTATTGAACAAGGATTGAATGACATAAAGCTGAGTGAAGATAAAGAGTCCGATCGATATCCACTTTGCCCAAGGTTTTTCTTGTTCGATCACATCAATTCGGACAAAATACAATATACCTAAGAATAATACAGGGGGAACCACCCAAATAAACGCACTTGTCATCGCGATAAGCGATACGACAGAAGCTGCAAGCGCATCAAACGTAGCGTTATACACATCTTGTTTACCAATGGATTGGCTCTCTTTTTTAATGTCAGAATCTTGGCTTGCTATAAATACTCTGTAATCACTTACTGATTCTGCTTTCAGCCAACCTATCGTCTGTTCATCAATATATAGGGGATAGACAGAGAAATTGTCGGTCGTGCTAATCCGTGAAGCTTCCCATTCCTTGTTTTTTAAAGTTGCTTTATAGATGTTCCCCGCTTCCTTCTTTGCTGAGATGGGTCCTTTAGCTGAAAAGAGAACAACAGGCTGATTGTTTTCAATATTCAGCTGCTGATACATAGGATTCTCCATTTCGTAACCTAAATCAGACTCTATAAAATGGACAGTGTTAAAGGAGAGAGCTGTTAATTGATCAGAAGGAGCCGCTCCGTAATAAGTTTTAAATGACTTTGTTCCTTGTTTCGATGAATAAAGTGTATAAAGAAAATGAACCTGGTCTTTTGATTCTGCAAATCTGAAATTATAGATCTTATCTGTAGGTGTTTTGTTATATTGAATAATAGAATGCGCTTTATATTGCCCCTCTTTTTCTTGTAAATAAAAAGCTTCCATCTGAACCTTTTCACCAACTGTTGCAATAAATGAATTGGATTCAGAGTGTCCTGTTAACTCTGAAAGCTTTTCTTTTGCCGAATAAATGAGACGGCTCTTTCCGCTTTCAGAATCATACACATAGACTTGGTTCCCTTTTGAATAAGCAAATCGGGTCTTTGAATCAGCTAATAATTCTACATTCTTATCAAGGACTGTTTGTTTACCTTCTTCATAGAGAATGAGTTCCCCGTTTGAAACAAAAGCAATTTGCTGGCCGTTTGTCCAAAAATTTCCTCTCTCATCAAGAGGCAAATTCTCTGTCTTTTCTGTTATCAAATTTAGCTTTTCATCTAATGTAGTCACCTTTAAACCATTCTTTTGTTTCGTGTAGATCTGATAATGGTTATCTTTCTTTAATGCGATAGGTTCAGCACTAATCGAATCTGCTGGTGTACTGACCGATCTGCTCCAGTCAGAGTGTGGCAATCTCGTTTCATTCACAATATTATTCCAAACCACAGCCCCTAAAAGCAGTAAAACGACAGCTAAAGGCAGCAGCAAAGCCTTGTAGTTCGATTGATTCCTTTTCTTTTTCTTTGGTCGCAACTCGGTGTTCATAGTGGTAAAGCCCCCTTTTCTCTTTAAAAAGAACAAAATATAACTATTCAATAATAAGACGTATATCCCTGTAAATTCCATTCATTTTTTTAAAAAAAGTAGTTAAAAAGTAGCGAAAGGGGGGATGAACAGTTAAATGTTAAAGGAATAGGAGTATATTTTATTGACATTTTTATGATTTTGTTGCTAGTTGAAGTGGTTGTTTTACGTTCCAGGTACTTCCAAAAATGAAGTTTAAAGCAATAATCTCTTAGAAAAGAGCCGTTTTAATAGATGTTATAAATTGTAGAATCATGACTATTCCCTAGGAAATGATGTCGAATTTAATAAACATTTTAAAATAATAGTAAGAAATGAACCGATTAGTTGTACTTTTAATTGGTCTAAAATATATACTTTTTAAAAATAAGCAAGCGGAAGTTACAGTCATTCAAGCAGAACACAAGGAACTTGCCCTGACCATGTAGAAATAAACGTTAGAAAAGTTAGATAAGAGGCAAAATTAATAATCCAGCAGATTGGTTAAAGTACAGGGAGATAAAACGGAATTCCCATCTAAATCCGCTAAGATTGATAAGGTAAATAACACGAACAAAAAGAGGTGCGGTTACGGCAACAAGGAATCACAACTGGAAAATTTTCGCTCACCCTCTTCCAAAAAAATAAAAGAAATGGGTGGAATGGATGAGAAGACAGAAATGGTTCATTTACCTAGTGTTAGCCGTCTTTCTTGCTGGGTGTTCCAGTGAGGCTTCAAAAGGTACGTTGAATGATAAAAACTTAACTCTGCAAGATCATCCGAAAGGCGCTTATCCAAGGTATTATGATCAAGTGTCTAAGGAAGAAACGGAAAAAGCCTTGCCATTTCCATTAAAAATACCAAGTGAACTGCCGTTTAAAGTGGTATTATCCACCTACCAAATTTCAGATTGGGGGGAAAAGAGAAATATTCTGCTCGACACCGTTTTTTATCCGACACAAGAGGGACAAAATGTGTACTTGGCTTATCGGATCTCAAATTTTCTACCCAAAACAGACAAATTAGAGACGAAGGATAAAGTTAAGCTGAAAGACGGAACAAAAGCGTATTTCTCTGGAAGTACTGACCTGCCTATGATTGCCTGGAAAAAAGACGGTTTGTATCATAAGATGGAATACTTAATAAAAGAAGGAACAGACAGAAAAGCTGAAAAACAGAAGCTTTTAGAGGCTGCTAGTTCTATTTATAGATAGATTGAATGGTGAATTGAATATAAATAAAAGAAGCTGACTCAAAAGGATTTCCCATTGTCTGAGTCAGCTTTCCTTATTTAATGAACTCGTTCTGCTTTAATGATTAACCGATATTTATCAGAATAAAGTGGTTCGCATGTAATAAGTGTTAGCTCTTCTTCCTTCGAAGCATTCAATACGGATAGATCCTCAGGATTAACGATGATCTTTTCATAAACTCTGTAGACAATTTTCCCAGACGTGGTCTCAATTCTAATAGAATCTCCTATCGTTACCTCATTTAATCTATGAAAAAACTGGCCATACGTATGTGATCTGTGACCGGCCATTACGCTGTTTCCTGGTTCACCTGGAAAAGAAGTAGAAGTCATCCAACCAACTGCATTCTTAAGATCCTTTTGAGCAACACCAGGAACGACCATGGTCTCCAGATTGATTTTTTCGATGGTTATTTTTCCGATTACACCTTCTTCTATAGCAATCGTTTTATCTATTTCTTCGGGTTCTTTTTTTTCTTCTTTATCGGTTTTGTCAGCCTTTATCGCTTTTACTTCTGGAAGTGTAAAAGGGTTTTGATAAGAATGGTTTAATGCACTCCACTCTTTTTCAAGTGCTTTCTGTTCGTTTTCTGTCTTCCAGTCTGTTAGTAACGGTATGAAAAGGAGCGTGATGCCAAGAAGGACTGCTAAAAGTGCCGCACGTTTTACCGTTTTTGCACTCATGGCTCCATCCGGACTGCTTTAAAGTATAGTCCAATTCCTAAAAGTAAGAGTAATGTGCCTAGCATCGTCCATGTTGATTGGCCAAAAGGGCTTCCGGTTTTCGGTAGAGTTTGATGTGGCGGGCCAGAAGCATTTATTGGTTTTTCTACATCAGAAATGACAACAGGTGTTTCCTCGTCAGTTGAAGTCTTCCCTTTTATTTCTGTTGAAAGGGTAGAGGTTACGCCATCCGCACCTTGAGTCATGATGCCTGTAGAGATTGAATCGCTAGTTCCAGAGTATGCTCCCGTTATTCGCACATTCACTTTTGACGTACCCGTTTCTAACGTTGGAACCATGATCCAAACTATACCTTCTTTATCCTTCTGGATAGTTGCACCCTTTATCCCGGATATATTAAGGTTTTCTATTTTAACCGTTTCAGGGAGAAGAAGGCGAAGCTTATACGAATTTGCAGATGTCTCATTCTGATTCTCAACTTGGAGCAAGTAGTCTAAAAAGAGTTTACCTTTCTTCATTTCCGCAAAGTAACTTCCCTTAACTTTAACCATCTTCCAGTCAAATTCAGGAACATCTTTTAATAAAAATGTAATTGGTGTAAGAGATACATCTTTCACTCCGTTCATCCCGATCATGAGTGGCAGTTGAATATTTTCCCATCCGTTAATTTTCTTCATAGTAAATTGAAGAATGATATTTGATTCTCCTGTCATGCATTTTGGAAGATGAATATATGCATAATCCTCTTTAACGCTAACGGTTGCCCCTTCAATCCCAGTAACTGAAACGTCGGAAATGAGATCGCGAGCTGGAAGTTTTACTTTTAAAACTGTGTCTTCGAGTATCATTGAATTCATATTATTCATTTTTAACATTAACTTAAGCTTTACATGATTCTTAAGTGATTCCAACATTACCGCTTCAGATTTCATTGTAACTTTCGTTAAGTCAGCTGAAGGTTGCTCAACTTCATCCGTTGGCAGCAAGAAGAATTTTACATCGAATGTCAATATTTCATCACTTTCCATGTCTGGAAGTGTTAATGTGATACCAGTGGTTGTATCATAATTAGCGATAATATCTTCTTTGTTACGATTTTTGTTAGTCTCGGTGATTAAAACTTCAGGAGGATATGTAGTGTCTAACTGGGTGTGAGGCGGGTAAGGGATGGTGACGGTTAATCCGCTTAACGTGTTTTCTGTATGATTTATAAGCTTGAACTTGTAAACAGGACGCATTTTCTTTTGTGCATCAGGTACGTTTCCATTAAGTAGGATTGAGCCGCTTAATTTACGCATAGATTCACTTACGGTAAAATCAGAAAATGCAGTGACTGTTGGATCAATCTCGAGAGCATTCAACAAAGTTGTCTCGGAAGTAGAAGATTCATTGCCGGCAGCTAATACACTCATGGGAACAAGCATCATACATAAAACAAGAAATGAAAAAAACACCTTTTTCAAATAATTCACATTCCTTTCTATTTTTGGATAATTAGCACCAAGGAAGATATACCCATAAAATATGACGAAATAACATGAAATTTGAAATTTAAGTATTTTTTTGTGTGATATCATGAATCAAAGGAGTGATTTAATTTGCAAAATTTAGCCTTTGAATCTGCATGGGACAGGACTTTAGCCCATAAAGACCGATTAGAGATCGAACGAGTTTTTTCTGGGTTAAATCATACTCATAGAATGGGGCAGGAGGCTGTAATTTTGAAGACAGCCTTTAATCATAAAGAGGAATTTTTAGTGACTGTATTAGTAAGTAACTATTCAAAGGAACCATTTTTACTGGAAGACAAAAAAGTGTTATATAACGAGGGCGGCGAACTTATTAGCGAGATGAAGTCTCATTATGAACTTGTGATTCCAGCACAAACGAGTATGCCGTGGACGTTTATTTTTCCAGCTGAAGCCTTAAAGAAAATGCCATCCAAAGTGCTTGGGGAAATAATCATCAATTAAAGTGGGGGAACGTTTTGAGAACGATTATTTGGTTTGTTTATTTTTGGGCAGTTTTATTAAAGTTGATCCCATCCTTAGGTCGCGTTAAGAAGCTGCATAAAGCAGGTAGAATGGAAGAACGTGATCAGTTAGTAGATAAAAAAGTGAAAGAATGGTCGACATCGCTTGTAAAGTTGAGTGGCTCTAAGATTACGGTAAGTGGAGAGGAAAATATCCCAAAAGACACTGCTGTTCTTTTTGTGTGTAATCATCAAGGTAATTTTGATATTCCGATCTTATTAGGCTATATACAAAAACCAAAAGCTTTTATCTCAAAGATCGAAGTAAAGAAAATGCCTTTTATCGGCACATGGATGGAGCACTTGAACTGCTTATTTATGGATCGTAAGAATGTAAGACAGTCGGTTAAAGCGATAAATGAAGGCGCAAAATTGCTAAAGAACGGAACATCTCTTGTTATATTTCCTGAAGGAACAAGAAGCAAAGGGGATAACATGGCTGAGTTTAAAGCAGGCAGTTTTAAATTGGCCACTAAATCAGGTGTTCCAGTTATTCCTGTATCCATTAACGGTTCTTATAAAATCATGGAGCAGCAAGGGTTTTGGATTAAACCAGCAGACGTTCATATTACGGTTTATCCGCCGGTCTATCCAGAGCAGTTAGAAGCAAAAGAACTTGCGCGCTTGACAGAACAAATCATAAAAGAAGGCGTTAAGAAAGCTGTTTCTTAATGGATAATCCCTGTTAACTAGAGTTAAGCCTATACGAGAATCGCTAAAATTGGTATTATTGGTATAGAAGGTAATAATTTCTAGGAGGAATACCATGACCGGAATCATTTCTGTCATTATGATTTTCTCAATTCCCATTATCGCCATCGTATTAGGACATTTTCAATCGCAAACGAAGTTAAAACATAAGATGTTAAAAGATGAGCTAGAGCTTGAACGTTTAAAGCATGATAACTATGTGATTGAGACGCAGAAGATGAGGCTTGAGCTTGAACAGATGAAGCTGATTGACGCAAGTGATAAGAAATCCGTGTAAAAAAGCCTCTCGCGATGAGAGGCTTTTTTAGCTTTATCTGTAATTAATAAATTGAACATCGATAGGCAGATTGGCTTCTCTTACAAGTGCGATAATCTGCTGAAGGTCGTCTCTGCTCTTTGCTGTTACACGAACTTGATCATCTTGGACTTGGCTTTTTACTTTTAAACCAGAGTTTTTGATCAGCGTGTTAATTTTCTTCGCGTTGTCTTTATCGATCCCCGTAACAAGCTTAGCGCGCTGGCGAACAGTTCCGCCTGAAGCTTGCTCAATCTTGCTGTAATCCAGGTTCTTGGTTGGTACTCCGCGTTTGATCAGCTTTGTAATAAGAACATCTTTTAGCTGCTCAAGCTTGTACTCATCATCGGAAACTAATACGAGTTCTTCACTTGATTTATCAAGTGTGATCTCACTTTTGCTTCCTTTGAAGTCATAGCGTGTTGTGATTTCTTTTGTTGCGATATTAATCGCATTGTCGACTTCTGATAGATCGACTTGTGATACGATATCGAATGAACTTTCTTTAGCCATTTTATGAAACCTCCTGACGTTTACTTCGTTTATATAGTTACAGTATAAATACATTGCGGTTATGTTTCCAGTTTGTACACATTCTTTTCCGTGGAAACGGGTACAAAATGAATAATGTATGTTAAAATGAAGGCTGGAAAATTTACAGAATGTTTAAACCACTAGGAGGAGTACTTTGTGCTTCATTACAAAACGTATACACACGAAAAAAATCATCAATGGGTGATTTTTGTCCATGGAGCAGGGGGCAGTTCATCCATTTGGTATAAACAGTTACGAGAATTCAAGCAGCACTTTAATATTTTGCTCGTTGATCTCAGGGGTCATGGCAAATCACAATCCGATAAATTTTTATTAAAAAAATATTCGTTTAAAGAAGTCAGCCTGGATGTGCTTGAAGTCATGGATCATCTTAATATCCAAAAAGCACATTTTGTAGGTATTTCTTTAGGGACGATTTTAATACAAACAATCGCTGAACTCTACCCTGAACGAGTAGCTACCATGACGCTTGGCGGTGCGGTGACGAAGATGAATTTCCGCTCGAGGCTCTTAATTGCGATGGGCAACCTCTGTAAGTCATTTATTCCGTACATGTGGTTGTACAGCTTGTTTGCTTGGGTCATTATGCCGAAGAAAAGGCATGAAGCTTCCCGTTCTTTGTTTATTGGTGAAGCCAAAAAGCTTTGTCAGAACGAATTTAAGCGCTGGTTTAAGCTAACGCTAAAAATTAATCCTTTTTTACAAAGCTTGCGCAAAAAAGAAATCCCGATTCCAACCCTATATATAATGGGTGAGGAAGATTATATGTTTTTACCGCCGATTCAGGCGTTTATCGACAAGAAAAAGCATTCAAAGCTTCTGACGATCAAAGATTGCGGACATGTATGCAATGTTGACCAGCCAGATATTTTTAACAAGAATTCAATTGAATTCATTAAAAGACAAATTGCCGCAGCACCAAATGCGTCATAATAAAAAGGAAGTCCCCGTTTGGGGGACTTCCTTTTTCGTTCGGTTATAAACTTACAGCTCTGGCAATCGTAAATAACCGTGATGCGGGGTGGAAACCTTTTGTAATCAAGTCTTTAATGATGGTTGCGCCCAGCATGCTGTAGACCGTTCCGTTTCCGCCAAAACCTAAACAATAGTATTCACCAAGACGGTTCGGGTGTTCACCGATATATGGCAAACCATCATGTGATTCTCCGAATGTCGCGCACCATGTATGAGAAATCCTTGGTGCTAAATCGGGGAAATGTTCCCTAACCTTTTCAAGGATCCGCTCACCGTGTTCTTCAATCATTCCTTCATTTAACGGAGCCTCTGCTTTATCTTCATCCAAGCCGCCAGCAACAATTCTTCCGTCTTTTGTCGTTCTCATATACAGATAAGGACGTTTCGTTTCCCAGATCATCCACTCTTTGTACCACGTTTTCAAGGAAGGAAGCGGTTCAGTTACGATAGCATAGGAACGGTTTAAATCGGCTCCCAGCTGCTGAGCGAGAAAGTCATTTTCATAACCGGTCGCAAAAATAATATAACGAGCTGAAATAACTCCTCTTTCCGATTCACATGTAAACCCATGTACGGTTTTGGTTTTGCGTATAAGTGGCGTTTGTTCAAAAATTCTTACTCCTGTGGCTGCAGCGTCTTTTAACAGGATCTGAACAAATTTATACGGGTTTACATCGGCATCTCCACTTGTGACAAGAGCAGCAGGTTTTGAAAATGGAAACCTTGAAGAAATTTCTGATGGCTCTAAATAGTCAACCGGAAAGTCATATTTTTTCAAAACTTCATATTCACGAATTAGCTTTGAGGCGTCTTCACCTGCGCTGGCGAAGTATAAGCTTTTTTGAGGGCGAAATTCAGGATTCTCTGAGAGTTGAGAGGCGACCTTGTATAAATCTTTCATCGCGGTCTGACAAAGCTGGTAAAAATATACCGCATCTTGTTCGCCCTGCTGTTCAATCAGTTCGTGAAGCATCTTGTCACTGGAGAATTGCAGAAGTCCAGTATTCGCTGAGGAGCTTCCTGAGCCGGGATGTCTTCTATCAATTAATACAACATCAAGTTCTTTTTCCTGACTCAATACATGAGCACAAAGAGCGCCAGCCATTCCACCGCCAACAATTAATACGTCACACGAGATATTTTCTTCAAGTTCTGGAAATTGAGTGATTTCTGTATACGTTTCAGGCCAATATAGCTGACCGTTGTGTAGATTCATATTTACTCCTCCTCGTCTTCCATTGATTCCCCCGAATGACATGAAAGAAACGCATGAAAGGAAATATTTATCAATACGATAAGAAGGAGGGGGAGTGTACATGATTTATTGGATATTGACAGGTTTTATACTGCTCGTTCTTATCAGGATGATTCTTTTTATCCCAAAAAGATGGAGTGTTTCACAAACGGTTTTGGTCCAGACATCAACAGAACAACTGTATAATGATTTATCTACAATAAAAAATTGGAAAAGGTGGCAAATGGAGAGTGAAGAAGAGGAGATCGACCTTTTATATATAGGTCCTGAAAAGGGAGAGGGAGCATCTGTTTACTGGAATGCTGATGGGAATTCTGCGGGTTTGCGCATATACAGATGTGTACATTTGAGAACTATACACTATTTTATGAAAATAAATGCAAGTGAAACGTTATTATATTTTAAATATGAATTGTTTTCGTTAGGGGAAGTGGTAAAAGTGGCATGGGTTTGTGAGGGAACTTCAAAAAATGCTCTTCTTTCTCTCATTTATAGATGGGGCGTTCGCAGGGAAATGAAAAAAGCGTTAGAGAAGCTTTCGGAAGTTTATTTTCATGAAGAGAAATCATTGCAAACGGCATAAAAAGAGCTGCTAAACCGATTGGTTAAGCAGCTCCTTCTTTTTTATGGTAAGTTTGTTACCTTGTCTTCATCTTTTATGATTAATAACATCTTACCCATGTCGAGCTTTCTTTCGTACTGATCCGCTTCAACGTCAGATAACCCCATTTCAGTCATTTTTTTGCGGAGCTCGTCCCCTCTTGATTCAAATACGTTGCTGAGGGCAGTGCCCAGTCCTTCTTCCTTTAATCCGATTGTATTAACATCTGCATCATGTGCAAGATCTTTTGTGTCATCTTTTTCGTGAGATAATACATACAGGTTGTCTTCGTGAATACCTTGCGTCTTCAGTTCATTTGCAGCTGCAATCAATTCTTGTTGGGAGTTGAATTCGTGTACGATTGGTTTAACCATTTACTATCCTCTCCTTTTACGAAGTTATAATATATATTCACGGAATCAGCCCCTATTAAACTACCTTTTTCACTAAGTAACCGGGAGGAAAGTACTAAATTTATGGATTCATCAAGAATCTCTAGGTACTAACTCCTTTTTTTATAGGAATATAACGTTTTTACACCAATTTAACGAATATCCTCTATCTTTTTACAATTCAAAATATATAATTTAAACTGTTGGGTTTTTGACAAAATGAAATGATAGGGGAGTATTTCAGATGAAGAAAACACTTTCGGCCTTAGCGCTGTCATTGGCATTAACACCTATGGGAACAGCTGTCCATGCAGAAGGAAATTCATTTTCAAAGCAAAGCGGTCCATATTTGGACGTTCAGTTGCTTGGAGTGAACGACTTTCATGGCCAGATTGATATTACACGCAAGGTGGCTAATCAATCTGTAGGACGTGCGGATTACCTAGCTAGCTACATAAAGCAAAGAGAAGCTGAGAATGATAACACGCTTATCGTTCATGCTGGAGATATGGTAGGCGCGAGTTCGCCAACGTCCGCATTGCTGCAGGATGAGCCGACTGTTGAAATCATGAACGAGATGGGATTTGATGTAGGTACACTAGGTAACCATGAATTTGATGAAGGCGTAGATGAGATGATGCGACTGATTAATGGCGGATCTCATGAGAAGACAGGTGATTTTGAAGGAGCCAACTTCCCTTACGTGGTTGCTAATGTAGTAGATAAAGAGACAAAGAAACCTATTCTTCCACCTTACACGATTAAAAAAGTGAAGGGTGTAGATATCGGATTTATCGGTGTTGTTTTCTCGGATACGCCTGACATTGTTATCCCAAGCGGCACAGCTGGTGTAGAGTTTACAGACGAGACCGAGGCAATTAACAAAGCAGCTAAGGAACTGAAGAAAAAGGGTGTAAAGGCAATGGTTGTGCTTGCTCATAACCCGATCGATCAAGCGAGTACAGGAGAAGTTTCTGGTGAATTAGTAGATATGGCAAATAACGTTGATGATGAAATCGATGTTATGTTTGGCGCGCACAATCATAGAAACGTAAATGCAGTAGTAGATAATAAGTTACTCGTACAAGCCTATTCGTACGGAACGGCATTTGCAGATGTAGATCTAAAGATTGACCGCCGCACAAAGGACATTGTAGAAAAGAAAGCTGAAGTGGTTACGACGTTCCATAACGGAATCACTCCAGATGCGAAGATAACGGAAATCATTAAGCGTGCGGAAGACCAAGTGGCTCCAATTATTAATGAAGTAGTTGGCAAAGCAGATAAGTTATTATCAGGCGCGGAAGCATATAGCGGCGAATCTGAATTAGGTAATGTGATTGCTGACTCTATGACAGAGCAAACAGGCACGGACTTTGCGTTCATGAACCCAGGAGGAATTCGTGATGTGATCAATCCAGGAGAAGTGACGTGGGGTGAACTCTTCAACGTTCAGCCTTTTGGCAACGATCTTGTAACAATGACGTTAACAGGTGCACAAATCAAAGAACTTTTTGAATCGCAATGGTCAACAGGGCGTGAAAAGATGCTTCAAATCTCTGGATTAAAAGCAACATTTGATATGTCTAAACCAGTTGGACAAAAAACGGTCTCCATAGTTAAAAACGACGGAACTCCGATTGATATGGCTACAGAGTATACCGTTACAGTAAACAACTTTATGGCAGGCGGCGGTGACGGTTACACGGTTTTATTAGAAGGAAAGAATCAAACCATTTCCGTTACAGATCTTGATGCATTAGTAAATTATTTTAAAAATCGTGATTCAGTAACAGCAGAGATCGAAGGACGAATTGTAAAGATTAATCAATAATAAGAAAAGGCAAAGCGCATGTAAGTCGCTTTGCCTTTTTTCTATTCGCCACGATCTACTAGATCTAATCTGCCTGTCGCCGGGTCGATGACAAGACCGTGAACTTTTACTCCTTCAGGAAGCAGAGGATGATTTCTTACGAGTGAGACACTGTTTTTCACTGAATCCTCCACACTGTCAAAACCTTTAAGCCAGTTCTTTAAATCCAGTCCAGAATATCTTAATGTGTCGAGAGTCGTATCCTCAATACCGCGATCTTTCATTTTAGCGATGAATTGATCAGGGTTCACACTGCTCATACCGCAGTCATAGTGACCGATAACCATCACTTCCTCAGCTTTTAGTTCATAGATCGCAACAAGAATACTTCTCATAATCGAGCCAAATGGATGGGAGATAACCGCTCCAGCTGACTTTACAACTTTTACATCACCATTTTTAATATTCATTGCACTTGGGAGTAATTCAGTCAGTCTTGTATCCATACAAGACACAATGACGAGCCCTTTATCAGGAAATTTAGTGGTTTGGAAAGGTTCATATTCTTTGTTTTCAACAAATTGGTGATTGAATTCTAAGATTTCGTTAAGTACGGACATGATTCTCCTCCTTGTTTCTACAGAAAATAATTAGACAATGAAAAGATTTAGAAGTATACGTCTTTTTCTATCATATTCAGCTTAAACTCGCTAACATATTCACTTCTATATTAACTATTATACAAAAAAGAGAGCTCAATCTGCTCTTTTTTGTTTAGGAAGCGCTTGTTTTGTTGATAGAAACTCTAAAACAAAAGCACATTGTGACAAACATTTTAGTAAAAGGTACGTATAATCGCAAGTAACACCACATAAATTGGTAAGTTTGAAAGGAGGAAAAACTTAGAATCAACTTACCAGTAAAGTAGGTTTAAATAGATCGGAACAAATAAACGGAAAATTGAAAGGGGTAGGGAAGATGGAAGTTATGACGTATGTCCTTTGGGTTCTGCTGTTAATGGGGTCGGTTATGAAGAATTACATGGTTGCAGTGTCAATGCCGAAAACAGGACAAGTTATGATGACGAATGCTCTAGCCGTTAGTTCGTTCTCGTATGCAAAAGTGAGTGACAAGATTGAATCTGATTTTGAACGTGCAAATGCGGGCACATTCAACAAGCAGAATTTCAGTTGGGTAGATACGTCATAGAATCATAATGGATAGGAGCGGAAAAGAGACTTTAATGTAAAGGGGGACTTCTATTAGAGACAAAAACTGAATCAATTTTCGCATTCACTATCATGCTGGCGGCCTGGATCACCGTACGTGTGCTAGTGAATGGAGGGTTACCGAGCGGAATTTGGAGCGCGAAAGACGGCTTATTTAAAGCTGTCTTTTTGCGTTATTTTATTTATGTGCAGCTGTTTGTTAAAATAAGAAAAAAAGACAATTGTGGTGAATCCGATGAATATACCAGTAAGTCAGTTTGCGAAGAAAATAGAAAAGCATGTAGCCGAAATGAAACAGCTGAGTGAAAATTCTCCTAAGCTGCGTGAACACGTTTCAGCGATTCAAACGTTGTGCGAGCTCATGCTGGAGGCAGAAGAGGACCATTCAGCTGGTGTAAAAGAATGGATACCGTCTCACCCTGTGCAGAAGCCGACAAGCATGATGATCGCACCACCTGCAAAAACTCATAAAAAATCGATGATGGATTTCGATATGGACTATGATGATGAAGATCAAGACGAAAAAGATGGCAATGGTGACTCTATTTTTGATTTTTAAATGCTTTTTGGTGAACAGCCTGCTCTTTTTGAGCGGGCTTTTCTTTTTATTGTGGTTTGTAAGGCAGGTGAGGTACTGAGAAAGCGTAATTCTAGGAGTGCTACAAATAATTTCGAGAAATTGAACTAGAATTCCGCCTGCTTTAAACACTCATTCAATAAAAACAAAACGCTCTTTTCTAAAGATTGTTGCTTTAAAATGTTGTCTTCTATGTTCAATGATTGTAGTGCAAGGTGCGTGCCTACCACATGAGAAGCTTCTTTCAAGGCATGCGACGAGGAATCTTACTACGGAAGCATAAACTTGTAGACACAGGAGCAAGTATACTTCCTTGAGGCGGGCAGGTGAGACACTTATACGTGAAACGTACAAATGTGGCTCACCGCCTGCCCCGCGGAAAGCGAGCAGCCTGGAACGAAGATCATTCACTTCCAAAAGCAACAAAGTTTGCGAAAACAGCCAGACAAAAAAACAGCGCCTAGTCAGCACTGTTAAATCGATACGTATGTGTTTTGATGTTCCATTCTTTGATCTCTGCGTTTTGCAATTTCAATCTTTTCGTTAATCTTTTTATTAGAAAAATAAACGGCAGCGGCTGTTGCAATAAGGCTAAGAGCAGCTAAACCAATCATTGTATAGATCATCGTAATAAGAAGTTCCATTTTGTTGTTCCTCCCTTATTCGTTTCTGTCTTATTTTTTGTATTCCACTATATAATTTTATTTAAACCTCTTTTTTGTATAGGTCAAATGAATCAAAATGAAAATATGAGAATGGAATGATGGTAAAAATTTATCCCTCGTTTTATAATAAAATTACGAACATACGTTCTGTTTTTGTTCGATAGAAATTGAGGGGTGAGTAGAATATGAATGGTGCAAGTGAATGGTTAAACCTTGTCAATCTCCTCGGAAATGTTGGCTTTCCCATCGTCATTGCTGGTTATTTGCTTTTTCAGTTTGAAAAGCGGATTCAGAGTTTAGAAGGAATCATTAGAGAACTTCACTCAGAGCTGGTAGAAAAAGAGGAGCTTGAAAGGAAGATCGATCAATATGTCCGCTTGCTGGACAGCGAACGTCAGCCGAAGAAACGTTAACGTTCGCATTTTTTATCATGGACAACCCGTCCGCCAAAATCTTTACAATCCTGTGGCATTCTTTTGTATCCGCATACTTCAGTGGTAAGATAAAAGAAAAACAGGAGTGGAACACTATGAAGCTTTTTCTTATATTAGGAGCGATTCAAGCCATGCTTGCTGTCATGCTGGGAGCATTCGGTGCACATGCACTTGAGGCGAAATTAACAGCACGCAACATGCTAAGTGTGTACCAAACAGGGGTTCAATACCATATGTATCACGCACTCGCATTGCTGGCAGTCGGCATTTTACTAGGAAAGTGGCCAGCATCGGCTCTATTAACGGGAGCAGGATGGTCGTTCTTTATTGGTATATTATTGTTCTCTGGAAGTCTGTACGCACTCTCAAACACAGGCATGAAGTTTTTTGGACCGATCACACCGCTTGGTGGCGTAGCGTTCATCGTAGGTTGGATTTTGCTGATTATTGCAGTAGTAAAAGCATAATAAAAAGGCGCTCAATTTAGAGCGCCTTGATTTATGATTGCCTGAACCAGACAGGAATGAAGTTCTATCAACGTGGGCTGTATTGTGAGAGCTGCCCGGTTTGTTGCTGCGTGCCGAACGGATAGCTATAATTGATCTCTTCATCAAACGTTACATAGTTCACGTACACCATTAACAGTAAATAACGCTTTCCTGTTTGGGGATCACTTAAAATAATGTGGTCACGACCTGCTGCCTCAATTACCCCTTTAAAAACTTTCGCGTTCCATTTTTCGTTGTTCTCAAACGTCATATAGACGGTTGCGACTTTCCCTTTGTTCATACGTAAAATGTTTTCAATATAAGATTGCTCAAGCGGAAGTTGACCTGGTGCACCTATATCAGGCAGGGGACCGCCACCCATTCCTGGTGCTTGCTGGCTTTGGGCCATGTCCTGAGGAACGCCCATTCCAGCCATACCACCCATACCGCCACCCATTCCACCACCCATCATACCGCCCATGCCATTCATGCCATTTTGCTGCCGATAATACTCTTGACCATACGGATTAAAGTTGTTCATCAACAAACCTCCCTAAAAGGTGTTAAACACATTTGGACAATCACTTTGTTTAGGCTGATAAAAACAATGCGCCTTGAAGCTTCCGGAGTTTGGCTGATTGTACCAAGTCGGAGGACAAGCCCCCTTTGGATCAAAAAACCATAACGAGTTTTTAGCGGGATGAAAACGCTGACCATTAATAACTCTTTTTGCTAATCTTCGTTCGTTCTCTCTCGCGCCTTGATAAAAGTATCCTTTGATGGTAGCTTCAAATCCTCCAGGCCGCTGAAAAACCATTTGCTGCATCGTTCGGATATTTTTAAAATCAAGGCAATTAGAGCGAATGCGGTTTACGCCGGTGTTGCCAACGAGAAGCATGCCTTGATCGCCTTCCCCTTCCGCCTCAGCACGTATGAGCCGTGCCAGCAGATCAATATCCTTATTTGTTGCTTTAATGACTGCCACTTGCCTTCCCCCTCTATGTGTTCATTCTTGGTGTACAAGCAGGGAAACAGAACATTCGATATTATGTGTATGAGCTGTTTTGGCAAACTAGACCAAACGAAGGTGAAGTTTTTGTTTTTCACAGCAGAAGACCAGAAAGAAATAGGGATTACAATTACGAAAGGGGGGCAGAAGTAGATTTCAGAGAGTTGTTTTTGTGGAAAGGACTTTTAGAGAGTGTATGTACGTGTTCAGTGGACAAGGTCTTTATTAAGAGCAAGTTTAAACTATATATTCACGTTATTTTTTATAAATTCACGTTATATGAATTAATTTCACGTTAATCAAAATATATTCACATTAATTGTCATAATTTCACGTTAGCCAATTTTTAACAGGTAATACGAAAAAAGATGACTCGTTATCAAAACGAGTCACCTTCATCACTTACACTTGCAGATATGCAGGTACTGCCTCTTTCGTCAGGATGTTTCCAACATAGAAAGATCCGAACTCGCCGTAGCGCGCACTTACTTCGTCAAAGCGCATTTCGTAAACGAGTTTTTTGAATTGCAGCATGTCGTTGGAGAACAGCGTTACGCCCCATTCCCAATCGTCCAAGCCAACTGATCCAGTGATGATCTGCTTCACTTTCCCTGCATAGCCACGGCCGATCATACCGTGAGAGTACATCATCTTCTTGCGCTCTTCCATCGGCAGCATGTACCAGTTATCGTCACCATCACGACGCTTGTCCATTGGATAGAAACATACATGCTTCCATTTTGGCAGTTCAGGGAACAGACGAGCTTTAATCATCGGATCCATCTCGCCACTTTCGTTTTGCGGGTTGTACGTACTTAACTCAACAACAGAAACGTAAGAGTATTCTTTTACCGTATATTGCGCGAATGCTGTCTTGTTAAATGCGTTCTCGATCTCGTTTAGTTCTTCCATCGTAGGACGAAGAAGCATCATCATGAAATCAGCTTTTTGCCCCATGATGCTGTAAAGAGCATGACTGCCCGCTTTGTTTGCTTCTACGTTCTCCCATTTTTCAAGAAACGTTAAAAATTCGTTAATCGCATATTCTCTCTGGTCACTCGTAAGCGTTTTCCAAGCGGCCCAGTCCATCGAACGGAAATCATGAAGGCAATACCAGCCTTCTAGTGTAATCGCTGCTTCACTCATCGTATCTTCACTCCTTGCTAGATATAAACACGTCCCTACAAATATACCATAAGTAGGGACGAATCCAAAAAGGAGGGATTAACTATATTGGCGGAGCAGCTGCTCAATTTTTGCTTTTACACCAGAAGGATTTTGCAGCTCGCTGCGTGTTAGCTTAAGGCGTACTTTTGTTTCGTCAAGATCCATCGCCTCTGACAGCATACCGAACAATCCTTTCCCTTTTTTATCAATTTCAAGTAACAGTTCGATGCTGTCTGCCTTTGGAACCATAATTACTTCTAACTCATCAAGACTTCCTCTATATGCTCCTGAAGTCGGCACATATTCGAACTCTTGTAAAAATGGAAGTCTCTGGCGCATATAGCGCGGTGCAGAACCGCAGTATGCTTTTCTGAGGCGGAACCCAAGCTGTTCGATCGCATCAAAAATGGCAGACGTTTCCGCATCTGGCAGCACACGAATCTGATCATTGTCTGTAGGATCTACAGCCATCTGAATATCGAGTCCTGTTTTAATCCAGACAGGCGTATGGCCGAGAGTTAACGGTGCATCATACGGTAGTTTAAATGAAAACGGGATCTCTTGCTGGCTGCCCGCTTTTACGGTAAGAGAGCTCGTAACAGTCGTTTTCTCGATCGCCGCTGTTTCACGAACTTTTTTATCATCTATTTCACGGTAGTATTCTGTCATGACATAAAGGGTAATGTGATCGATGGTTTGATCGACCTTGCCGCCTTCAATTTTTATCTTACCTGTTATGTTTTCGCCAGGTGCGTAAGTATCTTTATCTAAAAGGGTGTCTACCTTTGCTGATCCGATTCCTACTGAAGCTAACATGCGGTTTACAAATGACATTTGAATTCCTCCTCCAAATTTTTCAATTAATTGTACGGAGGGGCACTTGAAAAGATTCATGTGCAAATAAAAAAACTTTCTTCCAATTTGGAAGAAAGTTATTTCAGTCTAGGCTATCATCTTTCTACATGCGTCCGCACATCTGAAACAGGCTTTTGCACACTCCTGACAATGCTCGTGTTCGTGTTGTTCACATTCATTACCGCAGGCTTCACAAACTTTTGCACATAGTTCACAGATTTCTTTGATGAACGGGCTGTTTCTCGCCATCATCTCTGCAGCATAACTGCAAATATCAGAGCATTCACGATCAAGTCTGATACAATCTGCCATCATCTTTACGTCTTCTTCTTTTAAACAAGCATCATAGCAATGGTTGCACGCTTGGATACAACGCAGGCATTCATCGATGCACTCTTGAAACGTTTGGTTCATTTCGGAAAAACCTCCTATCATTGATTTTAGTAAAATGTTCCCCTAAGCTGTCGTTGTAAACATGTGAGGTTTAGACGTTGAAAAATTCAAAATATAAGAACTTCTCCTATCAAGCGCTTACAACTGTATGGGTAGGTTTAAAAGGTATGGAAAAAGGAGTAACCTAATAGGGAGTGCAAAAAGTAGAGTAGTTTATAGGAAATAGGAGGCAAATCATGAGTGATCTTTTTATAGATTTAAAAAACAAAGTACAATCCGCAAATCCGGTTATCGTTTTTCCTGAGGGGACGGACGAAAGAATTCTAGAGGCAGCTAGCCGTCTAGCATCTGAAAAAGTATTGCAGCCTATTTTAATAGGAAACCCTGCTGACGTGACAGCAAAAGCACAAGCTGGTGGTTTTTCACTAGATGGTGTACAAGTTCTAAACCCTGCTGAATATGGGGAGTTCGATGCATTGGTTGACGCACTGGTTGAACGCCGCAAGGGTAAAACAACAGAAGAGCAAGCACGCAAAATTTTGTTGGATGAAAACTACTTCGGAACGATGCTTGTATACACAGGAAAAGCTCACGGACTTGTTAGTGGTGCAGCACATTCTACAGCTGACACTGTTCGTCCGGCGCTTCAGATCATCAAAACAAAAGAAGGCGTGAAGAAAACATCTGGTGCGTTCATCATGGTTCGCGGTGACGAGAAGTATGTGTTCGCTGACTGCGCGATCAACATTTCTCCAAACAGCCAAGACTTAGCTGAATCTGCGATGGTTTCTGCTGAAACGGCTCGCGTTTTTGGAATTGACCCGAAAGTAGCGCTTCTTTCATTCTCTACAAAAGGATCCGCGGTTTCACCTGAGACGGAAAAAGTGATAGAAGCATTGGAAGTTCTTAAAGGTATGAACCCAGATTTTCCGTACGACGGAGAGCTTCAGTTCGACGCAGCGTTCGTCCCGTCTGTTGCGGCTAAAAAAGCTCCAGAATCACCTATCAAAGGGGAAGCGAACGTATTTATCTTCCCAAGCCTTGAAACAGGAAACATCGGATACAAGATGGTTCAGCGCCTAGGCGGTTTTGAGGCAATCGGGCCGATCCTTCAAGGATTGAACATGCCTGTTAACGATCTTTCCCGCGGCTGTAATGCAGAAGACGTTTATAAATTAGCCTTGATTACAGCGATGCAAGCACTGTAAGTTTATGTAGTGGGAAAAGCCAGCTCATTGTGAGCTGGCTTTTTTATGTCAGTGTACGCAAAGATGCTGATAATAGGTTTTTGTACGTTTGGAACGGACACTATTGCCATGTTATATAAGTTTTCCGTGATGAACATTCATTTTTCCTTAATAAGAGGTCGTTTTTCCGTGATGAGAGGCTTTTTTTCCGTGATAAACATTGTTTATTCAGTGATTATTAAATAAGTTGTCTTTTTCCCATGGAATAGGCGCTATTGGGACCTCAAAAGACACCATCACCTATAGTGACAGTGCCTTCTCGTTTCGATCCCACATTCGTTTAATATTTCCAGGTAGCAGCTCGCTTTCCTCCGCTGAAAGCTGTCCGCTGTAAAAAAGTTCGCTATTCTTGTGCAATACACCAAGTAAAGTAGCGTGAATATCCGAAACGGTCAGAGGACGTCCGAGCAGTTCCGCCAAACTCGCCATAACGCGAGGCTCAATCACCGGATACTGAAACTTTGTCTCCTCACCCGCTAATCCTCGCTTATAAAACTCTCCGATCAGCGCCGCACGCTCTGAACCGCTGCCGTCCACGCAAAGGTAGATCTGTACAGCGACCCCGCCGCGCATACGCCGCTGAGAAATTCCTGCAAATTTTTTTCCGCCGATGCTTAGGTCATAACTTCCCGGGCAATAAGAACCGACGATCTCATACGCTTCAAACGCCGTATCATAAGGCGCGAGCAGCTCTTCAACAAGTGCCGTCATCGTGTCGTACCCTTGATTGATGTCGATCGTGCCTTCTTTTTCAGGAAGGATCAGTGAGATGTTTAGCACGCCGCTGTCAAGCACTACGGCAAGCCCTCCAGAATTCCGCACAATAACGCGATAACCTTTAGACTCCAGAAAATCAATTCCCTCCTTCAAATGAGGAAGGCGTGTATCTTGTATGCCGAGGACAATCGTGTCATGGTGAACCCACGTGCGTGCGGTTGCCGGTGAACCGCCGCTTCCAATCGACGTGCAAAGGGTGTCATCGGTCGCAAATGACTGCCGCGCATCAAATGACGGACCGAGGGTAGACTGGTCGATCAGCCGCCAAGCGGGCTGACTCAGTAAATGATCCGCCATTACAGTTTCTCTGCCACAATAATAAAGGATTTTGGAATGCCTCGGTCGAGTTCATCCGGGTGTGGTTCTTCAACGAACTGTTTGATCAATAGTCCAGCTGTACCGATTGCTGTAATGATTTCACCGAGCGTCCATTGGCGGATTTGCACTTGAAACGGTGCGCGTTCCTCTGATGTTGCGTACTGCATCTCAGGCAAAAACTTAGAATACGCAACGTCTGTCGTTATGAGCTCTTCGCTAAAATAGTTCCCTGAAACTTTATGTTTTCGTACCGCTTGGCTTTTGCCTTGAGATTCTATAAGTTTTGTAGATACAGGGTGAAAGTCTTGCAGAATAAGTGTTCCGCCTTTTTTCAAAAGACCTGCAACTACCGCAAAATAGTCGCTCAGATCAGTAAAGTAGTGAAGAATGCCGTTCTCCATAAACGCCATATCATAATCTGCAGACATTTCGGATTCTGGCAGATTCAATATATCCTCTACCACATAGCGGACATTAACATTAGCTGCATCAGCCAGTTCACGCGCATAAGCTGCATTCGATTCTGAAATATCGATTACGGTAACATTTGCTCCGAGCAGTGAGAGTGCAACTGCTTTACTGCCATGAGAACCTAATAGATTTACGACCTTTTTGCCCGAAACGTCTCCAACGTACTGATCCAGTGGCTGAAGGCGGCGCTTAGGATCTTTTTTGATACGTGCAACTGCTTTTTCCGGCATGCCATAGCGGTTTACCCAAGCGTTATAAGAGCTGTTGCTCCATGCTTGTCCGTTTCTAATTCTGCGTTCTTGATCCATGATTTGTTCCTCCTGAAATCTATATAAAATCTATCATTTCCGTATTAAGCCTTATCTAGTATAACTCAAATTAAAAGGGTAAGAAAATGGTGGATAACAGATATCTTTTACCGATAAATAGAAGGACCAGCTAGAAAAAAATAGTGGTTGTTTTCAAAGTTATGAACACGATACAATAGGGTATATTCTATTTAAATACAACACGAATTTGGTACAGAAAATACCTTCTCGACGTAATGATTGAGGAAGGGATTTTTCTTTTTTACGAGAACTCTTACCTATAAATGCTGTAGAGAGGGAGCAGGAAAAATTCAATGGCCAAACCATTAGGAAAGTTGCACGAAGAGAAAGTATTTAAAGATCCAGTGCATCGATACATTCATGTGCGTGATGAGCTGATCTGGCGTCTGATCGGCACGCGCGAGTTTCAAAGGCTGCGCAGAATTCGGCAGCTTGGAACGACATACTTAACATTTCATGGAGCAGAACATAGCCGTTTTAGCCATTCTCTTGGTGTTTATGAGATTACGAGGCGGATCATTGATATTTTTCAAGAAAAACAAACGTGGGATCCTGAGCAGCGTCTGCTCGTTCTGTCCGCTGCCCTTTTGCATGATGTAGGACACGGTCCATTCTCACACTCCTTTGAAAAAGTGTTCGGGGTCGATCATGAGGAGTTCAGCAGAGATATTATTTTAGGAGATACAGAAGTTCATAACGTCCTTTTGCAGATGGGTGAGGATTTTCCGAAGCAAGTGGCAGAAGTGATCGCTAAAACACACCGAGATAAACTGATTGTCAGTTTGATCTCAAGTCAGATTGATGCAGATCGAATGGATTACCTTTTACGAGATGCCTATTTTACTGGTGTAAGCTACGGCAACTTCGATATTGAGCGGATTCTTCGTGTGATGCGTCCGACAGAAGAAGGTGTTGTCATTAAATCAAGTGGAATGCATGCAGTGGAAGATTACATAATGAGCCGCTACCAGATGTACTGGCAAGTTTATTTTCATCCTGTAACGCGCAGTGCTGAAGTCATTTTGAGTAAAATTCTTCACCGGGCGAAGGAACTCTATGAAACAGGGTATACCTTTAAAAGAGAGCTGTCTCATTTTAAAACGCTGTTTGAAGGCAATGTTTCACTTCACGACTATATCTCTCTAGATGAAGGGGTTATTCATTATTACTTCCAAGGCTGGATGGAAGAAGAGGATGCTATTCTTAGCGATCTTTGTCAGCGATTTATTGATCGGAAATTATTTAAATATACCGAAATGGTTTCGTTTACGGATGGACATTTATTGTCCGGCTACTTTACAGAAGCAGGCATCAATCCGAAATATTATTTAGTCGTCGATTCATCATCAGATCTGCCATACGATTTTTACCGTCCTGGTGAAAAAGAAGAGCGCCTGCCGATCAACCTGTTGAAGCCAAACGGCGATATTCGTGAGCTATCCCGCGAATCGGATGTTGTGGAAGCCATTTCAGGAAAACGCCGAACAGATCACAAGCTGTATTTTCCACTTGATCTCATTGAGGCGATTGAAGACGAAACGCTTAAAAGTAAAATTAAAGAGATTTTAAATAGATAGAAATTCTGAGAGTTAATGTTGTAAGCAGTGAGATTTTGAAGGGTAAACTTTAGGAGCATTTTAAGTGTTTATAAAAGAGTCCTTTTAATTTGGTCTTAATAGACTTCACTGACAAGTTGATTGAAGTGGAAGGGGCGAGACTCCTGCGGGACAAGCGGGCGGGTGAGACACTTAAACGTGAAACGTTACGAATGTGGCTCACCGACTGCCCCGCGGAAAGCGAGCGCCTGAAACGGAAATCAACTACTCTCAAGAGCAACATAGGTTACGCAAAGAGCCTACAAATAGATAAAACGAAAAAGGATGTTAGGGGGAAGTACTGTGTTCGAGGATCATTTAAAAGTAGTGACTTTGATTCAAGAAGCCGGGGAAGTCGTGGGCCGGAAGAAGCTTCAAAAGATGGTGTATATCGCAAAAAAGTTAAATTTTCCTTTTCAAGAAAAGTACCAATTCCACTTTTATGGCCCGTATTCCGAAGAGTTGACGCTAAAAATTGAAGAGCTCTGCAACATGGGATATATACATGAGGTGAAAGAAAAGGTGAGCGGTTACTCGCAGTACCGGTATGCTGTGAATGAAGAGGGACAGAAGCTTCTTTCTACATATGGTGCGGAAATCGAACAGTTAGGGAACTGTGTCCGCTCGATGAATGAGCAATCCTCGCGTTTTCTGGAGCTCGTTTCAACTGTTATGTATTTTGAAAAGCTTGAGCCAGATGAGATCAAAGAAAAGGTCCAGACCGTTAAAGCGAAACAAAAGTACACAGAAGAAGAGATGGAAGAAGCTTTTACTTATATCAACTCATTAAAAAGCCAGGTACAATAAAAAAACCTGTTTGAGGGCTTGTTCGTTCAGCCTAAGAACAGGTTTTTTGATTACCATTTAAATTGAAGCGGATAGCCGTGATTGTAAAGGCCGTAAAAATAAATAAATCCTATGAATATAAAAAAGGGAACGATAATGGCAAGCAATGTAGTAATAAAACCTTTTATAACACTCTTATCGTAAAGGCGAGTTGCGTAATAGCCGATTCCTAGCCCTAAAAATAACAAACCTAAAATTAAAGCCGCAAGCCAAATCTTCATGTGACACCATCCCTTTTTATCAGCATATCCACCACGTTCTTCCTATAAACGACAGTTTATTTGAAACTTTTTTCGATCTCTTGCGACTAACATGAAAAAGGAGGGCTTAGTGATGAAAAACATGAAGCTGTTTTTAATGGCATGTCTGCTCGTTCTCCTTGCCGCTTGTGGCTCTAAACCAGTGCCAGAAGAGGACAAACAGAACGGAGCACCTCAAGTTGAGAACGAGATACCTGCTGAAAAAGCAGGTGTAGAAGCAGAGCTCGCAATTGAAGAGGGCAATGAGGAAGCCAAATTCACGTTAAAAAATTCTTCCGATCAAGAAGCGGGAACTGGAACCGCATATGTACTAGAAAGATGGACAGATGGGAAATGGGAGAAAGTAAATAACAATCAAATGTTTACTGAGCAGATGATCATGGTGAAGGCTGGGGAAAACTATGATCAAGCCATTGATTTAAAGGATCAAGAGGCAGGGACCTATCGCGTGTCAAAAGACTTTTTTATGAATGAAGAGAAGGAAAAGGTCGCTGTTGTGTTTGATAAAAAATAAGAAAAGACCAAATACAGCTAACGGTTCCCGATAAAACGAGAAAAAGCAAGCCAAATTGCATAGTAAGTAGCACTATAAATCGCAGCGTAATTCGTTGCGGTTTTTTCTTGGTGAATAAAGATTTTGGTGAAAAAAACGCCACTTTAATTACCTCATTTAGCTCCCCCTTTAAGCGCAAAGATTAAAAGGAGTTAAAAAGAGTATATTGCTTAAAAAGTGCTGTCCTTATTTCATAAGCGAACAGGATTGTCGAAAAAAGAAAAACGTTAAAAATATATAAAGGGGTGGAGTTTTGAAGACATGGCATGTGATTTTTTTAGGCACTTGCATAATAGTAGCAGCGATAATAATAAGTATAGGACTTAATGGTATAGATAAAAGCATAGATGCCTTAATCTCAAGATAATAAATCCAGATAAAAATCTAAAAGTTTTTTCAGCAATCGGGTACGTTAATTGAAGATCACAGAGCTGTTTGTGCAGATTTTTTTTCAATTAAAGGGCAGTATTCCTGAAATAAGTTATTCCATGATCGGGTGCTATTGTATTTAGATAGGTTACATTTTATTAGAAAAAGAGCATGGAGTTAAATCCTCGAGTTTGAAATAATGGACATTTATTAATTGTAATAAATCATCAATCGTCCAATCATTCTTTTGGGGAGGTGTAAAATGATATATTTAGAAACATCTAGATTGCAATTACGTGACTGGAAAGAAGCAGACTTAGAACCATTTAGGCGACTAAATGCTGATGAAGATGTTATGAAGTATTTTCCTAAAACCTTATCAACCGAAGAAACAAATGTGTTCTATAAATCAATTTTATCTGAATTTATAGAATGTGGATTTGGGTTATATGCTGTGGAAGTAAAGGAAAATAAAGAGTTTATAGGATTTATTGGATTTCATAGGGCAACATTTGATTCTGATTTTACACCGTGTATAGAAATTGGATGGCGACTGAAAAAAGAGGCTTGGGGAAAAGGATATGCAACTGAGGGAGCGACAGCCTGTTTACAATATGGATTTAACGAATTGGGTTTTAGTGATGTCTATAGTTTTACTGCCGATGTTAATAAGCCCTCAAAAAATGTAATGATAAAAATCGGTATGAATTTTATTAAAACTTTCAATCACCCGAAAGTTAAGAAAGATAGTCATTTAAATAAACATGTGCTATTTCATATAAATCAAAAATAAATCTGCTGGTGGGTGTGGATTGCGTAACAAGACAAAAAGTAAACGACCAGAAAAATTCTGGTCGTTTACTTTTTGTCATTTAAATTATAGTGCTATTTAAGCTGATGAACAGCATTTAGTGAGGTAAAAACGCTAACTGATAGAAGAACAATACCGCAAATAGATAGACTAAGAACGGAACTTCGCGATATTTACCTTTTACTACTTTTAAGATTGGATACGAGATGAATCCTAGTGCGATTCCTGTTGCGATTGAAGACGTCAGTGGCATCGTTAAAATAATTAAAAACGCAGGAAACGCTTCATCTAACTCGTTCCACTTGATCTTGCTCAAAGATCCGAGCATCAAACTACCAACGATAATGAGTGTTGGTGCCGTAATGGCTGCTAGTCCTGAAATGGCACTTACGAGTGGTGCGAAGAAGGCAGCTAAAACAAACAAAATGGCAACGACAACGGATGTTAAGCCAGAACGGCCACCTGCTGCAACACCTGAAGAAGACTCGATGTAAGCACTCGTTGGACTCGTTCCAAATGCTGCACCAACCGTAGTTGCAACAGAATCTGCGAGAAGGGCTTGGCGTGCACGAGGCATCTTTTTGCCTTTCATGAGACCAGCTTGTTCAGCAACACCGACCATTGTTCCCGTTGTATCAAAAATCGTAACAAGCAAGAAAGAAAAGACAACTGCATACAATCCATATTGGAACACATCTGAAAATGCGGTGATCGGATCACCAAAGATGAATAGCTCTGATGGCAGGTTTGGAACAGACATGATTTTGCCAAACTTTAGTTGCTCCGTGTAATAAGCAATAGCACCTGTTGCAATCATTCCGAAGAACAATGCGCCGTTCACGTTTAATGCCATTAAAATAAGTGTGATTGCAAGTCCGGCAAGTGCCAAGAGTACAGATGGTGAATGCAGATCACCGAGACCTACTAAATTTTCGGGATGAGCGACGATGATTCCAGTAAGTCGCATTCCGATAAAAGCGATAAATAATCCAATACCAGCAGTAATCCCGTGCTTTAAGTTTGCTGGAATGGATTCGATTAATTTTTCACGAAATGGTGTTAACGATAAGATCACGAAAATGATACCTGCAACGAAAACAGCACCGAACGCAATTCTGTAGTCAATGTTTGGGTTATTCCCGACAACCGAAAACGCAAAATATGCATTCAGCCCCATACCCGGAGCGATGGCAATCGGATAGTTTGCGAGAAGTGCCATCCACAATGTTCCGACAACTGTGGCGATGATCGTTGCCATAAATACCGTGTCAAACGGAACTCCTGCAGAATGTAAAATAATCGGGTTAACTACAACGATGTAAACCATTGTTAAGAAGGTGGTAATTCCCGCTAAGATTTCTGTTTTAATGGTTGTACCAAGCTCTTTAAGTTTGAAAAACGATGAAAGCATGTGCTAGAACCTCCAAAATACGAACGATTTATAAGTACATGTTATATAATATTCGTTTTTAGGGAATTATTCAACATATATCTTTAAAGTTTCCAACTGAGAGTTTTTTATGTTTTGTGATACAATACGTGGTAACAATGAATGGTAGAGGAGCTGGAAGCATGAAAGATTTTTTCAATTCCAATGATAACGCCAAAGACGGCGATAAAAAGAAAAAAGGGATGGGCTTTACCATCATTAGCGGAGATTCAACCGATGGCCATGGCGGGTATGGGGTAGGCAGTCTTACGCTTGATCATGTAACGCCTGTTATTGTAGACGTTGAAGACTCCAACGCTTATATCGATATGGGCGCGATGCATGCGAGAAGTGATGTGGAGAAGCGCATCAAATTCACCCCGAATCGTGAAGATACACCAAATCCAAGATTGTATTGGCTCGTTTGGGTAACAATCAATCGCGGGGCAGAAGGTCCATATTATTTCGGTCTAACCGCTTGTGAAATGCAAGTAGACGTTGAAGCTCGACGTGGCTATAAGAGTTTGCCAGAACACGTGAACCGCATGGATAAATCCATGAAGGGGAAAATCATCGTTGAGGATATGGATATAAATGCTCGCCGTGTGCTCGGAAACTTCCTTAAAGAGCATGATGAACAGATGTTTAACCGTTCTAGCGATGAAATCAAGGCATTAGTGGAATAAATATGGCAAAGTTATGAACCTTTTTTGAACATTTTTTAAATAACTTGTGACAAGAAAGCACTTCCATTAGAATGTAGATAGCATTGTACACACAATGTTTCTAGGACAATAAAGTGCCCGGGGCTCCTGTAGTAGAGCTCCGGGCATTTTATTTTGTGTGCCTAACTGATTACTGCTGGCCATTTAGAGTGGGCAAGTCGACATCTGACGAGGTATGTCGACTCGTGGATAAAATGTCAAAACTTTTGGATTCGAAGCGTAAACTTCTGGATTGGAGCTCAAAACTTGTGGATTCAAAGCGTAAACTTCTGGATTGAGCGTCAAAACTTCTGGATTCAGCCCCAGCTTGCACTGCCCAAGCGCCATCTACCAAGAAAAAATCCGCTTAAAAAAGCCCTTCTTCTCTTTCTTCTGCTCTAGTTTCTCTTTTATTTCTTTTGATACGCCGTGTTCATCACAATACTCGACAGGCTCTGTTCCTTTTTCATAATACGAGATGCGTGTTACTGGGCAGCTTTCGGTAGCGAGCTTGCCGTTTTGCGGGTTGATGGTTACCGCTGTTACTCCTTCTGGCTTTTCGAACGATAAGATCTGCTTATTCTTTAATGCGCCTTCCATAAAATACGCCCAGATTCGCTTGGAGTAGCCAGTATCGTTCACATCATGCAATTCTTCGTTGTTATCGTAACCGACCCAAACACCGGTAACGAGTTGTGGAGCATAACCGACCATCCAGCTATCGTTCGGTGTGGAGCCTGACTTTCCTGCCATAGGACGTGTTAGATAATGATTGATACTTGAGCCTGTTACGCTAGTATAATCGTTCAGCTTCTCATCAAATGTTCCTTCTAAAAGATCGGTCATCACAAACGCTTTGTTTTCATCGATGACTTGTTCGCTTTCGTACTTATGCTCATATAGCACTTCACCTTTAGAGTCGGTAATCTTTGTAATAAAAACAGGTTCTACCCTTTTGCCGCCATTTGCAAAAACGCCATATGCGTTTGTCAGTTCTAAAACGCCCACTGCCTTAGACCCGAGAGCAAGCGAAGGAATTCCGGCAAGCTCACTCTTTATGCCAAATTTCTTTGCTGTTTTCACCAGTTTTTCAGGTCCTAAATATAGGTTCGTTTTAACAGCATAAATGTTATCAGAAAGAGCGAGCGCTTGTGCCATCGTTATAAAATCATTGGCGTAGCGGTTCTTAAAGTTCTTCGGTTTATAGTTGCTTACACCGTCTCCCATCGCGAATGTGGTGGGTTCTGATTTGATCGGAGTCGATGCGGTATATCCGTGCTCGAGTGCCGTGTAGTACAAAAACGGTTTGAACGTTGATCCTGGTGCCCGTTTCGCTTGAAGTGCACGGTTGAAAGAACTTTCTTCAAAATCCCGCCCGCCCACGAGTGCTTTTACATCACCACTGCGAGGATCCATAGCGACTAATGCGGTCTGAATGGAGCTGTTATCGATGATCCGGTTCTCAATCGTATGTTCTGCGACTTCCTGCATGTGTGGATCGAGTGTTGTGTAGATGCGAAGTCCGCCAAACTGTATGGAATTTGTGTTTACGTTCAGTTCTTTTTTTAATGCACGCATAACAGCATCCTGAAAATAGGGAGCGACCGTTGCGACCTCTTCCTCTTCTTCCCGAACAAAGGATAATCTATCTGATGTGGCTTTTTGAACGTCTGCTTTTTTGATCGAACCATCTTCAGCCATTGAGCTCAAAATGATCCCTTGTCTTTTTTTAGCGTTTTCTTCGTGTAAGATCGGTGAATAGTAGCTTGGCCCTTTCGGAATCCCTGCTAGCATACTTGCTTCACTTAAAGAAAGTTCCTCTGCATTCTTTCCAAAATAATAACGTGAAGCAGACTGTATGCCGTAAGAACCGTGACCATAATAGATCGTGTTCAAATAACCTTCTAAGATCTCATCCTTTGAATAACTCATTTCAAGGCGAAGTGTGTAGAACGCTTCTTGAAACTTTCTTCGCCACGTTTTCTCGTGTGTAAGAAAAAGGTTGCGGGCATACTGCTGGGTAATCGTGCTCGCCCCTTGCACTTTTGCGCCGGCTTTTACGTCAGCGAGCAGTGCTCCGGCAATCCTCTTCAGATCAAATCCGTTATGTTTATAAAAACTTTTATCCTCAATTGAAATGGTGGCAGAGATCAAATTCTTATCTATTTTTTTGAGCGGAACCCAATATCTATTCTGCCCTCCGTTATTGATCTCTCCCATCTTTGAACCGTCAGCGGCGTACATGATGGTTGTTTGCGGAACGAGCAATGCAGGCGGACCCATGAGTTTAGCAAGAAGCAGCAGTCCAGCAATAGATAGCGCAAAGCTTCCTGAGGCAATGATTCCCCATTTTTTGATCCAGCGTATTTTCTGCTGTTTTGTAGCTTCTTTATAAATCTGCCAAAACTTCATAATCCGCCCTCCTTAAAAACTCTCATTTTCTTATCTAGTATGGTGAAAAAAGGTGCTCCTTAAACGTAGGAAAGGGAATGAAGTGCTATAATGGCAGGGAGACTGAGGAGGTTCGGAATATGCTTATACAAAACATTCAATATATGACGGTAACGGATGATGGAAAATGGATGGTAGAGGAAGGCGATATCCTTATAAAAGACAATAAAATTGATTCAATAGGAAACGTGGAATGCGATGAAAAGGTTGAGAAGCTCGACGGAAAAGGGATGCTTGCGCTGCCTGGTCTTGTGAATGGACATCAGCACACTCCGATGTCACTATTGCGCTGTTATAGTGATGATGTAACCTTAATGACATGGCTAAATAAAAAGATGCTGCCTCTTGAGATGAAGATGAACGATGAAGATCGTTATTATGGAGCACTGCTTTCGATGGCGGAAATGATTAAAAGCGGAACAACTTCTTATGCGGATATGTACATAGGCATTGATACCATTGGAGAAGCGGCTGTGGAATCCGGGATTCGTGCCGTTATCGCTCGTGGACTTATCGCGATGGATTCGGATTATGAAGGGCGGTTAAAGGAAGCGGGAGATGTGGTTGACCGCTGGCACGGAAAAGGAAACGGACGGATTACAACGATGATCGCACCTCACTCACCGTATATGTGTCCACCTGATTTCTTGAAAGCTGCAGTCCGTTTATCAACCGAAAAGAACGTTCCGCTTCATATTCATTTAGCAGAAACGAAAGATGAAGAGAAAATGATCCAAGAAAGATATGGTTTGCGCCCCGTAGAATATTTAAGACAAGCAGGTGTGTTTGATCGGCATGTGCTGCTTGCCCATGGGGTTCATTTTAGCGATGAGGATTATGAAACGTTAAAAAATGTTCAAGGCGGCATCATCCACAACCCGGTGAGCAACGCGAAGCTCGGTTGCGGGATCAGTGATGTGAAGCGTTTAATGGAAACCGGTGTGAAAGTAGGTCTAGGAACGGATGGTCCAGCAAGTGCTAGCTCTCTTGATCTATTTTTAGAAATGAAAGCGGCTAGCTGGTTCCAAAAATTAAAATACGAAGAGGCGGCAGTCCTTAGTGCACACGATGTGTTGACCATGGCAACACAGAACGGAGCAGACATCCTTGGAATCGGAAGTGAAGTCGGATCGTTAACAGTCGGAAAGAAGGCCGATATCCTATTGATGGACATGAATAAGCTTCATCTGACTCCTAGTCATGAACCGGCAAACTTGCTCGTTTATTCAGCAACAGGACAAGACGTTGATACGGTGATTATCGATGGCAAAATTGTCATGCGCGGGCGCGAGTTGAAGACGATTGATGAAGAAAAAGTGATGGCAAATGCTAAAGAGCGAACGAAGGAGCTCTTACAGCGGTTGTAATATGACGAGGGTGTCTCGAAATGAGGCACTTTTTTAATGCAAAAAAATATTGACATAAAAAATAAAATAATGTTATTATAAAATATTTGATTAAAATGACTATATATGATAGGCTTGAAAAGGTTACCAAATCTGGAGGTGGAGTATTTGTTTCAAATTGGCGATAACATTTTTTATCCAATGCACGGAGTAGGTTTAATTGAAGCCATAGAAGAAAAAGAATTCCCCGACCAAAAACAACAGTATTATGTTATAAAAATGTCAATCAGTAATATGCAAGTTATGATTCCAGCGAATAAAATATTGAGTTCAAATATACGACCAGTTACGGATCTACTTGCATTAAAACAAATTATCCACATTTTTCAGCATGGAGAATCAGAAGAGTTACTAACGTGGAAACAAAGGTATAAAATAAACTCGGACAAACTAAAAACGGGTGAAATACAGGAAGGTGCTGAAGTTGTGCGTGATTTAATGCGTATGAAGAAAGAAAAAGCACTTAATGCGAGCGAAAAAGTAATGTTAGATAATGCATATGGATTTTTAATTAGTGAACTTGAAGTAATCAAAGGAATCACTGAAACCCAGATTAAAAGTTTCTGTTAAGGTTTAATTAAATGGTATGGGGTCTTGAATAGGATCTCATTAATAGTCGTTTCAGAGACATCACACTTCTTAAACTTACTTATATTAACCTCTATAATTTCTACAATAATCTAATCCTTAATTTTGATTTTACTTTCCTCTATAACCCTATGAAGTTTTTTAAATGAATTCTACTCAATAATCACTTGATCGTTGTAATACTGATTCACACTGGCACGGACAAGGAGCCGTAAGGATGGAAGAGAGGTAGGGCTTCCATTGTTTTAGATATACCTCAGTGACTATTTTTAGAAGAATTACTTATTCACCTCCACTAGTACTGTTGATTGACTATAAAAATGGGAAAAGCAGCCGAGAGTGGGTAACGACGGTTGCTTTTTTTATTTCAGTTAATAATTTCAGAAAATTATGTTAAAATAAACAGGGTTTTAATATCACTAATTAAATAAAAGAAGGAGGCCAACACGTCATGATCATTAAATGGATCAAATTTCGTTAATGACAAGTGCAGGCCAAGATGACTCCGTTGAGTACTTATTGCTCTGCGCTTTACACAAGGCGAAAAAATAAAATCACGGAGGATACAAATGATGAAACAACAACTTTTACAAACGAATAATGTGGATATAAATACAGAAAGCTTCGGTAAACCTAGCGATTCTGCTGTTCTACTCATCATGGGTGCAATGTCTTCGCTCGATTGGTGGGATACAGAGTTTTGTGAGCGTCTTGCAGCAGCTGGGAGATATGTGATTCGGTATGATCATCGCGATCTCGGTCAATCTGTCGTCTATGAACCTGGCACGTCAAACTATACGATTACGGACCTGGCTGATGATGCGTTTGGAATTCTAGATGCGTATTCCATAGAGAAAGTAAATATTATGGGAATGTCTCTGGGTGGAATGATCGGGCAGATTATGGCGATCATGCATCCTGAACGTGTGCTTAGCTTGACGATCCTTGCGTCCAGTGTTTTTGGTTCTGAGCAAGCTGAGCTGCCTCAGATGGATCAGAAAATCTTAGATTTCCATGGAGAAAGTGCTTCTATTGATTGGTCTGACCGAGAAGCGTCCATTGCTTATTTAGCAGAGGGATGGGCAGTCCTTTCAGGATCCAAGCCTTTTGAAAAGGAAAGAATGTACGCATTGGCAGAAAGAGAATACACCCGTGCCAAACAGATTCAAAGCCGGTTTAACTATATTTTTCTAGGCGGCGGTGAAGAGTATTTAGATCGGATGAGTGAAATTGGAGTTCCGACAATCATACTTCACGGAACTGAAGATCCAGCTCTTCCGTTCGAACACGGTCAAGCGCTTGTGAGAGCGATTCCGCATGCTGATCTCATCACGCTCGAAGGAACGGGGCATGAGTTGCATACAGAGGATTGGGATATCATTATAGATTCGATTGTAAGGAATAGTTCTATAGGAAATTAAAAGTCGAGGAAGCCATGAACAACGGCTTGGGTGTTCATGGCTTTTTTGATTCTTGAGTTCCAGGCATGTTGGTAAGAGGGGTATAATGCTGGGTGTTTAGAGTCGAATTTTGTCAACTCGCCGATATATGATCAAAACTCGCCGGATTATAGCAAAAACTCGCTGGATTAATTCAATAATTTCTAGGATTATGGCCTCAATTTCCTGAATAGAGTTAATAATACCCCTCCTGGTATTAGGTCAAGTCACTTATAAGAGCAAATGCTGCCCTATTTGTCGTTTGTAAAATAAAGATCAGAATAAAAGGATCACATTAATAAAGTTTTGTTCCTTATTATCCGATTTTTTTAGAAACTCCACTAATAAGAAATCGCCCGTGCACGAAACACGGGCGAATGGAGCGTCAGAAGGGACACACGAGTCGGTAAAGCGAGGCCGGTTTTTCTTCAGACGAAAACCCGGTGCTTTTACACGTGTGACAGAGGCCTATTTATTTTTAGACGTAAGGACAGTAACGATAAGCGAGCTAAAAGCGACCGCAAACATCAACGCCTCAAAGATCGTCAGAGGCATCACCCCCCTTAACTGTAAGCTGCGGATACCCGCAAGATGTCCAGCTTCAGTTTAAAAAAGGGAATGCGCCGACCGTCTGTCCTTCTGAACGCTATCTTCATTATACCACTTAATTAATCAGAATAGTCTGCCAAAAGAAACGGGGTATTTGACCTATTTTTAATAATGAAAGATTAGGGAACAGTAATGTGGTATGGAAAGGGAGCGGCTATTTAGTATTGACGCACATTCTTACAAAAATTGAATTGGAATCTTAGGGCTGGAATGCTATAATCATTTTGTTTGTAAAAAGTCGAAACAACGATGCCTGGCATTTCAAAATATATAGTAGGAGTGAGACCAACATGAGTATTTGGTTTACTGAAAAACAAACGGAAAATTTCGGAATTACGATGAAAATTAACAAAACGTACGTATCTGAGCAAACAGAATTTCAAAAGCTAGATATGGTAGAAACAGAAGAATTCGGAAACATGCTGATCCTTGATGGCATGGTAATGACTACACAAAAAGACGAGTTCGTTTACCACGAGATGGTAGCACACGTACCTCTTTTCACACACCCTAACCCAAAACACGTTTTAGTTGTAGGCGGAGGAGACGGCGGAGTAATCCGTGAAGTGCTGAAGCATCCATCTGTTGAAAAAGCAGTACTTGTTGAGATCGACGGAAAAGTAATCGAGTATTCTAAAAAGTACTTGCCTGAAATCGCTGGTGACCTAGAGAACCCACGCGTAGAAGTACAAGTAGATGACGGTTTCATGCACATCGCGACAAGCGAAAATCAGTACGATGTTATCATGGTTGACTCAACAGAACCGGTTGGACCAGCTGCTAAGCTTTTTGAAAAAGGGTTCTATGAAGGAATCTCAAAAGCACTTAAAGAAGACGGAATCTTTGTTGCACAAACAGACAACCCATGGTTCACGCCTGAGTTGATTTCTCAAGTATTCAGTGACGTTAGCGAAATCTTCCCGATCACACGTCTTTACACAGCGAACATTCCAACTTACCCAAGCGGACTTTGGACGTTCACGATCGGGTCTAAAAAGCACGATCCATTAGAAGTTCCAGCTGATCGTTTCCACGAGATTGAGACGAAGTATTGGACGCCACAGCTTCACACAGCTGCATTCGCGCTGCCGAAGTTTGTAAGTGACTTAATTAAAAAATAATACTGTAATCGTAAGCTTTGTTGCTTTTGAAAGTAGTTGATTTCCGTTTCAGATGCTCGCTTTCCGCGGGGCAGGCAGTGAGCCACATTCGCAACGTTTCACTCTTAAGTGTCTCACCTGCCCGCCTGTCCCGCAGGAGTCTCGCACCTTACACTCCAATCAACTTTTCAGTGAAGTTTTCTTTGGGAAAGTGAGAGCATAAAGTAACCGATCATCTGTTAGAAATATCAGTATTAAAAATAAAAATGGGGGCCGTCAAAAGCGGGTGTGAACTTGCTTTCGGGACGGTCCCGTATTTTACATAAGGAGTGTAAAACATGCGTTTTGATGAAGCTTATTCTGGAAATGTGTTTATCTTAAGCAAACCTGATTATAAAACGGCAGATGCTGTTCTTTACGGAATGCCGATGGATTGGACGGTTTCCTTCCGACCAGGCAGCCGTTTCGGTCCAGCTCGTATTCGTGAGGCGTCACTTGGACTTGAAGAGTACAGCCCATACATGGACAAGCATCTTGAAGAAGTGAACTATTTTGATGCAGGTGATATTCCGTTGCCTTTTGGTAATCCGCAGCGTTCACTTGATATGATCGAAGAGTATGTTTCCACGTTACTCGCTGACAACAAGTTTCCGCTTGGAATGGGTGGAGAGCACCTAGTCACTTGGCCTGTATTTAAAGCATTGAAGCAAAAATATGATGACTATGTAGTGATTCATATTGATGCGCACGCTGACCTTCGCGAGCAGTATGAAGGTGAAGTACTCTCCCACTCTACACCGATCCGTAAAGTGTGTGATCTGATCGGAGCAGAAAACGTGTATTCGTTCGGAATCCGTTCTGGAATGCGTGAAGAGTTTGAATTTGCAAAAACAAGCGGCATGCACATGTACAAGTTTGATGTAGCAGAACCTCTAAAAGAAGTTCTTCCAACATTAAAGGGACGTAACGTGTACGTTACGATCGACATTGATGTATTGGATCCATCTGCAGCACCAGGAACAGGAACAGCAGAAGCGGGCGGAATCACATCTAAAGAGCTTCTTGAAGCGATTCAGTTGATCGCAAAAGCGGACATCAACGTGATTGGTGCAGACTTAGTAGAAGTGGCCCCGATCTATGATCACTCCGAACAAACACCAATCGCAGCAAGCAAGTTCCTTCGTGAAATCTTGCTCGGCTGGGTAAAATAATTGAGAAATAACCCCTGTTCGAAGGCTGTTGTTTGCAGCCGTTGGACAGGGATTTTTTATTGTTGTGGGAGTGTGAATGTCGAGCTGTGTCGAAATGTTTTTATTTTGTGATTTAGACTGAATTGGTATCGATTTAGACTTAATTTTTTCTGTAGAGACTTAATAGACCTCCATTTAGACTCAATTTCTCCTCAAAACGACTTAATTGCGTCCTCACAACTCAAACAGCAGACTCCAACACATAAGAAAACCGGCCTCGAAACATCGAGACCGGCGAGCACTAAGCTAATTCTTCAACTAATTTTTCTTTTTTAATCGATTTAGCAAACCAAAGCGCTTCTACTACAAAATAAACCATTGATCCGATGCAAACATACGTCCAGATTTCTTGAAGCTTGGGGTTTTGCCACAGATCAAGCAGCATGAATAGGGAAGGCAGTGTTAACGTCACCCATGATTGAACAAAAGCCACTCTGCCGATGAACGCTTCGTAAGGCTTTTTAAGTGCAGAAGATAAAAAGAAAAGAAACCATAGAAACGCCCACAGTACCCACGTTAGGGCACTCACAACATCGCCTTCTTGAACGTAAAACACAAGTGCATAGACGACAGCCATCATCGCTACCCATAAAGAGTACCAGCCAAGCCCGCTAGAATCGAATCCTTTTAAAATCGTTACCCCTAAATACAGATAGGTAAATCCAAACAAGAAAACGGCTCCATTATTGAACATCGACCAATTCGATCCATCAGATGTAATAATTAAATAGATCGGTGTGATCACTTGCAACAAGCCCACTAATATATTAAAAAACGCGACACTTTTTTCTTCTGCTTTACCTAACAGCATCAAGCTGTTTAGAAATAAAGCTCCACCTGAAAATAGTAATCCGATAGAACCCATAGAAATTCCCTCATCACCTTTGTTATTTTAAACCACGCAGAGGTCAGACCTCTTACATTAATAAAATATAGTAAATTCCCATGTGTAATGCAATGGAAACTTAAAGAAAGATAGTAAGTTAGAACTGACTTAATCGTTTTTTCGCTAAGATTGTCGAATTTTGTTATATTATTAAGACTTTTTTGCTATAGTTACTGTAGAGAATTAGAGGGATAAAGGCGGGATGAATGTAATGACAGCGATTTCAAAAAGTTTGATGCATGTTCAAAATTTTATAGATCAGCTTTCTGACGCTGTAATACTGGTTGCGTCTAATGATGAAATAGCAGCTGTAAACAAGCACTTTCTGGATCTTACAGAACAAACTGAATTTTCAGCTGGAGGAAAACATATCGATAAAGTTCTTTTACGCCATGCGAACGGAAGTGAAGGAACCCTTTTAGCTGTGAAGGGTCTTATAAACGTTAAAATGAGTGTGGGCTTTTTGCCGATTCATGAAGACTTTTACCGTTATTATATCGTAAAAGAGCAGCCTGCTGTCGTTCATTCGTGCCAAGAGCCTCTCATGAAAACATTAATGAACATCGTTCCGGATTTTATTGGAATAAAAGATGGGGACGGTCGTTTTGTGTTTGCGAACGAATTTGTAGGTGAGCTATTTGAATTGCCTGGCTTTGATTTTACAGGGAAAACCGATGCTGATTTAGCTGAGATCATACCAAACTATCGTGATGTTTTTCAATACTGCATCGAGACAGATGAACAAGTATGGCAGGCGAAAGAAATCGTACGGTGTGAAGAATATGTGCCTGCACGTGATGGCAGAACCCGCTTTTTTGACGTATACAAAGTTCCTGTTTTTCATCCAGATGGATCTCGTAAAAACTTGCTGGTCTTTGGCCGCGAGATAACGGAAAAGATTGAGTCCCGGATGCTTTTAGAAGAAAGTGAAGCGAGATACAGACTTCTTGCTGAAAACGCAATGGACATGATCACAACGCATAAGGTGGATGGGACGTTCACGTATGTTTCTCCTGCTTCTTATGCCCTATTAGGAAAAAAACCGGAAGATATCCTAGGAGATACAGGTTATGGGATGCTTCACCCTGATGATGAAGAGATTTCAAGAAAAGCACATGACGAATTGATTCAAGGACCTTGCACAAAAACGATTCCTTTTCGATTGCAGCATAAAGACGGTCAATACATTTGGCTTGAAACATCGTGTAAAAGTATTACAGATGACACTGGAAAAGTGGTCGAAATCATTGGGGTTACCCGTGACATTTCAGAAAGAAAAAAATCAGAAGATCTGCTTCGTCAGTCGGACAAGCTTTCCATTGTCGGACAGATGGCGGCTTCTGTAGCACATGAAATTAGAAATCCGCTAACTTCCCTAAAAGGGTTTGTTCAATTATTACAAGAAAGTGAACAGCTTGATGCATCCAACTATTACAACATTATGGATAAAGAATTGAACCGGATCGATCAGATTATGGGGCAGTTGTTATTGCTTGCAAAACCACAAGTAAGAACGTATAAGAAGGTATGTTTAAAAGAGATCGTTGAATTTGTTAAATCTCTTCTTCAGCCTGAAGCGATTGTTCAAAACGTACAGTTCAACACGGAGATGACTGAGAGTTTGCCGTTGATCTATGCCGAAGAAAACGAATTGAAGCAAGTGTTGATCAATGTGCTGAAAAATGCAATCGACTCGATGGCGAATGGCGGGGAGATTACAATACGTGGAGAAGTAATCGACGGAAACATTCATGTGTCTGTAAAAGATCAAGGCTGTGGAATACCAGCCGAGCGGATTCAAAAAATGTGTGAGCCTTTTTATACGACAAAAGAAAAGGGCACGGGTCTCGGATTAATGGTCAGTTCAAAAATCATGAAAGAACATAAAGGAAAACTTCATTTTAGTAGCATAGAAGGTAAGGGGACGACGGTCTCTATGATCTTACCTCTTTAATCATATGAGCTGGCTCTGTCATGGAGTCAGCTTATTTTTGTAATGAAAATTTATAACACAGAAGTATTTATCTCTTTTATTTTTACAATATCCAAAATTTACTACACGAAAATGATATACTTGTCTCAAGTAAGAATGTTCTTATTTATAGGAGGGGATATTATGGCTGATGAGTACGAGAATGAGATCACTAATTATTATTCGTTGAAGTCTGTTTCCCATAAAATGTTCGACTTAATTAGTAAACAACTGAATGTTAAAACTACATATGTAACAAGGAGGGGGAAAAGGGCGATTACGGTCCTAAGCTCCTTTAATGAAGAAGAGGAAATAATTACTGAGGGTTACAGTGTAGAATATGGAGAAACGTATTGCCGTTTAATCATTATGAACGAAGGCAACACGATGCATACAAAAAACTTAATGACCGATGCAAGAACACGAGAGTTAGAGGTAACAGGTCAATTAAAAATTAAAGGTTTCTTAGGTGTAACACTAAAAGATTTAAAAGGGAATGTCTTTGGCACTCTTTGCGTGATGGATCGAAAGGAAAGAGAGTTTTCGGAAAGTGATGTAAACTATCTTCACTCGATAGCGGGCATTTTGTCACACATTATCGAACTCGATGAAACAAAACATCATATGGGATTCTTAAGTGTTCCAATCATCCCGCTGACAGAAGGAGTATCCATTCTTTCTTTGCAAGGCATTGTAGATGAGATCCGCTCAGAACAGATCATAAGTGATGTTCTTCATAATGCGGCAGAAAGTGACATCGATTTCTTTATCATTGATTTATCTAAACTATATATTCAGGATAACCGTTTTCCAAAAGTGTTGTTTACACTGATCAACGCTCTACATTTGATGGGAGTAGAAACGATTATAACGGGAGTGTCTCCTGCATTTGCTCATGAGCAAGTCTATCATTTCGATTTGACGAACGTGAAAACAAAGTATGTAAATAACATTCAATCTGCACTAGACTACATAGGTTATCATTTAGTTGAAAAATAGTGTATAGGGGACTGGCTTTCAATTTGGGGAGTTGATCGTTTTTGTTTGTCGATTTTTGTAAACTCGCTGATATATTACGGAAGCTCGCCGTATTTTATCTGTTTCTCGCCGTATTATGTCCCATATTTATTAATTTGTTTCCGATTGTAACTTACCTTCGTCATAAAAAAGGCTTTTCACCTCTTAAAAGTGAAAAGCCACATAATTTATTATCCATATTTAGGCTAGTATCAAAAAAACTCTACACACTCTCCGGCTCAGCCACTTTTACGAGCTGTTTTCCTGTGTTTTCACCTGAAAACAGTCCTAAAAACGCATCAATCGTGTTCTCGAAGCCGTCCACGATGTTTTCGCTGTATGAAAGTTTGCCTTCTTTTAGCCATTTCGCAAGTTCGATCGCGCCTTCCTCAAAATGAGCTGCATAATCGCTCACGATGAAGCCTTTCATCAAGGCGCTGTTAATCAGAAGCTGACTTTGCATGCGTGGGCCCACATCTGCTTTTTCTAAATTATAAAGAGCGATCTGCCCGCAGACAGGGATTCGTGCACCTTTGTTGATCAAGGCGATTACGCTGTCGGAAATTTCACCGCCAACATTATCAAAATATACATCAACGCCATTTGGGCATGCGGCTTTCAATGATTCATACACATTTTCCGTTTTATAGTTGATGGCAGCATCAAAGCCTAGTTCGTCCTTCAAATAAGAGATTTTCTCATCTGAACCCGCTATTCCGACTACACGCGCGCCTTTTATTTTAGCGATCTGGCCGACGATTGTTCCAACGGCACCAGCTGCACCGCTGACAACAACCGTTTCACCTTCTTGTGGATCACCGATATCTAGCAAACCGAAATAAGCCGTTAAACCTGTCATGCCGAGGACACCAAGGTTTGCCGTTAATGGAGCAATCGAAGGATCAAGCTTTCGAACTTCAGCATCGCTTGCGACATTATAAGTTTGCCAGTTGAGGTTTCCAATTACAAAATCGCCTTCAGCCAGTTCTCCAGAGCGAGATTCCACAACTTGTCCAACAACGCCTCCAGAGATCGGCTCATTTAAGGCAAATGGAGGGACGTAGGACTTGCGGTCACTCATGCGTCCTCTCATGTAAGGATCCACTGAAAGGTAGATGGTCTTCAAAAGCACCTGATCATTTTTAAGCTCAGGGATGGATGCTTCTTCATAGTGAAAGTCACTTTTTTGCGGAGTTCCTTTGGGGCGGTTCACCAGTATAATTTTTTCGTTTTTCATCATAATCCTCCTCACATGAAAATCTTCCTCTTCAATCATACGTCAATACTCTCTCTCTAACCAAGTCATCCACTCATGAAAACATACTTTTAGGTTAATTTTACCTATTAAACAAACGAATTTTTAAAAAGACACCCATAAGGTTGAAGCGAGGCATTGAAATCTTTTATAATAGGTAAGTTAAAGAGGTACACCAAAAAAGGAAGTGTTGTTCGCATGGATCAAGATACGGAATTGTCTGTTGCGCTTACGATAAGTTCAGAAGTCCATTTTAGCGGTGAAAAAGAAAAGCATTACACCGAGACAGAAGGTAAGCTTTATAAAAGAGGGGACGTCACCTATCTTCAGTACAAGGAAGAGATAGAGGGTGCAGGTTCTGTCAATAATGTGATTAAGATTACGCACGCTGGAATTCTGATCATTCGCTCAGGCAGTGTATCTATGAAACAGAAATATTTAATTGGCCAGACAACAAAAGGCATGTACGACAGCCCATATGGCCAGCTATGGATGGAAACGACCACACATGAAATGAATTTCCGATGGAATCAGCAAAACCAGACGGGTGATCTGAAACTCTCGTACGAGCTGGTTCTTCAGGGTGAACATACAGGAACACATCAAATTAAGATTAATTTTCAGGAGGCAAAAGCATGAATATCCTTGACCAGGTCAAGAATCTGTTAAAAGAAGAGATTGAAGAAGCGGTCGTAAAAGCAGGACTCGCGAAAAAAGAAGAACTGCCAGCAGTCGTTCTTGAGGTTCCGAAAGATAAAGCAAACGGTGACTTTGCGACGAACATGGCGATGCAATTGGCGCGTATCGCAAAAAAAGCACCTCGTATGATCGCTGACGAATTAGTGGCTAACTTTGATAAAAGTAAAGCGTCTATCGCAAAGGTTGAAATCGCAGGTCCTGGATTCATCAACTTTTATATGGATAACTCATACTTAACAGAGCTTGTACCAACTGTCTTAAAAGCAGGCAAGGATTATGGGCGCACTGAGCATGGCGGAGGCAAAAAAGTTCAAGTTGAGTTCGTATCTGCAAACCCGACAGGAACACTCCACTTGGGCCATGCCCGTGGTGCAGCAGTTGGTGATACGATCTGCAACATCCTAGATTATGCTGGATATAGTGTTTCCCGTGAATTCTATATCAACGATGCTGGAAACCAGATCAACAATTTAGCAACGTCTATTGAAGCGCGCTACTTCCAGGCGCTAGGCAAAGATAAAGAGATGCCAGAAGACGGCTATCATGGTGCTGATATTATTGAATTCGGTAAAGAACTTGCAGAAGAGTACGGCGATTCATGGCTGGATAAAGAAGAAGCTGAACGCGTTAGCTTTTTCCGTGAATACGGTCTTACACGTGAATTAGAAAAGCTGAAAGAAGACCTTGCTGAATTCCGCGTGGATTTTGATGTGTGGTTCTCAGAAACTTCTCTTTATAAAAACGGAAAAATTGATGCAGCACTGAATAAGCTAAAAGCTAAAGGTGTTGTTTATGAAGAAGAAGGAGCAACATGGTTCCGTACGACAGATTACGATGATGACAAAAACCGTGTACTGATCAAGAATGATGGGTCTTACACGTACTTAACGCCGGATATCGCGTATCACAACGATAAGTTTGAGCGTGGCTTTGAAAAGCTGATCAATATTTGGGGAGCAGACCACCACGGTTACATTCCGCGTATGAAAGCAGCGATTCAAGCGCTTGGTTATGATAAAGAACAGCTTGATGTCATGATCATTCAGCTCGTTTCTCTTTTCCAAAACGGAGAAAAAGTTCGTATGAGTAAGCGTACGGGTAAAGCTGTTACACTTCGTGAATTGATGGAAGAAGTGGGCATCGACGCAACTCGTTATTTCTTTGCGATGCGTTCCAATGATACACATCTTGATTTTGATATGGACTTAGCCGTTTCTAAATCAAACGAAAACCCTGTATTCTATGTACAATACGCACATGCGCGCGTTTGCAGCATGCTTCGTCAAGGGGAAGAGATGGGACTTTCTTATGATGGAGATCTGGATTTATCAAAGATCGATTCTGAGAAAGAGTTCGAGCTATTGAAAAAGATCGGGGAATTCCCGGCCGTTATTAATGAAGCGGCTGAAAAACTTCTTACACACCGCGTAACAAACTATGTATTTGAGCTTGCATCTGCTCTTCATAGCTTCTATAACGCTGAGCGTGTACTGGATCCTGAAAATAAAGAAAAATCACAAGCACGTTATGCTTTGATGAAAGCCACTCAAGTGACGATCGAGAATGCATTAAACATCGTGGGCGTAGAAGCGCCAGAACGTATGTAATAGAGAGATTAAGTTAAGAAAACCTGTCTGCAGACAGGTTTTTTCTTTTTGAGGAGAGGGTCCTTGCTGGTCTTGAAAGAAGTTGATTTCCGTTCCATGTGCTCGCTTTCCGCGGGGCAGGCGGTGAGCCACATTTGTTCGTTTCACTTTTAAGTGTCTCACCTGTCTAGTTGCAGTGGCTAGCCCCTCGAGGTCAAAAGTTAAACGGTCATGAAGGCAAAGAGCGCCTTCCTGGCCCATTCATCTTTTGCTTGTCGGGGCTAAACGAGCCACTTCCACTTTTCGGACTGCCCGCCTGTCCCGCAGGAGTCTCGCACCTTGCACTCCAATCAACTAGTCAATGAAGGAAAAAATAAAGAAATGACAGGAACTAAACCATTCAGTTTAACTTCAATATTTACAATGATTAAAACAGCTATGTACTTCTTCTAATGATTTCTCAAGCCTACAGTATTACCTTTTTTACGCTTACCCTTGCGTTTTTAATGGCTAGTGCAAATCGCGCTAATCTTTCGCGTTACCTGTTTTCTACATGCAGCAGCGGTTTGCGAACCTAGAGAATGGCAAAAAGGGATTTTCCAGCTTTTTCTTGAATTCTAATAAAGCACATTATTCCTCAGGAGGTTACTCGAATGACAACATCCAACAAAAGCCCTTTCGTTATTGGACAGATCGAAGGGTATTCAAAAGAATTTTCTAACCTGATTTCCATGATGAATTACGCGAGGGAGACTACGATTTGGGAAGTGCAAAATTTATCTGTAGAAGAACTTGATTTTAGAATCAATGGAACGGGTAACTCGATCGGCATGCTGCTTGCTCATTTTGTTGCCGTAGAAAAGATCTATCAATTTTTAACAATTAATGGAAAAGATCTGCCTGACGAGGAGGTTGATCGTTATGCAGATACTCTTCAGCCCGCACTCGATTTAGGCGAAGCGGGGACGATCATTAATGGAAATACAGCTGAATTTTATTTAGAAGACTTAAAGAAGACCCGTGAAATCACACTTAAACATTTTCAGAACCTTCCAGATTCGTGGTTATATGAAACGACGCCTTGGTGGAATAATGAGCTCAGCAATAATTATTTTAAGTGGTTTCATGTTTTTGAAGACGAAATCAATCACCGTGGACAGATACGAATCATTAAAAAACAGTATGAACGAGCGAACAACTCAACGACATCTCAAGCTTAATTGCGATGAAATAGGGATATTGTAATAAGAACGTGCCATATTAATAAGAGATAGGTTTGGAATCTCGTTTGAATGAGGGGGTACATACATGAAGTTAATCTTATTATCATTGATAACAGGCGCCCTCGTAGGCTTTGTTTTTGCCCTGTTAAAGCTGCCGATCCCAGCACCGCCTGCATTGCCAGGAATCATGGGAATCGTCGGCATCTATATAGGCTATCAAGTATACATTTGGATGGCAGGAACCTTTTTAAAGTGAGGAACATATGGCATTAGCTGGACTGACCTCTGAGTTTCAAATCTATTATGAAAAGTTAGGAACGGGTGCTCCACTCGTATTTTTACATCCGTCAGGTATGAGCCATCTTGTGTTCAAGTATCAAAAAGAGCTCTCACAATATTGTCAGACCATATTTCCAGATGTTCGGGGGCATGGCCGGTCATCTGTTAAAGACCCTGAAACCTTTACAATTTGGGACCTTGCTGATGATGTGGCAAGCCTTTTGGACCATCTGTTGATTGATGAGGCGTTTATTTGCGGTTATTCTGCAGGAGGCTCGATTGCACAAGCGTTTGTAGAAAAATATCCGCATCGGACCAAGGGGCTTATTTTAAGCGGGGGCTTTTCTCAAGTTTCTACTTTTGCCCTGAAAAAACAGTTTCAAACAGGAATAAGACTGGCTAAAAATACACCAGCCCTTTTAAATCAATTTCTAGTAAGCACACATTCAAATTCCCAGAAAGATCGAAAAGAGATGCTGGAGTATCATAAACAGTCCGATCCGAAAACGTGGGAAAGATTTTACAAGGAAAGCTTTGCGTTTAACTGCACAGATCAGTTAAAAGAATGGTCGTTCCCAATGTTGTTTCTGTACGGCGACCGAACGGAATATATGCACCCTTATAGAAGGATATACACCAAAAATGTGCACCCAAGAGCAAAGTTCGTCATTTTGAACAAAGCGCTGCATCAGCTTCCGATCAAGCATTATAAAAGTTTTAATGCCGAAATACAGCGTTTTATAACCGGTTCTACATAAGAATCGTTCCGCCGCTCATTCTTTTAAAACCGCGTACTTTCTCAAGCTCGTCAATGAGCTGAAGAACGGCGCGGTCTTTTTGTTTCGCTTCGATCATCACATCAAGCTCATCTGTAAAATCAGACATCATCTTAAAAAATGGAAGCACATAGTCAAGGCTTACATAATCGTGGTGACTTCTGTATGCTTTTTCATCTTTAGGTGATGAGAGGTGAACCTTTGGCGGCCGTCCAGTGTTTTTCCAAGTGGCGACAAACCGCGGAAGAAGTTCCTCGAGTGCCGTATTGTCATCTGGGTTCGCTTTGTAATGGTGATAATCAAACATCAGCGGAATGCCTTCTTTCTCACAAACCTCCAGTGTTTCTTTTGTCGTAAAGGTTTTGTCGTCGTTCTCAAGTGTCATCCGGCTTTTAACATCGGAAGGCAGCATTTTGATATTTTTATAAAAACGTTCTAATGCAGAAGATTTATCTCCATAAGCCCCGCCGATATGAATATTGATATAACTGCGGTCCTCGATGTTCATACCTTTAAGAAGGTCGTAATGATACTGCATGTCTTTTACAGCGTTAACGGTTACTTCCGGTCGCGGGCTTGTAAAAAGGGTATATTGGTTCGGGTGCATGCTCGTTCGAATGTTGTATTTTTTCACGAGCTTCTCAATCTCTTTGCACTCTTTTTTCGTTTTCTCTAAGAAATCCCAAGCCGCTTCAGGGTGTGTAGCTAAAGGGACGATAGATGAAGACATCCGATAAAGCGGCAGTTCGTGCGCAACGCAATAATGAAGCACACGAAGAGTCCGCTCCAAATTGTTTTTTGTAATGGCGAGCAGTTGTGCCGTACGTTCCTTTTCTTCGCGTTTTTGATATGTAGCATATGTCATCGTTTTTGCAGGTGAGGCCTCATATAAGTTGAGAGCCGTTGATACAAAACCAAAAGATGTTAACATGTTTGGCCCCCTGTTGTTTATTGTCCGTTTGTAAAAGTTACTGCTATAGCGCCGGTGGCTCTAGAAAGCGGGCATACTGAAAATCAACCAGCTTTTCAAAAGCAGCAAAGAAATTTTCTTTTATAAAAGTAGTTTTCTAAAGATTGTTGCTATCAAATGTTGTCTACCATGATTTTTGATTGGAGTGCAAGGTGCGAGACTCCTGTGGGACAGGCGGGCAGGTGAGACACTTAAGAATGAAACGTCCGAATGTGGCTCAACGCCTGCCCCACGGAAAGCGAGCAGCCTGAAACGGAAATCAATCACTTTCAAAGCAACTTTGCGAAAAGTACCTTTATAAAAAAGGCGAAAGTATAAACCCGATCACTTCTTTTACCCGCACTTTAGCCGTTCTGGTTTTTTGAAGCCGCTCGAGTGTCAGTTTTTCGGAACGGGCAAGGTCAGACTCTATCACCTTTTTGGCGTTTTGAATTTCTGTTTTGTCAGTAAAGATACAATTGATTTCGTCGTTATAAAAAAAGCTGCGCAGGTCAAAGTTTGCGGTACCGATATCGCAGATCGATTCATCGAACATCAATACTTTTGAATGATAAAATCCTTCGTGAAACTGATAGATTTCTGCTCCTGCTTCTAAAAGAGGTTTTACGTAGCGATAAGATGCTTCTTGTACAAATGGATGATCAGGAGTCATGGGTACGAGCAGCTTAACGTTTACACCGCGATTCAGTGCAGAGAGAAGTTCCTTGTTCATCTTTTTACCCGGAATAAAGTACGGTGAACCTATAAAGATGTTTTTTTCAGAGCGTTTTATTTTTTCACGAAAGAAACGATAGGCTGCATGACCTTTTGAGGGAACGAGCATGATTTCTTTGTGGTATTCTTCATCAGCCGCAGGAAGTTGCTTGCTGGTCATCTTATCATTCGTCGAGCCATTCCAATCATCCATAAACAAACGCTGCAGTTCATTCACGACAGGACCCCTTAATTTTAAATGATAATCGCGCCAATCCCCAAATCTCGTGACTCTGCCCATATATTCATTTCCTACGTTATACCCGCCGATATATCCGATCTTTCCATCAATCGTGGTAATTTTACGATGATTTCGGTGGTTGATGCGATATAACAGATAAGGAAACTGAGGCTTGTTGCTGTATTCGAAATGGACTCCCGCATTCTTTAAATTTTGAATGGTCTTCTTTTTTACGCCATAACTTCCTAAGTAGTCGAGAAGAAGCCTGACTTCTACGCCTTTATTCGCTTTTGAAATTAATCTCGTGCATAGGTCACTGCCAAGTTCATCATCACGTAAAATGTAAAACTGTATGTATATGGAATGTGAAGCATCATCTATATCTTGAAAAAGCGCATCGAAAAAATGTGAGCCAGTTGATAGAAGCTGCAAGCTTCCTTTTGTTGTCACGGGAGGTTCTTCTTTTAAGATCGTTTGTTTATGTCCTAAATAAAAATCAATCCACGCTAAAATCCCCACGATCGCAATCACTAAAACGATCCACACGTACATCTCCTCCTTCTGCCAAAACTTTTATTTAGTATGCCCTTGCCATTAAAAACGACTAAAAAAATTTTTTAATGAGATGTTGACTGAATGCTCATTCATTTATTTTTTATGATATAATGATGTCAGAAAATTAATTTCATTTAGAATTATTAAAAGAGAAAGAATTAGGGAATAGCAGCATTGGAAGGGAGAGAAAGTGATGAACGGCTTAATGGTAGCAAACTGGCTTGCATTTCTTTTTGTAACCGCTTACGCATTATTTTTGTTCGCTTATGTGGTAAAGACAAGGTACGAGTTTATCAAGCTCGGCAAAAAAGTAGAGTTTGATAACACGGTGCAAGAAAGAGTTAAAGCGGTTTTGGTCAACGTATTTGGTCAAAAGAAGCTGTTAAAAGATAAAAAAAGCGGAATTATCCACATTATGTTCTTTTATGGATTTATTCTTGTCCAGTTCGGAGCGATCGATTTTATTTGGAAAGGGCTCGCACCTGGGTCTCATCTGCCACTCGGGCCGCTTTATCCGGGATTCACGTTTTTCCAAGAAATCGTAACAACGATGATCATGATCGCAGTGGTATGGGCTTTTTACAGAAGATATGTTGAGAAGCTTGTACGTCTGAAACGAGGCTTCAAGTCAGGTTTAGTGCTTCTGTTCATTGGCGGCTTGATGCTCTCCGTACTCGTAGGGAATGGAGCGGAAATCATCTGGCATGACATGCCTTATGAGTGGACGGCTCCGATCGCTTCAGGTATCGCAATGGCTCTCGGTTTTCTAGGTAAAACCGGTGCTGCAGTCGTCTTCTTTATCTCTTGGTGGATTCATTTATTGTTCTTACTAACATTCTTAGTGTACGTGCCTCAATCAAAGCACGCTCACTTGATCGCGGGCCCGCTGAACGTTTGGCTTGGCCGCAAAGATAAGGTAGGAAAGCTGTCTTCTATTAACTTTGAAGATGAAACGCAAGAAGTTTTCGGTGTAAATAAGATTGAAGACTTCAACCAAAAACAGCTTGTCGATCTCTATGCTTGTGTGGAATGTGGCCGCTGTACGAATGTTTGTCCAGCAACGGGTACAGGTAAGATGCTTTCACCGATGGACATGATCGTTAAACTTCGTGACCATCTAACGGTAAAAGGTGCTGCTGTTACATCCCGTACACCTTGGAAGCCTGCTTTTGCGTTCTCCAACACAACAGGCAACCAGATCGCTTTTGAAGCAAGAGGAAAAGGTGCTGAAGAAACTGCTGCCACAACAGACGGATCATCTGCACTTGCTTATGATGTGGAAATGATCGGTGAAGTGATGACAGAAGAAGAGATCTGGGCTTGTACAACTTGCCGTAACTGTGAAGATCAGTGTCCAGTTATGAACGAACACGTAGACAAGATTATCGACATGCGCCGTTATCTTGTTTTAACAGAAGGTAAGATGGATGCTGAAGCGCAGCGTGCGATTAAGAATATTGAAAAGCAAGGAAACCCTTGGGGAATCTCAAAAAAAGAACGCGAGAACTGGCGTGAGCTGAAAGAAGATATCGTGATTCCAACGGTTAAAGAGAAGGAAAAAGCAGGCGAAGAGTTTGAGTACCTTTTCTGGGTAAGCTCGATGGGTGCTTATGATAACCGCTCACAAAAGATCGCCCTTTCTCTTGCGAAGATCATGAACGAAGCAGGTATCACGTTTGCGATCTTAGGTAACAAAGAGAAAAACTCAGGTGATACCCCACGTCGTCTTGGGAACGAGTTCTTGTTCCAAGAGATGGCGAACGCGAACATCGAACTGTTTGAGAAGCATGATGTGAAAAAAATCATTACGATCGATCCGCATGCGTATAACACGTTTAAAAATGAATATCCGGAGTTTGGTCTAAAAGCAGAAGTCTATCATCATACAGAACTTTTAGCGGAATGGATCAAGGAAGGAAGAATTCAGCCTAAACATGAAGTGAATGAAACGATCACCTATCACGATTCCTGCTACCTTGGCCGTTATAACGAAGTATATGAGCCGCCTCGCGATATTTTAAAAGCGATACCTGGCGTGAAAGTGGTCGAGATGGACCGCAACCGTCAAAACGGTATGTGCTGTGGAGCGGGTGGCGGAATGATGTGGATGGAAGAAAAAGCGGGCTCGCGTGTTAACGTCGCGCGTACAGAACAAGCGCTTGCTGTAAACCCAACTATGATCGGAAGCGGCTGTCCATACTGCTTAACGATGTTGAGTGATGGTACGAAAGCGAAAGAAGTAGAAGATCGAGTACAAACATTAGACGTTGTTGAAATCTTAGAAAAATCCATATTTGGGTCTCAAAAACAAGAGATTCTTCAGTAGTCTTTAGCATGTGAATAAGCTGCCTGCAGTTGAGCCGGCAGCTTCATGCTTGGGATTTGGTCGACTGAGCGTTCGCTCGGCTTGTCTGCAATACATTTTGTAAGCGTTATCAATATTTTAAAACAGGAGGTCTTTTACATGACAAAATCAGTAATCGTTAGCGGTGTACGTACGCCTGTCGGGAAGTTTGGCGGTGGATTAAGCTCTCTTACGGCTTCAGATTTAGGCGGGATCGCGATTAAAGATGCACTTCAACGAGCGGAAATCGCTCCAGAATTAGTTGATGAAGTCATTTTAGGCTGCGTTCTTCAAGGAGGGCAAGGTCAGATTCCTTCTCGTCAAGCGGCTCAAAAAGCAGGGTTGCCATGGGAGACGAAGACAGAGACGATCAACAAAGTGTGTGCATCAGGTCTTCGAGCAATCACTCTAGCTGACCAAATTATTCGTGCGGGTGATGAAGAGATCATTGTTGCAGGCGGAATGGAGTCGATGAGCAACGCACCATACATTTTACCGAAAGCTCGCTGGGGTCTTCGTATGGGTGATAGCTCAGTGAAGGATCTGATGGTGCATGACGGATTAACGTGTACGTTTACGGGTGTTCACATGGGGATCTACGGAAATGACGTGGCAAAAGAGATGGAGATCTCACGCGAACGCCAAGATGAGTGGGCGTACCGCAGTCATAGCCGTGCCGTTGAGTCTATTGAAAAAGGGATTTTTGCTGAAGAAATCGTTCCAGTAGAAGTGCCTCAGCGTAAAGGAGAGCCAATCGTAGTTTCTCAAGATGAGTCGCCTCGTAAGGATACTTCGGTAGAGTCTCTTGCTAAATTAAGACCTGTATTTTCTCAAGACGGAACGATTACTGCAGGAAACGCGCCTGGCGTGAACGATGGTGCGGCAGCAGTAGTTGTGATGAGTGAAGAACGTGCTGAAAAAGAAGGCAAAGAAGTGATGGCAACGATTCTCGGCCACACGGCGATCGCAGTAGAAGCAAAGGATTTCCCGAAGACGCCAGGACTTGTAATCACGGAGCTTTTAAAGAAAACAGGAAAAACATTAGAAGAAATTGACCTTTTTGAAATTAATGAAGCATTCGCTGCTGTTGCGTTAACGAGTGCAGAGCTTGCTGGATTAGATCTTGAAAAAGTAAACGTGAACGGTGGAGCAGTTGCACTCGGCCATCCGATTGGGGCGAGCGGCACGCGCATCGTGCTGACGCTGATTCACGAATTAAGAAGACGCGGCGGCGGACTAGGCATTGCATCGATCTGTTCAGGCGGCGGTCAAGGTGACGCGATTTTAGTAGAAGTAAAAGCATAGGAGGAACATTTCATGAGCATTCAAAACATTATGGTAATTGGTGCAGGACAGATGGGTTCAGGGATTGCGCAAGTGTGTGCGATGGCTGGCTACTCCGTTGTTTTGCACGATATGAAAGACGAGTTTGTACAAAAAGGAATTGGGATCATTCAAAAAAACTTAAATCGTTCCGTTGAAAAGGGACGTATGGATGAGAGTGAAAAAGAAACGATTCTTTCTCGCCTAACACCCTCAATCTCTCTAGAGAACGCGTCAAATGCAGACCTTGTGATTGAAGCAGTCGTTGAAAATATGGAAGTGAAAACGCAGCTATTTAAGATGCTGGATCAATTTGCACCAGCACATACGATTTTAGCATCAAACACCTCATCACTTCCGATTACAGAGATCGCTGCGGCAACCGAGCGTCCTGAAAAAGTAATCGGCATGCATTTCATGAATCCTGTACCGGTTATGAAACTCGTAGAAATCATCCGCGGTCTTCAGACAGCAGATGAAGTGTATGAAACGATAGAGTCGGTATCTAAGAAGCTGCAAAAAGTTCCAGTAGAAGTGAACGATTTCCCAGGTTTCATCTCAAACCGCATCCTCATGCCGATGATCAACGAAGCGATCTTCGCCGTGTATGAAGGCGTAGCAACACCAGAAGCAGTGGATGAAATTATGAAACTCGGAATGAATCATCCGATGGGCCCGCTAACACTAGCAGACTTTATCGGGCTTGATACATGCCTGTACATCATGGAAACATTGCACGAAGGCTTCGGTGACGATAAGTACCGTCCATGCCCATTGCTAAGAAAGTACGTGAAGGCAGGCTGGTTAGGCAAGAAGTCAGGCAGAGGCTTCTACAGCTACGCTTAGGGGTCTGACCCCACACAAAGACAAAAATTCGATTTTTGTCTTTGTGGAAGAGACAGCAAAAGAGAGACAACTCACGGAGAGAGACTACAAGACGGCATTTCACTATAGGAATGGGGAGAGACCATGAACCTCGTGTTTACAGAAGAACAGAAGATGATGCAGAAGATGGTTCGGGATTTTGCGCAAAAAGAGATAGCACCGGCCATTGAACATATGGAAGAGACAGAGGAATTCCCGCGTCATCTGATTAAGAAAATGGCAGAGCTTGGACTGATGGGGATTCCGATTCCAGAAGAGTATGGCGGAGCAGGGATGGATTTTACGTCATACATCATTGCGATTAACGAATTATCAAAAGTGAGTGCGACGATCGGTGTAATTTTGTCCGTTCATACGAGTGTCGGAACAAATCCAATCCTTTACTTCGGGAATGAAGAACAAAAGAAAAAATACATTCCTAAATTAGCGAGTGGAGAGTACCTAGGGGCGTTCGGACTTACAGAGCCGAGTTCAGGTTCTGATGCAGCAAGCTTAAAAACACGTGCTGTTAAACAAGGCGATCATTACACTTTAAATGGTTCAAAAATTTTTATTACTAACGCAGGTGAAGCAGATGTGTACATCGTATTTGCATCAACTGCGCCAGACAAAGGCAGCTACGGAATATCGGCCTTCATCGTAGACAAAGATACACCAGGTTTTTCAGTAGGGAAGAAAGAGAAAAAAATGGGGTTGAACGGATCGAATACGTGCGAGATCGTTTTTGAGGATGCGCGCGTTCCTGCTGAAAATCTGCTTGGTAAAGAAGGAGAAGGCTTTAAGATCGCGATGAGCAACCTCGATGTGGGCAGGATCGGAATCGCTGCTCAGTCGCTTGGCATCGCAGAGGCTGCCTTAGAATATGCGACAAACTACGCAAAAGAGAGAAAACAGTTTGGCAAACCGATCGGTGCGAATCAAGGTCTAGGATTCAAACTAGCAGACATGGCGACAGAGGTAGAGGCAGCAAAACTTTTAACCTACCGAGCGGCTGATCTGAAAACAAAAAACCTGTCATGCGGTAAAGAAGCATCGATGGCAAAGCTTTTTGCTTCAGAAACAGCGATGAAATCAGCGATCGAAGCGGTTCAAGTGTACGGCGGCTACGGTTATACGAAAGAGTATCCGGTAGAGCGACTGTTCCGCGATGCGAAGGTGTGTCAGATCTATGAGGGAACAAGTGAAATTCAGCGCATGGTACTCAGCAAACATTTACTAGGATAAAAGGGAGAGATAGAGATGCAATTTATGTTATCTGAAGAACATGAAATGATTCGCAAGATGGTACGTGATTTTGCGAAAAATGAAGTAGAACCAACAGCAGCAGAACGTGACGAGGAGGAGCGTTTTGACCGTGCGATATTTGACCAGATGGGAGAGCTTGGACTTTGCGGGATTCCTTGGCCTGAAGAGTACGGCGGAATCGGTGGAGATTATTTAGGCTACGTCATCGCGGTTGAAGAACTTTCACGCGTTTGTGCGTCAGTCGGTGTAACACTTTCGGCTCACACATCACTTGCAGGCTGGCCGATCTTCAAGTTTGGTAACGAAGAACAAAAGCAAAAGTTCCTTCGTCCGATGGCAGAAGGCAAGAAGATCGGAGCATACGGCTTAACAGAGCCGGGTTCAGGATCTGATGCAGGGAACATGAAAACAACCGCTAAAAAAGACGGCGATCATTACATCATCAACGGCTCTAAAATCTTTATCACAAATGCTGGAGACGCTGAGATCTATGTCGTGTTTGCCCGCACGGATATCGAAGCAGGATCAAGAGGAGTTTCTGCATTCATCGTAGAAAAAGGAACACCAGGCTTTTCTTTTGGGAAAAAGGAAAAGAAACTCGGAATTCGTTCATCTCCAACACTAGAAATCATTTTTGAAGATTGCCGCGTGCCAGCTGAAAATCTTCTTGGAAAAGAAGGAGAAGGATTCAAGATTGCCATGATGACGCTTGACGGAGGACGTAACGGAATCGCGGCTCAAGCCGTTGGAATCGCACAAGGTGCATTAGATGCTTCCGTGAACTACGCAAAAGAACGCAAGCAATTCGGTAAGCCGATCGGTGTGAACCAAGGAATCGGATTCAAGCTTGCTGATATGGCGACAAAAGTAGAAGCGGCAAGACTTTTAACCTATCAAGCGGCATGGAGAGAGTCTGAAGGTCTTCCATACGGTAAGGAATCTGCAATGTCAAAACTTTTCGCAGGAGACATCGCGATGGAAGTTACGACAGACGCTGTTCAAGTATTCGGCGGATACGGCTACACGAAAGAATATCCGGTTGAACGTTATATGCGTGATGCGAAAATCACACAAATTTACGAAGGTACACAAGAGATCCAGCGTCTTGTTATTTCTAAAATGCTTTTGAAAGATTGATGGTGTGAAGTTTTACGACACAGTGGCTAGGGAAACTCCTTGCTAAATCAGTTCTCTAAAGCCGAACTTCTCTCAAGAAGTCTTTAGTATTTCCTTCTGTGAAAAGTTGTAGGTGATTGATGTTTCAAAAAACAGAGGTTTGCTAAATTTGTTTTAAAACACCCTTGCAGTTGATTGGAGAGGAAGGTGCGAGACTCCTGCGGGACTGGCGGTCAGGTGAGACACTTAAGAGTGAAACGTCCGAATGTGGCTCACCGCCTGCCCCGCGGAAAGCGAGCACCTGGATCGGAGATCAACTACTTCCGTAAAAAGATTTTCAAGACCACTTTAGGAGGAAACCATGCATCCATTAGCACAGCGCATCCAGCAAAAAGACGAACGTGCTCTCGCGAAAGCGATCACGCTTGCCGAGAACAACGGTGAAGACAAACTCGAGCTTTTAAAGAGCATCTACCCGCTACAAAAAGGTGCCCACTGGATCGGCATCACCGGTTCACCTGGTGCGGGAAAAAGCTCGCTCGTTAATCGCCTCATCTCTTTTTTGCGTAAAAAAGAAATGACTGTAGCCGTTGTTGCGGTCGATCCGACAAGTCCTTTTAGCGGCGGTTCTATTCTTGGAGACCGCGTGCGCATGGCTGATCATTTTACCGACCCAGGTGTTTTTATCAGAAGCATGGGGACGCGGGGCAGTCTCGGCGGCCTTTCAAGGTCAACGAAAGAAACAGTAAGGCTGATGGATGCGTATGGTTTTGATGTGATTTTAATAGAGACGGTTGGGGTAGGGCAGTCTGAGCTCGACATTATGAAGCTAGCGGATTCGGTTGCGGTTGTTTTAAATCCGGGCAGCGGGGATGTTGTGCAAGTCTTTAAGGCAGGAATCATGGAAATTGCGGACCTTTTTGCAGTGAATAAAGCAGATATGCCAGGGGTTCCAAAGCTGCTCGCAGAGATTGAAGCGATGCTTGACCTTGTAAAACACGACAGTCCGTACCGCCCGCCAGTCGTACAGACCATTTCTACGGAAAATATAGGTTTAGAAGAGTTGTGGAATGCTCTTTGTGTGCACCGTGACTATTTAAATAAAAGTGGTGAAGGCAAAGAACGAAAGCTTTCGAACCTCAAGCGTGAGGTGATGGAAGTGGTTCAGCATGAAATTTATCAGGAAGTTTGGAAAAACGAACAGAAAAACGGGTTCTCCTGGCTGGCCGACTTAGAATCAGGTACGACAGACCCTTATACAGCTGCAGAACACATTTTAAAAGGACGTTTGCAGCCGGCTGACGGGAAACAGAAATGAGGGAGGCCAATTGGGTAAGAAGGAAGTGCCGTCGCTCGTAAAAGATGAAAAATTGATTCAAAGGCGACGGGAAGAGATGGTAAAAGCGGCAGTTTCTCTATTTAAAGAGAATGGATTCCACCGCACGACTACCCGTGAGATCGCAAAAGCTTCAGGATTCAGCATCGGCACACTTTATGAGTACATTCGTTCAAAGGAAGATATTCTCTATCTCGTTTGCGATAGCATCTATGACGGGGTAAAGCTGAGACTTCAGCAGGATATCAATGGGGAAGACAGCGGCATTCAAGGAGTCGAACGTGCGATCACAGCCTATTTTAAGGTAATGGACGATATGCAGGATGAAGTGCTCGTCATGTACCAGGAAGCAAAGTCACTCTCTCACGAAGCACTTCCATATGTGCTGAAAAAAGAGCTGGAGATGACGGCGATCTTTGAAGAACTGCTTTTTAAAGTAGTGAAGCAAGGTGAACTGCAGTTAACTGAAAAAGAAATCCAGGCAGCAGCTCACAATATCTTGATCATAGGTCAGATGTGGACGTTCAGACGCTGGGCGCTGCAGAAAATGTATACGTTGGAAGAATATACCCAATTACAGCTTCAACAATTGCTTTATGGCATAAAAGGAGCGTAAGAAAGGATGAATGAAATGACACAGACCGACATTTACCGGCCGAAAAATCCGGTTCGATTTGTAACCGCTTCCAGTCTTTTTGATGGTCATGATGCGTCCATTAACATTATGCGAAGAATCATTCAGTCAAACGGATGTGAGGTGATCCACCTTGGACATAACCGTTCTGTAGATGAAGTAGTGAGTGCAGCGATTCAAGAGGACGTTCAAGGAATCGCGATTTCTTCTTATCAAGGCGGACACGTTGAATATTTTAAATACATGATCGATCTATTAAAAGAACGCGGTGCAGGACATATCAAAGTCTTTGGCGGAGGCGGCGGTGTTATTATCCCGCCTGAGATCAAGGAGCTTCATGCTTATGGTGTAACGCGCATCTTCTCACCTGAAGATGGAAGATTGCTAGGACTTCAAGGTATGATCAATAAAATGGTAGAAGAATGTGATTTTCCGACAGTAACTTCTTTAACTGACGAGATTGAGAAAGTGAAAGAAAAAGATGTGCGCTCTGTTTCTCGTCTTATCACACTAGCGGAAAACGCAAAGCAGGCACCAGAAGAGATCGCGGCAACGGCTGAACAGACGTTAAATGAGTTAAAAAGTCTGCAGAAGCAAGTGCCTGTTCTCGGAATTACTGGTACAGGTGGAGCGGGAAAAAGTTCACTGACTGATGAACTTGTGCGCCGTTTCTTAAATGAGTGTGAAGACAAAACGATTGCGATCATCTCCATCGACCCGACAAAACAAAAGACTGGCGGGGCACTTTTAGGTGACAGAATCCGTATGAACGCCATCTATCACCCTCGTGTGTATATGCGCTCACTCGCAACGCGCGGCTCTCGTTCCGAGCTGTCTGATGCGATTAAGGATGCGATCGCTGTAACGAAGGCAGCTGGATTTGATCTGATCGTTGTTGAGACAAGCGGAATCGGCCAAGGGGATGCTGGTATTTCTGAGATCTCAGATGCTTCACTTTATGTGATGACAAGTGAGTTCGGTGCACCGTCACAGCTTGAGAAGATCGATATGATCGATTATGCGGATATTATCGCGATCAATAAGTTTGAGCGTAAAGGTTCTGAAGATGCGCTTCGTGATGTGAAGAAGCAATATCAGCGCTCTCGCAACTGGTTTGATAGAGAGCTAGATGAGATGCCGGTTTATGGAACGATCGCAAGTCAGTTTAACGATGCGGGTACGAATATCCTTTTTTATCACTTGATGAAGGTGATTGAAGAAAAGTCTGGAATAAATTGGGGCATTCAGCCGGCTGCTGAGGCGATGACGGCGAAAAAGAACGTGATCATTCCAGGTGAACGTGCGCAGTACTTGAATGAAATCGCACAAACCGTACGTAAATATCATGAAACGGTAGATGAACAAGCGAAGTTAGCTCGCAAATCCTTCCAGATTCAAGGGACGCTTGAAACGGTAAGAGAATACGATGTAGCAGGTGAAGAAGTAGAGGCGAGTTTGAATAAAGCGCTTGAAAAAGTGGAAGAAAAACTTTTACCAGCGACTTCAAAAGTGCTGAAACAGTGGCCAGAGCTAAAAGAAATGTACAGCAAGAAAGAATTCGTAACGAAGATCCGCGATAAAGAGATCGTGACTGAGCTGACGACGAAAAGTCTATCAGGTCTTGATATTCCAAAGGTGGCGCTTCCGAAGTTTGAAGACTGGGGAGACATCGTAAAGTGGATCATGAAAGAGAATGTACCAGGCTCGTTCCCTTACACAGCTGGCGTGTTTCCTTTTAAACGTAAAGGAGAAGATCCGAAGCGCCAGTTCGCTGGAGAAGGAACACCTGAACGGACGAACCGCCGTTTTCACTATCTATCAAAAGATGATGATGCAAAGCGATTGAGTACAGCGTTTGATTCGGTGACTCTTTACGGAGAAGATCCGGATTACCGTCCTGACATCTACGGTAAAGTTGGGGAGAGCGGTGTGAGCATCTGTACGCTCGACGATATGAAGAAGCTGTATGACGGTTTTGATCTGATTGCTCCTTCTACATCTGTTTCGATGACGATCAATGGTCCGGCACCGATCATCCTAGCGATGTTCATGAACACCGCGATCGATCAGCAAGTGAAACTTTTTGTGGATACGAATGGCCGACAGCCAAATGAAGCTGAGTATGGCGAAATTAAAGCGATGACGCTTGCCTCCGTCCGAGGAACTGTTCAAGCTGATATTTTAAAAGAAGATCAAGGGCAGAACACGTGCATCTTCTCAACTGAGTTCGCGCTGCGCATGATGGGTGATATTCAGCAATACTTTATCGACCATCAAGTCCGCAACTATTATTCGGTTTCCATTTCTGGCTATCATATCGCTGAAGCTGGCGCGAATCCGATCACACAGCTCGCGTTCACACTCGCGAACGGATTTACGTATGTGGAATATTATTTAAGCCGCGGTATGGACATTAACGCATTTGCGCCTAACTTATCGTTCTTCTTCTCAAATGGGTTGGATCCGGAATATAGCGTGATCGGCCGTGTGGCTCGCAGAATTTGGGCAACCGTTATGCGCGATAAGTACAAAGCGAATGAACGCAGCCAGAAGCTGAAGTATCATATTCAAACGTCTGGACGTTCCCTTCACGCGCAAGAGATTGATTTTAACGATATCCGTACGACGCTTCAAGCGTTGATGGCACTTTATGATAACTGTAACTCGCTTCACACGAATTCGTATGATGAGGCGATCACGACACCGACAGAAGAATCGGTTCGCCGCGCGATGGCGATTCAGATGATCATCACAAAAGAGCTAGGGTTAGCTCGAAACGAGAACTCGCTGCAAGGCTCGTTTATCATTGAAGAGTTAACAGATCTAGTAGAAGAGATGGTTCTGCAAGAGTTCGAGCGCATGAATACAAGAGGCGGCGTGCTTGGTGCGATGGAAACACAGTATCAGCGCGGAAAGATTCAGGAAGAGTCGATGTATTATGAGATGAAAAAGCATGATGGCTCGCTTCCGATTATCGGTGTGAACACGTACTTGAACCCGAATCCGCCATCTGAAGAAGAGTTCAACATGCAGCTCGCTCGTGCGACGAAAGATGAAAAAGAGCAGCAGATTCAGAATTTGAACGCATTCCAAGAGGCATGCAAAGATCAAGCAGGTGAAGCTCTTAAACGTTTGAAATCTGTTGCATTGTCTGGCGGAAACATTTTCGATGAGCTTATGCATACTGTAAAATCTGCAAGTCTCGGACAGATTACGAGTGCGCTTTATGAAGTAGGCGGAAAGTATCGTAGAAATATGTAAATCATGAAATGAAAAACATGGTGCTCTGTATATGGGGCATCGTGTTTTTTTGTCTTTATTTAGATCTTTAATTAATTAAAAATAGGGAATTTCTAAACTTTCAAGCTGGGATCTAAAATCCCAGCTTTTTTTTATGAAATAATCACTTGGTATTTAGTAAAAGATAAAACAATCATATTACCGATTTGTTGTACGGAAAAGAATTATATATCTATGAAAGGGGGAGGCATATTGAATTGGTTTAAGAAGGGTTCAAAAACAGAAGAAGATTCATTACTTAAAGTTATTGAGCAATTCAAGAAGTCCGGTGATTTTATTGATTTCCAAAACCCTCAATCGCCAACCCACTATTGGATATCCTACTTTGGTTCATTAGTGGATGCGGAGATTATTCATCGTGACATCCTTCCTTATTTAAATAAATCATCTTTTAAAAAAATAGAAGATCTTAAGGCAGCTCTTCCCATTGAAAATATAGTGGTTACAAGTGATCTTGGGCAGATTCAACAAATGATGTTAACAGGTTCTGTGCTGATTCGCTTAAACATTGCAGATAAACAAGGTCTGCTTGTAAGAGCAGAGATGAATAAAGCGCGGGAAGTAACGATACCAGAAGAAGAATTCAGTGTTGTTGGTCCTAAGGAATCGTTTGTTGAGTCCTTAACGACAAATTTAAATTTAATTAGAAAGCGGCTGCCTATACCAGAATTAGAGATCAAAGAATTTAAGATAGGAAATCTTTCAAAGACAAGAGTGGCGGTCGTATATATTTCTGGAATAGCTAACGAAGAAAACATTAATACCGCGTTGCAGAGAGTGGGGGATATCCAGTTCCATCAAATATTGGATAGTTCGTATATTGCTCAAATGATACAGGACAATGACAACTCACCGTTTCCACAGCTGATTGACACAGAACGGCCAGATCGTGCAGCGGGTGTTCTGGCTGAAGGAAGTATCGTTATATTGGTAGATGGATCGCCGCATGCGTTAATTGGGCCAACTACCCTTGTGAAATTTTTTTCAGCTTTGGAAGATTATTTTGTTAATTGGCAACTGGCATCAGTATTAAGGATTCTACGTCTAATTGCCGTAACGTTTTCAATTTTAGTAACACCAATCTATGTAGCCATCCTTAATTATCATTATGAATTGATACCGAAAGATTTGATGGCTACTCTCGTATCTTCTAGAAGTTTAATCCCCTTGCCGCCTTTTTTCGAGGCACTCATTTTAGAACTGACGATTGAACTTTTAAGAGAGGCAGGGGCAAGGCTTCCGACGAAAGTAGGACAAACAATTGGTATCGTAGGTGGAATAGTAATTGGAACAGCCTCTGTTGAAGCGGGATTAACAAGTAACGTATTGCTGATCATCGTTGCATTAGCAGCACTGGCTTCATTTACGACACCTGTATACAAAATGAGTAACACCATTCGTATGATCCGATTTCCATTTTTAGTGATGGCTGAATTATGGGGATTGGTCGGCATTGCGATTGCTTTTATATTCTTAATGGGACACTTGCTTCGTCTCACTTCTTTTGGCAGACCGTATTTAGAACCCATTTATCCTCCAAGGATTGAAGATCTAAAGGACGCATTCGTTCGTTTACCTTTTAAGATGCAGCCGAAAAGACCCGTGGAACTGCAATCACCGGAAACGATCAAGTTTTCAGAAAAAGCAGCGAAACAGAAGAAGGATATTGATGAATAAATTTCTTTATGGAGATGTTATTTTATGAAAGTAGCGGTAAAAGAACAATTTCTAATATCCCCTTATCTGGCCTTTTTCATTGTGCATAGTATGCAGACTGGTGTCGGTGTTATGGGTTTTCAACGGTACGTGGCCATTTATACAGAACAGGATTCGTGGATCCCAGTATTAATAGGAGGGGCTGCTGTACATCTAGTGATTTGGATGATGTATAAGATGCTAAATAAAGAGCAAGGAGATATCCTATCTATCCATGAGACTGCTTTTGGAAAATGGTTTGGCGGTTTTTTAACCTTGCTTTTCATCATGTATTTAATGGCAATGGGAATTACGGTACTTCGGACATTCATAGAAGTGCTCCAAGTCTGGATGTTTCCGTTGTTGAAGACCTGGACGTTTACCCTCGTTTACTTAATCGCTGCATATTATATCATCGCAGGGGGATTCCGTTCTGTAGTCGGTGTCTGTTTTTTAGGGGTGGTGGTTCCCTTCTATCTGATCCTTACTTTTTTAGCACCACTTGAATTTGCGAACATTCGTAATTTGTTGCCAGTATTTGATCATTCCATGAAAGAATTTGCCTTATCCTTTAAATCTATGACTTTAAGTTATTTAGGATTTGAAACGCTCCTTGTTTTTTATCCCTTTTTTAAGAAGCCGGAAACGTCGCAGAAATGGTTTCATTACGGAAATCTTTTTACCGTGTTTTTATATTTATATCTAATGATTATCACACTTATTTATTATACTCCTGATCATTTGAAACGTACGATTTGGGCTACAATAGCTATGTGGAAAATCATAAGGTTCCCTTTTGTGGAACGGTTTGAATATATTGGTCTAGCCACATGGACGATAGCTATCCTTCCTAATGTTTGTTTGGCGTTTTGGGCTGCAAGCAGGATGACAAAGCGAACGTTTAACATTAACCAAAAAAAATCGCTTATCTTTATATTAATGATTGCATTTATCGTAAGCCCATTGTTTAAAGATCGTACTGAAATTGATCTTTTAAATAGCATTGTCTCTCAATTTGGCCTTTATTTTAATTTTGGATATATACCATTCTTGTTTTTCATTCATTACATAATGAGTAAAGTGAGAAGAAAAGTATGAAAAAAATTGTTATAACAATCATTATTATAGCCATAGTGGGATATTTTGGGAGAATTGACAAAGAAATTCTGGATGAGTTGGACATTGTTACAGCAGTGGGGTATGACTCTAAAAGCAAGAATAAAATAGAGGCTACTGCAGTCGTGCCAGTTGTAAATCCCGATAAAAGTATTTCGAACAAGACGATAACATCCATAGGTAATTTAAGTAAGGAAACCTTATATTATCTTAACAAAAAATCGGCTAAACCCGTTGTCAATGGAAAGATAGAAGTAGCTCTCTACAGTAAACAGCTTGCTGAAAAGGGTTTACAGAATTATATAGATTATCTTCATCGAGATCCAAGTATCGGTACGCGACTGCTTTTAGCTGTTGTTGATGGAAATGTTAAAAAGATGCTAGAGGAACCTTTTAAAGAATTCGACACAGGGACGTATATTCAAAGACAAATCATACAAAACATACAAAATGGATTTATACCTACAACAAATGTACACTTGTTTCTATCTTCCTATTACACGGAAGGTATGGATCCAGTGCTACCTATTATTGAGCTAAAAGAAAAAAATATTAATATTAAAGGGCTTGCCTTATTTAAGGGAACAAAAATGGTTGACTCAATCCCTTATAGAAAAATGTTCGTCTTTAAAGCGCTGCATGAAAATATTAAAAATGCGGGATATAAATTAAGAACTACAGAAAAAGGGAAAACGGAGTACATCTCAATCCAAGGAATTCAAACAAAAAAGAAATTTCAAGTTCAAAACATACACACATCTCCGAAGATCACACTTCATTTAAAGATAAAAGGGTATATCAGAGAGTATACTGGAGCTACAGTAACAGCAAATACGGTAATTAAAGCAGAACGATTAATGAAGGATAAAGTGCAAAAAGAAACGGTATCCATGATTAAAAATTTTCAAAGATATAATATTGATCCGTTGGCATTTGGTGAACAAGCAAGAAGCAGAACAAGACATTGGGATAAAAAGAAATGGGAGCAGCAATACAAAAAAATGAAAGTAAATGTTGTAGTGGATGTCTCGATTGTTGAAATCGGTGTTGTTGACGGCCACTAAATACTATAAGGGATCAATCGTTTATTCATAGTTACTATTTTAAAAAGCTATTTTTTGAAGATGCTTTTAATAAGTTGGTCACATAACCTATGAATCCTGGTAAAAATGACGAATAATTTTAAAAAAGATAGATTACCACTGGCATATCCGTATGGGATTTGTTTATAATGAAGAGTATGATTCTTCTAGAGAATGAGCACAATGTGTTGATATAAATGAGTGTGGAGAAGGAAAGGAAGTGCCGATGTGGCTATGTTGAACACGTATACGAAGGAACAAGTCGTTGAAATGTCTATGGTCGAAATCGCATTTGAAATTTTGCAGAATGAGAAGCAGCCTGTTCAATTCTACGATTTAGTTAAACAGATCGCTGAAATCAAAGGCCTGTCTAAAACTGCAGTTGAAAACCGAATTGCGTATTTTTACACAGATATGAACATTGACGGACGTTTCGTTTCATTAGGAGATAACAAATGGGGTCTTAAAACTTGGTACCCAGTAGAAAGCTCTGAAGAAGAACTAGGTGCAACAAACAAACCGACAAAACGTAAAAAAGCTTCTGATGATGATTATGACTTCGAAGAGGACTTTGATGATGAAGACTTCGATGAGTTAGAAGTTGAAGATGAGTTCGTTGAAGACGACGATCTTGCTGATGACGATGATGATGATGACGACGATGAAGAAGAATTAGATTTTGATGAAGAAGACGACGAAGAATTTGATGAAGATGAAGATGAAGATCTTGAAGAGGAAGACGAAGATCTGTAATCGAAGTTTTCAATAGAAGTTGTAGAAAACCGGTGCCTTTTAGGTGCTGGTTTTTTGTTTTTTTGATAGATGTGGATTAAGAGCAAAAATTTGTGGATTGCTCATCAGAATTTGTGGATTCGAGGCTGAAACTCGAGGATTGAGAACCAAATCTCGCGGATTCAACCTCGTATATTCGGGATTCAACGAGGGGATTCCTGAATATACAATGAAATTTTACCGTTTCATCCTAAAAAAGGATTCTTACAGACCATCTTGACATGTGCTCTGGACTCGGGTAATATTCTTTTTGGGCTATTCCTGTATCTTTTATTTAAAAGAGTAATTTTATATGATATCAAAGCAAAAGTGCCCCCTAACCATAGGGGAAGTGTCTTTTGCTTTTTATTTTTTTACGGATTGGTACTTATCATAAGCCCCTTCCGATAGTAGAAAAAGCGTTAAACGCACATACTTATTTTAGAAAATTTAGGGGGATTGAACACATGACAAAATATATTTTTGTTACAGGCGGGGTTGTTTCTTCTTTAGGAAAAGGGATTACTGCTGCATCATTAGGCCGTTTATTAAAAAACCGTGGAGTTAAAGTAACAACTCAAAAATTCGATCCTTATATCAACGTGGATCCAGGGACGATGAGCCCTTATCAGCACGGTGAAGTTTTCGTAACAGATGATGGTGCTGAAACGGATTTGGACTTAGGTCACTATGAGCGTTTTATCGATATTAACCTAAACAAATACAGCTCTGTTACCACTGGGAAAATTTATTCAACGGTTCTTCGCAAAGAGCGCCGCGGTGAGTATCTTGGTGGAACAGTTCAGGTTATTCCGCATATCACAAACGAGATCAAAGAGCGTGTTTTCCGTGCTGGCCGCGAAACGAATGCAGATGTTGTTATCACAGAGATCGGTGGAACAGTTGGTGACATCGAGAGCTTGCCATTCCTAGAAGCGATTCGTCAGATTAAAAGTGATGTAGGCTCTGAAAATGTAATGTACATCCACTGTACGTTGATTCCTTACATTCGTGCTGCAGGCGAGTTGAAAACAAAGCCGACACAGCACAGTGTAAAAGAACTACGCAGTCTTGGTATTCAGCCGAACATCATCGTGGTTCGTACCGAAATGCCAGTTCCACAAGAAATGAAGGACAAGATCGGTCTATTCTGCGACATCGATCCGAAAGCAGTTATTGAAGCAAGAGATGCGGACACACTTTACCAAGTGCCGATCGATCTTCAAGAGCAAAAGATGGACGAGCTTGTGTGCAAACATCTGAAGCTTGAGACGCACGAGCCAGATATGGCGGAATGGAAAGAACTGATCAACCGAGTAACAAACCTGAAAGGAAAAGCGAAGATCGCACTAGTCGGAAAATATGTGGCACTTCAAGATGCTTATATTTCTGTTGTTGAGGCGCTTCGCCACGCTGGGTATCACTTTGATACGGATATCGAGATCGACTGGATCAACTCTGAAAACGTAACGGCAGAAAATGTGAACGAACTTCTTCAAGGTGCTGATGGTATCCTTGTTCCTGGCGGATTCGGAGACAGAGGAGTAGAAGGAAAGATCTTGGCTACTCAGTATGCGCGTGAGAATAAAGTTCCTTTCTTAGGAATCTGTTTAGGTATGCAATTAGCTTCAGTAGAGTTTGCCCGCAACGTTCTTGGACTGGAAGGCGCTCATTCAGCAGAATTGATGCCTGAAACGCCATTCCCGGTAATCGATTTACTTCCTGAACAAAAGGACATCGAAGATCTTGGCGGAACACTTCGTCTAGGATTATATCCTTGTAAAATTAAAGAAGATACAAAAGCGTTCGATGCTTATAACGATGAGGTGGTTTACGAAAGACACCGTCACCGTTACGAGTTCAACAACGAGTATCGTGAACAGATGGAAAAAGCAGGCTTCATCTTCTCAGGAACATCTCCTGATGGACGCCTTGTAGAAATCATCGAATTAGAAGATCATCCATGGTTCGTTGCGTCACAGTTCCACCCTGAATTCACATCACGACCAACACGCCCTCAAGCATTATTCCGCGACTTTATCGGTGCGGTAACACAATTGAAGAACTAATATATTATGGCCGGCAGCTTCCTCATTTTTTGAGTGGGGCTGCCGGTTTTTTATGTTCGTTTGGTAAGGGATGTACAGTGGGGTGCGTCCGTTTTAGGCGGACCGAAACAGGTCTGATTTAACTTTTACGTGATTGAGGGCAATTTTCCCGTGATTTCCCAACTTTTTTCCGTGATTAACAACAAAAATACCGTGATTGCAGCTGTTTTTTCCGTGATCCACCTCGTTGATGTATTTCTCAAAAAGAAAAAAGCTTGGCAAAACGCCAAGCTCCCTTTTAATCCAGTTCATATTCCTCTAAAATTTCTTCTGTCGTCAAAAATAGTGCGTAATAAGCAAATAAAGCGGTTAATCCTGATGGAAATCCTAAGCGGGAGCCATCATCTAGCGGCACTAGGCCGCGAACTGCCTTCGTATCGATTACAATATCAGCCGTCGTCTCCAAATCCGCTTCTTTTCCGCGCCCACCCATCAAAATGACATGACAATCAGCCATTTGACGCACTTTTGCACAAAAAGCCACCGCTTCTTCATCATTCACAAAACGAGTTGCAACAACCACACTATCAACCGGTAATAATTTCTCCCAGCTTTCATCCGAAAACGCTACAGCCTGACGGAATTGATTTTCACCATATAGTGCCTCACTTACAACAGCTTCCATCTCACCGAACCCCTTGAAATGAACGGTTCCTTCTGACAAAAAAGTCTGTGCCAGCAAGCGGGAAGCTTCTTCAATCGACTGTTCTTCTTTATCGGAAATGGATTTTAACAATCCTGCAACTTGTGTTGAAAATATTTTTAACATGAAAATGACTCCTAACTTTTTCTTAAATCGTCGTGAAAATGCTTCTTTATTTAGTATACTGAATTTAACAATACAATTCATGGTTAACAGCAGGAAAATGATCTGACTATCGAGAATGATATACAGACAAAGAAACTCAGATGAGGTGAGCAATAATGAGCGGGAAAATATTAATAGTAGACGATCAGTATGGCATAAGAATTCTTTTGAACGAAATTTTTCAAAAAGAAGGTTATAGGACGTATCAGGCAGCTAATGGTGTACAAGCTCTTTCTATTGTAGAAAAGGACCGTCCTGATCTTGTCATTTTAGATATGAAAATTCCTGGAATGGATGGTTTGGAAATTCTTCGCCGTGTCAAAAAACACGATGAGACCATTCAAGTTATTATTATGACGGCTTACGGCGAACTCGACATGATTCACGAGGCGATGAAACTGGGAGCTATTACTCATTTTGCAAAACCGTTCGATATTGATGAGATCCGCGCAGCGGTTAGGAAAGAACTTCCATTAAACACGCCTTCCTCTTAAAAATCTTTTAAATGCAGGCGTGCCGCCAATGATAGCGTTTACACCCCAAAAACGTTGATGTGTTGCGGTTTTCAGGCGATATTGGTATGCTATACTAGAATGAAATATGAGCATTATGAAATGTTTAGCAAGACGCCATGAAAGGTAAACTATAATGGCTTCTTTTTGCTGTGTATGCACATTTCAGCAAATATACTATACAAAATGTAGTTGGTCTGCTCGTGCCAATATCTAAGGAGGACATTACTATGCCTTTAGTTTCAATGAAAGAAATGCTTGAAAAAGCAAAAGCGGAAAATTATGCAGTTGGTCAATTCAATTTGAACAACCTTGAGTTCACTCAAGCGATCCTTAAAGCTGCACAAGAAGAGAAATCTCCAGTAATTCTTGGTGTTTCTGAAGGTGCTGCTCGTTATATGGGCGGATTCAAGCTTGTAGTTGCTATGGTTAAAGCGCTTATGGAAGAGTACAAAGTAACTGTACCTGTAGCGATCCACCTTGACCACGGTTCTAGCTATCAAAAGTGTGCTGAAGCCATTCATGCAGGTTTCACATCTGTAATGATCGACGGATCTCACCACCCATTAGAAGAGAATATCGCTCTTACTAAAAAAGTTGTTGAGCTTGCTCATTTCCACGGCGTTTCTGTTGAAGCAGAACTTGGCCGTATCGGTGGACAAGAAGACGATCTAGTTGTTGAAGATGCTGATGCAGCTTACGCAATCCCTTCTGAGTGTGATCAACTTGTTCGTGAGACTGGTGTTGACTGCTTCGCGCCTGCACTAGGATCTGTTCACGGACCTTATAAAGGTGAGCCGAACTTAGGATTCGACCGCATGAAAGAAGTAATGGAACTAACTGGTGTACCTCTTGTACTTCATGGTGGTACTGGTATCCCAACAAAAGATATCCAAAAAGCAATTTCTTTAGGAACTGCTAAAATCAACGTAAACACTGAAAATCAAATTGCTTCTCACAAAGCCGTTAAAGAATACATCGGATCTAACCCAGACAAGTATGATCCACGTAGCTATTTAACTGCAGCTCGTGATGCAATCCAAGCTACTGTAGCTGGAAAAATGCGTGAGTTTGGTTCTTCAAACAAAGCTTAATACAACCTTTCTTTGAAACCGCCTATACATCATAGGCGGTTTCATTTACACTATAAGAGTGTGAAAAATGACAAGCTTTTTAAGTGTCTACTCCAGGGTTATTGTAAAATTGTAAGCGTAATCCTTCGTGTATGAAGACGCACAAGTTATAAAAGAATATAGAAGATAGAAAAACTCAACAAACAGGAGTGATTATTTTTGAAATTCTTTATTGATACTGCCAACATTGATGATATTAAGGAAGCCTATGACCTGGGCATTTTATCTGGAGTAACAACAAACCCGTCTTTAGTTGCTAAAGAAAAAGGCGTTGATTTTCATGAGCGACTAAAGGAAATCACGAGTCTTGTACCGGGTTCAGTTAGTGCTGAGGTGATCGGAACTTCTTATGAAGAAATGGTTACAGAAGGCCGTGAGTTAGCGAAGATCGCGCCAAACATTACAGTAAAAGTTCCAATGACACTTGATGGATTAAAAGCGGTTAAAACATTTTCTGATGAAAACATTAAAACAAACGTAACGCTTATTTTTAATGCGAACCAAGCATTGCTTGCAGCAAGAGCTGGTGCAACATATGTATCACCGTTCTTAGGGCGCTTAGATGATATTGGCCAAGACGGGCTTGAACTCATCTCCCAAGTGGCGCAAATTTTTGCGATCCATGAGATCCCAACCGAGATCATCGCAGCATCCATCCGCCACCCTGTTCACGTAACAGAAGCGGCAATCCGTGGAGCGCACATTGCAACAATTCCGCCAAACGTAATCAAAGGGCTTGTAAAGCATCCTTTAACAGATCAAGGGATCGAAAAATTCCTAGCCGACTGGGAAGCTGCGAATAGAAAGTAATTTCACATTGTAGCTATTGGAAGTGGTTGATTTCCATTTCAGATGCTCGCTTTCCGTGGGGCAGGCGGTGAGCCACATTCGAACGTTTCACGTTTAAGTGTCTCACCTGCCCGCCTGTCCCACAGGAGTCTCGCATCTTACATTCCAATCAACGGTCATAGAAGACAAAATTTTAAAGCAACAATCTTCTAGTAAAGCTTTGATTTATTTCATCTTCATCGTAAGTTGATTGGAGCAGAAGGTGGCGAGACTCCTACGGGACGAGCGGTCAGGTGGAGACTCCTAACGGCGCAAAGCGGCAGGAGGCTCACCGTACGCCCCGTGGAAAGCGAGCCACCTGGAGCGGAAATTAACTGCTTAACGTAGCGACATAGAAACACATAAATTTTATACATGAAAAGAAAATTTTGGTAAATAATAATACTATTGAAACTGGTAATGCAATCACAACTTATGTGACTCTTACTGAAAGGAGTTTACCATGGAAAAACTGATGATTGAAGGGGGCTATCCTCTCGAAGGAACGGTCCATATAAGCGGAGCAAAGAATAGTGCGGTGGCATTGATTCCCGCTACGATACTAGCAGAATCTACCGTTACCATTGATGGTTTACCTAACATATCAGATGTTCGTATTCTGCGTGATTTGTTAGAGGAAATCGGAGGGGAAGCTTACCTGGATGAGAATCAGACTCTAACGGTTAACCCTGAAAAAATGATTGCGATGCCGCTGCCGAGCGGAAAAGTGAAAAAGCTTCGTGCGTCTTACTACTTGATGGGTGCAATGCTCGGACGATTTAAAAAGGCTGTTATCGGATTGCCTGGAGGATGTAACTTAGGGCCGCGTCCGATCGATCAGCACATTAAAGGGTTTGAAGCATTAGGCGCAAAAGTAACGAACGAGCAAGGGGCGATCTATCTTCGTGCAGATGAGCTTGTTGGAGCACGAATCTACTTGGACGTTGTAAGTGTTGGTGCGACAATCAATATCATGCTTGCAGCAGTAAGAGCAAAAGGACAAACGATCATTGAGAACGCGGCTAAAGAGCCTGAAATCATTGATGTAGCCACACTTTTAACAAGTATGGGTGCAAAGATTAAGGGTGCAGGTACTGATGTGATTCGAATTGATGGTGTCGATGAGATGCATGGCTGCCGTCATTCAATCATTCCTGACCGAATTGAAGCAGGGACATACATGATCTTAGCAGCGTCAATGGGTCAGCAAGTGCTCCTTGATAATGTGATTCCGCTTCACTTGGAATCGCTGATCGCGAAACTGCGCGAGATGGGCGTTTTCATTGAAACAAAAGATGATCAAGTGCTCGTTTATCGAGGGAAAGACCCATTAAAGAGCGTTGATATTAAAACGCTTGTCTATCCAGGGTTTCCGACGGATCTACAGCAGCCGTTCACTTCACTTTTAACAAGCTCAGAAGGAACGAGCATTGTAACCGATACGATCTATAGTGCGCGTTTTAAACATATTGACGAACTTCGCCGTATGGGAGCAACTGTGAAAGTTGAAGGACGTTCTGCTATAATAAATGGGCCGACAAAACTTGCGGGCGCAAAAGTAAAAGCATCTGACCTTCGTGCAGGAGCAGCGCTAGTGGTTGCAGGGCTTATGGCAGAGGGTGTAACAGAGATCTCTGGCCTTGAGCATATCGACCGCGGCTATGAATCTTTAGTAGACAAGTTAAAAGGGCTTGGTGCTAAAGTATGGCGTGAGAGCATGGGTGCCGAAGAAATGGAAGAGCTAAGGAATTCATAAACAAAAATGAAAAATCACCTATACCCGGTGATTTTTCTTCAGGATAAAAATGTAAGCGTTTCAAGACTGGGGAGGGGACACACATGGAGAGAAGTTTATCGATGGAGCTTGTTCGTGTAACAGAAGCAGCAGCTCTTGCATCAGCGCGCTGGATGGGTAGAGGAAAGAAAGACGAAGCGGATGATGCGGCAACAACCGCAATGCGAAATGTTTTTGATACGGTTCCTATGAAAGGGACTGTTGTAATCGGAGAAGGAGAAATGGACGAAGCACCAATGCTTTATATCGGTGAAAAGCTTGGGACAGGCTATGGTCCGCGAGTAGACGTGGCAGTTGACCCGTTGGAAGGAACAAATATCGTCGCATCAGGTACATGGAATGCGCTTGCGGTTTTAGCGATTGCAGACCATGGAAACCTTCTTCATGCGCCAGACATGTATATGGACAAGATCGCAGTTGGCCGTGAAAGCGTTGGAAAAATCGACATCAATGCACCTGTCATTGACAATTTAAGAGCAGTAGCGGAAGCGAAAAACAAAAATATTGAGGACCTCGTAGCGGTTATTCTAGATCGACCTCGTCATGAGCAGATCATTCAAGACATCCGTGAAGCGGGTGCCCGTATTAAATTGATCTCAGACGGTGACGTGGCAGCAGCAATCAATACAGCGTTCGACGATACAGGTGTAGATATTTTATTCGGATCAGGCGGAGCTCCAGAGGGAGTAATCGCAGCAGTAGCATTAAAATGTCTTGGCGGAGAGCTTCAAGGCAAGCTTCTTCCTCAAAACGATGAGGAATTAGAACGCTGTAAACGTATGGGTATTGATGACGTGAACCGTGTATTATACATGGACGACCTTGTAAAAGGCGATGATGCAATCTTTGCAGCAACAGGTGTAACAGACGGTGAGCTGTTAAAAGGGGTACGTTTTGACGGATCAACAGGAACGACGCAATCGGTAGTTATGCGTGCAAAATCAGGAACAGTGCGTTTTATCGATGGTAGACATAGTTTAAAGAAAAAACCAGACCTTGTGATCAAACCATAAAGAAGAGGGTAGGCCGGACAATTTCGTCCGGTCTTTCCGTTACATGTACATGATTGAATGACAATTTTGAGTTGCAAAAGCTCTGGATGTATTGTAAATTCTCGATAGACAGTCATTTGTTCCTTGAGTTTCTGCTGCTTGATTAAAGACTGAATATGTGGTTAAAATAAGAAGTATGATTCATTAGGTTAATATTTTCTTCATACCCACTAATCCCTTAACTTTCAAAGGAACTCCTTCCATTAAAAAACCAAAACCAAACCAACAAAAAATCCCATTTAAAATAAAAACAAAAGTCAGTTATTAATAGAAAAGCGTGGTGTCACTATGGGGATAGATTTAGCAACATTAGAGACAAAGAAGTTAAAAGAGCTTTATGAGCTTGCCAAACAATTTAATATTCAATATTACGGTAAATTAACAAAACGAGAATTGATGTTTTCGATTTTGAAAGTACAGGCAGAACTTGATGGCTATTCATTCATGGAAGGTGTATTGGAAATCATTCCGAACGAAGGATTCGGCTTTTTGCGTCCGATCAACTACTCACCGAGTTCTCAAGATATCTACATATCTGCCTCACAGATCCGCAGATTTGATTTAAGAAACGGGGATAAAGTGTCGGGGAAAGTTCGTCCTCCGAAAGAAAACGAGCGTTATTACGGACTTTTACAAGTTAATGCGGTTAATGGAGAAGACCCTGAAACAGCAAAAGAACGTGTCCATTTTCCTGCACTGACAGCTTTATATCCAGAAAAGAAAATGGTAATGGAGACAACGAGCAACAATATCTCAACACGAATCATCGATATGATGGCACCTGTTGGATTTGGCCAGCGTGGATTGATCGTCGCTCCTCCAAAAGCGGGTAAGACAAGCCTGTTAAAAGAGATTGCACACAGTGTAACGACGAACAACCCGCAAGCGGAATTGATTGTTTTGCTTATCGATGAGCGTCCAGAGGAAGTAACAGATATCGAGCGTTCTGTAAAAGGTGACGTTGTAAGTTCAACGTTTGATGAAGTGCCTGAAAACCATATTAAAGTAGCTGAGCTTGTTTTAGAGCGTGCCATGCGTCTTGTTGAGCATAAAAAAGATGTTGTTATCTTGCTGGACAGCATCACGCGTCTTGCTCGTGCATACAACTTAGTTATTCCGCCAAGCGGTCGTACGCTTTCTGGTGGTATCGACCCGGCTGCGTTCCACCGTCCGAAGCGTTTCTTTGGTGCTGCTCGTAACATCGAAGAAGGCGGAAGTCTAACGATTTTAGCAACGGCTCTTGTTGATACGGGTTCTCGTATGGATGACGTGATCTACGAGGAATTCAAAGGAACAGGAAACATGGAGCTTCACCTAGACCGCAAGCTGGCTGAGCGCCGTATTTTCCCTGCGATCGACATCCGCCGTTCTGGAACGAGAAAAGAAGAGATGCTTATCGCAAAAGATCATCTTGAAGCCCTTTGGTCGATCCGCAAGACGATGGATGACTCGTTCGATTTCGTAGATAAATTCATGAAACGCATGCGCAAAACGGAAAACAACGAGGAGTTTTTCGAGCTGTTTGAGAGTGAAAAAAAGGGAACGCCAAAAAGAGCTAAACCCGTAACAAACTAACGAAAAAGTATGGTTGCAAATGGGTTTTGTCCCTGTTATACTATTTTTATGTGTTTATAACTCTGTCTCCGCATAGGAAACAGGGCAGAAGGAGTGGAATTAGAAATGAAACAAGGAATTCATCCGAATTATAAAAAGGTTATCTTTGTTGACGCTCAAAGCGGATTTAGCTTCCTTTCAGGTTCAACTTTGTCTTCAAACGAGACAATGAAGTGGGAAGACGGTAACGAATATCCAGTAATCAAAGTGGATGTTAGTTCTGACACTCACCCGTTCTACACTGGACGTCAGAAGTTCTCTGATGTTGGTGGACGTGTTGACCGCTTTAAGAAGAAATACAACCTTAAGTAATTTGTTGCAAGCAAAAGGGCAGGAGTCTTTCTTGCCCTTTTTTCTTTTATATAAACATACATTTTAAAGACTCGGTAACTGTATGGATGGACCGGGTTTTTTATACGCCTTAAAAGGAGTAAAGCACTCCTGTACCGAACGTGTAAGTATGAGAAAACAGAAGCAAAATCGTACATACTAAGGGAAAGATTGTTGCGAAAGGGGGAGCAGGCCATGTATGTGATGAAACAAAATGGCTGGATCGAATTGATTTGCGGCAGCATGTTCTCTGGAAAGTCAGAAGAACTCATTCGCCGTGTAAGAAGGGCAACGTATGCCAAGCAAAAAGTACAGGTGTTTAAGCCGCTGATCGATAATCGCTACAGCGAGGAGTCGGTCGTGTCTCATAACGGGACAGCTGTGTTGGCTGAGCCTGTTGGACGATCTGTTGAGATTTTAAAGAATGTTTTACCGGAAACAGAAGTGGTTGCGATCGATGAAGTTCAATTCTTCGATGAAGACATCATCCCAGTTGCTCAAGAACTTGCGGATCAAGGACTGCGCGTCATTGTTGCAGGACTTGACCAAGACTTTAAGGGCGAGCCATTCGGTCCTGTTCCAAAAATGATGGCACTTGCTGAACACGTGACAAAGCTTCAGGCGATCTGCATGGTTTGCGGCTCACCTGCTAGCCGAACACAGCGTTTGATCGACGGCAGACCAGCTTCTTACGATGATCCCGTGATCTTAGTAGGCGCATCCGAGTCATACGAACCGCGCTGCCGCCATTGTCACGAAGTACCAGGAAAGAAACGAAACCTCCTTTCAGGCGCAGAGGGCTTAGAAGGTCGGTTAAAATAGTTGATTAAGTCCGAAAGCCTTGTGCTTTTGGGCTTTTTTGTTTTGGGTGGGATGAGAAGGCAGAATCTGCGCGTGTCGGAAAATGTCGCGGTATGTCGACTCGTGGATAAATGCTTAAAATTTGTGGAATGGAGGCAAAAACTTTTGGATTCAGAGGCGAAACTTGTGGATTGAAACTCAATATTTATGGATTCACCTAACCAACCTCTGAGTTTCCTTGCTTCAGCCCAGCTCCTCCCATAAAAAAGCGCAGTTTCGCCTAAAGAAACTGCCTGCTATAGAACATAAACACCTCCAGATCAGGAAATCCTAACGATATGGGAGGTGTTTATAGTGAAAAAGGCGATTATTGCTCCAGTTTTCGTGTTGCTCGTGACCACAGCGTGTTCACCTATGCAGTCCTATAAGGAAGAAGGCGCAAAAACGGAACCGGCAGCTCATGAAAGTAGACGGGATGTACGCGATAACCTGTTTGGCCATGGAATTATAAATTACCACCTAACGAAAAATGAGCCGCGCAACAGTTATAGTTTTGACACAAACATGAACCCGAGTGATTATCGGACGATGAACTCAACGCGATTCGATTTGTCTGATGACCAGGATATGATCCGTCAAGCTGTAATTGATGCATCTGGCATTAACCCGCAGATGGTCACCATTAACGGGAACTATGCGCACATTCATATTAACGTGCCGCATGATATGTCAAAAAAGGAACGTGCTGCAACCTATCGTAAAATTATGAATGCCGTTGAACGTGCGGTTCCTCGATATAATTTCTCACTTAAAATCGATGACTAGACTAGCGGGAAATAAAATGGGAAATGGGGTCAGACCCCATTTCCCATTTATTTCCCAAGCCTTCGAGCAGCTTGCTGGATTGGATCCCACGAACCGTTGTAAGGCGGGGCGTAGGATAAATCAAGATCAGTCAGTTCTTCAACGTCCATCTCATGGTACAGAGCTGTCGCTAAAACATCAATTCGTTTATCAACGCCTTCTGCTCCTATAATTTGACCGCCTAAGAGCTTTTTCGTTTCACGATGATACGTAATTTTAACTTCTAATTTTTTTGGATCAGGATAATATCCAGCATGACTTTTTGTTGTGATCTTAATTTCTCCAAAAGGAATATTGAGTTTTTCTGCTTCTTTGTTGGATAACCCCGTTTTTCCGAGGGTTAGATCCATAAATTGAATGATGGAGGATCCTACAATTCCTTTAAAAGGTTTCTCGACGCCAGCCATATTCAGCCCTGCGATTCGGCCTTGCTTATTTGCCGTTGTTCCAAGCGGGATATGGTCATTGAGTTTTTTTACACGATGATAGTGGGTCGCGCAATCACCAGCGGCATAAACGCCATCCACATTCGTTTCCATTCGCTCGTTTACAACGATAACACCTTGCTCGTTCAGTTCCACATTCGTATTTTTCAAAAAGTCTGTGTTAGGAGTTACGCCAACTGATACGATCACGAGGTCTGTTGGATAATCTTTTTTAGCGGTTTTCACAAACTGAACATGATCATCCCCTTTAAAGCCTAGCACTTCTTCCTCTAAGCAAAGTTCGATGCCATGTTTTTCAGCTTCTTCATGAATGAATGGAGCGAAATCTTCATCAAAGATACTGCCAAGCTGATTGCTGCGCTGGATGATGCGTACACTCTTACCGAGTCGAATCACGTTTTCCGCCATTTCGAGACCGATGTATCCCCCGCCGATAATCGTTACGTTCTGCACATCTTTCAGTCCGGCCATCAGTTCCTCAGCGTCTGGAATCGTTTTAAGCGGATAGATGCCTTTTAGATGAACCCCCGTCCATTGTTTGGGGATGACCGGCCGCACACCAGTAGCGATCAGAAGTTTATCATATATCACCTCGAACGGTTTCCCTGTTTTCGTATGTATGCCAGAGACCGTTTTGGATTCCGTGTTTACGGCATTTACTTCGTGAAACGTCCGTGCGTCCATTCCGTATTTTTCGCGAAAGGTTTCAATACTGCGAGCGATGAGTTTTTCTGTAGAAGGTATAAGCCCGCCAACGACATACGGAAGTCCGCATTGTCCGTAAGAATAGATCCCGCCTTTTTCAAGAACAGTAATATCCGGGTTCTCTGTGTTCCTGACAATCTGCATCGCGGCACTCATGCCAGCTGCGTCTCCTCCAATAATGCAATATTTCATCTGATCAGCTCCTTACATCTCTCTAACAATATAGTATTCCCATTGTCTCGAAAAAAGTAACTATACTTGTAGGATGACACAACTCTCTTGTCTTTGACCAACAAGAAGTATGGACTTAAAACGAACTATGATAGTAGAAAGAGGTGGTGGACTGTGCTAGAAATTAAATCAAACGGAACGGACTGGAATGCACCGGTTCAACCGATTCATACGTTGTTAAAAAAATTGGAACAAAAACCATTAGACCCTGTCTATGAAGGCATGGGGAATTTTATTATTAAGTATAAACATGAACATCAGACAGATCATCCGCGCTATGTTGGATGTACGCACTTTCTCGGTCATTTTGCGACCATTCCATATGTATTCAATCTGATTACGAATGAAAAAGTAGTGATAGAAGAGTTAACGAAAGCGATTCGAATGAACCAAGAGCGTCTGGATTACGAGCAATTGCGCCGAAATATTTTTTCCTATTAATTTCCTTTTGTCCTGTGCTATGCTTTTTGTGAGGTGATGGAAATGAAGGGAAAAGTAGCTTCCTTGAACATCAAGCTTCCGGAAGAAGTAGCAACATCTAAAAAGACTTTTTTTACAGCGTACCATAAAATCCCGCAGCAGCAGCCGGTCTTTTTACATAAAACGCATTTCGAGGGAGACGGTGTTGGAGATAAGGTCCATCATGGCGGACTGGATCAAGCAGTTTGCGTTTATCCTTATGAACATTATGAAAAGTGGAATGCTGAGCTAAAGCTGGAGGTGCCGCTTACGATCCCATCATTCGGTGAAAACATTACGCCAACGAAAATGACAGAAGACGATGTGTGTATTGGGGATATTTTTCAGATGGGGAAAGCAGTCGTTCAAATTACACAGCCTCGCCAGCCCTGTAACACATTAGCTTCTATATTGTGCCGTCCTGATATGATTAAAAAGGTCGTAGATACAGGCCGTACGGGATATTATCTCCGCGTTCTGCAAGAAGGAATGGTGACGACGGGTGATGAGATGGTGAGAATTCATCAGCACCCTGCTGGCATTTCTGTAACAGAAGCCAATCTTATCAAGTATGGATTTGAAAAAGAGTCTGGGAAAATTCAGCGATTAATTGAAGTGAAGGAATTAGCTGAATCGATGAGGCAATCCCTATTAAAAAGAACTTAAAACTTTTATTATAACACCTTTTAAAAAAGGAATCATTTGGGAAAATGGTTTCTTTTTTACGTGGTTTATGGCACTGTAAATACCTTGTTTTTCCCAATATTTGAAAACAACAATCATGATACAATGATTTAGTAATAATCGAACAATTCTGAATTATACATAACGGGCCCGGGACCTGACCACCAAGAGCACATGGTTTGATTGTTATAAAATCATGATTGGGGGAAAAGAAATGAAAAAAACTGTATTACGCGCATGCAGTGCAGTTCTCAGTTTGTTGTTTGTCCTATCTTTAATGGTAGGGAATCTCCATTTCTCTGCATCAGCAGCAACGGTTGAAAAAGGACCGAAAAACTTCCTCGTTGGTTTTAAATCAGATATTCAAACAGCTCAAGTGAATGATATTAAAAAAATGGGTGGGCAGGTTAAGCATCAGTATAAGTTTATGGATACGATGCTTGTTTCCATGCCTGAAGCAGCAGCAGAAGCGCTTAAGAAAAACCCGAATGTTTCTTATGTAGAGGAAGACGGAATCGCGTATAAAACAGCTCAATCTACCCCTTGGGGCGTTACACATATTAAAGCCAATCAAGTTCATGCGACTGGAAACACAGGATCAGGTGTTAAAGTAGCGATCTTAGATACTGGAATTGATGCGAATCATGAAGATTTAACCGTACGCGGAGGCGCTAGCTTCGTACCAAGTGAGCCAAATGCGCTTGTTGATGGTGACGGGCATGGAACACATGTTGCAGGTACAGTTGCAGCACTGAATAACACAGTAGGTGTTCTTGGTGTAGCTTATTCTGCCGACCTTTATGCGGTAAAAGTTCTAGACAGTACAGGAAGCGGAACATACAGCGGGATCATTCAAGGAATTGAGTGGGCGGTTGGAAACAATATGGATGTTATCAACATGAGCTTAGGTGGAAGCTCTGGATCAACGGCGCTTCAGCAAGCTTGTGATAATGCATATAACTCTGGCGTGCTAGTAGTAGCGGCAGCCGGAAACTCAGGAACAAGAGGAAAGCAGAATACAATTGGCTATCCAGCAAAATATGCTTCTGTTATGGCAGTTGGAGCGGTCGATTCTAGCAACAACCGAGCTTCCTTCTCTAGTGTAGGGGGAGAGCTTGAAGTAATGGCTCCAGGTGTAAGTATCTTAAGTTCTGTGCCTGGCAACCAATATGCGAGCTACAACGGAACGTCAATGGCTTCACCACACGTGGCAGGAGCGGCGGCACTTATTATGGCTGGCAACCCAGGCCTGACAAACGTTCAAGTTCGTCAAAAACTTGTCAACACAGCAAAACCACTTGGTGACTCTTTCTATTATGGAAAAGGTGTCATTGATGTGTATGCGGCAACTCGTTAATAGCTGTAAAAGAGACTTCATTGCGAAGTCTCTTTTTTGTATTGTTAGTACGCTGTTTATATAAAATGTGTGATTTTCACACCGAATTCTTTACAAAATATTTGAAATTGATAAGCATCAAAAAAGATAAGTTCTTTTTTTTGCAGGTCATAACTTAATATCGTAGAACCAATCAGAGCATCTTTTCTCCGATAAGCTCTAATATTGGCAGTATGCTGAAACTCTTCAATCATTCCTTTTTCCGTTCCTGTCTTCAAGAGCTCAAAAACGGAAGGAAGATCATTGCTATAAATCTGCTTGTTTTCCCCGCATTTAATCAATCTTATCGTTTTCTTCATTCGCATTTCTCCATATCTATAGTGGTTATTTTTCGCTGTAGTCATTATAATAATAGTTAGTTTCAATTGGCAAGAAGGCACATTATTGTTGCATAGTTACCTTTTTTATACTAAGGAGTGTCAAAAATTGAGAAAAAATTATATACATCCAGTCGAGATAACTTTGGATGTAGTTTGTGGAAAATGGAAGGGTGTCATTCTTTGGCATCTGCAGCAGGAAAATATTCTGCGTTTTGGAGAGCTGAAAAAGCTATTGCCTGGTGTATCTCAAAAAACATTAACGCTACAGTTAAGAGAACTAGAGGAAGACGGGCTTGTTAAGCGCAAGGTTTATCCTCAAGTTCCGCCAAAGGTAGAGTATTCACTTACGCATTATGGGCAAGAATTAGAAGCGACGCTAAATCAGATGTGCGAATGGGGTAAGAGGCATAAAGATAAAGTTGGACAAAATAATCAGCCAGTCAGTCAAGAAAACTCTTAATAAAGAACCTTAAAAAGATTGAGAGTTTAGCTGATAACGACTATAATTATAATGTTATGCATATAAAACAGAGGTGAAAAACCATGTTAGAACGTTTAGAGACAATTGAACAGCGATATGACAAGCTAAATGAAATGCTAAGTGATCCTGAAGTTATAAATGATACAAACAAGCTTCGCGAGTATTCAAAAGAACAATCTTCTCTTCAAGATACAGTAGCGGTTTATCGTGAATATAAAGAAGCTAAAGAGCAGCTGGATGAAGCTAAATTGATGCTTGAAGATAAGCTTGATGCTGAAATGACAGCAATGGTAAAAGAAGAGATCTCAGGACTTAACCAGCAGATCGAAGAATTTACAGCTCAGTTAAAAATTCTATTGCTTCCAAAAGATCCGAACGACGACAAGAACGTTATCGTCGAGGTTCGTGGAGCAGCAGGCGGAGACGAGGCGGCACTTTTCGCTGGCGACCTTTATCGCATGTACACACGTTATGCAGAGATGCAAGGATGGAAGTCTGAAGTAATCGAAGCTTCATACACAGAGCTAGGCGGATATAAAGAGATCATCTTTATGATCAACGGTGCTGGTGCTTATTCGAAGCTAAAATATGAAAACGGCGCACACCGTGTTCAGCGTGTCCCTTCAACAGAATCAGGCGGACGTATTCATACGTCTACAGCTACAGTTGCTGTACTTCCAGAGGCTGAAGAGGTTGAAGTTGAGATTCATGAAAAAGACGTTCGTGTTGATACGTTTACATCTTCTGGTCCTGGGGGTCAGTCTGTAAACACGACTCAATCAGCGGTTCGTTTAACACACATTCCTACAGGTACGGTTGTATCGTGTCAGGATGAGAAATCACAGATCAAGAACAAAGAAAAAGCGATGAAGGTTCTTCGAGCGCGTGTTTATGATAAGATTCAGCGAGAAATTCAAAAAGAGTATGATGAGACACGTAAGAGTGCGGTTGGATCAGGTGACCGTTCAGAGCGTATCCGTACGTACAACTTCCCGCAAAACCGTGTTACCGACCACCGTATCGGCTTAACGATTCAGAAGCTTGACCAAATCCTTCTTGGTAAGATGGATGAGTTTGTTGAAGCATTGATTACAGAAGATCAAACAAGCAAGATGAAAGCTCAGGCGGACGCGTAAAATGAGTACTAAAGTTCATGAAGCCCTCGCGTGGGCTTCTTCTTTTTTAGCTGAAAACGGACGCGAAGGGTTTGCCGCAGAGATTTTGATGAGGCATGTGTTAGGTGATGTGAACCGGACGGAGATGCTCATGCGTCTTCACGATGCGATGGATGAGGATGCGTACGCTGAGTTGAAAAGAGCGGTCGCGCGCCATGCTGACGGGGAACCTGTTCAGTACATTACGGGCAAAGAAGAGTTTTATGGCCGAACGTTTTTGGTGAACAAAGAAGTCTTAATTCCACGCCCTGAAACCGAAGAACTGGTCGAGCATATGCTGACGCTTATTTCTAACCAATTTGGAGTTGAAGAGCACGTATCCGTTGCAGATATTGGCACAGGAAGCGGTGCGATCTCGATTTCGTTAGCACTTGAAAACGAGCGATTGAACGTATATACGGTTGATATAGCAGAGGAATCGATTGATGTCGCCCGATGGAATGCAGATACACTTGGTGCAAAGGTTACATTCCTGCACGGCGACTTGCTGCAGCCTTTCATTGAACAGGGTAAGAAGCTGGATGTAGTCGTATCAAACCCGCCTTATATCCCTGATCATGAGATAGCGGTACTTGAAACCATCGTAAAAGACCGAGAGCCGATGAGAGCATTAAGCGGCGGGGAAGATGGATATGTTTTTTACAGAAGATTTATGGAAGAGTTGCCGCTCGTGTTGAAAGAAAAAGCGATTGTTGGCTTTGAAGTAGGAGCTGGGCAGGGAGAGACAGTAGCGGATATGCTGCGTGAAACGTTCCCTGGTGCTGAAGTTTATGTGAAAGAAGACATCAGCGGCAAGGACCGTATGGTTTTCGCCCTTCTTGGGAAATAACGTGGGAAATGGGGTCTGACCCCGGGTCAGACCCCAAACAATTTACACACAATTCAAATCAAAAAAGGAAAGAGGCCCTTTGGCCTCTTTCCTTTTTCCTTATCCCACCCATTCTATTCTTATTCTCATTTTTATTCTTATTCCTTCACCATCAACTTAAGAGGTGCGGGAATCTTCTTTTCTACTTTCTTTCCAGCTAGTACGTCTGATGCGGCTTTTACAGCGAGTTCACCGATCAGTGCAGGCTGTTGAGCGACCGTTGCTGCTAGCTTTCCTTCTTTTACAGCGTTCACCGCATCATCATTTCCATCAAATCCAACGACTAACACATCGCGGCCTGAGCTGTTGATGGCTTGCAGGGCACCTAACGCCATTTCATCGTTGTGTGCGAAGACTGCTTTTATGTCAGGATTTCCTTGAAGGACGTTCTCCATAACGTTCAACCCTTTTGTCCGGTCAAAGTCAGCTGATTGCTTGGCAGCGACATCTAGCTTTTGATCTGCCACGTTATGAAACCCTTTACCGCGTTCGCGTGTAGCGGATGCACCTGGTACACCTTCTAACTCAGCGACTTTTGCGCCTTCACCAAGCTGTTCCACGATAAAGTCAGCAGCCATTTGGCCACCTTTTACGTTATCAGAGGCTACAAGTGTTGCTACATCCCCTTTATCTGTTGAGCGGTCGAGCGTCACAACTGGAACCCCAATGTTGTTTGCAGATTGAACGGCAGTGGAGATCGCGGCTGATTCTGTAGGATTGATCAATAGGGCATCAATTCCTTGCTGCAATAGGTCTTCAACATCGTTTACTTGTTTAGCAGAGTCATTCTGTGCATCTACGACAACTACTTCTGCTCCTTGTTTCTTTGCTTCATCGATAACACCATTTTTCATGGAAACGAAGAACGGATTGTTTAGCGTTGAAACAGATAAGCCGATTTTTATTTTTTCTCCGTCTCCTTTTTTGGATGGCTTCGCCCATGAAGGGGGCTCTAATGAACATGCTCCTAGTAAGAAAAGAGAGAGTGACATCATAATTAATAAAGCTTTTTTCATAATTTGAACCCTCCTATGCTGCTTTTTTGCGGTCAATCAATACGGCGATCAGGATAACGACACCTTTTACGACCATTTGGAAGAATGAAGAGACGCCTAGCAAGTTCAGACCATTGTTAAGCGTTCCGATGATCAAAGCTCCAATCAATGTTCCGACAATCAAACCTCGTCCGCCAGATAGACTTGTACCGCCTAGTACGACGGTGCGATCGCGTCTAACTCATAAGATGTTCCGGCAGTTGGCTGTGCTGAGTTCAAACGCGAAGTTAAAATCGCACCGGCCAATGCCGCAAGAAGTCCAGCTAGAGAATAGATCATCACTTTTACTTTTGTTACTTTAATACCTGATATGATTGCGGCTTTTTCGTTTCCACCGATCGCGTATGTTTTACGTCCGAACGGAGTCTTGTGAAGGATCACCCAAAACAATGCGAAAGAAACCATCATCGTAATCGCTGGGACTGGAATGCCTAAAAAATATCCTCGTCCGAAAAGCTGAAATAAATAGTTCTCGCCAAGACCTGTAATCGGGTTCCCGTCTGTATACACGAGAGTCAATCCACGGAAAATCGTCATGGTAGCAAGTGTTGCGATAAAAGGAGCCATTTTTCCTTTTGTGATCAATAGGCCGTTAATCGCACCCATCACAGCTCCAAGTAAACATCCGATTAAGATGGCGAGCATCGGGTCCATTCCCGATACGATCATACCAGCCATCAACGCACTCGAAAGCGCTAGAATCGCACCGACCGATAAATCGATACCGCCTGTTAAAATAACGAATGTCATACCAAACGCAATAAGTGCATTAATCGCCACTTGGCGAAGCAAGTTTAATAAGTTTAGTGGTTCTAGGAAACTTGGGTTCAGGACCGATACAATAACGACAAGAATGATGAGGCCTAAGAATGGTCCAAGCTTCTGCGTGATCGTATCGACATGATTCACTTTTGCAGGTGTAGTTTTCATATTACTGTCCTCCTGTTGCATACGTCATAATCTTTTCTTGTGTGGCTTCATTCTTCAGTAGCTCACCACTGATTTTCCCTTCGTGAACGACAAGGATACGGTCGCTCATGCCAAGTACTTCTGGCAGTTCAGATGAAACCATAATGATGGCTACACCTCGATCGGTAAGCTCATTCATCAGCTGATAGATTTCACGTTTCGCCCCAACATCAACGCCTCTTGTCGGTTCGTCCAAAATGAGAACTCTCGGGCCGATCCCGACCCATTTAGCGATAACGACTTTTTGCTGATTACCACCTGATAAATTCTTTGCAGATGTTTCGCCAGACTCTGTTTTGATACGAAGGCGCTTGATCAGCATATCGACAAAGTCTGTTTCTGTTTTATAAGCGATAAACCCATTTTTCGAAAAGCTCGTTAAGTTCGGCAGTGCCATATTTTCGCGTATCGAAAAATCCAAAACCAATCCTTCATTTTTCCGATCTTCTGTTATAAAACCAATCCCGCGTTTCACAGCCTCAAACGGATTTTTAATCGATGCTTTCTGCCCGTTGATCAAAATCTCACCAGAATCCAGCTGGTCGAGGCCAAACAACGCTCGCATGATCTCAGTTCTGCCAGCACCCATCAGGCCAGCAACGCCAACAATTTCACCAGATTTTACTGAAAAATTCACATCTTCAAAAACACCTTGTCTTGTGGCATTCTTGACTTCTAAAATCGTATCGCCAATATTCGGATTACGCTCTGGATAACGATCAGTCAGTTCACGGCCCACCATTTTTCGAACCACTTCATCAAAGCTAGTCTCTGAGACCATTTGCGTATCTACCGTTTTACCGTCCCGCATGACCGTAATGCGGTCACATATCGCGAAGATCTCTTCCATCCGGTGAGAAATATAAACGATGGACACGCCTTCTTTCCGAAGTGCGTTGATCACGTTAAACAATTTTTCAATCTCACGCTCTGTAAGTGCAGCAGTAGGCTCGTCCATGATGATGACTTTTGCATTCGTCATCAGTGCTTTTGCAATTTCAATCATCTGCTGTTCACCGACTGAGCAGAGTCCAGCTTCTTTCTCAAGCGGGATCGTAACAGCCAGTTTGTCGAATTGCTTTTTTGCCAACGCTTTCATTTCTTTCGTTTTTAAAAGGCCGAACGGTGAGCGTAATTCTTTTCCGATAAACAGATTATCAAGCACCGTCATATCAGGCCATACGTTCAGCTCTTGATGGATAAAGGCAATACCGTGCTTTTCGGCTTCTTTCGGATTATCAAAATAACGTTCTTCCCCATCAATCACTATCTTTCCAGAATCTCGTTTATGAAGACCGGTCAGAATGTTCATCATCGTTGATTTTCCTGCGCCGTTTTCACCCATAAGGGCATGAACTTCGCCTTCTTTGAGATCGAAATGAACACCAGTTAGTACTTGGTTGGCACCAAATGCTTTATAGATGTCGTTCATTTGAATATGCATCACAATCACCTCTTTCTAGAAGATTACACCTGCTTGTAAAATACAGTTTGCGTATGGTGTGACTTCACCTGTCCGAATCACAACTTTTGCAACCTTTGTTTTTTCTTTAAATTCTTCATGCGATAAAAATTCAATCTCGGTATCTGAAAAAGTTTTCTTCATAAATTGAAGCGTATTTTCGTTATTTTCTTGTATTTCACTCGCTAAAACCACTTTTTCGACAACCATATCATCACTTACAGCTTCTACTACCTCTGCAAAACTTGGTACACCGAGAGTTAAAGCAAGATCGATCCGCGGAACATCACTTGGAATCGGAAGCCCCGCATCAGCGATCACAATAAGATCGGTATGACCAAGGTCGCTTAACACTTTTGAAATATGACTGTTTAACATGCCTTGTCGCTTCATAATGTTTCCTCCACTTCTTCTCGAAGTGGCATTCCGCCTTGTGCTCCAAACTTTGTAACCGATAGGGAAGCCGCTCGGTTAGCGAATCGAAGGCTGTCGCTTATGCTGTTTCCCTCTGCTAGAGCTACAGCAAGTGCGGCATTAAACGTATCTCCTGCACCTGTCGTATCGACGGCTTCAACGGGATAAGAGGGAACAAGCACTTCTTTTTCACCATCATGATATCGAACGCCATCTTTGCCCTCTGTTATAAAAACTTTGTTAGGATACTGTTTTAATGCTTCTTCTGTTGATAAACCATCAAACAATACCGCAGCTTCATGTTCGTTAGGTGTAATGTAGCTCGCTTTGGCTATCACATTTTGTGAAAGCGGGCGGGCAGGAGCCGGGTTAAGCAGCAATGAAACATTGTGTTCTGTACAAATTTCACTCACGTATTCAATCGTTTCTTCAGGAATCTCTTGCTGAATGAGCACCATATCCGCTTGTTTTATTAGAGTCAGTGATTTTTTCACATAGTGTGGTGTGACATGATCGTTTGCACCTTTCACAACCACAATACTGTTGTCGCCTTCAGCTAAAATGATATGAGCCGTACCGCTCTCTGCATCTGTAACCGGTTCCACATTCGTTGCATCAACACCGTTTTGTTTAAAATTCTCTACGATTGCCGCTCCATAATGATCATCGCCTACACATCCGATCATGAAGACGTCTGCTCCAAGGCGAGCAGCTGCTACAGCCTGATTCGCTCCTTTTCCTCCGGGTACGGTTTTAAACGAGCTGCCTAATACGGTTTCTCCCGCTCCAGGCCGCTTATCTGATGTAACAACTAAATCCATGGAAGAACTGCCAATGACCACAATCTTAACCATTTGTATCAACCTTTCTTGTTGTGTTTCGATCTATAAATGTAACAGGCATCTGAATATGCTGTTGTTCAATCTTTTCTTTGTTCATGATTTTAACAAGCAATTGTGCAGCTTCTTTCCCCATTTCATAAGCCGGCTGGCGTATGGTAGAGAGGGGAGGAAACAACAAGCTACTCTGCGGAATATCGTCAAATCCGATGATCTGCAGATCCTCTGGAATCGACTTTCCGAGGCGAAGCGCTTCGTGTAACACAGCTGTCGCAACAATGTCATTACTTGCAAGCACCCCGTCTGTATCTGGGTAGGTGGCAAAAAGTTCTTTTGCCCATTTCTCTGCGTCCTCAAATGCAAATGAAGTTGTCGTCATCACATGAAAATCAACACTTGATTGACTTAACACTTCTAAAGCACCTTGAAAACGGTCTTGAGCTGGCTGGATGTGTGCTGGGCCTTTTAAAAGAGTGATGCGCTTGCTTCCTCTTTTTAAAATTTCGTCTGCTGCTATTCTGCCGCCCTCTTTTCCGTCCGCATACACCGACGGATAATCGTTCGATGTTCGGTCTAGAAAAACAACGGGAATGGACAGATCTTTATAGTTTGTTTTTGTTTTATTATTTGTTGCAGAGATAATTCCGACCACATTGTTTTGAATAAATGTGTTCAGGTAATCCATCTCTTTCTCAGCGTTCTCATCACTGTTTCCAAACAATAAACGGTAGCCTTCTCTTTGCATCTCATCTTCAACACCTCTTGCAAGCTGCGGAAAAAACGGGTTCGTTATGTCTGGCAGCAACAGTCCGATAAGCTTTGACTTCTTTTTAAAAAGGGAGCGGGCTACTTCATTAGGGCTGTACTTTAACTCTTCAACCGCTGCCATCACTTTTTTTCGTGTATCCTCGTGCACATATCCTGTTTCATTTAGAACACGAGATACAGTCGCAACTGACACACCTGATTTCTTTGCAACATCACGAATCGTAACCAATGTTTCGCCTCCTCCCAAACTATATGTAACCGTTTACACATATAAATTAACACGAATGAAAGCGGTACGCAAGTTGGTAAATGTTTCTTTGATATTTTTTATCTGACTGAAAAGTGGTTGCTTGGAGTTACTTTCTTCATTGACAAGTTGGTTGGAGTGTAAGATGCGAGACTCCTGCGGGACAGGCGGGCAGGTGAGACACTTATACGTGAAACGTTCGAATGTGGCTCACCGCCTGCCCCGCGGAAAGCGAGTATCTGTAACGGAAATCAACCACTTCCAAAAACAACGAAGCACAACGATTGTCGAATCACCAAGAACGAATTTTACTAGTTTACTAGTATGAAACTTTTGCGCTGTGTCCAAACTGTGGTTAGATACGACGGGGGAGGAAAAAACAATGAAAAAACGCAATCATTTCTTTATTCTTATTCTTATTTCTTTAGCGGTGATGTTCTTATTTTTTGAAACGCAAACAAAAGTGGCAAACGCAACAATGAATGCCTCTGTTAAGATACCAGATGAGTCGATCAGACTTCGTATTTTAGCGAACAGCAACAGCGAAGCTGATCAAAAGCTTAAGCGTGAGATCCGAGACGAAGTGAACGCACAGATCACGACTTGGGTTGGCGAGCTATCCACTATTTCTGAAGCACGTGAGATCATTCGTAAACAGCTTCCTGCGATTGAAACAATCGTTCAAACCAAGCTGGATGAAGCTGGACTGGAAAAGACGTTTTCAGTAGAACTAAACAAGGTAGCTTTTCCTACTAAAATGTATGGCGAGTACATCTATCCAGCAGGTCAATATGAAGCCGTGCTGATTACGCTTGGAGAAGGTGAAGGGAAGAACTGGTGGTGTGTTCTTTTTCCACCATTATGTTTCTTAGACTTTGAAAACGGTGATGCCGTAAAAGAAAACAAAGATAGCAAAGCGGATGTGGCGGAAACGGCTTCTGCTGAGGAAACGGAGCAAGCAGATGAAATCCAGACTAAATTTTTTGTAGTAGAGCTGTTTCATAGCCTTGTTAGCGCAGTGGGCTCCTTATTCTCTTAAAAGGTGCATAAGTTCCTCCCTATTTTCATAGATTATAGAAAATGAAGAAGGTAACCGAATGGTGGTTAACCTTCTTTTTTTGAAAAACTCGTAATAACTGGAGTGTTGTCCGTTTGACACGCACATCCTAACAGGTGAATTTTACTTTTCCGTGATTATTTGTTTTTTTTCCGTGCCAGTTTTTCCGTGATGAAAGACCATTTTTCCGTGATTATTACAACTCAACTTAGAGTGTTTAAAAAATGTGTCTACATACGCTGGAAATAAGGCTCTTTTAACACCTAATCACAGCACTTTTTCAAGCTTGAGCTTAAACAAAAAAGTGAAAACGGCCAAACGAGGCTGAAATTATATAAGAATAGGGGAGTTACGTTATGACCATTATTTTAAGGCAGGCGATGCAGCATGAGGCAAAGGATTTATTGCAGCTCGTCGGGAAAGCTGGGCTTCAGTCAGAGGGGATCAAGGACAGCATTGAAAACTATCTCGTTGTGGTAAATGATGCAGGAGAGACGATTGGAACGGTTGGATTAGAGCGCATCGGGAATGATGGCTTACTGCGTTCATTCGTTCTGAAACAGAAATATTCGTCTGAAACGCTTCTCCTTAAACTCATTGATAAAATTTTGGTATACTCAAAAGATAAAGGAGTCGAGACTCTTTATTTGCTTACAAAAGCTGTGCACATGTTTGAAGCACTTTCTTTTAAGATTATCCCAAAAGATAAAGTGCCTCCACATATTGAAAGTGCAGAGCATGTTAAAAATAATGCAACATCAGGAGCGGAACTTTTAGCTTACGCATTGGATTCTTAAACATTTGTCAACAAGTTGTCCACAATTAACGACAAATTGTGTATAACTCTGTGGATATAAAAGTTTTGCAGTTCACCTTTTAAATATAAGGTTACCTGAGTAGTAGAAAGGATTTATCTCATGAGATCATTCCAAACGGAACGCTGGACTGTGGATAAAACAGAACAACCATTAACAACTCATCCACATGTTATTCAAGCTTCCTTGTGGATAAAAAAGAATGAAGTTATCGCGATACCAACTGAAACGGTTTACGGACTGGCCGGAAACGCCAAAAGTGATGAGGCGATTTCACGCATTTTTGAAGCGAAAGGAAGACCGAGTGATAATCCGCTCATCGTCCACATTTCCGAACGATCACAGTTAGAAGGGCTTGTTTCTTCTATTCCTGAGACCGCTAAAAAACTAATGAATACGTTTTGGCCAGGCCCATTAACAATCGTGCTGCCAAAAGGAGACGAAGTAAGCGAAAAAGTAACGGCTGGGTTATCCACAGTTGCAGTACGAATGCCTGATCACGACATCGCTCTTGCGTTGATCGAAGCTTCAGGTGTGCCACTTGCTGCACCAAGTGCAAACCTTTCAGGGAAACCTAGTCCGACAACTGCGGATCACGTTTATGAAGATCTTAAGAGCAGAATTCCCGGCATTGTGGATGGAGGGTCAACGGGTGTTGGCGTAGAATCCACAGTTGTAGAGTGTGCGAATGATCTCGTAACGATCTTAAGACCTGGCGGGGTGACGTTAGAAGAATTAGAAAAAGTAGCTGGTTTTGGCCATGTTGTTGTGGATCCTGGCCTGGAAAATGAAAAGCATGCACCAAAGTCACCAGGCATGAAGTATACCCACTATGCACCTGACGCACCATTCGTTCTTGTGGACGGAAGTCCTGAATTTTTACAAGGGCTTGTGGATAAAGAACGTGAAGCGGGACGGAAAATCGGGATCCTTACTACCGAAGAAAGAATGGATTTTTATAAAGCGGACTGTTTGATTCCAGCGGGGAAGCGGTCGAATCCTGAAACGGTGGCACAGCATTTATACGAGGCATTACGAGCATTTAATGAAGCGAATGTTGACCAAATTTTTGGGGAAGTTTTTCCGAAAGAAGGAGTCGGCGTCGCGATTATGAACAGACTCGAAAAATCGGCTGGCGGACATATCGTAAAAGAATAGAAAATGGGGCCAGATCCAACTTTTTTAATTGAATCAGTCTTTTTTAATATAAAAAGAGGTGCAGGACCCCTTTGAGCGACCCTGAATTAAAAGCTAAATTATAAATACACAGTAATCCATTTTATTGTCACGGTAAATCCAACTAAATTCACGGATAGAATGAGTAATTTCACGGATAAAAAATTTTAAACGATTTTCGACAAAACGATCACTCTCATCCTCATGTGAATTGAAAAAAAGCCTGCGTCCATTTTAAGACGCAGGCTTATTTGTGTGGATGGGAAGCAAGATCGAGAATGTTGTACCCTCATCAATCTTACTGTCGATTAGAATTTTACCATGATGGTTCTCAACGATTTTATAACAGATCATGAGGCCGAGGCCGGTACCTTTTTCTTTTGTCGTATAAAAAGGTTCGCCGAGCGTCGGCAGGCGTTCTTCTGGAATACCGCATCCATGGTCGATAAAGGAAGCCATCACATAATTGCCTTGTTTTTGAAGATGAATATGTACAGAACCACCGGTAGGCATCGCTTCGATCGCATTCTTCAGCATGTTTACAAACACTTGCTTGATCTGATTATCCACACACCAAATCTCAGGCAGGTCAGGTTCACTTTCAAAATAGATCTGGACATTTGTTAAGATGGCTTGCGTATCAAGAATCGAGATAACGTGCCTTAACAGCTGACGAAGATCGGTTTGTGTAAAATTCATCGCTTGCGGTTTAGCGAGCAGCATGAACTCTCCAACAATGCTGTTGATGCGGTCGATCTCAGATAGCATGATTTCATAATAATCTTCGTTTTCTGAAGCTCTCGACTGAAGAAGCTGCAAAAAGCCGCGAATGGAAGTAAGCGGGTTGCGAATTTCATGAGCCACACCAGCAGCAAGCTGTCCGAGTACTGATAATTTGTCAGACTTTCTTAGCATTTCTTCAGCATTTTTGCGTTCCGTTAGATCACGTGCGACAACAACGCAAGAATCAGGCTGATTGGTATCGTTCAGAATCGGTGTCGCATTGGCTTCAAGGGTGACCCAGTGACCGTGTGCATGTTTGCAGCGCACTTCAAATTTTACGGGCTTTTGTGTTTGCACCATTTCGTTGATTGCCATTTTTACTTTTGGTCTGTCATCGGAATGAAAAAAGCCTTGAATCTTTTTGCCGTCATAAAGAGACGGGTCAAAACCCAGAAGAAGCCGGTTAGAAGGGGATACATATTTTACGTTGCCTTCTAAATCAACAACACCTATTAAATCGGTCGTGTTCTCCGCAATGATCCTGTATTTTTCTTCGCTTTCCTTTAGCGCTTTTTCCTTAAGTTTTTTTTCTGTAATATCGCGTGAGATGGCAGAAAGGGCGACGACTTCACCGTTTTCTCCGTAAATCGGGCTTAAGGAAAGGCTTACATTTAGACGTTTGCCGCATTTCGTTAAGCGTATGGTCTCGACACCTTTTACATAACCGCCATGTTTAACGATTGTCATCAGTCTTTCTGATTCAGCAGCTTTATCCTCAGGCACGATGGGAAGGATGTGTGAGGTCTGGTTGATGAGTTCGTCTTGTGACCATCCATAAATAAATTCAAACGCCGGATTCACTTTTACAGAGTAATTGGTTAGATGAACAACTGAGATGGCATCGCTAGAGTGATAGATGACGGATTCAAGCAAGTCCTTTGTTTCTCGGAGTTCTTTCTCCGCTTCTCGTTTTGCGGTTACGTCTTTTGCGATGCCAAACACACCGAGCACTTTGTTTAGCACGATGATCGGAGTGAGCGTGAACGTGATCTGACGGATGCCCCCATTCTTTTGCCTGATGCGGGTTTCATGCATTTTTGATTTGCCTTTTAAGGCTTCGTTAAATTGATCAATCGCAATCGCTTTTCGGTCAGGCATCAAGAACGGAACAAAAGTCATGTTCAATAGTTCCGTTTCACTATATCCGGTTAGTTTCGTACATGCTTTATTAACGGTCGTAAACTTTCCGTCCATATCCAGTGAAAATAAGGCGTCAATGTTGTGATCCATCAAAGAACGGAAACGCTGTTCGCTTTCAGCAAGCTGGGTCTCGACGGATACACGTTCGCTCAAATCTACACAAATTCCATACACTTCCGTAACGTTACCATCTTTATTATAAATGGGGCCGATCGCGGCTAAAAAAGGAATGCCGTTCAGCGCTGCTTCATATGTAAGGCTTTCTCCGTTCAGGGCTTTTTCGTACATTTCCTTTTTAAAAGCAGCCATTTCTTCTGGAAAGATATCTTCTATTCTCTTATTTAAAACGTTTTCCTTCTTGAGACCAAACAAGTCAAACAGTTCGCCTTCGCTCTCGGTCATAATAAGGTCTTCATTTTGTTTTTTACAGCGAAAAGTCATGCTTTTTTGACGGGATAACCCGGTCTGAAAGAAAGACGGCTGCCACACGCCTTTTCCTTTATCTTTTATGGCCGAAGCGTTCTTAATCATCCTTGTTCCTCTCCTTTACGTGCAGAGTTCTATCTTTTTATATACGATAAAAGTTTTATTTTCCCTTCCTCTAAAGCAGTAAAGAGTTCATTTTTTAAAGCCGTCTAACAGCTTGTATGTTTTTTAGTCTTTTTAAAAGTAGACATGCATAGCTTGAAAGTATGATGGTTAAAGGAGTGGGAACTAGTTGGCAACGATGGGAGAATGGATGACACTTTTGTTTATGTCTGTTGCGCTAGGTATGGATGCTTTTTCAATCGGCCTTGGCATGGGAATGATATCACTTCGATTAAAGCAGATTATGAAAATTGGTGTGACGATCGGACTTTTCCATATGCTGATGCCGCTTGCCGGGATGACGATCGGAAAACAGATTTCTCTCCACTTTGGTGGTATTGCGGCGATCATTGGCGGAATATTGCTCGTCATACTCGGGATAACGATGATTCGCTCTTCTTTTTCAAGTGACGACGAACCTTTCGTACAGCCGATCGGTATCGGGTTATTGGTCTTTGCATTAAGTGCGTCTTTAGACAGCTTTTCGGTAGGCTTGTCATTGGGGATCTATGGGGCGAAAACATGGCTGACGATATTGATGTTCGGTATAATGAGCATGGTTTTAACATGGGCTGGGCTCATTATGGGAAAGAAAGTGCAAAAGTGGCTCGGTTCGTATGGTGAGGCCTTTGGCGGCTGTATCCTGCTCGCTTTTGGTGTGAAGATTCTGTTTCCTTTTTAACTTTTGGAGATGGCATTTGCAGGGTGAACTCCTGGAAAGCGAAGCAACCTGGAACGGAGATCAACTACTTTCAAAAACAACTTGGATTGCGAGAACAGTCATTTTTTTATTCATTAAACCGATGATATACTTAATAAAATAACGTTATCCCAGATGAAAATAGGGAAAGATAGAATATGAGGTGATGCCATCATGAATAAGAACGTGTTATTTATTTGTACAGGCAATACGTGCCGCAGCCCGATGGCAGAGGCGATTTTACGTGAAAAAGGAAAAGGCAGGTTCAACGTTAAGTCAGCAGGCGTTTTTGCGGGAAATGGGGCAGTGATGAGCTCAAATGCATCTCATGCTCTTTCGGAGAGAAAGATCAAAGAAAGCCATCAGTCACAAGGCGTATCCGATTATCTGATCGAATGGGCGGACCTCGTATTAACAATGACAGAAAGCCACAAACATGCTCTTGTCGGTCGTTGGCCGGATGCCGTGAATAAGACATACACGTTAAAAGAGTATGTTCTCGATGAAGAAGATCAAAAGAGAATTGAAGAAATCTACGAGCTGTATACAGAGATTGAGATGCTGAAGCTTCAGTATATGTCAAAGGACTCTGCGGATGAAGAAGTGAGACAAGCGTTCGAGAGAGAAGTACGGCCGCTCGTTGAAAGACGAATGGAACTGGAAAGTGCTGTTCCGTCTCTAGACATTACGGATCCGTTCGGGGGACCACTCCACCTTTATCAGGAGACGAGAGATGAAATTGAAGCACTTATTGAAAAATTAATGAAAAAAGACGATAGCAAGAAGTAGTAAGACATAATTCAATAAGGCTGTCTTAAATTGCCGTGAAGTAACATTGTACAGGGCATAAGGACAGAATATAATGGAAAAAAGTATGAGAGAGCAGGTGCACACAACATGAAAGTAGCAATTGGATCAGATCACGCCGGAGTTGAATTACGAAAAGAAATCATCAGCTTGATTGAAGAACTGGGCATGGAAGTTGAGGATGTAGGCTGTGAATGCAATACATCTGTCGACTATCCGGACTATGCCATCCCTGTAGCTGAAAAAGTAGCCAACGGTGAAGCGGATCGCGGAATCTTAATCTGCGGTACGGGTATCGGAATGAGTATTGCGGCAAACAAAGTAAAAGGAATCCGCTGCGCGCTTGTTCATGATCTGTTCAGTGCTAAAGCAACAAGACAGCATAACGACAGCAATGTACTTGCCATGGGTGAACGTGTCATTGGGCCAGGTCTCGCTTTGGAAATCGCAAAAGTATGGCTAACCACAGAATATGAAGGCGGACGCCACGGTCGCCGTGTCGGTAAAATCTCTCAATACGAAGGCCAATAGCATTATAGCTATTAACCCATAAAATGAAGGGAAGACCATCTAATGAGCGATGAGCTCCAACAAATTCAAGACCAAGTCCTGAATGTTTTGCAAGATCTGCAAAAGCATGCACAATTAAGACCGTCTCAATTATTAGTAGTAGGCGCAAGCACAAGCGAAGTAATTGGTGAACGAATTGGCACATCAGGCACGATGGATACAGCGGGCGCACTTTACCGAGGTATCATAGCGTTTCAAGAGGAAACAGGAGTTGCACTTGCCGTGCAGTGCTGTGAGCACTTGAATCGTGCGCTTGTTATGGAGCGCGAAGAAGCAGAAAAACGAGGTTATGAGGAAGTCCGGGTCGTTCCTGCACGATCGGCAGGTGGAGCATTGGCAACACATGTTTTCCACCACATGAACGAACCCGTGATCGTTGAATATATAAAAGCCGATGCAGGCATTGACATCGGCGATACCTTTATCGGGATGCACCTGAAGCATGTAGCCGTGCCTGTGCGCAGTGAAGTGAAGAAAGTCGGCGCTGCTCATGTGACGTTGGCGAAGACTCGTCCAAAGCTGATCGGCGGGGAACGCGCGGTGTATCCGAGCAAGGAAGACATACGTTGTTTTTAGTGGAAAGCCCTCTTGGTGAGGGCTTTTTGTTTTTTAAGCTGGCTGTAGGTGTGCGCAAGGGTGTCGAGCTGTGTCGAGGATTGTAGACTCGTGGATAAACTGCCAAAACTTTTGGATTCAGCCCAAAAACTCGTGGATTGAAGCACAAAACTCGTGGATTCAGCACTAAAACTTTTGGATTCATGAGTGTTTTTTGTGGGATTACGGTTAACAAGGCTACTTTCTGCGGTTTCTGTGCTCTCACACCAATAATCTGAAGCTTGGCACTCGCCAAGCCCCTTAGTGATGTTCAATTTCATAGTGAATCCACTCAGAATTGATGTTTTTTCCGCCCATTTTCTTATAAAGAGCCTGTGCAGACGTGTTATCGATGGCCGTTTGCCACGACATGTACGCGTAGCCTTCATTTTTCGTGTAATCCAGCACATGCTGAAACAGCTTTTCGCCTAAACCTGCGCCCCGGAACTCAGCATCTACAAATAAATCATTCAAGATCGCAATTTTTTGTACACGTGTCGTGCTGAAGGAAAAGTAAAGTGTAGCAAATGCGGCTAAACGACCGTCATCGGTTTCCGCGACAAATTGCGTTCCTGCTTCATCAGACGCAAGCAAATGCTTGATATGATCCTCAAGTTTTGTTCCTTCAGGTGTCTTTCCTTTATAAAAGTCAACGATATAGCGAAGCATTAAGCCGTTCAACTGCTCTACATCCTCTAAAACGACTGGACGGATCTTAAAAGTTGCCACCAAAAGCATCTCCTTTAATTTGGGTTTTTTACATCTATATTAAGTGATTCTTAGTGAACTGAATAGGTCGAAGCGGAGTCTTAAATAAAAAAGAGAGCGGAGAATCTTCCCGCTCTTACCGTTAGTTTATATATGTCGCATTGATTAAAGGAAGTCCAGACTTAGCGTCCTTGCCGTTTTTCACGTTTCCGTAGACGGTGACTTCTGAACCTTCTCCAAAGCTGCTGTCCATCGTAAAGTTCATCACCTTAAACGTTGTTTCGCCAACCTTCATCTCAAAGCTGCCACCCATGCCTTTTTCCTCATGTGCTGTAATTGTTCCGGTTGCTTTTATGATTTTTTCGTTATAAGCACCAGGATCTGATTCAAGCGCTTTTGGATCTAACTGAACTGCATTTTTCTCCATATTTTTGATAATCTCAGCTTGTTGACCAGCTAGATCATCGTTTGTGTTTTGATCTTCATTGGCTCTTTTCTCTGTTTTTTCTTTTGCTTCAGGCTTTGCTTTTTCTTCGCTGCAGCCGGTCAGTGCTAGTACGAAAACAAGGAGACTCGCTCCAAACCACTTTTTCATCATGCTAAAAAACACCCCTTAATGTATAACTCTATCTCTATTATGTATCATCATACCATGTTCATTCCTTTCAAATAAAATGAATTTTCGCACTTGTGCATTTCCTCTTACAACTTAAAGCATTAACGTGTAAGATATAGGGGTATGTTACAATCATAATAATTTTTCACATAAGGTAAGGGGGAAGCGAAATTGAACCATTTGAAAACAGCTGATCAAGAAGTCTACCAATCCATTATGGATGAATTGCACCGCCAGCGTACGAAAATTGAATTGATTGCTTCTGAAAACTTTGTAAGCCAAGCCGTAATGGAAGCTCAAGGCTCCGTTCTGACGAATAAATACGCTGAAGGCTACCCGTCTAAACGTTATTATGGCGGATGTGAACACGTGGATGTTGTTGAGAATTTAGCAAGAGACCGCGCGAAGAAAATTTTTGGTGCGGAACACGCTAACGTCCAGCCTCACTCTGGTGCACAAGCGAACATGGCCGTCTACTTCACAATCCTTGAGCAAGGTGACACAGTACTTGGTATGAACCTTTCTCATGGCGGTCACTTAACACACGGAAGTGCCGTAAACTTCTCAGGTATCCAATACAATTTTGTTGAGTATGGAGTAGATGCTGAGAAAAACGTGATTGATTATGAAGACGTTCGTCAAAAAGCCCTTGAACACCGTCCGAAGCTGATTGTAGCGGGCGCGAGCGCTTATCCGCGTGCGATTGATTTTGCAAAGTTCCGCGAGATCGCAGATGAAGTTGAAGCTTACCTTATGGTGGATATGGCCCACATCGCAGGACTTGTAGCGGCAGGCCTTCACCAAAATCCAGTTCCTTATGCAGATTTTGTAACAACGACAACACATAAAACACTTCGCGGTCCTCGTGGAGGAATGATTTTATGTAGAGAAGAATTCGCGAAAAAAATTGATAAATCCATCTTCCCAGGCATCCAAGGCGGTCCTTTGATGCACGTGATCGCTGCAAAAGCGGTATCGTTTGGAGAAGTGTTAACAGATGAGTTTAAGAGTTATGCAGAGCAGATCGTGAAAAACGCTAAACGCCTAGCAGACTCACTGAAAAAAGAAGGCATCACACTTGTTTCTGACGGCACAGACAATCACTTGATCTTGATCAACGTGAGCGAACTTGCGCTAACAGGAAAAGTGGCTGAAAAAGCACTAGATGATATCGGAATCACGGTAAACAAGAACACGATTCCATTTGATAAAGAAAGCCCGTTTGTAACGAGCGGAATCCGTATCGGAACAGCAGCGGTAACATCTCGCGGCTTTATTGAAGAAGACATGGACGAGATCGCTTCTATCATGGCTTCCGTGCTGAAGAACGTAGAAGACGAAACCGTGTTGAAAGATGCAGAGACACGCGTTGAAAAGCTAGCAGGAAAATATAAGCTTTACGAATAAATGAAGATAAAAAAACCAGTTTCTTAAGCGGAAACTGGTTTTTTTTGTAAAATATGATCTTTAATTGTAGTCCTCCGAGCAGGTATTGGAATAATATATTGATGCTTTGGAAGGTATTGAATAAGTTTTACTAATGCTAGGCTCCCAAATAAAACAGCGAAAAACATAATAGGCATCATTCTTGTCTGCCATACGCCGTCAGGAAGAATTTGAATAAACATAATAAGAACAAAAGGATGTAACAAATAAATACCCATTGAAAACTTCCCAATAACTTGAAGTGAAGTTCTCACAAAGTTTATCTGACTAACATAACTATACAGTCCAATCGTTGCAAAACTTAAGAGCGGAATATTAATCATATTTGTAGCTCTTCTTGATGAAATAGAACCGATTGTCTTGTATTCGTAAATTGCTCCTACATATACTCCAATTAAAACAAATACTAGAATAATTTTGTTTTTCTTAGTCCATTTAGAAATGGGTTTCCAATAGTAAGCTAAAAAACCTCCAAATACAAAGTAAAAAATCCAGTGAAATAAAAATACTTTATCAATCATTACTGTTTCAAGTACCCCTGAAACGAAAGGAATATCCTTCGTAATAAAAAAGTAATAACTTGAAAAAGCAGATATTCCTAGAGCGATCCACCATGCAATACCATTTCTAATAAATTGCAAGAGAGGGAAAATCAAATAAAACTGAACTACAATGGCCATAAAGTATAAATGATAAAACGATTGCCCTAATGTGAAATTATAAAGAAATACTTTAGGATCTGTAGGGAATTTCCCACCAAGAATATATACAGTTACCAGCTGGTAAAATATGCTCCAAATAATAAAAGGTAATAAAATCTTAGTTGTTCTGGAAGAGACAAATTTTTTGAAAACAAACCCTTTTTTATTTATTGAATTGAAAAGTAAAAATCCACTTATGACAGCAAATGTGGGTGTACCAAAACGTCCTAATTGATTGAAGAAATAAGTAAACCAGTTAAATACTCCGTCCGCTTGATTATAATACGTCGCAGATACATGAACTAGTAATACACCGATACATGCGAACGCTCTTAAAAAGTGAATTTCGTTAAAATATTCTTTAGTTGCTAAATTTTTATTCACTCTTTACATCCTCTCTTATAAGCAAAAAGTTTTGTGAAATAAAAAAGCCCTTATAATCTTCGTTTATCATATTAGAAAACAAAGGGTAAAACATCTTGAAATATATGGGTTTTCCAACGGTGGAACTATGATTCTCCCAAAGTAATGTTAAGAAAGTATTAAGTTATTTAAAAACCTTTTTAAAAAAGTAGTGATTCAAATAAGATTACTTATAAAAATGAATAAAGCACTTTTAGCAGTACTGTGAATTGTTGCTCTACTAATCCCTACATTCTCGATGCTGATGCTCATGGCTCGAAAATCTAAGCAAAAAGGTATAGCACATGTAACCCTGCAATAGATCTCGTCCCATCACTGGATCTGAGTACGCATTCTTGGCAGTAGTTGCGATGCAAAAAGGAATCGACGGAAAAGAACTGTTGTAGACGTTAAACCTACCTATGATTTTGAGGCAAAAAAAAGGGAATAGTAGTAGAAGTAATCGTTATGTAAAATTTGGAGTCTAAATTACATGAAAATGATGTGAGTTTTCCTTGAAGTAGATGTTGTTTTTCTGTACAATGCTAGAGATGCTTTTTGAACGACAACTATAAGATACATAAGGAGAGGTGCTTAACATGAGCAATGTATATGTCCTTGATCATCCGTTAATTCAGCATAAATTAACATACATCCGTGATGAAAGAACGGGTACAAAAGAATTCCGCGAGCTCGTTGATGAAGTAGCGGGACTGATGGCCTTTGAAATTACACGAGATCTTCCATTGCAAGAAGTAACGGTAAAAACGCCGGTTGCTGAAGCGACAATGAAAACAATCGCTGGAAAAAAACTAGGGCTAGTACCGATCCTTCGTGCAGGACTTGGAATGGTAGACGGAATCCTTAAACTTATTCCAGCGGCAAAAGTTGGACATGTTGGTCTTTACCGTGATCCTGAAACCCTAACACCGATTGAATACTACGTGAAGCTTCCATCTGATGTAGAAGAGCGTGATTTCATCGTAATCGACCCTATGCTTGCTACAGGCGGATCTGCAGCTGCAGCTATTGAATCAATCAAAAAACGCGGCGCGAAAAACATTAAGCTTATGTGCTTAGTGGCAGCTCCAGAAGGTGTAAAAGTGATCCAAGAAGAGCACCCTGACGTTGATATTTTCTTAGCAGCACTTGATGAAAAATTGAACGACCACGGATACATCGTTCCAGGCCTAGGGGACGCTGGAGACCGTTTATTCGGAACAAAATAAGCAGTAAAATGAAAAAACTGATTCGATTGAGGGTAAAAACCCACATTCGAGCCAGTTTTTTTGTTCGGAAAAGGGGTTAAATCCTCGGTGTGAGCGAAACTCCGGTACTATTGAGCGAAAACTGGACTCCATTGAGCGAAACTGAGGCCTAACTGAGCGAAAAACATACTCAACTGAGCGAAACGCATGGTCTTGTGCGCGAACGTGTAATAAATAAAAGAACACGTACCGTAAAACAGCAAAAAAAGAAGGCTGACAACCGTCAGCCCCCAACATTAACCCGAGCAGTTAGTTCATTTCCTCAAACTTCATATCGATGAGCGATTTATCATCATGCATGACGCCAACTTTGACAAGATGCTTCCTATCTTTTTGATAAACGGTAAAATCAAAGAAATCTGTTATAGTACCGTCTGGGCTTATGTTCCGTGTATCGTATTGATAATCGCTCACTCTGCTGTTTGGATACTTTTCTTTCGTCTCAGCTAAAGCCATCTTGCCCCATTTTGCATAATCTTTATGTGTCAAAGATGAATCCATATCTGCTGGTGTCTGATCATTGTATTGAACGTTTAAGGGTTTCGTACGATCGTTCTCCACATTATTTCTCATATCTGTAGATTCTTCAGTTGGCTTTTTGTCATTGTTCATACAGCCGCTCACAGCCAAAATCGTAATCATCGTAAATAAAACAATCCATTTTTGTTTCATGTTGAACAAGCTCCTTCACATATAGTTAATGTAAGTATTTATCATTTGGAGTTAATTATTCAGGATATTGGAAATGATAGGGAGAGATAGTAAACAAAGTGAATAATAAACTATTGAAACAAGCCACAAAATTTCCACAATTTATTTAATAAACCGTCCCGTAAGTCGTTGACATAGAAATGTCACTATTGTATTCTTACAAAGGGAATATGGTAAGGTTTACATTCTTGTTATTTCAAGGGTTTTCAAGAAAAAAATTACCAAGTTTCCACTAGGAAGGAGTCCATTTGATATGAGCAACGGGAAACGCCCTTATAAAGCGATGGCTTTAATGTCAGGCATTCTTTCTCAGCTTGTTGGATGCATTTTAGTTGGACTTTTTGGAGGGAAATGGCTGGATGAGAAAGTCGGCAATGAATTTCCAATCTTCCTAATCATCGGGTTGTTTCTAGGTCTTGGAACAGGTGTTTACGGGATGATCCGCTTAATATCGAAGTTTTCAGGGGACGGGCAATGATGAATGAGTACAAATCAGTGTTTTTTAAATACATAAAGTACACATTGTATCTTCTCTCTCTTTTATTCATCGGTTATGCTGTCACTCCTTACAAAGCCATCTTTTTAGGACTGGCTCTTGGAACTGTGTTCAGTCTCTACAATCTTTGGAGTATGTACTCAAAGATCGAACGAATGGGACAAGCAGTGATCCAGCAGAAAAGAGTGAAAACACTCGGCTCACTTTCAAGACTCCTCTTTGCAGGGTTAGCGGTGCTCATCGCGATGAAATACCCGGAACATTTTCATTTATTAAGTGTGGTAGTGGGATTGATGTCAGTCTACATTATCATGTTAATAGATTCACTAACTCAAGTTACACGTACTCCAAAGGAAAAGAGGTGAACATAGGTGGAACATGGTGCACATTTTGAAAAATTCATGGGTTTGACTTTTAATATGTCAAACGTACTGATGATCACAGTTTCATCCGTTATTGTTTTCCTAATTGCGGTACTCGCTACTCGAACCCTGTCAATGCGACCAGGAGGAATGCAAAACTTCCTTGAATGGGTAGTCGATTTCGTAAAAGGAATCATCAACAGCACAATGGACTGGCATACGGGCGGACGCTTTTTAGCTTTAGGACTTACATTGATCATGTATATTTTCGTTGCCAACATGCTGGGATTACCTTTTGCAGTAGTAGTCGACCATAATCTATGGTGGAAATCCCCTACTGCAGACCCGACTATTACATTGACTCTTGCAGTTATGGTAGTAGCGTTATCACACTATTACGGTGTGAGAATGAAAGGGTTCAAGGAATATGGAGCTGAATTCTTCAAACCGATGAAGTTCTTGTTCCCACTAAAGATTATTGAAGAGTTTGCGAACACATTAACGCTTGGTCTTCGTCTTTACGGAAACATCTTCGCTGGTGAGATGCTTTTAGGTCTATTAGTAGGTTTAACTAAGATGGGTATTTTTGCTGGCGTGCTAGGAATCTTCCCGCTAATCGTGTGGCAAGGCTTCTCAGTTTTCGTTGGTGCTATCCAGGCATTTATCTTCACAATGCTGACAATGGTTTACTTGGCTCACAAAGTAAGTCACGACCATTAATTTTTTTCAGGAAATATCAAGCTTCTAATAAAAAAGGGGCCCATTTTCATAAAACTTTAAGGGAATTCAGAAGGGAGAAATTTTATCATGAATCTTATTGCAGCTGCAATCGCGGTAGGTCTAGCGGCACTTGGTGCTGGTATTGGTAACGGTTTAATCGTAGGACGTACAGTTGAGGGGATCGCTCGTCAACCAGAACTACGTGGTACTCTTCAAACAACAATGTTCATCGGGGTTGCGTTAGTTGAGGCACTTCCAATCATCGGTGTTGTTATCGCGTTCATCGCACTTGGTTCTTAATAATAACAACCATTGTTTATTACGATTTCTATAATGGCGAAGCAAGTTTCCGTAGAGGGACTACCCTTCGCCATTCCTTATGTATGATTGATTGAAGGGAGGAAATGGTGTGCAAAACTTAATTCTAGGTGCTGCTGCAGGTGAAGGCTTGAACACAGGAGATATTCTTTACCAGTTAGTTGCATTTTTAATCCTACTCGTATTATTGCGTAAGTACGCATGGGGCCCATTAATGGGTATCATGAAGGAGCGCCAATCACATATTAACAGCGAAATTGATGCGGCTGAAAAATCCCGTCAAGAAGCTAAAAGCTATCTTGAAACTCAAGTTGAAGAGTTGAAGAAAGCGAAAGAAGAAGCAAAAGCTATTATTGATAACGCGAAAAAGCAAGGCGAAGCACAAGGTGAAGCAATTATTAAAGCATCTCGTGACGAAGCTGAGCGTGTAAAAGAAGCTGCATTAGCTGAGATCGCTTCTGAAAAAGAAAAAGCAGTTGCTACACTTCGTCAAGAAGTTGCTGCTCTATCCGTTAAGATCGCTTCTAAAGTTATTGCAAAAGAACTTGATGAGAGCTCTCAGGAGAAGCTTATTAACGAATACCTTCAAGAGGTAGGCGAGTCTCGATGAGCAAAGATCAAGCAATCGTAGCTAAACGTTATGCATTGGCACTATTTGAAGTAGCTGGTGTTACGAAACTTGAAGAAACCGTTTCTGAATTGCGTCTTGTGAAAAACGTACTGGAGATCAACAAAGACCTTCAAAAAGTTTTATCACATCCAAAAGTATCAAAAGATCAAAAGAAAGAATTGATCAAAGAGAGCGTTGGAGCTGACCTTTCTCCGGCTGTAATGAACACGATCTATCTAATGGTAGACCGCAACCGTTACACATTTATCCCTGAAATGGCAGCGCAGTTCATTGAATTAGCAAATGAGGCACAAGGCATTGCCGACGCAAATGTATACTCTGTACGTCCTTTGTCAGACTCAGAGATACAAAAGTTGGAGCAAACGTTTGCTGCCCGAGTCGGCAAAAAAGCGTTGCGCATTAATAATATTGTAGATTCTTCCCTTGTTGGAGGAATCAAGATCCGCATTGGCAACCGTATTTTTGACGGAAGCATCAGCGGAAAGTTGAATCGAATGGAACGTCAATTAGCTTCTAACGGAAGCTGAGAGGATAGGGGTGAAATTCATGAGCATTAAAGCTGAAGAAATCAGTGCTTTAATAAAAAAACAGATTGAAAACTATCAATCTGAGATCGAAGTTAATGATGTGGGTACAGTTATCCAGGTCGGTGACGGTATTGCCCGTGCCCATGGATTAGATAACGTAATGGCTGGTGAGCTTGTTGAATTTTCTAACGGTGTAATGGGTATGGCCCAAAACCTTGAAGAAAACAACGTAGGTATCATCATTCTTGGGCCTTACCAAGAAATTCGTGAAGGTGACGAAGTAAAACGTACAGGACGCATCATGGAAGTTCCTGTAGGTGAAGAGCTTCTTGGCCGTGTAGTTAACCCACTTGGACAGCCGATCGACGGTAAAGGTCCAGTTGCGACTACAAAAACTCGTCCTATCGAGCAAAAAGCTCCAGGCGTAATGGCTCGTAAATCAGTACATGAGCCGCTTCAAACAGGTATCAAAGCGATTGACGCACTAGTGCCAATCGGACGCGGACAACGTGAGCTTATCATTGGTGACCGTCAAACTGGTAAAACCGCTGTAGCGATCGATACGATCCTTAACCAAAAAGATCAAGATATGATCTGTATCTATGTGGCGATCGGACAAAAAGAATCAACAGTTGCGGGCGTTGTGGAAACACTTCGTGAGCACGGTGCACTTGATTACACGATTGTTGTATCAGCATCTGCTTCTCAACCTGCACCATTGTTATTCTTAGCTCCATATTCTGGGGTATCTATGGCAGAAGAATTCATGTGGGCTGGTAAGCACGTATTGATCATTTATGATGATCTTTCTAAGCAAGCTGCTGCATACCGTGAGCTTTCCTTGCTACTTCGCCGTCCTCCAGGCCGTGAAGCATATCCAGGGGACGTATTCTACCTTCACTCTCGCTTGTTAGAGCGTGCTGCGAAGCTGAATGACGATCTAGGTGGCGGATCCATCACAGCGCTTCCGTTCATTGAAACGCAAGCATCTGACGTATCTGCTTATATTCCAACAAACGTTATCTCTATCACAGACGGACAGATCTTCTTACAATCTGACTTGTTCTTCTCCGGTGTTCGTCCGGCGATCAACGCAGGTATCTCCGTTTCTCGTGTAGGGGGAGCAGCTCAGATCAAAGCGATGAGCAAAGTATCTGGTACACTTCGTCTGGATCTTGCTTCATACCGTGAACTAGAAGCATTCGCTCAGTTCGGATCTGACCTTGATAAAGCAACGCAAGCAAAACTTAACCGTGGTGCACGTACAGTAGAAGTACTTAAGCAAGGACTTCACAAGCCACTAAAAGTTGAGCACCAAGTTGCGATCCTTTATGCATTGACTCGTGGTTACATCGATGATGTAGCTGTTGAAGATGTAAACCGCTTTGAAGAAGCGCTTTACGCACACATGGAAGCAAACTCTAAAGACGTTCTTGATGCAATCAAGACATCTGGAAAACTTCCTGGCGACGACAGCCTAGACGAAGCGATCAAAGCATTCAAAAAGACATTCGCGTAAGATTTTAAATAGACTTTAAAGCAGAGGTGCGGCAACAGCCGTACCTTGCAACCAGCTTACAACAAAGGTTTGTTTTAAAACGAGGTTTGCCTGTGTTTTAAAACTTTCACTAAAAGGTGGTGAAAATGAATGGCATTAAAAGATATAAAAGCACGTATTGACTCTACTAAAAAGACCATGCAGATCACAAAAGCGATGGAGATGGTTTCAGCTGCAAAGCTAAACCGCGCTGAACAAAATGCAAGATCTTTCGGCCCTTATGTGGATAAAATCCAAGAGGTAGTTGGAAGCATTGCATCTGGAAGCAACGCGAAACACTCTATGCTTTTAACACGCCCAGTGAAGAAGACAGGTTATTTTGTCGTTACAGCTGACCGTGGATTAGCAGGTGCTTATAACTCAAATATTTTGCGCCACGTCTACCGTACCATTCAAGAGCGTCACAAATCATCTGATGAGTATGCATTGATCGTAATCGGTAAAGTCGGTGTGAACTTTTTTAAGAGCCGTAAAATGCCTATTCTTGACAGCATTACAGGCGTGGCAGACCAGCCATCTTTTGCTGAGATTAAGGCGATCGCATCAAAGGCAGTCGGTCTTTATGCTGATGGAACGTTTGATGAACTTTACATGTATTATAACCATTTTGTAAGTGCCATTCAGAGCGATCTTACGGAGAAGAAGCTTCTTCCGTTAACAGATATCGCTGCAACTAAATCAAAATCTTCTTATGAGTATGAACCATCAGAGGACGAGATCCTTGAAGTGCTTCTTCCTCAATATGCAGAGAGCTTGATTTATGGTGCTTTACTTGATGCGAAAGCAGCCGAGCATGGTTCACGTATGACTGCGATGAGAAATGCAACGGATAACGCTAATGAACTGATCGGCCAATTGAACCTCTCATACAACCGTGAGCGTCAAGCAGCCATCACTCAGGAAATTACGGAAATCGTCGGCGGTGTAGCAGCTCTAGAATAGACTTTCTAAGTGGTTCTAGCAGCTAATGTGCAAAGTAAGATAGGAGGGAAACCGATGAATAAAGGCTATATTACTCAAATTCTTGGACCGGTCGTTGACGTTAAGTTCGAAGGCCAGCTTCCAGAATTGCTTAACGCTTTAACTGTTAGCGCTGAGGGTGTTGACTTAACACTAGAAGTAGCACTTCACCTTGGTGATAACATGGTTCGTACAATCGCAATGGATTCAACGGATGGTCTTGTTCGTGGGATGGAAATCGCTGACTCAGGTAAGCCGATCTCTGTACCAGTAGGTGAAGCAACACTTGGACGCGTATTTAACGTAACAGGTGATCACATTGACCTTGGTGAGGCAGTACCGGCAGAAGTTCGCCGTGACCCGATCCACCGTTCAGCACCTTCTTTTGAAGAATTAACAACAAAGACTGAGATCCTTGAAACTGGGATCAAGGTAGTTGACCTTATCGCTCCATACGTAAAAGGTGGAAAAATCGGTCTTTTCGGTGGTGCGGGAGTAGGTAAAACGGTTCTTATCCAGGAGCTTATCAACAACATCGCACAAGAACACGGTGGAATCTCCGTATTCGCAGGTGTTGGTGAGCGTACTCGTGAAGGAAATGACCTTTTCCACGAGATGAGCGACTCTGGTGTTATCAAAAAAACGGCAATGGTATTCGGACAAATGAACGAGCCGCCTGGAGCACGTGCACGTATCGCTCTTTCTGGTTTGACAATGGCTGAATTCTTCCGTGATGAAGAAGGACAAGACGTTCTTTTCTTCGTAGATAACATCTTCCGTTTCACGCAAGCAGGTTCTGAAGTATCTGCCCTTCTTGGCCGTATGCCATCAGCGGTAGGTTACCAGCCAACTCTTGCAACAGAGATGGGTCAATTACAAGAACGTATCACATCAACGAAAAAAGGTTCAGTAACATCTATTCAAGCGGTATATGTACCTGCCGATGACTATACGGATCCGGCTCCAGCTACAGCGTTCGCTCACTTAGATGCAACAACAAACCTTGAGCGTAAATTAACAGCTATGGGTATCTATCCAGCGGTAGATCCACTAGCTTCAACTTCACGTGCACTTTCTCCTGAGATCGTTGGAGAAGAGCATTACGAAGTAGCTCGTAAAGTACAGGCGACACTACAGCGTTATAAAGAACTTCAAGATATCATCGCGATCCTAGGTATGGACGAGCTTTCTGAAGACGATAAGCTAGTTGTACACCGTGCGCGCCGTATCCAGTTCTTCTTATCTCAAAACTTCCACGTTGCAGAACAATTTACAGGACAAAAAGGTTCATACGTTCCTGTTAAAGAAACAGTTCGTGGATTCAAAGAAATCCTTGAAGGAAAATACGATGATCTTCCGGAATCAGCGTTCCATCTCGTAGGCTCTATTGAGGATGCTATTGAAAAAGCAAAAACTTTGGCCTAATGCCTGAAAGGGGAAGATTGGATGAAAACCATTCAAGTCAGCGTAGTAACCCCTGATGGTCCTGTGTTTGAAGGAAATGCGAAAATGGTCAGCGCGAAAGCAAAAAGTGGGGAGCTTGGAATTCTTCCAGGCCATATCCCTCTTGTAGCTCCTTTAACGATCAGCGCCGTGCGTGTTCACGACACTGATGGGAAAACACAATATGTGGCCGTTAGCGGTGGATTTATAGAAGTGCGACCTGAAAAAGTCACGATCTTAGCAGAAGCTGCTGAAGTCGCTGGCGAAATCGAAGTGGATCGTGCACGTGCATCAAAAGAGCGTGCCGAGAAGCGTCTTGCAGGCAACCAGCAAGACAACTTAGATGCAACGCGTGCGGAGCTTGCACTTAAACGTGCGATCAACCGTATTGACGTAGCAGCAAAGCGATAATTTTCAAGCCTTTCAGCTTTCCAGATTTGGAGAGTTGGAGGGCTTTTTTGTTTGTGGAGGCGGTTATGTGAGGGAATTAGAGAGTGCGAAATATGTCGAGGATTGTAGACTCGTGGATAAAAGCTCAAAACTTCTGGATTGAGACCCAAAACTCGTGGATAAACAGTCAAAATTTTTGGATTGAGTGCTTAAATTTTTGGATTAAAACTATAGAATACCCTACTAGGTATGTGGAATAGCCAGATTTAGGATCCGAAACTGCACCTATTTTGTGTTTAAAGGCATCATTCGGACGCTTCCCATCACAAACGACCCAAACAACCTGAAAAACCCCCATGACACATCCAAAAACATGGGGTCACAGAGGTTCTAAAAACTATACCACGGTCTAAGGGAGGAGGTTAAAGACACGTTGATTCGGTTTTATTTAGCTTCTTCCAAGAACACACAGAGAACCATGTACCCTTCGTAACCAGAGCTGGTCACCATGTGGATCAGGAATCGCGTTCATTTCCACAACCTCTTCTTCCTGAGATACTTCATCACCAAAAGGATTCAGGAAGCTGCCAACAGGTGAAACAAGAGGTTTTTTTCTCTTTTTTATCAATCAGATCACCTCCAGATAAATAAGGAAGTGGAGAAATTATAGCTTCTAAAAAAAGCTATACACTATTAAATGCTCGTCCGCGGCATTCGGTATGTGTTATTATCACAGAATATGTAAAATAAATACTGAAAAAAGGTGAATGCTAGAAATAGATGAGGAGTGTGTGCAATGAGCTTTCATGGACAGCAAGTCTTACCGGCAGCCAGGAAGATGAAGGATTTTGAGAAGCTTTTGAAAAGTAAATATACATACATCGTTTGTTTGGATACACATATCAGTCAGCTGAAGTTTATGATCGCGATGGCGAACGAAAGAAACAAGAAGGTGCTGGTTCACCTTGATTTGATCAACGGATTAAAAGCAAATGAATACGCGGTAGACTTTTTAGCTCAGGAAATGAAGCCGGCTGGCATAATATCAACACGCTCCAATTGCATCATTCGTGCAAAAAAGAGGAACATGATCGCCGTTCAGCGTTTATTTTTATTAGACTCATTAGCACTAGAAACAAGTTATAAAGTCATTGAACGTGCTCAGCCAGACTATTTAGAGGTTTTGCCTGGCATCATGCCGGAAATCATACAAGAAGTAATGAAACAGGCGGGTATACCCGTAATTGCTGGTGGATTAATTCGTACAAAAATGAACGTAAAAGAAGCTCTTGATGCAGGTGCAGAAGCGGTAACAACATCAAACCCAGAACTGTGGATTTAATGTTCTTGTGAAATAACGTTTGACAACGTTTACATCCTTGCTATAATAGAGACAAGTTAATAAACGTGACGGAGAACATGGAGATCCACAAGGGTTACTTATAGGACAACTATAGGTATCTTTTGCTGGGTCTTTTTTGTTTGAAATCCGCACATTAACAGCGATTGTCAAACTAGGGGAGGTATTAGAATGTCAACATTTACAGCAGAACTTATAGGCACAATGATTTTAATCATTTTTGGCGGGGGCGTTGTTGCAAACGTTTCCTTGAATAAATCGAAGGCTCAAGGTGGAGGCTGGATCGTCGTTGCGCTTGCTTGGGGACTTGCAGTTGCGATGGCAGTATACGCTGTCGGAAGCTTTAGCGGTGCACACCTTAACCCGGCGGTTACACTCGGACTCGCATCAATCGGTGAATTTGCCTGGGCGGATGTGCCAGCGTATATAATTGCTCAAGTTCTTGGCGGTATGCTTGGCGGGATGGTTGTTTATTTTCACTTTCTGCCGCATTGGAAAGCGACCGATGATCCAGCGGCTAAGCTAGGAGTCTTCTCAACAGACCCTGCCATTCCCCATACGTTTTCGAATCTATTATCAGAATTTATTGGAACCGCTGTTTTACTAGTAGGATTATTGTCAATCGGAGCGAATAAATTTTCAGACGGATTAAATCCTTTGATCGTTGGATTTCTAATCGTGGCGATCGGATTATCGCTTGGTGGACCAACAGGATACGCAATCAATCCTGCGCGTGATCTTGGTCCCAGAATTGCGCACTTTCTTCTGCCGATTCCAGGGAAAGGCGGATCCAATTGGACGTATTCTTGGATCCCGGTCGTAGGACCAGTTCTTGGTGGTGTGTTTGGCTCTTTATTTTATCAGGCAGTCTTTACTGGAAAAGTGACAACGCTTTTTTGGATCTGGACAGTCGTTTCACTGGCCGTTTTCGCCATCACGTTCTTCTTAGGAAACAAAGGCACACAAGCATTGCCACATGGAAACGAAATAGAAAACTAAATCATAAACATTTGGGAGGGCTTACTTATGGAAAAGAAATATATTATTGCACTTGATCAAGGAACAACAAGCTCAAGAGCAATCCTTTTTAATAAAGCAGGAGAGGTTGTTGATCTTTCGCAGAAAGAATTCAAACAGCACTTTCCGAAGCCAGGCTGGGTAGAACATGATGCACAAGAAATCTGGGGCACCATCTTAGCCGTTATTGCGGAAGTTTTATCAAAAACAGACACAGATCCGAGTGAGATTGCTTCAATCGGAATCACGAATCAGCGTGAAACAACAGTTGTGTGGGATAAGAACACCGGAGTACCTATTCACAAAGCCATCGTATGGCAATCCCGCCAAACCGCTGAGATCTGTGATGAGCTAAAACAACAAGGATTGAACGACAAGTTCCGTGATAAAACAGGACTTTTAATCGACGCGTATTTTTCAGGAACAAAAGTTAAATGGATTCTTGATAACGTAGAGGGTGCGAGAGAAAAAGCAGAGAACGGCGACCTTTTATTCGGAACGATCGACACGTGGCTGATCTGGAAGCTCACAGGCGGGAAGGCACATGTTACGGATTATTCCAACGCTTCACGCACGCTCATGTATAACATTTACGATCTAAAATGGGATGATGAGCTGCTCGAAATTTTAGGAGTTCCGAAGTCCATGCTTCCAGAAGTAAAATCATCTTCAGAAGTATACGGCGAAACGATCGACTATCACTTTTTCGGTAAAAACATTCCGATCGCAGGGGTCGCGGGAGACCAGCAGGCCGCACTCTTCGGACAAGCATGTTTTGAAAAAGGAATGGCAAAAAACACGTACGGTACAGGCTGCTTTATGCTCATGAACACAGGCGAAAAAGCCGTTAAATCAGAGCATGGCCTATTAACAACCATTGCATGGGGAATCGATGGGAAAGTAGAATATGCGCTAGAAGGAAGTATTTTTGTAGCGGGTTCAGCGATTCAATGGCTGCGCGACGGACTTCGCATGCTGAAGAATGCAGCAGACAGTGAAGCTTATGCAGAGCGCGTTGCTTCTACAGATGGTGTTTATGTTGTGCCTGCCTTCGTTGGCCTCGGTACTCCTTACTGGGATTCTGAAGCACGCGGCGCGATCTTTGGACTGACGCGCGGTACAGAAAAAGAACATTTTATCCGTGCTACACTCGAGTCGTTAGCCTATCAAACAAGAGATGTGCTAACAGCGATGGAAGCAGATTCAGGCATCGAGCTTAAAAAGTTGCGCGTAGATGGCGGAGCAGTGAAGAATAATTTCTTAATGCAGTTCCAGAGCGATATTTTAAACGTGCCTGTTGAGCGTCCAGAAATCAATGAAACGACAGCGCTCGGTGCGGCTTATCTTGCAGGGCTCGCTGTTGGGTTCTGGGGCGATCGCGAAGAAATTGCAGATAAGTGGAAAGTGGACAAAGACTTTGACGTAAACATGAAAGAGGAAGAGCGTACAGAGCTTTATGACGGCTGGAAAAAAGCAGTTGAAGCAACGATTGCGTATAAACCGAAAGCATAACCCTTTAAAAACTCGCAAAACTGCGCTATACTAAAAACAAGTTGATATTGAACCGGTTGGAGATCAGGAGAGACCACAAAACCTCGTACAGAAGATGCGGGGTTCTTGTGGTCTTTTTTTGCGTGCTAAAAACACTGTAATGCAGGAAAACGTGTGTTGCAGGAGCAAATTGCGGGAAAACTACCCGTATCATCTACATGTCCATCGGTTCTGTACAGAAGGAGTGAAGAGAAAATGACAGCAGCATTTTCAACATATAACAGAGAAGATATTATCGGTAATATGAAAAAAGAGAAGCTGGATCTGCTCGTAATCGGAGGCGGGGTAACAGGAGCGGGAATTCTTTTAGACGCGCAAACACGCGGAATGAAAGTAGGACTTGTAGAGATGCAAGACTTCGCTGCCGGAACGTCGAGCCGATCCACAAAGCTCGTGCATGGAGGACTTCGTTACCTAAAGCAATTTGAAGTAAAGCTCGTTGCTGAAGTAGGTAAAGAGCGTGCAATCGTGTACGAAAACGCTCCGCACGTAACAACACCAGAGTGGATGCTTCTTCCGTTCTATAAAGGCGGCACATTTGGAAAATTCTCAACGTCGATCGGACTAAAAGTGTACGATTTCTTAGCAGGTGTTAAACGCAAAGAACGGAGAAAAATGTTTTCAGCTGAAGAGACTTTGCGTCGTGAACCCCTATTAAAAAAGAAAGACCTGCTTGGCGGGGGCTATTATGTAGAATACAAAACAGATGACGCTCGTCTGACGCTTGAAATCATGAAAGAAGCCGTAGAACGCGGTGCATCAGCCGTCAACTACGCAAAGGTTACAAGCTTTATCTATAACGGAAAAAGAGCTGTCGGTGTAAAAGTTGAAGACCAGCTTACGGGTGAAGTTCACGAGATCTACGCAAAAAAAATTGTGAACGCAACTGGTCCTTGGGTAGACGAACTTCGTGAAGAAGATCGTTCTAAAACAGGAAAAGAAATTCATCATACGAAGGGGATCCACCTTGTAATCGATGGATCAAAGTTCCCGCTCAAGCAAGCGGTGTATTACGACACAGAAGATGGCCGAATGGTTTTTGCCATTCCACGTGCAGGCAAAACGTATGTAGGAACGACGGATACCGATTATAAAGGAGACCTAGCAAATCCGGGGATGACAGAGGAAGACCTCGAGTATGTTCTGAAAACCATTCACTTCATGTTCCCAGATGTGAAGATCACACGCGATGATGTAGAATCTTCTTGGTCAGGACTGCGTCCGTTGATACATGAACCGAAAAAAGGGCCTTCCGAAATTTCTCGTAAAGATGAAGTGTTCCACTCGCCATCAGGATTGTTGACGATCGCAGGCGGAAAGCTTACGGGTTACCGAAAGATGGCTGAAAAAGTAGTAGATATTGTCCGCGACCAGCTTGGGGAAGAAGAAGGTGCGAAATTCCCAGGTTGCCGTACACAGCAAATGGAATTATCCGGTGGTAAGATGGGCGGAAGCGAAAACTTTGGAGATTTCCTGCGTACCAAAGTGCAAGAAGGTTTAGCGCTTGGGTTGGATGATGCAAAGGCTCGCGAACTTGTTCAGCGTTATGGAACGAACATTGACGTGGTGTATGGATTCTTGAAGGAGCGCGGTGAAGAGGCGAAGAACTACAACTTGCCGAGAAGTTTGTATGCTTCATTACTCTACGCATTAGAGTACGAGATGGCTTCTACACCATCAGACTTCTTAATCCGCCGTACGTCCGCTTTATACTTTGACATCGACACCGTTTATAAGTGGAAAGACAGTGTGATCAATTGCATGGCAGATAAATTAGGCTGGGACGCAGAGCAAAAACGTGATCATGCAGAACAGTTTGAAGAGCAGATAAGATTGTCGGTAGAGGCGATCTAATAAGGTAAAGTGAGGGCATTCCGCTTGTTTTGTGAGCGGGATGCCTTTTTTGCAGGTGGGGGGTATTTGAGGTATAAAGCAAGTCAGAAAAATGTCGAGGATTGTAGACTCGTGGATAAATGGACAAAATTTTTGGATTCAAGCCATAAACTCGTGGATTGAACGCTGTTTTTCGTGGATTGGACCTTATAATTTGTTGATTGAGTTGTCGCAATACCCACCACCGTATTGCGAAAGGACAGTTTCGCTCACCAAAATGGTCCCTATTTAAGCTAAAACAAAAGGATGCTCCCATGCAAAACGGGGAGCATCCTTAATTTTTAATAAAAGTTGATCGCGATAAGTAGTCTGATGGATATTTTTGCAGCAAAAAGTGCAAAAATAGATTGATTTCATATGGAACTTCATCAAAATTATCATCATCAGATTTTCGCAACGTTTCTACTAACTCAAAAAAGTGTATTTTATCAGATTCATCTGCCGATTTCTTGAAATAACCCCAAACATGCTCGAGAGTGTTGCATAAAGCACGCCTATCAAAAGGCTTCTTCTTCAAATCGGCAATCATCACCATGATCTCATGGTAATCGGCATCAGTTTCAGCATCTCTCATTAAATGTTGAACCTCTTTATAAAAGTTATAGCCTTTTGCCATCACCGTGTACTTTTCACTTGCCCAAAGCAATTCGGTCTCTTTTTTCAGGTGGTTCACATCCTTTGTATATCGAAATATGATTAAATAAAGATGTACAGAGCAAGTGCAATAATGGATACGAGTATGACAACTGCATAAATAGCAGTCAATCGAATCAAGTTTTGTTTTGTTGAGCTGCCGTATTTTTCGTCCTGCGTTCTAGAAATCATGATCGTACCGACTAGACCGGCGATCGAGATCACAACGATCAAGAAATAAGCGATCCACCATATATCCATTTCAAATCTCCCCTTTTCCCTATCATACAGCTAACTTTCTATACGCTACATGCAAAAAATTTACAGGATTATGAACATTTCTATAGAAAAATAAGAAGGAGACAATTATATAGTAGAGATTCCATATGTGAAGAAGCACATCGACACAAAATATGGAATTTGCTATAATTAAAGCGGTTACAGAATTTATAAAATTCTGAAGATTAGGGGGTAGTCAGAATGGATTTTTATCATCTGTATCAAAACAATTACCTCATTGTGGCTGTATTTTTATTCTTAGGGGTCCTGTTGCCGGTGGTCGCATTGACTGCAGGCCGTTTGTTGCGTCCTTATAAACCATCAGCAGAAAAATACACCACGTACGAAAGCGGAATCGAGCCTTTTCACCAAAGCTGGGTTCAATACAATGTCCGCTATTATTTGTTTGGGCTTATGTTTGTTATTTTTGATGTTGAAACCGTATTTCTATATCCGTGGGCCGTTGCCTATGAAGAGCTAGGTGTGTTTGCCCTGATCGAGATGGGAATTTTCGTTGTTCTTTTAACGTTAGGTCTTGTATACGCTTGGAAAAAGAAGGTGCTTAAATGGACATAAAATGGGAGCTTACGGCTGAAGAACGCGCCGAACTAGATCGTAACGTATTCATGGTAACACTTGAACAAGTAAAAGCATGGGCCAGAAGCAACTCGCTATGGCCATTAACCTTTGGACTCGCTTGCTGCGCCATTGAGATGATGGGTACAGGATCGTCACATTATGACCTAGACCGATTTGGAAGCATCTTTCGGACGTCACCGCGTCAATCCGATGTGATGATCGTTTCTGGAACGGTAACGAAAAAGATGGCACCTGTACTAAAAAGATTGTATGAGCAGATGCCGGAACCGAAATGGGTCATTGCGATGGGGTCGTGCGCAACAGCTGGCGGGCCATACATCAAATCCTATGCGGTTGTAAAAGGTGTCGATCAAATCGTGCCTGTGGATGTGTACATACCAGGATGTCCACCTAACCCTGCTGCACTCATTTATGGCATCAACAAGCTTCAGGAAAAGATCCGTTTTGAAGCGAAGACCGGCAAGAAGGTGATGAGCGAATGACAGATAAGCAAAATGAATCCAACGAAGGATTATCAATAGAAGAACAAAAAAAGAAAGCAGCAGCTGAAGCGAAAGCAAAAGCACTTGAGCTCGCAAAACAGCGTCAGGCTGAAAAAGCGAAACCTGTGGAATCGGCAGAACAACCAACAGCCGAACTAGAATTAACAAAAGAAGAGCTGAAGAAAAAAGCAGCCGCTGAAGCGAAAGCAAAAGCACTTGAGCTCGCAAAACAGCGTCAAGCTGAAAAAGCGAAAGCTGCCGAAACGGCAGAACCAACGACAACAGAACCAGAATTAACAAAAGAAGAGCAGAAGAAAAAAGCGGCCGCTGAAGCGAAGGCAAAAGCACTGGAGCTCGCAAAACAACGTCAAGCTGAAAAAGCAGCAGAACCATCAGACACAACAGACGAAACTTCTGATGACCTAGCTAAACAAAAAGCACTCGCAGCCGCAAAAGCGAAGGCTGCCGCAGCAGCGAAAGCCAAAGCAGCAGCTGCCGCTAAAGCAAAACTAGCTAGAGAAGCAGGTGGCGACACTTCAGCACAACCCGCATCAGATGATGAAAAAGCGAAAGCTGCTGCAAAAGCAAAGGCAGCAGCCGCAGCGAAGGCAAAAGCAGCTGCCGCTGCCAAAGCAAAAGCTTTAAGAGAAGCGGGAGGAGATGCACCGTCTGAAACACCTGCAGGCGACGACGAAAAAGCAAAAGCGATTGCAGCCGCGAAAGCCAAAGCCGCTGCAGCAGCAAAAGCACGTGCCGCCGCAAATGCAAAAGGAGCTGCAGCTGAACCTGCTGCAGAAGAAAAACCATCACCAAACCAACCAATCCTCGATACCTACATAAAAGTCATCAAAGAACATCTAGGAGAAGATGTACTAGAAGATTCCTATATTAATAGGCTGTCTAAAGACGTGCCTACCTTAGTTGCAAAACCCGATACCTATTACAAAATCGCTGAGTTTTTAAAACATAACGATCAGCTTCGTTTTGACTATCTTTCAGAAATGCATGGCACAGATTTCGAAACACACTTTGAAGTATATAACCATCTGTATTCGTACGTGAATCGCCAGTCCGTCGCACTTAAAGTGAAAATAGACAGAACAAGTGCTACTACCCACTCTATTACCCCGTTATGGGAAGGTGCAAACTGGCCAGAGCGTGAAACATTTGACCTATTAGGTATTCATTTTGAGGGCCATCCGAACTTATCGCGCATCATGCTTCCAGATGATTGGGTAGGTCATCCGCTTAGAAAAGATTACGAACCGCATGACGTGGAGGTGTAGACATTGATCAGAACAGAAGAGATGCTCCTCAACGTTGGACCTCAGCATCCGAGTACACACGGCGTGTTCCGGATCGTGCTGAAAATTGACGGAGAAACCATCATCGAAGCAACACCGGTTATCGGCTACCTCCATAGAGGTACGGAAAAGCTAGCGGAAAACCTTCAGTATACCCAGATCATTCCGTACACCGACCGAATGGATTACCTAGCGGCTATGACAAACAACTATGTGATCTGTCACGCGGTTGAAACGATGATGAGCCTTGAGATTCCTGAACGAGCGGAGTATTTGCGTGTAATCGTGATGGAGCTCGGCCGAATTGCGAGCCATCTCGTATGGTTCGGTACCTATCTCTTGGATATTGGGGCGATGAGTCCTTTCCTATATGCTTTTCGTGAACGTGAAGCGATCATCAATATGTTGAACGAGATTTGCGGAGCACGCCTTACGTTTAACTACATGCGTGTAGGCGGTGTGAAATGGGATGCGCCAGATGGCTGGATCGAGAAGGTCCGAGATTTTGTTCCGTATATGAGAGAAGAGCTCGCAGGTTATCACGACCTTGTTACAGGAAACGAAATTTTCTTAAACCGTGTAAAAGGAATCGGTTTTTACACAAAAGAAGAAGCACTGAACTATAGTTTGAGCGGAGCAAACTTAAGATGCACGGGTACCAATTGGGATCTAAGAAAAGATGAACCCTATTCCATCTATGAACGATTCGATTTTGATATTCCGGTCTTTCATACTGGTGATGCATGGGCGCGCTATCAGTGCCGCATGCAGGAAATTGAAGAATCACTCAAGATTTTAGAACAAGCGGTGGAACAGTTTCCGGCAGAAGGTCCAGTGATGGCAAAAGTGCCAAGGATCATCAAGCCACCTAAAGGAGAAGCGTTTGTACGTATTGAGTCTCCACGTGGAGAAATCGGATGCTATATTGCATCAGAAGGAAAAAAAGAACCTTACCGCCTAAAGTTCCGCAGGCCCTCTTTTTATAACCTTCAGATTCTGCCAAAGCTTTTAGTCGGTGAAAACATCTCCAACTTGATTACCATCTTAGGCGGGATTGATATTGTTCTCGGGGAGGTTGATGGCTGATGGAGGATCTTTTATACGCCCAGCCAGGCTGGACACATGTGGCCATTTTCTTTGCGCTCGGTGCAGCACTGCTCATGACCGTGCTAGGCTTCGTAACATACGCGATCTTAGCAGAGCGAAAAGTGCTCGGATTTATGCAGATGCGCACAGGACCGAACCGGGTTGGAGGACGATTTGGACTTCTTCAGACCGTTGCTGATGTTTTTAAACTTTTAATAAAAGAAGATACGATCCCGAAGCTTGCTGACCGACCGCTCTTCATATTGGCGCCGGTTATCGCGTTCGCGCCAGCGTTCATGGTGCTCGCGACGATTCCGTTCTCGGAAAATTTGCAGTTTGCTGACCTTAGTGTCGGCCTTCTGTATTACGTGGCTGTTTCAGGGCTCTCAACGATCGGCATCTTGATGGGCGGCTGGGCATCTAATAATAAGTACTCGCTGCTTGGCGGCATGCGTGCTGCAGCGCAGATGATTTCATACGAAATTCCGCTTGTCATCTCGGTAGTCGGGGTTATCCTATTTGCCGGAAGCCTGAACTTAAACGACATCGTGAGAGGACAAGAAAATATCGCATACATCTTTTTAACGCCGATCGGATTTTTCGTATTCTTGATCTCCTCGATCGCCGAGTTAAACCGTACGCCGTTCGACTTGCCAGAAGCAGAGTCAGAGCTCGTTGCCGGTTATCACGTTGAGTACTCAGGGTTTCGCTGGGCGTTCTTCATGCTAACAGAGTATGTGTATCTGTTTGCGATGGCGTCGCTCACAACCGTTCTGTTCCTAGGAGGCTGGAACCCGATTCCGTTTTTAGGTTTCATACCAGGAGCCTTGTGGTTTGGCGTTAAATTTAGCATCGTCGTGTTTTTCATGATCTGGATTCGCGGAACTCTTCCGCGCCTCCGCGCCGATCAGCTGATGGGCTTCGCCTGGAAAGTCCTGCTGCCGCTAGCCTTGCTGAACATTTTCGTAAGTGCAGCAGTTAAGGAACTTTTCTTATAAAACGGTCTTTAGATATTGCTTACTATATAAAGGTAAAGGTGATTGAGGCAAATTTCCTTACAATCAAGGTTTTGTCTATAACTTCATTGACTAGTTGATTGGAGTGCAAGGTGCGAGACTCCTGCGGGACTGGCGGTCAGGTGAGACACTTAAGAGTGAAACGTCCGAATGTGGCTCACCGCCTGCCCCGCGGAAAGCGAGCACCTGGAGCGGAGATCAACACTTTCACAAACGACAAAGCACAATCACTTTAAAAATGTTTTTACAACAAATAAAGCTCAATCAATAGAAAGACCAACGCATAAGGAGCGTGATCTCAGGATGAAAGGTCTTGTAAAAGGTTTAAGCTATACGGTCAAAAACCTGACAAAGCAAAACGTCACGACAAGCTATCCAGACGTGCCAATCCAGATGCCTGACCGTTTCCGAGGCATCCAAAAGTTTTACCCAGAAAAGTGTATCGTGTGCAACCAATGCGCACAGATCTGCCCGACCGACTGCATCCAGTTAACAGGGAAGCCACATCCTGATCCTGCAAAAAAAGGGAAAATCATCGATACGTACGACATTAATTTTGAAATCTGCATCTTGTGCGATTTGTGTACAGAAGTTTGTCCGACTGAAGCGATCGTCATGACCAATCAGTTTGAGCTTGCGGAATACAGCCGGGATGAGCTTTTCAAAAACCTCGAGTGGCTCGATGAAAACGATGAGAATGTCAGAAAGGAGAACAAAGCATGACCGGTGAAATGATCGCTTTTTTCTTTCTTGCCCTAACAGCCATTGCCGGCGGTGTTCTTCTTATTAACCTAACAAATGTCGTACACATGGTTGTTGCCCTTATCTTTACGTTTATTGCCATTGCCGGTATTTACGTTACACTATCGGCCGAGTTCGTTGCCGTCGTACAAGTGCTCATTTATTCAGGAGCGATTACGATTATCATGCTGTTCGGAATCATGCTGACCCGTCACCAGGAAAAAGAAAAGAAGCTCCCTCGTTTAAAGGTCATCTTAACAGGGCTTGCGATTGGTCTTTTCTTTCTGATCATGTACGGCAAGATCAAAGACCTTGATTTTGGACAGCAGAACGCAGAACTTCATATCGATAACACGAAAAAGATCGGGATCGAACTGTATTCTCATTATGTTATTCCGTTTGAGCTAACATCTGTGCTGCTGCTCGTCGCATTGATTGGTTCGATTATCCTTGCCAAACGGGATGACGATGAAAAGGAGGCAAAAAAATGAGCTCTATTCCATTAGCAGCTTACTTGATGCTTGCCTTGATCCTTTTTTGCATCGGCTTGTTTGGTGCACTAACAAAGCGAAATGCGGTAATTGTACTCATTTCTATTGAATTGATGCTGAATGCCGTAAATATAAACTTGGTTGCTTTTGCTAAATACTCAATCAACCCTGGGCTTACTGGTCAAATTTTCTCGCTGTTTACCATAACGGTGGCCGCAGCAGAAGCGGCAGTCGGACTTGCGATTCTCATTGCACTATACCGCAACAGACAGACGGTAAATGTGGATGAGATGGACACGATGAAGCGATAAGGAAGGAGATGGACGATCATGTTGCAGAGTAGTTGGCTTATACCGTTGTTCCCGCTTTTATCCTTCATTTTATTGCTCATTTTGAGAAAATCAAAAAGTGAGAGCACTGCTTGGATCGGGGTGCTGTTAACTGGAATTTCGCTCGTGTTGTCTGTTGGGGTATGGCTTGCGGTATGGCAAGGTGACTTCATTAAAGTAGAAGGCACTTGGTTTCAAATCGGTGAGCGCGCCATCACCATGGGCTATGAAGTAAATCCGCTTAATGCACTCATGCTTGTTATCGTGTCACTTGTTAGTTTTCTTGTGCATCTGTACTCAAAAGGGTACATGCATGGTGATGAACGGTTTCCTGTATTTTTTGCGTATTTAGGATTGTTCTCGTTTGCAATGCTCGGACTCGTTCTTTCTCCGAATCTATTACAGCTCTATATGTTTTGGGAGCTGGTAGGGCTAGGCTCATTTCTATTAATCGGGTTCTATTATTTTAAGCCTGAAGCGAAAGCCGCTGCAAAAAAAGCTTTCGTGATGACCCGGATTGGGGACGTTGGTCTGTTTATCGGAATGGTTTTACTATTTTGGCAGGTTGGCAGTTTTGAATATGACGAGATTTTTGCTTCTGTAAAAAATGGTGATATCTCATCAGGCATGCTGACACTTACAGCTCTATGTATCTTTGTTGGAGCGATCGGTAAATCTGGTCAGCTTCCGCTTCATACGTGGCTGCCTGACGCGATGGAAGGTCCGACACCTGTTTCGGCACTGATCCATGCGGCTACGATGGTAGCGGCAGGGGTTTATTTGGTCGCTGCGATGTACCCGCTCTTTCAAGCATCTGAAACAGCGTTAACGGTTGTGGCTGTTGTAGGCGGAGTGACTGCCATTTTTGCGGCGTCAATCGGTCTCATGCAAAAAGACATCAAACGCGTTTTAGCGTATTCAACCGTCAGCCAGTTAGGGTACATGATGCTCGCACTCGGTGCCTCAGGCTATGTGGCTGGCATCTTCCACTTAACCACACATGCATTCTTTAAAGCACTGCTGTTTCTAGCAGCTGGAAGTGTGATACATGCTGTACATACACAAAACATCGAAGAGATGGGCGGGCTTTGGAAAAAGCTTCGCGTGACAGGACCGCTCTTTTTGATCGGTGCACTTGCCATTTCAGGTGTTCCATTGTTATCCGGATTCTTTTCAAAAGACGAAATCCTAGCAAGCACGTATGCCGATGGAAAGTACGGACTGTTTTGGCTCGCAGTCGTTGCTGCGTTCATGACGGCGTTCTATATGTTCCGCTTATTTTTCCTTGTGTTTACAGGAAAACCGCGCGGCGATCAGAGTGGTGTGCATGAATCACCAGGTGTGATGACACTGCCGATGATCGTCCTAGGTGTTTTGGCAGTTGTTGCGGGTTATCTGAACACAACATGGTTCGGCACTTTTTTATCTGATTACTTGGCACGAGGTCCTGTTGAACTGCCGCATGCCGAGCATCACGGGCCAGGATGGATCCCGATCGTCGCAACAGCGGCATCTCTTTTAGGAATTGCTCTCGCTTATCTGATCTATCGAAGAGGGGCATTATCTCGAGACTGGATGACGCGCTCATTGCCAGGTCTCAGCGATGTGATCTACAACAAGTGGTACGTTGATGAAGGGTATGACGCCACTTTTGTAAAAGGAACGAAGGGCTTGAGCAAGCTAGGGATTTTATTTGATAAATATGTAGTCGACGGACTTGTTGCGGCTGTTGTGAGTGGCGTGCAAGGATTAAGCAAGATCGGCTCAAGGCTTCAAAACGGCCAGGTTCAATCCTATGGAACGTTCGCTATCTTTGGCATCGTCATTCTTTTGCTGATCGTCGCATTAACAGGGGGGTATTTCTCATGAACACCTATCTTCTATCCATCTTGATTTTCTCCCCTTTGCTAGGTGTGCTCGTCCTTTTGTTTACCCCTTCTCATGATGAGAAGTCTATTAAATGGATCGGGATCTTAGGAACGCTATTACCGCTAGGTACAGCACTTGTTACGCTGTCAGCTTTTCAAATGTCAGGTGAAGGTCTTCAGCTAGCTGAGAAATTTCAATGGGTATCTTACGAAGTCTTTCAATCAAAGGGGGATGTAAGCTATCCGATCTTTTATGAAGTTGGTGTGAACGGCCTATCGATGGTTCTCATCCTTTTAACATCAGTTGTGAGTGTGCTCGCCGCCATTGCGTCGTTCTCGATAAAAAAGGACTGGAAAAGTTACTTTATTTTGTTCTTTTTGCTAGAGATAGGTATGCTTGGCGTTTTTGCCGCACAAAATTTATTCTTATTCTTTATTTTCTTTGAGATTACCCTTATTCCGATGTTTTTCTTAATCGGACGATGGGGTTATCTAGAAAAAGAAAAAGCGGCATACAGCTTTTTGATCTATAACGGAGTGGGTTCCGCGATTCTCCTTATCGCGTTTGTAACGATGTTCATGAAGACGGGAACGATGAACTTTGAGCAGCTCGCTTACACGTTCTCTCTTCCGCAATCTGAGCTGAACCAGCTGAATATAACGAAGAATTTTAAGATGGGGATGCTGATCGCGCTCCTCGTTGCGTTTGCGGTTAAGCTGCCTGTGGCACCGCTGCATTCATGGATGGTTAGGGTCCACGTTCAAGCGCCGCCTCCGATTGTAATGATCCACTCAGGCATTCTTTTAAAAATTGGGGCGTACGGTTTAATCGTATTCGGTGCAGGACTTTTTCCCGATCAGTTTAAGTCGCTCGCGTTTGTAATCGGATTGTTCGGTGTGATCAACCTGCTTTACGGAGCGTTTTTAGCCATAACACAAAGAGATGTAAAACGCGTGTTAGCTTATTCATCCGTCTCTCACATGGGAATCGTGCTCATCGGGCTTGCCTCGGTAAACGAAGCAGGGATGACGGGAGCCGTATTCCAAGTCGTCTCTCACGGATTGATCTCCGCGCTGTTGTTTTTCTTAGTGGGGGTTCTGTATGAACGAGCGGGCTCTTCTAATCTGAAAGATTTCGGAGGAGTGGCAAAAAAGATGCCGATCTTCGCAGGTGTCATGCTCGCTGGAGGTCTCGCTTCATTAGGTCTTCCGGGAATGTCAGGCTTCATAAGCGAATTTATGGCGTTTTTAGGATTGTTTGAGAAGATGCCGGTGCTAGCCGCTATCGGAACACTAGGGTTGATACTAACAGCAGTCTACGTCTTGCGAGCGGTCTTAGCCATCACGTTTGGGGCTGAAAAAGAGTTACCGAATGCACGTGATCTCTCTTCAACAGAACGCATTCCGGCATTTATCTTGCTCGCGGCGATTTTGTTTATCGGAATCTATCCTGCTTGGTTAAGTGATATGCTCCGTCCAACATTAGATGTCATTCTGCTAGGGTTAGGGGGCTAAGTCATGGATTTAGATACATTGTTTTCTTTTGAGTGGGGCGTGATGTCTCCTGAATTTATTATTCTTGGCACAGCTACATTGTTATCCATCATCGATCTTTTCATGAAAAGGGAGTCGAGCAGAAAACCTCTGGCTTGGCTTGCAGGAGCGGGAGTTTTGGCTTCTCTCGTCGCCATTTTCATGCAGCTCGATCAAGACGTAACGTCGATTCTTTATGACACGTATAGACTCGACTCGTTTTCAAAAGCCTTTAAGATCCTTCTATTATTAGGAACATTGCTTGTGCTTGTCTTAGCGTCCAATTATAAAAAAGAAGACGTAGAAGAAAACCGCGGTGAGTTCTATTATTTACTGCTTGCCGCATTATTAGGAGCCATGGTGATGGCTTCAAGTGCGGATCTGATCACATTGTTCGTCGGGCTGGAGCTTCTTTCTCTATCTTCTTACATTATGGCGGGGCTTGAGCGGAAAAATAAGCGCAGCAACGAATCAGCGTTTAAGTATGTCGTTTCAGGCGGAATTGCAACGGCCATCACTTTATTTGGAATGAGCTATATTTTCGGGCTGACAGGTGAAACGAACCTGTTCAGAATTGCCGAAAACATGGGGAACGTTGAACTGTTAAAGCACAGCTTCTTGATCGTCTTTGCATTTATCATCACATTTGCCGGTTTAACATTTAAAATCGCAGCTGCTCCCCTTCACATGTGGGCACCGGATGTTTATGAAGGGGCACCTGTTCCTGTAACGGCTTTCTTAAGTGTCGTATCGAAAACAGCAGGCTTTGTGATCTTGCTGCGTGTGATCATCATCACCTTTATCGCGGCACCTGGGATCGGCAGTGAACCGCTTTTATTGCAAGTTCAGCCGTACGTCATGATTTTAGCGGCAGCAACCATGATCATCGGTAATGTGACAGCGCTCAGACAACGAAACATTAAACGAATGTTTGCATATTCTTCTATCGCTCAAGCTGGTTACATTTTAGTGCCGTTCGTTTCAAATTCGTCATTATTGTTTGAACTGATCTGGTTCTATCTGTTGGCTTACTTGTTTATGAATATTGGAGCGTTTACCGTCATTCAATTGTTAACGAGTCAGGAAGGTTCGAACGATATCGGTGTTTTCCGCGGATTGTTCAAGCGTTCACCATGGCTTGCTGTTCCGATGACCTTCTTTGTCTTGTCACTTGCGGGAATCCCTGTGACGGCTGGTTTTATCGGGAAGTTCGGAATCTTTATGGGCGCGCTTGGATTAGAACCCGCTCATTATTGGCTTGCAGCTGTAATGATGGCAACAACGCTCGTATCTTATGTTTACTACTTTAATATCATTGCAATCATGTTTTTCCGGGATGGAGATAGCGAAGGAAAGAGGGTTTCTGTTCCTGGAAGTATGGCAGCGGTGCTGGCGTTCTGTGCCGCATCCGTACTAATTTTAGGTATTATGCCAGATCTCGCACTGGATTTCTTTTACGGAAATTTTGACGTAAACGAATTCTTTATGCAGATTGAAACCGAAGTTCATACGCATGATCATTGATGCTTTATTCGCCTCTATTTGTAGCATGTGAAAGTGGTTGATTTCCGTTCCAGATACTCGCTTTCCGCGGGGCAGGCGGTGAGCCACATTTGTACGTTTCACGTATAAGTGTCTCACCTGCCCACCTGTCCCGCAGGACAAGGAAGTCTACGGCAGCGACGCATCGCACGAAGAAAATTTGAAGTTCAATTTTCGAGGAGTCTCGCATCTTACACTCCAATCAACTTGTCAAAGAAGTAAATGAAAAAAACTTATGTAAGCTTCGGGTTAAAATCAGCTCATTGGGGTTCGCTAAAAATAGGAACCTTAATGAGCTTTTTTAAATGTAATTTTGGGTGAAAATCAGCTAACGTGAAATTATTGAGATTAACGTGAATAGATGGGGTGCTAACGTGAAATTATTGAGATTAACGTGAATATATTGTGATTATCGTGAATATAATTTGGCCGCCATTCAGTTGCTGCTTTTCCTGTCCGCTCCAGCTGGATAACAATCCGGTTATCCCTCTGAAAAATACATCCTTTCAAACTTCCAACAAACTTCAAAAATCCCCTCCAAAAATGAGTCGAAACTACCGTAACTTCTTATGTTTTCATTCGTCTAATGAATATGAGACGACTGTCTAAACTTTTTTACAGATAATAGTCGTTACAACTTTTTGAACTTCTTGAAAGAAAGGGCTTTCAAAAGAAGTAACTAGGGAAAAAGTATCTATCTAAATTCACTGGAAAGATTTATGCTTAATATGTCGAAATATGTAATGAGGAGGTCAGACGTTTTTATGATTCCAATCGGACAACAAGCTTTATTACATATCATCGTACATCTATTGTTTCTCGTTATTGCTTGGTGGGCATTGCAGGCAATCCACTTTGATAAATGGATCAAAAAAGGAAAGGTCATGCAAGCTAGAGTGTTATACATACTGCTAGTGATCAGTCTTGCGAGTATAGCGAGCGATTTTTTTCTGAAATATTTACAGTATTCCACTAATCTCAGCCAGTTATTTGGGTAATGTAGAAGCGTTAACCAAAAACGGAATTGTCGGAATATGACTACAACTTCCACGGATATCCTCTGTCTCTTTGGCAACAATGAGAAATAGAGAGGATGTGCTGGGGAATGAAAAAATGGACAATGACGATTACAGCGATTTTGCTTACAGTTATGATTACTTCTGGATATGCAAAAACAGACGAAAAAACAAATGAAGTTACACATATAATAGACGTTTTAAAGGACAAGGGCGTTAAACCTGACAAATGGACGATGTATTTTCGTGGTCAAACAGGTTTTACATCTAAAGGACTAGGGTATTTAAAACAAGCAGAAGAGCTTAAACGTAATTATCCTGAATTTGACTGGGCGGTAACAGAAGATGAAGCCGGACATTATAAAATGAACGGGTCATTTGAACGTAATGACATCGGGGTTTCAGAGAAAATGACCATCATTACATACCCCCAAAAAGATCAATCTGCATCGTATTTTATTTATGCGGTTGAAGGACTTGTAAATACAACTCAAAATTGGAAAGAAATCCAGAACCTGATTGATCGCCGTGTTGAACAATCAGTAGGAGGAAATCCCAAAATTTTCTCTTGTGTTACCGGTACATACGGTGATAGAATTGTGGTTGATTTGTATTCGCAAGCAAATGAATTGGTACGCGCCTTTTCTGGTGTTTCTGTAGAGGAACTAAAAGAAGAGACGTTTGTGTCGCTTTCTGCATATACTGAGCAGTGGGAACAAGCGATTTATACCGGTCATCAACATAAAATGAATCTTCAGGTTGCACTGCGAACTGAAGGATTGGGCAGTGAAACTACTGTCACAATTGGCACACCAATAATTACGTCTGAATATTAATATACAAATTGGACGCGGAGGGGAATATCGTTGGAAAAAATCATTGTCCGTGGTGGTAGGCGGTTAGAAGGCTCTGTTCGAGTTGAAGGAGCTAAGAATGCCGTACTTCCTGTCATCGCAGCATCCATTTTAGCGAGTCAAGGAAAGAGCACGATTAAAGATGTGCCAGCCCTTGCTGATGTGTTTACGATTAACGAAGTATTACGTTATTTAAATATTGATGTAGCATTTAATAATGGAGAAATTTCTGTCGATGCTACAAGTGAATTAAAAACAGAAGCACCATTTGAGTATGTCCGTAAAATGAGAGCATCATTCCTCGTTATGGGACCGTTGCTTGCTCGTGTTGGACTATCTCGTATCGCACTTCCTGGAGGCTGCGCAATTGGGTCACGTCCGATCGACCAGCATCTAAAAGGATTTGAAGCGATGGGAGCTTCAGTTAAAATCGGGAACGGTTTTATCGAAGCAAAGATTGATGGCCGTCTGCAAGGTGCGAAGATTTATTTAGACTTCCCAAGTGTAGGTGCTACTGAGAACATCATGATGGCCGCAACACTTGCTGAAGGAACAACAATTATTGAAAACGCAGCAAAAGAACCAGAAATCGTGTGTCTAGCTAACTACTTGAATGCAATGGGTGCAACAGTGATCGGTGCAGGAACTGGTACAATCCGTATCGTCGGTGCTGAAGAGCTTGTTGGTGCTGAGCATACTGTAGTTCCAGACCGTATTGAAGCAGGAACGTACATGGTAGCAGCAGCTATCACAGAAGGCGACGTATTGATCGAGAATGCAATCGCTGAACACCTGCGTCCTTTAATTGCAAAAATGGAAGAGATGGGTGTACACATTCAAGAAGAAGGAAACGGACTTCGTGTTCGCGGACCTCGTGAATTAAAGCCTGTTGATATTAAAACCATGCCACATCCAGGATTCCCGACTGATCTTCAGTCGCAAATGATGGCGCTATTGCTTCGTGCAAACGGAACAAGCGTAATCACGGAAACTGTATTTGAAAACCGCTTCATGCACGTGGAAGAATTCCGCCGTATGAATGGTGATATTAAAATTGAAGGCCGTTCTTCCGTAATCAACGGACCTGTAAATCTGCAAGGTGCTGAGGTAGCTTCAACTGACCTTCGCGCAGGTGCTGCTTTGGTACTTGCTGGGCTTGTCGCAGACGGTTACACACGTGTAACGGAACTCAAGCACATCGACCGTGGATATGTTGATTTTACTGGAAAACTGGCTGCATTAGGTGCTGACATCGAGCGTGTGAACGAAGATGTGAAGACAACACCTGTAAATGAAGAGCAATCATTAAAAAGTAATTTAGCTTAATTTATACAGAGAAAGCTGACTTCAAGGTGCTTAATGTACCTTTGGAGTCAGCTTTTTTGATGTGTTGGCGACATATATGAAACTAAAACGTGACTTTTTGTATAAAATGATGACGGAAAATGAGACTGAAATACAGATGTGCGTGCGAATTAGACAAAGGTGCGCGTAAAAGGTGATTTAATGCGTGCAAATGCGACTCAACCGCGTGCAACTCAGCTTAATCTGCGCGTAAACAAGCCTGCGCTGCGCGTCACCAACATTTTGCCGAGTAAGGTGCTCAAGTTCACCGACATAAATGCATGACTCTGTACGATCAACACCCTGAAAAAAGTTTTAAAGTGAAATAGTTTATTCAATATGCTGTTCGGGAAATCTATACCTATAACTAAACATATCAATTTTTCTTAGGAAGGATGTCGAGCTCATGCTTTGGACCATTATCGGGATATTAGTCGTTCTCTGGTTATTAGGTGTCATCTTTAAAGTAGCAGGCGGTATTATTCATATCTTACTCGTCATCGCATTGATCGTCTTTGTATTAAACTTTATAAAAGGCAGGAAAACAAAATAGCTTTAGAAAAAGTCGGCTGAGATTGCCGGCTTTTTTGTTGCCATTAACCGGTTAGGTGCGAGACTTGTAATAGATGATGTCACAGAGAAAGACCCCGTCCACCCCTCGAAAGCGAAACCACCTTGAAGCAGAGACAAGAGCATGCATGATCAATATTTACAATGATTTGTAATTTTTAGTAAAAAACACCCATTTTATTGAAAAAATACTTTAAATTAGTACCTTATAATCAAAATTTTTAAAATAGTTTGAAAATAAAATAAAAGATGCTAATATAAATCCACTGGCTTTAAAATTTATGAAAGCAAAGGGGATTGGAAGGGTATGAAAAAGCAGTTGTCAGTATGGGGTTTAGCACTTGGTCTTGCGGTGAGTCCATTAGCAGCAGGACAAGCTAATGCAGAAGCACCAGTTAATGTGCTATCAACAAAGCAGTTCAATAGCTTAACGGGTACACCATCTTTTGTATCAGGTAAATTAACAGAGGCATCTTCAAAATCTGCAAAAGAAGTGGTTATGTCTTATCTTCAAAAAGAGTCAAATACATTTAAGTTAGGAAGTCAAAAAGCGGAAGAGGCATTCACAGTTAAGTCTGTGACAAAAGACGAGTTAGGCAGACAGTTGGTTCGCCTTCAGCAAACATATAAAGGAGTTCCTGTTTGGGGATCCACTCAAGTGGCTCACGTAAATGATCAAGGCGAGCTTGTTGTATTCTCTGGAACAGTGGTTCCTAATCTGCAGGACAAGCCTGGATTAGGTTTTGGCAAAAAGATTTCTGCTTCTAAAGCGGTAGCAGCTGCAGTTAAAGACTTAGGCTTTACACCTGAATATGAAGCAGATCCAACGTCTGATCTCGTTGTTTATACGGAGGGACATCAAGCGGCATATGCATACTTAGTAAACCTTAACTTCTTATCTCCTAAGCCGGGCAACTACAACTATTTTGTAGATGCTGTATCGGGTAAGATTCTAAACTCTTACAATGATTTAGACGAGGCGCATGGCGATACGAAAGCACCTCCAACAGGCGGTGGTGGTTCATTAGTTGGAACAAACGCTGTTGGTTCTGGAACAGGTGTATTGGGTGATTCTAAAACGCTAAACACATTATTATCTAGCGGAACATACTACTTGCAAGATAACACAAGAGGTGGCGGCGTATTTACATACGATGGGCAAAATCGTCAGCAGCTACCAGGAAAGCTTTGGGCTGATGCGGACAACCAGTTCAACGCAGCATACGACAGAGCTGCTGTAGATGCTCACTATTATGCAGGAGCAACATACGATTATTATAAATCTGTCTTCAACCGCAATTCCTATGACAATAAGGGAGCTGCTCTAAAATCAACGGTTCACTACGGCCGCAACTACAACAACGCGTTCTGGAACGGCCAGCAGATGGTTTACGGTGATGGAGACGGAACAACATTCGTTTCGTTATCAGGTGGGCTGGATGTTGTAGCGCATGAATTGACGCATGCTGTAACAGACTTTTCATCTGACCTGATCTATCAAAACGAATCAGGTGCGCTGAACGAATCGTTATCCGATATCTTTGGAACGCTAGTTGAGCACCATGCGAACAACAACCCTGATTATGAGATCGGTGAAGACATCTACACGCCAAATAAAGCAGGTGATGCTCTTCGTTCGATGAGTGATCCTACAAAGTATGGCGATCCTGACCACTATTCTGTTCGCTACACAGGAACAAGTGACAATGGCGGCGTACACATCAACAGCGGTATCATCAACAAAGCGGCTTACTTGCTGGCAGTTGGCGGAACACATTACGGTGTAACGGTTCCGGCGATCGGCAACGAAAAAGTAGGAGCGATCTATTATAGAGCGAATACGGTCTACTTAACGGCTTCTTCTAACTTCAGCCAAGCACGAGCAGCTCTTGTTCAAGCGGCATCAGACCTTTACGGTGCTACATCTGCTGAAGTAGCAGCGGTTAAAAAATCATACGACGCAATTGGCGTAAACTAAATCATAATGAAGAAACCCTGATCTTTGAAGATCGGGGTTTTTTTGAGCCATTACAATCCATTCACCGCCAATTTTCCAAGGGGACCATTTTCATCAATGATGTTTTGTAAGTCAAAAACAGAGATCGGAAACATCGGAAAACCGTACGCATATGCCGTTAGGTCATAAAGCTGAAAATAGATCACGAGTGCTTTATCGGCAATGTAATAATCTTGGTTGGGGCTGATGGATTTAAAGGGTTCAAGCGTATCGATCTGCCGCGATTTGATTTGAACTTTTATAAGGCGATTCAACACTTCAACATAGTTTGCGCCAGGTTTAAATAGATCCTTCAACTGATAGGTTCTGCCCGTTGTAAGGTCCCACGTCTCTGATTTAATATACGTCATGCCGTGAGCGGCCATAGGCGTATAAGCATAGTTTAGAAAACCAATGCTCAAAATGTTTTGCTCGTTTGTTTTTACAGCAAATTCTCCGTACATACCTGGGCGAGCTTCAGGGTTTTGCATTTGCTGAAGCTGCTGATTGATCTGGATGATCTGCTGATTGACCTGTTGCTGAATACGCGGATTGATGCGTCCTTCGATCTGCGGATAATAGATCTTAATGTTGCCAGGTGCATACGTAAGCGTTCGGACCAATACAGGCGGCTGAAAACTGTCCATGCTGTTCACCCCTTCGCGCTGATCATCTCTTCATTTTATGCTGAGAATGGTCTGTCTCAGTCTCTGAAGCAAAACTTGTAAATCTGGAATAAGAACAGCACATTTCAATTGTAAAAATGCTAGTTTCAAGTTCTAAAGCCCGGCTTTTTTGTATAAGTTGTATGGTAGAAAACAATATAGGAGGGCATTGGAACGTGAATGTAAAAATCAAGCCGCTGATCTGGATTCTAGCTATTTTTGTCGCTATCATCGTCCTGCTTCCCACGATACTCGTACTACCATTTTCGTCAGCACCTCCTGAATGGAAAGAAGAGAAAGCAGTGCATCCGTCTGAGAGAATGCTAGCTTTGGAAATTCCTCACTCAGACATTGTCGTCCCTGTTTTCAGAAAGTCCATGGATACGGTCGAGAACATCCCTTTAGAAGAGTATGTGGCAGGTGTGGTCGCATCTGAAATGCCAGCAAACTTTGAGCTCGAAGCACTGAAAGCACAAGCATTAACAGCAAGAACCTTTATTGTAAAAGCCCTATTAAACCGAGGAAAAGATGATAGTTTGCCAGAAGGAGCCGTTGTGTCAGACACCGTAATGCATCAGGTGTATAAAGGAAACAAGGAGCTAGAAACCCTTTGGGAAGATGATTTTGACGAAAAAATAGAAAAAATCATCAAAGCGGTCTCTGAAACAAAAGGACAGATTCTAACCTATGAAGGAGACCCCATCCAAGCAAGTTTCTTCTCCACGAGCAATGGGTTTACAGTTAATTCTGAAGACTATTGGAAAAACAAATACCCGTATTTAAGAAGTGTTGAAAGTCCGTGGGATAAAGAAGAATCACCAAAATACACGGAGACCATTCAGCTTCCAGTGAGTACGGTAGAACAAAAACTCGGTGTTTCACTTTCAAAGAACGGTAAGATCGGAAAAGTCGTCGAAACAACGAGCGGGAAACGAATCGGGAAACTCTTGATCGGTAAAAAAGAGTTTACCGGAAAAGAGATAAGAGAAAAGCTGGAGCTGCGTTCAACAGATTTCCAAATGGAGAAAAAAGGTAAGCAGGTCAGCATTACGACGCGCGGCTACGGACACGGAGTGGGACTGAGCCAATACGGAGCGAACGGAATGGCGAAAGAGGGCAAGACGTACAAAGAGATCGTTCACTATTATTATAAAGGAATTGAGATCACTGATTATAAGCCGATCGCTGACAAAGGCCTCGCTTATCAGCCTCAGTAAATTGTGTGTAAATTGTAGGGGGTCTGTCCCGGGGACAGACCCCCTACAATTTCATTCAACTCAATTTAACCATATCTCAACCGCATTGTGCTCTAAGCATGATGCGGTTTTTTGTATTGTCGAAAAGAATTTTATAAAAAATAGAATGCTAAAGTATATATTTTCAGAATTCTGTTCAAACTTGTTGCTGAGGTGATGAAAAATGAAAGAAGAAGAAAAACAAACCAAAAAAACAATACCGATGAAAGGTAAGAGTGCTATGAAAAAACGTTGGGTTTATCCGGCAGTATATCTTAGTTTTGCAGCAGTCATTTTAACATCTGTTCTATGGTATCAAAACGATGCGAAAAATGTGGAGAAAAATAATACTCCAAAAAGCGCGTTAGAAGACAATGGAGCAGCAGTACCCGTTTCATTAACAAAAGAACAATTCCAAATGCCAGTCGCTGACCCTGAAGCCATTGAAGTAGTGAAAGATTTCTTTAGTCCAGACGCTACAGCTCAAGAGCAAGAAGCAGCACTCGTATTCTATAACAATATTTACTACCAAAACCGCGGAATCGACTTAGCGACTGCTAACAACAAAGCGTTCGATGTAACAGCAGCATTAAGCGGAAACGTTGTAAAAGTAGCAAAAGACCCTGCACTAGGATTCGTAGTAGAAGTAGAGCATGATAAAGGTGTTGTAACGCACTACTCATCACTTGCTTCTGTATCTGTTAAACAGGGTGACCAAGTGAAACAGGGCGCTGTTCTAGGACAAGCTGGTGAAAATGCATACGATAAAGATGCAAAGATCCACGCACACTTCGAAGTTCGTAAAGACGGAGAAGCAGTTGACCCAGTAATGGCTTGGGATCAATCTGTTGCTCAGCTGGCAGCATCTGTTGATAATTCTCGTAAAGAGATGAAGAAAGCAGAAGAGAAGAAAGCTGCTGAAGAGCAGAAAAAAGCAGAAGAGCAAAAGCCTGGTAAACAAGAAGAAAAGCCAGCACCAAAAGCCGACGATAAAGGCGGCAAAGATACGAAAGACTCAAAAGACACGAAAGATGGCAAAGATGCCAACCGTGAACAAGAATCATCATCTCAATCAGCAGAAGACACTGGCGCACAAGCCGACGATTCTGGTGCTAACGAATAATTTTCATAAAAAAGCTGTTTCGGATAAAGCCGAGGCAGCTCTTTTCAATGATTGTTTGATTACTGCTACATATGTAAGCGAAAACCTTCCCAATACCTGATGATAAATCCTAAAAAATAGACCTTGTGAGCGAAAAGAGGGTCTCATTGCGCGAAACGAGCTACTTATTGAGCGAAACGACGCATGCATTGAGCGAAACTCACTATCGATTGAGCGAAAAGTGTCCTCGATTGAGCGAACGTGTAACAGATAAAGAAACACGTACCGTAAAACGCATAAACGTAATACCCAGACCTCAAAATAGTGCTTCCGCTATTAAATTTTTCACTTGTTTAAGCACATTTTTCCAAGAAAATGGACATTTCCCCTTGTCCCAGTTGAGATTTAGGCATATAACGAAAACTTGGTTAATAAGATGTTACAAAACCTACAATAATTCAATTGAGGGTGAGCGGTGAGAAATCGTACTATGGCTGCGGTGGAAAAAGGGGAATGGAAGCAATACTTATAAGCCGAAGATGACAACAAAACTTGTCACGTAGCTTGTTCATAGAAGTCTCTATCGCATCTCTCACATCCATTTTAGGGAGGCGAGTGGTGTGCACGATTACATCAAAGAGCGAACCATCAAGATAGGACGGTATATCGTGGAGACAAGAAAAACAGTCCGCATGATCGCAAAAGAATTCGGGGTTTCCAAAAGCACGGTGCATAAAGACCTCACCGAGCGACTGCCTGAAATCAATCCGGATCTTGCAAATAACGTAAAAGAAATCCTCGAATACCATAAGTCCATCCGCCACTTGAGAGGTGGAGAAGCGACGCGTGTGAAGTACAAAAAAGGCACAGAGGAAGTTGTTCAGTAAGTCCGCGATAGATAGGGATGCAATTTGACACGAAAAACACTTAAAACATTATGTGCCATATAGGTCTGACGTCCAATAATTATTTTTTGACAATATTTAACCTTGTTCGACATACTTGTGATATAATGATAAATTGGATAGAACTTCGATTTTTTACTAAAAATGTCATTATATTGTATGGATGTTAACAGGGAGGATATAACATGTTTTCAAGGGACGTTGGAATTGACCTTGGTACCGCTAATGTATTGATTTATGTAAAAGGAAAAGGAATTGTGCTCGATGAGCCATCTGTTGTGGCGATCGACACGAATACCGGAAAAGCACTCGCTGTAGGTGAAGAAGCCCGCCGTATGGTAGGCCGTACACCAGGAAACATTGTGGCGATCCGTCCGCTAAAAGACGGAGTTATCGCTGACTTTGAAGTAACAGAGCAAATGCTGAAACACTTTATTAACAAAATTAAAGTGAAGGGCGTGTTTGCCAAGCCTAGAATCTTAATCTGTACACCAACGAACATTACGTCTGTTGAACAAAAAGCCATTAGAGAAGCTGCGCAAAAGTGCGGTGCAAAGCATATTTTTCTTGAAGAAGAGCCGAAAGTGGCTGCAATAGGGGCGGGGATGGATATCTTCCAGCCAAGCGGCAATATGGTTGTTGACATCGGTGGTGGCACAACTGACATTGCGGTCTTGAGCATGGGCGATATCGTCACCTCCTCTTCTATTAAAATGGCTGGGGACAAGTTCGATACAGAGATTCTTCAGTACATAAAGAAAGAGTACAAGCTGTTGATCGGGGAACGTACCGCTGAAAACATTAAATTAAACGTCGCGACCGTTTACGAGCGTGACGAAGAACTCGAGATCCGCGGCCGCGATATGGTATCCGGATTGCCTCGCACCATTACGGTCGGTTCAAAAGAGATTCAAAAAGCGTTGATGGAGCCTGTTATGGTAATCGTCCAAGCGGCGAAAAGCGTGTTGGAAAAGACACCGCCTGAACTTTCTGCTGACATCATCGACCGCGGCATCATGCTGACAGGTGGAGGAGCACTTCTTCACGGTATCGACCGATTGTTTGCCGACGAGTTAAAAGTACCTGTGCTGATTGCAGAAGAGCCGATGAGAGCTGTAGCGAACGGAACAGGCTTAATGCTTGAACATATGGATAAAATCGCAAAACGAAAAGTGTTTTAATGAAGAAAATGCCGCCCGAATAGGGTGGCATTTTGTTTTTGTATGAAGTAAGACTAAGGTTAGTAAGGTATATTTGGCATCGGAAACAACTTCTAGGCCCTAAATCGAAATTTCTAGGCCTTAAAAAACCTTTTATAGTCCCTTGAAACTATTTTATAGTCCTTCAAAAAAATTTATAGTCCTTCAAATTTATTTAAAGGCTTTTCGACAAAATGTCCCATCTCCACCGCCTCTTAACTCCTGATTTTCCCCATCTCTGAGACAAATTCCTCATCATGAAAAAGGAATCTCATTATTTTCGCAGAATTCTATTAATAAATGTAAAAATCTGTCGATAAAACGGATGAGACATATTGTGTCCAGATTACAAGTGCAGGAGGAATACTCCGTGTTAAGAGGCTTTTATAATGCTGCCGCCGGAATGCTGGCACAGCAGCGCAAACAAGAAATTTTAACAAACAATATGGCAAATGCCAATACACCTGGATATAAAGCGGACAATGCGAGTCTGCGTACGTTCCCGACGATGCTGCTTCAGCATATGGGGGAGACCGAATTAAACGGGAAAAAAATTCCGAATAACTACTCAATCGGGCCAGCCACGCTATCAACTGGCGTTTATGTGCAAGAGACGACGCCAAATTTCCTGCAGGGGGATATGCGTGAAACGGGGATCAAAACCGACGTTGCGCTCTTGCAGGGTCAAGTGCCTGCTGACCCAGAAAGCGGAACTCCCGGCGGACTCTTTTTCCGATTAAATGTAAATGGCGAAGAGCGTTTTACGAGAAACGGCCATTTTTCCGTCGATGCAGAAGGAAATCTTGTTACATCTGAAGGCTATTACGTGCTCGGAACAGATGGCAGTCCGATTACAGTTACAAGCGATAATTTTTCGGTGAACAAAGACGGTACAGTTATGGATAATGGTGCCGCAGCGGGTCAAATAGATGTGGCGTACATCGCGAACTCGAACAATCTTGTAAAAGAGGGTACAGGGTTGTTCAGGCTTGATGGCAATGCGGCCAGTGCGATCGGAAACCCAGCCATCACTTACAACCTGCAGCAAGGGTTTGTCGAGCGATCAAACGTGAACACGGAACAGACGATGACAGAGATGCTGACGGCTTACCGAGCGTTTGAGGCGAATCAGAAAGTACTGCAAGCGTATGATCGAACGATGGAAAAAGCAGCAAATGAAATTGGCAGGATCGGTTAGGGGGAATAAATATGAATCAGTCTATGATTTCAGCAGCTGTTACGATGGGCCAGCTACAGCATAAGCTGGATACCATCTCCAATAATATGGCAAACAGCACAACGAACGGTTATAAAAGACGAGAAGCGCAGTTTTCGGACATACTTTTTCAGCAAATTAGAAGTGAAGCACTAGAACCGACAGAAGCTGGCCGGTTAACGCCGAACGGAATCCGACTTGGAAGCGGAGCGCGTGTTTCGTCTACAGCAATAAGTATGGAAGCGGGCACGCTGCAAGAGACAGGACGCTCGCTTGATGCAGCACTTACACAGCCTAGCTTTTATTTTCAGATTGCCGGAGTCGACAATAACGGAAATGAATCGCTGCAATTTACAAGGGACGGTGCTTTCTACTTTTCGCCTTCAGCAGGGAACCCTGATGAGTTGGAACTTGTGACATCAGATGGCAGTAAAGTGATGGGTACAGATGGACCAATCACGATTCCAGCTGACCATAGTAAAATTACTATTGGACAAAACGGCCAAGTTTCGGTAACGTTAAATAATGGAGCAGTTGTTGAATCAGGACAGCTGGCGATTGTGAATATGATTCGGCCTCAGCTGATGCTATCCGTTGGGCAGAACTTACAAGCGCCAGAAAACATACCGTTAAATCAACTCATAGAGGAAGTAAATGCTGGGGCCGGTAATATCGTTCAGCAAGGTGCACTTGAATCCTCAAATGTTAATATTTCAAATGAGATGACGGAACTGATTCAGACACAACGTTCTTATCAATTTAATGCGCGTTCTCTTACAATTGCTGACCAGATGATGGGGTTAGTAAACGGGCTTCGCTAAATGAGGTAGGTTTGTATGACGAATAAGATGCAAGAGTTGAATACAGAAAAACCAAAAACACAGCGTTATAAGGAGAAAGAGAAATCTTCTAAAGAAGAGAAGAAGCAGTGGTATCAACGCCGAACGAAAAGGATCTTTCCGATCTGGCTTCGTCTTCTTCTGTTGATCTGCGGAATCATTGTGTGCTTTGCTGTGGGTACGATGGTCGGCTATGGCGTACTCGGTGACGGTAAGCCGATGAACGTGTTTGAAAAAGAAACCTGGACACATATCATCGACCTTGTACAAAAAGAAATGTAAAGATATAATAAAAAAACAATGGCAGAACGAATGAGTCATTGTTTTTCTTTTGAGATAAAATTAGTACCAGGTAACAATACCAAGTGTAATAAAAATAGATGTTCATGATGATGAAAAGAAAGGTGATGTTCTAGTATGTTAACGATTGAAGAAATCAAAGAAATTATTCCGCACCGTTACCCGTTTTTATTGATTGACCGCATTTTAGAAGTAGATGAGGGCCAGCGTGCTGTCGGCATCAAAAATGTAACAGCTAATGAAGAATTCTTTAACGGTCACTTCCCGGAGTACCCGGTTATGCCGGGAGTGCTAATCGTTGAGGCACTTGCTCAAGTAGGTGCAGTAGCCATGCTGAAAAAGGAAGAAAACCGCGGTAAGCTTGCCTTCTTTGCGGGTATCGATAACTGCCGTTTTAAAAAGCAGGTCGTACCAGGCGACCAACTTCGTTTGGAAGTAGAGATGACGCGTGTGCGTGGATCGATCGGTAAAGGCAAAGGCATCGCAACAGTAGACGGCCAAGTAGCCTGCGAAGTCGAAATCACGTTTGCATTAGGTAAATAACAATGGGGTCTGACCCCACACAATTATCATAAAAGCTTGAAATGGAGCAAACACCCTAGAGGAATGTTCCATTTCAAGCTTTCTTTTTATGGTATTTTAAATAGGGAACATCAAAAATAAGGAGCGGGGGAGAAACAAAAATGGAAAAGAGCTATAAAATTCTTCTATTTGATTTAGACGGCACACTATCTGATCCGAAAATAGGCATCACGAAATCTGTACAATTTGCTTTAGCAAGAATGGGTATCAAAGAAGAGAACCTCGATCATTTAGAACCATTTATCGGACCGCCGCTTCAACAATCTTTCTCAGATTTTTACAAATTTAATGACACACAAACGCAAACAGCCATTACTTATTATCGAGAACGATTCAGCGACGTGGGGATGTACGAAAACACCTTATATGAACACATCCCAGAACTTTTGGAGGAATTGAGGGAAAGCGGCTTTAAACTAGTTGTTGCTACCTCAAAACCAACCGTCTTTGCTGAACAGATTTTGAAGTATTTCAATATCCATCACCACTTTGATCGAATCGTCGGCAGCAACCTCGACGGTACGAGAACCGCTAAAACAGAGATCATTCAGTACATACTTCATCAATACAGCAATCCACCAAAAGAAGATTTCATCATGATCGGCGACAGAAAACACGATATCATTGGAGCGCATAACACGGGCATTGATTCAATAGGAGTGACGTACGGTTATGGTTCATTAGACGAGATTACAACAGCAGCACCTACTTTTATCGCTGAAAGCGTCCTTGAATTACAAAAATATCTATTAATAAACGCTTCAATTAAGGTGTAAAAACGAGACTCGGGTAAATTTTAAAAATAGTGTATGCCTTTAGTAGACATAACAAGAATATGTGTTTAGGGGATGAACACTTAATAATTATTACCAGGTAAATCACTATATATCCGGAGATAAGACTTACAATTCCGGGTATAAGCACAATAATTCTGCGTATAAAATTATTTATTCGATTTTTGACAACATAGAGTTCAACTTCTGCTTCATCATCTCCATCGACTTCAACTAAACGAAAAACAACAAAAAAACCTGGACCACCATCCAGGTTTTTCACTTCGCCTTCGCGACAATTCCATTATGCACTTTTATATAGCCATGCTTCATAATATCCAGCCCGTTTTCATAAAGATAAAGCCCCATCTGCTCTAACGTCATGAGTTCCCGATACGTATGGTTCATCACATCCGCCATGATTTCGTAATACAACTTGGACCGAAGCTGGGCTCGCGGTGTTGTCATCACAATATAGCCACTCGGCTTTAAGAACTTCCGATGCCACTCCACGACTTCAGCTTTCATAGAATCTGGGAAGTGCTCAAGTAAACCAACGCTCAGCACGATATCAAACTCCTTCCCGTAAGGAAGATTGCGAATGTCATCCACCACATAGGAAATGTTAGAGTCATTTTTGTAATAAACCTTATTTCCGCCCGTTCGTGGGTTCACACCTAAAAACGGGTAAGCCTCCGGAAACTCTGCAAACCTAGTATCCCTGCAGAACGGATCATAATCGACCATCACGACTTCACCACCTGGATACATTGCAGAAAGCTGCATCGCTTCATAACCTTCCGCTGCTCCCAAAAATAAAATGCGAGGTTTTTGAACATCCAACCCTTCAAACAGCGCACGCTTCCCGCGTGGATCCCAAATGCCATCCTGGACCCGATGAACATAATTCCATAAATGGATTCGCAAATAATCTCCGAGCGCTACTTTTACTTCAGAAGGCTTAAAACTTTTTAAACTATGAAAAAAGGCACCCTTCTTTTCGTGAATTTCAGCGGGAACATCCTTTGAAAACCACTCATGAAAAGACTGGTTGAACATCGTCCAGGAGGTGTGGACAGGCAGAGTCTCGCCACGCTCCTTCTCCCAATCCAGTTTATCCTTTGAAAACGAAGTCACTTCATACGGCTTCCCGATATCTTTCCATGAAACGGTCGACCAATCCTTCACCGTATTTACTTTTACAAACTTCTCATATTCTTTCTGACTTTTATATTGCCGTAAATCCATACGATAGGACGGCATCTTTTCCGTTTGACCTAATGTTACCGAGCGATGAACAGCAGTTTCGATCATGTTCTTCCTCCTTTAAAAGGATTTTCTATATGTATTCCAAAACGGCGGTCCAAAATCCTTTAAATCATGTTTTATTTGCGCGCATGGTAAAATAAGAGAAACAAAGAATCGGAGGGGGAAACAGTCATGAAAATCATTTTTATCGGGGATAGCATCACCGCTTCAAATAAAAACACAGATCCGGAAAGACTGGGGAACGGGTATGTTCGGATGATTAAAGAAGCCCTGCCAAAAGACGTAAATGTCATCAACAAAGGGGTAAATGGACATCGTGTTACGGACCTTGCCTTTCGCTGGGTGAGGGACGTAATTGATCTGGAGCCTGACCTGTTATCGGTTTCCATTGGAATCAACGATGTGTGGCGGCAGCTGGATAGCCCAGATCTCACGCAAGTCGATGTTTCTAAGTTCGAAGAGGTTTATCGTGAATTGTTGTCACAGCTTTCCACCACAACAAAACTCGTACTCATGGAACCTACAATCATCAAAGAAAACCCGCAATCTCAAGGGAACCAGATGCTTATTCCGTATGTAGAAGTGGTACGAAAGCTGGCAGTGGAATTTGATGCCGTGCTCGTCCCAACGCACGATGTTTTCATCAATCACCTCCATAAAAAACCAGATGTTTCCGTAACAACAGACGGCGTACATATGAGAAAAAAAGGAAATGAATTAATAGCCAAAAGCTGGCTAGATGCAGCAAAGTCACTCATTAACCAATAAAAATGAACCGAGGTTATGGATATGGCGAACACTACGCTTACCTTTTTTGAAGAAAAACATAGAGAAGCACTAGAGAAATTTTATTTACCTGAAGATCAGGAGAAGTTTACACAACTTCCCGCACAAGCATTAAACTTTTGTGAGGAAGATGAAAGGCGCGTACCATTTGTCATTGAATCGTCTGGAAAAGCAGTTGGCTTTTTCGTGCTGCATACAGGCGAAAACATCCGTGATTTTACATCAAACCCAAATGCGATGGTGATCCGCGCTTTATCAATCAATCATACAGAGCAAGGAAGAGGATACGCGAAGGATGCAATGCTGCAGCTTCCAACGTTCGTCATGGCTAATTTTCCTGAGGTAGACGAACTCATTCTAGCGGTAAACTTTAAAAACGAGCCAGCTAAAAAGCTCTACGAAAAAGCGGGTTTCACAGATCGCGGTCAGATTAAACATGGTCCGGTTGGGCCGCAATATGTGCTGCACTATGATGTTTGATTATTAAGCTAATATAAAGGTGATTTTAGGATTGTAAAGTCTCCGTTATGACTTGGTAAATTGCGTCTTTTCGGGATTTTTTCATGATATATTCTGAACAGGGACAAAGAAATCCCATACTCATGCAAAAATCATAATGAATATCCGAAGGGAGCAATTTTAAAGATGAGCAAAACGTTTTTAGCGAAAATCGGAGCATCTCTTATGGCAATTTTCTTGATCACTGCATGTAGCAACGCGGAAGACACGAACACAGAAGAAGACACAAGCACAGAGCAAACAGATACTCAAGACGAAGAAACTTCAACAGATGAGGAATCAACTGAAGAGTCAGCTGAATAAGATAAAGGAAGTGCCGGGCCTCTACCTACCAGAGAGGACCCGGTTTTTCGTTGTTTGGAGCGACTTGCTCTGGGACTAGCTAGTATGAACTCAATCTGCAAGGTGCGCGCGTCTTACGGTACGTGTTTTTTTATTTATTACACGTTCGCTCAAACATGACCGCTTTTCGCTCAGTGAACCCCAGTTTTCGCTCAAACATGACCGCTTTTCGCTCAGTGGACCCCTGTTTTCGCTCAAACATGACCGCTTTTCGCTCAGTAAACCCCTGATTGCGCTCCAGAACCCGCTAATTTCACCCTGATTTCTAAAGCAACCATGTGACAGCAAGCAACTTCCTACTTCCAATCCCTCTCACTCTATAAAAATGTCGAAAGTATAAGAAAAAATACCTATTTATAAACATTTTTATCAGCCGAATGACTTATTTTCCAATAAAAGAAAACATGACATAATAAAGGAAATGAAAGCGTTATCTTAAAACTATTTGTGCAAACGCTTTCACTAATTTGCACACCATTAAAAGGGGGAAATGAAGTGAGGAAAACGAAATCACGCTATATGGTTTCATGGCTATTACTTTTTACGATGATTTTGCAAACGTTTGCATCTGCATTGCTTATACAACCAGCTTCAACAAATGCGCAAGAGCGTACCGTTACACTCGTTGGAGATCTGCAATCTGAACTTGGCGGCTCAGGAGACTGGAACCCTGCAGAAGCAGCTACAAAAATGGAGCTTCAGCCGAACGGAAAGTACAAGCTCACTGGAAAACTTCCGGCTGGCAACTATGAGTATAAAATTGCGATCAACGGCTCATGGGACGAGAACTATGGAGTTGACGGCAAACAAGGCGGCGACAACTACAAACTGACTGTCGAAGCTGAAAAGGAAGTGACGTTTGTGTATGATGACACGACGCACAAAGTGACGATTCCAGAACCCCTTCCGGCAGAACAAACACCGCGCATTGTGGGTGATATACAGCCTGAACTAGGTGCAGGGAAAGAATGGTCACCTGGAGAATCAACAGCCCTCCTAAAGGACGAAGACGGTGACAACATCTACACGTACACTGCACAAGTGCCAAAAGGAAAGCACGAATTCAAAATTGTGCTCGGCAACAACTGGGATGCACCGGCATACCCTAGCGACAATTTCAAACTAAATGTACTTAAAGACTCAAATATCACGTTTTTCTACAACCATGACACGAAAGAAGTGTACACAAATTATGATGCTGGTTTGCCGGATGGCAGCGTGAACGCGGGCAAGCTTTTCCATGATACGTGGAACGAAGCATTTCGTGCGCCGTTTGGAGCGATTAAAGCTGGACAAGACGTAACACTACGCCTTCAAACGAAAAAAGGCGACCTGACAGCCGCAAAACTTTACCTCCGTAACTATAATTCCGGCTCTACGACTGTAAAAGATATGGATAATGCGGGCTGGACAACTGTTAACGGTGAAGAGATCGAGCTTTGGGAAGCGACCGTAACCCCACAGGAAAAAGGCGTTTACGGGTATAAGTTTACTGCAAGGGATGGAGATGCGGTAAAAGAGTATGGTGAAGATACAGCAGAAGGCGGAAAAGGGGCGGCAGCTGACACGAACGCTGGGCTTTTCCAAATGACCGTTTACGATCCGTCTTATAAAACACCTGATTGGATGAAAGAATCTGTTGTATATCAAATTTTCCCGGACCGTTTTTTCAACGGAAACAAGAAAAATGATACGGCAAAAACAACAGCACGCGGAACAGAACCGATCGAGCATCAAGACTGGAGTGAGCTGCCGGACAACCCTCGTCAAGCAGAAACAGAAGGCTATGACGGCGACGAAATCTGGTCGAACGATTTCTTTGGCGGTGATATTGCCGGTATTCAAAAGAAACTCGACTACATCGAGTCACTTGGTGTAAACACGCTTTATCTAAATCCGATCGCACATGCTGCATCTAACCACAAATACGATGCGACAGACTACAAAGCGATTGACCCGATGTTTGGATCACCTGAAGAATTCAAAGCTTTTACAAAAGAACTGAAAAAACGCAAGATGCACTTGATTCTAGATGGCGTGTTCAACCATGTTGGAGACGACTCGATCTATTTTGACCGATACGGAAAATACAACACGGTCGGTGCTTACGAATATTGGGCGAGCATCTATGACCTGATGAGCACAAAAGGCTTAACAGAAACTGAAGCGAAAAAACAAACTGAAGCGAAATTTACGAAAGAAGGACAAACATTTAGTCCGTATGGCTTCCACAACTGGTTTAACATCGAGAACGAAAAAGTGAACGGTGTGTACAAATACCAAGCATGGTGGGGCTTTGACTCACTGCCTGAGATCAAATCGATTCCAGGTGAGGCCGTGAACTATGATTCAGAACTAAACAACAAACCATTCGCAGATTACATTATGTATGATGAAGATTCTGCTGCTAAATCGTGGCTTGACCGCGGTGCATCCGGCTGGCGTCTGGATGTTGCGAACGAAGTAGATACCGAGTTCTGGAGAGAGTTCCGTAAAGAGTTGAAGGAAGGCAAGAAAGAAGATCCACTTATCTTAGGAGAAATCTGGGATGATGCGTCTGAATACTTCCTTGGTGATTTATACGACTCTGTTATGAACTACCGATTCCGCGGTGCGATGATTGATTACTTGAAAAATGGTAACGCGGAAAGCGCAGAAAATCAGCTGAACGCTGTTTTTGAAGATTACCCAGAAGAAGCTTTCTACGCATTGATGAACTTAATGGGATCACATGACACACCACGTGCGGCATTTATCCTTGGAAACGGAACAGATTCGTACGAGCGTGCTGAACTCGATCCGAAGTATAACCACGAATTAGGTGTGAAGCGGCTGAAGCTTGCGGCGATTTTACAGATGGGTTACGCAGGCGCACCGACGCACTATTACGGAGATGAAGCGGGAGTGACTGGCTCTAAAGATCCAGATGACCGCAGAACCTATCCATGGGGCTCTGAAGATAAGAACTTAGTGAAGCACTATCAAAACATCGGAAAAGTACGTGCAGACTATCACGAGCTGTTCAGCTATGGCGAGTTGAACCATCTATACGCTGAAAAAGACGTGCTCGCGTATACAAGAACGGATAAAAAGAATGCGGCACTTGTGATCACAAACCGCGGCAATCAAGATAAAACAGTTGAGCTAGATGTGAAGAAGCTGATCGTTAACAACGTGAAGCTGACAGATCAGCTGGATAAGACGTACAAAACATCCGTAAAAGACGGCAAATTAACAATTACCGTTCCAGCAATGACGGGACGCATGCTCGTGTCAGATAAAGGACAAAATCTAAAGACTCCTGAAGCCGTAACGAACGTGAAAGCAACAGAAGGAAGTCATTCTGTATCTCTTTCATGGAGTGGTGACGCCAGAAGTTATGCTGTTTACCAAACAACGATCTCAGGTGCTTTTTATGAAAAGGTAGCCGAAACAAAGAGCAACTCAATCAAGATTGACAACTTGGATAATGGACGAAAATATTATTTCGCTGTTGTCGCGATCGACAAGAATAACAATGAATCTGTGAAAACAGAATCAAAAGCGGCAATCCCGCACGTTGCACTAAAAGACGGCAACTATCAGATTTCTGGCTTAACAGCTCTAGATAATGGAGTGATTGACCTCTCTAAATCACAAAACGTTTCAGCTGATATTTTTATTAAAGGCGAGACAGAAAGTGACATGGCAGAAGGTCTGCAAGCCGTGCTTCAAGTGAAGGAGCCTGGCAAGAACAGCTGGACACCTCACAAAGCAACTTACACAAACCAAAACGGAGAATTCAACACATTCAACGCATCATTCCTGCCGTTTAAAGAAGGAACGTACGAATACCGTTATCAGTTCTCTACAGATCTTGGCCGTACATGGGTAACGAGTGAAACCAGAACTGTAACGTTCACAAAAGGTGACGATACAACAGCACCTGCGGATTCCGTAAAACTAGAAGAGCCAGCGCAAGAGTCTGGACAAGTGAATTTGAATTGGTCTGTTGAAGGGGCAAACGAACCTTACTTGTTCACAATCGTACGTGATGGAGAAGTTATTGACCAAGTGTTAGACACAAACGCAACAACGTACAAAGATATTAACGTGACAAATGGAAAAACGTATTCGTATGAAGTGCACATCTACGACAAGGCAGGTAACAGCGTGAAGTCGAACGCAGTGAGTGTCACACCTGACCTTGTAATGGTAAAAGTAACGCTGAAAGTGAACGCGCCAGACTATACCCCACAAGGAGTAGATCTGACGGTTCCAGGCTCAAAGAACGGCTGGAACACAGGTGCGTGGAAGATGACGCGAGGCGGTGCAGTAACAAACGATTACGAGTACACGTTTGAAGCACAAGAGGGCGAGGTAATCACGTACAAATACGTGAAGAACAGCTCATGGGATCAAGAAGGACTTGCAGACCACACGCCTGGTAACCCGAATGACGATGATGTCAGTTACTACGGTTATGGTGCAGCAGGAACGGACTTAAGTTTTGTTGTTACAAACCAAGGCGGCAACAAGATGACGGTTCAAGACAAGATCGTACGCTGGATCGACATGCCAGTGGTTGTAACGTCACATAGTGATGGCCAAACTGTAACATCAGATACCATCACGCTAAAAGGTACAGCGATTAAAGAAGGCGTGATGACGATCAATGGGGAAGCAGTCAAGATCAACGCTGATATGACGTTCTCGCACACAGTAAATCTGAAAGCCGGGGAGAACAAACTGAACATTCATATCGAACCGTCCGAAACGAACAAGACCACTATCTTTAAGAACGATGGTGGTGCAATCGCCAAGAATACGAAAGATAGTGTGATGACGATTATTAAAAACTAGCGTGACTGGATGCTGCTTCTTTAATGGAGCAGCATTTTTTTTAAAAGAAATGATTGGGAAGGGCAAAGGCTAAAATCTGGAGTACCTGATTGTTGAATAATGAGATTGTACATATGAAGAATATTTGAAAACCTTGGTATATACGCAAAAATATAAAAGTGAATGAGGATAAAAGATGGATGATACATTCAAGAATTAAACGAAGACCTTATAGGAAAGAAAATCGCGGCAGAATACGCTACATTTTTTTATATTTAAGTTTTTTGATGTGAAAAACCACTTTCAGCACTTGATTTATAGTATTCTGTTCCTTAGTTTAACAAAATCTTTTTTGTGAACGATTAGATTAATGTCCATTTCGAATCAACTCAATCTTCCATATCCTAATAGGGATAGGAGTGAATAAATTTATGAAGATGAGTGAAGAATCAACTTGTCAAGAGTTTGCAAGAATTATCGGAGGACAAGCTGGATTCGCCGGTGGAAAATGTGTGGCAACAATAAGTCGAGAAGATATTAATGCAACTATCATGGGAAAACGATTTAGAGTTACAACTTCTTTCTCATACGAATCTAGAGATAAATGCGGAAGCGCTTTATGTCTAGGTAGGATAGCACTCTTGCAAAAAGAAGTTGCTGGATTTGTTAGTGCTATTATTAATGAAGGGATCGAAGTTTCGTCCATACACAACGAGTGGTTGTTTGATGACCCAAATTTGATTTACGTTAATATTGAAGATGTTGATGATCCACTGAATTTTGCAAGGAAAGTCAGAAGAGCGTTAAGATGTCTTTAGTCGTATAGTTGGAAAATGTGCTTTTACGAGATACAGCTAACAGATTTGCATAGCTCCCGTAGATGACGATTCAATTCACCTCTGGGGAGCTTGTATTAAGGGCATTAGTTTGTATCCTTTAGTTATCCGAGGTTTCATTTTGTCTGTACGAAATATGGAAGAACAGCCTAATAAGTGGCTGTTCTTTTTTGCAGTTTTAAATCTAGTGTTTAGTAATTTATTTTGATAAGCTACATACTAAACTTAAAACATTTTTCAATATGAATGCAGGTGTCGCAATGGATATTAAACAATTACAATATTTCATTAAGGTTGCAAAATATAACAGTTTTACCCGTGCAGCTAATGAATTGTTCATCACTCAGCCAACCATAAGTAAAATGATCAAAAATTTAGAAGATGAACTAGGGTTGGTTCTATTTGACCGTTCCAGCAGAAAGAAGCTCATATTAACCGATGCTGGCAGAGTCATCTATGAACAGGCTAAACTCGTCGATAAAGCTTTTAACAATTTAGAATCTGAAATGGATAATTTGCTCGGACTTCAAAAAGGACATGTTCGAATTGGATTACCGCCTATTTTTAATTCTCGTCTCTTTCCGAAACTGGTGGGAAGTTTTCATGAGAAGTATCCAGCCATTACATTCGAATTGATGGAAGATGGATCGAAGAAAATCGAAGAAGAAGTAGCTAGTCATCTCTTGGATATCGGAGTTGTTGTACTCCCCACAAACAACGATATGTTTCAGTATTTCTCTTTTATGAAGGAAGATCTGAAGCTCATTATTCACCCTGATCATCCACTTGCCCAATATGAAGTAGTTGATCTATCGGATCTCAGCAGTGAATCTTTTATACTGTTCAATAAGGATTTTGTTCTGCATGACCGCATCATCTCTTCTTGTAATCATGCTGGATTTCATCCTCATGTGATCTCCGAAAGCTCACAATGGTCATTTATAGAAGAGATGGTCGCCTGCAAACTGGGGGTTTCTTTATTACCTGAAAGTATTTGCAGGCACCTTACCACAAAAGTAAAAACAATGAAGGTGGTGAATCCCTCAATAGGTTGGGAACTCGCACTTATTTGGAGAAAGGATCAATATTTATCTTTTGCCGCAAAAGAGTGGCTGCGTTATGCCAAAGAACAACTTTAAAAAAATAATACAAGAGACGATTCAACACGAATTGTCTTTTTTTTATGCCGTTAGAGCATACATGTAAGCATTTACATAGATACCGGCTATGTTATAAATGAAAAATAGCCATTTTACTTCATGCTATTTCAGGCGTACACTTGCCTTGTAAATGGAAATTCGCATTCTGGAAGGAATGATTCATATGAAGAAAAAGAGAGCGCGAGAAAGCCGCATTATTAATACTGACCAGGTTATGTCCCTGGATTTAAATAATTATAATACGTTATTCGGCGGTGTTCTAATGAGAAAGCTGGATAACAATGCAACATTATCTGCACGCAGACACGCCAGAGTAAAAGAATGTGTAACAGCTTCAACCGATTCAATCGACTTTTTACATCCTATCCATCAAACAGACTCTGTCTGCATAGAATCCTTTGTCTCATATACCGGAAAAAGCTCAATGGAGATCTTTTGCAAAGTGATTGCCGAAGACATGCTAACAGGCGAGAGAAGAATTGCTGCGACTGCCTTCTTAACTTTCGTTGCTTTAGGTGAAGATAAAAAGCCGGTAGATGTTCCACAAGTTATTCCTGAAACAGAGGAAGAGAAATTCTTATATGAAACAGCAAAAGAAAGAGCAGAAGTCCGAAAGCTGAGACGATTGAAGAGTAAAGAATTAGCAGCTGTTATCTCTCTTGATAAACCGTGGGATATAAAAGAGGAGGTATATGCATGATCACATTATGCAGCCAGAACGAACTGAAATCAGCTCAATCTGCACTAAATAAATTAGAGCAATCCTATCCTGAGCTTTTTGAAAAGCTGATCCATGTGATTAACTTGACCCGTACCATGCAGTTAAAATACCAGTACATGGGATGTTTAATCATGAATGAGGACCCGGAAAATGCCAAACCTCAATTTGTTACCGGATCTGTTATTCGTTTGTATAAAAAAGAAATGCAGCGATTAACGAGTGACAAGGATATTGAAGAAGTAAGAAAAGTATTCACAGAGTATAAACATACTGGATACTCCAGACTCAGCCAGCTTGCTCTAGGGAAAACACCTGAATCGTTAACAGGCAGCTCTGCCATTATTCAATAAACATCGAAACCCTGAGTACGTATTTGCGCACTCAGGGTTTCTTTTATACTGTTTAATTTTAGTAATCAAATAATAAAATTTGTACACAACAACAATAAGGAGCAGCACTATGCTTACAGCAATACTATCCTTACAGCAAAAAAGCCACTGCGATCATGGCATCACCAAACAAATATGGAGTGGTTTCTTCCTAAAAAATATACACATTCTTCTTCAGCAAACGGGCGCATTTCTGTTATAAAGAAATGTGTCCTTTTTTTATGAATAGGACCAGATTGTCATAGAAAAGCGTGCAAAAATCTATTTTAGGGTATTCACCTCTTATAAAGAGAATGCAAGATAGGAGAGTGTCAATAATGATAAAAGCAGTGTTGTTTGATTTGGACGGAACACTTTTGGACCGCGACACGTCGGTTAAAAAATTTGTAGAGGATCAGCATACCCGTTTGTCATCCGTCCTTTCCCATATTCCAAAAAAGATATTTGCAGAAAAATTTATTGAGCTTGAACAGAACGGATATGTGTGGAAGGACAAAGTGTACCAGAAGTTAGCTGATGAGCTGGCTGTAAGGAGAATGCCCCCAGGTGAACTGCTGGAAGACTACTTAACACATTTTAAGCACCATTGCACACCTTTTCCAAACCTTGTAAACATGCTGGATGAACTGAAGAAAAAAGGTCTGCGCCTCGGTTTAGTCACGAACGGATACGGCGTGTTTCAAAATGACACGATTAAAGCACTAGAAATCAAGGAATACTTTGACACCATCCTTATATCTGAGATGGAGGGGCTAAGTAAGCCCGATCCACTTCTATTCGAGAGAGCTGCAGAGCGATTGAATGTTAAGACGGAAGAGTGTATGTTCGTTGGTGACCACCCAAAAAATGACGTAGAAGCCGCGAAGAACACTGGAATGTTAGCTGTTTGGAAGACAAGTCCTTACTGGGATGAAGCTGAAGCAGCCGATTATCGCATAAATGATCTTGAGGAGCTAAAAAAGATCATAGAAAATGAGGAGAAGAAGCAGTACAATCTTCAGAGATAAAGAAAAAACGGTGCTTACACTGAATATGGACGATTGGATCGTTTCTTCTATATCTAAAAATGGGTGGCTTCATCTAAAGGGTTTGTTATAATGTTCAGCATATTCTACTAAAAGCGAGTGATTGATTTGAATTCGACAGAGCGCGAACTATTACAACTAATAGAAAAAAACGGACGTCTTGAAACAGCAACGATTGCGAAGTTAATGGGGATTTCGGTGGATGAGACCACACGAATGCTAGAAAAGCTCGAAAAAGAAAAAGTGATACTCGGCTATTCTGCCATTATAGACTGGACGAAAGGTACCGAAGACGGTGCTGTAACCGCAATGATTGATGTGAAAGTTACACCAAAACGAGGTGTCGGCTTTGATAAAGTGGCCGAGCGAATCTATCGTTTTCCTGAGGTTAAAGCGGTGTACCTCATGTCTGGTGTTTACGATTTGTCGGTCTCCATTGAAGGGAAGACGATGGCAGAAGTCGGACGGTTTGTATCTGAAAAACTCTCGACGATCGATTCAGTCATATCGACTACTACTCATTTTATCTTAAAAAAATACAAGCATGACGGCCTTGTTTTTAGTGATAATGATGAAGACAAGCGAATTGTGGTGTCGCCATGATTACAGAACCAACTTCAAAATATCTGTCAAATACCGTGCAATCCATTCAGCCATCGGGTATCCGTCGTTTTTTTGATCTTGCTTCCTCTATGGAAAACGTTATTTCACTAGGTGTCGGTGAGCCGGATTTCGTAACACCTTGGAACGTGATAGAAGCAAGTTATCACTCGTTGGAACAAGGCTATACGGCTTATACAGCCAATGCAGGATTGTTCGAACTCCGAAAAGAGATTTCTCGCTATATGAAAAGGCGATTTGGTGTTGCGTATAGTGCCGAAGATGAAATGGTGGTTACTGTCGGTGCTTCACAGGCGATTGATCTTGCTTTACGTGCGGTCCTTAATCCAGGAGAAGAAGTCATTGTCGTTGAGCCGAGCTTTGTGTCTTACGCACCAACCGTAACACTGGCAGGCGGAGTCCCTGTTCCGGTAAATACGTATAGTGAGGATGATTTCAAGCTTCAACCCGAACAAATTGAAGCTGCTGTCACTGAAAAAACGAAAGTCCTTATGTTATGCAGTCCAAATAATCCAACAGGCACTGTGTTGTCAAAGCGAGATTTGGAAAAGATTGCAGAGGTCGTAGAGAAGCATGACTTGCTCGTAATTTCAGATGAAATATATGCTGAGCTAACGTACGATGAACCGTATACCAGTTTTCCTGCTGTGAAAAATATGCGGGATCGAACAATCTTAATTTCTGGATTTTCAAAGGCCTTTGCTATGACCGGCTGGCGATTAGGCTTTGCCTGCGGTCCTAAAACGATCTTGCAAGCCATGCTCAAAATACATCAGTATACAATGATGTGCGCTCCAACCATGGCTCAGCATGCAGCTCTTGAAGCGCTAGTTAACGGACAGAAAGATGTCGTAAAAATGAAAGAAAGCTATCGGCAGCGCCGCAGTTTGGTCATTCATGCTTTAGAGGAGATGGGTTTATCGTGCCATGTTCCAGGTGGTGCGTTTTATGTATTCCCCTCGATTGAAAAGACAGGTCTTTCATCTGAAGAGTTTGCAGAACAGCTCCTGATGAAAGAGCAGGTCGCGGTTGTCCCTGGCAGTGTTTTTGGCGAGAGCGGAGAGGGGCATGTTCGCTGTTCCTATGCAACTTCTGTTCAAAAGCTTGAAGAAGCGATGCGTCGAATCGAACGGTTTTTAAAAACATTATAGAGATCTGTTTAATTGTTAGTCGCGAAAGGTGCATTTCTAAAACCCAGAAATGCATCTTTTTTAATGACCGAATAAGATTAGTAACCCATTTTATAGGAAGAGTGATTTAGTGTCGATGTTTATGAAGTAAAGTTATTGACAAGTTGTCGGTAAAAAATAAAATACTAAAATGTTTCTATAATTGTGATCCAAATCTAAACTCTCTTCGTTAGCTTTATGAATCTATTAAAAAATGTTCAAAAAAGGAGAGAGTTAACCATGAACAAGAAAATGAAAAAAGCATTTATTGCTGTTCCATTAAGTGTATCTTTATTAATTCCTACTTTTAGTGTAGCAGATGCGCATGGCCACGAAAGCCATAGCAAAGGCCATATGTCTGCTGAGGTAACGAACCCTGCAATCGATCTTCGTGCATCGTTAGACACTCTTTTATCCGAGCATGCATTCTTAGCTGTAGTAGCCATGCAAAAAGGAATTGACGGAAAAGAAGATTTCGAAGCTGCTGCAGGACAGCTGAACCAAAATACAGAAGCCCTTTCTAAAGCAGTAGCATCCGTTTATGGAGAAGAAGCTGGAATGCAGTTTAAAGAAATATGGAGCAGCCACATCGGCTATTTCGTAGATTATGTAACGGCAACAGCTGATAATAATGAAGAAGGACGAAAAAAGGCACTTGCTGATCTAGATGGATACCGTGTGAAGCAGGCTGATTTCTTAGATCAAGCAACAGAAGGACGTTTAAAAGCAAAAGACCTTGAAGAAGGATTAAAAGTTCACGTGGATCAACTTGTCTGGGCATTCGAAAGCTACCGAACAGGTGACTACGAAAAAGCGTACGACAACATTACGGAAGCGATGAACCACATGTTCATGACTGGAAAAGGCTTATCATGGGCGATCACAGATCAGTTTCCAGAGAAATTTGAAAATAAATCAGTGGATACACCTGCAGCAGACCTCCGCGCTGACTTGAACAGTGTGTTCTCAACACATGCAGCATTAGCCGCATTAACGATGCAAAAAGGAATTGATGGTGCGAAAGACTTTGAAGCAGCAGCTGCTGAACTGAACGAAAACACAGATGATATCACAGCAGCAGTTGAATCAGTATATGGTGCTGAAGGTGCAGCTCAGTTCAAAGAAATCTGGAGCAGCCACATTGGTTACTTTGTAGATTATGTAACAGCGACAGCTGAAAACAATGAAGAAGGTAAACAGCAAGCGATCAAGGAATTGGATGAGTACCGTGCAAAACAAGCGGCATTCCTCGATACAGCAACTGAAGGACGCTTAAAAGCAGCTGACTTAGAAGAAGGCTTAAAAGTACACGTTGATCAGCTGTTAGCAGCGTTCAACAGTTACACAGGAAAAGACTATCCTGCAGCTTACAAGAACATCTCTGAAGCGTATGGTCACATGTTCGGCGTAGGTCAGGCGATGTCAGGTGCAATCGTGGATCAGTTCCCTGAAAAGTTCGCGGGCGAGAAGCCATCTGAAATGCCTAAAACCGGTATGGGCGGCATGAGCCGAACGAATAACGATGCTGTGATGTGGAGCTTTTTCGGATTCCTATTAGCGGCTCTAACAGGAGCGATGGTTCTTCGTAAGAAAGCAACAAACAACTAATATAGAAAAGAATGGGGGACGATGCAGTCCTCCTTCTTTCTATCTATTAAGATGGAAAGGACGTTGAATATGCGTTATTTTTTAGGACTTATTATGCTGGTTCTTGCTTTAAGCGGATGTTCAGACGCTAAGCCATCTATTAAGGAAAACGCAAATGCAGAAAAGGAAACAAATGTAAATGAAGAGGAGGAGCAAGTCGCTTCCACTTCAACAGAACTGACTCCTCCAGAAGGCTTAACGTTAAAAGCGGATAACGAAGGAATGGTTCCCGCCTCTATTGAAATTCCTGCATTAGATGTAAACACTGAGATTGAAAAAGTCGGCAGGCTGAAGAACGGACAGATGGGAGTTCCAAAAGGATTCGACACAGTCGGCTGGTTTAGTGAAGGAGCAAAACCTGGTGCCCCGGGAAACGCTGTCATGGCAGGTCATGTAGACAGCAAAACTGGGCCAGCAATCTTTTATAAGTTAGAAGATCTTGAACGAGGTGATGAAATCATTGTGAAGGACAATGATAAACAGACACTCACATTTGTAGTAACCGGAAAAGAAAAATACGACAGAAAAAACGCTCCTGTCGATAAAATATTTGACTACGCGTATGGCAGCAAACTGAACCTGATCACCTGTACGGGGAACTTTAACCGGGATGAAGGAACCCATGAAGAGCGATTGGTTGTCTATACGGAACTGAAGAATTAGTATGATCCGTTCTCTTTACTGAGAGCGGTTTTTTCTGTGGATTACAGGGACAGGATGGAAAAAAAGTGATCCGTACAATGGATAAAAACGTTAGCTTAATACATCCTGCATCATCAGGTAAGACAAATATTGCCTGATTTCGCTATAATGAAGGAACCATGAACAGAAGGAGACAAAGGATGGGTAGAATTTCTGATAACGAGCTTTACCAGCTAGTTCAAGAAGAAAATAAAGAAGCCCTTGAGCAGTTATATGACCGGTATGAAAAACTGTTGTTTTCATTCTCATATAAAATACTGAAACAAAAAGAGCTTTCTGAAGAAGCCGTTCAAGATGTTTTTATGAAGTTATGGAGGAAAAAAGGCATCTATGCGGAACACAAAGGAAAGTTTTCTTCATGGCTGTTAACAGTCACTAGAAATGTATGTATTGATCTATTGCGAAAACAAACGAAAAATCAGGTAGAACTCATGGAAAAAGATATGGATATCGAACGAACGGAAAGCTTGGAAGAAACCGTAACCTGGAATGAAGAACGAAAGGTTTTAAAAGAAGCGGTCAATCAACTTACGATTGAACAGCAAGAAATTGTGGATCTGTTTTACTTTAAGGGGTATTCGCAGGCTGATATTGCAGATAAACAGAAACTTCCGCTCGGCACAGTAAAGGGAAGGATACGGCTTGCGTTGAAACATTTAAGAAATACGTATTCAAAGGGGGGCGGTAAATTTGGATAAGAAAATGTGTGATCAGCTTTTGGATTATTATAACGGCATTCTTTCCGTTGAAGAAAAGACTGCCTTTGAATCTCATTTAAAAGAGTGCCTGGCCTGTCAGGAAGAGCTGGCTGAGTGGAATGAACTTACAGAAGAACTACCGTATTTATCAGATGAAATCGAACCTCCAGCAGGTATGAAAGATCGTATTTTAACCAACGTTTTTGAAAGTGGACAGCCCGGAGAAAGGGAAGAAATAAATCGTCTGGCAATCCCTTTAGATATCGATTCTGTAAAAAGTGAAAAACCAAAGAAAAAAAATGGATGGCTGTCAGGTTTATTAGCTGCAGGTCTTCTGTTGTCACTTGGAACAAATGCTTATTTGTATGTACAGAACGAAAAAAATGAACAAGTGATTGAGGATCAGATTGGTAAAACGTATAAATCTGTGCAACTTGCTTCGGAAAACGCTGATTCTGCAGGAATGGCTTCCATGATACAGGAAAATGAAAAAATGAATCTAGTGGTTCAAACGCATAGTATGTCTCAAGTAAAAGGAAAAGAAGTCTATCAAGTCTGGTTGATTGAAGGTGATAAAAAGTACAGAGCAGGTACGTTTATACCCGATGAAAAAGGGAACGGTGCTGTAGTTTTCCCGGTTACTTATCCTGGTGAACACAAATGGGACGCAGTGGCTATATCCCATGAACCAACAAAAGACAGCAAACAGCCAAAAGGTACGATCGTGATGGCTTCGAACTTATAAATTCCCTGATAAACAACAATTCGAAATTTGAGTTGTTGTTTATTTTTATTTACAAACGATACGTCATAACCGCTCACTCCACAAACAAGCAATATTGTAGAATATGCTTTTTAAACGTAGAATGATAGTAACGACTGAAGACAAAACAAAATATAACTAAAAAGATTTAAGGGTAGTGGAACGCTCCCCTTATTTTTTTGTTAGCAAAATTTAAGCACAAAGGTGATGTTAAAATGAGCAAAATCGTCATTCTAGCAGAGAAACCGTCACAAGCTAAGGCTTATACAGATGCCTTTTCGATAAAAAAGAAAGATAAAACGTATATTGAATTAAATCCATGCAGCATATTTCCGAATGGCGCAATCCTTACTTGGGGAGTCGGCCATCTGGTAGAGTTGAAGCAACCGAAAGAATACAATTCAGAGTGGGGAACTTGGCGCTTATCTTCCTTACCGATCCTGCCTGAACGCTATGAATTTAAAGTGGCGTCAGGGAAGTATGAACAGTTTAATGCAGTAAAACGTTTATTTAGGGAAGCTGACATCATCATTAACGGCTGTGATGTGGATCGTGAGGGTTCGAACATCTTTTATTCGATCTACCATATGACAGGTGTGAAGGGCAAGATCATTAAACGACTGTGGATTAACTCTCTAGAAGTGGATGAGGTCAGAAAAGGCTTTTCTAACCTTCATGATAACGAGAAAGATCTATTGCTTTATGCAGAAGCGAAAACACGTCAGATTTCAGATTGGCTCGTCGGAATGAACGGAAGTCGTCTTTATACCTTGCTTTTACAACAAAAAGGACTCAAAGATAGCTTGAGCATCGGCAGAGTGCAGTCGCCAACAACGTATTTGATCTATCAGCGGCACCTCGAAATTGAAAATTTTGTAGCTAAACCTTTTTATGAGATTGAAGGAAACTTTACAGCTGCCAGCGGCAAATATAAAGGAAAAGCAAAAATAAAAAGTGAGAACAAAGAAGAAGTCGAACAGCTGCTAAACCAGCACAACATCACAGGAAATGATACCGGTATTATAAAGTCGGTATCAAAAAAGGAAATGCGTATCAAATCACCTAAACTGCATGCGCTCTCTACCCTGCAAGCAACAGCAAATAAACGTTGGAAATACAGTCCTAAAAAGGTTCTTGATACGGTTCAAAAATTGTACGATAAAAAAATCCTTTCCTACCCAAGAACAGACACACAATATATCACGGAAAATGAGTTTGCCTATCTATCTGCTAATCTTGAATCCTATCAAGATCTCATCGAGAACCGTTTTACCCCTGCTTCTAAAAGACCTAGTAAAAGGTATGTGGATGGATCAAAGGTACAAGAACACTATGCGATCATTCCTACTAAAAAGGTACCAACGCGTGCAAAAATACAAGGTTTATCAATAGAAGAGAGAAACATTTACTTTGAAGTCTTAAACACAACATTAGCTATGTTTCACCATGATTATGTGTATGAAGAGACAAAGGTAATGACGGATGTGAATGGTTTAGATTTCGAGACGGTAGGTAAAACAGAAATCAGCAAAGGCTGGAGAGAGCTGTTTAACTACGGTTCCAATGACAATAAAGGTAAGAAAGATGACACCGCACAACCTCTTCCTAAACTTGAAAAAGGAGAGCACGTGAAGAGTGTTGTCAAAATGAAAGAAGGAATGACAACTGCTCCTAAGCCCTACACCGAGGGTCAACTGATTTCAATGATGAAAACGTGTGGAAAATCGGTTGAAAATGAAGTAGAGATGGAAATTTTAAAAGAAGTTGAAGGCTTAGGGACGGAAGCGACACGAAGTGGAATCATCGAAACGATAAAAAAACATCAATACATCGAAGTAAAAAAGAACATGGTTTACATTACCGAAAAAGGGAAGATTCTGTGTCAGTCGATAGAAGGGAACCTGCTTTCGAGTCCCTCCATGACAGCGAAATGGGAAGCGTATTTAAAGAAAATCGGAAATGGAACAGGTACACCTCAAGCCTTTTTAGGAAGTATAGCAAAGTTCATAAATAAGTTGATTGAAGAAGTGCCAGGACAGTTGAATGCAGACTCCATTCAGCAGAGTATTGATGGGGTTAAGAAAGTGAGTCAGAATCCAATTGCTTTATGTCCTCGTTGTAAGAAGGGAAGCATCACGATCAATCGTTCCTACTATAGTTGCTCAGAACATGCGAATGGTTGTAAGCAAACCTTTCCTGGAAAATTACTGAGTAAGAATATTACTGAAAAACAAGTAAAAGATTTATGTACAAAAGGCAAAACCAATGTCATTAAAGGATTCAAGCCAAAAGCGAAAGAAAAGAAAAAGTTTGATGCAATGCTGATATTAAAAGAGGATTATTCAATAGGATTTGAGTTTTCTAAAAGGCAATTTGCGAATAAAGGAAAAAGTAGTTCTAGGTAATATGAGGATTTCAGGTGTTAAACTTTTGGTTGCCTTCATTCAATGCATTAGATTATCGCAAAAATAACCCATATAAATCCTGATCAGAGGACTCGTCATAGACGAGTCTTTAACGTTTTTATAGCATGAACCTTTTTATTTGGAAAACAGTTGACATTTTAGCTACTCAGTCATACAATGTAGAGGTAATGAGTAATACTTAATAGTGAGAATGAAGTTGAGAAGTTTTTTTTTGCAACGGTACTAAGTCATACTTATTATAAGCCACATGAATAAAGGAGGCTTTCGACATCGAAAATTTAACAGAAATGCTGAAGGGTTCCCTTGAAGGCTGCGTGCTGGAGATCATCAGCCGTCATGAAACCTATGGCTATGAAATTACACGCCGCTTAAACGACCTAGGGTTTACAGAAGTTGTGGAGGGTACGGTATATACGATCCTCGTGAGATTGGAAAAAAAGAAATTGGTAGACATAGTCAAAAAGCCATCAGACATGGGACCACCTCGAAAGTTTTATTCTCTTAATGAATCTGGCAAACGGGAACTTGAATTATTTTGGAGAAGATGGGATTTTGTATCATCAAAGATCAACGTCTTGAAGTCACAATAGCCTCATAAGATTGTTCATCCGCAATTTTTTTGTGCATTGATTAATAAGGAGGAATTTAACCATGTTAGAATGGATTAAAAAAATGATAGGTGATAAAAAAGAGTACAAAATGATGATGGCACGCGTCGAAGCTCTTCCAGAAGACTATCAGTTTGTATTTAAAAAAATTCAAAACTATATGTGGAATTTTTCAGCGGGCAACGGAATGGATATGCTTCACATGCAGTATGAGTTAATTGATTTGTTTGAAGCGGGTGCGGCTGAAGGCAGACAAGTGCTAGAAATCACTGGAGAAGACGTAGCGTCCTTTGCAGATGAACTCGTGGCAAATGCAAAAACTTATTATGCCAAATATCGTGAAGATTTGAATGAGAGTATTATGAAGGAATTAGGAAAAAAATAAGTGAAAAAGGCTGAATAGCTTGAAAATGAACTATTCAGTTAAATTTTCGCGCGGTACTAAGTGACACTTATTATCAGTAAGACTTAATAGTAAAAATCTTATCACATATAGATTCACATTAAAAATTTTTCAGGAGGAAAAACATGAATCAAACAGCGATTTCATTAAGTGGATTAAAAAAGTCCTTTAAAGACAAGGAAGTTTTAAAGGGGGTAGATCTTGAGGTACAGCGTGGAGAGATATTTGCGTTGTTAGGATCAAATGGAGCGGGCAAAACGACGACTGTTAACATTCTCTCGACTCTCATAAAGGCGGATGATGGTAAAGCCTTTATCTGCGGGTTTGATGTCGATCGTCAACCAGATCAAGTACGCCAGTGTATCAGTTTGACAGGGCAGTTTGCAGCTTTAGATGGAATGCTCACCGGGCGGGAAAACCTAACGATGATTGCCAAGTTAAGGGGTGTCTCTAATCCGGCTCAAGTCGCTGATCAATTACTTGCAAGATTCAGCTTGACGGAAGCGGCAAACAAACGCGCAGATCAATATTCTGGTGGGATGAAACGAAGGCTGGATATTGCGATGAGTCTTATCGGGACACCGGAAATTATCTTTCTCGACGAACCAACAACGGGGCTAGATCCTGAAGCACGTATTGAGGTTTGGGATACCATCAAAGAGCTTGCTCATGGTGGCACTACCATTTTGCTAACCACTCAATACTTGGATGAAGCAGAACAGCTTGCGGACCGTATTGCCATTCTGCATGGCGGAAAAATCATCAAGACCGGTACACTTACGGAACTTAAAGAAATGTTCCCACCAGCAAAAATGGAGTACGTTGAGAAGCAGCCGTCACTAGAGGAAATTTTCCTTGCGATCATCGGTAATAAGGAGGTTGTTTAAATGAGAAGCATCACAGGAATTTTACTAGGACGTTTGATGCGTAACATCATGCGAAGCCCAGATACGATTATAACGGTGGCGATTACGCCGATTATGATGATGCTGTTGTTTGTCTATGTATTTGGAGGTGCGATAGAGGCAGGTACCGACAACTATGTTAATTATTTATTACCGGGGATATTGCTTATGGCCATTGCATCCGGTGTCGCTTATACGTCTGTTCGACTGTTTACGGATGTAAAGAGTGGGTTAATGGCGCGCTTTATCACCATGCCAATCAAGCGATCGTCGGTATTGTGGGCTCACGTGCTTACCTCTCTAGCTTCCAATGCCCTTACGATTTTGATTGTAATCCTCGTCGCGCTTTTGATGGGCTTTCGATCTAACGCAGATATTCTGGATTGGCTTTCTGTAGCAGGTATACTTGGGCTGTTTACTTTAGCGCTAACGTGGCTTGCGGTCATTCCTGGGTTAACTGCGGGTTCTATGGAGGGAGCAACAGCTTACTCGTATCCACTTGTATTCTTACCCTTTATCAGCTCAGCCTTTGTTCCTACAGAGACGATGCCAAAGGTGGTTCGTGTCTTTGCTGAAAATCAACCTGTGACTTCCATTGTAAATGCGATTCGTGCTTTATTGTATGACGGGTCTGTTGGAAACGATATTTGGATGGCCCTTGCCTGGTGCATGGGAATCATGTTGGTTGCTTATTTCTTTGCTAGTAAACAATTTAAACGCCATTTAGGGTAAGTAATTGGATCATGCAAAGTCAAAAGCAGGTAGTCGAGATAGCTGTTCAATCAATTGACGTTAATTTCTATGGAGTAAAGCAATCGGTAACTAAAGTCTTTGTTAAAAGTGCGTTGATCCACAAGGATTAACGCATTTTTTATGGAACTTATTGAACGAAACGAGCAGTTTTCTTGAGAGCTAGAGAAAGATAGAGGTTTCGAATTGATTAATAGCTATTATTTAGGAACATTGAAAAATTATATGCTTAATGAGAATGTAAAAATATTGTTTAGGAGTGTGAAGTAATGGTACATGCCAAAGATTTATTGTCCGATCAATTATTGGCGAATGCAAATGATGAGAGCTGGTATCTTCCATTTTCCGACTCAGTGCAACATTTATCCGAAGAAGAAGCATTTTGGAAGCCGAACGAAAATTGTAATAGCATTGCTGAAATTGTCCAGCATTTACTTTACTGGAATGAAACATGGCAAACTAGGTATAAACAATCTGATGTCAATGCCGTACCTTCCATAGGCGATAATAATAAAAGCTTTATCATACCGGAGAATGAAAGTTTTATAAAACTGAAAGATCGACTCTTAGAGGTACTGTTGCAATGGCAAGAGTTATTATCTGAAGAAGAAGTTGAAAGTGAAGTGAATGGTTTCCCTGAACCTGCAAAATGGTGGCAGATTCTCGGTAATGTTGCAACACACAATGCGTATCACATCGGGCAGATCATTTTTATTCGAAAGCTGCAAAGAAGCTGGGAAGTAGTTAAAGCATAATTTGAGGCTCTCAGCATCTCTTAATATGGGAAGCTTGAGGGACGTTGATGAATCAACGTACTATGAAGGTCCTTAGACGATCGATGCTTATTTAAATACGATGATCGAGGTTATAAAAAAGAGAGATTGACCTTACTCATTTTACGCAAACAAAAGAACTGTTCGATGTATTAACAAAATTTCCACCTGATCTTGATGATCACTCAATGATCCGGAAAAAGAGCGAAAGGATTCAACAGTATTTTTTGAGTAAAGGAATTACAATCTAAAAAACTGACAGATGCAACGGGGGTACTAATGAAAATTTATCATTTTCAAAAAGAGACAGGTAAGATAATTACTAAGTTCAACTCAAATTTTATAATGTCTCGCATTACCCAAACTCAAAAACCAGCTCATATAGGATGTATGTATTTAGATGAGAATGGAATTATTGGTTATCATCAAGCAGTAGTACCTCAGCTTCTTTTAATTGTAAGCGGAGAAGGATGGGTTAGAGGTGAAACAGATGAATATAGTAAAGTTCATAGTGGCGAGGCAGTTTTTTGGGAAAAGGACGAGTGGCATGAGACCAAAACGGAAACTGGGTTAACTGCGATTGTTATAGAGAGTGAGGAATTAACCACTTCATCGTTAATGCTCTTATAGAAAAAGGTACGTATTCGAAAAACAGGTTCATTTCTAATAGAAAGTAGAAATGAACCTGTTTTATTTATGCCCAAGTCTAAATAAAGGGAAGCTGTAAAAAGTCTACTCCTCAGCAATACCTCTCTCATATTTTCCGGTCAAAGATCTCCATTCCAAACCTCTCCATCAGACTAAACTTACAAAAACAGGCCAAATATTAATATGACTGAAAGAAAGCTTAAGAATTCTTAAGGATTATTCCTCTCATTTCTTTAGGTTTGAATTATAGAATGGCTATAAAATTCAAACCATCGGAGTGAATAATATTGAAATTTTTGTCCTTTTTGGCACAGTATATTAGTAACCCTAGGTCAGTGGGTGCGGTTCTTCCAAGTACACGTTATCTTGCTGATAAAATGGTAAAGAAAATTGATTTTAATCAAGCCAAATATATTCTGGAATATGGACCAGGAACGGGTGTGTTTACAGATAAGCTTCTGCAGCATCGAAATCCGAAAACCATTATCGTATTATTTGAAAATAATCGTGAGTTCTATAAGATCCTTAAAGAAAAATATCAAGGTGTTGATAATCTATATATTTACAATGGTTCAGCTGAAAAGGTGGACTGGTACATGAAGGAGTGTGGAATTCCTTATGTGGATTATGTGCTGTCAGGACTTCCTTTTGCTACATTGCCAAAAGCTGTTTCGCACAAAATATTATTAAAAACGTCGAAACTACTAAGAAAGAACGGAAAGTTTATTACATTTCAATACACGAAAGTGAAGAAAAACTTTATTGAACAGTTCTTTTCAAATGTTGATGTAAGTTTAGAGATCAGAAATGTTCCACCTGCCATGGTGTTAAGTTGTTCGCTAGAAGAAAATATGGAGGGTACGTATGCAATCTAGAGTTCTAATCGTTGATGACGATAGAGATATTCGAAACTTAATAGCGGTGTATTTGGAGAATGAAGGAATGCAAACCACTCAAGCGGAAAATGCTATAGAAGCATTAGAACGATTGGAGAAGAAGGATTTTGATCTGATTATTTTAGATATTATGATGCCTATGATGGATGGGATTCAGGCTTGTATGAGAATAAGAGAGGAAAGGAATATGCCTATTATAATGCTTTCAGCCAAATCAGAAGACATAGATAAAATTCAAGGACTTGCATCAGGAGCGGATGATTATTTATCCAAACCGTTTAATCCATTGGAATTAATTGCGCGTGTTAAGTCACAACTAAGAAGGTATAGAAAATATAATCAGGATACAGATGTGAACCGGGAATGGATTGAGATTGGAGATTTAAAGATTAACACCGAAACTCGTCAGGTTACCGTAAGAGAGAAAGATGTAAGACTCACACCAAAAGAGTTCGCGATATTAGAGTTACTTGCACGCAATAAAGGCATCGTACTAAGTATTGAAAAAATATATGAAGCTGTCTGGCAAGAGGATTTTTATAAATCAGACAGTACAGTAATGGTTCATATCACAAAGATACGAGATAAAATAGAAGAAGACCCTAAGCGGCCTATCTATATAAAGACGGTTTGGGGTGTAGGGTATAAAATATGAAATTGAAAAGACTTAGAAATAAGCTGATTCTTAAGCTCCTGGCAGTTATTGCAGTAAGTCTTTTAGCCTCTTACTTGGTGCTCATTGTAAACGCAGTTTCTGTTAGATACCTTTATGAAAGTAATTTGCTGAATGAGGATAGTGTTTTTGCTTTTAACTTTATGTATTTTTTCATGCTTGCTGTATCTATCCTTGTTTTTATTCTGGTGTTCTTAGTCTTGATAAGAAAGAAAGTTGCTTACTTAAAGGTGATTTCGGACAGTGTTAACTCCATAGCTAACGGAAAGTTAGGTCTTACCATAAAAGCAGAGGGAAAAGACGAACTCACTCAGCTAGCAGAGAATATTAATTTTATGTCAAAAGAGCTTGAAAACAAGTTCGAGCGTGAAAGACAAGTAGAAGTGGCAAAGAATGAACTTATTACTAATGTCTCTCATGACTTGAGAACACCTTTAACATCAATCATCGGTTATTTGGACTTGCTTCGGAACAAGCAGTACCGGAATGATCTTGAAATGAGTGAGTATCTTGAAACAACCTATGCCAAATCTCAACGGTTGAATTCTCTAATTAATGAGTTGTTTGAATACACACGACTTTCAAGTTCAGATGTGAAATTAAATCTAGTCCCAGTGGATCTATCTGCTTTACTAGGTCAGATGCTCGGTGAATACATTCCCATTTTTGAGAAAGACAACATTATCGTCGAGCAAACATTGACAGAGAAACCAGTTGAAATCTTAATTGATATTGAGAAAATGGTGCGAGTATACGAAAACATTCTTATGAATGCGGTGAAATACAGTAAAAAGCCCTCTATTGTTAAGGTTGCCTTAGATTTACAATCTTCTAATGCAGAATTTCGATTCTCTAATCAAACAGAAAGACCCGAAGTTCAGGACATCAATCAATTGTTTGAACGGTTTTTAGTTGGAGAAAAAGCTCGCAGCGAGAAAGAAGGAACAGGGCTGGGGCTCGCTATTTCTAAAAGGATCGTAGAACTGCACGGAGGACGGATACGCGCGGAATACGATGAGGGATGGCTGACCATCATCATCATACTTCCTATATAATCAAAGCTTATGAGGCATGTTTCATAAGCTTTTTTATTTTCATTTGTGACGGTTGATGGGAGGATGTGAGGCGGAAAGCGAGCATCTGGAAAGGAAATCACACTTGCATTAACAACAAAGTTTATGGAAACAGCTTTTAAAAAGTTAAGAAACCTTAAGAATATCCCTGACCTTTTCTTAAGTTTTATTTTTCATAATGAATGTAACAGTAAGAAAAGGAGTCGGATCCATGAATCTTAAAAGCCCATTAAGCTCATTTTCATATAAATTATTTAACCCATACACGTATCCCGTTCTTAAACAGTTAGGGATGTTGATCATTTCAATCTTACTTCTATCTCAAACACTATCCACGTTTGAATCATCATACAGAATAATTGGCTTCAGTATAGGTTATCTATTGATGGTTACATTGTTGGTATCGCATTTATTAAGACAAAGAACAATCTTTGAAATGACAAAGACTGGATCTATCGTATATAGCCTATTTGTCTTATCCATTTATCTCACACATATCGTGAGCAGTATGGTGGTTTTACTCGACAACAAAGGATTAGAAAGCATTCTTAACGAGAATATAGAACTCGCTAAATTTATCTACTTTATGGTCTGTTTCGCACAGCCCATTATATTGCCTGTTCCAGAGATGGTAACGGTTGTTGCGGGTAGTGCTGCATTAGGGTCGCTAAGCGCATTTATACTAGGTTTCCTGGGTGCTGTTTTAGGGATTCTGACGATGTTTTATCTATCTCGTACGTTTGGGATGAAAGTTGTACAACGCTTAGTAAACGAAAAGCAATTAGAACAATATCATCGATCTGTGAGAAAGAATGAAATGTGGATTTTAGGGTTGTTATTTATCATTCCCGTCTTGCCGGATGAGATTATCTGTGTTGGAGCAGGAATCAGTGGCGTAAAAGCAAATCGTTTTATCACAATTGCGCTATTGTCAAAGCTAGTTACTACATTTTCATTGGCTTATTCATTACAATTAACGGATCTTTTTTAATGAGAGGTTATCGATACTCAGGTTACAAGCGGAAGTGAAAAAATGAAAAGCACTGCAAGTTTTCTGCAGTGCTTTTTCAATCTGCCTTACATACATCACTTCCGATACCTCTCCAAAATTTTCTCCGTCACACCTCTAATATCCCCATTTTGTTTCTTAGCTTCCGCATACTGCTTATAATCTTCAGCGGAAACCTCAAGCAAGAAGCTTTTAGGAAAGATATAAGGTTTCCCTTTATCCTGCTCGTCTAAGTTGTTCATCACTTCAAGCTCATCCTCGTTTTCTTCATTTGTTATAGGATTAAAACTAAACAGCTTGCCGTACTCTTCTTCCACACTTTTATTCACATTCATAAAGTATCGCATGTTAACACTCCTATTATTTATGGTTATGTAAATGGTATTCCCTAGACACCTTCAAAACAGACATGTTTTTGTTTGAAAAAGGGGATTTAAAAAAGAGACAGTTGTACAAGCACGACTCGTCATAATTCGTCCTTTGTCCCGATATGATGTATAGAGAGCCTGAACCGGCAGGCTTATCAACGGTTGAGGGAGTTGAATGAAATGAAAAAAGCTGCAGATTCCTGGTCTCATTCTTTGAAGTTTCTTTTTTTCAGCGCAGTCGGCATTTTCATGTTCTTCGTTCCGATCACGGTAAAAGGGAAGTCGTCCATTCCGCTCGATCACCTCGTCACATGGGTGAGAGATACAGCGGGTAGTGCCGTCCCCATTTACGCGTTACTCGTCATTCTGCTTGGTGCGGTTTATCCGTTCTACACAAAAACGTGGAACAAAGACAGAGTTACAACTACTTTTTCTTTGTTAAAAGTCGTCGGTCTGATCGCGGCAGTCCTTCTTTACTTTGAGTGGGGTCCGAGCTGGTTAAGTGACCCGAACATGGGACCATTTTTATTCGAAAAACTTGTCGTCCCAGTAGGCTTACTCGTTCCGCTTGGGGCAGTATTTTTAGCTTTTATCGTAGGTTATGGGCTGATGGAGTTTATCGGGGTCCTCGTACAAAAAATTATGAGGCCGATCTGGAAGACGCCTGGCCGATCAGCGGTTGATGCAGTTGCGTCGTTTGTTGGCAGCTATTCAATCGGCTTACTCATCACGAACCGCGTGTTTAAGGAAGGAAAGTATACGGTAAAAGAAGCGGCGATCATTGCAACTGGCTTTTCAACGGTTTCCGCCACGTTCATGATCGTTGTAGCGAATACGCTAGGACTGATGGAGATGTGGAACACGTACTTCTGGACGACGCTCGTTGTCACGTTCTTAGTAACAGCCATTACCGTTCGAATCCGTCCGTTAAGCAGAATGGAAGATTCATATGTTGGCGGAGAGGGGCAGCCAGAGGAAGTGGTTAGCGAGAAATATCTGCAAACCGCGTGGAGAAGCGCCTTGGATTCATCACAGAATGCTCCTGCCTTTTGGAACAATATCTGGTCTAACTTAAAAGACGGTTTCGTGATGGCGATGAGCATCCTGCCTTCTATCATGAGTGTTGGGCTCATCGGTCTGTTGCTAGCGGAATACACGCCTGTTTTTGACTGGATCGGCTACGTGTTCTATCCGATCACATGGGCGCTGCAGCTTCCAGATGCGATGCTTGCCGCGAAGGCAGCCTCAATCGGTGTTGCAGAAATGTTCCTCCCAGCCCTATTGGTAACAGAAGCGGCACTTGTCACGAAATTTGTAATCGGCGTCGTATCCGTAGCATCCGTCCTCTTCTTTTCAGCAAGCATTCCATGTGTATTATCAACAGAAATTCCGATCAGTGTGCCAAAACTTCTATGGATCTGGTTCCAGCGCACGGTGTTAGCATTAATTTTGGCCACTCCAATCGCATATTTATTGGTATAAACTTAAAAGAGACTGCTTGTCTTAAGCGGCCTCTTTTTTCACTGTCGCTTTCTTCATAGTTCTCATTCCAAACAAAATTCTTAGAACAGATACGTGCCGGATCACAAAATGATAACAAAGCATTATCAAGGTAAAAGAAACAGATATGAGGAAAATCAGTTTTACCGGTATGGACCAAGAAACATCACGAATCAAAAAGGCGATCAAAATAATAACAGGTTGGTGTAAAACATAGAAAGGCATAGAAACTTCACTGCCGTATTTTAAAAAGCGATTTGAAATTGATAGATACTTTTCTGCTAAATAGAAAATACATAATAACAAGCTCCAACAATTTATCGTTCTAACGCTATAAAAGATGAAGTTTTCTAAAGTACCTGGCTCAGGATATCCTTCCATGAACCACATGATATATAGAAATGTCGTACATATAGCAACAATGGCGTGAAGGGAAATCGTTGATGCAACAATGTGTTTAAAGTTTTCGCTTGAAAAAAAGTAAAAGCCATATACAAAGATCAATAAATAAAAAATAAGATCCCAACCGCCTAAGTTCTGTGTTTTCAAACTTCCTGCTAATATCAGTAGGGTTGGCAAGAGAACGAAGTGAACTTTTTTGAAGATAACGGGGTTACGGGCCCATTTGAATAACGGTATCGTCAGCAAGGAGAAAACGAGTAGAACCAATAAATACCATAAGTGCAGACCAAAAAAAGCAAAATTTCCCGTACCGCCAAAGTCTAAATAGACCCCATCAAAAAAATGAGGAAAAAAAGCAAAAAAGGACCCTTTAAACTGGTTGTTCGTTAATCGTTCAATATAGATTTGCGGCGGTGTTAAAATCAAGACTCCAAATACAAGTGGAATACCAAGACGGATGAACCGTTCTTTTATAAATGCCGAGATACTTCTCTTCTTCAACCCGTAAGAAACGCTTATACCTGAAATTGAGAAAAAGATAGGCATGATCCAGGCACCGACAAAAAGAGAAAATACCAATATGTAGCTCGCGTTTAATTCGTTATTTTTGATATGCCATGGAAACGGATTAAAGAACATAGAACAGTGATACAGAAATACCATAAAAGTGGCCAACACACGAACCCAATCGAAATCGTAATGCCTTTTCACACGATTTCCTTCCATCATAACCGCACCCCATCTTAATGAAATCTAACCTTTATGATTCTATATACCTATTTTACCTTTTATTAACAAATTAGGACACTCTCATTGCAAGTAAAAAAAGTTGAGATTCATATTAAAGACGCCAGATCCTTTTAATTGAATCAGACATCCTGTTGTTATAAGCCTGATTTAACGATAAAATGGATGTAATATGAATAACAATTAAATAGCGATTCACCGCTAGGGGTGCCTTTTAAAGGCTGAGATTAAAGTGTACTTTAAGACCCTTGGAACCTGATTTGGTTAGAACCAGCGTAGGGAAGTGGTGTGTTTGAACAGAATCCCGCTTAACAAATGCTGAATTTTGTAAAACCACCTCTTTTCTAAACAAAGGAGGTGGTTTTTTATTGTGAAAAAAGAACTTCATGTGATTTCAACGGGCAAGCAATCAGATGAACAGCTCATGGAAATTCTTTATAACATCTACCCGTACATCACTGCTTTTCATATACGTGAAAAAGAAAGAACGGAAAGAGAGCTCTCTAACTTAATCACAAATCTACTAAACATTGGTGTGCCCCAATCTAAGTTAATGATTAATGATCGAGCCGATGTCGCGGAATGCTTCAGAACAAGAGGCGTTCAGCTTCCTTATCATGGATTGGACGTGAACCATGTCAAATGTGCCTTTCCGAGGCTCACCATCGGTTGTTCCGTACATGCGATAGAAGAGGCACGCTATGCTGAAAAAAGTGGCGCTCACTTTTTGTTATATGGCCATATATACCCTACAGCATCAAAGGAAGGGAAATTGCCACAAGGACTTCAAGGGTTAAGGGAAATAACAAGCAACACACCTCTTCCTGTGATCGCAATAGGGGGTATTCAGCCAAGGCATGTAAGAGAGGTTATTCATGCAGGGGCGAGCGGTATTGCCGTTATGTCTGGCATCTTAGAATCAATTTCTCCGCTAGATGCTGTTAAGGAGTATCAGCAAGAACTGGAGGTAAGCCAATGAGTTCAACGTATGAAGTGATCATTATCGGAGGCGGGGTCATCGGTTGTTCTATTGCCTACCAGCTTTCCAAAAGAAAAAAGAAAGTCCTTTTGCTAGAAAAAGGGCAAGTGGGCGAAAAAGCCTCCTCTGCAGCAGCAGGTATGCTTGGAGCGCAGATGGAGTTTGGTGCAGACAATCCTTACTACCCGCTTGCCAAAACTAGCCGTGAGATGTTTCGGACTCTCTCTCAAGAACTGTTCGAGATAAGCGGAACGGACATAGAAATGATTGAAAACGGAATCTATGAACTTGCTTTTACAGAGGAAGAGGTCTTTCAGCTTCAAAGAAGAGGCCAAAAGGAATTTTTTCATGGAGAACAAATTCGTTGGCTAACTTCTTCAGAACTTTTAGAACGAGAACCAGCCTTAGCGACTTCGATCCGTGGAGCGCTGTATTTTCCGAATGACGGTCAAGTCTCGCCTGTGAAACTTACAGAAGCTTATCTAAAAGCTGCGAAGATAATGGGGGCAGAAGTGAGAGAACAAACAGAAGTCATCCAGCTGCTCCAAAATAAAAAGCGGATAACGGGCGTCGAAACGAATATAGAAAAAATTCATGCGGAACACGTCATTATAGCTGGCGGGGTTTGGAGTTCAAGATTAGACCCTGCCCTACAGATGGTGCCTGTGAAAGGGGAATGTGTTTCTTTTAGAACGGATGACAAAATTCTGACAGGAACCGTCAAATACAAAGGATGTTACCTTGTCCCGAAACAAAACAACCGGATAGTGATCGGTGCGACAAGTATTCCAGATACGTTCGACGAAAGCGTGACGTTCACTGGTATGTTTGAGCTGATGGAGAGAGCGAAGCAGATTGTACCCTGTCTTCAGAAAGCTGTTTTTGAAAAGGCTTGGACAGGTATTCGACCTCAAACACAAACTGGGAAACCCTATATCGGTCCACATCCAGAATGGGAAGGAATGTTTCTCGCAACTGGACATTACCGAAACGGCATCTTGCTGTCTCCTGTTACAGGAAAGATGATTGCTGACCAAATTGAAAGCGAGGTGCGTATGAGTGAAGCTTATGATCAACGGAAAAGAGATACAGGTGCCGGATTCACTGCAGTCGATCACTGAACTGCTGGAACACTTAAATTTGAACGATCAGATTGTGATTGCCGAAGTAAACCAGGATATTATCTCGAATGAAAACCAAAGTAAGACTCAAATAAAAGAAAACGACAAAATTGAACTTGTGCGTTTTGTCGGTGGAGGGTGATTTCATGCTAAACATTGGACCTTATTCATTTTCATCAAGACTTCTTTTAGGCACAGGCAAATACCCTGATTTTGAAACACAGAAAAAAGCGGTAGACGCCTCAGAATCTGAAATTCTAACGTTTGCTGTTCGGAGGATGAACATTTTTGAGGCGACTCAGCCAAACTTTTTAGAAATGCTCGATCTGAAAAAATATACACTGTTACCGAATACAGCTGGAGCAAAAACGGCAGAAGAAGCCGTACGGATCGCAAAACTAGCAAAAGCATCGGGATTATGTGATATGGTAAAGGTAGAAGTCATCGGCTGTGACAAGACGCTCTTGCCTGATCCAATAGAAACATTAAAAGCGACAGAAGAACTGTTAAAAGAAGGCTTTATCGTGCTGCCCTATACGTCAGATGATGTGGTTCTTGCAAGAAGATTAGAAGAACTGGGTGCGCATGCCATCATGCCGGCTGCTTCTCCGATCGGTTCGGGTCAAGGAATCATTAATCCCCTTTATTTAAAATTCATTATTGAGCAAACGGCTGTACCGGTTATCGTAGATGCGGGAATCGGTTCACCAAGTGATGCTATGATCGCGATGGAATTAGGAGCGGACGGTGTGCTGTTGAACACAGCTGTAGCGGGTGCAAAGGACCCAGTGAAAATGGCGCGGGCCATGAAGATGGCTATAGAAGCTGGACTGTTAGGATATGAAGCAGGCAGGATTGTGAGAAAAGAAACCGCAACAGCCAGCAGTCCATTAGAAGGGTTGAGTGTGAAGTGAATGAACGGTATTCAAGACAGGAACTATTTCGCCCGATCGGTAAAGAGGGGCAAAATAAAATACGGCAAAAGAGCGTACTGATCGTTGGAGCAGGAGCCCTAGGCGCAGCAAGTGCGGAATCGCTTACACGAGCGGGTGTAAAACGCATTGTCCTCGTTGACCGGGATTATGTAGATTGGACGAACCTGCAGCGCCAGCAGCTGTATACGGAGAATGATGCAAAACAACAGCTTCCAAAAGTCATTGCTGCTAAAAACAGGCTAGCCGAAATCAATTCAGAGGTAGAAATCCAGGCACATGTGATGGATATGGGAATTGAAGAAGCAGAAGAGCTGATCAAGGGAATCAATCTTATACTAGATGCAACGGACAACTTTGAAACACGGTTACTCATCAACGACCTGTCTCAAAAATATAAGGTGCCTTGGATTTACGGGGCATGTGTCGGGAGCTACGGCATCTCCTACACCATCATTCCCGGGCAAGGGCCATGCCTGAACTGTTTTATAAATAAAATTCCAGCGTACAACCAAACGTGTGACACAGCTGGAATCATTGCACCTGCTGTTCAAATGGTAACCGCTTATCAGACAGCAGAGGCATTGAAAATTTTAGTCGAGGATTTTCAAGGCGTCCGGCGGAAAATCGTAACGTTTGATCTCTGGGAAAATCAGCACGTGCAGCTTGGAATGGAAAAGGCGAAGAAAGAGGATTGTCCATCATGCGGAAAGAATCCGACGTATCCTCATCTAGAAAAAAACGCAGCGTTAAAAACGGCTGTACTATGCGGACGTGATACGGTTCAGATTCGGCCATCCTTCAACCGCGAGATCGATTTAAAAGAAATGGAACAAAGACTCTCACCACATGGAAAAGTCCGCCGAAATCTGTATTTGCTCGAATTGCAAAATGGCAGCCGCCGCCTTGTGCTTTTTAAAGACGGACGAGCGCTCGTTCATGGAACGAAAGATGCAGCAGAAGCAAAGTCTCTTTATCACCGGTTTCTAGGGTGAGATAGAATAAAGCGCTAAATTCTTGTATAATGATAAGTAGGAGGTGATTTGAATGATAGAGTTTTTAGACCTGTTATGTAATATGGATGCCTTGCTGTTATCCGTTAGTTTTGCGTTGACTTTTATCATCGTTGGGCAGCTTTATTCGTTTGTCAGTAGCTCTGTCGTCCACAAATCAAATCGACCTCAGAAAACGGCTGGGATTCAACTTGAAAAAGTGATGACAGATCCTCGCCTCGTTCAAAACTATTGCTTTATTCGTGACGAGATTGCGCGTAAGATGTTTAGAAAAGAAACGCCTGATGATAAAGAAGGACACGTACACTCCTTGTTTGCTTAAAGTTTTTTAAAAACAAGGAGGAACCATTTTTGAAAAAGTATGTATCCATTCTCTTATTAATCGCTATTTCTCTGTTATCGGGCTGCAACAGAACACCGATCACAGCAGATAGCACAGGTATCTGGAATCATTATTTCATCTATCCCTTTTCACAAGTTATAAAATATGCAGCTTATCTATTTAACGATAATTATGGACTGGCCATTATCTTCTTAACCATCGTTATTCGATTCTTGATTTTGCCTTTAACACTAAAACAAACGAAAAATCAGGAAAAAATGAAAAAGTTACAGCCGGAAATTAAACAGCTTCGAGAAAAATACAACGGCAAAGATCGTGAGTCTCAGCTCAAATTACAAAATGAACTCATGACAGTTTATAAAAAACACGAGGTGAATCCCTTATCAATGGGATGTCTGCCTCTTTTGATCCAAATGCCTATCTTGATGGCCTTCTATTATGCCATCATCAAAACAAAAGAAATCGCACTGCACAACTTCCTTTGGTTTAACTTAGGAACAGCAGATCCTCTACATCTGCTACCGATACTAGCGGCCATCACAACGCTCGTTCAGTATAAATTAAGCACAGCTGAGTTAGCAGCGGAAAATCCGCAGATGAAAATGATGGGTTACATCATGCCAGTCATCATCCTTTCATCAGCATGGAAGCTGGCAGCGGTATTGCCACTCTATTGGATGGTAGGAAATGTGTTTTTGACGATTCAGACCATTATATTAAAAAGAATGAAGAAAAAGACAACATCCACTAGCTCATAAATGAGAAAACGACCAGACATTAAAATCTGGTCGTTTTTATTTTCAGCCAAAAACGTTATGCGGCATTTTTTTTGCGCAATCGTCTGTTTCGAATCTCTTCAACCGCACCAGATCCTAATAGGACTCCGGTGATGATGAGAAAAAATCCGAGGATATGCTGAAAAAGTATCTTTTCATCCAAAAACAAAACAGCACCGACTAAAGCGAAGAACGGATTCAAGTTAATGAAGATTGACGCTTCAGACGCTCCGATTTTACCGATCGCTTCGTTATAAAGCATGTGCCCCATCGCTGTAGCAATACAGGCGGAAGCGAAATAGATGAGCCATAATGATACCGTTGAATTCTCAATCACTCCAGCAAATCCTTGAGGCTCCTCAATCAATCCAATCACAATCAAGAACAGTGAGCCGATTACCATCATGTACCCAGTCATCAAGCGGGGATCCAGCGTGTGTGCGACTCTTTTTATTAAAATAAAACTAACGGCTTGCGTAAGAACAGACAAAAGGATGTACCCATCACCAAACGAAATGCCTGTTACTTGGCTGCCTTCTAAGACGATGAAGGCAACTCCAGAAAATCCTAGTAATAGTCCGACCGTCTTTAGCAGTGTTAACGGTGTACCTAAGAACGAAATGGCAAGGATGGTCGTGAGAAGCGGTGACATGCCCATGATCAAACCGCCGTTTGTGGCTGTTGTTTCGGTTAGACCGATCGACAGAAAATAATGATGCGCCAAAACATTAAAGATCGAAGCTAAAAAAACATACCAAAACTCTTTTTTCGTAAGTGTTCGAACCTTTTTTATAAGAGCGAGCAGCAGAAATACCGTTAACCCAGCGGTTAGAACACGAATCCCTGTGATCGTGACAGGCATGAAGTTCGTAACGAGAATTTTCGTCGCTGTTACGTTAAGCCCCCATACCACCATCACAGAGAACAAAATAATATACGTACGATACGGTTTCATCACGTCATCTTCTTTCTTCTGCTTTTACTTCATGAAGTAAAGTATTAAAATGATTTTAGTTTCCATTGTACAGCATTGTCGAGGTTTTTACAGAAAAAAAGCTTACATTTTTACAGTTTGAGCCGAAATGACCATATCTCCTTCATAAATAGTCTGATAGAGTGGGATAAAATGATTTTGAAAAGTGTGAAGTTGCTACTTTTGCCTTGTGACTTACTGCTGTCAGGTTTATCGAATGGCCTTTATTTTTGAATTTAGACATAATTACATAAAAAAGGTGTGATCATTACATGAAAAAAATGAACCCATATGTACTTCTAGTTGTCGCAACCTTAATCTGGGGAGGCAATTTCGTGATTGGACGAGCCATCACGAGCAGTTTACCGCCAGTTACACTCTCTTTTTTGCGATGGTGCACAGCATTCATCATATTTCTTCCATTCGCGTGGCCCTTTCTGCGTAAAGAATGGCAGGTGGTAAAAAAGGAGTGGCGAATTGTACTACTCATGGCACTGACAGGCATCACTGGATTCAACACACTTCTGTACATTGCCCTTCATCATACAACTTCCATCAACGCTTCACTCGTAAACACGTCAACACCGATTATTATCTTTATTTTGTCTTTCATATGGCTAGGAGAGCGGCTGAACGCCAAGCAAATTTTAGGCGCCATTCTCTCAATAGCCGGCCTTCTGTTTATTATTTCAAAGGGCTCACTTGCGGTGTTGCTGCAGTTTTCCTTTAACAAGGGAGACCTGATCGTAATCGCGGCCGTTATTTGCTGGAGCATTTATTCACTGCTTATCAAAAGATATGCTGGAAAACTTCCCACATACAGTACGTTCACGGTTTCCATGGTTCTCGGAATCATAATCCTGCTTCCGTTTTTTATAAAAGAAGCTCAAAGTACAGATATCGTCTGGTCAGCTGGTTCTATCCTCACCATTTTATACACGGGAATCTTTGCCTCAATCGTTGCCTTCATGTCGTGGAACACAGCGGTAGAGCAAGTTGGACCGAATAAAGCAGGTATTTTTTTGAACTTGATTCCCGTATTCGCAGCTATTTTTGCCGTACTGTTTATAGATGAAACACTCGCATATTATCAAGCGGCAGGTGGAGCGCTAGTCATACTTGGTGTCTATTTATCGACTCGTATAACGAAAAGAGAGAGACACAAGGTTACAGCAGAAAGAAGCCTTTAATCTGAAAGTAAATATTTTACAAAATTTTTGAAACTATCCATTGTATTCACTCGTAGAGATAATTGGGAAAAAGAGAGAGTTGAGATAGGAGGAGTTGGGAATTTCATGACAACACATACGTTAGAACTAAAAAACTTAACGAAAAGAATGAAGAACAAGACCATTGTGGATGATCTGTCTTTTTCGGTTAGAGAAGGGGAGATCTTTGGGCTGCTCGGTCCGAATGGTGCCGGAAAAACGACAACGATTCGAATGATTGTGGGGCTCATCTCAATAACAGACGGTGATGTTCTAATTAATGGTGACAACATTCGCGGAAACTATGAAAAAGCCATGGAACGTGTTGGAGCGATTGTTGAAAATCCGCAGCTGTATGATTATATGTCAGGATATAAAAACCTCATGCAATACGCGCGAATCATGCCGGATGTGACAAAAGAAAGAATCGATGAAGTCATTGAACTTGTCGATCTGAAATATGCCATTCATGACAAAGTCAAAACGTACTCGCTTGGTATGAGACAGCGACTTGGAGTAGCGCAAGCCCTTTTACATAAGCCGAACGTGTTGATTTTAGACGAACCGACAAACGGACTCGATCCACAAGGAATTTATGATCTAAGAAACTATCTGCGTCTACTCGCAAACAACGGCACATCTGTTGTCGTATCTTCTCACATGCTTGCTGAGATGCAGATGATGTGTGACCGCGTTGCTATCATTCAGCACGGAAAACTTGTACGAATTGACGAAATCACGAACCAAGAAGATGAAGCTGACGTAAAAGTTCACTTCCTGATTGAGGGAGATATTTCACAGGCTAAACAAGTTATAGTGAAGATGAATGATGGACTTGCCGTGACTGAATCCGGCAATGAACTGATTGTGGAAGCATCTGACGTACGATTTATTGCAGAGTTGAACAAACAGCTTGTACTAGCAGGTGTTCTCGTTGTTGGTATTCAGCGTAAAACGAAGACGTTAGAAGAGCGATTCTTAGAAATGACGAGGAAAGGGGGCGATGTGAGTGAAGTGGCTGTCCCTGTTAACGAATGAGTGGATTAAGATTTTTAGCCGTGTGCGAACTTGGATTTTCCTTGCGCTTCCGATCATCATCATTATAGGTGTTGCCGTCTATGATAAAGTGACGACGGATGAAGAAGTGAATAACAATTGGAAACAAGAACTGACTCAAACCACGAATGACGATAAAAAGGCACTTGAAGAAGCAAAGAAAAATGGTGATGATGCGTTTTATATTGAGATGCTCGAAACAAACATCAAGCAAAACGAATACGCCATTGCCAATAACATCTCGCCATATGAAACGACTACATGGCAATTTATGAAAGACATGGCACCGATCTCGTCTCTTATCGGATTGTTTGTGATCGTAGTGGCCAGTGATATCGTATCCAGTGAGTTTGCCAAGGGAACGATTAAGATGCTGCTCATTCGTCCGTATAGCAGATGGAAGATCTTATTGTCGAAATTCCTTGCCACATTAGGTTTTGCCTTTGTGATGTGGCTCGTTGTGATTGTGGCAACGTGGCTTGTTGGTGGGCTTGCCTATGGATTTGGTGGAATGGATCAATCGTATCTGATTGTAACCGAAGACCAACAGGTAAAAGAACGACTGATTGTTGAGTACGTTTTTGCCAATATCGGTGTAGAGTTTATTGAATTGACGGCGCTTGTAGCTTTGTCGTTCATGATTTCCACGCTGTTTATGAGTAACTCGGTCGCGATTGGGGTAGCGATGTTTACGCTGTTTGCAGGAAACACGATTGTGATGCTGCTCGCAACAAAAGACTGGATCGTCTATACACTTTTTGCCAACATGGACCTTAGCGTTTTGATTGATGGGCAAAACCAGTTGATCAAGGACTTGACGCTGCCGTTCTCTATAAGTGTGCTTGCTGTGTATACAGCCGTGATGCTTGCGATTACGTTTACTGTGTTCCAGAAGCGGGATGTGAAAGCTTAAATTTCTGAAGGAATGGCTCCTGTTGATAAGGGGCCGTTCCTTTTTTGTAGGCAATAGAAGGGGGGGGAATCGTTTCTAGGCCGTAATTTGGATTTTATGGGCCGTTAAAAAAGTTTATAGTCCCTTAATCCTTTTTTATAGGCCTTCAAAAACATTTATAGTCCCTTGAAAAATGGTTATAGGCTTTTCGCCAAATATCGAAATCGTCAAAAGGACAGGTGCTCTCGTTGCCCCTGTCCTTTCTCTATTAAAACTCCTACCCAACAATTCTATCTCTATGCTTTCTGTGACTGAAATTGGTCTTCTTCTGTAGATCCTCTTAGGGCCGTTGTGGAAGCTGTGCCGCCTGAAACAAGCTGTGTTACTTCGTCAAAGTAGCCTGTTCCTACTTCGCGCTGGTGGCGTGTTGCCGTGTATCCGTCGATTTCACTATCAAACTCTCTTTGCTGAAGCTCAGAATAAGCACCCATGCCTCTTGACTTGTAGCCTTTTGCCAGTTCAAACATGCTGTGGTTCAGTGCGTGGAAACCAGCCAACGTTACGAACTGGAACTTGTAGCCCATTGCCGCAAGCTGCTGCTGGAACGTTTCAATCGTCGCGTCATCCAGCTTCTTTTTCCAGTTAAAAGAAGGTGAACAGTTGTAAGCTAATAGTTTACCAGGGAACTGCTCGTGGATTGCATCGGCAAAACGCTGCGCTTGCTCCAAGTTTGGTTCACTCGTCTCACACCAGATTAAATCTGCATATGGCGCATACGCAAGACCTCGCGCGATCGCTTGATCAAGACCAGCATTCGTACGGTAAAAGCCTTCAGCCGTTCGCTCACCTGTAATGAATGCGCGGTCAACAGGATCGATATCACTCGTTATCAAGTCTGCAGCATCCGCATCGGTACGCGCGATTAAGACAGTTGGCGTGCCCATAACATCAGCCGCAAGACGCGCTGAGATTAAGTTGCGCACCGCTGTTTGTGTCGGCAGTAATACTTTCCCACCTAGGTGACCGCATTTTTTCTCAGAAGATAATTGATCTTCAAAGTGAACAGCAGACGCACCAGATTCAATCATGCCTTTCATCAGTTCGAATACGTTTAACTGTCCACCGAAACCAGCTTCTGCATCGGCAACGATCGGGAGGAAGTAATCGACCTCATTTCCGCCTTCCATATGCTGAATCTGATCGGCGCGCTGAAGTGCAGAGTTGATGCGTTTTACCACGTGTGGCACGGAGTTTGCTGGGTACAAACTTTGGTCAGGATACATGTTTCCTGAAAGGTTGGCATCAGCTGCAACTTGCCAACCGCTTAAGTATACGGCTTTCAGACCTGCCTTTGCTTGCTGAACCGCCTGATTGCCTGTTAGTGCACCTAAAGCGTTTACATATGTTTCATTTTGAAGCAGATCCCAGAATTTTTCCGCACCCTTTTTTGCAAGTGTATGTTCAATATCAATGGATCCTCGCAAGCGAATAACCTCTTCAGCTGTATAGGGACGCTGAACTCCTGACCAGCGCTCTTCGTTTTGCCACATTTCCTGTAATTTCTCCACACGTGATTGTTTCATTTGTTTCTCTCCTTAAAGTTTTGGATTTTTTATTGTTGATTTCAAAAATGTGTAGCTTTAATTTTGCATGAGGAAGAGGTTACAACACCTCATACCCTCGATTGGTTAAGAAATCCTGAAAATCATCATCACGAATCAGTTCATCAAACAACCCGACAGCCTCCATAAAGCGGCCTGAGTTGAATGAGTCTTCATTCATTTGCTGTTTCAACTTTTGAACTTCCTGCAGTTTTAGTTCCTCTACCAGCTCGAATGTAACTTTGCGGCCATCGCTTAAAATGCCTTTAGGGTGTCGGATCCATTGCCATACTTGGGCTCTTGAGATCTCTGCTGTTGCTGCATCTTCCATAAGGTGGTTGATCGGTGCAGCACCTTTTCCTCTAAGCCATGATGCAATGTATTGAATGCCGACACTGATGTTGACGCGCAAGCCTTCCTCAGTAATTTCGCCCTCTGGTACAGCCACTAAATCATCAGCCGTTACGACCACATCTTCACGCTTTCGGTCGATCTGGTTCGGCTCTGGCATGATGCGATCAAACACTTCCATCGCAACAGGTACAAGTCCAGGGTGAGCGACCCATGTTCCGTCATGTCCATCTGATGCCTCGCGCTCTTTGTCAGCACGTACTTTTTCAAAAGCAGCTGCGTTTGCCGCCTCATCATTTTTAATCGGAATCTGCGCTGCCATTCCGCCGATCGCTGGGGCGTTCCGTTTGTGACACGTCTTGATCGCTAAGAGAGAGTATGATCTCATGAATGGTACTGTCATCGTAACGAGCGACCGGTCAGGCAGAATGACGTGTGGCTGGTTACGGAATTTCTTAATATAGCTGAAGATATAATCCCAGCGTCCGCAGTTTACACCTGCAGAGTGTTCACGCAGTTCAAATAAGATTTCATCCATTTCAAAAGCTGCGACGATTGTTTCGATTAGTACAGTTGCCTTGATTGTCCCTCTTGGAATTCCTAGCTGCTCTTGCGCGTAGATGAATACATCGTTCCAAAGGCGCGCTTCTTTATGACTTTCCATTTTAGGAAGGTAAAAATAAGGACCAGAACCTTTTTCAATGAGTGTTTTCGCGTTGTGATAAAAATAAAGTCCAAAATCTACTAAACTCCCAGACATCACTTCGTTGTCGACAACAATATGTTTTTCTTCTAAATGCCATCCGCGGGGACGTACGATCAGCGTTGCAATGTCTTTGTTCAATGTATATTTTTTGCCGTTCGGATTCTCAAAAGAGATAGTACCGTTAACGGCATCTTTCAGGTTGATCTGACCCTCTATCGTATTTTCCCAAGTAGGAGAGTTCGAATCTTCAAGGTCAGCCATAAACAGTTTGGCCCCTGAGTTAAGCGCGTTGATCACCATTTTCCGGTCAACCGGCCCTGTGATTTCCACTCGGCGGTCTTGTAGATCTTGAGGAAGAGGCGAGATGGTCCAATCACCGTTTCGGATATGTTCAGTTTCAGGTAAGAAGGTGGGCATGATTCCTGAATCAATTTCTTTTTGCTTCACTTTACGCTGTTCTAAAAGTTCTTTTCGGGTGCTGTTGAATTGAAGGTGCAATGACTTTAGAAAAAGAATGGCACCTGGGGTTAATATCTTTTCATACGCTGGGGTGATATCGCCTAACACTTGAAGATTAGAGGTTTCAATGGTCACTAATTCCACAGTCCTTTCTGAATATGTTATTAAACAGGTGCTTATATTTGTTATTGTTGTATAACAGAAGAGGTAAAAAAATTTTTACCTCTCGTGTTTGCCCATACAGCGCTCACACTCGTAAAGGTATGATTCGTGCTGCTCCTCAATCACACATCCACATTCTGTACACGTTTTATCCGGTATGTTGCGGTGAAGCTCCAAGTAATTTTTCATTTTTTGTTCCTCCTGTTTTGTTATTGTTTGATTATAATGCATTGTATTATAACAGTTTAAATATTGCAACACCTGTTTTATAACATTTTTCGTTTTTTTGTAAAATTGAGTCATTTGTCCACCTGTTTTTCCTCGTTATATCAACGATTGTCCTAGTTTAAATTTTTTTTGGAAGCTGTTGTAATACAGAAAGGTTAAAACGGGTAACATTCTATATTCTTGCCACACTAATAGTTGAAAACCAGATCTAATAAATCATTTCATAAGGCAGAAGGGATGTAGCCAAATATTGTCGAACATAAGGTGAAAATAAAAAAGAACGGGGTGCATATTCGTATAAAGATATGTACTTTTTTTGGAACTAAATCGATGAAGGGAAGAGACAGTTTAATGGTTGAGGGGAAAATCATTAGCTTTTTTCGTGAAAAGAAACAGTTAACCCAGCGTGATATCGGTATGGGGATTTGTTCAAGTTCTCATGTGAGTAAGATTGAGAGAGGACTAACTGAGTATTCAACCGAAGTTGTAAAGCTTTTGGCAGATCGGCTGCAGGTAGATTTGGAAAGGGAAAAAGAAACCTATTATACAATAAAGTCACTGCTACATCAGTGGATGGAAGCAATTTTGTTAAGACAGGAAAAGAAAGCTAAACAACTAAAACGCAAGTTAGAGGGATATGAATTACTAGAACTGCCAGAATTCCAACGGACCTATATGCTTATCCATATACGCTACAGTATGCTTTTGGGAGAGTTTTCTGATGTTCCTCTGATTATGAAAGAGACAGAGAAAGAAGAGAATCTATCAGACTTAGACGTTCATTTATTGTTACATAATAAAGCCATTTGTTTATTATATTTTGATAGAGATTATGAGGGTGCAAAAGTTCTTCTAAGACAGATCGACGACTCTATGTATCCTTACCATGAATATTATTATCATCTCGCCCTTAGCCATTATTTTCTTGGTCAGCATATCTTAGCCTATAAATACGTCAGTAAAAGTCTAGATTACTTTATGAAAACACATAATTTCTCAAGAATCATAGATGCAGAAATGCTAATTCTAATCCAACTGGAGCAGGACAGCATGACTGAATATAAAGAAGACAAGTATCAGTCACTGCTGGAAATGAGTGAAACATACGGACTGCAAGAACAGCAATCGATCATTCTTCATAACTATGCGTATCACCAGTTTGTAAATCAGCATTACCTAAAAGCAATGGACTTATATAGACGAGCAATGAGTCTGAAAGATCCTAACAGCAAAGAATATTTAGGATCATTAGAAGGATATATCCATGCTGCCTCAAAATCGTCCATTAATGCTCCAAAAAAATTACTAAAATGGGTAGAGGAGGGGTTGGAAAAAGCTAAGAAGCTTGGAGATGAGCGCAGTTTGCACTTGTTAACCCTTCATCAATTTAAAATTTTAAATCAACTAGATGATTATTATCAATATTTGGAATCAACTGCTTATCCCTACTTTTCCATAAATAATATGAAGCCACAAAAAGAGTATTACCAAATACAGCTTTACCACTATTTTGTTAAGAACGGACAAATGGAAAAAGCCAACCTCTTGTCGCGTACATGCATAGAATCTATTGAACCTAAACATCAGTATGTTTAATAACCTTCCAACTTTTTGGGAGGTTATTTTTTTGGTACAAAGAGTTGATAAAAACCCAACAGAAAAAGAGAGAAATAATTCATAAGTCCTAAAAAAACAGCTCTCACAAGTCCAGTAGGACGAAAACAAAGCAAAAACCGGGACGAATAGACAATAAAAACCCCGATAGTCAGTTAATAATTTTTGAGCTTACAATGAAGAAACAACAAAGACATAGCGTGGAAACTTTGAAACTATTACTACAGGGGGAAAAATAATGAAGAAGAGCAGTATGTTAAAGCCTGTTGCACTTGCATTATCAACTGTCATACTAGCATCACCTATTTTAGGAAATGCAAGTACCCAACCACCGGTAAATGTTTTAAATAATCAAGAAGAGGCTCTAAAACAGCTTATTGAATCAGAAGAGAATAATGTGTCTTCTGGCCAAGGTAAACATCAAATTACACTGATCACGGGAGATGTCGTGACCGTAACCGAAATTGGTGAAGGAAAAAGTGTCATTGATGTGAAGCCAGCAAACGGAATAGAAGATCGCACAAGAATCATCACAGCAGATAATGAAACATATGTCATTCCAGAAGAAGCAATGCCTCTTGTTGCGGCAGATAAGATCGATCAAGACTTATTTAATATTACAGAATTAGTGAAGAACGGATACACCGATAAAGGAAGTACGGCTCTTCCGATGATTGTTCAGTATAAGGAGTCGAAGGTCCGTACTGCCTCAAGTGCAAACCTTCCTAAAGCGCCTGAGGGTTCAAGAAGGACAAAGGTTCTTGAAAGCATTCGAGCTGCTGCCGTGTCAGTAGATAAATCTCAGGCAAAAAAGCTATGGAATGCTGTAACAGATCAAGTGGTTCAAGAAGACGCGAGTGAGAATGAACGTACAGAGGTTATATTGGACCAAGAAATTGAAAAGATTTGGCTAGACGGAAAAGTAGAAGCGAGTCTTGAACAAAGCGTTACCCAAGTGGGAGCTCCAACGGCATGGAATCTTGGTATTGATGGGACAGGAGTAAAGGTTGCTGTCTTGGATACAGGAATTGACCCGAATCATCCGGACATAGCCGGTAAAATTAAGGATAGCAAGAGCTTTGTGCCAGGTGAGAATATCTTAGACTACAATTCTCACGGTACACATGTTGCTTCGACAGTACTTGGTACAGGTGCAGCTTCAAATGGAAAAAATAAGGGTGTTGCGCCAGGAGCTGAGTTGCTCGTAGGTAAAGTTTTAGCAAACAATGGATCTGGGTTAAATTCTTGGATTATCGACGGAATGGAATGGGCTGCTCAAAATGCCGATATCGTCAATATGAGTTTAGGAAGCCAACAGCCAAGCGATGGAACAGATCCCATGTCACAAGCCTTAAATAAAATTACAGAAGAAACGGGAACGCTGTTTGTTGTTGCGGCGGGTAATAACGGATCGGAAGGATCAATAGGGGCACCAGGTGCTGCAGATAAAGCACTTACCATTGGAGCAGTATCAAAAACAGATACAATCGCGTCGTTTACTTCAAAAGGACCTCGGATCGGAGACAGTGGATTAAAACCAGATATGTCTGCTCCGGGTGTTGGAATCATTGCAGCCCGTTCACAGTATTCAAGCGGTCAAGGAGCTTATAAATCACTGAACGGGACTTCAATGGCAACCCCTCACGTAGCAGGAGCTGCTGCCATTCTTAAGCAGAAGCATCCGAATTGGACAAAGGAAGACATAAAAGAAGCGCTTATGAGTAACACAAAAAAATTAAAATATGTGCCTTATGAAGTAGGAACTGGACGACTAGATATCCCTGCATCCTTAGGTGAGGTACGTGCTACAGGGTCCATATACTTCGGTTTTTTCGATTGGCCACATGAAGAGGAAGAAAGTGTTGAACGAACAATTACGTATACAAATGATGGTGATAAACCAATCACGTTAGATCTGACGGCTGAATTGCTGGATAAAAGCGGCAAACCTGCTCCAGCTGAGATCCTCCAGCTATCTGACAATCAAGTAACTATACCAGCGAAGGGGAAAGCTTCCATCAAGGTAGAAGCAGCGGTGAACCTGGTATCACCAGGAGCTACCCTCCAAGGACATATCTACGCTAAAGCGGATGGTAAACCAGTTGTTCACACTTCCATGAGCTTGGTTAAAGAAGGCGAGCTTTACTCGATGAAGATCCGTCCGATTGATCGTGATGGCTCACCAAACTTAGCGTATGTCACGCTTTACTCCCCTAAGCTCGGGCCGAAATTTTATACAGTTAATGGAGAAAGAGAACTCCGTCTTCCTCCAGATACGTACACAGTTACTTCCTTAATGGATGTAGATACAAAGACAGATCAGTCTGGTGTAGCTTTTGTCGGAAATCCTGAAGTAAAGCTGACAAAGGACACGGTCATAGAACTCGATGCCCGAAAAGCGAATGAAGTCGTCGTCAAAGCACCTAGAGAAGCAGAGGATTCCTATCGAAGAATGGATTACACTCGTGTATTTAAGCAAGGTGGTGTTGGAGAACAATGGACACTCCCAGTGGTACACGATAAAGTATACGCTGTTCCACTTGATGGCGTTGAGGAAGGTACATTTGAATTTTCAACCCGCTGGCGTTTAGTAAAACCAGTCCTTGATATGAGGTACCGTGATCAAGTGATTGATGATCTTCCTCAAGGAGGCGTCACAAATCTTGAAGGGAACCACAATCTAAAAGTGGTGTACGCTAAAAAAGGAGCAGCTTCTGATTATGAAGGCCTAGATGTGAAAGGAAAAGCAGTAATCATAGAAAGAAGTGCAGAAGTAACCCCTAAAGAACGGGGGAAAGCTGCGATTGCAGCGGGTGTTAAATTACTTATCGTAGTAAATGACACACCGCAGGAAATCAGGGAATCCTATCTGAATAGAGAGGAATACAGCAAAAATATTCCGCTTGCTGTCACAGCTGTTTCGGGTGTGGAAGGAAAAGAGTTAATTGCAGCAGCACAAAAAGGAAATTTTGTACTTCCGGTAAAAGGTACTCCATATTCACCTTATTCCTATGACCTCATTTCCGTTTATCAGGATAAGATCCCGAATGAAACGTTGATATATGCACCAAAGGAAGAGGAATTATCGAAGGTAGATACTTCTTATCATTCAGATGACAAGAACGGAGAAGATGGAGAAGAGTGGCGCTATGATTTTCGTCCAACACGTACGGTTGATCACGTCATTGGATGGCATGCTTTAAAGTTTCCTCATAAACGGGAAGAATGGATCTCTGCTCCAGAAGGAAGCAAATGGTATCAAAAGACCGGCTTGTACAAAGGTAAAACGTACTGGGAAATGAGGGACAAGCTTGTCGATTATGATCCGGGTGACCGTTTAGAACAGCATTGGTACAAATCTGTGGTACGTCCAACATTTGGGCCTGGTTTCTTTTATCCTTATCGCCAAGGAAACATTTTCTACTTAAATGTTCCAAATTGGGGTGATGCTGATTCAGGACACGCAGGTTTTATGGATCCTGAACAGAATGAGAAAAAGTTAACACTCTATCAAGAAGATAAGTTTGTTGTGGAACAGAAAAGCCAGGCGTTGCTTTCTTATTTGTATAATCATCCAAAAGAACGAACACAATACCGCCTCGTGGGTGAAAGTTCTCGGGATGCAGAAGTCTTTAGAAGTTCTGTACGAACAAAAACGGAGTGGACGTTCTGGTCAGCATACGAAGGACCTGAGAAAACAACTGTACCCCTTCTAGAGCTAGGGTATGATGTTAAGACTGACATCTATAATCGTGTTCAAGCAAGCAGTGCAACAGAGATTGCTTTGTCTGCAGAGCATATGGAAGACGCTGTAGGAGCTGGGAAGATCGAAGGAGCAACTCTAGAAGTTTCCTTTGACGAGGGTCAGACGTGGAAAGATGTTCCGCTTACAGCAGATGGAGACAAATGGAAAGGGATTATTAAAAATCCGAATGAACCAGGGGGCTCCGTTTCTCTTCGTGCAGCTGCATGGGATGATGCCGGAAATAAAATTAATCAAGACGTCATTAAAGCGTATATTTTAAAATAATGATCCATTTGTAAACAAACCCCATTTCAACTTTGTTGGAAAGGGGTTTGTTTTTTGTTTATCTTTGTCATGTATTTGGCCAAAATGGAGAAAGGTGTAGTCATTTTAAATTATCGGAAGAAAGTATTGTATAAAAAATGGAACACTCTGGCATGATTCACCTCCCTATACTTTTCCTGTAATAAAATCAGGACAAAAGCCTAGTGTGAACATGGCGGAAGTAGGAAACATTATACCTAATACTAGAAAAAATAGGTTATAGGAGGGATGCACATGTTTGGTTTTGAAGATGTTTGGAAGTTTTTCTTTTCGTTCTTTCTCGTTCTACCGATCGTTACGTTTATACACGAAGCAGGTCATCTCTTTTTTGGAAAAATAACGGGTGGCAAAGTCCGTATCCATATAGGAACAGGAAACAGATTATTTAAAATCGGTCCTTGTAATATTCGGAAATTGTATTTTTGGGACGGTTGGTGTGAATATGAAAATCTGAAGAATCATTCACGCAGACACCTTGTTCTAGTGTATTTAGGAGGGCCGTTGTTTACGATTTTAAGCATGTTGATCGTGAACATGCTGATTTACATGAAAGTCTTTGAACCAGGTATCTTCACATACCAATTTGTGTACTTTTCCTTTTATTTCGCCTTTTTCTCGCTGATTCCGATTGAGCAAAACGGGTATCCGACAGATGGGAAAGCGGCTTGGGATGTTATTAAGAGAAAAACATTTGAAAATAACCCTCTTGGGTAATAGCGCAAACGGGCCTAGAATTAGAGGCTCTTTTTTTTGTCGGCAAATCATGCCACTTAAAGCGGCATGATTTGCCGTTTTTAGAAACACCTATCTTCTCGTTTTTGTGCAATCCTTCGTGTTATTCACTTGGCATGATCCTTGCATTATTATTTGTAAGCGATTACATAAGGAGGAGAGTTTTATGATGAAAAAATGGTTATCGGGTGCAGCTGCCCTTGTCATAGCTGGAGGTATTTTAGCAGGGTGCTCTGATTCAGCAGAAAAAGCGGGTGGGGATTCAGGTAAAAAAGACGGAATGGAAACAAAGTTTGCTACCATTGCGACTGGTGGTGCATCAGGTCCTTATAACATCATTGCTACTTCGTTAGCAGAAATGTATTCAAAAGAATATGGTGTGAATTCCAAGACTCAAACTACTGGAGCTTCTGTAGAGAACATTAACTTAATGAAACAGGAAAAAGTTGAAATGGCTTTTGTTATGAGTGATGTATTAAGTGAAGCAGTTAATGGAGAAGGAAACTTTGACAGCAAAGTGGATAATGTGCAGCAGATCGCGTCATTATATCCAAACTTCGTTCAAGTGGTTACCTCAGAAAAATCAGGCATTAACACATTCGAAGATTTAAAAGGAAAACGGATTGCTGTAGGTGCACAAAACTCAGGGGTAGAAGTGAATGCGCGTAACTTACTAAATGGTCATGGCATTTCCTATGACGATATTAAAGTGGATTATCTTGGGTATGCAGAAGCCGCAGATGCTCTTAAGGCTGGGAAGCTGGATGCTGCGTTTTTAACGAGTGGGATTCCGAATGCATCGCTTATGGAACTTGGCCAGGGATTTGATTTGAAGATCGTACCAATTGAAAAAGAAAAAATCGAAAAAATCGCCAAAGATCAACCATATTTCACATCCCAGGTCATCCCTGCAAACACTTATGGCAACAAGGAAGATGTCCCAACTGCAGCGATCATGAACGCACTGGTCGTTCGTTCTGACTTAAGTGAAAACGATGTATATTTACTAACGAAAACCTTTTTTGAGAATTTAGATGGTCTTGAGAATGCACATCAAGCTGCTAAAGATATATCAATAGAAAAAGCAGAAGAAGGGCTTATTGCTCCATTGCATCCTGGTGCTAAAAAATATTATGAGGAACAAAAGTAAAAGTAGAGTGAGGAGCACTAGATTTTTAGTGCTCTTCCTTTGCACGTTAATCCTTGTGATTCCTAAAAATGTTGTGAAGATTACGATGCCGGATCGTACGATATATGAACAAGGTTCATCCTTTGCAGTGAAATGGATTCATTCAGTGGAAAAAGAAGAATGGATTGAAATGTATCATCGCCAAGATGGCGACCTAACTCTGTATAAAACATATTTTAAGACCTTTGGGGCTGGTGTTCCATCTCAAGGGAAAGTAATAAAATCTGACAAGCCTGGGTATGTGGCGTTTGAAATGAACCGAAAGATGAAAAACATCCTTCTGGTTGTTTCAAAGAATGTACATTCATCGGTTGCTGTCAACAAACAAGAGCTTCCTCTATATCGGATGGTTCCATCTTATGAAGAAGTAAAAATTGAGAGCATTAGAATCCCAGCTGTTTTTTATTACGCAAATAAAATTTGGCTGAAAATGAGGTGAATACTGCATGAGTGAAAAGACAGTAAATGAACAGGAAATACTCGAAAAATTTGACCGGGAATCTGTAACAAGGAGAGTTAAAAATTCGAAAGTAGGATTATTTTTATCAGCATTTGCAATCATGTATTCCGTTTTCCATCTGTATAACACTTACAATCCTTTGCCTGAACTTCTGCAGCGATCTGTTCATGTAGGAATGGGGATTGCACTTGTTTTTTTAATCTATCCAGCCAGCAAAAAAGAAGACAGATCTAAAATTCCGGTTTGGGATTGGTTATTGTTCCTTCTCTCCCTTTCAACAATCGGTTATCTATTTATGGAATATGATGACATTGTTAGAACAAGAGGAGGAATTCCAAACACGCTTGATATTATGTTTGCAGGATTGACAGTGGCTCTAGTTCTTGAAGCTGCAAGAAGAATAACCGGCTGGATTCTCCCGATTTTGTCATTGATTTTTTTAGCTTATCCTTTTATCAGTCATCTGTCTTTCATGCCAGATCGCCTTCTTACCCGTCCATATGATCTTGGAGATATTTTTGGACAGCTGTATTTAAAAACAGATGGGATATTTTCTTCTGCTATTGGAGCATCTGTTACCTTTATCTTTTTATTTATTTTATTCGGGGCATTTTTAGCAAAGTCTGGAATGGGGCAATTGTTTAACGATCTTGCATTGGCACTCGCTGGCAGCAAGCAGGGCGGCCCTGCAAAGGTAGCTGTTATCTCGAGCGGCTTTATGGGCAGTATTAACGGAGCAGCTGTAGCAAACGTTGTAGGAACGGGAGCCTTTACAATCCCGCTTATGAAGAAGATCGGATATGACAAAAACTTTGCGGGTGCTGTAGAGGCAAGTGCATCGGTTGGAGGACAGATTCTACCTCCGATCATGGGGGCTAGTGCGTTCATTATGGCGGAAACAACAGGTGTTAGCTATGGCACGATTGCATTAGCTGCTCTTTTACCAGCACTTCTTTATTACCTTGGTGTTATAGCACAAGTTCATTTTAGAGCGGGCAGAAAAAACTTAAGAGGCATTCCAAAAGCAGACTTGCCTCGCGTTAAAGAAGTACTAAAAGCAAGAGGCCATCTATTACTTCCTATTTTTGCGCTCGTCTACTTTTTGTACATGTCTGTTCCGATCGGCTATGCTGCACTCTATACAATTGGTCTGACCGTTCTTGTTAGTATGTTTAGAAAAGAGACAAGAATGAGCTTATCTGACATTTTAGAAGGACTTGCTGATGGTGCGAGACAATCTCTATCCGTCATGACAGCATGTGCGGTTGTAGGAATCATTATTGGTGTGGTTAATCTTACAAGCTTTGGTACGGTGATGACGTCCTCTATCATGAGCCTTGGGCAAGGTTCATTATTACTGACACTCTTTTTTACGATGATTGCTTCTATGATTCTTGGTATGGGGTTACCGTCTATTCCATGTTATATCATTACCGCGACAATGGCGGCACCTGCACTTGCGAATTTTGATGTACCGGTACTTGTTGCGCATATGTTCGTATTTTATTTCGGTATTTTTGCAAACATTACACCGCCAGTAGCACTCGCAGCTTTTGCTGGAGCAGGAATTTCAGGCGGAGATCCGATGAAAACAGGGTTCCAATCTTTGAAACTAGCTATTGCAGGATTTATCGTTCCTTTCATGTTTGTTTATAATCCTGCGATGTTAATGATCGACACGTCTAATCTTCCGATTGGGGCGAAAGAATTTCCGCTGCCTGCTACAATAGAAGTCATTATGGTCATTTTCACATCTACACTTGGCGTCATTGCGTTAAGTGCTGCTGCAGAAGGATATTTTAAGAGAGGGATGAACGTTTGGCAAAGACTAGTTTTAGGCGGTGGCGCTCTGATGCTCATCATTCCTGAACGTATGACAGACTGGATTGGACTAGTAATTGTTGCAGTGATGTTAGGATTCCAATTTTTTGTTTCCAAAAGAGAAAATCCTTCTATTTCTGTATAATTAGGAGATAGAATTTGATAACCTAATAGAAAAAAGGCAGGAGGCAAAGAGATGTTCAGACAATCAGGACTTACTATCATACTCTTTTTCTTTCTGTCTTTTTCTGTGTCTGCAAAAGAAAAAGAAGTTCTCCGTGCAGGGTATAACAGCGAGTTTCCGCCTTTTTCGTATGTGAACAAGAACGGAAAGCCAGCTGGTTTTATGATTGATCTTGCTCGTCAGATTGAGGAAGATCAGGGTATTAACCTCATTTTAATTCCTCAAAAGCCGCATGAGCTTAGCCAATCCTTGGTTGAAGGGACGACCGAATTAGCGCTTGGATTAAGCTACAATGCAGAAGCGGATAAAGTCCTTGATTTTTCAACTAGTGTCTTTACGATGTCTGATGCATTAATCGTTCTAAAAGATAATACTGCCATTTATCAGTTTAGTGACCTTAGCCAGCAAAAAGTTGTTCTGACCGAAGATATCGCTTCAGAAGATATGCTTGCAAGCGTGCGTAAGGTTAAAACAAACATGGCTAGCTCCCAACCTGCTGCGATCAAGGTATTGGAATCAGGAAGAAGTGATGCATGGATCGGCAATCCCTGGACAGCTCGCTTTTATATGAAGAATGATCAAATTAAGCCTTTAGATATTCGAGTATCAGCACTGCAGACTTATGAATACAGCATTGCGTTTAAAGATGGGCGTAAAGAAACACTAGTGAATTTTAATCATACGTTAGAAGCATTAAAGCAAAGTAAGGATTGGCAAACCATCTATAACAAATGGTTTAATCCTTACAAAAGCGAACAAGGGTTATCCAAAACCATGATGTACATATTGGCATCAGTCATCCTAACCATACTCGCCATCGCCATTCTTATTACCTATTGGAACTATAGGCTTAAAAAGGAAGTTTCCAAGAAAACAAAGGCATTAAACAGAAGCTTCGCCTTTCAAGAACAAGTGTTGAATTCTTTAGATACGGCAATTGTCTCTTTCAATAACGAGGGTTACATCCGTCTTGTTAACGACAAAGGAAAAAATTTGATAGAGCGTTTTGAAAAAGAAGAGCTTCATATGAACGATCATTGGCTTTTAAAACAACTGTGGAATCAGCTAGAGTTTCAGAATGAAGTTGTAAGAGAAGAGCTTCATTTTACTCAGAATGGAGAAGATCATACGATGGAATATGAAATTCTCCCTCTTATGAATGAGAAGCAAGAAAACGTTGGCTGGACGGCCATTATAGAAGATGTATCAGACCGCGTTGCCCTGCAGAGGAAATTGGTTGTACAGGAGAAGTTAAAAGCATTAGGACAGTTAGCTGCCGGCATCGCTCATGAACTTCGCAATCCGTTAACATCCATGAAAGTCTTTATCGATCTCCTTCCAACAAAATTTGATAACCCAAGGTACCGTAAAGAGCTCATGAAACATGTTCCTTCTGAGATTGATCGTCTAAACGGTCTTGTAACTGATTTGCTGGACTATACAAGAAGGCAGGAGCCTGTTAAAGAATGGGTACCGATCAAAGAACTGATTGCTACTGTCGTTCACTCCTTCCAGATTAAGCTGCCAGGTAATATCTATCATTTTAAGCTGGAAATAGATGATGACATCCAATTAAACTGTGACAAGCATCGGATCAAGCAGGTTTTTATTAATTTAGTCGCAAATGCAGTTGACGCTGTCAAAGATTCATCACAAAAGGTGATTACAATCTCTCTGCATGTGGATGACATGAACCAAAAAGCTATTTTTTCTGTTAAAGACACAGGTAAAGGGATACCGGAAATGGAGAAAGCCAATCTGTTTCAGCCTTTTTTCACAACAAAAGGAGATGGAGTGGGTCTAGGATTGTATATATCCTACAATATCATTCAGGACCATAGTGCTGAAATAGAGGTGCAATCTGTTGAAGGCAGCGGAACGCAAGTACACATACTGTTTAATAAGGAGGATGTTTCTTGAAGAAAGTACTCATTGTTGACGACGAACAAGCAATCTGCACAAGTTTGATGTTTGCTCTTGAAGACGAATATGAAGTTTTTACAACCACTCAGCCAGAAGAAGGTTTAAGCTTAATGGCAAAAGAAGAGATAGATGTTGTACTTCTCGATATGAGGATTAAGGATGTTAACGGACTAACCTTAATTCCTCAGATGCTTCAAGTGCAACCTGAACTTATTATCATTATGATGACGGCCTATGGAACAATTGAATCTTCTGTAACAGCACTGCAGCTCGGTGCTTTTCATTACCTAACCAAGCCAGTAAACATAGCTGAAGTAAAGGCTCTCTTAGAAAAAGGTTTACGATTCACAGCATTAAACACGGAAAGAAAAAGATTATACGATCTTGTACATCCTGCAGAATCTTACGCTGGTATTGTGGGCAAATCCTCAGAAATGAAGCGCGTATTTACACTCATGGAAAAAGTGAAAGATATCACTTCTAATGTCCTTATTTTAGGTGAGAGCGGAACCGGAAAAGAGCTTGTGGCAAAAGGGCTGCATGAAGAGAGCGAACGAAAAAACAAGCCCTTTTGTGTATTAAACTGTGCAGCCATTCCTGAAACATTGATGGAAAGTGAACTCTTTGGACACGAAAAAGGAGCTTTTACAGGAGCTATTCAATCAAAAGAGGGCATTTTTGAAAAAGCGCATGAAGGAACACTATTTTTGGATGAAATCGGGGAGATGCCGTTACATCTGCAGGCCAAGTTATTAAGAATCCTTCAAAATGGCGAGGTTACGAGAATCGGTTCGACACAAACAAAAAAAGTAGATGTACGCATTCTAGCTGCAACAAACCGGAATTTGAGCGATGAAGTAAATAAAGGTCAATTCCGTGAAGACCTGTTTTATCGGCTGCATGTGATCCCGATTGAGCTGCCTCCGTTACGAAAGCGCTTAGAAGATGTTCCTTTATTGCTTGACCACTTTTTAAAGCTTTTCTGCGAAAAAATCGGCCGAGAAGTTAACGGCTTTCAGCCACAAGTGAAGGAATTATTGTATTCTTACACCTATCCAGGAAACGTGAGGGAACTTGCTAATATTATAGAATACTCAGTAGCGATGACCGATGGAGAAATTTCTGTTGAAGATCTGCCGGCAAACTTACAGTTCATTAAAAACAAAGAAGTGGCAGCAGCAGGAAATCATCAGGAATTTTACGTACCTCCAAATTGGACACTTGAACAAATGGAAAAAGAAACGATCAGACAGACACTTAGCCGATTGAACGGACACCGACAGCAAACCGCAGATGCACTTGGAATCAGTGAAAGAAGTTTAAGAGACAGGATCAAACGCTATTCAATCGAACGGTGAAGAAAAGGGGGGCAGGCATGAAAAAATTAATACTATGTTTATGTATAGCAGTTCTTGCTTCGTGCAGTCATATGAATAGTAATGACCATCCTGCTCCTCAACGCAGCTTGGATGATAAAAAGCTATTATCCATTGCAACAGGCGGAAAAAGCGGACCTTATTACGCGATTGGGAAAGAGATGTCCCAGATTTTCAGTGAAACAGGAGAATACGCAGCAAACGTGCAATCATCAGGAGGAACTGCTGAAAACCTCTCACTCTTAAAAGAAGAAAAAGCTGAGCTAGCTTTTGCCATGTTAGATATTGCTTCACTTGCTTATAAAGGTGAAGGTGCGTTTAAAGAACCTGCAAAGAATCTGCGCTCTTTAGCGACTCTATATACAAACGTTGTGCAAGTGGTTACGCTGCCCAAAACAGAAATCAAAAGCCTATCTGACCTTAAAGGAAAAAAAATCGGGATCGGTGCGAAAGGCAGCGGTGTAGAGATCAATGCCTTAACTATTCTAAAGGGTTACGGAATAGAACGCTTGGACATCGATGCAGAGTACCTGTCATATCGCGAATCGATTGAACAGCTGAAGAGCGGTGCGATTGATGCAGCGTTTGTAACCTCAGGATTGCCAAACCCTGCTGTTACAGAGCTTTTACAATCAGAACGTATCGTTATTTTACCAATAGAGTTAGAAAGATTAAAAACAGAGGGTATACAAACGGACTATCTAACTGACATTACGATACCTAAAGGCGTCTACCAAAACGATCAAGATATCCAAACAGTAGGTGTTCAAAATATTTTGCTCGTATCAAAAAAATTGCCTGATCATACCGTTTACGAATTAACAAAGATCTTGAATGAAAAGAAACAAGTACTTATAGATGCTCACCCAGCGATGTCTGGATTTCATGAGGAAAACGCCGTTTATACTGGACCCATTCCCATGCATCCAGGAGCCTTAAAATTTTACAGCAAAAAGAATGTAAGACAAAATAGATGAATACGTTTTAGTGGAAATGGGGGATTTTGAGATGAAACCAATTTGGCTTGGAATTGCGGCTGCCTTTTTCTTTGGGGTCACATTCATATTGAATCGTTCAATGGATTTATCGGGAGGAAGCTGGCATTGGAGTGCGGCCCTTCGCTTTTTTTACATGGTTCCGCTTTTATGGATCATTGTTTGGATGCGTGGAAACGTGCGTCCTGTCTTTCAAGAACTTAAAGCTCGTTTTGGCACGTGGTTTATATGGAGTTCAGTAGGCTTTGTGCTCTTTTATGCGCCGATCACGTATGCCGCAGGCTTTGGTGAGGCATGGCTTGTTGCGGCAACCTGGCAGATAACGATTGTCGCAGGATCTCTTCTTGTACCCTTCTTTTATGAAGGAGAAGGGAAGGGGAAGAGTAAAGCAGGCGCAACTCGGCAAAAAATACCGTTTAAAGGTCTTGGGTTTTCAGTCATCATTTTAGCAGGAGTCGCGCTCGTTCAAGTGCAAGAAGCGAACGGGGTGAACGGGTCAGCGTGGCTGAATGTTGTACTTCCGGTTTTGATCGCCGCAATCGCGTATCCGCTCGGCAACCGAAAGATGATGGTCGTTACGAACAAGCGGCTTGGTGCGTTCCAGCGCGCATTCGGCATGACCATTGCATCCATGCCGTGGTGGATCGTTCTAGCTGTAGTTGGCTGGGTCGAAAGCGGACCGCCAACGAACGACCAGCTGTGGCAAACGTTTTTAGTCGCAATCTCCTCAGGTGTGATCGCAACGGTCCTCTTTTTTCAAGCAACAGACCTTTGTGCAAACAACCCTGTAAAACTAGCAGGAGTTGAAGCGACGCAATCAGCTGAAATCGTTTTTGTGCTGGCCGGTGAGATGTGGCTGTTATCGATCGCGAGTCCAACTTTCCTTTCCATGTGCGGTGTTTTCATTATCATGCTGGGCATGTTTTTACACAGTTATTATGGAAAAACAGAGGTTGTACCAAAAAAATCTATGAAACTTGCAAAATGATGAATAAAATTATGTGAGCTGGGAATAGTAGTACTACCCCCCCTTTTTATATAGTTAATTAAGAACAGCCACTGCCCGTAGCAGCGGTTGTTTTTTTGTGCGAAAAGGAATCCGTCATATCTGTGCATAATAAGTCGGGTAAGCCACAAGAGCTCCTGTTATGGTTGAGTGGAAAGGAGGCATTCGTATGGATTCGCTTCAAAGAATGAATGACGCGCTGAATTTTATCGAGGAGAATTTGGCAGACGATATTGACTATAAGGAAGTAGCAAGGCGTGCCTATTGCTCCGAATATCATTTTAAAAGAATGTTTTCATTTCTGGCGGGTGTTCCATTATCGGAATATATTCGCCGCAGACGTCTGACTCTAGCAGCATTTGAACTAGCGAATGGCGAAACAAAGGTTATTGACATAGCCATAAAATATGGCTACCGTTCACCAGATGCTTTTACAAAAGCGTTTCACCAGATGCACGGTGTAACCCCATCAGAGGCTCGGAGGAACGGTCATTCTCTTAAAGCATATCCGCGCATGTCCTTTCAACTATCCATAAAAGGGGGAAGTGAAATGAACTATCGCGTCATTGAGAAAGAGGCTTTTAGCATTGTGGGGTTGAAAAAACGAGTTCCTTTGATATTTGAAGGAGTAAATCCTGAAATCGCAGCCATGTGGCAAAGTCTAAACATGGACACTATTAATAAGCTTAAGCAGATATCCAATATAGAGCCAAAGGGACTGATCAGTGCCTCCACGAACTTTTCAGAACGATTGCTTGAGAATAGTGAACTCGATCACTATATCGGGGCGGCCACAACGAACGCATGTCCAGCTGAATTTGCTAATCTAGAGGTTGAGGCATCGACTTGGGCTGTTTTCGAAGCAGTAGGACCATTTCCAGAAACGCTGCAAAATGTATGGGGACGAATCTATGCAGAGTGGTTTCCGTCGTCTTCTTATGAACAAACAGAAGGACCGGAAATGTTATGGAACGCGGATAAAGATACCACTTCACCAACATTTAGAAGTGAGATTTGGATACCTGTGAAGAAGAAGTGAACGAGGGAGCATCGGGATGAAGAGGGTGATGCTTTTTCCTGGTGATGGGGTATGCTGGTTTATACGTAGGGCGGTGGTGACTCGCGGGAATGTCTGCCCGAAAGCTATTCGTTGTTTTTAGGAAAATTCCATTCAAAACGAAAGTGCAAAAAAACTTGGTGGCAAACAAGAAATAGCACATGTTACACCTCGGTCTAAGATTCAATTTGTTATTAATCAAAAACTGTTATTGCACCTCCCTGACCGTTGAGAAATGGGTAGTCTAAATGCATTGATATGCCTTAACAAGTTTTTTAGTTAAACAAAAAAGAATATAAAAAGACCTGCATCAGTTTTTTGCAGGTCTTCTTTTATCTATCTTGTTAGTGCATTATAGATGTTTGCTTCCCCAGATCCGTAAATAGGATCTTGTCCTTTTTTACCTAAATCTACTGCTGTCTGTTTAAGAGCAGCTTGTACTTGAGCAGGGGAGTACTCAGGGTGTTCAGATTTAATAACAGCTGCGATTCCAGCTACTTTAGGTGCGGCCATGCTTGTTCCGTGTAACAATGCATAACCTCTTAGGTTACTGGTCACATTTGGTGCCAAATATGTTGGCCAAGTCGATAAGGTACGATACATATAATCACGTTTGTCTAAATAGTTTCCTTTAGGATCTTGACGATACAAACTATCATATAAAGGACCGTTATCACCACCAGGGCCTGCTACATCAATCGAACTACCATAGTTTGAATAGAACGCAATAGAGTCTGTGGACCACTTATTAGAAGATGATACTGTTACGACCCCTGGAAGCTGTGCTGGAACGACACGTGATGGTCCCTTAATATCAAGACCATAAGTAGTTTTCCAATAAGCTTGCATATCATGCAGGCTGTTTAAATTGCGAGAATCGTTTCCTGCAGAGACCACAACGGTTACCCCTTTTTGTGTTGCGTACTGAACTGCACGGTGGTAAGCGACCATAGAAGCTGAATCACCTTTTTCGCCTAGGTTATGTGCCATCCAGCGCCATCCGCCGATACTCATATTAATGACTTCCACTCCATCGTTTGCAGCTGCTACTATTGCATCCGTAATCCACGATTGCTGAGCACCCCCAGTTGCCCCAAAAACCCGATAAGCTCGTACTTTTAGTTCTGGACCAACCCCAAGAACTTTACCATTTGCGGCAATAGACCCCGCAACATGTGTTCCATGCCCGTTCATATCCCATGCGTCTTTTGTACCTGGTACGAACGTTTTACTTCCAGCTAAATCGGCATTTGCTTTTAAGTCTGGATGATTAAAATCCAAACCAGTATCGATAACGCCAACGACCGTTTCATGGTTCCCAGAGTTAAGCTCATGGGATTTGAAATTATTTGTAATCCTTTTTACATCCCACTGGTAATCATGATAGTTTTGCTCAGGATCGTTCCAGTCGGGCTGAGGTATGGATGTAATGGGTTGTCCGTCTGCAGGATTGACCTCATCTTCTAAGTAAACAGAGAGTTCTTTGTCTGCAGCGTATAAATTTGTATCTTTCTTTATATCTGTTAAGAAATTAGGATCAGATGAACGAGCTTCTACTATACCGATCTCTTCAATGACACGTTCGATAGATCCACCAGCAAGTTTTATTTTAGTTTCAACGTCTGATGGGACCTTACCTTTGTAAGCTAATAGATAATAGGAACTGCTTTCTTCTGCTTTTGCAGGCTGGGAGCTCAATCCTGTAAAAAGTGAGAGTGATAGAACTGAACACATGGAAAGTACTGCTAACTTCTTCATGATCATTTCTCCTTTTTATGTATAATATGTAGATTAATAGAATCTACTAATACTTGCTAGATAAAAATAACATAGTACGTGATGAAAATATTGTCGTTTTATTGCAGCATAGTATAAAAATTGTTCGACATAGGGTTGGATTAATACTAGAGTTGTGTCGCCTTTTCAGTAAGGTCCTTTACTTAGAATGCTGGTCAAGGGATGAGTGAGCATTTCCTTTAGCACTCTCTGTATTAAATAGTGTCATATCCATAAGAAAGGAGCTAACTCAAAAACAAAAATGAGTCAGCTCCAATTTTAATATCATCTACTGCTCCACAATCTCCTTCAGCTTACTCTGCCACTTATCATCATCCAAAATAATCTGAAACGAAATGCGGCGGTTCTTTTGCAGCGCTTCAGCTGAGTTTCCTTCTGCAATCGGCTTAAACTCGCTGTATCCTGTTGCCGCCAAGTATTGTGCGTACTCTTTTTTCGCGAGCTTCGGATTTGCTTTTCCAAGATAATCAACGACCGCTACCGCACGCTGGGTGGAGAGTGACCAGTTGTCGTACGGAACGGAATCGGTATGTCCTTCAATTAAAATAATGTACAGATACTGACTCATGTCTTTTTCCTCGATAATGCTTGCGAGTGCGTCAGCGAGCGGGTCGAGTACCTGCTTTCCTTTGGCAGAAATCTCGGCACTTCCTGTATCAAAAAGGATGTTGCCTTCTACCGAAATCGTGTTGTTCGGTCCTCGAATGATCTTATCTTTTCCAACGTTTTCTTCCAGCTGTTTTTGAATTAAATCAGAGATGTGTTTCTTCACCTCTGCCACCTGACCGAGTTCGCGCTTGATCTGTGCCTGGTCATAGGCGTTGTAGATGCTCTGCACGTAGGCAAGGATCGCAATAAAGACCATGACGAGCACCATCATCGCCATCATATCGGTAAAACTCGGCCAGAAGATCTCTTTCGTTTCTTGGCTCTCATCGTTGTAGTAAGATTTGCGCGCCTTCATCCTGGTCACCGTCTCCTAAAACTTTGCGGTGAGACTTCTGGCATCCGCTCGTCATCGACATATTCCGTTGCCCGTGGACTGCGTGTTTCATAGACCACTTGATTCGACTGGTTCATGGCGGCTTGATAAATGCGCTGCATGAGGTGGTACATGTCTGAGAGCGTACGATTGTTGTCGGTGATGCTTCGTGTTAAGCCATGGTGGAGGTTTTCGAGTGTGCGTGCGAGTTCACGCATATCATCATCACGACTGTTTTGGTTTTGCGAATTGTTCATGATCGAAGCAAGCTGGCGGCTCTGACTATCCATAACGTTTCGTACTTGTTCTGTAAAATCACGTTTGATATGTTCGACAGCAGAATAAAAGCCTTTTTCAAGCTGTCCAACGCTTGACGCGAAGTCAGCTGCTGCCCGGCCGTATTCTCCTTGTTTTTCGGCGTACCGGTAGTGCCATTCGTCTTGCTTTTGGGCAAGTCGGTTTTCCAGTGCATCATGCTGGTTTTGATAATGCTGAAGCTGTTCTTGCATGCCGCGAAGCATGGATTGTGCGTGTTCTTCAGATCTGCGCTGCGCCTCTTGCAGCATTTTATCAGAGCGTTGGATAAGCTGCTCGAACTTCTGCTGCCCTTGTGTGTGCTTGTCGTTGCTCGTTTTAAGCTGTTGTTCAAAGGAAGAAATGTTTTTTGCGAGTGCATTGATGCTCGTATCGACCGTTTTTTGTATCGTACCGAGTTCTTTCGTCGTTTCGTTAAAACGCTGACCGAACTGATCGAGCTGTGTAGTGGAGGCGGCGAACCGTTCTGAGTGCTCGCGCTGGGCTTCGAATATCCCGTTCACGTCTTCCATCGCTTTTTGAAGACCTGCCGTAAAATTAACCATTTGAGACGCAAACTCGCCAAGTGTTTTATCGAATGAAGATTCAACTCTTGCAGCAAGGCGGTCAAGCAGACGTTCAACCGAGTCCTGCGGCTTGTCGTTGATCAGGTCACTGTTGACGTTATGATCAAGATACACTTCACAATCGGCTAAAAGCTTATTTTGCATGTACGAAAGGGACGTACCTTGCGAGAAAAAACCAGACTGGATTAGGTTTAGAAAGAGTGCGGCGCCAATACCCGCGATACTTGTAAAAAAGGCAACACTCATTCCTTCAAAAGGTGCGGTGAGTGATGAGATGATCGAGTTAAGTGTGAGGTTGGAATCTGCTGGTTGAGTGCCGAGCGTCATGAGCGTGTCTTGCATTGATAATAGCGAGAGCGTTAGTCCGATGAAGGTTCCGAGTACACCGAGAATGATGGTGAAGGATGGAAGCTGGTTAAGCAGTTTTTGTATATTTCCGACGGGTGCTCTAAAGATGCCAAGCAGCGGAATGCGTTCGTTGTATAGGTGCTTTTCAATAAGTGCCTGTGTGTTGAGCTGAGGCACACCGGCTAGGTGAAATTGCCTGTAGTCTGATGTGACGCGCTGCAGCCAGTGGGAGAAAGGCTGCTGATCTTTGTTGTTCTCGATCTGCTGCAGCTCTTTCGTCCATTTGCGAAAGTGGAAAGCGGTTTGGGTATACCCAACGATACCCATAAATACGAGAAACCCAATGACCCCGACGACGATTACAGTAAGTTGATCCATCATGCCACCCCTTAGATGTCTTGTCTGATTATCCTTACTGATAGATATGTCCTAGGAGTGGGAAATATTTAGGGAAATGGGGTCTGGCCCCAAACAAATACAAAAACCCCTGTTTTGTCCACCTCAAATGGACAAAACAGGGGTTTGATTCAAAAACTTATTTGATTCTTCTAAGTTCTCAGCTCTCAGCTCTCAGCAGCCCCACTCGTCTTCGGGAAAGCGGAGTAGCTTCTTCTTGCTACGCCTCTTCTTGTTACGCCTCTTCTTGCTGTCTCACTAAGTTTTCGTAAAAAGCAGCATATGACGCAGTGATGTAAGGCGAAAGCCAAAGGAATCCGATTCCAAGAGTAAGTAAACATAGAATTCCCCAGCCGATGAAACTTAACTGTAAGACGAAAAATTTCCACTTATAACCGACCATGAGCTTACGGCTTTTTGTGATGGCCGCATTGATGCCGATTCCAGGGTGATCTTTTAACACAAAATACGTTTGGGAATAGGAAAATGCTTTTATGATACCAGGAATAACTAGAAGAAGTGTCCACAGAAACATGTACACCATCATCACTAAATAGGTTCCAAGTATCTTTAAGTATGTGCTGATCTCGGAAAACGCTTGTAGAAGACCTGAAAATTTAATTCTTTCACCTGTCCGGATCACGAATAAAAGGTCCATAAATAACCGATATATAATGGCAATAATACAAGGGTAATGAGGAACGTACTCGCTGCTGGCCCGTCGACATTGTCAGGCTTGTTTACCCATGTGTTAAAGCCGCCGCTTAAATTGATTTCTAAGATTAAAGGGATGAAGTAATAAACCGCAGCAAAAAGCAGTGTAAATAAAGCTGCAGTTCCCCATTGTCCTTTTAGCTGCTGCCTTGCCACTCGTTTGATTTCTTTATTTTTCATGTTGGATTCACCTTTCTAGATCTGTCCTCTTATTATACTACGATATGTTAGTGAGAAAGATGTTTTTTAGTGAGCGTTAATAGTAAAATAGAGGAAAGTAATTTAGAGAAAGTGAGGGGTTTGTGTGGTGAAATCGAAAAGCAAGGAGGCTGTTCTTCTTTTTGACGGTGTATGCAATCTCTGTAATACGAGCGTGCAGTTTATTCTAAAGCATGAGAAAACAAGTGCGCTGAAGTTTTCGGCCATACAATCTGAAGCAGGTCAACGGTTACTCTCTCAACACAAAATAGATCCTGTTCATACCAATTCCGTTATTTTACTGATGGACGGAAAAGTGTACACCGAATCTGACGCTGTGTTCACAACCTCTCAGTTCTTACAATTTCCATTTAATCTTGGAAAAGCCCTGATGATCGTACCAAAACGATTTCGAAATTTTTTATATAGAAAAGTAGCGAATAATCGCTATCGATGGTTTGGTAAAAAGGATAGCTGTATGATTCCAACACCCGAACTCAAAAATAGGTTTTTACAATAGTTTATAAGGCCAAATTTCATAAGACAAATTATCGCCTAATAGGATAAAGCAAAAGCCTAAAAGGGGATTTGTGCAATGGGACAAAAAGTGTTGTTCTTTGGTGACGCTGGGATCGATGATGCAGTCGCCTTAACATATGCCTATTTAAGCGATGATATAGATATTGTAGGAGTTGTAGCAGATTATGGGAATGTGTCCAGGGTGCAGACAATTGCGAACGTACAATATCTTGCAAAAGTATTTAAATTCCCTAGTGGAGTGAGAATAATTGGCGGAGCGGAAAATCCCATGACAGGTGAACAGCCTATTTTTTATCCTGAAGTTCATGGAGTCTATGGATTAGGGCCAATAGAGCCAGGAACAAATGCCGGCGTGATCGAGAATTTTTTTGAGATTGTTAAAATTATTGAAGAGTATCAAAATGAGCTTATTATTGTAAATGCAGGCAGGCTTACCTCACTCGCCACTTTGTTTCTATTGTATCAATCGCTGATGAAGAAAGTTAAAGCCTTTTATATTATGGGCGGAGCTTTTTGGGTTCCCGGAAACGTGACGGCAGTGTCTGAAGCCAACTTTCACGCCGACCCCATTGCTGTAAGAATTGTATTGACATACGCCAAAAACGTAACGATCATCCCATTAAACGTAACAGACAGAGCGCTTGTTACTCCAGAAATGGTCAACTATATAGATTACAAAGGAAAAGCACCGATTATCAAACCGATACTGGATTTTTATTATCACTTTTATAAAAGCCGCAATCCAAGTATATTAGGCAGTCCAGTTCACGATGCGATCACCTTAATGGCGTGCGTAAGGGAAGATATGTTCACGTATCGGACGCTGCCTGTACATATTGTGCTAGAAGACGGCACCACTGCAAGAGGTCAGAGTATCGCGGATATCAGGACGTATATAAAGTTTGATGAACAAGAAAAAAAGCATCGCATCGCGTTTGATTTCGATTATAACTTCTTTTTTAGAGACTTTATGACGGTGTTGACGGGCGAAACGTTTACCTGATCTGGCGATGTATACTCAATTTTTAGTATGTAATAGTGTTCAGTTCAATTTTTCTTTTGTTGTATAGGACTTCTATATGCTTCGGAAAAGGTTGGTACTCAAATTCTAGTAATAACGTATCTTTCGCATCCGCATCATGATAGGCATCTTGATTAATTATTCTAATCTGAAGTTTATCTTTTTGGGTCACTAGAGTAGCCTTTGGATAGCTGTACAAACTTCTGCTGTCGTTTCGGTCAAAATAAAAATAAATCGATTTCTGGCTATCTGTTTTCGGGAAGAAGAGATACGCGTTTCCTTTTTCAAGTGTTGAACGGGTAATTAACTTGTGAGTTTCAGGTGAAAGGTTATTTAGCTCTAATTCCTTAAAACTGATCTGGTTTGGCGTAATGAAAAAGCAAAAAGAAAGTAAAAGTATTATAGAAATAGCAAGGGATACATAGGGTTTCGTTTTCAAAGTAATACCCCAATCAGCGGTTATAAGTTTAAGAGTCAATCAAGTAATAAAAAACCGAGCTTCCTATCCATGCAGACAAGACCTCGGTTAACTGTAAAATTAATATGTGTATGCGTACAATCTATGCACAATCTTTTATTTGATCTAATTTGTTTAATTTCTCATCTAATATCTGACTTAACTGAACAAGAAGCGGATCTGCAAGACTATTAACCTTTTTGCTTACCTCATACATGGTCGTGCGAATGGCGTCTATCTCTGTAGTTAAGACAAGAGCATTGCTTCGGCTCATGGTCCATTCCCCCTCTAATATAATAACCACTTCTGCACCATTAATATCGGTAAATCTTGTAAATATTATATACCATATTTTGTGTCAAGTCTATTATTTTTTTACACATCTAGGGGGACAGACCCCATACAATTACACATTAGCCGATTTTGTCTTTCACAGAAAGACAAAATCGCTTTTTCTTTGCTGTGACTGACTTTCTTTCATTAGTAGAGTGTGATTTTATAACCCATTTAAAGCTCTACTGCTGGTGAGATCTTACTTTCTACGTAATCTCGATATTGAGTTTTTGATTCTTGAAAAAGTCCAAGGATGGTTGAAGTTTCTACGAAAGGGCATACCGATTGGGTCACATAATATCGGTAACTGCTCCAAGGGTATTCGAGAGGAAACATAACAAGGTCTGCGGCCACAGGGTTTAAGTGAATGTAGCGGCTAGTATCTAGAAGGTACGAACGTTCTTCAATCAATTCTGCTCCGTAGCGCCCTTGAAATACATGGCCAGTCAGTTCATATTTTTTGTTGAAGTACATGGCATACGTTTCGTTAAGTTCTTTCATGAATTCTCCAGGTGGGGACTTGCTGCACAGAATTTGAAGGTGCGTATGGTTTGTCATGAGGCAATAAGAGAAGAGCTCGACAGTATGCTTTTTAACACAGTGACTAAGAATCTTTAAGTAGCGGTGGAAATCCAGGTGGGAATAAAATAGGGGTTCCCTGCGGTTTCCGCGAGTCGTCACGTGATAAACAGCATCGGGGTACCAAATGCGGGGTGTTCTAGGAATGATTTTCACCTCCTTTCAGTTGTAGTTCTATTATAATTGCTTATATCTATATGGGGAAATGGGGACTGACCCCAAACAATTTATTTCCCTCATTGTTTTTGAGTAAAACCTCTGATGGAATCGGGAATGCAATCGGTTCGAATCACTCCGTTTCGCAAAGTTATACATATTACACAACTAATCACAATAATAATGTCGAATGGAATACATTCATAGCGCTTCTTATCAAATTTCCCCGGAAATTTTTCCGATAAATTAGCTCAAAAACGAATATCTAACTTATATCTACACAAAATAACCCCGTATTTTATTTATCGGAGGTATATATTATGAACCCAAATCAACCGAGTCAACCAAACATGAATCAAAACCAGCAGCCAGCAGCAACTAACAATCCTGAATTTATCCATCAAAATATGCAGACTGGACAAGTTCCTGCCCAGCTCAATCATGGCGGTCATGAGATGTTTGATGTTCATGAGATGCTGAGTGGCATCGTTTCTACGTTAAACCTCTACACAATGTGCCGTGGACACGTGCAGGATCCAGAATTAAAAACGATGTTGAACAGCCATTATCAGCACATTTCTAAAGAATACAATGCTTGTGTGCAGGCTTTTCAAACAGGAACAAATCCAGCTCACAAAACGGAAACTTATATGATGAAGCAAGACAATGACTTTGTGTACGGTTTAAAGCCAGCTCAACCTAAAAAACCGATACAAAGTGTAACAGAATTAAATGATGAGACTGTTTCCATGCTCATTCTAGGTACTTTGAAGTCCAATGCATCTTTACGAGCCATGGCGACCTTAGAAGTAACTAATCCAGTGATGCGCCGAGTTTTAGCAGACGGCATTCCGAACTGGATAGAGATGGCTTATGAACTGTCAATTTGGCAAAATAAAAATCATTATTATCAAGTTCCACAACTTAACCAACAGGATATGACGAGCATGCTGAACGCTTATGCACCGTCACAACAGACACAACCACCGCTTCAATAAATCTATAATCATTTTAAAACGAGTACCTTAAAAAAGGGTGCTCGTTTTATATTGTCACACAAACAGGGATATCATGAGTAAGAGTAGAAGAGTTTTGTAAAGTCGAAAGAACTCGACAAGGTGAATTGAATTTGCCATAGTATTGAGTGGACTTATTTTACGGATTGAAACTCCAGGGGGTGGAAAATGAAAAAGGGAACGGACTGGCGATATCGAGTTTCCAATAAAGAAGCCATCATGGGAACGGTGCTCGCTATCTTAAACTTTATCTGGTGGTATGCGTTTGCTTACGGTCTTGGTGGACGCCCTGTTAAAGAATACACATACATACTCGGATTTCCTGCATGGTTTTTTTACAGTTGTATTGTAGGATTTGTTGTTTTTACCGTTTTAGTATGGATTATGGTGAAGTTCTTTTTTAAAGAAGTTCCATTTGATACGGAAGAACCAAAGCCAAAAGAGGGGGGCGATGTTCGATGAACTGGGATGTGATCCTTCCTTTAGCATTCTTTTTGATCCTTGTTTTTTTAGTTGGCATCTATACGTCTCGGCACATTAAAAGCGGACCTTCTTTTTTACAAGATTACTTCTTAGCAGGCAGAGAACTTGGTGGATTTGTGCTCGCTATGACGATGGTTGCCACTTATGGCAGTGCTTCAAGTTTTATTGGAGGTCCTGGTGCAGCTTATCAATTAGGACTTGGCTGGGTATTGCTTGCTATGGCTCAGCTTGTGACAGGTTATTTTACACTAGCCGTCCTTGGAAAAAAGTTTGCGATTGTTGCACGAAAGATTAACGCAGTAACGCTTATTGATTTTCTAAAAGCGCGATATGAAAGCAAGTGGGTCGTTATTTTGTCAGCGTTAAGCATTGTGATCTTCTTGTTTTCAGCGATGGCTGCCCAATGGGTTGGCGGAGGAAGGTTAATTGAGTCGTTCACCGGGTTATCTTATACAACAGCTCTCTTTATCTTTTCAGGTTCTGTCTTGGTGTATGTTATTGCAGGTGGCTTTCGAGCTGTCGTCATAACGGATGCGATTCAAGGCGTTGTTATGGTAATCGGGACAGTCATCATCTTAGCAGGAACGATAATAGCTGGTGGCGGAATCGAGAACATTATGGGGGAATTAAGAGCGGAAAACCCTAATCTCATCACACCTTTCGGCTCTGATCAATCCCTTACACCGCTTTATGTGTCGTCATTCTGGATTTTAGTTGGTGTGGGTGTCGTAGGATTGCCGCAGATTTCGGTTAGAGCGATGAGCTATCGAAACGCGAAAGCGATGCATAGAGCGATGATCATCGGAACATTCGTTGTTGGATTTATCATGCTTGGCATGCACTTAGCAGGTGTGTTTGGAAGAGTGATTCTTCCAGGCATTGATGTGCCTGATAAAGTAATGCCTCTATTGGCACTCGAGGTACTGCCAGGTTGGTTAGCCGGTATCGTCTTAGCAGCGCCGCTAGCTGCTGTCATGTCAACGGTCGACTCGGTGCTACTCCTTGTCAGCTCAGCCATTATAAAGGATGTTTATATCAATTACATTAAGCCAGATGCAGAAGAGCAATTTGTAAAAAAACTAAGCTTCGGCATCACGGCTGTAGTCGGCTTAAGTGTGTTCGCGATGGCGATTCATCCGCCAGACTTGCTGATCTGGCTTAATCTATTTGCATTCGGTGGTTTAGAAGCAGCCTTCATTTGGCCGATCATTATGGGGCTGTATTGGAAAAGAGGAAATGCCAATGGAGCCATCGCATCTATACTCGTTGGGGTAGGTTCTTACATGTATCTGCACCTGAACTACCCTAATCTTTGGGGCATGCATACGGTTGTCATGCCGATTGTACTTTCCTTCTTCGCCTACATTGTGGGGAGTTTCACAAAGGGGGACAGACCCCAGACAAATACATTCTAGACGATATTGTCCACTGGAGGTGGACAATATTGTTTTTCTTTAACTCAATGAAAATGCTATCAACTAACTAGATTCCCAATCTAAAACTCAGAACTTATCCCAAAACTAATTCTTAAAAAAATCCTACTAAAATGAAAATTTAGGAATAACTGACTAAATAACCATTTACAGTGAACTAGCCTAGTGGTAATTTAGTATCAGAATATAATGAGATAAGTGTGGAGCTGTGAAGGTTGTTCTGTATGTGGGCGCTTGGAATAACTGAAGCTAGTAGCGCAACCGACCGCTTTCTTTATGCGTTCTTTATAAAGGAAGGGGTATTTGTTATGGAAATCTCTCGAAAAGAAAAGTTTAGTGCAAAGAAAAAGGCAAAGAAGTGGCCGAAAATTGTTTTAGCATCAACTTTAGCATTAGGTGTAGGTTCAACATCTGTATTTGCTGCAAAGCCGGAGCTTGCTAACTACCTTTACAACCAAATCATGTCGTTTACATACAAGCCGGATATCGATAAAGCACTGCAAGATGAAGAAAAATCCTTGTTAAAAGATTTAAGCAAGAACATTTCTGCTATTTTTTCTAGCGCAGAAAAAGAACTTGAAGCGGAGAAACAAAAAATTATAAAAGATAAAAAGACTGAGTTAAGAAATCATTACAATGAGGAAATGGCTGAAGTGACAAAGAGAAAAGCTGAAGCATTGAACCAAAAGAAAGATCAAATGAATGCGGATGCTGCTGCAACAACAACGGAAATAAAAGCGGATATTACAAAACAAATAGAAGACGAATTAGCGAAAAACAAAAACTCCCAATAAATTTTCAACGAGCGGAATCTTCATTCTCCGCTCTTTTTCTTTTTCTGATATCCTAGATTATAGAAAATAGACAAACGGAGAGAACGCTATGAAAAAAATATTTTTAGCTCTTAGTATGATTTTTCTTCTGTACGCAACGGCTATGCTCATCCAAACGACAAACATGGACATGGGTCTCGCGGTATTCTTTCTTTTGGGAGCGCTTTTTTTCATCATCTTTTATCGATACAACACAGCAAAAGAACTCTTCTACAAGTACAGAAAAACAACGCTATCCATCGTCATTCTATCCTTTCTTTTTGCTGCTACCTTAGAAACTCTTATCCTAACATCTGCTAACACAGACCCTGGGAACGTTTCAGGAAAAATAGACTCCATCCTCGTTCTTGGTGGCGGGACGAAGAACAATCGACCGGGGGCTGTTTTAAAAGGACGGCTGGATCAAGCGCTTGCTTATGCTGAGAACCATCCTAATGTGACGTTTATCGTGAGCGGCGGACTTGGATTTGGCAAAACAACGAGTGAGGGCACCATCATGAAGAACTATTTAGTAGAGAATGGAATCGAGCCTGATCGCATACAGATTGAAGATAAAGCGACAAGTACATACGAAAATCTTTTATATACGAAGAAAATGATTGCTTCTGATGATCAATTGTTGATCGTAACGAGTGACTTTCATCTATTTCGAACAAAGATGATTGCAAAACGTGTTGGAATTGAGGCGGAGGGTCTAGGATCGCCGCTTAGGATCTCTTCAGTTCCACAAGCACATGTGCGTGAATATATGGCGATTATAAAGAGCTATTTTACCGATCGATAAAGGATTGAGGCGAACTACCATGAATCAAAGTAAGTATCATTGCTGCGCGACATGTATAAATTTTAAGCCGGAAAAAACGAGCCAAGGCATGCGCTATCACTGCGTACGGCTTGGTTTTGAGACGAAACCACAGTATCAGTTCAATTGTTGGGATCCGAAGCCTCATGTGGTAGAGCTTATGAAAAAGGATGAATAGAACATCTTGCCATACGAGTCAGCTCATTTCGTAACTTGCTTCGCGTTCACAATAAGGAAACTTCATGATTAGAAATAAGGCTGATTCTTTATAATCAGCTTCTTTTTTTGTGAGGTAATCCGCATACATGTTTACATAAAACACACCGCTTGCACTGAAAAAGCTTACAATGTTACATTGTGTAAGGCTTTACACAGCAAAATTCGTGGAAATACTGTTGATAGATGAGGTGATCTTGAGAGAGGGCACCGAAATAGAAAGGATTTTTGATATGAATCTTCAAATCCCGATTGAGATAAAAGAAAAGCTGCAGAATGAGGCAGCGAAACGATTAGAAAACTTACCAGATGCATATAAAGAATTGATTGGTGAACGTGGATACACGGCACCCGACGCTTCGCTTATAGAAGATGCTGTGATTGCACTTGCTTTGGGTAAAAATGTCCTGCTGAAGGGACCGACTGGTTCAGGTAAAACAAAGCTTGCCGAGCTTCTTTCAAACGTGTTCGGGCAGCCGCTTCATCAGGTGAACGCGTCTGTTGACTTAGATGCTGAAGCACTTCTCGGCCACAAAACATTAAGCTACAGTGATGGAAAGCAAGAGATTGAGTTCATACCGGGGCCAGTAACGAAAGCGGCGACGAACGGCCACTTCTTGTACATTGATGAGATCAATATAGCAAAACCGGAAACTCTGCCTATTCTAAACGGAATGCTCGACTATCGCCGCACGATCGCAAATCCGTTTACAGGTGAAGTGGTAAAAGCACAGCCTGGTTTCAATGTGATTGCTGCGATCAACGAAGGATACATCGGAACAGTGCCTTTGAATGAGGCGTTAAAAAACCGATTCGTGGTGATCGAGGTGCCTTACATCCAAGGTGATACGTTAAAAGAAATGTTGAAAAATCAATCTCAGCAAAAAGACGAAGAGGTTCTTTCAAAGTTTGTCCAGCTTTCATCGGACCTGATCGGCCAGGCGAAAGCCGGCCACTTGTCTGAGGACGCCGCATCCATCCGCGCACTGCTGGATGCAGCTGACCTGTCCGTCTACTTGCCGGCAAAGCGCGCCATCCAGCGCGCAATCGCTGACAAGCTCGAAGATGCCCGCGAACGCGCCCTCGTTTCTAACGTGGCCGCAACGCTGTTTGCGTAAGCTGGGAAATGGGGTCAGACCCCACACAATTTATTTCCCACGACGATTTTGGAGGTTTTCCCTAGATGAAATTCCTAGTATTTGCGAATACCAAGATCGATTCTTTTGTTCACATGCAACTGATCGATCTTTCTCGCTCACTCTCAAAAGTGGATAAAATGGATGTTTCGTTTTCGTACCACTCGTACCTTGAACGAAATAGCGGCGTCACTCACGTCAGTCAGTTCTGGAACCCATACCCGCGCGACATTCAGCTGGAAGGCTGGAAATCGGACGTGTATTTGCGCAGCTACGGAACGCAATTTCATACGGATGACCACGTGATTTGGAACACGCTTTTGCAACTAAAATCCCATCCGCACCGGGAATTTCTCAAGCAGGTCCTTCTTTTCGCAGAAGACTTTCGATTAGAACAGATCTGTACAAACGACCGGCCGGGGATGATGCATGCGTTCAGACTGCGTAAAGAAACATTCCAAGTTCACTACAATCGAGAGTACCGAAAACATATTCAGCAAAAGCGTGAACTCGACGCGCTTTTTTGTCATATCATTCTTTTAGCCAATAAACGCTTTGTTGCGGTGCCTAAAGAAACACAAGCACTATATCAACAGCTGCGCCCGCTGCTCACAAAATTGACGACAGCTCAATCAACACAAGACATTGCGGCAATCATCACTAAAATGGCTGGAATCACATCTCAGTATATCAACCTCCCAGACATGAAAACCGCATACCGCAGTTTCAGCGATCAGCCTAAACAAACAGAAACTAACGCGAACGAACAGGATTTCGAAGACCTAACACGCAACAGCGAAACGAAAACGAAGAAAACCATAACGAAAGATGATGATTCCAAAAAGGATGAAGATGATCAAGAGAAAGAATCTCATTCGTCCTGGCATGATGAAACATCTGACCCGCAAGATTCCTTTTTACAAATGGATCTGGATCAAGGGACGAACACAGATTTATTAGGAGAAGCGGCGAGAGAGGCTGAAAGTGGAGATGCGGTGTTTGGATCTGTCCAAACGAGCGCTCACTCGACGGACAACAACGACTTCAACACCCAAAACGAACATGAAGCTGAAACCGATAACAACCAAAGTGGTTCAGACGCTGCTAATCACTTTCCATACGGAGAAGTAAACAAAAACGTAACTGAACACTTTATTCCGGCAAAACCAGCATCCCTAGACGAAATCTCGCAATACGATGAATTCAATCAAGAAATTGCGCCATTTGTCTCTCAGCTCAAACAAAACTTCCTAAAAACGATGGAGCATAAGCGGACAGCACCAAGAGAAGATCTGCATTTCGGAAGACTAGGGAAGAAGCTTACAAGACTCGCAACCGACAAGAACCCAAGACTTTTCCGAAAAAAACAAGAATCTCAGCACGAACTCGATACAACGTTCACGTTGCTCGTTGACTGTTCAGCGTCCATGTTCAACAAGATGGAAGAGACGCAAAAAGGAATTGTTCTTTTTCACGAAACGTTAAAAGCGCTCAGAATTCCGCATTCGGTCGTCGGTTTTTGGGAAGATGCCGCTGATGCGACAACCAATGACCAACCGAACTACTTCCATGAAGTGATCTCTTACAGAAATTCGCTTCATCAGTCAGGGGCATCGATTATCCAGCTCGAGCCGCAAGAAGACAATCGTGATGGCTACTCTATCCGCCGCATGGGTGAGGAGCTCGCAAAACGGCCCGAGCAGCAGAAAATTCTTCTCGTTTTCTCAGACGGAGAGCCAGCTGCCTTTGATTACGAAACGCACGGTGTGCTCGATACGCACGAAGCGGTAACACGAACTCGAAAACTCGGAATCGAAACGATCGGCATGTTCATCGCGAACGGGGAGATTACAGAGGAAGAAGAGAAGCTGATGCAGAACATATACGGGCCGCAAAACGTTGTTGTACCAAGTGCGGCGGAGCTTGTTGACTATCTCATGCCCGTATTACGCAAACTGCTGTTAAAATCGTTATAAAAGTACTGCTTTTTGTAGTTGTAGCTACTATATCTGCTAAGGAATCGCTGTTCACCACATCTTTTAGTAAAATCAGACGTAATTTCTATCGTTGAAAGCGTGTGTTTTCGAGTCATTGAGCGAAACAGAGTACGTTTGGGGCGAAACTGGGGTCAATTGGAGAGGAACGAGGTAGTTTCTGAGCGAAACAGAGGGTGTATTGAGCGAAACATACCCCTCTATGAGCGAACGCGCAAAACCGCTGAATCTATCTACCCATTCATAACTCACCAAGAACGCCAAAACGCCCGGGGCACAAAACCCCAGGCGTTTTTTATGTATGTATTAATACTCCAGCAGCTTCAGCCAAGCGAAGATCACACCAACAAATCCTGTGTAGCTAAAAATCCTGACAGACCATTCTGGTAAGGCTGTACGAAGCAGGCTTGAGAATATGCCGACAATAATAATAGCGGCGAGCAGAATATAAATAGAAATGATATCAAACGGAATACGAAAAGACAGCCAGTGTTCCATCGCCAAACCTCCCCTAATATGGATAATATCGGTCAAAATGCTTATACATTAAGAAAGAAAATCCTTAAAACAAAAATTCGTAGCCATAATCTAGCACCTTACCGGTTAAAACCGGGCACCGGGACTAGGGCGAAAGCATATTGTAATGTAGATATCAGGGTGTAGGGAGTGAATGGTTTGAACCAGCGTGTAGTAGACGTCATTTTAGCAGAAGCAGAAACAGAATACTTAGCGAACAATAACTGTGCAACGTTTCTAGCCGAACTCGATTTACTTGCAGCCACACTAACAACGGCCGGTGACTTTCTGGCAACTATAAGTGCCGCAATCGCGCTAAAACAAATCTACATTGAACAAGCACAAGCGCAAAAAGATCAGCAAGAACAAGAAGCGCAGATGAAAGACATCCAAGATCAGTTGACTGCACTCAAAAACGAAATCAAAACGCTAAGGGGAACAAAGTAACGTATCTTTCCCCTTAACGATATTCCTAACAATCAATCATACTCTTTCTTCTTCCACTCATCCTCAGGCATCTCAAACTCATCGCTCGAGAAACGCTCCTCCTTGAACGGGTCGCCGTACATATGAAAGCCATTCTGCTCCCAAAAACCAGGTTGATCTTCCGCTAAAAACTCAAACTTTCGGATCCACTTTGCGCTTTTCCAAAAATACAGATGTGGCACAACGAGACGAAGCGGGAATCCGTGCTTGTCTGTCAACGGTTTGCCGTCGAACGAATGCGCGAGCAGCACATCGTCACGAAGCAGATCTTCTAGAGGTACATTCGTTGTATAATCGTAATCCGCGTGGACCATCACGTACTTCGCTTTCGGATCGACATCAAAGTATTTTAGGAAATCTGTAAATTTCACGCCTTCAAACGCATTGTCGAATCGCGACCATCTTGTTACACAATGAATATCCCGTACGACCGTCGTTTGAGGCATCTTCATGATGTCTTCAAAAGTAAATTCGACGTGTTTCCCCACGAGTCCTTCTACAGATAACGACCATTTTTTCATATCATAAACAGGCACGTCACCTTCATGCAAAATCGGAAACCGTTCGGTCACGACTTGTCCAGGCGGCAATCTGCCTTCAAGTTTCTCATCCAATTCAGGAACGCGCATTTTCTTTATACGATCGGCTTTGTTAAGGCCCATAATACATAACATCCTCTCTACTAAAATAAAAAAACGCCCTCTTTTTAAATAAAAGAGGACGAGTGTTTCCGTACACATCCTCTTATCTTTCAGTTTGGTAAACTGTTAGATGTAGCACCGTGCCTATAAAATAGGTGGTTGCCGGGCTTCATAGGGCTAAATCCCTCCGCCTGCTCGAAATAAGAGACCGAATAAATCGGCTAAAACGTTATAAAAGTTACACCTATTATGACACAGGAGCATAAAAAATCAATGACATTTCTTTGGATATCCCGAGATAGAGCACAACAATTCCGAAAATAGCCGTGCTGATCAAGAAAAAATACACGATCTTTTCTTCTGCTTCCTTTTCGCTCTGGCTTTTTTCAGTTTCTGTCGATTCGCTCTTGCCAGAACCTTGCGATGTTCTTTTCTTTTGTTTTCCAAAACCAAACATAGAAACAACCTCCGCTTCTCACACGTTTCCTCTTAACAGTTTTTCATGTAAAAGCGAATTCTAAACAAGATAGTTTTTGCAATAGCTTTGTTGCCCTTTAAAGTGTTGATTTCCGCTCCAGGATGCTCGCTTTCCGCGGGGCAGGCGGTGAGCCACATTCGTACGTTTCACTCTTAAGTGTCTCACCTGACCGCCAGTCCCGCAGGAGTCTCGCATCCTTCCGCTCCAATCAACATATCAAAGAAGTAATTAGGACAAACCACCTTAAAAACCACATTCTTTTAGAGAGGAGCCTTTAGAAAAGGATTTTAAACAAAAAACCCCTAGAAGTCTTCTACAAAAGACTTCTAGAGGCTATGAAACAACTTCTCAGAAATTATTGCTGAACGGCTTTTGCGGCATTCACACGGCCGTTTTGGAACAGCGTGCCTGTGCCTGTTACAGGATCTGCCGTATTTTCAAGCGCTGCACGGATTTGTGAAGCATTTTTCCCTTGAGCAGCCAACAGTCCGGCTACACCAGCAACAACTGGGGAAGCCATGGACGTACCTGAGAAACTCGCATACTGATTGTTTGGTGTCGTAGAATAGATGTTAACTCCAGGTGCTGCGATATCCACCCACGTACCAAAGTTAGAGAATGAAGCTTTTTGATCGTTCTGATCAGTTGCCGCAACCGCGATTGCGTTTGAATAGTAAGCAGGGTAGCTAGGAAGGGCTACGCCAGAGTTGCCAGCTGCTGCGACAACAACGGAGCCTTTATTCCACGCGTAGTTCACCGCATCTTGAAGCGTCTGTGTACCGATAGACCCGCCAAGACTTAAGTTGATTACCTGCGCGCCTTGGTCAGCCGCATAGCGGATACCTTGTGCAACATCATCTAACGTTCCGCTGCCATCCGCATCCAATACGCGAACGGCTAGAATTGAAGCTTTAGGAGCCAGACCTGCGATGCCGATACCGTTGTTCGTATTAGCTGCTGCGATTCCGGCAACGTGAGTACCATGTTCGTTCTCATCGATCGGGTCGTTGTCGTCATCAACAAAGTCCGCACCCTTAATGACTTTTCCAGCTAGATCTGGATGGTTATAGTCAACGCCTGTATCAATCACGGCGATTTTTACAGCTGACGAGCTCTGTGTTGTGTCCCAAGCTTGCTCGGCACCCACTTTTTGAGGAGCGTATTGCTGCTTGTAAGCAGGGTCGTTCGGAACGTAACTCGCATGGAACGTAGCGTTTGGCTCGGCGTATTCAACCGAGTCAAGGTTCTCGAAGTTCTTAATCGCATCAGCCACACTGCCATTTACTTTTACAACCGTAAATTCTTTCGTCACATCCACAACTTCACCGTCAAACTTTGAGACTGTATGTTCAACAGAGCTTGCAGCTAAAGCAGAATCCTTAAAGTGTACGATAATTTCCTGTGATGTAGCTTCCTGCTTAGCTGAAGGTGTAAAGGATGCTTCCTTCACTCCTGACTCAGCCGCCGAAGCCGGAAGAGCCAAAGAGACAAGTAGTGGTACTGATGCGGCAACTGCCACGAAACGCTTTAACATAAAAATCACTCCTCAGATGTATTTACCAAGCGGACTTGGTTTGTTGGGTAAGGAATTCAACAGCATTCTACAAAACCCTTTATTGTTATCTGAAAATAATGATAACTTACTAAGTACTGTTGAAGGTGAGACTTTTTATCTATGGTTAAAGCGTAACATGTCCAACTATTTTATTATCTTAAGATAAAGTTACGATAGTAAACATTGCATAACAGAGGTGTAAAGGAAGCGCAAATATATCACTTGAAACAGAATGATGTAACACTTTGGGAAAATCATGTAAGCTAAAAAAGAAGTATAAAATGTGAGGAGGATAAAAAATGTCACGCTTACCTGAAAAGAATGTGGAAGGAACACCATTTAAAAAGGCACTTGCCAATGCACCAGGCATTCTTGATGCTTTTCAGCAAATGGAAAAGGCACTAAACGACATCCTAGAACCAGAACTTATGGAAATGCTTCGCTTACGAGCGGCCTCAAACAACGGCTGCGATTACTGACAAAGCATGGATTATGGGACTCTGGACGAGTCTACTCGACAAACAGCGATGAAACAAGGAAACTCCGAACTTTCAGACCGCCAGCGGCTAGCTTTAGAACTTGCCGACCACATCATGGCTTATCATGGGCAGCTGCCAGATGAACTTTATAACCGATTAACACAACATTTTAGCCGAGAAGAAATCATTGCCCTCTTTTTTCAGATCGGAAGTAAAAACGGAGCAAACTGGTTTATTATCGCGATGGGAATAGAAAATAAATAAGAAATCAGAAAACGTCCAGAATGAATCTGGACGTTTTTATGTATTATCTATGTTGATCCACAAGAATCGGGTTGCCATCAGGATCTTCAATCATAAAACTTGCTGGGCCCGCACTCGTTTCGTCTGCTTCCGTCAGCAGCTTTACACCTTGTTCCTTAAGGTGTTTTTGGATTTCCCGAACATCCGTAAAGTGATTGAGGTTTTGGGCATCTTGATCCCAACCAGGATTAAAAGTAAGAATGTTATTTTCAAACATGCCTTGAAACAGACCAATAATGGTGTTTTCGTTCTTCATAATCAGCCAGTTTTGAGTTATGTTCCCGCCGAACGCTTCAAATCCGAGCATTTCATAAAACGCTTTTGACTTGTGAATATCTTTAACATTTAAACTAACAGAAAATGCGCCTAGTTTCATAAGTCCTCCTATTGGAAAAAAGATACTTTAACTATAAATGTGAATTTCCACAAATACAATACGGACGAAACTTTAACTGGAATAAAGCGTAGTAGTCGTTTAGAGGAGGTTGAACGACATGAATGAAATTCGACCAAAACTAAAAATACCTAAGACATTACTCGAAAACATATTAGATATCGCTTTGATTTCTCTATTCATCACAGCTGCCGGAAGCTTAGTCATGCAATGGTCGTCCATTCCAGACACCGTTCCCACTCATTTTAACGCAGCGGGTGAACCCGACGGCTGGGGAAACAAGATCAACTTATGGATTTTGCTCGGAATCGGATTAATGACGTGGATTCTGCTTACGGTCGTTGAAAAATACCCGCACATCTACAATTATTTTAATTTAACTGAAGAAAACGCAGAGAGACAGTACAAAAATGCCCGTCTGATGCTGAATATGATTAAAAACGAGATGCTATTGTTCTTCGTTTTTATGAGCTGGGTGAGTGGTGGAGTAGCAAAAGGAACTCAAAAGGGGCTTGGAGTGTGGATTTTGCCTATATTTATCATCGGAATCACCGGAACGATCGCTTTTTTTATTGTAAGGTCCATAAAATTGAAGTAAGAAGGGGGTCGAACTCAATTTGTTGAGGGAAATGCCTCTTTTTTTTCTGCAGAGAAATATTGATGTCTTTATGGAATGGAAATAAAAGAATTATTCCGTTCCAAGTGGATTCATAAAAGGATATACGAGGTAATTAGGAATATATCCGTTTATACGCTTCGTAATTCCGTAATAAAGCTGTATAATTCCGTGTATAAAATATTTTATCCGATTTTCGACATCATCCAAACTAAAAACGGCCCACAAAAGGGATATTCACCTTCATGAGCCACTAACACATTAGCCTACAAATTTCCTAGTTACTGATCTTGATGATTGCGAGCACGCGCTTCATCTGGACTTTCCATTTTCGCTGCGCCAGAATACTTCAAGCTTTGATCGCGGTCAGATTCAACGCGGCCAGACTCTCTCAGTTTCTTCTCTTGTCTATCTTTTCCCATCCTAAAAACCTCCATTTCACAATGATTTTTTATAGTATGAGGAGTTATCCCAATTTTTATGTAAAAGGATTGTTTATTCTAAAATGCGTACCCAAACGTTTATCTTTTAGAGAAAAGGGAATTCCCATACTACGAAAAAATTATTAAAAGGAGGACTTAAAATGGAACAAGGTGCAAACAATAAAAACGGATTTGAAAGCGAACCGTACCAAGAAAATATGTATGGTACTTCTCAAACAGAACGAGTGGCAAACCCGCAAAACAGCAAACTGTTAAAGGGAATGATAATCGGTGGGATTGTTGGGGGAGCGCTAGCATTAATCGATTATAATACACGGACAAAAGTGAAAAATACTGCAGTTGGACTGAAGGATAGTTCAAGCAAGGTGATATCTGAAGTGAAACAAAATCCGGGTGAAGTAAAGGATCAGATGATCAGCCAATTTAAGTCGGCAACAAACACCCTGAAAGATGCAATCAATGATGCGCAAGTTCTATACGAACGCCTCAATAAAGACGTATTCGGCAATATCAATACGTTAACGGAAATCTCAAATGATGTTCTCTCTACCGTAAAGGGAACAAAAGGGGAGATCGGCAGCATCTCGACAAAACTAAAAGAAGCGGGAACGGAACTAACGGAGAACCCGATCGGCAAAGAAAATCTTCATGATTATTCTTCAGAGTCAAATCAGGCTTCTAATACCAACCAAAACGATCAAAATGCGGTTTCAGCAGGTGTCACTTCTCAAAACAATCGCAAAAAACTATAATAAAAAAAGCAGCTCTTTTGTTGAACAAAAGGGCTGTTTTTACGTCTATATCAAATTAGCTTTTTACCACTTGTCGAATATCATTTAGGCGAACAACTTGCTTCGCATCTTCAAAATGCTCTGTAAAATTTTCTGTTACGGAAAAGTCCACAACAGCGGTGTTGGTCAACAATGAAGTAATTTCTCCCTTTAAGCCGTCGAACGTTTCAATAATGTCACCGATTTTAAATTCCATGCCTTTTCCTCCAACTATTTTATGTTTGTACTATTTTACCATAATTGTATCAAATTTTCCTTTTGTTTTGAAAAAAGTTCTATTTGTTAAGCATTATATCGGAAACCTAGAACCATTACCATAAAAGCGTTTTACTAAACCGCTTCCAAAATGATGCAACCTGATAAATGGATTCACGAGTTATTAAGTTATCCAAAGGTTATCCACAATCCAAGGGGAAACCAACCTGTTGTCAATTCTATCTATCCACTTATTTATCCACATTATCAACAATATCCACAGATAAAATAAAACCGCCTTCTCAACCAATTGGTCGGAGGACGGTTTTTTACGGTCGCTATAAACTCTGGTAATATCTTATAAACTAATGTCGCTCACTTCACGGTCAACGATACGCGCACCTTTTTTGCTCGTATAATTCCCGCCTGATGACGTGAAGATGTTTTGGGCGATTACGGTGTCCATCGCTGCGTTTACAGCTGCAGGATTAACCGGTTCAATCGGAGCATCCAGGCGGATGGTTACCGTTTTGTTTTCTTGGTTAAGAAACTGCAATTCAAGCACTCTGGCCATTGAAATCCCTCCTTTCTTCTATATTTTCACTACGATTCCTTCTTAAGAGTGAATCGCGAAGGTATCGTTGCGGTTGATCATCACAAGTGGATAAGCTTGAAGTCCTGCTAATGCATTTCCTACTGTATAAAGCTGGTTAGGGGTTGCGGAAGTTTTTACATTTGCAAAGCTTTTGTACTTCACCACCGGTTTGAAATCTGCATCAAGTCCTCCGTCTAACTCTAATCGCATCGATGAACCAATCAAAGCTGCTGTTGCCATGTGCCTCACCTCCTTTCACATTATAAGTTCCAGTGAATGGGGAAAAGGAGGCATGGGGTGTAGAGAAAATTTTTTGCGATCGTTTTGGTGATAATTTTAGTTTTTAGGGGATTTACTGCGTTTGTGTAAGCACGAGCGGAAAAATGAAGTCCAATGTAAATAAAATGGGGCTGAAATTGAATCAGTTTTGCTATTAATTGAGGAAATTTTACGTTTTTGGAGTTTTAGAAGGTATATGCGTTGAATCATATTGGGTGAAAAATGCAGATTTTAAAGTTTGTGAGCGAAACGGGCAGTGTTCTGAGCGAAACGGCAGTCGGATTGAGCGAAACGAATGGGTTATTGAGCGAAACAGAGGGTGAATTGAGCGAAAAACCACTTTGATTGAGCGAACGTGTAATAATGAAAAGAACACGTACCGTAAAAATCAAAAACACACCGAGCAGGGGGCTCACCGTCTGACCCACCAGCTCCCGCCTGCTCCAGCTGTCTTCCCAGAAAGCCCCCACCCTGAAACACAAATCATCCACCTCCAACAACAACACTAACTCCTCCACAACACTTATCCACAAACAGCTTCCTTTTACTCAAAAACAACACCCGATTTTTACGAAATTGATCATTTCACACAAAAAATGTGTTGATTTTCGTGATTTGACACCCCTTCTGTGGATAACTTTTCAAAAGTTATCCTGCAACTTTTATCTTTTTGCATTCTTTTTAAGTCAACTTTTAAAGAGTGAGACTTTGTTTTGTAAAACGACTCCAACCTATAGTGAGGGTACCGCGGAATTCTAAAGAATGTGCGCACATTCCAAAAGGAAGTATTCCCATGAAACACATGCTTTTTGAAGAAGTAGCCGCCATGTTTGACCCTCTTATCAAGTCCCAGATCAAGCGGTACCATCTCACCACTCATTTTGATCAATACTATCAAGCTGGTTTACTTGGACTCTGGAAAGCTTACGAAACGTTCAACCCGGAAAAAGGGCAGTTCTCGTCATATGCATTCGTTCTTGTTCGAGGACGTATTTTACAAGAATTACGAAAAGAAGCGACACGGTTGGATAAAGAGGTAAGTCATGATCCGCACGAGTCGATGATGTTCCAGCACTTAACTCATCAAGACCACATCCCGTACTTAGAAGACGAAACTCTGAATCTATATCTCATGCATCTTACAGAGAATCAGCAGCGGTGGGTCGTTCATCGCATCTTCCATATGAAGAGTGAGGCGGAGATCGCGGAACAGTTTGGGGTTACACGCTACGCGGTGAAGTCGTGGAGAAAGGCTGCTCTAAAGAAACTTCGGACAGTTTTAAATACCCATTAAAATCAAACTTTCTTACTATGTGTTTTGATGGATATAATTCTAAAATTAGGGTATAGTAGAAAACTGTGGGTGAGGAAATTCCTTTTTTACCCATTAAAGCCAATAGAGAAATAAGCTGCTATTTTTTTAGAATAACAGTGTAATAAGTTGGTAGGACAAAGCTTATATATTTATTAAGAGGGGGACAACCAAACGATGGAAACACAAGTGAATCAGAGTACTGGAAACAAGAAACGACCGTTGATCATTGGGCTTGCGATCATTGCAGTGCTTGCGATCGGAGCAACGGCCTATGCGATGTTCATCGATCTATCTCCGCGTGAATTGTACTTAAAATCCGAACTAAACACATTTAAAGCACTAAACGAATCTTTTGAAGACAGCTTTGGAGATGCGCTGGCTCTTCAAGACAAACAGCGTGAAGAAGCGTATAAGTCTGAAGCGCGTGTAGGTGTGGAAGTGGATCCTGCGATGTTTGGAGCAGGCGGAATGGAAGCGGCAATGATCGGCTCCGTTCTAACAAACAGTGAAATTAAAATGACAACTCAGCACGACCCTAAAAAAGAAGAAGGATCTGCGGGTGTTGCGTTAACAATGAACAACACAGATCTTGTGAAAGCTGATTTTTACCAAAACAACAAGCAAACCGCAGTAAGTGTTCCAGCGGCATACGACAAACACGTTTACTTCCCGAACAGTCAGTTTGGCGACGTTATGCGAAAGTTTGATCCATCATACGAAGGAATGGAAAAGCTTGAAAACTTCTTTAAGGTGATCGAAGGAGACGTAAGCGAAGAAGCACGTGATGAAGCGTTCCAAGAGTTTGCAAAAGTATATGCAGATAGCATTAAAGATGAAAACGTAACACTAAAGGACGATGTTGATTTTAAAGGGGAGAAGCTTCGCGAACTAACGGTTTCTCTATCTGAAAAAGAAACAAAAACCATGCTTGTGAACTTTATTGAAAAGATCGAAAAAGACGACGAGATCCTAGATGCGATCGCTGAACAAACAGCATTGCAAGGCGGACTTCAAACAGGCATGATGGCACCAACAGGCAACATGAGCAAAGAAGATGCGAAAAAAGAACTGAAACAGTTGTTAGCTGATGTGAAAAAAGGGATCAACGATGACCTGCAAATCCCTGGTGGCATGAAGCAAGTTGTGATCATCGACAAGGATGATAAAGTGGTAAGCCGTGACCTATCTATGAAGATCGGTGCAAACGGTGAAGAAGCTGTTCCGGTGAACTACAAATCTGAAAGCTGGATGAAGGGCGATGTAACGAACTCTTCTTGGGTTCTTAACGCTGGTCCTGAAGGCGAAACATTGCTTGTAGATGTGAAAATGGAAAGCGAACCAAAAGGCAAAGATGGTAAGAAACGCGATATTAAAGCGAAATTCGAAATGACGGAAAACGGTACAACAGAAGGGATCGGCTTCCATATTAAAGGTGAAGGCACAGATAAAAAATCCAAGTGGACAGCAAGCCTTGTCCCAGCTGGCGATGCACCGATGGAACTTCCAGATATGACGATTGAGATCGAGCACAAAGGTGACCAGAACCTTGATAAAGATTATGCGAACCATGATTACAAAGTAACATTGACTGGAAACGACGCAACGATGGGCGACATCAACGTTGGATTAAACATCAAGACGAAAACAACGTTCGGTGAGAAGCTGAAGTTCCCTGAGTTATCAGAAGGAAAAGCAGTGAACGCAGCTGAGATGAGCGATGCTGAAATGATGGGCATGATGAGCGAAATTCAGCGCAACATCGAACAGTTTGTTGGCGAAAACGCATCAATGTTCCAAGGATTCTAAACTAGATTTATAATAAGAGGACAGAGATAACTTCAAACAAAGTTGATCTTTGTCCTTTTTTTAAACCTATGAGGGGTATAGGGTATGTAATGGAAGTAGGCCGCGCGGAAATTGTCGAGGATTGCAGACTCGTGGATAAATTGCCAAAACTTCTGGATTGAGAGACAAAACTCGTGGATAAACAGCCAAAACTTTTGGATTCAGCCCTTGAATTTCTGGATTCAGATAGCAGAATACCCCGCTATGTATATGTTCTGACCAGTTTCGTAGCCCGAAACTGTACAAATTTTTAAACGAAAGGAACGACACTATGAGGCAAACGCTACTCATTGCCCATCTAACGGTAAAATGCTGGCTAAAGCAGCCGTTTCCCTTGTTTGCCATGATGCTTTTTCCCATCCTTCTGCTTGGAATCACGTATCTTGGTCTGAAACCGCTCCTACAAGATAAGCAGTGGGTCGAACCTTTTGCCGTCGCGATCGTGGATGAAGACAAAACCTTTGAAACAAAACTGCTTATGAAGCAGTATGAGGAATCAGAAGAACTGCAAAACGTCCTTACTTTTGAAAAAACAGATGCGGCGGCAGCGAGCACGCGTTTAGCTGCAAATGAAGTCGCCGGAATAGTGATTGTACCTGACGGATTTACGAGAGGTATACGCCGCGGTAATAACATTCCTGTAACGGTAATCGGAAATCCAGAGCGCCCTTTTCAAGCGGAACTGTTGAAGCAAGTGATGGTGTCTAATGCGAACTTGATCTCTTCAGCTCAAAGTGGAGCCAATGCAGCTTTTCACTATCTCAGGAAGATGGGCTTAAGCTCTGAAGAATTCGCAACGTATCGAGAAACCATCATTACCGATTTCACTCTTCAGGCTTTGAACCGAAATAAAATCTATGAAACTGAAACACTAAGCGCATTCGGCGGCATCACCATGTTAGAGTTTTATAGTCTGTCAGGCGTATTGATTCTGCTCCTTATCGGCGGACTGTTCGGCATGAGTTTAACAGCAAGAAGTGAGCAAACCGCATTGCGTGAAAGACTAACGCTACAAGGCGTAAGGTCAGGTGTCTTCTTTTTTAGCAACATTCTGTCCGTATTTGCGCTGCTCGTCATCCAAAGCATTATTCTGATATCCCTTTTTTACAGCGTCACCAAAATGTGGAGTCTCACCGCAACCGTAATTCTGCTCGCATACTGTTTAGCAGTATCCTCCATTTTCGCACTCATTCAAGAACTTTTTCAGCGAAACGGAGCAAAGTGGGGTGCGGGCATTATACTCATGATGAGTATGGCAGCTACAAGCGGAAGTGTTTTGCCGTTATCCTATCTGCCAGAAATGTGGCGAAATGTAAGCTTTCTTAATGTGGTGCACCACGCGCACAGCGGTTTAGTAGAATCCCTCTTTGTCGGCAATCAAATTTGGACGCCAGTGATCGTGTTACTGAGTATATCGGTCGCCATTTGGGCTCTAGGATTACTACTTATTACAATAAAGAAGAGGTTGCCATGGTCTGGACAATTGCCATTACACGTATAAAATTATTGCTTCAAAGTCCGTTGAGCTGGATCGGCCTGCTGATTCCTGTCCTTTTGCTGGGTTTTTTTAGCATGAGCGTGGAAAAGACCGCGAACGCAACGAAAATCCCAGTCGTTATTGTGGATGAGGATGAAACCGAATATTCCGCGTTAGTTATAGAGAGAGTGAGTGAAAATCCAGCGATCTCTGTAAGTACGGTGTCTGAAGACGAAGCCCGCAATCAGATCGAGACCCAAAAGGCGGCGATCGGTTTTCTCATACCAAAAGGATTCATGGAACAAATCCGGAGTAATGATGAAGATGGACTTGTGACCATGTGGCTCTCAACCGGCACGATTTCACACGGTTTAGTGCGGGAAATTTTTGCAAGTGAAGTGAAGCGGCTGTCGAGTAACTCCTATGGCGCGAACACGGTTTTAAAAACATACGGTAAAAGCAAGAATCTGAATGCCATAGAACAAACATCCGTCTGGAAGGACGCTTGGGCGTATAGCGACAAACATTGGGAACCAAAACCGCTGATGACGGTTGATTACAAAGTCGGCGTTACGAGTGAAAAAGCTGAAGCGGCTGAGAGCAAGTCAGCTTCGATCTATATACCAGGAATGCTCGTCCTCTTAATGCTGTTCAGTTTTTTATGGAACAGCTGGCCGATCAAAGACCGTGATTCAGGTATGCGGTCAAGAGTGCCGTATGCGGTGGGCCGATTTTCGTTGTATTGGATGGGTAATGCACTTGGTGTGTTGTTAGTGCAAATTGTTTTGCTAATTCTGTTAGGTGGTTTCGGATGGTGGAGAGGCGAACTGGAGTTGAACGGAGTGACCATACTAGCGCTCGTTGGATATGTGCTGTTTTTAAACGCGCTGTCTCTGACATTCGCGTATTTCGTACACGCCAACCGCACATGGCAGGCAATCACACTCTTTGTGGTGCTCGCCACTTCGCTTCTCAGTGGAACGTTTTTTCCAAGTGACGAGCTTTCGAGTTTTTTAGAAAGAGCCGCACAATGGACACCGCAGTACTGGGTCGTATCCTCTCTTCACCAAGAAACGCTGCCCATTCCTCTCGTTTTCTTTACGATCAGTATCATCCTATACGGACTTTCAACCATAAAGGCAGGTGACAACGCTTGATTGCAGCAGAAAATCTAACAAAGAAATTTGGCAGAAAAGAAGTGTTAAAGAATATCAATTTCACGATTCAAAAAGGAGAAACCGTCGGCGTTGTTGGCCCGAACGGCGCTGGGAAGTCTACCTTGCTCAGAATCATTGCAACCATCATGAACGCTACGACCGGAACAGTTGCGGTCGATGGATTAGACGTTAAAAAAGAGAAAAAAGCAATTCGTCAAAAAATCGGGTATGTGCCACAAGAGATCGCCGTCTATCATGAGTTGACGACTCGGGAGAATTTAAGATTCTTTGGGAAGTTAGCGAAACATTCATCTGAAGAAAGATGGATGAAACGGTGCGAAGAGTGGCGGCTTGCGGAACATCTGGATAAAAAAGTGAAGCATCTGTCTGGCGGTAACCAGCGAAAGCTCAATATCTTAATTGCCATGCTGCATGACCCGGATATTCTCATTCTCGACGAACCAACAGTAGGAATCGATATCTCTGCCAAACAGGAGATCGTGAATGACTTGCGTGAATTCGGAAGGGAAGGGAAGACCATCCTGTATTCCAGTCATGACGCACAAGAGCTCGAGACATTATGTACTTCCTTTTTGATTTTAAAAGAAGGGGAGCTGCTGTTCTACGGATCCAAACAAAAAGTAAGGCAGTTTGGATCAATTGCGCAATCTAAGAACTTTGCGGAGACGCTTGGGGAGATTGTGGGGTAAAGCCTACCAATATGGTAGGTTTTTTTTAGTTATCCTGAATATTCTAATGTATTGCCAATAGTGATATACTTTATGTGAAGTATTTCACAAAGGAGTGTAAACGATGAATAAAAACCTTTCAAGAAAAATCAATTCTGCCATGCTTTCATCACTTTTACTACCAGGGTTTTTTGGTCTGTATATTATTTTTGAATCAGGGTTTTCTTTAGACTTGTTTTTCCTACTTATTGTCTTATTTTTTGCGCTAATTGGTAATTTTTTTTATGCGATACCAGTTTCCCTTCTAATTGATGTAATAACAAGTAAACTTCATAAGCACTACTTAATAGTATCAGCCATTTTACATTTAGTATTTGCTTTTATAACTATAATCTTTATTAGAGAATATAGCTATTTCGCCCTTTTTTGCGCCCTTTTTTTCTTTTTAGCAGAAGAGTGGCAAAAAGGAAGTTATAAAACGTTAAAATTGAATCAAATTATATCAAACGGAATTTCCTTAGTTGTAATTGTTGCTCTAGCCATTTTAAGCACTTATCTATTATTTGACTTAACTGAAAAGAAAACGAAAGAATATTACATAATTCCAGACGGTTATGTAGGTAATGTGACTGTACTATACAATATGAAAGATGAACCAAAGCCTAAGAAAGTTGGAGACTATAACGTAATTAAAATTAATGAATTAGGTTATGGACTCACTTCACTACCTGAAGCTGAAGGACTCATTGATAATAAATATTATTATTACGATAAAGATGGGCTTAAAGAAAAAATTAAAGAGAATTGCATTCATATTGGTAGCACAGGTTCTACTTCAAATGGTGAACGTGAATTTATTTATTCTTCCTTTACCGTTATAAATAGAGGTTGTACTAATCATTTTTCTGCTTACGGAAGTAAATATTTAGAGGATCATAGTATGGATGTGGAAGAGATCTTACAACGCGAAGGCTTAGGGGATTTTGGCTACTAAAAGTATAGGAGCAACGCTTAATAGTGGTATTTTTTTGAAATAATAAATTCGACAAAAAGTGCAACTGGACCAAATTCCTATTTTCCGTAACCGAAGCGTAAAACACAACCTCTTTTTTATATAGTAGGATAATAATAGGTTACTTGGAAAATAAAAGGGGTTAGGGATAAATAATGAAAAAATGGATAGCAACATCAGTTTTAGGAGCAACTTTATTATTGTCGCCGCTACAGGCGTTTGCAAATATTGGAGATACAACACTTAAACCAACGATGACTCATACAGATGTTAAAACATTACAATCCATATTGCGCGATAAAGGTTACTTTACATATAGCGGTTCGTATACATCGTATTTTGGATCCTATACAAAGAGTGCTGTAGTAAGTTTTCAACGTGCAAAAGGTTTAACAGCTGATGGAATTGCTGGCCGTAACACGTTTAACAAACTAGGAGTTTATAACGTTAACAATACGTATTTAGTAGACTATGCAAAACGATTCCAAGGTACACCTTACGTATGGGGTGGGACAAGCCCGTCAGGTTTTGATTGCTCAGGTTACATCAACTACGTATTCAAGAACTCGCACAACATCACGCTTCCACGAACAGTAAAAGATATGTGGGTAAACACAGGGTATAAGGTAGGGTCACAAGCGGTAGGAGATCTTGTATTCTTTTCCACTACAGATTCTGGCGCTTCACACATGGGAATCTACATCGGTAACGGGAAGTTTATCCATGCTGGGTCTTCAACAGGAGTAACAATCGCAGATATGAACAATTCGTACTGGGGACCGCGTTATTACGGGACAAAGCGTTTATAAAATTAAAAGAGGGTGACCCGCATAGTTGGGTCATCCTCTTTTTTTATGTATATGAATTTAGTAGACCAAATCTTTCTTTTTACTTAAAACAGGTCTTCTCTTACCCTCAGTTATCATTTGATTTGTGTCATAACTCAACTCTGAAAAAAAGCAAAAGCGAGTAGCAGGATGTGGATATGATAACTGATCTAAATCAAGACCTATTGCATGAAATACCTTTTGTATACAATCTACAGCAACACTTTCAAAACCTTGATTCATAACTTCTTGTATATCGTCATAGTCTGTCATTTGAGATATAGTTGTCCCATTTCGATAATAGGTAAACTTTATTCCAACTTGATTACTCATATAAATACCTCCGTCAATAAAAGTAAATGTTAATTGTACTTACTACAGATAGCCATGATCATTATAGTAAATGGTATATAGTTCGGGTAAGGTATTGTATAAACTAATATTATACAAAACATAAAAAAATTACTAATGTTATTTTCTTTAAAATATTATAGAAATAATTTTCCTTATTTTATATCGGCTATAATACGCTGATTTTTACTATAAGTTTGTTAAACTAATCAAAACTCAAGTTCGGGATTGTTTTGGAATAAAAATATATTACAGGAATTTTAGCTTGGAGTATCAACAAGGAGTTAAAAACGTTAAATCATAGTAAAATAGCAGCCCAAGATTAGATTGGGCTGCTATTTACAGTTACAATCCTAGAACAAAATTCTTGCCCAAGGATCGCAGCAACGGTGATGTCTGCGTTGCTTTCTAACTTTTCTACACTTCAAAACCTCAGAGCTTGAAGAAGATGAAGAAGAAGATGAAGAAGAAGATTCACACTTGTGACCGTGCTTTTTCTCTTTCTTCCACTTTTTCTCTTCCTTATGCTTGCAGTGGTCGAAGTTACCGCATTTGTAACACATTAAAATTCACCTCGCAAATTGATACCGACTTCTTATCTGAATTCGGTTTCTGTATATCATATGTAGGTAAAGACAAGTTGCTTAGACGAATGATGGGTTTTAAAAAAATTGGGGTCTGACCCCAAACAAATACAAAAACACAATAAATGTACTCCCCAGAAAAACACTTACAAAGCTAAGCTGCTTATGATTTAATTAAGTTTACATACAAATATTTACTAATTATTAACGAGGTGGTCAGATGTTAGCAACGCAATACAAGATCACGTTGCCTAGTGATTATGATATGAACATTATTAGAGAAAGAGTTAAGAATAACGGCTATAAAACGGATGGCTTTGAGGATTTGAAATTTAAGTTGTATTTAATAACTGAAAAAGGAATCCATTATAATATGCAGAACAGTTATTGCCCATTGTACCTTTGGAAGGGCAGTGAGGGTTTAAATAAATTTTTATTTACCGGTTTTTATGACAATATTATTCAATCGTTCGGATGGCAGCGCGTAAACGTTGGCATTCCACTCGTTGACACTACCACTTCAAAAATTACAGATTATAAATATATGTTTCAACTCACGAGAGAAATACTGCCTCAAGAAAGTCTAAAATACGTAAAAGATACAATACAAGCAGAGGTCCCATCCATTGATCAAGTAGAGCACGTCATTATTTATAATCCCGATCAGTGGAAGTATGAAATCAATTACTTTTTAAATGATGTCAGCGGCATAAAGGAAATGAAAGGAACGCTCTACAGCATCTTGCATGTTTCAGAAGGCAACCCTTCTGCTTAGGATTGCTTGTACAAAAAACTCCACAAAAAATAACGTGCGGTAATTCACACGTTATTTTTCTATTTCTATTCACTTTTTAGGCTCTTGAATGAACATACCTTCTTTTGCAAAAGCAAAGTGGATGGCGTGCTTCAGGTTCCTAAAGTATGTACTTTCTCCAATGGAATATTGGTGCTTTGTGACCTCCATACTCAACTCTGGTGAAATCCCTACTAACAGCGTTTCCATACCGAATAAACGGGCAGAAGATACGAGCTTATTCAGCATATCCACCATCTCAGAATCGATAGATCGAATTCCGGTCAAATCCAAGATTACGAATTTTGCCCGGTGTTGCGGCAGAGAAGTAAGGGTGTGTTCTAGCATATCTTTGGAGCGTAATTCATTATATTTACCGATCAGCGGAATAACCACGATATTATCGGTTACTGGAATAATAGGCGATGAGATTTCGCGGATAAGATCCGTTAACTCCCGCGTGCGATCTTCAACCATTGCTTCAAGCTTCATAATCTCATTTTTTTCTTCACGTTGAACGAGTTCACGTATATTATCCTTTGGGGTAATATTGGACTCTGTTATGCGTATTTTTAGGAAGTCAGAGGTTAGATCATGCTCTAATACTTCGTACCACATGTTTGTATCAAATAGACCAGTAAAAACTCCAGCCCAATGACCTGGTAAGAACCGGCCCATACGACTGCTGTTTTGTGCCTTCTTCACCTTTGTTTCCCAACCATTCAGAATAGTAATAATCGCTGATTTATTTGCTACATCAACATCAATGGACGTCTTACCCCAACCGGCAGAAGCATAAATTTTAGGGAGAAATTGTAGTGACGTTTCAATCGAAACCATCGATTTTTTATAAAAATCACTTACAACAAGTCCAGTACGATAGCCGGCTGTTTCAAAAACAATGTCTGCCGTTCCTTCGCCAGTAATTTCTTCAATGGAATCCAGAAACACCTTGAATGCTGAATCGGTCCAAAACAGCAAGACATCGGCGCCTTCAAATTTAAAAATACCTTTTTCTGTGTCCCAAAGAAAAGATGCACCATTTACATCAATACTGGTTTGAGTTTTCAATAATTCATTCGGCGTCTGAGTCATAGATAAATCCTCCATAGGCAAAAAAATATAGACACCCACTTCTTTTACCCTCTTTATATAATCTTGAAACATATAATTTTCGACAAAGGGGGTCTGACCCCAAACAAAGACAAACCCCCATTTTGTCCACTCCACGAAGACACAAACATAATCATAAACACACGTAAAAACCACCTGATCACGGATCAGGTGGCTAGCTTTGTTTATTTTTCCATTTATTAAACTCTAGAAACTCTTTGAATTGCTCTTTACTTACACCAGAACCCATGGCTTCTTTTACAAGGTTAGCCCATTCTTGGTCTAGACTTTGTGTGTCGACTTCCTGTTTGATCAAGTGATCAACCGAAATATTCAATACATCTGCGATCTTTTCAAGAAGCTGAATAGAAGGATTTTGCTGAATATTTCGTTCAAGTGCACTAATATAAGATTTTGCTACTCCTGCTTTATCAGCTAAAGCTGTAATGGAGAGCCCTTTTTCAGTGCGGTATTTTTTTACGCGTTCACCAATCATCATTTGCAATCCCCATTTAAGTAGTAATTTGCCTTTATTATATCTTTCTACAATAGGGAAGTAAATAAATTCTGTGACCTGTTTACTACTTAATTTTCTTGTGCTGCGTATTCTGCTGCAATCAGCTGGGGATTTTGTAAAAAACTCATAACTTCCTCTTTAGTGAAACCCTGATCTCTCGCTTCTTTCATTAACTCAATCCACTCGTGATCCAACGTTAAAGTATTATCCACTAAAAAATCCCTCCAGAAAGTATGTATTGTCCAGGTAACCCGGCCATCATAGCTTTGTTAGCTTTAGACCCGTGGCTTTGCGCCCATTTCTTTCGAATATGTTTGCCCTTAACTGAAGGATAATTAGGTATAAGTTCCTAACACAAATTGATTATATACAAGCAGAAAAGAAAATGTTGTCAGAAAATGACTGTAATATAAATGTAATGTAATAAAATTTTGTTCACCCCCTAAAAACGAATTTAAAGGAATGATTGGGATTATGTTGAAGATACTTCCTAGAACTTCACTGAAACAAAACTAGGATACGGAAAGGATGAAGCAGATTGTCGAATAAATTACCTTTAGATTTGTCGAATCAACTCAGTTTACCAGTCATCAATGCCCCCATGTTTTTAGTTTCAAGTCCAGAGACGGTCATTGAAAGCTGTAAAAATGGTATTATAGGGACCTTTCCTTTGTTGAACGCAAGAACTTCCGATCTTTTAGAAAATTGGATGAAGCACATTTCAAAAGAGCTTCATACAGTAAAAGAAACAGATCCATCTGCCAAAATTGCACCGTGGGGAGTAAACTTAATCGTCCATCGCACTAACAAGCGTTTTGACGAGGACTTAGCGCTCATTAAAAAGTATGAGCCACCTGTTGTCATTACATCATTAGGAAATCCAAGTGATGTAACCAAAATGGTCCATAGCTATGGTGGCCTCGTATTTTCAGATGTTATCTCACTCGATCATGCAAGAAAAGCCGCAAAAACGGGCATTGATGGGCTAATTTTAGTTTGCAGTGGTGCTGGCGGCCATGGTGGTACATTAAATCCGTTTGCCTTTTTAAAAGCCGTAAAAGAATTCTGGGATGGGATGACGATTCTAGCTGGGGCAATTTCAACAGGTGAGGAGATTCTTGCTGCAAAGATTCTTGGAGCCGACCTCGTGTATATGGGAACGCGTTTTATCGCGACACAAGAATCATCAGCAAGTGAGGAATACCGCCAGATGCTAATCGACTCTACACTTGAGGATCTCATATACACAGACGCAATTAGCGGCATAAAAGGAAACTACCTATTGCCGTCACTTCAGAAAGCTGGATTTGATGTAGAAAATTTAATGAAAAAAGATTCAATTGACCTTTCATTCTCTGAATCAAAAGCAAAGGCATGGAAAGATATTTGGTCGGCAGGACAGGGTGTTGGTAGTGTGAAAAAAAACTCCTCTATAAAAGAAGTTGTAGATGAATTAAAAGCTGAGTATCAACAGGCACTTCAAATAAAAGAAGAGAACATTTTAATAAAATAGTTTCATAGTCCTTTAGAACTAAATCCCCCAAATTCACTGAGGATAAACGTGAAATTGGGGGATTTTGGATTTTTAATCGGTAATTCTATTTAAATTATGTGAGCGTTTTATATAATTCGTTGATTTATTATGAACTTGAATTTAAGTTTTCTATGAATACAACTTTTAAAAAAATCTTTTTTACATACGGGGTCTGACCCCAAACAAATACATAACACTAAATTCGTCCATTAGGAAAGGACACGGTATATGCCGTGTCCTTTCCTAAATGATCTTTTGTTACCAAATTTTTATATGAAAGAGGAGTACACAAGAAGAGGGCGAAAGTATAAGTATTATATTTATGTAATGAAACGGTGTAAAATGTAGGGGAATCATTAAAATAAAACGTTTGTATGTTCAGCCATTTAAATTGGAGGTGTTACCATGAATTTATTCTCATCCATTACGGAAGAAAGTTTTAACTACTTAATACATGATTATGGATTTTCTGAACCGGTCGATACAGATGGGAGCTGGAAGACAACCTTCTTATACGCAAACGACCAGCTAGAAATTGAAATAGAATTAAATTATCGAGATATGGACACATTTATTTTCTTGAGAAGGTTAGAACATAAACAAGGCGATACGTCTGCTCGCTTGCAGTTAGAAAATATTATTAATGTTGAGCCGGTTAAAAGTAACGGCGATCAAACAACAATCGAAGAGTTTGAAAAAGGAATAGTGAATAAGTCTGTATTATTAAAGCTAAACATTAGTCAAATCATGAACAAAACAGAAAAAATCTTCTCCTAAAAAATGAAGAGATAATTCCAACAAGCATTTATCTTTTTTATTTAGTTATAATTTGAGACATAGTCAAATTATAACTTTAAGTGAACTTTAGCTAATAGGTCCCACACAATAAGCAACTCTTAAACCAGAGAGTTGCTTTTTTGTATATGTGTTAATATTGGTGAAGCCCCAAATAGCAACATATCTATTTTTTGTTTGTGTGCTTGCATTAATTGGAGGGTACTCATTATTTTTTATTCTTGCTTAACTGATCAAGCTTATAAAGTGATATATATTGAGGACGTGCTATACCCTAGCTTAGGTTATTAAGGGACAGGCTATTTCTGTCTGCAGTATACATGTTAATCAGTACAGTATAGAAAGTCAGAAAAATGTCCGTCCGATATGTACAAAAGAGCAATTTTGTATTTGTTTGGGGTCAGACCCCTATTTTGTTAGGATTCTTTAGAAAATCTATTATTTCTTCCTTTGTAAACCCTTGTTCTCTCGCTTCTAGTATTAACTCAACCCACTCTTGATCCAACGACAAGGTATTTTCCACGTAGATATCCCTCCATTTATGCTTTTATTCAGGTGAATTGGGCTTACCCATCTTTATAGTATTTTTTTAAGATAATAGCTAGGTTTACTTATTATATTGGCATTTTTCATAGATAATATATTTCGATTATAATCAGGTGTTTTTGAAAATGTTGTCAAAAAATAGATGTAACAAAATTGTAATATATGTTCAACTGGTTGACCCCCAAATAAAATTCCGATTTTGTAAGTAACCATAATTAAAGGTTTTTCATCCTGTACATTTGATTTTTTCTATGAGTATGAAAAAATGTCAATTCTGTTCTTAAAAATGAATGTAATGTTTTAAAATTCTTGCATTATTGTCTAGTACCTTCTATAATCATAAAAAAGTGTTCTTTTTAGTGAACAAAAAGACTACTATAAAAAACAAACAATGGCAGGTGATTTCTTGAAGATCTTATACGTTTCACCAAGAATCCCTTATCCTCCTAAAAAGGGAGATCAATTGAGAGCTTATAATCAGCTAAAAGGTTTAAAGTCTTTAGGTCATGAAGTTCATCTCATCTCCTTTGGCAAAGAAGCTTCCATCCCTTATCAACTTCAACAACTGTGCAGCGAGATCTCTGTCGTACCTTTTAGCAGAATAGAAGCTTTAAAAAATATGATGATCGGGTTGTTGAAAGCTTGGCCCTTACAAACCTCACTCTACTACTCTGATGAACTTCTTCAAGCGATAGGACAGGCTACCTCAAAGAACGATTATGATATTGTTCACCATCAACTTGTGCGTTTACTTCCATATCAATCTTCTATTAAACACTTGCCTAACGTAATAGATTTTGTCGATTCAATTTCCCTAAATCTTAAGCGGTCCTTAAAAATGAAAAAATCGCTTGCAAACCCTTTCATCCGTTGGGAAGCAAATAACATACATAAGATGGAACAGCTGGCGAGTTCACGTTATGACGGGGGCATTTTTATCTCCGAGGTGGACAAGAATAATGTATCTATGAACCGCAGTACGATAACTACAATTGCAAACGGGGTTGACCTCGACTATTTTTCCTTTCAACAACAGTTAACAAATGAGAACAACCTAATTTTTGTAGGGAATATGAGTTACGCTCCTAACCGGGAAGGTGTTAAGTATTTTATCAAGCACATCTACCCTCTTATAAAAAAACAAAGAGAAGATTTTACATTCTATATAGTAGGCCGTAATCCAACAAAGGATCTTCTACGACTCTGTGAAGAACATGAAAATATTATTGTAACGGGGGAAGTAGACGATGTCCGGAAATATCTTTGGAATGCTAAACTGTTCGTCTGTCCTTTGAAATCGGGAGCAGGCTTGCAGAACAAAGTGTTAGAAGCGATGTCAAGTGGTATACCTGTCATTACGACTTCAATCGTCAATGATCCGATTAAAGCGAGAGAAGGTCAAAGTATTATTGTAAGAGATCAAGATGAAGAATTTGCTGAAGCTGTCGTTCAATTGCTTTCTGACGGATACCAGTTAAACAATATTCGACACCAGGCAAGAACATTTGTAGAGAAAAATTACCAATGGGGTCACTTAAATGCTCAATTAGTAGAGTTTTATAAAAAAACAATTGAACATCATGGAATTAAACAAAACCGTTCATCACAAACTCAAATAAAGGTTGAGGTGACACGATGAAAATAGTTCTTTTATCTGGTGGGTCAGGGAAGCGGTTATGGCCGTTATCAAATGATGCGCGATCAAAACAGTTTTTGAAAGTGTTAAAAGATGAGAACAATGAAAGCCAATCTATGATTCAGCGTGTATGGAGTCAATTAAAGGAAGCGGATCTTGCAGATTCTACTCTCATATCCACCAGCATCTCACAAGTGGATATGATCTCGAATCAACTGGATTTTACAAACGGTATCATAGTCGAGCCTGAGCGGCGAGACACATTTCCAGCGGTTTGTCTAGCTGCCTCTTATCTGTATTCAGAGCTAAATACAGATTCCAATGAAGTAATCGTTGTTCTACCTGTTGATCCTTATGTAGAGAAGCAATTTTTTAATAAAATAAAAGAACTTGAAAAAGCTCTTCAGCAATCTGAAGCAAACATTGCTTTAATGGGTGTACAGCCAACCTTTCCATCTGAAAAGTACGGCTACATCATCCCGCAGCATGAAGAGGATGTTCTCTGGAAAAAAGTAATGCATTTTAAGGAAAAACCATCACAGACCTTAGCTGAAGAATTTATAAGACAGGGCGGACTTTGGAATTGCGGTGTTTTTGCTTTTAAATTAGGATATATTCTATCACTGTTACGAGATATGGATATTACACCCAATTATGAAGAATTACTAGAAAACTATTCTATACTTTCTAAAGACAGTATGGACTATGCAGTAATAGAGAAGGAAAAGAACGTTATTGTTTTAAAATACGATGGGTATTGGAAAGATCTTGGGACATGGAATACGTTAACAGATGAGATGAGCAGGAACGTATTAGGGAAAGGAACAATAAGCGATGATTCTGTGAATACCCACTTAATCAATGAGCTGGGAATACCTATTACTATAGTCGGGAGTACAAATTTAATCGTTGCAGCAAGTCCTGACGGCATTCTCGTCTCTGATAAAGAGAAAAGTCCTTTGATAAAACACTACATTCCAAGTGACCCTCAAAGACCTATGTATGAAGAACGGAGGTGGGGCTGGTATAAAGTGTTGGAACATACGGCGATTGATGAACACCATGAAGTACTTACAAAAAGGTTAGTGATTAATCAGGGAAAGAATTTAAGTTATCATACGCACTTTTTTCGGCATGAAGTGTGGACCATTATTAAAGGCACGGGAGAGTTTGCCTTAAATGGAGTTATAAGAAGGGTTAGTGCAGGAGAAATACTTGAGATTCCTCCTAACGCCAAACACAGTATAAAAGCAACAACAGATCTTGAAATCATAGAAATACAAACCGGTTCAAAGTTAATGGAAGAAGATAAATTATCACTATACACGAATTGGCATGATCTAGAGAATTTATCGCTTAAAACATCTAATGTGATTTAACTGATAGAAACGGTGGCACTTTAACGGTTGACTTCATATCTTATAGTATCTATTAAGCTTGTCTTATCCTTTGGAAGAGGCGGGATTTTAATAGAATAACAAGCAGTAAAGCTTGTTAGGAAAGGTATGATAGTCATGACAATCCTAGCGGACAACTTTAAAGGTGCGAATGATACAGCAACTGTTCAGGCGGCCATAGATTATGCTTTTGCTAATAAAGGTTCCAAAACGGTTCTTCTCTCAGATCGAAATTATGTGATTACAGGCAAAATCGTCATTAAGGAAGGCATCCAATTGCTATTTGGTTACGCCTCACGCTTTGTGATCCGTGGTAATTTCCGAGTATTGGAACTGCAAAAAAATGCTTCCTTAGAAGGTGCTTATATTGCGATTGATGATGTTAACTTCAATTCGCAGGTTATCTACCTTGACGGAAAATACAAGTATTACAACACGTGGAACAAAACCAAGATAAAAGATATTAATATTGTGAACTGGAGCGGCAGTTACAAAGGAACTGGATTGCATCTTTATTCGAACGGAACAGGTCACGAAATCTCATTTGTTAATTTCGAGAACATTAACATTGCCGGATTAAATACAGCGATTCGACTACAAAGCGTAAAGCCTTCTACAGGGTATAGCTGGGTCAATGCAAATCGTTTTACCGATGTGTCTATTGATGATTGTGTGCAAGGAATCGTTTTTATCTCAAGTGAAAGTATCCCTAATGAATGCAGCGGGAATTTCTTTACAAACATGCAAATACAGCCCTCTGCTAAAACGGTTAAATTGTTAACCATATCTGGCCAGTACAATGAATTTTCTGGTATGGCATGGGATCTATCACAAGTGAAAAATAACACCCTAGTCGAATTTACTTCCCAAAGCTCTTATAACAAAATAAGCATTAGAAGCATCCCAGCATCTCGCATCGTAGATAACGGAAGGTTCAATGTAAAGTGAATAGTTAGAAACTCCAATTACTTGGAGTTTTTTAATTGGGGGTTTTACATGTTTAAAAAACTAACAGCCGCATGTTTGATCTCTGCTCTCCTGGCAGCTGCACTAACACTAGTTGTTCAAAAGATGTACAATCATTCGATGAGTTTGGAGAGCCATGGGGAAGATGCGAAAGATGATGCTAAAGTTATTCAACGAGCGATTAATCAAAGTTACAAAAATAAAGGAGGATTGGTTAAACTAACAGGCAACAAACGCTATGTGATCCGATCTGGCTTAATAATAAGAGAAGGGGTAACCTTAGAGCTCGGACAAAATACTAAAATACTCATCGATGGGGACTTTAGAGCAATCCAACTAGAAAAAAATGCTTCGATCATTAACGGAATATTAGAAGTAGTCGATCCAAGCTTTAATTCAGAAGTGATCCATTTGGATGGAAAGCATCAGTTTTGGTCCTGGGAACGAACTACCGTTCACAATGTATCCATCATCAATTCAAGCGGTTCACATAAAGGAACAGCTATTTCTCTTTATGCAAAAGGAAAAGAAAATTTTATTAGCTTTGTCAACTTTACAGACAATAAAGCAGCTGGCTTTTATACGGGAATTAAAGTGAAAGTTGATCATGACGAAAAAAAGGAAGGACAAAGTTGGATTAACGGAAATCGTTTTGTAAACATGACAATGGATGATTGCGTAAATTTTATTGATATTGACTCATCTGTATCAATTCCGAATGAAAGTTCAGGCAATCAGTTTATTGGTCTGCAGATCCAGTTATCAAAGCTTTCTAAAACAATCATGAAAGTAAGCGGCTCATACAATACGTTTCAAGGAATGGTTTGGGATCAGCACCTGTTGAATGATGAAGATAAAATCGTCCAATTTACTCAAGAATCTGCAAATAACAAAATGGATATGAACGTCGATGTTTTTTCTGTTGAAAATAAAGGAGTGCAAAATAGTTACACAAAGTAATTTTTTTTACACTAAACGTTCTTTATTTAGAACAACCCTTAAGGAGGTTAATGATGGAACAGAGAATAGACTTACAAAAATTTCTTCAAATAGTGAAAAATAGAGCTGTTACGATACTAGTAACCACCTTGTTTATTGCTTCTATTGCCGTAATAGCCTCTATCTATTTTGTCAAACCATCATACGAAGCGACGGAATATATCATTGTAGGTAAAGAACAGAACGAGAACAGCTATACAGAAAATCAGGAGCTCATTCGAATACTGGCATCCGCCGTTGATTTAATAAAAAGCCCTATTGTCCTGAATGCTGTGAGGGCAGAACTAGACAATCAAGATAGCCTTAAAGAGCTAGAGGAAAAAATATCCGTACAAAACAATAAGGATTCTCAAATTATTCACATCATTATTAAAGAATCAGATCCTGAACGATCAAAACAGATGGCGTATGCTGTTGGAAATGTCTCGGTTAAAAAATTAAACGAATTATTAAATGTAAAAAACCTAAAGATAGTGAGCAAATCAGAAACGGATATATCAGTTAAACAAGTTGGAAACCCCTTATTTAATATAGCGATTGGTTTATTTGTAGGGTTATTTCTAGGGATCGTATTAAGCATGCTGAGAGAATATCTGGATAACTCGATTCAAGATGAATCAGATGTAGAACAACTACTAGGGCTGCCTGTATTAGGTACAGTTCATGTAAAGGAAAAACAGAGATTTACAATTTCACACCCGCCTATAATGAAGCAAAGAGGTGAATTAAGTGCTAGGGGTTAAAAGAAGACGTACTAAAGTTAACAAAAGTGAAGAGCAGGTGAAAATACTAAGAAGTAATATTGAAATCCAAATGGATAACAATCAAGCTAATGTTCTTATGATAACTTCACCTAAAGGAGTATCACCGCACATATCTATTTCTTCTCAATTGGCCATCTCTTTTGCAGAACAGGGAAAAAAAGTATTGTTAGTAGATGCTAACCTAAGGAATCCTGAATTGCATACGTATTTTAACCTGCCTAATACAAAAGGTTTTTTAGACGTTATTTTACATGATGATAATGTCTTCACACATGCTCGTACAGATCATAGCAAGAGATTATCTATTTTAACAGCAGGAAATCTTTTCAGTACGCCAATCGATCTGTGGATTAGTAAAAAGATTGAATATGTCATAAACAACTGGAAAGATAAGTTTGATCTTGTTTTATTTCATGCTCCTAGCTATTTAGAATTTTCCGATGCTCAAGTATTGGTCAATCAATGTGACGGCGTTCTGCTTGTCGTTCGATCAGGAAAAACAAAAATAAAAGATGCTGATACGGCTAAGCAGAAAATCAACCGTTCTAATAAACCAATACTTGGTGTGATCTATCAAACGAGATAGAAAGGTGCATAATTGATGAAAGACGTGAAGCCGAATTCAATTACAAAGAATATTTTTCACCTATTTTATAGTACGGCAGGAGCCAGTTTTCTAAATGCACTTGTACTAATCTATTTAGCCTCTTATCTAGAAGCCTATCATTATGGAATGTTTAGTGTTGCGTTAGCATCAGCCATGATTATGGGGTACTTTACCGATTCTGGTCTAACGGAGATCGCCATTCGAGAAGGTTCAAAAAAGGATGCCGACTTAACCGCGATCTTAGCTTCTTATATTAAAGTAAGGGTGCTTCTGCTTCTGATTACCCTGTTAGGCGGTTCATGCTTTATATACTTTTTCTATTCAGGAAACCAAGTGTTAATCAACGTCGCTTATTACTTATCAATACCTATGGTAATAGGATTAGCACTGCAAGGCGTTGGAACCATGTTCTTTCAACTGATCCGAAAGATGCAATATATCGGATTTATCAAGATGTTATCAGCACTATTGCTCATTTGCACCCTTGCCTTTAGTATCCTATTTTCTCTTTCTCCACTTATGGTTTGCCTGATGTACGGGCTCTCCTATTGTATGGCAGGTGTCTTTGCCATAGTACTGGTCAAAAGGCATGTTCCGATTCACTTAAAGGTACCTTTTTTACCTGGTTTCTTAAAGAATTTTAGTTCGTTTATGTGCAGTGGGCTGTTATTTATTATAACCCCTCAGCTAGGGCCGATTATTTTAGAGAAAACATTAACACTTAAAGAAGTGGGACTATTTGCAGTTGCCTATCGGATGCCACAGGCGTTGCAACAATTACCCCTAATTGTTGCAGGAGCGTATAGGCCTGTGATGTTCAAGAGTTTCCACAACAACCAGGTTCATGAGCATTCAAAATTAAATGTGATGCTAATCAAAATCATGGCACTTTTTGGAATGATGATTACAGTCCCGCTCTATTATCTTTCCGATGAGTTGATTACTTTTTTGTTTGGGAAGAGCTGGCTGCCAGCCTCAGAAGCATTAAGCATATTGTCCCTTTTGATCTTAATCCAAGCCATAGGCATTGGATTAGCTGATGGTCTTACAACGAGAGGGCTGCAGAGTTACAGGACAGGCGTTCAAATGTTTTCGGTAGTAGCGGGTATTCTAGTTTATGTGTTATTTAGCAGTAACTATGGCGTAACAGGAGGAGCCTATGCTGGGCTAACCGTTGAACTCATTGCCCTTAGTGGTTTTTGGCTGTTTCTTCCGAATAAAAAAGTTGTAGCCAAAAAGATACTCTTACCTTATCTGATTTATTTTGGATTATTTATGGCTCTTTGTACCGCGACATTATCCGATTATCCATTCTTAGCTGCCGCCTTTCATCTAATAGGTATCTTGTTCCTTTTTTATCTTGATCAAGAGATGAAGGAAAACGTGTCTGGATTGCTTTATCAGGTCAGTTCAAGATTTAAGGTAAGGGAGAGAGTGGAAAATGCCATTCATAAATAAAAAAGAAAACCATTATGCGGCTTTATTTCTGCTGATCCTACTCGTTTTTTTAGGGAAATATAGCCTTGATTTTGGCTTTGCACTTAAACCTTATATGATCTTTTTATTTCTTTTCTTTGTCATTCATCTTTCAAAAATGCATTTTCAGAGGCTTCAACTGTTTGAATGTGGGATGCTGCTGTTTTATTTCGTCTATTGCCTTTCTGGCGTATTCGCTTTATATGGCACATCAAGTCTAAGGATCGTTTGTGGCATTGCTTTATATCTGTGCTGCTATTTCTTAATGAAGAGTTTAATGGGGCATTCTAAGGATTTACTAATTGAACGTTCATTGTCCTACGCAGGTATTGTCTTTAACATTGGCAGTCTACTTCTCTATTTTCTTGGATTAAAGAAGTTGAACTTTATCCTTCAAGGCGATGGTATTTATTCGATGGGCGTTTTTATGGATCGTGAATATCCGCGGTTGATCGGATTGGTTGCGGATCCCAACTATTTCGTATTCTATAACACGCTATTTTTCACTTATTTCTTGTGCAACCTTAACCTGAAGAGGAACAAGATTGGATTAATATTATGTATTCTGACAAGCTTGCTCACCTTTTCAAGAGGAGGGTTGGCGGCATATGCTGTTATTTTCTTTCTGTATGTTGTGTTCTTAAATCATCCAATCAAACAAGCAAAACTTTTAATCGGTGCATTTTTGTCTTTGGCTATGACCTTATACATTGCAGTTACGTTCTTTCACTTAGATATCTATCATGTTATAGAGTCTAGGATGCAAGATTTTTCAAATGATGGTGGAAGCGGCAGGTTCGAATTGTGGAGCAGAGCATGGCATTACTTTACGGAAAGTCCTTGGCTAGGAGTAGGAGCATCAAACTTTCTTCCCTATAATCAATACCAGTTCGGTGATTCATTACAAGTGCATAATACGTTTCTGGAAATCTTGTCTGAGTCAGGAGCAATAGGAATTTTCTGCTTTCTGCTTTTTCTATTCTTTACGGTGATACAGCTATTTCAACATAGAGTTCATAAAAAGAAACCGTACTTGTTCTTAGCCTTTTTTGGATTCTTGCTGCAGATGGTTTCCTTATCGGTCATTATCAATGATTTGTTCTTTATGTATTTAGCGATTCTTTCTGTTTATTTTCAGCAAGAAGAAAAGACTTGGGTTGACGAGTTTAAACCAGTTACACAACATACAAATCTATTGCGAGGAGGTACTAGCCTGTGAATGTTCTATTATTAACTGACAAACTGACTACAGGCGGAGCAGAGATCTATTTTTGCAATCTCGAAAACAATCTGCCGGAAGATGAAGTGACTATTTATACGGCAGCAGGGCCAGGAGAACTTTTTAGTCATATTAAACATAAAGATCGATTTTTAGAATTAAGGCGATCCAATCCGTTATACAATTTTTGGCGTGTTCGCAAACTAATTCTTAAGGAAAAAATTAATATGATTCACGCGAACAGTCTGCGTGCAGTCTTGTTATTGCTCTTTATTCGATTGACGATTCTTCAGTCGTTTCATTGCATATACACGAAACACAATGTAACGATATTGGAACGACAAGCACCACCGCTGATGGCTCTGCTTTTAAATTATTTTGTCACTCGGGTGATTACCGTCAGCAACTTTGAGAGAGAGAATCTTATAGATTTAGGCGTGCATAAGCATAAAATAATAACCATTTACAATGGAGTAGATTTAAACCAATTTCGGTATCAGGATAAAAAAACGGGACTAGTATTTAAAGTGGGTATTCTAGCTAGAATATCTGAAGAAAAAAATCATGCTTTATTTTTAGATGTTGCAAACGAACTAAAGGAATATAAAAATATTGAATTTTATGTAGCTGGTGATGGCCCATCCTTTCATTTAGTCAGCGAAAAGATTAAGGAATTAAATCTGGAGGATACAGTTAAGCTGGTAGGAAACATCCAAAATCCAGAACGATTTATTAATGAAATGGACGTGCTCCTTTTAACCTCAAAGAGAGAAGTGTTTCCGATGGTTGTTTTGGAAGCGATGGCAGTAGGTACCCCAATGATCTCAATCGATAAAGGAGGTATTAAAGAAGCGATTAAAAATAATGAGACAGGGATTCTCATTCCAAACCACTCGATTGAAGCATTTAGCTGCAAAATAAAAGAGCTCAAACAGGATAAGGCTTTACGGTTAAAGCTTACACAAAAAGCGAGAGTTAAAGTAATTCGTGAATTTTCATTAGATCAAATGGTCAATCTTACCTACAAAGAATACAGCAGGCATGGCTAATTTTTTTTAAGAGAAAGTTCTTTATTAAGAACAATATAAAATCTGAAAAGAACAGCTGCAGAATGGAGAGGAGTTGTAATAGTGTTAGAAGGTTACAAAAATCGTTTTTACCTGCTAATGATGGCATTCGGTGATTCCATACTTGTCTTTACGAGTTTTTTGCTGGCTAACGTTCTATATGGGTTATTAGATTATGGTGCAACTCCGCCATCGTATACCTTTGCCTTAACCGTCTCGTGTGCTTCTATCGCTCTCTTTTTCTTTTTCGATTGTTATTCTTTTTTGAAAAGAAAACGTATAAAATCGATTCTTATTAATTCTATTTTAGCTTTATTACTTTTGAATGTTCCGTTGCTCTTTGTAAGCAGTTTTGGGGTCATTCTTTTTTCCTTTATGATTCAAGCCATGTTAATTTGTCTATTTCGGTGTGGTTTATGGTTCAGGTCTCAACTGATGATGGGCCAAAAAAAGGTATGGGTCATTTCGGATGATTCTAATGAAAGAGGTAGGGTTATCGACAAGTTGATGAACCACACAACAGGTTGGTTCGAATTATCTGGTTATATTTTATCAAAGGATTATAAGAAGCTAGATCTATACAAAAGAGATTTAGATGCAATTTTGCTATGCCCCTCCGTTAAAGGCGATGAGAAAGAGGAGATCATTCACTATTTTTCCCGTGCTGAAAAAGAAATCCTGTTGATACCGGATTTTACGGACCTCTTAGTTGCAACGAGCGAACCACAACAAATGGATGACATGATGGTCTACTCAATTCGGCCCTCTGCCTTATCAAGTGGAAATCATGCCGTAAAACGATTATTCGATATCGTCATCTCATTCTGCCTTTTGGTTATAAGCAGTCCCGTCATGCTTCTGCTTTACGTGGTCATTCCGCTGAGCTCAAAAGGTCCAGCGCTATTTCTGCAAGAAAGAACTGGCTTGAATGGCAAACCTTATCTAATTTATAAATTTAGAAGCATGGAGAATAATGCTGAGAAGACGACAGGCCCAACCCTTGCCATGGATAATGATCCCCGCATTACGGCACTCGGCAAATGGATTAGAGCTACACGTTTAGATGAATTGCCTCAGCTCTTTAACGTTTTGCAAGGAGACATGAGCATCGTCGGACCTAGGCCGGAACGTGATTACTTCATCCAGCAATTTAAAGATAAAATTCCTCAGTACGAACAGCGTTTAATGGTAAAGCCAGGGATTACAGGTCTAGCACAAGTGCTAGCGAACTACACCACTTCGGTAGAAGACAAGCTTCATTATGACCTAATGTATATTCGTCAATACTCTTTGATTTTAGATGTAAAAATTCTTCTGCAGACGTTAAGAGTTATTCTGCAAAGAGATCAAGCACAAGGAATTCGAATCCAGTCGTTTACGTCACCTAAAGAATTAACCATACCTTCGATAAATATTAACAAACAACGGAAAGCTTAATCTAAGAGCTTAAGGGGGTTACATGAGGAGGGACGTGTTATTGATAACAATAGGTTGGGAGAGCGTATCAGGTTTTATCGTATGAACAAAAAATTAAGCATAACAACTCTTGCGTCATTAGCAGGAATATCCAAAGGACACTTAAGTAATATAGAGAACAATGGTTCCAATCCATCCATTCATATCTTAAATAAACTGGCTGAGGCATTAGAGATAAACGTAGAAAAACTTATCAATAACCCCGAAGATAAGCTAGATCCAGAATGGACAGAGTTAATTCTTCAAGCAAAAAACGAAGGCATTAGTAAGGAAGAAGTACGATCTTTCTTAGCTTATGAGTCTTGGAAGCAATTCTTAAAAAAAGAAGGCTAAGCGGAGTAAATTGAGAAACTTAAAAAATAATAGGAAATTTATTATAAAAGGGCACCTTTTGAAGGGGTGCTCTTTTGTTTGTAGTGTCCTTGTCAGGTGAACAAATTGTGAATTTTTGTATTTGTTTGGGGTCTGTCCCCAAAAGGGGTTTCAATATTCAAAAAAATATTGTAAAATAACATGAAAAACAGGTTTCGTTTTATCGGAATTGGGGAAGGAGAATATATTTAGCATGAAACATATTACATCCGGATTTGAACATGCTTTTGCGTTTTTGGCAGCTTTATTTATACTTGGTCTTTATCAAACTGTGATGGTATGGGGGAATATTAATCTGTTCTTTGAACGAATTATGGGCCTGACTTCCGCTTCATTTATTTCTTCCATACTCCTATTCTGGGCTATTGCGAGTATATTTTGGATCATTGCATTAAAAGTACTAGATCTGGCACATAAAACAAAGCTTTATAAAACAAAAAATGTATTATTCGGTATGGTTTTCTTATTTTTCGCTGTTCCATTCGGAGTGTGTATTCAAATTTATCATTCATTAGCTATTAATACAGCTGTTACAACTGTAACCACAGCAATTTTTATTATGACAATTGTTTCATTTATTATGGGTTTCGTTGTTAAGTTTAGAAAGCCTGTACAATAAAAAAATTATATTTCGAGTTTAAATAGCCTGCAGCTACTTTGCTGCAGCTTTTTTATAATTTCTTTCTATAATGGATTAATTAAATAAGATAGATATTAAATAAAAAATAGGGTGGAATGGTTACTTTCGAAATAAAACTGTCCCAAACCTTTCTCCATGAAAACGGCCCCTTACTCCTACAGAAGTGATAGGAACAACTTCAAAAGATAATGACTTAAAAGTATTACAGTTCTAGAAATGCACTGTCACACTGATTCTAAAGCTCTTACGTGGGAGAAAAGAATAAAAATAGGCGCACGTCTTACACACAAAAACTAAAATACTCTTCATCCCTCAACTTGATATGAATAAATAGTGATGACGGTTAAAAGCTTTGCTATTTACCACTACAAGCTATTCGTTAAAATCATCGATGTATCCTGAATCTACATTCTTATTTTCCTTTCTGCAGACAACCTTTATCTTTACCATGAGATAACGGTGATTATTAAAATCATAGTCATTCTCTAATGAACAGCCGGTAGGGATAATATACATAACTGCACTCCTTTGTGCCTATTAATAGTTCAATTGTATTATGGAAATTATTTACTGTAAAGGAAATATTATTCAAAATCTTCGGGTTTTTCATCATTTTTCATTTCAAGACTCTCTTTAACAAACTTAAAAGCCAATCTTAAAACTAGATTTCTTACCAGTTGTTACTTCTCCTTGTTTACCATGGAATTACCTCAATGATATTTTTTGTAATAAAACAACATACCTCCTCTAAATATGTTCTTTATAAAGAACGAAAAATGGACAAATTCAATGATTTTAGAAGTAATAACAAGAAAAGGATATATTTTCCTTGTTTTATGAGCAAATAGGACTAAATATAAGGTTTTCTAATTTGTGTAAATAGACTTATACTACCAATATGTTCTTTAAATAGAACTAACCGTTCTTTTTAAAGTGGTGTTTGCGATATTCATTGGATATCGTTTACATAAAAATTTTTTAGGAGGAATAACACATGGGAGTACTTAGCACAAAAGTTGCGGCTTCAGTTCTTGCAACATCTGTAGTAGTCGGGGGAGTAATGTTTACTGGTGGAGATACAATTAATACGGTTAAGGATCAATTGGACTCACTAAAGAACAAAGTAATTCAATATGAAACGAATGAAGGTTCACTGCTGGGAAAAATTAGTTTAATTAAAGCTGATGCTACTGACAAGTTAACTACAGCCAACACTATCATACAGAAAGCTAAATCAGACATTAACACCTTAAACGCACAAAAACAGCTTTTAGAAGATGAAATTTCGAGCTTGCAAAATGAAATAATTGGATTAAAGAAAGATGTTGAAAAATTAACTTTAGATTTAAATTCTACTAAAGATAAATTAACAGCAGCTAATTTAACAATTGCTGAAAAGGAAAAGATGCTGGCAGATAAAGAAGCAGAATTATCTCGTGTTAATAATGAACTTACGACCTTAGAAGGTACATATAATAGCTTAGTTGCTGAGTATAATGCACTAGTAACAACAAGTGAAGCAAATGCAACGGAAGCTAATCGTGCAAATAGTGAAATCACAAAAGCGAATGATAAGGTTGCAGAACTAAAGACAAAATCTGAAGAAATTAAAACAGCTACAGATGCTGCTCAACCACTTACTACTGAAGAATTAAACAGCATTAGTACAGTTAATCAACCAGATGTGTTTGCTAGTGAACTGGTTGTACAAAAACTGAATTTAACCTTTGTCCAAAACGGAAATACTGATAACTTTAAAAATCAGCATCCAGACTTAAATATACAAGAAGGAGATAGAGTCTGGAAGGTGACAAATGAAAATTCATTTGAAGTCCATATTACTTACGGGCTTTACGGTGGTGAAAACAAAACTTCAATTGCTAAGCCTGGTCAGTCTTTCTATTTGACAGAACAAGGTGGCACCATGATTATTAAGTGGAAAAATGAAAACGATGTATGGCAGCAAGTAACAAAGGCTGGAGATTACAATAAATAATTGATAGTATAGTGGGGTCCGTAATGGACCCCATTTTATATAAGCTCTTTAAAATTTTACATAAAACAATGTGGAGGTTTCATTGGAAAAAATATTAAAAAGTAATACTGGAACTCTTGATGCTGAATGGATAAAGCTGGTGCTTGAAGCAAAATATCTTGGTGTAAGTATAGAGGAAATTCAAAAGTTTTTAAAAAAAGAGGGTGTGATTTGTTTTAACAATTGCAACCTGTAAATAAATAAATGGTTACCGTGCTAATTCTAGAACAACGGACAAAGTTATATCTTAAATTGTAACGACTAGATAAGCCTTGAATAAAAGGGCTTATTTTTAATTTTGATGTGTATATTTTTTATAGCGGTTATTTAAGCCTTTTTTTTTAGGATAGTTCATGATTTTACCAAAAATGATGGCTAAGATCCAAGCTGTGCAGTAGGTTTGAAGAAAGGTCAAAGTAAAGGTATGAGTTACTTGGGACTTATTCTAGGGGTTGGCGCTTTCGTTTATAAGTTTGGGTTTTGGTTCTTAGTTATTATAGATGCTAGTTAAGTAGATACAACGATTTAAAGATTAAAAAGCAAAAAAGAACTTCTTTTTTGCTTTTTCTGTGTTTGCAGTTGTTAAAAAACGGTGACTAATTTGAAAAAGGTAGAGTATTTAAATATGAAAAACGTTTTAAATAAGACAAAAGTAGGGGTTTGTCTACAGAAAATGACTTTAGACTCGTTTTTCCAAAATTTAGATTTTTTATGGCATATATTGTATTTATATGTAACAATTGTAAATAGAAGGAGGTGATATTTATGAAGAAAATGAAATATGCAGTAGCGGCATGTGTACTTGCAATGTCGTTTGGAACATCAGCAAATGCAGCAACAGAATCAACGAACTCATCTGCGTTAGGTAAATCCTTTAGTTCTGCATGGTCTAAGACTGTTATCAATACATCCACAAAGACTTTTAAAGTGGGGTATAATACATCTTGGATTAATGAAGACTACACGCACACGTACCATAGCGGAAACTCTCATACAGCTTATGTTAAAAATACGGGTTCTGCACAGACTTTAAAAGGCAGCGCTGGTAGCTATGCAAAAGCTGAAATTCAGCATCACTCTGGTACTGTTTACTATAGCTATACGTACTAATTCATTTTTTATAAAACGTAGAGTGGTTACATACCAAGTGAATCTATCCTAAACTTATAGGTTAGGTAATTCAAAAAAAACAAGTTCTTATTAATGGAACTTGGTTTTTTTATTAGGTTAATAGTTTGCTAAGTAACTAAACAATTGAATAGATTCTTAACTTATAATTCCGTATTCCATTCTTCTTTTACAACAGATTTTAGTACATCAATAGCTTCTTGGTTCTGATCAAGAATTTCTTGATACTCTTTATCGTCAGTTTTGAAGTTTTGATCTACTTCAATTTCATAAGATCTTTCAGCTGCATCATCCGTTACGATGATCCCAGATCTTAAATTTCCTCCGTACAGAGGTACCCATATAATTAAGTCTACCTTATCCTTAATATTTGTAACGGAAAGGTTAGTGTAAGATTGGAATAAAGGAGCCTCATATACACAAAGCACCATGTCTGTTCTGTTTTTACAATAATCACCCAATGCATTCTTTTCAAAACCTTCAGCATAGCTTTTCTTTATTTTACTATTGGCATACGAATGAACGCCATAATAAGAACCTAAAGAAACAACAATTACTGCTATAATCCCTAAAATAACTTTTTTATAGTTCAATTATATTTCCTCCAAGCTTTTTTAAGTTTTCATCATGTGTTACCATCAAAATGGTCTTTCCTGATTCATTTAACTCTTTGATATGCTTCATAATAATGCTGGCGTTATAGCTATCTAAACTTCCTGTTGGTTCATCCGCCAAAACGATGGTGCATTTTTTCATTAATAGTCTCGCAATTGCAATTCTCTGTTGCTCCCCGCCGGACAAGGTGAATATCTTTCTTTTCTCGTAACCGCTCAATCCAACTTTGTCTAAAACAGATGCAACCGTTACATCATTACGATATTTTTTATCAATCATCAGTATGTTTTCTTCAACTGTCTTGTACTCTACTAAAGCAAAGTTTTGAAAAAGAAACCCCATTTTTTCTCTGTATAGTTTAATAATGTGATCATTAACAGATAAATCTAGGTTATCAATAAGTATTTTGCCAGAGTCAAGCGGTTCTAATCCACCTATCATGTTTAATAGTGTTGTTTTACCACTTCCACTCTTACCGCTGAATACTACAAATTCACCCTGCTGTATAGAACAGGAGAAATTGCTGAATATTGCACGCTCACCAAAACGTTTAGATAGATTATCAATTTGTATCAATTTAAATACCGCCTTTTAATACACGTGGTATACTGATTTTTTCGTATTTGTTTATAAACAATAAAAGAATGACACACGTATTAATCAACACAATTAGACTTGCAATAGCCACATATAATACTGAAAAACTATAAAATAATAACTTTCCTGCCAGAGCAGTAAGAACGCCTATAATAAATGCACTAATTAACAATCTAAATAATCCTTTATATCTTCTTAAAAGAGTTTTACCGAATATCTTATCAATTGTTATCTCAACAGCCCTTGAATTAAAATCCATCTTTAATATGGCTGACAATGAAATATTAAACAAGATCATGATGGTTACACTTAAAATAATATTGATGATAAGTACTAAGACTTTTTCAGCTCTTTTTTCCAAGTACAGATCTTTAACCTTATTTTTATAGAACACTTCGTTTTCATATCCTATACTTTTTATAAAATGATTAAAGTCACTTTCTTTATTAAACTTAACTAATGAATTAAATACATAACCGCTTAATTTTTCACTTGGCAGCACGCTATGGGTATCTAAGATGATGATCGGGTTTTCTTTGTAATTATCCGCCAAGTTGTCCATGTTGATATCATGTATCAATAATTTATAGGAATCTTGAATCGTAATAATTTCAAACGTTTCATTATCTTTATTTAATAAGAAATCCACTTCATCACTGTTTGTTTCATCGTAAATACCTTTCTGTTTCAACTCATCGTTTGAATATTTAGAGATAATATAATATGTATCCTTTTTGAGTCTATCAACATTCACACCTAATTCTTCAAGGTCCCTTTTTGCGTATTTATTCAAAAAGACAATAGATTCTTCAGTGTTTACCATACTGGAAGCAATTCCGCCATTATTTGAAAAATCAAAGGATAAGTACATACGAAATTGATCAAGATTTTCATTATAAAATTTAACTGCATACGCTTCATCCGTATCCATATTGGTTTCTTTTGTATATTCTTTAAAAAAGAATAAAACATTCTCATATTTATTAAACTTCTCCCAACTATCTTTTTGATTAATAGTTAGTATTGCATCGTGCATCGTTTTGAAATTGAATGTTAAAATTAAGATCGACATGATGGAAATAATCGATAATACAAAAAAAGCGAATAACTTGTAGCCAGCTGTGTAATAGCTTCTTACAAATGTCTTTTTTACATCTAACTTGAAAAGTAGAAGATAAAGGCTATTTGAGCAAAGTATAATAAATAGGATTGTTAAAACCGTAATGATCATGAATTTATATGATTCCGTTATAGCCATTCCACCTAATAATCCTATTATTGCAGCACATAAGATTGTAAATGAATTTGTACCTATTAAGGGTATTACTACATTTTTCTTATCAGTGCCATTTAGGTATCGAATTAAAGCTTCTTTTTTATAGTTACTAACTTCAAAAAATGTGAAAAAAATTATGATCAAAAAAACGAATATCCAAGCTGCAGTAATCATAAATGGAGCGTCATTCGAATAGCTATTGTCAGAAGGTTTGCTCATTCCATATTTGTCATTAGTCGCTGACCGTAATTTCTCTACATTGGTTTTAGTACCAAAGACATAATAGCTTTTTTCGTTTATATTAATAATTTCTTGGAATGGCTTAAATACAATTTTCCTTTTGCCGCTTACTAATGAACTGAATTTCGAGTTATCTTTTTTCGCCAATATTCTATCTTTAATAAAATCTTTGTTATGGGGTGAAGCATACACCGTGTAAGTAGCAGAGTTTCTTGAAGTGACATCAGAAGAAATAACATAAATTTTCAAATCAAAATCTTTACTGTATTTCTCCAGATCACGAACATACTCTTGTTTTAGCTTCTTATCCTTTACATCTGTCTGGTATATGAAATTACTCTCAAAAACCTTTCCATCTAAATAATAAATATACGAATCCCCAATAATTGTAAAAACAATTAAAAATAGAAAAGAAAAAAAGGTAAGCTTTTTTTTGTTAATCATAGTTACTCCTTGAACTAAAATAATCTGTTATGGAAGAAGTGAATAACTGTAAATTAAGTTATAAGTAAAATGAACCTTACCTACACCTATGAAAGAATCCGTAAATAAATAACCTTTGAATCCATACACCCCTCTTCACTTTCGTATTTTCCATTATATTACTTTTATTAATTCCTTAATATATTTTTTACAAAAAACAACAATTTTTGAGAAAATAGACCTTGTTAGACCTCGTCAAATAAGATATCTAGTCATAAGTAACTATAAATAGCCAGAATTCATGTTGGAATCAGGAGTGCTATATCGTCATTCCATACGGAATTCTTCAAAGAAAAGCATCTTTGGACATGAGATTTGGATTCATAGATACGAATCAAGCAAGGGAAGGATTATATGGATTAAGGGTCAATATACCGATGGGAAATAACCGAAGATAAACCGTGTACATTGGTCAGAGGATGACCAGTGATGATAGCGAACGAGTAATTTTTTATTACCTAAACTTTTTAATAAAAAATAAAAATATTGTCGTTTTTTGGTAGCTGAATATGGTATAATACAGCAGATTGTTTTATGTTTTTTACTATTTTAGGAAAAAGTGTAACGGTTTGCAATACACAGAATAGGTGTGTTTTTTCATGAAAAAAGTACTGATTATCACACAAAATTTCTATCCCGAGATTGGCAGTGCTGCTAATCGTATAACGAATATTTATAACGAGTTAAAAGATAAGGGATATGACGTCACAATACTTACTACAGAACCAAGCTACCCAAACCGCAACCTATATAAAGATACTGATTTTTGGAATGATCAAGGTCAGATGAATGATGTTGTTAGAATTCATACAAATACCCGCAGATATACGAGCAGTATTTTCAATCGACTGCTTCTTTATTTGGAGGTTGCGTTAAAGTTCATCTTAAAAATCAAGAAGATGAATACGAAATATGATTTTGTTTTTGTATCTACTCCGCCTATATTCGTTGGGTTAGCAGGACTTTTTGCTAAACATAAATTCAGTTCTAAACTGATTTTAGATGTCAGGGATCTATGGCCCGAATCCTTGCTCGGTGTAGGTGTTTTCACAAACAAATTTGTACTTAAATTGGCATTCGCCTTAGAGATGTTTCTATATAAAAAAGCAGATCACATCATCGTAAACAGTGAGGGCTTTATATCTTATATTGCAGCTAAAGGAATCCACAAAAAACGTATACAATTTATGCCGAATTCGTTGACAGAGGCTGAACTTAACTCCTCACTTCTGCAAGGTGCAAATGATAAGATCGAAGTTATTTATACAGGGAATATAGGATTAGCACAAGATATCAGTAAGTTGATAGAAGTAGCAGAGCTGTTAAAATCTTATACATTTATTCGGTTCAAAGTAATCGGTTATGGCTATAAGCGATCTGAACTCAAACAATTAATAGAAGAGAAGGGATTACAGAATATCGTATTCCTTAAGGCTCTAAATAGAAAGAACGCACTTAAAGAAGTAGCTTCATCTCATATCGCTTATGTTAGCCTTGTGGAAGAGACTGTCTTTAAGAAAGTGTTGCCTGGTAAGATTATTGACTACATGTCAATGGGGAAACCGATTGTTGGAGATGTTTCCGGTTATGCAAAAGAGGTCATTGAAAAAGCACAATGCGGGTTGACTTCAAACGATCGATCTGTTGAGATACTCGCCCAGCAAATCGTGAAACTTGCTAATGATGCAGTGCTGCGTGAAGAGTATGGACGAAACGGTCATCGATTTGCTTTTGAAAACTTAAGATGGAAAAAGAATATAAACGTACTTATTAATATGTTGGAGGAAAGAAATGAGTCAGAAAGTATGCATGTTCGTATGGAACCACTTCACAAATGACGCACGTGTGCTACGGGAATGCACAGCGTTATCTGAAGCGGGTTATGAAGTTGATCTCATCGCTATCCATGATTGGAAGCAGCCAAACATGGCAAAACGTGAAAAGAGAAACGAGAACTTTAACTTAATCCGTGTAAACAACCGTTTAAAGATCTTAGGTGTGGCAAACAGAGTGAAAAGAATCGCCATGCGTAATATTGTTACAAAAGCAGCATCCGTATTGTTTGCAGCTTTAGCTCTATGGCAAGCTCCTATTGTTACGTTAATTTTATTAGCATTATTCAGCATGCTGATTGTTAAGAAAATAAGACAAAATCTATCAAGAAGCTACATTGCGTCTCAAATGATTTATCATGGTTTAAAACGCAATTATTCTATATATCATTCCAATGACCTAAACACACTTCCACAAGGTGTTCTCTGTTCTAAGATTTTAACTTTTAAAAGGAAGAAACTCATCTACGATTCACATGAGATTCAAACAAGTCGGACAGGTTATAACAGCAAATGGTACGGAATTGCTGAAAATTTTTATCTGAAATTTGTTGATGTTACGATTCATGAAAACCATACCCGTGCAGCTTATCACGAAAAACTGTATGGAACGTATCCAGAGGTTCTTCATAACTATCCTTTCGTCCAAAGACCTGAACTGAACGATAGTGTGAACATGCATGAGCTTTTAGGTTTACCAAAAGACGAACCAATACTTCTCTACCAAGGCGGTATTCAAATCGGACGAGGCCTTGAGAAGATTGTAGAAGCTGTTCCAATGTTTAAACGGGGAACGATGGTATTCATTGGTGATGGTAAACAAAAGCCATCCCTGCAAAAACGGGTTATAGAGCTAGGTTTAGAAGATAAGATAAGATTCATAGATAAGATTCCGGTTGAACAGCTGCTGCATTACACGCGAAATGCTTACTTAGGTTTCCAAGTTCTCAATAACATTTGTTACAACCATTATTCTGCTTCATCCAACAAACTGTTTGAATATATGATGTGTGGAATTCCAGTAGTTGCGTGCAGTTTCCCAGAGATTAAGAAAGTAGTCGAAGGAAACCAAACGGGAATATGTATTGACTCCCATTCGCCAGAATCTATTGCAGAAGGTGTGAACTTCTTGTTAGACAATCCTGATGTTCACCAGCAGATGAAAGAGAACTGTTTTACGGCTAGACATAAATATAATTGGGATGTTGAGAAAGAGAATTTCCTTAAAATATACAAAAAATGCAATTATGCTGTTTAAAATACCTGTACTATAAAACTTAATAACAATTCCAATTTTATCTAAAAGGCCTCTTATTATTTTACTTACTTTGGTACATATACCAAAGTCTTCGATAAGCAATTTGGTGTTATGGGTACTTTTGAAGTAGTAATCGTTAAAGGGAACTTATATAAGCTTAATAAATCTATATCAAAAATAAAAATATAACATCGAACCTAAACTAGTAAGGGTTTGGAAGGGACTCGTAAATATGTCTACAAAACTAAAAGTAATGACGATCTTTGGAACAAGACCTGAAGCGATTAAAATGGCACCACTTGTTCTAGAACTTGAAAAACATGAAGAAATTGAATCCATTGTTACCGTAACCGCGCAGCACCGTGAAATGCTGGATCAAGTTCTTGAGATCTTTAACATTACGCCAGGTCATGACCTAAACATTATGAAGGATCGTCAAACGCTTATTGAAGTAACAAGCCGAGCACTTGAAGGTCTGGATCGCGTTATGAAAGGAGAGAAGCCGGATATCGTGTTAGTTCATGGTGATACAACGACAACATTTGTTGCAAGTCTAGCGGCTTTTTATAACCAAATTGCGGTAGGTCATGTTGAAGCGGGACTTCGTACGTGGAACAAGTACTCACCATACCCAGAAGAGATGAACCGTCAGTTAACGGGCGTAATGGCAGATCTTCATTTCGCACCGACAGACATTGCAGCACGTAATTTACTTGATGAGAAAAAGTCGGGAGATCATATTTTTGTAACAGGGAATACAGCAATTGATGCGCTGAAAACGACGGTTGCTGAAGAATATCACCATGAAGTTCTTGAAAAGCTAGGTGATGATCGTCTAATCCTTCTAACGGCTCACCGTCGTGAAAACTTAGGTGAACCGATGCGCAACATGTTCCGTGCGATCAAGCGTTTGGTGGAAGAGTACGATGACATTCAAGTGGTATACCCTGTACATTTAAACCCGGTGGTAAGAGAAACTGCAGATGAAATCTTAGCGAACGATCCTAGAATTCATTTGATTGAGCCACTTGGCGTAGTAGACTTCCATAACTTTGCGTCTCGCGCTCATATCATTTTGACAGACAGCGGCGGCGTACAAGAAGAAGCACCATCACTAGGTGTTCCTGTATTGGTTCTTCGTGATACAACAGAGCGTCCTGAAGGAATTCAAGCAGGAACGCTGAAGCTTGCCGGAACGGAAGAAGAAGACATTTACTCGCTAGCTAAAGAATTGTTAACGGATGAAGAAGAGTACGCAAGAATGTCCCAAGCGTCCAACCCTTATGGTGATGGAGAGGCATCTCGCCGTATTGTTGAAGCAATCCTCTATCATTTCGAGAAAAATACTGAACGTCCAGAAAGTTTTTATGTGAACGTATAATAAGTAGGAGCTGACTTCAATTAAGAAGTTAGCTCCTCTTTTTTAGGTATAATTGTCCTGTATGTGTTTAATTGTAAATTTTTTATAACAAAACAGGTTGTAAAATTCTGATAATTTTGTATAATGGAAGTAATCGAATACGGACGGGAAGAGACCATGAGAAGAAACCCAATTTGTAATCCTTTCTTTTGAAAGGGTTTACATTGGTGTTTCTTCTCTTTTTTCTTTGCCCGAAAATCGATCATAAACTTATAGGGGGTTGAACCATGAAAAGGTCTTTATCCATTTTTACTTCTTTAATTTTAATGATGAGTATACTCTTGCTCACGGCGTGTGCAGGGGATCAAGAGTCTGGAGATGGCGGAGGTAAAGGAAAGATTACGTTTTATTCTCCAGAAACACCTGATATGACAAAAGAACTTGGGCAAAAATTTGAAGAGCTGCATGGTGGCTCTGTTAACGTGCAATACGCGGGTACGAACGTATTGGTGAACCGTATGATGGCGGAAAAAGACAATCCACAAGGTGATGTTTGGTACGGAGGCGGAGGAATTCTTCCGTTTGAAGCAGCTGTTGACAAAGGCATTATCGGAAAATACATTCCTGACTTTGCGAAAGATTGGGATACGGTGGAAAACGGAATTAAAGTAATGCATCAAGACGGCAAGTATGTAGGTGTTGAAGTATTCGTACTCGGTTTTGCTTATAACACGGACCTTGTAAAACCAGAAGAAGCACCAAAGACTTGGGATGACCTGCTTGATCCGAAATGGAAAGGTAAAATTCAGTTCTCAAACCCAGCAGCATCTGGTACAGCAACGCTTATGGTGTTGAACCAAATGATGCAACGCGGTGAGGCAGAAGGTTGGGACTACTTCAAAAAGTTAGTGGATCAAGCAAACTCTATGCCGGATTCAGGATCTGCTCCAACGAAAGCCGTATCTATGGGTGAAGCACACATCGGTGTTGGATTCGACTTTATGGCTTACGAGCAAAAGGCAAAAGGGGAGAGCGTTGACTTCGTTGTGCCTGATAAGACGCCAATCCTTGTTAACCCGGTTTCAATCGTTGAAGGCGGACCAAACCCTGAAGGCGGGAAGAAGCTGATCGATTTCTTGCTCTCTAAAGAAGGACAACAAATTTTAGCGAACTGGTACCATATCCCGATCAATCCAGATGTGGAATCCAAGACTCCTCTTACACTTGAAAAAGTAAAATCTCATGCTGTCGATCTTGATATTGATTGGGTAAATGAGAACTACGACCGCGTAAGAAACGAGTGGAAAGAGAAATTTCAGTAATACACATTAGGGGTGGTAGAGGATGGGTTCAGTTAAAGTTTCACAACTAACAAAAGAGTTTTCTGGTGTTCATGCCTTGAAAAATGTAAACCTGGATATCCAAGAGGGCGAGTTCTTCGCTCTTCTTGGACCATCAGGCTGCGGTAAAACAACGACGATGAGATGTATCGCGGGCTTTGAACAGCCAACTTCAGGAACCATTCAAATCGGAGAGGCAAAAGTAAACCATATTCCTCCGAACAAAAGAAACTGTGGGATGGTGTTCCAAAGCTATGCGCTATTTCCGCATATGAACGTATTTGAAAATGTCGCCTACAGCTTGAACATTAAACAATTAAATTCAAGCAATATTGCGGCAAAACTGCCAATCTATTTAAGGCTTCTTAACAGAAAACTAGGAAAGTATCCGAAACCGATCGAGCAAAAGGTAATGGAAATCCTTGAATATGTTGAACTGGATAAGCATGCAACTCGACTCACAAGTGAACTGTCTGGCGGTCAGCAGCAGCGTGTGGCACTGGCAAGAGCGCTTGTCATGGAGCCAGCTGTACTTTTAATGGATGAACCGTTATCGAACCTGGATCAAAAGCTTCGTCACTCGATGCGTAATACGATCCGCCGCATCCAGCAAGATCTCGGAATCACAACGATCTTTGTAACACATGATCAAGAAGAAGCGATGAGTATGGCAGATCGAGTAGCCGTTATGGATAGCGGGGAAGTGAAGCAGATCGGAACACCGATTGAGCTATATAGCAGGCCTTCTACACCGTTCATTGCGAATTTTGTCGGTACGTCGAACGTGTTAAAAGGAACGGTTGTGGGTCAGGAGAATGGCTATTCTGTTGTAAAAGGACACGGCTTTCTTATCAAATCGACAAACCATGTCGAGCAAAAAGAAGTAAACGTGATCGTCCGTCCTGAAAACATTAAAGCGTTTAAACCAGGAACGATCAGCTCTGATGAATTAACCAACATCATTGAAGGAACCGTTCTCGTTTCCACCTATCTTGGTTCAATCGTCCGCTATGACATTAAAGTAGAAGAATACCAGCTCGTGGTGGATACTACGTTTGTTCCAGGTGAGTCAATTCTGACAGAAGGAGAGAAGGTGCAGTTAACAATCGATCCTGAGAGGGTGTTGTTAATATGAAGAACCGTCTCAGTTCATTCAACGGACTTACCCTTGTAAAAGTGTTGATCTATCTTTTCTTTGGAGTTTTCTTGCTGCTGCCCCTGGTTTCGGTTTTCTTAGTCAGTTTCACTGGCCAGCCAATCAACTTGTTGGGGTCCATTACCGATCCTAACATCTTAAATTCGACCATTGAAAAGTTCAGTTCAGCCTCATTCGATAACTATGAAAAGATTTTTACGAACAAGACGTACTTTTCAGCGGTTCAAAATAGCTTAGAGCTCGCAATCTTAGTTTCTCTTATCGTTATCGTGATGTGTATACCAATCGCATACGGAATCGCGCGTACAACGATGCCGTTTAAAAAGACGATCGCAGCACTCTGTACGATCCCACTAATCGTTCCAACGTTTATATCGGCATACGCCATCATCATCATGTTTGGCCGCGCGGGCTGGGTGACGTATATCTACAATTCACTTGGAGGGGAAGGGATGCTGCTGAATCCTTACTCGATGGCGGGAATCGTGCTCGTTCAAGTATTTTTCTTCTTCCCGTACGCACTTTGGCCGATGGTGGCAGCGTTTAAAGTGAGTGATATCTCGCTTGAGGAAGCATCACTGAACTTAGGTGCAAGAAACTGGTTCACGTTTATTTTTGTTACGTTTCCGCTCGCGATTCCTGGTGTGATTTCGAGTGCGCTCTTAATTTTCACCGTCTCGTTCTCAGACTTTGGTACACCGATTATCCTTGCACCAAAAGATCTGAACTTGCTGGTTGTTGAAGCGTACCGTGAAATTGCGGGGTTCTTTAACTGGGGTGGAGCGGCAATTCTGACCGTCATCATGGTACTCGTTGCAGCGTTCTTCTTCTGGCTGCAGCACCTTTTTACAAAAGGAAAGAACTATGGATCTGTTTCAGGGAAACCGAAACAGCAAAAGCTTAATGACTCTAAAGGGTTAACACGCACGCTATCGGTTTATTCGCTCGTACTTGTGATCATCCCTGTGCTTGCCATGATATCGATCTTGCTTCAATCTCTTGCGACAACATGGGGCAAGAATCCGCTTCCGAACGGATACACACTATCACACTATCAAACGATTTTCTCGAGTTCGATGGGCAATATTCAAAACAGTATCGTGCTAGCACTTGGCGCTCTTATCTTGAGTGTAATTATCGCGACATTCGTTTCGTACTTTGTGGTAAGACAGAACTCGTCTAAACTTGACTTCATGACGTCCATTCCACTCGTTGTACCAGGTATTGCGTTTGGTATCGCGCTCATTCAGACCTTTAACACGGCACCACTTCATCTTACGGGAACGGCACTTCTATTGATCGTTGCCTACACGATCAGAAGACTTCCTTACATGGTCCGTTCAACAATGGGTACGATGCGCGCCATCAAGCAAGATATTGAAGAGGCAGCGGTTAACTTAGGTGCAACACCGTTAACAGCGGCGATTACAATCATCGGACCATTGATGCTGCCTGGAATTGCAGCAGGATCGATTCTTGTTTTTATCACCGTTATTAAAGAAACGAGTATATCTATATTATTAGCACCAGCAGACTGGGCACCAATGAGTTTAGCGATTTTCCAGAACATTTTGCGGGGTGAATATTACACTGCAGCGGCCATGTCGGTTGTTCTCGTAATAATCGTTTTAATTCTGCAAGCCATAGCAAACCGCATTTCGAAAAATCAACTATAAGATGGATGGTGGAGGAAGAACATTGACTAGAGGGTTTATTTTTGATTTGGACGGAACGGTATATTTAGATGAAGAGTTGATTGAGGGAGCGGCAGAAGCGATTGCCGCCCTCAAACAGCGGGGGGATAAGGTCGTTTTTTTAACAAACAAGTCCATATCCACCCGCATGGATTATGTACAAAAACTTAGAAAACTAGGCATTGAAGTCGAGTTGGATGAAGTAATCAACTCCAACTTCATTACGGCAAAGTTTTTAAAAGAAGCACTAGAATCTGGTGAAGCGGCACTCGTGATAGGGGAGCAGCCACTTATTGAAGAGCTAGCTGACGAAGGTATCCCGATGACGTATGATGCGAAACAAGCAAAATTCGTCGTACTCGGCTGGGACCGACAGTTCAGCTATGAAAAAATCAATCTAGCTTTTCAAGCATGGCTAAACAAAGCGACCATTATCGCGACAAATCCAGACCGAACATGTCCTGTGCTAGGAGGAGAGATACCGGATTGCGGTGCCATGATCGGTGCACTAGAAGGTGTAACGGGTCAGCGGATTGAGTCCATTACAGGAAAGCCTTCCAAATGGATGGCTGAGTATGTCGTCTCACAAGTTCTGAAACTAGATCCTTCTCAATGCTACATGGTCGGTGACCGGCTTGAGACCGATATCCGTATGGGAATTGAGAATGGTCTGCAATCGGTTCTCGTTATGACAGGCGTAACCAATAGAGAAATGTTAACAAAATCTTTATACAAGCCGTCCTATGTTCTTGATAGTATAAAAGAGGTAGTATATCTATAGATTAAACTTCCACATGCGTGGGTCGCCAGACGACACAGCGAGCGCGCCAGCTTCAAGTGCTAACAGGATATCCTCTTTTTCTTGAATGAGACCGCCAACGATTAGAGGAAGCTTGAGCTGATGCGACAGCTGATCAATAACTTTTGGCATCAAACCAGGCAGCACTTCTACAGCATCTGGTTTACATGATTTAACCATTTCTATACCTTTTTGAATAGCCGCACGATCAATTAAGAAAATTCGTTGAATGGTAACTAACCCTTCTTCTTTTGCATATTTAATCATGTTTATTTTTGTTGTAATAATACCAGTTGGTTTCCACACGTCCGCAATGTATTTAACGGCACTTCTGGAATTGGACAAGCCCTCCATAAAGTCAAGATGAATGAAAATATACATGCCTGCTTCACGCAATTGATTGATATAGTTTTCAACTGTCGAGATGTCCCCTGTTAAAAGAAAAGCGATGTTAGCTGAACTTTTAATCGCCTTATCAATATCTTTCTGATCCTTAATCGAAGCAATAATCTGTGACTCTACCATATTAACAAGTTCCATTTCTGTTCCCACCTCGTTAGTATTTTTTGAATATTTGTACGATTTCTCTATGAAAAGTTTACCATATGTTAGCAGAAATGCACGGTACTGATGACTTATTTAGATTCTTTTAAGGAGGTGAAGTAGGTCTTTTTGCTCATCGTTTCACAAACTATTATTTCAGGAGGGTGTTTAGTAACGTGAAAACTCATTCATTGCGTCGTTTAGTCGTAACGTCTGCCTTAGCACTAAGTCTTGTGGTTCCACAGATATCAAGTCCGGTAAAAGCGAATGACACGGTTATCGTAAACGAATCTTTTGATGGTATAAGTAACGGAGCTCTTCCGAATGGCTGGAAAGTGGTTGAAGGAGATGGAAAGGTGCAGGATGGAAAGCTTGTGTTGAGTTCACCTGCAACAAACAAACCTGCACGAGTAGTTGTACCTCTAACCGACGATAAAAACGGAAACTATGTGTTCGAAGCGGATATGACCTTTGTGTCAGCTGTAGAAAATACACGGTGGGCATCGATCATGTATCGTGTACAAAAGGAGAACTATCCGTATTATCAGTTTGCGATTAGACGCGGTACGACAGCGTTAAACGGACTGGAATTTGCGGAACGTACAGAAAAGAATGCCTGGAATGTTACCGAAACCAATTTTTATAAGGAGGACTTTCAGTACAATAAAAGCTATCGTCTAAAAGTAATTGCGAGTAAAAATCGTGTGCAGCAGTTTGTGGATGGAGAACTTGTAGTAGACACGGCTGGTGCATCCAAATGGCTGGATGGGGATATTGGCTTTCAAGCGCAGGGTTCTACTGTTCAATACGATAATGTGAAACTGACTTCTTTTAGCGGTGATTTGCCGCCGGTTCCGAGTTCAGGCGTACTCCTGCCAGAAGAAGCGCCAACAAATATGATCAACGCACCGACTTTAATTGAAGGACCTGGTGTTGCGACTTACAATGACAAGACTGGATCCGCTTTATTAAAAGTCGAGTCTAGAGAGGGTACTTTATTTGGAAACGATAAATTGTTAAAAGACCAGTTAAATAGCCTTAAAACGAAGAAGATTCCAGTATTACATATTGAACAGACTGGAATAGAAGAAGCGGTTGTTGAAGCACTAAATGAAACATCTACAACAGATGTTCAAATCGTTTCTAGTAAGACGGAAATTATTAAAGCGATAAAAGAGGTAAATCCTAAGATCCGCGGTGGACTTGTTTATGATAAAAGTGCACTAAACAAACATGACCTTCAGCAGATCGTGGGAGAAGTTCATGAAAGTGGAAGTAAGATGGTGATGATTCCGCTTAAGAACCTAACGGCGGATAATGTGTATTACTTGCATAACCGAATGGTTTCGGTTTGGGGTGTTGGCGGTGACACGATGGCCGATACACATGAGCTGCTTCATTTAGGTGTTGACGGAATCGTAACAAACCAGCCAGCAAATGCCGTTACGGCGTTCAGTCAGTATCCTGAAAGAACCATTATTCAGCGTCCAATTGTTGCAGCTCACCGCGGTGTTCCATCAATGGCTCCTGAGAACACGATGGTCGGCTACCGCATGGCATACGATTTAGGTGCCGATCAGATTGAAACCGATGTACAGATTACGAAAGATGGACATCTTGTCATTATGCATGATGATACGGTGAATCGAACGACGAACGGAACAGGTGCGGTTCATCAGTTAACGTTAGAAGAGATCCGCTCGCTTGATGCAGGAATTAAGTATGATGAGAAGTTTGCTGGTGAAAAAGTACCGACGTTTAAAGAGTTCTTACAAGAATTTATAGGAAAGGATGTTGTGCTTTTAGTTGAACTAAAAGACCACGGGATCGAACAGCAAGTAATCGACGAGATCAAAAGTGAAGGCATGATGGATCAAGTTTCGATGCAGAGCTTTTATCTCGACAGCATGCAGCTGATGAATGAGATAGCGCCTGAGCTGCCGATTGGCTATCTTTTCTCAGCTTCAGTTCCTGGCTCGTATGACGCTAAGCTTAAGAACGCCAAGAAGATGGTAGACTATGGGACAAGCAATGATGTGACGCTGAATGCCAGCTACGGCACGGTGTACGCAGAGTTCATTAAGTACATGCGCCAGCGCGGACAGATGAGCATGCACTGGACGTTCCGAGCAGAAGCACCATTTGTGGACAAGCTGAAGCAAGGGTTGATTGGACCGATTACAGACTACACACAATGGTTAACAGCGTCACCAATTCAATTGGAAACACCTTTAAAGAAGCTTAATCTGAATGTAGGGAAAACACATACGGTGAATGCGAAGGCGAAAGTGAGTTATCGTGTGGATCAGCGTGAAAATATTGAGACTGAACTTTTTGTGGCGGATGATAATGGAGTAGTGCGTGTTAACGGGAACACAGTTGAAGCTGTTGCACCAGGTAAAACACAAGTTTTTGTTAAACACACGTTTGAAATGCTAGGTGAAGAGTGGAATTTGGTCTCTGAGCCGATTGAAGTGACGGTGAAATAGCATATAGTGAGGAGCTGGGCCTCTTAGTGAGGTTTTCAGCTCTTTTTTTATAGCTTTTTTTATTGTGGAAGTGATATTTAATACTTAACCGTGTGAAAATCGCAGCATCCTGCGCGAATGTGAAAAAATTATAAGAACACGTACCGTAAAAGTTACTATATGGAAGGTTTACTGATTTACTAGATTATGCTGTTTGTAGATGAAGATAAGAGTGGATGGCCACCCAATTAAAGCTGTAGCATCAAGAAAAGTACATGGTTTTTTTAAACATACGTTTAATATGCTTGGCGAAAAGTGGAACTAATGAACCTGAAGTAACTATACATACCGACAAACGGTGTAAAAATAAGGTAAAATGTGTTAAAATAACACAAATAATATTAATTATACCGTAAAAGGTTGGGACTTAAGATGAATAAACATTTATATGCAATTTTCATTGTTCTAATATCCATTTTCGTAGGTATCATTTTAGTCTGGAGTTTGAAAAGTAATATTATTCTTACTGGCTCGCATGTAACTTTAATTCTCTTGATAGCCATTCTCGGGCTCAGCTTTTCCTTTGATAAGTTAATGTTAGGAAAATTGTTTTCTATTGAAAAGAAACTGAATGAAGTAGAGTCACAAAATGAAGATATTACGGAGCAGCAAAATGAAATTCAAAAAGAGAATATTAAATTTAAAGAAGAAATGTTTTCTTTAATGTTTAATTCTTTAAATCAAGTATCCAATCAAAAGAATAATCAAAGTCAGGTTGTAAATGTTCTACCATCTAGTACAAAAGAAGAATATGAAGACGAGGTCGCAGAGCTGCAAAATGATGAAAAAACACAAGATGAAGGAAATGATAAGAGTTCTCAACATACAACAGGTTCTGAACCGACTAATGAATCTGAAAATAAAGATGTCTCAAAAAGTCATACGATAATGTTATTAAGAGAATCTGAACATTATGCAATAGAATATGTCGCCTCTAAAATGGGTTTAACGCCTTCAGAGGTTGTACCCCAAATTAGTATGAGTTTTTCAGATCAGTTGATTAAAGGGAGGAAGAGACGTTTTGATGGATTTATGGATACTCCCGATTTTCACTATTTCTTTGAAGTTCTACATGGACCATTTCGGCATGAACGTATAGATCGGATTTATAATATGGTTGCTGATATTAAAGGATATTCAGAGATAAATAGAATTCCTACTAAGTTAATTTTAATATTGGTAAACCATCCAGATGAAAAGTTTAATAAAAATGCAGATTTGGAATATGCAAGGGAAAAATATATTAGCCACATTACACCAGCTATAGAAAATAATTTAATTAACATTGAAACCTGTGAAATTGATTATGAAAAGGCAATTGATACAAAACACATGGAAGTTGCAGCTACAAAGGGATAAAATCAAAAATGAAATTTTAAAAGAGCAACCAAAATTTAAGTTGCTCTTTTTTATATCAATTAATTTTTATATAGGTTTGTTCTCGCAAAGAACCTTTTCAGAATCAGAGTTCCTATCAAGATTCACCTTAACTATTTCACTTCGTCATATAACGAACAGGGTATTGAGTAAACTGTTCACGCCATACTTCAATGGTCTTTGGTAATTGAGCGGCATATTTTTTATTGCTCGTGTAATAGATGACTTCTTTTCCATCTTTAATGGCAGCGGCATAAATAAGACCATTCTTCTCATCTATGATGATAATGGCTTCCTTGATGGTGTAAAGGCCACGAACGCCGCCGTTCACTACTTTGGCACCCCAGCCATCATGATCTTTAATTCCTTCTCCAAACATTTGCATATTGTCTACAAAAACGTGATAGTTATCGCCAGTCATTTTTTTGAGCTGTTCATCCGCTTTCGCAGATATGATTTGAACATCAGATAACGTTTTTGTTTCAGGTTTTATATCGCCTTTGACAAACTCTCCTTCAAAGGTAGTACCATTGCCTCCATAACTAAGACAAGAATCTGTTTGCGTGATAACGATTTTATTCTCTTTGTTAGAGAAAGTAAGGACACAGCTTTCGCCTGTAGTGGTGTTGTCAGAATAAGTCGCTGAAGTTGCTTCAATACTAGCGTTCCCCTCAATCATACCGATATTTGCCCCGTCAGCTACGTTTAGTGTAAAGCCAAACGTTTTGTCAGAGACATTCTTAATCTCAAGGGAACCTCCATTAAATTTTCCGACGCGAGTCCATGGACCATCCCATGCAATAGATGAAGAGTTAGCGTCAGGTGTTCCATCTGTTTCTTGTTCAACCGGTTCTTCTTGTTCAGGTGATTCTTTCGCTTCTGGGTCTTCCTCAGGCTGTTTCGAATCTTGTTCTTCAGTAGTGGTGGTGTCTTTTGTGTAAGCTGTCTCAGATTTTGCTGGCTTGCCTGTTTCCTTTTGGTTGCAAGCAGACAAAAGGAAAATGAGGATAAGGATAAAGAAAGAAAAACGTTTTGTCTTCAAAATGGCGCCCCCTAGTGAACTCACTTTTTATATGTAAATACTTTCAAAATATAGTATACTGTATTTTCCAAAATATAGAAGGGGACGATATTACTAAACTTTCCAGGTGATCTCTTGAATCCTTAAAAAGCAACCTCAAGCCCAAAATACACTCAAACCACCTTTATCATCTGAGTTCATTTAAATGAATATTGATCATTATGACCTTTTCTAAGAGCTGAAAAGGTAGTTTTGAATGCTTTTTATATGAAAATCAATGGTAACCGGGTATAACGGCGAGCACCCTGCACGAAACGGGGCTCGATGCGCGCAAATTCAACATAACTGCGCGCAATTTCAACTCAACAGTGTAAAAACCATGAACTCGTGCGCGAATATGTAATAAATATAGAACACGTACCGTAAAACATAAAAAAAGCCCCCTTCACAAGGGGGGGCTGCAATCATATAACTTTCTTAACCATTCACTACCTTACCACCATTAATATGAATCATCTGACCGGAAACATAAGAAGAATCTTCACTCGCTAAGTACACATATGCAGGCGCTAGTTCTTCTGGCTGGCCTGGTCGGCCCATCGGTGTGTCTTTACCGAACTGTTCCACTTTATCAGCTGTAAACGTAGACGGGATGAGCGGCGTCCAGATCGGACCGGGTGCTACTCCGTTCACTCGGATTCCTTTCTTCACAAGGTTATTTGACAACGACCTCGTAAACGACACAATCGCACCTTTCGTTGAGGCGTAATCGATCAACTCCGGATGTCCTTGATAAGCTGTGATTGATGCTGTGTTGATAATCGTACTTCCTTGCTTCAAATGAGGAAGAGCAGCCTTCGTTAAGTGGAACATACTAAAGATATTTGTTCGGAATGTTTTCTCAAGCTGCTGAGCTGTTATATCCTCAAAGTTTTGTTGTGGATGCTGTTCGGCTGCATTGTTCACCAATACGTCCAGTCCACCGAACGATCCGACGACATCTCGAACGGCTTGATCACAGAATGATTCCTCACCGATATCACCTCGGATTAGCAAACACTTTACGCCTTCCTCTTCAACTTGTTTCTTTGTTTCTTCCGCATCTTGAGATTCCTCTAAATAAACAATCGCGACATTTGCACCTTCTTTGGCATAAGCGATTGCGACCGCTTTACCAATTCCACTGTCTCCACCAGTAATTAACGTCGATTTTCCTTTTAATTTTCCGCTTCCCTTGTATGTAGGGTTTTCGGATTGTGGCTTTGGCGTCATTTCAGATTCTACACCAGGTTGTTGGTTTTGATGTTGAGCGGGTTGACCAGTTGGATGATTTTGATTAGACATGTATGCAAACACTCCTTTTAGGTTTTTTTCTTCTAAAACTACCTTTCCCAACTCACAACTGAATAAACATTTCCGCTGTAAATTTAAATATCTCGTCGAACATCGCAAAAGTAAAACAGTTGATTTGTTCTTTTTAAAGAACTATACTATTTGTTATTAGTACAGTTTTTCCAAATATAAAACACAAATGGTGTTTCTTTTAAAGAACACCCCATTTTTTAATATAGTTGTTCTTTATTAAGAACCGGTGATTCCTTCTTATCGTTAACAACGAAGGGGCTCGGTCATATTGTGGGTTAGTGTATAAACTAACCTTAGACGCTTGTCGTCGCTAGTATGATGTGAGGGTGGGTTAGATGCCCAGTATGATTTTCGGAAGAATTGCATATGAATTGTAAAAAAGAAGTGAAGATTCAATAAACAGGGAAGGTAAAGAGAAGGGGGTACGATATAATTAGAAGAGCAAAGTGAAATTCGATAAAAAGGAGTTCACCATATGAAAGTTAAAAAGGCGATTATTCCTGCAGCAGGATTAGGTACACGATTCTTGCCAGCCACAAAAGCGATGCCGAAAGAAATGCTTCCGATTGTAGACAAACCGACGATCCAGTATATCGTGGAAGAAGCGGTTCGCTCTGGCATAGAAGATATCATCATCGTAACGGGTAAAGGAAAGAGGGCGATAGAAGATCATTTTGATTATTCTTATGAATTGGAACAAAACCTCTTTCAAAAAGGAAAGCTGAGTCTTTTAGAAGAAGTACAGAAACCTTCTAAACTCGCAGATATCCATTATATTCGCCAAAAAGAACCAAAGGGATTAGGGCATGCGATTTGGTGTGCGCGAAAGTTCATCGGCAACGAACCGTTTGCTGTCCTGCTTGGTGATGATATTGTTCAATCAGATACCCCTTGTTTAGCACAGCTGATTCAACAGTACAACGAGTATAAATCATCCGTTATTGGTGTCCAGCAAGTGCCAGAGAACCAAGTTTCGCGATATGGAATTATTGATGGGAAACAGCTAAACGATCGGTTGTATGGTATCAATCACCTTGTTGAAAAGCCAAAGCAACAGGAGTCGCCGTCCAATGTTGCCATTATGGGCCGCTATATCCTTACGCCTCAAATATTTGAGATCTTGGAGAAGCAACAGCCTGGTGCAGGAGGCGAAATTCAACTAACAGATGCAATCGCAGCTCTCAATCGAACAGAAAACGTGTATGCATATGATTTTGAAGGCACACGATATGACGTCGGAGAAAAGTTGGGTTTTATACAAACCACACTTGATTTTGCTCTTCAACGAGATGATCTTAAATATGACTTACTGAATTACTTAACCGAGATTGTTCATGCAGCAAAAGCTGATGTACGTGCCAAATAAAAACAACCGTTTTACGCCTTAAGGGGCTGTAAAGCGGTTTTTTTATGCATATAAAAAGGAGGAATAATGAATGGCCGTTTTGGTTACAGGTGGAGCAGGCTATATCGGAAGTCATACGTGTGTTGAACTGTTAAATGCAGGTTACGGAGTCGTTGTGGTAGACAACCTTTCGAACAGCAATCGTGATGTTGTGGAACGAATACAGCATATTACAGGGAAAACTCTAACTTTTTATGAAACGGACCTTCTCGAAAAAGAGCAGCTGGAAGCCGTTTTTTCTTATCATGAGATTGAAGCCGTGGTTCATTTTGCCGGCTTTAAAGCAGTAGGTGAATCTGTGGAAATGCCTCTTCGCTATTACATAAATAATCTGATCTCCACTTTAAATTTGTGCGAAATAATGGACAAATATCGTGTGTATAACTTAGTGTTCAGCTCATCTGCAACTGTTTATGGCGATCCCGATCAGGTACCGATTACAGAAAATTTTCCTTTGCGTGCGACGAACCCTTACGGACAAACAAAGTTGATGACTGAACAAATTCTTCAAGATCTCTCAGCATCAAACCCCATGTGGAGTATTGCTTTACTGCGCTATTTTAATCCGATCGGTGCTCATGAAAGTGGTTTGATAGGAGAAGATCCAAAAGGTATTCCGAACAACTTATTGCCTTATATTTCTCAAGTGGCTAGCGGACAGCTGCCATATCTTTCAATCTTCGGATCGGACTATGAAACACATGATGGGACAGGGGTTCGAGACTATATTCATGTGGTGGATTTGGCAAACGGACATGTAAAAGCGTTGGAATATCTAATTCAGTCGTCAGGGATAGAAGCTTTCAATCTAGGGACAGGCATAGGCCATAGTGTGCTTGAAATGGTGCGTGCTTTTGAACAGGCAACAGGGCAGCGGATTGAGTACCATGTACAAGAACGACGAGCAGGAGATGTAGCTGTATGTTTTGCTAATCCTACGAAAGCCAATCGAACTTTAAAGTGGACAGCAGTAAGAAGTGTATTTGAAATGTGTCTAGATGCATGGAAGTGGCAAACTCACTCTAAGGAGCAGGCAAAGGATCGCACGCTTATTAAGTAAATGAGCAGCATATATTTTTTTACCTAAAACGTTCTTAATTAAGAACTAAATAATTGACGTTCTTAAAACATAAGATGGCAGAAAGGTTTCTGTCTAAAGAAAGGCGTGGTTACATGATTAGGCTAACTAACGGTGGGTATGTGTGCCATCTAAATGGCCACCGTATCAAAGTCGTTTACAAAGGAAACAATGTTTGCGAACTGTACCTGGAAGACGAACTTCAAGGAACAGCTCCATTCGACTATGTAAAAAAGAAACTAAGTCAGTTTGAAAAATCATGGAGTACTTCACAAATTAAAAACTATGAGTTTAAAGAGTTTTTATCTAAATTTGATCAGTCGATATAGATGAGATGGCTTCTCTTGAGAAGCCATCTTTATTAATTTTTTTCTTCACAATGGCTCTTATTATCTTTTTCCAAACACTTATAGGATGAGTCAGTTAATGGGAGGAAGAGAAAAATGAGAGCAGGAAACATATATCAGTTCAAGCATTTGAGTAAATTTAAAAGTGTAGGAGAGTTCAACCAGCAGAAGGACAGGTTTCTTCAGCAGCATCCTGATCTTTTTACTCGATCGGAGTACATCGCGTTTGAAGTGTTAAGTCAGTACAGCGTGGTGATACCAGGGGTGGCGAATGCGAAGATCGCAACACTTGTTTCCGCATGTGCCCGAAAGCAAGGAGGAGTATCCAGGGCTTCTTTTACAAGAATGCTGCGAAAAGCGAAAACAGCAGGTTTCCTGAAGATCCATAAAACATACCGATCAAACGGAGGATTCGCTCATAATGTCTTTGTTTTTCACCCAATTGATGTAGCGGTTGAAACGCAACTGACGTATCGAGATAGCGGCAAAACCCCTTAAGAGAGTAAGGAGGAAGTTACAAAAACATCACCTGAATCTTTGAATCTCTTTCTAAATCTAGAAAATAAAGATCTAAACATACGTCAGGAAAAGAACGTTACTATCACAGCTCAACCCTCTTCAACGACTCCTCAACATCAAGACCTCGATTACACCTTTGTTCCGGATAACGTTCCACAATCGTTTATCCATTCAGTTAAACCATTCTTTGATAGAGCGGAAGAAATCTATACATTTTGGCACAAAGCACTAATTGCTTATAAAAAGTTTAACTTTCGAACACCGATCGAACAACTGACTTCTACAGTGATTGAAGCGTTCAAAACATCCGTTTTCCACTATAAAAAACGCAAAATTAAAACGAGTTTTACGCAATACTTCTATGGAACCGTAAGTGGTATGTTCAGTGCGGAGAAGAGGAGAGAGCAAGCAGCGTATCGAACAATACCTCGCTATAATTGGTTAGAGGAATAAAATAAGACTGGCTCAAAGAAAATCTTTGAACCAGCCTGGTAACTATAAGTATTATCTACCTACATCAACAATACGGCCTTCAACCACAGGGTTAACATTCACTAACTCTGCTACATAGTCACGTAGGTTTTCCCAGTCAGACGCACCAAGATCCGTAACGCGTCCTTGCTCATATGCGTTCTTGAAGACTGTAAATCCATCTCCGCCTTTAGCCGTAAACGCGTTTGTTGCGATTACATATTCTTGAGAAGGGTTGATTGCCGTAAATGTGCCATCTGCGTTCTTCACTTCCATTGATAAAACACGGCTGCCAGCAGCTTTTTTGCTGTCATAAGAAAGCTTCATGCCAGAAACGTGCAGGAATCCACCGTTTTCAATTGGTGCTATGCTTACGCTGTGCTCTAGGGCCGTCTTAATTTCTGCACCAGTTAACTTCATCGTTGCAAGCGTGTTACCGAAAGGAAGTGTCGTTAGAACTTCACCATACGTAATTTCACCTTGGTTGATCGGTTCACGAATTCCGCCACCGTTTTGGAATGCCATCACTACGTTTGGATTGTATTCTTTTGCTTTATCTAACATACCATCAGTAATTAAGTTTCCGAGTGGCGTTTCGCTATTACGTACACTTACCCCACCTGTGCTAGAACGAGGGTTTTCTAATGCTTTTACAGCCGTTGCGCCAGTTGGCGTGTTTTTAATTTCATTAATCTTACTTGAGTACTTTTTCAAAAGTTCAGCTGCTTCAGGATCTTCTGATTTCCCTTTAATCTCAATCAACTTTCCAGATTGTGCAATAACTTTACCTTTTTTATCAAATTGAACATCTAGCGTTCCTAAGAAATCGCTATATTGATAGGCTTGTACGATAACCGTAGAGTCCTTTTGTTTCCCATTTTCATCTGCTGAAACGACAACAGGAGCATTTAATTGTGTATGGCTGTGACCCCCAACAATTACATCAATGCCATCTACATACTTTGCTAGTTCAAGGTCGTTGTCGTACTCGGGATTGTCATCAAAACCAAGGTGTGTAATGGCAACGATTTTATTTACATCACGCTCTTCTAATTCTTTTACAGCTTTTTGCGCTTCTTCAATATAGTTTTGGAATTCAACAGCTTCAGGACTAGAGATATCAGCCGTTTCCTCTGTTGTTAATCCAATAAAACCAACCTTTTCACCGTTCACTTTCTTAATAACAGAAGGGTAGATCTTGCTGTCTTTCGGATTGCTTGCATATTGTTCTTTATATAGAGGGCTTAATTTTTCATCTTTAGAAAAATCAACGTTCGTGCTCACGAAAGGAAAATCAGCATTCTTAACAAAGTCTGCTAATGCTTGGTGACCTTCAGGACTTGAACCAAGATCAAACTCGTGGTTTCCGAATGTCATTAAGTCGTAGTCTAATAGATTCATAAATTCAAGATCAGCTTGTCCTTTAAATTCATTAAAATAAAGGCTGCCGGAGAATATATCGCCAGCATCCAGAAGCAATGCATCTGGTTTAGCTGCTCGCACTTCTTTGACTGCGGTTACCCGCTTTGCCACGTTATCTAGACGGGCATGTGTATCGTTAATGTGCATCAGTGATAAATTAAAGTTTGGGTCCTTTTTCTTTGTTTCCTTTGGTGCTGCAAAAGAAGTTACTGCTACCTGGGAAGAAAGTAACCCTACTGCAAGAGTGGAAGCTAGTAATCTTTTAAACGTTTGATTCATTGACATACTATTACAACCCCTTTATTCAACTTTTTTCACACGTCTTAACTATAGCATTCAGGTAAATAGATGCTAGTCGAATTCTGTCGAAAACCGTAAAGAACTTTTAAAACTTAAGTAAATAGTAAGAAGGAACTAAAAAACTGCAAAACAAAAAAGCCTGCATGGTGGCAAGGCTTTTTGTTACTTCCATTTCTTCATCTTGTCTTTTAAATAATCCCGAACTTCTTCTGCTTCTGCTCGATCCAGACTTTGAAATTCACCATCATGTTTTACAATAAAAAAACTGTCTTGTGGTTTCTTCTTTCCATATGTAAGTTCGTATCCGCTGTCAACATTACAAACCATCTTAAAAGGAGAGCGATAGAATGGCTGCATATCAAGCGGCCCGTTCACGATATTTTCAAACACTTGTAAATCATTATCAATAGATATTATGGATGGACGCTTTGAGGGTTCAACCATAAGTACGGAAATTGTAGACAATGAAGTACCTCCTTTATTTCATCATACTTATTACATGATACCATTAGCCATAAAATTGGTAAGGGGTGTAAAATGAGAGGATTTTTGTCTAAATTTCCGAAAACAGTAAATTTAGTAAGAAAGTAATATATTTACGTTCACCTTGTACTTACTTGTTATCCGGCTATGGAATACAATTCTAAAAAAGTATAAGAAAAAAAACTAACCCTTAGCAAGGGTTGGTTCTAATTACCTATTATTCTAAGTTTTCTTTCAATAGTGTTTGAATGCGTGTGCGTTCGGCATCATCTACTATTCCATAATATATGCCACCGATCATTTTCCCTGAACTCTTAAACTCTGTTGATTCGATTTGATTTCTGGCATTTTTATAATTCTTCTGAATATCTTTCATTTCGTCAAAAGTCATGTTTGTTTTTACGTTGTCTCCTAATATAGAAAGTATGTTATCAAACTTTGTAATAGAAGTCACTCTTGCACCCTTGTCAATAATGGAGGTAATAACTTGTCGTTGGCGGTCATTACGGCCTAAGTCCCCTTTTGGATCTTCATATCTCATACGGGAATAAGACAATGCCTCTTTTCCGTTTAATTCTTGTGCACCTACTGGGAATGAATTTCCTTCGTATTCAAAAGCCCGCGGGTTATTTACTTCTACTCCACCAACTGCATCTACGATATCACGGAAAGACTCCATATTTACTTTTATATAATAATCGATTGGTGTATCCAAGAAGTTCTCTACTGTATCAAGTGCCATCTGCGTTCCGCCAAATGCATAAGCATGGTTGATCTTATCTTCATAGTCTTTGCCAACAATATGTGTTCGTGTATCACGCGGAATGCTAAACATGAACATTTTTTCAGTTTTTGGGTTAACAGAAGCAACAATCATTGTGTCAGAACGTCCTTTGTCACCTTTACGTTCATCCACTCCAAGGAGAAGAACGGAGAAAGGCTTTAAGTTTTCCCCTTGAACAACTGGTTTAGGTTGATCCATTTTCACTTCCTCTTGCATGTCATTTACCGTTGTTTTGGTCTTTTCATACAAATAATAGCCATATCCGCCTATACCGAGTGCAGTGACTCCAACTAATATCCCAATAATGAGAAGTATTTTCTTCATCTTCTTCTTCGCTACTTTCTTTATAAATTCATACCCCAATTAGCAGTATATCACGGGTTTCTGAGATTGAATATTCTAATCCTCATGAGCATATCGAAAAAGAGAACGTATAAACCTAATACGATGTCCAAGGCTCGCTGGCTTTAATCTTTGAGCATCTTTAGCTAAATAATGTTTAAATCTACTAAACTAATATTCTCTAATTCTTTTTCACCGAAATGCCTAACATTAAGTCTAATTGAATATTATATATGTTTTTAATGTGTATACCGAAAAACCTAGTATCCTATTATTAGCTTCATACAATGAACAAAGTTCTTTTAAATTCATAATTACACTCCCTTTTTATAGTTATATAAGTTGTATAACAAGAAAAGAATATTAAGGGAGTTATTGTCGACTTTAGTTATATAACTTATAATACTTTTATAGTCCTTTGGCAGTTGATAAAGAGAAAGACACTCAAATATTAGTTACTTTCCCAAAAGAAATGGTAACGGATATAGTAAAATATTGGCATGATCATAAAATTAAAAACAGAAATGAAGCAATCAGACAGTTAATAGAAAAAGCATTAAAGGACTCCAACAAATAAGGAGTCCTTTTTATGTCTTCTGGCAATAACACTCTTGCATACGAACTCCATTAGTTAGAATTCTTATTTCACAATGTTCTCTGAAAGCGTATCAAGTATTCTTACCATGTTTTTATTATATGATTATTTTACTCTCGCAACATAAAAACCAAGAATCCTCTCTAGTTTCATATAGAAGAAATTACTTGGTCTCTTTTTATTTAGCAAACAATTAAACTACCCTTGAAATCTTCTTCAGTTATAGAGAGCTTATTATTTCCATTTCCTTACCTACATTTGCATTATTTAGTAAATACATCTAAAGAAATATGATTAACTATTAATATAATCATTTATACTAATTTTATTATTTAAATTTTTAAGATGATCTTCATATGAACAAATCCAGGCTATTCTTTGAAAAGTGGCTTCATAACGAGGATATAACGATTCCCCAGATATTGCTCTTCCCCATAAATCCCTTATTTCCATTTCATTAAAGAAACTCTTCCAAATATCTCTATTATTAATGATATCATTAACATACTCTTTATCCTCGTTTTGCCAAATCCTCATGTTATTAGCTGCCTTTTCATCGATACCTGTTTTTATTATATTGTCTTTATAAAAAGGCACCTCTGACCATTGAGGAATTAACGTCTCCAGTATGTTTCTGTGGAGTTTATAATTTCTTTTTTCATCTGGAGTTTGGTCAAATGCTAATCGAATAAACCCAGGTGTAGCAAAAGGTGTAAAATTGTTCATGGCTCCGCTAATAGGAGCCCAACGTCTTAATCTTTCTTTTAAGTAAAAATAGTCCATTGCATTTAATCCTTGGATTCCTAATTGCTTAGCCTCCTCAAATAACGCCCAAACTTCTTTATTTACACTTTCAGCTATTTCTTCATTCCCGGCTGAGCTTGTTAGGTACCTGGATAGTCTCCAACGAGGGCCATCATCCCCTTTTTTGATAATACTTTGATAAATACTATCATTTCCATAGTAATTTGCTGTTGCGATTTCGCCCCCAGCTCCCACACACGATGCACTAATAATATTATATAACTGGTTAACGCTAACCCTTCCACTTTGCCTTACTGGTGGGTAGTCTCCATCATATGCAAAATGCAATAAATTTAACCTTTCTTTCAAATCCACTGGATTTTCACTAGCTTTTTCACTTTTTCGGTCGTTCACTATATGTCTATCATCTAAACCCACTAAGTTCATTAACTTTTGTGCTGTTTCTATTTCTCCTTGAATCGGGCCAAATGTTGTGAATGTAGAATGAACTCCCGATTTAATTAATATTGCTGATGAAACCCTGGAATCTTTTCCACCTGATAACAAAGAATTGACTGGGAAATCAAACATCCGGAAGAAGGACCGGGTTGACTCTAAGATATTAGTAATTCCTTCTTCAAATGAATGTCTATCTAATTTTCTTGGTGACACCCATAAGGATAAACCACCTATTTGTTTCAAAACTTTCGGTACATTCATTTCATTATTTAAAGTAATTTCCATACTTGGCTTAACTCGGACCGATCCTTTAATGGGACTCGTATCCCCCATTAACCAACCTGCACTTGAAAATATTTGCCAAGCATACGTGTCCATTTCTGCTTTCTTATTCATGAAAAGGTAAAGGGCTGCAAGTTTGTTAGAATAAACTACCCCTTCATCCGTTTGAAGTTCATATAGCTTCCCCATCCCAAGGCTATCGTTATAAATCTTAATACTACTATTCGTTTTATCAAGGTAACAAAAAATTAAAGGCGGAGTCAGTAAACTCATTAACGAAGGATCCTGCTTTATTCTCCTTGTAAAAAGTAACGGAGCCTCATTAATGTCAACTGGCGAATGTAAAGTTTGCTCCCACCCTTTAGGAGCATAAGTAAAGCAAGATACATATTCATTATCTTCCTGCCAGGCTGGAAATTTATATTTTTTGTTTTCAGGTTGCCAAAAAAACAGACCAATATTACTGCAAGCAGAGTGGTTGTATTGCAATCTTTCGTTTTCTAATGACGAAAAGTAATAGTTCTCTACCCGGTCTTTCCGTTCATTTAATTCATCAGCACTTACTTCTTTAAAAAATTTATAAGCCAAAAATAATTGCATCACAAGTATACCCTCTTTTTTAACGATTTTTATATTATTTTATCATAAAATAGTAAAAGGCAGGGAAAATTGTCTATTAATTGGTTATTGTTTTTGCACTTAGCAAAGTACTGATTTGTCCATGAGAACTAGCTAGGTGACATCTTGATAAATAGTGATCCGAAAAAGGTTCTCTACTCTATATATCTGAACTACCTTTATCATTTTAGCGGTTGGAACAATTTCTTAAATCATGATCTTAAAGGAGGGGTCCAGCTTTGCTGCTCTTCCCGTCCACACGAGAAATATGATGTTATTAGTAGAGAGTTAGAAGATAAATGTTCATCATAGGATAATTTTAGGTGAAAAAAGTATCTTACCGTTGGTGGCGAGGTGCTTTTTGTCTAGTATAGATATTAATTAAAATTGGAAAATAGTCCAAGCATACTATCAATAAATATTGAGCGTTAAACACGTTTTTACATAATAATACAAATCAAAACAAAAATTTACAGGTTTTTTACAAAAACATTTAAAAAATGTTTTTTTATTACAATTTTACTGCTATAATACTATGATGTATTGGTTTATAAATACCATGATAGAAAAAGGTTAATAATCAATTCAATGTAGGTTGTTTAGAAAAAGAGATGGAAACATATATCTTAACTATAGAAGATACTATCACTAACAAACAAATATAAATAAGGTTGACCTAAATAGGTCTCTGAATATATCAAATTGAGAGATTATTATATTTGAAAAATAAAAACATGATAAATACATAATGTATTTGCAATATGTAGGAACCAAGAAATTAAGCTTACAGCTTAAAGAAGTTGAGTGGAGGACATGTAATGGAACAGTATTTAGATAAAGTTTCAGAAGCATATTGTGGTGTACTTGAGAGCAGGATGGCAATTGAGTCCCGTAAAAAGATACAATGGATTGTTAAAAAAACAACAGGCCAAAATATATTAGATGTGGGTTGCAACAAGGGTATTGTTTCAATTCTTCTAGGCAGAGAGGGCAAAAAAGTATTAGGTATAAATGATGTTGCAACTAATGCAACTGAAAATGCTAAGAAGGCTCTTAATGCAGAAATGAAAGAAACACAAGAAAACGTTAAGTTTATTGCTGCAAACTTCTTGCAGGCGGAGTTAAAAGAGAAGTGCGACACAATTATTATCACTGATGTATTAGAACATTTAATTTCTTCAAAAGCTTTTTTGGAAAAAACACATAATCTTTTAAATGAAGATGGAACAATTATTATTACTGTCCCCTTTGGAATAAACGATTCTACCGATTATAAAAGAACCTTATATGTGATAGAAATTTTATCTGAAATATTTCCTTACTTTGAATTGGAAGAAATTGAATTCTTCGGCAAATGGATTGGGATTTCAGGGAAGAGAAGCAGCAAGCTGAAAAAACACGAAAATAATTTTGCGTTAGATCCATCTATTATAGAGAGAGCAGAACAAGCGTTTTACGAAATTGAAAGAGAACTGGTTACTCAAACTGAAATACAGAAAAAAATGATTAAATATAATGAATTGAAGTACGATGAACTTCAAAGTAAAAACGAAAACCTTCTAACAGAAAAGGAAAAATATAAACAAGAAAGATATAAGCTTCTTTCACAAATTGATACGTTAAACAAAACAATTGAGATTCATGAAAAATATACAGATAAAAGGGAAGTTGATTTAGAAAAAACATCTAACCTACATTTAGAAACGTTTCAACAAATAAAAAAAGAACTCCTAGATGAAAACCATAAACTTCATGAAACTTTGAGAGTTTTAAAGGAAGAAAGTAGTAAAAATCGTCAAGCGCTTGTAAACGAACTAGATGAGAAGAAAGTATTGGTACGATCTCTTAAAGAAGACAATACAAATCTTCAAGGTAAACTTGAAAGTCTTCTTATTAAACAACGAGAAGAGATTGATAAGCTAAAAAGTGAGTTACATGTTGAAAAAATAACCATGGAAACAAAGTTAAATCATTTAGCTTCAAAAAATAACGTTCTAACAAAAGAGAAAGAAACTCTTGATTTAGAAAACCAAAAACTAAAAGAAAAACTGTTACAGCAAACTCAAACGATTCAAGAATTCACAGAATCACTTAAAACATTAAAGGACGAAAAAGGAAGTCTTGAAAACGAGAAGCAACAAATAGTCATTGAGTTTGAACGGCAAAAAGAATTAACCCTTGCCACTATGAAAGAGGAAATAAAATCAGTTGAGATAGAAAAACAACAGGTCTTAACGGAATATGTTGAATTTAAGAGTAAAGCTGTTCATCAAAAGGTGCTAGCTGAAGAATCTTTGAAAGAAAAAGAACAGATTATTAACCGGCTAAAAGAACAATACCAATCCCAAAATGAAGAATTTATTACTGTCAAACAGCACTTAGAAAGTGATGTGGAGCGTTTGACTAAAGAACTAGAACAGAGCCATCTGCTAACAGATAAATTAAAGATTGCTGAAGAAAAATTAGCAAAAGATCTAGCAGACAAGAATTCAAATATTCATGCATTAAATGATCAGATAAGCCGCCTGACAGACGATTACCAAGCTATATTGGCAGATCGTGAATACCTGACTGGAACAATGGACAAAGAACGAATAGAAGAATTAAATGAAAAAGAAAAATTATTAAAAGAATTAATAACAGCCAAAACCAAAAACACGCAGCTAGAACAGAAATATAACTCCCTAAGGAATTCCAAAATGGGCAAAATGACCGTTAAGTATTGGGAGTTAAAAAGAAAAGCAACAAAGGGAGTGTAAGGTTTGAATCTTGAACTGTTGCAAAAAAAATTGGAAGAAGTTAAGAGTAAAAAAATTGAATTAATTTCAGATTTAAAAAAAAGAGAACTAGTAAAGCCGGTTATAAGAGTCGGTAAAAGTAACTGGTGGAGCTATGAGAGTCAATTTTACACTTCTGCTAGTAATGATAGATTAAATTTTAATATACCTGATGATGGACACATTTACTTTTCATATCTTGAAAATAATTTGGTTTTTTCAGCAGCCCCTAAGTACTCACTTCCGTATCAAGGTGAGACGCTTATTCATTTTGAGGGAACAGTGACAAATTCACTTGAAGCTGTATTGTTTATAATCGAGTATAAGAATAATAAAAAAACTAAAATATCCCAAATAAAACTTAATGAGCAAAAGGTTCTTGACTTGAATGGGACAAGTGGGATTAGAGTGGCGATAAAATTTAAAGGAAAAGGAAAGTTTTCTTTAAATCGTTTGTCACTTGGAAACGAAATCATTCAGGGTTTTCAAACAGTATCAAATAATATCCATACTGAACTCCTATTAACTGAGGAAAAAAAATAATGGATTACGAGGTTATGATTTCTCCTAACCCTGAAGATTTTCAAGTATTCGGAGCGGATCAAACCTATATATCGGCCATGCCAGACGAAATAACGATTGCTCTGCCTAACAAACGTTATGCTTATGTATCTCTGTATTCAACGACACCTATTTTCCAGGTGGCAGAGGGGCGAAAGCATCATTTTAAAGTAAATAGTGACAGTCATTATAAAGTTAACTTTGGTGCAATAAAAGACTCGGATGTTAAAGCAGATTTAATTGTTATGGAATATTCAAGTGATGAGCCAGTTGATGTCAAATGTATACCTTTTTACACAGAAGAACTGCTTAAATTTAATACTGAAACAATAGATGTTCGCTTTTTTGTAAGGTTATATGGTAACGGCACGTTATCTCAGCTTGAGATTGGAATGTCGGAAGTGGCTAAACAACCATCATTTGTTACTGAAATAGAGCTGGACAAGAACCAATACTTTGTACCAAAATCTGCTCAAATTGAAGTGAGCACAAATGATGTAGGACTAACCATTTCATCAGGTGAATCTGCTGGGAAGAAAGTATACGTCTCATATAAATCTACTAATAATAGTTTTAGTAAAGTGCCAAAAGAAAGTATCTTTAATATTAATACGGACTGCACGTATGAAATAACACCAATAGCAGAAGTAAATGGAAGTGGAAGCATTACACCAATCGTTATTGGTTACTCAGAAACAGAAAAGATTGAGATTATTTCGCTTGAACTTAACAAAACAAATGTAGTGAAGTTCCAGCCGCAAACTACTCAATGTCGTCTTGCTTTTACCATTATCGGAACAATTCAGGCGACTTTCAGTGAATTTAAAATTGAAGAGTATCCAATTGTACAAACTGGCGGTCATATGCAGTGGCTGAGCCCTAAAGAAGTCAACTCTCTTGGATTAACACCTAAAAAAGATTTGTCTAAGGTGAAAATAGCAGCGATTTTTGATGAGTTCACATCACAGTGTTTTTCTAAAGAGTGTAATGTTATCAGTTTTACTCCTGATAATTGGAAAACAGTGCTGACTGATGAAATGCCAGATCTTTTATTAGTTGAATCTGCTTGGCGTGGTAATGGAGGGGCTTGGACAAAAAAGGTTCAATTCACAAATGAACAATCCATATCAGAACTAAAAGAGCTGATCAGCTGGTGTAAAGAGCAAAATATCCCTACAGCTTTCTGGAACAAAGAAGATCCAGTTCACTATAATCAATTCATAGAAACAGCAAAGTATTTTGATTATGTTTTTACCACGGATTCCAATATGGTTCCTGTATATAAAGAGGCTTGCGGACATGAACGTGTCCAGTGCCTTCAGTTTGCAGCTCAGCCTGCCATTCACAATCCAATTACCATTGGTGAAAGAGAAGATGCAGCAAGTTTTGCAGGTTCTTATTATTCGAAGCATGAAGAGCGTTCCGCTGATATGCTTCGCATTTTCAATAATGCTTTACCTTATGGATTAGCTATTTATGATAGAAATTATGAAAAGGTCAAGCAAGGTTTACTGCCTAATAATCGGTTCCCAGAACATCTAGAACCATTTATTAGAGGGTCATTAAAATACTATGAGATTGATAAGGCATATAAGGGCTTCAGGGTAATGATTAACATTAACACTGTAAAATATTCACCTACAATGTTTGCCCGCCGCGTGTATGAAGGATTAGCTTGCGGAACCCCAATCATCAGCAATGTTTCTGAAGGTGTAGAAAAGCTGTTTGGTGACTTAATCTGCGTCTCTGAAAATGAAAACGAAATCGCTGAGGCATTTAAACGTCTGTTTAATGATGAAAAAGAATATAGAAGAATTGCGGTTGAGGGAATTAGAAGAGTTCTCCAAAATCACACATACGCTAAGAGGCTAGAAGAGATCGTAAATGTACTTGGATTAAACTTTGAATCAAAAGAACAATATTTAACGGTTATCGGCAGAGCTGATTCTGCACACGAAGCGCAAAGTATTGTTTCAGCATTTAAGGAACAATCGTTTACAAACACAAGATTATTTTTGATCACAGATAGTGATTTCCAGGCGGACGATCCGGCTATTAAAGTATTTACGAATGAAGCACTTCTGCAAACTTATTCTAATATTATTGATTTAGCAGGTAATGAGTATGTTGCGGTAATGTCGCCAAATGTGAAATACAATAAAAATCATCTTTTAGATCTAGCATTAGCTACCAAATATGCAAATTGGGAAGTTGTCGGTGTAACAAATGGGGACTCCCTAAAGTTCGAGCAAGTAACTTCTGTGGATATGAACAATGCCATGGTTAGTCCTGATTTATTAGCAATTTATTCATTAAAAGAATCAATCGATATACTTACAGGTTCCTCAGACTTGAACAAGCTTTTATCCAGAGGGGCAAGGATTTTATCTATAACAACTGAATAAGAGAGGATTAATAAATGGTTACAAATGTTGCTTCAATTAAATCTGAAGACCTATTGATAGTTCATAGCAAGGTAAGCAATCCCAATAAGCTTGAAAGCATATATGAAGATTATAAAAATAATATCTACATGGTCAGTGGCAGATATACAAGCGTTCATTTAGAGGATGATGAACTTTGGACATCTGAAGCTCATGATAGAAGCTGGCTCTTTTGGCATCATTGTCTTGTAAGTGTAGCGTATTTAATAGATTCCTATTATGTAGACAAAAACAAGGATAAACTTGAACTTGCTTTCTCTATTATTGAAAAGTGGTATGAAGCAAATTATCCAAACTCATTATCTATTATGGGTTGGCATGATCATTCCACAGCACTACGTTTGCTGCACATTGTTAAGTTGTACCTAGTTTTAATTGAAGAAAAAAGAGATGAAGATAAATTAGAGAAACTGTCCTTAATTGCTGAAAAACATATGGAGAAGTTAGCAGACCCTAAATTCTATATGCCAAAGCATAATCATGGAATGGATCAAGATATATGTTTATACATTGCAAGCACAGTAATAAGTAGTAAGAAAAGCGTTGAATATAAGAAGCTTGCATTAACTAGATTTTTAGATCAAGTAAGTAATATCTTTGCGGAGGATGGATCGTACCTTGAACATTCTCCCCACTATATTTACTTGTTAGCAGAAAGATTGTTGAACTTCTATAAAATATTGCATCTTTCAAATGAACGTGAGAGCGGCAAGCTTTTAGAAAGAATTGTGAAAATTATTAAGTTCTTTATTTATACACTACAGCCAGACGGAAACTTTCCTACACTCGGTGACAGTGAACTTCAAAGCTACGATCTAGATAAAGATTATTGGAATGTGTTGCCAGAAGAACTACTTCAAGCTTTAAGGTCAATTAAAAAACAGGAAACGACTGAAATTGAGTTCCCGTTAGATGAGTTCTATACGGATGGAGGCTATGCTTTTTTCCGAAATAACTGGGAAAATGATAACAGCACTACGCAGCTTACGTTCTATAGTGCATTTCACTCACGGGTACATAAACACCATGATGATCTCTCTATCGCGTTATATGGACATGGGATTCCTCTTTTAATAGATTGCGGGAAATTCACTTATCAATATGACCGTCCTGAACGTCATTATGTTACCTCAGCTTATGGACACAACACGGTTAGGCTCAATAAAAGTGAGACAGATCTTTCTAGATTGAACATTAATAAAAGCGGTATTTTAAGTTTTCTAGCAACAAAAAATATCGGATACTCTTCTGGATTTCATGCATTGATGAAAGGTGTAGTTCATAGAAGAATAGTTTTCTATTTAAAACCAAATGATTTAATTGTATTAGATCTAATAAAAGGTGATGAGGCTACCTCAGCAGAGCTTATTTTCAATCTAAGTCCGGAACTTATATCACTCAATCAAAACAATGAGACTGTTGCTTATTTGGAAAATACGCCAGCCCTTCTATTCCAGGATTTATTAAGTGATCATAATCCTTTCAAAAAGTATCGGGGTGAAATGTCTCCACTAAAAGGATGGTCATCTGCGTTTTATGGTGAACTAAAAGCTAATGATTTATTATCAAAGTCTGCCTCTGGAAATGTGATTAAATTCGCTACTCATATTCGCTTAAAAGAAGACAACCATGTACAGAATTTTTCTTGGGAAGATGATGTCATTAGGTTTAAATGGAAGAATTTTAATATAGAAACGACACTGACAGATTTCTTTGAGCACATACAAATTAATGGTAAGTATTTCAATTCTAAAAAAGTATTTAAAAACGTTAATTTGTTAGAATCAATTACAAAAAATGAATCAACATTTTTTCAAGGAATTAAGTGAAAGTAAATGAAAGTAAATTAAGGGAGTGTTCAATTTATGGGTGTTAATTTAATTGATCATTACGTATTTAATCCATTTGAGGAACTAGAACTAGAGAGTAATACTAGACTTGTAATTTATGATAATGAAGAAGAAAAGTTTGCTTTTATTAAAGAGTTAGCACCTAAAGAAAAAGCAACAGTACCGCTAACTAGTTTACAAGAACATTTAAATTATAAATATAAATATCAAGTGAAATCTGAAAATAAATGGATCGATTATGGAAAGTATAAAAAGCTCTTGCCAGAATCTAAAACGGATAAAGGAATAAAATATTTATTTTATAAATCTGAAGGCAGTGATCAATTAGTAGTAGTGTTTCAAGCAATTAACCAGAACCCTTCCTATAACTATATTAAAACGCTTAAAGATTTACCTATTAATAAATTGTTTATTAAAGATGATTACGGTGATGACGCTGCTACAAGAAGTTCTTATTATTTGGGTAAGAACAAATCATTTGATATTTCAGAAGCTACACAAGAACTTATAACGTCATTTGTGAACAATCTTCAAATAAAAAAAGAAAATGTAATTTTTGCAGGGTCCAGTAAAGGCGGATTTGCATCACTTTATCATGGTTATAAATTTGGTTGCGGTCATATTTTGTCTGGAGGCCCACAAATTCTATTAGGAGATTATTTGGGCCATCAGTCTGAAAAATCAATTAGACCACCAATTTTAAAGTATTTAGCTGGTGAAAATACTCCAGAATCAAAAGAATGGGCAAATAAATTAATGGTTGAAAATTTGAAGAATGCCAAAAAACCATATCCACAAACGGTTATTCATATTGGGGTAGGAGAACCTCATTATGAAGAACATGTAGTCCCGTTCTTAGATATGGCGAAAAAACTGCAGATTAACAATGTATCGCTTGATGCTCAGGAATATAACACACATGAAGAATTGGCAATTTATTTCCCTAAGTTTTTTAGAACGAAAATGGAACAGTTAGTAAAAAAAATTGAAATTGCGAGGTAATGAAAAATGAAAATCTGTACAATCGGTCTAGGATATATTGGTTTACCAACGTCTATTATGTTTGCTTTACATGATGTGGAAGTAGTAGGAGTCGATATTAAGCCTGAGGTTATTGAATCATTAAATTCGGGGAAGATCCATATTGAAGAGCCAGGTCTGCAGGAAGCTTTGGAGCAAGTAATTGAAAAAGGGACTTTCCGTGCAGCATTAGCACCTGAGGATGCAAACGCATTTATCATTTCTGTTCCAACTCCGAACCATAATGACACTTATAAATCATGTGATCTTTCATATGTATTGAGTGCAGTAGAAAAGACAATTCCTTACCTAGAGCATGGAAACGTATTAATCGTTGAATCAACAATCGCGCCAAGAAGCATGGACGACCATGTGAAACCTTTGGTTGAAAAAGCTGGATTTGTTGTCGGGAAAGATATTTTCCTAGTACACTGTCCTGAACGCGTACTACCTGGACAGATCATGCATGAACTTATTCATAACAACCGTATTGTTGGTGGAATTACGCCAGAATGTACAGAAGCTGGAGTTATGGTGTACAGTACTTTTGTTCAAGGTGAAATCATCAAGACAAATGCTAAAACAGCTGAAATGTCTAAACTAATGGAAAATACGTTCCGTGACGTAAACATTGCATTAGCAAACGAGTTGGCGAAAGTGTGTAATGAACTGGAAATCGATTCGTTAGAAGTTATTCAAATGGCAAACAAGCATCCGCGTGTTAACTTGCATACACCTGGTCCAGGAGTAGGTGGGCACTGTCTTGCTGTAGACCCTTATTTTATCGTTGCAAAGGCACCTGAAACAGCAAAACTTATTAATCTATCTCGTGAGATTAATACATCTATGCCGGAATACGTTGTGCAAAACGCGGAAGCAATGTTGGAAAAAACCAATGGTAAAGTGGTTACAGTGTTTGGTTTAACCTATAAAGGCAATGTAGATGACATTCGTGAAAGTCCTGCGATGGAAATTTATGAAATGCTAAAAGGAAATGAGATGTATGAAGTGAGAGCATACGACCCTCACGTACAAGCTGATTTTGTGACAGAGGATTTAGAAGAAGCGGTTAATAACTCTGATCTAATTTTAGTTCTTACAGATCACAATGAGTTTAAATATATGGATTGGTCAAAATTAGATGGTATGAAAAACAAACAAATTTTTGACACGAAAAATATTGTGTCAAATCGTAATGAGGAATTTAACTATATCAACTACGGAAACTTATATGCTCATGTTAAGAAAGAAGTTGCCCTTGTATGAGGTTTGTTTTACAAATCTTGAAGGAGCAATTAAGTAATCTTTATTTGATATTCAGGCTGGCATCCTATGATATGAAAAGCAAATATCAAATGCATTACCTGGGGGTTTTCTGGCAATTCTTAAATCCAGCTGTACAGGTTCTTGTTTACTGGGTAGTATTTGGTTTAGGTATTAGAGCTAGAAACCCTGTTGATGGTGTTCCTTATTTAATATGGCTTTTAGTGGGACTGATTCCTTGGTTTTTCATCAGCCCCACTATTGTCCAGGGGTCAAATAGTATATATTCAAAGGTTAATCTGGTATCTAAAATGAAATTTCCAGTCAGCCTGTTGCCTACCATTACAATAATCAGCAATAGTTTGAATTTCCTGGTTCTCTTGGCAATCATGGTATTGATCATGTTTCTTAATGGATTTGTACCGACTGTTTTTTTCTTTCAGTTACCATATTATCTATTCTGTACTTTTATGTTTTTGTTGGCCATTACTTTGTTATTCTCAACAGTCTCTGTTATAATCAGAGATTTTCAAAATGTATTGCAATCGTTTATGAGAATGATTATGTTTTTGCTTCCTATCCTTTGGGACATTAATCGGCTGCCGGATAATATCCAAAAGATCCTTATGCTAAATCCCTTGTATTATTTAATTGAAGGGTTTAGGAACACTTTCTTATATGAAACTTGGTTTTATGAAGACATCCTATATATGAGTTATTTCTGGTTTGTTACTTTACTCATCTTATTAATAGGATCCATCTTACATTTGAAATTAAGAAGTAAATTTATTGATTATTTGTAATTAGAATCTGGAGGCTTATTTAATGGAGCCCATAGTAAAACTGCAAAACATTTCTAAAAAATATAGCCTATACCGTAAGAACTCGGATAAATTGATGGAACTTTTTTCCTTTAAAAAGAAGAAAGATCGAAGCTTTTTTGCTGTGCGCAACATTTCATTCGAAGCAAATAAAGGTGAAACAATTGGTATTATTGGCATAAATGGTTCTGGGAAATCGACACTTTCTAACTTATTAGCACAAGTTGTTCCGCCAACTTCTGGTGAAATGCGAATGAATGGAGAGCCATCACTTATTGCGATTTCTGCAGGGTTAAACAATCAACTTTCTGGTATGGAAAATATCCAATTAAAGTGTCTCATGCACGGAATGAAGAAAAGTGAGATCGAGGAAGTCATTTCTGCAATTATTGATTTTGCTGATATTGGAAGCTTTATCAATCAACCAGTAAAGAACTATTCGAGTGGCATGAAGTCAAGGTTAGGATTTGCTATTTCTGTTCATACCAATCCAGATATTTTAATCGTTGACGAAGCGCTTTCCGTTGGTGACCAGACATTTTACGATAAATGTCTAAAAAAAATGGATGAATTTAAACAGCAAGGAAAGACCATCTTTTTTATCAGTCATTCGACCTCTCAAATTCAATCATTTTGTGATAAAGTACTCTGGATGCATTTTGGTGAGGTAAGAGAATTTAATGAAACCCGAGAAGTAATTAAAAATTACAAGTCGTTCATTAAATGGTTTAATGCTTTAGATGATAAAGAGAAAAAACGTTATAAAGAAGAGAATCTTCATAAGCAGCAAACGAAACAACCCGATATGTCTAGTTCAAGGATGTACACACAAAAATCAAAACGAAAAATGAGTAAAACAAAGAAGTGGGGCAGTTTCCTAACTTCCTTACAAATTGCTACGTTGTTTATTTTAGTAGTGTCTGCAGCGTCTCTAATGCTTTCCAATGGAAATGTACAGGCGTTAGTAAACGATCTTTTAGTAAAACAAGGAAGTAAAGAAGAGGCACCCAAAAAGAAAATACTAATCCAAAAAGAGATTAATCATATAGGTCAGGTTCAAGAAGCGTCAGCATTCGTTTATAAGGATAATAAAAAATCTGAAAAGATTGGCGAGCTTAAATTCACCGACTCTGTTTTTGTTGAAGAGCAGTATAATAATCTTTTTAAGGTTAAATATGATGAAGTTACTGGATATACAGAAAAGAAAAACATTGCTATAACCGATAATGAAAAACCAAATCAGTTGGCTGCTTTTTCTGATTTTTTTCCGCTGACTCCAGAAACTTTTGATACATCATATGAATTTTTCTTTTCTCAAATAGGAAGTAACTATGATGAAGTAAAAGAGAAATTAAGAGGATTAACAGAGGAAACCACAACAAAAGACGGTCTTAAGCAATTGCACTACGGCTACGATAATTTTATCTATCGATTTAACGAGAGTGGAACGGTTGATACAATCATTACTACCAATGTAGAAGAAACTCAAGATATAAACGCTATAAGTGAACTTGCGCTCTTAAAATCTAATAATCAATCACTATTTTATTTTTTGATGAAAGATTACGAGGTATATTTAGACTTTAACGAAAAAACAATTACTTTTAAAAAGCTTAGTTAATATATTTGATTAGGTAACAACAAGTGAGTAGTTTATACGTTGTTGTTTTTTCTGGTTAGACATTGTGCGTAATTAAGAGTGCCAGAGAAGCATAATATGTATGATAGAAGTTCAAAAGATAGTGATAAAGTTAATTAAGAATGACAAACACCGAAGCCTCTTGGGGTTTTGGTGTTTTTTTAATACCAAGCATTTTTCCTTAATCCGTTTAGTAAAGTATTGATTTTGTTATATTAAGGTCGATAAAAGAAGTATGAAATCTAGCAGGATGACAAAGACGTTATAATCTATTTTTCTTGAAAATAAGATCTTGAATAATAATTTGAAAGGAATTTTTTCATGAATAAAATTAATATAGAAATTACAATTTTAGGAGAATACTCAACATATGATGGGCTTCGTACTGAAGCAGAAAAAATGCCTAAAACATCGCGGCAGCAATTCATAAAGGCTTTAGATGTTGTAAGAAAAAACCTTACTTCTGAAAAGGTTTATTTTCTGTCTACAGGTGCCTTCAGCGGAACCACATTTGGTTACTTATTTATCACCGATACAAAAGCGGTATTAGCAGAGGTAAAGCCATTTGGAAAAGTAAAAGCACATGAACTTAAGTACACAGATTATACAGAAATTGATTATGATATTCTTAAAGCTTTTGGTATAACTGCAACTGTAATAGAATTAAAAAAACCTGGTTTATTTGGAAGTAAGAAAAATAAGATCACTCATATTCCTCAAAAAGATTTTGATGATATCTTTAAATTAATAAAAATGCAAGTTAGTTGAATTCAAGAGTATCAATGTAAAAAAATTTGAATGATGATTATTACTCCCATCACAAGAGAGAAGCTAAGGTAGTAATTTTGACAGGTTGAAGTAAAGGAGATGTTACGTGTCACGTCCCTGGACTATTGAACAACAGGTTTATTTAATTGAAGCGATACCTCAATATCGCAGTACGATTGAAGGATATGAATCAAATATAGCCAGAAAGTTAACAAGAAGCTTTTCTGAAAAGCTTTATAATAATACACCTGCCCTTAGAGATAGAAGTATTGGAGCCATTGAACAGCGTCTTCCGTATCTGGATAATTTACTTGCAGGAGCGTTTATAAAAGAAGCTTATGCAATTAAAGATCAACATTTATACCAAACAAAACCTAGAAAAGATTCGTCAGTGGTGCCAAACCGATGTAACACGAGGCACTCTTATAATGGATTCTTAAAGTAAGGTAAGGTGACTATAAGGAACAAATAAGAGTTCTGACGAGTTTGTATCAGAATAAGTGCCCGATTACTCCTTTTACTATATAGAAAGATCACATTGCTCTGCCTAATTATTAGGTAGAGTTTTTGCTTTCTTTGCTACCCGTTACAAAAGTATTATAATATTTCAATTTTCTTACATTATTATAATGAGCAGGTAACGCGTTCTCTTTAAAGAATATAAAATATAGGAATATGTATCTATTATTCCAAATACGTTTAGGGGGTATTTAGTTTGGTTAACCAAAGGATAGCTACGTCTGTAGCATTAGCCACTCTGTTAAGCTTTAGTACATTAACAGGGTTTCCTGCTGTGTCAACGGCTCAAACAGTTGATGTGAAGAGTGTACTTAGTGAGGTGAAGAGTAAGAGTGTGGCAAATCATGGTCATCATGATTCTACTTTTGATCTAGGTATTGCGAACGATGAGAGATTAATAGTTATGCTTAAAAGAGAAGGAAAGATTGAGGCTGGTGCTAGTCCTGCTCAAGCAGAACAGGCTTTAAAAAAATATTTAAATACTAAAGCTGAAGGGGCTAAGAAATCCAAAGCAGAAAAAGAGAAAAATGTACATATTGACCATTTGAATAAGGTTAGCCCGAATGGGGTTACTAAGGGAAAAGGAAATAAACTTGGACAAGCTAAAAAAGGGAATGTAGATTCCGTTAAGGAAGAAAATTGGGAAGGTGGACAATCAAAAGATAATCTACTCATTCTTTTGATAGAATTTGATGATTTTAAAGCGTCAGACATCGAAGAGAAATATACGGATATGTACTATGAAGAATATACGCCAGAACACTATAACGATATGCTCTTTAATGATGAGAGTTATGCAGGACCAAATGGTGAAACATTAATTTCCATGAAACGCTTTTATGAAGAACAATCTGGAGGCAGTTACTCTGTAGATGGTCAAGTGTCGTCTTATTGGTATAAGGCAAAACATGATGCAGCCTATTATGGTGGTAACAATAGTAATGATAATGATTCTAATCCGGGTGAACTAATTAAAGAAGCTTTAGCTCAAGCTGTAAAGGACCCATCTATTAATCTGGCAGATTTTGACCTAAATGGAGACAAAATCATTGATCAATTAATGGTTGTTCACTCTAGTGTAGGAGAAGAAGCTGGTGGGGGTGAATTAGGAGAAGATGCGATTTGGTCGCATAAATCAAGCATCTATGATATCGTCGATGGAAAAGCATATTATCATGATATCCCTGGTACTGAGTATACCGCATACGGTTATACGATCCAACCGGCAGATGGAGCAGCAGGGGTGTTCACGCATGAATTTGGACATGCACTAGGTCTTCCAGATGAATATGATACAATTTATTCCGGAGCTGGTGAAGCTGTAAGTTACTGGTCCATCATGTCAAGTGGTAGCTGGGCTGGTGATATTCCAGGAACAGAACCAACTGGTTTTAGTGCATGGTCAAAAGAGTTTTTACAAGCATCAATGCCAGGAAGTAATTGGTTCAAAAATGGTTCTATATCTTTAGAAGAAGTGAACAGTAAAGGTGTTGAAGTCCTACTTGATGAAGCTGTAACAAAGGGAACTAATAACGATGCTGTTCGCGTAAATCTTCCTGACAAGGTAAATGTTATTAATACTCCTGCATCAGGTCAGTACGAGTACTATGGCGGCAAAGGTGATGAAGTAGACCACAAAATGGTTACAACCGTTAATCTTACTTCAGCAAAAAATGTAAGTTTAGAATATGATGTATGGTACGAAATAGAAGAGAACTGGGATTATGGTATGGTTCAGGTTTCTACAGATAATGGGGCGACATGGAAGTCATTATCAACTCCTCATACAAACTCTGACCTTGTAGAGGGCGGATATCCGGCCATTAAGGCAAATCTCCCCGGCTATACGGGTTCAAGTAATGGATGGCTGCATGAATCCATTGATTTGAGTAATTATGCTGGAAAAGAAATTCAGTTACAATTCCGTTCTATGACGGACTGGGTTGCTAATCTTAATGGCATGTTTGTAGATAACATTTCTGTTAAAGCAGATGGCAAAGATTTTCTGTTTGATGGAGCTGAAGGGAAAGGGGTCTTTACACTTGATGGCTTTGAATCTCACAATGGTTCCTATACCGCACCGCATTACTATTTACTTGAGTGGAGATCTCACAACGGAGTAGATGAAGGGTTGGCTCATATCCGTCGCGGCGCAAGCTTAATGTCCTTCGATCCTGGCCTGGTTGTTTGGTATGTAGATGAAGCATACGGAGACAACTGGACAGGTGTTCATCCTGGTGATGGCTTCCTGGGAGTGGTAGATGCTGATCAACATACTCTTTCCTGGAGTGATGGTACTGTAGGGTCTACCCGTTACCAAATTCATGATGCAGCCTTTAGTCTGGGTAAATCAGAAAAAATGTTTTTAAACTATCCAGGGTTGTTTACTATGAGAGACAACTTTACTAAACGCACTCCATTATTTGACGATAGCCTAGATTACAGTAATCCAGGTCTTGTAGATGCTGGCCGTAACGTACCGAAATACGGACTGAAATTCCGCGTTACAGGTGAAAGTGCAGATGGTACGGTTGGAAAAGTATTAATCTATAAATAAAATGTGTAAACAATTATATGAAAAGGAAGCATGGGGAAAGTTCTCATGCTTTCTTTTTTTTGTTCTAGAGATACCGACACCGACGGTTAAGTAGGCTCGAAGTAGCAATATTCCTCCCTATAATAAGGAACAAAAAAATTACCATATATTGAAACTCAATCACCCCCTGCATCGTCTTATCATTAGAACGACAAGGAGGTCGTGTGATGTGGAGGAAGATCATTTGATTGCAAAAATAAACCGTAACTCACCCAGTCGTGAGGATGCGTTTAACAAATTAATGGATATGTATGGCGAAGAGATAAAACGTCTGATCTTTTCTTTTGTGAAGAATTGGCCTCAAGCAGAAGATCTTACACAGGACGTTTTTGTAACGCTGTATACGAAGCTGGAGACATTTCGTGGGGAGTCTAACATACGCAGCTGGATCTATTCCATTGCTATAAATAAAACAAAAGATTATTTGAAAAGCTGGCACTTTCGGAAGATGCAGGTGACGGATAAATTAAAAGGCGAACCCAAAACAGGGAAGAATGCGGTTGAATTGCATGTTATATCAAATACGGAAGATCGCATTCTATATGAGTCGGTTTTGCAATTACCTTTAAAATACCGAGAAGTGATTCTAATCCACTATTATAAGGAATTTTCAATCCGAGAAACGAGCGAGTTTCTTTCAATAAAAGAAGCTACCGTAAAAACAAGACTAAGCCGTGCCAGGAAATTACTTCAAGAACAATATACTAAGCTTGGAGGTGAAAGATGATGGAAGAACAATTAAAAAAGCTCTCAACCACGATGGACCAAGGGATTTCAAAAGGGAAGGTATTTACAGACAAAGATAAACAGCAAATTCTTACACGCATAAGAAAGTTATCGGTTCCAGAAGTTCGTTCCAAAAAATCACATGCACTTCTGCCAAAATTTCTAACAGCAGCTCTCTTTACAGGCATCATCTTTTCAACGTATATCTACTTTGATAAAGAACCTGTACAGCATACACAGCCGAATGTTGTAAAGAAACCTGAAGAGCCTCCAGTTAGTATTCCAAATGTTTCGGGTGAAGGCAGCTCTGCAGTATATACGTCTAATGTAGATGAAAATAAATTAACGATTTCTTTGCGTATTACTAACAATTCGGATAGCACGATAACAAATCGTTTAAAATACCGTATAACTTTTTTAAATAGTGACTTAGTTAAAGCAACAGGGACAGAATCTTTCATGATAGAACCTCCTAACGATTCTTCATTTGAATCAGGTGGTACGAAGAGTATAAGTAAGGAGTTTAATCTAACTAAAAGAGTAGCGAGAGATTCTTTGGAAAATGCAATTAAAGTAGAAGCGATAAGTGATAATAAAACACATCATTCGTTTGTGATTGATACGGTTAAGTATGAAGCCTATGAAGATATAGGAATCGTACCTCATCAAGAAGAAGTGGAAAAGGAAGAAGAAAAGAAAGAAGAACCTGTACCAATAGCTATATCAGAAGGCGAAGCCAAACAGATATTAAATCGTAATTTAGCGGATATTAAACAAACCTTGCTAGAATCTCAGAAAAAGAACAATTGGCATTCGGACAATCCTGCTACATATGAAGTGGCAGGTCCAGACTTTGAACCTTTTGTAACGGATAACTTCTCCAATAATGTATTAAAAACGTTCCTGCCTGAATACTTTTGTGAATGTGATAGTGGTATGCTTCCAAGAATTCATCAAGAGGTGCGTTTTAATGTGAATGCTATTACTGAGGACATGATCGAAATCTCTGGAATTGAGCCAGCATCAGATATGAGCAATATCGGGTCTCAATGGAGATTTAAATTAGCAAAAGAAGATGATGTGTGGAAATTGGATCATTGGGAAGAGTCGATCCTTCAAGGGGCAAACCTTAGATTAACGAAAGAAGAAGCTGGTAAACTACTTTCAACCCAAACAAATACTGTGACTTTTCAAAAAGAAATTCAAGTAAGCGGAGCAAAAGTGTATGTCTTTCAAGTTAAAGATGCGGACCATGAGTTTATGGCTGCCATTAACTCGAGTGATACTTCGTTCGTCTATAATTATGAGTAAAGAAAGAAGAAAATTGTTTGGGGTCTGACCCCGGGTCAGACCCCATCATTCAGCTAAAGTGTTTAGCGTTAATGTATTAAAGCGAATTAAAGGTGTGAATAGCAAAAGCCTTCTCTTTTTCGGAAAGAAGGCTTTTCTTGTTTTATAGAAAGAACGTGGAACTATGGGAAGGTTCTCTCGTTTTTCAGATTAATGTAAACGAATTGTTTTAAATGAAAAAATAGGCATTTTATAGGGGGCTTTAGCCGAAACTTTCTACATCATGAAGCGTATAAAATAAGTACACGCTAGTACCGATTATACCTATATGATAGAGGGTTTCTTATGGCATTTACACGAAAGAAGAAAATAGCAAAAATCTTTTTCTGGGGAATCTTATTATCCCTTCCCATATGGCTGATTGTCATCCTAGTCATTGTTACCATGTGGATCCTATTATAATAAAGTAAGCACGATTCTCGTGCTTACTTTTAAATATTTTATGTTCGAATTGTAATCCTCATGTAATCATCTAGATTTAAGTAACACTCCATGATGCAGAGCAGTAATAAAAGCAACCAAATGAAGCGTAAAAAAAAATAACGAAGCTGACTCAAAAGGTACAGAAAATGACTTTTTGATGCCAGCTTTTCATTTTTTATGATGATTTTTAAGTTTAAGTAGTCATTCTGAGGAGCTCGTGTTCTTGTTGTGCGCGCAACTTCAGCTTTCCTGCGCGAACGTGTAATAAATAAAAGAACACGTACCGTAAAAACAAACTGAGACACACCAAAAGTATGCATATTCATTTTCGTGTTAACACTGATTAGTAGGTTAGTAACTTTACTTACAGTCAGGAGTGCTGATATGGAAGAAGAAGGGAACTTTTTTGCTGGATTGGTGTGGGGGACAGTGTTTAGTGTACCTCTTTGGCTCTCTGTATGGGGTTGGGTGAAATTGATTGGATCCTGAATCGTTCTAAGAGGAGTGTCGTTATGAAGAGGTATGTTGTGGGCATACTCGTTCTTGTTTGGATGTGGTTCATCTATTATTTTACTGCATCTCCCAACTTCACTAGTGGACAAACAGGTACGTTTATACAAGAAACAGGTTTGTTTAATCAGGACATTGGACTAACAAATAGTCTGCTTAGGAAAGCAGCTCATGTTATTTTATTTGGAAGCTTTGCGATCATACTATATGTTTTCCTGAATAAGTTTATATCATCTCTTTATGCATATATATTAGCTTGGGAGCTTGCGAGTCTTGCTGGTATGCTTGATGAATTTCATCAACAATTTGTGCCGGATAGAGGGAGCTCAATAAACGATATGATACTGGACTCATTTGGAGCATTACTATTTTTAATTTTATATGTGGTAAACTCCAAAGGGAAAACCAGAAAAAAGAATAGTGTTAAAGCAACGAGAATGATTTGATAGTTAAAAAGAACTAGTCAGAAAACTCTACAATTTTACTATTTATTAACACGGTAATAAAAACGATAATAACATGGAAAAGTTTATTTTTGGTGGTGCAGCCTTGCTAAAACTTAGATTGAAGTATCACAGAATAATGTTTAACTATAACGTCACACTATTTAAAAGCAGTAAAGATAAAACATTGCGAGAAAAGTACTCCAAAAGAATAGACTTCCATGAACAACAGATACAGTCATTGAGAGAAAAAATGTAGAGACGACGTCCCTGAGAAGGGGTGTTTTTTTATGCGGAATTTTCTAATATTTGGTTGTATCATCATAACTGATGAATTACAATGAAAAAGGTAAATAATAGGGGGTGCAACAAATGAAAAAGATGATGCCAATCGTACTTGCTACAGGTTTGGTTCTTGGTGTTTCTTCGTTTCCAACAGAAGCGGCTACACCAAAGGTAAAAACGTATAAGAATTGCACGGAGCTAAACAAAGCTTATAAAGGCGGTGTTTCCCGCGCTGCAAATGTTAAGAACAAAGGCGGAAAAACAAAGTATAAGCCGTATGTATCAAAAGCTCTATATGATGCTAACAAAAAGAGCGATCGTGATAAAGATTTAATTGCGTGTGAGAGATAGTTTAAAGATTAGAGAAGAATACAAATTCCGAAAAAAGTATGTGCGATAAGCATAATGGAAAAAATAAAGAGAAACCGCTGATAATGCGGTTTTTTATTTTATGTTCTAGTATAATGAGAAATGATTCTAACACTACCATTTTTCGGAAAGGTTTTATGATGAAATGAAATTCAATATGAGATCGTATTCTATGCTTTTTGCCTTTCTAGCAGTCATCACAACATTAGCATTGACATATAGACGCCTATTTTATGGTGTAGATTTTACAGATGAAGCTTTTTATTCTGGCATTCCTTATGAATTTGTACTGGGCATTCGTCCGTTTATAGATGAGCTAAATTTTTTAACATTTCCGAGTCTAATCCTTTATCCATTCATAAAAGTCTTTTATATGTTGAACAACGGAACGGAAGGCTTAATCTTGTACAACAGGCATTTATTTTTGCTCTTTTTTATCATGGTTTCATGCATTGTGTTTTTTGTGTTGAGAAGAGTAATTTTTGTTCAAGCAGCAATACTTGTTTCGGCCACATGTTTGGCGTTTATTCCTCTAAATATCCCGGCGCTCGGCTACAATACGTTAAGTACAGGGATGCTTACCATTGGATTCTTCTTAAGCTATTACGCAATCTATCATAATCGTAAGCCTCTTTATTTTCTTTTATCTGGTTTTGCACTTGGATTAGCGGTTGTTTCTTATCCAACGTTAATTATTCCGTTTATCGTGTACATATTGATCTTGCTTGGCTTTTTAATTAAGAAAAGCAGCATTTCAACCTGGTTTCTCTTTATTGCAGGAAGTACCCTTGCAGCGATTCCTATCCTGATTATGATGTGGATGGCAGGAATAGATAACGTTATCTATTTTATCGAAAACTTAGGGTATGTTGGGAAACAGGGCGGGGGAACAGAAAAGATTTGGGATCACATTGGGTTATGGTACTCGAATTTACCTAATAAATGGATACTGCTTGTTGTTCTTCTGATCATTGCCTTAACTGCTAAAAAGAAAAACATGTTGTATCTATTGTCTTTGGTTCTATTACCAGTCTTAAGCTTTCCGTTTCAGTCAAAAGAACCTTTATTTGTTCATTCTCAGATCTGGGTAACAAATTATAGCATGCTGATGCTTGTACTGTTTATCATTCATATGAAAGACAAAACCATTCGTCGCATGTTTACGCTTATTTTCCTTCCATCACTACTTGCAGGAATAACATATTTATGGTCTAGCAGTAACGGTTACCTTGCTTCAGGACTAGGACTTTTCCCTGCATTTCTTGCACTGTCGGGTCTTATAATTTACCTTATTCAACAATCTGAGAGTCATAAGTCGGTTAAAACCGTTCTATCGTTTTCTGTACCGTTATTTATTATCATAAATTTATTGCTTCTTCAGCAGCAAAGCGTCTATCGGGATCAAGATATAAATACGTTAACGAACAAAGTAGAATCAGGTCCTTATAAAGGATTATTTACAAGTAAGACTAAGTCTGAATTCATGGAAACGTTAAGAAAGGATATGAATCTGTACGCTAAAGGTTCAAAAACAATCTTTTTTTATAACCACTTTCCAGCTGGGTATCTCTTTTCAGACATTAAACCTGCAGGTAACACGATATGGATATTCTATTATTCTAAAAACCGTTATATCCATGCGGACTATTTAGAGAAAAACGGGGAGCCCGATACCGTTATTCGAATGAAAGTGTTAGTGGACGCGAACTTAACACCGCTACGCTATTACAAAAAAGATGAATTAAACAATTTGATAAAAGAAAAGTACAGAATCGTTCATACCAATCAATATTATGATTTGTTACAGAAAAAATAATGAGTGGAAGTGGGATATAGATGATTTTAGTAGTAGGAGGAGCCGGTTATATCGGGAGCCACACCATTAAAGAGATTCTCTCAAAAGGGTACGAGGTAGTTGTTCTCGATAATTTATCTACTGGACATAAAGAAAGCTTAGATTCCCGCGTTCAATTCGTTGAAGGTAATTTAGGCAATGAAGAACTGCTTGACCATGTATTTACGACATATTCGATCGAAGCGGTTATGCACTTTGCGGCCAACAGCCTTGTTGGTGAATCCGTTCAGGATCCAGCGAAATATTATACAAATAATGTAGCAGCAACACTAACACTTCTACAAAAGATGAAAGAATACAACGTTTCAAATTTTATCTTCTCGTCAACGGCAGCGACATATGGCATTCCTGAAACAACTCCGATAACAGAAACAACGCCTGTTGCACCAATAAATCCATATGGACGATCCAAGCTGATGGTCGAGCATATGCTTGAGGATTTTCATGCTGCATATGGCATGAACTATGTAGCTCTGCGCTACTTTAATGCTGCAGGAGCGTATGAAACAGGGGAAATAGGTGAGGACCATACTCCAGAATCTCACTTAATCCCAATCGTGCTTCAACATTTGTTAGGACAGCGTGGGACCATCTCTGTTTTTGGCACTGATTATCATACAGCTGATGGCACGTGTATACGTGATTATATTCATGTAACTGATCTTGCAAAAGCACATGTTCTGTCATTAGAGAGCTTGTTAAATGGTAAAAATACGAACGCCATTTATAATTTAGGCACGGGTAAAGGATATTCTGTTAGAGAAATTATTGAAACGTGTGAAGATGTTACTGGCATGAAGGCGACCATTATTGAAGCCGATAGACGAGCTGGTGACCCAGATGAACTGGTTGCTTCTGCGGATAAGATTTATCGTGAACTAGGATGGACACCAGAATATTCACTGGAAAGAATTATTGAATCGGCATGGAACTGGCATAGGAGCCATCCTGCAGGTTTTAAGGTTACCCAGTAGATACCATGGGGAAATGAAATGAAGACGTTTCTAAAGTTTGGTACTGTAGGTGTTCTTAATACTGGAATTACGATTATTAGTTACATTTTTCTGGTTTATCTTGGGGTGAATTATTTATTGGCTAACGTGATGGCGTACGGATTAGGCGTTTTGAATAGTTACTACTGGAACCTCAGTTGGGTATTCAAAGCGTCTCAAGAAACCGCTAAACAGTACGTTTTTTTGAAATTCGTTTTAGTTAATCTTCTGACGCTCGGAATTACAACAGGCATTCTTTATATATGTGTTCAGCACTTGCATATTAACGCTATAATAGCCCAAGTAGTTGCTACGGGAGTAGGGTTGGTTTTTAACTTTTCATTAAATAAAAAATGGACGTTTACAAATAAGAAGTCATCCAGTTAACGGCACAGTTTTTGGAGGGAAAACGATGAAAGATTTAATATCCGTTGTCGTTCCGATGTACTTTGAAGAAGAAGTGGCAAAGGAATGCTATAACCGACTAAAAGCGGTAATGGATAAGAACGACATACACTATGAATTTATTTTTGTGAATGACGGAAGCACCGATCGAACAATGGATATCTTAACCGAAATCGCTCTTATAGATAAAAAAGTCAAGATTATCGATTTTGCTCGAAACTTCGGTCATCAGACGGCTGTCACCGCAGGTATTGATTATGCAAAAGGTGATGCGATCGTTTTAATCGATGCCGATCTTCAAGATCCGCCAGAAATTATTCCTCTTTTAATCGAGAAATGGAAAGAAGGATATGAGACGGTTTATGCCAAACGTAAAAAACGAGTTGGTGAATCTTGGTTTAAGCTAGTTACGGCGAAATACTTTTATCGTTTCTTAAACTATATGTCTGATATTGAGATACCAAAAGATACAGGTGATTTTCGTATCATCGACCGGAAAGTAGCTGACGTATTTAAGAACATGACAGAACGTAACCGGTTTGTACGAGGGATGTTTTCGTGGATCGGCTTCCGTCAGACATTTATTGAATATGAACGGGACGAGCGATTTGCAGGAGAAACGAAATATCCGCTGAAGAAGATGATCAAGTTTGCTTCAGATGGAATCATTGCTTTTTCCTCCAAGCCATTACGCTTAGTCATGACTCTTGGTTTTATATCCGTACTTATTTCAATAGGTGTATTCATCTACGCACTAGTCGTCAAACTATCTGGGCAGCCAGTAGAAGCTGGGTGGGCGTCACTCATGGTAGCCATTACATTCTTCAGTGGAATCCAGTTGTTAGGTCTTGGAATCGTGGGACAATATATAGCAAGGATCTATGATGAGAGTAAGAATAGACCGATATATATCGTGAAGGATACGGTGAATGTGGAGGAGCCAGCTTCGAAAGTGGTTCAACATTAAATATATAAAAAGTTCATATTCAACTAGACAAGCTGTTAAAAAAAGCTTGTCTTTTTTAATAATCGAAAGAGCTTGTGTCTATGAACAGCTCTAATTAATCAAAAATAAGGAAAAAAGCCATTTAGAAACTTTTATAATTTACCAATTATGTAGTAAAAATTAATTAGTAAACTATACCCATTTGTTTGAGGATAAGGTAAAATATTCTAGTGTTTACATAATTGGGAGGATGAGAGAATTGAAGTTTAGTAAGATTTTTGTTTTAACCTTTTTGTTTGTGGCTATTTTTTTGTTGAATCAAAACAAAATAGTAAGCGCAAGCGTTTCAAATGCGGTACAAATTAATTTGTATAAAACCTATACTGGTGAGTTTAATACCTATTACGGTAACTATTATAAATTCACGATCCCTAATGACGGTAACGTTGCACTATGGGTGAAAAGTACAGCAGATGATGGCTATGTTGTTGGTGAAATTTTAGATCAAAATGGTGAGACGTTAAGTAAAGTAGATACGTCTTACGATACATTAGTTTCAGGATATGCTATCGCTCAAGTAGGTTTGCCAAAAGGTACTTACTATATTAAGAATGATGGCGGATATGGAAGTACATATGAATTTAAAGTAAGCTATATGGCATCAAATAATTACGAAAAAGAAGTTAATGACAGCATGGCCACGGCTAACTCAATTAAATTAAAAGAATCTTATATCGGCAGAATGAAAGACGATTATGACGAGGATTTTTATACATTTACCCTTCCATCAGACGGAAAAGTCAAATTTTCTATGAAACAAAAATCCGGAGTGAAATGGTATGCCAGTATCTATAACAGTAACGGAAAACTGCACGAAGAAATTGAAACAGACAGCAGTACAACAGTAAATGGATATGAGACAAATGAGATTGGTTTGCCGAAGGGTACTTATTATATCAAAATTGAAGATGGCTTTTATACAAGGCATGAAGCCTATGAAATTAAAGTAGAGTTTACTTCAAGGAGTTATTATGAAAAAGAATTTAATAATGATGCCTCAACAGCTAATACGATTAAGCTTAATCAGACGTATAAAGGTAAAATAGAAGATTACGATGATAGTGATTTTTATAAAATTATCCTTCCCTCAGATGGGATTGTTACATTATCTGTAAATCGTAAATCAGGCATGAGCTGGCAGGCAGAACTCTTTAATACTAAAGGTGATAAACTGGAAGATTTAAATACTAATGCAAGCTCTATCGTTTCAGGTTATGAAACAAAACAAATAGGTCTGCCAAAAGGTACGTACTATATCAATCTAAGTGATTATTATGGTACGGAAGACACTCCTTATGAAATCAAGGCTGGTTTTGTTAATACAAATTATTATGAAAAAGAATTTAATAATGAAATCATGACGGCCAATGCAGTCAAATTGAACCAATATTACAAAGGGAAATTATCACAATATGATGATGTAGATGTTTTTAAGTTTTCTGTTCCAGCTGATGGAAATGTGACTTTATTAATGAAAGAGGAAAATGGTGTTAACTGGGAAGGGACCATTCAAAATAGTACTGGAAAAGAATATAGCTCTTTTGTTACAAACAGCGATGCATTTAGTGGAAACAAATATACGACAGTATCGTTAAAAAAAGGAACGTATTATTTTGTTATTGAGGGCTATGCCAATGCCTACCAAAAGACTTACGAATTTATGTTTTACATGAAATCAAATTCAGTAAAAACTTCAAACGTTAAAGTGATCAATAATAAAAGTAAATCGGATTCCATTTCTGTTAGCGGCCTAGCAAAAGGTGATGTTGTCAAAGTGTACAACTCAAGCACCAAAGGTACAATGCTTGCATCAAAAACATCTACTGGATCTTCAGCTCTTCTTTCTATTAAGCAGCTTGGAACCAAAAGCGGGAAAGTCTACGTAACCGTTACGAAAGCTGGTTATACAGAGAGCAATCGAGTGGCGGTAACCTTCACAGGTGAGCAGGCGAACGCTCTTGTTTCCAGCCAAGTGAAAATTACAAACAATAAAAAGAAAAATGATTTGATCTATGTATCTAAGCTGAAAAAAAGTGATGTCATTAAAGTATACAGTGCTTCTACAGGCGGGAAACTGCTGGCTACTTCTACATCCAAGGGAACGAGCTTAAGTATTTCTTTAAAGCAACTGGGAACAAAAGCAGGTACAGTATACATGACGATTACACCTGCTGGTATGAAGGAAAGCACAAGAACAGCAATACGTTATAGTAAAGAATAGCAACTAAAAGGGGTCTGTCCAATGGGACAGGCTTCTTTTTGGCCTTTAAGAAAAACAGGCATTATTTAAAAATTAAAATCAAAAACTGACCCAAGAGAGGAAAAACAACCACTTTGGGTCAGTCAGTCTTCTATTTCACGATCAAACTATCAAGATTGATATTAGTCGCTGTTTTCTTTGCCCCTGCATGTGTTTTTCCTGTCCACTCAATTTTCAAGGTGTGCCTGCCGGCTGATAATCCAGTTTTGGTGAATACAGGTGCTTTGTACTGAGTTGTGCTGGACCAGAGATCAACGGTATAGGCTGTTCCATCGAGTGTTACTTTTGCTATTCCTTGTGTGCTGCTTTTTAGCGCATAATAGGTAACTCCTGTACCATTGAATACAAACTCAGAAGTGGCTGCTGAATAGTTAACCGTTTTATACGTTCCCCCAGAAGCACTGCTGTTCGTTACTTGAGTCCAATTATCAGTAAATGCAATGTTAGCACTCGTATCTTGATAGGTGCCCGCAGTTACCCCTCGTTTGAAGTATGCTTTATAGCTTCCTTTTCCTTTGTAAGCAAAGAAGTCGATATAATATTTTCCTGTGGCAGGAGCTGTGTAGGAGAAGCTTTCACTAGACGTATTAAGTTTTTCAGAGTAAGCGACAATTCCGGCGCTTGAATTAACTGTCTTAGCACTAGAGTTGTATAAATACACATCAAAGTCTGTTCCTGTCGCGCCTGTCATGCTGACTGCTAATTTTTCACCTTTTACTAGGGTTACAGAATACACGTCGTTCTTATCACTAGTTGCGTCCAATGTTGAACTGACACTTGTCGTTGTTAATGGTACGCCAGGAATTTCACCATCTAAGTCCACAGCGCCTAAAGCAACTCCGGCATTGATTAACCCGCCTGTAGCGACTTTATTCGTTAGTGAAGATAATTTGGTAACGGAACCAATGATCCGATCTTTAACTTGTGCTGTTGTAAAAGATGGATTGGTGCTTACGACTAATGCTGCCGTTCCGGTAACGTGAGGGGCAGCCATTGAAGTACCGTTGAAATAGCCGTAAGAATTTTCCGGCAGGGTGCTTAAGATTGAAACTCCAGGTGCAGCAACATCTACACTCTTCACCCCATAGTTGGAGAAGGATGCGAGGTTGCCAGTGTTATCAATGGCAGCGACTGACAAAATGTTTGCAGCGTCAAATGCTGCTGGGTAGGATGGGGAACTATCGGAATTCTCTCCGTTATTTCCTGCAGAAGCTACAAACAGTGAGTTTGAATTATTAATCGCATCATATAGAGCCTGTGAATAAGACCCGCCGCCCCATGAGTTATTTGTAATCTTAATTCCTTTTGCTTTTGCGTAATTGATGGCTAATATAGCGTCTGATGTGTAACCGCCGTCAGGTCCTAAGAATTTCAACGGCATCACTTTTACGTTGGGTGCTATTCCGATTACTCCTGTTGTATTTGCTCTTCCGGCAATCGTTCCGGCAACATGTGTACCATGATCGTCCTCATATGCTGAATAATACACATCATTATTATTGTCATAGAAGTTCCAGCCATTTACGTCATCGATGTAGCCGTTTTTATCATTATCAATACCATCGTTTGGCGTTTCCCCAGGATTTTTCCAAACATTATCTTTTAGGTCTGGGTGATTAATATCCATACCCGTATCGATGATGCCTACAACGAGAGTCGTGCTTCCCTTAGATTTAGCCCATGCTGCTTCGGCTTTAATATCGATACCGGACTTTCCGGGTACCCCTAATATGGACTGTCCTGTATTCTTTAAGCCCCACAAATTACTATAGTAGGGATCCGTTACGGCCGAAGGTTTTAGTATATAGTTAGGCTCTGCATATTCAACAGCAGGGTTTGCTTTTAACTGCCGTATCATATCTTTAACAGATTCTTTTTTATCTTCAAACTTTATGAGCTGTAAACCAGTCTTCCGATCGAGTACTCTATTAAGCTTTAACCCCTTATCTTTTGCCAATGTTCCTAGACTTTGAATAGATTTATTTGGTTTGAACTTTATAAGCAGTTCTCCTTTTTTATACCCAAGTGCAGCATCTTCTTTAGATATGCCATTTTTTGAGTTGGACGGTTTTTGTTTATAAAGTGAGTAAGCAGCTTTTTCTTTCATTGTGTTCTTAGGGATATGAATAATGGAACTCTCTTGTTTGGAAAATTTTTTTAAAGTTTTACTTTCTTTTGGAGGTTCTTGTGCGGACACGACTGATGCAGAAAAGAGCAAACAAGCACCTACTAAAGAACTGAATATCTTCATTTTTAAACTCATCGAATATCCCCTTTCTTAATTGGCCTACAAAGGTAATGTATATGGGGAAGTATTGTGCTTAAGCTTATTTCTTTTCGTCTTTTTATGATTCAATAGTCCTTGGATATAGACATCTTTTGTCTGAAACATATTAGTCAAAAAATTAGTAAAAAGTTACAAATAAAACTATCTATGCACATGAAAATACTGTAAGATAGGGAAGGTTGTTCTATTTGTTGCAAAGGGAGAGTTAAGTTGAACGGTTTTAAAATCATGCCAAAATGCATAAAAAAAGCGATTCGTTATATATATCAAGATGCACCTTATGAGAATCTGTTAGAGATACAAATGCTCGTAAATTCAGCTATAGAAAAAAGATTAAACGAGAGTAAAAAATAGAGATAGATAAAATGAGGCGAGCCTATTAGGCACCTCATTTTTTTTAAGCTCAAAAAGTGACCACACCATTTCTGTTACTATTTATCTACTACTCTGTTATAATCTATTTGTAAATAAATGTATAAGTTGGTGGATAATGAAAAAGTATTTAGTTAGTTTGCTAGTCGTTACCCTTGTGATGTGCTCTATTTTTTTTACAAAACCGAAAGAAGCCTACGCTGCTGATCCAATAGTGTCTGTGTCTTTAAACATGTACATAAAAAATGCTACTGCTCTCTCCTTTTTGCCAAAAGGCACTTATAAGGTGACTGAAAGTGGAAAGACGTTGGGGTCTGGAAAGAAGTACACGGTTAAAGTGGTAAAAGGAGAACTATACCTCTATTACGGAAGTACTCTTGTTTCGAAAGGCAAGACACTTACCATTAAGCCTAATGTGGTTGCCAGTACGCACCTTATGACCCTTTACGGCAATAGGACACTCTCGTATTTAGGAACAATGAAGTTTACAGTTGAGAGTTCTAAATATATTCGCCCGATTAATAGCCTTCCCTTAGAAGAGTATCTTAAGGGTGTTGTACCTGGTGAAATGGACTCTAGCTACCATTTGCAAGCTCTTAAATCGCAGGCTATTATTGCAAGATCTTATGTGATGTATAAGTTGTATGCCAAAAAAGCCATAAACGACACACCAAACATACAGCATTATACAGGATACAATAAGGAAAATAACAAAACCGATAAAGCGATCATGGAGACGAAAGGAAAAGTCTTAACCTATCAAGGGAATGTGGTAGAGGCTGTATATAATGCTTCAAATGGCGGCTATACAGAAACGAATCAAGGCGCTTGGCCACGAGTTGGCGCTCCTAAGCTGCCGTATTTTACGGCTAAGCCAGATACGTATGATAACAAAACCGCTTGGACTAAAACGTTCTCAAGAAAACAAATCTCCTTAGTAGGGAAAAATTTAAAAAAGCCAGAATCTTGGTGGGGAAGTGTAGTTGAGAAAGATAAAGGTTTAGCAAATGTATTAAAAGAAAAACTGACAGCTTCAAATCAAACCTCTAAAATCGTTGAGATTACTTCTGTTGCACTTCCTAAAGAACGAACAGAAGGTAAGCGGCTGTTACAGGTTGGTTTTTATGTAACGTATTACATTAAAGATGCATCAGGTAAGGTCTTGAAGAACGCTAATGGGGAAGCAAAACTGTATGGAAAAAAAGTTACCATAACGGCTGACCAGTTTAGGAGTGCACTTGGGTTAACAAGCAAGTATGTAACGGGTTTAAGTAAAACATCAACACTCTTCAAAGTAACAGGCCTTGGTAATGGGCATGGGGTAGGTTTGAGTCAGACCGGTGCAAATGCAAGAGCGAAGGCTGGATTGGGCTATCGTGAAATTCTAGCATTCTATTATCCGACTACAATTTTAAAGAATGACAAAACGTCATCCATTCCTTCGGCTCTTCAAGTAACGGGAACGGTGAATTATGAAGGTGTTAACATTCGCAAGTCACCGACAACATCTTCCGTTTCGTTAGGGAAGGGAAAACTTGGCCAAGCTGTAACAGTCCTTGGCAAGACAAAAGAATGGTACAGAATTAAGATAGGATCACTGACAGGATACATGCATGAAGAATATGTGACGGTGAAGGAGGAATTAGCTTATAAGAATGGCATTACGCCAATCACTTCTGGCAGGATTCAATACTTAGGAAGTGCTCTTGTAAAAGAAAAGAATACCATTTATGTTCCACTTGTTGGCTTATCAAAGCGTTATGCTATGACTACGAAAGTTTCAGGGTCTACCATATCGATTACATCTGGAACGCGAAAAGTTACGGCTTCTCTTGTTAGCAACACCGCAACGGTAAATGGTGTTAAAAAGACGTTAAGTGTAAGACCAAAAACGATTAATAAAGCGGTGTATGTGCCTGCGTCGTTCTTGAATGAAACAGGATTAGCGTCCTATTATGAAGAAAAAGCAGAAGGCGTACTATGGATTAATAGATAAATAGAGGAAGTTGGCTCAAAAGGTGCATAAAGTGATCTTTTGTAGTCAGCTTTTTTTGTTTTGATGATGCTTTTTAAGCTGAAATTGTTCGTATGAGGAGGCGGTGGACTGGATATGAGCGAAACGGGCACCTAGTTGGGTGTAAAAAGAGCATTCCTGAGCGAATGTGTAATAAATAAAAGAACACGTACCGTAAAAAAGTACTTAAAGAAAGCTGTGATCTTAAATTACCGTACACGATGACTGCTCTCAGCGTTTGCCCTCCTAGTCCATATGTAATAGGAAAAAAGTTTTGTGGATGTATTATAAAATTTGGAAATCAGCCGATTAAATAAGAGAGTAGAAAAGTTGTTCACATTATTATTCTAAAGGGGATTGTGTATGAAAAGGATCGGCTTATTGTTTATTGCATCTGCATTTTTATTGGGAAGCAGTTGGAGTCATGATAAGGTGAATGCTGCCGGTGATTTAATAGTTACAAATGAGCTAGCAACAGATCGAGTCATCGTTAAGCTTAAAAAACCTGCAGAAAAAACAAACATAAAAGGCATGGAAGTGTTAGCGAGCCAAGAATCGGTAAAAGAACCGATTGTAACAGTAGATGTTCCAGATGGTAAAAAGCTAGATTCATATATTAAAGAGTTAGAGAGTCGAGATGATGTAGAATATGCAGAACCGGATCACCTCATAAAGTTAGACCATACACCAAATGACTATTATTTTGATGATCAATGGCATCATCAAAAAATCGAAACAGAGAGTGCATGGGATCAGACGAAAGGTAGTTCTAACGTTACCGTAGCTGTTATTGATAACGGCATTGATTTAAATGACTCTGATTTGAAGAATAAAATTGTCTCTCCGTATGATACGGTTAATAACTCATCTACTACGCTGACTGCAGGAGATCATGGTACACATGTTGCTGGGATTATTGGCAGTTCCATTGACAATTATATTGGGACCGCAGGTGTGGCTCCAAATTCTAAAATTATGCCTATTGATGTTTTTACAGGTGATGGAGCATACTCCTCTGATGTTATTGAAGGGATTTATTATGCGGTTAGTAATGGAGCGGATGTTATTAACATGAGTTTAGGCAGCTCTAATTATAACTACTCATACGATGCAGCGATCCAATATGCACATGATAGTGGAGTAGTTATTGTAGCAGCAGCAGGAAACTCTGGAACAAGTACGATGCATTATCCTGCAGCTTATGACAACGTAATTGCGGTCGGTTCAACAGATCAATCCGATGCACGCTCTTACTTTTCTAATTATGGCTACTGGGTAGACATAATGGCTCCAGGTTCGTACATTTATTCAACACTGCCTTATTCTTCATACGGTTCCATGAGTGGTACATCCATGGCTTCACCGGTAGTTGCAGGAGTAGCGGCTCTACTTTTAGCAAATGAGCCTAACCTTTCTAACTATGAAGTAGAACAGCGCTTGTATGATTCAGCCGATTACTTAGGTTCATCCTATTATTATGGATATGGAAGAGTTAATGCTAGAAAAGCACTAGGCATAGCTGAAAAAATTGCTTCACCAACGGTTTACTCTGTTTATGATTTTGATACTTCTGTTACAGGATATACAAGTGGATATGATTATTACGATATCGAAGTAACAGATGGTCAAAAAGTAATTGGAACGACCAATGATTATGGCTATTTTTCAGTGACGATACCTAAGCAAAAAGCTGGAACAAAACTTTACGTAACGGCCAAATCAAGTGGCAAGTCTAGTGATGCTGTAGAAATAACGGTTCAAGACGGTACTGCTCCAACAGCTCCAAAGGTTAATGAAATTTCGGACAAGCTTAAGACGATAACAGGAACAGCTGAAGCAGGAGTTACCGTTTATGCAATGATTGGAGATAGTACTTATTCTGCTGCAGCAAATGCCAAGGGTGCATTTGCTATTACCATTCCGCTTCAAAAAGCGGGGACAACCGTTTATGTATGGGCAAAGGACTCCGCTGGTTATTATAGCAGTACGGGTACATATACGGTAAAGGACAAAACGGGACCCGCAGCACCAAGTGTTAATGATATTACAGAGAAAGCAACAAAGGTAACAGGAAAGACGGAAGCAGGAGCAAAAGTTTCAGTCAAAATTGGTACAAAAACTTATACTGTCACTGCATCTAGTACAGGAACATTCTCAGTAACTGTTCCTTTACAAAAACCAGGAACAGCAGTTGAAGTATGGGCGACAGACAAAGCTGGTAATATAGGCTCGGTAAAAAAGGTTACAGTAAAAGACACAACACCACCAACAGCACCAACAGTGGGTGAAATTTCTGATAAATCAACACAAGTATTAGGTACGGCAGAAAATGGTTCTACTGTTACTGTTAAGTTCGGTTTAAATTCGTATTCAACCGTAGCTGAAAATGGGAAATATGCGGTTCCAATCTTTTTACAAAAAGCAGGAACGGTCTTTGAAGTGTGGACAATAGATGCGGCTGGAAATAAAAGTACAGTTACAAAGGTGGTCACAAAGGATAAAACGGCACCAAAACCACCTGTCGTAAAAGCAGTTACCAACAAATCTACGAGTGTAACGGGGACAAGTGAAGCAAACGCAACGGTTATCGTGAAAATCGGAAGCAAGAGCTATTCAGTAAAGGCTGCAGCTAACGGTACGTTTTCAGTGAAAATTCCAGTACAAAAAGCTAAGGTAACGCTAACGGTGACCGCAACAGATGCTGCTAAAAATGTAAGTACTTCCGTTAAAATAATTGTAAAATAAAACATTCAGTTAGCTATGCTTACCGTAAATACAGTTAACACTACAACCAAAATGGTTACGGGTAAGACAAAGCTGCAGTGATTGTTACGATTAAAGCAGGAACTAAAGTGGTGTGAACTGGAACGGCAGATTCAAAAGACAACTATAAAGCGACCATCAAGGTGCAAAAGAAAGGAACGCCTTTACAAGTATCGGCAAAAGACAAACCAGGGAATGTAAGTGCAGCCCTTGCTGTAAAGGTAATATAATATGAAGACCCAGAAAGCTACTCTCTGGGTCTTTATTATGGAGCCAAATTATGAAGGAAATATGAAGCAGGTTAAGTGTTTATCTGTTTTTTGTAAAAGTAGATTAATCACCTTTTCTTTCTAGTATGATGAGTTATTATGCGAATCAGAAACGAAGAAGAGGTCACTTATGACAACTTTTACTTTTAAAAAACATTATCTTACATTTAGCCTTTTTCTTAGTATAATCGTACCACCAGTCGGTATTTTCCTAGTGTTGTTTATTGGGTGGTTCCACTTGCACAAAGCATGGAAAAAAGGCGTGAAGGTAAAGGTAACACCAGGTTTGTTTTTGTTAGGTTGCATGTTTGTTTCCACAATATGTGCATCCATCGCAATGAACAATTATTCATATTTTTTAGTGTCTGCATTGATTCTAGCCTACTTAGGTTTGTATCTGAAAATCGCAAACAATCCCCTTAAAGTATTTCGCTCTTTTAAATATGTTGTTATCCTTGGCGGCGTATACTTTTATGGAATATACCCCTTTCAGCAGTGGATGATGGAAATGCCAGTTTTAAGTTATTTTACAGGTGCAACGCTAATCGGAACGGTAGGGATAGATCCGCAGCAGTATACTAGACTGATCGGCTCAACGTATAATCCGAATTTTTCTGTTGCACTGCTGCTTTTGGGATTATCTTTTCTTTTTGCGGATTGCTTGAAGAGTCTTGAGAAAGGTACGTATACTAAATTTTCCATACAATTGGCTGCTGTCTGCATGTTCAGTCACGCCATTTTATTAACAGGTTCCAAAGCAGGGTTTGTTACGATGCTTATTCTTTTCGTTTTCTTTTTACTCAAATGGAACAAGTGGATTTCTGGTGCGCTTATTACTTTGATGATATTAAATATTCCGTTGATCACAAACGTGATGCCAAGGAGTGATGAACTGTTTGTATCTGCAGAGGTTAGAAAAGAAATATGGAGAAATTCTTTTAGCCTTTGGCAACAGCATTCTTTGTTCGGCGTAACACCTATTGGGTTTTACGATGGATATTTCAGTCGTTTCAGTGAACATGTTCCCCATGCGCATAACATGATTCTAGGGGTATTTACCGAATATGGTGCTTTAGGTGGTATCGCTTTGCTTATTATTTTATTTATAAATGGGTATAAGATCCTTTACTTGGCTTTGTCGGTGAAAAATAAAAAGATCTATTTCGATCACTTTCTGTTGTCATTACCTGTAGTTTTTTTAACAGGTGTTTTTGATTATGTATTATACTCTCCTCAGGTTGCCGTCATGATGTTGACACTTTTAGCATGCTGGGATCAATATACAGCGAAGGTTTCGTTTACGAGTGTTAATCTTGTTCAATTAAAGACAAAAGTGATGAATCTATCTTTGTATAAGAGTAGAAAACAGCGAACGACCAGTTGGGAAAAAGCGAATAGTAAACAGGTAAGTAAACGTTAACAAGCCCCTGATGTGTAAAGGGGCTCTTTCTCTTTACTTTCTTTAAGTAATTTTGAAGCATCTCTAGTATATTCTCCATACATATATGATGTTTTCGATACCTTATATGATTGACATTCAGAAAGAAGTTAATATATTCCAAATTAATAAGAAGGAGGTTGAAGTTTTTAAAAGAATAGAATGATGTACTTGAGAACTTTCGGTGAAAGAAGGGAATCTTCTGAAGAATTTATTATGCTTGTTACTCCTATTGGCTAGTAGTGGTTGTTCTAATTTTAATGAAAATCCAAAAGTCCAAGGTGCAAGACAGATAGCGCAGTTAGAAGAAGAGGGAAGAAAGATAGTATTACACGAGGGCAAAAAGCTTTTAGAAAGAGATACCGATTTTGTAATTGATACTTCCTCAGCAAGAATATGTGTTTTTGAACGGACAGAGTCCGAAATGGTTAGAAGTGAAGAGTTTCCTATGGAAATAGAAAAAACATTTAAAGGCGCTTTTGATAACGAGCCTAAATTATATGCTTCTCACTTGCCAGTAGGTACAATATTACACTTCCAATTAGAAAACAATACGGAACATTTTTTTGTGAAAGAAAATATGAGTGAATCTTATAAGGTATATCACTGTGAATATTATAATGATGAGAGATAATTAGAACAGAATATAAAAGCAAGTAGACACTGTTCCACTTAGACTTATTAGTAGATATATGGCAAAATAAATGATACCTAATATTTGTTATCTATCATTGAGAAGAATGGTAAATTCATTCTAACGTTTACATAAACCGTATTTAGGAGGAACCATGTTACAAAAATTCGGTTTTTCACAATATGAAAGTCAGGTGTTCGAAGTCCTCGCGTCGAGTGAGGAGCCGATGGACGCAACAAACATCGTTAAATACTCCGGTGTCCCGAAATCCAAGATATACGAAGTGCTATCGCGTATGATTGAAAAAGGGATGGTGCTGGATTCAGTTTCGGAAAAAAAGAAGCTATATACCGCGCTTCCGCTGTCGATCGTAATTGAAAAACTTACGACGGAGTTTCAGGAAAACGTGGAGCAGCTTAAAAACAGTACGAGTAAGAGAAAGTTCTATGATGAACACGTTTGGAGTCTGAAAGTGGATTCGTCCATACGAGCGCAGACGATGCAAATTCTGCAATCGGCGGAGAAGTCTATTCGAGTCTCAGGCTGGCAGGACGATATTCAAGAGGTTCTACCGATTCTGCAAGAAAAAGAAAAGCAGGGTGTTGATGTGGAGGTTCTTGTTGTGGGTGAACTGGAGTCAACGTTATCCCATGTACATACGCTGATCCCAGCACAGGAACATCATTCGTTGGAAAGATTCCGATTAGTGGTGGTCGATGAAACTGAGGTCATTTTTGCGGGGATGGAAGGACAGAGCTGGCAGGCGTTGAAGACCAAATCACGTCCATTTATAAAAGTATTCATCGAGTTTTTTTATCATGATGTAGCGCTTGCAAAGATTACGGAAAAGCATTCTGAACTGATGATGAACGATGAAGAAATTAAGAGTGTATTGATGAAGTTGAGGTATTAAAAAGTTAAAGGTAACAACGTTGAATAGCTGCTAACTAATGATCTGCATTTAATCATAAAAAAAACTACACCCCTTATTGTTAGAATGTATCTAACATTTGGGGCGTAGTTTATAACTAGTATAGTGTTAATACAATTACCACTATTTAAAAACAGAGATGGAATCCACGTTCACTTCTGTAGAAGTTTTCCGAGCAACAGGATCTGCCTGGCCCGTCCATTCAATGGTTAAAACGTGCTTCCCTGCGGGTAATCCAGTTTTATTGAAGATTTCTTGCTTATACTTAGGTGTAGAAGCGTACAAGCTATAATTGGCTGACTTTCCATCCAGTGTCACTTTTACAATTCCTTGTTTACTATTTTTAATAGCTTTGTAGGATACTCCTGTACCATTAAACACAATTTTTACCGCTGAGCCGGCTTGGTTAGCACTTGTGTATGAACTTGCCGATGCACTTCCATCAGATATTTTACTCCATGTTCCTTCATATCCAAAATAATGACTTGTGTTTTCATATGTTCCAGCCCCAATGCCTTCTGTTACTGAAAGAGTATATTTTCCAGCACCGGAATAAGCATAGGCGTTTATATAATAAGTGCCTGTTTTAGGAGCTATATAAGTAAAGGATTCTTTGGATGTATTAGCAATTTCTGAGCTTGCTACAATGCCATTGCTTGAATTTACAGTTTTTGCAATGTCATTATAAAGATAAAGATCAAAGTCCGTACCTGCATCACCAGTTAGTGTCGTCTTCAGCTTTTGACCTTTTAATAGCTTGATAGAATAGACATCATTTTTATCTTTACTGGCATCAAGTGTTGTATTGATACTTGGTTCTTTCCAAGCAATGCCGGGAATGTCAGAATCCGCCTCGAAACTAACGGCTTTCCCTGCATTCACAAGTCCTCCTGTAGCGACTTTTCCTGTTAAGGTAGAAAGTTTAGTAGTCGTTCTCATAATGGCATCCTTTATTTGAGCAGGAGTGTAAGTCGGGTTTGCGCTTTTAACTAATGCTGCTACTCCAGCAACATGAGGGGTAGCCATAGATGTTCCATCAAGATATTCGTAAGCTGTAGAATAATCTCCTCCCATAATAGGGAATGTACTTAATATACCTTCACCTGGAGCGGCAACATCTACACTTTTTACACCATAGTTAGAAAAATAGGAAAGATTCCCTGTGTTATTTATCGAAGCTACAGAAAGAATATTCGGCAGATCATAAGCAGCTGGATACATTGGAGATGAGTCAGCGTTCATTCCATCATTGCCTGCTGCAGCTATAAATAAGGTTCCTGAGTTTTTAATTGCATCCTTTAATGCTTGTGCGTTTTCTCCTCCGCCCCATGAGTTATTAAGAATCTTTACTCCTTTTGATTTTGCATATTCAATCGCAAGGATCGCATCTGATTCATAGCCTCCATAAGGACCAAGGAACTTTAGTGGCATAATTTTCACGTTTGGAGCGATCCCGATAACGCCAATATTATTGGCTTTTGCCGCTATTGTTCCGGCAACATGAGTTCCGTGGAAGTCTTCCTCTCCTCGAATGAACAATCTATTATTTTTATCATAGAAGTTCCAGCCATTCACGTCATCAATGTAACCATTTTTATCATTATCAATTCCGTCATTAGGAATTTCTCCAGTGTTTACCCAGATTTTATCTTTTAAATCAGGGTGATTGATGTCTATTCCTGAATCAATCACGCCAATGACAAGAGAGGTATTGCCTTTTGTTTTAGCCCATGCCGCTTCTACATTGATATCAATACCTTTTTTACCCACTTGTCCTAATATTTCCTGTCCTGTATTCTTAAGTCCCCATAATTTGCTAAACAGAGGATCATTGACCGTTGTAGGCTTATAAAAATAGTTTGGTTCTGCATATTCAACATGAGGAGAAGCATTTAGTTCACGTAATACATCAGCCATTTTTTTATTTTTGGAGAATTTAATAACCTGTGTTCCTTCTTTATTCAACACCTTTGGATTTGTTAAACCTAAAGTAGTGCTTGTAGCTCCTAGTTTTTTCATAGAGTAATTATTTTTGAATTTTACAATTACCTCGTTTTCTTTATAGTTCTTAGCTTCGTTGTTATTAAAATATGTAAGGATTTTCTTCTTTTTAGCTGCGCTGGTTTCAACTTTTATAATTTGCTCTTGGATCTTTCCGGCTACCTTTTTCTCATGTTTAACTTTTTGAAGCACATTTTCAGAAGTGACAGCAAATGCAGTCGTTGTCCCAAACAATAAGCAAAACGCGCCACATACACTTATTATCTTTTTTGGTACATTCATTCTGTAGTCCCTCCAATTTTTTAATACATAAAAACCAATTCAATATGATAAGAACAAAAACCTCCATAATACCATTTATTGGATGGGTTTTTATTTCGACAAAAAGGGGGGGATTTAGCGTTTAGAAATAATAAAAAAGCCATCTAATTCATAATTGATATGAATTAGATGGCTACTTGTATTACTGGAAATGCCAAGATTCTATATAATTACTCTCCCTCCGAACTCACAACTTCCAACGCCATTTCAATCATATCATTAAATGTCGTCTGACGCTCTTCAGCAGAAGTTTCTTCACCCGTAAAGATGTGATCACTTACTGTCAGGATCGATAGTGCGTTCACACCGTATTTTGCCGCGATTGTGTAAAGTGCTGTTGTTTCCATTTCTACAGCTAGTACGCCGTTTTCAGCAAGCTTTTTCACGATATCCATGCTGTCGCGGTAGAATAAGTCAGCCGTTAACACGTTACCAGCTTTGATCTTCAAGCCCTTTGCTGTTCCAGCTTCATACGCTTTTCTTAAAAGATCAAAGTTCGCGCAAGGTGCGAAGTCGATGTTAGGGAACGTTAAGTGGTTCATGCGAGAATCGGTTGATGCTGTCATCGCTAGGATGACGTCACGAACTTTTACGTCTTGTTGGATTGCACCACAAGTACCTACGCGAATTAAGTTTTTCACGCCATACTCACGGATCAATTCGTTTGTGTAGATCCCGATTGATGGAATCCCCATGCCTGTCCCTTGAACAGATACGCGCTTTCCTTTGTATGTTCCTGTGAATCCGAGCATGCCGCGAACTTCGTTGTAGCATGTTACGTCTTCTAAAAATGTTTCTGCGATATATTTCGCACGAAGCGGATCTCCTGGTAATAGAATGCTTTCTGCGATTTCACCTTGTTTTGCACCAATATGGATACTCATTTGTTCACCATCACAACGGCTAAATTGTAATGGTTTCACCTCCTACAAAAATAATTTCATCTACTGTTATCATGCCATAGTTTTCGCAACCTAGCTAATTGTATGTGTGCTGACTTTGGAGCTCTTCTTTTTTGTCATTGAAATAACAGCTGTTCCTAAAGCCAGTATAACCAACAATCCGCCGACAGTTGCGTTCATCTCGACAGATGCGCTCTCAATCACGATTCCGCCGATCATGGACCCAAATGCAATTCCGAAGTGAAGCGCAGAGTTGTTCAGACTTTGCTGGATGTCGGATGTTTCAGGAGACGACTCGATTAAATAGCTCTGCATCGCAGGCGTGATGGCCCAGCTAAGCATGCTCCAAATAATCATCACTATAAGAAACAGCGGAAAAGCAAACGTTGTATATGGAATCATAAAGATTGAGAACGCAAAAACGATAATGACGCCTAAAATGGTAGGCTTCGTGCCGAACCGGTCAGCGAGCATGCCGCCGATCCCGCCTCCAAATACGGCCGCAATACCGAATATCAAGTATACGATGCTGACCCACGTCCCGTTAAGTCCGAGCGTCATTTTTAAAAATGGAGTCAGGTACCCGTAAAGTGTGAGATGCCCCGCCAAGAAAAGGAACGACGTGATCTGTGCGAATAAGATGCGTCGGTTTTTTAACGTTTGAAGCTGCTGTTTAATTGGAATCGCCGGCTTTGCCTCTAAGCGTCCCATAAAAAAATACACGCCGAGTATGGATAAAACGGTGAGTGCTGTGATTAAGATAAACGGAGCACGCCAGCCGAAAGCATTTCCGAGCATTAAACCTACTGGAATCCCCAGTACGAGGGAAGCACTGATCCCCATAAACACGACACCGATCGCACGAGCCCTATATTTCTCTTCAACAATATTAGAGGCCATCGTTACACACAGGACAACGAGTAACGAACCACTTGCTGCTGATAAAATCCGCGCAACGAGTAGCATAGAATACGTCGGACTGACGATTACAAGTGCGTTTCCTAGCAAAAATATGATTAACGAGATTAGCGTTAATCGCTTTCTCTCAATATGAGCGGTCATCGTCAGCAAAATGGGAGCTGCGATGGCGAAAACGAGAGAGAAGATCGTTATTAAAAACCCAGCTTTCCCGAGGCCCACCTCAAGATCTGATGCAATCAGATCAAGGATTCCCCCAATAATCAACTCGACCATCCCGACAACGAATGAGACGATCGTTAATAAGTAAACACGTTTGTTCATATCTATCTACCTTCTTTATAATAAAAGTTACCCCTGTAATGGTAACTTATTTTAGAGGCGATATCAATAACAAAATATGAATTAAGGGTTGTTCGACAAGGGTTATGAGTGAACGTGTAACAGATATAAGAACACGTACCGTAAAAAAAACCCAATATTCCACCTTCCGCAACGTAATTGTAAGAACTATAATGAATTTATAGACAGAAAAAGGGGACAAGGGGATTATGACAGATATTTTATGGACGATTTATTTAGGGATTCTCGGTGCGTTTGCGATTGGTTACCTCATCAAAGGTGGCTATAAAACGAACTCTGCAAAACTGGATTTTGTGATCACCATCATTACGTGGATCGGGTTGTTTGGTTATGTGACAAGCAACGAGCTGTTAACACCGCTCGTGTGGAAGTTTGTTTTTTTCGGAGGACTGATGTGGGATTTAGCTTACGGATTGAAGAAGTTTAATGAAGATGCGAACGAGATTCCAAGAGCGGCTCGGCCTGTTGTGTTTGGGTTAACGGCCATCATTATGATTGGACCTTTATATTATGGACTTTTTCAATATGCCTTTTAAAAAAAGGAGAAGGGATCGCATGTGATCTCTTCTCCTTTACTTTTTACTTCCCTTTACCAGGGCCGACCTTGTGAACCACTGTTGAGGTTTTGCTGCTATCTGTTTCAGAAGTAGTTGTAAAGGTTAGCTCTGTTGGCTTTGGACCGTTCTTCGCATCGGGAATCTTCACATAAACAGGAACTTGTACAGTTTCGCCAGATTTCACTTCGATCACATTGTTCTCTAACTGAAGTTCCCAGCCAGCTTCTGTTTTTGCGTTAAGTCTGAAAAGATCGGTTGCATCACCTGTATTGGTAACGTTGAAGTTATACACCGCTACTCGGCCAGGTACGGCAAATTCCTCAGAACTTCTAACCGTTTCAACGCCACGCTTATAAGGTCCAGCGCCATCCATATGTCTTACAGCCACCCGGTAACTAAGTGCGCCTTGTTTATCTACTTTTTTCTCTAACACATAAAAGTGAAGTCGATTGTGCTCGTCTTTATATTCACTCACAACACCATCCGCTGTTCCTGCTTTAAAGAGGGAGTCGGCGAGCTGCTGGAAATCACCTTTTGACATCATCGCTTCTGTTCCGTCCGGTCGTTTGAAATCCACTTGATTGATGTCTTCTTTATGAGAGTCGATCACCCAGATGTTTGGTGCGGATTCCGAGTTTTTCGTTTTGGCGAGCAACACACCTGCATCTGGCGCAAAAGAATCGTAACCTACACGATCGACAACTTCAATCGTATAGTTGTTGTACCATTTTGCTCCTCGTTGCATATCGGCACGCCAGTCATCTTTTAACGAATTTGCTGGTGTCAGATCTTCCATCGCGATTTGGATTCCGTGCAGTCCTGTTCGTCCGAATTCCTCACCAGTCGGTACTTCACGCGCTAGAATATCTGCAAAAGCAGGTCCCGTTTCTGCAAGCTCATCACGATTCAAACGTAAATATTGACCTTCATCCAAAAAGCCTTGTTTGATTTTGTTACGAAGCATGTGGTGTGATGGAGCAGATGCGCCAAGAGGAGAAGGGACCATCCATCTTGTGTGCGGTCCGCCTGGGCCGTTGAAGCTGCCGCGGCTCATCAATTCCCACGGACCTGAATATGTTCGTGATACTGGATTTGCATATGGATTGTTATAGTTGTCTCCTAAATTCATGATGTGGCCGAACTCATGAGCGAACGTCCCCATTCCATCGTTCTCCCCTTGAATGGATGTCCCGCCGCCTGCGCTAGACCAAATACTTTTTGCGGCATACCAAGAAGTCCAGGGTACATAACGGGTTACGGCTGAATTCGGCATTCCCGCATATGGTAGTCCAAACGGTTTCGTTACAGATTCAGGTGTTTGGAACATCATTTCGCCTAGCTCCTGCCACACACCAGATTCATCATAACCAGCGTGCACGATAAAACGGAAATCGTATTGTTCACCAGAAGCAGCGATATCGGCCTGTGCTTTTTGAATGGCTTCTGATCGGAGATTTTTACCTGTAAAACCTGCTGGCATGTTCTGCATCTGATTAAATTCGTTCAATCCATATTGAAATTCGTTGTGATCCATGCGGTACGTTCCGAAAGCATCGAGCTCAACGGCCCACTTGCCATAGGAATTCTCACGCCAATATTCATCGATCGTTCTGTAGTTGTTGAGTGCTTGAGGTTTGTTTAAGAAGTCTAGCCAAAACTGCCCCATCTGATCTCGAGGGATGTTACCCGTATTGATGGGATTGCCTGCAATTTCTGAGCCTTCAGGCTGGCTGAGGATAAATTCACGGTCTGGGAAATCTACAATGATAAGTGCGCCTTTAATGACGCGTTCTGGCTGAACATCTGTATTCCGCCAATCGATGCCTGGAACGGGGCGGTAATCATTCCAAGTCATGTCCCGCGGCAGCGTCCAGGATTCTTTGTCCACCGGTTCTGGGAACGCAGGCAATCCAGGCTTGTCCGCATAGGCGGTGGTCGAGACGGTTAATAGAAGAAAACCGAGAGAAAGAGAGGCAAAAGACTTTTTACTCAACATTCATGCAACAACTCCCTTTTTAAATTGTCTGACAATTTTATAAATAACATGAAATGAATGGGAATTGCATGCAGAAAAGCTTGATTGTCGAGAGAATAGGGAGGAAAACCCAGTTTTTCTGATGGTAGAGGATTAGAATAGGGAGAATTTCGTGTGAGAAAGGGGCTAGGTGAGATTGTTTTTGAGTTTGAATGGAGAGGTTGCGCGTGAATCCAGCTAAATTGCGCGCAGTTCAAACAATTGTGCGTGAAAAATGCACATTCTTGAGCGCAAACAAGGTGATTCTGCGCGTAAACAGTACGATAGTGCGCGAACTTGTAACTGATATAAGAACTTGTACCGTAAACTTCATTCATTTGTCTCTCTCAACTCATTTTAAATGAAAAACCGTCATGTATCGGATAAGCCCCCCATATAGTAGTAGTAATCATCATACTAGTGGCTTCTTATGTGAGAAATGCCTGTGATTAGAGGAGGGGTCGAATGCTTCATATTGTGGCTTGTATCAAGCAGGTGCCGGATACGAAGATCATCAAGATGAACCCGAAGACGAACACGATGGACCGTGCGAGTGCGCCTGCTATTTTAAATCCATATGACGCACATGCGGTGGAAGAAGCGGTGCGTTTGAAAAAGAGATACGGCGGGACGGTTTCCGTTTTGACGATGGGTCCGCCGCCAGCGGTGAAAGCGATCAAGAAATGTATCGAGATCGGGGCAGACGAAGGCTACATGATTTCCGATCGAGCGTTTGCCGGGGCAGATACCCTCGCAACGAGTTATGCGCTCACAAAAGCGATCGAAAAAATCTCTAAGATCAAACCAGTCGATCTCATTATTTGCGGAAAGATGACGATCGACGGTGATACGGGACAAGTTGGACCAGGAATTGCGCGCCGATTAGACATGCCTCCGCTCACGTCGGTCAATAAGGTAAAAGAAATTAATGTGGAAGAAGGCTATGCAATCGTTCACCGAAAACTGGAGGATGGATATGAAGTCATTCAATCAACGATGCCTTGTTTGATGTCGGTGGAAAAAGAAATCAACGAAGTACCATACTCCACGATGACGAACATGCTGAAAGCAGCTCGCTACCAGCCGATTATCTGGGCCGTCGCGGATCTAGAGGATGTGGAGAGAACACAGCTTGGACTGAAAGGTTCGCCGACCATCGTTTCAAAAGTTTGGGCACCGACGAAACCGAGTGGCGGTGAGATGCTAGAAGGCGACGCGGCCGCACAAACGGAGCAGCTGCTTAACCTTTTATTAGAGAAAAAAGAACTTTTTGCAGTGAAGGGAGGGTCTGGCGTTGAGCTTTGAGGACTATTCAGGCATTTGGGTTTTTATTGAGGTAAAAGACGGCGAGGTTGTACCCGTCTCACTTGAGTTGTTAGGAGCGGGGAAGGAACTGGCGGACAAACGAGGTACGGAACTTGCTGGCGTCCTGATCGGTGAGAACGTCAAACATCTAGCAGACACAGTGTTTGAGTATGGTGCTGATACTGTTTATGTGTATGATGACGCGATTTTTAAAAATTACCGAACCGAATCGTACATGAAGGCGTTGCTGGAGTGCTGTGAAAAATATAAGCCGGAAGTGATTCTATACGGTGCGACGTCAACCGGAAAAGACTTGGCGAGCGCTGTTGCGACCGATCTACCAACAGGTCTCACGGCGGACTCTACCATTTTAGACATTGAAGAAGATACAGGATTGCTGCTAGCGAGCCGACCAGCATTTGGCGGTAACATCATGGCAACGATTCTATGCAAAAAGTATCGCCCGCAAATGGCGACGGTCCGGCCAAAAGTGATGAAGGCACTTACGCCAATCCTCGGCCGAACCGGTAGATTAGTAGAAGAGAAGACTTCTTTAAAAGAAGATGACATTCGTACGAAGGTACTCGAAATTGTGCAGCACACAACGAAAAAGGTTCGGATCGATGAAGCGGACATTATCGTTGCTGGCGGAAAAGGGCTAGGAAGTGAGAAGGGATTCCAGCTCGTTCATGAGCTTGCTGAAACGGTAGGTGGTGCGGTTGGTGCGAGCCGCGATGTCGTTGAAGCAGGTTGGGTCGAGCATCATCATCAAGTCGGACAGACAGGTGTGACCGTAACGCCAAAAATCTATTTTGCTATAGGAATTTCAGGTGCCATTCAGCACATTGTGGGGATGCAGAACTCTAGTCTGATTATCGCGATCAACAACGATCCTGAAGCAGCGATCTTCCAATCAAGCCATTACGGAATCGTAGGGGATGCGTTTGAAATTGTACCGCTTTTAATCCAGCAATTTAAACAAGCGTTTAACCAGGAGGTGGTCGACCATGTCTGAAAAATTTGATGTCATCGTTGTCGGGGCAGGTCCTGCCGGGATTTCTTGCGCTTACGAATTGGCTAAAGCTGGGGTCAACGTGTTATTAATTGAACGCGGCGAGTATCCGGGTTCGAAAAATGTAATGGGTGGCGTGCTTTATCGCAAAATGATGGAGGACGTGATCCCCGAGTTTTGGAAAGAAGCACCGCTTGAGCGGCCGATCGTCGAGCAGCGGTTCATGATGATGGATAAGGAGTCTGCGGTAACCGTTGGCTACAAAGGAATGGAATGGGGCAAAGAGCCGTACAACAACTTTACCGTATTGCGCGCGAAGTTTGATCAGTGGTTTGCTGGAAAAGCGGTTGAACAAGGTGCACTTTTAGTTAATGAAACGGTTGTTTTAGAGTGTATTGTTGAAGACGGGAAAGTAGTCGGTGTGCGTACGGACCGGCCAGATGGCGAACTTTATGCGGATGTTGTGGTTTTGGCGGACGGGGTAAATTCATTATTAGCCAAGTCACTCGGGTTTCATAAAGAGTTCAGGCCAGATGAAGTGGCACTCGCAACAATGGAAATCATCAAGCTTGATAAAAAGACGATAGAGGACCGCTTTAATTTAGAAGAAAATCAAGGAACGACGATCGAGCTTTTTGGAGACGCAACAAAGGGCATTCTCGGCACCGGATTTCTCTATACAAACAAAGATACACTGAGCCTCGGGGTGGGTTCACTTCTATCTGGGCTGATTAAGCATAAGATTAAACCGTATGAACTTTTAGAGTATGTGAAGAACCATCCGATGATTCGTCCTTATATTGCTGGCGGTGAGCCGGTCGAATATTTGGCGCACATGATTCCAGAAGGCGGCTATAAATCAATGCCAAAAGTGGCGGGGAACGGGGTGCTTGTTGTTGGTGATGCGGCGCAACTCGTGAACGCGATCCACCGCGAAGGCTCGAACCTTGCAATGAAATCTGGTCAGTTTGCGGCTGAAGCGGTGCTGCTCGCGAAAGAACGCGACGATTATTCTGAGGCAACGCTCAATCATTATAAAACAAGGCTGATGAGCAGTTTTGTCGGTCAGGACATGAAAAAGTACAAAGATTCTACGCACCATTTCGATAAGTTCCCGCAGTACTTTGAAAAGTATATTCCGATGGCGAATAAGGCGATGAGCCAGATGTTTACGGTGGACGGTACATCGAAATGGGAGAAGCAGAAAAAGATTTGGCGTGATGTTGGGACAGCTGGCGAGAAACTAAAACTTGCTCGTGACGCATACCGGGCGTGGAAGGTGATGAAGTAAATGAGCGAAAGAAAGTGTCAGACTATCGAAGAAAAGCAATATCTCGTTCGTTTTAACGCAGATACGAAATCACATCTTACCGTCATGGATGCCGATGTTTGTTTGAACCACTGCCCGGATAAAATATGCACGATCTTTTGCCCGGCAGAGGTGTATAAGTGGGAAGAGATCCGGATGCATGTCGGGTATGAAGGCTGCCACGAATGCGGAAGCTGCCGGATCGGGTGTCCGCATCAGAACATTAAGTGGGAATACCCAAAAGGCGGGCATGGGATCGTGTTTCGGTTGGGATAAATGGCTGGGAGAAGGGAATTTTTTTAAACAAGTGTTTAAACGCTGTATCAAAAAAGCACGCTGAAACGTGCTTTTTTTTGGTGTTATTTCAAAATTCCTGTCTTTTCAATCGTCACATCAACCTTCGTATTTATCGGTATGGACGGATAGGTTTTGCGCCAGTCAAGAGCTTTCCAGGCTATAGGATCGGTTTCTTTTATTTTTCGTCCAATTCCCAACACATCACTGTTGGCTTTTTGGGTCTTTTTCATGAGCGATTGGGATCTTTTCGTTAAGTCCCGAGATATGGTTTCTTCTAACTTTTTAATCTGCTTTGAGCTGATTTTTTCGGTTCTAGGGTATTGGTGGATAATTACTTTAAGATCCAAATGGATATTAACCATTGGCTTTCCTGAAGCATCTTTCTTTATATCCAGCTTCCTTTTAGATTTTTTAACTCTATAAGAAAATTGATTGTTTAATTTCTTTTCATCATTCAGATATGATTCAAGATCGGTAAGTTCTCCGTAATCATCCATCAATAATAAAAGTAGGGGACAATCTTTTATAGGAAGCATCTTTCCAGAATAAGCATTATTACTGATCAAACCAGCTCCTGATACTCGTATATTGCCATTTATTTGCTCTAATACTGGGAGTATAAAATCTTTTCCTGGTTCATTAAAGTAAGTAAATAATGTGTTCAGCGTTCCTTTGGGAACAATAGAATTGCTTTCAGAAGCATCAATGATTTCATACAATCCTAAGGCAATAGGGTTTGTGCCGATCTCTTCTAGTGAAAAGATATCACTTGCTTCCGCTCCCTTTACAATCGCTACTTTACTTCCTAAATAGGGATCTGGAATACGATAGAAAAAATCGAGATAGGAGTTTAAGTTTTTCTTTGCGAAACTTTCTCCAAACAAAACAATGCGTGATTTTGAAGCAGATAAAGGACCGGTATAATACGTTCTTAATTCCCGATATGTTTCTTCTATAGAATAACCAGTAGCAGAAGTAATCTGATTTTGAAAATCAAAAATGCCTGTCCCCTTAGGAATGATGTTCAGGACAACTATTGTAGATTTAACTTTTTCATCCTGCAAATCAAAACTAACGCCGTTCATCACTTCTTGGTCCACAATTAATTTTTGATCCCAGCAACCGGTTAGCAGAGGAAAAACGAACAATAGAAGGGTTATTTTTTGAAAAGTATTCTTCATCCTTTTATCCCTTTCAGTTTTGCAATGATGAGCAGCAAAGCCGGAAATATAAATACAAAGATGATATTTAAATAGATCATGATACTAGACAAGGATTCTTTCATCGAAAAACTTATTGGGAACAAACCTAAGCATAATAAAATAATCGCAAGGATATACACTGATTTTTTTCTTTGGAATGAAAATATGTTTTGGACACCAAGACTTGCATTAAAAAGCTGTATAACAAGTGTGGTGGATATAGGCACAATCCAAAAGGAAAGAAAGATAATATCAATTCTCTCAACAAATTGAAATGACATCCCTCTAAAAAGATATAATAACGGCTCATGAATAAGGCTGAATTGCACGCCGCTAAAAGAAATTACACAAGTAATAAATAAAAATATATACAGCGTTAGGGAAAACAAATTTGCGAACGAGAGAACCTTTAAGCTCGTCTTAGGGTTTTTGATATATGGCATGATGAATAAAATAAGTTCGAAACCAATAAGTGAAACGAATGCATCAGGACTTGCTTTAACGATATCTGTAAAACTGTTTGAACCAACAGGTTGCAGCCTTCCAAAGTGAATATCTTGAGGGTAGACAAGAATAAGTAAAAAGATCAAGACGATAAACAAAAATGAAAAAAAGAGAAACGCTCTTGAAATCGTTACTATTTGCTCCTTCGCAATATAAGATGTTGCAATGAGAAGCATTAAGATGATTGCCCATCGTGGGGTCTGATGAAGAATCCATGTGTTGATCACATCTGTAACAAGGATCATGAGCAGCATGGAAAACGATATAAAATACAGCACATAAAGGATGTTAACGATCTTTGCTAAAAAATTCCCTAAAAGTCTATGGTTTAGTTCATAAAACGTTTCCTTAGGTGAACTTCTGCTTAACGCCACAAGAATGATAATAATCCCTTGTGCCAAAACTCCAGCGATTAGAAGAGACATCCAGCCGTCTTGCTGTACATGGTTATACAGGATATAGGGAAGACCGAGGATACCAATACCAATCTGGGCTTGTATAATTAAGAAAAATAAATTCTTATTCGTGAGCATTCGTATCCTGACCCTTTCCATTTTTAGGCTGTTTGTTTAGGAATGATTGAAATATTTTAGGTGCCTCAACATAAGCTATTCCTGCAGAAGTCAGTTTAACAAGGTGTGTCGTATAAACCATTAATCCGAATGCAATCCCAATAAAGCCAAACATAGCTGCAAGGAAAATTAATGGAAAACTCATTAGCCTAATAGTTGTGCTCATTTCCCCGATTGGAATGACAAAGGATGAAACGGCAGTAATCGCAATAACAACAACCATGGTGTTTGAAATGAAATTGGTTTGAACGATTGCTGAACCGATCACAATAGCCCCAACTGTACCAATGGTTTGTGCAACGGCTGAAGGAAGTCTGACCGATGCTTCCTTCAACAATTCCAAAACAATCTGCATCATGACCGCTTCAACAAAAGGATGAAATGGGACATTCAAAACGGAAAGTTTGAGTGTATAAAAAGTGCTCACCGGTAAGATTGCAGAATGGTACGCATTAACAGCGATATAAAAAGCCGGGAGTGTAACCGACAATATAAAAGCCAATAATCGTAAAGAATAATAAAAAAAGTTAACGAACCATCGGGAGTTATAATCTTCAGGGCTTCTTAAAAAAGAATAAAAGGATATAGGCGTAATTAAAGCAGAAGGTTCATGCTCAAGAAAAATTACTGTATTCCCATTTAAGAGATTAAAGGCTGCCCGATCAGGCCTTTCCGTTCTCAAGGATTGCGGGAAAGGGGAGTACGGATAATCCTCGAGTGCTTCTTGTATCTGTCGGGAGTTAATGAGATCTTCATTCTTTATTTTTTCTAACCTGCTTTTAATCGAATGAAGGACGGTCGGATCCACTTTTGACTCTAGATAACAGATCGCAACTTCAACATTTGTTTCCGTTCCATAGGTTTGATACTCCACTTTTAACTCTGGTGTTCTGAGCCTTTTTCGAAGCAAAGATATATTTGTACTGGCATTTTCCACAAAACCATCATGTGAACCCATCGTTACTTTTTCATTAAGAGATTCATTGATTGCGCGCTTTTCATCTGATAGGGTTGTAATGGAATAAGCGATGTTGCAATCTTCCATTATTAAAATGGTATTCCCCTCTGCTAAAGAGTCACTAATGTCTTGATAAGTAGTCATGATAGAAAATTGTTTAGTGTCTAATGTATTCTCGATACTTTCGGATTTCTGTTTGTTGATCGGACTGATAATATGAAGTTCGATCGATTCTTTATCTGCAATCGTATCAAGATATAAAAGAATAATGGCTTTACCATGAAACGTTAATTTTCTTCGCTTTAAATCCGCCGTTTGCTTCATTTTATCTTCTATTATTTTTAAGTTTCGCGTTAAATCAAAACTAAGAAATTCATTTTTGGATTCTGCCATTGTGCATCAATCTTCTTTCTTTTCAGTCGATAGTATGCAGTATAGACGCGAACCTCAGTGAATATTCCTTGAGGCTTGTTTAGGAGAAAGTCAATTGTTATATAACGATTCCTATTGATATAGGCAGGGGTTGGATGGAAGGCTGATCGGGGGACACGAGGACCTAAAAGGAGACGGGGGGTGTCGAGACCGAAGAGCAGCTACAATTGCTTGAGCAAAAGCCATGTAACGAAGCTGAAGGCTACTTCTTCAGCAATCAGCCTGAGGGGTTCATGTTGATTTGCAAACTCCATTGCATAGAAAAAAGCACGATTAACGTGCTTTTTTCCTCTTACCTATATGTACGTAACTCCTTGGTCGTACATTTTTCTCATTGCATCCATAGCGGAATTGTAATACATACTCGCCTGTTTATATTTCTGGTTGTTCTCAAAGTATTTTCCGAGTACCGGATAATATTCAGCCAAAAAAATCCATTCATTTCTTTTTTTAAAATAAGGAATCATTTCTTTTATCATAAATCGAACGGTCGGTTCAATGAGCTCACCGTGAGTAAATAACTCTTTGTAATAGAGAAAATGTAGTTCATAGCCTCTGTATATGGGGTTATCTTTTACCTGGTCCATCCATATGTCTAATAACTTTAGTCCTTTTGCTGGTTGATTTGCCTTCTCATAACTTTTTATAAGCGCGTAGATCGTCATAATTTTTGCGATAAGAGGTTCGGTTTCTTTCGCTTTTAAACTTTGAGAATATTGTTCGATCGCTTTTTCTGTTTCCCCTTTATGATTAGCAATACTACCTAAATTGTGATAAATAATTCCTTTTAGCGGCTCGTCTCCAAAAGAATTTGCTATTGTTTCAGCTAACAGTAATTGCTTAACAGATTCATCAAAGTTTTTAATTCTTGTGTGAACGATGGATAGGATAATTCTACAGTCTGCACATCTTTTAAAGAAATAATTTTTTTCAAATATCGTTAGTGCCGATTGGGTGTATTCTAAGGCAATTATATTTTTAAATAACAGGTTTGCAGTAAGGCCAATCATATAAAGCATATAGCCTCTTTCCCATTCCTGAAAACGGTATTCTTCCGCTAGTTTTTCAGCCTTTAACATATAGTTATAAGAGTCTTCAAATTCTTCCATATAAAAACTGAGCTGTGATCTAGCTATAAAATAGTAAAAAGCTTTTTCACCTTTAATGACATCATCAATGTAAGCAACCTCATTTAACATTTCAGTAACTCCATTTATTCCCTGCGTAGTCATCATAATATAAATGCTTTTGAATATTTTGTTCAAAATATCCTCTTCTACGGATTGTGAAGGTGAATCTATTAAATAATCATACTGTTTTTGTGCAGTTTGATAATCTCTCTTATAGAGAGAATAGAAAAGGTCTACGTAATTTTGTATAATACTTTTTTCGTTCGTAGCATTTAACCTAATGGCTAACCGTTCTGCCAAAAGCTGCTGTATTTCCTCAGATGGTTCCGTAACGCTATTTTCAATTTTGCTCAAATAAGGAACCGAACAGATGCCGGCTGCGAGTTCTTGTTGGGAAAGATTTTTTACTTTTCGGAAATAACGTATCTTTTCTCCTACATTCATAGTTGTTATCCCGCCTTTTAAATCGTTTACAGATTTTAGAAATAGAATGATAGTAAATTAACATCTTACCTAAATATACAACAACTTTAACTATAAGAGGAAACTAGTATCAAATTAATCAATTTAATGCACTAAAACCCTGCATGTTTCCCAATTTAAAATGCATATTTTTTAGGTATAATTAACTATAGAAACTAACAACCAGGGTGATAGCATGACTATTGTAAGAGGAGATCTCGTAACCTATCAAGATGAATTACACAGAGTACTCCACGTGTATTCTTCAGATTATCTTGAGATTCGGAAAGTGAATGAAAGATACTTATCTCGTGTCATATTGGTTCATAAATCAGAGATTACGCCCCAATCATAAACTTGTATATATCTGACTCAAATGTATTCACAATTGAGTCTTTTTTATGTTGTTATAAACGGGAGTAACCATTCTTTAAGTCAAAGCGTCTATACCTTTGAGGAGGGAAGTGTATGAAGCGAATATTATTTGTGTTCGTTTTTATGGTAGTCATATGCTTAAGTGCTTGCTCTTCGAATGGAAAATCCTCTTTAAAAGAACAAAAATTGCTTGTGTCCACCTATGGTGAATTGCCAAACACAATAGAAACACAGAACATGAAGATCGAAATCAAAACAGAAAAACAGGCATATAAAAAATCAAACACCATTAAACTTAGAATTGAGAACAAAGGAATAAGGAAATCAACATAGAATTACCCTATTTACTAGAGTTCTACGATACTGGATCTTGGTGTGAGGTTCCTTTTGCGGATGGTGGTGATTTTGCGATGGTGGGTGTTGTGTTAAAACCAAATTCTTTTCACTATGATTTAATAGAGTTTGGAAACTTTATGTATGATCTAACACCAGGAAAATATCGGATCGTAAAGTCATTTGGAATAGATGGATCTAAAACCACGCTCGGTACGGAATTCTATTTAAAGTAAACCTTTATAAAATACAAACAAACGATGCTAATGGCTATCGCGCCTATTGTAAAGAGGTAGATTCTATCAGTCTCTCCAGCATGGCCTTTTCCACTTTTTATTCTAAAAAGCAGCCACATATCAAATATTGCAAATAGTAAAGAACCACCCATAAGTGCAAATGCGCCCCATATACGAAAAATAAATCTTCCTATAAACAGCCCTGTCACCCCGTGCAAAATGACGAAAACAGGTACACTCATTTTGTAGTTTACTCCTAATCTGCATACGAAATATTCTATGATTCCTGACGCAATAAGACCAAAAAAGACGATGATAGCTGCCGCAATAAAACTTGTCATGATGGGGAATAGCAGGTACTCTATGCCTGTTTCGGTACTGTTTTCTAAACCTGATAGTATGATTAAAACGAGAGAAAAGGTTAAACTTGTCATGATCGTTGCAAAAATCTTACGTTTTCCAAATGCTTCTTCCACTACGATTACTCCTTAAAGATTATTATAACGATAAGAATACAAATACCAACGATAGGAAAAATACATAGAGTGTCGATGTCGAAAGGAATAATGCGATAATCTCCCTTTTTACCAGCCTGCCAGAAAAGTAATAGAATAAGCTTCCTATCGCCAGTAAAGGACAAATTAAGATAAAGAAGTATAGATCTCTGTAAAATAGTAAACTAAAAAATACACTAATCCCTGTAGCTAGCAGTAATAATAGAGATAGATTAAATACAAGACTTTTGTTGCGGAACCTATAAAGGATCTTTTCGGCTATATAACAAATGAAATATACAAACAACACAAAAAAGGGAATAAGATTTGGAACGCCCGCGAATTCTCCTTCAAAACCTAAACTGAGGAAAAAGTAAAACATCGTAAATAAAAATGATGAACCAGCACCAATGTAATAGGGATTACTTTTTAGTTTGTTTAGCATTTGTTTTCAACTGCTTTCTATGAGTTTTCCATTTACCATTATTTTCATCGTATACCTTTTTCAATGTTTGAAAAAGCTTTTCTTTTAAATTTGAATGGAATGTTTTAGGTTGATGATCTTGGCGTGGCCAACCATGCTCCTCACATACTTGATGTAATCCATCTTCATCCTCATCTCAAACAATATATTTCCTTATTTTCCTACTATACCTTTATTATGTAAAAACGTCTGCACTTTTTTAATAAGCAGTCTTGCAGTCTTTGTCGCGTTTGAAGTGGTTACTTTCGCTTTAATTCTTTGAATTTGAGTGGGAGTGGTATGAAATTAACAGAAATTGTACAGATTCTACTTTTAAATGAGCAACTTAGTTAAAAACGATCAGTTTAATAGTCATTTTAGGCGCTGTTGGGATGTATTTTTAGATGATTGAGCGAAACAAGTGTTGTACTGAGCGAAACGAGGGTCTGATTGAGCGAACGTGTAATAAATATATGTACACGTACCGTAAAGCCTTTATGCAATGCATCCAATAGTGACCCTCAGAAGACATAATAAAAATGAACTGGCACATGCTCCACTTCATTGTTGCAAAGCTTATGTAATTTAAAAGCCTATGTACACTATTTCACAATCCAGGGTAAAAAGAAAAGCGAGGGTAAATCGGGTTATGCTTCTCTTTGTAGGGAATGCTGCTGTTCGATGGTGCTCAGCAGATCTTCCTGTGCTTTTTGACTCAGCTCATTTGAGTAGTCGATCGCGTCGTATATGGATGCAAAGTGCTGTGATGTGTAATAAGGTGATTTATAGCAGTGCACACTTTTCGTTTGGGAAGGGTAGATGAGAACCTTCCAGTGGTAAACGTCCCGCTGCTTTTCACTGCCTTCCATCGCGATCAGCCAATGTGTTGAGCTTTCGAGCGCCTCGTCTTCCTCTGCTTTTCTTAAAAGAGCAGCTCGATCGTTTTCACCGATCAAAATAGGGACTTTTTCGTAAAACTCCCTTAAATTCGGGTAGTTGCTCATAACCTCTCTCCTTTCAAACATGATTTGTCCATTTCACAAAGTACATGTTTTTCTTATTAAGACATTATATGAAGGGAGAGGGGAAAAGATGATAGGGATCAGAAGAAATACATGCACAGACCAAGGACGCCTGCAGCCACCATATATAAAGAGAGCAGCAGCATAATAATCTTCGTAATAATAAACGACTTCTCTGCTATTTTTGTAAAAAGAGCAAAGTCTGAATCCCACAGCCACTTCCTCTTGTCTTCACGAAACCACGCGTATTTTTTGAGCTCCTTTTGATGTTCTTGCTCTGTATATTTAAATAAGATCAATAGAAAAAAAGCGACTCCTGGAATGAAAAATAACAATCCGAACGTTAGAGAATTCATGTTTATCCATCCTTTTTGTTCAATAATAAAACCAGATACTGAAGAGTTCAGCATCTGGCATAAAATAAGTGCATTCCTTTAAAACCGTCTTCTTTTGTTGCGACGCGGTCGGCGTGGTCTTCTGATCTTGATCTCTTTTACCTTAACAAACCGGACTCCGATAAATAAGAAATACGTGGCTAGAGCGACATAAAAGAAAATGGGCACGCTCTCAAACTGGTTTTTCGCCACCAGGTAGAACATATAGAACAAAAACAGCGAGATGATCGTCCCGTATCTTGGCATCGGGATGTCTTTGAAACTCGGAATCCTCATCGTGCTGACCATTAAGAGGCCAAGTCCATAAAAGAGAAGAACAAAGATCCAAAGCGGAATCCATTTTACGAAAAATACTAAAAAGACGACGATTCCTCCAGCTAGCGGAATGGGGATCCCTTTAAAATATTTCATCGATTCTTCTGCAGCTGTGATATTAAATCGAGCAAGTCGGTATGCGCCGAATAACGGGAACAGACCCGCAAACAGGAATCCCCACATGCCTAAATGTGCGAAGTAAGTGTTTGCTACAAAAAAGGCAGGAGCAACGCCAAAAGAAACGACATCTGCTAATGAATCCAGTTCTTTGCCGAGGTTGCCTGAAACACCTAAAATCCTTGCTGCTCTTCCGTCAACAGCATCCAGCATCATGGCGATAAAAATGAGTATAGCCGCATTTCGAATATCCCCATTTGTTACGTATCCGATGGATAGAAAACCGCAAAATAAATTTCCTAAAGTGAGTAGGTTCGGTATATGTTTTTTCATTGTTCACGTCCTTAAAAAATACTCTTCTCTATATAATAGATGATTTTTTAGGGAAAAGTTATGTTTTTTTTATATAAAGGAGTAGTTTAACATAGATTTAACTTTTAGTGCCTTCAATAGGATGTGTTTCATGTGTTCGAACGCTCTTTTCATGATCATGTAAGTCCGATTGAGCGAAACAACGTCACTTATGAGCGAAACGGAAGGTGTTTTGAGCGAAACAGGAACGCTATTGAGCGAAAAGGGTATGAGATTGAGCTAAACAAGAGCCTTATTGAGCGAACGTGTAATAAATATAAAAACACGTACCGTAAAACGGAATCTCGCTGCCCGTACCGAAATCTAAATCCGCCCACTAACACTCACTTCACACTTTTCTTCAAATACGTCTCAAACAAAAGGTCAATCAAAAGCATCAACGTGGATCTTGCGGTAATATCATAGCCCGCAAACTTCACGCGGCCGACGGTCATGCTTAAACTTGTTTTCACCATCTTACCCAAAGTAGAGTCCGATGCATTTGTGATCGCAGCTGTGTTCACCACTTTATAGGATAGCTTTTCGGCAGCTTGCACCAATGTTTTTGTTTCGCCGCTTGATGAGATGAAGAACACAAGGTCATTTGGCTCGACCATGTTTGGTAAAAGATCGATCATATGTGACTCATATGTATAGTGCGTCTGCTTGTTCGTCTGCATAAGCAATTTGCTGAAATACTCGGCCATCATTTTAGAAAGTCCGACCCCAACGACGATTACGCGCTTGGCGTTTACAATTTTCTCACTCAATTTTTCGAGCTCATGCAGTTGAATGGTCTCAAACGCCGATACGAACTCGTCTTTATACCGATCAACAGGATTGTCATTCAGCAACACCTGCTGGTTTTCGAGCGTCTTCAGAATGTACTTTAGTTCTGAAAAACCTTCCAATCCTAATTTGTGGGACATCCTTACTATCGTCGTGGTGCTCACGTTATTAACTTTTGCGATCTCTGTCAATGAATGTTTTTTCGCCACATCTACATTTCCGTCAATGTAATAGAGTACTTGTTTTTCAGTTGGTGTAAGGTCGGCCAAGTGGCTTCCGAAATGATCTAGTATCTTCCCCATGTACGCACTTCCTCTTTTCCGAACGATTCTTTCCCTTAGTATAGCCCATTTTTCATTCTGTACAAATGTACCGACTCTGTACAAAGATAACGCTTACTTTCGTGTTACAAATAGAGTATAGAAAGTTGAAAGTGTTTTCATACTAGGGGAGATTGGAGTGAACGTCATGGAACTTAGAAACATGACCGATAAGAATTTAGTTCTGTTCGATGTGGATGCTCAAAATAAAGAGCAAGTGATAAAACAGCTAATTTCAAAGATTAAAAAGCAAGATTATATAGAATCAGAAGAAGCTTTATTGGAAGCGGTTTTGAAACGTGAAGAACAATCACCGACAGGGATGGAAAGAGGTCTAGCCATTCCTCATGGTAAATCTCCAACGGTAAAACAAGCGGTTTTCGCTGTTGCACGTTTGAAAACGCCACTCGCAGATTGGGAAAGCATCGACCCGAACAACAAGGTTCAATTGGTATTTCTGATCGCGATTCCAGAAAGTGAAGCGGGCACAACGCATTTAAAAGTATTGTCTACACTAAGCACAAACTTGATGCGAGACGGGTATTTAGAGAATCTGATGTCAGCAGCAACACCAGAAGAATTTTTGAACAGACTGGATGTTGAAGAAAAGACTGAAATTGCATCTGAAAAAGAGTTCACGAAAACGGTTGTTGCCATAACCGCTTGTGCAACAGGAATCGCGCATACGTATATGTCCGCTGAAGCTTTGGAAAAAGCTGGTCGAGAACTTGGCGTACGTGTTCTTGTAGAAAAGCAAGGGGCGAACGGAATTGAGGATGAGCTAAAGGCTGATGTGATCGAAAACGCAGACGCAGTGATCTTCGCGACCGACATTGCGCCAAAACGAAAAGAACGTTTTGCAGGAAAAGCGTATGTCGCAACACGTGTTGCTGAGCCGCTTAGACGAGGGAAAGAAATGATTCAAAAGGCGCTAAACAACCCAGACGGACTTGTTGAAGCGGATGAAGAAGAATCTTCTACTACACAATCAAGTGGCGGCGGATTCTTTAAAGACATGGTACAAGCTGTCATGACAGGAATCTCATACATGATTCCGGTTATCGTTGCAGGTGGTCTTATGATGGGGATTGCGAAACTTGGTGCGATGCCGTTCGGACTTGTTAACGAACTCGGTGATCCGAAATATGCGACACACTCAAATGAACTTTTTGTTATTTTGCATCATTTAGATAAGTTTGGCGGATTGATCTTTAAGTTTATGTATCCGATATTCGCTGCTTTCGTCGCATATTCACTGGCTGACCGTGTAGGGTTAGTAGCCGGATTTATCGGAGGAGCTTTTGCAGGCGGACTTCATTATACGTTCTGGAACAACCCTGATGGTATTCCGTCTGGTTTCTTAGGTGCTTTAATCCTTGGTTTGGCCGCTGGTTATATCGCTCGTTTCTTGAACCGTAAAATACAGTTGAACAAAAACTTAGCTGCGATGAAACCGATGTTTATCATCCCGGCGATCTCTGTTTTATCGATTTTCTTCTTAAACTTTTACATTATAGACCCCGTGTTTGGCGGTCTGAATGTTGTACTGCGCAACTGGATCGAGTCTGCGCAAGGAACAGGTGATGTTGTTTTAGCATCTATCATCGCTTCAGCAACTGCTTTTGATTTAGGCGGACCGATCAACAAAGCGGCAGGTGCGATTGCAATCGGGCTTGCGGCTGACGAAGTATATCCGTTAACACCGCGTGTGTTGGCAATCGTTATCCCGCCGATCGGTCTTGGTCTCGCTGTTCTTATCGACAAGTATGTGGTTGGCCGCCGTGTGTTCCCAGCTGATCTTCGTGTAGCGGGTAACACGTCATTATTACTCGGATTCCTTGCGATTTCTGAGGGTGCGATTCCGTTCATGCTTCGTAACCCGTTGATTACGATTCCGATTAACATTATCGGTGCGATTCTTGGCGCGAGTACAGCTGTCTTGTTAGGTGCAGTTCAATGGCTGCCGCTTCCGGCAATTTGGGGCTGGCCGCTTGTTGAAAACCTATGGGCTTATCTTTTAGGACTCGTTGTCGGTGCTGCGTTCATCGCATTTGCAAATATCTTTGTACGTTTTGCGATTTTAAAGAAAAAAGAGAGACAAGCGTAAATTTTTGTGTGAAACGCTCATTTTCGAAATGAAATTGCCTCATTTATATAAAAGTGAGCTGATTCTGATTAAGAAGAGATTGTAAGCCTCATATTACAGGGTTTGAAGACGTCAATTTAAGCGGTGTGAGCGGGTATTTTCCTGTTATGAGCGAAAAGAGGGTTGTATTGAGCGAAAAAGGGGAAGTTGTGAGCGAAACGAAGGTCTCATTGAGCGAAACAGAGGACTTTATGAGCGAAAACCACCCCTGACTGAGCGAACGTGTAACAGAAAAAAGAACACGTACCGTAAAACACAACTCGATCACGAGTTGCCCGCTAATACGGCACCCAAAAAACGCCAATCTCATCAATCACACCTTAATAACAAAAATAAAAAAGGGGCGCATCTTATAAAAAGATGACCCCTCTTTTCATTAAAAGTGGAGCAAGCATCTTGGGAGGGAACCAGCATGAAACAAAAAAAAGTGTATGTTGTACCGCATTCGCATTGGGATCGCGAGTGGTATTTTACGATAGAAGATTCGAACCTTTTACTCGTCGAGAACATGGACCGATTGATGGATGTTATGGAGAATGATCCTGAATATACAGGCTATGTGTTTGATGCACAGAGCTCGATTATCGATGAATATCTAAAAATTCGTCCAGAAGAAAAAGAGCGTTTGGGCCGCTTAATTGCGGATAAGCGTATTTTTGTAGGACCTTGGTACACGCAAGCCGACTCACTCCTTGTAAACAGAGAGTCGTTGATTCGTAACTTAATGTACGGAACACGTATCGCTGAAAAAATGGGTCACTCGATGAACGTTGGCTACCTGCCTGATATTTTCGGTCAGAACACGTATCTGCCGTCCATGTTCAAGGAGTTTGATATCGATTATAGCGTGCTGCAGCGCGGTATTTATACCGATCAGTTGAAAGGGGACTTGAACTTCACGTGGAAATCACCTGACGGCGAGAGCGTAAAGGCGAACAATATCTACTTCGGCTACGGTCCTGGGAAGTTTTTATCAGATGACCCTCAGTACATGGAAGAGCGTTTGCTCCCGATTTTAGAGAAGATTGCAGACATGAACGGAAGAACGGATAACTTGCTGCTGCCAGCTGGCGGTGACCAAGTGCTCGTTCGTGAGCATTTTCCCGAAACGATAAAAAAACTGAACGAAAAAGATGAGAAGCATGAATATATCCTATCTGATTATGAAACGTTTATGAAAGATACGTGGGAAAACGGAGATTTTGAAAACGTCATTGAGGGTGAGCTGATCGCGACTCAAAAATCCCGTATCCACAATACGATTCGATCACAGCGTTATGATATTAAAAAGCTGAATGATATCGCAGAAGAAAAAGTGATCTACGAGTTGGAGCCGTTAGCAAGCATGGCGAGCACGCTTGGATTTAAATATCCAGGGAAGTGGCTTGATGAGATGTGGAAGATGCTTTTCGACGTTCATGCACATGACAGCATCGGCGGATGTAATTCGGATGACACGAACCAAGAAATCGTGAACCGATTGACAAAAGTAATACGCATAGCTGATGGGTGCTTGAATCTGCTCAAAAAACAGATGACAGGAGCAGTTAGCCGCAAGCTTGGCAAGGATTCTATTTTTGTGCTGTTCCACCTGCTGCCTAAGAGTTCAGAAGGGATGCAAAAAGTAGTTCTTTTTACTAAGGAAAAAGGGATTGGTATTCGTGATCTGAAAGGTGATGCTGTATCGTTCGACAACCTAAAGCAAGAATACATTTCTGGTGGAAAGACGATTGTTGTAACGGCAGAAGGTGAAAAAGAAGTAGAAGCGCCTGGTTATTACCGAAACGAAGTGCTTTTACATGATGTAAAACTCCCGGCTATGGGCTATGAAACGTTTGAAGTGGTTGAAGGCAGCGGTGAAAATGAGACCGTTAATCCATTAAACAGCTGTTTAATAGAGAACGAAAATTTCGCCATTTTTGAGGAAGATGGTCAGTTGCATTTAACCGTTAAATCGCTCCGTAAAACGATTAAGGATTTTATTAAGTTCGAAAATGTGGCTGACGCGGGTGATTCTTATGACTTCTCGCCACTTGAAGGCGACTCTGCAATCTATTCAAAAGCTCTGGAGTCTGTGTATGTAGAGGGAAGTTCAAGCACGGAGTTCATGGAGGTCGTTCATGTTTTGCAAGTGCCAGGGGACTTAGAGGAGCGAAAAGAAGGTCAGGCCACAAAATCATTAAGTATCGTGACGCGTTTTGAACTTCGAAGCGGTGAAGACTTTGTTCGTGTGACGCACGACATCGAGAATGATGTAAAAGATCACCGTGTGCGTGTGTTGCTTCAGACTTCTGTTGAGGCACCTGACTATTCATTTGGTGATCAAGGCTTTAGCTTGATTCAGCGTCCGACGATTAATCCTTATATAGCAACATGGAAAGAAGAGAAGTTTGCTGAAGCGCCAGTGCCGATCTATCCTCTAGAAAACGTAGCTGGAGTGACGAACGGAGAGTTAACGGCGGCTGTTGTGACCAAAGGAATCAAGGAATATCAGCTGATCAAAGAAACGGGTGAGCTCGCGTTAACGTTGTTCCGAAGTGTTGGTTTGCTTGGCCGCGACAACTTAGCTTGGAGACCTGGCCGTGCATCTGGCATCAACAACAAGGTGGTGACGACACCTGACGCTCAATTGCAGACGAAGATGACGTTTGAATATGCGATTTTTGTCGGAAAAGGTCATGATGTTAAACAGCTGTTTAAACGAGTGGATGATTATCGCGGTCACAGTGTGAGTTATCAGAAGCAGACCTTAAACACATTTGAGGAGCGACTCGATCGCTTCGAGATTCCTTATCCGGTTGATGCGCTTCCTGCGAGATTCAGTTTCTTACAAACAGAGGGAGACGTTTACTTCAGCTCGATGAAAAAAGCGCATGACGACAATTCGATGATTCTTCGTTTGTTCAATCCATCTGATGTGGAGCAAACGATTAGTTTTTCGAGCGAACACATCCAATCTATCATGCAAACGAAATTAAATGAGAAAAGTTCGCTTGATATTGAGGGAGACGTAATAGTAAGTCCTAAAGGATATGTAACATTGAAATTGGTTATGAAGGAGAATGTGTAAATGAGTTTTCCAGAAAAAGTTGAGAATCTGTTAAAAGAGATCTACGGTGAAAATTTTTCGTCTCATTATAAAAGCGAGATTGTGAAGCTTGCTGAGAGCTGGAGAAAGAAGAAGTGGAGCGAAACAGCTCCACTTTCTGAAAAGAACGTTTATCTCATCACATATGGCGACATCATCAAAGAAGAGGGAGAGCCGACGTTAAAGACGCTAAACAAATTCATAAATGAGTTCGCGAAAAACGAAATTACGGATGTTCACCTTTTACCGATGTTTCCATACACGTCAGATGATGGTTTCTCGGTTGTGGATTACCGTGAGATTCATCCAGATCTAGGGGATTGGACAGATATCGAGCGTTTTTCTGGTGATTACCGATTGATGTTTGATTTTGTAGCGAACCACATGTCTAAATCCAGCAAGTGGTTTCAAGGGTATCTAAAAGGTGAGTCAGAGTACGCGAACTACTTTACCCCTCGTGAGGAAGAGTTTGATGCGTCAAACGTTGTGCGCCCTCGAACATCACCACTGTTTCATGAGTACGAAGGCGGAAAAACAGCTTGGACGACGTTTTCTGAAGACCAAGTGGATGTGAACTTTAAGCATTTTCCTGCATTGCTTGAGATGACAGATATTTTGCTAGAGTATGCGTACAGAGGCGGGACAAGCATCCGTTTAGACGCAATCGGCTTCATGTGGAAAGAATCTGGAACAACGTGTATTCATTTACCGCAGACGCACGCGATCATTCAGTTATGGCGTGAGATTTTAGAAGAGTTGAAATTAAACACGCTTTTGATTACTGAAACGAATGTTCCTCATAAAGAAAACATCAGCTATTTCGGAAATGGTGAGAACGAGGCGCACATGGTGTATCAGTTCTCACTGCCGCCGCTCGTATTGCACACGTTAACGACACATGATGCGAGCAAGTTAACAGGATGGGCAAAAACCATTGAAAAAGTGTCTGACTCTGCAACATACTTCAACTTCTTAGCAAGTCATGATGGAATCGGCATGCGTCCGACAGAAGGCATTTTAACTGAGGATGAGCGAACGGCCTTGGCAAACAAAGTGATAGCAAACGGCGGTCGCGTGTCGTATAAGAGCAATCCCGATGGTACGGAATCTCCTTATGAGCTGAACATCAATTACATGGATGCGCTGATCAATAAGGAAGAAGATGTGAGTGAAGATTTTCAAGTGCAGAAGATGCTTGCGGCGCACTCTGTGTTGTTTTCTGTAATGGGTGTTCCAGCTGTTTATTACCATTCCCTTTTAGGTTCGGAAAATGATTATGAAGGGCTAAAATCGTCAGGGATCAACCGCAGAATCAATCGCGAAAAGTTTCAGTATGATGAGTTGGTTGCTGAATTGGAAACATCCACTCGCCGTCAAAAGGTGTTCACTGGCTTGAAGAAATTAATTCGTACTCGTCAGCACGAACCTTCGTTTTCTCCGTTTGCTTCACAATTGATTTTAGATTTAGGTGAGCAGGTATTTGCACTTGTTCGCAGAAATGAAGAAACAGGAGACACGGTGCTGTTTGTCATGAACGCCTCGAACGACATGGTTACCGTTGACCTTCCATTCGGCGGACAGGACTTATGGAGCGGAAATACATTTGAGAAATCTGTAGAGCTCGTACCGTATCAATTTATGTGGATTAAAAAATAATCTTTTGGTTGCTCTTGGGAAGTAGTTGATTTCCGTTTCAGGTGCTTCGCTATCCGCGGGGCAGGGTGGTGAGCCACATTTGGACGTTTTACTTTTTAAGTGTCTCACCTACCCGCCTGTCCCGCAGGAGTCTCACACCTTACACTCCAATCAACTAGTCAATGAAGAGAATTTAGCAAAATTTCCTCTGGTAACAACCTTTTAAAAAAGAATAAAAAATAAAGAAGGTGGACCTAATGAAGATTGTCATCGCTCCCGATTCGTTTAAAGAAAGCATGACAGCGGCTGAGGTCTGCAAAGCTGTTGAAGCGGGATTCCGAAAAGTGTTTAAGGATGCAGAATATGTGTACATTCCCGTTGGTGATGGAGGAGAAGGAACGGTTCAGTCTGTTGTTGATGCGACGGGTGGAGAGATTGTGAATGTTCGTGCGACCGGTCCGCTCGGGGAAAAAGTGAATGCTTTTTACGGACTGACAGGTGACGGAAAGACGGCGGTGATTGAGATGGCCGCTGCTTCCGGTTTACATCTTGTACCAAGAGAAATGCGGAATCCGTTGGTAACCTCAACACGTGGAACGGGTGAATTAATTTTAGATGCGCTTGATAAAAAAGTGGAGCGGATTGTGCTTGGCCTTGGTGGATCTGCGACAAACGATGGTGGAGCTGGGATGGCTTCAGCTCTCGGTGTGAAGTTTCTGGATGTGAACGGGGAGGAGCTTCCACCTGGCGGAGAGCCACTTGGTGAGCTTCTAACCATTGATGTTTCTGGAATTGACAAGCGTTTAAAATCAGTTAAAGTTGACGTGGCGTGTGATGTGACCAATCCGTTAACGGGACCGCTTGGAGCTTCAGCTGTTTTTGGACCACAAAAAGGTGCAACTCCTGAGATGGTGGGCATTTTAGATAACAGTTTAAAAAGGTACGCCGAAGTGGTTGAGCGGAATCTTGGTGTAGAGGTGGATTCGCTACCAGGAGCCGGTGCGGCTGGTGGACTTGGAGCAGGTGTTGTAGCGTTTTTGGATGGGAAACTGCAGAGCGGAATTGATCTTGTACTTGATGTCATAGGATTTGAGGATGCTGTTCGTGATGCGGATCTTGTGATTACGGGTGAAGGCCGGATTGACTTTCAGACGGTCCATGGAAAAGCTCCAGTCGGTGTAGCGAAACGCGCAAAAGCTGTTGCGGGTGAGGTACCTGTAGTTGCCATTGCAGGCAGCATCGGTCCTGATTATGAAGCTGTGTTTGAGCATGGTATCGATGCGGTGTTTAGTGTGGTGAACGGGGTGGTAACGCTAGAAGAAGCACTGGCCAATGGATCGGTTAATGTTGAAAAAACAGCAGAGAACATCGCGCGATTGCTGAAAATGAATTTTAAAACGGAAAAAGCTGACACAAAGTGATTTATTTACTTTCTGATTTCCTTTTTGAAGGTATTTTTTGAACTGAATGGTGCACGTGTGCTTTGTGTGCGTGAAACGAAGATCCTAATTGAGCGAAATGGACACTAGTTTGCGTGACAACTGAGTAATCTTCAGAGGAATGGACACTAGTTTGCGTGGAACAAAGAAAGAACACGTAACCTAAATAGGTCTCAAAAAATGAAGAGGCATGAAATCATCATGCCTCTTTCTTATACCCTTATCTAGTTGTAGCTGATCGCCTGTTTGCCCATCTGTTCCCAGGCAGCGACGAAGTTTGTTCGATTGATTTTGCGGTTTTTCTCGTTTGTCAAAGGATCATTGAAGTATATGTATTGGCTGTCATAGCCAGTAACAAGTACCGAGTGCTCCCTATAAGTGATTTTAACAGGCCCTTGATTTGTGTAAAAGTATTGAAATTGAGTAGATGGAAGTTTTGTGAACCACGAGTTTGCGATTATCCAAACAGGTTTCTTTTTGTCTAGTTGATTCGTAACACTTGTGAAAGGCTTTCCGGTTAGGTTCACAACACGACTTCCTAGATATTTCCTAGTTAGCGCCTCAATTGGTTTATGATATACCCCATAACCAGGTTTGCTCTTGTCGTACATATCACCTACAAATCCTATGTTTGGATTTCCAAAATAAACTTTGTCATCTACTTTACGGTAAGGTGTGGGATCTTTTGCTACTTGTTTAGCAAGTGTCATTTTATCTGCTTTTATACCAGCATAATTAAGAAGCATAGCAAGACTCGTAACTTCACATCCCCTTGGAAGTTCAGGGAGTTGAGAAATTAGTGGTGCACTTAATAGAACTTTCTGGGGCAGGGATGTTTTCACGACCCAGCTCGCAATCCAGCCTTTTCGTTGATCAGGCAGTGTAATGCGATACCAGAGTTCATTCTTGGAGTTAGTAAACTGCTCAAAAGCTACCAGCTTTGTTCCGTTCTTTAGCTGGGCGACTACTTTATAGTCAGTGCTTGCACCTGAACGAATATTTGCGACATCGACATTTACATAAATCGTTTTGTTCACTATCGTTGCAGCTGAAACATTCATTCCTGAGAAATAAGAGATAATACCAAATAGCATGCAAATAATCAGACTACCCTTAACTATTCCCCTCATTCATAAACCTCCGTCATTTATTTTATGCACTCTTAAACCTTATAAAACGACAGGATTTTCAGCAATGGGCATTCATCTTTATTTTTTTAACATAATAACCATAACTCGGAAAAAACACGGGATATACGACCTGTACCATATTATGTATATGTTACGAAATCCCCTTGGGCACCAGTGTTCCAATAGCTAATCAATTTACAAGCTTTATAAGTTGTCGTACAGTTGGGGTAAATTAAACATGTGTTTAAAAAGTGGGAGGTTTTTTCATGAGTGTAATCGATATCAATTGCGACATGGGTGAGAGTTTTGGCGCTTATCGACTGGGAACGGATGAGGAAATTTTAAAATATGTGACATCTGCTAATATTGCATGCGGTTTTCACGCGGGTGATCCTGCAACGATGAGGAAAACGGTCAAAATGGCATTGCAGCATGAAGTCGGAATCGGTGTTCATCCCGGTTTGCCTGACCTTGCTGGATTCGGCCGCCGCAATATCGACATCTCCCCTCAAGAAGCGTATGAGATGGTCGTTTATCAGATCGGTTCGTTGTGGGGATTCGTAAAAGCTGAAGGAGGAGCGATTCAGCACGTGAAACCGCATGGTGCGCTTTATAACATGGCGGCCGTGAATCAGGAGCTGTCTGAAGCGATTGCAGAAGCGGTTTATAAAGTGAACCCTGAGTTGATTTTGTTCGGACTTGCCGGGAGTGAATTGGTGAAGGCGGGCGAGCGTGCGGGGCTTCGCACAGCTTCAGAAGTTTTCGCCGACCGCACTTATCAAGAAAATCGTACGTTAACTTCCCGAAAGCTTCCTAATGCTGTGATCACAGATGACGATGCAGCGGTCGCACAAGTCATCCGGATGGCGAAAGAGGGAAAAGTGATGACTCAGCAAGAAGTTGATGTTGAAATTAAAGCAGATACCGTGTGTATTCACGGCGATGGAGCACATGCGCTAAGTTTTGCTGAAAAGATCAGGAAAACACTCGAGGAATCAGGGATTTCTGTTCGGAAAATTGGAGAAAGTCTATAAAGTAGTCTTTTGACTGGGCTTAAAGGTGTGTTTCTAGGCACAACTTTAGGTCTTTTTTTATGGTTTGAGCGAAACGAGGTGCCTTGTGAGCGAAAATGATACATTTGTGAGCGAAAAACAAAGGTGTTTGAGCGAAAACGCCCTTCGATTGAGCGAAACTTACCACTCATTGAGCGAACGTGTAACAAATATAAAAACACGTACCGTAAACAAGCATCACCTATGACCAAATCATAAAACTGGGTTGCTGACAAAGTGAAGGCAAGAAGAAAAAGCTAAGTGGAGATCTAGTTTTTATATTCCCAGCACATTCCAAACGTCTTCTAACTACCTAAATCCGACATAAAGCATTATAATTAGTGATAAAAACATATATTGTAAAAAGGCAGGAATACATGGGGATGAATAATTTTAGGTTCGGGATCCGCCAGAAAATCATTACTGGCTATATTGTGATTATTATTTGTTTAATGGCTGCTATTTTTGCAGTGACCCATCAGCTGAATTCGATGAAAAGTGAGCGAAACTTCATCATTCAGCATGATATTGCGGTCAGAGATCTAACGAGTCAGATTGAAAAAGATCTGCTCAAGATGGAAACGAACAAAAGGGGCTATCTCATAACAGGAGATGAAAGCTATCTGCAGCTTTATAACGAAGCCCGCTCTCAATGGACAAATGATTTTAGTGAGCTGAACGACCTGCTTTCTGATAATTCTAATCAGCAAAAAGAAATAGCTGCTATAAATGAGAACATCAAAGAATGGATTGCGGTTGCTGGTAATCCGCCTATTAAGATGAAGCAGCAAAACGACACAGAAGGTATTTCGGAATTTTTTAAACAAGATCCTGGAAAAGAAAAGACAGAGGAAGTTCTTCAGCAGTTTGATTCATTCCGCAACAAGGAAAAAGCACTTACTGAACAGCGTGCAGACAGCTTGAACAACCAGAATAGATACTTGGAGTTTGGTCTTTATGGTTTGCTCGCGTTCGTCATTATCACATCAATCGTTCTTGCCTGGGTGATTTCGGGTTCTATTATAAAAACAATTAGCGAGGTAGTGGCGACAATTCGCGCGATGACAACTGGCGGAAATCTGAGCAGCCGAATTCGTGTGAAGTCGAACGATGAGATTCGTGATCTCGGAGATGCGACGAACGAACTGCTGAATTCTTTTGAAGAGCGCGACTGGCTGCAAAGAAGTGTGACAGAAGTTGTGAGCAAGAATCAAGGAATCTCTTCTTTAGAGAGCTTAGCGGAAATCTTTCTTTCTGCGACGGCTCAAATTACAGAATCCTCTTATGGTGCTTTTTATATAAAAGAGGGCAAAAAAGAGAACATTCGCTTTGTTAAAAAAGGGGCTTTTGCAGATTCTGCTGCTGGTGATGTTGGTCGTAACAGCTTTAAACTTGGACAAGGTTTGATCGGACAGTGTGCATTAGAAAAACGTGTTCAAGTGATCAACAGAATCGATGCTGATTACACGCTCATTTCTTCTGGCCTCGGAGAGACAAAACCAACTAGCATCCTGATTGCTCCGATCGTTCATGAAGACGAAATCGTTGCAGTGATCGAGCTTGCGAGCCTCAAGGAGTACCGCGAGCAGCACATTGCTTTTATTGAGAAAGTATTAGAAACGTTCGGTCTGACGATCAACCGTGTGATCGATCGTATGGAAATTGCACGCTTATTGACTGAATCACAGGCGATGACAGAAGAACTTCAAGCGCAATCCGAAGAACTTCAAACACAGTCTGAAGAGCTGCAGATGCAATCCGAAGAACTGCAGATGATCAATGAACAGCTGGAATCCCGTTCACAAGACGCGGAAGAAAAGTCAAAAGCGTTAGAGATCGCGAAGAAAGAGCTAGAAGAAAAGGCCGTACAGCTTGAATCCGGCTCGAAGTACAAATCAGAGTTCCTGGCTAACATGTCACATGAGCTGCGCACACCACTGAACAGCATTCTGATCTTATCGGAGATGCTAGCTGAAAACAGCTCCAAATCCCTTTCAGAAGAAGAACTCGAGTTTGCGAAAGTGATTCATTCATCAGGTCAAGATCTGTTGAATCTTATTAATGACATTTTAGATCTATCCAAAGTGGAAGCAGGGAAACTGGAGATTATGCTGAGTGAAGTAAATCTAAGCGAGTTCCCGTCTAACTTGGAAAGAAACTTTACACATATTGCAGATCAAAAGGGCTTAAACTTTACGATTAATGTGGCGCCAAACGTACCAACCCTTCTGCAGACGGACGAGAAACGATTCCAGCAGATTGTGAAAAATCTGTTATCGAATGCGTTTAAGTTCACGGAAAAAGGTTCCGTTTCGGTCAGCGTGAAAAAAGTGCAGACAGATGTAATCTATAAAGGTGTTGATTATTGGCTCGAAGTCGCCATAAAAGATACTGGAATCGGCATCCCGAAAGAGAAGCATGAACTGATTTTCCAAGCGTTTCAGCAAGGGGATGGTGCGACGATCCGCAAATACGGCGGTACGGGTCTTGGACTGTCAATCAGCAGTGAGTTTGCGAAGCTTTTAGGCGGCAGACTTCAGCTTCAAAGTGAAGAAGGAAAAGGAAGTACGTTTAAACTTCTGATTCCGAGTATTTCTGATGAAACGGTTTCCGTTCAAACGTTCCTCGGTGCCTCAGCCGAGGTAGCAACAGCACTTGAGCAATCCGGCGAAGTTTCAGTTGTTGCAGAAACACCGATCACTGCAAAAATGGTGACTGCTGAACCGGAGGCAGAAAAGCCATCAATCTCAACTGATGAAGAGAACGTATTCTACGGTAAGACAGTCCTCATCACAGATGACGATAATCGTAATATCTTTGCACTGAAAACCGCCCTTGAACAAAAAGGGATGAACATCCTGATTGCGAACAACGGGATGGAATGTCTTGATGTATTAGATTCCAACAAAAAGATTGACCTCATTCTGATGGATATTATGATGCCTGAGATGGATGGGTATGAAACGATGCAGCGTATACGCGGAAATGGTGGGTATAGTGACCTTCCAATTATTGCGCTTACGGCAAAAGCCATGAAGAACGACCGTGAAAAGTGTCTTGAAGCAGGGGCTTCTGATTATATCAGCAAGCCATTGAAACTGGAGCAGCTCTTTTCCGTTATGCATGTTTGGATGACAAAGTGAGGATAGACCTTCGATGAAAGATTTCATTTGGAACAACGATGACAATCAGGAAAGTAATATGACAGAAGCGATTGAGATGGATTTGTTGCTAGACGGGTTGTACCGCGTATCTGGTTTTGATTTTCGCCAGTATATGCGCTCCTCAATTCATCGGCGCGTTCATAATCGCATGCAGATCGAACAGATCCCAACGATAACCGCTGTATTGGAAAAAGTGATGCATGATCCGTCCTTTATGACGAAGCTGCTTAATGATCTATCCATTAACGTAACAGAGATGTACCGCAATCCAGAATTCTTTCGAGCATTCCGCGAAAAGGTGGTTCCCGAGTTACGGGAGCTGCCCGAAATTCGCATTTGGCACGCAGGATGTGCGACAGGGGAAGAAGTGTATTCGGTGGCGATCCTGATGGAAGAAGAAGGACTCAGCCATAAGACGAAATTTTACGCGACTGACATGAATGAACCTGTGCTGAACAAGGCGCGTTCAGGCATTCTGCCGCTTAGTAAAATGAAGACGTACACGAAGAATTATATGGCTGCGGGAGGTAAAGAGGCCTTTTCTGAGTACTACACAACAGACGGCCACTTTGCTTACTTGAACACTTCGCTATTAAGGCAGATCAGCTTTGCTCAGCATAACCTTGTGACAGATCAATCTTTTAACGAATTTCATGTGATTTTTTGCCGTAACGTATTGATTTATTTTACAGCAGCTCTGCAAAACCAAGTGCATGAACTGTTTTATGACAGCCTTAGTCCTAATGGGTTTCTCGGTCTTGGTGATAAAGAATCGATTCAGTTTGCGGACTGTGCAGAAAAATATGCTGATTTTGCAGAACAAGTGAAGATTTATCGGAAAAAATAAAAGCAGGATGAAGGAATGTAAGAAATCTCTTCTTCCTGCTTTTTTAGTTCGCTTGAATCATCATAATACACATATCATCGCTCTGCTCGTTTTGCTGCTCTTCTGGTATCACAAGGTGGATCGGTGAGCGGATGTTGCTCCACTTTTCTGAAGCGACGTATTTTAACTTTTCGAGCATCAACTCTTCGTCATCCCCCGCTTCTAGAACGCCATCTGTAAAGAGCAGCATCTGAATGGTGTCCTCGTATTGAATGACTGACTTTTTTACCTTAATCTGTTCAAAAAAGCCAACCGCATAACAGCACCTTTCGATTGGGTGAAGCGCATTGTCAACAAGTGCATATCCTTCAGGGTGCCCGGCGTTCACATATTCGACCGTCTTTTTCTCCGTATCAATCAAAAGATAGATGCCTGTGAAATAGTAGTTATAATCGTTCTTCGGATTGTGAAGCAGAGTCATATAACGGTTTAGTTCTTTGATGACGAGTTCAGGATCTCTTAGTTCTTTAATCGTATCCCTCATTACAGAAGAGATGAACATGCAGACAAGGGAGGATGAAATGCCGTGTCCCATCATGTCGAGAAGGATGATGCCATAACGGTGCTCATCGAACTTATGCCAATAATACATATCTCCAGCGAGCTTGAATGAAGGAAGATGAGATACATTAATCGTGATGTTGTCCTCTTTTATCGGCGGGTTTAAAAGTCCTTTTTGAACTTGCATGGCGAGATCGAGCTCATTTTGAATCTTTTGCTCCTGCTCGGCATGCCAGTCTTTTTCGTACTTTAAGCGAAGGGCCACTCGTATTCTCGCGAGCAATTCTACTTTATTGATTGGCTTTGTCACATAATCCATTCCACCACAGTCGAGCGCTTCTGCCAGTTTGCTAGAATCTTCAAGAGCAGTAATGAAAATGATCGGAATGTCCTTAAAGCGTTCGTCCTGCTGCAGACGATGGCACGCCTCGATTCCGTCAATCTCTGGCATCATGATATCGAGAAGAATGAGGTCGACCTGCTTTTTATTCAGCTGATTTTCGTTCTGCTCCAAATAATCAAACAGCTGATGAGCCGATGATAGAGAGGTACAGTCTTCATATCCTGCGTTTTTTAATATTTTTTCAATTACAAATAGATTTACGCTATTGTCATCAACGATCAGAATGGACATTCTTAAATTCTTCCCCTTATGTACCATGTATTGTGTGTTTTTATAAGATCATTCAATTCTATACAACTAGTATACAAGTAAATGTTAAAAGCGACTATTATTAGATACATTAAGTTTAAAAACGGTGCGTGCTAGATGATTATGTAGTGATGGCATGATGAGATTTTTTGTAGTGTGTTTTTGAGCGGGAACTTTCATAATTCTGTCCACCTCAAACAGACACAAACAATAATTACGAGGTAAAGCAAATGATATCCGTAGATAACCTCAATAATTACGTACATAGACCAGATAATTACGCATATAAAAGAATTTATCCGATTTTCGGCACATTTCGACATAAATGAAAAAGTCATTCGCCAACATCAAAAACAATTTTGTTCATTTTAAACAAAATTCATTGACATATTTGTTCGTTTGTAACATTATATAAAGTATAAAGTGTTTGAAATTAACAAAGGTGATGAAGAAGATGCCTAAAGAACGCAGAGAACAAATTCTCAAACAATTAAATACGAACGGAAAAATAGATATTGAAGACCTAGTAAGTGAACTGAATGTTTCGGCAATGACGATTCGTCGTGATCTTGCTTACCTCGAAGAAAACAACCAGATCATCAGAACCCATGGCGGTGCGATTCTAAACAAACCGCTAGTGATAGAATCTTCATTCCGAACAAAGGAAGGCAAGTTCAACGATCGCAAAAAAATGATCGCGAAAAAAGCTGTTGAGTTTATTCAAGATCATGCAACAATTCTTTTAGATTCAGGAACGACAACGCTTGAGATCGCGAAATTACTAAAAGACAAAAAGACGATCACTGTTGTTACAAATGACATCAAAATTGCGGCCGAGCTTACGGATACTGACGTGAAAGTCATCGTTACCGGCGGAGAGCTTCAAAATAATGTTGGTACTTTATTCGGTCCACTTACTGAACAGATGTTAAGAAACATTCATGTAGATCTATTCTTCTTAGGAGCACATGCCATTGATTTTAAAGCGGGTGTTACGGCACCAACTTTTGAAAAGGCTTCCATTAAGAAACTCATGATAGAAGCATCTGAGAAAACATGGCTAGTTGCAGACTCTAGCAAGTTTGAACAAAAATCCCTTACAAAAGTATGCGATCTCACACAGATTCACGGTGTGATCACAGATTCGAGCTTGTCAGCACAAACAGAAGAAAAGCTGAATGAATATTTGGATGTTGTAACGGTTGAAGGTGGTGAGCAGGAATGAAAGTTGGCGTTATTGCGGATGATCTGACAGGTGCTAATGCAACGGGAGTAAAGCTTATTAAACAAGGATTTGAAGCAGCGACAATGGTCTATTACGATCAGGAACCTGCTTCAGGAAGCTACAATGCCGTTTGTATCGACACGGACAGCAGGTATGCACGAAAAGAAGTTTCTGAAATGAGAATTAAAACTGCATTAAACAATCTTCAGCGCTGGGGAGCAGACGTTATCTGCAAAAGGATAGACAGTACGGTAAGAGGAAACATCGGTATTGAGATTGATAACGTTTTGCAAGAACTGGGGAATCAGGCGATAGCGATAGTTGTAGCTTCGTTTCCAGAATCAGGCCGCATCACATCAGGCGGATACTTACTCGTAAATGGTGTACCCGTGCAAGCGACAGATGTGGCCAAAGACCCGGTTACACCACTGACCGAATCGTATGTTCCTTCTATTATAAGGAAACAAAGTGAATATCCTGTTGCTCATATCGGTCTCGAAACCGTATTGCAAGGGAAAGAGACTATTTTACAAGATTTAAAGAAAAGCATACAAGAAGGCAATCGCATTCTCGTATTAGATGCAGTGACAGATGAAGAGATCGAAGACATTGCACATGCGATGGCACTGATCGAGGACTTCCGACTTGTTCCTGTTGATCCAGGTCCACTAACCGCTTATTACGCAAAAGCATACACGAGCCAGCACACACAAAGCAAAAAGATTATTGTTACGGTTGGCAGCGTAACGTCATTAAGTGCTCAACAATTGACTTACCTGATCGATAAAACGAATGCCAATCCAGTCTATGTGGATGCAGAAAAATTAGCGAGTCTATCCGACAGCTGGGAAACAGAGATCGAGCGTGTGGTGAAGGTGGCTTTAGAAGAGATACATCAGCAAGATATCCTGATCATCACAACGAATTCGCCATCTGCCAAGCAATTAGACTTGAAACATTTAGCAAAAGAGCAAGGTGTCAGCCAGGATCAGTTAGCGAAACGAATCGCGGATGGGTTAGGAAAGATTACGCGAATCGTCATTCAGTCTTCAAACTACGAGATCGGCGGATGCTTCTCGAGCGGAGGAGATGTTACAGCTTCTCTCTGTTCTGTTGGAAGAGCGGAAGGAATCAAGCTAAAAGACGAAGTGCTCCCTCTAGTGGCTTATGGACAGTTTATCGGAGGATACTTTGATGGCATACCACTCGCTACGAAAGGCGGGATGGTTGGTGACAAAAAAGCAATTCACACCATTGTTAAACATCTTTTAGCGAATCAAACGTCTACAAAACAAGTTCAATAAGAATACTCTATACATTCCAAGGAGGAACAAAAACATGACAACAGCAACGAAAACGACAACCACTGAAAGAGCCATTATTGCCATTCCTATGGGTGACCCAGCAGGTATTGGACCAGAGATCACAATGAAATCTCTTGCGAAACAAGAAATTTACGACGTATGTAAACCACTTGTGATCGGGGATGCCGCTGTACTTGAAAAAGCGATCAAGATCGTTGGAGCAGACCTTTCGATCAACGAAGTAAACACACCAGCAGAAGGAAAGTACGAACTCGGTACAGTTGATGTGATCAACTTAAACAACATCGATATCAATCAGCTTCAGTATGGTGAAGTTTCAGCTCAAGGTGGACAGGGAGCTTTTGAATACATCAAAAAAGCCGTAGAACTTGCGACTGTAGGAGAAGTTAAAGCACTTGCAACAACGCCGATCAACAAAGAATCTTTAAAAGCTGCAAACGTTCCATATATCGGCCACACGGAAATGCTTGAAGCACTTGCCGGTTCAAACGATCCTTTAACGATGTTTGAAGTAAAAGGGATGAGAATCTTCTTCTTAACACGTCACTTATCTTTGAAAGATGCCATTGCGGCGATGACGAAAGAGCGCGTACATGACTACTTGATCCGTTGTGATCGAGCGCTCGCTCGCCTAGGGGTTGAAAACAGAAGATGGGCTGTTGCTGGTTTAAATCCGCATAGCGGTGAAGGCGGTCTTTTTGGCTGGGAAGAAGTAGAGCAAATCAAGCCAGGTATTGAGTTGGCAGTAGCAGATGGAATCAATGCGGTAGGTCCTGTTCCGGCAGACTCTGTATTCTTCCAAGCATTAAACGGAAAATACGACGCTGTACTCTCTCTTTATCATGACCAAGGGCATATCGCGGCAAAAATGACAGATTTCCATAGAACGATCTCGATCACCAATGGTCTGCCATTCTTAAGAACGTCTGTAGACCATGGAACAGCATTCGATATTGCGGGTAAGAACATTGCAGAAAGCACAAGTATGGAAGAGTGCATTAAGCTTGCGGCTCAATACGCTCCAAAGTTTACAGCAAACAGCTTGTAAAAAGCGGTTGGTCTCATAAGGTGAAGGGTGTAAAGCCCTTCACTATTATTCCAATAAAATAAAAGCGCTTACATTAAAGGGGGTTAATGAAATGGAAGTTTCAGGAGCACAAATGGTAGCTGGGTTAGTTCTTGGGGTTATTGCATTAATTTTTCTCGTTTTAAAAACAAAGGTTCACGCTTTCTTAGCTTTACTTATTGCAGCATCTATTGCCGGTCTTGTGGGTGGAATGGAACCTGGAAAAGTGGCAGATACGATTTCAGCCGGTTTCGGGAGTACGTTAGCATCTATTGGTATCGTAATTGGTCTCGGTGTTATGATCGGACGAATTCTAGAAGTGTCGGGAGCAGCGGAAACATTAGCTTACTCTCTGATTAAGGCAGTAGGCAGGAAAAAAGAAGAATGGGCGATGGCGATCGCGGGTTACGTTGTTTCCATTCCAATCTTTGTAGACTCAGCATTTGTTATTTTAAATCCACTTGTAAAAGCACTATCAAAGAAAACAGGAAAGTCAGTCGTCTCATTAGGTGTTGCGCTAGCAGTCGGACTCGTCATCACGCACTCCTTAGTACCGCCAACTCCTGGTCCGTTAGGTGTAGCAGGAATCTTTGGAGTCGATATTGGTCTTATGATCGGGCTTGGTCTATTGTTTGCTATACCGACGATGATTGCAGGCGTGCTGTACGCAAAATGGTTAGGCAAAAGAATCTATCAAGTGCCAGATGATTCAGAGTTAGGTTTCACACGACCAAATAAACAAGCAGCTTACCAAGAATTCATCGAATTAGCGAGCGCGAGAGAACACGATCTTCCATCACTTGGCCGCTCATTATTACCAATCGTTCTGCCCATTCTACTAATCTTTTTAAACACAACTTTAGCGGCGCTCGAATTAACATCTGGATTCTACGGTGTTCTGATTTTCTTAGGTAAACCGATTATCGCAGTCAGCATTGGGTTACTTGTAGCAATCTACGCTCTAGCAGGAAACTTGAGCCGTTCTGAATCACTTGACCGAATGGAAGAGGGCATTCAAACGGCAGGGATCATCCTTTTAGTAACAGGTGCAGGTGGTGCGCTTGGAAATGTTCTTCGTGAAAGCGGAGCCGGTAACTATATAGCCGAAAGTATTGCAGGCCTTGCATTGCCAGCAATCTTGATTCCTTTCTTTGTAGCCACGATCGTACGTTTAGTACAAGGAAGCGGTACGGTTGCGATGATTACGGCTGCATCCATTTCCGCACCAATCCTTTCACAGCTTGATGTCAACATGGCATTGGCTGCCCAAGCTGCTGCAATGGGATCCATGGTATTCTCGTATTTTAACGATAGCCTTTTCTGGGTGGTTAACAGAATGCTAGGGATCAAAGATGTAAAAGAGCAGATCATGGTTTGGTCCGTCCCAACCACAATCTGTTGGTTCGTCGGATTAGTCTCCCTTTTAGTAGCAAATATGATTTTTTAAACAAACGTTTAAAAAGATGCTCAGGATTTTCGTGTCCTTGAGCATCTTTTTTGTGTTAAAAACCAGCAGACCAGTGGGAAAAATATGTATGGAGAAATATGTGTGTGTTTCAGGAAAACACATTCCTTTATTGTTAGTTCTAAATAGACAAGGGAAAATATATTCACATTAAATCAAATATATTCACATTAATCTTAATCATTTCACGTTAATTTCAATAATTTCACGTTAAATCAAATATATTCACGATAGCAAAAATTTCATCTAAGTTCATTTAAGCTATCCACTTTCATAGGTTCAATATTCGGAGTAGAATGCAAAGGCAGTGTAATCCTAAAGGTTGTCCCTTCATTCAACAAGCTCTCCACCTCGATCGTGCCCCGGTGATTTTGAATGATCTTGAAGCAAATCATGAGTCCGAGGCCTGTGCCGTTGAACTTGGTCGTATAAAACGGTTCACCCAACCTCTTTTTTTGTTCTTCAGTCATGCCTACACCATCATCTTTTATCGAGAGTACGATGTTGTCATCAGATGATGTGGCCGATAGCTGTATCGTTCCGCCGTTCGGCAGGGCTTCCATCGCATTTTTGATCATATTGATGATCACTTGAGTGAGTTGATTCTTCTCACCATAAACGAGTGGAATACGTTCTTGTTTTTCAAATAAAATAACGACGTTTCTTAAGTTTGCTTCAGGCTGCATGAGATCAATGACGTTTTGAATGCTCTCAGTGATGTTGAACCAGCTGAAGTAGACGGCGTGCGGTTTTGCAAGGACCATCAGTTCACTTACGATAAAGTTGATGCGATTGATCTCAGTCAGGATAATCTCTTTATAAAAATCGTTCTTTTCTGGATCTGATTCATTGAAAAGCTGAACGAGGCCACTGATTGATGTAAGCGGATTGCGGATTTCATGTGCGATTCCAGCCGCCAAGTCGCCGATTAATGAGACTTTTTCTGACTTTAGCAAAATTTCTTCTGTTTTCTTCTTTTCCGTTATATCATACTGAATGGAGATGTGCTGATAAGCAACTCCTTCACGGTCAAGAAACGGAATGATCGTTGTATCGACCCAATAAAGAGAGCCGTCTTTCGCTTTATTGCAGATTTCACCGTTCCACACTCTGCCTGCCTTTATTTCGTGTACAATATGTTCAAGATACTCGTCAGAATGAACACCAGAGACGAAGATTTTGCCGTGATCCTGACCGATCAGCTCGTCCCGATTATATTTTGTTAGTTTGCAAAAGTGATCATTCACTTGAATAATTCGATTATCTTTATCAGTTATTGAGAAAATCGTAGCTTCAAAAAGTGCTGTTCGAATGTTATTCAACTCAGCAATCGATATGTCCAAATTCCGATTCGTGTGCTGAAGTGCTTTTTTCGTGTTATGCATAAATGTGGTGTAGTGCGTGACAATGGAACGAGCTGCACGGTCGATCTGTAAATGAATGCTGCTGCACATTTTTATTACAGAATCAGCGGAAATAGTATGTTTGATGGCCTCTTCTTCTAAAAAACCACAAATCACCACGCGCGTTTCAAAGATAAAGTGAAGGGCGTGATCGAGCGGTATATCACTTTCAGACGAGCGCTGTCCGAATGCATCAGCCCACCTTTGAATCTTTTTTTCAACGAGTGAAGAGTCTTTCTCCATAAGCGATTCTCCTAAATAGGAAAATAACGTTTCCATCCAATAAGGCAGCTTGAATAAAAAATTCGTATATTTCGCGTCTAAGTTCTCGATTGGGGATAATCGGTCCACAAGTTGCTTGCTGTGATCCATAATTTTTGTTCCAAGATCTCTACAACCTTCCATAAGTGTGCCTCCTCAAACAGGGTTCGGATGTTTATGAAGAACTCTTCGACATTTCGACAAATATCCCTTCTATGAAAGGTATCTTCCTACTAGAAACGGAGATAATGATAGATGAAATAACGATAGGAGCTGTATGGAATGATTTTTATCTATAACGATTACGGTGGTACACATACGACATCGCTTGCTGCGGCATTTCATCTTAAAAAACTGCCTCAACATGTGGAACTATCAAAGGAACAGATACTTAACGTAGAATACTTTAATAAACTAAAAACGTCAGATATGGGGACGATCATCTTTCACGGGATCGATGAGGACGGTCATTCCGTTTATTCGGTAGGGCGGGGCAGATCTAAAATTTTTGTTCCAGGTCTAAAAAATTTATATGAACTTTTAGAGAAGAGAAACAACACAGGTGAAAGAATCATCTTTTCTAACACATCACCGACAGTTCCGCTGGCCATGACGTTTGGCGGATTGTTTTCGAGAAGACTTGGCATTGATTTTATCGGTGTGCCGCTTTTAGTGAAAGGGGCAAAACAAGCTGCAGCACAAATTGCTTATCTTGTTGAACAAACGAAGCAAATCGCAAAAGAATCTGAACACCAGGTTGTTATATTAGAAAACAAAAAAGATTTTTTGTACCCATAAAAAAGACACTTGATCATTGTGATTAAGTGTCTTTTCGCTTATATCGCCTGCAAGATACTCTCCATATAGGTTTCCATAAAGCATTGAAAGGAGAGATCAAGCATCTGATTCATATCTTGTACGAGCGAAATGGTTTCTTTTAACGTGTATCCCTCTTCTTCAGATAGTCGAGCGATCACGTTAATAAGTTCTGACCGGATAAATTGATTTGGCTGCATAGCAATATCAAGTGACTGACCATATTGAAGTGCAAACTGAGCCGTAGTGATGGCCACCTCTTTCAGCCTTTCCTCCCTAACGCTTGGAGACAGCAGAAGGGAGCTTCCGCATAGCTGAATAAATTTTGTGATGTAATCCTTAGAAGACTGATAATCGAACAATTGCTTCTCTTTTACGGGATATTTCTCAAAGCGTCGGCTAATAATTTGTTCAGCGAGAGAAGAAGATTCGTTCACAATGATTTCAGCTAATTTTTGTTGGATCGTTTTCAAATAAAAGCCTCCTGTAAAAAATATATGACAAATACATATAAATCATTTAACACACTAGTAGGGTAAAGTTTATATATATCTTCAGTATTACTTATAACACTTGGAATGTCACTAAATATTACGTAAGATTACAATAATTTAACATAAAAAAAGGCAGCTGTACTCAGCTGCCTTCTGCTTCTGTTTGTTTTTCTTTTATGAAGAAAGAGATAATCAGTCCGATCAAGGAAAGAACAGAAACGACGATAAAAGCCATATTCGCACCATACATATCTGGATGTGCGATCTCTGGATTTCCTCCAGCGTTCGAGGCTGTTGTTGTCATAACGGTAACCAAAATGGCGGTACCGACTGAAGCGGCAATCATCTTCATCGTGTTATCCATTGCAGCACCATGCGGAATCAGCCGTTTCGGCAAGCGGTTTAATCCTGCAGTTGCAACAGGCATCATAACCATCGCGAGTCCAAACATCCGCACACTATACATAACTGTGATGAAGGTAAATGAAGTAGTTGGACTTAAAGTAGCGAACGCGAACGATGATCCCGTAATGATAATTAACCCGGTAAATGCGAGCCAGCGTGCGCCAAACTTATCAAAAAGCCTCCCCGTGATCGGTGACAGAAGACCGGTAATAAGTGCGCCCGGTAAAAGAGCGAGTCCGGCTTCAAACGCCGAAAAATCTCTCATGTTTTGCATGAAAAGCGGAATAATCGTCTCAGCTCCGATCAATCCCATAAACGTGATCATCCCAATAATGACCGTGAGCGGAAAGATGGAATTAGCAAAAACTCTAAATTCAAGCATCGGATGCTGTAATCGCAGTTGTCTAGTAATAAAGAGCACAAGAGCGATGACGCCAATTGCGAGCCAGAGCAATGTTGGTGTTGCTGTCCACCCAAGATTTCCAGCGCATGTAAACCCGTATAGCAAGCCTCCGAAACCAAACGAAGACAGAATGATCGATAAAACATCCACTTTTGTTTTGGTTGTTTCTGTTACATTTTTCAGGGCGAAGAAAGCGATGATGATATCAATAATCGCAATCGGGAGGATGATAAAAAACAGCACACGCCATGAATAATGAGACGTCACCCATCCAGATAAGGCGGGTCCGATCGCTGGCGCGAACGAGATCACGAGCCCGACTAACCCCATCGCTGATCCCCGTTTGTTCACCGGAAAGATCATAAGAAACACCGTTTGCATAAGCGGAAGCATAACGCCCGCACCGCTTGATTGAATCACTCTTCCAAGCAGCAGCATCTCAAAGTTAGGCGCGAGTCCTGCCACAAGTGTACCGAACGCGAATACACTCATCGCGGTAATAAAAAGCTGCCTTGTCGTAAAGCGCTCGAGCAGAAACGCGCTGACTGGAATCATAATCCCATTAACAAGCATAAAAACAGTCGTCAGCCACTGAGCACTGTTCGCAGTTATGTTCATCTCGTTCATAATTGGCGGAATTGCCGTAATCATCAGCGTTTGATTAAGAATTGCAATAAACGTACCTGCAAGAAGCAAGGTAACGATCGTAGAATGTTTATAGCTCTGTGTCGTTTCCATATGTAGTGTCATTCCCATCTGACAAAAGTATTGTTTACAGCTTACAGGATTTTGGATTAGAAAGACATTAACTTGCTTAAGGAGAAAGTGGGGGGAATGTAGTTAGATGCTAGCAATGAGAGGTGAAAGTGCAACAAGAATTTAGCTTATAAAAGCTCTCGAGGTTGATTTCGTTCTGTTAAAGTGCAAGAAGGTGCAGTTTAGGGTACAGAAACTGACCATTTTATATACCCTGTGGGGCATCTCGTTCATGCAATCCAAAAGTTTTGGTCCAGAATCCAGAAATTTCAGTTGTTTATCCACGAGTTTTGGCTCTCAATCCAAAAGTTTTTGCCATTTATCCACGAGTCTACAATCCTCGACAAATATAGCGATCTCTACTACTTCATATACCCCGCATGACACTTAAGAGTGAAACGCCAAATGTGGCTCACCGCCTGCCCCGCGGAAAGCGAGCACCTGGAACGGAAATCAATCGCCCTCGAGTAGCATCAATAAATTACTTTCAAAAAAATGATCTGAAAGGACAACTTTTTGCGTATATATTATAGTTACGACTTTTAAGGACTGGCTTAGATGAGGTGTTGCAACATGAATATCGTTGAAGTCCTAAATAAATTAAGCGACCGATTTTTCCAATTAAGGGTCTACGATCTGTCTGCGCAGATGGCGTATTACTTCCTGATGTCAGTGTTTCCGTTTTTGTTGGTGATCTATTCGCTGCTGACCTATTTGCCGCTGCGCGAAGAAAATATTTTAGAGCTTATTCAGCCGTATGCCCCAGACAGCACTTACGCATTAATCGAAAAAACATTATCGTACACCGTCATGAGGCAAGAGGGTAATCTATTGTCGTTCAGTTTAATCATAACGCTTTGGCTATCATCCATGGGTTTTCAGTGTATGAAGCGCATATTGAATGACGCGTATGAAGTGAGAAATGATGAGTACATGCTGAAGTCGATTGCAGAAAGTTTGCTCTTAACCATTGGATTCATGATCGCCGTCCTTTTTTCCGTGTTTGTCCCGATCTTTGAAAAGGTGCTGCGTGTCTATTTGGAAGGTGCTTTTTTGATTGTACCGTTTCATAAGCTATGGATCATCGTACAATGGGGAATGGGAACCGTATTTCTGCTGATTTTCTTTATCGTGCTGTATTCATTTGCGCCGAGCATCTCATTAGGTTTCCGAAAGGTGCTTCCTGGCGCATTTTTTGCAACGATCGGCTGGCAGCTCGTTTCAATGGGCTTTGCCTCCTACGTGAGCGGAAATAATTATTCCGCGTTGTACGGGCAAGTGGCAGGGCTCGTTGTGTTGATGCTGTGGTTTTATCTGTCTGCGATGATGATTATAATTGGAGGGCTGCTGAACACGGTGGTGCATCCGAAAAATAATAACGATTGAATGATAGAACTGATTCAAAGGATCGAATCGGTTCTTTTTTGAGCAGTTTTACGGTACGTGTTTTTTTATCTGTTACACGTTCGCGCAGAACCAGGTTCGTTTCACTCAAACCACCTCTGTTTTCGCTCAATCCACACTCTGTTTCGCTCAATACACCCTATGTTTCGCTCAATACACCCTCTGTTTTCGCTCACAGACTTATTTTTCCAAGATCCACAAGCTTTAGATAGCCACATCAAACAAAAAAACTGATTCAAAGCACCTAAAGTGGCACATATTGAATCAGTTTTCTCTCTTTATTTAAAAAAACGTGTCATTTATGGCCTTATTTTATAAGACCCCATACTTCTCATCTCGAATATCAGTAATAAACATGTGCCCGGGTGCATGTGTGATCATAATCTCTGGCTTCACATGCATCGCTACGGCTTGAGGTGTTACACCGCATGCCCAGAACACGGGTACTTCTCCTTCATGAATTTGAACAGGATCACCGAAATCTGGCTGATACAGATCATGGATACCGATCGATTCAGGATTTCCGATATGAACCGGTGCACCATGAACAGAAGGGAAGCGGCTCGTCACCTGAACAGCTCGAACGACATCTTTTTCAGGGATCGGACGCATGCTTACAACCATCGGACCTTCAAATCGTCCAGCCTTCACACATTGAATGTTCGTTTTAAACATCGGAACATTCCAGCCCCGCTCGATGTGACGAACGGGAATTCCGTTATTCATTAACGCGTGCTCAAACGTAAAGCTGCAGCCAAGCAAAAAGCCGACCATATCTTCATTCCAGAGTTCCTTTATGTCCGTTCGTTCTTCAGTCATTTCGCCCCCACGGTAAACGCGGTACTTCGGAATGTCCACGGAGAGATCGGCATTCGGCGCAACAAGCGCTGGAACAGCGGACCCGGGTTCTGTTACATCAAGAACGGGACAAGGCTTCGGGTTTCGCTGACAAAATAAAAGAAACTCAAACGCCAGCTCTTTTGGCAGCACAACAAGATTACCTTGCGTGTATCCGTTTGCGAGTCCGCTCGTCGGCTTCTCCCATTCACCGCGCCGGATTAAATCACGGGCTTCAGCTGGACTCAATCTGTCTAGTTCGTTCATAAAAGCTCCCCCTTTTACCTGGATTTATGCGAATAGCTTCGGAATTTCTGTATACAGCATATACACACTCATAGCTGCCATGATGACCACAATCACGACCCCGAAAATCGTCATCCACACGGGGTGTTTATAATCACCAACAATCTTCTCTCTGTGTGCTGCAACTAGCATAACACCAAGTGCGATCGGTAAAATAAGGCCATTTAAAGCACCCACTAAGATTAGGATGGCAACTGGTTTTCCAACCAGCGCAAATACGATGGTTGAAACAGCGATAAATCCGATAATGATCCATTTATGATATTTTTCTAATGTTTGATTGAACGTTCGGATGAACGAAACGGACGTATACGCTGCACCAACAACAGATGTAATGGCTGCGGCCCACATTACGACACCAAACATTTTATAACCGACGTTTCCAGCGGCTAACTTAAAAACAGATGCTGGAGGGTTGTTAGGATCCAGCTGCAAGCCTTGCGCTACGATCCCAAGAGCGGCTAGGAACAAGAAGATACGCATGATGGAAGCAATCCCGATCGCTGAGATAGACCCGCGCGTAACCTCTCTTAAATTTTCTTTTCCTTTAATGCCTGCATCAAGCAATCGGTGAGCACCGGCAAACGTAATATAACCACCTACCGTTCCACCAACTAGCGTTACGATCGCAAGGATATCAATCGTGTCCGGGACGAACGTTTTTACAACAGCTTCGCCAACAGGAGGCTGTGCGGTAAACATCACATAGATCGTTAGTGCGATCATGACAAAACCAGCCACTTGTGTAAAACGGTCCATCGCTTTTCCTGCTTCGCGCACAACGAATACTAAAATGGCAATCACACCACTTAGCACCGCACCCATCTCAGGGGAGACACCGAATAATACATTTAATCCTAATCCTGCTCCTGCAACGTTTCCAATATTGAAGGCCAGACCACCAATCACAATCAAGGCGGCCAAGAAGAAGCCTAGACCCGGAAGCACGTCATTTGCGATATCTTGTGCTCTTTTTTCAGATACGGCAATAATTCGCCAAATGTTCATCTGAGCACCAATATCAATAATGATAGAAGTTAAAATAACAAAACCAAAACTTGCTGCGAGAATGGATGTGAAATGGGTCGTTTGTGTTAAAAATCCTGGTCCGATCGCTGATGTGGCCATTAAAAACGCGGCACCCAGCAGAATACTTGCTTTTGACTCTTTCTTCATACTGTTCCTCCTTCATTACTTCGTTTTTTGTCGTATTTTAAGTGCGATTCCTTGTTTCAGCTGGTGTAACTTCTTTTCTCGATCTAAGTAGAGTTGTTGTGCCACTTCGTGCGAGACTTCGACGAACTGTACTTTGTCGCCAGGCTTCAGCTGCGCCATGATTGATAAGTCGACTGTCGCGATCTGACCGATTTTCGGATAACCGCCTGTTGTTTGACGGTCGGCGAGAAGAACGATCGGATTTCCTTCAGATGGCACTTGAATGGTTCCAAAACTCACGGCTTCAGAAAGCATTTCCTGTTTGTTTTCGAGTGAGAGTTCTGGCCCTTTTAAGCGGTAGCCCATACGGTCAGACTGTGATGTTACTTCAAAGTGTTCTGTAAAAAGCTTCATCTGGCTGTCCGTTGTGAACCAGTCATATTGTCTGCCTCTCATCACGCGTACATGTGGTTTAGAAACGGAAGAAACGGTAAAGTCTGATGAAATGGTCCATTTCATTTCCGAGAACGCCTTATCTTTTCGTTCTTCTGCTAAAATTTCAGAAATCTGGCGGGAAAGTTCACTGGGTTTCCCAATGGAAAGCTCATCATCGTTTTGAAGTGCTTTTCCGTTATGACCGCCAATCCCGGCACGTATGTATGTTGATTTGCTGTCCATCACTTCTGGTACATCAAAACCGCCAGCTACCGCGAGATAAGCTCGGCATCCGGTTTTGCATCCGCCAAACTTCAGCTTGCTGCCGGCTTTCACAAGCACAGAACGCCATAGTTTTACCGGCTTACCATTAATAGAAGGAGACAGATTACCGCCGCAGATCGAAATCAGCGTATCATCACGAAACTCCATATCAGGACCGAGAAGTGTAAGCTCTAACGTAGCTTCATTCTCATCATTTCCAACAAGCAGATTTGCTATCCGATGTGCTGTCGTGTCCATCACACCGCTCGTGATGACCCCGTATTTTTGATAACCGTAACGACCTAAATCTTGAACACTCGTTAGGAGGCCAGGTTTTGTAATCTTGATCATTTTTCGTCCTCCTCTATTCTTTGAAACTCTTCGATTGAGATCGGCACAAATTTAATTTGATCTCCTGCTTGTAAAAGAGAAGGGGTTTCGCCTTCCGGAAGAAACAGTTTTCGCGGCGTTTTTCCGATCAGCTGCCAGCCGCCAGGCGTTTCAATCGGATACACACCTGTTTGTTTTCCTGCAATTCCAACAGATCCTGCGGGTATCTTAAGCCGCGGATTGCTTCTTCTTGGAGCCGCAATTTTTTCACTCATCCCGCCAATATACGGAAATCCTGGAGCAAATCCGATCATATAAACGATATATTCACCGTTCGCATGGATATCGATCACTTCTTCAGTCGAAAGTCCGTTATGGCTTGCGACTTCCTCTAGATCTGGTCCGAACTCTCCGCCATAACAAACCGGAATCTCCACAATACGGGGTCTCGAATCTTCCTCAACCTCTAATTTTTCTAAGTGCAGTTTTAACTCTTCACATACACTTTCATAGGGCAGCGTGTCACTTTGTATTTTTAATGGATCGTAAAATACAGCAACCGTCGTAAAACCAGGAACGGTCTCAATGACCCAGTCAAATGTTTTCTCTTCAAAGAATGAGGAGACTTTTTTGACTTTTTGCTGGATTTCGCGGCTGATATCAAGCCCGAGTTCAATGATCAAACTGTTATCGCCAAGCGGCGCAATTGTAAATTTCATCGCTCAAAATCTCCTGTCTTTTTATGTAAAATTAATCAGAATATTTGTATATTTATAAAGCTCTAGTATATATGAAACCGCTCTAAAATCAAACCTACTTACATAGATTCCCGATAGTAATAATTTCTAGTCTATAAAATCCAGCCTTTAGTGGTTTAATTTTAAACAAACGTTTAGAATGGTAGGAAGAAAACCCATATAGGGAGTTGTGACATTGTGTATAAAGAGCCTATTTTTCTCAAACCTGTCTTTAAAGACCGAATCTGGGGCGGTACGAAATTACGTCAAGAGTTCGGCTATGATATTCCGACTGAAACCACTGGTGAGTGCTGGGGAATTTCCGCTCATTCACATGGACCAAGTGTAGTAGAAAACGGCCCGTTAAAAGGCAAGACGCTGGATCAGGTGTGGGATGAACATCGCGAACTTTTTGCTGATCAAGACGGAGAAGATTTTCCGCTGCTCGTAAAAATTTTAGATGCGAAAACAGACCTTTCTGTGCAAGTACATCCGGATGATTCGTATGCGCGTGAAGTAGAAGGAGAAGCTTTCGGTAAAACGGAATGCTGGTACGTGATCGACTGTGAGCCAGATGCAGAACTCGTGTATGGTCACCATGCAAGTTCGAAGCTTCAGTTTGAACAGATGGTTGCCGAAAACCGCTGGGACGAGCTGCTTCGAAAAGTGGCGATCAAGCCAGGTGACTTCGTGTATGTACCGAACGGAACGATCCATGCGATCGGTGCGGGGACGATGATCCTTGAAACGCAGCAAAGTTCAGATGTTACGTATCGTGTATATGACTACGACCGCCGCGATGATGAAGGCAACACGCGTGAACTTCACATTGAGAAATCGATTGAAGTTGCGATGATCCCGCATGAGGATGCAAATTTTGAGCCTGTTTTATCAGGAAATGATGATCTAAGGATTAAAAAATTGGTGAAGGAAAGTTATTTCACCGTATACCATTGGAACCTGTCAGGAGCGGTTGCCGAAGTGAAAAATCCTTCGTATCTTCTCGTCAGCGTACTGGATGGCGAGGGAGAACTGAAAGTTGATGAGGGTGCGGGAACCTCTTCCTCCTTTAAAAAGGGTGACCATTTTATTGTCCCATCAACTGTAAAAAGCTTTGGAATGAAAGGTGATGCGCGGTTTATCGTGTCGCATCCAACACTATAGAGAAGATGAAGCAACCGGAATGAGGGCATTCCGGTTGTTTTTTTGTGTATGGGGGGTGAGAGCGAAACAAGGTGCAGTTGGGGTGAAATGGACGGGGTTTGTGAGAGAAACTAGTGTAGTGGGTGCGAAACAAAGGGTGTTTGTGAGCAAAACTGGTGTTGTGTGGCGAAATGAGGTGCAAATGGAGCAAGAAGAGCTCTTCACTGAGCGAAACAAAAGGTTGATTGAGCGAAAACAGTACTCGATTGAGCGAAAACAACGTTCCATTGAGCAAAACCAATGCTCCATTGAGCGAAAACAGCTCCCCACTGAGCGAACGTGTAATAAATATAAGAACACGTACCGTGAAATTTTCTGAAATACTTCACTTATAAGAGGTTTTCAAGATGATAGATATTATGTCTACCTGCTGGCGTGATTGGAAGTTTAATGGCATTCAGGAGGTGTTTTACAACATGGCGAGAGGATATCTGAAAGAAATCGCAGCATTCATGAACTGTAATAGCAGGGCCGTTTAATAAAGCAAAATCCTTCAAAGCGTGAATGTGTGCTAATTTGTCATAATGGCCACATTTAAGGCAAAACCATTTTCGGCTTGATCGAATCATTGATAATGTAAAGCATTTTGTACAGGCGACGCCTTTTATGAGGTCGTCTTGGGTGATTGAAAACTGTTGAAAAAGATCTTGATTGGATTGACTATGGCGTTTTAGTAAAATGCGAGAGAGTTTCTTAATGTCTTTTTTTGAAATGAATTCACTTTTTCTCATGTGTTGATAATCGTGGAACTTTGCCAGCAAATTTGTGCTATGAGTAACTTTCTGTGAAATTTTTATGCTCTGAGGAACGTATTTAATACGTGTATGAGGATTGCTTATAACAACAAGTGATTCTACTGGAACTTCGGGGAATTTATGGTGCTTCAGCCATTCTTTCAGCAAGTGAGTCTGACGGTAGACTTGGGAGATCGGATCAGAAAATACATCTTCTTTGTCATTGGAAATCCTTATGAGCTGGTGAAATTCTTGGTCAAATATTAAGGTACCAGCCATGTTTTTTACTTCGAGTATCAGAAAAAAAGTAGTCGTTAAAATGAGAATGTCGATTTGAAAGTGATTTGAGCCAAAAGGCAGGCGAAGATCGTGGAAGATGAAAGTTTCATCATCAGGAAGTAGATTCATGTGAAAGTCGAGGGACTTTTCACCATTGTACCCGGTAACGCTTTTTAGCAATTCGACCTCAATTTCATGACGAACCGGATGATGTGGCGGAAATCGCTTTAAAATAAGCTTTAATTTTCTAATTTTAATAGACTCTGCTGCTTCTTTTACAATCATTGCATCACTCCTTACACGTTTTATCATAAATTTCTACTTTTTTTGACAAAATCCTGCTCAAATTAGATGTGTTTTGGTTGGGGAAAGTAGGTGGAAAAACGCTGTGAGCGAAACGAGTGCTTCACTGAGCGAAAGACTGGTTCATTGAGCGAAACTAGCGCTCCATTGAGCGAAACGGGCTTCCTACTGAGCGAAAACAGCTCCCCACTGAGCGAACGTGTAATAAATATAAGAACACGTACCGTAAAAGAGTGCCTCACCAAGAATTCCATCATCCAATTCACAATTTCCTCTACTACATGCTCTTCAAATATGTTATTTTAACTATATAGAAAATAATTACCTAAAACATACACATTATGACGAATATTTTCACAAAAATTAAACGGCAGGGGAAATCTATGTTAAATCAAATTAAAAAAGGTTTAGTTGTATCATGCCAAGCTTTAGAAAATGAACCGTTGCATAGTTCATTCATTATGTCCAAACTTGCTCTTGCTGCTAGAGAGGGCGGAGCATCTGGTATCCGTGCGAACTCCAAAGAAGACATACTCGCGATCAAGCAGGAAGTGGATCTGCCGGTTATCGGGATCGTGAAAAGAGATTATGACGACAGTGAAATCTATATAACTGCAACAAAAAAAGAAATAGATGAATTAATCGAGAGCGGCTGTGAAATGATTGCAATAGACGCAACGTTACGAGAAAGGCCGAATGAGCTCACGCTAGAAAACCTCGTTTCATACACGCGCGAGATGAATCCCAACGTTCAGCTCATGGCTGACATCTCCTCGAAAGAAGAAGCTAAAAAGGCTGAAGAACTGGGTTTTGATTGTGTTTCTACGACTCTTTACGGCTACACGGAGGAATCCAAGGAACACAAACTGTATGAAAATGATTTTCAATTTTTAAAAGAGGTATTAAAAGAAGTATCCATTCCAGTCATTGCAGAAGGCAACATTATGACGCCTGAGATGGTGAGGGATGTACTCGAAATCGGTGCTTATTCTGTTGTTGTAGGCGGTGCGATCACGCGTCCGCAACAGATCACCGCTCGTTTTGTTGCTCAAATTCCGAAATAAAAAAGGATGTTGCACATGGCATCATTATTAAAAGAAATACAAAGCGTTTTCTCTACGCTATCAGATAAGGAAAAGAAAATAGCGAATTACATTTTGGCCAATCCTGAAAAAGCTTCACGAAGCCATATTCAAGAGCTTGCAGAAACAATAGGTGTATCGATCAGTTCGATCACTCGTTTTACGAAAAAAATATCTTGCCGTAATTTTGTAGAGATGAAGGTAAGGCTTGCGGGAGTGGCTGAGTTAAAAGAAGAAGAAGGAATCGAACAGCAGCTTGCCTCTTCTTATCGAGATATGCTGACAGATGTGCAGGATTTAGGAGACGCTGAACAGCTCCAAAGTGTTCTAAACTATATCACGAAAGCAAATCGGATTTTTATTTATGGACTCGGAAGCTCTGGATTAGCAGCACAAGAATTAAACTATCGTTTAAGCCGAATGGGTTTTGTGTGTGAAGCGATTACAGATCCGCATTTAATGATCATCCGAAGCACATTGCTGACGAGCGGTGACGTTATCCTCGCTTTTTCACGTTCAGGACAAACAGCCGACCTGCTTCAATCTGTTACAAAAGGGAAGGAAAAAGGAGCAGTGGTTGTTGCATTTACGGCATTTGGTGAAACACCTTTAACTAAACTCTCAGATGTGATCTTATGGACAGTCCACCCGCTGCGCAATCACTACCTGTTAACTGGACTAGACTTAAGCACGCTGTATTTGATCGACAGAATCAGTCTGCATTTTTTATCGGAAAAGAAACGAGAAGCAACCTATTTGGAAACAGTAGATGCGATTAAAACAAGAGAAACGTAGAGGACTTAGGAGGCAGAGTTATGGAGAGAAGACCAATCATATTAAAAAACGCTTCCATTTACGGAGAAAAACAAATCATTGAAAAAGGTTCAATTGCCATGCAAGACGGGAAAATAAGCGGTTTTGACGTGGACTTTCATTTTGGTGATGATGCAGAAATTATCGAACTGCCAGAAACGTATCATATCGTTCCTGGGATGATCGATGTTCATATTCATGGTGCTGGTGGAGCTGACACGATGGATGCAACCTTTGAAGCGCTCGAAACCATTGCGAGCGTTCTGCCGAGAGAAGGGACAACGAGTTTTCTCGCAACGACGATGACGCAAGAGCAGAACAAAATCGAAAAAGCATTGGAAAACGCAGGGTTGTTTATAGAAGCGGGCCAAGTGGAAGGGAACGCTGAAACGCTCGGCATCCACCTTGAAGGCCCTTTTATTTCTGAGAAAAGAGCGGGTGCACAACCAGTCGGTGCGATCATCGAACCGAATTTAGAACTTTTTAAACAGTGGCAAGAGCTAGCGTCAGGGCACATAAAGCTTGTAACGATTGCGCCTGAGATCGAGGGAAGCCTCGAAGTAATCTCATACCTACATGAACAAAATGTCGTCGCCTCGATCGGACATTCTGATGCGACGTATGAAGAAGTGGTAAGCGGAATGAAGGCGGGTGCATCACATGTTACCCACCTTTACAACGGAATGCGCGGTCTTCATCATCGTGAGCCGGGAGTAGTCGGAGCGGCCCTTTTACACGATGAACTAACAACTGAACTCATCGCTGATGGCATCCACGTTCGGCCAGAACTTATCTCTTTAACTTACAGACAAAAAGGAAACGAGAAAGTCGTATTAGTGACGGATGCGATGCGGGCAAAATGTCTTGGTGATGGGCAGTACGATCTTGGCGGCCAAGAGGTAACCGTGCAGAATGAGACGGCGACTTTAAAAGATGGAACACTTGCTGGCAGCATCATCAAGATGAACACAGCAGCGAAGAACATGATGCAATTTACGGGCTGTACGCTGGAAGACATCATTCAGATGACGTCTGTTAACCCAGCTAAAGAACTAAACGTATATGATCGTAAAGGAAGTCTCGCCCCTGGAAAAGATGCCGACATCGTCGTTCTTGACGAAGATTATGAAGTGGTAATGACATTTTGTAAAGGCAATCTCAGCTTTAGAAGAGGTGATGAAACTTGAAAGTCTTAGAAGTGAAGAATTATGAAGAGATGAGTTCAATTGCTGCCAACATGATCATTGAACTCGTAAAATCTAAGCCAGATGCAAAACTAGGTCTTGCAACCGGTGGAACACCGATCGTGTTATATAAAGAATTGATTCAAGATTACAGAAAGAACGGAACATCCTATGAACAAGTGTGTACGTACAACCTAGATGAGTATGTTGGGATGGATCCGGAAGACTCTAACAGCTACCGTTACTTTATGGAGAAGAACCTGTTTGCCCATATTAACGTGCCTGAGTCCCATATCCATATTCCTGATGGAACAGCAGAGGATTTGAAAGCGGAATGCGAAAGGTATGAGGATGAGTTGATCCGTGGAGGAGGAATCGACATACAGATCCTCGGCATAGGAAGCAACGGTCATATCGGATTTAATGAGCCTGGTACTTCTTTTTCATCACATACCCATATTGTTAAGCTTGCTGAAACAACGCGCAAAGCAAATGCACGGTTTTTTCATAGTTTAGAAGAGGTGCCAACGGAAGCCATTACGATGGGAATCGCGTCGATTTTAAAAGCAAACCAGATTTTGCTCCTCGCCTCAGGGATCAATAAATCAGAGGTGATGAGGCGTTTGTTAACAACCGATGAAGTGGACGAACAGCTGCCAGCATCAGCGTTGAAAAAGCATCCGAACGTAACGATTCTTGCAGATGATAACGCTCTTTCGCTCGTTAGAAAAAAATGAATACGAAAGATAAGTAAAAAGACCCTTTTTTAACAGGGTCTTTTTTCGTGTTTCCTTACTTCAATCCCTTGTCCCTTCTAAAAAACTCAGAAAATGAAAATAAATTTCACAAATATAATTTTAGTGAAAATAATTTAGAAACGACTTATAATAATTTGAAAGCGCTATCAAACAAAAAAGGAGACTGAAATTATGAAGAAAAAAATGAATGTCTTAACCGGTTCCCTCCTTGCTACAAGTCTTATTTTCTCTGCTGTTGACTCGTCAGGTTCAGGAATAGTCAAAGCGCAGGAAAATGTACCTTACAACGTTCTTTCCGTAAAAGATGAGTCAGGCGATCAAATGGCGATCAACGGGAAGAATCAGCTCGCCAACGACAACAAATTGATTCTTTTTAACGATGAATTTAGTTATTACACGGAAACAAGAAAGGGCAGCAAAGAAGTTGTATTAGAAAAAACAGGTATCAATACATACCGTGTTCTAAAAGCAACCGATGGTGACACTGCCATTCCTGAAAATGGTTTGGTCTTATCAACCGGTACGATCTCAACACCTGCCATTACGAACTTCTTGAATCAGTTGGAAACGGGCGAGACCGTTACATTGACTGAGCCAACCGAAAAGCGTGAGCAGAAACAGTCACATGTAGTAGACCCAACAAGAGAATCAAACCCAGGTGGAGCGGTTTTTGATGGGTTCCGTGGACCGGATCAGCTGATCGTCTATACTCCGGCTTTCGGTGAATCTACAAAAACAAATCAGTATGGTTATGAGATTACGGTTGAGAACGGCTTTGTTACAAAGCTTGGAGGCGGAAACTCTAAAATTCCTAAAAACGGGTTTGTTGTGAGCGGTCATGGCGTTAATTCTAGCTGGATCTCTTCAAATTCCATCATTGGTGCAAAGGTTAAGGTAAGCGACAACGGTGTTGTAGAAATCGTACAAGACGTTGAAAGTTTTCAATACCAAAGTCAGCAAGCGATCGATCAAGCGAAGTCATCCATAGAAAAAGCAAAGTCAGAGTATTTAGATGTCGCGTTTACAGAAGCGGATGCTGCTATTCAAAAAGCGGAGTCGCTTTTAGCAGAAGCAGAGTCCATTAAAACGACGGATCCTGTAAGATCATTGGACCGAACAAGACAAGCTACGCAATCTGCTTATGATGCGTATTATTATTCGCTTGCTTCTCATAAAGCAGAGCAGCGTGCCATCTGGTACCGACCTGAGGAAACGACGTTAGCTGGTGTTAATCAAGTTCTAGATCGTATGGAGAAAGCAGGCTTCAACTCTGTCTATTTAGAAACAACGTTCTGGGGATACACGATCTATCCAAGTGAGGTTATGGAGAAATACGGTCTCCCGGCACAACACCCGCGTTTTGCGAATGCTGACTATGGGCAATATGGAAAGGATCTTCTTGACGCTTATGTAAAAGAAGGCAAAAAGCGCGGCATGACGATTCAAGCGTGGACAGATGGATTTATGATTGGGGAGAGCAGCATCGGTGTTCCGTCTCAATTTGCAAAATACCCAGAGTGGGCTGCCATCCAGCGCAGCAACACAACTGGAACATTCAAGCCAGACACGGCAAGCAAGTACTATTGGCTTGATATCGCACAGCCTGTTGTTCAAGACTTTATGTTAGATATTTACAAAGAGATGCAGGCTGATTATGACATCAAAGGTCTGAACATCGATTATATGCGTTATCCGCATCATAAGTTCGAAGAGAGCTACGGGTTCAGTGAAACAACGAAACAGCTTTATAAAGAGAAGACAGGAATCGATCCATACACGTTATCCCCGACATCTACACCAGCTGAATGGGAAAAATGGCTGGATTGGCTGCGCGAACGTGAGAATGATTTTGTAGACAAGCTTCACGTTCAATCAAAAGAGATGAATAAAAAGTTTATGCTGACGGCAACACCTGAGCCAGGACCAGAAGCCGTACAGATCAGTGATTGGAAAGATGACATTGATGGTGTTATTCCGCAAGCATATGGCCATGACTTTAACAGCATTCAAAAGACGGTAACAGACAGCAAAAAGCTAATGCCAGAAGGAACGATGTATTACACAGGTATCTACTCGTTCTATCATCACTTAAGTGAGATGGCGAGTGTAAGTGATGTAATGTCTGCCAAGTATGGCACATCTGGTGTAAACATGTTTGCGTTCGGCCAAGCGAGTGCACCGTCTGTGGATGCTCTCGGTAAAGGACCTTGGCGTGAAAAGGCAGTGAACCCTGGTGAAGAACCAATTCTAGCGACACAAACTGTACTAAAAGATATCGAAAAACAAATCATGAAAATCTATATCCCGCAAGGTGCAGTGAGCGAAGAGAACGGAATTGCTCTTAAACTAGCGATCAAGGAGCTAGATCAAGCAGTGAATAAAGATGCCGCGAACAGTGCTGGTGTATTTGATACAACAGTAGCGAAGGTTGAGCAGGCGGTTGCTGATGATAAGCTTGCAGCAGTTGTTGGACAGAGAATGAAAGCTGACCTTTTACAAGCTAAAACATGGGTGAATTACGCGTTGAATCATCAAAAATAAGAGATTTATAGAAAGAACAGATCAAATGATTAGGATCTGTTCTTTTTTCTAAGTTGTTTATTTGTGCAAATTAGCTAGTTGTGCGGTGAGTGCGATGTGGCGCGTGAAATTAATGTCAATTACGCATGTGATTTTGGCAGATGTGCGTGCGATTTCGTTGTTAGTGCGTGCAAATTGAGAAGGACTGCGGCGCGAGGTGTAATTTTTGGAGGTTGTTCGGTTGCATGCTGCTGGGCTTTCAGCGGGGTATGCCTTACAAGAAGCTTCTCATGGTACAAGCATGCACCTTACAGAAGTAGAAAATCCGTTTTCGCTCAAAGAGGGTGTCGTTCCGCTCAATCAAGCTTCGTTTTCGCTCAATAGGGCTTTAGTTTCGCTCAATTTAGTGCCCGTTTCGCTCAATTCTGCCCTTGATTCGCTCACAACAACTATTCAAGCCTCATATTAGGGCATGTTCAGACTAAAAAACATCATTAAAATTGGAAAAGTTGAATCAAACTGGCATTTTACGTCCTTTTTGATTCAGCTTTTGCCTGATTCTATCTCTATCCATGACAAAATTAAGTCGATTTTCCGTTTCAAATGCTCGTTTACCAGCCTGTTGCCGAAACCTCGCCACCTTGCAAAATGAAAACGTGCCAGCAAAAACCTAGTACACAAAAAAGAAATTAATTTTCAAAATTATAAAACTAACGAAAATTATTTTTAAAATGGATTGAAATCTCACAAACTAACTTTTATAATTGAGTTATTAAGAAAACGCTTACCAAATTGTTTCTGAGGGGGAAATGAAAAGTGAAGAAACGTACAAAAACTTGGGTTTCTGGTTCACTAGCAGCAGCGTTGTCATTAAGTTTGATCGCGTGCAGCAACGGAGAGGAAGAGAAGGCAAAAGGATCTTCTAAAGATGGAGAGCTTTCTGGAGAAGTTACGCTTTGGACGGCTTCCTTAGCAGGAGAGCCATTTGATACTTACTTCAAGAACATTGAAAAAGACTTTGAGAAACTTCACCCGAAACTTGATGTTGTGATTGAAGATGTTCCTCAAAACGAAATGGAACAAAAAGTTTTAACATCACTTACAGGGAATGACGTTCCTGATGTTGTAAACTTAAATCCTCACTACATGTCTAACATTGCAGCTCAGGGCGGACTACTCGACCTTACAGATGCGGTGAGCGACGAGACGAAGGACTCTTTTGTAGAAGGACCCTATCAGTCGGGAATGTATGATGACAAGCTTTATGCATTGCCCTGGTACTTAACAACTACAGTTTCTTGGTATAACAACGACGCTTTCTCAAAAGCGGGTGTTTCTGAACTGCCTACAGATACAAAGGGACTTTATGAAGCAGCGAAAAAAGTAAAAGAAGCAACAGGCAAGCCTTCTTACTTCCCAGTTATCAACGACGGTAACACGATCATGGAAAAAATGGTCTCGATCGCGAACGGAACACCAATCGTGGAAGATGGTAAAGCAAAGATTGAAGACAACAAAGATCTATTAGAATTCTTCGAGGCAACTCAGAAGATGTATAAAGAAGGAATCATTCCGCAAGAAGCGGCAGAAGGTTCGATCAAAACAGGTCAAGAGCTATACATGGCAGGAAACGTTTCTTTGCTTGAAGGCGGCGTAACTTTCCTTGGCCCGATTGAATCTGGCGCACCTGATGTGTACAAAGCTTCAAAAGCAGGACAGCCGTTAAACGCAGCTGAAGCACCAGTGAACGTTGCGGTTATGAACTTTGCCGTTCCAGCGAAAACAAAGAACGAAGCTGCTGCAGTAGCACTTGCTGAATTTGTTTCAAACGCTGAGAACCAACTAGAGTTTGCTAAAACAGCAGGCACGGTTCTTCCAGCTACAAAGAAATCTTTAGAAGATGACTACTTCAAGAATCCAGGAGATTCTCCAAAAGCGTTTGGTATGTTAGAAGCTTCTAAGTCTTTAAGCCGTGCAGAAGTACTTATTCCTCCAACGGAAAACAGTGCTGATCTGCGTACTGCAACAAAAAATATCTTCATCCAAAACTTACAAGGCAAATTATCTCCGAAAGAAGCTTTAAAAGAGCTAGCTTCTGAATGGAATAAAGCATTTGAAAAAACAGGTGAAAAAGTAACATTCTAATGTAACAGATGAAGAGACTAGCTTTTTAAAAAAGCCTAGTCTCTACTTTTTAAAGGGGGGTTCTAACATGAACAGAGAACCTGTTGTACTAGCAAATATAAAAACAAAGATCACAACAAAAAAGAAGAAATCGTTTAGCATGAAGTTTCTTACACCATGGCTGTTTTTACTGCCAGCTATCGTAATTTTAGCAACGTTTTTAGTGTATCCCATCCTAGAAGCGTTCAAATGGAGTTTGCTGGATTATAAAATCATTGCGGGTACTGGCGAATATGTTGGTCTAGCTAACTTTAAAGAGATGTTTGCAGATAAGTATTTCTGGGTTGCGTTAATGAACACGCTGACGTTTCTTGTGATCGTCCTGCCGTTAAACGTCTTTTTACCAATGATTTTAGCAGTCCTTGTAAACCAAAAAATAAAAGCTGCTGGTACGTTCCGCGTTCTTTACTATCTCCCAGTTATCACACCTATGGTTGTAGCTGCACTCATGTGGAAGATGCTTTATTCACAAAGCGGAATCATCTCAGAGTTTTTAGTAAAACTAGGCGTGTTTGATGGTCCTACGAATCTATTGGTTCAATCGTCAACAGCACTTACAGCCGTAGCTGCCATCACCGTATGGAAGGGTCTAGGCTATTATATGATCATCTATTTGGCTGGTCTGCAATCGATTCCAAAGGATGTTTATGAGTCTGCAAGTATTGACGGTGCATCTGTTTGGAAGCAGTTTACGAAGATTACGGTTCCGATGCTAACGCCTTCTATTACACTCGTATCCGTTATGACGATCATTGCCGGAATGAAAGTTTTTGAAGAGATCGCCTTAACAACGGGCGGTGGTCCTTCAGGTGCAACAACGACGCTCGTGATGTACATCTACAACAAATTTATGAGTCTTGATGTAAGTACGGCATCAGCTGCAGGTATCGTTCTGCTAGTCCTTGCTATTGCTGCATCACTTCTGCAAATGAAGCTAACAAGTAAACGCGAAGACGATCTGCGTGTTTAATCGATTGGGGGATAACCATGAAATCAAAACAAACCAGTAAAATCTGGCTTTATGCCGTTATGTTATTGATTACCGTGCTAACGGTCGGACCGTTTCTCATTACGCTATTTATGGCGATGAAATCTGGAGGTGAAGGCATCTACACAAGTCTTCTTCCAAAAGATCCAACACTTGCAAACTTTGTAACAGCTTTCGAAAAATCGAACTTTGGACTTTACTTTATGAACACGGCGATCATTACAGCGATTGCGATTCCATTAAACCTGCTGTTCTGCAGTTTAGCGGCCTATCCGCTCGCACGAATGGAATTTAGAGGCCGCAGTGTAGTGCTCGCACTCATCATCTCAACCATGATGGTTCCGTTTCAGCTCTACATGGCTCCACTTTTTCAGCTGGCAGGAGAACTTGGGCTGCGAAACACACATATTGGGCTTGTTGTGATGCAGGTTTCAACAGCGTTCGGAATCTTTTTAATGCGCCAAGCTTACCTTCGTATACCAAAAGAACTCGAAGAATCGGCTTACTTAGACGGTGCAAACCGCTTTAAAGTGTGGTATCTCGTCGTATTGCCGCTTGTAAAGCCGACGCTTGTAACGCTAGCCATCTTCACGTTCATGGGAACATGGGGAGATTACTTATGGCCGCTGCTTAACTCAACAGAAAGCAGCATGTATACGTTATCCATCGGTCTAGCGCAGCTTTCACAGAACTTTGACGGATCCAACTTAAAATTAATCTCTGCAGCATCCATCTTAACGACGATTCCAACACTACTAATCTTTATTTGGCTGCAAAAGTACTTTATTTCAGGAGCAACAGACGGAGCAGTCAAAGGTTAACCATATCTTTTTAAGAGGTGAATTCATTTGAGTACCTTAACATTTTGGGGAAGAGAAATACCTGTCATCCATGATGTGGATTGTGTTGTCGTCGGCGGCGGTACAGGTGGCGCTGCAACAGCAATTTCAGCATTAGAAGAAAATCTTTCCACCCTAGTTGTAGAAAAAACCATTTCACTTGGAGGAACTCAGACAAATTCCCTTGTTTCTCCTATGATGCCGACTCATGTAAAAACTCAGCGCATCAACGGGTTAATTACCGAGCGTCTAAATCAAGAAAATATAGAAACGAACGACGGAACAACTGCATGCAGCTGGTTTAACGTAGAGTCTTTAAGTTATGTGCTCGAACAACTCATTACAGAGCGCGGTGGCAGCATTCTGTATGATGCGAATTTTATCGATTGTGTGCTGGTTGATAGAAAGATTACGCATATTGTCGTAAACACATGCAATGGACTGATGGCCATAGCAGGCAAAACATTTGTTGATGCTACAGCAGATGCGGTTCTTTCTCGATCGGCAGGCGTGACTGTTGAAAGCGGAAATCAAGATGGGGAAAACCAGCAGATTTCTTTCCGTTTTGAAATGGGTGGTATTGATATCCCAGAATTGCGAACGTTTATTCTTTCAAAGAACGAGACGTTTTGTAAGATCGAGAATCCTGACTTTTTTGAGATCGCCATGGTTCCTGGTAAAGGGCATGTGCTGGAGCCTTATTTCAGGGAAGCACTTGCAAACGGTGATCTAATCGAGGAAGATCTGCGATATTTCCAAGCTTTTACCCAGCCGGGAAAACCAACAGTCATGTCATTCAACTGCCCGCACATTCCTGGGATCATGAAAACAACAGATCCAAAGCTTCGTTCAGAGGCTGTTATAAAAGGAAGACAAATGATTCGAAGGCTCGCACGCTTTTTACCAAAGTACATTCCGGGATTTCAAAACGCGTTTCTTTTAAAAGAAGCGAATCAGCTCGGTATCCGAGAATCATACCGCATCGTCGGCCAATATGTACTTACTGAACAGGATTATGTGGACCGCGCCAGATTTGAAGACGGAATTGCACGTGGTGATTGGTACATTGATGTTCACAGTGTTACAAAGGAATCGGTAAACGAAGCGAAATTTACTCGCGGAGAGTATTATGAGATTCCTTATCGTTCCTTAATCACGTATGAAGTGGAAAACTTGGTTGTTGTAGGTAGGCATATTTCTAGCACATTTCTGATGCAAGCGTCTCTTCGCATACAGCCGACCGTTCGCGATATGGGGCAAGCGGCAGGATTAGCTTGTGCGTATTCCATTAAAAACAAGACAGCATTAAACCAATTGAACGGTGCACATCTGAAACAGCAGCTTCAAATGGTGGAGGAGTTTTAAATGAAGAACATACAAACCGTAAACATATTGAACCATACACATTGGGACCGCGAATGGTATGAAACGTTTGAAGAGTTTCGCTTCAGACTTCGCAACGGACTCCGCTATACACAGAAACTGTTGAATGAAGGAAAAATAGATAACTTCTTTTTAGACGGACAGACGATTGTTCTGGATGACTACAAAGAGATCGTAAGTGATGAAGAATATGAACGCCTTCTTGCTTTTATACATGAAGGGAAAATAGAAGTTGGACCTTGGTATCTCTTAGCAGATGAGTTTCTCGTTTCAGGCGAGTCCATGATTAAGAATCTAGAGATCGGAACAACCGCTGCAAAAAAACTCGGTTCACCATACAACATCGGTTATCTGCCAGATACGTTCGGACACATCAGCCAGATGCCGCAAATCCTGCAGAATTACGGAATCCATGCAGCTCTTATTTTCCGTGGCGCTGTATCCGACCGTTTTGAGAACATGTGGGAAGGTGCGGACGGTACAAAGGTGTTTACGATCGTTCTGCCGCTATTTGAAGGGTATTATCAAACATTCCTTAAGTCTAAAGATTTTGTGGAAAAGACGAAATCTTATTTAGATGGCAATGCTCCTTATTTAACTTCTGGCCATGCACTCATCATGAACGGAGCCGATCATACCTTTACGAGTTCTGATGTGGATGAAAGAGTAAAGAAATTGAGTGAAGAGATGCCTGAAATTACGTTTAAGCAAACGTTGATGTCTGAATATGTGAAAATGTTCGCTGGAATGGAACCAGAGTCAACCATCTCAGGGGAGCAACGCGATCCATCAAAGATCTTTATACTTCCAGGCGTTTATTCCACAAGATCTTATTTGAAAAATCAAAACCAAATGTGTGAAGACCAAGCCGTTGGAATCATGGAATCACTGAATGTTTGGACAAATGGTTCTTCAGATTCTGCAAAATTTATGGAATATGTGTGGAAGCTGATCTTACAGAATCAGCCACATGACAGCATCTGCGGATGCAGTGTGGACGCCGTTCACGATGAGATGGAAACACGAACGCAAAAAGTATTGAGCGCGATCAGTCAGTTTTCAAAAGATATTCTTCACGATGAATTTCCGTTTGAGTACTTGGCCGATTCAGTCGAAAACAGCTATCTATATGTGATTAACAACACACCTGTTGCGTCACAGTATCCTGTTACAGCAACAATCCGCATTCCGGCGGTAACCGATAAAGGTTCTATCAAATTGTTTCATAACGAAGAGGAAATTGTGTTTGACGTGTTGAAAAGAGAACGTCGGGAAGAGTTTATCCACCATATTTTAGCTGAGCCTCACTATGGGGATTATGTGATCTATGATGTTTGTTTCCTGCTGCCTTTTGATGGAGCGGAAATCAAGAAGCTTCGTATTGCTGCGGTGGAGGATGAATCGGTAGTTGTTAGCAGCAGTGAACTTCAGTCGATTCAAAATGAATTTTATAAAATAGAGTGGCACGAAGATAGTTTATCCATCACTGACTTAGAAACGGGCGCGACATATAAGGATCAGCACCATTTCACCTCGTCTCTAGATGCTGGAGATACGTATAACTATTCTCCGCCATTGAACGAAAACATGAGTAAAGCGGTTATTTCAGGGGTATCTGATATCATAAAAGGCGAGACGTTTCAGTCCGTCACAGTAGATTATGAGATGAAATTGCCTGCTTCACTGAACGAAGACCGAACAGGTCCGAATGACGCGGAAACGACAAATACGATGAAAACAATGATTACCCTTCATAAAGGGAAAAGGTTCATCTATTTTAAAACGAAGATAAACAATACGGCGAAAGATCAAAAGTTAAAAGTTGGATTCTCTACATCAAAAGCCGATATAAGCTATGCAGATACAGCGTTTGACCTGATCCAACGGGAAACGCTTCGAGATAAGAAATATGATATGCCGAAAAATAAAGAAGCCACCATGAACCAATATCCAACTCAATCTACAGTGATCGTAAATGAACATCAGCTTCTTCACCGCGGTTTGCAAGAATACGAGGTTGATGAATTCGAAGGAAATGACCACATTTTCTTGACGATGATCCGAAGTGTTGGCTGGTTATCGAGACGTGATCTTCGTACGCGCGGAAATGGGGCTGGACCTGGCTTTGAAACACCTGGTGCACAATGTATCGGTGAGTACGAATTTGAGTACGGGTTGGTTCTAGGCAAGAAAAACATGAGTTTGAACAAAGGGAAATTTTTGCGACAGCATGTGCTGACTCAGCAATCATATGTAAAAAAAGAGGATCAAAAGCTATTTAAACTTTCATCAGCAGAGGTTGCTTTCTCCTCATTCATGCTGAAGGAAAAAAATACATTTGATATTCGTCTGTTCAATCCTTCTGATGAGGATGTGAACACAGAGTTATTTCTTGGTTTTGATCCTGAAGAGCTGTATGAAGTTAATTTTGCAGGGGAAATCCTGTCGAGGGTAACTGCCGCAAAACAGACAGCCATTACGTTTGGCCCTAAACAAATCAAAACCATTCGTGTAAAAAGGAAAGGCCGGTAATGAAGGGATCAAATACTCCGTCCTTAGAAAATGAAGGTGATCAAGATGAGAAAGTTTGTAGCATTTGACATAGGCGGGACATTAATTAAATACGGTGTTATTTCAGAAGATGGGACGTTTATTGAAAAATATGAAGTGCCAACAGAGGCGCAGCTTGGTGGCCCCGCGATCGTCCAAAAAGTGAAGCAGTGTGGAGAGCAGCTGATTGAGAAGCATGACATAAGCGGGATCTGTATCAGCACCGCGGGTCAAGTAGATTCCAAAGAAGGTGTCATCCTGTTCGCTTCATCGCTGATTCCGAACTACACCGGAACTAAGTTGAAGCAGGAACTAGAGGAACATTTTAACTTGCCTGTAGAAGTAGAAAACGATGTGAACTGTGCCGGACTTGCGGAGTCTTGGATTGGAACAGGAAAAGATTCAAAGAGCTTGTTCTGTCTGACGATTGGTACAGGAATTGGCGGCAGCTACATTTTAGACAACAAGCTTCATACCGGTCACAGCTTTAGCGGTGGTGAGATTGGTTACATTCCGATCGAAGGCGGTCAGTTTGAAGAGCTCGCTTCAACTCGTGTTCTGATTAAAAATGTAGCGAGGCGAAAAGAAGCAGCTGAAACGGAGTTTGATGGCAAGAAGATTTTCGAGTTGGCGCAAAAAGGTGACGAAATATGCATCGAGGAAATCGAGCGCCTTGTGTACTACTTATCAAAAGGTATCGCTACAATCGCCTACATGATGAATCCAGAGACGATTATTATCGGCGGAGGCATCACAGCTCAAAAGGATTACCTTCTGCCGTTAATCATGAAACAGCTCGAGATCGATGTGATTCCAGCGATTTTAGCGAAGACGAAGATCGAGATCGCCCGCAACTTAAACAATGCAGGCATGGTCGGAGCTTTACGTCATTTCCTGCTGCAAGAATCTTTGCAGCCTCTAAAGAGTATCACTACAATGATCGAATCGCATCGTCATAAGCTGACGAAACGAGAGCAGATGATCGCAAAATACATTATCACGAATCTAGAGTCATTCCCGAACAGAACCATCTCAGAGCTGTCGCGTCAGATCGACGTATCAGAAGCAACGATAACACGTTTCTGCCAAAAGCTCGAGTTTGGCTCCTACAATAAGCTTCGTTTGATGGCAAAAGAAGCTTCAGTCAGCACAAGACTTTTTGAACCATCTGAAAGTCAACATTTAACAGGTGTGAAAGAGACGTATGTAAATATGCTCAAAAAATTTGATACGCTTTATGAGATGAAAGATGTAGAAAAAGTTAAGCATCAAGTAGCGAACGCAGAACAAATCTACTTGTATGGCGGAAACAAACTCTCTTTTATCGCGGATCAAATGAAATATAAACTGATGAAACTAGGTAAGAGAGCAGACACATTCTCGTCTCCTTATGAGATGGAACTTTCGTCATATACAATAAACCAAGACACCTTGGTGATCGGGCTCAGTGCTTCTGGTTATGATTCAGAAGTGGTTAGTATGTTGAGACAGGCGAAGAAGTTAGGGTGTGAAACGATCGGCGTGACGAGTCAGCAAGATTCTCCGTTATCTGAGGTTTCGAATACGCGTTTACTCATTCCAGCGACAGACGATATCGCGGGTGATGATAACTCCATTTGCGAGGTATCCGCTTTTTATTTAATGGATGTCATCTTAAAAGAACTGCGCAATGACTATAACGCTGCTGGAAATCATCAAAAAGAGATTATTTAAACGTGTGTTTTGCTCAGTATGGATCATTCTGACGCTGATTGGCCGGTTGGGCAGGATTTAGAGCTGTAAAAGAGGGATGAAGTTTGTAATTTGGGGTGTTGTGAGCGAAAAGAGGGCTTCACTGAGCGAAAAGCTGGTCAGATTGAGCGAAAAGAGGGATCCACTGAGCGAAACGGCTGATGTATTGAGCGAAAAGCGACCTTGATTGAGCGAACGTGTAATAAATATAAGAACACGTACCGTAAAACTTAGGAAAACATACAGGACCGATGGCGCGCAGAACGAAGCTCAAGGGCCACTGGCACGCTTGCACCCCGCACCTGCACGCCACAAAAAAACGAACTTAAAAAGAAAGGAGAAAATATGAGATCACACAATATTTTCTCCTTTTTACGTATGAAGGGTGAACGGTCATGAATCCGTACGATGAAGAACAAGATAAACGGCTAAATGAAAAGCCAAAGCAAACGAAACAAGCTGATTTTGATGCGTTCTGGGAAGGTTTGAAATCCGAAAATGAGAAGTATCCGCTTAATGTTGAAATGAAGAAGAGGGCATACAGCGTTCCAGGCGTGAACGTCTATGACGTAGCTTTTGACGGGTTTCGCAATTCCCGCATTTACGGTGTATACGTTACACCTGAAGTGGTGAAGAACGATGCACCAGCTGCCGTCATCTTTCATGGCTACAACTGGAACACGTTGCAGCCACATTATACGTTTAAGCATGTGATCCAAGGAGTACCTGTTTTATTAGTAGATGTGCGAGGGCAGAGTATAAAATCGGCGGATCAGAACACCTACGAAAATGGTGGAGCGGCCGGTTGGGTCACTCAGGGGATATTTGACCGTAACGCGTATTATTACAGTCATGTTTATATGGACTGTTACCGAAGTGTTGATGTTGTTCGGGAGCTTTCTGGAAAAAGCGGGGTTTATTTAGAAGGAGGCAGCCAAGGGGGAGGATTAGCCATTGCGACGGCTGCACTTCAAGACAGCATTCTCTTAACGTTATGTGACATTCCGTTTATGACAGACTTCGAACGCTCGGTCAGACTTGCTGCAGAAGGGCCTTACACAGAGATTGCGCATTATTTTAAAGTTCATGACCCGCTTCATCAGACATCTGCTAAAATTTTTGAAACACTTAGTTATGTGGATGCCATGAATCTGGCAAGCTCTGTAACGTGTCCGGTCCTTTTATCTGTAGGGATGATGGACCCCGTTTGCCCGCCGAGTAGTGCCTTTGCGTTATATCATCATTTAAGCGGACCAAAGGAAATGAGAACATACCGAGAATACGGCCATGAAGTTCCTATGCTTCATGAAGAAGAGAAGCTTACATTTATGCACTCTTATCTAAAAAGTACGAGCGAAAGAAGGCAAAATTCATGAAGATTGCTTATTTACCAATAGATGAACGTCCGTGCAACACGACCTATGTAGAAATGATTGTGAAGTCTTCACATGATGTTGAACTGTTTATGCCAGAACCCGAACTTTTAGGTTATAAAAAGAAGGCGGCAAATACAGAAGGATTATGGAACTGGGTAAAGACTGCTGCAGGCAAAGTGGACACTCTCATCCTAAGTATCGATATGCTGATTTATGGCGGACTTCTTCCCTCTAGACTTCATTATTTAACTGAAAAAGAGAGTGCTGTATGGATGGAACGCTTACGCTCACTGCGCCAGGAACATCCGAATCTCGGAATCTATGCGTCAAACTTGATCATGCGCACACCCAAATACAGTTCGAGTGACGAGGAACCAGATTATTATGAACACTGGGGCCGAGAGTTGTTTTTACGTGCCTATTTACTAGATAAAGAACAGCGCGAAAACTTAACAGAAGATGAGGCGAAACAGCTTAGTGAGATAAAGGATAAGCTGCCACAAGAACACATTGAAGACTATGAGACGAGACGTGCTTTCAATTCAAACATGAATGTTCAAATGCTGGATTTGGTTAAGGAAGGAGTGCTGACGTTTTTGTCCATTCCGCAAGATGACAGTTCCGAATTCGGATATACGGCGATTGATCAAAGCGCAGTGGTTACAAAACGAGAACAGCTTCGTTTATATAAAAACGTTCAAATGTACCCTGGTGCTGATGAGGTGGGTGCGACTTTATTAGCCCGGGTTTATAATGATTTGAAAGGGCAGAAACCTAAAATTTTTCCGATATGGAGCAGTACACTCGGCCCTCAGCTTGTGCCGATGTATGAAGACCGTCCTTTTGCAGAAAGCTTAAAAGCACACATATTAGCAGCAGGGTGTCAGCTGGTAGATCGTGCAGAGGATGCCGATCTGGTACTCGCTTATAATACGCCAGGCCGCGCGATGCAAGAATCGTGGGAACAGCATGCAAAAGATATTACGTACACGAGTTTTAGAAATATGCTGACGTTTGTGGATCAGATCAAGCACTTTATTGATTCAGGAAAAAATGTCATTGTAGCGGATTCGGCATATGCCAATGGCGGTGACGCCGAGCTGATAACTCTTTTAGATGAAGAGGGTATTCTTGATCAGCTATTGTCGTACAAAGGCTGGAACACGAACTGCAATACGCTTGGTACAACGATCTGCCAAGGTGCATTAGGTGCTGATGGGATACAGAAGCAGATTAAAGAAAACTTGATCTACCACCTTTTTGATGATTATTTTTATCAAGCAGAGGTTCGTATGAAAATGAACGAGGATTTCTTGCCACAGTATGGTTTGAATTATTTTGATCTAAAAGACGCTGCGGACGCTGTGAACGAAGAGCGCGATCAGCGAATGCTATCAAGGTTCAATGAGGTAATTCTAAATAGTTTTCTAGCTTATGAGGTAGAGAATTTGAAGACATTCGCACCATGGAACCGAATGTTTGAATGCGGATTATCGTTTAAGTTGAAAGAAAGAAGTGAATCAAAATGAGACTAGGTGCGATTGAAGCAGGTGGCACGAAGTTTGTTTGCGGAATTGGTACGGAACAGGGAGAAGTCATTGAAAGAATCTCTATTCCAACCACAACGCCAGAAGAGACTCTGGAGCAGGTGATCGGCTTTTTTAAAACGAGAGAAGTTGATGCGCTAGGTGTGGGCTCATTCGGACCAGTTGATCTTGATCACGCGAGTCCAACGTACGGCTATATTACGAGCACACCAAAAAGACATTGGAACTCATTCAATCTTGTTGGAGAACTAAAAAAACGTTTTTCTGTTCCTATTGGTTTTGATACGGATGTGAATGCGGCAGCACTAGGTGAGTCCGTTTGGGGTGCGGCAAAAGGACTCGACAGCTGTTTGTATATGACGGTTGGAACAGGTATCGGCGTTGGTGCTGTTTCAGAAGGAAAGTTGGTTCACGGCATGCTTCACCCAGAGATGGGCCACATTTTAGTGAGGCGGCATGAAGAAGATCCGTTTCGTGGAAGCTGCCCGTTTCATGGTGACTGTTTAGAAGGAATGGCGGCTGGTCCAGCGATTGAAGCACGCTGGGGAACAAAAGGTGTGGAACTTGCAGGAGATTCTAAAGTGTGGGAACTTGAAGCATATTATCTCGCACAAGCGCTCGTGAATTATATACTGATTCTCTCGCCTAAGAAGATTATCATTGGGGGCGGCGTGATGAAGCAGGAGCAGCTTTTCCCGCTAGTCCGAGAACAGACGGTTAAGTTGTTGAACGGGTATATTCAGCATGACAATCTATTGAAAACTATCGATCAGTACATCGTTCCCCCTGGTTTGGGTGACAATGCTGGGTTATGTGGGGCGCTGGCGTTAGCTAAAGGACTATAGATGATTGATTTTATGGAGCTGATTCCAGGCTGTTTAGGAGTCAGCTTTTTGTATTTGGCTGAAAACGTTGGTGTTAGAGGTAGAAAATAGACATAAATATTGGTGTTTATTTAATCATCATTCGAATATTAAGCTTTTAAGCCATTTTATAGAGAAAAAACTGTTAAATTTTATGCGGATAATCAATAATCTAGGCGTCATTGAGCGAAAACAGAGGTTCACTGAGCGAAACGTAAGGTCTATTGAGCGAAAACAGGGGGTCACTGAGCGAAACGGAGGGTCTATTGAGCGAAAAGCGACCACGACTGAGCGAACGTGTAATACCATATAAGAACACGTACCGTAAAATCCCATCATAAACCCTTAATTGGAGTGGCTCTCTGTTATTAACTAACTCATCTACATAAGAGCTACCATTCATAATTTTTAGAAAATTTTATTGTAACCGTTTACAAGTTGTTTTATAATATGTAAAAGCGAAACGTTTCTATTAGTAAAATGAGGGTTTTTCTCTCTTCAATAGATTTGAAACGTTTATATTTTTCGAAAAACCTATTTTTTTACCCAATATCGAAACGTTTCGATAAAACGTAACGCAGCCCATTTTACAAAAACCGGGTCTCCGGATAAAGAGGTGATGTATGAAAAGCGTAACGATAAAAGATGAGAAGGTAATCGTAGAGGGAAAGGAAGTCTTTCTGTTTGGCGGTGAGCTCCATTACTTTCGTATCCCAAAACAAGATTGGAGGACGCGCATCCAACAGGTAAAAGAAGCCGGAGCGAATATGATCAGTACATATGTACCTTGGATCTTTCATGAGTATGAAGAAGGCGTGACAGATCTCAAGGGCAATTCACGCCCAGAGCGCGATCTGCAAACTTTTCTCCAGCTCGTAAAAGAAGAAGGAATGTATTGCCTAGTGCGGCCCGGTCCTTATGTGATGGCGGAAATCATCGACCATGGTGTTCCAACGTGGTTCATTGAAAACTACCCAGAAGCGGTAGCGAAAACAAACGCAGGCGATATTCATCCAACCCGCGTTGTCAGTTATAGTCATCCGACATTTTTACAAAAAACGGAGCTCTGGTATAAAGAGGCTTGCGCGGTCATCAAACCTTTTCTCGTAACAAACGGCGGTCCGGTCATCCTATTCCAGCTGGATAACGAAGTCGGGATGTTCCATTGGGTGACGAACCAGCCAGATTATAACGAGTCTACCCTTCAAGAGTTTCAGGAGCATTTAAAAACCAACTACACGGAGCAATCGTTTCAAGATACATTCCGTATTCCGTTTGGTGACATCCAGTCATTTGCGGAAAACATGACAAAAAAGCCTGAGGCAATCTTCGCTCACGCATTGCGAAATGAATATGGTCTCTTTTTACGTCAGCACTACAAACGGTTCATTGAGCACCTCAAGCAATCTGCAGAAAAAAAGGGCATTGACGTTCCATTTGTCGTGAACATTCATGGGTTTCATGGTATCGACCTTTTGAAGCGCGGAACCATGTACCCGATTGGGATCTCGCAGCTGCTTGAGACAGCCAAGATCGAGAATACGCTCATGGCTGGCGACTATTACATCGGCAACATTGAGTATGACAGCTACGTCGACATCGTGCTGGCTAACGCGTTTACTAAAGCGATTCAGTGGAAAGAGCAGCCGCTGTTCTCCGCTGAGTTTCAAGGTGGAAGCATCCACGACAAGCCGAAGCTCCAACCGACGACATTTGATCTAACGACACGTTTATGTATCGCAGACGGAATGAATGGTGTGAATTATTACATGTTTGGTGCTGGTGAGAACTATGAAAACATCGGCTTGTTCGGAAGACGCCACGATTGGCAGGCGCCGCTCACTAAGACGGGCAAAAAAAATCCGCACTATCCTGTGATCCAGCATATCGGAAAGATGCTGCAGACTTTTGAGAAGTCACTGCTTCAAACGAAGCCAGTGGTTGACACACATCTCGGTTTTTATCCGGATTATTACATGACTGAGTTTCATGATGAGCATACGAAAGCAATGGTTGACCAGATTCAGCATGATCGTGAAACGTATATGGCGAACGGCATCGCGAAGGCACTAAGACTGAACAACATCATCTATGATGCCATCAACGTGCAGGATGAAGCTGAGATCGACCCAAGTAAAGTAACTTCTCTTTGGATGTTTACCACAGAATGGATGGATGAAAATATTCAGCAAAAACTCGTCACTTACTTAGAAAACGGTGGCAAGCTCATCCTGTTCCCGACCATTCCGACGAAAACACTGAAAAACGTGCCATGTACGATATTAAAAGATTACATTGGCGTTTCGGTAAAAGGTAGAGAGAATCGTGTGTTTGGTCAGATTGGTCAGAAGGACAACGTGTTGATCGACCGTGCTGAAATCTATGAGAAGACAGATGGAGCGTTCGCGCATATCGAAGACAAGCCTCATCAAGTGATCGCTTTTGAAAAACAGCTTGGAAAAGGTCAGCTTTACATGTTTGGCGCAGGAATGGATCACGGCTTTCATTATCAGAACGAGATAATCGTGGAGCTTGCAAAACGAGCGGGTATCGAGAGTCGCTTCAGCCTTGATGAAGAGCTAGATATCACTGTTCGATCTCACCCGCAAAAAGGAGATTTTTTCTTCCTACAAAACTTTGACGAGTACAAGAAAACGACGAAGATTACGTACGAGGGAACGACACTTTTCGGTGGGAAAGAAATCTCAATTCCAATGAGAAGCGGACTCATGCTTCCGGTCAACATCCCATTAAGTGAGGACTTGTTCATCACATATGGCACAGGCGAGATCTTCGAAACAGAGCTACACCAAGAAGAGATCTCACTCACAGTAAAAGTGGTCCAAAAAGAAGAAGTGTTCATTTTCCGTTCTTCTACGTGGAAACCTGTAGACAGCAATGAAATCACCATTGAAGAAGTCGAGGAGCACACATATAAAGTGCTGATCCAGACGACGGAAGACATAGCATCCATTCGGTTTCAACCAGCGTTCGCGAACGCTATTCAACGATAAAAACAAGGCTATTTTCTAGTTACTGCTAATGTTTTTTATTCATTCTCTTCCTTGAAAAAGTTGATTGAAGTGAAAGGTGCGAGACTCTCGGCTAGGACAAGCGGTCAGTCTGAAATGTGAAAGTGGCTCGTTCAGCCCCGACAAGCAAAAGGTGAATGGGTTGGAAGGCGCACTTTGCCTTCTGAACCATTTAACTTTTGACCTCGAGGGGCTAGACACTGGAACTAGACAGGTGAGACCCTTAATGGCGCAAAGCGGTAGGGGCTCACCGCACGCCCCGCGGAAAGCGAAGTACCCGAAACGGAAATCAACCCCTTACAGGAGAAACATAGCAACACCAAAAAAAATTCAGGAGTTGATAAGCATGAAGAAAGTTTTATCCCTTCTTATGATCATTGCTTTGTTATTTTCAGTAGCCGCATGTAGCTCAGATGAAAAAGCAAGCTCTGATGGTGACAGCAAGAAAGAAAACGTGACAATCTCTTATGCGAGCTGGTCACTTGGCACTGAAAAAGAACAAAACCTTGAGCGCCTTATGATCAAAGCGTTTGAAGAAAAGTACCCAAATATCAAAGTGAAGATTGATGAATCCATAAACCCGACAGACTGGAACGGAACACTCGCTGCTGCAGCAAGTGCAGGTAAGATGCCAGACGTTTTTGCTTTGCCACAAATTCCAACTTCCCTTTCAAACGACTGGCTGATGGACCTGACGAAAATGACGGAAAATGACAAAGACTTTGCAAATATTCCTGAAGCGGTACGCGAATCTGCAACATACAACGATAAAGTGTATGCGGTTCCATTTGCACAGCATTTCTTAGGCTACCTAGTCAACAAAGACCTATTTAACGAAGCAAACCTTGATTATCCAGAGTTTGGTTTTTCAGTAGAAGAATATACAAAATCGATTAAAGAAGTAACAAACATCAACAAAGGTGTAGCTGGAACGAACCATGCGTTCTCGGTAGCAGACTGGTATCCGGCTGCGGTTAACCCTGATATGGGCTGGTACACATTGAAAGACGGACAATATGCATTAGACTCAAAAGAGTTTATCGCTGGGGCTAACCTTGCAAAAGAAATTACGACTAACAACTATGCATACGAATCTCTTCCAGATGACCTAAAAGCTAACTTTAAGGGTGAGAACCCAGAGGAAGTGTGGATGAACGGACAAGTTGCTGTGAAATGGGACGGCACTTGGGGTGTTCCTGCACTTGTTGAAAAAGGAACGTTCGACTTTGATTTCATCGGTCTTCCTGGCGGGAGAACAGGTGTAACGAACGACTTTGTAGGTATTTCTAAAACAAGTAAGCACGCTGAAGAAGCATTCCTTTTCTCGAAATGGATGTCATTTGGAAAAGAAGGATTCATGAAGCGTATGGCTATCGCTGAAAAGGAAGGAAAAGCACTAAACACACTTCCGGTTAACGCAGATCCTGAAATCTTAGATGAATACTTCGCGATCAATGAAGTTCCTGGAATCAAGACAGCTTACGACAACTTAGACAACGCCATCGTTGAGCCGGTTAAAACGGTTCCTGGTTATGTCGATGCACGCTGGGAAGCACCGACAGGCGTGAAGATTGGAGAAGAAGCGAACGCAAAAATTGCATTGCTTTTAGATAACGTTATTAAAGGCAACGTGAAGATTGAAGACTATGCAAAACAGCTTGATCAACTAGCAGATCAAAAGAGCAAAGAAGCAAATGAGGCTTTAAAAGATAAATAGAAGCCGGAAGTTTAAGGGGAGGTTGATAGTATGAAGTTTAAAAGATTTCTTTGGTTAGGTTTAATGCTGTGTCTCATTTTTCCACAACAATATGCATCTGCAAAAGGCAACAGTAAGGTTAAACCTGCCGAACAAGTCGTGGAGGAAAACTATCATACCGTCCTTAAAAGCTGGGAGAAGAATGGGACAAAGGACGCTTCAGAGTTTGAAGCGTCTGTCTCTCCTTCTGATTTTAAGATCAATGACAAAAAGAACTTGCTGCCGAAATCCGAGAGTAAGGGTTACAAAGATCGTGTTTTCTATTGGCATAACCGAGAGTCCGTTTCGTATGAAGTTGATGTGAAGGAAGCGGGGCTTTATGAACTAGCATTCGACTATTTTCCATTAAGCAACGAGGTTGTTCCAATAGAGGGCGCCATTCAGGTGAACGGTAACTATCCTTTTTATGAAAGCCGAAGAATCGTGTTTCCGGCCGACTGGAAAAACCAGAAAAACACTTTCGAGAAAGATCGGTTCGACAACGACATGATCCCAAAGCAAGAACGGATCGAGCGCTGGAACACGTTAACAGCAGAAGATGCGAGCCAGCTGCAAGCTAAACCTTTGCGCTACGAACTGAAAAAAGGGAAGAATACGATCCAGCTTACAAATCTATCAGGTGAGATGCTGCTAGGAAAGGCGTACGTCACATCACCTAGCAAACTCCCAAGCTATAAAGAATACGTACAAAAGCATGAAGCGGCAAAAGTGGTTGAAACAATCATCACACAAGAAGCTGAAAAGGACTACGAAAAGAATAGCTCATACATCCGCCCATTTGCAGCAGACGATACATCAGCTGTACCGAGTTCTCCAAAGAACCTTCTGCTGAACACGCTGGGTTCTGAATCGTGGAAAGACTCCGGACAGACCGTGAACTGGAACATTAACGTAAAAAAAGACGGCTTCTATAAGCTGACGTTCAAAGTGCTGCAGAACAAAGAAACGAGTGGTCCAGTATTCCGAAAGCTATTGATTGACGGTGAAGTTCCATTTCAAGAAGCGGCACCTGTTACGTTTTCTTTTAATAAAAACTGGGCGAACGTCACGCTAAAGAATAGAGATGGAAAAGCGTTTCTGTTTTATCTATCAAAAGGTGAACATCGAATCGGCTTAGAAGCGGATGCTTCCCCTGTTGAACCCGTACTTCATACGACTAACAAAGTCATGCGGGAGATGGAAGAGCTGACACTTGAGATCAGAAAGCTTACGGGGAACCAGACAGATACTTCTCGTGGCTGGAAGATCAGCGAATACATTCCAGGCATCGATAAAAAACTGGATGGCTGGGCTGACGAGTTAGAGAAAGAACTAAAATACCTGAGAACACTTGATGAAACAAAAGAAGATTCAAAAGATATGGTTTCGCTTGAGATGGCCGTTCAAAAGCTAAGAGCGCTTAGCAAAAAACCTGATCAGATTCCAAGCCGCTTAACAGAGTTGTCAGAAGGGTCTTCTTCAGCGGCACAGTTATTAGGAAACATGCTCGTAACATTGCCAGAACAGCCGTTAACGATAGACCGCTTCTACGTGCATGGTGACAACCAAGAACTGCCTGATGCAGAAGCCGGTTTTTGGGAAAAGCTGATCGACTCCGTTCAACGCTTCTTCTTATCGTTCTTCTCGGAGAACTACTCAGCGAGTGAAGCGGAAGAGGATACGTTGGAGGTTTGGGTAAACCGGCCACGCCAATACGTAGAGCTCCTTCAAAATCTATCCGATCAGAACTTTACACCAGAGACGGGTATCAAAGTAAAGTTCTCCATCATGCCAGAAGAACAGAAGCTGATTCTCGCGAGTGCGTCGAACAAACAGCCAGATGTTGCGCTTGGCATTAGTACGTGGCTGCCATATGAGCTATCCATTCGTGGTGTAGCCGTTGATCTGCATCAGTTTGATGACTTTGAAAAATTTAGCAAGCAGTTTTCACCAGGAGCTTTTCTTCCGCTCATGATCGGTGATTCTGTCTATGCGATGCCAGAGACACAAGACTTTTATGTTCAATTTTATAGAAAAGATATCTTGCAGGCGCTAGGTCTTCCTGTTCCAGATACGTGGGACGATGTGAAGAGCATCTTGCCTGAGCTTCAGCGTTTTGGAATGAACTATTATTCTCATATTGCAGGTGCTACAGGGTTTAAGCCGTTTCAAGCAACAGCACCTTTCGTGTATCAATTTGACGGTGACCTGTACGGAAAAGATGGAATGAAAACGGCAATCGGAACAGAGGAATCGTTAAAAGGCATACAGTTCATGGCAGAGCTGAACACGATCTATAGCATGCCCTTACAAGTGCCAAACTTTTATAACCATTTCCGCTATTCAACGCTTCCGATCGGGATCGCAAACTTTACAACATATACGCAGCTGACTGCTGCCGCTCCTGAGATTGCAGGCTGGTGGGATATCGCTCCACATCCAGGTGTGAAAAAAGAGGACGGAACGGTTGAACGCTGGGCAACAGGTTCAGGTCAGTCTGCGATGATCTTTAAAGGGACAAAGAGCAAGGATGATTCGTGGGAACTTTTAAAATGGTGGCTGTCAGAAGATACGCAGACCGAATTCGCGACTAATCTTCAAATGCTGTACGGACCAGAATACATGTGGAACACGTCGAACCTAGAAGCGTTTAAGAACCTTCCTTGGCCTGAGGAGCATAAGAAAACGATCCTGGAGCAATGGGAGTATTTATATGAGGTACCAAAAAATCCAGGTTCCTACATGATCGAGCGTGAGCTTTCAAACATTTGGAACCGCATCGTGTTTGATGGTGTGAACCCAAGATCTGCAGTCGATGACTCTGTCGTTGCGATCGACAGGGAGATCAAGAGAAAGATGGAAGAGTTCGGATATGTGAAGGATGGCAAGATGGTCAAGCCGTATCCGATTCCTACGATAGAACAAGTGAAAAGTTGGGCAGGCGATGAGAATGAAAACGAAAACAAATAAACGAGATTATTCACCTTGGCTATTTCTTGCTCCGTATATCATCTTTTTTACAACGTTTATCATCATACCTGTTGCAGCGGCAATCCTTTTGTCATTCACGTATTTTAATGCGATTGAAACACCGACGTTCATCGGATTAAGCAACTACGTTGGTCTGATCACGCAGGATGAAGTGTTCATGCAGAAAATCCTGCCGAACACGTTAACGTTCGCACTGATCGTCGGCCCAGGCGGGTATATCTTATCGTTCATACTCGCATGGGCACTCGCTCAAGTACCGAAACGCATGCGAACGGTGCTTGCACTCGTCATCTACTCGCCGTCTATGACGGCAGGTGTAGCGATGGCGGTCGTTTGGACGATCATCTTCAGTGGAGATGAGACCGGTTATCTAAACAGCTTGCTTCTAACGATGGGTGTCTTATTAGAGCCAATTCAGTGGCTGCAGTCGCCAGAATATCTGATGAAAATCATGATTTTCGTAACATTATGGGGCTCTATGGGTGTTGGGTTTCTCGCGATGTTATCAGGTGTTTTGAACATCAACACCGAGATCTATGAAGCTGGATACATCGACGGAATCAACAACCGTTTTCAAGAGATCATCTATATTACGATTCCATCCATGAAGCCGCAGATGCTTTTCGGCGCTGTTATGGCAGTCGTTGGTACGTTTCAGGCTGGGGCGATTGGTGTTGCTTTATCTGGTGCAAACCCGACACCGCAATATGCCGGTCAGCTTATGGTCAATCACTTAGAAGATTATGGTTTTATCCGTTATGAGATGGGTTATGCCGCAGCGATCTCGGTCGTGCTGCTTATCGTTGTATATCTGTTCTCAAAGGTAGCCTGGAGGCTGTTTGGTGAGAAGGACTAGTATTTAGGGAGTGATAAATATGTCGGCCTTTCAAGGGACAAGAATGAACCCGTCAAAGTTTCATAAAAGCCAGCTGAAGTTCCTTGCATTTCTTATACCACTGGCTATCTTTATGGCTTTGCCGATCGTCTATATATTCTTTCATGCATTCAAACCGATCGATGAACTGTTCGCGTATCCACCTCGCTTTTTTGTAGATAACCCGACACTTCAGAATTTTGTAGATCTGTTCACGAAAACAAACGATACCGGTGTTCCTATGTCGCGCTTTTTGTTCAATAGTGTTGTTGTCACACTTATCGTTGTTGTTCTGACTGTAATCATCAGCACGATGGCAGGCTACGCGTTGTCTAAGAAAAATTTTAAGATGAAAAAAGCGATCTTTGAGATCAACACGTTAGCGCTCATGTTCGTACCAGCAGCGGTAATGATTCCGCGTTATCTGTTGATCGACGAGCTAGGACTGATCAATACGTTTTTGGTCCATATCCTGCCGTTACTCGCGATGCCGATCGGTCTATTTCTAGTCAAACAGTTTATCGACCAAATCCCGGATGAGTTGCTTGAAGCAGCTAGGCTTGACGGAGCGTCTGATTTTCAGATCTTCGTACGGATCATCATTCCGCTCGTCAAACCTGCGATTGCAACGATCGCCATTCTATCTTTCCAGCTCGTTTGGAACAGCGTTGAAAGTTCATCGCTCTATGTAAACGATGAAGGATTGAAGACGTTCTCGTTCTACATGTCGACTTTAACTTCGACGGTTGCTGGGAACAACGTAGCAGGACAAGGACTCGCAGCAGCGGCATCTCTGATCATGTTCGTACCAAATTTAATTATCTTTATCATTCTGCAGAGCCAGGTGATGAACACGATGGCCCATTCAGGAATCAAGTAAGAAAGTAGGAGGGGGGAGAAATGAAGCGCATTGCCCAATTTGTAGCATTATTGGTATTCTTGCTTGTTCCAATCTCGACTATCGCTTCTGCTTCTGTCCCTTATAAGACAGAAACGTTATCAGCCGATGGCCAGACGATTGAAACACAGACAGCCTACACACCAGTCGGCACATTGTTGCCAAACTTTGAGATCATGAACCCGGAAGATATCTTTGCTGATGCAAAAGGAAACCTTTATGTGGTCGATTCTGGTGCGAAAAAGGTTGTGATGGCTGACAAAAACGGTAATTTTGTCCGTGAGATCGGCAAAGGTGTTCTCAATTCACCAACAGGCGTCTATGTGGACGAAAACGAAAAGATTTACGTAGCCGATTATGGAGAAGAAAAGGTGTTCCGGTTTTCAAAAGACGGCAAAGTAGAAGCAGAATTCGGAAAGCCGGATTCACCGCTTTTCGGTAAAAGTTCTTCTTTTAAACCGCAAAAAGTAGCGGTTGACCGTCGCGGCAGCATCTATGTAATCAGTGAAGGGTCAACGAACGGAATCGTTCAGCTGAGTAAAGATGGAGATTTTCTGGGGTATTACGGTGTAAACAGCACCGAAGCATCGTTCGGATCCTTTCTACAACAGCTTCTTACGTCTGAAAGCAAAAAAGCAAGGATGTTCATGAAGACACCACCCGCACCAGATAATATTGCACTCGATGAACAAGGTCTCGTCTATTCTGTGACAGAAGGAACGACGAATGAAGTGATTAAAAAACTGAATGTAGCCGGAAAGAACATGCTGTTTCCGGATATTTCAGAAGAGAAATCACTTCAGGATATTGCAATAGACAAAAAAGGTAACATGTTCGTCGTATCAAGCACCGGTGAGATCTATGAATATGACAGCTTCGGAAATCTACTATTTATCTTCGGCGGAAAAGACGACGGAACGAACCGTCTCGGATTGTTCAAACAGCCGACAGGCATCACGATTGATTCAGACGGCAGACTATACGTTACAGATAAAGAACGCGGCATGATACAAGTCTTTGAATCTACTGCTTTTTCCAAACAAGTGCATGAAGGCATCGCCCTTTTTAAAGAAGGCCGTTATGTAGAGAGTCAGAAGTACTGGGAAGAAGTGCTGAAGATGAACTCCTCGTTCGGTCTCGCGCATTCAGCGATGGGTTCTGCTTACTACAAGCAGCAAGACTATGATAAGGCGTTAGAAGAATATCAGTTTGCAAATGACGTGTACGGTTATTCCGACTCGTTCTGGGAAGTCCGACATGCGTGGATGCAGGAAAACTTAGAATCCGTCTTGTTTACAGTGATTTTCTTAGCCATTCTGTATTATGTCTTGAAAGCGGTTGATAAAAAGAAAGGCATTTTGGATCAGCCAAAGAGAAGCATCGGAACATTCAAGAATAAGAGATTGATAGGAGAGCTGCTCTTTTTGTTCAAGTTCTTCCGTCATCCGATCGACAGCTTTTATTACTTGAAGAAGAAAAGATATGCTTCTGTGTTATCTGCGACCATTTTGTATGTCCTTTTAATCGTGGAATATATCTACAGCCGATTTTATACCGGGTTTATCTTTAACACGGTGAGCAGTGACGCAAACCTATTTGGCGAGCTTCTCTTACTGCTCGTGCCTCTTGCGCTGTTTATTGTGGTGAATTATCTCGTTAGTACGATCAACGACGGTGAAGGAAGGCTTAAGGACATTTATATCGGAACGATCTATTCACTCGCTCCGTTTCTCGTGTTCAGTCCAATTCTTACCCTTTTGTCAAACGTGCTGACCTACAATGAAGCGTTTGTTTATATTTTCTCAATTCGAATCATCTATGCATGGTGTCTCATCATCCTTTTCATCATGCTTAAAGAGATCCACAACTACACGTTCTCAGACACAATCAGAAACATCTTCGTCACGCTGTTCGGTATGGTGATCATGCTTCTTGTCGTGTTCATCGTGTTCGTGTTGATCGATCAAGTGTACGATTTTGTTTATTCCATCATAAAGGAGGCTGTTCTACGTGTATAAAAAGATATCGATCATCCTTCTTGCTTTGCTCGTGCCAATCTCTGTATTCGCGGCAAAAGATGATAAGAAAAGTACGGAGCAGCCTCCCGTACCAACTGAAACGAGTCAAAATGTGATGAAGTATACGTCTTCATCTTTCACGAAGCCTGAGAAAGCGAATGCGAAACCCGTAAAACAGAAAAACTCGTTTAAAGGCTTTGAAAAAGCAGCTGAAAATGAAGATCTAGTACTTTATGTGAACGAAGAAACGCTCGCAATCAAAGTTCAGAACAAGAAAACTCAGTATGTTTGGAACTCAGGACTAGATCAGCCAGATCAGTACCGACTGAACAAAACGTGGGAACAGATGGCGCAATCGGCCATTACCGTTGAATACATGGATCGGCGCGGAAAAGTAAAAACCGAGAGCATCACGACAAACGATTCGCGGCCGCGTGTGAAGATGACCGATAAAGGCTTTACGGCATCTCTTTATATGAACCAATCGAAGCTAGAATTCGAAGTGATCGTTGAGCTCCAAGGAAGTGATCTTGTTGTTTCGATACCCGAGAGTGAGATCAAAGAAAACAAGTACACGAAGCTGATCTCAATGCGCGTGTATCCGTTTTTTGGAGCTGTAAACAAGAACGACATCAACGGTTACATGTTCATACCGGATGGCAGCGGTGCGCTGATTCGGTATGAGGAGAGTGGAAGTAAAGCAGATGCACCATTTACGGGATCTGTTTACGGTGAAGACGAAGCATTCAAAAAAACAGAAGGAAAGAAGGACGGAAAGGTAACACCGGTTGAACAGATCAAGATGCCTGTGTTTGGCGCTGTTCATGGTGTGAAGCAGAACGCTTTTCTAGCTGTGATTGAAGATGGCTACACTTATGGTGATATCCTAGCCTATCCATCAGGTGTTTCGACCGACTTTAACTGGATCTCTTCAGAGTTTCATTTTAGAAAAGAATATTATCAGCCGACGAGTAAGAACATGAAGGGCTTAAACGTTTATCAAAAATCAAAGAACCCATTCGGCGTCAAGCTGAGATACATGTTCTTACAGAAAGATGAAGCGGATTATGTGGGGATGGCAAAAGCGTATCAGCACCATCTCACAGATACAAAACAGCTTAAGAAGATCGATGACAAAACAGGTGTGAGACTCGAATTCTTAGGCGGTGAAGTGAAGGAAGGTCTATTATGGGACTCTGTTCTGCCTATGACGAGAGTCGCAGACATCCCGAGCATGACGTCAACGCTAAAAAAAGACATCGATAATCTGTTTGTTGTTTATAAAGGCTGGTCTGAAGGCGGGTTAACCGGAACACTGCCGAAAAAGTTTCCGTTTGAAAGCGAGCTTGGAAACAGTGACGACGTTAAGAACACGATCGATAGACTTAGAAAAGATAACATTCCGCTCTATTTTTATAGCGATTACACAAAAGCGTATGACGGGGCATCCGGTTATTCAGGCAGTAAAGACGTTGCGAAAAAGATCAGTTCAGAAACAATTTCACACAGTGAAGATAAGAAAACACTGTATTATCTTTCACCAGAAAAGTCACTTTCTATTGCGAAAGAGGATGCTATAGATTATGAGAAATATGGCATCTCAAACGTGGCGATCGATACGAGTGGTTATACATTGTTCTCTGACTATAGCAAAAAGAAAACGAGCGATCGAAATCAGACGATCTCGACTTATCAGAAGCTGTTCAGCACGCTGAATAAAAAGGTAGGGAACGTTGCTTTATATGAACCGAACACGTACTTATGGAGTCAAACAGACAGATACCTCGACATTCCGATGAATGCGTCAAACTATGTGTTTGAAACAGACACCGTGCCGTTTCTGCAGATCGTGTTAAAAGGGTACATGCCATACTACGCACCGTTCTCGAACTTTCAGTCAGATTCAGAAGATCAGATGCTGCGCATGATCGAGTACGGCGCGTATCCGTCGTATCTTTTAACGAATGAACCGTCACATCTTTTAGCTAAAACAGCGTCGAAGGACGTTTATACATCTGAATATTCAATCTGGAAAGATAAGATTTTGTATCAGTACGAAAACATCAAGAAAAGTCTCGGTGAGGTAGAAGGCGAAGAGATCGTGAGCCGTCATGTGCCTCAAACAGGTATCGTGGAAGTGGGATATACAAACGGAAAAGTGATCATCGTCAACTACACGAACGCGGCTTATAAAAATAACGGAGTCGAAGTAGAGCCAAAGAACTTTGTTGTAACAGAAAGGGGAGAAAGCGATGAAACGACTAGGCAATAATAGAAATCTTACTGGATTGCTGTTTGTTTCACCATGGATCATCGGCTTTCTCATCTTTACGGCTTTTCCGCTTTTATACTCACTCTTTTTAAGCTTTCAAGAAGTAAAGATCACAACGAACGGCATCAAAACAAACTTTGTGAAGTTTGGAAACTATCAATATGCGTTTACCGTTGACGGAACATTCGTAGACCGTGTATTAACGTATTTAGAAGAAATGGTTATATCCGTTCCGATCATTATCGTCTTTTCGTTAATCATCGCTCTTTTGTTGAACCAGAGAATCAAGTTCCGTGGCATGTTCCGGACGATTTTCTTCCTGCCTGTTATTATCGCGAGCGGACCGGTGATCAAAGAGTTGATCGACCAAGGAATCACGACCATTCCTTCTATTGAACAGTACGCAATCTATCAGGCATTAAACGATAATCCGGATGGTTTCTTTAACGGCATACTGCTTTATCTGATCAAAAATCTGATTGTAATCCTGTGGTATTCAGGTGTACAGATCCTGATTTTCTTGGCGGCCTTACAAAAGATGGACAAGCAGATTTTTGAAGCCGCAAAGATCGACGGTGCAAGCAACTGGGAGTTCTTCTGGAAGATCACCCTGCCAAGCCTTACGCCGATGATCATCGTAAACCTGATCTATACGATCGTCACTTATTCCGTCTTCTCGTTGAATCCGATCATTGAGCACATACAAAAGAACATGTTTAAAGTAGACACGGGCTATGGCTATGCATCGGCTCTGTCTTGGATCTATTTTCTGATCATCGCAGGATCGCTCGCAATCGCGGTTGGTGTGATGACGGTAAAAAGAAAGAAAAAATACACCTAAGAGGATGTGATCAACGTGCAAACCAAAACACAGCAAGTAAACAAGTATTACTTTAAAACAAGACGGATGTTTTTGGGCATGCAGGGGACGGATGGTCTTCTCTATAAGCTCTTGATCTACGGACTCTTAGTGGGGATCGGGTTCGTGTATTTGTATCCGCTTCTCTACATGGGTGTGTACAGCTTTAAGAGTTTGGACGATCTTTTGAATCCGCTCGTAAACTGGATTCCAACACAGTTTTATACCGGAAACTATGAGCAGGCGAATACCGTTCTAAACTTTTTCTCAACGTTGATGGAAACGCTGTATGTGACGGTCCTTCCTGCGTTGGCACAGACTGCTGTTGCAGCGGTCGTCGGTTATGGACTTGCTCGATTTGATTTTCGCGGGAAAAACATGATGTTCGTTCTTGTGCTCGCAACGTTTATCATCCCGCCGCAGGTGACACTCATTCCGAGATACATCTTCTTTAATGAGCTGAATATACTCGGAAGTTTGAGTGCGTTCTTGCTTCCGGCAACGTTCGGACAAGGATTGAACAGCGCGATTTTTATCTTGATCTTTTATCAGTTTTTTAGAGCGGTACCAAAAGCACTGGAAGAGGCAGCACAGCTGGACGGAGCAGGGCATTTTCGGATCTTTTTCACCATCGCATTGCCGATGGCGGCTCCTGCGATCATCATCTCGTTTTTGTTCTCGTTCGTTTGGTATTGGAACGAAACGTATCTCGCGGCGATCTATTTTGGTGATGCGTTAACGACTCTTCCACTGCAATTGCAGAAGTTCGTCGCGACGTATCAGCAGATGTTTCCTGCTGAGATGGGAGTGAGCGGCGGCAACCAGTTAAACGAAGGAATCAAGATGGCAGGAACGGTCCTGTCGATTCTGCCGCTTTTGATCGTGTACTTTATTACACAGCGCTGGTTTGTTGAAGGTGTGGACCGTTCGGGGATTACTGGGGAGTAATGTTTTGGTCCTCACTCTTTTTGTGAGATTCTTCTTAGAAAAAGTGGAATGGAGCAGAAGGTGTGAGACTCCTGCGGGACGAGCGGGCAGGTGAGACCCTTAAGGGCGCAAAGCGGCAAGGGGCTCACCGGTCGCCCCGCGGAAAGCGAAGCACCTGGAGCGTAATGAAACGCTCTTCACTCGGATGGTTTGAAAGACCCACAAAAAAGAGAGGGGAATAACGATGGATACACAGAAACTATTGGACCTTGAAGCAAAAGGATGCTTTGATTTCTTTTGGAAAGAAGCAAACACGGATAAAGAGAGCCCTGGATATGGGTTGATCCTCGATCAGTCAGCGAACAAAAAAGTAGCAAGTATCGCATCAAACGGCTTCGGATTAACCGCGATCATCATCGGAATCGAGCGCGGATGGATTACGAAAGAAGAAGGCTATGAACGCACAAAAGGGACGCTTGAAACATTCCTGAACAACGTAGAACACGCGAGCGGTTTCTTTTACCACTTTTTAAACATGCAGACAGGGAAAAAGAACGAAGAGTGGTATGATTGTGCGTCGATCATCGATACGGCAATCTTTTTGTGTGGAGCTGTAACGTCAGCTGAATACTTCGGCGGCGAGATCGCAGAGCTTTTTGAGAAAATCTATGCTCGCATCGATTGGAACGTGTATTATGATGAGCCGGTGAACCAGTTCTATATGGGATATAACCCGGAAACAGGCGGCTTCCACCATTGGGACATGTACGCGGAGCAAATGATGACGTATGTGCTTGGTGTCGCATCTCCTACACATCCGGTTCCTGCCAAAATCTATGAAGGATTTCAACGCAGAAAAGGAACGTACAAAGATTATGAGTACATTCATGCGCCAGGCAACGCGATGTTTGTTCATCAATATTCACATGCGTTCATCGATTTTAGAAATATCGTGGACGGAGACGGAATCAACTGGTTCGAGAACTCGGTAAAAGCATCCCTAGCAAACCGTGCGTTCTGTAAAGAAAAATCGAGTGAGTTCAAGACCTATCATGAAAACGCTTGGGGCTTAACCGCTTGTGCGAGTCCGACCGGCTACCGCGTTCCTGGTGCTCCTCCTTATTATGAAGGGTGTGAGCCAGAGCTCGAAGGAACGATCGCACCGACTGGAGCAGCGGGATCGATTGTTTTCACGCCAGAAGAGTCGATCGCGGCGATGAAGTATTTTTATGAAGAACATCCACAGCTTTGGGGTGAATATGGCTTCCAAGATTCTTATAATCTGGATGTAACCCCTGCCTGGTATTCAGACCATGTCATCGGGATCGACAAAGGCATCACACTTCTCATGATTGAAAACTATCAATCAGGTCTCGTGTGGGATCTGTTTATGAAAAATAAGTACGTGAAGCAAGGTGCTGATCTGTTAGGTTGGAAAAACCAGAAGGAAGTCCTGCAAAATGATTGAGATCAAGAATAAACAGATCATCATCGACGGAAAGCCTGTCCTGATCACGTGCGGTGAGATTCATTACTACCGTCTCGATAAAAGCGATTGGCAAGACCGGTTGGACAAATTAAAAGAGACAGGATGTAATGCCGTTGCGACATATGTGCCATGGCTTTGGCATGAGCCTGTCGAAGGACAGTTCGATTTCACTGGAAAGACGCGTCCTGAAACAGACCTTGCCGGGTTCATCGATCTTTGTACGGAAAACGGCTTTTATTTCTTCGTTCGTCCAGGTCCGTTCATCATGGCCGAGATGAAAAACGAAGGACTGCCCTATTGGGTGTACGAGAAGCATCCTGAAATCATTCCAGTAGGGTGGGACGAAAGCGAACCAACAACGCCGACCGTGGATTATCTTGCACCAGGATATTTACAAGAAGTTCGTAAATATTATGAAAAAGTAATGGAAGTCATCACGCCGCGCATCTATCCGAACGGCGGGAAGATCATTGCGTTTCAGCTTGATAACGAGATTGGAATGCTGTCATGGGTGAGCAATACACCAGATTTGACGGACAACGTGTTGAACGATTTATCAAATTGGCTGAGCGAACGATACGGCGATAACGTTTCAGTCCGCTATCCATTTTCGTTGGAAGAGGGTGCTGAGCGAAACGCTGCATTCCGTTCTCCAAAAGAAGAGTATGCAGCCCAGCTTTTAAAAGATCTTGGGTACTACATGCGCTATCGATTCGCAAAATATATCGCGATTTTGAGAGAGTACGCGGAAGAGTTCGGCGTAAAAGACATTCCTTTCGTTGTAAATATCCACGGAACGGGCGGGGGCAGAGGCCTGACGTACCCAATCGGAATCAGTCAGCTTTATGAATCGTACACACAAGGACCAGGATACATCTCTGGATCTGATATTTATTTTGGCGACCTTGACATGAAAACGTTCCAAGATCTCTACATTATTAACGGTCTGATGGAAGCCGTTCATGATAAAGACCAACCGTTAACGTCTGTTGAGTTCAACTGTGGTGACGGAAACTTTGGTGAGACACTCGGTGAACGATATGATCCGTCGGCTGCCGATTTTAAATTGCGCATGTGCCTTGTTCAAGGAAACCGATTGATCAACTATTATCTGTTTGCAGGTGGAAAAAATGCAAGGCTCGATACGCTTGTTGACGATGGCAACGACCGCATCGCATCAACGGGTGAACGTCATGGTTTTGCGGCCCCAATCGGTCCAGAAGGAAACTACAACTATACGTTTCCACGCATGTCACGTGTAAACCAAAGTGTGATGGCGGTGAGTGATAAGCTCGCGCGAATGGATGAAGAACGTGATGAAGTATCGTTCGCGTTCATTCCGGATTATTATATGACAGAATACCGTTATCCGAAGAGTGACGTGATGCGTGAGATCATCTCAAACATTGAAGCAAACCGAGGTGCTGGAGCTTGGGAGATTATGGGACGAGCCATGCTATTAAATGGCTACCGTTTTACCGCAGTCGATGTGCAGAACAAACCGCTCGATGCAGCTGTGACACCAGTCCTCGCTTTACCTTCTGCTCGTTATATGGACAGCGCGATTCAGGAGAAACTTGTAAGCTATTTGAATGATGGCGGACGGATTCTCCTGTACGGTGAGGTTCCACTTTTTGATATGGAAGGGAAAGACTGTACGATACTAGCGGAAGCGCTTGGTGTGACGTATAAAGGCACGAGCCGTGATGGTCACAGAAAATACCTTTCGATCTATGGAGACAGCTGGGCTTCAGCGCAGCCAGAGATTCGTTCAGGATTCGTACAGCGTTTTGATGTAGGGCCAGATGTGACTCCAATTTTAAGGGTATACGGATCTGGTGATGTGTGTGGCTTTGAGTCTGAAGTGGGAAGTGGACGTGCAATCGTTATTGCAAGTTCCTATCGTTGCGATCTGCCTTTCTTTAAAAAAGCATTTGAACGATTAGGCAGTCATGTAAAACTAACGCACGACTATCAGCATCACGGTATCTTTATGACATCGACTGCTGATGAGGAAGGCGAACGTTTTATTCATCTTTTAAATTTAGACGGCTTCGATAAAGAATTTACCGTTTATGAAGATGGGAAAGCGTTGTTCGGTGGTAGGAAGCTGTTGTTGCAGAGCAAAGACGGTGTGATGCTGCCTATGAATCTAGCTGTGGGCAACGCGAAGATTGCTTACGCGACAGCAGAAATTACTGGTGTAAGTGCAGATCACATTGATTTCCGCTTAACACAGGTGCAAGATGTGATAGCTTTTGACCCTGGAACGAAGATTTTACCGAGCGCTGATTATGTGATTGAAGAAAATAATGAGTTGACGCTTGTTCGCAGTAAGAAACACGCAAAAGTGGACGTTCAACTTCGGGTATGGTTGGGATAGTAAGGTGAGGCCGCTCTTAGGGAGCGGTCTTTTTCTATGTATTTAGATAAAAAGTTGTTTATGGAGGTTGAAAATAGCATGTTTAATTGCTCTTGTAAGCAACTTCAGGCCTTTTATAGTGAAAATACTGGGTAATATAAGTGGATTATTAATGATCTGAGCGCCATTGAGCGAAAACATGTGTTGACTGAGCGAAACGTAAGGTCTATTGAGCGAAAACAAGGGTTCACTGAGCGAAACGAAGGGTCTATTGAGCGAAAAGTGATCATGACTGCGCGAACGTGTAATACATATAAGAACACGTACCGTAAAAACACAAAAAAAGGACTGCTCAACTCTAGAGCAGTCACTTCAAATCCATTATTTAACCAACCTAAAAGGAACACTCACAACATCATGACTGTTTTTCCCGATAAACGCCTCAAACTTACCAGCATCACTCTTAAACTCAAGGTTCTCGTGATGGTAGCGAAGCATTTCCTCTGTGATCTCGAACGTAACTTCCTCCGACGCGCCCGGCTCAAGAACAACCTTCTTATAACCTTTCAACTCTTTCACCGGACGAACAACATCACCAGCAATATCGCGAATGTATAACTGAACAAGCTCTTCACCAGCAACATCACCTGTGTTCGTTACCGTGACAGAAGCCGTAATGAATCCATCCTCCGTCAACACATCACTAGACAATTTCACATCATCATATTTAAACTCCGTATAGCTCAATCCAAATCCAAACGGGAATAGAGGCTCGTTTGGAATGTCGAGATAATGCGAGAGATAGCGCTCTTTATTGTCTGGAGTTGGCTGAGGACGACCTGTGTTGAAGTGGTTGTAATAAACAGGCACCTGTCCAACCGAGTACGGGAACGACATCGATAAGCGGCCAGACGGATTCACGTCTCCAAATAAAAGATCCGCAATTGCAGCACCCGCTTCAGTCCCAGGGTACCAAGCTTCCAGCACAGCGTCGACTTGATCTGTCACACCATGCAGGTCAAGCGGTCGGCCGTTAAACAGAACCGTCACGATCGGCTTACCTACCTTTTTCATTTCTTGGATCAATTGAAGCTGAATTTCAGGCAGACGGATATCAGCGCGACATCCCGCTTCACCGCTCATAAACGAAGCTTCTCCAAGTGCAAGCACGATCACATCTGCATCACTTGCAGCTTTAACAGCTTCAGCCAGTTGCTCAGCTGTTCCTGACTCCACTTCACAGCCTTCAGCAACTGTCAAAAGAGAAGGATCAGCTAACTTGTTTAACAGACCTGTGTCCACTTTTACGACATCATCATAGGCACCTTGCCACGACCATGGTCCCATCAGATCGCCGTTTGTCGCGAACGGGCCGATCAGTGCAATTTTTTGCGTTGGTTGAAGGGGAAGAACGTTACCTTCATTTTTTAATAAAACACAAGACTTAGCACCGAGTTCACGTGCAACTTCACGATGCTCATCACACAAAATGACTTCCTCCGCACGCTTCTCATCAGCACCGCGATATGGATCTTCAAAAAGTCCGAGCTTCTGCTTTAACGTTAAAATTCGTTCAACTGATTCATCAACAAGAGATTCAGATAACTTGCCGCTTTCCACAAGCTCCTTCACGTGGTCGATGTAGCATGTTGTCATCATCTCGATGTCAACACCAGCCGTGAGCGCTTTATATGCCGCTTTTGCTTCATCTTCAGCTACACCGTGCGGAAGCTGCTCTTTTACAGCACCCCAGTCCGAGATGATCACACCATTAAAGCCCCACTCGTCACGAAGTAGGTCGCGCATCAGCTTCTTGTTTGCCGTTGCCGGAATGCCATCTACTGTATTGAACGCCGTCATCACCATCTCACAGCCCTCATCAAGCGCCGCTTTATAAGCAGGGAGGTAAGATTCGCGAAGTTGGCGCTCAGACATGTTCACCGTATTGTAGTCGCGTCCGCCTTCAGGAGCACCGTATGCCGCAAAGTGTTTCACGCAAGCGGCAACACGGTCTTTGTCGTTCGTGAGGTCTGTTCCTTGGAAACCACGAACAAATGCACGAGCAAACTCGCTGTTTAAGAAACCATCTTCACCCGTAGATTCCATAACACGACCCCAGCGCGGGTCACGAACAAGATCGACCATTGGTGCGAACGTCACGTGAACACCAGAAACGGAAGCTTCTTTTGCAGCGATCTCCGCACTTTTTTCAGCAAGATCCATATCCCACGAACAGCCGATCGCGAGAGGTACAGGAAAGATCGTCTTAAAACCATGTACGATATCAGCCATCATCAATAAAGGAATGCCATGACGGTTTTCTTTTAGATGTGCGTCTTGAATGTTTCTCGTTTCACGAGCACCTGATCCGCCAAGAACAGACCCCGTATTGCGGACCACCTCATCCGAAATCCCCATCTCCTGCATAGGACCCGTGATAAAGCCTTGATCAGATGAACCTTTAAAAAAAGGAGTAGCAAGCTGAACCAGCTGTCCGATCTTTTCTTCTAATGTCATGTCTTGAATGAGATGTTGCACGTTTTGCTTAAGCATAAAGATAGTACCTCCTATGAGAACGGTCTAGTTAATCGAAACGTTTCGATTGTTTTCTTAATAAAAATTATAAGCGCTTTCATTTTGAGAGTCAATGAAAAATCGAAACGATTCACCAAATGGTAAAAGGGGCACCTCTTCATGATAAAAAAACAAAAACCCGGTCTCGATGCCGGGTTTCTCATTTTACTAATTCATTTAGTTTAGCATTGCGTTCTTCTCTTTCCGTTTCATCCGCAAGATCATACTTCTTCAAAAGATGAAAGACTTCATTTAAGTATGCTTGATCAGCGTCAGTAGATAAAGAATCGCCAACCTCCATCACCAGTTCACGCGGCATAAAAGCAGATTGTTCTGCAAGCTTTTGCTGCACATCTTTGAGCGGGTGGTCGATCGTACATTTGCCCATTTCAATCCGATCTCCTTTCAATTCTTTGTTTACTATTGAGAAAATCGTATCATATTTAGCTATACGATTGGAAGAATAGTGTCCTTCATGGGATTCATGTTACGCTATTAAGGTAATAAAAATAATGGAGGTGTCGTTAAACATGCGTTTAAAAGGTAAAAAAGTAATCAGCCTCGTGCATCATGATTTTGAAGATCTAGAGTTATGGTACCCGATATTGCGTTTGCGTGAAGAAGGAGCAGTGGTTGAACTTGCCGGTGAGAAGGCAGGCGAAACATACATCGGAAAATATGGTGTTCCAGCGGATGCGGATTTTGCTTTTGGTGATGTCGATGCAAACGAGTACGATGCGATTTTAGTTCCTGGCGGATGGGCGCCTGACAAGCTCCGCCGGTTTCCTGAAGTGATTGAGATGGTTCAGCACATGGAGGAGCAGCAAAAGCCGATTGGCCAAATCTGTCATGCAGGCTGGGTTCTCGTGTCAGCAAAAGTTTTACAAGGTAAAAAAGTAACAAGCACGCCAGGCATCAAGGATGATATGGAGAACGCTGGTGCTGAATGGATCGACGAACCGGTTGTCGTAGACGGACATCTCGTATCAAGCCGCCGTCCGCCTGATTTGCCGGATTATATGAGAGAGTTTGTTGAAGTTTTATATAAGAAATAATCAAATAAAACTGACTGATTAGTAGAGGTTTTATAAAGCTGCTAAAAGTCAGTTTTTTTATTTCGTAAAAAAGTATTGAAAAGTCAGAATATTTTGTATACATTTAATATGCAGACTGTCGACAGGCGACATGAATACTTCCACTAAACCGAATGGTCTGCACAAATCCCTCCACCAAAAAGCATATTTCAATCTCAACTCAACAAAATTTTTATAAAAAAACAGATTCACTTATTCCTTATTAACAACAGATAGGAGACTGATCTTCAAATGAATCAGGGAATGCTGCAAAAAGCAATACCTTATTATGAACAAGTACAACAAACCTTAAAAGAGCGAATCTTCAATGGGATTTATGAACCGGGGGATCGGTTATATGAGGTTCAGATTGCTAGAGAATTTGCTATCAGCCGCAGTCCGGTCAGGGAAGCTATTAGAGCCTTGATTAATGAGGGTTTGTTGATTATGGATGATAAGTCTCAAATCTATGTTTATGAACCTTCTTTAAAGGATGTATATGAAATCTACGAATGCCGAGTAGCTCTTGAATCTACTGCTGTTACATTAGTGGCTCAAAAAGCTAGTGAAGATCAAATTTTACAGCTCGAGAAAACGTTATCTGATTCTGCTTCTGCAATTAAAAAAGGCGAGAAGGAAGAGATGGCATGTTTAAACGCAAAATTTCATGAGCTCATTATTGATTTTAGTGACAATATGAGGTTGAAAAAGCTTGTAAATGAACTTAAATCACTTACAAACTATTATCGATTTTTAAACTTGGAAGGAGAGGATCGGCCAAACGTTATATATAAGGGGCATTTTGATATTTTTCAAGCGATAATAGAAAGAAATCCTGAAAAAGCATCTCAGAAATTAAAAGAACATACGCATGATGACCTTGAAAATTTGGTAAACCTATTAAACCATAAAAGGGAGAGATAATCTTGCGAGTCGTTCATGTTAAAGAACTGACGGAAACTGTAGCAAAACTTTGCTGGGAAGCGTGTTATTATTTGCCGGATGATGTATTAAATGGGTTTAAAAAAGCAGAACGAACAGAGGCATCTCCAATTGGAAGGTCCATTTTGCAGCAGTTAGTTGAGAATGCAGAGGAAGCGAAGGCGAACCATATGCCTTATTGCCACGACACGGGAATGGCAGTTGTATTTGTGGAATTAGGTCAAGACGTACATGTCACGGGAGGTGACCTAATGGACTCTATTCAGGAAGGAGTGCGGACCGGATATCGAGAGGGCTACCTTCGAAAATCGGTTGTCGGTGATCCACTTTTACGTATTAATACGAATGATAACACACCAGCCGTTGTACATACGGATATCGTTCCTGGCGATTCTGTGAAAATCACTGTGTTGCCTAAAGGCGGAGGAAGTGAAAATATGAGTGCCATGAAGTTTTTGCTGCCGGGAGAAGGTGCTGAGGGAGTTAAAAACTTCGTCTTGCAAACGATCAAGGAAGCAGGAGGGAAGGCGTGCCCGCCAATTGTAGTCGGTATCGGAATTGGTGGTAGTTTTGATAAAGTAACATCACTAGCGAAACATGCTGTTTTGAGAGAAATTGGTGTGCATCATCCAGACCCGCATATTGCGGAATTGGAAAAAGAGCTTTTAGAAGAAATCAATCATACAGGGATTGGACCACAAGGGCTTGGAGGAACGAACACAGCGATGTGGGTTCCTATCGAAACATTCGCATGCCATATTACAGCACTACCGGTTGCTGTAAATATCCAATGTCATGCTGCTCGTAAAAAAACGGCAGTGATTTGAGGAGGAAGTGAAAAATGGCTGAATATCGATTAAAGACTCCATTATATGATGAGGACATTCAAAACCTGAAAGTTGGTGACAGTGTACTTCTAACAGGCAGGATTTATATGGCCAGAGATGCCGCACATAAACGAATGATAGAGCTTCTTGATAAAAACGAATCATTACCTGTGGACTTAAAAGGTGAGATTATTTTCTATGCAGGTCCATGCCCTCCTAAGCCTGGTCAGGTTATAGGCCCTGTAGCTCCAACAACTGCATTTAGAATGGATCCATATGCGCCTGCTATGTATAAATATGGTGTAATAGGAACGATTGGTAAAGGACCAAGAAGGCAGATGGTGAAAGATGCTTGCAAAGAGTACAATGCGATTTCTTTTGCAGCCATCGGTGGATTATCTACAATTTTAAGCAGAAAAGTAAAGTCCGAAGAAGTCGTAGCATATGAAGATCTTGGACCTGAGGCAATCAGAAAGTTAGAGGTAGAAGACTTTCCTGTCTTAGTGGCATATGATGCACATGGACAAGATCTGTATGAACAAGAAATTGCGAAATACGAAAACTATAATAAACAATCCAAAGAAGGAGCTGTAAATTATGAAAACGTATGATATCGCAGTAATACCGGGAGATGGGATCGGTAAGGAAGTCGTTCCTGTATCATTAAAAGTATTGGATACAATCGCTGAGATTCACGGTGGTTTGAAGTTCAACTATACGGAGTTTCCATGGAGTTGTGATTATTACTTAGAGCATGGCAAAATGATGCCTGAAGATGGTATTCAGACCCTTAGCAATTTTAATGGAATTTTCCTCGGTGCAATTGGAAATCCAAATGTTGTTGCTGATCATATCTCATTATGGGGACTATTAATAAAAATCAGAAGATCTTTTGAGCAATCTATTAATATACGGCCAGCGAAATACTTTAAAGGATTACGTTCACCTTTAGTAAACCCAAACGATTTTGATCTGATTGTAGTCAGAGAGAACAGTGAAGGAGAATACAGTGAGGTCGGAGGCAGAATCCATAAAGGTGAAGATGAAATTGCGATTCAGAACGCTGTATTTACCAAAAAGGGAACAGAGCGTGCGATGAAATATGCATTTGAATTAGCGCTGCAGCGAAGAGGACATGTAACATCCGCAACAAAATCTAATGGAATCTTTCATTCGATGCCGTTTTGGGATGATGTATTTAATGAAACCAAACAAAAATATTCCGATGTTCAGACGTCTTCCTATCATATTGATGCTTTAGCAGCCTTTTTTGTGACCCGCCCTGAAATCTTTGATGTTATCGTAGCAAGTAACTTATTTGGTGACATACTCACGGATATTGGTGGAGCGATCATGGGAAGCATTGGGATTGCACCAGCGGCCAACATCAATCTGAATGGAAAATACCCATCTATGTTTGAACCTGTACACGGATCTGCTCCGGATATATATGGTCAAGGGATTGCGAATCCAATTGGACAGATATGGACAGCGAAAATGATGCTCGACCATTTTAGAGAAGCAGAACTGGGTAAAAAATTATTAGATGTCGTAGAAGACGTTACCAATGATGGATTCAAAACCCCTGATATTGGCGGAAAAATGTCTACAATAGAAGTGGCTGATGAAATATGCAGTCGTTTGCAAAAAACATATTCACTTTCTTAAGCATAAAGGAAAAATGGCTCTGCTTGTCGTTGTACAACGATAACAGAGCCGTTATTTTATTTATTGTCATCAAAAAAGAACTGACCTCATCCATGGCCAGTTCTTTTAACGTATTACTTACTCTTACTTTCAGCATCTTTGATAATGTCTGCGCCGATCTTTTCAGCCCATTCACTATAGACAGGTTCAAGGTGCTTCTTAAATGCGTCGATTTCACTTTCAGAGAGTTCGTGAATTTCAACTTGTCCGCGATCTTTTAGCGTTTTTAATGCCTCATCATTTAAATCAGCGGCAGAATCTCTTGCTACTTTTGTTGCTTCTTCTACCCCTTTTTCAATAATTTTTCTTGTTTCATCATTTAAGCCATCCCAGAACTTTGTGTTTGTTAGTAATGCATAATCAACACGTGTGTGGCCCATTACAGTCATATACTTTTGTACTTCATCGAATTTCTTGGATTCAATATTGCTGAACGTGTTTTCTTGCCCATCAACTGTTCCTTGCTGTAAAGCAGTATAAAGTTCCCCAAATGGAATAGAAGTTGATCCTGCACCTAAGTCACCATATAAGGCTTCAAGAAGCTGTCCACCTTGCGTACGGATTTTCATTCCGTCCAAGTCCTCTGGGGTTTTAATCGCCTTTTTCTCATTCGTGATATGTTTTGCTCCGTTCGGCCACATAGAAAGTCCAAGAACACCGTCTTTTTCTAGGCGTTTAAAGATTTCTTGCCCTTTTTCCCCGTCCCAAAATGCGTTAGCCGCCTCATCATCTTTAAATAAGAAAGGCATAGAAGGAATATTGAATCCAGGATCATTCCCTACAAGCTTTGCCATATCTGGAATAATGAATTGAACGTTATTCGCTACAAGGTTTTGATATTCATCTTTATCTCCAAATAACTGGCTGTTTGGATACACCTGCACTTTGATTTTTCCGTCTGATTCTTTTTCAATGTATTCTTTCATCGCCAATGCGCCATGTTGCTTAGGTGTGTTTTCGGCCACAACGTGTGAGATTTTTATTGTGAGTTCTTGCACACCATCAGCTTCACCACTTCCGCCTGAATCAGAATCAGCAGAACTACAAGCCGCAAGACTAAATACCAGAGCGAATGTCATTAGGGCCAGATACAATTTCTTCATTTTCTTCACGAGAATTCCCCCTTTTTAATAGATAAGAAGTTACATAACGGTAGATTTCCGTATGATCTGCAAGTGATTCCAATGCTAGACTCGCTTCCTCAAAACGTTGATGAACGACGCGTGGCAGAACGGTTTCTGCTCCATAATCTTCAAATAACCGCTTAGCCATCTCTACATCTTTTTTCATTAATTCAAGACTAAAGCCTGAATCAAACCTCTCGTTTAAAATAAAGGATGGAAATTTGTATTCTGTGGACCCGCTTCTGCCTGTGCTATGATTGAAAACCTCAATCCCCTTTTCGGGCTGCACACCGTAACGTTCCATTAGTTGTACGGCTTCACATGCAGATAGAAGGTGGGTGGCAGATAAGTAATTATTCAATGCCTTAAGTAAGTGGCCGCTTCCAAGAGGTCCAATATGAAAGACTTGTTTGCCTAACGAATGAAGCAAGCGCTTACATTTTTTGAAAACCTCTTCTTCTCCTCCTGCCATAATGGTTAAAGAGGCAGACCGAGCTTTTTGGATACCACCGCTGACAGGTGCATCCATAAAATCAATCATGCGTAATTTTAGTTTTTCGTAGTTAGTTTTTGTGTCATGAGGATACGAACTGCTCATATCAATAATGGTTAAGCGTTCTGTTTGATTGGAATGCATAGTTTCATATGTAGCTAGAATCTCTTCTATTACATGGTTGACTATTGTGGAGGAAGGAAGCATCAGTATGATGGTTTGAACAGCAGGTACCCAGTTTGAAAAATGACCGGTTTTCCCGCCAGCTTTTTGAAGCTCGCTCGCGGAGGCGGGATTCACATCGGATCCATAGACATGATAACCGCTGTTCAATAGATTCATAGCCATTGGAAGACCCATTTTACCTAAACCGATAAAACCGATGTTTTCATTGTTTTCATTCATGAGGGAAACACACCCTCTAGTTCTTTATGCAGCGAGCCAATGCGCGGGTGTGCCCGGCCGCTTGAAGTGACAACTGCAGCTATGACAATTTCGTCATTTCTTGGAGCGTCAGGGATTCTTACTTCAAAGGTCATATGATGGCTTCTAATTTTCGGATCCATCTTATGCTTGATAGCTAAGTCTAGACTGCTTCCTGCTGCACCTCTTTTTTCTGCCGATGGAAGCAAAGTTTCTGCTTGGTCACATTGGGAACGAAACGGGTTGCCAAAGGTAAGAGTATGAATAATGGCAGAGCCATGTTCAATTTCTCCGTCGAGGCCTACTAAAGCTCCCTTACCGTATGCTTCGACTTCCTGACCTGAAATTCCTAAGGCTGCTATTGCCTTTTGTGGTAATATCTCGCCAAGTTTTTCAGAATAAGTTTTAATGAGAGGCAGTAGATCCTCTACATATTTCCCTGCATAAGGATTTTTAATAACAGCTAAAGCGGCAGCAATACGTACTGGTTTAGCAGATTTCTTAAATCCTTCAATAAATGTTTCTTCACAGATCGTTACGACTTTTCTAATCTCAAGTTCCATCGTTTCACCTCCTTTAATTTTTGGATCTTGGATACAATTTAAAAAAACAGATGTCCTAATCTTTAGATGTTAAAAAGAGTATAACAAAACTATAAAGTATTGTGAATACTTAAAAAATTAATAAAAATAAAAATTTTCTGTTTTCTTTTATGATTACATTTAGTATATTGGAAATTAAGTATAAAACTAAGATTGGATACAATCCATCAAAAAGGAGTTGAATGGAATGAAACTCTTTAAATGGCTTGATCGCATCGAAGAAATACTAGCAGGGACGCTGTTTATTGGAGGGGTACTGGTAAGTTTGTATGGAGTATTCACAAGGTATGTGTTAAATGCACCTCAAGCTTGGATTACGGAAATTTTTGAGTTTTTACTTGTTTGGTCTATTTTTATCGGGTTCGGTATGGCTTTAAAAGACAATAGACATATCCAAGTAGAATTAGTATTCGATATGTTATCCACCACTTTTAAGAAAACCTTAGCTGCAATAAGTAATATAATAGGTGGTATCTACTCCTTCTATTTAACTTTTTCATCTTTTGAATTGATAACGCTTACAAAACTACAAGGAATTAAAACAATTGATGTTGGTATTCCGTTATGGATAACTTATTTAATATTACCTATTGGTATGGGACTGCTGGGTATTTATTTCTTCGTTAAAGCAGCTAAAGCAATCCGCGGGGACAAGAGTGAAATTACAGGCGAACTTGAAGTCATGTATGAGACCTTAATAAAAAATGATGAGTTAGAAACTGAAACTAAAAAGAAAGGGGTAGGAGCATGAGTCCTGTACTAGTATTATTTTTATTGTTTGCCTTTCTTTGCTTAATCAGGGTCCCTATTGCGATCTCTTTAGGTTTATCGAGTGTAATCGCTCTTTCTATGATTGATTTTACCCTCTATACAGTTATCCAAAAAATGTTTAACTCACTGAATTCTGCCACGCTTATGGCGATTCCTGGATTCGTTTTTGCCGGGATTATCATGTCAAAAGGCGGGATATCTAAATACTTAATCGAATCATTGAGATCATGGGTTGGTCATATTTCAGGCGGCCTAGCTGTTGTAACCATTCTTTCATGTATGATATTTGCGGCTATTTCCGGTTCGAGTCCGGCAACTGCAGCTGCTATAGGGAGCATTATGATTCCAGGTATGGTACAAGCAGGATATGATAAAAAGTATGCAATGGGTTTGGTGGCAGCATCAGGAACACTAGGAATCTTAATTCCTCCCTCAATACCTCTTATCATCTATGCCTCAGTAGCAGAAGAATCAGTAGGTAAGCTATTTGCTGCTGGAGTAATTCCTGGATTGCTGCTAGGTGGGATTCTTCTCGTTTCTGCGATTATTCACGCAAGAATAAAGAAATATGGAAAATTACCGAAAGAGAGTATGGAACAGCGTGTAAAAAAGACATTAAAGGCCATACCTGGTTTTTTGCTTCCAATTATCATTCTTGGCGGGATTTATTCTGGTATCGTAACGCCTACAGAAGCAGCATTTCTTGCTTGTCTATATGGCGTGGTCGTATCTGTATTTATTTACAAAGAACTATCATTCCCCGTATTTAGAGAAGTACTGAAGGAATCTATTAATATTACATCTATGATATTCCTAGTTATCGCATCTGCAATGATCTTTGGAATGTTTCTTACTACAGAACAAGTTCCTCAAGCTTTCGCACAATGGATTGAAGAAAGTACGACGAATAAGTGGATCTTCATGCTTGGTGTGAACTTCATGTTCTTTATCATGGGAATGTTCTTAGAGGCCGTGGCTATTATCTTGATCACACTGCCAATCTTATTACCTGTATTGGTGATGTTTGATATTAACGTCATTCATTTTGCGATCATTATGACGATTAATATGGAATTAGCAATGATCACTCCGCCGGTAGGGCTGAATCTATTTGTGGTAAGCGGTATATCCAGAGAAAAAGTAGGCGCTGTCGTAAAGGGAGTTATGCCATTCTTTGCACTGATGATCTTAGCTTTAATCCTAGTTGTCATTTTCCCGCAACTTTCCTTATATCTAGCAAAATAAAAAACTACAAAATCAGCACAGAACTTGAGAGGTACAAAAATGAAACAATCTATTGATTTTACAACATTGCAGGAAAAAGTAACTGCGACAATAAGAGAAGCCATCTTCACTCAAACATTTAAGCCTGGTGAACGACTCATTCAAGATGAACTTGCAGCAAAACTGGGTGTAAGCAGAATGCCTATACGAGAAGCATTGCGTTGCCTCGAGAGAGAAGGGTTAGTTGAGGTGCTTCCTCATAAAGGTGCTCAAGTAATTGGGATTTCCAAAGAGGATATTGAAGAGCTCTATTATCTTCGTTCCTTTCTTGAAGGAGTGACGGTTCAGAAATCGATGAATTTCCTTACATCAGGTGACAGGGAAGAATTGCAGCACCTTGTAGAAAAAATGGATCAAGATATCCGCAATAACAATCTCGATCTATTCGTTACTCACAATCAGGAGTTTCATACTTTACTGCAAAAAGGGTGCAGCTGGAAAAAAGTGAAGATGCTTAATAAGCAATTTATTGAAGGATACCCAGCGCATGTTCCAAGTTTAATTCCTCATTCTATGCAGGTTTCGAATGAAGAACATAAAGCGATGCTGGAAGCCCTTGACCAAAAAGATCCTGTAAAATTACGTCAACTTGTTGAACTTCATATTATGAGAGCTGGAGAAAAGCTTACTCAATTAATTGAGTAAGTTCGTTCTTCGCTTAAAATTGGATCCAATATCCTTAAAACGGAGGTTCTTTATATGAATACTCATTTTCGATCTTATTTATTTGTACCCGCTGCCTCAATAAAAATTATGGATAAGGCACTAAACAGCGAGGCGGATAGCATAATTGTTGATTTTGAAGATGCTGTAGCACTTGCTGAAAAAGAAGCCTCAAGAGAAAGAGCCAAAAGCCATCTGCTTAGCAGACAAAACGAAAAAACAGTCTTTATTAGAATCAATGACATTACAACACCTTTTTGGAAAGAAGATTTAGAAGCTGCCATTTTAGCTGGGGTTTCAGGCGTGATCGTTCCTAAAGCAGAAAATGCAGGGAATATGCAGGTAATATGCCAAACAGCACTTTATTATTTAAACAAAGTGAACCGCACCCCTGATTCGTTTGAAGTATTGGCATTGATCGAAACAGCGCGTGGTGTGCATTTTGCCTATGAAATTGCTTCTTCCCATTACCTAGTGAAACGTCTCGTTTTTGGTTCCATTGATTATTCTCTCGATGTGAATTGTGAATTAACTCCTCATGGAACGGAGCTGCTATTTGCTAGATCCCAGATTGTTAATGCTTCAAAAGCTGCCGGTATCGATAGCCCTGTTGATGCCGTTTATCCTGATTTTCAAAATGAACACGGATTGAAAAATGAGGCGGAACGCGCAAAATCTCTCGGATTCACCGCAAAACTCGCTATTCACCCTAAACAAATTCCTATCATCCATGACACCTACACACCTACACAACAAGAAGTTGAATCGGCACTTGAAATCGTAAAAGCATTTGAAGAAGCAGAACAGCAAAATATCGCTTCTATTTCAGTTGGAGGAAAGCTTGTTGATTATCCCGTTTATAAAAAAGCAAAAGCCCAACTGCAATTCCTGAATAGGGAAGGAGAGCAAAAAGTATGGTAACAAAATCGTTAGTCACTCAAATTATTGAAACACGGTATGAAGATATAAGTGAGAATGCTCTTTATGAAGCAAAGCGCAGTCTGTTAAATTGGCTTGGTGTCGCCATTGGAGCTGCAAATCATGAATCCATGGACAAACTTTTTGCCGTCGCTAAACGGATGGGCAGTCAACCCCAAGCCACAGTTTTTGGCAGAGAAGAAAAAACAGATCTCCTATTTGCATCATTATTAAACGGTATGTCCTCTCATGTATACGATTTTGATGATACGCTGCTTGATACAGTCCTACATCCTTCAGCTCCTGTATTTCCAGCTATTCTGGCTGTGGCTGAAAACAAAGGGAAAAGCGGAAAAGATGTGCTTGAAGCTTTTGTAATTGGATGTGAGGTAGAAGCCCGGCTTGCACTAGCCGTTTATCCATCCCACTATTGGAGAGGCTGGCACATTACAGGAAGTGTCGGCGGGATTGGAGCAGCTGTGGCGGTCAGTAAATTATTAGATCTGGATCATGAAAAAACGTCTTTTGCGATCGGGATTGCTGCAACTGAGCCTGTAGGTTTAAGAGAAATGTTCGGAACGATGACTAAACCATTTCATCCTGGAAAAGCGGCGATGAACGGCTTGCTGGCAGCACTTATGGCTGAGCAGGGGTTCACAAGTTCTCATCAATCCTTAGAAGCAGAACGTGGATTCGTAAACGTTCTTTCAGAGGAAAACAAACTGGACATTCTGACGGAAAAATGGAATGAAAAATGGGAAGTAGAAAAGAACAGTTATAAACCATTTGCAAGTGGAATCGTCACACACCCAGCAATTGATGCGATTATCTCCTTACAATCTAGATTTCAATTTAAACACGATCAAGTTGTCTCGATTCACATTATAGGACATCCTCTTGTAAAAGAACTGACAGGCAAACAAGTTCTTAATACCGGACTGGAAGGTAAGTTCAGCGTCTTTCACTGTGTAGCTGCAGCATTTATTTACGGAAAAGCAGGTGTTGATCAGTTTACCGATGAGTGTGTTAATAATGAAACAATAAAGAATTTACGTAAAAAGATCACATTAGAAGTGGACGAAAAGAAAAAAGAAGATCAAGTGGAATTAATTATTAAACTAGCAGATGGCAGAGAATTTACTGAATTTGTAGAACATGCTATCGGAAGTGCGGATAAACCGATGACGAATGACCAGCTCATCGATAAATTTCTTGATGTTACAGGAGACATAATTAGTTCTGATGCAAAAAGAGAACTGGTGGATCTAATCTATAAGATAGAGGAACTGGAGAATCTAACTCCTTTCTTTGAATTGTGCCAGCCTGCAAAGTCGTTAAATAAGCATTAAACATATAAATTGTGTTCTCTTTGATGAGTTGAAAGGAGAGTACGTATGAGTTCTCCAAAGCCTCGAGCAAATATAGAACCTGTAACGGGCTCATCTGCTGTAACGAAAAATCATATTAAAAAAACACTTGTATTAATTCTGGGTGTAGCTCTTGCAGCTATTGTTTATAAAATTTTGCCGGCAGAATATGCTGAACCCGCGAGGATTATGCTGGCTTTTCTGGTACTTAGCGTTTTTTACTGGACGTTCGAACCGGTTCCTTTAGGTTTAACTGCCCTGCTGCTGCTCGTATTGATGCTGGTATTTCACGTTGTTTCAACTGATATTGTTTACAGCGGCTTCTCCTCTCCTGCTGTCTTTTTAATAATAGGTGGCATGATGCTAGCAAAAGGAGTGAATGATACGCCGCTTGCCAGGCGTGTTGCTTACATTTTTTTGGCCAAGTGGGGAGGAAGCGCAAAAGGGTTATTAGCAAGTATTATGATCATCCCGCAGATTCAATCTTTCTTTATTCCAGCCGCTGCGGTAAGAACGACATTGCTTCTGCCTGTGGCCCTCATGTCGCTCGATACGATTGGGGAAAGAGGGAATGGGAATCTTAAAAAAATGATCCTTTTAGGCGTTGCATTTGGAGGAACGATCAGTGGTACTGCAGTAATGACGGCGGCGATTGGCAATATATTAACCGTTGAATTATTAAAAGAGTTTGTTGGTATAAAAATCACGTATCTTCAGTGGTTTCTATATACGTTTCCGCTGTGGCTTGCGCTCATTCCTGTTGCCTGGTTGTTACTTATAAAGAAATTCCCTTTAACTGACAAGGAAAAAGAATTTCCTCATTTAAAAGCTGAGATGGGAAAAAAACTGGAGAACTTAGGGAAGATGAACAGTCAGGAAAAAAGGTGCTTAGTCATACTGATTTCCATCGTCAGTTTGTGGTTAACAGAGCCCTTTCATGGACTACATCCCAGTGTACCCGCATTAATTGGTGTTATCTTGATGGCTCTTCCTATTATTGGGTGCACTACATGGAATAACCTGATAAAAATCAATTTTGACACGGTTCTCTTGATGGGAGTTACCTTATCACTTGGGTATGCTTTTAATGAATCAGGTGCCGCCAAGCTTGTCGGGGAAAGCTTAAGTGCTGGATGGATCATCGAGCTTCTGAGATCTCCGTTAATAGCGGTAGCCATCGTATTAATCATTACACACATCTTGCATCTGGCTGTAGCCAATGTATCAACTGCAGTCGTTACGCTAATCCCTATTTTTATTGGACTTGCTGCCAAAGCAGGAGCGGACCCGGCATTAATCTGTATTACCGCTTCATTAGCTTGCTTGCATGGCTATATTCTTGTTGTTGAAGCAACTCCTAATATCATTGTCCATAGCTCAGGTGAAATCGAACAAAAGGAATTTTTGATTCCCGGAGTCATTCTTACACTCATTATGAGTATTTTTACTATTTTTTTAGCGGCAACTTGGTGGAAGTGGATAGGTTTTCTGTAAAAAGAAGTCTGAATATTATAGACATTTTATTTTGGATCCTGTATCCTAAATACAAATTAGAAACAAAGGAAGGTACTATACAGAATGCCGCCAAAGTATGATTTACGGATTGAAAATAGAGATACTCTTCACTTAAAAGTATCAAATGTGATAAGAGAAGCCATTATTAGAGGTGACTTTAAGCCAGGAGAACGTTTAAAGCAATCTGAACTCGCGGATACGCTAGGCGTAAGCCGAATGCCGGTCAGAGAAGCATTTCGAAAACTGGAATCTGAGGGACTTATCGAGCTGGAGCCACATAAGGGAGCTATCGTAAAATCAATTCAAGTCAATGATATTGAAGAGATCTACACATTACGAGCAGAGCTTGAAAAGATGGCCGTCTATCAAAGTATTGATTATTTTTCAGAATCAGATTTGAAAGAATTAAATGAATTAGTGAACAACATGGATGCTGCAGAAGATGTTGAGGACTTTGTTTTGTATAACATTGAATTTCACAAACTCTTAATCAAGCGGTGCAATTGGAACAGACTAAACACGTTTATCAGCACATTATGGAGCGGTTTTCCTCAGCAGACTCCGCATCTGATTAAAGGGCAGACGAAAACATCTAACAAAGAACATCGTCAAATCGTAGAGGCTATCATGAAGAAGGATAAGGTGAAAGCTGGCGATCTCGTTTCGGACCATATTTTACGTACAGGACAACTATTAATAAAAAGCTTAAAAGTTGATGCGCGAAAATAGCGCGTTTCTTTTTAAGGGGAATTGGATCCAATATCCACAATAGGAGGGAAAGTTCATATGGGAAGAATGTTGGAAAATGCGAGTAAGAAATTATTAAAAGAAAACGGTATTCCTGCTCCAAATCATTGGGTGATCCATAAAAGTGACGAAATACAAGCGTTACATCTTAAGAAACCGTGCGTGTTAAAAGCATTGGTTCCTGTCGGGAAAAGAGGAAAGGCTGGGGCTATCAAGTTTGCAGACTCCGTACACGAAGCTCAAGAAAAAACGGAAGAACTGCTGAAAATGACAGTTAGAAATTATGAAGTGAATAGTGTCCTGCTAGAAGAAAAACTCGAAATCGCTGAAGAATGGTATATTTCCATCACGATTGATCCTCAAAAACAGATGCCGGTTATCATCGCAACAACTGAAGGAGGAGTAGAGGTAGAAGATCTTGTTAAGGAAGCTCCTGAAAAGGTAGTCATCTATCATGTGGAACCATTCTCCAAACTCTATTCCTATCAGGCGAAAGAAATCTGGAGCAAACTTGGTGTAACAGGAAAACCTCTCATTCAAGCCACCACCGTTTTATGCGGACTTTATGACACCTTTTTAAAATACGACTGTTACATATTGGAGATCAATCCGTTAGTGCTGACGAAAGATCAACAAGTTATGGCAGCGGCTTCTGTTATGGGTATTGATGACTCTGCGCTGTTTAGGCAGCCTGAGCTCGCAGGGCTAGTGGAATCGGGAAGTGAACGTTCGTGGAGGCCATTAACTGAACTTGAAAAAGCGATGGTTCAAGTGAATGATGCTGATTACAGAGGGACAGCCAGGTATACAGAAATGGATGGAGGCAGCATCGGTTTTATGTGCGGAGGGGGAGGAGGCAGCTTGCTCAGTTTTGATGCCCTTACCTTCTTAGGTGCACAACCTGCGAACTACACGGAGACCGGTGGAAATCCTTCAGAAGAAAAAGTGTATGGTCTTACAAAAGGAATCCTTTCTAAAGAAGGAGTGAAAGGACTGTTTGTTGCTCACAACATTACAAACAATACACAAATCGATGTTATGGCTAGAGGTATTGTAAAGGCTGTTCAGGAGCTGGGAGTAAAACTTGATGAGTTTCCTATTGTTGTCCGTGAAGCTGGTGTGAATGATGAAGAAGGCAAGCGGGTATTTGAAAGCGCTGGCATTACGTATTACGGGGAAGAAGTGACGATTGAACAAGCCGCCGCTGAAATGGTGAAAAAGATGGAAGGGGTGATCTAAATGGCAATTCTAATTGATCAGAATACAAGGATGGTGATTCAAGGAATTACCGGCCGTGAAGCGCAGATGGTAGTTGATCATACACTTGCTTACGGTACACGCATCTATGCAGGTGTTACACCCGGGAAGGGCGGACAAAATGTATTAGGTGTACCTGTATATGACACGGTATGGGAAGCGGTAAAAAAACAGAATGTAAATGCTAGCTTAGTTGTTGTCCCCCCGGCTTTTGCACTCGATGCTGTTTTAGAGGCAATTGATAACGGAATCAAACTTATTGTCGTAACAACAGAAAACATTCCGCAGCTTGATTCGGTAAGAATGCTGTATGAAGCTCGGAAGAAAAATGTTGTTATCATCGGTCCTAATACGGTCGGCATCATTAATCCAAAAGACAAAGTGAAGATGGGATCGATTGGCGGAGACCGGCCGGAGCGCTGCTTTGTTCCTGGCAATGTAGGTGTTATCTCAAGAAGCGGCGGAATGACAGCTGAAACATCCTGGATGGTGAAGCGTGCCGGATTCGGAGTTACAACCTCTGTCGGAATCGGAGGAGATAGCTTTATCGGATCAACCATAAAAGATTTACTTGCCTTGTTTGAAGAGGATAAAGAAACAAAAGCAGTCGTAACTTTTTCAGAACCAGGAACTTCTTTTGAAGAAGATGCGGCACAATTTTTAAAAGAAGGCGGATTTACTAAACCTTTAGTTTCATACGTGGCAGGGAGATTTACAGAATCCATGCCAGAAGGAACGGTGTTTGGTCATGCAGGTGCGATGATCTCCGGAAATACGGGGAGACCTTCACTAAAAATGAAAGCACTCCAAGATGCGGGGGCTCACGTGATCGAACGCTATGACGATGTGATATCTGTTTTGAAAACGGTACTTGGAGAAAGGGTTGGGGGAGTAAAATGACATTATCTCAAACTTTAGCAAGCTATGTTAATCGTACGCGCTATGAAGATCTACCGGAAAATGCCGTTGAATTTACAAAGCTTTGCATTCTCGATTGGTATGGTTCTGCAGTTGCGGGTAAAGATACGAAGCCCATTCAGGCGATAAAAGAACTTGTTGAAGAATGGGGAGGAAAGGAACAGGCGAGTCTTGTAACAGGTGGTAAATCTTCAGTTGCAAACAGCATTCTAGTAAATGCGGCGTCGAGTCATATTGTTGAATTGGACGATATTCATAAGTCATCTATTATTCATGCAGGTACAGTTGTAATCCCTGCTGCAGTTGCCGTTGCAGAAGCGTATGGGTTAAGCGGTAAAGAACTCATCACAGCGATAGTAACAGGTTATGAGGTTTGCTACAGAATTGGAGAAGCGGTTTCTCCTTCTCACTATTACTATTTTCATAACACAGCTACGTGCGGAACGTTTGGAGCAGCAGCAGCTGTCGGTAAATTGTTAAAATTGAACGATGAACAGCTAGCGCATGCTCTAGGGAACGCCGGATCGCAAGCTGCTGGGTTATGGGAATTTATTGAAGATGGAGCGATGACCAAACAGCTTCATACTGCTAAAGCAGCTTACAATGGAGCAATAGCCGCTCTGCTCGCAAAAAAAGATTTTACAGGCGCAAGTCAGATTCTTGAAGGAAGACGCGGATTCTTTCATGCTATGGCAGAATCAGTAGACCCTTCAAGAATTACGAATGGACTCGGCCATGTCTATAAAATAGTAGAAAATAGTTTTAAAATACATGCATCTTGCCGGCATACTCATCCGGCAGTAGATTGCATCCTCGACATCATGGCAAATCATGACATCAAGCATACATCCATTCAAAAAATTATGATCCATACGTATCAAACCGTATTGAACATCACAGATAAACCTAACCCTGACACTGTATATGCATCTAAGTTCAGCAGCCAGTTCTGCGCAGCCCTCGCAGCCGTTAAAGGCAGCGCTACCTTATATGACTTTGATGAAGAGACACTAAGAAGACCAGAGATTAAACAATTAATGAACAAAATAGAGGTTCATGCTGATCCTTACTATGACAATCTGTATCCAGAAAAATGGGGAGCAAAGGTAGAAATTGAGTTGCAGAATGGCAAGGTTTATACCGAAGCGACCGACTATCCAAAAGGCGATCCTGAAAAGCCAGCCAGTAAGGAAGAATTGATTGAGAAGTTCTTATCCATGACGTTTTCTAAGTTAGAAAATGCGGAAAAGCATGCAGAGAAAATTCTAAAGCTAGAAAGGATAACGGTAAGAGAGTGGCTTGCTGAAGAAACGAGGGATGAAGCGTGCAATCCAATTCATTAACAGTGGATCCTCAACCAGTAAACAGAAACATAAAAAAACGTTTTGTCCTTTCAAGGCTTCACTCTCTAGCTGGTATCGTTCCATTAGGAATCTTCATGGTAGAGCATCTATTAACAAATTCAACTGCTCTGTTTGGCAGTGAAAAATATAACGAACAAATTCATCTGATTCAAAGCATTCCTTTTTTGCCGTTGCTTGAGATCTTTTTAGTTGCCATCCCGCTTATTTTTCATGCAGGGTACGGAATCTATTTGTCTATGATTTCTAAATCAAATATTCAAACATACAAGTATGAAAGAAACAGATTGTTTTTCTTTCAGAGAGTCACGGGAATAACGACACTCGTTTTTATTATTTATCATGTCTGGTCTTTTCGATTAGCACCTGTGTTTTATGGGACCGAAATAAATTTTGATCTTGTGAATAGTCACCTGGAAAATGTATTTATCTTTTCTTTCTATGTGATCGGAGTAGTTGGGGCAGTTTTTCATTTCACAAATGGTATACGTACAGGATTAATAACATGGGGAGTGACGAAAGGTCCTGCCTCTCAGCGAATTGCACAAAAAATTTGTTTACTATTATTTGCGGTGTTCGGTGTTCTAGGCGTAACGAGCTTATTCGCATTTATATAAGAAAATGGAGGTGAAACATCTTGGACAATCAAGAATCAATCGTAGTTGGCGGCGGACTTGCAGGACTAATGGCAGCGATTAATCTTGCTGAAGCCCAAAAAAAGGTAAAGCTCTTCTCATTTGTACCTGTTCGCAGATCCCATTCTGTTTGTGCTCAAGGGGGCATCAATGGAGCGGTAAACACAAAGGGAGAAGGAGATTCAGTCTGGGAGCATTTTGAAGATACGATTTATGGCGGAGATTTTTTGGCGAATCAGCCTCCTGTAAAAGCAATGTGTGAAGCAGCACCAGATATCATCTATCTCCTTGCCAGAATGGGCGTACAGTTTAATCGGACTGAAGAGGGACATATCGACTTTAGAAGATTAGGTGGAGCAAAGTATTCCAGAACCGCTTTCGCAGGATCCACAACTGGTCAGCAAATCCTTTATGCGCTTGACGAACAAGTAAGAAGATTTGAAACAGAAGGTTTAGTTGAGAAATTTGAGTACTGGGAGTTCCTTTCACTTGTTATCGATGATGACGGCAGGTGCCGGGGGATTTCGGCTCAAAACTTAAAAACAATGGAGATTCATACGTTTAAATCAGATGCCGTGATTCTTGCGACTGGCGGCATCGGTAATATTTTCAGAAAAAGCACGAACTCCATTATTAATACAGGCAGTGCACATAGTATTGCTTATCAGCAGGGCGTTCGTTATGCCAATGGAGAGTTCATCCAAATCCATCCGACCGCGATACCTGGAGATGACAAGCTTCGATTGATGTCAGAATCAGCAAGAGGAGAAGGTGGAAGAGTATGGGTGTATCGCGACGGGAAACCATGGTACTTCCTTGAAGAAAAATATCCTGCGTACGGCAACCTTGTCCCAAGGGATATCGCAACACGTGAAATTTTCCATGTATGTGTTGATTTGAAGCTAGGAATCAATGGTGAAAACATGGTTTATTTAGACCTCTCACACCTTTCACCTGAATTACTAAATAGAAAGCTCGGAGGCATTTTGGATATTTATGAAAAATTTGTTGGTGATGATCCTCGCAAACTGCCTATGAAGATTTTTCCAGCCATGCACTATTCTATGGGAGGTCTTTGGGTAGATTATGACCAGATGACGAATATTCCTGGATTATTCGCATGTGGAGAATGTGAGTATCAGTATCATGGAGGAAATCGCCTTGGCGCCAACTCCTTAGTGTCAGCGATATATGGCGGAATGGTTGCAGGTCCGAATGCCGTTAATTATATGAACGGCTTAGAGGTAAAGTGTGAGGACTTACCGGATTCTATTTATCAAACGGAATTAAAGAAACAGAAAGAAGAATATGAAAAGCTTCTTAACATGGACGGAAACGAAAACCCTTATCAGCTTCATGTGGAAATGAGCGATTGGATGGTTGATAACGTTACGGTTGTCAGACATAATGACCGGCTTCAAAAAACAGATGAAAAACTTCAAGAGTTGCAAGAGCGGATGAAAAACATTGGGATAGACGATCGAAGCTCATGGCAAAACAGAACAGTCCCTTTTGTACGCCAGTTGAAACACATGCTGGAACTCGCAAGGGTCATCACAGTTGGGGCACTGCATCGAAACGAGAGCAGAGGAGCCCACTACAAACCAGAGTTTCCGGAAAGAGATGATGAGAACTGGCTGAAGACAACGATTGCTACATACACACCATCAGGACCAAGTCTTTCCTATGAGCCTGTAGATATTCAACATTTGAGACCAAGACCGAGACGGTATGATGTGGTTACGTCGAGCAAAGAATTTTCAAAAGCCTAAATGAGGCAGAAAGGAGAACGGTATGAGTGCTGAAAAGGTAATACGGCTAAAAGTAAAAAGAAAAGACAAGATGGACAGTGAATCGTACTGGGAAGAGTTTGCGATTCCTTACCGCCCTAACATGAATGTCATCTCTGCTTTAATGGAAATACAGCGAAACCCTGTGAACACAGAAGGAACTCAAGTGCGTTCTGTTGCATGGGAATATAACTGTCTAGAAGAAGTTTGCGGAGCATGCAGTATGAGAATTAACGGGAAAGTAAGGCAAGCCTGTTCAACTTTAGTGGAGAAGCTCAAACAGCCAATCCAGCTAGAGCCTATGGAAACATTTCCTGTTGAAAGGGATTTAGTCGTAGATCGTCAGCGGATGTTTGATGCTCTGCAAAAAATAAAAGGATGGATCCCAATCGATGGTACATATGCAATGGGATCAGGTCCATTAATTTCGTCTGGGGAACAACAAGAAGCATATAAATTTTCAACCTGTATGACTTGCGGCTGCTGCCTGGATGCTTGTCCCAATGTAAACAGCGGCTCTCCATTTATTGGCCCTCAGGCGCTGGCTCAAACAAAGTATTTTAACATGCACCCCACTGGAAAATTAACAAAAAATGAACGCCTGGAAGTGGTTATAGGTGATGAAGGCATTTCGAATTGCGGGAATTCACAAAACTGTGTTGAAGTATGCCCGAAAGATATTCCTTTAACAACGGCTCTTGCAGAATTAAATCATGAAGCCAATCGTTATGCATTATGGAGCTGGCTGAAAAAGTAGAGCTTAGTATGGAGGTCATTTTGATGTCAGATAAATCTTATCATTTTGATGTGATTGTAGTTGGCGGTGGCCACGCAGCATTAGTTGCTGCCATTTCAGCATGGGATAGCGGTGCATCTGTTGCACTCGTTACAAAAGGGAAAGCAGGACTCGGAGGATCATCTGTGATTTCTGACGGTGTGTATGCAGCCATTTTTTCTGAACATGATTCTAGTGACATTTATTATACGGACATTTTAAAAGGCGGAAAGGGATTATCCAATCCTCGGCTAGCAAAAGTGCTCGCAGAAGAATGTACAGAAAGAGTGATGGAGCTTGAAAGTGTTTATGGTGTGGAGCTGCAGTTTGAAAAGATTGTTGCTACCCCAGGACACTTCTATCCAAGAAGGGTATATGCCGGAAAAGGAATCGGGAAAACGGTAACGAAAGCGCTAAGAGATGCTGCTATTGACAAGGGTATAACCCTGTTTGAAAATTATACTGTGCTTGATCTGATTAGTGACGGAAAACAAAATTATGGAGTGGTCGCACAAAAAGATAATCAAATATACGAGTTTATAGCCCCTTCTACCATTCTAGCAACAGGAGGATTTGGCGGACTTTATACATCAACAGACAATCCAAGAGATATTACAGGTGAAGCGATCGGAATGGTTTGGCGGCACGGTATTGAATTAATAGATATGGAGTTTGTGCAATTTTATCCTTATCGTTTGAAGTCACCTGCAAATATCGACGTTATGACGAAAATTTTCGGCAAAGGTGCCATTTTACGAAACGAAAAACAAGAACGGTTTATGGAGAGATATCCCAAAAAAGAACTGGAAACCCGGGACGTTCTTAGTTATGAGATGTTCCAGCAAAAAGAGGTTTATTTAGATTTTTCAAACGTATCAGAGAATGATTTAGAAATAGACAGTCCAGCCCTTTTTCGTCTTATAAAAAAAGGTCATGAGGGAAAATGGATAATGAGTCCCGTACAGCATTATTGTATGGGCGGAATCAAAGTGGATGAGTGGGGAAAAACCAGCTTGAACGGGTTATATGCTTGCGGCGAATGTACAGGAGGACTGCATGGAGCAAATCGTCTTGGAGGAGGGTCCATTACTGAGGCTCTTGTATTTGGAAAACGGACAGGATATGCTGCTGCAGAAAACAAGAAAGAGATCACCTTATTTAATTATACAAAGACCGTTAGTCCAACTGATATTGAGGTTAATAGAGAACTAGAAAAAGAGATTTATACAAAAGTCAGAGAAATTATGTGGGAGAAAGCAGGAATTGAACGGACAACCCAAACACTTTTACAAGCAAAGGAAGAATTAAATCAACTTGCTGAAGAAACTTCTTCTGTACGATTAAAGGATAAAATTCGAGCAGCCTGGGCTTCCGTTTATGCGGCTTCCATTCGTATAGAAAGCAGAGGAGCACATAAACTTCAAAATGCAGCTTCAGAAAAAAAGGAATGGGAAGGTAATATTGAAATTCATAATAAAAGTGCCCGGTTTATTCCTGCAGCATTAGATGAAGGCAGGAGAAAAAAGGAGCAGGTAGCTTATGAAAATCATCAAGTATGAGGAAATAGTAAAGCACGTTTCAAAAATGTGTCAGGAAGCAAACTTTGATTTAGGTCAAGATGTGGTCAATGCCTTTCAATCGGCTCTAAAAAAAGAGAAATCAGAAACAGGAAAAGATATTCTGGAACAGCTGATAGCCAATGCTGATATTGCAACAAGTGAGAGAGTCCCCATGTGCCAAGATACTGGTGTTTCTGTTTTTATTATCGAGCTTGGGCAAGACTGTCATATCACAGGCGGCAAGCTGTATGATGCCATCAATGAGGGTGTCAAAAAAGGGTATGAAGAAGGGTATTTACGGCATTCAATCGTAGACCACCCCATTACGAGAGAAAAAAGTAAAGGGTATAACACACCTTCTATTATTCACGTTGAACTCGTTGAAGGAGACGAGTTGGTCATTCATATGTCCGCTAAAGGCGGCGGCAGCGAAAACATGAGTACGTTAAAAATGCTTAAACCCTCTGATGGTGTCGAAGGTGTGAAAAATTTTATCCTCGACACAGTCAGAGTGGCTGGTCCTAATGCCTGTCCACCGCTTGTGGTAGGCGTTGGTGTTGGAGGGAACTTTGAAAGAAGTGCCTATTTAGCGAAAAAGTCGTTATTCAGACCAATCGGACACAGAAATGAACGGACAGAAATAAGTGAGCTTGAAATGGAACTGATGGAGAAGATTAACCAGCTAGGTATCGGACCGCAGGGAATGGGCGGAAGTACAACTGCATTAGATGTAAAAATAGAAATTGAGCCCTGTCACATTGCAGCACTGCCGGTTGCGGTAAATCTGAATTGTCACGCAAGCCGACATAAGGAAATCCGCTTGTGAAAAGGAGAGTGAAAACATGGCTGCCATTCAATTAAGCTGTCCAATTTCAGATGAAGAAATTAAAACATTAAAAGCAGGTGACAGGGTATTGCTGAGCGGAACCATTTATACAGCCCGCGACGCTGCTCATAAGAGAATGTCAGAAGCACTCCAAAACAGTGGGAAACTGCCTGTTCAGATTGCAGGACAGATTATATATTATGTTGGTCCTACACCTGCAAAGCCCGGTCAGGTGATCGGATCAGCTGGTCCCACGACAAGTGGAAGAATGGATAAGTACACACCAGCATTGCTTGAACTTGGTTTGAAAGGAATGATCGGAAAAGGATATCGTAGTGATGAGGTTGTTGAATCGATCAAAAAAAATAAAGCTGTATACTTTGGTGCTATTGGTGGATCAGGTGCATTAATAGCACGAACGATAAAGTCCTCAGAAATCATTGCTTATCAAGATTTAGGGCCAGAAGCAATCTATAAATTAGAGGTGAAAGAATTTCCTGCCATAGTTATTATAGATAGCAAAGGAAACGATTGGTATGAAATCGGAAAGCAGCAGTATCAATCATAATACTGTGCGTGTTTAAGCAGCCCTATGCAGGCTGCTTTTTTTGTTCCCAATCCCTTATCCCATTTATACACTAATTAATAATAATGTTGAAAGGTAGGGGGAGACTTATGCAGTCCAAGGATGAATTCATCAAAAGCGAAGGAACATCGTTTCCAGGAAAAACCTATGTCGATCATCTGCTTCGTCCTGTTTTTAACGTTCAGCGGGACTACTTATTTAAACAGATGTTTAACATTCATCGTGCTCATGTTGTGATGCTTGCTGAACAAGGTATTTTAGATAAAAAAGAAGCGGGTGTAATTCTAAAAGAAGTTGAGGAGGTCGCTCAAACCGACTGCCAAAAACTCGAGTATGACCCGCAATTTGAAGATCTTTTCTTTATGATGGAACATAAAATCAGTGAACAAATTGGCCCGGACCTTGCAGGGAAAATGCACATCGCCCGAAGCCGAAACGACATGGGTGTGGCTATGTACCGACTTGTTTTACGAAAACATATCTTGATGCTGGTGGAAAGTTCACAGCTTTTGGCGGATGCTCTCCTAGAAAAGATAGAAGAACACGCAGAAACCGTTATGACCGCTTATACCCACACTCAGCCCGCACAGCCGACAACACTCGCACACTACTTAAACGCAATCTTAGATGTTTTCCTCCGAGATATTAAAAGACTTTGGTCTGCTTATGAAACTGTGAACCGATCTCCAATGGGTGCAGCTGCTCTATCAACAACTGGCTTCCCGATAAATAGAAAAAGAGTCCGCGAACTTCTAGGTTTCAGTGAACTCGTCGAGAATTCCTATGATGCAATAGCTGGAGCGGATTATCTCGTTGAGTCCGCAACGGCTGTACTGTCCATGATGGTTAATTGCGGCAGATGGATTCAGGATTTCCTGCAACTTGTAACGCGTGAACATAACATCATTAAAGTGGCTGATCCATACGTGCAAATCAGCTCAATTATGCCGCAAAAACGAAACCCTGTTTCCATTGAGCATTCACGCGCACTCGCCAGTTCATCAGCAGGAGAAGCACTCGCTACCATTCATATGATTCACAACACACCGTTTGGTGACATCGTCGATACAGAGGATGATCTTCAGCCCCACCTTTACCGAAGCTATGAAAAAGCGAACAGAGTGTTACACCTTATGCACGCGGTCATACGTACGATGGAAGTAAACAAAGAAACTGCACTGAAACGGGCAAAAACGTCATGCATCACGATTACCGAGCTCGCTGAATTTCTCGCAAAAGATAAGAACGTCCCGTTTCGAACCGCACACCAAATTGCAAGGAGCATCGCAAAAAATTGCTCCAAACAAAATACAGAGCTCTATGAACTTCCGATTCAAACAGTAAATGAAATCATCCAAAACCAACAAAATGTATCACTCACTCAAAAAGAATGGAATGAGATCATCTGTCCTGCCGAATTTGTTGAGAGGCGCAGCATACAAGGCGGGCCGAATCCGGATGAGGTGAGGAGGATGGCAACAATGAGAAAACAGAGATTACTACAAATAAGTAATAAGTTAAATGATGAGCTTAATAGACTCAGTTCATCAGAACAAAGCTTAAGTGAGACAGTAAAACGAATGATTGTAAGTCCACAATAGGTTATGGTTTATAAACACGAAAATTTCCGCTTAAATTCTACACGTTTCAACAATTTTCTTGTATTAGAAAAATTTCCCCTTTATGATTAAGGTAGACTATTTAAGGGGCTGGGACGAATGAAGAAACGGCGATTTTTTACTATACTGGTCATTTTTGCATCTATAGCAAGTGTGGCTGGCGGTCAGATCTATTACAACAATAAATTAGAAAAAACTGTATACGCAGCAAAGCGTGAATTAGCAGATAAATCGATCGGGACAGAGGAAAAAAACAAATGAATCCGTGAAAGAAGTGGTTCATTTTAAGAATGCACCCAAAGACCTCTCAGAAAGATATAATCAAAAGAAAGCCGCTGGTGAAGTTTTTGCTTTTCATTTGATTGGTTCAACAAATACTTCTCAAGATGAGGGAACGTGGGCAAAGGTTTTTACAAGCGAAATGAAGAATATATATAAAGAAGACATCTCGATTCAAACGAGTAGTTTTGCAAAATATACAAGTACTGAGCTCATCAAAAATAAAATCTATGATGATATTACCGCAATAAAAGCTGATGTCGTTTTGATTGAACCGCCTTTATTAAATGATAATGAAGGCATCAGTATGAAGGATACTTTATATGTTCTCAGTAATATGATTGCAGATATTAGAACGACGAACCCAGAGTCGATTATTTTACTTCAACCTTCAAATCCGATTTTTTCACCTGAAAAATATGCGAACCAAATAGCGGAGTTAGAACAGTATGCTAAGGACAAAAACGTTTCCTATTTAAACCATTGGACTAGCTGGCCAAGCGTGGATTCAGAGGAAATTAAAGACTATTACGACAGCAGAACCTTAATGCCCAACGAAAAAGGCCACAAGCTATGGGCAGACTATATGATTTCTCTGTTTAAATAGCAGTTAAGACTTCGGTTATCCGGAGTCTTTTTTGATTGCTAGGATATGTTATAGTTACTAAACGTACTATTATTAAACAGGTGGTCTCTCATGAAAAAAATCTTAATCTACTGGCTGCCAGTCCTCCTTTGGATAAGTATTATCTTTTATGCCAGCTCTCAACCCTATGAAAAACAAGATCTTCGTCCTGCGCTCTCAGCGAATCTGGACTTAAGTATTATAGAAAATCTGTTTTCATCGGTCACGTTTCATTACGCGGGTGACGAAATTAGTATTCAAGCGTTAGGCGCAGCTCATTTTCTTGAGTTCTTTATCAGAAAAGCTGCACACTTTTTTACGTATTTCGTCTTAGGATTCTTAATAAATCGTGCTTTAAGCTATCATTTTTTAAACAACCGTTTAACATATATGAGTTCTTGGTTCTTAACCATTCTGTACGCCATCTCTGATGAGGTACACCAAAGCTTTACACCGAACCGAACGCCGCATGTAGAGGATGTAATGATTGATGCTGCTGGTGGACTGATCGGGGTCACTCTAGCACTCTTTATCTACAGAAAAATTCGTACAAAAAGAATTTAGATTAGTGCTACAATAAAGAAAAAAGAATGCAGGTGATAACATGCAAATGCCGATGACAATGCAATCTAGCCTAGTGACGATTGGAAAAGAAAAGCGATTAGAAGGTAATGTGTTCGAAATTTCACTAGAAGGTTATAAGCTGTTTATTTTGGATCATCCTGTACCGGTGCAAAAAAAGGAAAACAGCTCTCCGGTAGGGAAAGCTGTTATAAAAGAAGTGACGTGGAAAGAAGACTCCACTCGTTTAGTCTATGAACTTATTGATCTGCATGGTGTAAATTAAGAAAGAAGGAACTCGGAGATTCCGAGTTCCTTCTTCTACTTATAAGTAATCGCCTGCGATCCCATCTGTTCCCAAGCCATTACAAAATCCGCTCGCGGCAACTTCCGGTTTTTCTCCTTTTTCAGCGGATCATTCACATAAACGTGTTTCTTATCGAATCCAGTAATCACAACAGAATGTTCTTTCCACGTAATCTCAACTTGTCCTGATGGAGTATTCCATGTTCGAAATTCGCTATCAGGTAATGCCCTAAACTCTGCATTTATAATAATCCAAACGGGTTTTCCTTTTTCCACTTTAGCCAACAATTCATCGAAAGACCCACCGCTCATATCTTCAATTCCGCCAGGCAAGTATTCCTCAGCTAGTTCAGCCACTGGACCGTGATAAACACCATATCCCATGTTATCAAACGTATAGATGTCACCGACAAATCCATCGTTCGGGTTGCCGTAATAATAAGTTCCATTTTCGTTTTTGTAAGGTGTTTCCACTTTCCTAATCTTTTCAGCAAGCTCCATTTTATCAACATCTACACCAGCGTGCTGAAGGACCATAGCCAATGATGTCACTTCACAGCCGCGATCGAGCTCAGGCATTTGCTGTATTAGAGGCACATTATCTACCGTAATTCGTCCTTTTTCCTTAGTAACCCCTGTAGACCTACTCTCTGCGGTTAATTCTAATTTCTCATTTTCAGTTTGTTTTTTATTTTGCTGAAAGCCTAAGAAACCTCCAAGGATAAATGCTACAAACAAGACAATTAATAGTTTTTTCACCTTAATACTCCTTGTCTTCAAGTTACTACATATATTACCAAAATATTAATTAAATAAGCATAAATTGAATCAATCCAACAACTTCAAACAACTAACTACTAATATATTGCATATTTATTCTGTAATTTAGAAGGAATTTGTCGATAAAAGAAGAAGTGAGACTTATTGAAAATTAGTAAAAGGAGGAAGAAATGGAAAATAAAAAGGTTTTAAAGCGTTTTATTATGACTTCTACTTTTGCTGGAGCATTTTTGGCAGCACCGGTTATTGGAGAAGCTGCACTCGGGGACCAAACTCTTAAGTTAGGACAAACAAATAGTGATGTAAAGGATCTGCAATCCATTCTAAAAAGTAAAGGGTACTTTCATTATCAAGAGACCACCACTTATTTTGGACCGATAACAAAGAAAGCCGTAATGGACTTCCAAAAAGCAAATGGTCTTGTTGTTGATGGAATTGTGGGAAAGCAAACCTACGGTAAATTGCTGCAGAATTCCCATCAGGAAGAAAAACCAACAGTACAAAAACCAACAGTACAAAAACCAACAGTAAAAAAACCAACTGTGCAAAAGCCAACTGTCTCCACTACTAAGCCAGCTGGAACACAACAAACCCAACAAGCTGGAAAAGTATTAAAACTTAATTCAACAGGTCCTGAAGTAAAACAACTTCAGACAGATCTCAAAAGTCTAGGATTCTTTACTTTTTATAAAACGACTGATTTTTACGGAACGATTACAACAGAAGCCGTTCGAAAATTCCAAATCAACCAAAAGTTAAAGGCAACAGGGGTGGCTGATCAAATAACACTTGATCGTGTTCAGAAGCAAGTGGCGGCAAAGAAGGCACCAAATACCACAACACCGATCACAGCAACACCGCCAAAACCTACCGCTTCAACACCTGCGCCGCCTCCTAAGGAAACGGTCATACTTAAATTTGGCAGCAAAGGAACTCAAGTTATGCAGCTTCAAACACGCCTCAAAAAGCTTGGTTATTTTACATACCCTATGATTACTGATTATTATGGAACGGTAACAGAGGAAAGTGTTGAAAAGTTCCAAAAAGCAAGTGGTCTTCCGGTTACAGGTGAAGTAACAAATTCGGTGTTAACTAAGCTATCTCAGGCAGAGAAAAACCAGACATCAAAACCAAGCAAGACGCGTGATCAAATTACAATCAACGTGATTGCTAATGCTTCTGAACTTATGGGTGTTCCTTATGTGTGGGGTGGTACGACAACAAATGGGTTCGACTGTAGCGGATTTATCCAATATGTTTATGCTAAAGAAGGGGTGCAGCTTCCTAGAACCGTTGCACAAATGTGGAACGCAACAACAACTGTAAGTAATCCAGCAGTAGGAGATCTTGTTTATTTTGAAACGTACACAGCAGGACCATCTCATTTAGGTATTTACATAGGCAATGGTCAATTTGTACACGCTGGATCAAGTACAGGCGTTACTGTTAGCGATATGAACCTGTCATATTGGAAAAATAGATATTTGGGCTCAAAACGGGTAAACTATTAAAATAGCTTTTGAATAAAATCTTCTGAACTCTCAGAAGGTTTTTTCTTTATCAGTAAACTATCAGATGTTTATCAGTAATAAATTCCCAACTATTTTGTTATAATAAACAAGTGTTTAAAAGGGATAATGTTTGTCGTGACAAAACTTGTTGAGAAGGAGATATGATTTGAAGAATATATGTAAACTCATTTTTATGACTGCCTTTTGTTTAGGGCTGTTATCAGCTTGTTCAGAACCACCAAAGCCAGAAAATACATTGAAAAAGTATGTAGGCTATTGGGAAAAGCAAGATTATAAGAATATGTATAAGCTGCTAGATTCTAAATCCAAAGAGGAAATCTCTGAGAAAGATTTTGTAAAGCGCTATGAAGCGATTTATAGTGGCATTGAAGTTAGTAAGTTAGAAGTGGATATAAAAAAGCAAAAGAAAAAAGAGGAAGAAGAAAGCGAGAATGTGAGTCTTCCTTATACCGTTAAGATGGAAACACTTGGCGGACCGATAGAATATTCACATGACATGAAAATGAACCTTGAAAAAAAGGATGATTCTGAAAAGTGGGGGATCCAGTGGAATACGTCGCACATTTTTCCAGAAATGAAAAAAGGCGACCGAATCTCTGCTTCTACCATCTCTCCGAAAAGGGGGCAGATTCTAGACAATGAAGGCAAGCCGCTGGCAATTAATGGTGTAGCAGCTGAAATTATTATTGTTCCTGATAAATTGCCTCAAGATAAAGCAAAAACACTAACACCTTTATCTAAACTGCTGGGGATGACGACAGAAGAGATACAAAAGCAGCTGGATCAGCCGTGGGTGAAGCCGAATCAGGCGGTACCCATTAAAAAGGTATCAGCAGATGACGCGAAGTTAAAAGACATCATTGCACTAGATGGTGTTGATTACCAAAAGAAATTGACACGGCTTTATCCTTTAAAAGAAGCTGCAGCACACCTTACTGGTTATATTGCACCCATTTCTGCCGAGGATTTAGAGAAGTTAGAAGGAAAAGGTTATTCATCACAAGATTGGATTGGTAAAGCGGGGCTTGAACAAGTATACGAGGAACAGCTGCGTGGCACGAGCGGTGGGCTAATTAAGATCCTCGATAGCAAAGGTGAGGAAAAATTGATACTCGCACAAAAGGAAGTTCAAAACGGAACAGATGTAAAAACAACGATTAATAGCAGAGTACAGCTTTCAATCTATAACCAAATGAAGGCTGACGTTGGAACGGCATCGGCCATTCATCCAAAAACAGGAGATGTACTTGCGTTAGTGAACAGTCCGTCTTATGATCCAAACCAATTTACGTTAGGATTAACAAAGTCTCTTAGACAAAAATGGGCAGATGATCCAAAACAGCCAATGTTAAACCGTTTTAAATATGTCTACGCACCAGGTTCGACACTCAAACCTTTAACGGCTGCGATCGGGCTCGAAAATGGAACTCTTAACCCTAACGCAGAAATGAAAGTATCGGGTAAAACATGGCAAAAAGATAAGAAAGCTTGGGGCAGTTACAAAGTAACTAGGGTTACTGACGTTCCGAGCGTCAACTTAGAAAAAGCGCTAATCTATTCTGATAATATTTACTTTGCTCAAGCAGCGTTAAAACTAGGTGAAGACAAGTTTACAGAAGGCTTGAAGAGATTCGGATTTGGGGAAGAAATACCTATTTCCTTCCCATTTACTGCATCTTCTGTTGGGAAAGGTGGCATGAGTGAAGGGCAGCTCGCTGACAGTGGCTTCGGCCAAGGACAGGTTCAGATGAGTGCGCTGCATGTAGCTATGTCCTACACACCGTTCTTAAATGAAGGGAACTTGTTGGCGCCAAGATTAGATCAGGCTAAAGAGGAGTCTATCTGGAAAGAAAACGTGATCTCACCAGAGACAGCGAAATTGGTAAGTGGGGATCTGGTCCAGGTTGTAGCCAATAAAAACGGAACAGCCCATAAAGATGCCTTTATGAAAGACTTGCCGCTCGCAGGGAAAACCGGAACGGCTGAGCTTAAAGCTGCGGGAGAAGACAAAGGGAAAGAATTGGGCTGGTTTGTTGGCTATAACACACAAAATCCATCCCTTCTCGTTTCCATGATGATTGAAGACGTTGAAGAACGTAACGGCAGTCACTATGTAACTCCTAAAGTTAAGAATGTGTTTAAAGAAGTTCTTAAATAAATTGGAAGCTGACATCCAAGGTATATCAAGTGACCTTTTCGATGTCAGCTTTTTAATTTTTCTAATGTATACGAATTAATTATTCTAAGGAACTAGATGGGACTAGTAAGTATATGTGGTACGTTAAACGCAAATGTACATGAGCAGTCATTGAATAAATTTATGAACAAGTTCCTCTAGGATATGGGTATATAGGACTGATTAATTGGTTTGAATTACGTAAAACCCTTTCCTATATACGACATTATTTAGCATAATATTACAAAAATTACACAAATGCTGTCAGATATGTAACGAACATGTAATAAACCGATGGGTCTACTTATGCTACCATAGACTTAGGACGATGGGGTCAAGCAAAAGGTAGAAACATACAATACATATTTGTTTTTTACTACATAAATTGAACTAGTCTACTAGAATAACTTGAACCCAATTGGTTATATCTAGCCTAATCAATTGGAGGGTAATTTATTATGAAAAAGAAAATTTTGTCTATCGCAGTTGCTGCTGGTGTAATTTTATCAGGTGGAGAGTTTGCTCATGCTTCACTTGGAGATGATATTATTAAGACGGGTCATAAATATTTAGGTACTCCTTATAAATACGGTTCAGCTTTTGGAAATACACGTACTTTTGATTGTTCTTCTTTTACTTCATATGTTTTTGCACAAAACGGAATTACAATTCCACGAACAAGTGTTGGACAAGCTTCAGCTGGAGTAGCTGTTTCAAAAGCTAATCTTCAAAAAGGTGATCTAGTATTCTACGACACGGACTTTGATGGAAGAGTCAATCATGCTGGAATCTACGCAGGTAATGGAAAGATGCTTAATGCACAATCAAACGGAGTTGCCTACACAGATGCATTTTCTAAATATTACTGGGGAGCTCGATATATAACAGGCAGACGTGTGATTACTCAGAAAGCAACAGCCGCTGCTGCCAAAAAGCCTATTCAAGCTAAACCAGCTGCCAGTACAGGTCAAGGAAAAGTGCATAAGGTTCAAAAAGGGGAAACACTTTGGAGCATCAGCAAAAAGTATAAAACAACTGTAGCTGCTATCCAAAAGTTAAACAATTTAAAATCTACTTCTCTGAAAGTAGGTCAGGTGTTGAAGATAAGCGGACAAGCTCCATCTATTAAAAAAGCTTCAACAGTGAAAACTGCACCTATTAAAAAGACAACAACAGTTTCAATAGCATCTACTACAAAAACAATCTCTTATACGGTTAAGCGTGGAAACTCGCTGTGGGGAATCAGCAACAGCTATGGTGTTTCAGTTAATCAAATTATGAAAACGAATAAGTTAAAGTCAGCTTCTATCTATCCTGGTCAAAAGCTGATCATATCCAAATAAGCATCAGCCTGTTAATAGCAGGCTGTTTTTTGTTATATAAATCTATGAATTAAGTGGTAAAAAGTGGTTTTTAAAGTATAATAAATTTATATTCCAAAACTTTGGGGGCCATGATGAATAGAAAAAAACTTTTAACCTGTTTGATTCTTACTTCACTCAGCTTTTCTTCTACTCATGCATTAGCTGAGAGTAAGTCCAAGCAATCCGAGAAAACGGCATATACCTATCAAAAAATGTTCCAAGGTAAAGACTACGTAAAGACAGAACTCATTATAAAATTCTCGAAAGAACTTGATAAGAAAGACAAGTCAATTTTAAAAACCTTTTTTAATCTTGTTAATATAAAACCCATTGGAAAGAACTTTTATGTGGTGTCTTTTTCTGATGAAACGAATTTACCTAAACTAGTTAATAAGCTTTACGATAACAGAATAGTAGAATACGTAGAACCTAATTATAAAATTCAGAAAGAATATATTCCTTCTGAACCTCTTTATAAAAAACAATGGTTTCATTCCAAAATTAATACGCCTTTAGCATGGGATACGACAAAAGGGGCAAGTGACGTAGTTGTAGCAGTAATTGATGGCGGTGTAGATGGTAAGCACCCAGAACTAAAAGGAAAACTGTACAAGCCATATGATGCAGTGGATGGGGATTCTACTTATTATCCCGATGATCACGGAACTCATGTTGCGGGAATAATAGGTGCGTCTTTTAATTCGGTAGGAGTAGCAGGTATTGCTCCTAACGCTAAAATTATGCCGATAAATGTTTTTTATGGAGCTACTACAACTGCTGAAGAAATTTCATCCGCTTTATTTTATGCAGCAGATCAGGGAGCTGATGTGATAAACATGAGTTTAGGGAGTTATTATTACAGCAAAGTGATTGATGATGCTGTTGCTTACGCAAGATCTAAAGGAACTATAGTTGTTGCTGCTGCTGGTAATGATCATGTAGACGAAAAAACATATCCAGCTGCTTATAATGGTGTATTTGGAGTCAGTGCCACTAACAATACTGATCGTGCTGCTTATTTTTCCAACTACGGAAGCTATGTTGATTATGCTGCACCTGGAGAAGATATTTATTCTACAATTGCCTATGGAAAATATGGATATATGAGCGGAACTTCAATGGCATCTCCTGTCGTAACTGGGACCATTGCCTTGATGCTTTCAAAAAACCCATTTTTAACAGAAGCGCAAGTAGATGCCGTCTTAAAGAAGTCAACTGTTGACCTATACACAGCAGGGAGGGATGACCTTTCTGGATATGGTAGAATTGATGCTTCTTTAGCGGTTAAAAATACTCCGGCAGCACTTTCAATCACAACTTTATCAGCAAAAGAATTAGTAATAAATGGACTAAACTCTATTACAGCGTCTTATAAAGCTTATATTGGTTCCTCGGTATCCGTAGTTGTAAAAGATGCAAAGGGCAAGATTGTAAAAACCATTAGTAAAAATGTTAAAGGTACTGACAAACAGGTAAACGTTTCATGGGACGGGAGAATCGACAACGGCAGTTACGCTGATAGTGGTTCTTACAAAATAATAGTTACAGCAGTTAAAGGTTCTGCTGCTAGGACGAAAGAGACTTCTTTTACCGTAAAAAATCAATTAAAGCCATCAATCAGTTTAGAAAAAACGACAATTTATTATTCTCCTAAAGTATTGAGAGCGGCGGCGGTCCCTATAAAGCTCAATAAAACACAATTAGTTACAGCAAAGATCTTTGATGCAAAAGGTGCACATGTGAAAAATATTATATCTAATAAACTTCTATTAGGTGGTAGTCAGACAATAGGCTGGAATGGTAAATACAGCTCTGGAAAACAAGTGCCAGATGGAAATTATCTGATGAGAATAGACAGTATTGATGCTAATAATCAAAAAGCAGATCGGAAGACAGCAACGATAATAGTTGACAGCAAGGCACCCCTTCTTAAGAGTGCTGCGATATCCCCCTCTGTTTACAAAGCAGGGAAAAGTATTACGGCTGTTAGTAAGTTCACAACAAATGAAGCTTCAAAGGTAATGATTTATGTTGTTAACAACAATGGTCAAAAAATAAGGACCTTGGCTAGCAAAATGTCGCTAAAATCAGGAACACACACTCAAAGCTGGGATGGGATAACGCAAAGCAAAACCTATGCAAAGGCAGGAAAATACAGGTTTGTATTTGAAAGTACTGATGTTGCAGGGAACAAATCGATAACACAATCAAATTGGATTTCTTTGCAAAAATAATAGATTGATACGGCACCTCTTCTAACAATGAAAGAGGTGTTTTTTTTATCAAATCATGTAAAAACATATCAAATTATTGGAAAAAACATATATACAAATGTCAATTTTTACCCTATTATTATGTTATTGTTAAATAAAAAAAAGGGTGGGTTTTGGTTGAGAAAATACTTTGCTTTATTGTCGGTTTTTGCACTATTATTTTCGTTATTTCCAACCGTTTCGTTTGCAGAAGTAGATGAGCAAGAACTAACTGAGTATTTAGAAGAAGTTAGTACGGAGCGCGGAATCGAGTTTACAAAAGAGGATCTTGAAGACTATGTGATGGAATATTATGAAGAAGATCTATCTTTTTTTGAAGATGTCACAGAGTTGAGAGATTCATTGGGTCCAGTCATTAAAGCAGACTATAGTAATCTTGAAACAATATATGAAGATTTTGAGTTAGACCAGGAAACATTATTTTCTTTACTTGAAGAAAACGGAGAAAGTATTGATAACTACATATTTGTAGATGATTTATATTTTGACGTAAGCTTTTTCTTAAATGGTGAGGAGATGCCTGAATTCGACGATTTATTCGCAGAGTTTGGTCTGACAGAAAATGAACTCAACGCACTAATGGAACATCTAGTAGCACTAGAGGACAAACTTACTGACCCGGCAATGGAAGAACGTCTGATGGAGCTTGCAGATCGTATGATGGCTTTTGAAGATTTTGAAAGTGTTGACGAACTTACAGATGCACAAATTGCAGAGTTTTTATCTATTGCACAAGAAGTGCTTGAAATTCTTGAGCTTAAATCTGAATTCTATTTAACGAATGGTACGGATACGCAACCACTCACACTAAAAGAACTACTATTTTTAAAAGAAATGAAATCAGGTTACAAACTTATGATCAAACTATCCGACCTAAATGGTAACTTTATTTTAGATATGTTATTTACTGCTGAAATGATAGGTGCTGAAATCATCCAAGAAACAGGTAAAGATATTAAAGAAGTTCCTAAAGTAGTAGATAAGATTGAAAAAATTAAGAGTTCACCGAAACAAAAACATAAAACAGTAAAGGGTGCAAAGCTTCCAAAGACAGCATCTGATTATGGAACAAATATGATGCTAGGTTTCGGAATTGTATTACTTGGTGCTTTTATGTTTAGACGTATAAGACAACAGTAATATGAGGATGAAAAAAAGATTCATATTTTCAGCTATTGCTATTTTGTTTATTGTTTTTGGACTATGGTTCTCATCAACAAATGCATACAAATTTGCTAAGGGTTATTTACTTTTTAAGATAGGACAAGATAAAAGAGAGCAGACTTTTACTAAACCAGAAACAAAAGCATCAGCTACTAAGGAAGTATCTGCTAAAACAGAACTATATACAAATCGACCTAAAGTGGGAGAAAACATTGGGAATTTGTACATCCCGAAGTTAAAAGCGGAATTGCCGATCTTTCATGGAACAAATGAAGATGAACTTGAAAAAGGTGTAGGACACTTTGCAGATAGTGTATTGCCAGGAGAGAAAGATAATTCTGTGCTTTCCGGGCATCGTGACACTGTTTTTAGGAAGCTCGGTGAAGTGAAAAAAGGTGATCTTCTAGTAGTAACAACGACTGCTGGAGAATTTACGTATAAAGTAAAACAAGTCAGAATCGTTGATAAGGATGACCGTACGGTAATTGTTCCTAAGCCGCGGGCAACCTTAACCGTGAGTACATGCTACCCTTTTAATTTTGTAGGGGCAGCACCAGAAAGATACGTTCTTGTGGCTTTTCTTGTAAACTCAAAAGTTAGTTAATAAAAGAGGATGGCTCGATAGAGCCACCCTCTTTATTATTAAAGTTCAAGATGTTTTTTTAGCATAGAGCTAATACGTGTTCTTTCCTCTTCGTTCACATTAAAGTAATATACTCCTCCAATGTTTCCACCTTGTCCATTAATCTCTATAGATTGTACGCTTTTTCTAGCGCCTTTGTAATTGGCTTGGATGTCTTTCATATCGTCAAACGACATATTCGTTGATATGTTATCGCCAAGTACATCTAGTATACTACCTAGTTTAGTAATAGAAGACACCTGTGCACCTTCATTAATAATGCCGTTTACTACCTGGCGTTGTCTCTCATTACGCCCAAAGTCGCCTCTAGGATCTGCTTTTCTCATTCTGGAATAGGCTAGAGCTTCATCTCCAGTAAGATTTAGTGTACCTTTTGGAAAAGAATAACCTTGGTAATTAAAAGCTAATCGTTGGTTTTTTACCCTAACACCACCTAAGGCGTCTACAATTTGTTTAAAGCTTTCCATATTTACTTTCATATAATAATCAATGGGAATATCCAAGAAATTTTCAACTGTTTGAATGGTCATGTTCGTACCACCAAAAGCATAGGCATGGTTAATTTTATCTTGCTTACCTCTACCTATAATCTCTGTCTTAGTATCACGAGGTATGCTCATCATGTAGGTAGAATTATCATTCGGATTTACAGTAACAACCATTAATGTATCAGAACGGCCACGATCACCTTCACGCTCATCAACCCCTAAAACCAATATAGACAACGGATTGGCAGAAAGATCTAATTTATTCTCTCGCTTTTTGGAACCTGACCATTCGCTTTTTTCATGCATTTTGTTAGCCGTTTCTTTTACAGAGTTATAAACATAATAGGTATAACCTGCCCCTGCAAGTAAGATGATACTGAGAAAAATAATTATTACTTTAAGAAATTTCTTTTTTTTCTTTCTTTTTGTATTTGAACGCAACCCCATAACAATTACTCCTTTAAAATAATTTACATATATCATCATTTTTTTACATTGTTTTACATCTTCACTATTATATAAGACTGCATGATAGATTTCAATCCAAAAATTGTATCCATTTACTAGTTTTGCATAGAAGAACAGATAAAAAGTCTATATCGATTTGACATAGACTTTTTTTAGAATTAATTATTTTGCTTTTGAGCGGTTGATGTTTCTACCTTGACCAAATACTTTATCATACATGTAGAGTAATGGTCTGTATTTGTGATGAACTAAACCTATTAGTTCTGCTATTAATTCCAACATTAGCAAAAGGCCGAAAGTTATAGCTAACGAGCCCCACAGCGTTGTAGTTGAGAATATAACGGCGGCTAGACTAAAGATAATGCTTAATATATAGATAATAATAACGGTTATTTTATGTGACAAGCCTAACCGAAGTAATTGATGATGAAGGTGCCCTTTGTCAGCAGCAGAGATTGGCTGTCCATTGGCAAGTCTTCTTAAGATTGCAAAAGTTGTATCAAAGATAGGAACACCTAGAATAATTATGGGTACGACGAAACTGAATAACGTAACACTTTTATATAGTCCGAGCAACGATAGAATTGCGATGCAATACCCTAAAAAAAGAGCGCCGGTGTCTCCCATAAAAATTTTAGCAGGATTAAAGTTGTAAAACAAAAATCCAATTGTTGAACCTAAGACAATCATGGATATGGTTAAAATCATGATGTTTCCATTTAAACCGGCCATAATCGCAATGGTAGCTATTACAATGGCAGAAACTCCAGCTGCAAGGCCATCGAGACCATCAATTAAATTAATTGCGTTTGTAATGGCTAAGATCCAAAGGATTGTAACGGGATAAGATAGTAGATCTAGATCGAATTGTCCTACGAAAGGAATCGTAATAAAATCAATAGCTAACCCAGTGTGAACAACAATAAAAGCTGCTATAAACTGACCTAGTAATTTGTATTTTGGAGATAGGGAGTAAAGGTCATCGATTATTCCTACAATAATAATGATGATGCCAGCGAGCGTGATTCCTTTAATGGATTGATTGTGTAGATCAGCCGCAAAATAACCTGCCATAACCCCTATAAAGATAGCCAACCCACCAAGTCTCGGCATAATCTTTTTGTGTACTTTTCTGGCATCTGGCTGATCAGTAGCCCCTATCAAAATCGCTAACCTTATTACGAGTGGTGTAATGAGTAAGACCACAAAAAAAGAGACGATTGCTGCCATAAATATTTGAAAATTCATAAATACCTCATTTACTTTTTTAATATTTTAAAAAGAGTGAGTAGGTAATTAACTATATTTCTCTTCTCATCATTATAAATTGGTAATCAGTGGATATCAATCTTTTATTCTATTAAAAAGTTGTTTTTTTATCAAAATTCGACAGGTTCACACTTTCAATTATTGGATATATTTACAATTTTGTAATATAATATACGGAAAATGGGATGGAAAGTGAGAATTATAGATTTGAAATCAAATATACAGCAAAACTTCATTTTTGTTGCTTTTATATTTTTTATTTTGCTAGTGGGCTGGACACTGAAGAATATCTATTTTTCAGTAGAGATGGGAATTGTTCCACATAAAAAAGGTATCTTGCTGACGAGCGCTGGCGTCATCTTAATATTAGTCAGCCCTTTAATGGTCCGAATTTCTAAATGGGCATTCAGTTTAACATTTATTCTTTATGTACTAGTTTCTTTCCTTTTATATGCAGATGTTGTATACCAGCGCTATTATCATTCCATTCTTTCTATAGAAATGTTGGGGCAGGCGGGACAGCTTAAAGCTGTCGATGACTCGATTTTGACACTTATGCGGTTAACAGATATATGGTATGGAATTGATCTTTTAATTCTTCTTGTTTTCTTATTTTACCCTCTAAAGAAGGTAAGCTATAAACGCCCAGGAGTTCATTTTGTACTAGTAGCTTTTTGTTTAATCCTTGGATTTAGTTCCATGAAATATACGTATTTGCATCTTGTAAAAGATGACTTTAGTGAGCAATTAAAAGTAGCGAAAACAGGCATCATTCCAACCCATATATCTGAAACGTATAATAGTTACATGGAGCGTATGGCAGCTGCAGAAGTATTCAGCTCGCAAGATTCTATTAAGCAGTTAAAGGAATATGAGAGCGAGTTAGAAAAACGTCAAGAAACTCAGCAGATGTCACCTTACTTTGGTGACGCTAAAGGAAAGAACCTGCTTATGATTCAAGCGGAGTCATTAAATGACTTCGTTGTTAATCTCGAGGTGAACGGCCAAGAGATTACGCCGTATCTAAATGCCTTTATAAAAGAAAGCAGTTATTATCCTAACACGTATCTTCAAATCGGCAGAGGAAATACATCGGATGCGGAGTTTGTGGCCAATAATTCATTATATCCAAGCAAAAAAGATGGTGCCTATCGTACGTATGAAAAAGGGGTATTTCAATCGTTGGGACAAATTCTTAAAAGTGAAGGATATCAAACGAGTGCAGCACATGGAAATGTACCGGATTTCTGGAACCGCAAGAATGCTTACCCCGCTCAAGGGTATGACATTTTTTACAGCAAAGAGCATCCTTCGATAGATGATTCAAATGTTGTTGGATTAGGAATCGATGATAAAAGTTTCTTTAAACAACTTGTTGACATATGGAAGAAAGAAGATAAACCTTTTTACAGTTTTGTTGTTACATTAACCAATCATAGACCTTTTGAACTTCCAAAAGAACATCAAAAACTCAATCTTCCTGCACATATGAATGATACACCTGTTGGCCACTATCTCCAAAATGTGTATTATGCCGACCAAGCTTTTGGGCAGTTATTAGAGGGTTTAAAACAGGAAGGATTATATGAAGATACTGTAATTGTTTACTATGGAGATCACTATGGTCTGATTCCAGATAATGCCGATCAGCTTAAAAAGGACTTAAACATAGTTTTCAACAAAAAAGAAATGTTTAATATTCCATTAGTCATTCATCGCCCAACTCAAACAGAGGGTGAAGTTAACGAAGTCATTGCCAGTCAGATGGACATCGCGCCGACTGTTACTTCATTGTTTGGAACCCAGCAGCCGCTATATCAGCTTGGTTATGATTTAAGTGTAAAAAAAGAAGGATATGTTGGTTTTAGGCATGAGATTACTCCGTTCTCTTTTTTCTCAGAAAAATATGATTTCGAGATGTCATTAGACGGAGTTTTTGAAAATGGAATTTGTACGGATACCCAAACAGGTGAAAAGGTAGACGTTAAAAAATGCAGAAAAAATTATGATCGAGTTCAGTATGAGGTGGAACTTTCTGACTTTTTACTGCAATACGATGCGATTGAAAAATTAAAAAAAGGTAAATTTTGATTTCATAAGATGCTGACACAAAAAGGACGTAAAGTGACCTTTTGATGTGAGCTTTTTTTGCTTTTGGTCATTTTGTTTATTTGAAAAGTTGATTGGAGTGAAAGGTGTGAGACTCTTGGCCGGTGCAAAGCATCACTTCCTGGAAAGCGAGTGGCCTGAAACGGAGATCGACCATTTTTATGAGAAAAATAAAATCGAAAACAGATAACATCCCCGTACTTTAAGACTTTATGGAACAATGATGAGTAAAGGTATAAAAAATATAGGATATTTCACATAATTTAATCGTAATTATATACGTCCTTTATAATTCTTTTGGAGGTTTCATTTTTGGAAATAATTAAAAACTGTAAAAGCTGTAAATTAAGGTTAAGGATTCTTGGTTTATGGGAAATTAAAAGTGATTCTTGTTTTTAATGTTAAGAATTAGTGAAAATTAGATAATGGGATTGATTTCAGCAATAGTTATGATACGATTATTTGCGTAATTTACTAAGACTATTTACTAAAAGGGGATTCTTATGAATTTAAATTTATGGTTTGCTTTTATTGCATCATTCATAACAGTCCTGGTTATAACACCATTTGTTATAAAATTTGCTATAAAAATTGGAGCAACAGATAAACCTAATCATAGAAAAGTACATCAGAAAGTGATGCCGCGACTCGGCGGGCTAGCAATTTTTATTGGTGTAGTAGCTGGATACTTCGCTGGCGGTGTTTACAGTGAACAAGTAACGGGTATTACAATAGCTGCGCTTGTGATTTTAGCAACAGGAATATTTGATGATATGTACGAACTATCAGCAAAAGTGAAGTTGCTTGGTCAACTTCTGGCTGCAGGAATTGTCGTGGCTACGGGCTTAAAAATTGATTTCTTAACGATTCCCTTTGTTGGGGTTTTTGACCTTGGTGTGTGGACCGTTCCAATTACCATTCTGTGGATTATTGGAATTACAAATGCCATTAACTTAATTGATGGCTTAGATGGTCTAGCAGCGGGTGTATCCTTAATCGTAATATCCACAATTGCTTTTCTTGCGGGCTCAGCTGGTATGATGCTTATTTCCACTCTAGCTTTAATCTTAATGGGAAGTATATTAGGATTTTTATTTTATAATTTTAATCCAGCCAAGATTTTCATGGGCGATACGGGTGCTTTATTTCTCGGTTACTCCATCTCCATTTTGTCATTGCTAGGGCTTTACAAATCCGTAACACTTTTTAGTTTTATCGTACCAATCATTATTTTAGGCGTACCAATCTTTGATACAACATTTGCTATTATACGCAGGATCGTTAATAAAAAACCTATTTCTGCACCTGATAAACATCATCTTCATCATCGGTTGCTCGCTCTTGGGTTTTCCCACAGAACAACAGTGATCGCGATTTATGGATTAGGATTAATTTTTGCCATAAGTGCCATCATATTATCGCATTCTACGATGATCGGATCAGTTTTCATATTGATAAGCCTTCTTATCTTTATTGAATTAATTGCAGAAATGATTGGACTCGTACATCATAAATACAAACCATTCATGGCGATTTATCGAAAGGTTACTGGGAAACAATAAAGGGAGCACAAGCCGTTTGCTTACGCGAGCGGCTTTTTAAAAGGACATAAAAAAGGTGTCGAGAATCAAAATATGATAAAATGAGACCTGTGTGTTATGAGTCAAAACAAACAATTTGATTACAAGGAGTTTTGTGAAAATGCGTGTACCAATGCTAGATCTTTCAGAACAATATCAAACTTTAAGAGAAGATATGATTTCAGTATTAGATGATGTAATGGGATCTTCCCGTTTTATCCTTGGAGATAATGTGAAGAAGTTAGAAGCAGATGTTGCTCAATACAGTAATACTAAATATGCAGTTGGGGTCGGTAATGGAAGTGATGCTATTCATATCGCACTTCAAGCAGCTGGCGTTGAAGCTGGTCATGAAGTAATCACTACACCATTTACTTTCTTTGCAACGGCTGGTGCGATTGCACGTGCTGGTGCTACACCGGTTTTTGTTGATATTGACCCTGTAACTTTCAATATTGATCCTTCTAAGATCGAAGCAGCTATTACAGACAAGACAAAAGCGATTATTCCAGTCCACTTATACGGTCAGATGGCAGACATGGATCCGATTGTAGAGATCGCTAATAAACACAATCTTGCTATTGTAGAGGATGCTGCTCAAGCGATTGGTTCTACTTATAAAGGTAAGAGTGTTGGTGAACTTGGAACTGCCGCGACTTATAGTTTCTTCCCGACTAAAAACTTAGGTGCATATGGTGACGGTGGAATGATCGTTACAAATAACGACGAAATGGCAGAAAAAATGTCTGTTATTCGTGTACATGGAAGTAAGCCGAAATATTACCACCACGTACTTGGGTACAACAGCCGTTTAGATGAGCTTCAAGCTGCAGTATTAAATGTGAAGTTTCCTCATCTAGATAAATGGAGTGAAATGCGTCAGCAAAATGCTGCAACCTACACTCAACTATTGAAAGAACAACTAGGTGACAAAGTAGTTACACCTGTTGCTCTTGAAAACCGCAGACACGTGTTCCACCAATACACACTGCGTGTAGAGAAGCGTGATGAGCTACAAGCATACCTAAAAGAACAAGGTATCGACACGATGGTTTATTACCCGCTTTGCCTTCATATTCAGCCTGTGTTCAAAGACCTTGGCTATAAAGAAGGAGACTTCCCAGAAGCTGAAAAAGCTGCTAAAGAAGCTGTATCTTTACCGATGTTCCCAGAGCTGAAATTGGAACAGCAAGAGTATGTAGTTTCACAAATTGCGGCATTTTATAAATAAGGAAATTTGTTCGTCCTCTTAATCAGGGGGCGAATTGTTTCATTTTTAGCATTTTAGCTATAATATTGGAGGTTTTTTTGTGCACGAAGAAAAGCGGTATGTTTTGTATGATTACTTAGTGTTTTTCTGGAATAAAAAATGGTGGTTTCTCCTTTTACCATTGATTACTCTCGGACTGGCATTTTTGATTTCCATGATGCAGCCTGTGGAATACCAAGGAAGAACTATTTTATATACTGGGGACTTGGATGATTCTGAAACTGACCCTGAAGTGATTAAACATCTTTACAAAGATGATCTTAAGGGTAATAGACTGTCTGTAGAAGTCTTTGAAAGAGGACAATTGGTATTTACGATAACGGGCAATAATTCTGCACAAGTCAGTGATGTTATATCATCGATTAGTAAAAAGCATTCTAATGTATTAAATGAAAAATACAATAAGCGAATTCTATCTACCAAAGAAAAAATGCAGAAGAAAGAGAAACACTTAGAGAGCCTTAATAAACTAACAGATGTATACGGAGAGCGGTTAAATGAAGGTTCTCTGTCTCCTGAAGAAGAGTCAAGAATGACCGAACTTCAGTTAGCTTCTATAGAACTAGAGCAACAAATAGATAATAATAAAAAAGATATTGAGTTTTTTGAAAAGCCGCAACAGCTAGCTACAACAGTTGTGGAAAGCGGACGGAATCAAAAACCGATACTTATGCTTGGTTTAGTAGCAGGAGTGTTTTTATCACTGCTCACACTCATTTTATGGAAATACATCGAAGACGCACGGAGGTATAGAAAAAATGATTAAATTTGCCATCGTAGGAATGGGACACATAGCTAAGAAACATGTCGAAGCAATTAATGAGGCAGATGGAGCAGAACTTGTTGCTGTATGTGATGCAGCAGCCGAACGCCTTGAAGAATATTCCGCAAAATACGAAACCTATACAGATCTGGATGAGATGTTGAGAACGAATCAGGATATACAAGTCGTGAATATCTGTGTACCATCTGGTTTGCATGCGCGATTAACAAAGATCGTGGCAGAACACAGGCGTCATATTGTCGTTGAAAAGCCGATGTCTCTGAAGCTAGAGGATTCAGAAGAGATGATTCGTATTGCTAGAGAAAACAATGTGAAACTGGCAGTTGTTCATCCAAACCGATTCCGCCCAGCCATTATGAAGCTGCGTGAAAAGATGGACCAAGGTGTATTTGGCACGATGAGCCATGCGAATGCTACGGTTCGGTGGAATAGAGGACAAGCTTATTACGATCAAGCACCATGGAGAGGCACGAAAGAGTTTGACGGTGGTGTACTCATGAATCAAGCCATTCATAACTTAGACCTTATGCTTTGGTTTATGGGAGAGGTTGAAAGTGTTCAAGCTATGGCAGCTACACGCTTAAGAAAAATAGAAGCAGAAGATGTAGCAGCTGCAGTCGTTCGTTTCAAAAGCGGTGCTTTAGGTGTTATTGAAGCTGCGACAACGATTTACCCGAAAAACCTTGAAGAGTCTTTATCTATTTTTGGCGAAAAGGCTTCTGTGAAGATCGGTGGCAGCAATGCACTCTTTATCGAGACTTGGGATATGGAAGACGGTGTTGAAGGAGAAAAAGAATCTTTCAACGAGTCAATTAAGGATAATCCTCTTGGTAAGCCAGGGCATCAATGGATCATTGAAGATATGGTGCAAGCCGTCCAAGAGAATCGTGAACCGATTGTTTCTGGACAAGATGGCATGGCACCAGTTAAGCTGATTTTAGCGATTCTTGAATCGGCAGAAACTGGAAAAGAAGTAAAGTTAGCATAAGTTTTAAAAGATCAAAGGAGATGTAGTAAATGAGTCATTCAGAACAACTACTTAAAAAGATAGAAAATAAAGAAGCAGTTATTGGAGTTGTAGGACTAGGATACGTAGGTCTTCCGTTAGCTGTTGAAAAAGCAAAAGCTGGATACAGAGTAATCGGATTTGATGTTCAACAAGCACGTGTAGATCAAGTTAATAACGGCGTTAACTATATTGGTGACGTGGTTGATGAAGATCTAAATGAAATGATCAAGTCTGGTCGTTTAGAAGCTACAACAGATTACGCGAAAATCAGTGAAGTCGATGCTGTTGCGATCTGTGTTCCTACACCTCTTGATACTTATATGCAGCCGGATACTTCTTATGTTGAAAGTTCAGCAAATGAAATCGCAAAAAATGCCCACGAGGGAATGTTAGTTGTTCTCGAATCTACAACATATCCTGGTACAACAGAAGAGATCGTAAAGCCAGCATTAGAGAAAACAGGTCTTGTAACAGGAGAAACAGTTTTCATTGCATACTCACCAGAGCGTGTTGATCCAGGTAACAAACATTTTAATACGAAAAACACACCAAAAGTAGTTGGTGGAATTACAGCGAACTGTACAAAAGTCGCAGCAGCTCTTTACCGTGAAGTGCTTGAAGGAGATGTACATGAAGTATCAACTCCTGCAGTAGCTGAAATGGAAAAGATTTTCGAAAACACATTCCGACATATTAATATCGCATTAGCGAACGAGATGGCGATTCTTTGTCAGCGTATGGGTATTGATGTATGGGAAGTGATCGATGCTGCAAAAACCAAACCATACGGATTTATGGCGTTTTACCCAGGACCAGGTCTTGGCGGACACTGTATTCCGATCGATCCATTCTACTTAACATACAAAGCGCGTGAATATAACTATCACACTCGTCTAATTGAGCTTGCGGGTGAGATCAACAACGCGATGCCTGAATACGTTGTAGACCGTGCGATGCGTCTGTTGAACGAAGATGGAAAAGCTCTTCGTGGTTCAAATGTTGTGGTTCTAGGCGTAGCTTATAAGAAAGATATTGATGACATGCGTGAATCACCGGTACTTCCGATTCTTTCACAAATGAATGCTTCAGGTGCCAATGTAACGGTTGTAGATCCACACGTTCCAACTTTCAGATTGGATGGACAAACAGTGGAGACTTACTCACTTACACCTGAACTTCTGCAAAAAGCTGATCTCGTTTTATTAACGACAGATCATACAGCATTTGATTATGAGATGATCGCTCAAAACAGTGATGTATTATTTGATACACGTAATGCGATGAAAGATGTAGAGAATAAACCAGCTCGTTACGTTAAGCTTTAATTTAAAGGTGAGAGTAAGGGGGACTTAGAGATGATGAACTTTGTTGATTCAACGGTACAGTTAGATGAATCTGTAAAAGTTGGACACTTCAGTGTGATTGAAAAAGGGGCAAAGATCGGTAAGAATGTTGTGATTGGAAACCGCGTTACCATCCACGAGGATACAGTAATTGGAGATAACAGCACAATTTCTGATGGAGCTGTTCTTGGAAAACCGCCAAAACCGGCAAAAACAAGTACGGTTAAGCTTTCCGATAATATACCTGCTTTAACCCTTGGTGAAGACGTAACAGTTGGTGTCAACGCGGTGATTTATCGCGGAGCAGAAATCGGAAGCAGCACACTTATTGCAGATCTTGCAAGTGTGCGTGAAAATGTTCAAATCGCAGATTACGTAATCGTTGGACGTGGGGTTACGGTTGAAAACCATGTTTCAATCGGAACACGCACAAAGATTCAATCGAATTCTTACATTACAGCCTATACAACACTGGAAGATCATGTATTTATCGCGCCATGCGTGACTACTACAAACGACAACTTCATGGGCCGTACAGAAGAGAGATTTGACAAGATTAAAGGAGCAATCGTGAAGAAGGGAGCTCGTGTAGGTGGAGCGTCCATCATTCTCCCAGGCATTACAGTTGCGGAAGAAACATTTGTAGCTGCCGGGGCTCTTGTAACAAAGGATACAGAAGAAAAGACTGTCATCAAAGGCGTACCAGCTAAATATAGCAAGCAGGTTGACGAGCGGGAGTTGTTATAACTTGTTAGCGCAGCTTAAACGTTTAGGAGGGGATTCCCTCCTTTATGCGTTAATGAATGTGGGTACCAAATTAATCGCATTCTTGATGCTACCAATTTTTACGACGTATCTAGGAAAAGAGCAGATGGGTGTTCTAGAAAACACAGACGCTTTTACATCTATGCTCACGTTCCTTGTTATTTTCGGTACAGATTCAGCGCTGGCGTTCTACTTTTTTGATACAGATAAAAAAGAATTGAAAATCAGTTATGTCCAAACGGTTCTCCAATTTAGACTGGCTATTTCTTTACTTTGTTTGATAGGTGCCATAATAGGCGGAGAATGGGTTTCGGTGCTTGTGACTGGGAAATCTGGATATGCATTCGTGGTCATTGCAGCGATGGTAACACTTGTTTTAGAGTCAATCATTACACTTGTGCTAACCTATTATCGCTACGAGTTCAAGGTAAAAAAAGTTGTGATCTATACGGTTTTGCGTCTTGGTGGAGCAGCTCTATTTGCCTATATCTTCTTAAAGATGTGGATGGAAGAAGTAGATGTAATCTATTATGGCCGTAATATTGCAGCTGGTGTTATAGTTGTACTGCTTTTACCTGAATTGTTCAGACTTGTAAGAATTAAAGTAGATAAACAAAAGCTATGGGCGATCTTGAAATATGCCGCCCCGCTTGTTCCTGCTTCTCTTGCTTTCTGGGTGATTGCTACTTCTAACAGGTTCTTCTTAACTTACTTTGAGGGATTAGGAAGTGCAGGTATTTATGGAGTTGCGGTTAAGTTCGCGACGGTTATCACATTGCTTACATCCAGTGTTCAGATGGCCTGGCGTCCTTACACGATGTCAATTAAGGAACGACCTGATGCTGAAAAGATTTTTTCTAAGTTTTCTATAATTATTCTTGTCGGGGGCATTCTAGGATTACTGGGAATAGCAACTTTTATTCCTTATATTTTCAAATTTATGATTTCTGATCCTGAATTTTATAGTGCTAGTCATTATATTGCACTCTTAAGTGCAGGGACATTTTTGAACTTTTATTACTTAATTATTTCGGTAGGATTATTTATAAAAAAAGAGACTAAGTATATCTCTGTCTATTTCATCGCTGCAGCAGTAATCAGTCTAGTTCTCAACTTAGTCTTGATTCCTTTGATGTCCCTTTGGGGTGCAGCATTAGCAGTTGTCATATCCTATTTATTTGCCTGCATAATGATTTTTAGAAAGAGCCAACAAGTTTATTATATACCGCTTCCGGTAGGTAAGATGGTTTTTCTATTCACTACAGGTATGATTGCTATGGGCACACTCGTCTGGGTGCATATAATAGAATTACCGGTATATTATTTAACCTTCCCTTGGTTGTTCTTCGCAGCAACCTTTGGGGTTTCAAGAGTTTTAAAAGAAATTAAAAGCTAAGAGGTGCTATTCATGAAGGTGTTAACAGTACTAGGAGCGCGTCCGCAGTTTATTAAGGCCGCACCTGTATCAAGAGCTTTGCGCGAGTCACACACAGAAATTATCGTTCATACAGGACAGCATTACGATGCCAATATGTCTGATATTTTCTTTGAAGAGCTTCACATTCCAAAACCGGACTACCATCTTGGGGTCGGTTCTGGTAATCATGGTAAACAAACAGGCCAAATGTTAGCAGATATCGAGACGATCATTCTTGATGAGAAGCCAGACTATCTGCTTGTTTATGGTGACACGAATTCAACGTTAGCAGGATCTCTTGCAGCAGCAAAGCTACATATTCCTGTTATCCATATTGAAGCTGGATTGCGCAGTTTTAATAAAAAGATGCCAGAAGAAATCAACCGCATCATGACGGACCATGTTTCTGAATTCCTTTTTTGTCCAACTGATACAGCAGTGAAAAATCTTCATGATGAAAATATTACAAAAAACGTAATAAACGTCGGTGATGTTATGTATGATGCGGTTGAATATAATCGTAAGCTTGCAGCTGATAAATCAGAGATCCTTCAAAAACACGATTTGAAGAGCAAAGAGTTTTTATTGATAACGGTTCACCGTGCAGAGAATACAGATAACCTTGAAAACATTACTAACATCCTAAAAGCTTTTTCTGAGATTGAAGATCAAAAGGTATGGCCGATTCATCCGCGCACGAAGCACAAGCTTGAGAGCATGGGATTTGATTTGGCTTCTATTCCCAACTTGCTTGTTATCGAACCTGTGGGTTACTTAGACATGCTTACTCTGGAAAATCACGCGAAAAAAATCCTTACAGATTCAGGTGGCGTTCAAAAGGAAGCATATTTCATGCAGGTTCCGTGTGTTACTTTGCGAGAACAAACGGAATGGGTGGAAACGCTTGAGAGTGAAGCGAACATTCTGGTTGGTACAAATGTTGAAGCGATATTAGAAGCAACTCGAAAAGAAGTAAACCCAAAGTATAAAGAAGTATTTGGCGATGCAAAGGCTTCTGAAAAAATTGTCCAAGCCATTCAACAATAAAGATTTACATCAGGGTAACGGGGGAAAATCATGTTTTTGACTTACGCAATGATCTGGCTGATCGTATTAGGAATATCAATATCCTTGTTTAGAAAAGCAGGAGGAAGTCTATCCATTTTAAGACCTAATCTTCTTTCTCTTGTCTTTTATTACTCCTTATTCGTCTCTAGCTTTATTGGCAGTCTATTGATTGTAACGAAAACGGATCAGTTTTATATGATGCATAAGGTTCCGAATGATGAATATCGGCTTATCGGATTCATTCTAGTCTGTCTTGTCATGATTATTCTCCCCTTAACTGTATATCTACTACAAAAATTAATTGGTTTTGATGCGGCTAAGGAATTTAACCACTATTTTGATAAACCGGTCGTTCTTCCATTTACGAAAGAAAAAACAGAATTTTATATTCTTTTTTCCGGTCTATCTACCATCTGTTTATTAGCTGTTGCCTATACGATGCTAAAACTAAACGCAATTCCTTTACTTGAACTTATAAAGGGCTCAAGCAATGCGGGGCAACTTAGAATTGAAGCTTCAAGAGGTTTTCAGGGGAATGTCCTTATCCGTAACATTTTTGCTATTGCCTTAACACCTATTTTATCGATAATTGCCTTTATTTTTGCTCATAAGACAAGAGAGCTAAAGTGGATTGTTCTCGCCGTTTTATTAATCGGGGCATCATTTGTGATCACTACTTATGATCTTTCAAAATCTCCGGTATTCTTTTATATGCTTAGCATGATTTTGACTGCCATCTACATTGGCTTTGTGCGCTTATCATATAAAAGAATCTTACTAATTGGGATAGCTGGATTTGCATTATTGTTCGGTATGTATGCTGCTTTAGGTGCTAATCCTTCTTCCTTCTTATCCTATAATTCTGGACCGATAGGAAGAATGTTTTTGTCGCAGATCGCACCATTTTATATGCATCTTCAATTATTCGGCAACGGTTTTCCGTTCTTAGAAGGAAGCAGTTTTCCTGGTATTATTAATCAGATGTTTGATCAAGTGCATGCAAGATCAGGACGTGTGGCTATGGGCTATTTTTATCCAGAAAAGGTAGAAGCGGGTACCGCAGGGGTACTTAATACGCTTTTTATCGGAGAAGCTTATGCAAATTACTCCTACCCTGGAGTTATCATGTCTATTTTATATATGGGTATGTTTTTGGCTGTTATTTATATGATATTCCTTCGATTACCTAAGAACCCTGTTTTCTTGGGAATGTTTATATACTTCACTATCAATATTCCAAGATCCGTAGTTGGAGGGTTCTTTGATTTTATTTTCAATCCTCTTTGGATTATGATTTCCGTATTCGTCTTTTCTGTATACTTTGTAATTAAAGTCCGCATTGGAGTTATGGATTTCTTGAAAAATGGTAAAGGAGCAGGACAATGAGTAACAAAGCAGTTTTAGTTTATTTTCCATTCAAGTTAGCTGAAAAGGCGGACAGTGGTTCGAAATTACGTCCAATTGAAATGCTTAAAGCATTCAGACAATGGGGAAAAGAAGAAGAGGTAGAGATTATCGAAATCAATGGAACCTCAGAAGAAAGAGCAGCAGCGTTTAATCAGTTAAAGTTAAAAGGTAAGCTTCAAAATCTTTGGTTTTGTTATGCCGAGAATCAAACAATCCCGATTTGGCTCACTGATCCTGGTCATAAACCAAAAAAGCCTTTTATTGATACTCAAGTATTTAAATTCTTAAAGGAACATAATGTACCGATGGGCATTTTTTATCGGGATGTATATTGGAAGTTTGATGATCTTTATCCTTTAAAGGGGTTAAAGAAAAAAGTCATGCAGACAATCTATCGCCGTGAAGAAAGATTTTACGAAAATTATGCTTCAGCCATCTTTTTGCCAAGTGCAGCTATGGGGAAGTACGTTGACATTAATCAGCCTAAAGTACCTTTACCCCCTGGCGGTAAAGAGACAGATCAAATGAATGCTGATAAAACATTTTCTCATCAGGGCATCTATGTGGGCGGAATAGCGAATGATGATTACGGATTACCTCTTTTATTAGAGGCTTTAGAAAACTATCCTTCGAATAAAATGCAGCCTAAGTTAACGATCGTATGTCGTGAGAACGAATATAACAAGCTTCCTGAAGAACAAAAACAGCGATTGCAAATGCTTAATGTTAATCTTCAGCATATTAGCGGCGATGAACTTACAGAGCTATATCGTTCAATGGATTATGCCTATATTCCAAGATTAAAGAGCGAGTATAATAATTTTTCTGTACCTGTTAAACTTGTAGAGTATTTGTCTAACGGCTTGCCAGTTGTAGCAACAGACTGTGAGGCACAGAAGGCTTTTATCGATTCAGGCAATTATGGTGTCGTTTGTGACGACAGAAAAGATGCTTTTATTAAAGCCATTGAAAATGTTGAGACAGAATGCAATAGCTATCGGAATAATATTCATGATACATTTCTTGAAAGAAATTCTTGGCTTGCACGAGTAAAAACTGTAAAAAACACACTTGTGGGGGAGACGAAATGAAACTTTTATTATTAGCCCCTGGCCGCTCGATCCACACTCACAAATGGGCACTGTATTTTAAACAAAAAGGTTGGACAGTAAAAGTTGCAACTTTTGAAGATCATTATTCTGAAGAAAACGCCAAGGAAGTTGATACGGTTATCCTGCCTAAGAAGCTCCCAGGAAAACTAAGCTACTTTGGAGCGGTACCATTTATCAAAAAGCTTTTACGCACGTTTCAACCGGATATTTTTCATGCTCATTTTCTTTCAAGCTATGGATTAATCGGAGCTCTTACAGATTTTCATCCTTATTATGTTTCTGTATGGGGAACAGATATCTTTCAATTTCCACAAAAAAACCCATTAAATCGAAAAATGATCGAATTTACATTAAACAAAGCAGATCGTATTTGTTCTACTAGTCATGTGATGGGAAAAGAGACAAATAAATATACAAACAAAGAAATCAGCATTACCCCATTCGGTGTGGATCTTGATGTGTTTAAGCCTATCCCAAAAGAAGACAAGCCTATTATTCAGATTGGTATTGTAAAAGCCTTATCTGATAAATACGGAATTGGTACTTTGATCAATGCCTTTAAAAAGGTTCACGAAAAACATCTTAATACTGAACTAGTTATTGTTGGGGGAGGCCCTCAATTAGAAGATTATAAAAAACTTTCGGAAGACTTGAGTATTGGTGATCACGTAAAATTTGCAGGAAGAATTCCTAATACTAAAGTACCTGAATTTATTAATCAGATGGACATATTCACTGTACCCTCACGAGATCAGGAATCATTTGGGGTCGCTGCAGTTGAAGCGATGGCCTGCGGTGTACCTGTTGTAGTAACGAATGTTGGTGGACTGCCGGAAGTTGTTATGGAAGGTGAAACAGGATTCATTGTACCGAAAGAAGACCCTGAGAATCTAGCAGCTGCCATCAACCAGCTGATTGAGAATAAAGAGGAACGGTTACGCATGGGACAGAATGGTGTCGTGCATGTCAGAAAAGAGTACGATTGGTATGAAAATGCGTCGCGAATGGAAAAACTGTATCAACAAACGTTAAGACAGTCTCAATCGGTGTAATGAATTGAAGGTGAGAACGATATTATGAAAATCATTTTACTTAGTCAGCATTTCCCGCCTGAAGTGGGAGCACCGCAAATTAGATTTTATGAAGTTGCAAAGGAATTAATCAGCAGAGGCCATCAGGTTGAAGTAGTAACTGCTTTCCCGCACCACCCTATGGGAGTAATCCCGAAAGAGTACCAAGGAATGTTTTATATGAAGGAAGATTATGACGGTATTCCTGTTCATCGTTCATGGATTTATCCAAGTCCAAAGGGTGCCTTCTGGAGACGTTTAATGTCTTATTTTTCTTTTACATTCAGTGCTTTTTATTCTTTAGCAAAAGCAAAAAAAGCAGATGTCATTATTACAAACTCACCACCATTGTTCCTAGGAATAACAGGTTATGTAGGAGGGTTATTTAAAAGAGCGAAATTTGTTCTTTTTGTTGCTGATATTTGGCCTGAATCTGCTGTGAAGCTTGGTATATTGACAAATAAAAAATTTATACGCCTAGCTGAAATTCTTGAAAAGTTCTTATATAAAAAGTCATGGAAGATGGCGGGTGCTACAGAAGGTATAACGAAATATATTGGCGATAAAGTGAATCGTCATGAGGATACGTTCATGCTCCCTAACGGTGTAAACACGGATACTTTTGCACCGCTCGAACCAGATGCGGAACTAATGGACGAACTATCCCTCCACGGCAAGAAAGTATTTGCTTATACTGGAACAATGGGTTATGCACAAGGACTTGATTCTATTTTACTTGTGGCGCAAAGAGTAAAAGAAGAACTTCCGCATGTTCACTTTTTATTCATAGGAGATGGACAAGAAAAAGAGAAGCTCTTAAAAATGAAGGAAGAACTTAACCTGACAAACGTTACGTTTAAGGATTCTGTGCCAGTAGCCATGATGCCCAAAGTTTTCTCCATTTCCGATTACAGCATTGTACCATTAAAAAATTTAGAAATTTTCAAAGGTGCTCGTCCTTCGAAGATATTCCCAGCACTCTCAACAGGAACTCCTGTTTTGTATTGTGGGGAAGGGGAGGCAGCTGATCTAATTGAGGGTAATCGCTGCGGTGCAGTAGCAGAACCAGAAAATGTAGACGCTATTGCTGAACAAGTCAGGTATCTTGCCAATTTACCTGAAGAAAGCTTCCAACAATTAAAGGAAAATGGACGAGAGTTTGTTGTGAGAGAATATTCATGGAAACGAATCGTCGATGATATTTTAAAGAATTTAGATCAAAAGTAGAGACCAACTGACTTTAAAGGTGCTTTGTGCGCTTTTGTGGTCAGTTTTATTGATGAAAAAGCAAGCTTTACGTCTATAAAGCAAAAAACAGAAAAAGCTGACTTGGAAAGTTTATAAAGTAACTTTCAAGTTCAGCTTTTTCTGTATAAATGATGTTTACTTTGGTAAGAAACCCATTAAGTTGTGCTAGTGTACCTGGTGAGCACGAAAAAAGAGCTTTAATGCGCGAATGTTTAATACATATAAGACAAACATCCTCATTCGTATTACTAAGAAGACGCTATTTTTATAAAATTATTTTGATACTGTCGTTCCAGGGAAATAATGCTTAACAATTTCGACGCCCGAAACGCCCTTTTTAGCCATTGCCTGTGCCCCATATTGACTCATCCCGATACGGTGCCCCCAGCCTTTTCCTGTAGCTTTAATTGTTGCAGGATCAGATGATTTGGATATAACACCGTTCGCTGTTTGAATGCTGACATTTGAAGTGGTAACTGGAGCCGTTTTACCACTAAGCTGCACGGATTGTCCGCTAACTCCAAACTGTGAACTTACTCCACTAGCAGTCTGTACGCTGTAAGTTTTTTGTAACGTAAGATCAAACCAGTTAGTACGTAATATATTGGAATCTGTTTGGAAGTATCTACGAATATCTAATTCATTTAAATTCGAAAACGATTTTGTCCCTTCAGAAGTTACAAGTGTTGCACCTCTAACTTCTCCATTCTGTCCCGGCTTATATAATTGAATGTCATATAAGACAGTATCAGATTTGTAACCAAAATTATTTAATATTTTTCTAGCACTCAATGCCTCTGTCCATGAATTGTAAGGTGATGCCTCATCCGGACTGTTAACACTGACTAAATAAGGAAAAGAAGATTGACTAGAGTTCCACACATCTGAAACATTTGCAGTTCTTCCACCACTTGTTGAAAAGAAGAACGTTTGGACAGGAACGCCTTTATATTTTACGACAAGTCCATTTGTTGCTTCAACGGCTGCAGAAGATCGAGATGCTTCTGAACTATATCCACGGTAAACTTGGCTCATCGTTCCACTGCTCAGTGTATTGCCAGCTTTAAGGGCAAAACTTCGAGCCACAATGGCTTGTGCTTCTAAAGCTTTTGGCTCCCAAGAAGCAGGCATTTCATTTGGTACCACACCTTTTAAATAGTTTTCCATATCCAAGGTATTGATCACTTTACCGGAAGCATCAATATCTATACTGCCACGATACTGTCTTCCATTTACAGTTGCTAACGAAAGAGAAGGAGCTGCTACGGGTTCATATGTTGAACTTCTAGAAGCCCATCCAATAATTCCACTTCCTGTTCTTACGTTAAACCATTTGTCGCCATTTGCCGCAGTGTGAACACCAATATGCTCTACAACTTCACCCTTTTTAGCAGTGGTTGCTGGACTAGATGCGGTAGAAGCACTTTTGTAGATAATCGTATCTGATGAGAAACTGTGAATTTGACCCCCACCGACTAACTCTTGAAGACGATAGCCTGTAGTAGAAGAAAATTTAAGATTATTTAATGTTGCTACAAGGCTAGTCCCACTTTTTGTGAAACTTAAATTCGCATTTGGCTGTAAAAAAGCCTTTTCACCGGTCTGTAAGTTATGCAATAAATAAAACCCACTATTATAGAGCGTGAAGCTTGTATTATTGTAAATCTGTACTTTTACCGGAGAAGAATAGTTAACAGAAGTTGCTGCATCCGCTTTTTGTGTAGCAAGAGGAGACAGCATCACAGCGGTCGCTGATATAGTTAATGCTAATTTCTTCAACATAAGCCTTATTTCACCTCACCAAGAGAGGCAGCCATCCAGCCGCGCAAACCAGCAGAAGTTTCAACATTGTACCAAAGATCTCCGTTAGAAGCAGTAAAGCTGTTTACATACTTTAATACCGTACCAGAAGGCACAGTTTTTACGATTGCATATGAAGTAGCAGCGCCTTTGCGAATATTTGTAGATGCTTTTGTCGTAACGCTAGTAGGGCTTGCAACTGACGTTGTTGAAACATTACTTGCTATAACCCAGCCATATAGGTTATTGCCAAGATTGATACGATACCAGATGCCTGTTGAAGCCTTAAATTGAGCGACAACATTCATAGCTGTACCATATGGCTTTTGTGCAACAAGCTTATAGGAAGTAGCTGCACCCGAGTATAATTTAGCAGTTGTTGATTTTACATATACTTTGCTAGGTAAAGCAACAGTGGTTGGAGGAGGCGTAGTTGTTCCTCCTGTTGAGCCAGTTGTTTTTAAACGTTCAACTTCTGTTTGAAGCTCTGCCACTTTCGTTTCCAATGTAGAAATTTTTGTTTTCATTGGATTAATTTGCGCATTTACCCATTCAACGCTTGCGAGTAAAACATTACTCTCCGCACTTGTACCTGTTGCAAATGAACCAAAAATCACCCCAACACCTAATAATCCTGCAGCCCATCTTTTTTTCATAGTCATTTTATAGTTCCCCCTAAAATTAATTAAAAAAGTTTTGTAACCCAATGCGTATACCAGTTGCCGCATCTCTTCTGAAACTATCAGATTTTAGCAGTTTTTCTTCCTTTGGATTGGATAAATAGGCTAGCTCTACTAGAATACTAGGTAATTCATTTTCCCGTGTAACATAAAAATCATTGTTTGTATAGCCACGATTGTATGTACCTAATTCCTTGCTCAGAGCAGCTTGAACATCCCTTGCGAGAAAATGGCTTTGTGAACCGTTAAAATTTTCAGATGTATTATAAAATGTTTCAGTTCCGCGTGAAGTAGAGCTAAATGAATTGGAATGAATGCTGACAAAAGCATCGTAATCAGATTTATTTGAGATATCCGTTCGTTCACTTAATTCTAAGAAAACATCACTTGATCGAGTTAGCAAAACACTAGCACCGCTTCGTTCTAACTCAGCTTTCAAATACTTTGCAACCGCTAAATTAACATCTTTTTCTTTTACGCCGCTAGGTCCAATAGCTCCCGGATCATAATCCCCATGACCAGCATCAACTATTATTTTTTTACCTTTTAGCCCTTTTGGCATAACCTTTAAATTTAAAGCATTTTCATAGTTTCGTAGAGTAAATGTATAATTTGCATGTAAAACAACCAATAGCGATTTTGTACCATTATTGTTTTTAATAATTTTTGTATCTACAATGCCAGTAACATTACCAGGAAGCTGGATAGAAGCAATATCACCACTAATTAACAGCTGGTTTGTTGCGGGAACTGTATATTTTATTGAACTGATTGCACTTGCTTTTTCCCATTGAATATGATGGGTCGTTGAACTTATTTTTGTAATAACTGGATTTAATAATCCTTTTGGAGATGTGGAAGAGACATTCTCTTTTAAAATCCAACCTCTGACCCCAGATGTTGTCTCAACATTGTACCAGTTGTTTAATGACCAAAGCTTAATTAATGGGGTGCCTGCAGCTATTGAACCAGCAGATGAAGAACTTGATGATGCACTTTTATAAAGTTTTGTTGAAGATACGCTATAAAGGTGCGGCATACTTTTTAAAGAGTTATATAGCTCCCAAGAAGGCGTCCATCCAGTTACTCCAGCATTTGTTCTAACTTGCAACCATTTGTGTCCTGTGGATTTATTCGTGAATTCCCCTAGAATGCTCAGCTTTTCTCCATATGAGAGTTTATTCGTAACTTTGTAGCTTAAATCAGCGCCTCGATATATATAGGCATTTTTTGTACCAACATATTTGGAGGTTGTTTTAATTGCTGGAGAACCACCTGATACAACAGTTGAGCTGATCCACCCATATCGTTTTTTGCTGTATTCAATTCTGTACCACGTTTCATTTTTGCTATTAATAAAAGTATCAATAACATTGAAGGATTTCCCTTTTGGCAGGGTAGATACCTTTTTATAAGTGGTGCTCGCACCACTTCTTACGATAGCACTAGTTACTTTAACCGTAATTTTTGTAGCTTTTATTTGCTGTGGAGAAAGATGTTTAGCTGGAACCCAACCAAAAGATTTGGAAGATAATTTTAGACGATACCACTTTCCACTCGAACTATTATGCTCATCGATAATGGTTACTTTTTGGTTTTGTTTTAAAGTAGCAATTGTCGGGTATACGTTAGAAGCTCCTTTTCTAACTGCCAGATTATGCTGAGATACATACAGAGTTTTTGTAGTATTTTGTTTAATCACGCTATTACTTATTTTGCTACTAAGCGAACTTGTGAGTACCCAACCAGACATTCCGTTGACAAGAACTCGAGACCATTCCTCATCCTTTGCATTAATAAAACGATCAATGACTTTGACTTTACTATTAAGATCTAATGTCAAAACAATAGGATAGGTATCAGTAGCACCTTTATGTACGTTAGCTTTTAAAGTTTGTGTGTACATTATTTTTTCAGTTAAGGCAATATCTGATTTTGAATCAACATCTTTTAAATACTTTTCTTGAATCCAGCCTACATTTTTATTACTTTGAATTCTTGACCAATACTCACCAGTTGTTTGATTTTTGAATTGTTCGAGAACCGTAACTTGCTGTCCCTTTTTTAAATTTTCTACGGATAAATATGTAATAGAAGCTCCTCTTCGTAAGTTAGTTTTATCCGAAAGAACGTAAACGCCTTTTTTAAAAGGATGTTTCTCTACATTAGATTTGTCAGCCGTAAGATACTGTGAAATCACCCAACCTTTAACGTTTCCAAGGTCTACTCTATACCAAACTTCTTTTTTGCCATTCGTGAATTCATCAATGACTTTTACCGCTTGCCCTTTTTTTAAACGTGCAATAACTTCATAATCTGTAGTCGCGCCTTTCCTAACATTTACGTAATCTGCATTAGTTATCATGTTAGATGAATTATTTTGAGCATGCACAGTTAATGGAGTCAGTACAGAAGTAATAACTAATGAAGATGCAATAAATCTTTTCATCCTTCTCTCCTTTCTATTTACCACTATTCTACAAAAATTTTGTCACTTTTTGTTCAAAAAAATAGAAAAATATACAAAAATATATAAAAAAGTAGAAAAATAAACATTTTTTCCTAGATAACTAAAAAATAATACCCTCCGAAATTATTATCGGAGGGTATTTCATGAAGTTAATATATTTTTTTAATATTCCTCTTTTTCTTGATTGTTTGAATTTTGATAATTTGAATTAGAGGAATTGATTTCAAGTATTTGTTTGATTCTTTCTCTAACTTCTTCAATAGAATCATCTTTTGGAATTTCATATGATATGCCATCAATCATTTCAGGATAGGTTTCCAATGGTAAGGTTTCTAACTCCTGGTTTTTGATGGTTTTGTAGAAATTTCTCATAGCAAACATTTCTTTAAGCGTGATATTTGTTTTAACGTTGCTGCCAAGTTGATCAATAACATTATCTGCTTTAGTAACGGATTGAACAGAAATAGCTTTATCCATTATGGCCCGTATGGCTTCACTTTCTCGTTCGTTACGGCCAATATCACCACGTGGATCTTGTTTACGCATTCTAACAAATGCAAGAGCTTCTTCACCGTTTAAATCCATTTCACCTTTTTTAAAATAAATCATTCGCTCAAAGGAAGGTTGCTTAAAGTCGAAAGGAACATTTACAGTAATTCCATCTAACTCATTAACAATTTCTTCAAAACCTTCAAAATTAGTGGATACAAAATAATCAATTGGTACATCTAAAAGCTCTTCAGTTGCTTCCATTACCGCTTTTTCGCGTTGGTTCTTTTCCCCGTAAGCGTAAGAGTGATTAATCTTATCTTTTCTGTCGATAGCTGGAATATAGGTTCTTGTATCACGAGGTATATTAACCATTGCAGCTTCTTTCGTTTCAGGATTAATCGTAATAAGTTTTACAACGTCTGCTCGTCCAACATCATTTTCCTGATAGTTTTCAATGCCTACTAGAAGAATAGTAACTGGATCTTTTCCAAGTTGCACTTCATTAAGTCGCAAATCAGACTTATTCTCTTTTAATTCGACAATACTTTTATCAGAATTAGCTTTAATTTTATATACTAGATAGCCTCCGTATCCTGCCGCGGTCAAACCAAATAAGAGGGTAACTAAAAAGACAAAACGCATTAAACGCCGAAAGGGGCTTCGTCTTTTCCGACGACGAATCCTCGAATTTTTAGGTTGATTCATAATATTTTAAACTCCCTTAGTCCAAATTATTGGAAGTAATTAATTAAATTTAACTTCTTCATAATATCGTAATAGACAAAGTTAGACAATTGTCGAAATTACGACATTATAGATTTCGGCAAGATTGGATGCTTGTTGGGTATACACTTATGATTTCACATCTTTTTCCAAATACTCTTGCTCTCCAAAAACAATTTCACTTTGAGCATTCGATAGATCCGTAATCCACTCTCTAAATGAGTCTCTTTCTTTTATCGGTACATACATCTGAATCTCCACTTTTTCCAAGTAGGTCATCTCTTTGATGGGATAGACGGAGTTGCGCAGTTCATTTTCCATTTTTCCGAGAAGAGTATAGTCAACGGTGATATGAACGATCTGTTGAAGTTGACGTTCGACAACGCCAATATGGTTGAGGCCTTCTGAAACGGATTTGCCGTATGCGCGGATTAATCCTCCCGCACCAAGCTTGATCCCGCCGAAGTAACGGGTCACAACAGCAACCGTGTCTTTCAATTCCCGCTTTTTGAGCACTTCTAACATCGGAACACCCGCAGTGCCGCTCGGTTCACCGTCGTCGTTTGCTTTTTGAATATTGTCGGTTTCGCCAATTAAATAGGCAGAGCAGTTGTGTGTAGCGCTGCTGTGTTCTTTTTTGATTTGCTGGATAAAATGAAGTGCTTCTTCTTCTGTTGTTGCTCGTGCAATATGGGCGATAAAGCGCGATTTATCGATGACGATTTCGTGCTGGCCGGTTTTCTTTACAGTTAAATAGTTGGATAACATTTATTTGGTAGCTCCTTTAAAGTTTTGAAAGTATTTAAATTACTTTGAAAGTAGTTGATTTCCGTTCCAAGTACTTCGCTTTCCGCGGGGCAGGCGGTGAGCCACATTGGTACGTTTCACGTATAAGTGTCTCACCTGACCGCTTGTCCTAGCCGAGAGTCTCGCACCTTCTACTCCAATCAACTTTCATTGAGGATAATAAAAAAGAATTAAAATATAAAATAACAAGTAAAAAATCCTTACCTAGGCTCAATCTTTTAAAAATGAGCCAAGAAAAAACAGCAATTGTCTATTTTAAGAAATTCCAATGTCAAAATTGTCGAAAAATCTTCATTCTGTTCGCAGAACATGATATCCTTCATTATAAGGTGATTATAAAAAGCATTCAAATTCTTAAAATTTTTTTAGCAAGAAAAGTCATAAAATTCCACATCTTGGCGAATGTAGTATATTAGAAGGATTTATGTGTTTCTTCGTTTCGTGCAAGATGTGGTTAAGAAGTCCTATATGCAAATTAGGTAAGATGGTTCTAGAACTTCCGTTTACACTTCTTTATCGTTTTAATTGGGGGAAATTTACATGACTGCAGCTAAGTTAACGATAGATCCACATTTGTTGGACGGAATATTAAACCAAACCATCGATACGGTTACAGAAAGTCAGTCTCAGATCTTTGAAATCAGCGAACAATCACGGCAAGAGTTTCAGCAGCTGCGCCGAGAGCTTGAACTGGTGAAGCAGCAGGTGATTGAGGTTATTCATAAGTCGGATCGAACCGAAGAGTATGCCAAGCTTGCGCGAACACGTTTAGCTGAGGTAAGCAAGCATTTTCAAAAGTATAGCGAGTCAGATATTCGCGATGCCTATGAAAATGCCAATAAGTATCAAATTGAGCTTTCGATCATCCGGCAAACGGAAAAACAGCTTCGTGAAAAAAGAGACGAGCTGGAGCGTAGAATTGGCGCACTGAACGATACGGTTCAAAAGGCTGAATCTTTAGCAGGTCAGATTTCTGTAGTATTAAATTATTTGAACGGGGACTTAAGAAAAATTAACGAACTTGTTCAAAACGCTCAACAGAAACAAGAATTTGGTCTTCAGATCATAGAAGCCCAGGAAGAAGAGCGTAAACGGGTTTCAAGAGAGATTCATGATGGTCCTGCTCAATTGATGGCAAATGTCCTGATCCGCTCTGAACTTTTAGAGAAAATCTTTTTAGAGAAAGGAACTGAGGCAGCCCGTGTTGAAATAAAAGATTTACGGGTTATGGTCCGTGATTCCTTAAAAGAGGTACGCAGAATCATTTATGATTTGCGTCCGATGGCTTTGGATGATCTAGGTATCGTTCCCACATTAGATAAGTACTTGCGAAATATTAAGGAAAGTACTGGTATAGAGGTTGAACTTCATGCACTTGGACAATCCAGAAGGTTCCCGAACAAGATGGAGATTGCGATTTTCCGTTTGATTCAAGAGTCAGTAAATAATGCCGTTAAGCACTCAGACGCAAAGCTGATTGAAGTAAAACTCGAGTTTACCAAAAAATTTATTTCATTATATATCCGAGATGATGGCAAAGGATTCGATATGGCACAGCCCACTAAATCCAATTCCTTTGGCATGATGGGGATGAGAGAGCGGGTCGAACTGCTCGAAGGTACGCTAAAGGTGAAATCCCGCATAAACTTCGGTACAAGTGTTTACATTCAAATTCCCATTCAAGACTAGGAGGGTTCACACATGAATAATGTTAATGTGTACGAAAATAACGCCTCAGCACCTGAGAAGACAAGAATTGCAATTATCGACGACCACCGTTTGTTCCGTGAAGGAGTTAAACGCATTCTAGATATGGAAGATCAATTCTCTGTTGTTGCTGAAGGTGATGATGGATCAGAAGCGGAAAACATCGTTAGAGACCATAATCCTGATGTCGTGTTGATGGATATCAACATGCCGAACATCAATGGGGTTGAAGCGACACGCCGTTTGGTAGAGAAATCGCCAGATACAAAAGTTATCATCCTATCGATCCATGATGATGAGACTTACGTGTCCCACGCGGTTCAGACAGGTGCATCGGGTTATCTTTTAAAAGAGATGGATGCTGATTCATTGATCGAAGCCGTTCGCGTTGTTGCGGATGGTGGAGCGTATCTTCATCCGAAGATCACGTACAACCTTCTGAACGAATTCCGCCGCTTATCAACAACGAACAAAACACAACAAAACAAAGCTGGTTTCGTAGAAGTCGAATACCGCAAACCACTGCACATTTTAACGCGTCGTGAATGTGAAGTGCTTCAGTTGCTAGCTGATGGGCGCAGCAACCGCACAATTGGAGAAGAGCTGTATATCAGTGAGAAGACTGTTAAAAACCATGTAAGTAACATTCTTCAAAAGATGAATGTAAACGATCGTACGCAAGCGGTTGTTGAAGCGATTAAAAATGGCTGGGTAAAAGTACGTTAATAGATAGTGATAAAAAAGACCTTCGAGTGAGAAGGTCTTTTTCTTTTGAAGAGCTTAAAGCGTGGAGCTTGATGCGAAGAATCTATATGAAAATTTATTGTGGACGAAGTTATTTGGTTAAAGCAGGGATGGAGTGTGGGTTGTTGATTTCCGTTACAGATGCTCGCTTTCCGGGGGGCGTGCGGTGAGCCTCCTAGCGCTTTGCCCTTAGGAGTCTCACCTGTCCCGCTGATCCCCCAGGAGTCTCGCATCTTACACTCCAATCAACTTGGCTGTGATGAATAGTAAGTGACTCAAACAACAATTCCTAAAGAAGATATGTTTTATAGCTAGCTTATGCTCATTTCAAGCGTTCTTTCCTCTACTAAAACATTGATGGGAAACTGAAGTGACACACTCGTTCCACTGCCTTCTTTTGATTGAATCTGCATCTTGCCGCCGTGGTTTTCGACGATTTGGTAGCAGATCAAGAGGCCGAGTCCTGGATTGCCTTCTTTTGTTGTATAAAATGGCTGCCCGAGCTTAGATAAAAGATGGTCAGGAATGCCAGGGCCATCGTCTTGAATGGCAACGTGAATGGTTTCCTCAATTTTTTCTAGCTGAACAGAGATATTTCCCCATGACGGTGTTGCTTCAATCGAATTTTTCAATATATTTAAAAAGAGCTGTGTCATCAAGTTTTCTTCACATTTGAAAAGGATTGGGTGATCTGGCAGATTCAGTTCCAGTGAAGTTGTGTGAAAATCTGTTTCGTCTTCCATATATTTAAGCGAGCGTTTAATAATGGCTTTTAGGTCATGGTCGTGTTTTAGGATCATGTGCGGTCTTGCCAAGATCATGAGCTGACTGATGATAAAATTAATACGGTCTGTTTCACGGAGCATGATGCCTAAAAAATGGTGTTTTTCATCAGTCGTGTTTTGTGATTGGAAAAGCTGTGCAAAGCCTTTAATCGAAGTGAGCGGATTTCGGATTTCATGAGCAAGACCTGCTGCAAGTTCTCCTACATAGGCTAGAGTATTTGCCCGTTGCTTGAAGTTTTGAGCTTCATTGATCGCGGTCATGTCTTTTGCGATACCGATAACAGCGGTGATTTGGTTTCTAATGTAGTAAGGAATACTTGTGATCTCAAGCTCAACTTCATGTCCGTTCTTATGAAAAATCGTAAGGGGATGTTTAATGGTTTCGCCTGACAACACCCTTTTTTGAAACTCAAGTGAATCATCTACTTCATCATCTTTTAACAGGTTTGTGTAAGGCATCCTTTTTAATTCATCCAGCGTATATCCTGTTATTCTTTCAATGGATTTGTTAGCTTTTATAAAATTACGATCAGGTCCGATAACAAATACACCCTCAGGATTAAGTTCAAAGAGCGAATTGTAGCGGTGCTCAGATTCCAAGAGTTCAATCTCGTGCTGTACGAGCTTTTTTTGATTGCGCTGCTCTAAAATATATAAGACTAAAACGACAATTGTTGCCCCGAAAACAAGTAGCGTAGCCACCATATTTATATTGCTAGTCGGAAAGTCATTATGCCAATTATAAGTGGGAGTGCGGCTGATTAAGGCCATCTCGCCAATGTAGTGCATAAGGCTGACGCCAGCTGTGAATGACAAACTCGTAAGGATTTTTTTGAAGGGTACATGTTGTGTGGATAGAATCATAAAACCTAGAACAGAAAACAAAAAAGCAGAACCAACGGATAGCAAGATAAATAAAAAATTTGGCTGAATCGGCATATGAATATGCATAGAAATCATACCGATTGAATGAACGGAAATAAGCCCGATGGAAAAGATAAGAGCAGATGATATGCGTTTATATTTAATTTTCGATGAGGTAAATAGGAAAAAAGCTGAATAGGAAAATAAGATCCCAGTTGCAAACGCAGCAGCCATCGTCGGCATTTTATATTCAAACGGAACAGGGCTCTGAATGGATAACATCCCCATATAATGTGTAGCCCATACTGCGATACCCATCGTAACGGAACCTACTAACAAAAAATAGTGCTGCAACTTTTGCTTTTCTGTGAGTCTTAATGCCCAGTCAATCGACACAAGAGCAAACAGAAAGCAAACGAATAGAGATAATATCACGACATATAGATTATGATCCAATGGTCCTAACCCTCCCCTTAAATCCTGTTTCACATTCTAGATTCTTCCAAATCCGACAAATTCCTTCTTGCTTCGAAAAAAACTTTTAAAAAGTTTAAGTATTTGCGTGCTGAATAATGAACAGAGGAAAAATACCGCGTATATTTCTATTAGAACTATTTGAACAAGAGTGCAAAATTAACGAATCTAGGTTTTACTATTTCCATACTCTCTTTAACTTGAAAGCTTCCTGTATGTATCCCCATGTAGAGATCGGAGACATGAGCATTTGATAAAAACAGACAAATACAAAAAAGCCTAATATGTTTTTCCTGATTCTTAATTCTAAACGTTTAAAGACGTTTTTCTGATAATAATAGAGGAAGCCATAACTAATTAAAGTTAGTGGCAATACTAACAGGGTAGTCAGTCCAACGATCCAGTAATAACCAAAGAATGAGAGAATGAGTCCTGGTAACCAGCAAAAGGTGTAAACGATATCAAGGTAGGGCATGATGAGGTTAATCCCCGTTAAATATTTTATATAAGGCTCTGGTTGTTCCCATGGTTTTGTTTGTTTCAACGCTTCAATCATGCCTCTTGCCCATCTTGACCGTTGTTTCGCAAAGTGAGTAAGCGTATCGGGTACATCTGTAAATGCAACCGCAAGTGGCTCAAAATATACTTTCCAACCCTTTTTCAGTAGATTCCATGTGAGTACGATGTCTTCACCGATGGCATCTGGCCATCCACCCATATCTTTTATCCTCTGAGTATCATAGATACTAAACGCACCTTGAGCGACAAGGGTACCTTGATATAATCCCTGCAGTCTCTTAATGGATGCAATTCCTAAAAAATAATCCCATTCCTGTATCCTTGCCAAAAGGTTACCTCTGCTGTTACGCACAAGTACAGATCCGGCCACTGCACAGATGTTAGCAGGGGAACTCGTGATTCTTGCGACCAATAACCGTATGGCGGATTGGTGTAAAATTGTATCCGCATCTAGAGTTATGACATAGTTAGTCGTAACTGATTTAAGCGCTGTATTCAACGCATTGAATTTTCCAGGAACTTCTTCCTTAATCACTCTTACATCGAGGTTAAACATAATTCCAGCATTAGCTGCTATCGTGAAAGTTTTGTCCGTTGAAGCATTATCAATAACGAAGACTTCTATAGGACCAGAATAATCTTGCTTACTAATATAACGTAATGTTCTAGCAATGACTTCTTCTTCATTTCTTGCGGCTATCAGTACACTTACTTTTTCATTAGGGTGTTCATTCTTAAAGGGTGGTTGTTTATCAAAAAATAGAGAGATTACTAAGAAAGCATTAAGGTAACCCGGAACATAGGAGATGCCTGTTATAATAAACAGGGCAATAGGAAAAGTTACAATTTCGGATAAGTCATCTAACCAGGGAATAGAAACGTAAATGGAGAAGGCCATCCATAAAAACGCAATAATATGACTCGTCCAAAATTTAGTTATGATGGGTATATATATTTTCTTTTTTAATGGCTTTCTTATTTCTCTTCTGGGCGGAAAAGAATAGTTAAATTCTGTTTTCATATGCGCCTCATTCTAAAAAAGAATATAAATCTTTATTTCTATATCGGGTTAAATCTTCTTATATTAAGAGAGAAGAAAGTATATAGAGAAAGCGAAAATTTCAACCCCAAATATAAAGGTATTTAGGGAAAATCTGTTCCTCTGAAACCAGAATTTCAAATAACTGTTATATGAATCTGTCCATTTTTTTAATGAAATTTTTCATTATAAAGAAAATTGCTAGAAAAATCTTAAAAGGGTAAATTGAGAATTTCTAGAATAGATAGTCTAAGTAAAACTGAATTTAGTGAATTAGTTTTCCTGATGGTGTACACTGTTAGAGGAGAAAAACTTAAGATTTTTGCATAAGAGAGGACTAAAATTATGAGCAAGGTAGCCGTCATTACAGATAGTACTTCATACATACCCGAACATATTCGCAACGAAAAAAATATTGTAATGATTCCGCTCAACGTGGTTTTCGACAATGAAACATACAAAGAAGAAGCTGAAATTAAAGCAGACGATTTTTACGATATGGTAAGTAAAGAAGAGACTCTGCCAAAAACATCTCAGCCTGCGATCGGCGAACTTGTAGAACTATTAGAAGAGCTTTCTCGTAATTATGATGAAGCGGTCATGATTACGTTATCGAGCGGTATTTCTGGCACGTATCAAAGTGCAGTGGCAGCGGGAGAGATAGTAGAAGGAATCAAGCTGCATGTGTTTGATTCAGAAATCAGCTGTTCACCACAAGCATTCTATGTCCTGAAGGCAGCAGAACTAGCGAGTGAAGGTTCGAACGGTTATGACATCATGAACCATCTGTTGCAGATGAAAAACAACGGAATTCCTGCGTACTTCGTAGTGGATGACTTGAACCACCTTCATAGAGGAGGGCGGTTGAACACAGCTCAGCTTTTTGTAGGCAATCTGCTTCAGATCAAACCGATCCTTCATTTTGAAGACAAGAAGATTATTCCTTTTGAAAAAGTGCGTACGAAGAAAAAAGCGTTAAAACGTATTTTCGACATCATGGATGAAAATGTACAACCCAATCAAAAAGTCAAAATAAGTGTGATTCATGCCAAGCGCGAGGATGAAGCGGTTGAGATCGCAGAAGAGCTGCGCGAGAAATTTGTGAACGCAGACGTTTGGGTCAGCTATTTCGGCCCTGTTATTGGCACGCATCTTGGCGAAGGATCGCTCGGAATTACGTGGGTAAAAGAATAGTATTGGAGAGATGAAAATGAAATCTCTAACACAAGAGGGGACAACACGATGAGGTTTGTCTCCTTTTCTTTAAACAACCGTTTAACAATCGCCCCTGAACACCTCGTGAATAACCCCAGTTTAATAGCAGTCCCGTTTAGTAAGCTCCCATCATTTAGTCAGCCACCCTTGAACCCTTCGTTTCACTTTGATAAAAACCTTCAGCATATTCTTCATGGTAAGTCACTTCTGTTTGATGAACTTCCTTTTGAAGTAGAAAAAATACATGAACACTATGAGAATGGATATTTGATGTACTCACCAGGTATTCATAAAACCAAGTATGGTTATGCATGCAGTCGGTGCGGAAATGAAAAAAGTCGGTGGTTTGCTTCCTTTTCTTGTTTTCGATGTAAAAGTGATTCATGTGTATATTGCCGAAACTGCATCATGATGGGCAGGGTGAGCGAGTGTACACCTTTGTTGTCTTGGACGGGACCAGAAGTAGAGTGGTCAAAAGCTAATAATCTATTGTGGTACGGGCAGTTATCCAGTGGCCAGCAAGCTGCGTCACAGAGATTTGTTGATGGAGTTGAAGGTGAGGGTGAACTTTTAGTATGGGCCGTGTGTGGTGCTGGGAAGACAGAGGTGCTTTTCAAAGGGATTGAAAAAGCCTTGAAGTTGGGATTACGTGTTTGCATCGCAACACCTCGAACAGATGTGGTGTTGGAATTAGCACCTCGTTTAAAATCGGTTTTTCCTGAAACGCTAGTTGCCAGTTATTATGGTGGATCTGATGAAAGAGATTTACCAGCACAACTCGTTATTTCAACCACCCATCAACTGTACAGATTTAAACAAGCGTTTAACATCATGATCGTCGATGAAGTCGATGCCTTTCCGTATTCCTACGATAAAACCCTTCAGCACGCGGTTACTCAAGCCGTTCATCCTAAGCATTTTACTTTATATTTATCTGCAACACCATCTAACAGAATGAAAAGAGCAGCGAAACAGGAAGTGCTTCCTTGTGTAAAAATATCGCGGCGTTTTCATGGACATCCGTTACCCGTTCCGAAAATGGTTTGGAGTGGAGAATGGAGAAAAAGAATAGCAGCTAAGAAATTGCCAGCTCCTTTTGTGATGTGGGTGAAGAAACAGGCACAGAGTGGGCGGCGAGCGATGATCTTTGTTTCATCTGTATCGATGCTCGATACAGTGACTGACATTATAAAAAAACACGTATCAGTCATAGTAGATCGTGTACATGCTGAAGATCCGAAGCGAAAAGAGAAGGTTGAGCAATTTCGTCAAGAAAAGATACAGCTATTAATTACAACCACTATTTTAGAACGAGGTGTTACCGTTCCTTTTTTAGATGTTGCCGTATTGGGTGCAGATCATGATGTGTTCTCTGAGAGTGCTCTCGTTCAAATTGCTGGGAGAGCAGGGAGAAGTAAAGACGACCACGATGGTCAAGTACTATTTTTCCACTATGGGAAATCACTGAGTATGGTGAGAGCGGTAAAACATATTAAACATATGAATCGGGAGGATGTGACATGAGTTATTGCCTTAACTGCCATCAGTCTTATATGGAAACATGGTCATGGCAGGCTTTTCTTGGTTTAGGGATTGTACCACTGTTGTGTCAAGATTGTGAAGGAAGGCTAGAGTTAATAAAAGGAGAGATTTGTAGAATATGTGGTCGTGCCTTTTCATTATTTCCCGAGCAATATCGACAGGGTGACTGTTGCTTTGACTGCATTCGGTGGGAGGAAGATCCAACATGGAACGGTGTTCTACAGCAAAATCGGTCACTTTATGTCTATAATGATTTTCTAAAAGAAGTGATCGCGAAACTAAAATACCGCGGAGATGCTGAGATCGTTAAGGCATTTTACCCAGTGGCTAAAACATCATTTAGGAAGATTTCCCGAAATGGACTCGTTATACCGATTCCTTTAAGTGAGGAACGACATTATAAAAGAGGATTTAACCAAGCAGAACTTCTAGCCAGAGGATTTTCCTCACAACCAGCACTTCTATTAAAAAGAAAAACGCATGAAGAGAAACAAAGTAAGAAGACGCGAGAAGAGCGCTTGGTGCAAAAAGAAAACCCATTTCAAGTGATTGATGCAGAAAAACTTCAGGGTCAGAACGTCTTATTAGTCGATGATGTGTACACAACAGGCAGCACACTTCGTTATGCGGCTAAAGTCCTGTTAGAGGCTGGAGCTAAACAAGTATCCTCCATTACACTTGCTCGATAAATAAAACGAATGACCTGTTAAAATACCCTTAGCATTTTCCGATATAAAATAGAGATAGATGTGTTAAGGAGCGGAACGTAATGAATAATCTATTGAACTGTCCACAGTGCGGGAAACTTTTTCTTCAAGGAATTCGTAAGTATTGTGACACTTGTTATCGTGAAGAAGAGCAACAGTATGATAAAGTGTATCGTTTTATCAGAAAAAGTGAAAATCGGAACGCTACAATTGTAGATGTAAGTGAAGCAACAACTGTTTCAGAGAATAAGATTATTTATTTTATACATCAGGGTAGAATCAGAGTTAAAGGATATCCGAATTTTACTTATCCGTGTGATGGATGTCAGAACCCTATCAATGATGGTCGCCTCTGCCAAACGTGCAAAGACAAACTGAAGTCAGAACTCTCAATAGAGGACTTTATAAAACGAAAACAAGAAGAAGCATTACCTTCTTACCATACAGATGACAATTAACCTAATTTCTTTTCATTGCTTAAAGATTTCTTCAGAATTGCCGATATAAAGATTAAGAAAAAACAGTCTCTAAACGAGGTGACGAACGATGCGAATCAATCATTTCAACTCTATACAAAACAACCCATACAAAAAACAGGTGCCACCTATGAAGGATAATTATGTGCAGACTGCATACAAAAAAGACGAAATTCAAATTTCAGATGAAGCAAAGAAATTATTGTCTTCTTCTAAATTTGAACAAGACCGAACGGACAAAGTAAACGAAATCAGACATCAAGTGGATAATGGAACGTACAAAGTGAATATTTCAAAAACCGCTGCATCCATTATTAGCTACTACAATAAGGCGTAAGGAGAACTTCCATGGAAACGGCACAAATGACATCACTTCTTGAACGTTTGTTTAACGCGCATCATGATCTTCTTGCTTTAGGAGAACGGAAAACAGAAGTGCTTAAATCAGGAGACATGAAGGCGCTCGATGTCTTATTAAAAGAAGAAGATCTGCAAGTGAAGAAGCTTCAGGTTATTGAAAAAGATAGAATGCTTAAGTTTGCAAACGTGACATTGGGTGATGTTTTAGAGCAGGCGGAAGAGCCGGAAAAAGCTAAGTTGGTTTATCTTCAAGATCAGCTCATCCATACCTTTGATGCATTGAAAAGCAGAAACGAACTTAATCAACAACTATTAGAACAGTCTCTTCAATATGTAAATATGACACTAAGTATGGTTCAGCCAACTAATGAACCAGTAACCTATGGGAACTCGAAGAAAAATGGGTACACCAATCAAGCAACATCACTTTTTGATTCAAAAGCTTAAACTCACTGGAGGAACTTGAGTATGACTTCAACTTTTCACGGATTAGAAACCGCTCGCCGAGGGATGTATACACAACAAATTGCCCTGCAAACAACAGGCAACAATATTGCAAATGCAAATACACCGGGATATAGCAGGCAAAGAGTGAACTTTGTTCAGACTGAAGCATATCCCCCTGCTAGCATGAACCGTCCTCAGATTCCTGGGCAAATGGGAACAGGCGTACAAGCCGGTTCTATTCAGCGTGTAAGGGAAGGTTTTTTAGATACACAATTCCGAGGTGAGAACAACAAGCTTGGGTATTGGGGTGCTAGAAGTGAAGCGCTTGAAAAGATGGAAGACATTATGAATGAGCCGTCTGATAACGGACTCGCTAAAACGCTCGATCGTTTCTGGCAGTCATTGCAAGATCTTTCTGTGAATCCTGAAGATTCAGGGGCACGCTCGGTTGTGAGGCAGCGCGGTTTAGCTGTAGCAGAAACGTTTAATTATCTATCAAACTCACTTTCTGCCATACAGGGTGATCTTAAAACTCAAGCGGACCTAACAACGAAAGAGATCAATGCTCTTTTAGATGATATCAATAGCATTAATAAACAAATTAGTGAAGTCGAGCCGCACGGTTATTTACCGAATACGCTGTATGATGAAAGAGATAATTTAGTAGATCGATTATCGACTTTATTAAATGTAGAAGTTTCCATTCAGCCAAGCGGCGGAAGACCTGATCCGATCGCTGCTGGTCTGTACGATATTAAGATGAAGGACAAAGATGGTAAGGAGTATCTTTTAGTAGATGCTAAGAATCAGAGTGTCAATCCTCTTACTATTCAGTATGATGATGGTGGAAACGGACTAGCAAACGGTATTAAAGTTGCTGAAACTCCTATTAATCTTAGTGAGTTTGCTGGAGGAAAGCTTAAGGGGTTATTAGAATCATATGGCTTCAATGATGCAGGTACTGTAAAGGGAATCTATCCTGAAATGTTAGCTAACCTTGATCAGATGGCTTATCAATTTGCTTCAGAGTTTAACAACGTCCACTCACAAGGTTGGGGCCTAGGTGACATGGGGAAAGATCCTGCTAAACGAAATGAGTATCAGTTCTTTGATTTTGCAGGCACGATAGATGCATCCAATATTGGAGGAGCCGCAAAAAAGCTGAAGCTTCATAAAGATATGGACGAACTAAATAATATTGCTGCAGCGACACAGTCATTTGGCGGTGATGGTAGCAACGCGTTATTGTTAGCTGACGTAAAAAATAAGAAGCTTGGGTTTCCAGGCAGCACGGCTTCTCTGCAAAGTTTTTATGAAGGTGCCATAGGGAAAATGGCCGTTGATGCACAACAAGCCGTTCGACTAACAAACAACTCTGCGGTTTTGACAGAATCTGTGCAACAGCGCCGTTTATCGGTTAGCGGTGTATCATTGGATGAAGAAATGACCAATATGATTCAGTTTCAGCATGCGTATAACGCAGCCGCTCGAACGATTACCGTATTTGATGAAATGCTCAATAAAATTATTAATGGCTTAGGCGTAGGCGGAAGGTAGGGAACCAACCATGCGAGTAACACAATCCATGTTATCCAATAATATGCTGAGACACATTAGCCAAAGCTATGGAAGTATGGCGAAAACACAAGAACAGTTATCAACAGGTAAAAAAATTAGCCGTCCTTCCGATGACCCGGTTGTAGCAATGAAAGGTATGACATACAGAACGAATTTGACACAAGTCGAACAATACAAGCGTAATCTGTCGGAAGCCTACAACTGGATGGAGAACTCAGATGCTGCAATGGACAAGGCGACGAGCGTCATGCAGCGTATCCGTGAGCTTACGGTTCAAGCGAGCAACGGAACATATGAAGAGTCGCAAAAAGGTATGATCGGACAAGAAATCAATCAGTTAAAAGAGCATCTTGTTTCAATTGCAAATACTCAAGTAGCAGGGAAGTATATTTTCAATGGCAATGATACAACTAACAAGCCAGTTGATTTTAATAAGTCGCCTGCGGTTTCAACAAACGGTAACCCGGTTAATCTTGAGCTGTCACAAGGAATTGAAATTGCGGTTAACATGAATCCGAAAAACATCTTTACACATAAAGAAGGGCCTCCAGAAAGCGGTTTGTTTGGGGATATCAATGAGTTGATGAAAGCTCTTGAAGGTAAGTCTGGAGAAGACATTAGCGGATTTTTAGAAAAACTAGATTCCCACATCAATCATTTAGTAGCTGAGCGTGCTGAGCTAGGGGCTCGATATAATAGAGTTGAACTCATTGATGCCCGTGTGAGCGAGCAAGAAGTGATTGCTAATCGAATCCTCTCTGATAATGAAGACGCAGATATTGAGCGTGTCATTACCGATCTGAAGATGCAAGAAAGTGTTCATCGTGCAGCACTAGCTGTAGGCTCTCGTATTATGCAGCCAACCCTTATGGACTTTTTACGATAAACTAAGAGAGCTATCCTCGTGATAGCTCTTTTCTTGCAATCCACACTTTTTAGGAGGGAATATATGAACGTTCCTCAACTTAGGCTGGAGTCAACCAATGCTAAAATAGGACTGAGCATCCAGCAGCCTATACAAGAAATTCAACAAGCTCCCGCCGATCTTCAAATTAAGCAGCCTAAAGCAGATTTAGAAGTGAAACGTACACCAAGTCAGTTAACCATAGATCAAACAGAAGCCTGGGCTGATATGGATTTAAAACACATCTCCCGCAGAATAGAAGAGTTTGCACAGCAAGGATATGAAGATTGGTTAACAGGTCTTGCTCGTATGTCTCAAGAAGGAGATGACCTGATGAGAGTAGAGAACGGTGGAAATCCAATACCTGACCAAGCGAAAGTGAACAGTGAAAGTCCGATTTATGAATTTAACATCGGCTTCATACCAAGAGCAAACTCTGTGAAAATCAATTATCAGCCGAGTGAAGTGCAGCTAAATTGGCAGACTCACAAACCAGAGATCGATGTTAAGATTAATAGACCTATACACCAATACACACCTGGTAAGGTAAACGTTAGTATGGAACAAATGCCTTCTTTAACAATCAACTGGACGACATAAGAATACATAAAGCAAAGGATGAGTGAGATGATACTTCATACAAAATTTGAAGAAACAATAGAGATCACCGATGAGGATATTTTACATTTTGAACAAGGGTTGCCTGGTTTTAAAGATGAAAAACAATTTGTTCTTCTGCCAATGGAAGGAACGCCATTTTCAACACTGCAATCCGTTTTCACAAAAGAACTCGCTTTTTTTACAATAAATCCATTTCTGTTTTTTAAGGACTATGATTTTGAATTAGTAGAATCGGTGCAAAAACAATTAAAGATAAAAGAAGAATCCGATGTCTTGGTTCAGGTGATTCTAACGATTCAAGAACCATTAGAAAAATCAACAGGTAATCTTCAGGCACCAATAGTGATTAATGTAAAGGAAAACCTGGCAAAGCAAGTAGTACTAACAGATAACAAATACCGAACAAGACATGAGTTATTAGAATCTAGCTTTGTCGGACAGGAGGGTTAAGGAATGCTCGTATTAACCCGAAAGTTACAAGAAGCGATTAAAATTGGAGATGATATTGAACTAACGGTGCTATCCATAGATGGCGATCAGGTGAAATTAGGAATATCGGCTCCTAAACATATAGAGATACATCGCAAAGAAGTCTTTCTATCTATCCAGCAAGAGAACAACCAAGCAGCAAGTACTTCACTTAATACATTCCAGGCATTAAAAAAGTTAAAAAACTCGTAAAACACATTAAAGATGTTCCTTTTTACTCCGATATAACGAATGTAGGAACAAGCAGACCTTTTAACGGCCGTAAAAGTCTGTGAGTTCCGAAGAAAAAACACATCCAACCAACCACAAGGACGTGGGCGGAACACATTCAAGGAGGAAAAAGAAATGAGAATTAATCACAATATCGCGGCACTTAACACACACCGTCAATTAAGCGCAGCTTCAGGCGCACAGTCAAAATCAATGGAAAAATTATCTTCTGGTCTTCGAATTAACCGTGCTGGCGATGATGCTGCTGGTCTTGCTATTTCTGAAAAAATGCGTGCGCAAGTACGTGGCTTAGACCAAGCTTCTAAGAACTCGCAGGATGCGATTTCTATGATACAAACAGCGGAAGGTGCATTAAACGAAACGCATTCTATCCTTCAACGTATGCGTGAGTTAGCGGTACAAGGTGCTAACGATACAAACGTAACTCAAGATAGAGATGCTATCCAAGAAGAATTAAACGAGTTGAAAAATGAAATTGACCGTATTGGAGATACAACGGAGTTTAACAAGCAATTACTATTAAAGGGTAATCTTGGCGGTAGTGTAGAACAAGACGCAGCAACAACTACTGTATTAGGTGTTACAGGTGTAGCAAGTGCTTCTACTAATGGTGCTGCAGCTGGGACTTATGCAATTACAGCAGATACAACTGCTCATACACTTACAATGACTTTTGGGGGTAAAACGCAAACTATTTCTAATGCAGATGGTGCCCAAGATTTAAACTTTACAGACTTTGGAATTACAATAAAAACAAATGCTGGTTATGCACAGGATGATGCTATTGGTGATGTAGAAGTATTAGCAGGTTCTGTAACATTCCAAATTGGTGCTAACGAAGACCAAAATTTAAGTTTAAACATTAGAAATATGAAAACAGATGGTGTACTAAACCTATCAACAGCTGGTCGTGTTGATGTTTCTTCACACGATTCAGCAAAAGCTTCAATTACAAATATTGAAAGTGCAATAACTGAAGTTTCAAAAGAACGTTCAAAACTTGGTGCATTCCAGAATCGTTTAGAGCACACAATTAACAACTTAAACACATCTTCTGAAAACTTAACTGCAGCTGAGTCTCGTATCCGTGACGTAGACATGGCGAAAGAAATGATGGAACAAACTAAAAACTCTATTCTTTCTCAAGCAGCACAAGCAATGTTAGCTCAATCGAATCAAATGCCTCAAGGTGTATTACAATTATTGAGATAATTGATAAGAAGGGCGTCTAGTTTGGTAACGAGCTAGATTATAACTGGGTGAATTGCTGGAACTTCCTTAGAGCCTTTTATCCCACAACGTGACTGGAAACGGTGAGCGTGACGGGTTGAAAAATAAGAGGATTGGATAATCAGCAGCGAAGCTCCTAAGAGGAAACTCTGGAGAACGTTCAACGACTAGGAGATACTGTCTAAGGCAAAAGCTATGACAATGAACTCCGTAGGGCGGTTTAGCCGTTCGAAGTGCCCAGCCCCTTAAGTTTAAGGGTGAAGATATAGTCTTTTCTATGATCGAAAGACATAGTCGCGAAGCAAGCGAACCAACAACCACAAGGAGTTCTTCAACTTCTTCGTTAATTTTAACAGAGTCATCGGACCTTATCCGGTGGCTTTTTTTATGTCTTGAACAGGCAATATTCATTCTGATTGGGATATACTCCTAGTGGGGGTGATGAAATGGTTAGCGACACATGGTTAACCGGTCATTTTTGGATATGTGTTGGTATTGCAGTTTTAAATCTTCTGGATGCTTTTGTTACTCATTATCTACTTATGAACGGAGCAAGGGAACTAAACCCCATAATGAATGCTCTATATCGTTATCATCCACTAGGCTTTATTGGTATAAAGCTATTTTTTTCTGGAATCATTTTGGTGTTTGGTTTGCTACCCGTTCATCCTATTGCACAAAAGCTGACATTTGGAGTATTCCTGGTTTATTCCCTTGTGGTTCTTTGGCAATTGTATTTATTCATTTCTTTCTAATGTACAAAAAAGCCAACCACCCAATGGATGATTGACTTTATTTCATTTAATCAATATGTTTTAACAAATAATCTGCATAAGTTTTAGCACCTGTTTTCGTTAAGTGAACCCCATCATTTCCGATGTACTCAGGATGTGACTCACTCTTTGTAAACCAATCGACTACTTTCACGTTCTTGTAGTTGCCAGCAACGCTTTTAATCGTGTCGTTGACTTCCTTTTGCCAAGGTTTTGGAACACGCGTCGTAATCATGTAAATATTGCGATCACCGATTTCTTTAATTAAAGCATGCATTTTTTTCTCGGCGAGCGGTCCGTTTGCCCCAAGCTCTATGACGACGATTTCACCTAGACTGCCCGAGCTTTTCTTCTGCTGCACGATGTCTTCTGCTTCTCTAAACTGGCGCCCGATTTTCGCATCCACTTTTGCATTTGGAAATACTTCTTCTAAGTGAGGCGTCACGTCAATCATAACCGAATCTCCAATGACGGTAAGCGAACGAGAATCCTGAACAGGCGGTTTTTCTTCAGCCGGAGCTTCATCTTGAGAAGGTTCTTCCTCTGAAGGTGTCTCATCAGATGGCTTTTCTGCACGCTCCTCCGCAGGCTTCTCTACTTTTTTAGGGGCGTCAGGTTTTGGAACAGGTGAAACTTTGTTTTCTGTAGGCGGTTCTTCTTTTCCTACTTTATCTTGAATGGCTGTGATTACTTTATCTTTACTTAACGCTACTGAAGTTGTGGTAAAGCCAATTGCGGATACGCTCATGAAAGCACCTAGAATACAAGCAATCGTTACAAACCTTCCGATAAATGATCGTTCACGTCTCCATTCACCGCGTTTGACCACTCGGCAAAATCTCGTTAAAGCCCCTTTTCGAATCGGGTTCTCAATAAAGGTCCATGAAAGGCTTGCAAGCACTAAAATTAAAACCATTTGAAAAGTCGTTCTAAACAAGCTCGGCGCATCCGCTCCCCATTGCGGGCTCGTTAGCACGATTACTGGAAAATGCCACAAATAGATACCATAAGAGCGGACACCGATCCAGCGCAATGGTTTAAAACTCAACCACGTGTTCAGTCGGCTTGATGGGTGAACCATGACGGCCACTACAAGCATCGACGCAACAGATATAGCGACCATCCCTCCTTGATAGAGGAAGTCTTCATACTGACTCGTGCCCCAGAACATGTAAAACACAAAAGCGAGTGCGGATAACCCGACGAAATCTAGTTTCCAACGAATCTCTGGAGGAAGACTAGTAGATAGTTTTCGACTTGGCCAGATGACAGCTAGGCTTGCTCCTAGTAATAGAGAGAAGACGCGTGTGTCCGTACCATAATAAACACGGCTCGGATCTGCACCTGGTTCGTACAACAGAGTCATGGCAGCTGCGGAAACAAGTGCACCTGCTAGAATCATAGAAAATAGAGAGCCTTCGCGAACCTTTATCTTTAACATCACAATGATAATGAGTGGCCAAAGGATATAAAATTGCTCTTCCACGGCTAACGACCAAAAGTGTGTTAAAAGGGAAGGGGGTCCGAAGCTTTCAAAATACGATAGGTCTTGGAATATGTACCACCAGTTGCTTACGTATAAGATGGCTGCAACCGTATCTTTTTCAAGCTTTTGAAGCATTTCAGGTTCGAAAAGCGTGACATACGTGACGACGACAAGCAGCATGGTGAACATTGCGGGCAGCAGTCTTCTTGCCCGGCGAATCCAAAAGTTTTTAAAATTAATCGTGTTCGTTGTTACAAATTCGGCTACTAAAAGGTCTGTAATTAGGTATCCTGATAAAACAAAAAAGACGGTAACACCGAGCAGTCCGCCGGCTGCCCATTCAAAATTTAGATGGTAAGCGATAACCGCAAGCACGGCGATGGCCCTCAGTCCATCAAGACCTGTTATGTACCTGCCTTTTTCTAGAGGTTGTTCAATGGCTTTACTTTGCTTTACACCTGAATTCGGCTGTCGGCTTTGTTTCTTTCGTTGCTTTGTGCGTTGGTCTTTCATTACTGCCATTATCCTCTCGTTTTCAATTTTCCGTTTATTGTTTTATCTATTTTTATAATGAATGCCACGACGTTTAGTGGTCATTTTTCTACATTTTTCTTCTTCATAATCAACTATTTTACAATAAAAAAGTAGTAAAATGAGTCGTTTCATAGAATTGTAATAATTTTTTTTGCCGTTTTTCTTTTTCTCTTCTTCCTCAACAATTAAATATACAATCCGATATAAATTTTAGAGAAATTAAAAGGGGCGATGAAGGTGGAACTGCAAGCGATTGGTTCTCCTGTAATACAAAAATCTGAGCCTATGCTTAAAAGCCAAAACCAACAAGAACAAACTCCGCAAGCCGAAGTCTCAGTACAACCAAAACCAACAAAAGAATCACTAGAAAAAGTAATCGATGCGATGAACGATATGCTGAAGCCTGCGCATACTTCATCTAAGTTTGTTCTTCACGAAAAGTTGAATGATTATTACGTTCAAGTTGTCGATGAAGTAACGCAAGAAGTGCTGAGAGAGATACCAAACAAAAAGTTTTTAGATATGTATGCGGATATGATTGATTTTATGGGCATCTTTGTAGATAAAAAAATTTAGGGACGGTGATGAACCGTGAGCATGAGAATTGGCGGGTTAGCCAGTGGGATGGACATTGATACGCTTGTTGGCGATTTGATGAAAGCAGAGCGTATTCCATTAGATAAGTTAGCACAGAAAAAGACGACGCTAGAGTGGCAGCGAGATGATTACCGCTCAATGAATAAGCTTTTGACAGAGCTCGATCGATTTATTCTAGACGGAGTCGCACTACAAGGAACGTTTAATAAGAAGACGGTAACAAGCACAAATCCAAATGTGGTTACTGCGACTGTTGCGGGAAGTGCTTCGAATATAACTTCTAACATTAACGTTACTAAGCTAGCAACTGCTAGAAGTTGGGTTTCCGGACAAGTTATAGATCAAAGTGGTAACAAACCAAGTGGAAAAACGGCTCTAGGAACTATGAATTCAGCTTTTGGAACAGCGGAAATTCCTCTTGAAATCAAGGTGACAAAACCAGATGGATCTGAAGTAACTAAGACCATTAAAATCGATCCAACAAAAGATACGTTGGAAACGACGGCTAAGAAGTTCTCAGAAGCAGGATTAGAAATATCAGCGTTTTACGATGACTTCACTGGACAATTTGTTATTTCAAACAATTTAACGGGGAAGGGTTCTAAGATCACACTTGGAACTCCAGAAACCATATCTTTTTTTGGTAATATTGGTTTTTCAACGAACACTACAGCAGATGGAATAGAACTGGGTGCAACTGATACAGACAATGGAGGCAATGCAGAGTTTGACTTGAACGGACTTACAGGTTTGCAGCGAACTTCCAACATTTTTACGATCAGTGGTGTTTCGTATTCGTTAAAAGGCTTAGGTGCTTCAACAATCAGCTCAGCAACAGATACAGATGGTGTTGTTAATTCAATTAAAGATTTTGTGAAAAAATATAACGAAACCATTGAAACGATCAATAAGAAAATGACTGAAACGAAATATCGTGATTTTCCTCCGTTAACGGACGCGCAGCGTAAAGATTTATCTGAAAAAGAAACAGAGCTTTGGGATGAAAAGGCGAAGAGCGGTATGCTGCGCGGTGACTCCATTCTGTCTAGCGGACTAAATGCGATGCGTTCCATTTTGTATGCCAATGTTAGTACGGGTGACGCAAAATTTGATCAGCTTTCTGAGATCGGAATCACAACTTCACGTAACTACTTAGACAAAGGTAAGCTTGAAATCGATGAAAAGAAACTTCGTGATGCGTTAGCCACTAATCCAGATGCTGTAATGAAGATGTTTACTGGGGACAGTACGAATAATGTTGAAGGTATTGCTAAAAAACTTCGTACATCCATTGACCAAACAGTCGACAAAATCGAACTAAAAGCAGGAAACGCTCTTCGTACAAACGCTCAATTTACACTCGGTCGTGAATTAACGGACGTAGATAAGCGTATCTCGGCTTTTGAAGATCGTCTGAAACAGGTTGAAGACCGCTATTGGCGACAGTTCTCAGCGATGGAATCAGCGATCCAGCGTTCCAACCAGCAATCCATGTACTTAATGCAGCAGTTTGGCGGCGGACAGTAATTTTCAAACCAAAAAGGAGTGTTACCTTTACATGTCCATACTTAACGCGAACAAAGCGTATCAAAACAATTCAGTCCAAACAGCGTCTCCCGGCGAGTTGACGCTCATGCTATATAACGGGTGTTTAAAATTTATCGGTCTCGCACGAACGGGGATCGAACTTAAAAATACAGAACAGAAGAACACGAATCTATTAAAAGCGCAAAAGATCATCCAAGAATTGATGGTAACGTTGAACATGGATCTTGAAGTGTCTCAGTCCTTGATGCAAATGTACGACTACATCCATCGTCGTCTGATTGAAGCAAATATTCATAGTGATGCAGCGATTTTGGATGAAGTGGAAGACTATGTGCTCGATTTCCGCAATACGTGGAAAGAAGTAATCCAAATTAACCGTCGTATGCAGCACGGTGAAACGGGACGCGTGTAATGCCTGCGGTCAAAATATTGCTGGAGATCACAAAAAATCTCTATGATCATGTAAGTACAGGTTTACCAAAAGAGGATCGTGAGCCATATATCGAGCGATTGAATGAACTGATCGACCAACGCCAGGCAGCGATTCAAAGTCTTCCGGGCATATATTCGGAGGACGAGCAACGCATGGGCAATATGATTGTGAAGATGAACGAGACAATCGACCCGCTTTTAGCGCGCCAGTTTGAAGAAATTAAGCACGATCTTTCTCTTATGAAGAGGAAGAAAGTAAAGAATGTTCAGTATGCAAATCCGTACCAAACGCTGTCGGGCGATGGCATGTATTTTGATAAGAAGAAATGATAAAAGGCACTAGCTGTTAATCGGCTGAGTGCCTCTTTTTGCGGTTTAAATCTTGTGCCAGCATTACAGATGCCTTAAATAACGTTCAGGATTCTCCAAAAATGTTTTCGTAATTTGCACATGTTCGAGTTCTTCATATGATGTCGAAGCAGGTGGCAGGGAATCAAGATTAATGATCTCTGCACCCGGATACGCCATCAGTATTGGAGAATGAGTAGCGATAATGAACTGTGCATTCTGCTGCTCCATCTCTTTTATTAGTGAAATAAAACTTAATTGTTTCATAGGTGATAGGGGCACTTCAGGCTCATCGAGGATATACAATCCGCCTGGTCTGAATCGTGACTGAAAAAAGTCCAGAAACCGCTCGCCGTGTGATCGAAACTCAAGACCGTCATTATAGAGCTCTTCTAGTTCGTGCAATGTACGATTATGTGGGAGTGAAGCCAAGCTTTTAGCATATGAAGACTTGTTCTTGTACTCTTCTTCTATGTTTTCTAATTCCTTGCGAGCCGTTTCTTTCATTTCAGATGCACGCCTCACAAAATTTGCAAAGTCTTCTGCGGTTAGAAAGAATCCTTTCTTTGTTTTCACACTCCACGTTAATTTTAATTGTTTTGAGAGGGAGTGCAGGTCAGATCCATCATCATTTGATGGATTGATTCGAATTGAACCCGCTTGCTCGGCGATGGCTTCAAGCAGTGTTGACTTTCCCGTTCCATTTTCCCCTACTAAGATCGTGATTGGTTTTTGGAAGTGAAGGGATTCTAAAGATTGAAACAGCGGTAATTGATAAGGATATCCTTGTTTAGTTTTATCTTTTTTATAAGAAATGGACTTTAAAATCACTTTTAACACCTCTTCCTTTTGAAAAAGCTTATCTCTGTTTATTTTATCATGTGAAGACGGGAGTGAAGAGTGTCTTCGTTGCTTTATAAATGTGCATTTTTGTGTGATTGAGCAAAAAAGGGCCTTCACTGAGCGAAACGAGGTACTGATTGAGCGAAAAGGGCCTTCACTGAGCGCAACGGAGAACATATTGAGCGAAACTCAACCCTTTATGAGCGAACGTGTAACCAATAAAAGAACACGTACCGTAAATCTAATAAATACTAACTGTAGAACCTAAAAACGCCTCCATAAAAACAAAAAACCGAACGTCATTGTCCGGTTTACGTGTTTAATGAAGTTGTATCATGAAATTGCCCTGTATAAATCGACTGCGGCCGATAAATAGTATTGTCTTCGGCTTGTTCTAAAATATGAGCCGTCCATCCGACCATCCGGCTTGCCGTAAATGTTGGTGTAAACAAATTCGAATCCAACTGAATCGCCTTCATGATGGCCGCAGCGTAAAATTCAACATTCGTGTACAGAGATCTGCCAGGCTTGTATTCCTTCAACAACGCAACAGCTGTTTTCTCCACATCTAGCGCGAGATCCAACCACTCATCCTCACCGACGATGTCTAATAATTTAGCTTTTAACGCAACGGCTCGAGGGTCATGGGTTTTATAAACGCGGTGTCCGAAACCCATGAGTTTTTCTCCATTCTCCAACTTACGGCGAATCACACGTTCAGCACTGCCAACACTTCGCACCTCGTCAAGCAAGTCTATGACTCCAGAAGGTGCACCTCCGTGAAGAGGACCTTTCATCGTTCCGATCGCGGAGGTTGCTGCAGATACCATATCGGATTCGGTTGATGCTGTTACACGAGCTGAAAAAGTGGAGGCGTTCATGCCGTGTTCTAATGTTAAGATCATGTAGGTTTCGAGAGCAAGCGTATGTGCCTTACTTGGAATTTCTCCATTTAGCATGTATAAGTAATTTTCAACGTGGCTTAAATCTTCTGATGGCTCAACATAAGGTTTGCCATTTTTAAGGCACGTCCAATAACTAATAATCGTAGGAACTAAACTCGTTAAACGAATGGCCTGTTCTATACTTGGTTTCCATCCGTAACTTGCCACACCTTCAGAGGAAATCGCTGTTCGGATTATGCTCATCAAGTCCATGTCTTTTGGAAGATGATCTAAAATATTTTTAATATGAAGGGGGAGTGTGCGATTTTTTATGAGCTCATCTTTTAACTTTTGTAACTTTTCTTGATCTGGAAGTTTACCGTACCATAGCAAATACGCCACTTCTTCAAACGAAAAACGAGAAAGGTCACCAATCTCAAAACCTCTGTAGGTTAACTTTCCTTCGATGCCATCAATGTGGCTAATCTGAGTCTCCGCTGCAACAATTCCTTTAAGTCCTTTTTGCATCTGATTTTTCACTCCTTCCATTATTTAGTATCATTTTATAAGATATAATTAATTTATGATATTGATTATTTTTAATTAAATTAATAATAAAAAATAATCAGCAGAAAGGACGAATACTTTGGAATTTTCTTGGCTGAAAACGTTTATTACAGCTGCTGAATGTGAGAATTTTAGGAGGACGTCAGAAATTCTCCACGTTTCACAGCCTTCTGTAACGGTTCATATCAAATTGCTTGAAGCAGAACTAGGGATGTCTCTATTTTTACGTGAAGGGAGACGAGTGAAGTTGACGGCAGAAGGAAGGCGGTATCTGCAGAACGCGAAGAAACTGATGGAAGTGTATGAGAGCGGGCTAGAGGACCTTAATGCTTTTCAGCAAGGGTATCACTCTCAACTTTGCATCGGTATCTCGCCACTTATTGCCGATACCATTTTGCCATCGGTTTTAAAAAGGTATGTAAGTGTGCATCCGGGAGTCGAGATCTCCATTAAAATCATCGAGTCAGAAGATATTGAATCTGCGGTTTTAAACGAAGAGGTAGATCTCGGACTGTCGTGCTTGGGAAGTTCACATTCTGAAATGATGAGTCAGCTTCTTTATAAAGACAAAGTCGTGCTGGTTGCGCCTCATGATGGGCTGGACTTTGAAGCAGCACCCCCACTGGACGAAAAAGAAGTCCTACTCTCAAACTATCTGCTGACGCACAACCATCCAGGATATTGGGAGGATCTCTCTAAACGTGTAAAATCACTTTATCCTGGTGTGAGGATGATGAAGGTTTCGCAGATTCACATCACGAAAAGATTTATTGCTGAAGGGCTAGGTGTGTCCTTTTTGCCATTATCAACGGTTAGAAGAGAACTCTTAGAAGGCAGGCTGCTTGAGGTGGATTGCTATTCTCTTGATTTACCTGACGCGAATACCTATGCACTAACGAAGTACAATCACGAGAAACAAAGAGAGTTCTTAGCTTATCTATCAGGATATCGGTTTTGATTTTGCCGCGCATTTTCCCTCTTTACGCGCAGTTATCATCAATTCTACGCGTAGCACTAAAGAATTCAGCTATCTCTTTATCCCATAAACAATACAAACGACTCCTAACATGATCCAAATCAGACTCCCAAATGACAATTTGGTAGATAATCCGTAAATTCCGAGTGTCATGGTGGAGAAAAAGATGATGGGACCGACGATTGAGAGCATCGAATTGATAACGAGTGCTCGCTCAACGGTATTGTAATGCAGCATGAAGAGGGCTGCTGTAATTTCAAGACTTCCGGACAGAAAACGAATTGCGGCCATAGCTAGGACGACTTTTTCAATCATATGTAGCAACGTCCATTGCCTCCTTTTTAAACAACTGTTTAATTTTCCTGCGCTGTATATTGGATTATATGTGGCCAAGCTTGGATTAGAAGTGTAAAAAAAGTTGGGAAAAACCGGTCGTTTTTGAGGTCAGTTTTCCTTTTGTATAAAACGGGATATAAGTGTATTAATATACATAAAAAACTTAAAAGATTATTCGACAAAACTTCTTATCTTTCGCTAATCTTAAGCCTTTGACAACTTTTTTGGGTATATGTCATACTATAAAGTGTATAGAAAAACTATACAAAGATTCGCATGATGAAGGGATTGTGAAAGGCATGTTAGGAAAAGTAAAATGGTTTAACGCAGAAAAAGGTTTTGGATTTATCGAGCGCGAAGACGGAGACGATGTGTTCGTACACTTCTCTGCAATCAACACTGACGGATTCAAAAGCCTTGACGAAGGTCAGCAAGTCGAGTTTGATATTGTAGATGGAGCGCGTGGGCCTCAAGCGGCTAACGTAACTAAACTATAAATCATAGGCAATATGACCATAATTGTGATCCCGCCATCTCATTTTGGCGGGTTTTTATTTTGTGATTTTTGCTAAAAAAAGATGGGTGATTTGCAACATACGCAAATCCCTGTTATGATGAATTTACAATTATTTTTGTTCGGTGTAAAAAGATTGTATGAGTTTCGACTTTTCTTCTTTAAAAATACTATGGGCAAGAGTAGTAATATATTTGTGTGGCAACGCACTAGGAGGCAACAAACATGGAACAAGGTACAGTAAAATGGTTTAACGCAGAAAAAGGTTTCGGCTTCATCGAGCGCGAAAACGGAGACGATGTATTCGTACATTTCTCAGCTATCCAATCTGAAGGCTTCAAGTCTTTAGACGAAGGTCAAAAAGTAACTTTTGAAGTAGAGCAAGGTGCTCGTGGCGCTCAAGCTGCTAACGTTCAAAAAGCATAAGCTTCATTTGTGATGAAAACAGGTTCTCTTTAGAGCCTGTTTTTTTTGTGAAAATACACAATAAAAAATCCCCGCACAAATTCCGAGCAGGGAGATGGTACAGGTAATGTAAATGTTTTAAAGCTTCAAAGGTTACTTACTAGTATAACATACAAATTTGATATCGGTATGTAACGAGCATGTAACCCATGGCAATTTAGAATTGTAAAGATTTTGTCGACAGTGTTAATAAATTGTCAAAATATTTTAAATGTTACGGAGGAATTCTTTTGGGGTATATCGAAATATATATACATCACCGAAAGGAGGAGTTAAGTTATGCATTTTAACATTCGTGGAGAAAACATCGAGGTGACAGAAGCCATTAGGGCTTACGTTGAAAAAAAGGTGACTAAACTCACAAAGTACTTTAACGAAACTCCGAATTCTGAAGTACACGTTAATCTAAAAGTGTACAATAATGAGCAATCAATTGAGGTAACAATACCGATGAAGGGCCTGCTGCTTCGTGCGGAGGAACGTCATTTGGATTTATACGCTGCGATTGATTTGGTGGTAGAAAAATTAGAGCGTCAAATTCGAAAACACAAAACAAAAGTGAACCGTAAATTTAGAAATGCTGAAGGCACAAAGCACATGTTTGCTAACGGTACAGAAGGCGTATCAACGGCTCTATTAGAGGAAGAAGACGATTTCGAGATTGTGCGTGAAAAGCGTTTCGATCTGAAACCAATGGACACAGAGGAAGCCATTCTCCAAATGGGCTTGCTCGGCCACAACTTTTTCGTCTATAACAATGCCGAAACTGGTGAGATGAACGTCGTGTACAGACGTAAAGACGGCAAATATGGACTGATTGCAGGAACTAACTAAACCATAAACGATGATGGCGCACCCCTTTTCGCAAATTGCGAGGGGTGTTTTTTTGTTTTGCTTCTTACTACGGTACTTTGGTTTCATTTATCAAACTATGAAAAAACTAATATATGAATTTATGTGATATTCTGGTAAAATAATTTTGTTCCAAAATAAGTAGAGAAGGTGCAAAGTTGAACAGAAAAATAAGTAGTGTTATTTGTTTTCTTTTAGTTATTTCTTCACTTTTTACTGCCAATACTTCATATGCCGATGATGTTTGTAAAGGAATTACATATGGACAAAAAATCTATTGGGATGGTTCAGAGTTAAAACCAGGGCAAATAGGAAGAGTTTCCATTATTAAGGACACATATTTGTATAAGCTATCAGGTAATACACTAGTGAAAAACAAACTTTTAAAAGCTGGTACTGGTTATAGGATATACAACTTCAAAACGAATTTACTAGGAGTTGGTGGTGGTTATTATATCAATAGAGATAATAAAATTACTTACAAAACTCCGAGTAAACAAAAGCTTCAGGCTAGTATTTGTGCATCAAAGAAACCTTCAACAAGCAAACCCGTACAGCCGGTTCAACCTCCTGTAGTGGTTGACCAATCATGTACAGGTATAGCTCCTGGACAAAAGATTAAATGGGATGATACTTATTTAGTTTCAGGACAGATTGGAAGAGTTTTTGTCATAAAAGATACTTCATTATATAAGTTAACATCCAGTGGACTCAAACAAGAAAAGACATTAAAAAAGGGCAGTTCTTATCGCATATATAACTTTAAAACGGGCTTGTTAGGAGTAGGTGGTGGTTATTATGTGAAACGTGATGATCGCATTACATATAAGACACCGTCAAAGAAAAAACTGCAAGACCTTGCATGTGCTAGTCGGAAATCACCTGCTGAGCAGCCAAAGATTCCTTTACACAATAAAAAACCTGTAAATTTAGGACCGCAGGTATTTAATCAAAGTACGATCGCAGCTAAATCAGGGATGGATAAGATGGGGAATGCCTATCTATACGTTATCCTGCATGGTACACCTACATCTCTAGCGGTTGTAGATTTAAATACAAATGATGTGATTGGTGAGTATAAACTTGTTGATTCAACAAGTGCCTGGGGATTGGATATTGATAGCACAGGTACTCTGTGGGTAGCAGGTACGAATAGTGGAACATTGTACAGCTATGATCCGCTCTTTAGGAAATTGATTAATCATGGTCATGTATTGAAAGGAACGAACGATACTTCTATTCAAGATATTTTTGTGAATGATCAGTACGTTTATGGTGTCACCGCTTATGGAGCTAATGTTTTTAAATACAACAAAAAAACGAAGACTAGAGACTTTCTCTTGCCGACTCAAAAATATAAACAATACGCAAAATCGTTGGTCGTAGATAAAGATAATAAATTTTTATATGTAAGTTCGGGTTCAAAAGCCGAAATGGTTCAGTGGAATTTGAGCAATCATTCAAAAGTATCCATCCTGCCAGATAAATATAAAAATGAAACATATGTTGAAAAAATGAAATTGATCGACAATCGTTATTTACTCACTAAGTTTTATCCAAGCAAAAAAGCTGGGATTTACGATATCATTGGCAAAAAATACATTAATGAGTTCAACAGTGCTTCAAGGGGATTTTCAGACAAAAATGAAGAGTTAAATGAATTTTATTATACTTATGAAGGTAAGTTGTATGCCTATCAATTAGGAACTGGAATTGTAAGAGAAACAAATGCATCTTTACCTGAGAACACTGAGGCTCTGTCATTAGATTTCGTCCGTTTAAAAGATGGTACTAAAATTTTAGTAGGTCTAGTAGATAATAAAGGAACATATTTTCTTTTTAATCCAAAGACCAATGAGCTTTTTCTGAAAAAGTTCGAAGCACCGCCGCAACCAGTTAATCTTCATTTAATGTTTGAAAGCCCTGACAAAAAGCACTTATATATTAACGGCTACATGTCTGGGGGACTTACACAATTCGATACAGCAGAGAAGAAGGGCATACAATTAAACGGAATCAGTCAGTTAGAAAGCGCAGAATTTGTTAACGGGAAGTTATATGTCAGTGCTTATCCGAATGCAAGACTGACTGAAATTAATAATCCTGAATTACCTTGGGAACAGCGCGGTACAAGTGTATTGGTACGTTTAAAAGATTATGGTCAAGAAAGAATTCCAGCTTTAATCTCTCTTAACAATCACCTTTTTGCTGGAACGTATCCTCAATTTACAACTAGCGGTGGCTTGTTGTTGGATTATGACTTAAATACAAAAACATATAAAGTGTATGAGAATTATGTAAATAACCAAAGTATCATTACTCTGCATCACCATGGAGGTTTTATTTACGGGGGAACTTCTGTCCACGCTAACTATCAAAAAGACAAAGATGGGGCAAAGTTCTTTAAATTTAATCCGGCCAACCCTGGGCAAAAGCAATTTATTTCGCTGCCTCTAAGGGCGTCATTGGTAATGTCACTAATAACTGGACCAGATAAAAATATCTGGGGAGCAGCGGATGGGACAATTTTTTCATATAATCCTTCTACAAATAACTTTAGAACAGTTAAGATGTTGCCTGCAATTTCAGGAAGGTACGGTAATGCAAACTTGTTAGTTGGAAAAGATGGCTACATTTATGGGACATTAGAAGGCAGATTCTTTAAGATGGATCCTAAAACGATGAATTATGCTCATATACTTGAAAGTGGAGCAAAAGAAATCGCTCAAGATGCAATTGGTAATATCTATTATAGACACCTCTCGAACCTTTACATGTATCCAATAAAATAAAAGTATTGAAAACCTTGTGGATAAATGTCTGCAAGGTTTTTTTGTGAAAATATTACCGTTATATCCATTTGTCGGATTGTCTGTTACGATGGCTTTTATATTCGATAACAATCAGGTTACATTCAATCATTTACTGTTTTAACCAATTCTTTTATCTGTTAAGTTAACTGTTGAATTTATTTCTGTGGGAAAATAAATACCTATTAAAATGAGGGATTAATTTGATAAAAGAATGGAACTTATTACGTACAATAGCTTGTTTGAGTATTGTCTTTTTGCATAGTACATCACAGGTTGGCTTAGCGATGGGCTTTCCAAAGACTGAGTATTATCAGTTATTAAGAACAATGCTTTGCTTTGCTACCCCAACATTTGTAGTTTTATCCGAAGTGATTTTGGCTAACCGCTATCCAGATAAACTCCCAGAAAAGTTTTGGACGAAACGCTTAAAATGGATTTTTGCGCCTTATATTTCTTTTTCAGTTATAGATGCGCTTGTAAGTTATAAGATGAATCCTAATTTTGATTTGGGAGGAAAGATACTAAAAAATATTTTCTTAGGTGAGTTTGAAGGATATTTTGTTCTAATTATTTTTCAATTTTATATCTTGCATTATTTTGTTACAAAGTACAAAATTTCTATGAACTTGCTGATTCCAGTTAGTATTCTTGCTATGATTTTTCATTTTAAAATACTTGAAGGAAACATTGCTTTCGTAAAAGAACATGTAGCGTTTTTTAAGATTCCTTTTACAGCTTGGTTTGCATATTTTACTCTTGCTTATGTAATAGGAAGGAATTATAAACGGTTATCTGAGACTTTTCTGAGATATAAGTGGTTTACGCTTTTAGGTGTGCTTTTATCAATTGTAATTGTGTTTGTGTTATTTAAAGCAGGTTATACAAGTGTAGGATCTCGTCGAATCGATCTGCTGCCCCTTACAATCATGTTAAGTGTTGCTGTGTTTGCTTGGGGACAATTGATTCCAAATTTCAAATTTGTAAATATAATAAGCAATTATTCTTTTGGTATTTATCTGATTCACTGGCAAGTTCAACGCTATTGGGGAGCTAGTATTGCTGAATTATTTAGTGGTACGTTTACTCGTGTAATCGGTGTCTTCATTATTTCCTTATTAATAAGTATGTCCATAATATTTATCGTTTCTAAACTTCCGTTTGGTTCTTATATAGTAGGGAATGTAAATCGGAAATTACCGAGAGCTAAAAGAATAAAAGTGAATGATGCAGCTTAACGGAAGGCACAGCTAAATTAGCTGTGCCTTTTAAATAAAAGAAAAAAGGATTCCGCCATAAACCAAGCGAAATTGTAAAGCAAATCACCGTTTAAGGAGGCATTTTTTATGAAAAACGAAATCCTTTTAAAACAACTAGCGGCTTTTCGCCACAATACGCTGAGTGCGGTGGAAGGTTTGACTGAGGAGGAAGCGGATTATATCCCAGAAGGGTTCAATAATAACATCCGCTGGAACTTAGGGCATATTTTCCTTGATCAATATGATTGGCTGTACCACAAGACGCGTGAGGATAATCCGGCACCGATCCATTATCGCGAGCTTTTCGGTTATGGGACCAAGCCTGAGAATTGGCAACAGACGCCTCCAACGCTTCAAGAACTGCGCCACCGGTTGATCGAGCAAGTTCAAGTGATAGAGCAGCAATTTGGCCACCGTCTTGATCAAGAACTTGATGAACCAACTGAACTTGGCATGAGCACATTTGCAGAAGTGCTACCTCGCACGTTTTATCATGAAGGTCTTCACATGGGTACAATCATTGCGATTCGAAAAGCGATCAATCTTCATAAACAAACACAGATGAAATAGGGAAATGAAAAAAGTGCAGACGCGATGTCTACACTTTTTTTGCTTCTACTATTGAAATATCACGCGTTCGCCGCTCCCTCACATTCAAATAGGAATACGAATACACCAAACCAACCAGATAGAAGACAAACAACAGGTAAGCGGGTGAGAGGTGAAAGTGGTTATCGTAACCGATCATAAAGTGCGTGCCTACCCCAGTCAGGAACCCTGGCAAACCGCCAAGCGCTAGTGTCCACCAGATCCATTTAGCTCCTTCTCGATATCCCCATAACCCAATCGTCAGCAAAAGAAAGCCTTCTGAGATCAAAGCTCCTCCAAATCCAGCGCGGTCATGCGCGATGAGTGGAATTAGCTTATCATTAAACGCTGATATTTGATCAGGTGTTAAGGAAAAAAACATCAAATCCTCTTTTACAAATACACCGTTCATCCCGATGATGGATATCACAATACCGGCAGAGAGCAAACACATGCCTGAAATCACAAAAAGGCTTTGGCCAAGCTGACTCCGTTTCCACGCTTTCGTATTATGAAGGTTTACCGCTTTACTTCCAATGGAAAAATTTCTAGATTGATAAAGTCCGTAAAGAAAAAACGGAAGGATCATTAAATAATAGATAAAGTGCAGCTTGTCGAAATAGCCAAAGCCCATAAAGTAAAAAATGTTTAAAAACCCGAGGGATGCAGCAATCACGTATGCTTTTTTGGCCCAATGCTCTCCGTTTCGGATGCCGTGATAGGAAAGCTGCATGAACATAAAACCGGCTGAGATCATGACCCCGGCCAGACAAATCCGGTCATGAGACATGAAATGGAACAGGTGATGGTTAAATGCCATGATTTCTTCTTTTTGTATGCCTAAGTAATGCTCATCATACGGTAAAAGAACTTCTGTCAGACCGATAAACAATGCGATGATACCAGCGATGAAAACACCGAGTCCCATCAGGAAAAAGGATATCCATCCAGCCGACCGCTTCGTTTCAACCTCAACATCCTTTTCATACAAAATCCGCTCGTTAATTCTTTTAGGCAGACCAGGTCCTGAGTAAACAAAACCGCTATGAAGCTGTATGAGGGAGGCGCCGCAATTGAAGAGTTCAATCGCATCATTTGGATCGTGAACGCCGCCTGAGGCTATGATCGGTTTGTTGTAAGGCAATAGCTGCTGAATGATTTCTTTTAAGATAGGCATCTCGGAATGGCCGAGCTCAATTCCCCCGTCTTTTATAATGCCTTCACGGATTAAGAAACCATCTGCTTTTAAATCTTTGTCGGCCGCCGATTTTAAACTTTCATGAGTGAACTCCACAAAAAAAGGTTTACGTGATACCTGGCGAATCCGATCTAGGTAAGGAGTTCCTTTCTCACTCAAAATAAAGAAATCAGCATAATAATCGAGTTGCTGAACAAGCCTCATAAATTCCGTTTCAGTTTCACCGTGTATGGCAATTCCGATGGGTATGCTTCGCTTCATAGACTGAAGTTTTACAAGTGCAGCATCAAGACCTAAGTTAGTATTTAAATGCTGATACCACAATGCTTCTTTCTCTATTTGTCTTAAAATTGGCTTCTCCAAAGACTGAGGTTCAAGAGATACAGGACCAATTTCAATAAAACCAAAACCAAGGTTAGCAAAAGCAGCCGTTCCGTTCAGATTAGGATCTAGCGCACCGCTGATTCCAACGGGTGATGGAAAGGTGATACCAGCCACGTTTTGCGCTAACTTCTCACTTGGCCTCATGTGACCAAAAAACTGAATAATACTCCGACCAAACGACAGCTTAGCAAGCGTGTTCATTGTATGCAACGTAAGATCGCGGCTTGTTTCTGGTTTCATCCGAAACAGCAGCGGTTTGAAGAATGTATGATAAGACCAATCTGGCATATGTGACACTCCTTTTTATGCCATTTTTAATATAAGTGTAACGTAAAAAGCTGGTTAAAATTGATATTTTTTTAGCTGAGATTATAATTTTGTTTTCTCCCATCAGAATCTGTTTTTTGAGCAGGATTTCATAAGACTTTAGGTGAACTAATCATTAACACGAAAACGCTTACACAGATGACTATGTTACTTATTTAAGGAGGAGAAGCAGTTATGATGATGAATGTGCCATTTCGAGTCACAAGTATGCTGGAGCATGCGGAGCGTTATTTTTCAAAAAAAGAGGTAACGAGCCGCACGATGTCGGGGATCAGGAAGTTCAGTTACCGGGAGATTGGTGAACGAACACGCAGGCTTTCGAGCGCGCTAAAACGTCTTGGTATAAATAAAGGTGAGCGGGTTGGAACACTTGCATGGAACCACCATCGCCATCTGGAAGCGTATTTTGCTATCCCGGGTGTTGAAGCTGTCCTTCACACGATTAATATTCGACTTTCTCCTCAGCATATCGCATACATTATCAATCACGCCGATGACCAGATTCTATTAGTAGATCAGGACATTCTTCCTCTTGTTGAAGCCATAAAAGACCACATACCAAATGTGAAAGCGTATATTTTGATGACGGATGAGGACGAGCTGCCTCAGTCACCGCTTCAGCCTCTCTATCATTATGAAAAACTTCTAGAAACAGGTGACCCGGCTTATGAGTTTCCGCAAAATGTAGATGAAAATGACCCGGTTGGGATGTGCTACACGTCTGCAACAACTGGTAATCCTAAGGGAGTCACGTACACTCATCGCTCGACTGTGCTTCATTCCATGTCACTCGGACTTGCCGATGGAGGCTCTGTTTCAGAAAGTGATGTTCTTATGCCGGTTGTACCGATGTTCCACGTAAATGCTTGGGGACTTCCGTATGCGGCAACATGGTTCGGTTCGAAGCAAGTGATGCCTGGACCGCGATTCACGCCACAGCTTTTAGCGGAAATGATTGAGATGGAAAAAGTAACCTTTGCTGCAGGTGTACCAACGATCTGGATGGGGCTGCTTCAAGAACTTGAACAGAACAGCTATGATACTTCTAGTCTTCGAGCAGTTATTTGCGGAGGATCTGCTGCACCTAAAGGGATGATCAAAACGTTTCAGGAAAAACACAACATACCGTTTATGCACGCTTATGGCATGACGGAAACGAGTCCGCTCGTGATTGCAACGCGTCTAAAAACCTATCAAATGGACATGGACGAAGAAACGAAACTAGATTACAAAGCAAAGCAGGGCTATGTGGTGCAAGGTGTTGAAATGAAAGTAATCGGGGCAAACGGAGAAGTGAAGTGGGACGGAAACGAGATGGGCGAGCTGCTGCTTCGTTCGAATTGGATTGCGGATGAATATTATAACGACGACCGGACAGACGAGACATTCATTGACGGCTGGCTTCATACCGGAGATGTTGTAACGGTTGATGATGAAGGATTCGTGAAGATCGTCGACCGGACGAAGGATTTGATCAAGAGCGGTGGCGAGTGGATTTCTTCGGTAGATTTAGAGAATGCGATCATGGCGTTCCCAGATGTTTTTGAGGCATCCGTTATTGCGGTTCCGCATCCAGAGTGGCAGGAGCGTCCGCTCGCATGTGTGGTGCTGAAACCTGATAGGAAGGGGAACGTGGAGAAAGAAGATATCTTAGAGTATTTACGCCCGCAGTTTGCGAAATGGTGGATTCCAGACGATATCGTGTTCATGGACGAAATCCCGAAAACGTCTGTAGGGAAGTTTTTGAAGCGGACACTGCGCGATCAGTTGAAAGATCATTATATGACGACAGCGAAATCGTAATAGAATGTGAGAGACCTCCTCAAATTTGATGAGCGGGTCTCTTTTTTCGTGTTTTTTTGATGGATTTCAACGTGGGAGAGTGGGACCGCAGCTCTCTGTGTGTGTTTCGTGTGCACATTGGCCACAAGTTGTGCACATCAAAAGTACACATAAACATATATACGTGTATAAAAATTTTTTTGCGAGGTAAATAAGAATATATCCGTGTATAGAACGAATAATTACGTACATAAAATTATTTATCCGATTTTCGACAAAAACCGGCAACCAGCGGCACCCCAGATCACCCACTACACCCCTCACTCCACCATCCACACAAAAAAACACCATCCTCATCATCCGAGGACAGTGTCTTATACCCTACTGCACAGCATTCTTCTGATACCATTTATACGTTTCGGTCACTTCCCAGAAATCGGACGCATCAGAATAGTCATTTAACGTAATATCGAGATCATGAAAAATGCGGTGTACACCTTTTAACGGTTCTACACTCTTCGTTTCGATGCTTCTCTCAATTTTCCCAATGGCATTCTCAATATCTGTCTGTAGCGGGCCGCCTACATACGGCAAGATTTTTTCGCGTATATTGTTTTCAATTCTTTTTAATTCGGAAGTATGCGTGCCTACTTTGTAGCTCGTCCATTGATCATACCCGAGCCTGCCATTCCAATATTCATGCATAACGTTTAATCGTCTTTGTATTTCGGTCTTAGGAACTTCAATGGTCGGCTTGAAGATCTCAACACCGCTTGACTTCTCAGCAGCCTCTACTTCTTCGGTAGTAGGAAGATTGACGTCAGATGCTGATTTAGCACCAAACAGGTAATAATATCCCAACGTACCAGCACCTCCTATAAGAAAGAAGCTTAGTACGAGCGTCAGAATGATGGTTTTGCTTTTTTCGCTGCCCTGCTGTTTTGGCAGCTTCGTGTCCTGTTCTTGTCTCGTGCTGTCCGTCCTGTGTAACTCTCCGTTTACCATTCAGAACCTCCCCAATCCATCTTTTTATTATTTTACCAAAATTTAGGTTTGTTGTCTGCTGTAAATTATTTAATTTTTCACATAAATAACTGTTCCCAATATGGATGATGTTACAATTCATCTTGAAAAGATTTGGGATTTCTTGTGGCTCGATTCACAAACTGGTAGAATAGAAGTGGTATATAATTTTCGAAAACAGGGAGCGTTTATTCGGATGATTAGCATTTTGAAAAAGATTTTTCCAAGTTCAAATGACCGGACGTTAAATAGATATGAGAGAATTGCGGAAAAAGTAGAGGCTTTAGCTGATGAGTATAAGGCTTTAAGTGATGAAGCTTTAGCGGGTAAAACAGCTGAGTTCAAAAGCCGTATTGAAAAAGGAGAATCTCTGGATGACCTTCTCCCTGAAGCGTTTGCGACTGTGCGTGAAGCATCAGCTCGTGTGTTAGAAAAACGCCATTATCCTGTACAGATTATGGGTGCGGTTGCGCTTCATGAAGGAAATATCGCTGAGATGAAAACGGGGGAAGGTAAGACGCTTGTGGCGACATTGCCTGTTTACCTCAACGCACTCGATGGAAAAGGTGTTCACGTTGTAACCGTCAATGAATACTTGGCTCGCCGTGATGCAGAGCTGAATAGACCGCTGTTTAACTTTCTTGGGATGACGGTTGGCCTTAACGTATCTGACCTTTCAAAAGAAGAGAAGCGTGAGGCGTATGCGGCGGATATCACTTATGGTACGAATAACGAGTTCGGCTTCGATTATCTCCGTGACAACATGGTGGTTTATAAAGAACAAATGGTTCAGCGCCGCAACTATGCGATCGTCGATGAAGTGGACTCGATCTTAATTGACGAAGCGCGTACACCGCTTATCATTTCTGGCTCTGCACAGAAATCTACCCAGCTTTATCAAATGGCAAACATGTTTGTGCGCCAGCTGAATAAAGAAACAGATTATACGGTCGATGAAAAGACGAAGAACGTCCAGCTGACGGAAGATGGAATCAACCGAGCTGAGCAGATGTTCTCGATTGATAACCTTTATGACTACCAGCATGTAACGCTTAACCACCATATCAACCAAGCATTAAAAGCGAATCTCATCATGCATCGTGATGTGGATTACGTTGTACAAGATGGTGAGATTGTAATTGTTGACCCGTTCACTGGACGTTTGATGGCTGGCCGACGCTACAGCGATGGTCTTCACCAGGCGATTGAAGCGAAGGAAGGTCTTGAGATCCAGCGTGAGAGCATGACGCTCGCGACGATCACGTTTCAGAACTACTTCCGTATGTACAACAAACTATCCGGTATGACGGGTACGGCGAAAACGGAAGAAGAGGAGTTCCGCAACATCTACAACATGGATGTTATCGTGATTCCGACGAACCGTCCGATCGCACGTGATGACAGATCAGATCTGATTTATAAAACGATGCAAGGCAAGTTCAAAGCGATTGCCGCTGAAATTGAAGAGCGCCATAAAACGGGCCAGCCGATCCTCGTGGGTACGGTTGCCGTTGAGACGTCAGAACTTCTTTCACAGCTTTTAACGAAGCGTAAAATTAAGCATAACGTTTTGAACGCGAAAAACCATGAACGTGAAGCGGAAATCATTGAAAACGCAGGTCAGCTTGGCATGGTTACGATCGCGACAAACATGGCCGGCCGTGGTACCGACATCAAGCTTGGCGAAGGTGTTATTGAAGTTGGCGGACTGCACATTCTAGGTACAGAGCGCCACGAATCACGCCGTATCGATAACCAGCTGCGTGGTCGTGCGGGCCGTCAAGGAGATCCAGGTTCATCTCGCTTTTATATCTCAATGGAAGACGAATTGATGCGCCGATTCGGTTCAGATAACTTGATGACGATGATGGAGCGTCTTGGCATGGATGAAGATACTCCGATCGAGTCAAAAATGGTTACTAAAGCCGTTGAATCTGCACAAAAACGTGTTGAAGGATCGAACTTTGATGCACGTAAACAGCTCTTACAATATGACGATGTTATGCGTCAGCAGCGTGAGATCATTTACGCGCAGCGTCAAGATGTATTGGATGCTGAGAACTTGAGTGATATCGTTCTTCGTATGATCGATTCCACGATTGACCGCATCGTTACGGTTCACACACCGGAAGCGGAAGTGCAAGAAGAGTGGAACACGAAAGAGATTGCAGATTACGTGAACGCCGTTATGTTCACAGAGCCTGTTTTCACAGAAAAAGACTTCTACGGTTTAGATCGTGAAGAAATTATCGAGAAAATTCAAGCGAAAGTGCATGCAGCGTTTGCTGAGAAAGAAACACAGCTTCCTGCAGAACAGATCGCTGAGTTTGAAAAAGCCGTTATTCTTCGTTCGGTTGACAGCAAGTGGATGGATCACATCGACCAGATGGAACAGCTTCGCCAAGGGATCCACCTTCGTGCGTACGGTCAAAACGATCCGTTGCGTGAATACCAGTTTGAAGGCTTCGAGATGTTCGAAGCGATGGTTGCTGCGATCGAAGAGGAAGTTACGACTTACATTTTAAAATCGCAGATCGAGCAAAACATGCAGCGCGAACAAGTGGCTGAAGGGAAGGCCGTTGTTCCGAGTGATAAACAGGAATCATCAAAAAAGAAACCGGTTCGCAAATCACAGGACATTAAACGCAATGATCCTTGTCCATGCGGAAGCGGAAAGAAATACAAGCAATGTCACGGAGCAGATCAGGAATAATGGAAGTTGCGTGTCTGAAGAGAGTTTCTTTGCGAAGCTCTCTTTACGCTTGTAACCAGGTTTAATTTGTAAGGAATTCGCATAGTTTAAAAAGTGGAAGAAATATAAAATGAGGTGCAGAGAATATGGACTTAGTAGAAGTAAAACAAGAACTCAACGTGATTGAAAAACGTATCAACGACTTTAGGGGGTCTCTTTGACCTCGATTCAAAGAAAGCGCGTATCGCTGAACTTGACGAGCAGATGAGTGCACCAACGTTTTGGGATGACCAAAATGCAGCACAAGTCGTTATTAATGAAGCAAACGGATTAAAAGAACAAGTAAATGAGTTTGAAGCCTTATCTTCATCGTATGAAGACTTAGAGGTCGCACATGAGCTCGTGAAAGAAGAAGCAGATGCTGATATGCAAAAAGAGCTTGTAAAAGATTTGAAAGATCTGATCGCAAAATTGAATGACTTTGAACTTCAACTTTTATTAAACGAACCTTATGATAAAAATAACGCGATTCTCGAACTTCACCCAGGTGCGGGTGGAACGGAATCTCAAGACTGGGCGTCGATGCTTCTTCGTATGTATACACGTTATGCTGAGCGCCAAGGGTACAAAGTCGAAACATTGGATTACCTGCCAGGTGATGAAGCAGGTGTTAAATCGGTTACGCTCAGCATCAAAGGGCATAACGCATATGGTTACCTGAAAGCGGAAAAAGGCGTTCATCGTCTTGTTCGTATTTCTCCGTTTGATTCGTCAGGCCGCCGTCATACGTCATTCGTTTCATGTGAAGTCATGCCGGAAATCACAGACGATACAGAGATTGAAATCCGTACGGAGGATCTAAAGGTGGATACGTATCGTGCGTCTGGAGCAGGTGGACAGCACGTTAACACGACTGACTCTGCCGTTCGTATTACACACACGCCAACAAACACGATAGTTTCGTGTCAAACGGAGCGTTCGCAGATCAAGAACCGTGAACGTGCGATGAAGATGTTGATGGCGAAACTTGTTCAGCGCCGCTTGGAAGAACAGCAGGCACAGCTTGCGGAAATTCGCGGTGAGCAGAAGGAGATCGGTTGGGGGAGCCAGATTCGTTCTTACGTTTTCCATCCGTATAGCCTTGTAAAAGATCACAGAACAAATACTGAGGTTGGTAATGTGCAGTCTGTGATGGATGGCGAGATCACGCCGTTTATTGATGCTTATTTGAGATCTAAGCTGTAAAAAACTTTTTTGTTTGGTGATGCTTCGGAGTTTTTGAAATAGGTTGATCTCCGCTCCAGGTGCTTCGCTTTCCGCGGGGCGACCGGTGAGCCCCTTGCCGCTTTGCGCCATTAAGGGTCTCCACCTGCCCACTACAAGGAAGTATCCTTGCTCCTGCGTCTACAGGTAAATGCTACCGTAGTGAGTTTCCTCGTCGCATGCCTTGCGAGAAGCTTCTCATGTGGTAGGCACGCACCTTGCGCTCCAATCAACTTGTTGAAGGTGTACAACAATTTTACAGATAACAAGTAAGCTTCAAATAACAAAAAATAAACCAAACAAAATCAAATATACAATATCTAAAACAAAACTTCCGGGGCGTTTGCTTCCGGAAGTTTTTTATCGTATGTGTGTAAGATCTCTCTTTTGTACGAGCTCGATCTTTCTATGTTGTCCGTCTTTTACAATTTCCACATTGCCATTTCCGTAAATCCAAACCACTTGATACTCTTCACCGTTATAAACGACGAAACTCCCCACTTCAATCTGCATCGCTTCACCTCTAATAAAGCTCTCTAGTTAATTATACCTATTGGTAATGAAATGTAAATTGGGAAAAACAAGGATAAGTTCTATCTATTAGTATAAAGGAAATTACCCTATTTTCCCAACTTATATTTTTTATATAAGAAATCTTCATGTAGTAAAAGGTTAGATGAAGGAGTTTTTCAAGTGGAGAATCTTAAGAATGCTATCGCCAAGTATTTCCTTTTTACGTCCGCATGAAAATGAAATTTATAAAAAATCAAAAAACTCTTAAACATTTGTTTAAATAACCTACATAGTGGCTTAACAGTTCGACAGTATTCTTATAGATGCAACAACAAATATTTTTGTGTCTAGGGGGAAAACGGAGTGGAAAAGAAACCATTGGATAGAAGAACCTTTTTAACATATTTGGGAACAGGCGCAACGGCTCTTGCTGCGGCAACAACAGGATTAGGTGCTTTAACGGAAACGGCTAATGCACAATCTGACAGCTTAATGCGCATGAAGCCCCGTAAAAAAGGATTCAAGTTTCACCCGATCGCACCAACCGACAAAGACGATCTTGTTCTTCCAAAAGGTTATCAATATGAAGTTATTGCCTCTTATGGTGATGTAATCAACAAAAAAGGCGATACATTTGGATTCAATAATGACTTTACGATGTACTTTCCAATCGACGAATCTAGTGAACATGGCTTGCTTTGGGTAAACCACGAATACACGAACCCTTTATATGTCGAAGGAGAAAAAGTAAACGGCAAGTATACTCCTGCACAAATTGAAAAGATGCTTTACAACCAAGGTGGATCCATTATCGAAGTGAAAGTAAAAAACGGTAAGTGGAAGATGGAAACAAATTCGGAGTACGCTCGACGTGTAACAGGTTTAACTCCTTTCATGCTGACAGGACCTGCAAAAGGAACGGCGGCTGTATCTGGAGCAACAACGGCACAAGGAACTTTTGCCAACTGTTCTGGCGGACGTACGCCGTGGAACACGGTTTTATCTTGTGAAGAGAATTTTGAAGATACTTCGAAAGCTGCAGGTCTTGATCAAACCCATTATGGATGGGTAGTAGAAGTAGATCCTTTCGATCCGAACTTTAAGGTAAGAAAGCATACGGCACTTGGTCGTTTCAACCATGAGAATGCAAGTGTTGGAATCTCTAAAGACGGACGTGTTGTTGTCTATATGGGAGACGACAAAAAAGATGCTTGCGTGTACAAGTTTGTAAGTAATGGTAAATATGTTGAAGCAAAAGGGAAAGACAACAGCAAGCTTTTAGAAGAAGGAAAGCTTTATGCAGCTGACCTTGCAAAAGGAAAATGGGTAGCATTAACAATTGAAGCAGTTCGTGAAAAAGCAGCAGGCAACACAGCACTTTTAGAAAAGTTTAAAACACAAGGTGATGTCGTCGTAAACGCGCACGATGCAGCCATCCTTTTAGGTGCAACACCAACTGACCGTCCTGAAGATGTTGAGATTTCTCCACTTGATGGAACGGTGTTTATCGCACACACGAACAATGATAAGCATGGCAACATTCACGGACACATCACTCGCTTTTTTGAAAAAGACGGAGATCATGGTGCTGAGAGCTTTGACTTTGAAATCTTTGCAGCAGGTGGACGTCAAAGTGGATTCAGCGCTCCAGACAACTTAACGTTTGATTCAAATGCAAACCTTTGGACGGTAACCGATATTTCATCAAGCAAGCTGAATTCTGATGCGTGGACAAGCTTTAAGAACAACGGAATGTTCATGATTCCAACGGTTGGACCAGATAAAGGTGTAGCGTTCCAGTTCGCATCAGCACCAAAAGAAGCTGAGTTGACAGGACCATCTTTCACACCAAACGAAAAATCACTGTTCTTGAGCATTCAGCACCCAGGTGAAGAAACAAAAGATAAGGCAAATCCTACAAGCACATGGCCGCAAGTTCGCGGAGGCAACATGCCGCGTCCATCTGTTGTAGCGATCACTGGATTTAAGTTTTAATAACAAATTTCAAGGAGGCGATCTACATGGGTTTCACTAACATCGGAGTACCAGGATTGATCTTAATCCTAATCATTGCCCTTATTATCTTCGGGCCATCCAAGCTGCCGGAGATCGGACGAGCATTCGGAAGCACGCTTCGCGAGTTCAAGAATTCAGCAAAAGATCTTATGTCTTCTGATGAAAAAGAAGAAAAGCCGCAGTCTAAATAAAGAGAGTTGTGAGAAAAGATGCGGGCGCTGTTTCAAGTCCGCGTCTTTTCTTGTTAACCATGTCGGTTTGATAGCCAGAACTTCTGGACGGGGAGCCGAAACTCGTGGATTAAGCATCAAAACTTCTGGATTGGGAGCCAAAACTCGTGGATTAAGCATCAAAATTTCTGGATTGGAAGCCACAACTCCCAAATTCAGCCCCGCGTAATGAAAAGAAAGGAGGCCATTTGAATGAAAGCTGAAGAGATGTATTTTGTAGAACACCTCGGGGAGCTCAGAAAACGTATCATGATCACGCTCGCTGTATTCATAACTGTGCTTTCGGTATCATTTTTTTACGTACAGCCCATCTATGACTGGCTGATCCGTGATCTCGATCAACAGCTGGCCATTCTAGGGCCAAGTGAGATTCTATGGGTGTATTTTATGATTTCAGGCGTGATTGCTATCGCGTTCACGATCCCCGTCGCCGCTCACCAAACGTGGATGTTCATTAAGCCAGCGCTTAGCAAAAGTGAGCAAAAGGTTACTTTGTCTTATATTCCGGCACTTTTTTTCTTGTTTTTGTTAGGTTTATCGTTCGGTTATTTTATCGTGTATCCAATGGTCTTAAATTTTCTAATGAGTCTATCAGAAGGTCATTTTCAAACCTTTTTCACATCGGAAAAATACTTCAAGTTCTTGATGAACCTGACATTGCCATTCGGTTTTCTGTTTGAGATTCCACTCGTGGTGATGTTCCTGACGTCACTTGGGATTATAAACCCCCACTTACTGACAAAAGCGAGAAAAGTCTCGTATTTTGGACTTGTTGTCGTTGCAGTCTTAATCACACCGCCAGATCTCGTTTCGGATTTTCTTGTAGTCATTCCGCTTCTTGTTCTCTATGAAATAAGCATTATGCTGTCACGCGTTGTCTATAAAAAGAAACTTGTAAAAGAACAGTTGGCAGTAGAAGAAGATAAGGTCGTACAGATGAAACGTCCTTCATAAAAACAAATCGGAAGAACCCCTGTGTACTTACACAGGGGTTCTTTTGCGCTAAAAAATTTGGGGGAATTTTTAGAAGGCTAAATGCGGGGACTAGGTCTTTTAGCAGTACTTTTTGACTAGTGTGAAGTGGAAACTGGAGCGTAATTATCCCAATTGAGTGGTGAGCAACTCAATGCAATAATTTTAGTAACTCTTTATTTCAAAGACGGAGGTGAACTTGGATGGATAATATTCCAGATATACGCTAAGGAATGCCTAAATAGATTGCTAGTGTAAAAGAGGAGGAGAAAGATGGAAAGAAAACCGAGAATCTCACGTTTAGCTGCTATTGCACTTTCTACAACCTTGTTAGTTTCCCCGACTTTAGGGACAAAAGCGGAGACTTTCATCAAACAAGCTGCAGGGAGTGCCATAGAAACTGATGTTGAGCAAACAATCATACCTACTGTAAAAGATGTTCCTGCTGCTAACGGTGAATATACAATCACCCTCATTACAGGTGATGTTGTGAAAGTAACGGATCTTGGAGATGGAAAAAGTACGATTGAAGTTACCCCAGCTGATGGTGTAGAAGATCAGACACGAATCCTTACAGTGGACGGAGAAACATATGTCTTTCCTGAAACAGCCATGACGTATATCGCAGAAGGTCAGTTAGATGATGATCTGTTCAACATTACAAAGTTAATTAAGAACGGCTACACCGATTCAGAGGTTTCTAGTCTTCCTTTGATCGTGGAGTATAAATCAGAAAAAACAGCTCGAACGTTAGCTGTTCAGCCAAAAGATATTGCAGGGTCCAAGCGTACGCGAACGTTAGAGAGCATTGACGGGGCAGCTGTATCTGCTGAAAAAGGGAAAGCGAAGCAGTTTTGGAAGTCCATCTCAGCTGATTTAGGAACGAAGGAACAAAAGGTATTCCCTCAGCTACAACAAGGAATTGAAAAGATCTGGCTGGATGGAAAAGTGGAAGCAACTCTTGATCAGAGTGTTCCTCAAGTGGGCGCTCCAATAGCATGGGGAGCAGGCTATGATGGTACAGGTACAACCGTTGCTGTACTGGATAGCGGAATAGACAGTGGTCATCCTGACGTAGCAGGCCAGATCAAAGATATAAAGAACTTTGTGCCAGGTGAGACTATCGATGATTATAATTCCCATGGAACGCATGTTGCTTCAACAGTGCTTGGAACAGGAGCCGCTTCAGCAGGGAAGATGAAAGGTGTTGCTCCTGGAGCTGATCTTATCGTCGGTAAGGTTTTGGCGAATAACGGAAGCGGTCTGAATTCCTGGATCATTGACGGAATGGAGTGGGCTGCAACACATGCGGACGTTGTAACGATGAGTTTAGGATCTCCAGACGCTAGTGACGGGAAAGACCCTGTATCTCAAGCTTTAAATGAATTAAGTGAAGAGACGGGTACGCTTTTTGTGGTTGCGGCAGGTAACCGTGGCGGGCAAAGCACGATTGGTTACCCTGGAGCAGCAGATCAAGCTCTAACGGTAGGTGCTGTATCAAAAACAGATCAGTTAGCAAGCTTTTCTTCAAGAGGGCCACGTTTAGGAGATAAAGCCATCAAACCTGACATGGCAGCACCTGGTGTTGGAATTGTTGCCGCACGCTCTCAATTCGCAAAAGGTACCGGCATGTATACGTCAAAAGACGGAACATCGATGGCTACGCCACATGTTGCAGGGGCTGCGGCTATCCTAAAACAAAAATATCCAACGTGGACAGGCAAACAGATCAAAGATGCTTTAGTAAGTACAACAAAACAACTTCAAAACTACAAACCGTCAGAAGTGGGTTCAGGACGTCTAGATGTACCAGCTGCTCTGAATGGTGTATATGCAACAGGATCTATCCATTTTGGATTCTTTGACTGGCCGCATGATGAGACAGAAGCAATAGAAAAGACAATCACGTATCACAATGATCGTGACGAAGCGGTGACATTGGATCTAGGTGTAAACTTTAAGGATGCTAGCGGTAATCCTGCTCCAGCAGGGCTGTTAAAACTTTCAGCTAATAAAATTACGGTACCAGCTAAGGGACAAGCATCTGTTAAGGTTTCAGCAGACGTTAAGCTTGGACTAGCTGGAGCTCAATACAACGGATATGTAACAGCAACTGAAGAAGGCAGAAATACAGCTCATACAACATTAAGCTTAATAAAAGAAGAAGAGCGCTATAATCTGACTTTAAAAGCTTACGACCGCGATGGTTCTGAGATTCTTGCAAGAGCTCTTATTTACAGTCCTGATTGGGGTTACCAATATGTAAATGTAAAAGGGACGGCAGAACTTAGATTGCCACCTGGTAACTATTCTGTAACTGCAGGGTTAAATGTAGATGCGAATACCGATCATATGGGAATTGCATTGGTTGGAGATCCAGAAGTGGAATTGAACAAAAATAGAACGGTAGAACTTGATGCAAGAAAAGCAGAAGAAGTGAAATTTGAAGCACCAAAGAAAACCGAGCCGATCTATCGAAATATGAAATTCTCTCGAACATTCGGCAACGCTGGAATTGGTGATCAATGGCTGCTTCCTTCAACAGCTGACAAAATGTATGTTCAGCCTTTTGAACAACCAGAAAAAGGGGAATTTAGATTTGCCACTCGTCAGCGTTTGGTTAAACCCGTTTTAGAAATCAACTTTAAAGGAAAAATTCTGGATGATCTTATGCAGCATGGCTCTACACCACTTAAAGGGAATTTCAGTTTAAAAACGGTTTATGCAGGTAAAGGTTCACCTGCTGATTATGAGAAAATCGATGCAAAAGGAAAGGCCGTTATCATCGAACGCAGTGATGAAGTGGATTCCTATGATAGAGGACAAGCTGCAATTCAAGCGGGTGCGAAGCTTCTGCTCGTCGTGAATGATAAAGAAACAGAGCTAGTTGAATCATACTTAAATGCTAATATAAGCTATGATCCGATTCCTTTAGCTGTAACATCATTAAACAGCACGGATGGAAAAGAGCTGATTGATGCCGTACAATCTGGAAATTTTAATCTACCTGTTCAAGGTTCGGGATTTGCTCCTTATTTGTACGATTTAAACAAAGTTTACAAGAATTCTATATCAAGCAAGGAATTAGTATACGCTCCTACTACAGATGAATTGGCGAAGATTGACACAAAATATCATTCTGATCGATATGCAACAGGTGATGAATGGCGATTTGAACTACAGAATGGATTGGATCGCAGACTGAGATGGGAGCCAATGGCATTCCCGATTGAAAGAGAAGAATGGGTGACGCCAGAAGACAGCGAATGGTACCAAAAAATAGTTACTTCCGATGATGCATGGGAAGTGAGACACGAGCCAACGAAATATAAGGCAGGCGACCGTCTTGAACATAGCTACTTCGCACCGGTAGTACGCCCAGGCTTCGGAAAAAGCCATTTCTATCCATACCGAGAAAATAAACTCTTTTATTTCAATGTTCCAGCGTGGGGGGATTCAGAGGATTCGCATACAGGTTTTCTCGATCAATCAAGATTACTTCACACAACAACGATGAAGCTATATCAAGGATCAAAGCTACTCGATCAAAAATTAGGTACTGGTCTTCATACCAATAAAAATTACACATTTGACCGAACCCAATATCGATTAGTAGCCGATTCTTTCCGAAATGAAGAGCGTTGGTCCACATCAACCAATACGCATACGGAGTGGACGTTCTGGTCCGATTGGAAAGAGTCGTATGGTTTTCGTACAACGGTACCATTGATGGAGATCGACTATGATGTAAAAACGAACCTAGCTGGTGAAGTGGCAGCAGGAAGCACATCTGACCTTGTACTAACTCCTTCCCATATCCCTGGGGCATTAGGTGCAGGAAATATTGAAGGTGCAGCGCTTGACGTTTCGTTTGACGAAGGAACGACATGGAAAAAGGTAGAATTGGAACGCGAAGGAAGTCAATGGATTGCGAAGATTAAACATCCGTTTAAACCAGGCGGTTCTGTATCCCTGCGTGCAAGTGCATGGGATGATGCAGAAAATAAGATTGAGCAGGAAATCATGAAGGCGTATCGTTTGCGTTAAGTTAACGCCTGTGAGCAAGCTGGCTCTATTAAAACAGAGCCAGCTGTTTTTTAAAATGTGGTCTTATACAAACTGATTTTTACGTCTATTTTTATCCGCGATATTCTTTGCATATTGGTTTGCTTTTTCAATCATTCCATTTTTCATATGAAAGTCAAACAGCTTGATCTCATAATGAACGGAAGGCAACACATAACCTAGTTTATTTAGAAATGGATAGAGTTCTGTTTCAAGGTAATGAAAATACAAGTCTTCTTGCTTTTTTAATCGGTAGATATGTAATTGAAAGAAATGAACAAAAACGGTAGAGCCTGTTTCATTGGCAGTTTTTAACCCTTTTTTTGCAAGAGCGATCAGTTTTTTTACAGATTCTTTTCCAAGGAGAAATGAAGCATTTATGTAACCTTCTAAAGAGCCTAGATAGTTTGGAGTGAGAGGATCTTTTAGTTTCATAGACTCCTGGTAATACTGACAGGCTTCTTCGTATTTTTCATGCAGGATACAATGATAGCCAAAGTTATGAAGAAGAAGGGCCTTTTGTTTATCAAAGCCAAAGTTCTCACACATTTCAATAAGCTCTTCATACTTATCGATTTGAGGACCGCTTGTGGCATCTTGCTCAATCTGAATAAGCATCAACATTTCGGTTTCCACTACGCGTGCGTAACAATGCACTCTTTCAAAATAGGCAAGAGCTTTGCTTGCGTAATAATATGCTAAAACACGAGCACTTGTAGAATGATAGGCAACCGCCATATGGTAGTAATATTCTTGGTTGTTATAATGTGCAGGGTTCACCTGTTTTAATAAATCAATCGCTTCATAGTAATTGTGTTTCATCTGGAGCCCGTATATCCCTTTAATATGAAGAAGCATGTTACGTTCTCGAGGTGTAAGATCTACCCACTTTTCCATTTCTTCGATGAGCTTGTCTGCTTTCGTCTTTAGATCAGTCATTAGGTAATACCGTGTTAATAATAGAGTGTGTGTCCGGTAAAAATCAGGAATATGCAATAAAGCAATACACTCAAGTTGTTTCTTGATCTTTTCGGCTTTTTCATTCAGCTTCCTGATGATCGCTTCTTCCCATTTATTCAAGAGAAGCTCTACATGGACATACATCTTTATTTCATCTTGAATATGAATCTCGAGTCGATCAGCTAAAAATTGAATCGTGTCATGCGAGACTTCTGTTAGACCGCGTTCAATTTTGCTTACATGTGTACCCGAACAAATGCCGTCTCCAAGTTCCTTTTGTGTCATGTTTTTTCGTTCACGATAAAACTTTATAATTTTCCCCTCAAGCATGACTGTTTGCCCCCCCATCCTACTTAAAAAAGCAAAATCTCTAATATTTCTATTCTACTAAAGAAAACCCCAATTCAGTTTTACGTTTTTTATGTCTATCTCCCTATTTATTTCTCTCATTTCACGTTGATTTCTCTTAAGTTACTTGTTGCTATAGGTTTTGAGTCATGGATAAAACCCCGATAGCGGTGCGGTGGTATTGGCTTTACAATAATTTTTGAATAAACAGAATTTTTAAAAAGCAGAGAGGAGGCTACCTGTATATTTGTTTTTCTAAAAAAAATAAGAAAGCAGGGAAACGATGAAAAAGAACTCTTTTTTTAAGAAATCTACCGCTCTTACATTAGCAGCAGGATTGCTGTTTTCACCGAATGCTTCACTACTCACACCTAAAACAACAGCTGCAACGTTTAAGGCAGAGGACATCTTATCAACTCTAACTGCCAAACAAAGAGAAGCTTTAAAGCAACTTGAACTAACAGATGTTCACGGTCTTCAAGGCTTTAAAATGGAAGAATTACGCAGTGAAAAAGAAATATCTGTTATCGTACAGTTCCAATCAAAACCTGGACAAGCCGCTTTGTTAGAAGCTCAGCTAAAAGGCAAAAAATTATCTCGCCAGCAAGCAGACAATAACGTTGATCAAGAGCATACTCAATTCAAGAATGATTTAAAAACCCTGATTCCATCAGTTGCACCTATGAGCAAAAAATCCAGTCATAAAATAACGTCAACTTACAAAACGGTATATAACGGAGTCGCGATGAAGCTGCCTGCGAATCAGGTAGAATCTCTTTTGCAATCTGAGGCGGTTAAGGCCGTTTATAAAGATGTGACGTTTATAGTTGATCCCATTGCAATGGGAGAAGAAAAGGCACTAAACCCTAACAGTGCGGGAACATCTGTTGAGAGCATTCCTTACTTGAAGATTGATCAGCTACATAATGAAGGCATTACGGGTGAGGGAGTAAAAGTTGGGGTAATCGATACCGGTATCGACTACAACCATCCCGATCTAAAAGACGTCTATAAAGGCGGATATGACTTTGTCGATGGTGACAGCGATCCGATGGAAACGACCTATAAAAACTGGCAAGATTCTAAAAAGCCAGAGTTCAACGGAAATTCCTATTACACCGCACATGGGACACACGTTGCAGGAACGATCGCTGGTCAAGGAACGAACCCAGATGTATCAATCCAGGGTGTAGCACCTGATGCTGACATCTATGCTTATCGTGTATTAGGTCCATATGGTTCAGGTTCTTCTGAAGCGGTAATTGCGGGTATTGAAAAAGCTGTTCAAGATGGCATGGACATCATTAATCTCTCGCTAGGTGCCGGCATAAATGACCCTTATTATCCAACGAGTACAGCCATCAACTATGCCGTGTTAAATGACGTAACGGCTGTCGTCTCTGCAGGAAATACAGGACCGAACGCCTATACGCTTGGATCTCCGGGTGCTGCTGCGTTAGCCCTTACGGTTGGAGCGAGTGATGTACCGATGACGGTAGCTTCTTTTACAGGATCGGTTGGAAGTGAGAGAGGACTTCAACTCACAGGGATTGCTCGTCATTACGCTGATCGACTGAACGATCTTTCGGGTAAGTCGTACGACCTTGTTGATGTCGGCCTAGGGAAAGCAGCAGATTATACAGGTAAGGATGTAACTGGTAAGGTCGTGCTCATTGTCCGCGGCGAAACAACGTTCAATGAAAAAATAAACATAGCCAAACAAAAGGGAGCAGCTGCTGTTTTGCTATATAACAATGTGGATGGTGTGCTCGATGCGAATTTAGGTGAATCCACTGGATTTATCCCTTCATTCTCATTAACCAAAGCAGCTGGTGAAAAGATTAAGTTGCAAATAAGTTCTGGCCAATCAAGGTTTACTTTTGGTGATTATGCTGAAAAGAAATCAGAAGGAAATCGCTTAGCAGCTTTCAGTTCAAGAGGACCTGCAAGACAGTCTTATGATATGAAGCCAGAAGTAACAGCGCCTGGAGTTGCGGTTCTTTCCACCGTACCGTCTTATATGGTGAATCCGCAGAACCAAGAAAACTATGATTACGCGTATTCTAGATATTCTGGAACATCGATGGCCGCTCCTCATACAGCAGGTATCGCAGCCCTACTGCTTGGTGAGAACCCTAATTTAGAACCAGAGGATGTAAAAACCATTTTAATGAATACAGCTGATCCGCTTAATGGGGATTATTCCGTATTTGAAGTAGGAGCAGGACGTGTAGATCCGTATCAGGCCGTGTACAGCGGAACAAGCTTCCAAGTGAATGATGAGACGCTGATTCCTAGCTCTACCAATCTTGTGAAAATTAAAGAACGTACAGGCGGCATAGCATACGGCAGTCACTATGCAGGTAAGAATTTGTCTCTGAAGAAGACCATTACAATTAACAATTATGACAACGTAAAGAAGACGTTCAACGTGGTAGTGAAAGAAACAAAAGGATCACCAAGTCTGAAGGAAAATGGCATTGTAATCAACATGCCAGAGGAAATTAAAATTGAAGGTGATGATTTTAAAAAGGTGTCAGCAGGGATCGACATTCCGAAAAAGGCCAAAGAGGGCATTTATGAAGGGTATATCACACTGACAAACAAGGCAAAGTCAGCTGAGCAGTACCGAATTCCATTCAGTGTTCGTATAACAGAAGAGGGCTATAACAAGGTAGAGCTTTCAACACCTGCTATTGCACCAAATTATTTGAACCAAGCGGGATTCTTTGGGTATCGCGCAGTGTACACAGGCATGGAATTTAACTTTAAAGCGCCAATGGAAAAAATGGAAGTGGTTCTCCAAGACGGAACGACAGGCAAAGATCTAGGATATATCGGGACACTGAATTTGAGTGGACGCAACGAAAACCAATCGTATTACGTATTAAACGCGTTTAGCGGAATGTATTACAAATTTACGGGTGAGAAATCCGATCCGATCGATTCTAAATTCTCATTCGCACCAACGGGTCACTATAAACTTAAGCTGATCTCCACTACAGCTACAGGCAAAGAGATCATCGACTACCGACATGTGTTCATCGATATTGATGCACCGACATTTAAAAGTTCCCTTGATGGAGAATCACCGTTTATAGAATACAAACCAGGTCAAGCAACCTATCCATTTGATATTCAGATTACGGATCCTCTTGTAGATCAAATGAAGGAAGCGGGATTAAACGTCGATCAATCTTCAAACGCCATGATCTACTACTGGAACTCTCCATTTCCGTCCACTGCTATAAAAATGGACAAAGAAGGGAAATTTGTTGAAGAGATCGCGATGAATGAAAAAGTTCAGGCACTCAACTTCCGTATGGACGGATTTGATCAGGCTGGAAATCAAGCCCAGCAAAAGAACTATTATTTCGTTAAAGAAGGTACAGCCGTTTCTTATACGAAGAGTAATGAAGCCGTTCTGAAATCAGGAGATACGGTGAAAGCTCTTCTTTCATTAGACAATGTAACGAATATTACAAAAGCAGAATGGAACGTAAAGAATATCAGTAATGGAGGGATGTCACTTGTCGACGCTAAACTGAGTGACTCCTATAAAAATAAAGGCTCTATAGATGTAAAAGAAGACATCATAACAGTTCAATTTAATGAAGGAAGCGGCGATTTAGATCATGCTGACCTTGTGGAAGTAACACTAAAAGTAAGCGATACGATCTACACGACTCGAGCAGGTGTACAGCCGGTTGTAAAAGTTACGGATGCTCATGCAATCACAACAACAGTTCTTCAAGCACCATTCTTTTGGAAAGTGAAGCCACAATTCTCTACAGCTAATGGTTACATTACGCCACAAGGATTCAAGAATGACGCCGAAACCGTTACAGAAAAACGAGATTGGACCAAAGTTGGTGGCTCTGTACAAATCATTGATGCACAAGGAAACGCACATGATCCATCAGCGCGCATCGCAGACAATGGACAATACAAATACGACAAACTGCCACTGCAAAAAGAAGCGTTCACGGTCGAAATGAAAGTGCCCGGACACTTTTACACAAAAAATGAAATCTTTGTCGGATTTGAACACAAAGGTGAGTTATACGGCCAAACCCGTTTTATTACGGCACTCGATGTAAAAGCGGGAGATGTGAACCAAGATAACGTAATTGACATTTTTGATGCAATCGAAATTCAAAACGCATGGGGAACAGCGAAGCGCGATGCGGATATTAACTTTGATGGAAAGGTAGATGGCAAAGATATGAAATATGTTCAGAAGAACTATTTGCTCCAAAATCAACATGTGGATGATGCACCACAGCCCAAAAAGAAATACAATGGAAAGACATTAGAAACGATCTTAGTCGAACTAGGCATCTAGCAATAGTGTGAAGCCAAGCAAGTGAACAACCTTTAAAGGAGCAAGTCTTCTTTGGAGGTTGTTTTTTTGACGAGTCCGTCTAAATGGTAGATGCGAGCTTTTCGGCTGCCAGTGAAAGGGAGGTTTAACGTACGCAGCAAATGGTACGTTTGATCATTCGTGGAAAGGTTCAAGAATTTTTTACAAGACTTATTAGATATAGTTGTTGAGATAAGAAGAGCATAGTCAGTTAATGCAGCCTCATGAGCTTTGTTATAGTTTCTTTTACATATGAAGCAGTGCCACGTTCTTTTTACTCTTTGCAACACTACCATTTCACATCTTGGACAAAATACACCTCTGAGTAAATTTTCGTGGGGGATTTGAAACTTGCTGCATACATCTGGATCTTCAGGTGTGTGGTGTTTAGTAAGATACTTAATAATTTTTTTAATGTTATTTGGTTGCAGTATTGCTTTTTGGTGCTTGTTGCTTAATTCTTCAAATTTAGATACTAGACCTGAGCTTTTGATTACTTTCGAGCGAGCTTCTTTATAAAGAGGTGAGAATTCTGTAATCGTTGTAGGATTGGTCATAACTACGAGGGATTCGATAGGTATTTTGGGAGATTTGAGATTATTTAAAATTGACATTAAGTGATAGGACTGTCGTTTTACTTGTTCAACCGGGTTGTCAAACGCTTCACGTTGATTATTGAGCGTACGAATCATTGGATCATAGGGACTCTCAAAATATAAGTGTCCCGCAATATTCTTACTCTCAATAATAAGAAGGAAGTTCGATGTAATAATAAGTGTGTCCATTTGAAAAAAGTAATCTTGGTGCAAGATTCTGATTCCGTGAAGATAATTTAGGTTGTTTTGTGGTAAATATCGATAAAAATAGTCCAGCGATTGTTCGCCGCGATAACCCGATACATATTTTCTGAGAGCGTCCTTAATTTCCTCTCTTTTAAGCTCTGATAAAGATGTTCGCTTTAATAGTGATTGTAATTTATGAATGATTATTGGCCGGGAGCGATATTTTTTTATCAAATAAACTCACCTCAACTAATTTTTTATCCATTTTGACGACTTTGGAAGAGACAAGCAAAAACCAAAATCGTTAAAAATGTTTGGAAAAGATGATAAATAAGAGGTAATCCACTTTAATTACGAGGTAAATGGATTTATACCCGCGTATAAAACCGATAATTACCCACATAAAATTTTTTATACGATTTTCGACGCACCCCAACAAATTGCGACACCCCCAATCAGCTAGAACTCACAATATTGATTGAACTAGCTGCGCCCGGTTCGTCAAACTCCCGGAACAACCACCGAACGCACCGGCCCCACCAAGTTCGAACCCCATCCAAAACATCAGCCTCCCTCCCACTTCACCCCATCACCGCGGCACTAAGGTCGCATTTACAAGGGCATACTGTGATTGGTATACTTTTTTCGGCTTTAGCTTAAACAAAATGAAAGTTTGAGGTTAACGAACAGCGATGATGATGGCAATGAGAAAACGACGAGGGATCTTACATCCAAAAGTTGAACTTTTTTTAGAATATGTATATGTAGTCATTGGATCAGGACTAGTGGCACTGGCTTTCTCGGTGTTTCTGCTGCCAAACCAGATTGCTTCTGGAGGCGTGAGCGGAATATCGACGATCCTATACGGGCTCTTTCAATGGAAACCTTCTATTGTGCAGTGGAGTTTAAACATACCGCTTTTCTTTGCGGGACTCTTTTTCCTCGGCAGACGGTTTGGGGCAAAAACACTTGTTGGTACGATCGTGCTTCCGTTCTTCGTCTTTATTTTTGAAGAGTGGGGCGCAGCGACAGAAGATCCATTGCTAGGAGCGATTTTCGGCGGACTTGGAATTGGAGCGGGACTTGGAATCGTATTTCGAGGAAAAGCTTCTACAGGCGGCGTGGACTTGCTCGCACAGATTGTCCACAAATATACGGGCGCATCGCTCGGTACGATCATCCTCCTCATAGATGGGACGATTGTTACAGCATCAGCTCTTTTCTTCGGAATCGAGCAAGCATTGTACGCACTGATTGCGATGTTCATTACAGCAAAAACCATTGATGTGGTGCAGATCGGACTGGGTACGACGAAAATGGCGCTTATCATTTCTGATCAGGAAGATGAGCTGCGCCAAGGGATACTCACCCACATCTACCGCGGCGTTACGAAGATTAATGCGTTTGGCGGTTATACGCAAGATGAACGTCCGATGCTGATGGTGGTTGTTGCACAATATGAGGTTACGAAATTAAAACAATATGTAAAAAGCGTGGATCCATCCGCCTTTGTTATCGTAGTTAACGCGAACGAGGTACTTGGAGAAGGATTCAAGCGGGGTTAACCAAATCCAGCCGGACTCGTCGGCTGGATTTTCTAATTCATTGGGACTTTTATCACATATCTTTCTTTTTTACTACAAATCACCCTGTCACAGCCGATAAAAGACAACGTGCACCAGGACAAAAAGCACTAAATGTTCTTTCAATGGACGACTTTTTACTAGGAGTGTCGAAAAGTTTATCTGCAGGTTTTTAGTGATTATGAAGGATTACAGCGAATCGTGTCGTATTTTTGATACTACAGAATCTAGAAATCATGACCATTGTCCCTTGTTTGAGGGAAGATGAAACACAACTGTAATAAAATTGTCAGTTCGAGATGTTATAATAGTTATTGCGGAAAAAAACTGACATTAATCGCGCTTTTGTCGAAAGACTCTATATATAGTTGATGGATAGGGAAATATTTTTTTGGGGTAGTAAGGAAGTGATTTAGTTTGATAGAAATGGTTGATGTATGGAAAACATATCCGAACGGTGTTATGGCACTGAATGGTATTGACGTCTACATAGATAAAGGTGAATTTGTATATGTAGTCGGACCGAGTGGTGCTGGGAAATCTACATTTATAAAATGTATGTATCGAGAAGAAAAGCCAACACAGGGTTCTATTATTATTAACGGCACGAACCTTGCTAAAGTAAAAGAAAGACAAATACCGAAAGTTCGCCGCAAGATGGGTGTAATTTTTCAGGACTTTAAACTATTGCCGCGTTTAACGGTATACGAAAACGTAGCCTTTGCACTTGAAGTTATCGAAGAATCGCCAAAAGTGATCAGAGAACGTGTTATGGAAGTTCTTGATCTTGTAAAACTGAAAAATAAAGCGCGTATGTTCCCAGACGAACTTTCCGGTGGTGAACAGCAGCGTGTATCGATTGCACGTTCAATTGTCAATCACCCGCCAGTTGTTATAGCGGATGAGCCGACAGGTAACCTTGACCCAGAAACAGCTTGGGAGATCATGGATATCTTTAAGGAGATCAATGCCCGCGGAACGACAGTTGTTATGGCGACTCATAATAAAGAAATCGTAAATACGATCACAAAGCGCGTAATTGCCATTGAAGGCGGCCGAATTGTACGTGATGAGGCGAAGGGGGATTACGGCTATGAAGATTAGAACATTAAAACGTCATCTGGTTGAAGCATTCAAGAGCATGGGAAGAAACGGCTGGATGTCCTTTGCTTCCATCTCTGCCGTGACGGTAACCTTGCTTTTAGTTAGTGTATTCTTAGCTATTCTTTTGAACATTAACTATATTGCGAGCCAGATAGAAGACGATGTACAGATCAGAGCCTACATCGAAAGAACAGAAAAGCAAGAGAACTATGCAGCATATCAAAAAGAGCTCGAAAAGCTTGATAAAGTCAAAACAGTAGAGTACCAGTCGAAAGAAAAAGGTCTCGATGAATTGATTAAAAGTCTTGGAGATGAAGGGGAAGCCTTCTCATCACTAAAAAATGAAAACCCATTGAGAGATGCGTTTATCATTTATACGGAAAAGCCGCAAGATACGGCAGCCGTAGCTAAAGAAGTTGATAAATTTAAATTTGTAAACAAAGTTGAATATGGAAAAGGGACCGTCGAAAAACTATTTAAAGTTACAGATGTTGCCCGAAACGTTGGGATTGTACTCGTGTTAGGACTTGTATTCACAGCGATGTTCCTGATCTCAAATACGATAAAATTAACGATTGTGACTAGACGCCGCGAGATTGAAATTATGAAACTTGTTGGTGCCACTAACGGATTTATCCGCTGGCCGTTCTTCATTGAAGGATTTGCTCTAGGTGTAGCAGGTGCATTCCTTCCGATTCTCGTAATCGCAGTCGGCTATCAAGCTATTTTCGATATCGTGAATCAAAAATTAGGAACAGTCTTTATTGAGCTGTTGCCAGTAACGCCGCTTATCCCTCAGCTAGCACTATTGATGCTGTTGATCGGCGGAGTGATCGGCGTATGGGGAAGCTTAACGTCTGTTCGTAAGTTCTTAAAAATTTAATTAAAGATCGCAGAAATAAAGAGCTCCAAGAAAAACGAAAAACTCAATAGGGGTTAGGGGAGGAAAATGAATGAAAAGGAAAGTGGTTGGAGCAGTGCTGTCATTAAGCTTAGCACTGAGCGCCTTTACCGTGTATCACTCTGAATCCGTCGTTCACGCGGAATCTTTATCAAGCATCAAGAAAAAACAACAAGAAAATGCTAAGAAAGCTAAGGAATCTCAAGCAAAGCTGGATGCGAACAAAACCAGCCAAGCAGCGCTTGAAAAAGAAATCGCACGAATCGATCAGCTTTCTTCTGAAACAGATTTAAAGGTACAAGCAAAGCAAACTGAGATTAAGGAAACAAAAGAAGAGATCAATGTATTAAAAGGTGAGATCGCCGTTGTTCAAAAGAGAATCGACGAGCGTGACAAACTTTTAAAAGAACGTGTTAACTCGATGTATGAATCTGGCGGAGCCGTTTCTTACCTCGAAGTTGTACTTGGTTCAAAAGACTTTGGTGATTTTCTTGATCGCGTTCTCGCATTGAACATGATTGCAGAGCAAGATCGCCAGCTGTTAGAAGAACAGAAAAAAGATAAAGAACTTCTTGAAGTAAAAATGGCATCTGTTGAGAAGAAACTAAACAATCTTCAAAGTGCGATGCAAGAATTGCAAAAACTTCAGCAGCAGTTAAAAGCGCAAATGGCTGAAAAAGACCGTTTGATGTCTTCGCTGCAAAAAGAAGAAGAGCATTTACATGCAGAAGCACACAAGATTGAAAATGAAGGTGCCCTTCTAAAGGCACAGGAAGACGCGTTCCGTGCTGAGCAGGCACGTGCAGCCGCTAGAGAAAAAGCGGCTCGTGAATCATCAGGTTCAGCTCCATCAATGGGACCTGTTTCAGGTAACGGCATGATCATCAAGCCGGCAGCTGGACGCATCTCATCTGGTTTCGGTAACAGAAGCAGCGGTATGCATGAAGGGATTGATATCGCGCAAGCTGGAACGGTTCCGATCTATGCAGCAGCTGATGGAACAGTTATTAAATCAGAATACTCATCTTCTTATGGAAATGTTGTTTATATTTCTCACTCGATCGGCGGTCAGCAATGGACAACGGTTTACGCTCACATGAGCAGCCGTGCTGTACAGGGTGGATCTGTATCAAAAGGTCAGTTCCTAGGAAACATGGGGAACACTGGACATTCGTTTGGCCAGCATCTTCACTTCGAGCTTCACAAGGGTCCATGGAATGCAGGAAAAACAAATGCTGTAAATCCTGCGGCATACTGGTAAAATAAACACATAAAGTAAACAAGCTATTCATATAGTGAAGTAGGAGACAGGCTGTGGCCTAAAGACTCTTACAATGGAAGGCATCGCACTTTGCAGGGTGTGATGCCTTTTCCTGCAAAAACGAGGTGAGCAGAATGAACGTAAATAAAAAAATGTTGGCCCTGCTAATTGTTCTTTCCTTGCTTGTTGGTGCCGGTGGAATGTATGGTTCGATGGCACTGTTTGGGAACGATTCAAAGTATGTTCAAAACGGCGAAGTAAACGATCTGCCAAAAGCGAAAACAAAGCTTAACAGTGACGAAGAATTTGCCAAGCTCCAAAAAACGTATGAGATCATCTCTTCACGTTATGTAGAAGACGTTGATCGTGACAAGCTGCTAGAAGGTGCCATTCAAGGAATGGTCAAAACGTTAAAAGATCCATACTCGGTTTATATGGATGAAGAAACAGCTAGCCAGTTCTCACAATCGCTAGATTCTTCTTTTGAAGGAATCGGTGCAGAAGTCAGCATGGTGGACGGCAAAGTAACGATCGTTGCGCCGTTCAAAGATTCACCTGCAGAAAAAGCAGGGCTTAAGCCGAACGATCAAATTATCACGATTGACGGTAAAAGTGTGGAAGGCCTTGATCTTTATAAAGCCGTATTAAAGATTCGCGGTGAAAAAGGATCGATCGTCACACTCGGCGTGAAGCGCAGCGGTGTTAACGATGTGATGCCGATTAAAGTCACACGTGACGAGATTCCGATCGAAACCGTTTATTCTGATATTGAAGAAGTAAAAGGCAAAAAGATTGGTGTTCTTGAAATTACATCGTTCTCTGAGAAAACAGGTTCTGATTTTAAAAAGCAGTTAACAGAGCTTGAAAAGCAAAAGATCGACGGACTCGTGATTGATGTGCGCGGAAATCCTGGCGGCTACTTAGAAGCTGTTGACAGCATCCTTCGCCAGATCATTCCAGAAAACAAACCTTTTGTTCAGATTGAAGACCGCAAAGGAAACAAAGAACGCTACGTTTCCACGCTAAAAGAAAAGAAAGACTATCCAATCGTTGGTCTGATCGACAAAGGAAGTGCATCCGCTTCCGAAATCCTTGCAGCTGCCTTACAAGAAGCAGGAAGCTACGATCTTGTTGGTGAAAAATCCTTCGGTAAAGGTACGGTTCAGCAATCGATTGATCTTGGTGATGGATCAAACATCAAGTTGACATTGTTCAAATGGTTAACGCCTGATGGAAACTGGATTCACAAAAAAGGTGTAAAACCGACCTACGAAGTGAAGCAGCCAGAATACTTCTACACGAACCCGATTGCGATTGAGAAAAAGTCACTTGAGTTCGATATGAACAACGAACAGGTGAAGAACGCTCAGATTATGCTAAACGGGCTCGGCTTCCAAACAGGAAGAGAAGACGGCTACTTTGACGAAAAGACACAGTCTGCTGTAACGGCATTCCAGCGTGCAAACAACTTGCCGGCAACAGGTAAAGTAGATGCCAAAACAGCTGGCAAGATGGAATCGAAGGTTATAGATTCGATACGTGATGATAAGAATGATGTTCAGCGTAAAACAGCTATTGAATTGCTTGTAAAATAAGGGATTATGGCAGGAAAAAACAACTGAAACACGAATACTATCCGTAGAGGAAATGTTTCTCTGCGGATATTTTTTTGTAAGATTGTTTTGATAGAATGTGGGAGGTTGATTTCCGCTCCAGGCTGCTCGCTTTCCGCGGGGCAGGCGGTGATCCACATTTGGACGTTTCACTTTTAAGTGTCTCACCTGCTCACCTGTCCCGCAGGACAAGGAAGGCTACGGCAGCGAAACATCGCACGAAGAAAATTCAAATTTTTAATTTTCGAGGAGTCTCGCATCTTACACTCCAATCAACTTGTCAATGGAGTCTTTACAAAAAAATAATTAAAAACCTTTGAAAGCAATCTAGAGTTCGTTTTCTTTTAGTTTTCACCATAAGCACTTCCAAATAAATAAAAAACGAACAAGTAATCAATTTGAGAAAATCCTTTGGAATCGTTAGAGGAGTAAAACAAATGCAATCATTGAATGTTGGAGATCTTATATTTCAGCTGATTTCTTTTTTAGTACTTATAGCAATAATTACCGGAGTTGGCTTGTTGGTGAAACGAGCTGTGACTACGGATCGAAGACTGAAAAGAATCGAAGAAAAAGTGGATGAAATAAACGACGCGAAAAGGAGAGAACGCCCATGACAGACACCTTTGTGAATGAATTGCTGCAAGGCATGGGGCTGCTTTTTTTACACCCGCTTTTTTATGGTTTTATACTAGTGGCTTTTTTAATCGGGTTAAAACGTGTAAAACGAGAGCGAAAAGAATTTAAAGTCAGGGTGCACCCGGTAATTGATAATCTTATTTTTTCTTTATTACCAGGCATACTGATCGGCCTCATTGGCTCAGTTATTTTTGTTGCGGCAGGTATAACATTGCCAATCGGTATGATCGCTTTAATCGGACTTATGTATCTTTTGCTAGGGTTAACGTTTAAGACGCGCTTTGTAAACCCAGCGTATGCCGTGAGCTTAGCGGCAGTTGTCGGTCTTATTCTACCAACCTTTGAATCAGGTATCTCCTTTTTAGACGGATGGATTTTGGATATCCAAGAAACACGGCTTGATTCACTAGCTGCCATCATCGGTGTGCTATTGATTCAAGAAGGAATTCTAGTGCTGTGGAAAGGTGCAGATCGCACATCGCCACGCCTGTTTAAAGGGAAAAGAGGACATTATATCGGAGCTCATGAGGCAACTAGATTTTGGATTGTTCCACAGTTCCTCGTTCTGCCCGTTGGTTCGATTCCAGTATTAGACTGGTGGCCATTGTTTCCGATGGGAGCGGTCGGTTTCTCCTTCATTCTCGTTCCATTTGCAATTGGATACCGTCAGCTTGTTACCCATACACTCCCTGCAGAAGCGATTAAACACTTAGGAAGACAGGTTGTGTTGTTGGGAATAATCGTAACGGGAATAGCAGCAGTTGGGCATTTTTATGAGTTGCCGCTTCTCGTTGCCATTGCGATTGCCGCAGGTCTTGCGGGCCGTGAACTGATTACACTTGTAACCAGTCAGCGTGATGACACACGACCTTCATTTTTTGTACCCCGTGACAAAGGGGTAATGATTCTTTCAGTTGTTCCAGGGACACCAGCTGCAAAAATGGGGTTAAAAGTTGGCGAAGTAATTGTAAAAGTAAACGGTGTCACCCTTTCGCACGATTCAAGTCTATATCGAGCACTCCAAATAAATGCGGCGTATTGTAAGCTAGAAGTGCTAGACCTGAACGGCGAAATTCGTTTTGTTCAAGGATCGCTTTACCAAAACGAGCACCATCAGCTTGGTGTACTTCTCGTTCATGATGTTGTGGACAGGAACGTGGCGGTAGGAGACTGATGTGATTTTTCATAATTAACCGGAATCTGGTCAAAATTCACCGGAATGATTTTTCATAATTTATCGGAATCGCATAACTTTTTATAAAAAAAGGCTCATTTAACGTGAGTCTTTTTTTATTTCTTTTATTCAACAAACGGGCCAGATTGTGGAATAAAAGGGAAAATTAAAATCGTTACAACTTCTTGCTTCATCCGTTAAATTCATTTCATTGCTCCTTTATCATTTTCAGACCAAAAATACTCCATATAAAAAAAGAGAGGGAGGGTATTCATATTATTCGAATATATTATTTTAATATTTACATTATTTAGAATATTATGTTATAATTTAACAAATATGCGCATATTTTAATAAAATTAAAGGGGATTTTAATTTGAATCTATTTAAAATAATAAAAATAGTGATGTCCTTTACTTTGTTGTTTAGTGTTTTTAGTAGCGTATATAATCAAGCCTCCGCTGAGGAAAATACTATACCTCCGGAGAATGTAATTTTTAATGACGATGGGACTGTTATTTACATTAAAGAAAATACTGAACAGGAACGTGTAACTGAGAGTACTATAAATGGGATAAAAACAGTAGCTACCTTTAATAAAATTGAGAACACTATTATCCTTCAGACAGATAATGAGGAGCCAATTTTTATTGATCTCAACACAAATCTATTACCTGAAAATGAACCTAGTTCTGACGGAATGCAAGAAAATCCAGTCACTTCAGATGAAGAAACAGAAGTGCCACCTACTGATGATTCAGAAATTCAATTTCCGAAACCAACCAAACCAACTTTTCCTCCACCAACTTATGTAACTGGGCCACAAGAATTATCCGGAGTTGATGTCTATGAAGCTACTTTTGGAAACTTTGAATACTACATTAATCTAGACAAAAGCCCTGATCTATGGGAAATAAGAAGACCTAATGGAATGTGGAATTACTACTATAAACAAGTCGGTTATTCAGGCACAACTAGAAAAGCAAATCTCAATAATTTTAGAAATAAAGTTGAGTATATAGATAATCAAGAAAAATACATTATTGCATATGGTGGCATGGCCGTTTTAAATACAATACTTACTGTTGCAATAGCAAGTTTAAGCAATCCAGCAGGTTTTGCTACAGCCGCTAGTGCAGCTGGTTTAACAGGTGCTATGCTAAAAGCAGGAGATAATCTTTGCGATGCAGAAAGTGATGCATTTTATTATTATAAGTCCATTTAATCTTTAAGGAGGAATTACCAGTATGCTTCTAAGTATCTTTCAATTTATTGTTTTAGTTATATTAATCATAGGTGGCTTTTACATTTATAAAACTGTTAATACAAATTATAGATATTTAGGAGTATTTCTTTTATTTACTGGTGTTGTAGGTACGGTAATTAACACCATATTAGTTATGGATTAATGAATACTATTTATTGAAATTTAATCAATAAAAGTTCCTTAAGAAAATTAAAGGGGACCGTTTTGAGGTGCAAAACAAAAAACATTTTAAACGACATTCAATTTTGCATTGAAAATGGCATAATAAAGTAAAAACCTCGTTTATAAATGACGAGGTTTTTTTGATGTAATCTTACTTGTAAATCTTACTTGCTCTAAAGGATTGAATGGTATCTCTCTAGAATACAATTTAAGGTTAAATAATATGTATTCAACAAACGTAGCAGGATTTGAAGGGTGGGGGGATTTTGGGTTCAAGAATAATGCACTCGATTATTGGTAATATAATTGCAGACGCGTTATCGATAGATAATAAAACATCATTTTTGCTTGGAAGTGTTGCTCCAGACGCTGTTTTTTCACACGAAGAAAAAAACTTATCACATTTTTTTGTAGGAGAAGTACAAGATTATTCAAGAAGTGTTGACTATAAAGGATTTTTACATAAATATAGTTCGCAAGTAGAAAGTAATAATTATTATATATTGGGGTATTGTGCACATTTAATTGCTGATGATATATGGCTAAGAGGTTTTAATCTTTCTTGGTTAAGGAACAGAATGGATGCTGATAAAGGATTATACAAATTATATCATAATGATTTCCGATTACTAAATGGAAAATTATTAGAACACTATGGTTTTACAAACGAATTGAGAAAAACGTTTAGTCATTTTCCTGCAATTTTAGACTTGGCAGAGGTTAAGTCCAAAGACGTTGAAAAATTTATTCCTTCTTGGAAGAAAGAATTTTGAATCCATTGGAAAAGCTTTGTGCAAAAGAAGAAATATAGTTTTGACCAGAGATAATGAGCTAACGTATGAAGGATGTGAAATGGCTCATTCCGTTCAAGAGGTCTTAGATTTATGTAAAGAGGAAGAGGAAATCTTTATATTTGGTGGAGAAGAAATCTATAAATTATTCTTGCCAAAAGTAGAAAAAATGTATATCACAAAAATTCATGAAGAATTTGATGGGGACATATTCTTTCCAGAAGTTAATTTTAATGAATGGAATGAGGTGTCAGTAAAAAGAGGTATAACAGACGATAAAAACCCATATCAGTATGATTTTTTTATTTATGAAAGAAACAATTGATTACTCAACAATCGGGTGCATTTCTTCAAGAAGGAGATGTGCTCTTTCTTATTGAAGTAAAGGTAGAAAGTAATATTTATTTTTTTTCATGTAGTATTAAGGACGTGATTAAGATGGATAAGAGGTTATCTGAGATCTATTTCAGATGGGAAGATAAAATAGATAAGGACGAGTGGTATTTCAGTAACTCGTTTGAATCAATTACAAAAGATATGTCTGCAGAAGAAGCATTTAATTACATTCCAAATGTCGTTGATATGTTGTTGAAATTAGATGATGATTATTTAATATGGGAAACGCTATATTTCTTAATCAGTCTTTATAATATCGCAGAAACAACACAAATCCACCTATCTCTCGAAGATAAATGGAATGAGTTAGAAGAACACATAAGAAATTATGATGATTCATTTGGAACTCCTTATAATGAACTGAAGAGATATCTTAGAATAAAGGATTAAGTAAAAAGATTGTTCAACAAACGGGTGAATTTCTTTAAAAAAACTAACTTAAGATTAAAACGGTTTTTACTCAACATATCCAAAACCTAAAGCAAGCGCCATTAACCCTAGGATAAAAATAAATCCTCCAGTTAAAAGACAAAATGTAATTCCTGAAGAGAGGGGATCAAACATTAATAACTCTCTTGCAATTCTATTAAATGCCTCTGACTTATCAGAAAATGACTTTTCCTGTTTAATTTCTTTAAAAACTAGATAAATGCCAGTTGAAAGTAGAACTAGACCAACAAGTAACGTTAAAAAACAAACAAATATAAAAATCTTTATGCCCACCTTTACTATTAATAGTTCTATCTTAAACTAGATTTGATTCTATTACCTATGAATGTTCTACAATCGGGTGCGTTCATACAAGAGGATGGCTGTCATTTAGATAAGAAATATCTTAGATATCGATATAATACAAGGAGATAAGTAATGAAAGCAGCAATTAAAGCTGAATTAGATAAATTAAATGGTTTGAAATTACAATATGCAGGAAGATCATCGGACCTTTTGTGGTTAGGGTTTGGAGAAATCGTTCAAATTTCTAGGAGAGGCAGAACCGAAGAAACAGCAGAATACGCATTACATATACAATGTTCGTGGAAAATTACGTTAAACAACAAAATTGTGGTAGCTTCTCGTGATATTTATGCTCCGAGCTCTGAATGGAATAACCTAAATGATGATTTCGATTGGGATATTCAAGGAACCAATAAATTTGATGAGCGTATTAAATCTATTAATAAGTTCAGTGGACAATTAATGGTAGATCGAATAGAAGCTGATGATATCGGAGGAATTGAAGTCTTTTTATCTGGTGATTATAAATTAGAAGTATTTCCGGATAGCTCAGGAGACACTGTTGATTGTGAGCACTGGAGGTTCTTCAATAGAAAAGAAAATAGTCCACATTTTGTTGTTTCTGGAGAGGGTATTGAAAGAGTTTAATCTCCACAAGACCAGCTAATACAGAGGAGGTTTGCTTATGTTAATAAGTTATAATTTATTGAGTTCTGATTATAAAGATTATTTGAGAGACAAAGATTATGGCTTATTTTTTTATACTGAAATTGAGTTGAAAATCTCTGAACAATTAACCTTAAAATCAGAGATGCATAAAGCTTTTTTAGATAGATTTTTTAGGGAGCTGGAATATTTATTTAAAGGAAAAAAGAAAAAGAAAGATGATAGTGAACTCTCCGGGATAGGTTGGACAATTATATATATAATGAAAATGGAAGGTAAGAAAATTTATATAAAAGAATATGATGAATATGACCGCAAAACAAAAAGCGTTAGTTATTTAGATAAATATGATTTTATAGATGGTTTAAAAACGTTTATGGGTAAATACAAAAAAGAAATAGTTTCAATTCAACCAGAAATAGTCAATTCGTCAGAATATAAAGAATTAGAAGAGCAATTTCAGAAAACATTAAAAGCTGCATCTTTATAATTATTAGACATTTTCTACTGATCTTCAATCCTACTTAAATATTCCGCAATCGGGTGCATTTCTGTAATAAGAAATGTGCCCTTTCTTTATGAATGGGCCAGATGGTTGAAAACGTAAACTGGATATATCGGTAAGACTAAGTCTTCACCTTGAAGATAACAGGAGATTGCAAAGGAGCCATTCGGTATTAAAGCTTTCTTGATTAGACCTATGTAGTTCATTCTACGGTGACGAGCAATATGGTGAAAGTAATCTCAAGGTTTTGGAGTAGCTAAACTAGTCCTTATAAACCCTGCATATCCGACTAGTGGTGTAACGGTTCTATTTCTTCCAAAAATCACTGGACCATTTTCAGACTGGTTCTTTCAACTAGGATTACAAGCAGCTAGTCGATCAACGGCTGTAATCATGATTAATTCTAATTGATGATTCCGTTATCAACAATAGTTGTCTCTATGTCTACGTCAATAGGGATATTGGGATACATTCTATTCCAATTTATTGTATTCCACAATTGAGGGTACTTTGCCTTGATTCTTAACCCGAGACCTAATCCATCACAATTCGTTGCTTGGAGTTTATGAACAGTCCGACTTGCAATCTCTGTAAAACGCTCTTCAATATGTTGATCAAGGACTTTTAGTTTCTTCTTGTTATCTAAATGATCTTTAGGATATTCATTCACGCTTACTTGAACATTTAGCTTTATTTTTGCATGTATCTTATCATCTATTTTTTGTATGTTAAGATCTCGCTTAATATTTACGATGTTAAGGTTGATATAATTTTCGAGTCGAGCTTTTTCATGATTAGATACCTTTACTGTGAAGGTAGCATTATGAGACTTATGGTTATTCAGCAATAAGAACATCCGTGACTCATGAACGGTTAAAGTCCCTACCATCTTATCCTTATTGAACATTGCCATACCAACGATCTTTGCTCTTTTTTCTTTTGGTATAACCTTAAGATAAGGAAGTAAAAAATCCTCTCCTTCAGAAAACATAATGGTACAGATATTCTGTATGTTTTGATTTTTAATCAATCCATCTTTAGCTGAACTTTTAAATAAGTTTGAAAAATACTCTATATTTATCGGAGTATCTTGTGGGATCATCTTTAGAGCTTCCTTGGCATTTCCGTCAATTACAGCGACATTCGCACCTAAAGCTCCCTTATAGTCTCTGTAAAAGGAGTCTAGCGCAGAATACACCCCTTGCTTTGCCAAATCTATCCCAATAAGAGTTACCCTGTTTTTGGAGGAATCAAATTTTTCCGCTACCTTTCGTTCTATGTGTGCTTTTGCATTTTTTGTCGTATTCCCAACACCTGTAACCACTATGGGGCTTTGCGGCGTATCAATACCCTTGCTAGATGCCGGAAAGGTAACCGTTTGAGCTATCTTCTTTTTTTCAGTTAAATCAAGAGCAGTCCCTAATATAACCGTAGAATCTTTTAATAATCTTTGGTCCCAGCAGCCTGAATTGAGAATCAGTAACGAACAAATGATGAAAGAACCAGTTATTTTATGCATATTTTATATCCTCTCTTTTCTTTAAGAACATTGTTAACATGAATAAAATAAAAGGTAATATCACAATAAAAACTAAGCTTAAAACAGAGGTTAGATTGGAAAGCTTGCTTACCTCTATCTTTTGGTTATAGATATTAGAGAGAGTAAAACTGATCATACCCCCGAGATACACATACCATTTTCTGTAGAAGGAAATGTAAACACTCTTCAACCCTCTAGACAATGAATAGAGATAGCTCATGAATGAAGTTGCGACCAAAACGATCCAAAATGAAGTGAAAAAGATGTCAGGCCGTTCAATAATTCTAAAACTGAAGGATTTGATTAAATAAAGTACCGGTTGTGGAATAAGCGTCAGTTCATCCGGACTAAAAAATGCTAAACAAGCAAGGGTAATTAGGGTATAAAAGGAAGTAACAAAAAAATTGGCTAAGGTAAAGACCTTTAATTTAGTTCCATCCGTAGCATTAATATTCGGATAGACCACCATAAACAATTCAAATCCAATAAAGGGAAGTATGGCTTCTTTCACTCCTTTTAAAATTGGAGTGACTCCAGAAATTCCAATAGGCATCAAATAATAATGGTTTCCAAAACGAAAAGAGTAAAACATTAGTACAATGAACATGAAGATAACCACAGATGCTAAAACATAAAACCTTGAAATAATTCGGATATTTTCTTTAGCGATATAGATCCCAATGAGCACCATCAATAGTTTGATAACCCATTGTGGTGTTAAAGGAAGTAGCCAACTTTTTATAGCAAGGCTAAATAAAGAGAGAACCACACTAGCTACAAGAATAAAATAAGCCACATAGAACACTATCACTAACTTGCCCAAACGATTTCCTAGAACATGCTTAATGATTTCGAACACATTACGTTCGGGGAACCGTTTTAATAAAGCCCAGTTCATAAGGATAATCAACTGAACGATAAATCCTGCGATTAAAACAGAGATCCAGCTGTCAGTTTTAGCGGCTAAAAATACAAAGTAAGGCAAAGAGATGACAGAGATCCCAATCTGAGACTGAATGACAAGAAAAAACGTCTGGAAAGAAGAAATCTGTATTTTTTTATTCTTCATCATCCCACTCCCTGTTCCGCCCTTGTTTTTGCATATTCTTCGCCCTTGTCTCCTGTGGACGTCTATTGAACATCCAGACTGGGAAACGAACAAAGGAATCTTTTAAATCTCTTATTGTTAATGGAGCGAGTGTAGCAAAATAGGGTGTCCCGAAAGACTCTAATTTGCATAGGTGACCGATAATAAACATAAGTGAAAAGGCCATTCCTAAAAAACCCAAAGAGGCTGCTGAAACCATAAGAGGAAACGTAAGTAATCGGATGGATGTACTCATCTCATAGGACGGGACCGTGAATGAGGAAACGGCCGTAATTGCTATAATGATGACCATCATATTGGAGATAAGCCCAGCATTGATCACGGCATCTCCTATGATCAACCCGCCAACGATCCCAATCGTAGAGCCAATAGGAGTTGGTAAACGGACTCCTGCTTCACGGATTAATTCAATGGTAAACGCCATTATCATTGCTTCGATCAATGGCGGAAACGGAACGCTCTCTACAGAGTGCTTGACGAGAACAACTATTTCATTTGGAATAACCTCAAAATGAAAAGCAACTATCGCGATGTACAAAGCAGGAAAGGTTAGTGCGACAATAAAACTGACGAATCGTATCAACCTGAAGAAACTTCCTGCATATACCCGGCTATTATAATCGTCAGGAGATTGAAAGAAGGAAAAAAGCGTAACGGGTGCAATGACCACGTCAGAACTTCCATCTGTAAATATAGCGATTTTTCCATCCATTAGATGCGCCATCACTCGATCCGGACGTTCAGAATAAAGAGTTTGTGGAAAAGGCGAAAAAGGTTCGTCTTCGATGAATTCTTCAAGATATCCAGGGCTAAAGAGCATATCAGACGAGATGCTCTGCATCCTCTCTTTTAAACAGGAAAGAACCTGTTCATTTGCCAGACCCTTCATGTAAACGACAGCTGTCCTAGTGTTGGATTCTGTTCCAATCTCCATATATTCAATTGTTAATTGACGGTTGGCTAATCTTGTTCTAATCAAATTTAGATTTGTATCCAAATTTTCGACAAAGCCCGAATGTGAGCCGCGGACTACTTTTTCATTGGAAGGTTCATCAGGAGATCGAGAGTTAATTTTACTGGCATTAAAAATGAATGCATTTTCATTGTCTTCCATAAATAATAGGCAGTACCCTCGTAGCATTTGATCGATTGAATAATCCAGATCATTCGAAGATTCTAATCTAGTTGAGGTAATCAATTTATCTATAGTCGTATTATTGCCAGTAAGTTTGGAAATAGGGACAAGGACGTTAGTCTGAATCTTTTCTAGGTCACAAACCGTCTCTAAATAAACGAGCAATCCTTCTTGTTTTATGAATTGAAATGATCGTGTCTTAAGATCACTACTCTGGTTAAAACTCTTTTGTATGTATATCATGTTATCGCTTAGAGATTTACTTACATTTTTGGTCTGTATTTGATCTGTTTGTTTTATTCTCCATCTACCGAACATAGGGAACCTCCTTTCAAGATTCATTCAATGTTCTTAGTATGAGTGAGGGCAAAGAAATCATACATTTGTAGTTTTGAAATTTAGTTTAATCAATTATATTAAAAGATTGTTCATTAAAATAAAGTTTGATATTGATACTTTTTGTAAGCAAGCATTATCCTTATAGGATTATTAGTCCTAGCGTTAATATTTTTTATTCAAATTGTCTTTGTTTTTCTATGGAAAAATGGAAACCCTTATCCCCCATTGATTATTCAACTATCGGGTGCATTTCTTCAAAAAGGGAAATGCACTTTTTTATTGATGATAATATTTTGCTAGCTAATTATAAAATTTCCAATTAATGTTATAATTAATTATTACTTACGTTTAGGAGGATATTTTTATGGAAACAGCGGGAACTTGGCTTCCACTTATGGGGCTTTTTTCTTTTATTCTACCATTAGGTTTGGTTGTCTTTGTTGTTGTGATGTTATATCAAATGAATCAATCTTTAAAAAGAATAGCTGACAAATTAGATGAAAAGTAATTAAAATTGTTAGAAAGACATTATTTTTCTTATAAACGACGTGTGCATTTTCATTAATAATCTATTCGATAATCGGGTGCGTTGGTCAAAGAAGGAATAACGTCTTTTTATGGAACTTTTTGAACAAACACATTGTTGCCTTTTTGAACCATTATGTAAGTGCAACAAAAATATTATCTAAGTATATGTTTCCAATTAGGAGGAAGCTCATAGGTACTTAAATGCTCAAATTTATTAAGTTTGATTAAGCTCGGTATTGTAGGTGCAATTTCAAATACTAATCGATCTTTACCTACTGCAATATGGGGTCCCACTGTAGGTTCAACTTCAAGTGTATATATAAAGTGAAATGATCGGAATTGACCTATTCTCTGAACTTTTGTCACTTTAATATCATATGGATAAACGGTAGGGTTTGTTGTTAGTATACGCGAGTAATATTTCTTAATTAATTCATCTATAGGCAATAAAAGCATTATTGTATCTTGATATTGTAGCTCTCTGGAATCTTGGCTGGTATCAATGAATTCTGCTTTGGAAGGCGATTGAAACAATACAATTAACACAAGAAATGAAGAAATAACAGTTACCTTTTTTATCATTTTTAACTCCACTTGTGAGACTTTTAAAGTTAGTTTTCCGATTTGCAACTGAATAATACAAGTTGTTGCAAATTACTTATCTTTTAAAAGAATTAAATTGAGGATGGGGATTTATGAAGGGTTTACTATTAGCAATTTCAGGTGCTATTGTTAGTTGGTTGCTTTGGGGGTTATTTACAAAAGATTTTGAAACAGATTCCGTTATTTTGCTCATAATTGGCATTTTTATAGGACATAGTATTGGAAAAAAGGAAAGCTCATCTACATAGAGAAGTAAATTTTCTTGTTCAACTATCGGGTGCGTTAGTTGAAGATCGCAGAGCTATTAACGTAGCTCTTTTTTTATTGAAATACTGGAGCAGGTTCAGTTGAACATTTATAAGGCATGGTAACCATAAAAAATGCGTATAAATTGAATCGTATCAATAAATTCTTATTCAGAAGTAAAATTTAGATAAAATTGTGAGGATTACACTTAAACTACATGTAGGATAGTTCGTTAACCCCCGTCCTTTTCGTTTCTCTGACCAACAACTGGAATAGGTACTCATCTATGTTACCCAAAATGAATATCTTATTGTTGAAACCATATTAACTAGGGGGGAATCTTCATGGGATACTTTGTTACCGTAGAGCCAGGTGTGAATTTATATGTAGAAGATATTAACCCGGGGGGAAATAAGACCATTGTGTTTTTACATGGTTGGCCGTTAAATCATAATCAGTTTGAATATCAGTTTAATATTCTTCCTGCTATGGGTTACCGCTGTATTGGTATAGACTGGAGGGGCTTTGGTAATTCGGATAAGCCAATGAGTGGCTATACTTATAACAGACTTGCAGATGATATCCGCACATTAGTTGGTACACTTCAATTAAACAACTTTACTCTCGTAGGTCACTCTACCGGTGGGGCTATCGCAATTCGATATATGTCTCGTTACAACGGTTTTGGGGTATCAAAGCTTGTTCTTATTGATGCAGCTGCTCCAACTGGATTTACCGTAGAAACTGCTAATAACTTTCTTAAAGAAACTTTAAATGACCGCCCTAAAATGATGCAGGACGTAACAGATGGCTTTTTCTTTCAGTATATAACTAAACCATTCTCGGACTGGTTTTTGCAAATGGGATTACAAGCAGCTAGTTGGTCGACAGCTGCTATTATAATTACGTTAAGAGATGAGAAGTTGCATGCGGATCTTCCAAAAATTAATGTTCCTACTTTAATCATTCACGGCATTCATGACAAAGTTATTCCATTTGTACAAGCTCAGGACCTAAATGAAAAAATAAGAAATTCACAGCTTGTTCCATTTCAATATAGTGGTCATGGCCCATTCTGGGAAGAACGTGACAAGTTTAACCAACTATTGACACAATTTATTTAGTTAAAACTTTGATCTAAATTCAAATACACGGAGAACGATAGCACAATAATCAGGCAATCGGGTGCATTTCTTCAAGAAGGGGAAGTGCTCTTTTTTAACAAAGGGGTTGATCAAAATAAAAACACTATTACAAAGTCTTATTATATTCACTGGTTTATATTGTTTAATACATATAATATTTGGCTTAAGATTTAACTCCTCCATTAACTTGGCTACTAATATTATTCAAGCTTTGTTTTTCGGATTTTCTTTTTTATACGTAAGTTTATATTGGAAAGAAGCTAAAAAGTAAATTGTGTATTATCAAATTAAAAAGCTAATAGTTAATCGAAAGGGTTTGGTGTCTAACCAATGTTATTCAAAAGTTACATGCATAAAAAATTCCCCAACTTAGAACTCAGGCAGCCTTTGTACTACAGTTGGAAGAATGCCATTAGGTTTGAGTTAGGGATTGAAGAGTTACGAGATTATGAAGCCGATAGTCTATATCTTACCGAAGTTTATAAACGTGCAATAACCCTTTTTGATTCTGTAAATCAATGTAATGATGAGATTTTCGTGGTAGCAAATATAAGTGATTACGGATATGGTATTACATCTAGGCATAAATTAAATGTATTTCTTAAGTATATCAAGCAAAAAGATGTCCTAAATAAATTGAATCATACAATAATACCTTATGTTTATCCCGAAGATGATGATGAGGGAGATTGTAAAACACATCGATTTATACTTAAATGTAAAGTCTCTGATATTAAATACCTTTCAATGATAAAAGCGATATGTAATCAAGATATGGGAGTTAAGCCAAGTATTAATCATGAAATTTTCTTTATAAACATAAAAAAAGAAACGATTTTCATTATTTATGATGATAGAGGTTGTGACATTTTAGCTAGTTCACGAGAATCACTATACAACATTTACAAAGAATATAATGGCTGGATCTTAGATTATGATCGTAAGGAAATTGATAGCATTTTCAGTTGATACACTGTTTAACAATCGGGTGCATTCCTTAAGAAGGAGAAGTGCACTTTAATATTGAACTATATGAAAGATTATTGAAGAGGTTACAATAAAGAAGGAGTAGCGATTACAATGACATTTAATCTTCTTTCTTCCATCATTCTTATTTCATCCTTAACTTACCTTTTTGCAATTAAATATAATAATCAAACTCTTATATATATTCTTAAACCCGGGACAATGCTCATGATCATTCTTATGGCACTAACTAGTACACCCTCGTCCTACGCCTGGTGGATTATCATCGGTTTGTTTTTGTCATTAATAGGTGACATATTTTTAATGGTCCCTAACGATCGATTCCTCCATGGCCTTGTATCTTTCCTTGTAGCTCATATTTGTTACATTATAGCCTGCCTACAAATGCAACCTCAGCAGGTGGAAGTGAATGTATTTCTTACAGTTTGTTTACTAACAGTAGCAGTTTTATTTTTTATTCTATTAGTAAAAGGAAAACGATTTAAAAGGGGATATCCTCTAAAAGTTGCGGTGTTTATTTACATAGTATGTATTACTAGTATGGTATGGGTTTCTATTTTGACAGAAAATCCATTTATAATAATGGCTGCTTCTCTTTTTTATTTTTCAGATGCAACACTTGCTTGGGATCGATTCATTAAACCTCTAAAGTATAGACACTATTTAGTGATGTCTACCTATTTTCTTGCACAATATTTATTTTCTTTATCCATTCATAAGGTAGTTTTATAAAGACATAAAGTTATTTATTAATAGTCAAAAAACGGTTGCATTTCTCCAAGAAGGAGAAGTGCACTTGTTTTTATTAAAGTTTATTAAAGTAAAGGGCAAGAATGTTTTGAGATATGAATTTAATCCAGAGGTAAAGTTATTACTAGTGAACCATTCGGATGAAAAAGTAAAGATGGTTTATATGGAGGATTCTTGGTTAATGTCCAAAATTGGGCTTAGACCACCTTATTATTGCTATCCAAGTTACGAACTTAATTATCCAATAATCTTAATAGGCAAAAAGACTTCTATACACAGTATGGAAGTCTCTTTGAAACCTAAAACAAATTCAACAAAAGGGTGCATTTCATTAAGAAGGAAATGTACTTTTTCTATTGAACTATAAGAAAGACATATAAGTAAATAGTTAATACGGATAAATTAAAGGGGTATAAGTAAGGGGTATAAGTAAGGGGTATAAGTATGAAAGATTGTGAACTTCTTTTATCAAGCTGGGAACAAATATTACATAAATTAAGTGAAAACAACGGAAATGTCCACCCCATTGAAATTGGAAAAAGAGCAACAATACAAGAGATTGAAGCTAAAGAAAGAGAGTTGGGTTATCAATTACCACCTTCGTATAAATACATATTACAGAACTTAGGGAAATCACTTTCGTTTTATTACTCCTTTTCTGAAGATACGATGATTCCAAGTGAATATAATGAAATATTCTCTGGAGAAATAAATTGGAATATTGATTACCTTCAGAACTTGGATGAATTAGCTGACGAATTGTTTGAAGACGGAGAAGATTATGGAAAGACACTCAGGGGGAAATTAGAGTTTGCTCATGCAGGTAATGGAGATGTATATGCATTTGATATGTCAGTTGAAAGTGAAGAAAAACCAGTTATTTATTGGGATCATGAAGAAGACACAGTCACTTATATTGCGGATTCATTTATTGATTATTTATTGAGAATTACTGAACTAGGATGTATTGGAAGTGAAAAATGGCAGCTTGAATACTTCTTAAGTGATGCAGGCTTGGCAACAACAAGTCCCTCAGCAGTAAAATGGAAACAATGGTTTGAATCATTTTCAGAGACAACGTTAAATGATGTGAAAAATAACATTAAACAGTTAATAGCTTTTGTTGTTTATCGTGAAAAAGTTGATAAAAAAACAATTGAAATTCTCAATAAATTTAATAAAAAAGAGTTATTTAACTTTTGTTTAGAAGAATTACATAAAAAAGATGCATTTGATGATCAGAAGATAATATGTGAGATAATCGGTAGAGTTTTTGGAGTAAACGTTGAGGAATGGGTGATAAGCTTATGGGAAGCTAAGCAATTTACTCTGGATGAAAGATTACGTTCTTTCTTAACGGCAAAATGTATGAGTAAGGATAAAGGATTACGTTTAGTAATAAATTTTTTAGAACAATTACCTAATAATAGTATAGATGGTTATGAAGCACTCTCCCATCTGAAGGATTTTCAATCACGTAAGGTCATTGAATGGATGGAGAAACACGTTAGGTTTCCAGTAACAGAAGGTTGGGACGAACTCTTTTTAAGATCAAACTTTTCATGGGCTGACTTAGAGAGGTGGACCTCATTAGAAGAGAAGCATGAAGTAACTGTAATTCACGCTTTGGAGAAGTATGTTGAGGAGAAAGTCGCTAATGATTTTCATTATGATATATTAGGACTTCCAACCAAATCGGATTTTACTGATTTTCTTGTTAAATTACGTGATAAACAAGTATTAAAAAAAAGAAGACACCCGATAGAAGATATGATACAAAATATAAATATTTTTTATTAAGTTTGTGAGAACATGTAATTCCACAGACAAATACAATAGAACAACAAAAACACGGTAAGAACGGTTTGAGTATAAAGGATCTGTACTTTTTATCACCAATTTAGTCCATTAAAAAATCTCAGACTAACAAATAGTCTGAGATTTTTAGTAATGGCTTCTTGTCGCATCGAATCCATTATGTGTTGCTTCTAATTACTTTGCGGAAAGTGAGCCAAGGAAACTGCTTCCTTGTTTTTTCGCCTTCTATATACGCTAAGGATCAATCCTACGGAAATCATCTCCAGCAATAAGTGTGAACCTCCATAACTCATGAATGGTACGGGTACACCAGTCAGTGGAGATAAACTGAGATTCGTCAGTAGGCTTAGTATAAACTGAGCTGAAAAGACTGCTGCCAGTCCTGTAATCAGTAATTTTCCATAAGGGTGATTCACACTTTTGGCGGTAATCAATATTCTACAAATAAAAAATATAACCAGGGCTAAAGCTATTAATGCAGCTAACCACCCAAACGAATAAATGATGTACGCTAAGATTAAATCTGTATGAACCTCAGAAATAAAACTTGGGGACACCTGGAGGGCACTCCCTATTAAATAAGCCTCACCTATTTTAAAATCTGTATAGCTCTGTGAAAGAGATAGCAGATTCCAAATGGGCCATATAGAAGCAACAACTGTGAATGTTATCGTTTGCTTCAGATTGGAACTTGACGTATGCATGATTGCAGCGCATACAATGATGCTAATTATAGTAGCTGCGAAAGCTCCTGTAGTCGCCATTAATAGAATGGGAATTGACATAATACCTATTCCAAACCATGACTTTTGGTTATCATTCCAATCCCAAGAATGAAACATTCCAGCAAAGGTTACGACCAAAAGGAATGGAGTGATTTCGGTGAAATTAATAGTGGCAAAGCCTACATTTAAAAATGGCACATCATCGACTCTAACACCAATAAGAACGGTTAATAAAAGTATGAGGATTGTTGCCGCATAGATGTACTTGGAGTACTTCATCAATCTTCTGTAATCAATCATAAATAGGCTAAGCATGAGCACGACACCCAACAAGTAGTAGACAAGACTTTTATTGAAAATTTTCATTTCTTGAAGCTCTGTAAAAGCCGAGTGGAATTGCAAATAATACATAACCAGCAGCCCGAATAGAGAAGCTGTAAGCACTGACAGCAAGGTTTTCACATCCATAGGGGCTTTATGTGTTTTGTTAAGCTGCTTTCCCAAAACTCCTACATCTCCCATACGAGCCAATGCTTGATCGATCGCCTCTTCTTCTGAAAGTCCAGTACTCATGAACTCCTCTTTGAGCGTATGAAGGTGATCGTGGATCTCCAATTTTATATGGGCATGAACATCCTTATTTTTTATCCGTTTACACAGATCACTAATATACATTTCAAACTTATCTTCTAATCCCATACGATTTTCTCCCCACGTAAAACTTCGTCAACAGCATTCTTGAAAACGGACCATTCTTCTTTTTTCTCTTGAATAAATTCTTTGCCCTGGTCATTAATCTTGTAATATTTTCTCTTTCTCTTTCCAGTCCCTTCGCCCCAGTAAGATACAATGAGTTCTTTCTCCTCAAGGGTGTGAAGGATGGGATAGATGGTGCCTTCCTTAAAACTAAAAATCCCATTAGACTTCGATTCCAGTTCTTTGATAATTTCATAGCCGTACATTGGTTTAGAATTAAGCAAACTCAAAATAAGAGTAGTGGTACTACCCTTAAGCAATTCTTTGCTTATCTTCATAAACATTCACCTCCATATACATAGTAAATCTATGCATAGTAATTATATGTATAAGTTAAGATATAAATGAATTTCTGTCAATATGTCTATAAAAAATGTTTTATAAAACAAAGGTTCAATAATTAATTTTTTAAAAGCTACTTTTTTAATAGTTCGAATTTGACCTGACCTCAGTAAAAAAGGATAACAGTCAATAAGAACTCCTATCAATTTGATTTTTATGTTTATAAAGCAAACATTGATTATTCAACATATGGGTGGTTTTTGAAGGAGAAGTGCTCTTTTTTATTGAATTTATTGAACAAATAATTAGGAGTAGGATTATCTACTGTAATATTGGAGGAGTTATTGTCTATCGAAAGAGATTTAATGATACCGCAGAACCTAAAAAAAGAGGCATGACTTCAAAAGTTCTACTTTTGGACATCCTCTTTTTTAAAAGATCCTCTAAAGGACCTTTCATGATATTAATTTGCATTTGCTGCACAACGAAACCCCAAATTACCTGTTGAGCTATCAGGCGTATTTGCACTTCTACCGGCTACTCGGTATCGATTGCAATAAGATTGATGACAAAGATAAGATCCACCTTTTGTCACTTTGGAATGTCCCTTAATTGGTCCAGTGGGATTACTAATGCTATTTAATTCATGTATAGGGCTAAACCAATCAGAGCACCATTCCCATACGTTCCCTACCACATTGTACAACCCATAACCGTTTGGCGAATAAGCGTCTACAGGTGCTGTTCCTATATATCCGTCTTCAGCCTTGTTTTCATTAGGGAAATGCCCTTGCCAAATATTACATTGATGTTTTCCGTCTTGCTTTAATTGATTGCCCCATGGATATTTCTTTTGTTCATATCCACCGCGTGCAGCATATTCCCATTCAGCTTCAGTAGGTAGACGCTTCTTTTTCCAATTACAATAATGAACCGCATCATTCCAAGAAATGTGTACGACGGGATGGTTCATGCGGTTTATAATCGTTGAATCTGGTCCCTCTGGCTGCTTCCAAGAAGCTTCATTTACAACAAGCCACCAAGGTGTTTGTTGTGGCACCTGAGTGGTTTGACGTTTCACATTTTCAGACACTAGAAGGTGAAAAACAAAGGACCATCCAAATTTCTCTGCTTCCGTCATATATCCGGTACTTTCAATAAATTGAGCAAACTCTTTATTGGTAACCGCATACGCATCGATATAAAAGGGATCGACATGTACTTCTCGTACCGGTCCTTCGCCATCTTCAGGAAAACCTTCCTGATCATCTGTCCCCATCAAAAAGCTTCCACCTTCTAAATAGATCATATCTTCTTTATATAGATTTAATTCTGCAGCTTTTTCACTGGTTGCGAGTTTGATATTTTTATTCGTTCTGTTTACTGCGCAACAAGCTTTATTCACCATTCTATATACCTCCTTTAAGAAATAGACTGTTTCTACCCGAAAAGGTTGTTTGATACAACTTGATTAAAAGGCTTATTCGAATTCTCTAGGATGACGTTTTTGAAGTTCTGCAATATGTAGTTCCCGTCCAGTTTCTTTTAATCGTTCAGCATACATTTTAAGATGCCCATTAGCATGATAAGGGCCGCCTTCTTTCATGACTGTCCATAATGGATCTACATCGTTATCCATGGTCTTCATCATTTCATCGTGCCATTCGTTTAAATAGTATACCGCTTCCTTACAAATGTCTTTCCGATCGTTCGCAAGATTATGTTGCTCATGAGGGTCTTCTTTTAGATTAAATAACATTTCTTTGTCAAAAAGGTGATAACCGTCATGATAGGTTCGAACATAAAGCCAATCTCCAAAACGAACACCACGTTGACATACGTGAGCACATTGAGAAATGACTAGAAACTCTCGATCACTCTCTTTTCCATTTTGAAGAACGGAAGCATAGCTCATACCATCCCAACTCTTTTTGGCAGGTTTGTTAAAAAGTTCTGCCAATGTAGGGATTAAGTCTATATTGTAGTGCAATCCATGATCTACGTGCTGTTTTAGCATTCCTGGCCACCGAATAATCATCGGTATTCTACACGTTGCGTGATCTGCTGTTCCGTGTTCACCATAAATTCCTAATTCTCCTAAATTCTCTCCATGGTCAGCAGTGATCACAATAATGGTTTCATCCAAAACTCCTTGTTTTTCAAGGTTTGTGAGGATTTTCCCAATATGTTCATCCATATAACGAACGCCACAATCGTATCCATCGATCATTTTTTTCATGTCGTCCATACCTTTTATTTCAACGGGATACCTTGGGAATTGTGGCAATGGATTACTCCAAAACATATCAATCTCGTGGACACTATGTGGACCAACACATTCTTTGTGTTTCTCTAATACGTCTTTATTAAGCCAATTTGGAAGGTCATCTTTTTTAAACGGATTTCCAAAACTCTCCGGAACACGATACGGGGTATGTGGGTCCCAATAGTTTACATATAAGCACCAATCATCTTGTGTTGCATTGCGATCCAACCAATCTATTACAGTAGGTGTAACTTCTTCAGCGGATTCCATGCCACAATTACCTGTATTATAAATCTCATTAAATCCTGCATTAAAATGCCAAGCTGAATGTCTTTCAGGGAAAGGACTGATTAGGGTGGTTTTCAAGCCCTCACTACGTAAAAAACCAGCTAGACTTTCTTGTACTAAGCGATCCTGAAAATCACGTTTTGGTCCCTCGTGACGTAGATCTGCAGCTGTACCACCATGACCAACTGCTCCGTGATGTATACCGAATTGTCCTGTCATAAGGCTTGTACGAGAAGGAAGACAAGGCGCATCGGTAGTATAATAATTACTAAATCGAACTCCTTCCTCAGCCACTTTATCAATATTTGGGGAAGTATTTCGGTGATACCCATAACAACCTAGGTGGTCTGCACGTAAAGAATCTAGATCTAAAATTAACATTCTCATAATCTTTAATCTCCTTTCGTTATCATATACGAGCATCGAAACGTTTCGAAACTAGTATATATGGAATTGTATTCGCTTTCAATGCTATTTTGAATTTTCTATTTTATTGAACTATAATTATCATCTAATTATTTTTAGGTTTTTGTTTAAAAGGAGTATTGATGAAAATAGAATTAGTGGAGTAACTCTGATAATTACTACTATATACAAAGTTAACCGTACTTAATAAAGTAATAAGGTTTACTTCAGGAAGATAAGGTATAGTATATTGTTGAATAGATTCTCTTTTAAGATAAAAAAAATAGGTGAACAAAGTGGGTAAATTTTCAATTGGATAACAAAGGTAAGGTAGCTGTGACAAAGTTTCATGAAAAAACGCGCCTGCCAAATTTGATAAAAAGAAGCATGTTAAAAAAATACGTGCAGAGTATTTGAAAAAGAAACAAAAACAAAAAGATGAATAAAAGAAATGAAAACATAGGAAGATTAAATGCTCCCTATGTTTTTCTAATTTTAAAATCTATTTGGATATCTTCTTAATCGGTGAATTTCTTTAGAAGGAAATGAACATTTGACTAATTTATTTTTAAAAACAACAGGAACTTGGGTTTTCTCCATTAAGAATTAAACCTCTTGACTCTTCTCTTGAGTAGTTGTTCTCCGGATACACTAATTCCATAAGAATGTTGATAAATAATGATGATACAAGATCTGACTAATTTTTTGAATAATTTCATGAAATTAAAAATACATTTGAAAGGAAATGGGTTCTGTATAAGGAGGTACACAATGGGGTATCCAACTGGAGGCACACTTGGGAGTCCAATGGAGAATTTAATCAAGGTTTTTAGAAATCATCGATTTATTCGAAGCGAACCTGATAGGTAACCAAAGTTAATTTAACTTGTGAGTTATTTTTAACATTTTAGAGTATGAATTTAGCAGATAAATACCTTCTATGATAATAAGGTTTTTTTGCATCCATAAACGCTCACGAATAGAACCCTTAGTCCTTTTATGGGTTCTTTTTTATTTCTCCATACTGTTTGAAATCATACCAAAAGATTTCTTTTAACTATTCAACAATAGGGTGTAAGAATGGGACAAGGTGAATAATAGGTTACTTTATATCCTTCAGCAATCCGGTGCAATTCTTCAAGAAGGAGAAGTGCACTTTCTTATTGAACTGAGGAGATAGAGTAGAACTGCTAAGGAGTTATATGAATGATTATAAAAGCTGAAATAAAGGGAGCTTCCCTTTCAGGAGAGTACAAAAGTCCTTATTGGAATTAGAATTAGAAGTTGAGACTTTGAAATTAAGTTTAGTGTAATTGATTGTTTAAAAGAGTTGCCTTCATAGGATTGACTGGGACATTCCAAAATGTGAAATGGGATACTGGATTAATACAAAATATAGCGGAAAAGGCTATATAACGGAAGCAGTAAAGGAGTTAGTTAACTTTGGGTTAAATCATCTCGCATTTAGAAGAATTGAAATACGATGTGACTCAAAAAACGTAAAAAGTCGCTTAATAGCGGAAAAACTGGGTTTTATATTAGAAGGTACTTTAAGGAATGAAGATCTATCCGCAGATGGCAGCCAGCTTACTGACACTTGTATCTATGCTAAAATCAATTAACAATTTAGAAAAGTTTAAGGTATAGGAAGGGATTATATGAAAATCACCCTATAACAAGGAGTTTTTGATCATGAGTATGGCAACCTATATCGGTTTGAACTTTGAAGTTCAACTAAGTGAATACCTTACGAAGGATGAAGTCGAAATATGTTATGTTTTTTCAGATGAAGAGAACCGTGGTGTAGTGAAGCAGAACCATTTTACGACGTCCTCTATTTATGAAGTTTCTGAAAAAGGTCATCCTATTTGGCAAATGAATGAATATCATAGGATTCATTCTCCACATAACTATGAAAAATCCAAAAAGACTTTTCTCTATTTATGTCACCTACTAAAAGAGTTGCTTCCTCAAGGCGATTATTGCGAAATTTATATTTGTTGGTTAGGTGAAGAAGGTGAAGAGCGTGAGGGGAATTTGAAAATTGATTTAAATGCATTACAAATTGAAACAATAGAAATTTATGAAAAGTGCCTACTTAGAATACATAACTAAAGTGTGTAATCCAAAAGTGTGGTGACAGGTTGATTATTGAAGTTATAAAACTTAATTATCTGATCCTTAGCAAAAGAGCACATTCCTTTAAGAAAGGAATGTGCTCTTTTTTATTGAACTAATAAAAGCCGGATCATAGATATGAAAAAAGGAGATCAATAGGTTAACAAAACAACAACTTATAGATATTAAAAAACTACAAAAAGATTGTGAGTCTCATGATCATATAAAGCTAAAACTTAAGTATTATTAAATACACCGGCGGAATCAGATGCAGCAAAAGCTTTTTTATATAAAATAGGCGCTAATTACATTTTCAGAACATCAAATGGTGTGGCAAGAAAAATCCTTACAGCCGGTGGAGGATTTAACCCTCCGACAAGCAGAAGTAGATGATTTAGACATGCGTATCCGTTTATCTGTTGAAGCTTTCGGGATGTCTCGAGAAGATGCCCAGTCCATGGAACGGTCGTTTGAAAAAGAAGGAAACACGAATATGTTAATGATCGATGTCAATGGACAAACAGTAGGGAAAATTCGTGTTTCGCAAAAAGATGGGCAAGCTTGGATCTATGGGTTTTCCATTTTACCAGAGCATCAAGGTAAAGGAATTGGCAGGAACGTGTTGCGCCGAGTCATAAAAGATCAAAGTTCAGTTGGGCATTCGGTACATCTAGAAGTTGAAACAAAAAATGATCATGCTCTTGGTCTATATAAAGCAGTGGGATTCCAAATTGTACATTCACAGGATTACTATTTATATAGACTTTAAATTAAGTTGATTTAGAAAGTGCTACAAATGAATGTTTCGATAAAGAGGTTATGATTGAATTTTTCTTGCACTACACCAAATTGTTATAATTAATATACATCAAAGGATTGCAGGAAAGGTGATCAATATGGGTATATCAACCACTTCCCCAAAGATAATCGTTAATGGTGGTGGATTAGGTGGACTTTCAGCAGCAAATGCCTTGCAGCAGGTAGGGATAGACGTTTCTGTATACGAGAGGGCTACAGAACTTAAGGAAATGGGAGCAGGAATTGTATTGGCTGCAAATGCTATGAAAGCATTGGACAAGTTGGGTATAGGCGAACAGGTTCGTAGAATGGGTTCACCCGTTAAAAAAGCAGAAATACGAACTTGGGATGGTAAGCTTCTTTTGAATTTACCAGTTCACAAACAGGCAAAGCGATATGGGACATACAGTTATTTGATTCATCGAGCAGATCTACAGCGTATTTTATATGGAAATTTAAAGCCAGATACTGTTTTTTTAGGAAGAAAGCTTGTTCGTAAAGAACAGAATACGTCGAAAATAAGGGCGATATTTGAGAACAAAGAAGTAGTTGAAGGAGATCTATTAATCGGTGCAGACGGAGTTCACTCTCAACTAAGGAGATCCTTAATCGGCTCGTCACCTCTTCGTTATTCTGGGTTTACTGCTTTTCGTGGCATATCCCATTTTGAAGATGAACGCTTTCCAATTGAACTGGGAGGAGGTTTTGAGGCTTGGGGACCAGGCAAAAGGTTCGGATACTCTCATTTGGGTAAAGGGAGAATCTTTTGGTTTGCAGCTATTAATACCCCTCTTGGAACTCTGAAGACAACGGAGAACAGAAAAAATACAGCTTTGGATCATTTTAAGGGATGGTGGGGACCAATAGAAGGGGTAATTGAGTCTACTGAGGAAGCAAATATTCTCACTCATGAAATTTTTGATAAAAAACCAATTAAATCTTGGAGCAAGGGTATGGCTACCTTACTTGGAGATGCGGCGCATCCAATGCTGCCAAATTTGGGACAAGGCGGTGCCCAGGCATTGGAAGATGCTATAGTACTATCGCGTTGCATTGTGAAGCATCCCGAAGACATTCAACAAGCTGTTAAGATATATGAAAGAATCAGAATTCCTCGAACTGCAAAAGTTGTAAGGGGATCAAGAGCTATGGGGAAATTCATGCAACTTGAGAATCCAATATCCATCCAACTTAGGAACGTTTTACTGCGTACGATGCCTGACTCCCTTCAAATTAAGCGTTTAGAATGGTTGATTGGATATGAAGTGTAAAAGTGACGTGCTTTCTAAAGTAAGGAATAAATTTTTGGACTGAACCAGGACGTTATTTATTTTAATTCCGGTAGATGACGAGTATGCTGATTTTACATTGTCGTTCATGGTTTGAAGACACTTAATTTATTATTCTAAAAATTTTCTTCATATTTTTGGATAAAACGGTATAATGGTGATAGCTGAATACACGGATAAGGTTCGTTTTTTATAAACGTTAAAAGGGAAGCTGGTTAAAGTCCAGCACGGTCCCGCCACTGTAATCGGGAGAGCTTCTTAAAATCCACTGTTCAAGACGAATGGGAAGGAAAGAAGCTTGATGAACGAGAGTCAGGATACCTGCCTTATCTGTCTGTCTGTGCAACCTTCGAGGAAAAGGTGAAGCAATTGTAATCATCGTATATCATGATTTTTACTATTGATTTGCTCTCCTGAACAAGGAGAGCTTTTTTCTTTTGCACGAAAAACAGCTAAATACTTATACATAACTGGAGCGTGAAGATTTTGAAGAAATTTACACAAATGACCATGATGCTTTTATTGGTGATCGCCATCATCACGGGTTGTTCAACCGCAAATGAAACAGCTGATCAGAACGGTAAGGGTTCACAGAAAGTACAATCAGATTTTCCTTTAAAAGTAAAAGATGCTAGCGGAAAAGAAGTAACCATTGAGGAACGGCCTGAAAAAATCGTTTCTTTAATTCCGAGCAATACGGAAATCTTGTTTGCTCTTGGGTTAGAGAAAGAAGTTGTAGGTGTTTCTGATTTTGATAATTATCCAGAAGCTGCTGCAAAAAAGACAAAGATCGGCGGAATGGAATTTAACGTTGAAAAGATTGTTGGATTAAAGCCTGACCTTGTTTTAGCTCACGAATCAGGCATGGCTACAGCAAAAGACGGGTTAAAACAACTTGAAGATGCCGGTATTGCTGTATTTGTCGTAAAGGATGCGACTAATTTTGACGACACGTATGACTCCATTGATACAATTTCAGAAGTGACTGGAACAGAGAGTAAAGGCGACGAGATCATTAAGGGGATGAAAGATGACCTTGCTGATATTGAAGATAAAGCGAAATCCGTGAAAGAAAAGAAAAAAGTATGGGTAGAGGTATCACCTTCCCCAGAGATCTATACAGCTGGTAAAGGTACGTTTATTGATGAAATGCTCAAAGCGATTAACGCGGAGAACGCAGCAGGTGACCTAGATGGATGGGCAAAAGTATCAGAAGAACAACCAGTAGCTTACAACCCAGATGTAATCGTTACAACTTACGGCTACTATACGGAAAAGCCAAAAGAACAAGTGATAGCAAGAAAAGCTTGGAAAGATGTAAGTGCTGTTAAAAATAATAACATCTATGATGTACATTCGGACAAAGTGACACGTCCTGGTCCGCGATTGATTGAAGGAGTGGAGGAGCTTGCAAAAGCTATCTATCCAGATGTTTTCAAAAAGTGAAATATATGTTTCTTATGGAATACTTTTTATCTTAATCGCTGCATCATTGGTTTTGGGGATATCGATCGGATCTGTGTCGATCCCCCTTTTTCATGTCGTACAAATTTTGGGTGCAGAAATTTTTAATTATCCATTGCGAGCGCCGATTAATGCTTCGACAGTATCGATCATTATGCAAATCCGGCTCCCAAGGGTGCTCCTTGCCATGTTAGTTGGTTTTGCATTATCTCTCGCGGGAGCTGCGTTTCAAGGTCTCTTGAAAAATCCTTTAGCCGATCCTTATACACTCGGCGTTTCTTCAGGATCTTCGCTTGGAGCGGTCATCGTACTGTTCTTTGGGGTTCAGCTTCCGGGTCTCGGACATTTTACCTTGCCAGTCGTTTCGATTGCTGCTGGTTTTTTTACGCTAGTTGGTGTGATCTCTTTTGCACGTTTGGTACAGAGAAACTTGTCTGTGGAAACCATTATCTTAGCGGGCATTCTATGTAGTTCATTTCTTGGCTCCCTTATATCACTGCTGATCGCCTTATCAGGTGAAGAACTGCGTCAGATCATCGGCTGGCTTTTAGGAAGTGTTTCGATGAGAGGCTGGTCATACGTTTCTTTAATCACACCTTTTCTTGCAGCAGGTTTGCTCATGCTACTTGGGAGCGCAAGGGAACTAAATGCTATGTCTTTTAGTCAAAGTGATGCAAAAAACATCGGTGTTGATGTGAAGAAACATACGACAATCGTTCTGATTGGAGCGTCATTCGTAACAGGGTCAGCGGTTGCTGTATCCGGAACAATCGGTTTTGTCGGCCTTGTTATCCCACATATCGGAAGAATGCTATGGGGAGTCGATCATAGACACTTGCTTCCTCTTTCGATGTTGCTAGGTGGTGTGTTCTTGGTGCTGGTTGATTTATTGGCACGCACTATTATTGCGCCAACTGAGTTACCGATTGGTGTTCTGACCGCGATCATTGGAAGTCCTGTATTTGCCATTATTTTTATTCAACATCGACGAAGGAGGATGACCGCATGATCTCTGTTGTCAATGTAAGTGCAGGATATGAAGGGAAAAAGGTCTTAAATGACCTCTCTCTATCCCTATCAAAAGGGAAGATGACTGGAATCATCGGACCAAATGGAAGCGGAAAAACCACTCTGATGAAAGTATTGAACGGAACACATCCTTTGGACAAGGGAGAAGTTCTTATAAAAGGGAAAAGGTTGCAAAACTATACAGCAAAAGAACTGGCAAAAGTAATGGCTGTCTTGCCGCAACATGCAGGAAGTTCATTTGATTTTACGGTTCAGGAAGTCGTAGAGCTTGGCCGATATCCGTTTTACAAGGGACTGCTAAAGGTGGCGAGTGCACACGACGAGCAGGTAGTAAAAGAGGCGATAGAGCTGACGGGTGTTCAGGATTTTGTACACAAAAGCATCAATCAGCTAAGTGGTGGAGAACAACAGCGAGTCATGCTGGCAAAGGCACTAGCTCAAGAACCTGAGATCCTGCTCCTTGATGAACCAACAAACCATTTGGATCTCTCGTATCAGATAAAATTAATGGATTTATTGAAGAAATGGGTATATACAAGGAAGTTAACCGTCGTTGCAATTCTACATGACTTAAATATTGCTAGCCTTTATTGTGATGAAGTTATTTTGTTGGATGATGGAATCGTTAAAGCAAACGGGCATCCACGAGCGATTATGAATAAGGAACTTCTTCAAGAAGTATATTATACCCCTTTAACTCGGAGGGACCATCCTGAAGCACCAAGCCCAATAATCGCACCCGTACCTGAAATGAAAACTCAAGAAAAATCGATTCAAAAACTCGAACTAACTGCTACAAAAGAGCTCATGGTGTTTTCTAGTCCTTTTCCTTTAAAGACATTATCGTCTGCATTGATAGGTGGAGGTTTTCAGTGGGCATCCACATTTGTAAACCGCCACGTAGATAAGAACTATTATATTGATGACGCCCACAATGAATATCGAAACTATTTGAAAGAAAAACAGTTTAATCCGCATGACACGATTGGTATGATGACTGCTGCTAGATTGGGAGATGCTAGTGTAGTTTCAATACAGAAGGAAGATTTCGCTCTCTTGATAGCTGTCACAGTTGGTACAGGGAACGCGGTAGATGCCGCTCAATCATGGATTCGAAAAGAAGAAGCCACAGTCGGAACCATCAACATTTGGATTTTTATTGAGGGTGTATTAACAGATGAAGCGTTTGTTCAGGCGATGATGACGGCAACAGAAGCGAAAACAAGTGCACTAAGTACATATAACGTACTAGATCCTCTTTCAAAAACGGTTGCCACAGGAACTTCAACAGATAGTATATGCATAGGATCTACACAATCCGGTACACATATGAGGTATGCAGGGACGATAACACCAGTTGGTAAGGCAATTGGTAAAGGCGTATTCGAAGCAATCGGACAGGCCATTGAAAATTATAGAAAGAGAATGATGTGATGCTCTACCATTTGATAAGTATTGTCTTAGCTGTCTGTATTGATCAGGTTATTGGAGACCCTCGGTGGTTGCCTCATCCCGTAAGAGGATTTGGGAAGATGATCTCGACCGCAGAACGCCTTTTAAATAAAGGAAGACATAAAAGAAAAAAAGGGGTTCTCATGCTTCTCTCGGTCCTTTTTATCACATGTACTCTCTCTATGTGCGTCGTATGGGCAGCTTATCATCTTCATGTGGTGATTGGTATTTTAATAGAGTCGGTTCTAATCGCAACGACCATTGCAGCGAAAGGGTTAAAAGAAGCGGGTCTCTCCGTCTATGACCCGCTTATCCGAGAAGATATGAAAGAGGCGCGTTTCAAGCTTAGCTGGATTGTTGGTCGTGATACAGATCAACTTCAGCAGTCTGAAATCGTGAGAGGTACGGTTGAGACAATAGCAGAAAATACAAGCGATGGAGTGACATCACCACTCTTCTTTGCTTTGATCGGCGGTGCACCGCTCGCTTTCGTATATCGAGCAGTGAATACGTGTGACTCGATGGTAGGGTATAAGAATGATAGATTTTTAGAGTTTGGCTGGGCATCAGCAAGATTCGATGACCTTTTAAACTATATTCCTGCGAGGCTGACGGGTTGGCTAATGATTTTAGGAAACAGGAAAAAGAAAAAAATAAGAGTTTCGTGGCTTAAACAAGAAGCGAAGAATCATCCTAGTCCGAATAGTGGTTGGGGAGAAGCAGCTGTTGCAGGAATTCTTGGCATCCAACTAGGAGGAACAAATACATATAAAGGGGTCGTTTCTCACAGACCCGTTATCGGTGAAGCATATTCGGACTTAGAACCTGTACATATCGTAGAGTCTATATCCATTATGGAAAAAGCAGTAGTATGGTTTACTGTATTTTTACTAGCGACAGGAGGGATCTTTCTTGCAGTTACCGAGTCATGGGGCTAATCCTCAATTGCTTGCCCAATCATTAAAAAGTGAAATGATAAAAGGTAGTTTGGATTTTAGTGTTAACGTAAATCCATTTCCGCCGCTTAAAGAAATAGAATCTACTTGGGGCAATCTATACGAAGAGATTCTTCATTATCCCGATCCAACGTGCAGTGATTTTATCCAAATAGCCACTGGAAAAGATGGAGTGGAAAAAGAACAGATCCTCCCAGGAAACGGAGCAGCTGAACTGATCTTTTTGATTGCTCAAGCTTACCGAGGTAGCAAAGTACTGATTGTAGAACCTGCTTTTTCTGAATACCGAGATGCCTGTACTGCAAACGGATGTGAAGTATATTCATACCTTACAAAAAAGGAAAACGCTTGGAAATTGAATGTAGAGGAGTTACAAGCTCATCTTACCGGAAAGAAACTTTGCTTCCTCTGCCATCCGAGTAATCCAACAGGCACATCTTATACATTAGATGAATTAGAGGCTATCATCAATCTTACTGCAACCTATGATGTTACATTGGTCATTGATGAAGCATTTCTTCACTTTATGGAGAAGCCCATATCCGCGGTACCCTTTTTAAAGCATTATTCACACCTCATTATTTTAAGATCACTGACTAAAATGTTTCATCTACCAGGAGCTCGAATCGGTTATGCACTTGCATCTGAGGAACAAATTAATTGCCTTAAGGCCCTTCAGCCGCCATGGAGTGTAAACGGGGTCGCACAAAGACTAGGCTCAATTTGTCTGATGAATGGTGAAATGTACATAAAACAAACAGCCCAGAACATCTCTTTAGAGAGAAGAAGAATTTTTCCTATACTGAATTTTTTCGGGTTTGAAGTTTCCCCTTCTTCAGTAAACTTTTATTTACTGCAGCGAAAGGAATCGCGTGAGGATCACTTTCCCCTGCTGCAATTTCTGTTTTCAAACGGAATCATTGTCAGGCATACAGAAAACTTTAGAGGAATTGATGGAAAAGGTCTGCGCATAGCTGTTCGTACACCAATTGAGAATGATAGGCTTCTCACTGTTCTTGAAAGCTGGACATACTCATGATTATTTTTATAACAGGGGGTGTGAGAAGTGGTAAGAGCAGTTTTGCGGAAACGATAGCTGTTTATTATGGTGGGCAAACTCCACTTCATTACATCGCAACTAGTGCCAGGCAAGATGATGAAATGAATGATCGAATCAAGAGACATCAAGAAGCGCGTAGGGTAAGCAGGTACAGGTGGAAAACGTGGGAGCATCTACGAAACATACACGAATTAGAACAAAGTATTGAACCAAACCGTGTTATCCTGTTGGATTGTTTAACCAATCTGCTGACGAATGAACTGTTTCATGGCTGGGAAAGCAAGCGGAAACAGTGGTTGGAACTAAATACAAGAATGAATATCTATAAAAAAATAATGGATGGAATTAGCATGCTTGGAAAGAAAAATATCCTGATTGTGGTGTCCAATGAAGTAAACTATGGTCTGCCGATAAATGATAGTGGAACCTATTTTTTTGCACAATTGCTAGGCAATCTTCATCAAGGCTTGGTTCAAAAAAGTGACTGGGTGTATCAAGTGGAACAAGGTTTACCCATTTTACGAAAGGGGCCGCACGAACTTGAAAAACAGTCCATCGTTTTCTAGATTGCTTCATGGATTGGGGCTTGCTGTTCAGTTTTTGACAGCTATTCCTCTTCGGATATCGTTTCAGTGGACAAAGGAGACGAGTAACTGGAGTTTTCGATTCTATCCATTTATTGGACTGTTTCTCGGCGGACTAGTCGCGATACAGGCTTTTTATCTTTTAGACCATTCGAGCTTCTCACTGTTGATCATATCGTTCTACTTGTTCACGTTTTCTGTTTTCCTGACAGGTGGATTGCATCTAGATGGTTGGATGGACGCAAGTGATGCTTATTTTTCATACAGAGATATTGAGAAAAGACTTCAAATCATGAAAGACCCGAGAACGGGTGCCTTTGGCGTATTATCTGTACTTTTTTTATTAAGCTGGAGGTTCTTATTCATGTATGAAAGTGTAGTGATGATAGGGGCAGATATATGGTTAATCTTCTTACTTGTTCCATTCCTATCAAGGACGTGGATGGGCGTTCTTCTCTTCATTACTCCTCTTGCAAAAGAAGAAGGCATGGCCTATGAGATCCGAAAAAATGTAGAAAGAAGAAGTGTTAAGTTTTATGGATGGTATGGGGGAATTGCTTTATTACTAGCTTTTTTGTCAGGTGGAGGAATGATTGTTCTTGTCATGTTGGGAGTAAGTATAATAGGTTTTTTGTTAAGTAGAAGGTTTATTATCAAACAATTTAGCGGGATAACAGGGGATACAGTCGGAGCATTTACAGAAGGGATGGAAACATGGTTATGGTTCGCAGGATGGCTGTTACTCTCATACGTCATGGCTTAACAAAGGCCAACCAGGAAAAAAGATATATAGGTCATTCAGATCATTCCCTCTGTGAGAAAGGGAAGACGGAGCTTTTGGACCTAAAACCATATCATGGATACTTAAAACCGGACCTTGTTTTAACAAGTGACAGAAGACGCTGTTTAGAAACGGTTGAGATTTTATACCCTGATGTACACATCAAGATTTGTGAAGAGTTTAGAGAATTGAACTTCGGTGATTGGGAGAATAAGACGTACGCTGACCTTTGCAAAGATCCTACATACCAAAAGTGGCTTAATCAGCCAAAAGAAGTCTGTCCACCAAATGGAGAAGACTTTACTGAATTTAAAAAGCGTGTATCCCTTGGATGGGAACACAAAGTGGTCCCCTTATTTAAGAATATCGAAATAAATCATGTTGTAATCCTTACACATGGTGGACCGATTCGATATCTATTGTCTCAATTTGCACAAGAAAAGCGGGATTTTTGGGAATGGAACGCCCGACATGGACAGGGTTATACGCTTAATTGGGAAGGAGGAATGGAGGGGAGATGCACTTTGTTACAGGCGGCGCCTTTAATGGAAAAGCAAAATGGGTGATGAAATCCTATGGTGTTACAAGGGAAGATTCTGCATGGTTTAACGGATATGAATCTGATGATTTTGATATCCTTTCTTCAGAACATGCACTCATTGTGTTTGAAGGGTTAGAGCATTTCGTAAAACATGTGATCAGGGAAAACCACTCAGATCCTAAAGAGAAGTTAGAACAATATTTGAAAACCTGGCATATGTGGGAACAAGAAGCAACGAATCGGAAGCTTGTTTTGATTGGTACGGATATTGGAAAAGGGATTGTACCGATAAATAAAGAAGACAGACTTTGGCGTGACTATACAGGCTGGTTCTACCAAGACATTGTCATGGTCGCTAAACACGTTGATGTTATCTGGTACGGACTTTCACAAAACTTAAAATGAATTGAAGGAGTAAAAAGTATGAAACTCTATACACGGACAGGCGATAAAGGAATGACAAGTGTAATTGGCGGAAGACTTGCTAAAAGTGATATCCGCGTAAAAGCATATGGGACGTTAGATGAGCTAAATAGTTTTGTAGGGTTAACCATAGCTAAACTACATGAACCCAAATTCGATGATATCAAAAACGAGTTGATTAAAATTCAGCATGAGCTTTTTGATTGCGGCGGGGATCTTTCAGCGATTTCTAAAGGTTATACCTTTAAGGCAAAAGAAGAAATCATTACGTTTTTGGAAGAAAGAATTGACGTGTACATAAAAGAAGCACCAGAGTTAGAACGGTTCATCTTGCCTGGAGGGACGGAGGCTTCTTCTTATATTCATGTTTGCCGCACCATTGCTAGAAGAGGTGAAAGAGAAATTGTGGAGTTACAGCAGTCAGAAGAGATACATCCCGTTGTTTTAAAATATGTAAACCGATTATCTGATTACTTTTTTGCGATAGCCAGAGTTGTTAATTCCCGGTCTGGACTAAAAGATGTGGAATATGAACGGAGTGCGGTCGTTTTCCGTGGTGGAAAACGTAAAGAAAATAATAATGAATAAAAAGTATGTGATGTTCATCGTGTTTCTCTCTTTATCGGCAGCAGGCTCATTCCTTAAGATTCCATCACCTGTAGGGAGTGTGGCATTTGATTCTATGCCTGCTCTTTCGGGAGCCGCACTCATTTCACCGGTGTTTGGTGTCGGAGTCGCAAGTTTAGGTCATCTTATCTCCGCATATCTTGCTGGCTTTCCACTAGGACCGTTGCATATTATAATTGCTGTGCTTATGGGTGGGTTTGTTTTTCTTTTTGGTTTGCTTTACCGCTTAAATAGAAAAAAGACAGCCATTTTTACATTTATTGCAGGAAACGGGTTTTTTGCTCCTCTATTCTTTTACCCGTTTCTCGGGAAAGCAGTGGTTTTGGCACTACTCCCAAGTTTATTGGTTGCAACTATTTTAAATGTTATAGCTGCAATAATCATCATTCCAAGAGTTAGACCTTCCATGCAAAAGTCTCTTATCCGGATAAAGCCATGACTAGTTATAGAAATCTTTTACTTTTACCGCTTCAGGATGATCAGCTTTTAACGGTAGCTTCCGACAATTCAGGCAATATAGGAGAAAAAAGGGATGACGCCGTAAATGTGCCTTATGACATAGTCGCCTATTATGGAACAAGAGTCTGTCTCATGGAAACGCTAGCTACTGCTTCCAAACCTAAAACCTTAATTATTCATTCTTTTAATGATGAAAAAGCATGGTCTTCCTTGGTACAAGGAGCTACAAGAGCATTTGAAGAGTTAGGGCTGGATAAAATTGAAATTACGGGAAGCACAGAAAGCAATTTTTCTTTAGTACAGTCTGCTACGGGATTTACACTAATTGGTTCGATTAAAAAGCAGAAGCTACGAACCATAATGGCACCCTATGATGCACGTTATGCAGTTGTGGGAAAACCTCTTGTGGGAGATGAAATTATAAAACATCCTGATGAAATTCTTCCTCTAAAATTATTCAAGAAATTATGTGACTTGGAAGAAATTTATGAGCTCATTCCAGTTGGTTCTAAAGGAATTAAAAAAGAACTCGATCAGATATGCAAGCAAGGCGGTGAATACAAAAGCGCTTTACCGCTAGATAAATCAGCAGGTCCATCAAGTTGTATCTTAATCAGCTACGATATAAAAAATGAAAAACGTATTAAAGATCTAACAGGAGACCTCTTTTATCCACTATTTCTAAACAAAAAGTAATCTATTTTAAAAAAATGGAAAGCTTAAAAGGCTATTCTTTTAAGCTTTCTAGAATAAAATTAGTTTTACTATCTAATCTAAAAATTTCATGTATCATATGTAACTGCTAGTTTTAACAACATAAATTTATGCTGGCATTAAAATTGGTTGTTCAGTTTCATGTTTAACTAAAACATGATATGTCTGATCTTCAAGTTTCTCTCTCACCACTAAAGATATCGTAATTCTACCTCTCAAACCTCTCAACTGTGTAAATCTCTTTGCACCTTTTTTATCAATTACGATCTTATCATCCTCAATATCTAATCCTACTGTTTCTCCTATTTCAAACTGAAGTCCTTCCCTCCAAACCAGTAAAAATAGCCTTTCCTGTTGTCTTAACGTCTTAAGTAGTACAACCATGAGATCATCCCAAATGTCGTTAGATGCATTACGGCTAACTTCATTATTTTTAGCTGAGTTTATGTTTTTAATGACTGCTTCAATCTTACTATCTAGAGCCCCAAAGCAAATAATTGCACATTCAAACATAGGCCTTTGTATATAAATCCTTTTTAAACTGTTTTATATGAAAACGACAGGGAACTCTTAAGTTGTGTTTCAAAATTCTTTTTCCCGGGAGGTATTATATGTTTCGCCACCAGAAGGAACTACAGTTTGAAATTAAGGTAGATCGTCCGGATCCACAGCTTGCCAAACAGGTACAAGAAGTGTTGGGCGGTCAGTTTGGAGAAATGACGGTAATGATGCAATATCTTTTTCAAGGCTTTAACTGTCGTGGAGAAGAAAAATACAAAGATATGCTGATGGATATTGGAACAGAAGAAATTGGGCATGTAGAAATGCTTTGTGCCATGATCAGCCAGCTGCTTGACGGTGCTTCGCCAGATGATCAAGCGAAAGCAGCTCAAGATCCTGCAACAGCAGCGATCATGGGCGGGATCAATCCGCAGCATCTGCTCGTAAGTGGCCTTGGAGGAATGCCGACGAACTCCAATGGTGTACCGTGGAACGGAGCATATATAGTAGCGAGCGGCAACTTGCTTGCTGATATGCGTTCAAATCTTCACGCAGAAAGTCAGGGTCGTCTGCAGGTAGCACGTTTGTATCATATGACGAGGGATGAGGGTGTAAGAGCTGCCTTTCGTAAGATGCTAGCACGTGATCGTTATCATCAATATCAATGGATGGCAGCAATTGAGGAACTTGAGCAGCGTAACGGAGTGGTCGTACCAGCTTCATTCCCGCCTGAGGCAGAACTTGAATCACAGACTGAAGCATATAAGTTTTGGAACCTTTCGGAGGGGCAGGAGTCAAAAGAAGGGTTATGGGCTACCGGGAGTGCTCCAGACGGAACAGGAGACTTTGTTTATGAAGCAGACCCAGTGCCGCTTGGAAATATTCCGAATCCAGAAATTCCGGCTTCATCTCTGCATCATGACTTGGATGGAAAGAAATTTAAGAACTCCGATCAAGAGACCCGTACAACTAATAGAAATTATTGATCTTCCTTTTTACTAATAAGGTGATCATGATTCTAATTTCGAAGCACAAAGAACCTGGGAGACTTCCCAGGTTCTTTGTGCTATTAAACAATATTTCGGGTTTATATCCTACAACTGCATATATGGATACAGCTTCGATGGGCGGCTTTTGCAATACTACCAGCGCTTATAGTACTATTTGAAAGTCGAAAAATCTCATCCCCACACCAAATTTTATAATAACAAAAGGAAAAGAACCGCTATTAAGCTGTTCTTTTCCTTTACTCCATATGCTCTAATAAGTTCTTATTGTTTTATTTACTAGTTTAGATTTGTCACCTTTTTCACCACGTGAAGCAATGTTATCTACTTCAATAGCAAGATCAAGTCATATAGAAAGAGATGAAGCCTTTTTTGCTTTTGTTTTTTACTTTGTTACCAGGAGCAAGTATTCTAAGGTATTCATCATCTTCATCATTTTTGTCTTTATCAACTTAGCCAATAATCTTTAATATACGTTGCCATAGAAGTTGGTTTAGTATGGGTAATCATTTCAAAGTCATTGGTTATTCCTTTAGCAAGTCCCAATTTAGTTGGGAAATGTATGCCCACAACTACATAAATATAGTCATTACTCATATTTCCCATATAGAGGTAAGTAATTCAACATTGATATCAGGAATTCGGATATAACAATGGTTCTTATTCAGATGAAACAGAATTTGGTCTAATTGGTACTTCAGAGAGTATGAAATAGGTAGCAGTATAGGCAAAAGGTGTGATTAAATCAATAAATTGCTCTACATCTTGCATAGCTACAACGTTGAGCTTAACCATATAACAGGACTTACCTGAAATTCTGTAACAAAAGACAACACCAGGGTGACGTTGAACAATAAGTTTGAAACGATCATATTCCGCTTGCTTTAACGTAACCTCGATTATACATTCAGCCCCATAACCCATTTTTTTGGGGTTTGTTTTAATTGTATATTCCTCTATAATCCCTTTACTTTCTAAACGACGAACTCTTTCTGTAACAGATGGCGAAGACAGATTAACTCGTTTTGCTAACTCACGCATTGAGAGTCTTGCATCTTTCCTCAATTCTTCTATAATTTTAAAATCCATTTCATCCATTTTCATTTTTAAAATTATCCCCCTCGTTTAATTACATTTGAAAAGTGTTTATGTAAATACGATTTAATTTTTAATTTAAAATAGTTATTTTACATTGTAACATTATTTCACATAAACATTAATTTAAATGGAATTCTTAAGAGGGTGTGATTTATTGAAGAACAAAAAATCGGGTCATTTTTTTGCTTTATTAACGGTTTTCATCTGGGGAGCGACTTACACATCAACCAAAGTTTTATTAGAGAATTTAAGTCCCATTGAGATTCTGTTGTACAGGTTTTTAGTTGCTTACTTCTTATTGTTTATCCTGTACCCAAAGCTTCATAAAATAAGAAGTCTAAAAGAAGAGTGTCTCTTTTTAGGAGCAGGTTTTACAGGGGTAATGTTGTTTTTTTTAATTGAAAACATTGCACTGCAGTATACTTTAGCATCAAATGTAGGTATTTTGGTCTCTACATCTCCTTTGCTCACTGCATTAATAGCATACAAAGTACTGAAAGAAGGAAAGCTTAGCAAAAGCATGCTTATTGGATTCGGGGTAACCATGTCTGGGGTCATTCTTCTCATAACTAACGGTACCTTTTCCCTTACATTTAACCCTACAGGTGATTTATTGGCTCTATCTGCAGCCATTATATGGTCAGTGTATTCTATTTTATTAAAGAAATTAGGTAATTCTAACAACTACATTTATATCACCAGAAAAGTCTTCTTTTACGGGCTCATTACCATGATACCGATTCTAATTCTTACAGATTTTTCGTTTGATAGTAACAAACTATTTGTTCCTGATGTATTAGCTAATTTATTTTTCTTAAGTTTTGGCGCTTCTGCCTTGTGTTTTGTCTGGTGGAATATAGCTATTCAAACCATAGGTGTTGTAAGGACAAATAACTATATATATTTAGTACCACTATTTACAGTTGCTACGGCTTCAGTTGTTTTAAATGAACAATTAACGGGAGCTTCTGTAGTGGGCGCATTATTTATCGTTATTGGTTTATATGTATCAGAAAATAATTTTAACAAAGTCTTAAAAGTCTTTAAAAATAAACTGACAATAAATAACGTAAATAAAAATATGTAGTTTGTGTAGTTTACTGATAACTACGGTTACTAAATCGATTAAGATCATAAATTAAATTAGTGATAGTTTTCAATTACTTATGTAAAGTGGTGAGCATCTTTTTCTATTTTTTCAGTATTAAAATGAAATGCTTTTATATTCTGATCTAATGCTATTCCCTCACATTCATAGGTAGTATATCTAGCAAGACCGCCCATTACCTTGGAGTAAATAAGGCGGTCATATTCATATGTAAGCTAGATGACCGTTCTAAAATGCTCGACATGATCTTTAGAATGGCTACCCCTTCTTCTCCCCTGTAGTAGCGCTTCTTTTTCCTTTTGTGATTTCTTGCGTATCATGCATGAACCAAGCGAACTAGTTGGCATTAACATTTCAAGTTCATAATCAGTTCATATTTCTCCAGTAGTTTTATCTCATCAGGATAGCTGGAGGGATAGAACATGAGTAAACAGAAAACAAAATGGGTGTTCGGTTTGATAATTGGAGTGGTTGTGTTTGGTGCTGTAGCGGCTCCGTTGTTTATGCCGCGCGATCAGGCTGCCTATCAAGAAATTTCTGTAAAGAAGGGCAGCTTGTCATCCTACTACACATTTTCTGGAACGGTAGAAGCAAAAGTACGTCAGACTGTTAGAAGTGGTAAAGCTATGCAAATAGAAGAAATGAAAGTAGAAAAAGGAGATGCTGTAAAGAAAGAGGATGTACTTTTAGTAACTACAGAAGGCGAAGAAATTAAAGCTCCTTTAGATGGAGAAGTATCAAATATAGTAGCGGAAGAAGACCAACAAGTTATGCAAGGGGCTGAACTGCTAGAAGTTGTAGACTATGATGATTTGCAGACGAGCATGAAGGTGGACGAGTATGATCTGAAAAGTGTATCAGAAGGCAAAGAGATAAACGTTACGATAGCGGCCTTGGATCTGAAAGTGAAAGGTGTCGTATCTTCGATTTCACAAGAAGCGATCAATGAGAATGGAGTAAGCTATTTTACAGCCGTAATTGATCTTGATGAGAATAAGGACATACGTGCTGGGATGAGTGCAGGAGCCCAGATTCTTAACGAAAGTGTAGCGGACGCTATTTCCCTTCCAATGGATGCTGTCATGTTTGACAACAATGATAACGCGTATGTTCTTGTACCTGGCGAGAAAGGTGAACCTAAGCGAAACTACATTAAAACCGGCATCAACGACGGTATAATGGTCGAAATAAAAGAAGGATTAACAAATGGAGATAAAGTCTTGATTGCCTTGAAAGAAAAAGCAAAAGCACCAGGTGGATTTATGCCACCAAGACCAACAGGGATGTCTCCTTCTGGCATGGAGGGGGGACAATAATGACTGAAACAATCCTTAGCCTGAAGCAGATTTCTAAGTCCTATCAAATGGGTGAAGAAGAACAGGCCGTATTAAAATCAATCAATCTTGAGATTAAAAAGGGAGAGTTCCTAGCCGTCCTCGGTCCATCTGGTTCAGGAAAGTCAACACTTATGAATATTATAGGTCTACTCGATGAGCCGACGTCCGGTCACTATTTCTTAGCAGGAAATCAGGTAGACCATCTCAGTGAAAAAGAACTTGCAGCCATTCGTAACAAAGAAATTGGATTTGTCTTTCAGCAATTTCAGCTTCTTCAAAAACTGACTGCTCTTCAAAATACTGAGTTGCCGCTCATCTACTCAGGCATACCTGCAAAAGCACGGAAAAAACGTGCCATTGAAATGCTTGAACGTGTAGGCCTTAAGGATAAAATGCTGAATCGACCCCATCAGTTATCCGGAGGACAACAGCAAAGGGTCGCTATTGCAAGAGCATTGGTAACAGAACCCTCTATTCTGCTTGCAGATGAACCTACTGGTGCACTTGATCAAAAGACAGGGCAGCAGATCATAAAACTTTTCCAGGAGCTCCATGGGGAAGGAAAGACCATTGTCATGATTACACATGATTTGGAGGTAGCTGCTAACGGGAGCAGAATAATCCGCATATTGGATGGCGAGATTGACGAGGTGAACAAGCATGATGATTGAAAATATAAAAATGTCCTGGACCAATATTGTTCACAATAAGATACGTTCGTTCCTTACGATCTTAGGTATTGTCATCGGTGTAGCGTCCATAATTGCTCTGATCACCATTGTTAAAGGCGCAACAGGGGAAGTAACAGAGCAGATGTCGTCTCTTGGGGCAGACAAGATTACTGTCCAGATAAAAGGTACCCCTCTAAAAAAGGGTCTTTTAGATAGTGATATAAAAGAATTAGAAGAAATAGAGCATGTCTCAGGGGTATCACCAACTCTCACCGGTAAAACATCTATCGTGTATTTAAAACATGTTATGAAGGACATCACTGTACAAGGAAAAAACCAAATGCACTTCCGAAAAAATAATGACTTAGTTGAAGAAGGAAGGGCTATCAATAAGCTTGATATTGATAGTAAGAACAAGGTTGTTTTAATTGGTTCAGAAATATCAAAGGAACTATTTGAAGGCAAAAAATCAATCGGAAATAAGATTGAAATTTCAGGCGTGAAATTTAAGGTGATCGGAATACTTGAGCAGTCTGACAGCTACTCCAATGATTCAACTAACGAAACGATTATCATGCCTTATACAACTGCTAGGAGTTTCCTCCAAGCCGGATCAGTCTCAAATACAGATATTTATGTAGATGATGCTAAGTATGCAAGTGATGTAACAAGCAACGTGGAAAAAGCTATGAATCAGGCATTTAACTATAAAGATGAAGGCTACTCTATTGTGAATATGGGGGATATGATTACTTCCATTAATGAAATCACAACCATGATGTCACTCATGCTTGGGGGAATAGCATCAATCTCCCTTGTAGTTGGCGGAATAGGGATTATGAATATGATGCTCGTTTCTGTTACCGAAAGAACTCCCGAGATTGGACTTAGAAAAGCACTCGGTGCAGAACCAAGAAGAATTCAGCAACAGTTCTTATTCGAATCCGTTTTTCTTTCTCTTATTGGTGGAATGATTGGTTTGTTATCAGGAATCGTAATCGCTTTTATCGTTTGTAGCATTATGGGAACAAGTTTTGCTTTGACCGCAACAACCATTTTTATTGGAGTTGGTTTTTCCGTAGCCATAGGGATCATTTTTGGTATCGCACCAGCTAAAAAAGCTTCGAAGCTGCATCCTATCGATGCACTAAGAAGCCATTAATGGAGGAGAAAGATGGGTAAATCAAAATGGTTTTATATCAGTTTAATAGGACTGTCAATGATAGTTATGATCTTGTCAGTAATGCCTCTTTTTATGAAGCCGTCTATTGAAGAGGGTAGTTCCATACCGCGAGGCTTCCCTCGGTTAGGAGAGATGCCAGCGGGTGGTATGCCTGGGGCAGAGTTGCCTAATAACCTGGATGGGTTTAAGGTACAGCAGTTTATGGAGGAAGTAGAAGAAAAAGGGGGTCTTACTCCTGAACTTAAACAAAAGGCAAAAGAAATGGGTTTACCTGACCAAATGCTTCAGATGATGGGAACGGCAGAGCAGCCGCAAGGGTTGAACACTGTATCTCTTAGCGCTATGATAATGGGAACAATTGTAATAAGTTTCAGCTCTTTCCGACTGTATAGGTTGAAAAACGATAACAGAACAGAAAAAAGTGTACTTTAGGCGGTGTAAGTATGGTAACGATCCTGGTTACAGAGGATGATGCCAATATAAGAAGGCTTATAAAAGAACATCTTATGATAGAAGGATATCGCGTACTAGAATCGAAAGACGGTGCTGACGCGCTTCATGTCATGGAACATCATCATATAGATTTACTGATTACAGATGTAATGATGCCATCGATGAACGGTCTAGAGCTGACCCGTGATTTGCGTGGGGCTGGTTACGAGTTTCCTATATTATTGATTACGGCACTTGAAACGCTATCTGACAAAAAACAAGGTTTTTCCTCTGGTGGGGATGACTATATGGTTAAACCAGTAGATATGGAAGAGATGGTACTGCGGGTTGCGGCTCTCTTGCGGAGAGCAAAAATTGCCTCATCTAATATTCTGGAAATTGGTAAAACGGTATTAAATCAGGAACAGTTGACGATTTCAACTGGTGAGAAGGTATTTGAACTGCCGGCCAAAGAATTTAAGCTTCTTTATAAGCTGTTGTCTCATCCACGCAAGATTTTTACAAGGCAACAGCTAATGGATGAAATTTGGGGGTATGATGTTCAAAGCATCGACCGGACGGTTGATGTGCATATTAAACGCCTCCGTGAAAAACTTTCCGGATTTGAAGACTTCGAAATTATTACGGTAAGAGGACTTGGTTATAAGGCTGAGAAACGAGGCTTTTCGTGAAGAAGCTGTTATATTCCATCTATGTTAGATTCATATGTTTTTTCATTGGAATTCTCATCATATCAGCCTTGCTCTCTTTTGGGATTGTAACGGCGTTTCAGCTTAATGATATCAAAGCCATGGTCCAGAAACAGCTAGAGGACAAAGTTAGTGCAATCGATTCACTCACCCAAGAAGGAAATATTCCCTTAGAAGAAGCTGTTCGTTATATGGATGGGAAAGAGCTTACCATACAAGTATATAAGAATCGAGATGAGATATTAAAAGCAAAGCATTATTTATTACTTGCGGAAGATCTGAAACAACTGGAACCGGGGAGGATTCTGACAGGAGAATTAAGCAGCAAACCCCCTTTACCTATTTCTGTGGCTATCATTCAAGGATATTATGTTACGGTCTACCCTGAAATGGATAACAATCAGATTGTACGTTTTCAAAAAACGGTTCAAACGGTACTTCTGACAGCTATTGTCTTAGGCTCTTTTCTCATTCTTCTTGCCGTATCAATGGTAGTAAAGCCGATCAAAAAAATTTCTAGAGCTTCTGTTGAGGTTGCTAATGGGACGTTCGATGTTCACATTCAACATAAAGGAAAAGATGAAATCGGAGAACTTGTAAACAACTTTAATATCATGGTCCAAGAACTCAAAGCAAATGAATATCTGCATAAAGAATTCGTATCTTCTGTATCTCATGAATTTAAAACGCCGCTTTCTTCCATAAATGGATTTGCTGAACTTTTGAAAACACAAGATTTATCCATAAAGGTGAAGGAAGAGTATACAGATATTATCATTCAAGAGAGCAAACGTCTCTCCAACCTTTCATCCAACCTTTTAAGGTTATCAAAGCTTGATCATCAGGCCGTACAATTTAGGAGAGACATTTTTCAATTGGATGAGCAGATTCGTCGTATTATTTTGTTGCTGCAGGACAGTTGGGAAAACAAACAAATTCAGCTACAGGTGGATTTGGATCAAGTCTCCTTTAGAGGAGATGAAGAACTCCTTCAGCAAGTGTGGCTGAATCTATTAGTGAATGCCATAAAGTTTACACCTGAACACGGAAAAATTAGTGTTATTCTGAAAAAACAGCATAGCGAGCTTGTTTTTTCTATAAGAGACAACGGAATAGGTATCAAAGAAAGTGATGTAAAGCGTATCTTTGAACGGTTCTACAAAGCGGACAAATCACGGTCTGATCACGGAACAGGACTTGGGTTATCGATAGTTAAAAAGATTGTAGAAATCCATGAAGGAAAGATTTTGGTTGAAAGTGAGTTTGGCAAGGGAAGTCTTTTTAAAGTGGTGTTACCTATGGGCGAAATAAAAAAAATCGGTTCCTAAACGATGTTGGGAATCGATTTTTTTCTTATCGTGCTAACATTATCAAAACTGAAGCTATCCTTATTGGAACGAAAGCTCTATTTCTCTCATAAGAGGTGCGTATTATTGCTATTTAAACTGTTTAATCCAAACGGGATTGTATATTAGAGAAGTTAGTAAAGTGGGTTTATAAGGAGAACAGTTATCGCCAAATGATCCCTCTCAATGACTAGATTTGTCTATAACTCCTGTCTTCTTGTAGGATCATAGCTTCGCTTTTTATGCTGGTTCAAAACCTCAACTAGAGTTTCTACAAGTAGGAGATGGATAGTTACGGTCAGGATCAAGTCCCACGAGCGCTTATGTCCTACCTCGATTACCTAACAAATAGCCCGATTACATTTTGATCAGTTTGAGAAGGATTGTCGGTACACATCGATTCCAAAGGTATTTTATTGTATAAATAAAATCGTCTTACCAATAATAAAACTATAAAAATGGTTTAGGCGGTATGCTAATGCAGGGTACAATCAATGGGAATTTAATAGAAAATAAGAATATAATCAAAACAAGCTTTCATCATACTTCTGATCTTGTCTTTAGGGATATCAAGTTTGGGACAGAATATGATAAAACAGCTGTCATCGTATTCTTAGAGGGATTAGTTGACTCTGAAACCCTTCAAAACTCAGTAGTTGTTCCACTTATTGAATTTTTGCGTCAAAGTGACTCTAATTCTGATGAGAATCATATAAACAGGATTGCGTACACAGTTCTAACAAATATAAATGTCTCGACTACAAAGTATTTTAAAGAATTAATCAATTCATTATTAGAAGGAAAGGCAGTTCTGTTGTTAAATGGTTCCACTGAATGTATCATAACGGATACCACAAGGTGGCAAGAAAGGTCCCTTGAAGAGTCTAAAGGTGAAAAAGCTGCCTTTGGTATGATTTATGGATTTACTGAAAAGGCTCAAACGAATATCAATATCCTTCGTGGAATAATCAAAACTGAGGACCTTTGTGTTGAGAAAATGACATTCGGGACGGTCTCTAATACGAACGTGAATCTCATTTTTCTTGATAATATTGTTGATAAAGCATTACTTAGGAAGGTACGAAAAAGGCTTAAGACGGATGTAAAGTACATTCTACAAGGAAGAGTTATCCAGGAAGCAATTGAAGGAAACCCGAAATCAATCTTTCCTTTATCAAAGTTAACAGAACGACCGGATGTAACGGCATCCGCCTTATATGAAGGCAGAGTTATTGTCATTATAGATGGGAACCCACAAGTGATGGTCTTTCCAGCTTTATTAAATGATTTCTTGCAGTCCCCTGACGAATATTTTACAAACTTTGGACAGATTTCGATGAGACTTGTTCGATTATTAGCCTTTCTTTCAACAATATTTATTCCCTCTATTTTTGTCGCGTTAGGCTATCATGGAAAGGAATATCTTTCGGATAAAGAATATGAAATCTTAATAAGCAAGGATGAATATATCCCAATTATTTTGGAAGTCCTAATTCTAATCATTTTATTTAGAATCATTCTAGATTCTACTTTACGAGTTCCCTCGGGTTTCATTGTCTTAGTTGCTATCCTTGGACCTATCGTGGTTGGTGAAACGGCTGTAGTCGGCAAGCTGATTCATCCGGTAAGCTTAATTGCCATTGCCTTTACATATCTAGCATCAACATTATTTGGCGATAAAGGTTTATCTACCGCTACAAGCAGCTTACGAATAATATTTATTTTCATAGCTTATTTCTTCAGTTATGAAGGTTTAATGATTGGCTTTACTATTTTAATACTTTACCTTGTAAGCTTAAGATCTGTTGGCGTTCCATATTTATCGCCCTTCATTCCATTTAAGCTAGAAGAAATGAAAGATGCGCTGTATCGCGGTGACCTAGAAAAGTTGATAAATAGTAAGCACCGTTATCTTTATAATAAAAAATAGAATACACTTGTTTGAAAATGTAATTCTCAAAAAGGATTACTGTACTAAATTCAGGCTAACCTTATATTACGAATCGGGTGCATTTCTTCATGAAGAAGAAATGCACTTTTTTTATGCGTACCTCAGAAGACTTTAGGGTGTATCACAATCGTTGTATCTGAAAGTAAATTCCTACTTGAAGAAGTAGACTGAAAGCCATGTCCAGGAACTTCATGAGGGTGGAGAATAACTCTAACAGAAACATCGAATGATGGAATGAATCGTGTCACGTGAAGACTCTGCGTGCACTTAAACTCAGTCAACTAGACGTCAATAGGGAAATGTACTGATTTACATTCTTATATTTTAGTATTCTCATACTTTAGATTTACCGCAAAAATATACATATTTTTACAAATAGTTACTTTTTGACCATGGTAAATATTTACTCTAGATAATATCATTATCAATGTAATCTGTCAGTGGTAGACGTACCCTATACATATTGCAACTAAAAGTAAGAGGAGGAATAAATATGAAGAAGAAAATTGCAGCAATAGCAGGTGTTATGACAATAGCAGCAGCAGTAAGTGTTTCGGCTGGTACAACCTACTCTAACTATAGTACTACTGTAGGAGCTTTTAATGGTAGTGGATACACAGGATATTCACAGACTAAAACTTCAAGTGGTGCGAATGGATACATCAAGTCTTCAACAGTAGGCGGAAATTATGTTGTAGATGTAAGAATGCAAGATGCACAAGGTAACTCAGGTGATTGGGTAAGAAATCTTGGAGATAATGATGACAGGGCGATAGACGGTCATATTAATCATATTAAAGGCGATGATATGAGATTACACTTCTCAAATGATTTTGATACTTCAGTTAGTGTCCAAGTAAGTGGGCAATGGAAAAGCAATTAAATGAATGAATAGTAATACACCTTGTGACATATGTGTTTTGTCATGAGGTGTTTCCAATTTTCGTAGAATGGATGTGGAAGATTGATGCAACTAATTAAAATTGAAATAAAAAAACTGATCTATCCTTATTTAGCTTTCCTTCTCTTTGCTTTATTGTACAGCAGTTTGATCATTATTCCATTTACAACAGGCTACCAATACAACTACAACATTGAAATATGGGAAGAGTCCGGAGAATTATTCAGAATGTTATTTCCCTTGTTTGCTGTCGTTCCAACATGCTGGTTAATGTACTATGAACGAAAGAACGGATTCCTGTCTTACACCATCACAAGGGTATCTAAAAAGAGGTATATCACTACCAAATGGCTAGTGTCTTCTATTGGAGGGGCACTCATAGTATTTCTCGTGTCGTTTGTAGGTCTCTTGATCACTATATATTACTTACCAGAGGTTACTCCTGCTACTGGGAATAATAATGCATTGAATAGATATGCTGGCGACGCATTTGTTAATGATCCTCTCTTATATGGTTTTTTATTAAGTCTCTGGAGAGGTGTAATTGGTTTCTTAGTTTCCTCATTTGGCTTTGCGCTATCACTTTATATAAACAATATTTTTATAGTATTAACAGGGCCATTTGTCTATTTGATTCTGGAAAATTTTGTTTTGTCTGTATTGGGATTTCCTTTTTTTAGGCTTGTTACATCCTTTGATCCAAACACATTGGACATTGGAGCTATAACTACAGAACGATTGTTAGTAGGACCCATTCTATTAATCATATTAATAAGTGCTTATCTAGGTTACTTTAAAAAGTTTAAGAACGAGTCTATTTATTAAGCATAACATTCAATACAAAAAGGGGATTACTTCCTACATGATAAAGACCTTGATAAAAAGTCACGTCAATATGTTTCTTTCAAAAAAACTAATGTTCGTTTTACTGATTTATATCCTTTATACCTTCTACTTGAAGAATATTGCTATTTATTACCAATTAACGTATTTTGAATTTACCATTAACGCTTTAACCGATCATTATTATATTTTGTACTGTATGATCATTAGTTTTATCTTTTTATTATTGAATATTAATAACCCTAATGAAGAATGTGTTTGGATAAGATCAGGAACATTTTTTAATTATTTCCTATCTAAAATAGCTGCAGTCGTCGTCAACTCGATTTTATTTGTTTTTCTGCATATTTTAATCGCATTATTAATGGGATTTGGACTTGATTTTGAAAATAAATATACTTTTATTGAAAGCAATAATCTGTTCATTCTAGAGAAGTTAGAAGCAATTTTTAGCACACCACTCGAATCAATATTACCAATTGTAGGATATATGATAGGTGGATTAACATTACTTGGAATCTTCTTGCTTTTTATTAGGCATTTTCTTAAGCCAGGTTATGTAATAGGGATAATCGTTGTTCTCTACCTTATGATGTTAGTAGGTTTGCGATCTGATTTAGATGCAGAGGTGCCATATTTATTCTTAAATAACTATGTTATTTTTCATCATGCATTAGCTGCCGCTGAGGAAAGGTTTTATATTTTTATTTTCTTGGGGCTTTTATATATTGGTTTCATTCTATGGTTTACAAAGAAGTACTGGTGTAAATCATTTTCATTTCAATTATTAGACCCATTGTCCAAATGGAATCTAAGTATTCTTTTTAAGAAGTCCAACTTATTTACAATTATACTGCTACTTTGTTTTATTGTAATTTCAATAGCGTTCACATATAAGGATATAACATTTAAAGATCTACTGACCCTTGTTTATTTTGGTCACGGCACAGGATACCTTAGAATGTTAGATTTTCTTCGTTTAATTATCTATAACGGAATACCGATTTATTTACTAAGTATTTTTTTAGAAAAAGAAAGTCTTGATAAAAGCATTATGGTTGTTATTCGATTAAAAAAGATGAAAAATTGGTTATTTTGTATTTTAAAATCCGCTACTTTATTTATTGTTAGTTATATATGTATATCTTTGACTATCATCATTTTGGTATCCGCCTTTATGGGTTTACCTTTCAATGGTTATGAATATATGAAGCCCTTTATCAATGATAACGGTATCGGAAATTTAGACACAGGTTATCTGCTGCTGATTATCATCAGTACTAAATTTCTAGAACTTCTTTTTTCATTTTTAGTTATTGTTACTCTTTTCAGTTTAACAAAGACTTCAATAACTGGGTTTATTGTAATTGTTTCAGCATATTTAATAGGGTTGCTGAAAATTGCATATCTCAAATACTCACCTATAGGGTTATCTTCATTAGTCAGAATTACAGAAGTCTTTGGAGAAGATCAAAGTTTACCTTATTTCGTTTCTTTTTTGATTTTACTTATTTCAAATGTATTACTGTATGCCGTATTAAAGAGTGGACTCTATAAAAAAAGCTTTAGCAAAGGATGATTACTATAATGGAAACGGTTATTGAACTTGTTAATGTATCTAAAAAATTTAAAAACCGAACGATCCTGCAAGATATCAATCTAAAGATTTCAAAGGGGCAATCTATTGGGATTATCGGTCCGAATGGCAGCGGAAAATCAGTGTTGTTCAAACTTATTGCCGGCTTTATTAAACCAGATAGTGGAGATGTTTACATTCGTGGTCAAAAATTAGGAAAAGATTTTGATTTTCCAAATGATACCGGCGTCTTAATTAATAACCCTGGATACATCGGTTTATATAGTGGTTTAAAAAATTTGAAATTTCTAGCGGAGATAAATAATAAGATAGATGAAAATAAAGTAAAAGATACGTTAAAGTTAGTCGGATTAGATCCTGACGATAAAACCAGAGTCAGTGCCTATTCACTGGGAATGAAAAAGAAACTAGGAATTGCTCAAGCGATAATGGAGGATCAAAACATCGTCATACTCGACGAACCATTTAACGCATTGGATATAAAGAGTTATAAGGATGCTAAAAATATCATTAAACAACAAAAAGAAAAAGGTCATACTATTTTATTAACTAGCCATAACCAAGCAGATATTGAAGAACTGTGTGATGAGAAATATATTATTATAGACAACAAACTTGAAAGACTTACAAAAGAAATTAAAGAAGCATACTTACAGATTTAAATTATGTGTATGTTCTTAAAAATACTGGTCTCAGTTAAGAAAGGCATAACAAACGATAAAAACCCATATTAGTAGGATTTCAATGACCGGATGCTTTATAAAAGTAAGGACCAAACAAAACAAAAAATCTGGTCTTTTTGTTGCAGATCGTTTGAATCCGATTTACTTATATTTACAATGCAGTTAACATCTAAGAGTGAGTGTTCTTTGAAGTGTTTTCTAATAATTCCGTCTCCAACATTATTGTAATTTAGTAATCCAACCCTTTGAACGATTTATACATTTAACTACATGATCGATGATTTCATATCCATACCCATTACTCCTCTTATCCTAAGTGGTTCTGATTACTTCAGTAAAATAAGGTATACTATATTTGTTATATAGATTCTCTTGTAAGATAAGAAAGTGGTGAACAAAGTGGGAAAATATCAATTGGATCAAAAAGGCAAGGTAGCTGTAACAAAGTTTCATGAAAAACAGACACCTGCCAAATTTGATAAAAAGAAGCATCTTGAAAAAATACGTGCGGAGTATTTGAAAAAGAAGCAAAAACAAACAGATAAATAATATAAATAAATTGATAAGAGGATTATCCTCTATAGTTTTCTACAATGATTCGGTACATTTCTTTAAGAAGGAGAAATGTACCTTTTTTATGATAAAGGGAGAAATGGTTTTAAAATGGAGTATCAGAAATTTATGATCTGGGTGAGTTATGAAATTAAAGTATTAAGTGTCGGGAAGAGGCTGTGCAAAGTCCCAAACTCTCATTCAAGTGGCTGAGTGAAAATGATATAAAGGCGTATGAACTATTTAAAAACGCATTAGCAGCTGATACAACTAAAAATGACGCGGATCAATTATTTAATTAATAAGTAGATAAGGAATATGAGGAAAGGACAAGAAAGTTAAATAAGGCAGCTTAAAGTAAGAAATGAAATTAATTTTTACCTGATAGGGGAGTGTGTATTATATTATCAACAAATGTATTCACTTATAAGTCTAAGAATGGAAAAACAATAACTATTAGTGAAGCTCAAGAACATGATGCGAAAAGAATGCTAGATTCGGCTTCAAAAGCTTTAATAAACGCTCCTTACATGCTTACTTCGGTTGAGGATGTAAAGAATTTGAATGTTGATGTTATTCAAAAAACGTTAAAAGATTATCTTGAAAATCCAAATTATGTTCAGTTTATTGCTGAAGTTGAGGGTAAGTTTGTAGGTAAAATAGATTTTAAGAACGGCAACAATGACAAAATTAGTCATCAAGGGGCTTTTGCGATGATCATACTACCTGAATATCGAAATTATGGTATAGGCAGCGCTCTTTTAGAAACCTTAATCACTTGGGCAAAAAATAACAGTAAGATTGAAAAAATTTGTCTTGAGGTAATGGAAGACAATATAGGTGCAATCCAATTATATAAAAAACAAGGTTTCTTTGAAGAGGGAAGAAAAGCAAAGGGTGTAAAATTGGAAGACGGTTATCAAGATTTAATATTAATGGCATTATTTGTTTGAATATAAATAGTGTTCATCCTAATTGCCCTTATTTTCAGAAGGAGTGAGTACGCCCAGGTGATTACTATTGAAAACGGTTCAAATCAATTAATTATTGTTTTACACGAAATCTATGGAATAAACCAACATATAAAAGATATATGTGATTTATTTTCAGAGCAAGGCTTTGATGTCTTATGTCCAAATTTATTAAATTTAAAGAGTCCTTATCACTATTCTCGAGAGGATGAAGCTTACCAACATTTTATGAATAGATATGGGTTTACTCATGCACTTCAAAAAGTGAGAAAGGTAGTCTTAGAGAAGCAAGAACATTACTCCAAAATTTTTATTATTGGATTTAGTATAGGGGCGACTATTGCTTGGCTGTGTAGTCAGGAAAAAAAGGTTAATGGAGTTGTAGGTTTTTACGGTTCGCGCATCAGAGACTACTTAAGGATTAATCCGAACTGTCCATCCTTGTTGTTTTTTCCGACAGAAGAAAAGTCATTTAATGTTGAGAACATAATTCCAATATTAGAGAATAAGGGTGTAAGAATACAGATTTGCGAGGGTCAACACGGATTTAGTGATCCATATTCCTCAAAATACAATAAGGAATCAACAGTATTTGCATTCAAAGAAACATTAAAGTTTTTAATAACGGAACGAGTAGTTCTTCCGTAATCGATTGCTACTTAAAATAGAATTAATGCATCTTAAATTTTGGGATACATAAGCACAACCAAACACAACTCCTCACTCAACGCACTTATAATTCAGATAAGTGCGTTTTTGAGTGCGTACAATTTCTTATTTTTCTTTACATTGATTTATTGACTGCTTTAAGGTTCCTTTACATCCGCTCTGTATACTTTTCATGTAAAAACCTATTTCAGAGTTGGAGGATTAAAAGTGATCAGGAAAAAGGGAATACCCTCATTAATGTTTGCACTTATGTTAAGTTCGGTTATTGTGTCGGGTGACCATGTCACGGCAGCTGAAAAGTCATTGGGTCCAAAAGGTTTTGATTTACAAGCACACCGTGGAGGTATGGGACTTGTAGTGGAATCCTCAATCGCCTCATTTTCCAATGCATTGGAACTGGGAGTCAGTACACTTGAACTAGATGTACAGATTACAGAAGATAAACAAGCTGTTGTAACCCATGATCGGAAAATATCGAGTGCGGTTTGCAGGGATACGGCTCCAGCATTTGAGGATGACCCCGAGTATCCTTATGTAGGGAAGTATATTAAGGATCTTACCCTGAAACAGATTCAAACGATGGATTGCGGGTCCTTGACTAAGCCGCAATATCCTGGACAAGAAACAAGTCCAGGTGCAAGAATGCTGTTGCTAAGTGATGTGTTCAACTTGGTCAACGAATATGGTGCCAAAAAGGTTTGGCTGAACATTGAAACAAAAGTTGAAGCAGGAGCTCCTCATGAGACGGCTCCTCGTGAAGATTTTGTTCATATCGTAGTTGATGAAATTCGTATGGCAGGACTGTTGGACCGGGTTTCAATCCAAAGTTTTGATTGGGGATCACTTATGATGATGCGTAAAGTTGAGCCTAGTCTTCCAATCGTGGCTTTGACAAACGGCCCACAATTTCTCCAACCAGGTCAACCAGGTGCGTCACCTTGGCTAGGAGGAATTGATATTGATGACTTCGGAGGAGATCTTGTTGCAGCTGCGCACTCATTTGGTGCGAATGCCATCTCACCCGTTCATGGATTTCCTCAAGACGGAAAGGTTACAGAAGAAAACTATGAACCATATGTGAACGCTAGTATGGTAGCTGAAGCACACCGAGTGGGTATGAAAGTGATACCGTGGACAGTAAACGATAAAGCTACAATGAATAAACTTGTGAACGATGGTGTAGATGGTATCATTACAGATTACCCTGATCGTCTTCGTGAAGTCATGGGGGAACATGGTTTTAAGCTTCCTAAACAGTATAAAGCTCAGAAGTACTAATAGGAGTTTTTCATAGAAAGAGAGCATTTCTTCTAAAATGGAGAAATGCTTTTTTAATTCTCCTCCACTTAAAAAACCCAAAAGTATAAATGGAAAATAAGTATTATTGCTTATTTTATGTGCCTTTTTATAAACCTTTTATTGAAGCTTGTACCTAATCTCATTACATAGACCTATTAAAATAACCCAATAGTTAATTCACCATTCTTTTATTAAACTTTAAATAATTATTGGTCTATTAGACCTTAGGGAAAGTGGGAGTTCTGTGCAGATTCAATCATTCTTTAAAAAAGCGTTAACCGTAACCTTTATGTCCAGTTTGTTATTATCCCCATTTGATTCAACTAACTTCGCAAAAGCAAACGAATATGATGCTACAAAGATTCTATCCTCATTAGATGAAAGTCAGAAAGCGGCTCTGTTTAAACTTGAAACTTCTGAACAAAAAGGAATTCAACTGGATGCTTCTGTAAATCTAAACGAGGACCGTTTAACAGATGTAATCGTTGAATTTCGGCAGCAGCCAGTAAAAACAGAAATCCTGGTCGAGAAGGAAAAAGGAAGAAAAATCTCTTTAAATGAAGCGAAACTAAGAGTAGATGCTACACACGAGCAATTTAAAAAAGATATAAGTTCGATTTTTAAACAGCATAAGAACAAGGAAGATTTGGTCATCAAAAAAGCGTATAAGAATGCGTTTAACGGTGTTTCCATGTCCATTCCGGCTAATAAGATAGAAGATCTTCTCACATCGAATGTCGTAAAGAGTGTTTGGAGTGACCACGAGGTAAAGCTTGATCTGCCAAAAGTTAAGGAAGATTCACCCGCTTTTACTCAACAATCTAACAACCTTACTATGCTGCATGAAAAAGGGATGACTGGACAAGGCGTTAAAGTAGGCGTCATCGACACGGGTATTGATTATAATCATCCTGATCTGAAAGAAGCGTATCGAGGCGGTTATGATTTTGTAAATGATGATAACGATCCGATGGAGGCTACCTATCAAGACTGGAAGGCCACTAAGCTGCCAGAATTTACTCAGAATGGCAATGCCTATTATACGGTTCATGGAACTCATGTAGCTGGAATTATTGTAGGAAATGGAAAAAATGATAGCGAATATGCAAAAATAGGGGTTGCACCAAAAGCAGAATTATATGGATACAGAGTGCTTGGACCATATGGGTCTGGACATTCAAGTGACATCATAGCAGCTATTGACCAAGCTATAACTGATAAAATGGACATTATTAACCTATCATTAGGTAACTCAGTGAACGATCCATCATATCCTACCTCTATTGCCATTAATCATGCTGTCCTAGCTGGTGTTACCGCAGTGGTGGCGGCTGGTAACAGCGGGAGCAATATGAAAACACTAGGATCACCAGGGACTTCAACACTTGCACTTACAGTCGGTGCGAATAACGAGTCCATCACCGTACCTACCTATAATGGCAGTGTAGAAGGTGCTGCAGATATTCATTTGCGTCTTCTTTCAAAAAATATAACGGATCAGCTCTCGACGTTTGAAAACTGGGCATTACCGCTAGTCGACGTGGGGCTAGGACAGAATGTGGATTATACCGGTAAAGATGTGAGAGGAAAGGCTGTCTTAATCGAGAGAGGAGTTACATCGTTTGATGCTAAGATCAAACTAGCGAAAAGTAAAGGGGCAATAGCGGCATTCTTGTCTAATAACAACGAAAATGAAGGCCACATTCCTTATTATCTTGGCGAAACAGCACATTATGTTCCTACTTTCTCGTTAACAAAAAGTGATGGTGCAGCACTAAAAGATAAAATTATAAATGGAAATCCGACGATAACGTTGAAAAATCCAGGCGAGTATATACTGAAGGGTGGGTACCTTGCTGAGTTTAGCTCACGCGGACCGTCAAGAATTCAACATGAGATCAAGCCAGAGGTAACCGCTCCTGGCGAAGGTATACGGTCTACTGTTCCTACTTATGCTCATGGAGAATCCTATCTAGGAAACTATAAATATGCTTATCAGCGGCTTTCTGGAACGTCAATGGCTTCACCTTATGTTGCTGGCGCAGCGGCATTATTGTTACAAATGAACCCACATATGCAGCCTGAGGAGATAAAATCCATCCTTATGAACACAGCGGATCCCCTTAGTAAATCCTACAGCGTGTTTGAAGCAGGCAGCGGAAAGGTGGATGTATCAGAAGCCTTAGAATCCAAGGTGAAAATCATGGTGGATAATCCGTCTTTTACGTATGTAGAGGGCGTTGAAAATAGACTGCAATCAAAATCAGGTGCGCTTTATGGAAGTGAACTAAAAACAGGTAATAACCTCTCAGAAACGAGAGCCATTACAATAGAGAACCTAGACAACAGACCAAAGAATTTTGAAGTGAGCGTGGCCTTCCAGGTCGGTGAAAGGGGCTCAAAGGACCCTATTGCTAACGGTGTAACTTTGACCGTTGATAAAAAATTAACTGTTCCTGGAAACCAAAACCGTTTGCTGGATGTAACCATAACCGTGCCTGGAACAGCGGAACCAGGGACATATGAAGGGTTTGTGAACATTAATAACAAGCACACTAAAGAAGAAGGTTATCAGATTCCATTTGCATTTGTGGTTACTGAAGAAGGTTTTTACGAAATGAAAACGGATCCAAAAGTTTTATCATCAAACTATGGAATCTATTATCCGTTCGTTCCTTATGAGACGGGTGTGTCATACATTGCCAAATCTACTATGGAAACCATTGATTTCATACTTTTAGATGGCAAGACAGATAAAGAGATTGGCTTCTTAGGCAGATTAAACACGTCTTCATTATTAGAAGATACTTCATACTATGTAAACGGTGTTTTTAAACGTTCCTATTACCCGTTCACAGGTGATCCGAATTCGCCAATCTCAACAACAAGGGTACCTGTTCCATATGGACCTGCTCATTATAAGGTTAAGATGATCGGTACGAATAAAGAAGGAAGAACGTTTAGTCTTGAAGATCACACAATGATTGATATTACGGGCCCAGCATTTCATACAGACCTTCCAGAAGGCATCGTAGAATATGCACCTGGTACAGGTCACTATCCAATCAAGGGAAGTGTCATTGACAAAGACTATCTAGAGTTCCAAGCTCAGAATATCCCAGGGTTTGATCAATCGAAGAACTTTATCATGGAAAAAAACAACAGTTCAACGTTTACAGCAGGTATCCAAACAGATGCTAATGGAAATTTCTCTTACAATATTCCTATCAGTAAAACATTAAAAAGTACGAATGTTGAACTGACAGGTTACAATTCTGCTGGTATCGGAAGAGAATCAAAATATTTTACCTTCATCGAACAAGGACAACCTTATGTGTTTGGAAAATTAAAAGATAAGCGTTTGAAGATGGGGAAAGAAACGACGATTACCCTTACAGCTAACAACCTGAAAAATACGAAAGGATTAACAACGAGTTTTGCGTTTAATAAAAACTTGTTAGAAATTGTGAGTGTAAAGCCTCATGAAGCATTAACAGAGCTAGGGAAAGATAACTTTGAATTGACTACACAAGCAGTACCTTCAGGTGTGAATGACACGAAACTAAGCATTAATCTTAACGTTTTCAATCAGGGCCTATCAGGGGACACGCCAATTGTGGATATTACAGTTAAAGCAAAAGATATGACCTATGATCAGTTTGCACCGATAAAAAATGCTGTCTCTTCATTTAAAGATGAAGAGGGAGTAACTCAATCCATGACTTCGGTGTTCTATCCGATATGGATTGCACCCACGTTCTCAAAGGTTACAGGTACAGTATCGCCTCCATCTTCTTTACAGTCAGATTCAAATGGAAACTGGAGAAGGGATATTGATACATCCCAGCTTGGAGCGACCATAACGGTTGGAGATCAAGATGGAAACAACTATAGCCGCTCATTAGAAAGATTTGCAAAAATCAATGTTGATAAGCTGCCAGTGACCCTTGACCAATTTGAAATGATGCTTGATATACCAGGGCATTTTACTTTGCTGAATTCGTTCTATGTTGGCTATCAAGATGACGATGGTGAATTAATCGGACACTGGAACCCTGAAGTAAATATGGGAAGAGCCACACCTGGTGATGTCACAAAAGATCATGTAATTGATATTTTGGATGCCATACAATTAGAAAGAGATTGGGGCACGAGTGAAAGAAGCTCCGATATCAATTTTGACAAGATAGTTGATGGAAAGGATATGAAATATATCCAAGACAATTACTTACGGAAAAACCCGGACTTTAAGAATGCTCCAGAACCGAAGAGCGTGCATGAAGGTAAAACAATAGAGGATATAGTAAAAGGTCTAGGGTTAGAATAAAGAAATTTATTGATCATCCGCAAAAGATGGATATTTAACGTCTCAAGCAGGGTGCATTTCGCTTTACTGAAATGTATCCTGTTTTATTTTTACCTGAAGTAAAGGATAGGTTTTAATAATTGGCACCTGCAGGAAAATGATTCAATTTAACGAATACAGGTAACAAAACAGGCAAATACACCAAACAAACATGAATGCATCTGTTTCATAAAACTAAGAAAATTGTATTGGGGAGGAAAAGTATATACATTATTAAAGTAATCCTCTCATTCTCATTTAGCGATAATTTATTGTAAGCTTAAACACATACAGTGAAAAAACCAGGAGGTACGATGATGACAAAGACGATTAATAAAAAGGAGCTCTCACAAGAACAACGTGATGAATTACTCCTAGTATTAAAAGAACGTTTTGAGAAAAACATGCACCGCCATAAAGATCTGGAATGGTCTAAGATCCAAGCTAAGTTAGAGGTTAGCCCTAAAAAACTATGGTCTCTCAATGAAATGGAAATAACGGGTGGAGAACCAGATGTTGTTGAATACGATATAGAGAAGGACGAATACATTTTTTATGACTGTTCAGCCGAAAGCCCTAAAGGCCGCAGAAGTATTTGTTACGACCGTGAAGCGCTTGAGGCAAGAAAGAAACATAAACCAGAAAATTCCGCTATGGATATGGCAGCTGCCATGGGCATTGATCTTTTGACAGAAGAAGAATATCGAAATTTGCAGAAGCTAGAAAATTTTGATAAGAAAACTTCCAGTTGGGTTCAAACGCCTTCTGATATCAGAGAACGCGGCGGTGCTCTTTTTTGCGATTTTCGCTACGGGCATGTCTTTTTATATCACAACGGAGCAGATTCCTACTATGGTGCTAGAGGGTTTCGGGGCTCATTAAGGGTATAATATTTTACAAAGTACAGCTTACTTTTCTTTTTAATTTTTCAACTACCGAGTGCATTTCTTTATGAAGAAGTGCGCTTTTTTAATGGGTTTAAAGGAGTCAGTGCTTAGCTTTTTATACGGAAGGCAATGACTAGGAGATCACACACTCTCAACAAAGGGGAATAGTCGTTTAAATGTGCTCCTAAACTGTGTGTATAGAATTGTCACTTTATATCAGCTATCAAATAATTTATAATTATCATATAAGCGTAAATATTTATTCTGTAAGTAAGTGTAATATACGATGATATTGTTTTAATGGATACAAAACAAGTGGACGGCTAGTTCGTGCCTTGCTTGGTAATGCCTACATTTTTATGCAAATTTTAAAAGAAAAGGTTGATAAAAATGAGCAACAAAGAAACTAAAACAGACGTCATTTTAATTGGTGCCGGAATCATGAGTGCGACATTAGGTACTCTTTTGAAGGAGCTCGCACCAGAATGGGAAATTACAGTTTATGAAAAGCTCGCTCGTGCAGGAGAGGAAAGTTCTAATGAGTGGAATAACGCCGGAACGGGACATGCTGCACTCTGTGAACTTAACTATACAGTTGAAAAACCTGATGGAACTGTAGATATCAGTAAGGCTATTAAGATTAACGAACAGTTTCAGGTTTCCATGCAATTCTGGTCTTATCTTGTGAACAGTAAGCTGATCCAAAATCCACAAGATTTTATTATGCCATTGCCTCATATGAGTATGGTGCAGGGTGAAGAAAATATATCCTTTTTGAAGAAACGTTTTGAAGCGATGGCCAATAATCCTCTGTTTAAAGGGATGGAGTTTTCAGACGATCATAAGAAATTAATGGAGTGGATTCCGCTTATTATGCAAGGACGTCCAGCTGACGAACACATTGCGGCTACTAAGATCGACTCTGGAACGGATGTGAACTTTGGTGCTTTAACTCGAATTCTGTTTGACCACTTACAAACGAAAAACGTAGATATTCAATACAAACATAGTGTTGAAAATTTAAAACGTACGAGCGATGGTTCGTGGGAATTGAAAGTGAAGAATGTGGATACTGGATTAGTAGAGCGTAAGACAGCTAAATTCGTCTTTATTGGAGGCGGTGGCGGAAGTCTTCATTTACTTCAAAAGTCAGGTATTCCTGAAGGCAAGCATATTGGAGGATTCCCAGTAAGCGGAATCTTTATGGTATGTAAAAACCCTGATGTTATAGAGCAGCAGCATGCTAAAGTCTATGGAAAAGCTAAAGTTGGTGCACCGCCAATGTCTGTGCCTCACCTTGATACAAGATACATTGAAAATAAAAAATCGTTGCTGTTTGGACCGTTTGCCGGCTTCTCGCCGAAATTTTTGAAAGCGGGTTCAATGTTTGATTTAGTCACTTCTGTTAAGCCGAATAATGTCTTAACGATGCTAGCGGCAGGCGCAAAAGAGATGTCACTGACCAAATATTTAATTCAACAGGTTCTGTTATCAAAAGAACAGCGCATGGAAGAATTGCGAGAGTTCATCCCGAATGCGAAGGCTGAAGATTGGGATTTAGTAGTGGCCGGCCAGCGCGTACAGGTTATTAAGGATACGGAAGTTGGAGGAAAAGGAACGCTGCAATTTGGTACTGAAGTGATTACAGCAGCTGATGGTTCGATTGCAGCATTGCTAGGCGCTTCACCTGGTGCTTCTACTGCCGTTACGGTTATGCTCGAAATTCTTGAAAAATGCTTCCCAAATCATATAGATGAATGGGAGCCGAAAATCAAAGAAATGGTACCTTCTTATGGTACAGCTTTAATGGATAACCCAGAGCTTCTGGAGGAAATTCATCGTTCAACGGCAGAGGTGCTTGCACTTAGCAAAAAAGAGCCATCTTTAGCCGACTTTTCAAATGGTGAAACAGAGCAATTGCCTGAAACGGTTTAAATATTTTAGGAAACTAGATTAATACCCATAGAATAAAAAAAAGAGCTGGCATTTGTGCAAGCTCTTTTTTCTTTGTTAAAAAGCAATTAAGCTATTACTCGGGATCATCTTAATAAAGATTACAAAAACCAACTTTTTCAAAAGTTTGAAAATGGGATGTATAGAAATATAGCTTAGTGGGATTCTAAAAATAGAAAAGAAAGGGAGGTGAATAGAATGGCTAGAAACAACAATCAATTAGTAGTACCTGGAGCTCAAGGTGCTCTTGATCAAATGAAGTATGAAATCGCTTCTGAATTTGGTGTGAATCTTGGACCAGACACAACTTCTCGTGCTAACGGATCAGTAGGTGGAGAAATCACGAAGCGTCTTGTAATCCAAGCTTTAAGCGGACAACGCTATTAATTCAATCTTTTGGCTACGGCTATCTGTTGCGAGCAGATAGTCTTTTTATTTTGCACTGAATCTAATGTTATATTTCTCACTTAAACCGAAGTGGCAAGCGAAATATATTTTATAAAACACTCTTCGTTATGAATCAATTTTTAAACAACCGTTTAAACTATCACTGTTGGAGGTGATTGTTGAAATGAACGATGAAAAACCGTTGCACTTTGATGGAAGTCTTTTAAACCAAGAGGGATTTGACAAAGATTCGCCTGAAAAACCTTTTGTTTTAACAGATGAGATGAGAGCGAACATAAGCGGAAACCCTTATATGAACCAAAGTGAATAATGAATGAGACAACGAAAGGCAGGATTTTAAAAAAATGACAAAAGTTTTATATATTACAGCACATCCTCATGATGACCAAGTTTCATACAGCATGGCTGTCGGAAAGGCTTTTATTGAACAATACAAACAAGTCAATCCGTCTGATGAAGTGGTGCATATCGACTTATATAAAGAAAACATCCCTCATATTGACGTTGATGTATTTAGTGGATGGGGAAAACTCCAGTCAGGTAGCGGGTTTGATGATCTATCACAAGAAGAGAAAACAAAAGTTGGCAGACTTTCAGAACTATGCGAGCAGTTTATTTCAGCGGATAAATATGTATTTGTAACACCAATGTGGAACTTTTCCTTTCCACCAGTCATGAAGGCGTATATTGATTCAATTGCTGTGGCAGGAAAAACGTTCAAATATACAGAACAAGGTCCAGTCGGACTTTTAACGGATAAAAAAGCATTACATATTCAGGCGCGTGGCGGAATTTATTCCGAAGGACCAGCAGCTGCGATGGAGATGGGGCACCGTTATTTGAGTGTAATTATGCAATTTTTTGGAGTACCTTCGTTTGAGGGTCTTTTTGTAGAAGGACATGCAGCAATGCCTGATAAAGCAAACGAAATTAAAGAAAATGCGATTGCCCGAGCGAAGGATCAGGCACATACGTTTTAGTCGTTAAAACTGAATACATGAAGAGTCTTAGCCGTTGTGCTATGATTATGAAAGAATGAGCTGATCATCGTTGGTCAGCCTTTTTTCGTTGCAACCATGAGAAAGAAGGGGTAGGACATGATAGAGCTGTTACGTATTATTCTTCCTGTATTTGCGATCTTTACCATCGGATTTATAGGCCAAAAAAGTATGGGATTTGAAACGCAAACTCTTTCAAAAATGGCGCTCTATCTTATGTCACCTTTCCTTGTTTTCCGTACGTTTTACGATACGACTTTTACGAAGACGTATGGATATATGCTCATTTATACGCTTATTCTTTGTTTTGTTCTGATCGGTCTTGTATATCTGATTAGTTACATTAAAAAATACAACATGCGAGAAACGTGCGGAATAATTTTAGCTTCTGCCTTCATGAACAATGGAAACTACGGTACCCCTGTTGCACTCTTTGCGTTCGGAGCGGCGGGATTAGATTATGCGGTTGTTCTGATGGTTATTCAGCAGCTCGTGATGTGTACGGTTGGTGTTTATTATGCAGCAAAAGGGAGCCCTGAAAACGATGGGGTTTCATCTGCGCTAAGAGCGGTACGACGAATGCCGATTGTATACGGCGCAATCGCAGGGGTGGCATTTCAGCAGTTGGGTATCCCCATTGAAGGTTCAGTCTCAGAAGCGCTTGATCTAGTGGCAAACGCTGCAATTCCAACCATTATGATCATCCTTGGAATGCAACTCGCTAAGATTTCATTAAGGAATGTTCAAGTTGAAAAACTAACATATTCATTAATACTGAAACTGGTGATTTCACCCGTCATCGCGTTTGGCATCACGCTGTTCTTACCTGTTGATGATATGCTAGCTGCAATCATGATTCTTATGGCCGCAATGCCTTCAGCCGCAAACACAACGATGTACGCCCTGCAGTTTGGAACAGAACCCGATTTTGTTTCGAGTGCAACACTAGTCAGTACTTTATTTTCACTGATTACGTTGCCGCTCTTACTCGTGATTTTGCTGTAATAAAAAGGAGAACTCAAAAGTAAAGGATGCTTTTGAGTTTTTTGTTTGCAAATTATGAAGCGCAGCCTTTAAATGTGCTTTCTGCATAGACATTAATGGGTGGTTGTGTGCGTGAGAAAAACACACACAATATATTCACGTTAGCTTTTTAATGCAATTTCAAATAATAAGGAGTCATTCTTAACAGGTGAAGTTATATTAAGAAATATTGATTTATAGTTAATAATTTCTTAATTTACATAATAATGGATAAGGCCTATCATAAATACATACCCCATTATGGGGAGCATTTTGTGTTTAGAAAGGAAATCAATATGGATGAAGATTTGAGGATATTATTGCAAGAAATTAAAATATGTCGTCAACAGATGTATGATCTCAAACCAAGTTCCAATGATTTTTCTGATCCAGAACTCGTAGTACAGAGTCAAAAGCTAGACAAGCTAATTTATCTATACCAAAAACTAACTATAAAGCACATTCAGCCAGCAAAATAAGAAATTACTGATCCAGCAAAAACTTCACTTTCTCTCTAAATTGTTTTGCTTCTGGTGATAGACCTTTTGTTAAAGGGTAGAGTGTCCAGAAATCTTGATAGATAAGTTCCGGATTCTTAAAAGGAATGATGGCCAGATTGCCGTTTTTTACATCTGCGTTATGTTTAAACGTAAAGTTAAATACAAAAGAAAAGGCATGGCCATCTAAAATCGCTGAACGCATAACTTCTATGTTGTTAGATGAAAAAAGAATTTGTCCATTTTTTACGTATTTGTCTTTATACATCCTGCCGCCTTTGGAATTATAGATTACTATTTTTTCGTTTGTTACCTCATCAGGTGTAAGGAATTCTTTATAGTACAAAGCAGATCTTTTGCCAGCGCAAACGCATACATGTCCTGTGTACAATCGTTTATATCCAATTCCTTCGTGCTGAAGGGGGGATAACTCATATTCTGTAAACGGACTTAAGCCCACATCGATATGGCCGTTCTTCAGTTCCTCTAAAATATGTTCTTGATCTATTTCCTTAATCATGACATTCGTTTCTGGAAATTCCTCATGAAACAACAAAAAGGCATCGTAAACAATATACATAAGCGCTGGGGCACATCCTACGTTTAAAACATGTTTTTTGGCTTGTTGTTTAGAAGCGAGTTCTTCGTGTAATTCCTGCATCTTTTTAAGAATCTCATAGGCTTTTGCAACAATAAACTTTCCATCTGGCGTAGGAATCGTACCATGTCTAGATCGACTGAAGATCGTAACACCAAACTCTTTTTCCAGTTGCGAAATAGACTGAGAAATAGCCGATGGTGATAAATGAAGTTTGTCAGCTGCCTTTGTAATGGAGCTTTCTTTTGCCACTTCCACAAGGTATTTCATTTGTTCTAAGTTCATAAGAATCTCCTTTGATTAAGCCATGATTAACAAAAGAATAATTATATTCATTTTATCTTAATCGATATGTTGTTTGTATACTATAAAAAAATTATTTTTTACCCTAAAATGTTCTGCTATACCAGAAAAAGAGACTGTAAATACAGCAGGGAATGTTCTTTAATTGAAAAAATCTTATTAACTATCTTCATTTAGAGAGAATCAAAAGAGGCTGATATGGTCTCTTTTTTTGTCAGGAAAATAAGTTAAACTAGAAACAGTTATGAAAGGGGGATGTAAGATGATTGAAACGAGCCGTCTTCTATTATTGCCATACACGTATGAAAGGGTAGTGGCCACATTAAAGGGAAAACGGGATCTTGAAAACTTACTAGGATACAAGGTTTCAAATGAATGGCCTAGTCCTCAATATATGAAGTTGATTAAGATGAAAAAAGACAAACTTAAACGAGCACCTGAAGTGAGTATTTGGAGCAGGATAGTTGTACATAAAGAATCCGGCACATTGATTGGTGAAATTGGATGTAAAGGGGGTCCTGATGAAAAGGGAACCGTTGAGATCGGCTATGGAATGGTAAATGAAGCGCGTAATAATGGTTTCGCTACAGAGATGGTCATTGGATTAACGGACTGGCTATCTGCACATCCTGAGGTAAAAAGAATAATAGCAGAATGCCTGATTACCAATATTCCTTCTGCAAAAGTATTAGAAAAATCAGGATTCAAATTGATTAATAAAAATCACGAAATGCTTTATTGGGAAAAGAGCTGAAAATTATTTACTTGGGTAAGCAAAATAAGGTTTCAAACCGCATTTAAAGGGTATCCAAAGAGTGTTGTCCATATCTTGCCAAAATAGCTACACACCAAGTAACAAACGAGAAAGGGTAGATGCAGTATGAACCTTTCAAAAGGTGAATTGAATGGACACACTTTTTTAGCAAAACTTATTACTCAATATGCCTATATCCATAGAAAAGCAATTGGTCCTGCTGCCGAAAAATATATTGAGCAGCTAGGTCTTCGGACAGGTGAATGGATTGAGGGTTTTTATGAAGATCCACTAAACTGGACAGTTGATGAATATGTTCATGTGATTGTGGATTTGAAAAATTCAATCGGTGGGCATTTTGAGATTGTCAGTGTAAATCCTGACCATGTAATAGTTCGTGCAAAAGAGTGTCCTTTCGGGGAATTTGTTAAGGATGCACCGCACTTATGCAAAATGACATCTAGTGTTTTTGGAGGAATTGCAGCACGAAAATTTGGTTATGGAAAAGTTACATTGCGTCAACGAATTGCCTTAGGGCATCCGATGTGTGAAATAGCCATTTACTTTCAGCCTGATGAACGAGAAACAGGCGATATTTATCAAAACGTTCCAATAACCCCTGAAAACGGAGATCCTTTCACTTGGGAGGAAGAAACCATTAGTATGCTTAATAACGAATTAAAAAGAAGCGACGATATGGTACTATCTCTATTACAGGAACTAGAAGAGTTAAAACGCGGAAAATCCTAAATGTTATGAACAGACCCTTCGTCAGAGTCTGTTCTTTTTATTAGATGCGTCCAGTTTGCCGTATCCAAAATCGGCTAGTGCTTGACGCAAGTTTCCTTTTAGTGTGATTTCATCAAAGTTTAAATTAAGACTAACAGAAGTTTGTGCGATTTCGGGACTTAATCCTGTTAGGGTTGTTTTTACACCTAAAATTTTTAACGTTGAAACGAGCTGAAAGAGACGATGAGCAACCATCGTATCTATGTAACTTACCCCTGATAGATCAATAACGAGAGAAGTAATCTCATGTTCCAAACATTGCTCTAATGTAGATTCAAGTAAGAGTTTTGCCCGATTGGTGTCAATGTCACCGACTACTGGAAGTACAGCTACACCAGGGAAGAGGGGAACAACTGGAACGGAAAGCTCTTGAAGAGACAAATGGAATTTTTGAGTAATCTCTTTGTAATTCATGACGTAAGACTTGCTGAATGCTTGCACAGCATGATCAATCATCGGATTTATTGTTGTTGAAATATGCAAAACCGAATCCAATGACATGGATTGCAGTGAACCCTCTTCTTTTATAAAATCCCATATCACTTCCCGATAATAAGAGGTGCTTTCAAGTGAGACATCGAGTGGCTGTCCTGAGTGAACGGCCAGCATGCCGATATTTTCTCCCCATTCGAAGATCGTGCTTTTCGTATCCGTAATTTTTCCGGACACGGCATCGCCAATTAATCGGATAAAGGAAATGGATTGTTGGAGTCCTTCATATTCATTCATTTGAGCGCCTTGGTGAAGTGGTACATATGAACCGCCATTCTTCATGTTAGTCATGATCTTCTCTGCGATTAGAACTGCATTTTCAGTGATTCGCGTGCCGATTTCGATTTGATCTTGTGTTAGCTTCAATTGAAGATCCATTTTGAACTCCTAATAGTTTAAGACGTTAAACTTATTCTAACAAAAATAATAGACACGTGTTTGAATTTATTGAAAAATTTTTAAAAGTATGAAATAAAGGAGTTGACGAGGTTTTTTTGAGGAAAACAAAAAAACAGGCCTCTTCTACAAGAGTCCTGTTTATCTATAGGGTTATTATGCTTTACGTACGTTAGTAGCTTGAGGTCCGCGTTGTCCTTGTTCAACTTCGAACGTTACGTCTTGACCTTCGTCTAAAGATTTGAAACCTTCAGCTTGGATAGCTGAGAAGTGTACGAATACATCGTCTCCACCTTCGCGCTCGATGAAACCGAAACCTTTTTCTGCGTTAAACCATTTTACTTTACCTTGTTCCATTTTTGTTGCCTCCTGTCGTGCCAATCCGCACAATAATACTATCTCTGCTCAAAAATATCAAGATAATTGGTTTACCTGTACAATCGAACAAAAATAATTCCTATTTATCGTAACACTTTCATAACCAATAAACAAGTGCTGATGGAAAAAGGAAATCAATATTTAGTAGCGGGTATCGCATAAAGCCACTAGAATAAGGATATGTTGAAGAAATTGTAGGAAAATATGATAAAAATGATCTATGTAAACCTTTGCAATAGTGATTAAGCCCTACTTAATCTGCTTTTAACAGCGCTTATTATTTAAGCGATTTCAGTTTGAACTTCCTTTTATTCATGGTACATTGGTAAAAATACTAAAACAAATGGCGTGATGATATGAAGAAGAGTAATGTAATTACTGATCGTTTGCATCGTCCCCTTCAGGATTTGCGGATCTCTGTAACCGATCAATGCAATTTTCGGTGCACCTATTGTATGCCCAAAGAAATATTTGGACCGGACTATCCGTTTTTAACACAATCAGAGCTGCTTTCATTTGATGAGATCGAGCGAATTGCTTCTCAGTTTGCCCGCGCTGGTGTGGAAAAAATCCGTATTACCGGTGGCGAGCCTTTGCTCAGAAAAGGACTTCCAGCACTCTTGAAACGGCTCCGAGCAATAGATGGCATACGTGATATCGCATTAACAACGAATGGTATACTTCTGCCAAGATTAGCGGGTCAGTTGAAAGAAGCAGGTATGGACCGGGTTACGGTAAGCTTAGATACACTCGATGATCATCTGTTTGGAAGAATCAATGGAAGAGGAGTAGGCGTTAAACCTGTCTTAAAAGGTATCGAAGCTGCTCATCAAGCTGGTCTTTCAGTCAAAGTAAATATGATGGTCAAAAAGGGAATCAATGATGGAGAGATTCTCCCAATGGCGCGGTATTTTAAACATACACCTTACGTTTTACGGTTTATTGAATATATGGATGTTGGCACTTCAAATGGATGGAATTGGGATGATGTTGTATCAAAGAGTGAGATTTTATCCATTATCGGGGATGAAATGCCGTTAAATCCGATCGATCAAAACTATTACGGTGAAGTCGCAAAACGATACCGTTATCGGGATGGACATGGTGAGATCGGAATCATTTCTTCTATTAGTGATACCTTTTGTTCTACTTGTACGAGAGCGAGATTATCTGCAGATGGAAAAGTTTATACGTGCCTTTTTACTGGCAAAGGAACCGATTTCAAACACTTCCTTCGCGATGGTGCGTCAGATGAAGATCTCTTCCAACGGATTGTGGAAACTTGGGGCAATCGTGCTGATCGCTATTCAGATGAAAGAAGAGAACAAGGTGCTCGTGAGCAAAATAAAATAGAGATGTCTTATATAGGGGGCTGAGGAATCAGTCTCTTTTTGTTGTTTAAAAATAAAAATACAGTTGATTACAGGCAGGTCTCTATTTATAGGGAAAACATCAACGTTTTGCATCTTAGATAAATCATTTGGAATTCAATCCGTATATTATCCGTGTTCTCGAAGGATACTGCTAAGAGAATTTTGCAGTTGAAGTTTGTTAATAACCATTCTATAATTACTTACATAAAGTAATTTAATAATTAATTTGAAAGAAGGTTATATATATGACACCTATTCATAAGGATACTCATATCGGAAGTGTTACATTAAAAGTAAGAAACCTGGAAAAATCAGTCCGCTTTTATACAGAAACGATCGGTCTAAGACTATTAACCAAAAGTCAGTCTGTTGCCGAATTAACAGCAGATGGCAAAACACCGCTTATCATTTTAGAAGGTAATTCAGCTCTTCAACAAAGACCCGTAAAAAGTGCAGGTTTATATCACTTGGCTTTACTTGTACCAACTAGAAAAGACCTTGCGAATATTCTGTATCATTTCATTGAAACAAACACTCAGCTCTTAGGTGCTTCTGATCATAAATTTAGTGAAGCCATCTATCTTCAAGACCCTGAAAATAACGGAATTGAAGTGTATCGCGATGTGGATCGAACAGAATGGGTTCGTGATGAAAGAGGAAAATTGCCTGCTGTCAGCGAACCTTTAGACGTACAGGGATTATTGAATGAAAGAGAAACAAATGCATGGAACGGAATTCCTCAGAACACCGTAATGGGGCATGTTCATTTAAACGTTGTTAGTGTACAGGAAGCAGAACATTTTTATGTGAACGTATTAGGATTTGAAGAGCAAACACGAATGGCGCACCATGCCCTATTTATCTCAGCAGGGGGATATCACCATCATATTGCATTGAATATTTGGAACGGCCCGAACACTGTGGCAGCTCCTGATGACGCGACTGGTCTATTGCAATATGAAATTATTGTTCCTGGAAAACAGGAGCTTCAGAAATTGATAAGTGCACTAGAACAAGACGAAATTCCATATATAGTTGAAGGGGATCGCATATCTTTAAAGGATCCAGCAGGTAATGGAGTGGTAATTAAGCCTTCTTAAGTTTATGATTGACATCTTTTAGGGAATGTTTGTATTACAAACAATTCATAAAAAAGTCTGAGCAAAGAGGGGTCATTATGAAGAAAAAAACAGGGGTGAAGTTAACAGCGATTTTTCTAATAGTTGTAATCTTGTTAGCATTAAACCATTTTGTTTTTGAAATAACCCCAATATCTTTGCGCGATTGGGTCTTGTCTTTCGGGATGGTCGCACCCATTATATATGTCATTTTGAATGTAATACGTCCATTTACGCTGTTTCCGATATCCGTTCTGTCACTTGCTGGCGGTTTGGCTTTTGGTGTTTTATGGGGTACGGTGTACACGGTTTTTTCCGCTACTATTGGCGCAATACTTTCTTTTTATATTGCAAAACATCTAGGAGGCCGTTGGTTAAAAAAGAAATCGTCTGCACCTTCTAGGGTTGAAAAATGGCAAAAAAAATTAAAAGAAAAAGGATTTGTATATATTTTGCTGTTGCGGATTATTCCGGTATTAAATTTTGATCTTGTAAGCTATGTAGCAGGTATTTCAAAGCTAAAGCTTCGTTCTTATATTATGGCCACGATTTTAGGTGTCTTGCCAGGGACCCTTGCATACAATTTACTTGGCGATAGCTTCATTAAGGGAAATGGAGCCGTGATTGCTGTAGCGATAGGAATCGTTCTTCTCGTAGCTTGTATTCCAATTCTTTTAAAGAACAAAGAACTCCTAACAAATCAATTGCAGCAACATAAAGAAGATAATGCTTAAACCTTGCTCTTAACATGGAGCAAGGTTTTTTTTTTTGTTCTGGCAACATTTTGCTGTCTTGAAAGTAGTTAGTTTCCGTGAAAATACACGAGTTATGAGCACAATACTTGTTCCTTAATAATAATTATTATAAATTAGTATTGACTTCAAAAAAGAAGTAAGTATAATAAAGAATGTGAATAAAACGTGATAATGATTTTCATTATCATTTAAAGGTATAAGGAGTGAATTTTAATGGCAGAACGTATGGTAGGTAAACAGGCACCTCGCTTTGAGATGGAAGCGATCATGCCGAATAAAGAAACAAAAAAAGTAAGTTTAGAAGAGAACATGAAAAATGGAAAATGGACGGTTCTTTTCTTTTACCCAATGGACTTTACATTTGTTTGTCCGACAGAAATTACAGCATTGTCTGACAGATACGATGAGTTTGAAGATCTGGATGCAGAGGTAATCGGCGTTTCTACAGATACCGTACACACGCACTTAGCTTGGATTAACACAAGCCGTGACAATAATGGACTTGGTGAATTAAACTATCCGCTCGCTGCAGACACGAACCACCGTGTTTCTCGCGATTATGGCGTTTTAATTGAAGAAGAAGGCGTTGCCTTAAGAGGGCTATTCATTATCAATCCAGAAGGTGAAATGATGTATCAAGTCGTTTTCCATAACAACATTGGCCGAGATGCTGACGAAACTTTGCGGGTTCTTCAAGCATTACAAACAGGAGGCCTCTGCCCAGCGAACTGGAAGCCAGGACAAAAGACACTTTAAGAAAATTGAGTGAAAATGGCTTGAAGCGGCGGGATGGGGGAGCCTCCTAAAAAGGCACAATGCGCGAGGAGGCTCACTGTACTCTCCGTAAAAACCGAGCAACAACTTAAACAAACAATCTAAACAAACGTTAACTTTTGGAGGAAATAAAAGATGAAATTACGTGAACAAATGCCTGACCTAAATGGTGCTACTACTTGGTTGAATGATGAAGTAACAAAAGAAGAATTAGTTGGAGAAAAAGCAACATTGATTCATTTTTGGTCCGTGAGCTGCGGTCTTTGTAAAGAAGCGATGCCTGATGTGAACGAACTTCGTGACGAATATGAAGATGACTTGAACGTAGTGGCTGTGCACATGCCGCGTTCTGAAAACGATCTGGACATGAGTGTCATCGAACAGATGGCAATCGGTCATGATATCACGCAGCCAATCTATGTGGATAGCGAGCACAAATTGACGGATGCTTTTGAAAACAAATATGTCCCTGCTTACTACGTTTTTGATAAAGAAGGTAAGCTTCGTCACTTCCAAGCTGGCGGAAGCGGAATGGACATGCTTCGCAAACGATTGAACCGTGTATTAAATGAAGAAACAAAATAAGGGGAGATGAAATGATGAATACGATCCAAGATGTACTGAATCGCCAAGTAGCAAACTGGAATGTACTATTTGTTAAACTGCACAACTATCATTGGTATGTAAAAGGACCACATTTTTTCACACTGCATGAAAAGTTTGAAGAGCTGTACAATGAAGCAGCAACAAACATTGATGAACTGGCTGAGCGACTGCTCGTTCTAAAAGGAACACCTGTAGCAACAATGAAAGAATACTTGGATCTGGCTACAGTTCAAGAAGCAAAAGGAAGCGAAACGGCAGAAGAGATGGTGCAAAACGTGATTAACGATTTTGAGCTTCTAATCGCTGAAATTAAAGAAGGAATGGAAGTAACCGAGCGCGAAGGTGATGAAGTGACGCATGATATGTTACTATCCGTTCGAGAAAGTCTTGCAAAACACAACTGGATGTTGCGTGCATTCGTAAGCTAAAACAGGTAAAGAGTGACTTCGGTCGCTCTTTTTTTATTGGAGGCTAATGAATGAAGTATGAATTATTTACAGAGTGTACAAGATTGTAAGGTTAAACATGGTGAATTTATGATACAATCAATAAGTATGCATTTTTGTATGATACGGATTGATTATTTCTATGAAAGCTGAATGATTATGTCTGCAAGCTTTATATAAAAGGAGAGATTTCCATATGATTACGGTAACTAACGTCGGTCTTCGCTACGGTGACCGCAAGCTGTTTGAAGACGTTAATATAAAGTTCACGCCAGGAAACTGCTATGGTTTAATCGGTGCGAACGGTGCGGGTAAATCTACATTTTTAAAAATTCTATCTGGTGAAATTGAAGCGCAAACAGGTGACGTGCACATGACACCAGGCGAACGTCTGGCTGTATTAAAGCAGAACCACTTTGAGTATGAAGATCAAGAGGTTATGCAAACCGTTATCATGGGCCATGCCCGTCTTTATGAAGTGATGCTAGAGAAGGACGCAATCTATATGAAAGCTGATTTCTCAGACGAGGACGGAATCCGTGCAGCTGAACTTGAAGGTGAGTTTGCTGAACTTAACGGGTGGGAGGCTGAATCTGAAGCGGCGATCCTTCTTAAAGGGCTAGGCATTAAAGAAGATCTTCACACGAAAAAGCTTGCTGAATTGACAGGTTCTGAAAAAGTAAAAGTATTATTGGCTCAAGCTTTATTCGGTAAGCCAGATGTTCTCTTACTGGATGAGCCTACGAACAACTTGGACCTTCAAGCAATTCAATGGCTGGAAGATTTCTTAATTAACTTTGAAAACACAGTTATCGTTGTATCCCATGACCGTCACTTCTTAAACAAGGTATGTACGCACATGGCTGACCTTGATTTTGGTAAGATCCAAATCTACGTCGGGAACTACGATTTCTGGTACGAGTCTTCTCAATTAGCCCTTCGTATGGCACAAGACCAAAACAAGAAAAAAGAAGAGAAGATTAAAGAACTTCAAGCTTTCGTTGCGCGTTTTAGTGCGAATGCTTCAAAATCCAAACAAGCAACATCGCGTAAGAAGTTGTTAGATAAAATTTCTTTAGATGATATCCGACCGTCTTCTCGTAAATATCCGTACGTGAATTTTGGTATCAACCGTGAGATCGGTAACGACCTTCTTCGTGTTGATGGCCTAACAAAAACGATTGACGGCGTAAAAGTGCTTGATAACGTGAGCTTTATCATGAACAAGGACGACAAGATTGCTTTTGTTGGTAAAGAAGAGATCGCGATCTCCACTTTATTTAAAATTCTAATGGGCGAGATGGAAGCGGACAGCGGAACTTACAAGTGGGGTGTAACAACATCTCAAGCGTTCTTCCCGCGTGACAACTCTAAGTACTTTGAGGGCAGTGAGCCGACACTAGTAGATTGGTTGCGTCAATACTCTCCTGAAGACCAAACGGAAAGCTTCCTGCGCGGATTCCTTGGCCGTATGCTCTTCTCAGGCGAAGAAGTTATGAAGAAGCCATCCGTATTATCTGGAGGAGAGAAAGTGCGTTGTATGCTTTCTAAGATGATGCTTAGCGGTTCGAACGTGTTGATTTTAGACGATCCGACAAACCACTTGGATCTAGAATCGATTACGGCATTAAACAACGGTTTAATCAGCTACAAAGGTTCATTGATGTTCACATCACATGACCACCAGTTCGTTGAAACGATCGCAAACCGTATTATTGAGATCACGCCAAAAGGAATCATCGATAAGCAAATGTCTTACGATGAGTACTTGGCTAACGACGAATTGAAGAAACAGCGTCAGCTTATGTATCAATAAAACATGCAAGGAGTGTTAAGTCTTTTTCATAGATTTAGCACTCTTTTTTTGGATTTTTTTAAAGGGGGAAAAGGTGTGGAGCGTTTTACGGAAAATGTAATAACGATTATTAAAGAGATTCCGCGGGGCAAAGTGATGTCGTATGGCCAGATCGCGCGTAGCGCAGGAAATCCTCGTAGTGCCCGACAAGTCGTTCGCATTCTTCATTCAATGAGCAGGAAGTATAATCTTCCGTGGCATCGAGTGGTTAACGTAAAAGGGGAGATACCCATGGAGGATGAAGAATTTTTTATCTCACAAAAATCATTATTAGAACAAGAAGGTATCCAGTTTAAAGGGAAAAACAAGATAAATATGGAATTCTACAGATATCAGCCGATTGAAGAATAGACGGTTTAGTAAATATATGGGGAGTCGAAGGATATGAGCGTTAAAGATTCACTATTAAAAAAAGCGGCAATTCAAGAGAAAGACATCATAAGCAACTTAATGCAGTTCTACTTTTATGATTTCTCTGAGTTTATAGACATGAATGTGGGGAATGCAGGCTTGTATAGCGGTTATCCGTATCTCGATCAATATTGGGAAGAAGACGGAAGGTATCCTTACCTTATTGAATCAGAGGGGAAGTATGCAGGGTTTGTTTTAGTAAGAGAGGTTGTAGAGGAAGGTCAGAAGTACTGGTCAATCGCAGAATTTTTTATCATGAAAAAATTCAGGCGTACGGGTTTAGGTCAGCGGGTTGCTCATCAAGTGTTTGACAGCCATAAAGGAAACTGGGAAGTAGGTCAGATTGAGAAAAACAAACCTGCTCAAATTTTTTGGAGAAAAGTGATCGGTAATTATACAAATGGTCAGTTTGAGGAAAAAACAGAAGAGGGAATGATTCTCCAAGTTTTCTGCAATAAATAATTTTTTTGAGGCGGTCTCTTATGAGTACCGCATTTTATTTTTGTGAAAGTCTTAGAGGGGATTTTAGGGAATACCTTTTAGAATACATAGAAAAAAGGATAAATTCACACGAAAAAGCCCCTAAAATAGCTTTAGGGGCGTTTCGCTTTTACATGCATGCTAGTTATAGCGGTTTTGACACTGATAACAGATTGGAACGGCTCATCCAACTGCAGCATTTTACGTAGTATCGATTTTAAGGACGGGGAGATCTCTAATTCTTCTTCCCAGCTTCTTTCTTTCTTAGATTGAGGTTCATAAGAAGAATAAAGAAGAAACAGTGCAAAATGACCGAGTGCAAATAGATCACTTTTAACGGACACTGCCCGCATCCGTAGTTTCTCTGGATGATCGTTTAGGTCTTGAAATTCTTCGTCAGTTACAAAACAAGCTAGCCCAAAATCGATAATGTGAAGCTTTCCATCCCTTAGTATAATGTTTGGAATTCGCAGATCGCGATGTATGATTCCTTTTTGGTGAAAGTTTTCTACAATATTTAATAATTCCAGCAATATATGAATTGTTTCCTTTTCACTATAGGTTTTCTGATCTCGGAAAATCATGTCTTCGAACGTGTCGCCTTTGACCCATTCCATAACGATAAAGAAGCCATGTTCATTTTGAAATTCATCGAGAAGATTCGGAACATGCTCGTGCTGCTCCAATACCTTTAACATTTGAGTCTCTCTTTGAAAAGAACGAATACCGCTATCTGTTTTTGCTTTCGTTTTCCGAAGCTGTTTTAACACTATGGAATCGCCCTTTTTAATATCAAATGCTATATATGTGATCCCGTAACTCCCCATACCAAGTACTTCTTTAATTTTGTAACGGCCATGGATCAGAAGCTCTGCTTTAAGGGGCCTGTCGTAAACTAAGCGTTGAAGACCGTTCCACCATTCAGTAATCATGATTCGTTGTTAGTGAAAGAGATGTTCAGCTGCTAAAGAAGCTGCTTCTCTTTTTCTTCTTGTAATGCTTGTGTCCATATCCGCCATAATGTTTCTTTCCAAAATCACTGCTGCTGTATTTCTTATACTTCTTTTTGTACTTGTAACCTGAGCTGCTGTATTTTTTGTAGCTTTTATGTCCCAATAATGATTTTAATAGCTTCATTAACATGATGAAACCCTCTCCTTTAATAAACGATTTTTGTTAAGGATATTCGTACTTTTAAAGCAATATCCTACTGTACGTACTTTTAAACAGAAAGTTTCATTGTGGGAAATGGGGTCTGACCCCAAACAATTTATTTCCCTCAACAATTTCCTTGTTTTTGTCTAGAGAGTTTTGTTAAATTTAGAGAGGTATATATGTACGTTTACAAAAGCTATTTTTTGGGGTTGTTCAAGGAGAGGGGTTTTTTGTTTCATGTTGGAGTATGTTTTTGCAGTTTTGCTGCCTGTATTTTTACAGCTGCTTTTTAATAGAGTGCTATTTACAAAATATTTGCCGTTAGGAATAACGATCATTATTTTAATTTTTGGTTTTGATGGCTTGAATCAGCCATTACCTCTCCAAATCGTTGCTGTCATCTTTACGATCATCGGATTTTTACTAGGGCTCAAAATTTATAATAAACAAAAAAGAAAAGTTAGATAGAAAAAGACGTCACCTTTACGAGTAACGAGTTCGGTTTTAGGGTTCAAAAATTAAATTAACACGTCAATTAGCAGTCCGATTCGTAACTGATTTGGATTGCTTCTTTTTTTGTTTATTTTGTAGCGGTATAACCAAATTATTGAACAAATTAGCATTCGTATTTGTAACCTTTTTGACAGGTTGACAGAAATTATTGTCAACGTGCAATTTGTATGTGAATTGTAATGTGAATGCGATGCTAATATTAAAATTTTATTGACAGGTTTATTGGATATTAATGTTAAAGTATAAGTAAGCTTTTTTAATCGGAGGAAGAAAATGAAGACAAACGAAGAAGCGATTTGGCAAATGATTAAAGATACTTTTGCTTATTTTAAGTACCTCACTCTGTCAAAAGAAACAAAGACTGAAATGAATATAAATTTAGTAAAAGAAAAATATTGGTTTCAACAATTAGTGATAAAACAACCATCTATACTTAAAATGATAGAAGGAGATAAAGAAATAAGAGAATATTTTTCATCAAGAAAGATGGTTAGGAAATTGCTAAGTGACAAGGAGGAACGCCAACGTTTTAAAGATTTGTTAAACGATAAAATGACCTAACAGAAAAGTTAAAAGAAAAATGAAAGCTCAGACCTTTATTGTAAGGTTCTGAGCTTTTTTTATGTGTATTTATAGCTAAATTCCTTGCTAATTTAAAGCTGATTTCTATTTTGTACTTCAAAACCGAACCTGTTACTTTACGAGGTAGACGTCTTTCCTTTTGTATGAGAAATGGTTTCTTTTAAGAAGAGAATAAGCATTGTTAACACATAAAGTGTAATAACAGCGAGTCCGACTTTGTCAAAGTGTAAAAGTTTAAGAACAACTGAAATTAAGATTGTTATATATAATGCACCTAAATACTTTTGTACCTGTTCGCTTGAATAGATCGTCGTAAGCTTTGCTCCAAGTTGAGTCCCCACTAATGCACCGAGAATTAATAAGATCCCCAATTTGTAGTCAAGATGAACCGAGGAAGCATACGTTAAGAATCCAGCTGTTACAATCAAGAATACACTGACTAAACTTGTTCCTACCGCTTTTCTTGATGGAAAATTCATTAAAGAGATGAGCATCGGTACCATTACAAATCCTCCGCCAACACCCAATGTTGTAGAAATGAAACCACCTGTAAATCCAATAAAGATGGCATTAATCCAAGAAAAACGAATTTCAGTGGATGACTTCTCCGTATTGGTGCGTTTTGATTGCTTGTAAAGCAGGGAAAGGGCAAAGTAAGCAAGAAGCACAATATAAAATACAGGGATTACTGTATCGTCATAGCCCTTTTTCTCAAACCATACGACCAGTGGATGAGCGACTTGAGTGGCTACTACCCCAACTAATCCTAATACAGCGGCCGTTTTCCAGATAATATTCTTGTATTTAAGATGTGCTGCAACTCCAGAAACACTTGTCCCGATTGAGTACATGAGACTCGTCCCAATTGCTGAAAGAGGCGGAATGCCGAATAAAATTAAAACGGGGGTCAGAATAAAGCCTCCGCCGATACCGAAAATACCAGAAAAGATTCCGATGCTCAAACCTAGCAGTATGTAGAAAAATTCCATTGTATAACTCCTTTTGGGGACACACCTAATACAATTTCCCCTTAACCCTTGGTATGGCTTGTGGGAAATGGGGTCAGACCCCACACAATTTATTTCCCAACAAGCGCCTATCAATAAGTATAACACTTTGCTTTCTTTCCAGAAACTTCTGCGAATATTTGTTCGTAATTATTAGGTTTTTGGATATGGCCTGTGATATAATTTGAGTAACCAGAATTTAGGAACGGAGGTTCGGTTTTGTGAGTCAAAGTCAGATGTTCGATATCAAATCTAATTATCAGCCACAAGGGGATCAGCCCGCAGCGATCAAGCATCTTGTGGAGAATATTAATGCAGGGAAAAAGAGTATGACCCTGCTTGGTGCGACCGGAACAGGGAAGACGTTTACGGTTTCCAACGTTATTCAGGAAGTAAACAAACCGACTCTTGTGATTGCTCATAACAAAACACTAGCCGGACAGCTTTATAGTGAGTTAAAAGAATTTTTCCCGAACAACGCAGTTGAATATTTTGTTTCGTATTACGACTATTATCAGCCAGAAGCATACATTGCTCATTCTGATACGTACATTGAAAAAGATGCAAGCATCAACGACGAAATAGATAAACTACGCCACTCTGCCACTTCTTCATTATTCGAGAGAAAAGACGTTATTATTGTAGCCAGTGTTTCGTGTATTTATGGTCTAGGATCTCCAGAAGAATATAAGGACATGGTCATCTCTTTAAGAGAAGGAATGGAAAAAGACCGCGATCAGCTTCTTCGTGACCTTGTTGATATCCAATACAACCGAAACGACATTAACTTTACGCGCGGTACGTTCCGCGTTAGAGGTGATGTCGTTGAAATCTTCCCAGCCTCACGTGATGAACGTTGTTTGCGTGTGGAGTTTTTTGGTGATGAGATTGACCGAATTACAGAAGTGGACGCACTAACTGGTGAAATTCTAGGTGAACGCAACCACGTCGCCATTTTCCCTGCATCTCACTTCGTTACTCGTGAAGAGAAAATGAAACTAGCGATCAAACGCATTGAAGCAGAACTTGAAGATCGCCTGAAAGAGCTGAACGAAGCTGGCAAGCTGCTAGAAGCGCAGCGGCTCGAACAGAGAACGAGATACGACCTTGAGATGATGGCTGAAATGGGCTTTTGTTCAGGAATTGAGAACTACTCTGTTCACCTGACACTGAGACCGTTAGGGTCCACACCTTATACATTGCTTGACTACTTTCCAGACGATTCATTAATCGTAATTGATGAGTCGCATGTTACACTTCCGCAGATTCGTGGAATGTTTAATGGAGACCAAGCTAGAAAAGGGGTTCTAGTGGATCACGGATTCCGTTTACCTTCAGCAAAGGATAACCGGCCGTTAACGTTTGAGGAATTTGAGGGGTACACAAAGTTTCAGCATATTTATGTTTCAGCAACCCCTGGTCCGTATGAACTTGAGCACGCTCCAGAACCTGTTGAGCAGATTATTCGTCCAACGGGGCTCCTAGATCCTACACTAGAAGTCCGTCCGATAAAAGGACAGATCGATGACTTGCTCGGTGAGATCAATGAGAGAATCGAGAGAAATGAAAGAGTTCTCGTTACGACATTAACGAAGAAAATGTCTGAGGATCTTACTGATTATTTTGTTGAACTTGGTATTAAGGTTCGCTATCTTCATTCCGAAATCAAGACGCTCGAACGGATTCAGATTATACGTGACCTCCGTCTTGGTGTGTTTGATGTTCTCGTTGGGATCAACCTGCTTCGAGAAGGATTAGATATCCCTGAAGTATCACTTGTTGCCATTTTGGACGCCGATAAAGAAGGTTTTCTGCGTTCAGAACGTTCACTTATTCAGACGATTGGACGTGCGGCGCGTAATTCCAACGGTCACGTTATCATGTATGGTGATAAAATCACAAAATCCATGCAGATTGCGATTGATGAAACGCAGCGCAGACGTCAGAAGCAGATGGAGCATAACGAAAAGCACGGTATAACACCTACAACCATTAAAAAAGAAGTGCGTGATGTTATTCGTGCGACACAAGCTGCGGAAGAAACTGAAACGTATACGGGCGCAACAGCTCCTAAACAAAAAATGAGCAAAAAGGATCGCGAAGCCTTTATCGAGCGTATGGAAAAAGAAATGAAGGATGCTGCGAAGAACTTGCAGTTCGAACGTGCAGCAGAGCTTCGTGACCTCATACTTGAGTTAAAAGCGGAAGGATGATTGCAGTTGGCAACCAATCAAAACATTATCGTTAAGGGTGCTAGAGCCCATAATTTAAAAAATATAGATATTACCATCCCGCGAGATAAGCTGGTTGTTCTAACCGGCTTATCTGGTTCGGGCAAGTCTTCACTTGCTTTTGATACGATCTATGCAGAAGGTCAGCGCCGTTATGTTGAGTCCTTGTCTGCCTATGCCCGTCAGTTCCTCGGACAGATGGACAAGCCGGATGTTGATTCTATCGAAGGTCTTTCACCTGCCATTTCGATCGATCAAAAAACAACAAGCCGTAACCCGCGCTCAACAGTAGGTACGGTTACGGAAATCTATGACTATCTTCGTCTTCTATTTGCACGAATCGGACGACCGGTATGTCCGATTCATAACGTAGAAATTACCTCTCAAACCATAGAACAAATGGTAGACCGGATTTTAGAATACCCTGAACGTACGAAGCTTCAGATTTTGGCACCCGTCGTATCAGGGCGAAAAGGTGAACATGTTAAAGCGTTAGAAGATATTAAGAAACAAGGTTATGTCCGTGTGCGCATTGATGGGGAAATGCGCGAGATATCAGAAGAAATTAAACTTGAAAAAAATAAAAAGCATACGATTGAAATCGTGGTTGACCGTATCGTTGTCAAAGAGGGTATCGCTACTCGTCTAGCAGACTCTCTAGAAGCTGCTCTTAATCTGGGCGGTGGCAGTGTTGTGGTGGATGTTATGGGAGAAGAAGAGCTTTTATTCTCTCAAAATCACGCTTGTCCACATTGCGGATTTTCTATTGGCGAACTCGAACCCCGACTGTTTTCATTCAACAGTCCATTTGGGGCATGTTCATCATGCGACGGATTAGGCGTTAAGCTAGAGGTGGATCCGGAGCTTGTTGTTCCAGACTGGAGCCGTTCTTTACGGGATAACGCGATCGCACCATGGGAACCGATCAGTTCTCAATATTATCCTCAGCTTTTAGAAAGCATCTGTAATCACTTTGGTATTGATATGGGTGTTCCTGTGCAAGATCTGCCGAAAGATCAAATGGACAAAATTCTGAACGGCAGCAAAGAGTATCTGACGTTCCGCTATAAAAATGACTTTGGTCAAGTGCGTAAGAACGAAATTCAATTTGAAGGTGTGCTGGGCAACATTCAGCGCAGATATCGTGAGACAAGCTCTGACTATATCCGTGAGCAGATGGAAGGATATATGGCACAAAAGCCTTGTCCGACTTGTAAAGGACACCGTCTGAAAAAAGAAGCACTCTCTGTATTAATCAACGGAAAACATATCGGAGAAACAACGGCGCTTTCCATTACGGAAGCTAAAGCATTCTTTGATAACCTTGAACTTACGAATAAAGAACGTGCAATTGCCAAACTGATTCTACGTGAAATTGTTGATCGTTCTGGATTCCTCATCAATGTGGGATTGGATTATCTCACACTAAGTCGAGCAGCTGGTACGTTATCAGGCGGAGAAGCACAGCGTATCCGCTTGGCGACACAAGTAGGGTCTCGTTTGATGGGTGTTCTCTATATTCTCGATGAGCCTTCAATCGGTCTTCACCAGCGTGATAATGATCGACTTATTCGAACGCTTGAAGAAATGCGCTCACTCGGCAATACCTTAATTGTCGTTGAACATGATGAAGATACGATGCTAGCGGCAGATTATATTATTGATATCGGTCCTGGTGCAGGCGCACATGGTGGTGTGATCACGTCACAAGGAACGCCACAAGAAATTATGGAAGACCCGGCATCACTAACTGGACAATATTTGTCTGGCAAGAAATTCATCCCACTACCGAAAAAGCGCAGAAAACCTGATGGCCGATATATTGAGGTGAAGGGTGCAACTGAAAACAACTTGAAGAATGTTTCTGCCAAGATCCCATTAGGATTATTTACAGGAGTTACTGGTGTTTCTGGTTCAGGAAAAAGTACACTTGTAAACGAAATTCTTCATAAAGCTCTTGCACAAAAGCTTCACCGTGCAAAAGAAAAGCCAGGTGCGCACAAATCCATAAAAGGTCTTGAGCATATCGACAAAGTTATTGATATCGACCAATCACCAATCGGACGCACACCGCGTTCAAACCCTGCAACATATACAGGTGTTTTTGATGACATTCGTGATGTATTTGCAGCAACAAATGAAGCAAAAGTGCGCGGGTATAAAAAAGGACGTTTTTCTTTCAACGTGAAAGGCGGACGTTGTGAAGCATGCCGTGGTGACGGTATTATCAAGATCGAGATGCACTTCTTACCGGATGTCTATGTGCCATGTGAAGTGTGCCATGGAAAACGTTATAACCGAGAAACGTTAGAAGTAAAATATAAAGGAAAAAACATTGCCGATATTTTAGATATGACGGTTGAGGATTCCGTAGAGTTCTTTGCCAACATCCCTAAAATCAAGCGAAAGCTTCAGACGATTTTGGATGTAGGTCTTGGATATATTAAACTTGGACAATCCGCTACAACCCTCTCAGGTGGAGAAGCGCAGCGTGTGAAACTTGCTTCACAGCTTCACAAGCGCTCAACAGGTAAAACGATTTACATTCTAGACGAACCTACAACAGGGCTCCACGTCGATGATATCTCTCGTTTACTCGTTGTTCTGCAGCGATTGGTTGATAATGGGGATTCTGTTCTAGTTATCGAGCATAACCTTGACGTGATCAAGCAATGTGATCATTTGGTCGACCTTGGGCCAGAAGGCGGGGACAAGGGAGGTACAATCGTTGGAGCCGGTACGCCAGAAGAACTTGCAGAAATCGAAGCTTCTCACACTGGCCGGTATCTTGCCCCAATCTTAAAACGTGATAAGAAGCGTATGACCAAAAAGGTAAAAGAAAAAGAAACCGTTTAATAGCGAATGAATCTAGATCAGACCCATCATTTATAGGGTTTGATCTTTTTTTATAAAAAAAGCACCTCCCACTAACGGGAAGCGCTCAACCATTCTATTTGTATTTTTCCTCTGAGGACGAAGAATTCTTTGTGCCTTCCTTATCCTTTTCTTCACGTTTTTCTTGTTTTAAGTCTTCCATCGGAATAGGATCGACATTTTGTTCACTTTCAAATTTATCAAACAAACTTTCTTTATCTGTTTTGTATTGTTCAGGATTGTCCATCTTTTTTTCTTGCTTCTTTTTTGTCTCAGCCATTAGACATCACTCCTGTTCGTATTTGTTTATCCATTCCTTTAAATATCGAACTTTAAACAAATTCTCCTCAAAACGACAATTATCGTTTAAAATAAGTGGGTGTCTTTATTTCCATATCTTAGTAAGAAGTTTGTAGATTACATAATTGATTGAAATTACGATGAACGAGCCAACCAAGCCAGCAAGGATTCGATCCGTTTTTTTTAACTCCATAGCATCTTCTGTTATCACGCCGAATAAAATGCTAGTGACCATGAGCGTGGACAATACTATAAAGAGAATTTTTATTGTTTTAATCTGTTTCAATTTTTTGCTCCCTTTGAATGTTTGTTTATGTCATTATGATACGGATTTTTAGAAGTTATGTCGAATGGCTATAGAGATAAAGGAAGTTTGTTTTATGAGGTCGAAGTAAAAAAGGCACGTGCCTTTTGCTTGCACACCGTTCGTACATCGTTTTAATTAAAGCAGGAGGTCTTGTTTCATGAATGAAGGCTCGAAAAAAGCAATTTCAGCACTTTGTTATTTCAGTTTATTTTTTGCTCCTTTTCTATTTCCGATTGCTGTTTATTTTATAGCAGATGACTCTGAAGTGATGGAGCATGCCAAAAAATCATTTCTATCACATCTGCTGCCCATTATTGCAGTTCCGCTTGGCATTATTATTATTTTTGAAACACAATATCATCTGATCGCGATCATTATTAGTGCACTCATTTTCGGTACTCTGACATTAATTGTGATGATCTGGAATATTGTTAAAGGAATAAAGGTAATTCTTTCATAATGAAATTTAGTACAAGTAATACCGGAAAGTCTCAGTCATCCTAGAATCAGCCGACGCCGGTGACGGAATCCAAAAGGAGGCGTCAATGTATGGAAGAACGGAAAATGATTTTAACCATGCTGAACGAAGGAAAAATCTCTGCTGAAGAAGCCGAGAAACTTTTGTATGCCCTTAATGATAAGAAAAAGATGCAGCTTAGTACGATCGGTTCACTCAATCTCAAAAAGAAAGCCGTTAGTGGAGCAACTGCTGTAAAAATGCCGACGTCAGGCTATAAAGTAGCAAAATTTTTTGACAGAGTTGTAAAACGGATTAAGACGGTTGACTTTGATTTGAACTTCGGGCCGTCAGAACCTGTACACTATGTGTTTCAGGACAGTCACGTAATGTTTCAATCCATGGACATTGAAGTGTACAATGGCTCAGTTACCATCGTGCCTTGGGATCGGAAAGATGTGCAAGTAGAATGTGATGCACATGTGTATAAAGTGCCAGAGGGATCTTCAGCTAAAACGAAATTCAGAAATGAAACCTTCTATGATTGTGACGCGACTAAGATGCGTTTTTATTCTAGAAACAAACATCAAAAAGTAAACGCAGTCATCTCGATCCCGAGAGAATCATATGATGACATTAAAGTTACAACATTTAATGGACCTGTTAAAATAAGTGATTCACATGCCAAAACGATTACCATTAAGACGACGGTAGGAGCTATTGCAATCAATCATTGTACGGGTGAGAATGTCAAAGCCACTGCGGCTAACGGGTCGCTGACTTTAAATGATTGTCAGTTTAAAGATGTTGAAGCGGAAACCATGAATGGACCTGTCCGACTCACTGTTGATGCATCACAAGTGCGCTCAGAAACGATAAACGGATCGATTTATTGTAAGTTTACCTCTGCTGCGGAGGGCTATGCATCATTTAAGACGGTGACGGGAAAAATAGAAACAGAATTTCCAGAAACGTTAGAGCTTGATGCTGTTTTAAAAACCATAGTAGGCGGGTTTGTCTGTGACTTTGAATCAGTAGAAGTTCGAGAAGAGAAGAAAGAGGTAACACGCAAGTTTCTTTCTTTTATTGCGAATAAAGGCACAAGCTGGCCACCATTTAAGTTGGAAGCAGAAGCAAAAACAGGCTCTGTCGTAGTGTTAAAAGCGAAATAGAGGTGACGCACATCATGAAAAAACTTAAAAGATCAAACGATGCAAAAATATCAGGAGTCTGCGGCGGTATCGCGGAATACATGGAACTAGATCCGACGGTTGTTCGGCTAGGTACAGTGGCACTTGCTTTATTCACGGCTGTTATACCGGTAGGGTTAGCCTATTTTATCGCAATGGCCGTTATGCCTGAGGATACCGTGTAAATGAAGAGCTGGCTGGCATCTCTTATTATTAATACAATTGCGTTAATGGTGGTAGCTGGTTACTTTGATGGTTTTCATATAGAAAATATCACTGCTGCACTTTCAGCAAGTGTATTGTTATCACTGTTCAACGTTTTTCTAAAACCCATCTTAGTTTTGTTAACGTTGCCTGTAACTATCTTTTCACTGGGGTTATTTTTGATCGTCATCAATGCGGCATTGTTATCGTTAACAGCAGAATTAATGGGTGATTCGTTTAATATCGATGGCTTCGGTATGGCTTTAATCGCTGCCATCATCATATCTTTGCTCAATATGTTCCTAACGAATTTCGTGTTAGAACCTTTGAAGAAAAGGCGTAAAAGAAAATAAAGAGTAAAAACATCTCTGGAAACAGAGGTGTTTTTTTGTGTGAAAAATTAGAAGAAATAGACTACTCTTGTCGAGCGGAATTAGAGCACACAAAACAGCTCATAGAAATATCGTTAAAAGGCTTAAGTATTATCACAAAAGAAGTATATATGAAACTGGATGAACAAGCGTTTGGTGCAGAAAGAATTGTTTTTAAAATAAAAATAAGTATAATTACCTAGCATTATTTCACTTTGTGTAGTAAATTAGTCTAATTTCAAATATTAGACGATATGGTACATTTTAGTAGCGTTAAAAATCTGAATATTCATATTAGTCAATCAGGAGGGGACGTAATGGGGAAGGGCAAAAAAGTTTGGGGTAAAACGCTTCTTGCAACAAGTCTATCACTTGGACTAGCTTCATCTTCTTTGTTTGCGGGTTCAGTGGATGCTAAAGTACAAACGGCTTTGGATGAAGTGGTGAAGGGGAAGCACAGTCATTCGCATTCTAGTTTGGATCTTGCTATCGTAAACGAGGAAAGATTACTAGAGTCACTTATCAAACAAGGGGTTATTTCGAAAGATTCTTCTGCAAAACAAAAGGATGCAGCTCTTCACGAGTATCTTGAATTGAAAGGAAAAGAAAGCGGAGTAAAGGAAAATGATCCTCTAGCTGCGAAAGTTAAAGCATCAGATGCTGAAAAACAGCGTGAATTTAAAGGTTTTAATAATGGCCTTTTAAATGGTAACGGGAAAAAGAACGGACAATATAAAAAACAGCCAGATCCTGTAAGTGAAACAGAGTATACAGGTGCAGTTAGAAAAGATAAAGTTTTAGTTCTTGCAGTAGAATATTCTGATTTTGCTCATAACAATATTAAATCTACTGAAACAGATAACTATTATCCTGATTATCCACTATCACACTATGAAGATATGATTTTTGGAGATAACGGAGTAAAAGGACCAAATGGTGAAAATTTCGTATCAATGAAGCAATTCTATGAACAGCAATCTGGTGGCACGTATTCAGTTCAAGGTAAAGCTTATGGTTGGTTAAAGATGCCAGGGACTGCTAAATATTATGGTGCTGACAAGTCAACCGGAGGTCATGACAACGTAACTCCAGGGGGTTCTAAGAAACTAGTTGCAGATGCTTACAAAGCAGCTCTTGCTGCTAATGTACCAGTAGAAGACTATGACTTAGAAGATCCGCATGATTTAGATGGAGATAACAATGTTCTTGAGCCAGATGGCTTAGTAGATCACCTGATGATCATTCATTCTGGCGTTGGTCAAGAAGCGGGTGGTGGTTCTCTAGGAAATGATGCGATTTGGTCTCATCGTTCAGCAACACTTGTTGATCCCGATGGTCTAGGTAAAGGTAAACCAGGCTTCTATGACTACACTATGATGCCAGAAGACGGAGCGACTGGAGTGTTCGCTCATGAATATGGCCATGATCTGGGATATCCAGATGAGTATGACACGATCTATTCAGGTACCGGTGAAGCTGTAGGGTACTGGTCAATCATGGCGAGTGGATCATGGGCTGGTAAAATTGGCGGAACAGAACCAACAGGTTTCTCACCTCTAGCGAAATCATATTTCCAATCAACTTTGGGAGGAAATTGGACAACTCCAACTGCTGTAAAATGGGAAGATGTTTCCTCTAAAGGAGCGCAATTTTTACTAGATCAGGCTAACTCAGCTAATGGTGCAAATCATCAAGCTATTCAAGTAAACCTGCCACAAAAGAAGACGTTCGTTAATGAACCTGCTGCTGGATCTTATCAGTATTGGGGCGGGCAACAGGATGAAATTGATACAAACATGGTGACAAATGTTGATTTGACAGGTAAAAGTACTGCTAAGTTAAACTTTGACTCTTGGTACAAAATTGAGCAAGATTGGGATTATGCGTTTGTACAAGTATCAACAGATAATGGTGTTAATTGGAAATCGTTAGGGAATACGAATACTAATTCTAATCCAGTGTCAGGTGCTTATCCTACAATTGCACCAAACCTTCCTGGTTTCACGGGTGATTCAAATGGATGGACTAATCAAGAGTTTGATCTTACTCAATATGCAGGGAAAAAAATCCAATTAAAGTTCCGTTATATTACTGATTGGGGTACAAGTGAACAAGGATTTTTTGTAGATAACATAAAAGTAACAGCTGATGGCGCTTCAATTTTTGAAGATGGAGCAGAAACAAATAACAAAACATTTGATTTAGCAGGTGGTTTTACCAAGTCTGATGGACACAAATATAGTGACCATTATTATTTACTAGAGTGGAGAAATCATTCTGGTGTAGACATGGGTCTTAAAAACATTAAACGAGGCAACTCTTTAATGAGCTACGATGGTGGATTAGTAGTTTGGTATGTTGATCCAACATATACGGACAACTGGACAGGAATTCACCCGGGTGAAGGCTTCGTAGGTGTAGTTGATGCACACGTAAATACAGATTTAAATTGGAGCACTGGTGTTAAAGCAAGTTCACGCTACCACATTGCAGATGCTGCATTTGGTTTAAATCCGACTTCAGGATTAGATTTAATCTATCCTACCCAAACACTATCGCTTCCAAGTCAGCCAGCAGTTTCTTTATTTGACGACAGCAAGTCATTTGAGAATCCATTCATGCCTGATGCTGGACGAAAACTAGGAGAATACGGTTTGAAAATCCGTGTTAACGGACAAGCAAAAGACAAATCTGTAGGTGCTGTAGTAATCTACAAATAATCAAAAATACCTCTCGTGAAATGCGAGAGGTATTTTTATACCCATTTTAGTAAATATGTGGTAAAATGAATTTAATCTGTTTGAAAGAAAGGAACTTCAGTGACCTGTATGCCAACATCTAATCTGTAATGGAAAACAATTGGATCGCTTCTCAGCCGTTAAAAAACACATGTTTTTGACCACGGGAGAAGTCTGTCTATATCCCATTACAGAGGAAATACAGCGAACTGCAGTCCGTTGCGTTTTTTAACGATGCGTTCCAAAGCCTCCTTGTTATAGGGGGGCTTTTTTCGTTCTGCAAGATTTTCAAATAGAAGTTGTATTCCCTCGCTACTAATACGAGGTGAATTTCGAATGGAAACGAAACAATACTCTTTAAAACTACTAAAAAAACAAGAAGCCGATACGGTAAAAAAACAATGCAAAATGTGTGGAAAGGTCACAATTTTTACAGATACGACAATACGAAGACATAACGCGAACGGTAAAAACATTTATCAGTTTGCGATATATAAGTGTCCGAAGAATCATTCGTGGAACAAAAAGCTTGATAGTTATAAATCGTTTACCAATCATGTGGATCCAGCGACACTTGTTCCTTCTGAGTTTCAAGCAATTGAGGAAGGTGAAAAGATATCACTTTCTGTAGCAGATCATCAATCCTATGAAATCAATATTGCAGGAGCTGATGGAAACTTCCGTTTGGACCGTACGCTCGCTGATTATATAGAAGGATGGAGCCGTACTGAGATCGCTCAAAGAATTAAATGCGGCTCTATTCTTTTAAACAATTGTCTAACGAAACCAAGTCAGAAGCTAGCTGTTCATGATAAAATTTCAATAACGATAAAAAAATAAACAACAAATTCAAGGCCGTTTGTATTTTTCAAACGGTCTTTGTTATGTAAAGGTGGCAAATGAAAATGGAAACAGAACGTCTTCAATTCAGGTGCTATACAAACGGTGATTTTCCGTTCTTTGCGTCTTTATGGGCTGATCCAGACGTCGTTCAATTTATCGGCAAAGGTGTAACCCGGACAAAAGAAGAATCAAAAAAAAGCTTTGAAGAATGGCTGCTGCCAGGTTATCGGGAAGGAAGAGGTTTGTATCTTATTCTACATATAGAAACGGAGCAGCCTATCGGTCATGCTGGAGTGGTTCAACAAACAGTCGATGGAAAGAAAGAATACGAAATTGGCTACTGGCTCGCTAAGGAATATTGGGGAAACGGCTATGCAACAGAGGCCGCAGCATTTTTCAAAAATTACGCAATCAACGAACTAGAAATCATAAGACTCATCTGCCTCATTCAGCGAAATAACAAAAAATCCATCTCAGTCGCTTCTAAACTAGGTATGACCCTTCATAAAGAAACGACTTTTAACACAATACCAGTAGATGTATACGGTTGGTCCCAACAGAAATAACCGATTGTAGTCTTTGGTTAAACCAAGGGTGAAGTGATACAATAGAATCATTGGAAAATGTCGAGGAGGACCCTATGGCGAAGGTACATATTCATGAATTAATTAAAAAATTTCAACTAGAGCTCGTTAGTGGAGAAGAAGGCATTCACCGCACGATTCGAACGAGCGACATCTCACGACCTGGTCTTGAGATGGCTGGGTATTTTACTTTTTATCCCGGAGAGCGTCTTCAGCTGCTCGGAAAAACAGAGCTATCGTTCATTTCGGAACTTGATCCTGAAACACGTATGGAGCGTTTAACGGCACTATGTACAGATGAGACACCTGGAATTATTGTTTCACGCGATATTGAAGTTCCTAAAGAACTGCTTAAAGCCTCTCACAAAAGCGGTGTGCCGATTATGCGTTCACCGGTAACGACAACGCGTCTTTCTAGCCGTATTACCAACTATTTAGAGAGCCGTCTTGCGCCAACGACTGCCAAGCATGGCGTACTTGTTGATATCTATGGAATCGGTGTGCTGATTACAGGTAACTCAGGAGTAGGGAAAAGTGAAACGGCGCTTGAACTCGTAAAGCGCGGCCACAGACTCGTCGCAGATGATTCTGTTGAGATCAGGCAGGAAGATGAAGATACGCTGATCGGCAGCGCGCCTGAACTCATTCAACATCTGCTTGAGATTCGCGGTCTTGGCATCATTAACGTGATGACACTGTTCGGTGCAGGAGCGATCCGCAACTACAAAAAGATTGCGATTGTTATGAATCTTGAAGCTTGGGATTCTAAAAAAGTGTATGACCGACTAGGATTGGAAGAAGAGACAACAAAGATCATTGATACAGAGATTCCAATTTTAACGATCCCTGTCCGTCCTGGACGTAACTTAGCCGTCATTATTGAAGTAGCAGCGATGAACTTCCGTTTAAAAAGAATGGGCATGAACGCTGCACAGCAATTTTCAGATCGTCTGACAGATGTTATTGAAGCTGGAGATGACGACGATCTATAGAAACTAAAAGGAAGTGGAGAATGTGGAAGAAACGATTCAGCCTTTAAATCGTGTTGCGCTCGAGCTAGGGCCCATCACGATTTATTGGTACGGACTTATAATTGGTTTTGGCGCAATGCTTGGCCTTTGGCTCGCTGTAAGAGAATCAGAACGCCGGGGACTTGCCAAAGACACTTTTGTTGATGTTGTCATGGTTGCCGTACCGGTTGCCATTTTGTGTGCGCGACTTTATTATGTGGCGTTTGAATGGGACTTTTATAAAGATAACCCAAGTAAGATTCTTGCTGTTTGGGAAGGCGGAATCGCGATCCACGGTGCACTTATCGGATCATTTTTAACAGCACTCATCTTCTCAAAAAAAAGAGGCATTTCTTTTTGGAAACTCGTTGATATTGCAGCACCTAGCATTTTGCTCGGTCAAGCAATCGGGCGCTGGGGCAACTTTATGAATCAGGAGGCCCATGGAGGAGAGGTAACGAGAAGCTTTTTAGAGTCACTGATGCTTCCGGACTTTATCATCAACCAGATGTATATTGATGGTGCATATTATCACCCGACTTTTCTCTATGAGTCCCTTTGGAGCTTTCTCGGCGTTATCGTCTTGCTTTATTTACGAAGAGTCAATCTTCATCGAGGAGAGCTTTTCTTAACGTATATCATCTGGTATTCAATCGGTCGTTTCTTTGTAGAAGGGCTGCGAACGGACAGTTTAATCGTATGGGGGACTTCTCTTCGCATCGCGCAAGTCGTAAGTTTAGTATGGATTGCTGCGGCAGTCATCATTTGGATCTACAGAAGAAAAGCAGGCTTAGCCCAAAAGCGCTATTTAGAAAGTTAAGGAGGCGAATGAAAAGTGGAAACGTTAAAAAAAGGCACACTTGCAGGCTTGAAAACCACTTGGACGCTCGGGAAAATCATCTTTCCCGTAACATTAATCATTACGTTACTCAGTCATACTCCTGTATTGGATTGGATCATTGCATTCTTGTCACCCGCAATGAAATGGATCGGCCTTCCGGGTGAAGCGGCGATTCCGCTTGTACTCGGGAACTTTCTTAACCTTTATGCCGGAATAGGCGGTATTTTAACACTTGATTCATTAACGGTTCAGGATGTATTTATTCTGGCTGTTATGCTTTCGTTCTCTCATAACCTTTTTATAGAATCAGGTGTTGCAGCGAGCGTTGGCATTAAACTATGGGTGATTTTGCTTGTTCGCATCGGGTTAGCGCTGTTCTCAGCTTTTATGATCAACCTTTTATGGGATGGCGGAACGGAAAAAGCGCAATACGGCTTTATGCCTAAGCCGGAAGCTGCACCAAGCGGCTGGGGAGAAATCACGCTCACCGCGCTTGAAAAAGCATCTCTTGGCATTCTGCAGCTGGCACTGATTGTGATTCCTCTTATGATCATCATGCAATTTATGAAAGACAAAGGCTGGCTGAACAAGTTTTCGAACTGGATGGCACCTGCTATGAAACTTTTAGGAATGAAAGAAAACACGTCCATGACAATGGCTGCTGGCCTAACGATCGGTCTTGCGTATGGAGCTGGTGTAATGATGCAGGCAGCGAAGGAAGACGGCGTATCAAAGAAAGATTTGTATCTAGCTTTTATTTTTCTTGTAAGCTGTCATGCTGTTGTAGAAGATACGCTTGTTTTTATTCCGCTAGGTATTCCGGTGCTTCCGCTCTTGATCATTAGAGTCGTCACCGCAATCGTATTAACTATTGTCGTAGCCTATTTCTGGAACAAAATGGAGCGGAAAAATCGTTTAACAAGAGAGGAATTTCAACATGAAACGCGACACCATACTATTTGATTTAGACGGAACATTGATTAATACAAATGAACTGATCATCGCTTCTTTTCTATATACACTGGATAAACATTTTCCAGAGCAGTACAACCGTGAGCATATCCTTCCGTTAATGGGGATGCCGCTTGTAGAAACGATGGAGCTCTTCGACAAGGAAAAAGTGCAAGACTTGGTCCAAACATACCGTGAACATAATATCTCTCATCATGATGAGCTTGTAACAGAGTTTGAAGGAGTTTTTAAAACGGTCGAAGAATTGTATAAAAAGGGTTATAAACTGGGCATTGTAACGACTAAAATGAGAAATACCGTCGAGATGGGTTTGAGACTTGTTGGACTCGACAAATTTTTTCAAACGGTTGTTACGCTTGATGATGTTGAAAAAGCGAAGCCAGATCCAGAGCCGATCCAAAAAGCGCTTGCACTGCTGGATTCAACGCCAGAACGCGCCATCATGGTAGGCGATAGCAAATATGACATCTTAGCTGGTCAGAATGCAGGAACACAAACAGCGGGTGTGGCATGGACCATTCGCGGCAACGACTATTTGCAGCAGTTTAATCCAGATTTCATGCTGAATGAAATGACGGATTTGCTGGATGTTTTAGGAGAGAGATAATTGCGTAATACAGAGCGTTATCCGGTTAATGGAAGAAACTCGTTGTACCAGGTGTATGATACGGTACCTTTCTGGAAAGTTGTGAAAAATTTCATTGCGATTCAGGTCGCTCGTTATACGCCATTCTTACCCGTTAAGAATTGGCTGTACCGTACGTTTTTGAAGATGAAAGTCGGTGAAGGAACGGCTTTTGCCTTGATGGTCATGCCAGATATCATGTTTCCTGAACGAATTACGGTAGGAAAGAACTGCGTGATCGGCTATAACACAACGATTTTAGCTCATGAATATCTAATAAAAGAATACCGCCTTGGTGATGTGATTGTGGGTGATGAAGTGATGATCGGTGCGAATTCCACGATTCTGCCTGGAGTCACGATCGGTGATGGTGCGATCGTATCGGCCGGAACACTCGTCCACAAAAATGTCCCAGAAGGTTCTTTCGTTGGCGGCAATCCGATGCAGGTTATTTATACAAAAGAAGAGCGTTCAAAGAGGGAAATGGAAAACAGCTAGAAATTTGTCGGAAGTTCCCCTCTTGGGTTTTCTTGTATTTAGTCGTATACTAAAAACAGGCAAAAAAGCGAAAGCTGGAGGCGCATACTATGAGAAGGAAATCATTCTCGATCGTTTTTCTGAAAAATACTTTTAAAATTGGACACCTTGTAGAAGACAGCTGTCAAACTCAGCATGCACCGAAAGCATCACATCCACAAAATAAGGCCGAACAATTGGCTGCCCGCGATACCTATCGTTTCCGGACGGCTGTGTCAAAAATGAAAGGCCACGGTCTTGTTAAGCATTATGAACTTCAAAGCCAACGGGCTAAGCTAGTTTTTTACGGCGACTATTCTACCTACAAACGGAACGTACCTCATATTGCGTTTACACGCGAACATTTTCAACACTACTTTGGAACAGAAGACTTAATCTGTGAATTTCTCCTTGATACTTCTATTTATTTATTTAAAGAACTCCATTTTTTAAACGAGATCCAATTGGATATTCCAAGTCACGGCAAAATGTATACAGTCGAACTGACGCGTCAAGAGCTGGATGATTACATGAAGTGTGATCTGGCAGAAATGAAAGATGGCCATCACCATCGGTTTTTCTACATTTACCGGGACGAAGAATTGGATCAGTTTACGAATCAATTTGTTAAGGTCAAGCGTTTAAGACGCAAAAAACTATAACTTAAGTAAAACTGGCGCCCAAACGTCTTGTGATGGGTTCCAGTTTTTTTGTTGTGTGAGGACGGGTGAAATAGCGAGTAAGTGGCTAGTAGCGGCTAGCGAAATTTGTCGAGGCTTGTAGACTCGTGGATAAACAGTCAAAACTTGTGGATTGAGCACCCAAATTTATGGATTCAGCCTTAAAACTTTTGGATTCAGCACTAAAACTTGTGGATTCATGGCTCCCTATGAGCGAAACCACCTTGTATTGGCAACCGCTAAGCAACAAAATAAGTAGCTTTTCCAAAAAAAATCTATTTCTTTTGTCGAAAAATGTCTTTATAATAAAAATGTTCCTTTTTTAAATTTTAAAAATATTGAAAGCGTTTTTACATCAAGATAAGACAGGAGGAAAACTGAATATGGATTTTGGAGTTATCTTTTCAATTAGTCTTTATATGATCGGCATGGTGCTGATCGGATTGTACGCGTATCGCAAGACCGATAACCTCACGGACTATATGCTAGGCGGCAGAAACCTTGGGCCGGCTGTTACGGCACTTAGTGCAGGTGCATCAGACATGAGCGGATGGCTGTTGATGGGTCTTCCGGGTGCGATGTACGTTTCAGGGTTGAGTGCAGGGTGGATTGTGATCGGTTTGTGTGCAGGTGCTTATTTAAACTGGTTATTTGTCGCACCTCGTCTCAGAACGTATACAGAAGTGTCAAACAACTCTATAACGATTCCGGATTATTTTGAGAATCGTTTTAAGGACACATCTCGCATTTTAAGAATTACATCTGCTTTAGTCATCGTGATCTTTTTTACCTTTTATTCATCGTCTGGTATGGTAGCCGGCGGTCAGCTTTTTGAAACAGCGTTTGGTCTGAACTACATGTGGGGAATTCTACTTACTGCTGGAGTAGTTATTATTTATACGTTATTTGGCGGTTTTTTAGCGGTAAGCTATACGGACTTTGTCCAAGGAACCATCATGTTTGTAGCGCTCATTTTAGTTCCGCTCGTTGCTATTTTAAAAGTTGGAGGATGGGATGCTTCGTTTAACGAAATCGAGAGCATCAGCCCAACTCTGCTTGATGCCTTCACAGGGACAAGCTTGATCGGCATTATCTCACTGCTAGCTTGGGGATTAGGTTATTTCGGCCAGCCGCATATTATTGTTCGTTTTATGGCGATCACGTCTGTAAAAGAAATGAAGAGCGCAAGACGAATCGGAATGGGATGGATGATTTTCTCCATTGTTGGAGCGATGTTTACAGGTCTTGTGGGGATTGCTTATTTTAATCAAGCTGGTGCTCCGTTAGGTGAGGCGAAAGCGGAAACCGTATTCATTATATTATCAGAAGTATTGTTCCACCCGATTATTACAGGATTCTTGTTAGCTGCGATCTTAGCTGCTGTTATGAGCACGATTTCTTCTCAGCTGCTCGTAACATCAAGTGCTTTAACAGAAGATTTTTATAAAGCATTCGTAAAACGCTCTGCTTCTGATAAGGAGCTTGTGCTAGTAGGGCGCTTAGCTGTTCTGGCGGTTGCCGTGATCGCTTTTGTCATGGCACTGAACCCAAGTGAAACGATTCTGAATCTAGTAGGCTATGCATGGGCTGGATTTGGTGCAGCGTTCGGACCGGTCGTATTGTTTAGCCTATATTGGAAACGAATGACGAAGTGGGCAGCATTTGCTGGTATCGTAGTCGGAGCTGCAACAGTTATCGTTTGGGAGCTGATCCCAGCGTTTGCAGATGTATATGAAATCATCCCAGGTTTCATCGCATGTGCCCTAACCATTGTGGTTGTGAGCTTGATGACGAAGGCACCTAGCGCTATCATTCAAGAAGAGTTTGAGGAAACGAAGCGTTTAGTAAGTTAATAGAGTGAAGGACACTGACCAGTATATGCTTATATTGGTCAGTTTTTTTTGTTAGGGTAAAAGGTATAAGGGGCTTGCCACTATATCAAATTAGATAATAAATAATAAATGGGGGAGGGGTTTGTTTTGAAAATTAAATACTCACTTATTGAGTCATTGCCAAAGGATGAGATCTTAGAAGGTATACTTGCTCTTCATCACAACATATTTGGTGATTCGAGCGACCTTCTTTCCAAAATGAATCTAAACCTCATTTAACCATTGTTGTTGCTCGGCATGATGACGTCTTAATTGGCTATAAAATCGGATATGAGCTGAATCAAAGCAAGTATTACAGCTGGCTAGGAGGCGTGGACTCTACTTATAGAGGACACGGAGTTGCTGCAAAGCTAATGAATCTGCAGCATATGTATCTAAAAGAAAAAGGCTATTCTGTTGTGCAAACCAAAACGATGAACAAGTGGCGCGGTATGTTACTTTTAAATATTAAAAGTGGTTTTGATGTGATTGAAACATACACGAATGAAGAAGGGTTGCTTAAAATCATTTTGGAAAAAAGTAGCATCTCCCGCATATGATTGTATAAGCGGGGTGAATGACATGGGTATAAAAGACAAAGTGAAGCAGTGGTTTTTAGGGCCGCTTTATACACAGGAGTCATTAATACCAGTTCATAATCGGGAACAGTTTACCCACAGTTTGAACCTTGGGTGTCCGGTTATCTTTACGATGAGGGATGGCTATGGCTTAATTCTCTTTGATAAAAAAGAGCAGCTCGGGATTGTCTATGTAAAAGATGTTTTCGGGATAAACGAGGATTATAGAAGATATTTTACATTGCCGGATCTGATCTCTTTTTTTAAGGATCATGTCAGTGGAGGAATTTCTTTTTATGCGTGGAATAGTTAGTTAATGTGAGCAGCACCCCAATGAGAGGGGTGTTGTTTTTTAAACCGTAAAGAAAGAGAGATTTAGGAATGCCTATTATCGAACATCATGAATTCATAAAAGCTTCACCAGAACGGTGCTTCGACCTTGCTCGAAACGTTGAAGTACACACAAAAACAACTTCTCATACAAAAGAAAGAGCAGTAGGAGGAGTAACGACAGGTCTAATGGAAAAAGGTGATTCTGTTACATGGGAGGCAGTGCATCTTGGCGTGAGACAAAGACTTACTGCAAAAATCGTCGAGATGGATCGCCCCCGTATGTTTGTAGACGTGATGGTAAAAGGAGCGTTTCACTCATTCGTTCACACGCACACCTTTGAACAGAAAGAGGGCGGAACGGTAATGGTGGACCACTTTCACTATACATCACCGTTAGGCATGATCGGCAGATTAGCAGATTGGCTGTTTTTAGAAAAATACATGACGAATTTTTTAGTGAGACGAGCAAAAGCATTAAAAGAGATAGCGGAAAGACCATACATAGAGGAAGGAAGCAGTGATAGAGAATGAAGATTGGACTGGTACGTCATTTTAAAGTGACACGAGGCTACCCGACTGAAAAGTGGATTACACCGTCCGAATTTGATCAGTGGATGAGAGAGTATGAAGCGTCAGATGTGGAAGAAACTGAGGTGGACTTAGGCGGAATTACTTGGCATCAATGCTATTCCAGCACGGTTAGACGAGCAGAAATTACCGCAGAAAAAATATATAATGGCGAGCTTATCAAAACAGATGAGCTTCGTGAAATTCCTGTGTATCCCTTTTTTAAACGAGATATCAAAATCCCGATGATTCTTTACCCTTTATGTATTCGCACAGCTTGGTTTTTTAACCATAAATCACAGCTCGAGCGCAGAACCGATGTGGAGAAGCGCGTTTCCAAAGTTGTTGATCGAATCTTAGAAGGAAACGGCGAAAATACATTGGTAGTCAGTCATGGTGCACTCATGATGTTTATGAGAAAAGAACTAATCCGAAGAGGCTTTAAAGGACCCAAATTAGGCAGACCGCAGAATGCGAAACTGTATTTGTTTGAGAAGATTTAGAGCCGGCTTGCCTTACCAGTTGTGTCGAAAAGCGTTTAAATATTTTTATCCATGAAATTATTGCCCTTATCCGTGAATTTATTTGGAATTACCGTGAATAAAGAATGGATTACCGTGGAATTTTTCGAATTTTACTTGCATACACAAACGGAAAGCTGGCTAATACACCTATCAAACAGGTGAGTGAGCCAGCATTTTGTATTTCATTATAAAATTTATTGAGCAGATTGATAAAAATCGACCATCATCTCGTAACTCATTGGCCCGATATGCTTTTGTTTAATGATTCCTTTTTTATCAATGATAAAAGTTGTTGGAATGGTGACCGTTTTGTACGTATTTCCTACTTTTCCATCCGGATCTAATAAAACAGGAAAGTTCAGCTTATATTCCTTTGCAAATTTCTTTACTTCTTTTTCAGAATCGCTGTCAGTCAAGTTTACCGCGAGTACTTCTACGTTCTTTGAAGAATAATCTTTATAAAAACGAACCATTTCTGGCATTTCTGCACGACATGGTGGGCACCATGTTGCCCAGAGGTTAACAAACACGACTTTTCCCTTTAAGTCAGAAAGTCTCACCTTATCTCCTGCAATTGTTGTTAGTTCAAAATCAGGTGCAGCGTTTCCATTTTTGATGCCAGATGCAGCCGTTGAAACAGCTTCCTCTTTCTTGCCTCCAAGCGGGGTATTGGTAAGGACAGAAAAAAAGAGTGCGGTTACAAGCATAGATAACACGGTTTTTCGTAACTCAAATGAGCCTGCCGTATACAAATAGATGGAGAGGATTGAAAAAAACAGTGAAATTAACCCGTCTGCTAAAAGTTTAGTAGCGGCAAAATGCGCTCCATAATAAAAAGAAAAGAAGATGGTGAGAGCTAATATTCCTGTGTAAAATACTCTGCTCCGGTCTAGATCTCTTTTTCCAGAAGTCCATAATAGATAAACAACAGAAACGATTATGCCGAGAACAAGGCATGTTTCTCCTCCGTTAAAATACAGAATGTTAAACGGCTGTTTAACAATTAATAGGGGATGCAGCACCGCATAGCTGAGTTTCCATACGAACCAGCACAGTACGACAGCATGGCTTAACACGTCCATTAGCTGCTTTTTATCTGATTCTTTTCTAAGTTTTACATGAATGATTCCATACGCGATCAATGCTGAGCCTAAAATCGCCAACCACACCATTTTTACAGGAAATGATCCAATCGATAAGTAATTTTCCATCTAAACACCCGCCTAAACTTGTCCTTTATATTAAACTTTATCAAATTTTTATGCTTTTTATGCCTGTTTTGCTATATGAAGATGAAAGATTGGAATGGGTGTACGCATAGAAAGTACATATTAGCGGGCTGTGTTTCTGAGCCATACAGCGTTATATATGGAAAAATTAATTTCACATTAATTTTAATATATTCACGTTATTTCATTTATTTTCACATTAATCCCAATAATTTCACGTTATTTCGATTAATTTCACGATAGCGAATTTAATAGAAATTCCTGCTGTTCCAGACACAAAAAATCGGCAAAGGCCCAGGAAACAGCCTTCACCGATCTGTTATTAAAGTAGATAAAACCCGACACCCATGATCACATAGGCGGCTAGCAAGGTAAGTCCTTCAAACCAGTTCGTGTCCCCATCGCTTGTTAAGGAGATGGTTAGGAAAACAGCTAACACCATTGCAACAAGTTCAGGCAATGTAAATACAAGTGCCATTGATCTCTCGAAAAACAGGGAAACCAATACGAGAAGCGGTGCGACAAACATCGCGATCTGGAGCGTTGAACCGATCGCGATCTCAACTGCGACGTTCATCTTATTCTTATAAGCCATGATAATCGCCGACGCGTGCTCAGCCGCGTTACCTACGATTGCTACGATGATTACCCCAATAAAGACTTCACTCCAGCCTAACGTTTCACCCACCTCTTCAAATGTATGAACAAGCTTTTCCGAAACATAAGCAACGGCAATAGTTGAAAGGGCAAGAATAATCAATGCCTTCCATTTGCTCCATTCTGCCGTTTCATCTGAATGTGCTGCATCGTGCTCTGATTGATACATACCGCGGTGGGTAACGAGCTTAAACAACAGCAGCGCGATATAAAGAACAATCATGATTACAGCAACCCATACACTTAATGTGAGGGAATCGGCATCGTTCAGTTTATAAGAAAAGACCTCAGGGAAAACAAAAGCGACTACAACAGCGAAAATGAGCAGTCCGGCATTATGGCGGGCATCATAAACGTTAAACTTTTGCTGCTTGTATTTTAATCCTCCTATGAAAAAGGACAATCCTCCGACAAGTAAAAGATTTCCGAGTACAGAACCCGTCAATGACGCTAATACTACACTTATGAGGCCGGCTTTTAAGGCGAAAATAGAAATGATAAGTTCAACAGCATTTCCGAATGTGGCATTTAGAAGTCCACCGATTCGTGGCCCTGCTACAATTGCCAAACTTTCTGTAGCGCGGCCCATGTAACCTGCAAGAGCAACGATTGTTGCACAATAGATGAGAAAAAGAAGTACGGCAGGCCAATGCAGCATACTTCCAATAACAGAAAGCGGTACACCAATCAGAATGGCAATAAAAAAGATGCGATTAAACAAGACGTTTTCCGTCCTTTCGTATGTATGAATTTATTTTTACATACTATTCCCTGAAATCCATTTTCTTAACTCCTAAAAAGAAACAGAAAATTCGTGTGAATTGGTTGACAGTTTTCAAGAGGAAGTGTAGACTTACAACTAAATCTTTATCATGGTAGTACATTAGCAGACTAAAGTGTTTATTTTAACAATAACTTATCATTCACTTCACAAATAAAGGATGAAGGAAACATGTCAAAACCGTTTGTATTTGAAAAGCCGGCAGGAATGCGCGATACACTGCCTGCGTTTTATCAAAAAAATGAAGATATTAAAAATACGATAAAAAATGAGATGGAATCATGGGGTTATCAATTTATTCAAACTCCTACTCTTGAATATCACGATACAGTTGGTGAAGCATCTGCTATTTTAGATCAGCAGCTTTTTAAATTGCTTGATATGGAAGGGAAAACGTTAGTCCTCCGTCCGGACATGACGGCTCCGATTGCGAGGGTCGTATCCTCCAGCATGAAACATGTTGCATATCCGCTTCGTCTTGCATACAGCTCTCCTGTTTTTCGTGCTCAACAGCGTGAAGGTGGAAGACCCGCAGAGTTCGAACAAGTAGGGATTGAATTAATCGGTGAAGGAACGGCTAGTGCAGAAGCAGAAGCGCTCGCACTGATGACAGAGGTGATCAAAAAGAGCGGCATCACTTCATACACGATAGCGGTTGGCCATATCGGATTTGTCCAAGAGCTCCTATCCGATATTTTAGGAAATGACAGCAGAGCAGGTGAACTGCTTCGATACTTAAATGAAAAAAACTATGTAGGCTACACGTCACATGTAAAACAGCTCCCGCTTTCATCGATCGACACACAGCGCTTGTTGAAACTATTGGACTTAAGAGGCGGTGTGGAAGTTCTGAATGAAGCGTTATCTCTAAAACCGAATGTGAACGGTCAGCGAACACTTCAAGAATTAAAGACGTTATACAGCCTTCTTGGAGAGTATGAGGCGGCACAGAATATCGTATTTGATTTTACGCTGTTCAGTCATATGAGCTATTACACAGGAATCGTGTTTGAAGGGTACGCAGCGGGAATTGGTGCACCGATTGCGAGTGGCGGACGTTATGATGATCTGCTCAACCGTTTTGATCGGGAGGCACCAGCGATTGGTTTTGCGATTCGCATGGACTATTTTATAGAAGCATTAGGAAATCAAGGGGACAATAAAAATCGACAGTGTATTTTATATACAGAAAAGCGGAGAAAAGAAGCGCTACAACTGACAAAATCCAAACGAGCTGAAGGCGCGCATGTCGTGATGCAAGACTTGGCAGGAGTAAAAAACGTGGATGAATTCAGCAAACGTTTTGATGACGTTCTTTATCTAATCGGAAGTCAGCAAGGAGAGGACTTTTCATGAGTACGGTTTTAACGATGGCAATGCCTAAAGGAAGAATTTTTGAAGAAGCGGTGGATCTCCTCAGACAAGCAGGCTATCCGCTGCCTCCGGAGTTTGATGAATCCAGAAAATTGATCATCGATGCTCCTGAAGCAGGACTTCGATTTATTTTAGCAAAACCGATGGACGTCCCTACCTATGTGGAACACGGGGTAGCGGATATCGGGATTGCAGGAAAGGACGTTATGCTAGAAGAAGAGCGTGACGTGTATGAAGTGCTGGACCTTAAAATTTCTGAATGCTATTTGGCTGTCGCAGGTCTGCCAGACGGAAACCATCAGCGAGTTGCACCAAAAATTGCTTCGAAATATCCGAACGTTGCTTCTCACTATTTTAGAGAGCAAGGGCAGCAAGTCGAAGTGATCAAGTTGAACGGTTCGATTGAGCTCGCACCGTTAATCGGGCTCGCGGATCGTATTGTTGATATCGTTTCAACGGGCCGAACGCTAAAAGAAAATGGACTTGTTGAACTCGAAAAAATTGCAGATATTACTTCGCGCCTGATTGTGAATCCTGCAAGCTACAGACTTCATGCAGCAAGAATCAACGATCTTGTAGAAAGAATGCGCACACTCGTTGAAAGCAAGGAGGGCCTTCAATGAAAATACAACCTGTATCGGAATTGAAAAACCTTGAAAGAAGCGTTGAACAAAACACAGAAGCACAAAGAGTAGCCGTTCTTGAAATTCTCCAAAATGTAAAAACAAAGGGTGATGAAGCCCTTTTTCACTATACGGAAAAATTTGATGGAGTGTCTCTGCAAACACTCCAAGTAACGAAGGCTGAAATAGACGAAGCAATCTCTTCGCTTGATTCAGAAATGATCGACATTATCACAGAAGCGGCTCTGAACATTCGCGAGTATCATGAAAAACAAAGACGACAGTCCTGGTTTTTCACACGTGAAGATGGAACATTATTAGGTCAAAAAGTTACCCCTCTTGATTCTGTAGGTGTTTATGTGCCTGGTGGAACAGCGGCTTATCCGTCCTCGGTATTAATGGGTGTGATTCCAGCGAGCGTTGCAGGTGTGGAGGAAATCATTCTTGTATCACCACCTGGAAAGGATGGGAAGCTTCCTGCGGCCGTGTTGGCTGCGGCATCTATAGCTGGTGTTAAACGCATGTTTAAAGTTGGTGGTGCACAAGCGATCGGAGCACTCGCATACGGAACAGAATCGGTGCCAAAGACAGACAAGATCGTGGGGCCGGGTAATATTTTCGTAGCACTCGCGAAAAGGGAAGTATTTGGCGTCTGTGATATCGATATGATTGCAGGTCCGAGCGAAATTGCTGTACTTGCAGACGAAACCGCAAACGCGCGTTATATTGCGGCAGATTTATTGTCACAGGCTGAGCACGATCCGCGTTCTGCAGCTGTACTCGTGACGACTTCAAAAGAACTTGCTGAAAAAGTCTCAACTGAAGTAGAGGAACAGCTAGCAGAACTTCCAAGAAAAGATATCGCTATGCAAGCAATCCAAGACTATGGCGCGATCTATATCGTCAACTCACTTCAAGACGGTGCAGATGTGATCAACCAAATTGCACCGGAACACTTAGAGATTATGACGAAAGACCCGATGAGTCTTCTCGGGAAAATTAAGCACGCAGGAGCTATCTTTCTTGGAGAATATAGCTCAGAGCCTGTAGGAGATTATTTTGCAGGAAGTAACCATGTCCTTCCGACGAGCGGGACAGCCCGATTTTCAAGTCCGCTTAATGTGGATGATTTTACGAAAAAATCAAGTGTTATCCGATATAGTGAACAAGCGATCAACGAAAATGGCCGTAAAATTGCAGCATTTGCGCGCTTAGAGGGATTAGAAGCGCATGCGAGAGCAATTGATTTTCGATTGGAGGACAAGTAATGGAAAAGCAGCTGCGACAACATACGATTAAACGGAATACAAAAGAAACACGAATCAGTTTGTCTCTAAATATCGATGGAGAAGGACAAGCAGACATTCAAACACCTGTCCCTTTCTTAAACCATATGCTGGATGCGATCGCACGCCATGGACATTTTGATCTGACTGTGAATGCAGCAGGAGATGTTGAGATCGATGATCATCATACAACAGAAGATGTAGGCATATGCCTTGGACAAGCCATTCAGGGTGCTTTAGGTGATAAACACGGAATTAAACGTTACGGAAATGCGTTTGTGCCGATGGACGAAACGCTTGCTCAAGTGGTGATAGATCTATCAAACCGTCCTCATCTAGAGTTTCGGGCAGAGTTCCCGAGTCAAAAAGTTGGTACGTTTGACACTGAACTCGTGCATGAATTTTTCTGGAAACTTGCACTAGAAGCAAGAATGAATCTACATGTGATCGTTCACTATGGCTCAAACACGCACCATATCATTGAAGCGATCTTTAAAGCTTTTACTAAAGCATTAGATGAAGCAACACAGATCGATCCACGCGTTAAAGGAGTGCCTTCTACGAAAGGAATGTTATAAATGATTGGAATTATCGACTATGGAATGGGCAATCTTCACTCTGTTTGTTCCGCTTTAAAAAGAATTAACCAACCCTACATCCTTTCTGGCAATCCCGAGGATCTTCATGAAGTAGATGGGTTGTTGCTTCCTGGAGTAGGTTCTTTCAAAGATGCGATGACTGAACTTGAGAAAACGGGACTCGCTGATTTTATAAAAAAAGAAGCAACTGGCGGAAAGCCACTGATGGGCATCTGTCTTGGCATGCAGCTGTTGTTTGAAGAAAGTGCTGAAAACGGCTTAACAAAAGGACTTGGACTTTTGCCTGGAAAAGTAGAGCGTTTTACAGGAACTACGAGTGATGGAAGTTCGTATAAAGTTCCGCATATGGGATGGAACAACCTAGAATTTTTAGAGAAAGATCAGCCGTTACTAAGGGGTCTAGAAGAAGGGTATGTATATTTTGTACATTCCTTTGTTGTGCAAACTGAAAATCGAGAAGTTCTTGCCGCGGTCGCGAATTATGAAGATGTTGAGGTCCCGGCTGTTGTAGGCAGCGGCAGAATTATGGGTACACAGTTTCACCCAGAAAAAAGTTCTGAAACGGGCATGGGAATGCTGCAAAATTTTTGCTGTTTTGTTGAGGAGGGAAAGCAAAGATGAGTTCATTTATTCTTTATCCAGCCATTGATATGCGGAACGGAAAATGTGTAAGGCTGATGCAAGGAGATTATAATCAAGAAACCATTTACGGAGATTCTCCGTTTGATATGGCCAAACAGTTTGCGGATCAAGGGGCGGAGTGGATTCATATGGTTGACCTCGATGGTGCAAAGGACGGCCAAAAGATCAATCACGAGCATGTGCTGCGTGTTGCAAAAGAACTTTCCGCAAAAGTTCAGATCGGAGGAGGCATTCGTTCTATGGAAGATGTCTCTTATTATTTGGATGCTGGTGTTGATCGTGTGATCCTGGGCAGTGCCGCTGTTTCTGACCCTGATTTTGTTAGAGAAGCGTTAAAACGCTATGGCGGATCTCGAGTGGCAATTGGACTCGATGCACGAGAGGGATATGTGGCAACAGAAGGATGGCTCGAAACTTCACATATTAAAGCTGTCGACTTAGCGAAGCGGCTAGTAGAAGAAGGGGCGGAAACCTTTATTTTTACCGACATCTCCAAGGACGGCATGCTGCAAGGACCGAATGTTGAAGCAATCGGGGAATTAGCCGGCATCACAGGGAAAGAAGTGATTGCATCAGGCGGTGTAAGTTCGATTGAAGATCTCGTAAACTTAAAAAACGATGATCGTAAAATTGCAGGTGCCATCATCGGTAAAGCATTGTACACAGAACGTTTCACATTGTCAGATGCGTTAGGAAGTGTGAAGTAATGCTGACTAAACGAATTATTCCTTGTTTGGACGTAAAAGAGGGCCGTGTCGTAAAAGGAATCCAGTTTCTCAATCTCGTTGACGCTGGAGATCCTGTTGAACTGGCACGTTTTTATGATTCAGAAGGAGCAGATGAGCTCGTCTTTTTAGACATTTCTGCAAGTCATGAGGGACGAGAAACGATGGTTGAAGTGGTTGAGCGAGTTGCAGCAGAACTAGCGATTCCTTTTACAGTAGGAGGCGGCATTAATAAACTCGAAGACATGAAGCGAGTTTTACGAGCAGGCGCTGACAAGGTATCTGTGAATACTGCAGCCGTTTTGCGGCCTGAATTGATTACTGAAGGGTCGGATTATTTTGGTGCACAATGTATCGTTGTTGCAATTGACGCAAAGTATGATGAAGAGCTCGGCTCATGGCGCGTCTATACCCATGGAGGGCGTAAACCCACTCAGTGGGAAGTCACTGAATGGGCGAAAGAGGCTGTGAACCGAGGCGCTGGCGAGATTCTGTTAACCAGCATGGATCAAGATGGAGAAAAGTCTGGTTTTAACTTGAAACTAACAAAAGCCGTGAGTGAAGCCGTAACCGTTCCTGTCATCGCTTCAGGCGGTGCCGGATCTGCAGAGCATTTTTATGATGCTTTTACAGATGGTAAAGCAGATGCTGGACTAGCTGCTAGTATTTTTCATTATAAAGAAACTTCGATTAGAGAGGTAAAGACAGAATTGCGAAAGTTAGGGGTGTCTGTACGATGAATTTAGAAAAGCTGAACTTTGACGAAAAAGGACTGATTCCTGCTGTAGTCCAGGATTATCAGTCAAAAGAGGTACTGACAGTCGCCTATATGAACAAAGAATCGCTTGAAAAAACAGTCGAAATTGGCGAAACGGTATTCTTTTCACGATCACGCCAAGAGTTATGGCACAAAGGAGAAACGTCTGGAAACATTCAAAAAGTGAAAAGCATCCGCTATGACTGCGATCAAGACGCTATCATCGTTCTCGTTGAACCACAAGGACCAGCTTGCCATACAGGTTCGTACAGCTGTTTTTCAGAAACGCTTTACAGTGCTGACGATAACGGGGATGCACCAAACCCTGATCGATATGCGATTTTAACAGAGCTGCAGGATATCATCGCAAAACGAGAGCATGAAATGCCTGAAGGAGCGTACACAACTTACCTTTTTGAACACGGGGTCGACAAGATTTTGAAAAAGGTAGGAGAAGAAGCAGGCGAAGTCATCATCGCCGCGAAGAATCGCGACACAGAAGAGCTAAAGTGGGAAGTATCTGACCTCTTTTATCATGTATTGGTCCTTTTGCAGGAACAAAAAGTCCCGTTAGACGACATTTTAGCTACATTAAAAGAAAGACATACGAAAAAAGACAACTGAGGGGTTGAACTCTTGGTTGTTTTTTTGTAAGACGCGATGATTGATGAACGATTCCGGGGATTTATGCTCGTTCACGGAGTTTTATGCTCTTTCAGGGGGATTTATGCTCGTTCGCGTGAGGTTTATGCTCGTTCTCGGAGATTTATGCTCGTTCGTGGAGGTTTATGCTCGTTCGCGGAGTTTTATGCTCGTGCGAGAAATTTATACTCGCTCGCGGAGGTTTACCCCAGCGCGCCATAGATTCTGCTCACCTACAAAAACAATACCCCCTCTCACTTCTCCCACTCCAATGCCCTTTACCACCTTTTGTCGAAACTTTCCTGCCCATTATTTACAGTTTAAGGGGTGTTACTCGAATTAGCCTATGTTATAATTTTTGGGTTGAAAACTTTGTAAACTGTGTGATGAAGATTGAAGTAAGTTTACATAGTAGATGGAGGAACTAAATTATGCATAAACAAAAAAGTGCCAGTGCAGTCAGCGGCCGTGTTCTTCCCTTTATCCAGGATGGGGATTACTTTTTTGAAAAAGGAATAAAAGCCTATAACAGGCGTGATCTATATACAGCAAAAAAAATGTTCGAGCGGGCCGTTACCTTTCAGCCGGAAGAGCCCTCTTTTTTATGTCAGCTTGCATCTACGCTTGCTGAGATCGGTGAGTACGAAGAATCTAATAAACATCTGTTAAACGCATTAGAACAGGCGGGCTCAGAACTCTCTGAATGCCACTTTTTCCTAGCGAATAACTTTGCACACTTAGGGTTGTATTCAGATGCGGAGAAACATGCTTCTTTATATATCGAAAACGATCCGGACGGTGAGTTTGTTGAAGATACGCAAGAACTCTTAGACCTTATTTCACTTGAAACAGGAAATAAATCTGTTAATCTGCCCCTTTCTACAGAAGAAGAATTAATTAAATTACATGATGAAGCAAGGCAGTCGATCGAGCGTGGAGATCTGCCGCTTGCTCAGCAGCAGCTTCGCTCAATTATCACCGATCACCCGAAGTTTTGGGCGGCTTATAACAACTTAGCTCTTACTCATTTTTATAAGAGCGAATTTGACGAGGCTATGGATGTTCTTCAGGATGTGCTTGAAAAAAATCCAGGCAACCTAAATGCTCTTTGTAATTTAGCGATCTTTTTGTTCCATTTAGGGATGGATGAGCCTGGTGGAAAGATCGTTGAACGCTTAAAGACCGTGCACCCGATGCACCCTGAGCACCGTTACAAGCTGGGTAACACATTCGGGCTATTAGAAGAACATATTTATGCTAACAAATGGCTTCAAACTTTAAAAAAATCGTCATTTGTTTATGATCCTGTCACAACACATATGCTCGCCGTTTCGTATTACGCGCTCGGACAAAAAGAGCTTTCTTTAAAGACGTGGAAGAAAGTGCTTGAGCTTGATCCAGAAGGACATGTTGCGCCATTTTATTTGGAAAAAGCGATGAAGGATGAGCTGAACGTTTCAGGTGGAGACTATCAATATCGTATACCAACAAGTAATCCAAACAAACCGAAAAAAGATCGTCAAATAAAAGCCATGGAACATATTCAGCAGGTGCGTAAAGGACTGGAAAAAAACAAAATTACACATTTATTTCTTTTGAGAGGGAATAAAAATGAAGAGGCGTATGCGACCCTTCGTGATTTTTGCCTGCGTAAAGAAGAATCTCTTCTTGCTAAAGAGATTGCAGCAAACATTATGCTGGAACATCAACCCGAACTTCCGGTCAAATTAGCTCATGATGGCGAACTTGTAGAAGTAGGAAGCCCATCCGAAATAATCAGTGAGGCACTGGATGTTCTTCTTTTTATAAAAGAAAAAGGTTCAGCACTTGATGAACACGTACTCTTTTATTGGTCAGAAGCAATTAAGTTTGCTGAACTGTCTGATGAACGAATCTTTGATAACCAAAAAGCAATCGCTGCAGCAATTGATCACTTAGCTCGCAAACAAAAAGGACGATCTACTCAAAAAGCTGTGGCTGAGCATTACGAAATCTCGGTTTCAATGCTGTCATTGCGAATTAAAAAATTGATCGGCTGGGTAAATCGCAACGTTTGAGCAGAATGATGGACTTTACTCCTATGAGCCGATAGGATAGAGATATAGTAAATAAGAATTTCCTTATATAAGGAGTGGGCTTTAATGACTGAAGAAAAAATTTATGATGTTGCCATTCTTGGTGCAGGACCAGCTGGTATGACAGCAGCGGTTTATACTTCCCGTGCTAATTTAGATACGATCATGATTGAACGAGGTATCCCAGGCGGACAGATGGCAAATACAGAAGACGTTGAAAACTATCCTGGTTTTGATCACATTCTAGGACCAGAACTATCTAACAAAATGTTTGAACACGCAAAAAAGTTCGGTGCTGAATACGCATACGGTGATGTAAAAGAAATCATCGACGGCGAAGAGTACAAAACGATTAAAGCTGGAAGCAAAACATATAAAGCACGTTCGATCATCATCTCAACTGGTGCTGAATATAAAAAGCTTGGCGTACCGGGAGAAAAAGAATTTTCTGGCCGAGGCGTTTCGTATTGTGCGGTGTGTGATGGAGCTTTCTTTAAAAATCGTGAACTCGTTGTTGTTGGCGGCGGTGACTCTGCGGTTGAAGAAGGAGTTTACTTAACTCGCTTCGCATCAAAAGTTACAATCGTTCATAGACGTGATAAGCTTCGTGCGCAAAAGATTCTTCAACAGCGCGCGTTTGACAACGAAAAGATCGATTTTATCTGGAATCATTCTGTAAAAGAAATTCATGGTGAAAACAACAAAGTGAATAAAGTAACACTGGTTCACTCTGAGACAGGTGAAGAGCAAGATTTCTCAGCTGATGGTGTTTTCATTTACATCGGAATGCTGCCTTTAAACGCTGCGTTTAAAGATCTTGGCATCACGAACGAAAACGGATATGTTGAAACGAATGAGCAGATGGAAACTCGAATTCCAGGCATCTTTGCAGCTGGAGATATCCGTGAAAAAACCCTTCGTCAAATCGTTACAGCAACAGGGGATGGAAGTATTGCAGCCCAAGCAGCTCAGCACTATGTAGAAAGCTTAGCTGAAAAGCTAAAAAACGTAACTTCCAATTAATGTGATTGTAACAGTGGTGAAATAATTGTGGGGTAATATAAAAATAAGAAATTGACCCCCTTTTTATAAAGGCAAGACTTTGACACGGAGCTGTGCTTCGTGTCCTTTTTTTTGTGGGCTTTGTTACATGAAAGGCTTTTCGCTTTTTTCTTAATGTATTTTACAAAGAATTTGAAAAGATCACTCTTTTTGGACTTAATTTGTTTCCTTAAATGGTTTCACTTCACTGTTAAGGTGATTGGAGTGGAAGGTGGAGACTCCTGCGGGACAAGCGGGCAGTACCGAAATGTGGAAGTGGCTCGTTCAGCCCCGACAAGCAAAAGGTGAATGGGCAAGGAAGGCGCACTTTGCCTTTTTGACCATTTAACTTTTGACCTCGAGGGGCTAGCCACTGAAGCTAGACAGGTGAGACACTTAAAAGTGATACGTACAAATGTGGCTCACCGCCTGCCCCGCGGAAAGCGAGCACCTGAAACGCAAATCAACCTACTTTCAAAAACATCTTTGAAACCTGCTTAAACTCCCATATATCAATCCTTATTTTATAGGTTATTTTTTCACATAATAAAAATAAATCAATACCATAAATTAGAATCCTAAAATACGTCAATCCCTTGATGCCTCTGTATTGTGAGGGGTTACATAATTTAGTATACTAACAAGTAGGACATAGCCCTGAGGTGAAACAAGTGCAAAGAGTAACAAACTGTGTGTTAATAAGAGATAATCAAGTGCTTTTGCTTCAAAAGCCTAGACGGGGCTGGTGGGTAGCACCCGGTGGGAAAATGGAATCTACCGAGTCCATTCGGGATTCTGTTATTCGGGAGTACCGAGAAGAAACAGGGATCTATCTGAAGAATCCTCAACTAAAAGGAGTCTTTAATTTTATTATTAAAGAAGGTGACAAAATCGTCTCTGAGTGGATGATGTTTACCTTTTTAGCAACCGATTCAGAAGGTGTTGCATTAGAGGAATGTGAAGAAGGAATTCTTTCTTGGAAGCCTGTTGACGAGGTGCGTGAACTTCCAATGGCACCAGGAGACCATCATATCCTTGATTACATGACAAATGGAAGCAACATGATCTTTGGAACGTTTACGTATACACCTGATTTTGAATTGCTTGCATATCGATTAGACCCAGCATAACTTTGGGCTAGCCGCATATGAATTGAACATAGCTAACTGGGGGGAAATGGCATGGAAAGACATGATGTACAAATGGTGATTATTACAGGAATGTCAGGGGCCGGGAAGACGGTAGCCATGCAGAGCTTTGAAGATTTAGGCTTTTTCTGTGTTGATAATCTGCCACCTGCACTACTCCCTAAATTTGTAGAATTGATGCAAGAATCTGCCGGCAAACTGAACAAAGTAGCGCTTGTAATGGACCTTCGCGGCCGTGAATTCTTTGATCAGCTTTTCTCAACACTCGATCAATTAGCGGTTGCATCAGATGTTCAGCCGCAGATTTTATATTTAGATTGTAAGGACGCAACGCTTGTTCGCCGTTATAAAGAAACGCGCCGCTCACATCCGCTAGCGAAAAGTGGAAACCCTCTTCAAGGCATCACGCAAGAACGCGAAATGCTTGAAGAACTTAAGGGAAGAGCACAGCAAGTGTTAGATACTTCAGACTTAAAACCGCTTCAATTGCGTGAGCGTATCATTCAGCGTTTTTCAGCGAATGCGGCTCATCCTTTTACGATTAATGTCATGTCATTTGGATTTAAGTACGGAATGCCAATTGATGCTGACTTAGTATTTGATGTTCGCTTCTTACCGAACCCACATTATATTGAGCACATGAGACCAAGAACAGGGCTTGAAGCAGATATTTCTGAGTATGTTTTAAAATGGCCAGAAACCAATATGTTCTTGGAAAAATTGCTGGATCTTCTGCATTTTATGGTTCCTCAATACAAGAGAGAAGGAAAAAGCCAGCTGATTATCGGAATCGGATGTACTGGAGGAAAGCATCGTTCTGTAGCTCTAGCTGAATATATTGGAAATGTACTTTCCAAAGAATATGTAACATTCAGCTCTCACAGAGATATGGGAAAGGATAAAGTATAGATGAAAAAGCAGCCGAAAGTGGTAGTGCTTGGCGGAGGGACAGGACTTTCTGTTCTTCTCCGCGGGTTGAAGCGCTATCCTGTAGATATCACTGCGATCGTTACGGTTGCAGATGATGGCGGCAGCTCAGGAAGATTGAGGAGGGATTATGACATGCCTCCTCCTGGTGATGTAAGAAACGTAATCGCCGCTCTTTCGGAAGTTGAACCGCTTGTGGAAAAAATGTTTCAGCACAGGTTTAAAGTGGGGGACGGAATTACCGGCCATTCACTCGGAAACCTGCTTCTCGCTGCTATGCATGATATTACTGGTGATTTTTTAACCGGAATTCGGGAACTTAGCCGCGTTTTAAACGTAAGAGGTCAAGTACTCCCTGCTGCGAAAAACAGCATTATTTTATGCGCGGAACTGGAAGATGGGACGATTGTTCAGGGGGAATCCAAGATCCCGCTGTCGAATAAGAAAATCAAACGTGTTTTCTTATCCGATAAAAAAATTGAACCCTTACGTGAAAGTGTTAAAGCGATACAAGAAGCCGATTTGATTGTCATCGGACCAGGGAGTTTGTATACGAGCATCTTGCCGAACCTTCTTGTTAAAGGGATTTCTAGTAGCATTCGTGAGGCAACGGCTCCTAGAGTGTATGTGTGTAATGTGATGACGCAGCCTGGTGAGACAACGGACTATACGGCAGGTGATCACGTACAGGCATTAATCGACCATGTGGGCCACAATTTTATTGATGTTGTGATCGTAAACAATGAAACGATTCCTTCTGAATTTTTGGATCTTTACTTGGAAGAAGGAGCATCACAGGTTCAGTTTGATGAGGAACGGTTAATGTCATTTGGGATCGGACTCGTCTGTGATAACATTATTCAATACGGTACACTCGTAAGGCATGATGCTCAACGGGTTTCTGACTTGCTGTTAGGACTTTTAGAAAAATAGGTTTTGTTTGAAATGGATAGAAGAGGGGTGGTGATGCAGATGTCATTTGCTGCAGATACAAAAAAAGAATTAACGCAGCTCGAACTGAAAGATTGCTGTAAAAAAGCTGAGCTGGCTGCTTTAATTCGAATGAATGGTTCCATCTCTTTCAGCAACAGAAAATTGATTCTGGATATTCCGACTGAAAATGCTGCTATCGCAAGAAGAATTTATACGCTGATCAAGCGTGTCTATCCTTATCACGTAGAGCTTTTAGTACGAAAAAAGATGCGCTTGAAAAAGAATAACGTCTATATTGTACGTGTTTCAGAGGAATCAAGAGCATTGTTGGAAGATTTGAAGATTATTGACGGGGCGTTTACGTTTACCCGCAACATTGCAGAGGAATTTAATACAAAAAGCTGCTGCCGCCGTGCATACATGAGAGGTGCTTTCTTAGCAGGTGGTTCCGTGAATCATCCTGAGACAAGCTATCATCTTGAGATTTTTTCAATGTATGAAGAGCATACGGTTGCATTGGCAGAACTGATGAACAAATTTGAGCTTAAAGCTAAAGTTCTAGAACGTAAAAAAGGTTATATTATCTATTTAAAAGACGGCGAAAAGATTTCAGAGTTTCTAACCCTGATCGGCGCTCATCATGCAGTTTTATTCTTTGAAGATATCCGAATTCTAAAGGATATGCGGAACTCGGTTAACCGTCTAGTGAACTGTGAGACGGCAAACCTCAACAAAACCGTGGGAGCTGCGATGAGACAGGTCGAGAATATCAAATTTATCGATGAACAAGTAGGACTTGAAACACTTCCAGATAAATTGCGCGAGATTGCGCAGCTTCGAGTAACGCACCAAGAAATTACCCTTAAAGAACTGGGCGAAATGGTATCATCTGGCCCTGTTAGTAAATCAGGTGTTAATCACCGATTACGCAAGATTGATGAAATTGCAACGAAAATTAGAAGCGGTCAACCCATCAATTGATGTTCCAATAGAGAGATAAGGTTAGAGGAGGTAAGGTAGAATGGTTGAGAAGAAAGTAACCGTGCAGTTGAAAAGCGGACTGCAAGCACGCCCAGCTGCATTATTTGTTCAAGAGGCAAACCGTTATACGTCTGATGTATTTGTTGAAAAGGAAGGCAAGAAAGTCAATGCAAAGAGCATCATGGGGATTATGAGTTTAGCCGTAGGATCTGGTGCTGAACTAGTATTAGCTGTTGATGGCCCTGATGAGAATGAAGCGATCGAAGCTTTATCAGCTTTCGTTTCAAAAGCAGAATAATTGGGGTCTGACCCCAGACAAATACAAACCGCCGTTTTGTCCATCTCGAATGGACAACAGGCGGTTTTTTCTATTTAACAGGGTTGGCCTACCATCCTCTCCTTATATACTGATAGTAGAGGAAAAGGGAGGCGATTATTTTGCATCATACAAACTTTATGCATGACTGGTCGTTTGCCGCTGGCTTAACACTCTTCAACATGCTTTTAACCTTATATTTAATTAAACCCCGAAAAAGTACAATGAGACTTATCTTCTGGGTTTCAATGCTGATCTTTATTCTTCTTTATCCGTTGGCATTGGCAGGTTACACGCTGCAGTATCCACACAGTTCAGGCTTGTTCTTAGGTTTAGCCTTTATGATTACGGTACTATTCAGTCTTATTTTATTTTTTAGTGTTTGCTGGGTTTGGGTGATTCGGTATTCCTTTTATCGTTAAGAAGTTTAACCCGTAATCAGCGGTTGACAGATAGGGGGTAACCCTATATATTAATCACTAATCAGGAGAATAGTGTGAGTTGAGATGAGTGGAGAGAAGAGAGCATAGCTTGAGCTGAGTTGAGAGTAGTTAATCCTGGATTAAACCTCTTTCTTAGTTTATTCATAATGCATTTAACCAGCCTCCGCTGTTACAAGCGAGAGGTTTTTATTTTTTGAAAGAGGTGAGTTATAGATGTTTGTGCCAGCGTTAGAGGAAGTTCTATCTCTATCGAAAGAAAACTATAATGTGATTCCGATCGGTTTAACCTATCTATCCGATCATGAAACGTGCATTTCTCAGTTTGAGAGAGTGAGACATGAGCCGTATGCGTTCCTCCTTGAAAGTGTAGAAGGTGGAGAGCGTTGGGCTAGATATTCATATATCGGCAGAAAGCCTTTTTTAGTGGTTTCCTCAAAAGGGACAAAAGTCGATCTTAACTTTATAAAAAACGATGAACACATCCAGAAACAAGGTTCTCCTTTAGACATCGTGAAAGACTATATGTCGCGATACAAATCTCCTAAACACTCTTCTCTGCCTCCGTTCACAGGAGGAGCTGTTGGCTTTTTCGGCTATGACCTGATTCATACGTTTGAAAATGTGCCAAAACCAAAATCGCTATCCAACCAAGCAAATGAAATGGAATTTTTGTTTACAGACGAAATGATTGTATTCGACCATCTGAAACAAAAAACCACAATCCTATGCAATCTGCACGTTTCGCCTGATGACAATGAAAAAACCATTCAACAAAAATATGACGACGTTTGTAAAAGTATTCACAGCACGTATCAAGAGTTGCAGCAGGGTCAGAAAGTAAATGCAGAACAGCCGTTTACGGTAAAAACAAACGGTGAAGTTCGTTCTTCTCATACAAAAGAAGAATTCTGTTCCATGGTGAAGCAGGCAAAAGAATATATCCAATCTGGAGATGTTTTTCAAGTTGTATTGTCACAGCGGTTTGAACAGGAAACAGAAGCGGATCCTTTTGATGTTTACAGGATACTGCGTTCTATGAATCCCTCTCCATATATGTATTATTATAAATCTAACGAAACGTATATCGTAGGTGCCTCACCCGAGCTTCTTGTAAAAGTAGATAACGAATGTGTTGAAAACAGACCCATCGCAGGAACCCGGCCAAGAGGCAAAACACGTGATGAAGACCTTATGTATGAACAGGATCTGCTATCAGACGAAAAAGAGCGTGCCGAACATGTCATGCTTGTGGATCTTGGCAGAAACGATGTTGGCCGAGTGAGTGAATTTGGTTCTGTTGAGCTGGATTCTTATATGGAGATCGAGAGGTATTCACATGTCATGCACATGGTTTCGCACGTAAAAGGGAAAATGCAAAAAGACAAAGATTTCTTTGATGCTTTGCGCTCGTGCATGCCAGCAGGAACGGTTTCAGGTGCTCCGAAGGTAAGAGCGATGCAGATCATCTCAGAACTGGAGAAGCAATCTCGAGGTGTATATGGAGGTGCAATCGGCTATTTAGGATTCAACGGGCAGATGGACTCTTGCATCGCGATTCGAACGATCGTGTTTCAAGACGGAAAAGCGTATGTACAAGCAGGTGCAGGTGTTGTCGCAGATTCTGTGCCAGAACGTGAATACGAAGAAACGGTCAACAAAGCCAAAGCCATGCTGAAAGCAATAGAGGGGGGGACAGACCCCAGACAAATACAAATCCCTGTTTTGTCCATTCAGTGAGGACACCGATCATACTGAACACACCCGATCGCACAGAACAGACTCCCAAGCATGAAGCTTGCCGCCTATGAGCATTTTTCTATTATCCCATTATCAAAATGGATATACTGTCCTTTGTATCATTTTTACCAATCTTATAACTCATAAAGGGGAATTAATAGATGAAAGCTTTGTTGCTAGAAGACAAAAACATGTGGCGTGAAATGAAGGTCAGTGAAACAGAAAAACCTGTTCCAGGACCCGGTGAAGTTCTTGTCAAAGTGAAGGCGGCAGGACTTAATCCAGTGGACTACAAAACCGCTACAAACGGAAATCCGAACTGGAGCTATCCTCATATTTTAGGACTAGACGCGGCAGGTGTTATTGAAGAAACAGGGGAAGGTGTTTCTGAATTCAAGCAAGGAGACCGTGTTTTCTACCATGGCAATCTCGCGACAAAAGGGGGATTCGCTGAATATGCGATAACGACTGCTCATACAGTCGCTAGAATTCCAAATGGACTATCATTTGAGGAAGCTGCTGCTCTTCCATGTGCAGGGATGACGGCTTATCAAGCACTATTCCGTAAGATGAACCTGCAAGAAGGCGAAACCGTTCTAATTCATGGCGGTGCAGGCGGCGTTGGTGGTTTTGCAATACAGCTTGCTAAACAGGTTGGAGTAACAATCATCACAACATGTTCACCTGAGAATGAAGAATACGTGAAAAGCTTAGGCGCAGATCACGTCATTTTTTATAAGACAGAGGACGTTTATAAGCGCATTATGGAACTAACAAGCGATGTAGGAGTAGACGCCGTCCTTGACACGGTTAGCCGAATAAATGCTACTGAATCACTGAAAAGCATCGCATTTAATGGACGAATCGCTTTCATTGCTGGAAATCCTGATTATTCTGCTGTAAAACCATTCAGCCAAGCACTATCTTTTCACGAGATCGCATTAGGTGCTGCTCACTTTTCTAATTCTATAAAAGCGCAAAAAGATTTAGCAAAAATGAACGAAGAATTGGCACAACTTGTGGCTGAAGGAAAACTATCGGCTATGATCTCGGAAACAGTTACGTTAGAAGAAGTACCAGCTGCACTTGCAAAGCTTGCCGAAAGACACGTAAAAGGGAAAATTGTTGCTGTACTCTAAAAAATGCAAAAAACAGGACGGCTCAACATTTGAAGCCGTCCTGTTTTTTTTGTAACAAATTTTATTTTTTAATGTCTGTGCTGTCTACGGATGTGATTAATTTATCAACCAAACCGTACTCAACAGCAGCCTCTGCCGTTAAGAAGTTATCGCGGTCTGTATCGCGCTCGATCACTTCAAGTGGCTGGCCTGTTTTTTCAGCCAAAATCTTGTTAAGCTGCTCACGCATTTGGATAATGCGGCGTGCGTGAATTTCGATATCACTTGCTTGACCGCGTGTCCCGCCAAGTGGTTGGTGAATCATAACTTCTGAGTTCGGAAGCACATAACGCTTTCCTTTTTCACCTGCAGCCAATAAGAAAGCACCCATTGATGCTGCCATACCAATACAAATCGTTGATACGTGCGGCTTGATAAAGTTCATTGTGTCATAGATCGCCATACCTGCCGTGATGGATCCGCCTGGGCTGTTTATGTATAGCGAGATGTCTTTATCAGGATCTTCAGCAGCTAGGAATAGAAGCTGAGCTACGATTGAGTTAGAAACGTTATCGTCAATTGCACTGCCAAGCATAATAATACGGTCTTTTAACAAACGGGAGTAAATATCGTAAGCGCGCTCCCCGCGGTTCGTTTGTTCGATTACTGTTGGAATTAAGTTCATGGAAATCCTCCTTCTCCTTTTTCAAGTAAACTGTACTGTCATCATACAAAAAAGGTCAAACAAGGTCAAACAATATGCTGTATGTAACTCATTTCGCCAGCATTGCTAAATATCCTTCTTACACCTTATGTATGGGCTATCATCATAATGCCCGCTAGAAGCAGGATTTTAAACCTCTACATGAGAAAACATTACCCTTAAATCTGAATAATTAAGCTTTAGTTTTCATTTTTGATTTCAATATAAGCCGTTTCTAAATTACGAATACGACGCACGATCTCACTGTTTTTGTTGAGATTATCATTGATAAGTGTTCCGACAATCGAACGGTAATACGCATTCATAGCATGTGTCTTCGTAAAAACATCTTTGTTTCTTTCAATATATTGCTGAAAATTTTCTTTAAAATAAGGTACTGAAAACGCTTCGCTCACTTTTCATCCTCCTTCAATCGATAAACCAGTTTCTATAGATGCTACAGGTCCTTATCTATCATAGCCTATTTAAGCGGCCGAGAAAAAGTATATGAAAAATATCATCCCTTGTTTTGACAATTAGTTTTTAGCATGTTATAGTTAATTCAACCTTTTACGTTGTGAATATGTTTTGGATTTAAAGCGGTCGTACTTTTGAATAAGAAGTGGAACACTTGAATCCGCTTCTGAAAATATTCAGTTGAGTACGCATTTTTTTATGCCTTTTTATTTACATAGTAAGACGGTTAAAAGAGTTAAAACGCTTACAAAGCGTTTGTAAGGAGGAAACACCCATGCAAAATGGTAAAGTAAAATGGTTCAACGCTGAAAAAGGTTTCGGTTTCATCGAAGTTGAAGGTGGAAACGACGTATTCGTACACTTCTCTGCGATTCAATCAGAAGGCTTCAAGTCTCTTGAAGAAGGACAAGAAGTATCTTTCGAAATCGTTGATGGCGAGCGCGGACCACAAGCTGCTAACGTAACAAAACTTTAATAGTAAAGTTTAAAATGCCAGACTGCCTTCGGGCGGTGCTGGCATTTTTTTGTAGCTTAGTTTATGTGTGAATTGTAAGTGTAAATTGTATGTGTAAATTGTAGGGGGTCTGTCCCGGGGACAGACCCCCTACAATTTACTTTTATGAATAATCAAATATGCTGATCAGACAATTTCATGAAGTGATCGTTTTGTCTTTCTCACAAATACAAATTTGGCAAATTTGTATTTGTAGGGGGTCAGACCCCAAATTTTGTAGGATGTACAGCGCTTTCATCTGTAGTATGATGAAAGAATAGGGGAGGGATTTAAGATGGAAATGGGTTTGTTTCAACAACAGAGCATGAACCTTGTCATGACAACAGAATTGCGCCAGGCCATCGCCATTTTACAAGTTCCCAGTTACGAACTGACATCATACCTTCAAGAGCAGGCATTAGAAAATCCGCTGATTGAAATTGCAGAACCCAAAGGCATGTTTACAACTCTGAAAAAAAGTGTGCGCAAAAACGGTATGAACAGCCGTACAGATGAAAACCAGCACCTTGAACATTTAATTATCGAAAAAGAAACGCTTTATGACTATCTGTATAAACAGTCGATTCTTCTTCCAATCGAAGAAAAGGACCGCAAACTTTTTCAATTTTTACTTTTAAGCCTAGATGAAAGCGGTTATCTAACCGTATCTGCCCCAGAAACGGCAGCCAGATTTAACACAACAGTTGAAAAATGTGAAGAACTTATCCATCTGCTGCAAACTCTTGACCCGATTGGGATTGGAGCGAGAGATTTAAGAGAGTGCCTCTTACTTCAGCTGCGTGAACAACAACTTGAACATACGTTAAGCTACATCATTGTTGATCAGCATTTAAATCAATTGGCTGAACGGAAAATGAAAACGCTAGCGTCAATCCTAAATGTAACCCCACAAGAAGTGGAGAAGGCAGCTGATTTCTTACAAACACTCGAACCGCGTCCAGGTGCAGCGTTCTCGCCAGTAAATGACCAGGCATATTTATATCCTGATGTCTCTGTGACCGAAGAGAATGGGAAGTTTCACATATCCGTAAATGAGCAATACTCACCGATCTTAAAGCTGAACGACAGCTATGGGTCGCTTTTAAAAGGAAAAAATGCAACCTCAAAATTTTTAGATGATTCTTTTCAAAAATTCAATTGGCTAAAAAAAGCACTCGAACAAAGAAGAGAAACGTTGCTTAAAATTACAAAAGAGATCGTCAGGGTTCAGGAAACGTATTTTTTAACTTTTGATAAATCCGACCTCATCCCACTAACCTTAAAAGAAGTAGCTGATGAAATTGGTGTCCACGAATCGACTGTGAGCCGTGCTGTGAAGAACAAAGTGCTGCAAACCACCAAAGGAGCTGTGGAACTTAAGAGCTTTTTTACAGCGAAAATCTTTACCCAAGACGGTGGCAGTGCGTCAGCGACTTCTGCTAAAACCGAGATTAAAAAACTAGTAGAAACGGAAAATAAACAAAAGCCTCTATCAGATCAAATGCTGGCTGTTCTCCTTGAAAAAAACAGCGGACTATCGATATCGAGAAGGACGGTAGCGAAATATCGGGAAGAGCTTAATATTCCATCCTCATCTAAACGCAAACGATATAGTTCTTAAAAGATTTTTTCCATTAGGAGAAAATCTTTTGCTTTTTCATGAAAATTAGAGGGTTAATTCCAAAAGAGAATGCCCACAATTTCGTCTAATCTGTCCTTATCACGGAAAAGTTGGCCGTAATCACGGAAAAAACGGGTTGAATCACGGAAAAACAGGGGTCAATCAAGGATTGTTTATCACGGAAAATGTAAAACGTACAATTATCATGTACATCTCTAGAGAACAGCACACTTCAAATGATAAACTACTAAAAGAAATCCAATGAGAAGGAGACGCCAAAAATGGGTGATAAAAAGGTGCTATTTTATACGAAAGTACATTGTCCACTTTGTGATAAAGCACATAAACTATTACAGGAGCTACAGCAAGAAACTCCTTTTTCCATTGAAGTGATCGACATTTATGAAGATGACGTCCTTCTTGAAAAATACGGGCTCATGATACCTGTAATTGAAGTAGACGGTAAGGAGATCGACTTCGGAATGATCTCTAGAGAAAAAGTAAAGAAAGCGCTTACTAATTTTTAATAAGTAAAAGTTGTTGAAATGTAGTAAGACTATTTGATAAGATAAACGTGCCAGAGAGAAATCTGACACTTTTATGACAAAAAGTGAAGCTGGCATGTTTGAAAAGATCACTTTCAGGGTAATCTACAATAGGTAATATTGGGACTTGGGTCAAACCAAGTTATTTTCTTAAGCTAATGGGACAAAAAATGACTAACTGGGACAAAAATAGTCCAATGAAGTCGATCATGCTCTCATAAAAACTCTATCGTATTCCATTTAATCAGGAGAATGTGCAATGAAAAATCTTATAGAGGTTCAAAAGAAATTGCTGCCAGATCTTTTGGAAACGATGCGAAAACGATACAACGTTTTAAATGTGGTAAGAATCCATGAACCTATTGGAAGAAGAAGTTTAGCATCAACCCTGAACTTGACAGAACGAGTACTGCGCTCAGAAGTTTCCTTTTTAAAAGATCAAGGCCTTTTAAACATTCAAACGGCAGGCATGTCATTAACTTCAGAGGGGCATGATATTTTAGTAGAGCTTTCTGAGATGATGAAAGAATTGTCAGGTTTGCATGTTTTAGAATCAAATCTTAAGGAAATGTTAAATCTGTCAGAAGTTATCGTTGTCCCAGGCGACAGTGATCAAGATGCGTGGGTAAAAAATGATATGGGTAAGGCTGCAGCAGACCGGTTGAAGCGTCAACTGTCAGCAAATAACATCATTGCGGTAACGGGCGGAACAACGCTCGCTTCCGTAGCAGAGATGATGTCACCTATTCAAAAAGGACAACAATTGCTGTTTGTTCCTGCCCGCGGCGGACTTGGTGAAAAGGTGGAAAACCAAGCGAACACTATTTGTTCCACGATGGCTCAAAAAGCCAATGGGGAATATCGGCTTCTTCATTTACCTGATCAGTTGAGCAAAGAAACCTATCTTTCTCTGATGGCTGAACCAGGTGTTAAAGAAGTCATGGAGCTTATACGGTCGGCTGGTATAGTGCTTCACGGGATTGGCGATGCTAAAACAATGGCAGTACGCAGGAATTCTAGTTCTTCACTGCTTCAAAAGCTGGACGAAGAAAAGGCCGTAGCAGAAGCGTTTGGCTATTATTTTAACCAGCAGGGTGAAGTGGTTCACCGTGTACGAACAATCGGCTTGCAGCTGGATGAGCTGCAGAATAGTGATTTCATTATGGCAGTAGCAGGAGGATCTTCTAAATCCGATGCGATTGCTGCGTTCATGAAACACGGTCCGAAAAAGGTTTTAATCACGGACGAAGGAGCAGCCCGACAGTTGTTAGGACGCTCGTAAGTTCATTTTCAATTCGTTATTAAGGGGTTTTCCCTTTATATAAAAAATAAATTCTCTCTTAAATCAAGGAGGTCATTTTACATGGCAACAAAAATTGGTATTAACGGTTTCGGTCGTATCGGCCGTAATGTATTCCGCGCAGCATTCAACAACCCTGAGGTAGAAGTTGTAGCTGTAAACGACTTAACAGATGCTGATACTCTTGCTTTCCTTTTAAAGCATGACACAGTACACGGCAAGTTCGCTGGTTCTGTTGAAGTTAAGGAAAATGCACTTATTGTAGATGGCAAAGAAATCAAAGTTTTAGCTGAGCGCGATCCAGCACAACTTGGCTGGGGAGACCTTGGTGTAGAAGTAGTTGTTGAATCAACTGGACGCTTCACGAAGCGTGCTGACGCTGCTAAACACTTAGAAGCTGGCGCTAAAAAAGTAATCATTTCTGCTCCTGCTTCAGATGAGGATATCACTGTAGTTCTTGGTGTTAACGAAGACAAGTACGATGCTGCTAACCACGATGTTATCTCTAACGCATCTTGTACAACAAACTGTCTTGCACCATTCGCAAAAGTTCTTCACGAGAAATTCGGCGTGAAGCGCGGTATGATGACGACTGTTCACTCATACACGAACGATCAGCAAATTCTAGATCTTCCACATAAAGATCTTCGTCGTGCTCGTGCGGCAGCTGAGAACATCATTCCTACATCTACTGGTGCTGCTAAAGCGGTATCTCTAGTGCTTCCTGAACTTAAAGGCAAGCTTAACGGAATGGCTATGCGTGTTCCAACTCCAAACGTATCTCTAGTTGACTTAGTTGTTGAATTAGACAAAGAAGTTACAGTTGACGAAGTGAATGCAGCACTTAAAGCAGAAGCTGAAGGTAACCTTAAAGGAATCCTTGGCTACTCTGAAGAGCCGCTTGTATCTACTGACTACAATGGCGACACTCACTCTTCTACAATCGATGCTCTTTCCACAATGGTTATGGAAGGAAACATGGTTAAAGTTGTATCTTGGTATGACAATGAAACTGGATACTCAAACCGCGTTGTAGATTTAATTGACTATATCGCTAAAAAAGGACTTTAATAGATAGAGAAGAACAATAAGGAGGGGGAGAAGTCGTTTCAAACAGGCTTCTACTCCTCTTTCCCATGTAAAATCTGGGATTGTCATTCTTTTAATCTTTTTGACTAGTCAGGAGGCTGCATGTACTTATGAACAAAAAAAGTGTTCGTGACATCGATTTAAAAGGCAAAGTTGTTTTTTGCCGAGTTGATTTTAACGTACCAATGAAAGATGGAAACATTACGGATGAAACGCGTATCAACGCTGCTCTTCCTACCATCAAATACTTAACGGAGCAAGGTGCCAAAGTTCTTTTAGCAAGCCACTTGGGACGTCCAAAAGGACAAGTTGTGGAAGAGCTTCGTCTAGATCCTGTAGCTCAGCGTTTAAGCGATCTTCTTGGTAAAGAAGTTGTGAAAACAGATGAAGCTTACGGAGAAGAAGTTGAAAAAGCAGTAGCAAACCTTCCAGAAGGCGGCGTGATCCTTCTTGAGAACGTTCGTTTTTACCCTGGTGAGGAGAAGAACGATCCTGAGTTAGCACAAAAGTTTGCTGCACTCGCTGATGTGTACGTAAATGATGCTTTCGGAGCAGCACACCGTGCACATGCTTCAACAGAAGGAATCGCGAAACATCTTCCGGCCGTTTCAGGCTTGTTGATGGAGAAAGAACTTGAAGTACTTGGAAAAGCTCTATCAAACCCTGACCGTCCTTTCACTGCGATCATTGGCGGTGCAAAAGTAAAGGACAAGATTGACGTCATTGACAATCTTTTAGATAAAGTAGACAACCTGATCATCGGCGGTGGTTTAGGATATACATTCATTAAGGCTCTTGGCCATGATGTAGGGAAGTCTCTTTTAGAGGAAGATAAGATTGAAACAGCACGTGGTTTCATGGAAAAAGCGAAAGAAAAAGGCGTAAACTTCCTTATTGCTGAAGATGTACTAGTAGCTGACGACTTTTCAAATGATGCTAACACCAAAGTAGTTGACATCGATTCGATCCCATCAGACTGGGAAGGTCTTGATATCGGCACGAAAACAATTGAAAAGTACGTAAAGGTTATTAAAGAATCGAAGCTTGTTATATGGAACGGACCAATGGGTGTGTTTGAGATCGACGCATTCGCAAACGGTACACGTTCAGTTGCAAATGCCTTAGCAGAATCAACAGATACGTACAGTGTTATCGGCGGCGGAGACTCAGCGGCTGCTGTTGAAAAGTTCGGTCTTGCGGACAAGATGAGCCACATCTCAACAGGCGGCGGTGCTTCCCTTGAGTTCATGGAAGGTAAAGCACTACCTGGTGTTGAAGCTTTAAACGATCGTTAAAAAGCGAGAAGAGGTAATGTTTTTATCTCTTTGACTTAGTTGATTGGAGAGCAAGGTGTGAGACTCTCGGCTAGGACAAGCGGTCAGGTGAGACACTTAAGAGTGAAACGTTAAGAATGTGGCTCACCGCCTGCCCCGCGGAAAGCAAGCACCTGGAGCGGAAATCAACGGCTTGCAAATGAATTTAAGAGGTGAAAAGAATGCGTAAACCTATTATTGCTGGTAACTGGAAAATGAATAAAACATTAACAGAAGCACGCAGTTTTGTAGAAGAAGTGAAAGGTCTTGTACCTTCAGCTGAAACGGTTGATTCTGTAATCTGTGCGCCTGCTCTTTTCCTTGACAGCTTAGCAGACGAAGCAGAAGGAACGCCACTTGCGATTGGTGCACAAAACATGCACTTTGAAGAAAGCGGTGCCTTCACTGGTGAAATCAGCCCTGTTATGTTAAAAGATCTGAACGTTCAGTATGTTATTCTTGGACATTCTGAGCGCCGTGAGCTTTTTGGGGAAACAGATGAGCTGGTTAACCAAAAAACACATGCTGCCTTTAAGCATGGTCTGACTCCAATCGTTTGTGTCGGTGAAACGCTTGAACAGCGTGAAGCGGACAAGACGAAGGATGTTGTAAAAGAGCAAACAGAAAAAGGCTTATCTGGATTAACAGACGAGCAGATGAAACAAACGGTAATCGCATATGAGCCAGTTTGGGCAATCGGAACAGGCAAGACAGCATCTTCTGAAGATGCAAACGAAGTATGTGCATACATTCGCAGTGTTGTAGCAGAGCAATTTTCACAGAATGTTGCAGATGCTGTTCGTATCCAGTACGGCGGAAGCGTTAAGCCTGACAACATCAAAGAATTAATGGGTATGTCTGATATTGATGGTGCTTTGGTTGGCGGAGCTAGCCTTGAGCCAAAATCTTACCTTCAGCTTCTGGAGGGCGTTAGCCGATGAGTAAAAAACCAGTAGCTTTAATCATCTTAGACGGTTTTGCTTGCCGTAATGAAGACAAAGGTAATGCTGTTGCACAAGCGAAAAAGCCCAACTTTGACCGCTACTGGGAAACGTATCCGCACGCTCAACTAACAGCTAGTGGGGAAGCCGTTGGACTTCCTGAAGGTCAAATGGGTAACTCAGAAGTAGGTCACTTAAACATTGGTGCAGGACGTATTGTCTACCAAAGTTTGACTCGCGTGAATCTATCGATCAAAGAAGGAGATTTTTACGAAAATCAAACGTTTATTGATGCGATGGATCATGTGAAAAAGACCGGCAAAGCACTCCATATCTTTGGTTTGCTTTCTGATGGAGGCATTCATAGCCACATCGACCACATTCTTTCATTGTTAGAATTAGCAAAAAAGCAGAACGTGGAAAAAGTATATCTGCACGGATTCTTGGACGGGCGTGATGTACCTCCGCAATCGGCTAAGGGCTATATTCAAAGAACAGTAGACAAGATCAATGAACTTGGTGTAGGTGAGATCGCAACACTTTCTGGCCGCTACTATTCCATGGACCGAGATAAGCGCTGGGACCGAGTTGAAAAGTCCTACCGCGCTATGGTTTATGGTGAGGGACCAGATTACAAAGATCCGTTTGAAGTCGTTGAAGATTCATACAGCAACGGCATTCATGATGAATTCGTTCTTCCGTCTGTTTTGAAAAAAGAGAATGGAGAACCTGTTGCGACGGTTCAAGATGGAGATGCAGTCATCTTCTGTAACTTCCGTCCTGACCGTGCCATCCAAATTTCACAAGTATTTACGAACGAAGATTTCCGTGGATTTGACCGTGGAGATGCGTTCCCGAAAAATCTTCACTTCGTATGTTTAACACACTTTAGTGAAACAGTAGATGGTGACGTAGCATTTAAACCTACGAACCTTGACAATACACTTGGCGAAGTTTTATCACAGCAAAACTTCAAGCAGCTGCGTATTGCTGAAACAGAAAAATACCCGCACGTAACGTTCTTCTTTAGTGGAGGTCGTGAAGCAGAGTTTCCTGGTGAAACGCGTATCTTAATCGATTCGCCAAAAGTGGCAACGTACGACTTAAAGCCTGAAATGAGTGCTTATGAAGTAACGGATGCACTTGTTGGAGAAATCGAAGCGGATAAGCACGATGCAATCATCTTGAACTTTGCGAACCCTGATATGGTAGGTCACTCAGGTATGCTTGAGCCTACGATTAAGGCTGTTGAAACCGTGGATGAGTGTTTAGGAAGAGTAGTCGATGCGATCATTAAAAAAGGTGGAGCGGCGATTATTACAGCTGACCATGGTAATGCTGATGAGGTAATTACGATGGAAGGCAATCCGATGACAGCTCATACAACGAACCCTGTTCCTGTCATTGTTACCCAAGAAGGATTAGAATTGCGTCAGGACGGAATCTTGGCCGATCTTGCACCAACTGTTTTAACCCTTCTAGGCGGCGATCAGCCAAAAGAAATGACTGGTAAAACGTTAATTAAATAGGGCACTTTTACGGAATTGTACAAAGGGCCCTTGTATGTATTACCGGAAATGCCTTATTCTCAAATTACATTTTCTTAAAAAAAGGAGAGACATTTATGTCAGCTATTATTGAAATTTATGCTCGCGAAGTCCTAGACTCTCGCGGAAACCCAACAGTTGAAGTAGAAGTTTACACAGAATCAGGTGCTTTTGGACGCGCAATCGTTCCATCTGGTGCGTCTACAGGTGAATACGAAGCAGTTGAGCTTCGTGATGGCGACAAAGAGCGTTACCTTGGAAAAGGTGTTATGAACGCTGTAAACAATGTTAACGAAAACATCGCTCCAGAACTTATCGGTTTCGACGTTCTTGATCAAGTAGGAATCGACCAAACGTTGATCGAGCTTGATGGTACTGAAAACAAAGGCAAGCTTGGTGCTAACGCAATCCTTGGTGTTTCCATGGCTGTTGCACACGCTGCTGCTGATTTCTTAAACGTACCTCTTTACATGTACCTTGGAGGATTCAACTCTAAAACTCTTCCGGTTCCAATGATGAACATCTTAAACGGTGGAGAGCACGCTGACAACAACGTAGACATTCAAGAATTCATGGTAATGCCTGTAGGTGCTGAAAGCTTCCCTGAGGCACTTCGCATGGGTACTGAAATCTTCCACAGCTTAAAAGCAGTTCTTAAAGAAAAAGGCTTGAACACAGCTGTAGGTGACGAAGGTGGATTCGCTCCGAACCTTGGTTCTAACGAAGAAGCTCTTCAAACAATCATGGAAGCGATCGAAAAAGCGGGTTACAAGCCAGGTGAAGAAGTTCGCCTTGCAATGGACGTTGCTGCTTCTGAATTGTTCAACAAAGAAGACGGTAAATACCACCTTTCTGGTGAGGGTGTTGTTAAGACTTCTGAAGAAATGGTTGCTTTCTACGAAGATCTTGCTAGCAAATATCCAATCGTATCAATTGAAGACGGTCTTGACGAGAACGACTGGGATGGCTTCAAGCTATTAACAGAGCGTATCGGTGACCGCGTACAGCTTGTTGGTGACGACTTGTTCGTAACAAACACAACAAAGCTTTCTGAAGGTATCGAAAAAGGAATCGGTAACTCCATCCTAATCAAAGTTAACCAAATCGGTACGTTGACTGAAACGTTCGACGCGATCGAAATGGCTAAACGTGCTGGATACACAGCAGTTATCTCTCACCGTTCTGGTGAATCTGAAGACAGCACAATTGCAGACATCGCTGTTGCGACAAACGCAGGACAAATCAAAACAGGTGCTCCTTCACGTACAGACCGTGTTGCGAAGTACAACCAACTTCTTCGCATCGAAGACGAGCTAGGCAACCTTGCTGTATACCCAGGAATGAACGCATTCTACAACCTAAAAAAATAATTGGGGTCTGACCCCAAACAAAGACAAACTCGCCATTTTGTCTTTCTGAAAAAGACAGCCCCCGGATCAGGCACATTAAGCGCCGATCTGGGGGCTGTCTTCATTTCAGGCTGGTAAAGGATTTCCCTGCTACTTATCGGGAGCGATTGTTAGAGTGAAGGATGGTAACAATGAGCATTGAGAAACTGATCATGAGCGACATCGTTTCAAAAACAGTCATCTCGATCCCTCCAATCTTGTTACCTTTAAGGTGCGTAAAAGTAGGGTTGTCCTATTCATAAACAGAAAATATGAGTAAAAAGGCTTGTTTTTATCTGATTTGATTAATGTTTTATTTAAGAAGGCTTAAGAAAGCATATATTCCGTTCACGGAGCCTTTATGCTCGCTCACGGAGATTTATGCTCGTTCACGGAGCCTTTATGCTCGCTCACGGAGCCTTTAT
>NZ_LRFC01000039.1 GCF_001619875.1 Fictibacillus phosphorivorans
GCTGAGAATCGCTCGTAAATGCTGAGAATCGCTCGTTCAGCTCGGATAAATCCTGCTGAACGAGCTAAACAAGATATAAAAAGGATGCAGAAGCTGCTCACACGAACTTCTGCATCCTTTTCTAACTTATAACTTCTCCAAATACTTTAAAGCATCATCTAATGTTTTTACAGGAACAATCTTCATCTTAGATCCGATATCTTTTTGTGCTTTCACAGCATCTTTGTAGTTATTCCCTTCCACGGGTGCGAAGAATATTTCTGCGCCCGCTTCATCTGCCGCTACAATCTTTTGCTGAATGCCGCCGATCGGTCCAACGTTTTTATGCAGATCCATCGTACCGGTACCTGCAATTTTCTTGCCGTGTGTCAGATCATCTTCTGTTAGCTGATCCAATATTTCTAATGTGAACATTAAACCAGCAGATGGTCCTCCAATCTGTGATGTGTCAATTTTAACTTTTGGATCTGTCTCAATGGATACATCAGCTACAGGTGAAGTAATGCCAAGGCCAGCTTTAGGTCCCTCGTCTTGAATATATTTTTTCGGAAACTGTTCGATGTTTAGACTTACGTTCATTTTCTTTTCACCACGAAGGATTGTTAAATCTACAGGATCTCCTGCTTTCTTCGGAGCTAGTACATCCAGCAGTTTTTTAGTTTCCATAACCGGATTACGGTCAACTGCTATTATCTTATCTCCGACTTTCAGTTTTTTTTCTGCAGGCATGCCTGACATGATTCCTGTAACGTATACACCATGATATTGAATGTCTACCTTTTTCCCTGCCTGTTGAAAAGCGACAACTGTTGCAGCATGCTGTGAATCTTCCATCATCTGCAATTGTCTTTGATTGTATTCTTCATCTGTTTCATCTTCTGCTCTGATCTCTTCAGCCGGAATGACTTCACGATAGTCACTAAGTTTTGCCCATATGTATTGCGGTATGTTCGCCGTTCCAACTGAAACAGTTGTAAGCATGAATACTCCCTCGTCTTTATCTCCGCCTTCAACACGAATAATGGGATCTAAAACCCTTGCATCCCCTGGAGAGGTTATATAGTAAGGAAGTGGATAAAATGCAATAAATGCAAAGATTAGTAAGGACAGAAAGATAAATTTGTTTTGAGAGAAAAAGTTTTTCTTTTTCCCTTCCTTCTCAATGGTCATGCGATGACTCCTTCCAGTTGTTGATCTTTTCTAAGATTTTAGGGACCTGTTTTCTTCCAGCCTCTTCTCCAATTGCTATTATATCATTTACATCTTTAAAAGCTGTAGAACTGAACTGCTCAACCATCGGCCGAATCATTATATCTGCCGAAATTTCGTGCCAGCGAACCATCTCACGCTGCATGATATCAATACTTTGAATAATAACATCAAAAATAGAAGCTACTTGCAGTTCTGCTTTGAAATGTGAAATATCCACGGCGATCACGAGATCTGCTCCCATCTCTCTTGCTACTGATACTGGTACACGATCGATTACACCGCCATCCACTAAGAGTTTTCCGTTCATTTTTTCGGGAACTAATATCCCAGGAATCGAAATGCTGGCACGAACCGCATCTGCGATCGGGCCAGTTCGGAAAACAACCTTTTCACCAAGCAGCAGATCCGTTGCCACTATTGCCAATGGTATATCTGTTTGTTCAATATGTTTTTGTTTAGTTAGAAGCCTAACTAATTCTTTAATCTTTTTTCCCGTAATAAACCCCATCTTAGGGACGGTATAATCCATATAGTATTTCCTTTTAAAAAGTGTTGCCATGCGGTATAAATTTTCGTCGCTATGGCCCATACAAACCATTGCCCCCACTAGTGCACCCATACTGCTACCTGCAATCATATCGATCGGAATTTGAGCTTCTCTTAAAGCCTTTACTACTCCAAGGTGCGCGAACCCCCTAGCACCGCCAGATCCAAGAGCAAGTCCGATTTTCGGTTCTTTCATCCTTTGCTCCTCCTTTAGAAGCACCGTCTTTTTTTAACATATGGTCTAAAGAGTGTGGCTATACGTATAAATAAGGATGAGGACAAGGAAGCAATGTGGAATATGGTGAGAGGAGTACTCCCCTTATGAATAAAGCTTTTTTAAAAACATTGGTAATGTCATCTTCTGCAATCATCATAGCCTTTTCTATCATAATATACCCAAAAGAAACCTACATGGCATCTGTAAACGGACTAAAAATGTGGTGGGACGTCGTATTTCCTTCCCTTATGCCTTTTTTTATCTTATCAGAGGTATTGATGGGGCTTGGGGTCGTTCATCTGATAGGTGTATTGTTTGAACCACTTATGCGTCCCCTCTTTCGTGTACCAGGTTCAGGAGGATTTGTTTGGGCAATGGGAATTTCGTCAGGATTTCCTGCAGGAGCAAAGCTAACAGCCCGATTATGGCACCAAAAACAAATCACAACGATTGAAGCAGAGCGCCTCGTATCATTTACAAATTGTTCAAATCCATTGTTTATGTTCAGCGCCATCGCAGTTGGCTTTTTTCATAATGCAGCATTAGGTATTGTACTTGCTGTAAGCCACTATTTAGGCAACTTTTTCGTCGGTCTTATCATGAGGTTTCACGGCTTCAAAAAAGATTCACAGACAAACGAAGAAAGATATAGAGGCAAAGGGCTAAAAAATGCTTTAAAACATATGCACGAAGCCCGACTAGCTGATAATCGGCCCATTGGACAACTTCTTGGAGATGCCGTTCAGCAATCCACTAAAACACTGCTTATGATCGGTGGATTTATCATTCTATTTTCTGTATTAAGTAAGATGATGGACCTTTTACATGTTGCCGAGCTGCTTTCAAGCATGGTAAATTACTTCTTCCTTTTGTTCTCACTATCCGAAACTTTGAGTTTACCTTTGATTAAAGGAATATTTGAAATTACCTTAGGAAGCAACCTAACTAGCCTTGCACAATCTTCTTTACTGCAGCAAGCCGTTATTGTAAGCTTTATCCTGGCGTTTAGCGGGCTTTCTGTTCAAGCACAAGTCGCTAGTATTCTTGCGGATACAGATATTAAATTTAAGCCTTTCTTTGTTGCCAGAATTATGCACGGATTTTTATCTGCTTTCATTTGTCTTTTAGTATTCCCTTATTTGTATCACGTTAAAAGCAGTGCCGCTCCGGCTTTTGCCTTCCTGACAGAAAAAAGTGAGAACTTTGGAGAATTTGGCATGCTCGCGCTAGCGAACAGCCACTATGTAACGTTAGGGTTCTTACTGCTGTCGATTCTCTTGTGGAATCGAACTTTATTGAAAAAAAACAGCCTCCGTACTTAACGGGGGCTGTTATATTTTTCTTTTAAAGCTTCCTCAACGATTTCCGGTACAAGATCAGACACGTTCGCATGATACTTCGCTGCTTCTTTTACGATACTCGAACTTAAGAACGAGTATTGATTATTTGTCATCATAAAGAACGTTTCTACTTTGTCATCCAGCTTTTTGTTGATAGAAGCAATCTTCATTTCATATTCAAAATCAGATACAGCACGAAGTCCTCTAAGAATGACGTTGGCTCCTATGTTTTTTACGTAATCAATTAAAAGTCCATTAAAAGAATCTACTTTCACGTTAGGAAACTGCTTAGTCACTTCTTTTAGAAGTACAATTCTCTCATCTACCGAAAATAATGGATCTTTGCTTTGATTATTGGCGACCACTACAATTACTTCGTCAAATACGGTTGCGCCTCGTTTAATAATGTCCAAATGACCTCGCGTCACAGGGTCAAAACTACCAGGACATACGGCAGTCGTTGGCATATTCTTCACCTCATAAAATGTCTTAATTACGTTTAAAAATCGATATGGTTGTTGTTTTTCCGTACGTTTCCTGTCTGATTAAATGAAAACTTTCGATCTGATCTGGAAGTGTAACATCACTACCGTGTTCAGCTACGATACTCCCTTCATCAGAAAGCAGCTGCAGCTTATCAATTTCCTCCATATCTTTCATTAACATTTGTTTAGCGTATGGAGGATCAAGGAAGATCATATCAAACTGAACTTCCCTTTTATGAAGCGCTTTCAACGCTCTTTTTGCATCATTGCGAAAGACTTCTGTTTTCTCACCATAGTTGCATTGTTTGATATTCTCTTTAATCGTATGTATGGCTTTTTGATCTTTATCAATAAAAATAAAGTGATCCATTCCTCGACTTAACGCTTCCAGCCCGAGTCCGCCACTGCCACCATATAAATCCAGACCAATTCCCCCGTCAAAATAAGGGCCGATCATATTAAATATGGATTCTTTGATTTTATCAGTTGTTGGACGAGTATTTGTACCTGGCACAGCTTTAAGGGGTCTTCCTTTGCATTCACCTGCTATTACTCTCACGTTCTTCACTCAATTCTTTATCCGTTTTCCATTTCTAATCCTATCACAAGTATTCCTGTATTCAAACAATCAAATCTTTTCTTTATAAGTATAAGGCAAATTAAATGAGGTCATACTACTTATAACAACATCAACGAACGATGTTGTTGCCAACCGCGGAGAAGACTTACTCCCCATAAGTTCTTCATCCGGTTTCTCCTCTCCCATCGCCTTTAAACAGAAGTGATTTTGTTTTAAAGGCAACCTGCAGTTTATGCTGCAGGTTTTTTTAATGCTTAAAAGCCTTTCAGCCCGTTTCGGATTGTGCTACATTGTTGTATAGAAAGGGGAATGAACGATGATTCAACGATTTATTGAGTTAGGGGAAGGGTATTCAGATCTCTATGAACTTCTTGAGATTATGGAATCGAACAAAGACCGAATTACTCAGCTATTGTGTCTAAAAGTAAAGAAAGAAGATAAGATATATGCTTCACTCGTTGCGGTAATGCAGCCTGCTTCTGAAGGCAAATTCCAGCCACTGTACATATGCAGAGAAGGAGTACCATTTCCTTCAAAGCGATATGAATTATTTGAAACAAAAGCCGCTCAGCTAAATAAGGAAATGATCACTTTTGATGTAAAATCATCAAAAGAATTTGCAGAAACGGAACTTTTCTATCACTATCTAATCGGTATATTACGCTTAAACTACCTAATCCCGCCTTTGTCATAGATTCATTTGTTTGCCACAATGGGCGTAGACTTATAAAAATAGTTGAGGACTAATAAAATTTTTTAAAGATCTATAAATGCTTATGAAGCCTTTAAAAAGAAATACTTTCAGAAAAAACACATAAAAAAACAGGCAGCTACTTAATTAGCCTGCCTGTCTTTTAAATCCCCATCTTATAATCGTACTCTTTTGCTTTATCAACAATCTTGCTTTCATACTCTGTTTTAATCTCTTGTTTATGTGACCTTTTTACTTCTTTTACAAAGTGCAAAGATTCAAGCTTTGCTGCAATTTCATCTATTTTGTTGCCATCACAATAGAGAACTGCGTATTTAAGCCTTCTTGACACATAGTGAACATTACCGTAGCGTCTGAGCTGTTTAGAAAACTTTAAAGAATGAAGAAAAACAGAGAGTCCACGACGATTACCTATCATAATTAAAGCCCCTTTTATTATACTGTATTCAAACATCAACAAATCACTCATTAGGATGTGATGTATCTTGGACTTAAACACCATTTGGGAAAATTTTATTGATAGAATGATACTTGATCCTTCAATCACTTTTGCTGAAAAGAAATTAATGGCCGGAATCCCTTTCTTGTATGTAACGGTCTCTCAACATGTATCAATCAATCAGTCGACAGACGCAGTTAAAAAACATGCTGTAAAAGCAATGAAAGGGAAACGGCTCACCCTGAACCTCAATTTTGTCAGGTCAGAAGGAAATCTTTATGTGTATCGCATGCGTTTTTTAGTTCCTCAAGAGAAAATGTTCTGCTGCGGAAACTTGTGTTTTGATTGTATACGATTTAAAGATCATTAAAAAGTTTACGCACATCCACAAGATCCGCCAGAACCACATCCACCACTGCATGAGCTTTCATCAAAAAATGGATTTCCTGTGGGAACTTTAATCTGCTGTGACACGCTGTCTGCAATAATTCTGCTGCACTCCATTAATAAATTCTCAAGTTCTTTTTCTGACTTTTTGAACTGAGCAATTTTATCATGAAAATCCAGTTCTCTTTTTAGTGTTCGAACTTCTGCAGAAACTGTCTGAAAGTCAGGATGATATCTCCCGAATCGCTGTACTTCATCATACTGCTCTTTCATTTTGGCAAAACGGGCAATCAATTTTTGTGCTTCTTCATCTTGTTCCAAGATAAATTTTGATTCTCTATATGCTATTGCAACACTGGAATTAGAGACCATTTCAGCTAAAGTTAATGATTCTTCCAGCAAAACAATTTGGTCTAAACTCATACGTCACACCTCCCTTTAGGTATGAGGTTTCTTATCTATTATAGCGGATAATGAATAGACTTAAAAGCATAGCAGTTTATTACAAAAAAAATTAACTCTTCTACATAGAAGAGTTATTGAATGTGTACAACTATATCTTTCTTTAAACCGTAATCAGATCCATCCTTTTTCTTTAACTGTAACGTAATTTTATGTTTGCCAGGAGTCATTCTATTTAGAATAAACATGGACTGATTGGCATTCATTCTCCATTTGTTGTTAATGAATACCGCAATGTATCCATCTTGATTCCCTGGTGTTTTCGTATGGCTTCCTTGAAATGAGAAGCGTGGAATAATGTTCTCGATGTATATGCGCTTCTTCTTCACATGATAATTTACAGCCCAATCCTTATCCATGAGGGGATAAAGTGATGACGCCATTACTGCCTCAGGTTTTATGATTTCAGCTTCATTCGTACCCGTTTGTATATTTATTAAAGGCAATGCTGACACCATGAGAAGTGCTGATAACCCTATTACATAAAAAACTTTTTTCTTTTTGCTCATGAAAAAACCACTCCTTCTAGAGATAGTTTTTTCCAATTTATATCACTTTATCCGTCATTCTCCATTGATTAATGGATCAGGCATGGGTTGAAAATCATTTTGCATGGGAACATCCTCTTGTTTCACTTCTCCCATTACTGAGATCAGTTCCATAAGTAATCCAAAGTTTTGCAGCTGCTGATGAAAACGATCTACTCTCTGACCAAATGTTCGGCCATAAAATACCTTTGCACCCTCTTCTAGTTCAGAAACTGAAAAAGGGTTTCGACTTAGCTTTCTATACCATTCAGGTTTTTCCCTAATATAATATTTAAGGTCGGGTCTTGTGTTTAAGTAATCTAAAATTTCTCTTCGCACACCGCACACATCCTTTAATCTTTGTAAGAAGGATAATCGCTCATTCTATTTTCCGGCAGCTGGTTCGATCTGTCAGACTGATTGTTAAATTGCTGTAATAATTCTTGAACGGCGTCCATAAGACTTCCAAATTGCGATAAATATTTTTGTACATCCGTAATCTGAAGCTTACTCAACCCTGCAACGATGTCTCCTACTGTTAGATCGGTTCTTCCTTTTTGTGCAGTTGAACGTTCTTCTTGCTTTCTTTCTTTTCCTTTTTCTTCTGTTTGTTTTGCATATTGATTCCAGCTCTCGTGTTCTTCACCTAAAACAATCCAGTCCTGGTAGACTTCCTTCCAGGGCCTATTATTCTTTTTAACTTCTCTAATTAGTTCAGGATGTTTATGCACAAACTCCTTGAAACTTTCAATATCAGTCTTTACCACAGAATCCACCCCCAGCCATCCACTGACGAATCATGTTTTACTACATGATACATAAGTGCCCATAAATTGGTGCGCCCATTTTTAAAAATAATTGCAAAGCTAATTCTGTTTACTTTATTCTCATCTGCCTAAAAAGGTACAATAAATAAAAAAGATTGAGGGATATTCATTGGATCTAAAAAAAGAGTGGAATGAGTTTATAGAGAACAGTACAGACCAAGAAAAAACAGCCATGAAACTATTTTTAAACAGTTTGAAGGCTAAAAGAGAAAAAACGAGTCTTACACACATTGCTTCTTTATTACAGCTGAAATCGAAAAAGATTGAGGAACATATTCTTGAGATGGAAATGCCTAATTCACCGTTATTGGATAATTCCATTGGAATCGTGCATGGTGGGCTTACGGCTACTCTTTTAGATACCGCGATGGGCACAATGGCAAGTCTAGTACCAGGCAACAAAAAAGGAGCAGTTACCGTTGAGCTAAAAGTAGACTATCTAACTCCTGGAGTTGGCGAAGTATTTATTTGCCGGGCTGAAGTGGTTCATAACGGCAGACAATTAGTTCGGATGAATGGAAAAGTCCGAAACGAAAAAGGCGTTTTGATTGCGTCTGCTACAGGAACGTTCTTTAAATTAGCTGAATAGAACACATCCATGATTATGATCAGCAAAATGTTAGGATGGAACTAAAAAAGAGCTACATTCATTTTTAATGAATTAGCTCTTCTTTTAATATGGCTACAAAAATTTTTAAAAAACTCTACATCTAACGATAAATCCCCGCACACCTGTAAAAAAACCTTACAAAAATCAGCTTTCTTATTTCATAGGAACTAAAAAATTTTGAGTATAATATTTATTGTCTACTCCTACGCCTAGATGAGTATATTCATCATTTAACATCGTGTTGCGATGACCTTCACTGTTCATCCAGCCTTCTACTGCCGCTGCCGCATCCGTGTAGTTTGCAGCAATGTTTTCACCCGCTTGTGTAAACTTTACTCCTTTTTCAAGGAGCCTATCAGATAACGTTCTGCCATCTTTACTTTCATGTGAGAAATATTGCTGAGTCAGCATATCCTCAGAATGCAAAAAAGCAACTTCTGAGGTAAGTTCATCCCACTCAAGCGGGTTTTTATCGTAGTTCAGTCTAATGATGTTAGTAAGCTCAAATACTTGCTGTTCCTCTGATTGATCCACTTTCTTTTGCTCTTCTTCCGTTAATGGCTGAACAGGCGGAAGATCACCACGATAAACGATTGAATAAGGTCTTTGCCTTAACAGAACATCAGAAGTGGTGTACCTGACGCTTGATAACTTGTTAGTAAATTTATCAAAATATAATTGCACCCAAACTTTTTCACCTAATTTGATTAACGGCCTTAGCATAATTTCTTGTTCTGACAGTTCGAATCTAAAAAAATCCTCTCCATCATTAATTGTAATATCACTTTCGATCGGGTATTTCTGAATGATTTTGTTTGAATCTTCACCTATAGTAAATGGATTTGTATTGACTTCAGATCCAATGACAAACAAAGTAACGACTTTTCCGTCTTCAACACCTGCTTGCAGGTAGCCTTTTGGACTTTTATCCCCATAAATATACCATTCGTATCCATAACTTGATGGATCAATTCTTACAGGTTTACCCCACTGTTTCTCAAATGCAGCTAAATCTTTGCCTATCCAATTAGACACTGCATCATCTGGAATTTGAACCGACTCTTCTATGTATTCCATTTTTGTTTTAGGTTTTTGTTCCTGAATAGAAAACTCCGGCAATAGATCATAAAAAAAGATTCCGATTAATATAAGTACGGATAGGAAAAAAGTAACCAATCCTCGCATAATGGTTCCCCCTATGTGTTTCTTCTATTCATAGTTTAGCATAGAGACATTCCCTTTGGATTATTGGATTAAAAAAAGCAGCTCCAAATAAGATTCAGGCTGCTGTAAAAGTAGATATTTAATTAACTTTAGCTTTTCTTATCTTATTGTAGATGATCTCTTTGATCAGAAACTTCGGATAACGTATGACCGGCAGCATTATTACTTTCTTTTGCTAAAGATAAGTCTCCTAGTGAAATAATCCCAATAAGTTTATTGTTTTCAACGATAGGTAATCTTCTAATTTGCTTATTGGCCATGAGTTCAGCTGCTTCTTGAACACTCATATCTGCTGACCCTGTATATAGATGTTCACTCATCACATCGGTAACTTTTGTAGATCCAGGACGCTTCTCGGCTACCCCTCTAATTACGATATCACGGTCTGTGATTACACCAATTAATTGATCATTTTCACACACAGGGATTACGCCTACGTTGTCGTTCTTCATCTTTACAGCTACTTCATACACGTTGTCCAACGGCGTAACATAGTCAACATGTTTTGTCATAATTTCGCTTACTTTTTTCATATTGATTACCTCCAACTAAGATCAAATTATTTCTTTCTTATGCTTTACGAAAGAAAAACAAATATGCATCGTTTTGACAATGATTGCATCTTTAGCGCTTTCATAATATCATTAAGAAGTGATTATTATTTTTTTATTGAATTCCTAGGAGGTTTCACGATGAAATTTGAAGAAAGCGGCTTAAACGGGAAGGTTATTGAATTCTCACTATTAGAACATGTGATGGATAGCCATGGAATGATCCGCGCAGGCCAATGGGACTATGAGCGAATTACATACGATTACAAATTTGAAGATATGACTAATGGTGATGTTTATTATTTCCGTTTCCCTTGTCTTGTTACAGAAGCAGAAACAGAAACACCTCACGCAAAGGTTGAACTTGGAACACCTTATTTAGGAAAACACTATTATCCGCATGGTGTGGAGTATGACGAAGAATTTCCTAAACACGTTGTAAAACAGTGTAACAAGTTAATCGAAGCGCTGCATAACGAATTGCACGTATAAAAAAGATCCCTCATCACTGAGGGATTTTTTCTATTCTGCTGCTCGATTTGATTGAGAAGAATATCCTTCAAAAAGACGGCCCCCATATGGAGCAATCACTTCATCTACAAATTGGATAACTCCAATTTTCGAACGACTTGAATAGTATGCATCGAATACAAAAGCAAATTGTTCAGCAAAACTTTCATTAAATTCCCTTAATGCCCTAAGAATCCATTTTCCTTCGCCAATCCAGTGTCCGTTAACACGTAATACAAATTCATGTGTGCGGTCTGCAAGTTTTGAAACGATAAATAGATCTTCTAGAACATTTGTTGAACCTTCAAGATCGTTCAGGAGATCTGTCAAATGATAGCGCGCTTGTTCGATCTCAACTGTTTTCCATGGAGTCGGCCCAGCTTTTAATAATTGAAGTGCTTCATTTTTAATACGTGATGCATGTCCTTTATCACATAAAATAATACCTTCTGCACACATTTGCGGCAGTGACGGTCTTGCACGATCTATGTTTTGTTTAAAGTAGTTTTTGTATGTAAACATGTTATGAACGAAAACCTCTATCGGCCAATCATACTCTGTAAGTGATTCACGGTATGACTCACCTACCGAACTATCAATGATAATAATATCTAGATCTGAGCTTTCCGTTTCTTCTCCTCTGACCACACTTCCAGCCAAATAGGCAACTTCACAGTTCGGATAGTGAGACTCTATAAATTTTTTGGCTGCTTGTCTGGCGTTGATTCTCATATTTTCTCTTTCCCTTCTTTACCTGGCTTTCTATATTTATTCTACATGAACCGGGTGTTTTCATTTTTTTATGCAAAAAAAATAACCGGCAAAGTGCCGGTTATTTCAATTCAGGGTTCAATTGGTTGTTTTGTCTTTTTATCATATCTAAGTCAGCTTTATCTCGAAGACGTTCCTTTTTAACCCATCTAAAAAAGATAAGACCAAGCACAAAAGCATATACGACTTCTTGGAAGATCTTCATCGTAACTCCGCCTACATGCTGATCTTCTTTAGGCGTCATGGTTGCATATAATTGCGGAACATTTCTGTATGTTTCATAAAGCTGAAAGTCAGCAAACATAATCAAAGCACAAGCTGGTGTCATCAATACACCATTTGCAAAAACATAACCGATTTTTTTTATATCTGACAACGAATCAAGCTCTTTAACCGGGCAAAGAACTGGCCACCACATCGTGAATGCCGTTATAAGCAATAAAGCATGATACCCGTAATGAATAACAGGATTTCCTACAGCTGTATCGAACACGAGTGGAATATGATACAAAGAGAATACACTATTAAAGACAAGTAAAGCGATTAGCGGTTTCGTCAGAAAATGAAAAATACGCGTTAAAATAGATTTCTTATTTAACCAGCTGCTCCACTTCACTTCAGGGACCGAAAGAATAACTAAAGGTGTAATCATCAGATATAAAACAGCCATCTGTACCATATGTACACTAAATAAATAATTGTGGCCTAAAATCTGTACAGGTGTACCTTTAATAATAATCATTAGCACTAATGCAAACGTCATTGCTGCTTTTTGCCACCAAGTTGCTAAGCTCTTCCCGTGTTTGCCTCGAATAATCCAGCGAAAGTAAACAAAAGCAAGAACAATTGCCAAAACATATATAAAAGGCGGATATAGTTCGTACCAGCTATAATCACTCAAACTAGTATGATGAACATGGTGATTATGGTGCATGTCTGTCATCTCCTTTAAGAAAGTACCCGATACTACTATACCAATCTTTTAGGTACTTGTAATGGAATTATAGTGACAATTCGTAATTTTGTAACATGTAAAAAGGGCTGCATACGAGATGCAGCCCTCAGAATTCTTACGATGTCCAAATTAGTCCCATTAAGGAAGCTACTGTAATAGCTGCAACGAGTATACCACTCGCCATCCCCCAGATTGGGAAGTCATGTCCTTTATGGCTTAAGTGCATCCATACATAAAGCTGGAAGAATACTTGAACAACTGCCAATGTAAGAATAAACAATACAGCAAATGAATCACTGATTTTGTCACTCCAGATCGCAAAAAACGCAACGATCGTTAAAAGGATCATCATAACAAAGGATACGTTATGATGCTTACGTTCCTCTTTCAAAGCAAGTTTACGCTGAATCTCTTCGTGACGATGAACGGTAGTTTCAGGGTTCTGTTGGTGATTAGCCATGAGTTTAACCTACCTTTCCCATTAGATAAACAACTGTAAAGATGAATACCCATACAACATCGACAAAGTGCCAATATAGTGCAAACAAATAATACTTTGGTGCGTTAGATAAGGTAATACCTCTGTTCCAGTTTCTAGCCAACAAAGTTGTAATCCAAAGTACCCCGAACAATACGTGGGCTCCGTGGAAACCAACCAGCGAGTAGAAAGCTGAACCAAATGCAGAGCTAGTAAATGTATGTCCTTCGTGAACATAGTGTACGAACTCATAAATTTCTAATCCTAAGAATCCAAGACCTAATAATAAGGTTACGAGGAACCAGCCTTGCAAAGAACGTACTTTGTTTTGTTTTAAAGAGAGTACTGCATATACACTCGTTAATGAGCTTGTTAGTAGCAGCATTGTAGCTAAAAATACTAATGGCAGTGAGAATAATTCTTCCCCAGATGGACCATCTAAATGCATGTTTCTAAGACCAAGATATGTCCCAAAAAGTGTTGCGAATAGGACAGTCTCACCACCTAGGAATAGCCAGAATCCTAAAAACTTATTTTTACCTTCAAGGGTAGCTTTTTCAGGATGAGCAGGGAAATTAGCATCTGTTAAACGTTCTCCAGCATTCATTAAGCTCTACCCCCTTTAATGTCTGCTTCAACTTCTTCTTTATGAATATGATAACCGTGATCATCAATAACAGAACGAAGGAACATCGTAATCAATACAAGTCCTAAACCAGCACCTGCTACGATCCAGTTCGCATAGATGAAGCCAAATCCAGCAATGAACATGCCAAGAGATAAAATAAACGGCAAGATTGATCCGTTCGGCATGTGAATTTCTCCTACAGGTTCTGCAGGTGTCATTTCTCCATTACCAGCCGTTTTCTCAACATACAGTGCATCAAGACCACGAACAAGCGGTGTTTGTGCAAAGTTGTATTCTGGAGTTGGTACTGGCATAGCCCACTCTAATGTACGGCCATCCCACGGATCTTTTGTTGTTGCATATTTAGATGAAGCTGATATTACGATGTTGATCAAAAGTACAATTGTTCCAGCACCCATTAGAATGGCACCGATCGTACTTACAAAGTTTGCTCCGTCAAGTTCTTGTCCAGACATATATGTATAAACACGTCTAGGCATACCCATTAGTCCTAACCAATGCTGCGGGAAGAACGTTAAGTGGAATCCAATAAAGAACAGCCAAAAATTCCATTTTCCAAGAGTTTCGTTTAAAACACGGTTAAACATTCTAGGGTACCAATAGTATAACCCTGAGAATAAACCTAAAATCAGACCACCAACGATTACATAGTGGAAGTGAGCTACTACAAAGTAACTATCATGGTACTGATAGTCAGCTGCAGGAACAGAAAGCATAACCCCTGTTACCCCACCCATTACGAACGTTGGGATGAAACCTACTGCAAAAAGCATTGCTGTTGAGAAGCGAATTTGTCCGCCCCACATTGTGAAGATCCAGTTAAAAATCTTTACGCCTGTCGGAATTGCGATTGCCATCGTTGCTACAGCAAAAATAGAGTTTGCTACAGGTCCTAGACCAACTGTAAACATGTGGTGAACCCAAACCATGAATCCTAAAAATCCAATTAGAACTGTTGCAAAAACCATCGCACTGTAACCAAACAAGCGCTTATTTGAGAATGTAGAAACAACCTCAGAGATAATACCAAAAGCAGGTAGAATCAAGATATATACTTCAGGGTGACCAAAGATCCAGAAAATGTGTTCCCAGATTAAAATGTTACCACCCATATCTGGATTAAAGAAATTAGCATCAAATACACGTTCGAACATAAGAAGGAAGAATCCAACTGTAAGTGCAGGGAATGCGAATAAGATAAGTCCAGATGTAACAAATGAAGCCCAAGTGAACAACGGCATACGCATAAACGTCATACCCGGTGCACGCATGTTAATGATTGTTACAAGGAAGTTAATCCCCCCTGCAAGTGTACCTGCCCCAGCGATCTGAAGACCAAGTACATAGAAATCTACTCCAGTATCTTCAGCAACGGTTGATAGTGGTGCATAAGCTGTCCAACCAGCTTCAGGTGCTCCGCCTAAGAACCAGCTAAGGTTTAATAATAATCCACCGAAGAAGAATAACCAAAAACCGACTGCGTTAACGTATGGAAACGCTACGTCACGTGCTCCTAGCTGTAAAGGAACAATGGCGTTCATGAAACCGAAGATGATCGGCATGGCTGCCAAGAAGATCATTGTTGTTCCATGCATCGTTAACAATTGGTTATAAAGTTCACCAGTGAAAATCTTGCTGTCTGGTTCCATTAATTGAATACGCATCAATATAGCTTCAAGTCCTCCGATTAAGAAGAAGAACCCACCTGCCAAAAGATACAAAATACCGATCTTTTTATGGTCAACGGTAGTGAGCCAATCCATTAACCCACTTCTCTTTTTGTGACTTTCGTGAGTTGCCACGGTGTAACCTCCTTTTTTGCAATGCTTAAGACTATTTCAATTTAAGACCTAACAAGTAATCTGAAACAGCATCAATTTCCTCATCAGAAAGGTTAACCTTAGGCATGTTGTTGCCTGGTTTAACTTCTTGAGGATCCTTGATCCACTTTTTCAGATTTTCTTTATCATGCTCTAAGATACCTGCTACACGGTCTTTATCCCCAAAACCAGTTAAGCTAGGTCCTGTGTTCCCGCCGTTTTGTCCAACTGCGTGACAAGATAAACAGTTCTTTTCAAAGACTTGTTGTCCGTTAGCATTAGCAGAAGATTTGTCGTCAGCCGCTTTAAAGCCTGCAACCCAATTCTTATAGTCTTCTTTAGAAACTACTCTTACTTTGAAATCCATTAAAGCATGAGATGCACCACAAAGCTCAGCACATTTTCCTTTGTAAACAACATCTGTCTGGCTGCCAGTTTCAAACCACATATAGTTTTTGTTCTTATCACCAGGATTTGTATCTGTCTTTCCTGCTAATGAAGGAATCCAGAATGAGTGAATAACATCAGCAGATGATAATTCAACATGTACCTTTGTATCCGCAGGTAACACTAACTCCTGAGATGTAATGAGTTCTTCTTTCGGATACTCAAATTCCCACCAATATTGGTGTCCCGTAACTTTAATGCTTAACTCATTTTTTGATGCTGGTTTAGCATCTGCAGAGAATTCAAATGTTCTCATTACAGTTGGAACAGCTAAGATGATCAATAAAAGAATCGGAATAACTGTCCATAATAATTCAAGCATGTGGTTACCTTCCACTTGCTTAGGTGTAGAGTTATCACCTTTTTTCTTTCTAAACTTCAATAATACGAATGCATAAAGAACGAAAACTACCACTAGTACCAGAATCATAATACTAATCGATATCAGCATCAGCTGGAACTGTTTGTCAGCAACTTCACCTTGCGGAATTAAAGCCGATAGAGTCGGATCTCCGCACCCCATCAAAAGAAGAGCCAACATGGCAAATAAGGAAAGAAAACGCCCTTTTTGTAGCCATTTTTTCATCACTACATATACCCCACTTTCTCGTTGTAGTCTGTTTTGACTGAATGTTCTTTCTATTCACTTCAAATAAAGGTTTATTTGAATGGAAATAGCTAATTAGCTTTTATGAAAGCCCTTTTATGTAAAGGCAATTACAGGAACAGCACAATTAGCGCTGTTCCGGTAAGAATTTCTATATGTTTACTAGAATCATGGCTACAAACATAATTGTCATGTAGTTTAATGAATACACAAACATCATGCGAGCCCATTTTATATCATCCTTAGTCTTTAACCCTGATAGAGCCAGTATTAACCAGCCCGTCCCTAAAACGGCAGCTAAGATTAAGTAGATGACACCAAATTCGAACAGGTAAAGTGACACTGGCAGCAAAGCCGCTACATACCAAATCATCTGGCGTTTTGTAAGTGCAAATCCGGATACTACCGGCAGCATAGGAATACCTGCGTTTCGATAATCCTCACATCGCTTCATAGCAAGAGCTAAAAAGTGAGGCGGCTGCCATAAGAACATGATTAAGAATAAGATCCATGCAACCCAGTGAAGATTAGCGTCAAGGGCTGCCCATCCGATTAACGGCGGAACGGCTCCCGATATACCTCCCACAACCGTATTAATAGAATGGGTACGTTTTAGCCACATCGTATATACAACAACGTAGACAAAAAGCCCAATTAGTCCTATTACAGCTGCAGTAAGAGTAGTCATGGCAAGCATAACTGTCCCGATTGCGGATAGAATAATACCGACCCATAATACTTGACTCGGATTGATTCTTCCAGTAACTGTCGGACGTTCAATCGTTCGTTCCATAAGCTGATCAATATCTCTATCAATATAGTTATTTAAACAGCAGCCGCCTGCTATAACTAATGCCGCACCTAGTACGCAAAGAATTAAGGTTAAGATGTTCTCTGAAAATAATAATTCATTATATTTTAAGGCCAAGAAAAATCCTGCAAATGTCGTGATAAGGTTACTCATAACAATTCCAAGCTTTGCAATGGTCAAAAAATCTTTCCAGGTGCCTGTCGGGTTCGCTTCTGACAGAGGTCCAGGTTCCATTACTTTGTTAGCGGCTTCATATGCAGTTGAAGTCTTGCTCAACAGATACACCTCCTTTTTATAGAGTAAAATGTTCCAAATCTTTCTTTTGTTGTTATTAAAGCCCTCATTCATTCTATATGGGCTTGACTCTAAAATCAACGTAAAAAAATGTCTTTATCTGTTCACAATATGTAAAGTAGAACGTTTTACCTATATGATAGGATAGTGATATATAAAGAAAATGTCCTCTAACATTATAAAACAAAACAAGTGCTTTGTATACTTCGACTAATATAGACAACTTCTTATATTATTTGTACTATCGAGGTGTCTCTATTACTAGTTGAAAATATTACAAATTTGTGAACTGTTTTCAGGACTAAAAAGCAGGTGAATGAATTGAAAAGAGCTTATCAAATCTATTCTATTATTACTACCCTCGGTATGCTGCTCGTTTTACTCATGGGAGCTGTTGTAACAAAAACAGATTCTGGTAATGGCTGCGGAAATTCTTGGCCACTGTGTTATGGAGAATTATTGCCAACAGCACCTAAACTTGAAACGATCATTGAAGTAAGTCACCGGTTTGTTTCGGCTTGGCTCGGAATCTTAGTTATCATTCTGGCCATATGGGCTTGGAGACGAGAACCACATAAAAAAGAAATTAAAATTTTGGCAGGTTCTGCCGTGTTCTTTATCGTCCTTCAAGGGCTTTTAGGAGCAGCAGCTGTTATTTGGAGCCAGTCTTCTGCTGTACTCGCTTCCCACTTTGGATTTTCACTTGTTTCATTCGCAAGTGTGTTGCTGCTAGCGATTCTTTCATTTGAAGATCGTGACCGGCCTTTTATTGCCAAGGTAACACCAGGTTTTAAAAAGAACATCTACTGGCTGTTTGTTTATTTGTACGCTGTTGTATACACCGGAGCACTTGTAAGACATACCGGCTCGAGCATGGGTTGCGGCCCTGAGTTCCCACTTTGTAACGGTTCTGTACTCACAACATTAGGTTCACAAGCTAGCATACATTTGCTGCATAGAATCGCAGCTGTCGTACTTTTCTTATGGATTGCATTTTCTTGGTATCATGCAAAAAAGCATTACAGTGACCAAAAAGTTGTGAATAAAGGTTTTCAGTTCGCGTTGCTATTTGTCATCTTGCAAGCTGTATCAGGAATTATGATCGTACTTTCAAACTTAAACCTGTTCGTAGCTTTATCACATGGATTGATCATCTCTTTCCTATTTGGAACGTTGAGCTATTTAGTACTGATCGTTTATCGGAAATAACAAAAGACCAAGGTGCTTCAATTGCACCTTGGTCTTTTTAAGTTTTAATTTTAGACTTTCATCGTTGCTCTTGAAGGCAGTTGATTTCCATTTCAGATGCTCGCTTTCCGGGGGCGGGCGGTGAGCCTCCTAGCGCTTTGCGCTTTTAGGAGTCTCACCTGTCCCACTCGTCCCCCAGGAGTCTCGTATCTTACATTCCAAACAACTTTTCAGTGAAGTCTTTTATGCAGCAATTAAAGAATAGTCCCTAACTAAAAGCTAAAAGCTCGCTTCCAGTGATTACCCCACAATTATGTGTCAAAAGAGCTTATTTGATTAATTCGATAAGCAGATCTCCTGCTGCAATACCTTCACCGTTTTGAACAGAAATTTCTTTTACAGTTCCATCAAATGGAGCTTGTACCGTCGTTTCCATCTTCATGGCTTCTGTGATCATAAGATGATCGCCTTTTTTCACTTTTTCGCCTTTCTCAACAAGCACTTTAATGACAGTACCAGGCATACTTGCACCTATTTGAGAAGGGTTTGAGTGATCCACTTTTTGCTTTGCAGATACTGTTACTTTAGCACTTTCATCAATAACCACGATCTCACGCGATTGACCGTTCAATTCAAAGTAAAGAACTCGAGATCCATCATTCTGAGCCTCACCGATAGAAACAAGTTTAACAATCAACGTCTTACCTTGTTCGATCTCAACTTCAATTTCCTCACCAAGCTTCATTCCATAGAAGAAAGTTGGTGTATCAAGGACAGAGATATCTCCAAATTGCGTATACATCTTCTCACGATCTAAGAACACTTTTGGATATAATGCATATGCCAAAACATCAAAACTTGTAATTTGACGGTTGATCTTATGAAACAATGTTTCTTTTATGTCATTAAAATCAGCGGCTTCTAAAAGCTCTCCTGGCCTCACTGTAAGAGGTTCTCTACCTTTTAAGACAATACGCTGCAATTCTCTCGGGAAGCCTTCATATGGCTGTCCCAGGTATCCTTGAAAGAATTCTACAACAGAGTCAGGGAAATCAAGTGATTCTCCTCGATCGTATACATCATCTTCAGATAAGTTGTTTTGAACCATGTATAAAGCCATATCTCCTACCACTTTTGAAGAAGGAGTAACTTTTACTACATCACCGAACATATCATTCACTCTTCGATACATTTGTTTCACATCATCCCAGCGGTCACCTAAGCCAACTGCTTTCGCTTGCTGCTGTAGGTTACTAAACTGTCCGCCAGGCATCTCATGTTCATACACTTCAGGATCCGGAGCAGGCATACCGCTTTCAAATCCTGAATAATACTTTCTAATATCTTCCCAGTAAGAAGAAAGTTGTTTTGCATGATCAATATTTAAGTCTGGCTGTCTCTCATTACCTGATAATGCGTAATAAAGGGAGTTAGCGCTTGGCTGTGATGTTTGTCCAGCCATAGAACTTACAGCAACGTCTACAATGTCCACTCCAGCTTCTGCAGCTTTGGCATAAGTATAGATTCCATTCCCACTCGTGTCATGTGTATGCAGATGAATTGGAATATCGATCGATTGCTTGAGTGCTGATACAAGATCATAAGCTGCCTGAGGCTTTAATAGACCCGCCATGTCTTTAATAGCTAAGATATGCGCACCTTCTGCTTCAAGCTCTTTCGCTAGATTTACATAATACTTAAGATCATACTTCGTTCTGCTCGGATCTAAAATATCTCCTGTATAACAAATCGCGGCTTCAGCAATTTTTCCTGTTTCACGAACGGCTCTTATAGCTACCTTCATACCTTCAACCCAGTTTAGACTATCAAAGATACGGAATACATCTATTCCAGCCATCGCTGACTTTTTAACAAACTCTTCAACGACATTATCTGGATAGTTCTTATAGCCAACTGCATTCGATGCTCGTAAAAGCATTTGGAATAATACATTTGGCGCTTTTTCTCTAAGTTTAATGAGACGGTCCCACGGATCTTCGTTCAGGAAGCGATAGGATACATCAAAAGTCGCTCCTCCCCACATTTCTAGAGAAAACATATCCGGCCATAATCTTGCTGTCGGCTCAGCAATGTGCAGCAGGTCATTCGTTCTAACACGTGTCGCCAGCAACGATTGGTGACCATCACGGAAAGTTGTATCAGTTAGCAACAATTTCTTTTGATCTTTTACCCATTGAGCTACAGCTTCTGGTCCTTCAGCATCCAACAGCTGCTTAGTCCCATTAGGAATCGGTTCTGAAAGCTTAAGCTTTGGAATACGCGGCTTATCGAAGGATGGTTTTTCTTGCTTTTGAAGCCCTGGGAAACCATTGATTGTCGTCGCCCCAATATAAGAAAGCATTTTTGTTCCTCTATCTTTACGCTTCGGAAAAACGAAGAGTTCACTGCTTGTATCAATAAAGGAAGTATCATAGTTACCAGATAAGAACTTTTGGTGTGTAACAACGTTCTCAAGAAAAGCAATATTTGTTTTGATTCCACGAATACGAAACTCTTTTAAGTTTCTCAACATTTTGGAAGCTGCTTGTTCATATGACAAAGCCCATGTAGAGACTTTTACGAGCAATGAATCATAGAACGGCGTAATTACCGCACCTTGAAAACCGTTACCTGCATCCAATCGTACCCCAAAACCACCGCCGGAACGGTAAGCCATGATTTTCCCAGTATCCGGCATGAACTGATTGGATGGATCTTCTGTCGTTACACGAGATTGGATCGCATATCCATGACAATAGATGTCTTCCTGCTTTGGAATTCCAATTTCTTTTCCATGTAAAGAGAATCCTTGTGCAATCAAAATTTGCGATTGAACGATATCGATCCCTGTAACCATCTCTGTAATGGTATGCTCAACCTGAACGCGTGGATTTACTTCTATGAAATAAAATTTGCCGTCAGGTGTAACAAGATATTCTACTGTTCCCGCATTGATATAACCAACGTGTTCCATTAAAGAAACCGCTGATTCACAAATTTCATGACGAAGTTCATCCGTAAGAGAAACACTTGGTGCGACTTCTACTACCTTTTGATGCCTTCTTTGTACAGAGCAATCTCGCTCATACAGATGGACAAGATTGCCTTCATGATCTCCAAGGATTTGGACCTCAATATGTTTTGGATTCTCAACGAATTTTTCAACATAAACTTCATCCTTGCCAAACGCTGCTTTCGCTTCTGATTTAGCACGGTCATAACTTTCTGCTAATGAGTTCTCACTTCTGACGATACGCATTCCGCGTCCCCCGCCACCCATAGCAGCTTTAATAATGATTGGAAAACCGTTTTGTTCTGCAAAATCTTTAACTTCAGACAAGCTGTTTACAGGACCGTCACTTCCAGGGATAACTGGAATGTTTGCATCAATGGCTGTTTGTCTAGCTTTTACTTTATCTCCGAACACATCTAGATGCTTTTCATTAGGTCCTATAAAAACAATGCCTTCTTCACGGCAGCGTTCTGCAAATTCTTTGTTCTCAGATAGAAAACCATAGCCTGGATGAATACCGTCAACGCCGTTGGTTTTAGCAATTTCAATGATCCCCTCAATATCAAGATAGGCATCAATCGGCTTTTTACCTTCACCAACCAGGTAAGCTTCATCCGCTTTATAACGATGATAAGAACCTGTATCTTCCTTTGAGTATATAGCTACTGTACGAATATCCAGTTCTGTACAGGCTCTGAAAATTCGGATTGCGATTTCTCCTCTGTTTGCTACTAAGACTTTGCTGATTTTTCTGCTCATACAAGTTCCTCTCCTTTTTACCTTACATAATAGCTCTTATCTTTTTAGTTACTTCAGGCTGTCTGTCAGGTATTTTTTTGTTCAGATTTACTTTTGCAGATATGTTTATAAGAATCCCCATCGATGTTAGAAACAAAAGAAGGGATGAACCCCCGTAGGAAATAAACGGCAGCGGTACTCCAGTAATGGGAAGCAGTCCAACCGCTGCTCCAAGATTAACGACCGTTTGTATGCCGATCATACCGGAAATACCGAACGCTAATAGGCTTGTGTATGTATCTGTACTTTGCATTCCAATCCAGAATCCTTTTAACACGATATACCCTAATAACAGGATGATTAAAAGCACTCCGATAAACCCTAGTTCTTCAGCAATGATCGCAATGATAAAGTCAGTATGCGGTTCAGGCAGGAAACCGTATTTTTGAATGCTCTCTCCTAAACCAGAACCTGTCATTCCGCCTGCAGCTATAGATATATAGCCATTTACAAGCTGATAACCATCACCCGCAGGATCTTTAAACGGAGCATATGCAGCATCAAAACGGGATAGCTGTTCTGGAGTCAATCTAAAAAAGAGGCCTAAACCGGCAATTCCGGCTAACGCTACCATTGAAAAAATATGCTTAAATTTAATGCCAGAACAGAAAAGAATTATGCCTGCAACCCCTGATACTATAATGCCTGTACCTAAGTCAGGCTGCCTGAGAATCAATAGAAACATGATAGCGAATATGCTCAAAGGCGGAATGACCCCTTTTTTAATATCATGCATCTTACCTTGTTTCTTTGAATAAATCGCAGCTAAATAGATGGCAAGCGTCAATTTAATAAATTCTGCGGGCTGAATCCCGATTGGACCTATGTATAGCCAGCTTTTCGCGTTATTTACTTCTCGGCCAAACAATAATACAGCAACCAATACTATGATTGATACTAAGACGATAGGCATCATCAGCTTTTTATAAATTTGGACGTTAAATCTCATCGTAAAATACATAAGCCCTAATCCAGCAAGCAAAAAGATTAGCTGTCTCGTGAAGAAAAAACTGCTGCTGTAATCATACTTATTGATTGTTACCCCTATACTCGCGCTGTAGATCATGACTAATCCAGCACTGCACAATAATAGTACGGCTACTATCAAAGAATAGTCATAGGGTCTTACTGCTTTTTTCACGTTGTCACCTTTCTCCTCTCTGTCGAAGTCTGTATCTTTATAATTATTAGATATTGTATCACAGAAACCTTTTTATTTCTGATTCAACTATAAGATCAGCTTCTTATAATGTTTCGAAGGTTGTGTCTTTTTTTTGATTGGCTAATCATTAATGTTTTCTGACAGCATTCTTTCTTCGTTTCAGAAAGTGCATCTTATTAAAATACAAGCCATGTTATATATATAAAAAAATCCAGTCCAAGTTTTTTATCGGACTGGGTGTGTATCATTTTTTCATTGATGCATCGTGCAAAGCAGTTAGCTGCTTTTCGAGCGACTCTAATAATTTCTTTCCTGCATCTTCTTCGATCAAGTTTAAACGGACTGCAAAATCTATCTCACGGGATAAACCAAACATTTGCGTATCCAATACTTCCTCATAGAGGGGACATTGTGGCATTGTTAAGTTTTCCATTTGAACTTCAATTAGTTTCAGGATTTTATCTGCATCTGCTTTTAAGAGTTCAAATGCCCTTTCCCGATGTCCAGTTGCCATCTCAGCTGACAATGATCATCCCTCCGTTCGCCACGATTTCTACCTTTAAATATAAAGGTTTGCATAAAAAAAATCAACATATTACAGTATTCTTATAATCGTGCTATTCTTTTAATAGTGTTTTCAATTTTTAAGGAGGTTTTTATGGAATTTATCGTTGCCCTTAAAGGGAAAGTTGACTATCCCCTCACATTAGATCCAAGCGTTTGGATTTTTGATGATAGAAAAGAGGATATAAACACATTATTCGATTCAGTTAAGACCGCGGAAAGTGCGCAGGAAAAATATCTAAAAGATGTTTCTGCTCATTGGGATAGAGAATTACAAGAAGGTGCCATCCCTCCTTCTGAACAAGAAAAAAAGAAGCCGAAAACCACGTTAAAAGAAACACTTTTAACAGGATCTTTTGCTATCTCTCTTTCTTATTTTATCTATAATGCACAACCGCACCCTGACGCAGAAAAAGTTATCATTGAGTCAGGGGACGGTAACGTAGAAATCACACTTAAGGAAGCACAAAACGGATACTTTGCATTTTCTAATCACGGTAAACCCTTAAAAGAAGATGGACCCGTACATTTTTATTTTGCTGATGGACGGAACAAAGAAAATCCCATCAAGCATATTTCTTCCTTAACGATATTATAATATCGATACTTTTGGCAGCTCACTCACTGGGCTGTTTTTTTATAGCAAATCAGCTGCAATCTGAGCAAGAGATGAGCGCTCTCCCTTTTCTAATCGAACATGTCCGCTTAGCGCTTGGTCTTTAAATTTTTCCACGACGTATGTTAATCCATTTGTAAACTCATCAAGATAAGGATGATCGATCTGCTGCGGGTCACCCAGCAAAACAATCTTACTTCCTTCTCCGACCCTCGTTAAAATTGTTTTCACTTCATGTTTCGTTAGGTTTTGAGCTTCATCAATTATAATAAATTGATCTGGCAAACTTCTGCCTCGAATATAAGTGAGTGCTTCAACATGAATGGAGCCTATACCTGCGAGGATCTTTTCTAATTCACCAGACTTTTTTGTGTTAAATAAATATTCCAAGTTATCATACACGGGCTGCATCCAAGGTTTTAATTTTTCTTCTTTTTCGCCTGGAAGGTAACCGATATCTTTCCCAACAGGTACGATGGGACGGGCAATAAATAACTTGATATAATCTTTTAAGTCCTCAGTCTGAAGAAGTGCCGCTGCAAGTGTAATCAGCGTTTTTCCTGTGCCCGCTTTTCCGATGAGCGTAACGAGAGGCAGATCTTTTCGAAGAAGCAATTCGAACGCCATTTTTTGCTGAACATTTCTTGCTCGTATTCCCCAGATCTGCTCAGAGTCATATCTCAATGGTTTTAATGTTTTGCCATGCTCATCTACTTTTCCTAGTGCAGAAACAGAAGACCTAAAAACGTCTTTTAATATGACGAATTGGTGGGGGTGAAATGAATGTCCAGATAGCTCAATTAGCTGAAGCTCGTTTTTTTCGTAAAACTTATTCAAAAGATCTCCCTGAACATAAATTTCTTTATAACCCGTATACGTTTGGTCGTTTTTGTCGATTACTCTGTCACTTAAGAAATCTTCTGCTTCTATACCAAGTGCATCCGCTTTTACTCGGACGAGAACATCTTTTGAGACCAAGATGACTTTTATGCCGCTCTTTTTCGCGTCTTCTTCTTGTTTTAAATTCAGCGTCACAGCAAGAATTCGATTATCATTCGTCGGTTCAACAAATGTTTCCTGAAGCCTTTTAAATGATTTATGGTTGAGCTCTACTCGAAGTGTACCTCCATTTTCAAGCGGAACTCCCTTATGCAGCTGACCTTTTTGTCTGACACGATCAATTAATCGTGATACTTCACGAGCATTTCTTCCAATTTCGTCCATATAACGTTTTTTGGAATCCACTTCTTCTAAAACAACTGCAGGAATAATCACTTCACTATCTCCGAACGATTGTATCGAATAAGGATCCTGCAACAGCACGTTCGTATCTAGGACGTATCGTTTATTCAACATTTAGCCTCCTGACTTAATGTAGTTCTATTCATTTAGCGTTTTTTTATGGACTGCCTATTAAAATGTATGTACGAAGGAATAAAGTTAGAAGAATGTACAAAAAATAACGGAAATGACTTGGAGGGATTGATACCGATGAAAATATTCCGTATTGTTGCCGTCCTTAGTGCGATTTTTGTACTTTTTGGATGCATGAACAATAATAAAGATAACGCACAAACTGACCAAAACACACCTCGGCTTACAAAAGTAAATCAAACAGCAAACAGCAAAAAACCTGAACAGCCAAAGGGTTCTCAAGAAATATCTAGACACCTCGTTGGATTAGCGACGGGGATCCCTGGTGTTGAGGACGCAACTGCAGTCGTATTAGGTCCATATGCAGTTGTTGGGATCGATGTTGATCGAAAGCTAGATAATTCTAGGGTAGGATCTATAAAGTACTCAGTAGCAGAATCATTAAAGAATGATCCAAATGGTAAAAACGCAGTCGTTACAGCGGATCCTGACACTGTTGAGAGACTGCGTCAGATGGGTAGACAGATTCGTCAAGGCCATCCAATCGGCGGGATTATGAAGGAGTTAGCAGGCATTGTTGGACGAATTATGCCGCAAGTTCCACATAGCATTCAAACAAAAAAACCATCACCTACGGAAACAAACAACAGTCAGTTAAATAATAGAGAACAAAGACAGCTTAAGGATCAACAGCAGAAACAGGAAAAATCTCAAAAAAACCAGCCTCAGCGATTAAATGAAAGCTGATTAAAAGATTCTTTAAAGACTCATGAATGCGAATAGCCATCATGAGTCTTTTGAATTTCCATTATATTGCCGCTAAATATATTGCATTTCATTCATTTAATTTTCCAATTTCTTTATGTTATACTGTTTGAAAGAGGTGAATACGATGCGTGTAAAATGCGTATTATGCGATAATATAGAAGTTATTGAAAATGAATGCTCACTTGCAAAAAAATTAAGAAATCGACCTATACACACGTTCATGTGCGATCCATGCAAAGAACGGATAACAAGAAAAACAGCCCAGCGTGAATCTACTGGTAATTTCAATCTATACCGAAGCCCGGACACGAATAATGATTGGTAATGGCAAACGTTTAATCTCATGGATTTTATATGGTACAGCTGCCGGCATCTTGCTGGCTTGTTTTTTTTACATACCTGAAGTATTCCTTAAAATAAAGCTTTATACTTTTTTGTTAAACATTGATTTCTTGCCACTTCCGGCTTCCATCATTTTTAATGAACCCTTGCAATTTGTTTTACACCTTTTCATTGCTATTGCTTTAATTGCATGCGTTGATTTGCTTTGCAAGATGTTCTATCATCCCTTTTTAATTTCTCTATTCATAAATATAATCATGTCATTTACCTTTTTCCCTCTTTACTCTCTAGCAGTATCCAAGCCCTTTTTACCACCATTAACGATACCCTTCTTTATATGGCTTTTCGGACACCTACTCTTCTCTCTCCTCATAGGTTTCTTTGTATCTCTAATGCATAATAAAAGCTAAGTTGACGAGAAAGGCTAGGCGTCAGCTTTCTATCAAATGTAAAAAGGAGTACTGAATAGATCAGCACTCCTCATTAAATCTTGGTTCATTTTGAATTCCTTCATATAATGCATCAATTACGTCTATAAAAAACTTTTCTGACTTTTCCAAACCATCCACTTCAAACAAAACGATATAATAAGGGCCAGAAGTTGCAACAGACGAAATGTTTACATGGTGGTCCTCTTTTAAAATTTCACCAAAAAAATCAAAAGTCTCTTTAGCTGCTAAGTCATGGGGTCTTTCTTCATGTACTTTCTTTATGCTCAACCAATTGGAAAGAGCGTCAACAAGCTGCATTAATTAACCCCCTGTCAGCTATTTTCCCTTTTGCTTCGATACAACCTTACTTTGTAAATAATCAATATTAGTGCAGCCACGATAAGTCCCTCTGCTACCGGCAAGCCGATCCCAAAAAAGGCTAGAGGCATACATCCGATAATTAAGAAAAGATAGATCACTGCAGATTTTAAAGGCGGCAGTTTTTTTGCGAATCCTAGCTTAAAAACGATTATACTAAGCACTGTAATGATCAAATACAACAGCAGAAAAGCTCTGACAGGGTCGTGTTCAATCCCTAACAGCAATGCCATAGATGATGAATCTTCCCCTGTCGCTTTCATGATCTCTTGTTGTTTCTCCACGATTCCCACTCCCGATCGTTAAGAAATACGTTTACCCTTGAGCAAGCTTCTTTTTCTTCTCTACTCTTTCACGCTCGTTCTTATCAAGAATCTTCTTACGAAGTCGGATGCTCTCAGGTGTTACTTCACAATACTCATCGTCGTTCAAGTACTCTAATGCTTCTTCTAATGACATGATACGTGGCTTCTTCATGCTAACTGTCTGATCTTTATTTGCAGAACGCATGTTGGTCATCTGCTTAACTTTTACGATATTAACCGTAATATCATTCTCACGAGTGTGTTCCCCAACGATCATACCCATGTACACTTCTGCACCCGGCTCAACAAAGATTGTACCACGGTCTTCAACACCCATAATTCCGTATTGAGAAGCTTTACCGTTTTCCATTGAAACTAGTACACCTTGGCGTCGTCCACCAACGTTTCCTGCAACCATTGGCTGATAGCTGTCGAACGTGTGGTTTAAGATTCCATATCCGCGTGTTTGTGTTAAGAACTCAGTTGTGTATCCGATCAAACCGCGAGCAGGTACCATGAATTCAAGACGTACTTGTCCAGATCCATTGTTGATCATGTTTTTCATTTCGCCTTTACGATCTCCTAAAGATTCCATGATTGAACCAGTAAATTCTTCAGGAATGTCAATTTGAACATGTTCAACAGGTTCGCATTTCACACCATCAATTTCACGAACGATTACTTCAGGTTTTGATACTTGAAGCTCAAATCCTTCACGGCGAAGGTTTTCGATCAAAATGGAAAGGTGAAGCTCACCACGGCCAGAAACCGTCCAAACATCTGGTGAATCTGTATTTTCAACACGTAAACTTACGTCTGTTTCAAGCTCAGCCATTAAACGTTCTTCAATTTTACGGCTTGTTACCCATTTCCCTTCTCGGCCAGCAAAAGGAGAGTTGTTTACTAGGAACGTCATCTTTAGCGTTGGTTCATCAATACGAAGAACAGGAAGTGCTTCTTCTTGACCTTCTGGGCAAACTGTCTCTCCAACGTTGATTTCTTCCATTCCAGAAACAGCGATCAGATCTCCCGCTTTAGCTTCGTTGATTTCAATACGCTTAAGGCCTAGGAAACCGAAAAGCTTCGTTACACGGAACTTTTTAACAGATCCGTCTAGTTTCATTAGTGATACGGCTTGTCCTACTTTAATCGTTCCGCGGAATACACGTCCGATTCCGATACGTCCAAGGTAGTCATTATAATCAAGCATCGTAACTTGGAATTGCAGCGGTTCCTCACTGTTATCAGCAGGAGCTGGAATCGTGTCAATGATTGTATCAAGAAGAGCAGTCATATCTTCGTCTTGTTTGCTTGGATCCATTGAAGCTGTTCCTTTTAATGCAGACGCATAGACAACGGGGAACTCAAGCTGATCTTCTTCAGCTCCAAGATCGATAAATAAGTCGATTACTTCATCAACTACTTCTTCTGGACGAGCAAAATCACGGTCAATTTTGTTAACGACAACAATTGGCGTTAATTTTTGTTCAAGAGCCTTTTTCAATACAAAACGAGTTTGTGGCATACATCCTTCATATGCATCAACAACCAATAGAACTCCATCAACCATTTTCATGATACGTTCTACTTCTCCACCAAAATCGGCGTGTCCAGGAGTATCCATGATATTGATGCGTTTATTGTTGTAGTTAATTGCAGTGTTTTTAGCAAGGATTGTGATTCCACGTTCTCTTTCTAAATCATTTGAGTCCATTGCACGTTCATGTACTTGCTCGTTGTCACGAAACGTTCCTGATTGGTGTAAAAGCTTATCAACCAATGTCGTTTTACCGTGGTCAACGTGGGCAATGATCGCTATATTACGTAAATCATCTCTTAAATTCAAATGTATTCTCTCCTTATATCCTATCTCTTTTTCTAATTATTTTTGATCTCTTTTTGTTCAACTTGACTATTATATCACAAATTTATTGAAAGGCTTTCTCTTTTTATGTAAATTCGGTACACTTACTACATAGTATAGACAAGTTTTTGGCTTGGAGGTCATCATGAATATTATTTTCTTCATCATCGCACTTTTAACCGCACTGGCAATATGCGGTATTGGGATTGCTATTGGCGAGAAAAGCTGGTTCATCTTTTTAGTGTCTATCGTTTCAGTTTTTCTATTAATGGGATATGGATTTTCTCTAAAAAAAAAGCAAAGAGAACGTTCTTAATTGAACGTTCTTTTTGCTCCCCGCACTTTTTTACCAATATTAAGTTAAGTGCTCGATGATTTCATTATGCAAGCCAGGTTTAGAGGCTAGTATGCTGTTTTGCTCGAGAAGCTGAACGGGCCCTCCGTCAGTTCTACTAACAATCCCACCCACTTCTTGTAAAAGAATCAGCCCAGCTGCGAAATCCCACGGTGAGAGTCTTAATGTCATATATGCATCTAATTTTCCCGAAGCAACATAAGCGAGTTCAATTGCAGCAGAGCCATAAGACCGAGTACCTCTGGATTTTCTGATAATCTGCTGAACATTCTCATGATTGATTCGTCTGTTAGGTCCCGCCCAAGTCGCGTTGACACCTACAACTGCTTCAGATAATGTAACTTTCTCTAATTGAGGTAATTTTTTTTCGTTTAAGTACGCACCTTCACCTTCTTTAGCAAAGTAAAGGTTATTGCCCTCCACATCGTAAATTAACCCCAATTTCCCTACTCCATTTTCATAAATCCCTATTGAGATCGCAAAATTAGCTTGTTGGTGAATAAAGTTCGTTGTACCATCGATCGGATCAATTATCCATATGACCCCTGATTTTCCTTCTATTTGATCTCCATAACCTTCTTCTCCAAGAACTTTATGAGCTGGGAAGGTATGCTGTATCTTATCAATAAAAAACTTTTCAATGTTCTTATCCATATCCGTAACGAGATCCGCGATATGTGATTTATATGTAATCGTTAACGTGTTCTCGAAAGAATCCTTAAGTAACTGTGCAGCTTCAAGTGTCCAGGTCTTCAGATGTTCCTCTATTGATTTCATTTCCTCATTAGTCACGTTATCACCCCTCACTTTCTTATTAGTATAAGTCAATTTTATCTTCTTCACAAAAAAACGAACCATCCGTTCATGATGGATTCGTTTTTTGTTATCCGCTATCAGCTTGGATCATGCTTCTAATCTCACGAGCTCCAGCCTTAATCGTTCGAGCTTACGTTTAGATTCATTGATCTGCTTCTGATCTTTTAACTTCAAAGCATCAAACAAAGTAGCTAATTCATAATCAATCTCAAGTTTTAAAACTGGAATTCTTCTTTCCGCATCCGTTCTTTTTAATGTATTCATTACTTGTTTCATTTTACCGGCACATCCTTTCTTTTCTCGTATTCTTCGTTTCCTTTATTTTATGAAGTAGTCATGTATATGGAAACGGCACTTTGCAGAATCTATTGCAAACATTTTTTTAAAAACAGTTCGTGTGATAAACTTCTTTGTAGCACTTGATAATCAGGAGGAAAATCTTCATGACATTTAATGGATTTAAAGCCCAGGATTTTAAAGTTTTCCAAACACCTGGCCTTGACGATCGTATGGAACAAATTATTAGCCAAATCAGGCCTAAGTTGGAGACACTCGGAAATAGATATGCTGAAGAGTTGACTGGTTTTACTGGAGAAGAAATGTTTTTCCATGTCGCTAAACATGCTAGAAGAACTGTAAATCCTCCAAAGGATACATGGGTTGCTTTTGCTCCTAATAAAAGAGGTTACAAAATGCTGCCACATTTTCAGATTGGACTTTGGGAAACTCATGTTTTCATTTGGTTTGCTATCATTTACGAAGCACCAATAAAAGATTCCTACGGCAAAGTTTTCCTTAAGAACTTAAATAAAATTAAAAAGGATATTCCTAATGATTTTGTTTGGTCAGATGATCACATGAAACCAGAAAGTAATACGCATCGGGAGGTCAAAAAAGAACGATTAGTAGAAATGGCAACCCGGCTAAGTACAGTAAAAAAAGCAGAATTGCTTTGCGGTGTCCGTATCGAAAAAGAAGAAGCTGTGAACATGAGTGAAGATGACTGGTATGATCGTATCTCCGAGACCTTTAAAACGCTCTTACCCCTTTATAACTTAAAGAAAAAATTGTAATAAAAATAGTGGCAGGAAGCAGTAGTTTAGCTGCTTCTTACCACTATTATATTGCCGTACAACATAATTGTATGGGTATGTATCCTTATTGTTAGAAAAGTGTTAGAAAAGGTTGTTTAATTTTTGTTTAACGGTTTCAGATTCTTTTATTATTCGTTGGAACAGTTCTTCTACACTGGGAATATCCTTTATCCGACCCACAATTTGTCCAGCCCAGCCAAATCCTTCATCATCTTTTCCTTCATATATAAATTTCTGATTAGCTTCCCCACTAATATAGTTCTTCAAATGTTCATATGTTCCATCTTTCAATTCCTCTTCTAAGATTTTTAATGAAAACTCTGTGCGCAGCGTTCTTCCCGGCATCCCTAAAGCCCTTTTGATGACAACCGTATCGATTTCAGAGCTTTCGACTACGAGCTCTTTGTATGCCGAATGTGCATGTACACATTCCTTCGTTGCAATGAATCTTGTCCCCATCTCAATCCCTTCTGCTCCAAGAGCCAACGCTGCCATAAGTCCTTTACCATCACCTATTCCTCCAGAAGCTACAACAGGAATAGAAACACTCTCAGCAACTTGTGGAACTAGTACAAACGTACCTGTATCATCCTTACCGATATGGCCGCCGCCTTCTTGTCCTACAGCCATAACGGCATCTGCCCCTGAATTTTCTGCTTTTATTGCTTGGCGAACACTTGAAACGAGTACAAGTGTTTTGATATTTGTATTTTGTAGCCGATTTAGAACCGGTGCTGGATTACCCCCAGTAATACTAATTACTTTAACACCCTCTTTAATGGCTACTTCCAGCATTTCTTCATAAGATCTGCCATGCTGGCCAATTGCGAAATTTACTCCAAAAGGACGTGAAGTTAATCTTTTTGTCTTTTGAATCTCTCCTCTTAAAGCATGGTGATCTGACAAAGACATTGCAGTAATCTGTCCTAATCCCCCTGCATTTGATACAGCTGAAGCAAGTTCCGCATAAGCTAAATATGCAAGTCCGCCCTGTATAATAGGAAGTTCGATATTTAATAAAGCTGTTAGTCTAGTGTTCAATTTTATTCCTCCCTGAAAATTAAATCATTTACTTACATCTTCATGCATTTTCTGTTATACTTCTTTTGTTTTATAAATATAAACAAAATCATTTTAGTTCACGATAGATGAGGTGTATTATAAATTGTCTCAACACGAAACTCCTTTATTTACAGGTTTGCGTGAACATGCAAACAAAAATCCTTTGCAGTTCCACATTCCTGGCCACAAAAAAGGGCAAGGAATGGATGAAGAATTTAAAAATTTCATTGGACCAAATGCATTATCAATCGATTTAATTAACATTACTCCCCTAGATGACCTTCATCACCCAAAAGGGATGATCAAAAAAGCTCAAGCTCTAGCAGCACAAGCTTTTGGTGCAGACCATACATTTTTCTCTGTACAAGGAACTAGCGGAGCAATCATGACGATGATTATGTCAGTCGTTTCACCTGGAGACAAGATTCTAGTCCCAAGAAATGTCCATAAGTCTATTATGACAGCAATCGTTTTTTCTGGAGCAACACCTATATTTATTCATCCTGAAATTGATCCAGAGTTGGGAATATCTCATGGGATTACTCCTGACAGCGTAGAAAAAGCTCTAAATCAGCATCCGGACACAAAAGGAGTACTCGTGATTAACCCCACTTATTTTGGGTTTGCTGCAGATTTAAAAGGAATCGTTGATATTGCACATCGATTCAATGTACCAGTTCTAGTTGATGAAGCTCACGGTGTTTTGATTCATTTTCATGATCACATGCCATTATCTGCAATGCAAGCAGGTGCAGACATGGCTGCGACAAGCGTTCATAAATTAGGAGGATCTTTAACAGGAAGCTCTATCTTAAATGTTAGAGAAGGACTTGTCTCTCCTGAACGCGTTCAAACGATTTTAAGTATGATGACAACAACATCAACTTCTTATATTCTGCTTGCTTCACTTGATGCGGCAAGAAGACGTCTAGCGACAGAAGGATATACCCTAATTGAAAAAACGATTTCGTTAGCCAATGATACAAGAGCAAAAATTAACGAAATTCCTAACCTTTATTGTGTTGGTGAAGAAAAGCTTGGTACATCTGCTACATTTGATTACGATCCATCTAAGCTTTTAATTTCTGTTAAAGATCTTGGTATTACAGGATATGAAGCAGAGACATGGCTTCGAAAAAATTACAACATTGAAGTTGAACTTTCAGATCTGTATAACATTTTGTGTTTGATCACAACAGCGGATCACGAAAAAGATACGATGGTTCTTATTGAAGCATTATCAAAACTATCGCAAGAAAAAAGTTCATCTAAAAATGACGAAATTAAATCGATTCCCGTTCATGTACCAGATATTCCGGTTCTTGCACTATCTCCACGGGATGCTTTTTACGCCAATACTGAAAGTGTACCGTTTGAGGAATCAGCAGGCAGAATTATCGCTGAGTTTGTTATGGTCTACCCACCTGGAATCCCAATTTTTATACCAGGTGAAATTATCACTCAAGAAAACCTAGATTATATTAAAGAAAACCTTGAAGCAGGTCTCCCTGTTCAAGGACCTGAAAACGCAGATCTCAAATATTTAAAAGTTATTCAAGAGCAAGTTGCCATCCGTTAGTAAAGGATAGCATCACAAAAAAGAAGACCCTGCGGGGTCTTCTTTTTTACTTCTCTAATTTAGCCTGCTCTTGGCAATGAGGGCATTTGTTTGAATACAATGTAGTTACTTTTTCCTCTTCAAAATGCTCTATTGTTGTTTCACACGTCTGGCAAATGATTACACCCATTCGTTTCATCTCCCTCCACATTTTGAAAACGCTTACGTTTATATTTATATATTATTATGTCACATTTAGTTTGTCAACATATTTAGTATAACACATTGCTAAAATGTGCTCATTAATCATATTGTTCAATTACAGGAATATGTGGAACCGCTTCTTCAAAGAAAAGAGCAAGATCTTCTGCTTCTTTAAGGGTCTTAATATGAAACACTTGTCGGATATATTCCAAGTTTCTCATATCATTTGAATCTAATAATGCTGATCTCCCCGTTTGCATACAAACAACTAAAGGCTTGCCAAAAAACATATTAGTATAAACAATTCCAAAATCGTACCTTACTGTATCTGTCGTAAAACCTACAAACCGGACATTTACGAATTCACTCTCGTCATACAATTTTTCAAACCATTCCATGTTATCCCTCCTCGTATGATTTCACTATTCATCGATCGGGCTCTGTATAACCTGTTTTAACTAAATGAGGTATACTAATAGGACTGTAATTGAATGTAAGAGTAATTCCCTAAAATCATGATATCCAAACTCCAATTTGTCAAAATCTTCTTAAAATATGATATACTATTCTATGAATGAATGCCTTTAAAAATGACTAACTGGAGTGAGTTGCATGTCTCAAAATGCCTATATAAAGCTTGGTCCCGCTTCTGAAAAACAAGTTATCACAATAGAAGAAGTGAAAGACTTACTCATGTACTACCGTTCTATCACATCGAAAACAGGAGATCAATTATCATGGGGGTATTCCGAAGCTGCCTTTCCCTATACAATTGAGGAAAAAAAAGAGGCGGATCATAAATGGTTTTACTTAAAAGGGATAGATCCGCAGAAAAATAAGTATATCTTAATTGGTGTTGGAGAAGAGAAACAGCCTGAATCAGAAGAATTAATGAATTATATTCAAATTTCACTAACTGATATTTCTACGCATGGAGACAAGGGAAAAGCGAATGAGTTCTGTAAGTTTTTAGCTTCGAAACTGAAAGGCGAACTCCACCTTTTTAACGGCAGGGTGATGTATTATTATCCGAAGAAATAAAAAACAATTCTGTGTTAGCTTTGTTGTTTTTGGAAGTGGTTGATTTCCGTTCCAGGTGCTCGCTTTCCGCGGGGCAGGCGGTGAGCCACATTCGTACGTTAGACTCTTAAGTGTCTCACCTGCCCACCTGTCCCGCAGGAGTCTCCCACCTTGCACTCCTATCAATTTGCAAAGGGAGAAAAAAATAAAGACAAACAAGCTAAATTCTTCTCTTTTGTATATTTATAAGTATTAAAAGAAGTTCAAAATTTTTAAGTATCAACTCTAATTACTAGGCAAAAGTCTTGATGCTAGTCTGCAAATAGCAGAAGCGCTTCAGCTTAAATTTTACTTTTCACGCAACAAATGTTGCTTTATAATGCCATTATCGAATAAGAAGTCCGATCAAATGATTGGACTTCTTATTTTATTTTTACTACAATGTAAACTTTGGGTCCCTTAGGGGAAAATAAAAAGAATACGCATTGAGAAAGGATGTGACGAAATGAAAAAACAACCTAATACTGTTTTTATCGTTTCACTATTAATTTCTATCGTTTTTATTATCATAGGAAGTTTATTTCCTACCGAATTTCAAACAAAAGCTACAGCGATACAAAATTTTCTGCAAGAGAAATTTGGCTGGTTCTACCTTCTTTCAGCTACTAGTTTTTTAATCTTTGTTCTTTATTTAGCTTTTAGCAGGTACGGAAGAATTAAACTCGGAGAACCGGATGAAAAGCCTGAATACCATACTGTCACATGGTTTGCCATGTTATTTAGCGCCGGAATGGGTATTGGTCTTGTATTTTGGGGTGTAGCAGAACCGATAAGCCATTTTTACACACCACCTTCAGGAGAAGGCGGAAATGCCGCCTCTGCACAAGCCGCTCTTAGGTACAGCTTCTTTCACTGGGGATTACATCCTTGGGCTATTTATACGCTTATCGGATTATCACTTGCTTATTTTAAATTCAGAAAAGGAGCACCAGGGTTAATCAGCTCCATATTCACTCCATTATTAGGAGAAGATAAAGTAAATGGACCTATTGGTAAAACCATTGACATTATCGCTGTACTCGCAACGATTTTTGGAGTTGCTACATCACTAGGTCTTGGCGCGGTTCAAATAAGCGGAGGAATCTCTTACTTATCGAACATATCAAATAACTTTACGACACAGCTGATCATTATAGCTGCTGTTACTGTATTATTTATTCTTTCTTCTCAAACAGGGTTAAACAAGGGGATTAAGTACCTAAGTAACCTGAATATATTCCTTGCCGTATTATTAATGGTATTCTTGCTCTTTGCATCATCTACAAACTTTATTATGAATGTGTTTGTGCAATCTTTAGGGAATTATCTTCAATTTTTGCCTAGTATGAGTTTGAAATTAAGTCCGTTTCGGCCGAGTGAAGCTGGATGGATACAAGGTTGGACCGTCTTTTATTGGGCTTGGTGGATTGCTTGGGCACCTTTCGTCGGTACCTTTATCGCACGTGTATCTAAAGGAAGAACCATTCGAGAGTTTATATTAGGAGTATTGCTTGTACCAACTGTTTTCGGAGCTCTTTGGTTTTCCATTTTTGGCGGCGCAGCATTACATCTAGAGATCTTTAACAATGTTGGTTTGAATAAAATCATTACAGATAAAGGGACTGAGGTTGCCTTATTTGCATTATTTGAAAACTTGCCTTTTGGAACGATCATGTCAATGATAGCAATCTTCTTAATCAGTACGTTCTTTATTACATCTGCTGACTCAGCTACATTTGTGCTTGGTATGCAAACGAGCCACGGCCGTTTAAATCCTTCCTCTATAACAAAGTTTATATGGGGAATAGTAATTGCAGCTGCTGCAGCAATCCTTTTATATTCCGGCGGTTTAGAGGCTCTGCAAACAGCTTCCATCATTGCCGCTTTCCCTTTTGCGTTCGTATTGATCTTTATGATGTTTGCTCTTCAGAAAGCGTTATCTGAAGAAAAGAAATGATACTTGGACTAAATGAACAAAAGTTTACCTGTCACATAAACAACAGTTAATGATAGCGTAACATGTAAGGCTACTGACCTATTCTGAATGAAACGATATGCCACTAAAAAGTTAAAATAACCAAACATCAGTAATAGGATCGTTTCATAAAAACTATGATCATGATGCGAAAGAAAAAGAACGATTGAATACCCGCACCACATAACGATTTGAATAAGTATACTAAAAAATACGTTCATCTTGTCCTCCGAGTATTTCATTATAATTAAAGGGTATGACACGTTGTGCAATATATGATTGAATGAAATGCTGTTTCCTTAACTTTGTCTCATTAGAAATGTGGCTTATTATCGGCTAACGTCAGATGTGTGGGATCGTGCATCTTACACATCAATCAACATTTTTTTAAGAAAAACAAAAAACCCCTTGCAAGCCTGAAATGTCAGCCTGCAAGGGGGTTTTTATTAATGGCTTTATTTTACGATATGAACTGGAAGTCCGATTGCAACTTCAGCTGCTTCCATAGAAATTTCTCCGAATGTTGGATGCGCGTGAATTGTCATAGCGATATCTTCTGCAGTCATTCCTGCTTCAATTGCTAATCCTAATTCGGCGATCATATCAGATGCATTTCCACCGGCAATTTGAGCACCTAAAACAAGTCCATCTTCTTTACGAGTGATAAGTTTCATGAACCCATCTGTTTCGTTCATAGATAGAGCACGTCCGTTTGCTGCAAATGGGAATTTAGATGCTTTTACATCAAATCCTGCTTCTTTAGCAGACTTCTCATCGTAACCTACAGTAGCAAGTTCTGGATCTGTGAATACAACAGCTGGAATAGCCATGTAATCAATTTCAGCTGCATGTCCTGAAATTACTTCTGCTGCAACTTTACCTTCATAAGAAGCTTTGTGAGCAAGAGCTGGACCTTCAACTACATCACCGATTGCATAGATTCCATTTACACTTGTTTGAGCTTTTTTGTTGATTTTGATAAGACCACGCTCGGTCATTTCAACACCAACTTGCTCAAGACCAAGTTCTTCTGTATTTGGACGACGGCCGACAGTAACAAGAACATAGTCAGCTTCAAACGTCTTAGACTCGCCTTTAATTTCAGCAGTTACAGTTACTCCGTCTTTTGTTTCTTCAACGCCTTTAGCCATTGCTTCTGTAAATACTTCCACATTGCCTTTTTTCTTTAAGCGTTTTGAAACAACTTGGCTCATTTGCTTTTCAAAACCAGGCAGGATTTGTTTGCTTCCTTCAAGGATTGTTACTTCAGTACCGAAGTTAGCATAAGCTGTTCCAAGCTCCATACCGATATAACCACCACCGATAACTACCATCTTCTTAGGAATTTCTTTAAGAGCAAGAGCTCCAGTAGAAGAAATGATACGGTCACTCCATTTGAAACCTGGGATTTCAATCGGACGAGACCCAGTAGCGATAATCGCATTTTTGAACGTATATGTTTGAGAGTTCTTCTCGTCCATGATGCGTACAGTATTTTCATTTACGAAATAAGCTTCACCACGAATGATTTCAACTTTATTTCCTTTTAGCAATCCTTCAACACCGCCAGTTAGCTTCTTAACGATGCCTGCTTTCCAGTCTTGAACTTTGCTGAAATCCACTTTCACGTTTTCAACAGTAATACCCATGTCTTCTGAGTGATTCGCATGTTCTACACGGTGACCTGCATTAATTAAAGCTTTTGATGGAATACAGCCTACGTTCAAACAAACGCCGCCCATTTCTGCCTTTTCCGCAATAGCTACTTTTTGTCCTAACTGTGCAGCGCGAATTGCCGCAACATATCCCCCAGGACCTGAGCCTATAACAAGTGTGTCTAACTCAATTGGAAAATCTCCTACTACCATCGAATTACGCCTCCATTACTAATAGTTGTGGATCGTTCAATAAACGCTTAATGTGATTCAATGCATTTTGAGCTGTTGCACCATCGATCAGACGGTGGTCAAAGCTAAGAGATAGAGCTAAAACAGGAGCTACTATTACTTCTCCATCTTTAACAACTGCTTTTTCAGCAATACGGCCGATACCTAAGATCGCTACTTCTGGGTGGTTGATTACTGGTGTGAACCATTGACCGCCTGCAGAACCAATATTCGTAATCGTACAAGATCCTCCCTTCATCTCTTCACCAGAAAGCTTGCCATCACGTGCTTTAGTAGCTAGCTCATTGATTTCAGAAGAGATTTTGAAGATGGATTTACGATCAGCTTCTTTAACAACTGGTACCATTAGGCCGTTATCTGTATCTGCCGCAATACCGATATTATAGTAGTGCTTGTACACGATTTCTTCGTTTGCATCGTCAATTGATGCATTAAGCACAGGGTATTCACGTAGTGCAGAAGTTAATGCTTTTACCACGTACGGAAGATAAGTAAGCTTGATGCCTTTATCTGCAGCAACTTGCTTAAACTTCTTGCGGTGTGCAACAAGATCAGTAACGTCCACTTCATCCATTAGTGTAACATGTGGAGCTGTATGTTTGGAGTTAACCATCGCTTTTGAGATCGCTTTTCTAATTCCTTTGATCTTTTCGCGAGTTTCCATCTCTCCAGCCGGGATCGCTTTTGGTGCTTCTTTCTTCGCTTCAGCTTTTGGTGCTTCTTCGCCAGCTTTAGTTGCTTCAGCTGCCGCTTCCCCACCGCCGCTTACAAATTTGTCGATATCTTCTTTTAATACACGTCCGTTGTCACCAGAACCTTGTACTTTACGGATATCAACTTCTTTTTCACGAGCATATTTACGAACAGAAGGCATTGCGATAACACGCTGTGATTCATCAGCAGGCTCTTCTTTAGCTGTGTCTTCACTCTTATCTGTTTTTGCTTCTTCTTTAGCTTGATCAGCAGCAACATTTTTCTCTTCTTCCGCTTTTGGCTGTTCAGGAGCTTCTTCGCCTCCACCATGAGCGTCAGCAGGGATTTCACCTTCTGCCTCAATCGTTACTAGAACATCACCAACAACAGAAACTGTTCCTTCATCTACTTTTACTTCAAGAATTTTACCGTCTACAGGAGATGGAATTTCTACTACAGCTTTATCGTTTTGGACTTCAAGCAGAATGTCGTCTTCTTTAACAGTATCACCTGCTTTTACAAACCACTTTACGATTTCACCTTCGTGAATTCCTTCACCAATATCGGGAAGCTTAAATTCATATGCCACAACTAACGCCTCCTATTTTGTTTCAATCTTTTTATCTAACGATGTGAAAGAGCTGAAAGGAACCGTCAACGGTGACGATCCTTTCAGCTTGCAGTTTTGTTTTTTAGAAATTGTAGACTTTCTTTGCTTTATCTACAATATCACGATGATCTGGAATCCAAACATCTTCTGCAGATGCATAAGGGAATACAGTATCTGGTGCTGTTACACGCAGAACAGGAGCTTCCAGATTTAAAATAGCACGATCGTTAATTTCAGCTACAACAAACGCACCGATACCTGCTTGTTTTTGAGCTTCTTGTACAACGATAGCTCGTCCTGTTTTTTCAACAGAAGCAATAATTGTGTCAATATCAAGCGGGCTGATCGTACGAAGGTCGATTACCTCTGCAGAAATGCCATCTTTCTCAAGCTCTTCAGCAGCTTTTAATGAAGCATGAACCATTGCACCGTAAGTAATGATAGAAACATCCTTACCTTCACGCTTCACATCAGCTTTTCCTAATTCAATCGTGTATTCTTCTTCAGGTACTTCGCCACGGAAAGAACGGTATAATTTCATGTGCTCTAAATAAACAACAGGATCGTTGTCTCGAATTGCAGAAATTAAAAGCCCTTTTGCATCATAAGGAGTTGATGGAATAACAACTTTAATCCCTGGTGTTTGATACATTAATCCTTCTAGGCTGTCCGCATGTAGTTCTGGTGTTTTAACCCCACCACCGAATGGTGAACGGATTGTTACGGGAGAACTGTATACTCCTCCTGAACGATAGCGCATACGAGCCATTTGAGCTGCTATTGAGTCAAATACTTCAAATACGAAGCCAAAGAATTGAATCTCCATTACTGGACGGAAACCTGTAAGCCCAAGACCTATCGCAAGTCCCCCAATTCCAGACTCGGCAAGTGGTGTATCAAAAACTCGATCTTCTCCAAACTCTTTTTGAAGTCCTTCAGTTGCACGGAATACACCGCCGTTTTGACCAACGTCTTCACCAAAAACAAGTACGTTTTCGTTGTTTTTCAATTCATTGCGCATTGCGTCTGTAATTGCTTGAATCATAGTCATTTGAGCCATATTATTTCGACTCCTTTGCTGTATATTGTTCTAATTGCTCGCGAAGGTTAAACGGAAGCTCTTCGAACATAAAGTTGATTAGGTCAGTAACCTTTTGTCTAGGCGCACCATCAGCTTTTTTAATAGAAGCTTTAATATCTTCCTTCGCTTCTTCTACTACTTTATTTTCTTGCTCTTCAGACCAAAGATTTTTCTTTTCTAAGAACTTTCTGAAACGAACTAATGGATCTTTCTTTTCCCACTCGCTATCAAGATCTTTTGTACGGTAGCGTGTAGGATCGTCTCCTGCCATTGTATGAGGTCCATAACGATAAGTAAGAGTCTCGATCAAAGTAGGTCCTTCACCAGAAATCGCACGTTCACGAGCTTGTTGTGTAGCAGCGTAAACAGCAAGAACATCCATACCATCTACTTGGATACCTTCAATACCAGCCGCTACTGCTTTTTGAGCAATTGTTTTAGCTGCGGATTGCTTTTCTACTGGAACTGAAATAGCAAAGCGGTTGTTTTGAACTACAAAGATTGCGTTAGCTGCATATGCACCAGCAAAGTTCAAACCTTCATAGAAATCACCTTGAGATGCTCCGCCATCACCAGTGTAAGTGATACAAACGTTTTTCTTGCCTTGTTTCTTAAGACCGAATCCAACACCGGCAGCTTGAATAATTTGAGCACCAATGATGATTTGCGGCATTAATACGTTTACACCTTCTGGAATTTGTCCACCTTGGAAGTGTCCACGAGACCATAAGAATGCTTGGTAAAGCGGGAAACCGTGGAAAACCATTTGAGGAATATCACGGTATCCTGGTAAGATCCAATCTTCTTTATCTAATGCAAACTGACTTCCTAGCATAGAAGCCTCTTGTCCTGCAACTGGCGCGTAAAATCCAAGACGTCCTTGTCTGTTTAATGAGATAGCACGTTGATCCCAGATGCGCGTATAAACCATGCGGCGCATTAATTCTTGTAGTTGCTCATCAGACAATTTAGGCATTGCTGACTCGTTTACTACTTCTCCGTCTTCGGAAAGAATCTGAAACGTTTCAAATTGATCTTGAACAGCATCAATTGTTTTCGTCATGAAAAATCACCTCTTCCTTTCTTTTACCCTGTCAATTTTCCCTTATCTTAAAAACATGCACATATTTAACAGGTTGCCCAAAGTGAAACATTTTTAAGACAGGTTTATATTTATAAAAGGCTTTTAGGTATGCCTTTGTGTACCCACCTGAAGTTTTCCCTTGAATACAAGAGCTAAACCATCTTGCGGCACCCTAACTGTATTACTATTTTATGTAACTAGAGTAACACAACAATCCTTTTCACGTAAATTAGTTTACACCACCGTTTAAACACAGTCAATCTATAGGTTATATATAGTTTAAACTACATAAAGCGATTTCTTGCAATTAAGGTGTTAACTGTAAAACATAAAACTGTTTCATATCAAAAATCTTTCTGTATCAGTGACAAAAACAGCCGTTTACTAAGTCTCCTGATGACGTTCTTCAAGTCAGAGTGAATATACCAAAAAATACTGCATCCGTAACCTTTGTTAGGGAATATATATTGAATATCAGATGGTTGAACGTATGATTGAGACTTATACAAATAAACCAAAAACAACTGACTAGGATGAAAAGATTTTTCAAATTGAGGATTAACGTTCTTTTTTATTAAAAATGCTCTATGATATGATAAGAGAAAATTAAAATAGTTTAAAGTTCAAAGGCACGGAGGTTATGCTTGTGTTAACCATGAAGGATATCGTTAGAGAAGGTCATCCTGCTCTAAGACAAAAATCAGTTGAGGTATCTGTACCTTTTTCTGAAGAAGATAAAAAAACGGCTAAGGAACTGCTTGAGTTTGTAAAAAACAGTCAGGACCCTGAGATTGCAAACAAATACAATCTACGGCCAGGGATTGGATTAGCAGCCCCTCAAATCGGCATATCTAAACGTATTTTTGCTTTCCATGTAACAGATGAAAGTGGGAAATTATATAGCTATGCATTACTAAACCCTAAAATTATCAGTCACTCCGTACAAATGACTTATTTAGACGGTGGTGAAGGTTGCCTATCTGTTGATAGAGAAGTTCCTGGATTCGTTCCTCGCTATGCAAAACTTACCGTAAAAGGGTATACCCCAGATGGTTCGGAAGTAGAACTCAAGCTAAAAGGTTTGCCAGGAATTTGTTTTCAGCATGAACTTGATCATTTAGATGGCATCATGTTCTACGATCGCATAAATGAAAAACAGCCATTCGAACCACCAGCAAACTCAGTAGTGTTCAGATAGCTGAATGATTATCTAATTGAAGAATGAAATGAACAAGAATATGACTCACAAGGGCTTTAAAGGCCTTTGTGGGTTATTTTTACGTTCACAATCGGGTCTGCATATATACTCATTGGGATATAAAATCACTGATTTGAGAAACTCCCCGCATTAATTCCAGAAGTTCAAGTGTTATATCCAAAAGTTTTGCCTGTTTATCCGCGAGTCCACATAACTTGACAAAAATAAAGATGTCAATACCCTCCACCCATTTAGAAGACAGTCAAAAAATAGAGAGGAATGACTCCAATTTGAGTCATCCCTCTTTTATAAACGCATTTTTCTATAAGAATTGTAGCTTTCCAATATAATCTTCTATGATTAATGACTGGCGTGCAAGGTGTGAGACTCTCGGCTAAGACAGGCGGGCAGTCCGAAAAGTGGGAGTGGCTCACCGCCTGCCCAAAGCGAGCAACTGGAATGGAAATCATCCACTTACAAAAGCAACAAAGTTTGCGCAAACAGCTTTTATAATTTAAGCTACATCACGGTCATCATCAACGAGCAATGCGTCTTGTTCATTTGTTTTACTTCGGATAAACAGCATTGTTACTAAAACGGTCGTAACTCCTGCGATGGTATAGGAAATCATTTCAGATAATCCTAAACCGATAGGCGCATTACAAATATAAGTTACCGTAACCATTGTCATAAAGATAGCTGGCAATGTGGCAATCCAATGGTTTTTATTCGATCTTTTTAAATACATTGCCCCTACCCATAATGCAAGCATCGCCGTGGACTGATTTGCCCACGAAAAATAACGCCATAAAAGTGTAAAGTCAATTTTAGTTAGCAAGAAAGAGATGATAAACAAAGGTATCGCAATCCAAAGTCTTGGAGCTAATTTCTTTTGGCTAATGTTAAAATAATCAGCTAAGATCATTCTTGCGCTTCTAAATGAAGTATCACCAGAAGTGATGGGTAAAATGATAACCCCAATCACAGCAAGTGTTCCACCGACTGCTCCTAGCATTGTAACGGACACTTCACTTACAACAGCTGCAGGTCCCCCTTGTGCAATGATTGCAGCAAGTGATTTCCCATCGAAAAGGCTCATAGCGGCAGTCGCCCAGATCATAGCGATTACAGCTTCTGCAATCATCATGCCGTAAAAGATTTTTCTGCCTTCTTTTTCATTTTTGGTAGTGCGCGAGATTATCGGTGATTGTGTTGCATGAAACCCAGAAAGTGCACCACATGAAATAGTTAAGAACAATAGTGGGAAAATCGGCACATTATCTGGATGCATGTTTTCTAATGAGATTTCTGGGACAGGTGCGCCCGTCAACACTAGTCCTCCACCTATGCCGATCGCACTGATAACAAGCAATGCTCCAAATATGGGATATACACGGCCGATGATCTTATCTACAGGCAGTAGTGTAGCTAAAATATAATAAACAAAAATTAGACCAATGATCACACTTAAACTCATCCAGTTACCTGTTAAATCATGAATAAGGGCAGCCGGAGCAGTTACGAAAACAGTACCTACTAATAGCAGAAGTAAAAGCGTAAACCCGTTTACTACGTGCTTCATCGCCTTTCCTAAGAACTTACCAGCAAGCTGAGGCAAATGTGCTCCTCGATTACGAATCGATATCATTCCCGTTAGGTAATCGTGTACTGCACCTGCAAATATGGCACCTAGCACAATCCATAGAAAAGCAACAGGGCCATATAGCGCTCCCATGATCGGGCCAAAAATTGGGCCTACCCCTGCAATATTCAAGAGCTGCACGAGAGAATTGGTTTTAGTCCCCATTGGAACATAATCAATACCATCTTCTTGTGCATATGCTGGGGTTTTCCTGTTTTGTTTAATCCCAAATACTTTCTCAACATACTTTCCATACGTAAAATAACCAACAATCAATAAGACGATGGATACTAAAAATGTAATCATGCTGATCCCTCCCTTGTTGTATACGCTTACATTCTACACCAAAAAGAAAAAACACTCAATTTTAAACTGAGTGTTTTATGCGGATTGATCTTGTTTGATTAGAGTATCATTAATTCGTTTTTTCTTTCCGGTTAAATAAACTCCTGCAAAAATCAATATCAATCCTAAAAAAGCAATAGGATGTATCTTCTCACTCAATAACACACTTCCCCAAATTACGGCAGATACAGGCACAAGATATGTTACAAGAGTGGCAAACTCAGCTGAACCGGCAGATATCATGTAATAATACAAAAGATAAGCTAGCCCAAATCCAAATACTCCTAGACCAATAATAGAGAGTACAACCTTTTGATCGAACGCATGATCAGGCATATGCCACCCGCCAGTAAATCCCATCATAATTGCGCTTAATAAGAAACCAGCAAGAAGAGTTGTGGAAGCTGTTATCCAAACTGTCGTATCTTGCAAGTGCTTCTTAGCATATTGTGAGCTGTATCCATAACAGCTTGTAGCTATTAACATTAAAACGATCCCTAGTATGAGCTGGTTCTTCGCTAATCCTGGTGCATCAATATCCATTAACAATATGATTCCCACGAAACCAATCATAACCCCTATCCACTGTCTCCATTGCATTCTTACTGAAAAGAAAAACACTCCCATCATAGTTGTCCAAATTGGAGTTGTGGCATTCAAGATAGCTGTGTATCCACTATCCAGAAATGTTTCACTCCAAGCAATTAAACCCCAAGGAAGCCCTGCATTTAATACGCCAACTAAGGCAAGTTTTTTTATAGGCATCGTTCTCCAGTTTACGGTTTGTTTACTTAAAAGAAACAAAGGAACAATCGTTAGAATGCCTAGCAAACACCGAATAAAAACAATTTGCCATGGGTCAAACACACTAAGTAATACTTTAATGAACAAAAAAGACATTCCCCAGATCAAGCTCAAAACAAAAAGTGCTGAATAAAGTTTCATCCTTCGACACTTCCCCCTTTTATATAGTAACCATTACTTAACTGTAACAATTTCCCTCTCAAAATCTTGTTTCAATTACGCATACTATGTAATAAAAAAATGAACGGAGGGTAATAAATGAAAATGAGAATGCGTTTTTTAAAGAAATTAAGAAAATGGGTCAAACAGCAAAACAATAATGGAAAGTTGATAATTAACTAAGTTAAATTTTTTAAGGCTACAGTCATTATAATGGATAACCATGCACAGGTAATAGTAATTATTTTTTAATTATTACGTGTTTTAATATGAAGCTTTATGAAAAAACATGAAATACATGTCACTTTCCTTTATAATAGGACAAAGAAACTCAAAAACTACAGACCGGTAAGGAGACATGAAAGATGATTTATAAAGTATTTTTTCAAACTAGCTTAACAGAGGTTCCAGTGCGTGAACATACACAAACAGTTTATGTAGAAGCTGAAACGATTAATGATGTACGTAAAAAACTAGCGGACCGCAAATACAACATTGAGTTCATACAAGAAATTAACGGTAAATTTCTAGAGTATGAAAAAGAAACGAAATCATTGGAATTGGAGAATGTGTAATTTATGAAATTTGTAAAAAATCATCAAGCCGCAGTTTTTGCTCTTGGCGGTTTAGGAGAAATCGGTAAAAATACGTATGCCGTTCAATTTCAAGATGAGATTATTTTAATCGATGCAGGTATCAAATTTCCAGAAGATGAACTTTTGGGGATCGATTACGTCATACCAGACTATACGTATCTTGTAAAAAACGAAGAAAAAATAAAAGGTTTATTCATCACACATGGTCATGAAGATCATATTGGTGGTATTCCTTATCTGTTAAGACAAGTAAACATTCCGATTTATGGCGGTAAACTTGCACTAGCGTTAATCAAGAATAAACTTGAAGAACACGGTTTGCTGCGTCGTGCGCAATTACATGAAATCACAGAAGATGATGTGATCAAGTTTAGAAAAACTTCAGTAAGCTTTTTCAGAACCACTCACAGCATTCCAGACTCATATGGTCTTGTTGTGAAAACACCTCCTGGCAACATTGTACATACAGGTGACTTTAAGTTTGATTTCACACCTGTTGGTGAACCAGCAAACTTAACCAAAATGGCTGAGATCGGAAAAGAAGGCGTGCTTTGTTTGCTTTCTGACTCAACAAACAGTGAAGTTCCCGGATTCACTCTATCAGAAAGACGTGTTGGAGAAAGTATCCAAGATATCTTTAGAAAGATGGAAGGCAGAGTGATCTTTGCTACTTTCGCATCAAACATCCATAGATTGCAGCAAGTTGTTGAAGCGTCAGTTGCTAACAACCGTAAAATAGCAGTTTTTGGCCGTAGCATGGACTCTGCTATCACAGTAGGTCAAGAACTTGGATTTATTAAGGCACCTAAGAATACGTTTGTAGATGCAAATCAAATTAACCGTATTCCTGATAATCAAGTTACGATTTTATGTACAGGAAGCCAAGGTGAGCCTATGGCAGCTCTATCTAGAATTGCTAATGGCACACACCGTCAAATTCAAATTATTCCTGGTGATACGGTTGTCTTTTCATCTTCACCAATCCCAGGAAACGCTCTAAGTGTCAGTAAAACGATTAACCAGTTATATCGTGCGGGAGCTGAAGTTATTCATGGTTCATTAAACGACATTCATACTTCAGGACATGGTGGTCAGCAGGAACAAAAGCTTATGCTTCGTCTCATGAAGCCAAAGTTCTTCATGCCGATCCACGGTGAGTATCGAATGCTTAAGATGCACACAAAACTTGCATCTGATTGTGATGTCCCTATCCAAAATTCATTTGTTATGGATAATGGTGAAGTACTTGCATTATCCCAAAATGAAGCGATGGTTGCAGGCAAAATCCCTTCTGGATCAGTTTATGTTGATGGCAGCGGAATTGGGGATATTGGAAACATTGTTCTTAGAGACCGTAAAATCCTCTCGGAGGAGGGGCTTGTTGTTGTCGTGGTCAGTATGGACATGAGAGAATTTAAAATTGAGGCAGGTCCTGATATTATTTCTCGAGGATTTGTATATATGAGAGAATCAGGCGATCTTATTCATGACGCACAAAGTTTGCTAAGTAAGCACCTTGAAACGATCATGAATGAAAAACGAACAACTCAATGGTCGGAAATTAAAAATGAAATCACAGACACTTTGGCACCGTTTCTATATGAAAAGACAAAAAGGCGTCCGATGATTCTTCCAATTATTATGGAAATTTAATCAACATACAAAAACCGTTCCCCTTTAGAGGGTAACGGTTTTTTTATTCTTCGTTTGCCATTTGTTTCTCTAAACGATTAATATCTTTGTCCTTGCCAATTACTATGAGTACATCTCCTAGCCGGATTGACTGATCAGCTTGAGGTGAAACAAAAATTTCTTTACCTCTTTTAACAGCTACAACGTTACATCCAAATCGTGCACGAACGTCCAATTCGATTAAAGTTTTCCCATCCAGCTTTTCTGTTGCAACAAGTTCTACAATACTGTGGTCATCTGATAACTCTAGGTAGTCCAGAACATTATTAGATACAATTTGATGTGCAATTCGAACACCCATGTCGCGTTCAGGATGAATAATCTTATCTGCACCAATTTTTCTTAACACTTTTTCATGATAATCATTCTGTGCTTTCACTGTAATTTTCCCAACACCTATTTCTTTTAAAATAAGCGTAGTGAGTATACTGGATTGGAGATTATCTCCTATAGCCACAACAACGTGCTGAAAGTTGCGGATTCCTAAACTTTTTAACACACCTTCATCAGTTGAGTCAGCAATTACAGCATGTGTCACAATATTTGAAAACTCATTGACTCGATCTTCATCAATATCAATAGCTAATACTTCCATACCCTGATTAGATAAAGCTTTACACATACTGCCTCCAAAACGCCCTAGACCGATAACAGCAAACTGCTTCTTCAAAACATATTCACTCCAATCCCCTATATCATAGCCTTATTTTACCACATTTTAATGATTCTTTATCTTATCTTATTGCATCATATGTATAAAATCGAAAAAAACACGTTATTTACTCATCTTCTTTTATATATTCAAAAATAACCCAAGAGCGTTGTCTTGGGTTACTTCAAATCAATATTCGTTATTAAACCTCGAGCGTTTTTTGGCCAGGCTTCCAGTTAGCTGGGCAAAGTCCGCCAGTTTGAAGCGCTTGAAGAACACGTAACGTTTCCTCAACGTCACGGCCGATGTTGTTGTGGTTTACAACAGAGTACATTAATTCCCCTTCAGGAGAGATAATGAATAGACCACGAAGTGCAATACCTTCTTCTTCAATTAAAACACCATAATCACGTGCTACAGAGTGGTTAGTATCAGCAGCTAGTGCGTAATTTAACTCTCCAAGTCCGTTCATGTCACGTGGCGTGTTGATCCATGCTTTATGAGTGTGAATAGTATCTGTAGAAACACCGATAACTTCAGCATCTAGGTCTTCAAACTCATCGAAACGGTCGCTAAGAGAAGTAATCTCTGTTGGACATACGAAAGTGAAGTCCATTGGGTAGAAATAAAGAACTGTCCATTTATCGTTCTTCATGTTTTCTTCAAGGCTTACTTTTCCAAATTCTTTATTTGGTAATACTGCGTCCATTTCAAATCGAGGTGCTTGTTTTGCTACCATACGTTCTGCCATAGGTGAAAATCCCTCCAAAAAATCTGTTTTATTTACATGGGTAATTATAGTACAACCCTTATTTTTAGTCAATATTAAATAATAATTAATTTAAATAAGGATCTCTCTTCCCACTTTTTAATTTCTCCTTAATGATAGCAAGTTAAACTGAAAAAGTGAAATTTCCCGCTCACTTATATAGATTTCATTCTCAATCAAGGAGTTTGAATTGAGGATTGCTCGGGAAATCATAAAGTAAAAGGAGGGATACAGGTGCCTTATGATTCAATAAAAGAACTCCCTGACGGGGTAAAAGATCATCTCCCCCATCACGGCCAAGAAATATACAAAGAAGCTTTTAATTCTGCGATCAAAGAATACAAAGAAGAAGAAACAGCTCATAAAGTAGCGTGGAGTGCCGTGAAACACAAATATAAAAAAACAGAAGATGGCTCGTGGAAAAGTAAAGACTCCTGATTTATTGCTCAGGAGTCTTTACTTCATTTTTTTCAGAAAGCTTTTCAATGCCGATTTTTTTTATCTGCCTGCCATCCAAATCTAGAATGGTGAATCGATAGTTTTCATAAGTAAATGAATGGTTGGTTTCCAGGTCGATCGACTTTGTTAAAACCCAGCCACCGATCGTATCAATTTCAGAGTTGTCGATATCAAGAGCAAACAATTCATTTATTTGTGAGATTAACACTTTTCCATATACAACGGTTTGATCATTATTAATTTGCTGAATTTCTGGCTCTTCATCAATGTCAAACTCATCTCTGATTTCACCGACGATTTCTTCTAATATGTCTTCAACGGTAACAATTCCTGCCGTTCCCCCATATTCATCTACGAGAACTGCCATATGGGTTTGGTCTTTTTGCATTTTGACCAGGAGCTTTTGAATAGGAATGGTTTCATGGACTGTTATGATGGGCCTGATATACTCTTTAAGTTCAAAATTTTCCCGGCTAAAATGTTCATTAAATAATTCTTTAATATTTACCAATCCAACAATATGATCTTTATCCTCGTTTCCTACAGGATACCTTGTAAATTTCTCTTCACGCATGATGGCCATATTCTCTTCACATGTGTTTTCTAAGAAAAGGCAAACCATCTCTGTTCTAGGTATCATTATTTCTTTTGCTATACGATCATCAAACTCAAAGATTCTGTTTACATACCGGTACTCAGATTGATTGATCTCGCCACCCTGCAGACTTTCTGATAGGATTAGACGCAGTTCTTCTTCTGTATGTACCACTTCATGTTCACTTGCAGGACTAATACCAAAGATACGAGTTAACATATTTGCTGATCCATTCAATAAAAAGATGAATGGATACATAATTTTATAAAATCCGATTATTGGTTTTGCTGTTGCTAAAGAAATCATCTCTGCTTTTTGAATCGCAACCGTTTTCGGAGCTAATTCACCTAATACGACATGTAAAAAGGTGATTAGGAAAAAAGCGATTGAAAAAGAAAGAGTATGTGTAAGGCCTTCATTTAACCCAGCATCCTCAAAAAGAGGTCTTAAAAAGATTTCTACTGTTGGTTCTCCAAGCCATCCGAGACCAAGCGCTGTAATCGTAATCCCCAACTGACAAGCCGATAAATACCCATCAAGATTACCAATAACTTTTTGAGCGGCGATGGCTTTACTATTTCCTTCTGATGCTAAATGATCAATCCTTGTTTTCCGCACTTTTACAATAGCAAATTCCGTAACCACGAAAAAAGCGGTTAATATAATTAATAAAATAATCATAAGGACATTTAAGATCGGCATATAAATCTCCCCCATCTGCAGCTAACATTATATTTTTATGATTGGTCAACTAATTCCCTGTTAAAACGTACATTAAACAGAAATAAGGGGCAGCATGGCTGTCCCCAGGAGTGCTATGATTGTAATCTGCTCTCAACAGCCTGACAAATCTCATCTGCTGACATGCCATGTGCGTTCAATACAGATCCTTGAGTAACTGCATTTTGAATGCCCATAACGTTCTGATCCTGACCGGAAATTATACAACAATCACAACCGTTCGCGTCTTGTTCTTGACGAAGTTCTACTACTTCATGACCTTGTGCTCTTAGCGCCTCAGAAACGTTTGTTAATGATTGTTCCACACCAATTCTAGCCATATTCCCACCTCCTTACCCTTGTTAATGTTTCCAACTCATGAAGGTAATATGTAATGAACCTATGAGGTGACTCCTCTGTGTTATAAATGTCCACTTTTTTACTTCAACGTAAAAAAAAACGGCCGCAATGGCCGTTTTTTCTACTTATTTCTTTTTCCTTTATAAGTGAGGTATTGAATTAATAGGTCTACTGCATGCTGAATAGCTTCTTCTTGAGGCTTTAGTTTTGAATGATGAAGGCCATACGGTGTGTCAACACCCAGCCAGAACATGAAACCAGGAATTTTTTCTAAAAAATATCCATAGTCTTCCCCTGTCATAGCTTCTTTGCATTCAATAACTTCTACACCATTACTCTTTTCAGCAAATTCCATAAACTCCCGAGTTAACGCTGGTTCATTGTCTACTTGTCTGTAATTCGATCCATAATCAATAACCGCTTCACACTCAAATCCACTTTTGATTCCTTGGATAAGTGCCTCTATTCGATTTTTCACCTTAAGCATCGCCTCAGGAGACAACGTTCTGATTGTTCCCTCTAGACGTGCTCGTTCGGCGATGATGTTTTGTTTTGTTCCACCGGTAATTTTGCCAATCGTGACAACTGCTGAATCTAATGGATCTAAGTTACGGGCAACAATGGTTTGCAATTGTGTTACAAGATGGCTGGCAGCGACAACCATATCATTGCTATGGTGTGGGTATGCTGCATGTCCGCCCTTGCCGATAAGGTCTATAAAAAGTTCTGAAGTATTAGCGAATAATAAACCTTCTTTAACACCTATCGTACCTACCGGATATTCAGGTGCAATGTGCAGGGCTGTAATCAAGTCAGGTTTAAATTGTTGGAACAGTTCACTCTCGCGCATCGGAAGAGCTCCACCGGGTCCTTCTTCAGCAGGCTGAAAAATAAATAACAGATTGTCATCTATAGGGTCAGCCGCAAAATGAGACAATAAGCCGATTGCGATTGTCATATGAATATCATGGCCGCACGCATGCATCATGCCTTCATGAACAGAAGAAAATTCATAATCCGTTTCTTCAATGATTGGGAGTCCATCTATATCCGTTCGATAGGCTATTGTTTTAGCAGGACGCTTTCCTTTCACTTTTACGAAAATTCCTGTTTCCCAAGGATGAACTTCAAGATGATCCTGTGGAAGTGTGGAGATGAGATTTAGAAGATAACTTTGAGTTTTAAATTCTTGAAAGCCCAACTCCGGAATTCGGTGAAGGTCTTTTCTAATCTCAATTAATGGTTTCATCTTCTTTCATCCCCTTATGTTTGTCAAAAGACTCAATAATCTCAAATCAGACTCAATAATTTTAAATTAGACCCAATAATCTCAGATCAGCTCAATACATTAATCTCTGCTTGAAATTAACTGATTAGTCGTTTAACTGACGAAGCTCTTGTCTGATTTCTGTTTTTGATTTTGTTTTTTCGTCGATCTTTTTTAGAACACGTGCTGGTGTTCCGCCGACAACGGTGTAAGGCTCTACATCTTCAATGACAATTGCTCCTGCAGCAACTACAGCACCTTTACCTACTGTAACACCTTCTAAAACAACAGCGTTTGCACCGATTACGACATCATCTTCAACGACTACTGGCTTAGCAGATGGCGGCTCAATTACTCCAGCAAGTACTGTCCCTGCGCCGATGTGGCAGTTCTTACCTACTGTAGCTCGTCCACCAAGTACAACGTTCATATCGATCATCGTACCTTCACCAATTACTGAACCGATATTAATAGAAGCACCCATCATGATAACAGCATTATCACCAATTTCAACTTGATCACGAATAATCGCACCTGGTTCAATACGCGCTTTGATGTTTTTCATATCTAATAGAGGAATCGCAGAGTTGCGGCGATCGTTTTCGATCACATAGTCTTCAATGTTGCTTTCGTTTTCGCGTATCGCAGCTTCGATCTCTTTCCACTCACCAAACAATACAGCTGTATTGCCTGAAGGGAACACTTTTGTTTCTTTACCAAAGTCAATGTTTTCAAGATTTCCTTTAACATATACTTTTACAGGGGTTGATTTTGTTGAGTTTTGAATAAAAGAGATAATTTCGTTTGCATCCATCATTTTCATGTTTGTTAGTTCCTCCTTAAAAGTCTTTCTGTATTGTATTAAACCACTAAATTTAGAAAGATTCAAACCTTATTCATTCGTTAATTTTCGGATTAAATCCATAAATGCATTCACTTGTTTTAGTTCAGAACCCGTTCCATGATGAATCAGCCATGTATCTCGCTTAATCGCGTTACCCCTTTTATCAGTTAATGGGATCTTAAAAACATCATCCTCTGGTCTGAGGCTGATAGACGGCAGTATCGCATAACCGATTCCATTCAGCGCCATTTGTTTGCACGTTTCAATTTGGTCTACGACAATTGTTTTTTGAGGTGTTGTTTTAAAATGAGAGTGCCACCAGTCCTGGATTTCTTGGTAATAGGTAGAATGGCTTTTAAATTGAATGAAAGGCTTAGAAGTCTCTGCTAATTCGTCTAATGAAGAAATCGTTGTGTCAACCAAATACAAATGATCAGAAAGAATATGATCCTTGCTGCCTCGCCATTCGGGATTGCCTCTTACTATTCCAAGATGTATTTTATCTTCGTACAAGTGCTTTATAATTTCTGAACTCCAACCCGTTATTAGAGATATGTTTACATGCGGATAGAGATTAACATATTCTTTTAAAACATGCGGAAGCCAGTATTGTCCAATAATGGACGCAACAGCAAGTTTCAGCGTTCCATGAACATGTTCAGAAAGCGATTGAAGCTCCTCTTTTACCGTTTCTTCTTTTTGAAGAACTTCTGAAACAAACGAGATTATCTTTTCACCCGCAGGAGTTAAATTTAACCCCTTTTGTGATCGAACAAAAATAATTGTCCCCCAGTTATTTTCAATAGATTGTAACCGCTGACTTAGAGCAGGCTGTGAAACATACAGCCTTTCGGATGCTTTCCTCATATTTAATTCTTCGGCAAGCACTTTTAAAATTCGAAACTCTGATAACTGCATATGCACTCCTTTTTAGAACGATAAGTATTACTTATTAAACATTGTTCATTTTATGTAATTTAATTTAAGTATACCGTAACATAGGATATATATGTAAGCAGAAATGAAAGGACGTGAGGTCATGATGTATATACTTATATTGGTCGGATTTGCAGCTACTTTTGTAGGTACGCTTTCAGGTAGCGGAGGTATGATTAATTTTCCTATTATGCTGTTGTTAGGGGTTCCTGTTCACTCAGCAATTGCTGCTAATAAGTTTGCAAATATGTTTAGTTCTTTTTCTAGCTTTTTCGTTCTGCTCAGAAGAAATGATACGAAGCTTGCTCCTTACTTTATTACCGGTTCCATAAGTTTAGCTGGAGGGATATGTGGAGGATTAATAGCATCAGCAATCTCGAGGGAACACTTAACGATCATTGCCCTGGTGTTGTTAACAGGAGCATTGTTTTTAACGTTTATCAAGACGAAGAAAGATGTGCAACCAGAAATTGAAACCAAACAGCTTTCTCCAAGAAAGTATCCATACCTTTTTGGAATCGGGGCATATGACGGTATGTTTGGTCCTGGTCAAGGAACCATGCAGATGCAGCTTTTTTTGCGAAATGGGTTTACATATATTCGAACGCTATCGTTTACTCGCTTCAACACATTCTTAAGCTGCACAGGCGCTGTATTTACCTATTTGTGGGCTGGTCACTATATGTGGGGAGTGGCTATTCCATTAACGATCGGCAGTATATGCGGTGCACAAGCTGCCATTAAATTAGCACCACACTTAAAAACAAAACAAGTTACAATCCTAATGAGGACTGTAACTGTTATGCTCATCCTTCAATTAATCATCCAGTGGGGGTAAAAAAAATGAAAATCAATGGGATCCATCACATTCAATTATGTATTCCTCACAATAAAGAAGAGGAAGCAAAACATTTTTATCAAGGAATCTTGCAGCTCAAAGAAATAACAAAACCAAAATCTCTTCAAAAAAATGGCGGCATGTGGTTTCAAATCGGTAATCAAGAGCTCCATATAGGTGTTGAAGACCAGATTGGAAAAGGTAAACATCATCCCGCTTTTCTTGTGGAGTGTCTTCAAGAATTGCGTGACCATCTTATTTTTCATAACATACAGATTCAAGAAGAACTCCCAATTCCGGGTTTTGATCGCTTCACCATCCGTGATCCGTTCGGAAATCGAATTGAATTTATTGAGCATGCTTAAGCTATAGGTTTCCCATTTTCTTTTCCGTCTTCTGGTTCAACATGAATTTGTATACTTTCAACATTATAGGCCTCTTTAATGGTATCTTCTATTTTCTCTGTAATTTCGTGGCTTTCTACAACGTTTAAAGAAGGGTCAACTTTTATCGTAACATCAATGATCGCTCGATTACCGTGTTTGCGTGCTTTTAGATCACCAACATTCTCAACGCCTTCTACATCAAGAATTTTGTGCTCCATTTCTTTTCCTTCTTCATAATCAAAACCGTCAGAGAGGTTATGAGACGTTTCGGAAAAAATTTCCCAACCCGTCTTAATTATAATAATCCCCACTAACACCGCAGCTGCTGGATCTAGCCATGGTAATCCGATTTGCGCCCCAAATATTCCAACAGCTGCTCCAATACTTACAAAAGCATCGGAACGGTTATCTAATGCTGCTGCTTTTAACCCTTGGCTATTTGTTTCTTTCGCAACTTTAATGTTATAAAAATAGACAATAAGCATAACCGCTGCACCGAATAAGGCAATGATTGCTGCTATTAAAGAAGGCTCGGTTTCTACTCCTTGAAACATTTTTTTAATAGATGAGATCAGTACTTCTATTCCGATAACCACCATGATGAAAGAAGCTACCATAGAAGCAATCGTTTCCGCGCGCAGATGACCATAAGGATGATCTTCATCTGCTGGTTTTTTTGAAATTTTAAGACCAATCAATACTGCTATGGAAGCAATAATATCTGTCGCATTATTCAATCCGTCAGCTACTAAGGCATCAGATTGGTATATGAAGCCTGACACCAGTTTAACGATAGAAAGAAAAATATATGCTCCTAAACTAATATAAACACCGCGTTCCACTCTTTTTTGCTGATCAGATTGCATTCTCTATTCTCCTTCGTTCAATGATACCTTTTACATCATAAAGAATGGTTTCCGGGTGGGTCTAGAGCAATCTTTTTCCCTATAGGAAACATTAATGCTCGTATATCATTTTCCTAGTCATTCCGCCATCAATTGTAATGTTCTCCCCTGTGATAAAATTATTATCACTTTGAGCAAGGAATAAACAAGCTCTCGAAATATCAGATGGAACTCCTACTCTTTTAGATAGATGCTGATCATGATCAATTTCTCTAAGCTCTTTATAATCACCTGTATGGATCCAGCCAGGGCTTATACTGTTAACAGTAATAAAATCGTCCGTGAATGAAGCTGCAAGAGCATGTGTAAGTGCCACAATCCCCCCTTTTGTTGCAGCATAAGCTTCAGAATTCGGCTCAGACATCGAAGCTCTGGTCGATGCCATATTAATGATAGATCCGCCCCCAGTTTGAGACATATATTTACCAGTTTCTCTAGAAAACAAGAAGACGCTTCTTAAATTCGTGTTTATGATCTCATCCCATTCTTCAACAGTTAATTCATAGGGTGATTTCCATTTAGAAAGGCCTGCATTATTAATCAAACAATTAATTTTACCTAGTTTATCATGTGTTTTTGTCACAGCTTTTATGATATCTTTAGGATCTTTTACGTCGCAGGTTATACCGATTGCCTTTTGTTGTATGTTACGGACTTCTGCTAAAGTCGACTCTAGTTCATTTTCATTGTAGTCAACCAATGATGGAATCCACCCTGCTTTTGCAAAATCAATTGCTATTTGTTTTCCAATTCCGTTGGCAGCGCCAGTTACGATTACAATTTTATCTTCATTACTCATGTTTAAAACCTCCATCATTCAATATGTATTTCTATATTTATTCCCTAACTTTGTTCACTCTCAAAACTTAAAATTAGAAGAAAAAAGAAAACTGCCGACAATGTCGACAGCTTAAACATTACTTCTTGCGCCATGGACCACATGGCGGAGGGCATGGTGGCGGACAAGGACACGGGGGTAGCATAGGTTGAGTTGTTCCCAAAATATTTTGCTGCGTTGCTTGGTTTAGGACGTTTGTATTTTGTGGAAAATAATGGACATATTTATAGTTCATCTGATTTACTTGTGTTGTTTGAGTTGGATGGATCATCGGAACATATACATCCTGCTGATTATATTGAACTTGTTGATTAGTAGGACTATATTGCGCAGGCAAAACTTGTGGAGGATAATATTGAGATGGTAGAGCTTGTGGATAACCATAGCCACCCATCTGCGGCTGAGACATAGCTCCCATAACTGGACCCATCTGTCCCATGGCACCCATAGTTGGTCCCATTCCCATTGCACCAGCTGCAGGCATACCCATTCCCTTTTTAGCAAAAATACCAGGGCGTTTAAATAAACCCAAAAAAGTGTTCTCCTTTCAAAAACCATAAATCATATTTCTCTATATTTTATGTAGGACGACTTAAAAAGTTCGTCCAATTTTGAATAAAGGTGCAAATTTCGGATATGAAGACGGGTTACCACTTATACTGAGTGGGGTATATAGACAACGAATCCTCACAAGACCAGCTATAGAGGGGTTAAAAAAACTAAAAAACTTCTTATCTAGTAGATAAGAAGTCTCGTATGTATGTTTGTAGTGGTGACCTGTGAGGGACTTGAACCCCCGACCCCTTCCCTGTCAAGGAAGTGCTCTCCCACTGAGCTAACAGGTCTTAAATGTTTTCTAGCAATCGTTTATGATATTTTAAAATATACGACACCCTTATTTCTCTGTCAATCATTTTTTAAATAGATTATGTTCCCTGCTTATGATTTATAAGCCTTAAAATTAATTTATTGGCCTTTATGAAAGAGTTATAGGCCCTCCAAATTAGATTATAGGCCCATATGAAGTTTTATCGGCCCTAAAAAAAGATTTATAGGCCTTTAATTCTTTTTATAGGCCGTTCGACAGCTGCTGCTCTTTCCGCACTAAAAGCCTCCACTAATCGGAGGCTTCTTCCTATAATCTATTATCCAATCTTCTCTTCATTCTCATGCTGTGCGATTTCTTCAGCTGTTAAACGCTCTTGTTTATCCCGAAGTCTGTGTGCTAACCGGCTTGAAGCATTTGCTGCAATACTTGCAACTAGATCGTCTAAGAAAGTGTGCACTTTTCCATTTGCTATTTTCGTATCAAGCTTTTGAATAATTCCCATCTTAAATTTATCCAGATGTCCAAATGTTGTAACAGCTATGCTTCCGTAACCAAATACAGCACCTAACGCAATGGTTTCATCTACGCCGAACAATCCTTCGTCCTGTTCCACAATGCTCTGCAAAGGTTCGGAAAGCTTTTTTTGTTCAGCCAACATATCAAGCTCTACACCTACTAAAATGGCATGCTGGATCTCCCGTTTCATTAGAACGGCATCTACGCTTTCAATACACTCTTCTTTAGTAAGACCTGGTGAAAACGGAATCTGCATTTCGTAAACAATGTCTGCGATCTCTGGTATGGTGACGCCTCTTTCATTCAGCAGTCTTCTTGCAGCTGCTTCAACTTCACGACTGTGCACTCTATTTTTCAACAGACTTCACCTCATTTTTTATGTTCACTGTATGGGCTGTTATTCGTATTGATTCTTTCATTATATCATTATGTGTTACAATTATACGAGTTGAATGAAAACGCTTATAATACATGATTACTGTCAGTAAAGGGGTTCTAATTATGGCCATACTTAAGGGTTCTATTACAGATGATAAAATTTATAGCAATTACTTAGATGAAGAGATTGACTTGTTGATTTATCTTCCTTCAAGGTTTACTCCGCTTGTTAAATATCCTATTCTCATAGCACAAGATGGTAGAGATTACTTCCAACTAGGAAAGCTGGCAAAGACCGCTGATAGACTGATGGAAGAAGATCAAATGCAAAGCTGCATTATTGTAGGTGTTAATCATAAAGGGATAACAGACCGAAAAGCTAAATACGATCCTGCAGGTGAGAAACACGAAAACTATATACGATTTATGGCATTTGAACTAACACCTTACTTGAATGAAAAGTTCAACACACTTCAATTAGGTGCTGGCATGGGCTTAATTGGTGATTCATTAGGCGGATATGTGGCATTTAAATTAAGCCTTTTGTATCCAAACACGTTTGGCAAAGTTATCTTGCAATCCCCTTATGTGCCTGAAAGCCTCATAGAGACGGTTGAGGCGATCGAACAGATGCAAACCTTAACCATCTACCATTCGATTGGAGACGAAGAAGATCAATTTACAAACCCAGAAGGCATCACGCGTGACTTTTTAACTCCAAATAGGAAGATAAAAAACTTGTTGGATCAATTGGCTCTGGATTATGAATACACAGAGTTTCAAGGAAATCACCTTTGGGTAAACTGGCAAAAAGATTTAGTTCCTGCGTTAATGTTTCTTTACAACAATCACTAACTGTGGGAAATAAATAGAATATTTGGTATACTAGTTCAAAAGATGAGGGAGGAAGAATTATGAAATATGGTATTGCTATTTTTCCATCAAAAAATCTACAAGATAAAGTGAATTCCTACCGAAAACGGTATGACCCGCATTATGCCCTTATCGCGCCTCATATAACGCTTAAGGAGCCTTATGAAGCAACTGAAGAAGAACTTCAAGAACAAATCTCATATATTTCTTCTGTCGCAAAAAGCATGGATCCTTTTACAATTTCAATCAATAAAGTTGGTTCATTTCATCCTGTTAACAATGCCATTTACTTAAAAATCAGCGAAGGTACTGAAATTAAGGCCCTGCATGATCAGCTCTATTCGGGTCCACTCGAACATCAGCAACCTTACAATTTCGTACCTCATCTGACATTGGGGCAAAAACTTTCAGATGAAGAACATTCTGATGTATTAGAACGTCTGCGCATGATTGATATTGTACATGAAGAAAAAATTGATCGTTTTCAATTGCTGTACCAACTGGATAACGGCTCTTGGACAGTATATGAAACATTTCGACTTGGAAAAGGAGTTTAAACAGATTGATTAAGACATTTACAACGAACGAACATGGCTTTCAAGATGCTCTGGCTGTTAGAAGAGATGTATTTGTTCGTGAACAGCAAATTGATGAAAGTGAAGAAATTGATGGAAATGAAGATGCATCTCTTCACTTTGTTCTTTACGATAACGGTATTCCCGTAGCAGCAGCCAGGCTTCGTGAAGTAAATGGTGAAGGAAAAGTGGAACGAGTTTGCGTCCTTTCTTCCTATCGTAAAAAAGGTTTAGGAGAAAAATTGATGAAGGCAATGGAAGAAACTGCTCTCAAACGATCTTTTTCCAGCACTATATTATATGCACAAACTCAAGCGGAAGACTTTTATAAAAAACTCGGGTATAACACCACTTCTAAAGAACCTTTTTTAGATGCCAACATACCTCATGTCGCAATGAAAAAAGTATTGAAGCCGTCAACGTGACGAATTCAATACTTTTTCGTTTATAAAAAACTATTCTCGTCAAAACTGTACAGTAATACGTATTTTATGAGGAGACAATGGTTGATGGACATTCATGTTGGACAATTAACGACCGAATTAGTCGTAGGCTTTGTTGCACTTTTTTTACTCACGAAAATTCTTGGTAAAACGCAAATCTCTCAAATTACACCTTTCGATTTCATTTCATCTATCTTTTTAGGTGAATTAGTAGGCAATGCCATGTATGATGACGAAACTTCAATTTTTGTTATCCTATATGCTATTTTGATTTGGGGAACAATGATTTACGTAGTTGAAATCATCTCACAAAAATTTAAAGGTACTCGCAAATTTCTTGAGGGAGCACCTACAATAGTTATTCGGAAGGGCATCATTGATCGATACATGCTAAAAAAAAGCAAGCTCGATATTAACCAGCTACAAAACCTTGTACGACAAAAAGGCTACTTTGGTTTAAGAGAAGTTGAATATGCCATTTTAGAATCAAATGGGTCACTTAGTATCCTGCCAAAATATCAATATGGTCCTCCAAACAGACAAGATCTGAACTTGCATAGCCAGCAGCAGCCAGAATTGCCTGTAACATTGATCTTAGATGGCGAACTTAATCACGATAATCTTTCAACGGCAGGTATCTCTAAGAAAAAATTAATGGAACAACTTCATAAACATGGTTATTCTTCCGTTGAAGAAGTGGTTTACGCCGAAATGTCAGAAGGAAAACTATTATTGATGCCTTTTAATGATCAGAAAAAATAACTGGCTTTCCTTCCCATATCTTATACATCGCTTTTCCTTCTTCTTTTAGCTGTATAAAATAGGCTGAAACAGCTGTTCTAAAAAGAGTATACATTCCAATGTTAGCAGGCTGAATGTTGTGTTGTGTTAGCATTTTCGCTATTAGGTTCTCAAAAGATATTCCAGACTCTCCAGAATCCACAATGATAGAATGAACTTCATAGGCTATTTTTTCATGAACATCCATATTTGCTTGAAGGACTTCCAGATACTTCTTGGTGAATTTCCCATGACCAGGAACCATTCCTTCAACATTCATGTTTTTTAATTTTAGTAATGTCTTCTGATTTTCTTTTGCATCTACGATAAAAGGAATCTTATGTTTTTCTAGTACATCAATTCCTAAGAATGCGTCTGCCGCATAAAGAATGCCTTTATACAGTACTCCATATTGGTTATGACTGTGCCCTTTTAATTCAATGAATTCAAGTGGAAATGAACTCTTCCAAATTCCTTCTGTGCAGATTTCATCCACCACTATTGAGGGAGCTTCTAAAAATTTATTTCTCATCTCTCTTAAAGGGGAGTTCCCGTTAAATAAATAGATAGGTTCTAGAATCGGGTTTCTCATGATCGCTTCTTCTAATGAAGGGGCAATCGTATGTATGTTAAAATTTCTTTGAATATATTGAGCTCCACCAAAATGATCTGCGTGCGCATGCGTAATAAAAAGATGAGTAAGAGGCAGATTCTCACTCTTAAGATGCTGAACCGCTTTTTTGGCAGCAGATGGTTCTAAACCTGCATCAATCAACATCCCCTTGTTTTTATCTTCATTTACAATATAACCTATATTTACAGCGCTATTAAAATAATAGCACCCGGCTGCTATCTCTTGAAATTCCATATTTAACACTCCCATTCATTCATAAAAAAACTAGGCTGCAATTTTTTAGTACTGTAAGGAATGCAGTCAGCCAGTAACAAAAGTCAACTGCTTCAGCAGCAACTATGTTTGTTGATAGATCAAAAAAAAAGAAACCTACTAAATGGTTTCGTTTAAAAATAATCCTTTTCCTTCTATTTCACTAAGAATTTGATCAAACCGTCTCTGTTTTTCTATGTCTAGCTTCTTACTGTGATTAAATGTATGAACATTGTTATTTTGAATAGGAGGTACATACGATACGACCGGTAGACCTTGTTCTGGTTTTTCCATTCGACTAGCATATTGCATTCGCTGAATCGGTATATACGGTAAAATATATCCCATATGCAACATCTCCTTTTATCATCTATTCTGTTATTACATACCCTTATCCTTCTAATGGATATCAAAAAAAGAACACTCTTGATCAAGAGTGCTCAAATAAAACACGTTGGATTGCTTATTCCCACGGGTCATAAAAACAGCCGTGGTTCGAGCTTGAGCTAGAACTAGAACTAGAAGAAGATTCATGATGTTTATGACTTGATGAAGATTCATGCTTTTTATGACTGGATTCATGTCTTGAACTTGAACTTGAACTAGAGCTAGAGCTAGAAGATTCACAATGATTCTTCTTCTCATGTATTATTACTTTATCTGCTTTGATGATCACTTTATCAGCATAAATTTTCTTCCTTTTCTTCTTCTTTTTACAAAAATAACAATCTTCCATGTTTCAACCTCCTCGTATAGTACATCTTATGCATGTCTATCGAGTTGGTTATAGGCATCTCACTAAAAATTGATTGCTATATGGTTTACAGCTTTAGCTCGATAATTTTGTTTATTAAAATATACAAAGGCTTCCACCGTAATATTTTTATCTATACTGCTTTTAAAAGGAATCTGGAAATCATCCAGCGAAAGCTTATCACCGCTGTTGAATTTTGTTTCACGCAGGGGGCAGATCCACATCTCTCCACGTTCTTTTGCTTTTTCTGCCCATTCATTATCCATAAACATCCAGATGGATTGTAGCATTTCATCTTGTGAAGGAGAAGTAATTAATGAGACAATCTTTCCCTTTAAGGCACAAGTTTCAGCAGGTTGGAACCGAAAGCAGATATAGGGGTTCTCTAATGTTTCTGTTCCTATATTCTCAAGATAAAATGAGCCTCGCACAAAACCATTTTTATCTTTTGTATAAATAACCGAATAATCGAAATAGCTCATACAATTCAAGCCTAGCTTTTTCATTGGTTCAGACTTAGAATCCTCCTGTGGAAATTCTTCAAAAACAGGCTCAGATGTTCGATTAATATTTATTCGTTTTTCCATACTTTTAATACGCTGCTGATAAAGATCGATTTGCTGATCCTTATCATTTATTTCGTCTTGAATACTTTTTAATAATTCTTCGTAACCTTGAATACGTTTTTCCATTTCATGTTCTTCTAATCGATTCAGCTTTTTTGTAAGCTCCTCTACGTGAGTGCGTAGGTTCTGAAGCTCTTTTTCCTTTTCTTCGATTTGTTGAAGGAAGTTATCCTTATTTGTTTCATTCTCTAACCGTTCGATGGTTTCCTCAGCAAAGACTAGCTTTTTTTCTAAATCTAGTGCTTTTTCTTTATAATATTCTACCCTTGATATGAGCCGCTCATAGCTTAATTTATCCTTTGTCCCCATGCATCTTCCCCCTTGCAAATTAGGCTCTTTCCTTATTGTATGTAACCCCTATCCAATCGTTCACTTTTTTTTCTCTAACAAAAAGGACCAACTGGTTTCCCAGCGGTCCTTTTTACTCTTCAGATCTTTTGTATTTAATGGTGCTGCAAGCAATTTTCAACAGAAATTTCACCGTTATCAACTGTGACAGTTCCTGTTGTAAATACTTTCTTGCCATGTGAATTAATCAATTCAACCTCGAACAAACTGCCATTTGGAGTGTCAACTAGAGCTAAATTAAAGTCAAGTTTTTCTCCTTTTTTATGATGGTTATTAATTTTTCCTTTTCCGGAAATCGTTAATTTCTTTCCACCCATGAATTTATCGCAGCATAATGACTCTTGGTTAAATTCTGTTGCTGTAAAACTAAAGTCTCTTTCACCATCAGATGTGTCAGTATCATTAAAGTTCAGCAAGAATTTACTGTTAACTAACTGGAAATTCGGACAAATATCAACTAATATTGATGCACGGCCAGTTTCAGTTGCCCCACTTGACTCGCTAGTTAATCCGCTTGCCTCTCCTTCTGCTTTGCACACACAATCGGGCCTGGGAAATATGTCAGGGCATTGTTCCGGGAACGTTACCGTCGGGCACATTTCATTTATCGTTTCTTCTGCTTCTAAATCATTTTCACGAGGTGAACAGAATTTAGCTAATACCTCTAGTTTTACTTCAGCTTCAACTTGGATGTCGACGCAGAAAGTAATATCTAATGGAAAAGATCTAGGTGCTGGACTGTTCAACAAAACAGTACCAGATGGCACACGGGCTAAGATTTTTGTAATACGGCAGAATAGGTCTGTTCCGTCTGGAAAGCACAGTACAAAAGATTCAAATACAGAAGCGTTTACCAATAGTTCTGTTACTTCTTCTCCGTTTCGGTCCACAACTTTCACCTTAATATCAGTTGTAAACAGGAGTTCAACTAGCTGTGCATCTGCAAACCCACCGTTAAGTGCAACGGTTACATCTCTCTTTTCTCCTACTTGTTCGCATAGAAAATGTTCAGCACATTCATCATGTGTTTCGTTTGAAAGCGGGAATGCTGGTGGTGTTTTAGGTACTTTTGTAATGATTCTTAACGGGCGACGTCTAGGATCATCTAAAGCATCTTCTATTTTTGCAATTTGTTCAGGAGTAAAAGAAACAGTTTTTCTTACGCTTAGTGCATCCGTCACCCAGTCGTAAACTTTCTGTACGCGGATACACTCATCCTGCAAGTGTTTATGATTGTTTCCCATTGTTTCCCTTCCTTTCCTCATCATGATCTGAAGATTCCATACATACTATGGGAATAGAGTGGGTTATGACACAAGTACGACTGCCTATTTTTATAGACAACAGTTCAGGGAGGAACCAATATGAAAACATTGTGGTATAACAATCATAAAGTATGTGATGTGACACCATTAGAATATGAAGCTATCAGTCTGTTATTACCGTATTGGGGGTTGCGGATTTCTGAAGAAGGTAAAGAAATTTCAGGTGCTCTCTCCACATTTATGTTAGGAATCCATGGCCTAACACAACAAAAAGTGAAAGAGCTTAATCAACTTTTACATCATACCGGAATTACAATTACTACGGATGATCGTGAAAAATGTGATCAGAGGTTTTATGTGGATTTTCACGAGAACCATCCCATGCCTTTAGCATTAAAAACGCCTGATCAAAAACTTTATTATCTCAATCCAGCTACAAATCTACGGTCTACTGTTCAGACCGCCATTCATAAAGGAATAACATTAAAAAGAAAGGACGGTCCACTGTTTCTAGCTGTTCAACCATCATTTGATAAACAAGCCACAGAATGGATTAGTTATTTAATTATTCAAACATTCTTGAGATCACATTTTGAAGCATTAACTTCTATTTCAGAGTCTACCTATATAACATGTGTTGAAAAGGTATTGGATAAAATAAATGACCGCTTTGCATCTATTCAACTTACAGATTATAAAACAAAGACTGCAAACGTTTCAGCAGCTACTCCTGATTCTGACACAGTTACAACTTCATCCATTGGTAGAGAAACAAATGAACATGAGCAAAAAATGGTGAATCAGCCAAATAGCAAAAAGGTATTAGGACAAAAAATAGCTGTTCCACAAATCAGGCAATTTTCTGCATCTGGTTCGTTAATAACAAATGATGTTCCTAAGCCTTATGATCCTGGCTTGTTAAACAACAGAAAATCGAAGCCATTTAATCCTTTTAATTCTGCCATACAAAATAAATCTCGACCGATACATCCATTCAGCCAAAGTCAATCCGACTCACATAAAACATCAGTCATCAGTCCATTTCATTCAAAAGAGCACACTTCGTCTTTAAATCGAGAATATACTAGCGATGACACCAAGTTATTCAAACAGAGGAGAGATGGAAAGTGAATAAGGATGATGTTCAGCAACTTTTTAATGAAATTAAAGCTAATAAATCTAAAGCTTCTGCAAAAAACAAAACTCTTTTTAGCCAGCAAGTAAAAAAAGGCTGCAGCTCCTGTGGAAAAGTAAAGTGGAAACCAAATAAGAATAATTAAGAAAGCTGCGATTGTGCGGCTTTTTTTATTTGCAGTAAAAAAATTTAACTATAAATAGCCTTTTTATAAAGAAACATGATTGCTGCCGTTACCTTTCTCTCCATCTTTTCATCTAATGTAATATCGAGAGGACAACCTACCCGGAAAATAAAGGGGGTGTAAGATGTATGTTAAGAAGAAGGAATACACATCATGATTGGAATAAACATCATGATTGTCACTGTAATAAGGAACATGATTGGAATAAACATCATGATTGTCACTGTAATAAAAAACATGATTGGAATAAACATCATGATTGTCACTGTAATAAAAAACATGACTGGAATAAACATCATGATTGCCACTGTAATAAAAAACATGACTGGAATAAACATCATGATTGTCACTGTAATAAAAAGCATGATTGGAATAAACATCATGATTGCCACTGTAATAAAAAACATGACTCTTGGAAACCAAAAACACTGTTTACTAAATGTGGGGAAAATCATCACCATTGTGAAAAAGAATGTCATTGTGAATCTATAGAATGTGTTGAAATTTTATGTGTCATTAAAGATAAGGATTGTCCTTGGTGCGGAAGATAACGAAATGACAAATACGATAACATTTACAGTGAGAAATCACTTTGTCTAGTCACTAACCAATTTAAAAAGAGCCTTGAGCTCTTTTTATTTTGTTTGATTTTATGCATTCACAAGCTTAATAAAAATGAAAAAGATTGTACTAAAAAAAGGCTAAAGACATGGATAATTCGCCGTCTCAATTCAAGTGAAAATGCATCTTCTATATAAGGGAGCAAGATGAATCTGCTTCCGAAATACCTAAATAATAGGAGGAAAATAAATGTCTGTAAACCCATTTCCACGTACAACGTCAACAGAGACTTGTGATGCTACTAATGTGACACCGACTCCAATTCCAGCAGGAACACCAATTATTAAAGTTCCTGTGGTCTTGCAAGAAATTCAAGTTCAGATTCCGATGCATGCTGAGATTGACTTTCCAGCTGGTCAATCCGTTCTTGAGGTGAAAACAATCGGTAAAAAGACCTTCGTGACACAATGCAAGTTGCTTAATCGCCCACCTGCTCCAGGAACTGATCCTAATACTTTTATCGGTAAGGTTTTTCTCAGTGGCTTTGTCCGCAAAAATATTCAATATGCTGCTAATCCAACAGTGGATGCTCAAGGTGAAATTCTATCCCCAATTAATTCATTGACGGTAGAAGTTCCTTGGAGCTGTGTAGCTAGAGTAGAAGGTTTCCTAAACCTTCCAGTTGGACCTTTTACTGATGAAAGAGCTGATTTCGGTTACTTGATTTCTCAACCTCTTCCAAATAATATGAATTTCGCTGCGAAAGATCGCTTAGAAGGTACAGACCTCTCTCAATTCCATCAGATCAGTACTCAATTTTTCAACGAGATGCCGTTCTGCGAGCTTATCCAAGCTGATATTATTGAAATTGACGAGTCGTTAGACCGTGTCCCTTTAACAGGCGGAACAGGAAGCCAAGCAATTGTTGGAGAAGGTACGTTTACTCGTCTTTCTGAAAAAATGGTATTAGATTTAACACTTAAACTTTTGCAAAATCAACAAGTTCGCGTTGCTTCTTTAGGACCAGTAGTAGATCTATAATCTGCTAATAAGATTTAAATATATAAGGGCCTTTGGGCTCTTTTTTTTTGTCTTAAAAAGGCTTGCTTCTATTTGGCCAGGCAAAGGATATTCGTCCATACAGTTACAGGAAAGTAGAATAATATAAAATGCGACTATAAATTAAGGAGGAGAAATATTGAGTGTAAATCCCTTTCCCAGAACAACATCCATGAATGTTTGTAAAGCCATCATTGATCCTTTCCCATCTGCCACTCCAGCTGATGGAACAATAATTATGGTTCCTGTCTTGCTGCAAAAATTCACTGTACAAATACCAATGCATGCAAAAATTGAATTTCCAAAAGGGGAAAATGTTCTCGAAATTAAACAGATTAAAAAAAAGGTCTTCATTACCCAGTGTCGTCTCGTTCAACCTAAAGGCAGCACTACATCAGGTAATCTATTTCTGAGTGGGTTTGTACGCAAAAATATTCAATATGCAGCCAATCCAAAAGTTGACTGCGAAAAAGAAATATTGTCTACGATAAAATCATTAACGGTGGAAGTCCCTTTCGATTGTGTTGTGCAAATTGAAAGTTTTCAAAGACCGCCTGTAGGGCCCTTTTTAGACACGAGGGATGAATTTGGATACTTCACCTCTCAGCCACTTGGAAAAGGTTACGCCGAAAAAGATCGTTTACTTTCTAACGATTTGTCTCAATTTCATCAGCATAGCACAGAATTTTTTAATGAACTCCCCTTTTGTGAGATCGTCCGTTCTGATATAACTGAGTTTGATGAATCCATCGACCGTAAATGTCATATTGAACACATTCCATTTGAAAAAGAGTGCAGAGTAATCAAATGTATCACATGTAAGAAAGTACCTTGCAGAATGTGCAGCAATAACAAAAATAAAAGTGGCAGATCAACATCATTATTAAGTAATGATTTCTTTTCTGCTGATATATTTACAAAACCCGCTAAGTGTCCTCATTGCAGTCAGGAAAAACCCAAAAAATGTGAAACATGTACAAAATGCCTGTGTAAAAAATGCAATTCAAAACCGTTAACGAGAGAATGTACATTTACAGAGCTGTCAGAGAAAATGGTGTTAGACTTAACTCTTAAATTACTCCAAAAACAACTTGTTTTACTTGATTAATAGAACTCTAAATTTAACCAAAAAAAGCTGCCATTTGCGGCTTTTTTTTTACTATTGATGCTTTTTAAAACAAATTTATAAGATGAATTACCAACACTAGAGACCGTACTAGATAATGAGCTCTTAAAGTTAGGAATTTGCCCTTTTTTGTACAAGTAGGTATAAAACCATACAAAAGTCCGTCCAGTTAAATATATTATATTATCCCTGAAATTTCAGGAAGGTTATAAAAAGGAGGAACATAAATGAGTTTATTTCATAACAATAGCTGCGGTCGCCAAAACAGCCAATGTACAGGTTGCGTGTGTGATGTACTAAGAAGATTATCACCAGGATCTTTAGTTAACATCATCTTAAAAGGTGGAGATGATTTTCTAGATGGAGAACTTACTTTCGCATGCTTAGACTCTGATACTTGCTGTGCTACATTTATCTTAGACGGTTATCCATTAATCATTGACTGTGAAAAAATTGCAGCTATTCAAGTTCTAACTTAATAGAATTCCAATCTGCAAAAAGAAATCAGGAACATTCCTGATTTCTTTTTTTGTGCTGCTATTCTTTTGTAATCAGCTTTTCAAATTGATCCGTAATTGCAATCTCTTTACATAGTTTTAGCAGGGTATCATTTCTGACTTTCCAAGTATGCTCATTCGGTTCTCCGCTTCTTAAGTAAACATAGTTTTCTTTGGCTGAAGAATAGATTTTAAAGCCATTTTGAATGCACGCTTTACAGAAAGCAGCATCTTCTGCAATGTTTGTGTTCGGAAACTGCACAGTGTTAAATACACTTTTTTTTATAATTAATGTTCCACCCATCAATAAGTTATTATTATATTTGCCCTCGTTATCCGCAAGCTTTCCACCAAATCGATTAGGGTTAAACTCCGTCAATAGCTTTTGCTTTTTAAAGTACATATAAATAGTCGTTTTTCCTACAACAGAAGCATTCGTTATTTCAAATGCCTTCATGCTATGTTTTAAGTAATAAGGAGAATAGTAATCATCATCATCGAACTTAGCAACATATGAGTATCTCGCTTTCTTCACCCCAAAATTAAGGCATTCTCCAAGAGAAGCGGATTCAGGTAATTGATAAACCGAAATGTTTGGGTATGATTCCGTTTCTTTTTTCCATTTTTCAATATCCAAATGATCTTTATTTAAAATAATGATTAATTCTTTATCTTCCCAAATTTGTCTGTTAAAGTTTTGCAATATATTTTCAAGACTATCTTGTCGTATTGTGCATGTTATGATAGAAATCATGACTATTTCCTCCCTTGTGCCAGAAAGCTGCTTTATACAACAAGGCTATTCAATATAGTCTTTGAAATTCTTAGTATTCGCAATTATTTTGCTTACACTGATAATAACATCAACCGGAACTTTCCAAGTATGCTGACCTTCGTCATCATTTCGTATATACACAAAATCATCCTTTGAAGAGGAATATACTTTAAATCCACTTTTAACACAATCCATAGTAAAAACACGGTCAAGTTCTTTTATTTGGTCTGCAAATTTTACTTTTTCATGGACGATCTTTTTAAAAACTAAAGTTCCCCCTTGCAAATACTGCTTGGCAAAACTCTTTTGATCATTAACAAATTGGTTTTCGTTATCCGGGTTAAAAACAGCTAAGATTTGTCTGTTTTTCAAATAAATATATACGGAAGTTTTTCCTATAACATCTACATCTAGCTTTCTAAGATTCTGAACTGATTTCTCTAAATAAGATGAACTGTAATAATCATCATCTTCAAAATTTGCAACAAGATCAAACCTTGCCTTTTCAACTGCAAAGTTAATACAAGCTCCTAAACTAGAATTCTGAGGTAATTGATAAACTGATATATTTTTATATTCTAATGCTTTTTCTTTCCATTTTTTAATGTCCATTCCATCATGATTTAAAATTATAATCAATTCCTTAGGTTCGAAGGTTTGATTATTGTAATTTTGAAATATGTTATCCATACAATGATCTCTGATGGTACAGGTAATTACTGAAACCATAAACGGCTCCCTTCTTATTCTATAGTCATATTTCACTTTTTTGCGTATCCATTTGGATGGGCTGAAAACCATTTCCATGCCGTTTCAATCATCTGTTTAAGATTGTATTTCGCTTCCCAGTTTAATTCATTCTTAATTCGCAAAGAACTTGCGATTAATGCTGGTGGATCTCCCTCTCTCCTTTTTACGTATTCCACTTTTGCTTTTTTATTTGTAACGTTCTCACACATCTGTATAATCTCTTTGACCGAGTAGCCTTTTTCATTTCCAACATTATAAATTTTGTGCGTACTGTTATTTTTTATCATATGCTCTAGCGCTCTGACATGAGCATTTGCCAGATCTGTTACGTGTATATAATCCCTGATGCACGTCCCGTCTTTAGTTCCATAATCGTTTCCATACACTTGAATTTTTTTCTTTTTTCCGGCAAGATGCTTTAGAATACTTGGAATTAAATGTGTTTCTGGATCGTGGTCTTCACCCAGTTCGCCATAAATATCAGCACCTGCTACATTAAAGTAACGTAATATTACATAGTTCAACTTATATGCATAATGAAAGTCTCTAATTAATTGTTCGCACATTAACTTTGACCATCCATATGGATTTATTGGTTTTGTTTCTAGATTTTCATTAATCAAGGAATTCGTTATTCCATATACTGCACATGAAGATGAAAATACAATGTTTCTTACTTGATGTTTGTTCATTACTTTTAATAAATTTAGAGTTCCTTGAACATTGTTTTCATAATAGATGGCAGGATCCTTTACTGATTCACCTACATAACAATATGCGGCAAAATGGATGACGGCAGATATAGGGTATTGTGAGAAAACGGAATCTATATCCCGATCATTCCGAATGTCACCTTTAATAAATTTTGCTTTTACTTGAACCGCCTCTATATGACCCTCAATCAAATTATCTAAAACGACAACTTCATAACCCTTGTTAATTAACTCTTTAACTACATGACTCCCAATATATCCAGCTCCACCAGTGACTAAAATCATACTTAAATCACACCCCACAATTTATGATCAACCCTATCAACTACATTCTCTATACACCTATCTTTAGATTTATTGAATACCTTGAGGAAATATGAATGAAAACAAAAAACCTTCCATTTTAAAATAGGGAAGGAATCAAATAGACCAAACTTATAAAATTCTAAAAGGAGAAAAATGCTACGGGTTACTAGGTTTAATTTCGGTTTCGAATAGATGTAAAGCTCTAGCTGCAACTTGGTCCATATTAAAGTATTTGTATTCTGCCAATCTGCCTGCAAAAATTACTTGATTTTTTAATTGCTGTGTTTCTTGATGGTATAATGTATATTTTTCATTATTCTCTTTTCGAAGTATTGGATAATAAGGCTCATTGACACCCGCTTTATAAGCTTTCGGATATTCAATAGAAATAGTAGTGCCCTTTGCATATTGTCCTGTTAGCTTTTTATATTCCGTAATACGGGTAAAATCGAATTCATTTGGATAGTTGACTTGTCCTGCTTCCTGAAAATCGTCTTTTTCATGATATTGAAAGTCAAATTTTAAGCTTCTGTAAGGCAAAGCACCATGCTTATAATCAAAAAAGGAATCGATCGGTCCGGTGTATACCATTCGTTTATAATCAATTTCATTAGAAACTTCTTTATAATCAGTATTTAATAATACCTTAATTCTTTGGTGTTTTAAGATCCTTTTAAACATGTTTGTGTAGCCGTGTTTAGGCAGTGCTTGATACTTATCCTTAAAATATCGATCATCTCTGCTAAAAGAAAAAGGAACACGACCAGTAACCGAGGCATCAAGCTCTTCCGGCTTCAGATCCCATTGCTTAACCGTGTAGCCTAGAAATACATTTCGATAAATGTAGTTACCTAAAAAACTAAGTTCTTGATTTTCATGTTCAATCATTTTAAATACTGGAATTTTATCACCAAAGCTATAATTTTCATACAATAATTCTTCTAATCTATGTGAGATACTTATAGGAAATAAGGCTTGAATAGAGTTTAAGTTGAATGGGACCGGTACTTTTTTTCCTTCTACAACAGCAAGCACTCTGTGATAATAAGGAGTCCAATCTGTAAATTTTGAAAGATATTCCCATACTTTTTTAGAATTCGTATGAAATAGATGCGGGCCATATTTATGAACTAATATTCCGTTCTCATCAAAGTAATCGTACGCATTTCCTCCGATATGATCCCGGCTTTCCACAATTAACACATTCTCTCCAAGCTGTGAAGCTATACGCTCCGCTATGATACATCCTGTAAAGCCAGCACCTACTATTAACCAATCAAACTTCATTTTCCTCACCCGCTTTTTCTTAACGTTTTCTCGATGGCAAAGAAGGATGTGACACCTAGTCACACCCCTTTTTTCTTTGGCTGCAGTTGTGCGATTTGCCTCCATCCGCAATAGGTCTTAAAAATGGGTTCATACTTATCTCCCCATTTTTTTAAAGTATACTGTACAAGCCATTCAAACACTTCATTATAAAGAGCAATTTTTTTGGTAGCATTATTCGGATGCTGCCGATAATTGTAAAGCATTTCATTCATCCAATGTATTTCAAAATGTTCGATCAGTAAATAATCTATTCTTCTATCCTCCATGTGCCTGCCTTCCCAAGGGTCATCAGTTGGCCATCCACCTACGCTTTTCAACGCAGTCGTACGATAAAATCTAGGGAAGGGAACATCATTTGATAACATAAATTCATATCGGTCATTATAGGAACGGCCCCCTATTCGCGGTACCTCAAGTAACATGTTTCCATCTCTATCCTGATATACATCGGTCTTATTTCCCCAAATCAGGGCAACATTTTCAGAAACTTGATCTATTTCTTTTCTCATTTTTTCTATTGTATTCGGAAATAGCCAGTCATCTGCATCCAATTTTAAAATATACGGTGTATGAATAGTGGCTAATCCTCTATTTTGTGTTTTGGACTGGCCTAGATTACTGTGGTTTTTTAAAAGAGTCACACGGGAATCTTTTAAAAATTCCTCAATGATTAATAGACTATTATCCGTCGAATGATCATCTACCAAAACAATTTGCCATTCCTTATAGGTCTGTTTAAATACACTCTCGATTGCATCTTTAAGAAACCGACCTGGGTTATAGGAAGGAATTAAAACAGTAACATCAGGTTTCTTCACATTTTTCTCCTTTCCATTTCAGTTTTCATTCTCCCCCTTCGTTACTTGGTCATCAGAACTCCGTTAAAGGGTAGAGTCATATAATCTAATAGTTCTATATGTTATCTGCTCATTTTTGTTTTGTAAGTCACAATGCCAACATGAATTCATACTATATATATATACTTTTAAAAGTAGTTAATTCGTATTATGGTGGTGGAAGTTTTTTGAAAGGAATTATCTTAGCAGCAGGAAGAGGAAGCAGATTACAGCCCTTTTCATTTACGCAGCCAAAAACAATGCTCCCTATAGCAAATAAACCCGTTTTGGAATATTGTATTGAAAACTTAAAAAAGGCCAATGTTAAAGAAATTGGAATAGTGATTAACTCATTACAGCACGAAATTATTAATTATATCCATTCCAGATTTGATCAGTCGGTTAAAATAACGTTTATCTTTCAGCATGAAGCAAAAGGAATTGCTCATGCATTAAAACAGGCAGAAGAATATATAAATAATGAGCCATTTATACTCTTATTAGGTGATAACTTGATTAAAGAGCCCCTTATTTCTCTTAAAAATCATTTAGAAAATCCAGAAATCAGCAGCTCTATCATGTTAGCAAAGGTTGATTCTCCAAAGGATTTTGGAATTGCAGAAATCAGAAATGAAGAAATTATTAAATTAGAAGAAAAACCATCGTTTCCAAAGTCTAACCTGGCAGTGATTGGAGCATACGCTTTTCGCCCTTCTATTTTTAAAGCAATTAGCCAAATAACTCCTTCCGCACGGGGAGAACTTGAAATTACTGATGCTATTCAATGGTTAATTGATAATGGACAAACAATCTCATATACGATTACCAACAAGCCTTATACTGATGTTGGCACGACGGAAAGATGGCTGATTGCTAACCATTGGGTATTAAGCGAGATAAATGCTTCATCTGAATTGAAAAATAAAAATGATGTAAAAATACAAAATTCTACTATTATACCACCGGTTGTTATTGGGCCAGGCTGTACTGTGACCAATTCAACAATCGGTCCATATGTAACCATTGGTACAGGCTCTTTTATAGAGAATTGTAAAATACAAAATAGTATTCTTCTCGAAGAAACGGTTATTAAAGATTGTTCTTGCACTTTTAAAGATGCCATATTCGGAAGAGAAACATATATTGAAGGATTAAAAGGCAATCTAGCAAGCTGTGTTTTGGGGGACAAAACAAAAATCATTTTAAGCTAATATAAAAAACTGTTCCACTTGAACCTTAAATGGAGAATCAATACGCTAATACCTTTATCGGGTACTGACGTATTTCTAAATGTTGTCATTAGTTACTTTAATTAAGTTCCTGTATGCAGCTTATAACCTTGAGTTACCTATTTTTGTAACATCATCAAGGAAATTATCATACTTTAAGATATATGTTCTTAAAAGAAAAGGTGTAAATTATGATATTTTGTACATCAGTCTGTTTGAATCATCTTGGAAAAGCAAAGGTATTAGCAAATTCCCTAAAAAAACATATGCCTAATAGCAGATTGGTAATGTGTTTGATAGAGAAAACGATGCCTTCGAATTTGAAAAATGATCCAGACTTTGACGAAGTCGTTCTGGCTAAAGATATGGGTTTTGCTAATTTTGAAATGATGATTTTTAAATATACGCAATACGAAACTGCCTGTGCTTGTAAAGGACAACTTCTAAGGTATGTTTACCAGAAATACAGCGATGAGAAATTCGTTTGTTACATTGATTCAGACACACAAGTATTTTACAGTTTTGATGAAGTCCTTTCCGCATTTAAGACGCATTCCATTGTCTTTACTCCCCACCTAAATGCCCCACCTGAAGATACGCATACAATCTGGGGAGAAAATGCTGAAATCTTATACCTGAGAGTTGGAATCATCAATGGCGGTTTTATTGGGTTGAAACGGTCAACGGAAACTGAAAAGTTTTTAACTTGGTGGACAGTCAGGCTTGAACACCATGCATTTTTTGATGCGGAAATGGGACTGTTTACCGATCAGAGATGGCTTACTGCTGCACTTGTTTTGTTTGATGATATCTATATCCTGAAGCACGACGGTTATAATGTGGCTTTTTGGAATATTAAACAGCGGTACATTACAATAAATCAAGAAGGTTATGCTGCGAACGGCGTTCCTTTTCGCTTTTTTCACTTTTCAAATATTCACTATCTTCGAGATCATCTTCCTCCGGATAATCCGTTAGTAACTCCAATTGTCCTGGAATATCTTTCTTTATGGGAGAAATATCAGGAGCAATATCCTACCCATTATGAATGGAGCTATAGCTTTTTTGATGATGGACTTAAGATTGAAGATAACTCAAGAGAAGCATTTAAAAATAATCCTAAATTAAGAACTAAAACAATAAATCCCTATTTACTATCCAATAAAGAAATTAGGAAATTAAACAAAAAAAATAAAACGAGGGTGAGATACCGTTGATATTTTGTACTTCTGTTTGCGCGAATCACCTTGCGTTGGCCAAGGTATTGGCCAAATCTATTAATGAACATATGCCTGGCTCTAAGATAGTCGTCTGCTTAGTTGAAAAAGAGCTTCCAGATATAAAGGAAGGATTGGAAATCTTTGATGAAATCGTATTGGCAAAAGATATGGGATTCGCTAACTATGAGCAGATCATCTTTAAGTACAGCCAATATGAAGCGGCAGGTGCATCAAAAGGTCAACTATGTCAATATGTTTTTAACAATTATCCTAGTGAAAGCCATGTTGTCTACTTGGATGCCGATACACAGGTTTTTGGTCCTTTTACAGAAGTGATGGAAGCTTTTAGGTCACACTCAATCGTATTAACTCCACATCTTTTAAATCCCACTTACGATCCTAACTTTCTATTTGGGGAATTTGCGCTATTGAATTCGGGTATCTACAATACAGGTTTCTTTGCTCTCAAACGTTCTAAAGAGTCCCAAGATTTTCTGGATTGGTTGTGCGAGCGCTTGGAACAGCATTGTTATCAAAATCCTGTCCAAGGCCTATTCATTGAACAAAAATGGTTTGATCTTGTTCCTATATTTTTTGATAAGGTGTTCACACTGAATCATCCTGGCTACAATATTGCTTATTGGAATGTGTTTGAAAGGAACTTCACGAGATCAAACAGCGGTTATAGCGTTAACGGTACTTCATTCCGGTTTTTCCACTTTTCCGCCTTGAATTATATCAAGGACACATTATATTTAATAAACAACGAAACGACTGTTCATGTTATGAGCATTATCGATGAATATAAAAGATTAATTAACGAGAATGGCCATCAGGAATTAGTAAACACAAGCTGGAGTTATCACAGCTTCGATAATGGACAATGGATACCTGATAAAGTACGCTCCATTTACCGAAATAGTCCTTTAGCACAAAAAGAGCTGATAAACCCATTCAGCGAAAACCGGCGTACCTTTAAAAAGTATAAATAATAGAAAAAAGGTTTTCTCATTTCTTTTCGATTTGAGAAAACCTTTTTTGTTTTTGTTATTTTGGTGTAAGAGAAGTTAATTCCACCCAGCCTGTTTTATTCAATCTAAATTGTGGCTCGAACTTATCTCCCCACTTTTTTAACGCATAATGAATGTTCCACTTAATCATTTCGTTTAACAGATCTTTCTTATTTACGGTAACATTATTGATATGTTTCCGGTAGTTATAGAGCATTTCGTCGATCCAATGAATTTTATAATACTCGATTAAAAGAACATCCATTCGTCGGTCTTCAAGATAACGACCTTCATATGGGTCATCCGTCGGCCAGCCTCCAACCCTTTTAAGAGCAGCTGTCCTATAAAATCGAGGATAGGGAATAAAGTTTGCAAGCAAAAACTCATAAGGGTCGTCATAAGAACTTCCCTTTATATCGAGTAATTTATATAATACCTCACCATAATCATCTTCCATTACGATTGTTTTCTTTCCGCAGATCAGTCCAACATCTTCTGAAACTTTGTTAGCTTCATTTATAAGAATTTCAAGTGTATCCGGAAAGAACCAGTCATCACTGTCCAGCATAATCGTAAACTCAGTTTCAATATGAGCTAAGCCTATGTTTTGGGTTTTGGACTGGCCTAGATTCTTCTTATTTCTTATTAGGGTTAGCCGGGAATCTGAAAGATAGTCTTGTATCGTTAATAAACTGTCATCAGTCGAAGCATCGTCTACAATTATCATCTTCCAATCCTGATACGACTGGTTAAACACACTTTCTACGGCGTTTCGTAAATACTTTCCGGGGTTATATGAAGGCATTAACACCGTTACCTTTTCATCCACTTTTTCTCTATTCCTCCCTTTCAATCGGAATTAATTTTTTTATGACTCTCCAGCCTCCTCTTATCGTCTTAAAAACGGGTTCGTATTCGTTTCCCCAACGCTTAAGAGCATCTCGAACAATCCACTCTACAGCCTCTTTATATACATCTTTTTGATGTGTAGAATTGCTACTATGAATTCTATAGTAAAGAATTGTCTCAGGTATATAATAAAAACGGTATTCTTCTATCAGTCTGAGAAACATACGTAGATCCTCTGCATGCCTGCCCTCAAATGGGTCATTGACTGCCCATCCGCCCATCTTTTTTACAGAAGATGTCCGGTAAAATTTTGGCCAGGGAATATAGTTTGCCCCCAAGAGTTCATATTTGTCCTGATGAATATTACTCCATTTATTTGAAACAAATCGGTATCTTTTTCTGCTTCTCATTTCCGTTACCTCAACAACGTCGCCGATAATTAATGCAACATCTTCTGGCACACTTTCTGCTGTATCCATTAATAACTCAACTGTATTTTCAGGAAGCCAGTCATCGCTGTCTAATTGCAGAAAAAATTCAGTCGTTATGTTTTGAAGTCCAATATTTTGAGCTATAGATTGGCCCCCATTTTTTTCATTCTTAATGAGTGTGATCCTCGGGTCTTGTAATAGGTCTGCAGCATGAAACAAGCTGTGGTCGGTTGATGAATCATCAACTATAATCATTTTCCAATATGGGTATGTTTGGTTAAATACACTTTCAATAGCTTCTCTCAAATAGTTCCCTGAATTATAAGAAGGTATTAAAATCGTCACTTCTTTCCTCAACTATTAAACACCTCCTGCATACGTCAAAATAATCCTTACTAATTTATATGCATAAAATCAAATTTAGATTGTACGAACGCTTAGATATGCACAAAAAAGAGCAAGTCAGAACTTGCTCTTTTAGTATTATTTCCTTACTACTCCGGTTAGAATGATCTGGTAATGGTCATCTTTTATTCCTAAAATCGCTTCTGGAATCTCATGGACGGCCAAACCATCGAGAAATGCTTTCGCCACCCCAACATTCCCAAACACTTCTACTTCTATTTTTTCTTCATCCACCAGTTCACTCAGCATCATTTTTAATGAAGTATCTGTAAATCTCCAATAGTCTCCATGAAAATCAGTTCGGCAGCTCTGGCTTAAACCTGTTGTGGTTAACAACAGTGTCCCGCCTGGCTTTAAAGCTTTTAATGTGTTTTTTAGCGCTGCTTTTATATCATAGATAACATGAATGACCTGTGTCAGAATAATACAATCAAAAACGTCTTCAGGGATATTCTCACCTGTTGCAAGATTTCCCAAAATCGTTGCATCTGGCGATGGAATCAAGTTCAACACGTCGCTGTTAGTGACAGCTGATCCATACGTCCTCGTGTAATAATTATCTCCTATTTCTAATACATGACCTTTTATCTCTGAGCGGTTATTTTCTAAGAATTGTTCAATGTAATACCTGTCAATTGGTTTTCCCCGGTCAAAACCAAAATTTCTGCTTTTGGGCCTTATCGAATGGTTATTCAATATGACTTCCTCCTCTTTTGACAAGCAGACTTTTAAAAAAGCTGCGCTCGCAAAATATAGTATTTTTCTGCATATTGACAGCCGTTTTCCATCCCGCGTTTTTCAGCCCACCTCTTCACATTCTCTGGTGAGATCAGATGCTGCGGATCCCGAATTTGAGAAACGTGCCTCTTCATTGCTTCTACCTTCATATCTACTTTTTCACCAAGATCCAAGAAAAGCTCACCGGCATTGTTAATCTGTGGATACTGCCAGACAATTAATGGATACTCATACATGGCAATCAGCTTGTAATGATGATTCGGCTGCGGTCGTAAGCTAGCCAAACAAGCGTTAAAAAGCGCTTTATGATCTTGATGAAAACTTGGATATGGAATAAAAACCATGGAAGGCTTAAAACTCATTAATATCTCATCTATTTTAGAAACTATTTCTTTTTGTGGAATGGTATCCAAGATTGCTTCTTTATCTTCATATATGACTTCAAAATCAATGCAACCCAAATATGCTAGTGCATCTGCCAATTCACTTTTTCTGATATCGGCTGTTACTTTCTTGCCTGAATGCCGGAATATCGTCTCACCTAACGCCGCAATGACCACTTTAACTTGATTTCCTAAGCTGCTAGCCTTCTCAATTAAACCTCCACAACCCAACACTTCGTCATCGGAGTGCGGCGCTATAATTAATATTCGTTCATTTCCATTGTTAAGCATCGTACACCCCCGAAACCTATTTTTACGTTACAGTTAGTTTTAATCTATTCAGCAATTACGGGAATGTATAGGCACGAAACTCTGAAGTTAAACCATTATCTTGAACAGCTGTTCATTATAGATAAAGCCCTGCTGCACTAACTGTTCATAATTTCCTAATAATCTAGTGCTGTCTAGAAATATCACAGCGTCTATCTTGCCGGAAGAATATAGATGATCAATTTTAGAACTTAAACTTCTTTTATTTTTATAATAATAATCATAGATTGAGAGACCGCTTTCTTTGCAAACAATGTTTATAAAATCCTTACACGTTTTCCGATCGCCTATCAGTGCAAAATTCGGCTTTCGATTTAATGTAAGAGTTAATTTTTTTTCGATGCCCTTACTAGAAATCAACCACACTTCATCTACTGTGTCCTGCCGGTTTACTCGGCTAAGTGAATCAAAATAAATGCGATACTGATAAAGCACTTTAGGTAGTTTATGAATCGGTAAAATTTCCATCATACGCATCCAAAGGTCATAATCATAGGCAATCTTATACTCAGGATTATAACCGCCAATTCTTTCAAAAACTGCTCTTGAAAACATAGAGGAACCGTGACAGATATAATTGGCACAAAAACGATTCTCAAATAAATAATCAGTGGAGGCACAATGTCCTTCAGCTTCCCATTCTAAAATGTCTTGTGAGATTTCCTCTTTTCCATGTATACATTTTATAAATGTCCCAACTGATGCTATTTCAGGATGCTTCATTACATACTTTACCTGTTCTTCAATACGATTTGGCATACTGAGATCATCAGCATCTTGAATAGCTATCCAGCTGCTGCTAGCATGTTTTACACCTACATTCAAACAATAGGCAGCACCTTGGTTTTTTTCTTGATGTATAATTTTTACCCTTTCATCTTTAATGGACTCCAGAATTTCGTATGATCGGTCTGTAGATCCATCATTTACAATGATTAGCTCCAGGTTTTTATACGTTTGGTTTAAGATACTATTTATTGCTTCTTCTACATAGCATTCAGCATTGTAAACAGCCATTACAACAGAAATTAACATTCATACTCCCCTTTTTGATTATTATATTTTCAAAGACTAATCCCGCCACAAATTTTAAAGTCGCTATTTACATCTCAGTAAACAGCGACTTGTTTAGTACAAATCATTTATTTTGTTCCACTGCCACTTCCAGGCATCTCGGCACATTTCATTGAGATCTTTTTCAGCTTCCCATCCAAGTTCCCTCTTAGCCTTTGTTGGATCCGCATAGCTGACAGCGATGTCTCCTGGTCTGCGATTCACAATGTTGTATGGAATCTTTTGTCCTGATGCTCTTTCGAAGGCTTTAATCATTTCCAGCACACTGTACCCTTTTCCTGTCCCTAGGTTATATGCTTCTATCCCACTGCTTCCGATTACTTTAGCAAGCGCCTTCAAGTGCCCTTTTGCCAGGTCAGTAATATGGATATAATCCCTGACTCCAGTACCGTCTTTTGTAGGATAATCATTGCCATAGATGTTAACTTCCTTTAATTTCCCAATAGCAACTTGTGTAATATACGGCGCTAAGTTGGAGGGTATTCCATTGGGATTCTCACCAATCAGGCCGCTTTCATGGGCTCCAACCGGATTGAAATAACGCAACAGGGCAATGCTCCACGATTTGTCTGAGACATAAAGGTCCCTTAATACCTCTTCAACCATCAGCTTTGTCCGGCCATACGGATTGGTTACGCCAAGCGGAGTGTCTTCTGAAATTGGCATTTTCTCGGCCGTGCCATAGACTGTTGCAGATGAGCTCACAACCAATTTCTTTACACCGTACTTCTGCATCACTTCGCAAAGTATAATCGTTCCTGAAACATTGTTTCGATAATATTTTAACGGCATCCACACCGATTCCCCAACTGCTTTTAATCCGGCAAGATGGACGACTGCATCAATCTTCTGCTCGGTAAAAATCCTTTCTAATTTCTTTTTTTCTATAAGATCGATTTGCTCAAAGATAAAATCCTTGCCTGTGATTTCCTTTATGCGGTGTACGGTATCTAACTTACTATTAGACAATTTATCTAACACTACAAGGTCATAATCGTTATATAAAAGTTCTACACAGGTATGGCTGCCAATAAAACCGGCTCCACCTGTAACCAAAATAGCCATTTCATTGCCTCCTGGTAAATTGGTTTTTCTTAATCGTTTATTGATAGTATCCAGCCCATATTTTGAACAAATTGTAATTCAATTTGAAGTCTTTTTCCTTCAATTTATTGAACACATGTATTAATCTAATATCTTCTAAAAAAATTACTCCATCTACATCTAGGTTTTGATAAATTTGTATAATGTCATTTTCATTAAAATCTTTATAGAAATAACTTGTTACTTCTAATTTATTAATTGAACTGACCTTTTTAAAATCTTCGCATGCCTCCTTTAATCCAAAAACAATCAATTTGGGCTCTCTTCCAGGCTTTTTTTGCAAACTCATATTTATATGTTTAGTAGCGACTAGCCAATCTTCATTAATCGTCTGATTATTGTTTCGGCTTATTGAATCATTATGAATACGATATTGATAAAGCACATTTGGGATCTTGTGCATGAAAGTTCTCTCAAGCATCCTTAACCATAAATCATAGTCATAACATATTTTATATTGAGGATCATAGCCGCCCACTTGATGAAAGAGAGATTTAGAAAAGATAACAGAGCCATGACAAAAAGGATTTAAATAATATCGGTAAGCGTATATATGCTCTTTAGAAGAAAGGTGGTTTCTAGTTGATTCTATGTGTAGGCTCCTTTTAGGAACTTCAGTTTCACCTGAAATACATTCAATGAATGAACCTGCAGCATTAACATCTCGATGTTCTTTAATAAAACGCACTTGCTCCTCTAGCTTATTCGGCAGACTGATATCATCTGCATCCTGAATTGCAATCCAATCTCCCTGCGCTGCACCTATGCCAGTATTTAACGCGTGTGCAGCCCCACAGTTTTCTTCCAAATGGATAACCTTTATTCTTCGGTCATCTAGTGTACTCAAAATATTCTTTGTTCCATCTATCGATCCATCATTAATAATGATTAGTTCAAAGTTTTTATAAGTTTGAAGAAGCACACTTTTAATAGATTCCTTCAAATAACATTCACCATTAAACACAGGCATTATTACAGATACCAGCATATGTTACTCCTCTTCTTTTAAGGATCTGACATATTATTTCATATGCTGAAAACCTTAAAATGGTAACAGTATTTTAGGCTGCTGCCGTTTCCTGTTTACAAGCATCCTCATATCTTGTTATGTACATCATTAAATGAGGAGGTGCTTTATTGAAAATATTAATAATAGGAACAGGCTATGTCGGCACAACTACCGCATTAACCTTATGTGAACTCGGACACCAAGTTATAGGATACGATGTAGACCCATTAAAGATTGCTTCCTTGCAAAATAAAAACTTGCACTTTTATGAACCCGGATTGAAAGATTTACTCGTTAAGCATTTACATTCTGGAAATATTCGATTTACTGAAAACATAAAACAAGCTGTTCAACAAAGTGAAATTATCTTTATTTGTGTAGGTACACCACAAAATGATGATGGAAGTGCAAACCTAGAATATGTACAACAAGCAGCAACAATGATTGGAAACTATTTAAATAACTATAAAGTTATAGTGAATAAAAGTACTGTCCCTGTAGGAACAGCTGAAAAAGTAACAAAATGGATACATGACTCTATGGTATCCCCTATTCAATATGACGTAATTTCAAATCCCGAATTCTTAAAAGAAGGGACAGCTTTAGCAGATTCTCTAAACCCTGAAAGAATTGTTATCGGAAGCCATAGCGAGAAAGCCACAGATAAAATGAAAAATTTGTACTCTAAATTTAAGACTACTTTTGTTCACACGACACCTCAGACTGCAGAACTGATTAAATATGCTGCAAATTCATTTTTAGCTACTAAAATATCTTTTATAAATGAAATCGCTAGATTATGTGAAAATGTGAATGTCGATGTAAAGGACGTCGCTTTCGGAATTGGCTTAGATTCAAGAATTGGTTCATCTTTTCTCCAAGCAGGAATTGGTTACGGGGGCTCGTGCTTCCCTAAGGATGTATTGGCATTACTCTCAACTGCACAACAAAACAATACTAACCTATCATTATTAGAAAAAACGTATAGCATTAATAACACTCAACCATTTTATTTCATCGAAAAGATTAAGAATAAATTAAAAGATATTAAGGGGAAAAACATAGCAATACTTGGTTTGTCATTCAAGCCTCATACGGATGATATCCGGGAATCTCCTGCGTTAAAAATTATTGAAGAATTATATAAACAATCAGCAAACATTTTTGTTCATGATCCAGTAGCAAAACTCCCAAAAATTCTTTCACAGAAAATAACCCAGATTCATTCCATTCACTCATTACCGGAAAATACAGATGCACTCATAATTTGTACCGATTGGCCGGAATATGAAACGTTTGATTGGTTACAGGTTAAACAAAAAATGAGGAACCCTTACATCTTTGATGGTAGAAACATGTTAAATGCAAGTAACATGACAAAGTTAGGTTTTTATTATGATGGGATAGGCTACCGACAATTTTAACTTTCACGGAGGGAATAGACCTTGAAAAAAATTGTGATTACTGGTGTTGCTGGTTTTTTAGGTTCTCACCTTGCTAAAGACCTTTTATCTAAAAAAAATAAGGTCATTGGTTTAGATAATTTTTCAACTGGAAAAAAACAGAACTTGTCATCGTTTTCATCAAATACCAATTTCACATTAATAGAGATAGATGTATCCAAGGAAAAAGTAATGGACTTAGAAGAATTAAATGGTATTGATGAGATTTATCATTTAGCCTCACCTGCTTCCCCTGCCTTTTATCAAAAAACTCCTTTCGATACTATAGCAGTAAATACTATTGGGACTAAAAACATGTTGGATATTGCAAAAAGAAATAATGCAAAGCTAGTTTACCTTAGCACAAGTGAAGTATACGGAGACCCTGAGATCCACCCGCAGCATGAAGATTATAAAGGGAGTGTAAATACATGGGGTCCAAGAGCTTGCTATGATGAGGGAAAAAGACTTGGTGAAGTATTCTGCTACTTGTATTATCAGCTATTTAATCTTCAGGTCAAGGTAGCCCGTATTTTTAATACGTATTCCGCGGGTTTACGCAATGATGATGGAAGAGTCATTTCAAATTTCATCACTCAAGCCTTAAAAGGAGAAAATATAACCGTATATGGAGATGGCACGCAAACTCGATCATTCTGTTATGTGGATGATACGATAGAAGCATTAACTTTAATGATGAAAAATGATAAAGCAAATGGTGAGATTATTAATATTGGTAATTCAGAAGAAATTTCAGTCATAAACCTAGCTACCCTAATACAAAAGCTCACTAATTCTTCGAGTTTAATTACTTTTCATCCCCTTCCAAAGGATGACCCAAAACAAAGATGTCCGAATACTAATAAAGCTAAACAAATATTAGGCTGGGAGCCAAAAATAAACCTTCAGGAAGGTTTACTCAGAACCATCAAGGAATACAGAATAAAACTTGGGTATGTTGGTTGATGTAAAAAGACCGTTGTTGGATTTAACCAATCAACGGTCTTTTCGATTAACGAGCAATAATATTATACCCGCTGTCTACATGAAGAATTTCACCCGTGATACCACGAGCTAAATCACTCATCAAGAATAGCGCTGCATCCCCAACTTCTTCTTGCGTGTTCGCTTTTCTAAGCGGTGATCTTTCCTCGATCTCTTTTAATACAGAATTGAAGTCACCTATTCCTTTGGCAGCAAGTGTACGGATCGGACCTGCTGAGATTGCATTTACACGGATTCCGTCTTTTCCAACATCACTTGCTAAGTACTTTACACTTGCATCAAGTGAAGCCTTTGCTACACCCATAACATTATAATTGGAGACAACTCTTTCTCCACCAAGGTAAGTAAGCGTTATGATACTTCCACCTTCAGTCATTAATGGACGAGCTTCTTTCACTACGGCCGTAAGTGAGTATGATGAAATATTATGAGCAAGAAGGAAGCCTTCACGTGTTGTGTTCAAATACTCTCCTTTTAGCTCTTCTGTGTTTGCAAAAGCGATACAGTGTGCTAATCCGTGAATAACGCCTACCTCTTCTTTAAGTTGTGCAAACGTCTTTTTAATTTCCTCATCACTCGTAATATCACATGGAAGAACGATTGAATCTTTTCGATCTAAAGATTCTGCTAAATCTCTAACATTTTTCTCAAGTCTTTCGCCCGCATATGTAAATACGAGTCGTGCACCAGCATTTGATAGAGCTTGGGCGATTCCCCATGCGATACTTCTTTTATTTGCCACACCCATAACTACAAACGTTTTGTTTTCAAGTGATAGTTGATACATAAAAGCATTCCTCCCAATTGTTTACGTTTCAATTTTTATAATTAGTATTTGTTATTAGTACCAAGTCCTAATTAGTATAACAGAAACAATAGGGAAATTCACTAGTTAACCTTTGCTAGTCTGAATATTTTTCACTTCATAACCGCAAGAATCACAGCGATAAATTACATTTTGATTCGATTGAGCGATCAAAATTTCATGGTTTAAATCATGCATCTTATGACATTTCGGACAATGGACAACTGGATTCATTCTGTTCAGCTCCTTTTTTATGTTTACACCTAGCATGCTCATTTTTAACGAAATTTAAGGATGTTATGGCAAATTAATGCTTTTTTTCAAGGCTGTTTTTGTAACCTTCGTAGTATTGAAAGGGATTTGATCTTGTTCATGACTCTCCCCTTCAGCATAGCAGGCGGTGAGCCACATTTTTTAGTAGAGTCGCATAAAATAAAAAGCGCTGGGATAACCAGCACTTTTTATCACTTTAACTCAGTATTTGCCTCATTTGCTGAATCTGTTCCTTGCTCCCTGTTACGACCATCTTATCTCCTAAAAGTATTTCTGTATCACCATGTGGAACGATTGACTCTTTTCCTCTATAGATTCGTACGATGATACTGTCACCTAAGAATGGGAAGTTTCTTAATGCTGTTCGATGGTACGAACGATTTGAAACAATGATTTCATTTAGACTGTTGTCTGATGTTGTTAGTATATCAACAACTGCTGGATTTTCGATTAATGCTTTCAATAATACTTGTGATGAGAAGTAAACAGAATATACTTCTATCCCTTCTTCTTTCAATGCATTCCTTTTTACCGGATCCTCTATACGTGCAACGATCCGTTGAACTCCTTCTTCCTTTGAAAGGAGCGCCAGATTTTTGTTCGTTTCATCATTTCCCGTTGCAAATACAATAACGTCGGTATGAAAGACGTTCGCTGCTTTTAGAGTATCTATCTCGTAATTTTCAAGTTCACGAATATTAAAGCTATCTAACTGTTTCTGATCTTTCTCTTCTTGCCTCGTATGATACAGTCTATATTCAAAACGAGCTTGATCTAATTCTGTCGTAATGGGCAGCGTAAACTGGTTTGCACCGACAAACACGAGTTGTTCTTTAGCCGCTTCTTCATCCTTCTTTTTTGGGAAGAACTTCTTAAAGAATATTGGTGTAATGATCGCACTTATAACAGCTGTTAAAATTAATGCAGATGACGTACGCGCATCGATGATGTTAATTCGTTCCCCAATTTTAGCAGCGGCAATAACAAGTGAGAGTGTTGACGTTAATAAGAATCCAGCAGCCGTTACTGTTTTCCAGTCATACCATTTACGAAGATACAAAATGGGCAGAAATTTAGAAATAAGCAATGCTAACAATAGTAATGGTATCAATGCCAGTGCTTTTGGATCAGCAAAAATGGATCGAATATCGAGTTCTACTCCGACCATAACAAAAAAGATCGGAATTAAAAAGCCATATCCAAACGAGTCCAGTTTATGGACAAGCTGCTTATTAGGTGATAAAAGCGAAACCAATACTCCCGCTAAAAAAGCACCTAATATATTTTCAGCGCCAACCGATTCAGAAAGCCCGACTAAAACGATGATTAATGTAAAGACAGCTCTTGTATCTAGCTGAATCGTTCCTTTAGACATGGTGTCAAGAAAAGATCTGTGTCTTAACTGTTTACCTACGAAATATAAAATCACACCTGCAGCGAAAAGAATGAGCAATAACCACATTCGGCTGGGATCCCCTGATTCAAGTGAAACAAACAAGGCTAAGAGGATCATGGTCACAAGATCTGCAATAACTGCAACCAATAATATGATCTGACCGATCGTGGTTTTAGATAATTTTTCTTCCTTTAATGTAGGTACAACGACACCTAAAGAAATCGTAGAGATAACGAGTGTCATAAAGAATGCACTCTCTGTAAAGCCACCCCAAACAAATAATAGAGATAATCCATAAGAGAGGATGAGAATAAATAGAAAAATAACACTTGAGACAACAAGACGGTTAGGCTCTTTTTTCTCCGCATTCTTTTTCTTTGTATTTGCTTCTCCTGCAAAGATACTAAAATCAATTTCAAGACCACTTAAAAACATTAAAAAGATAAAGCCAAGCACGGACAGTATTTCAAGCCAAGCGTCTGAATGAACAATATCAAAACCGCTTTTTCCTAAGATGATTCCTACAATAATTTCGGCAACGACAACAGGAATAATTTTTAAACGGAATTTGTTCAGTAAGATAGGAACAAAAAATGCTGTAAGAATGACAATTACTAATGAAGCAAAAGATGCATGTTCTTCCATAACCCCTCCATAGTTTCTTATTTATTATTGGTTTACTATAGTAAAGCAGAAAAAGAAATGTCAAACGATTGTGCTCAAAATGATTTGCAAACGCCCTGTTTTTAGGTAAGATAATACATGTTATTGTTTTACTTTAAGGAGTCGATTCCACATGCAAAATAACCACAGATCTCCATGGCAGCAACTCGATTACAATCTATTGTTTATCTTATTCTTAATGGTCATCTCAAGCTGTATTGCGATCTATAGTGCACAGATGATGGATCAATACGGCAGCAACTTCGTTATAAAACAAATCGTATGGTACATTATCGGTGGCATTGCTGTAGTCGGAGTGATGGTGTTAGACTTTGATCAGTTCAGAAAGTTATCTTGGTATCTATATGGACTAGGCATCCTGTTGTTATTAGGAATTCTTGCTGCACCAGAAAGCATTGTACCAAACATTAATGGTGCACAAAGCTGGTACAGATTTGGACCTTTTGCACTTCAGCCGTCGGAGCTTGTAAAAGTCGCGCTCGTAATTGCCCTAGCAAATACGATTGCAACACATAATGAAAAGTATATTATTCGTACCATTCATGAAGACTTGTTGCTACTTGGGAAAATTGCTGTAATCGCTGGTTTTCCAACTTTTCTCGTATTATTGCAACCTGACCTCGGTACGAGCCTTGTTTTTATGGCAATCACAGGTAGCCTTCTGCTTGTGTCAGGAATTAGATGGAGAATTATACTTATTCTTATTCTTTCCTTTATTTTATTTATATCAATCCTGGTTTGGATATATTTTACCTTTCCTCAATTTTTCGTAGAACACATCCTAGATCAATATCAGCTGAACCGATTTTATGCATGGCTTGATCCCTATGGACATAAAGACGCTGGATATCATACGAGAAACGCTCTGCTTGCCATTGGGAGCGGAATGCTTTTTGGAAAAGGATTTACAGAAGGATCTGTATACCTCCCAGAAGCTCAAACTGATTTTATCTTCTCAATTATCGGAGAAGAATTTGGTTTTGTAGGAACAAGTTTTGTGATTTCACTCTTTTTCTTAATGGTCTACAGAATGATTAATACAGCTCTCGAAAGCAATGAAGCATTTGGAAGTTATCTATGTGCTGGTGTTATCGGCATGTTTACCTTTCAAGTATTTCAAAATATCGGTATGAACATTCAAGTTATGCCAATCACTGGTATCCCCCTCCCGTTCATCAGTTATGGAGGCAGTTCAGTACTCGCATGTATGATCGCATTTGGTCTCGTTCTGAATGTTCGTTCAAGAACAGTAAAATACATGTTTGAATAACACCTGATTTTTTTCAGGTGTTTTTCTTTTACCTTTGAAGTATCCTATGGAGGATGAGGTGAAATGATGAAATATGATATTATTGGTGACATTCATGGATGTTATAAAGAGTATTGTGAGCTATTGTTAAAGTTGGGCTACGAGTGGAATAACGGATTGCCCATACATAATGACAGCCGGAAACTTGTTTTCTTGGGAGATTTAATGGATCGTGGGCCTGAGTCTATAAAAGTAATGGAACATGTTTACGAGCTCGTGAAAAATGATCTTGCACTTTATACACCTGGTAACCACTGCAACAAACTTTACCGGTATTTTTTAGGGCGTAATGTTCAGATCAAGCACGGATTAGAGACGACCGTAGCTGAACTAAAGGCACTAAGTAAGGATAGAAGACAAGAAATTAGAGATCATTTTTGTGACCTCTATGAAAATGCACCGCTTTATTTACATCTTGATGATGGAAAGCTAGTTGTAGCTCATGCTGGAATACGCGAAGATTATGTAGGTCAGACACATAATAAAGTAAAAACATTTGTTTTATATGGAGATATAACTGGAGAAACCAATCCCGATGGAACACCAGTTAGAAGAGACTGGGCAAAAAAACATTCTGGCAGAATTACCATCGTTTATGGTCATACACCAGTTGAAGAAGTCCGTCATATTCAAAACACGTGGAACATTGATACAGGTTGTGTCTTTGGAGGTAAATTAAGTGCCTTAAAATATCCTGAGCTTGAGTCAGTAAGTGTTCCTTCATCACTTCCTTTCGTACCTGAAAAGTTTCGCTCATTTGATGATTAAAAAGATATGAAGGATTTGTGCGATTACCACAAATCCTTCATATCCTTTGGACAACTTACTTCTAATTTTATTTGATCATCAGTAAATGGGTGTGTGAAAATTGTTCGTTCACTGTGGAGTGCTTGGCGATTGATGAAGTCGTAGCTGCCGCCATACAAGTCATCTCCTAAGAGCGGATGACCAATTGATGCCATGTGAACTCTAATTTGATGAGTTCTTCCCGTCTCCAACGTTAGTCTGACAACTGAAAAATCTCGGTCCCGAAGATAATCTATTTTTTCATAATGAGTGATCGCTTGCTGTCCATCTTCCCTAACCATTCGTTCAATGATACTGTCAGGATTTCTTCCAATCGGAGAGTCAATTGTACCATTCAGTCTCTCTACTTTTCCATGAACAAAAGCGATGTAACCTCGTTTTATAGACTTATTGATCTGTTTTTTAGACATAAGAGAATGGGCAAATCGGTGTTTAGCAATTAAAACGATTCCTGAGGTGTCCTTATCCAATCGATTTACAGCATGAAACGTACCTGGTATTCCCTTTTCCTGATAATAAAATAAAACGGCTGCAGCAAGTGAACCTTTTGGTTGATAATAAGACGGGATTGTTGGCATACCTGCAGGTTTATTGACAACTAAAAAATGTTCATCCTCATATACGATGTTTATTGATATATCCTCTGCTTCCATCGATTCACTCTTCGATTCTGGCGGAAAACAGACGATTACTTCATCACCGCTATTTAAGACTTTTCTTACCGTTACTTCTTCTTTATTCACAAAAAGAGCGCCGCCTTGAAATTTAATATCGGTCAGCGCTGCTTTTGAAATTTGTTTCGTTTTTAGATAGTCTCGTAAAAGAACTGGAGCCTCATTTTTTTCAACTGTCCAAGTGATTTTAAAATGGTTCATATCAATCTCCAACGAACGATTCTTTAACCCTTTTCCAAAATGGAAATGGTCGAAACCTAGCAAATCGTATTTTTTCTTCAGCTACCCTATATTGAATAGATTTTACTTTTTTTTGCACTAAAAACCGGTGATCGATGGTGATATGAAAATCCACATCGTTTACAGGTTTCAAAATACAGGTATGATGCTGCGGCAGAACGAGCGGGGACCCAATCGTTCGGAATACCCGGTTATTTATAGAAGCCATCTCTGATAGTTGAATAGACGCCAATGAAGGATGAATAATCGCCCCGCCTAGAGCTTTATTGTAAGCAGTGCTTCCAGATGGTGTAGAAATACACAACCCATCACCTCGGAAGGTTTCAAACCTCTCCCCTTTTATCTCAACGTCCATGACGAGAGAGCCTTCAACACTTTTTACCGTACATTCGTTAACGGCCAGATACCTTTTTTCATCAATTCCATCAATGTATCGAACTGTAACTTCTAAAAGCGGATATTCTACGATTTGAAACGGTGTCTTTGCAATATGTATAACAAGTTTTTCCACCTCTTCAGGCAGCCAATCCGCAAAAAAACCTAAATGACCTGTATGAACACCAACGAATGCTGTTTGATCTATTCTATGAACATAATGATGAAAAGCATGAAGCAATGTTCCGTCACCGCCTACAGTTATGACGATTTCGGGTTCTTTATCTTCATAGACTAGTTCGAATTCTTCCAGATATGCACGGATCTTCTCCGTTAGTATATTGGATTTGCTATCGCCTTTTGATATGATGGCAAATTTCATTCTCTCTCCATCCTTTATGATCCTAGATTGGTTTCATTAGAATTATCATTTCGTTCTAAAAACACGAGCTGTGCTTCTTGTATTTCTCCTTTAATCTGAGACATCTCTTCGTCTAGGCGATTTGCTGCCTCTGCAGCTCTTTGCAGACGCTGTCGAATGTCTTCAGGAATCTGGCCTTGATACTTATAGTTCATAGAGTGTTCGATTGTTGCCCAAAAATTCATTGCAAGTGTACGAACCTGCACTTCAACGAGAATCTTCTTTTCTCCATCTAAAACTTGAACAGGATACTCAATCACAAGGTGATACGATCGATAACCGCTTGGTTTTTTATGCGTAATATAATCTCTTTCTTCCACAATTGTAAAATCGTTGCGCTGGCGAAGAAGATTAATAACTGTTTTGATATCATCTGTAAACTGGCACATGATTCGCAGGCCAGCCAAATCTTGAATTTCCTTCTCAAGATGGTTATCCGGAATATTCTTTTGATAAGCTTTGTTCACGATCGACTTGATGGGTTTCACTCTTCCTGTAACAAACTCAATCGGACAATGCTGATTTGATTTCTCGAATTGTTCCCGGATTCCGCGAAACTTAATCTTCAGTTCATCTACAGCTTGCTTGTACGGAATTAATAGTGCTTCCCAATCCATGCTCATTGCGCTTCTTCCTCTGTTCCAAAAACCTTAATTACTTCATTCTCCATTTGTTGCCCATAGTTAGCGTTTCCTTGTATATTGTCCGTCAAAAATTCCATTTCTCTAGAGAAAGCAGTAAGTTCACGCTCTTCTCCTGTTACACTTTTAATAACGAAATCAGCTTTCTTCTGAAGTCCAATTTTCAATTCATTCCAGTGGTTGTGATCAATTGAGATATAAATAAACCCTTCTTCTCTTTCAAGTACATAAATGAATGCTAATCCGTCGGAATCCACAAGCATTCTCTCGCTGTCTTTCCATTGGGATAATTCTTTTCCCACATCACTTTGTACAAGCAGAATCAGTTTATTTTCGTTCCATGCAGTTGACTGCACATTCACTCGTAGTGGCATCATGTTAAAACCTCCTGTTTCTTCCCTTTTAGTGTAACACAAAATAGGAATTTATTAAGAAATTGAGAAGCATGTATAGCTATGAGATAATGAGTTTAATTTTCATAAAGTTTTGAAGTTCTTGAAGGTAGTTGATTTACGTTCCAGGTGCTCGCTTTCCGCGGGGCAGGCGATAAGCCACATTCATACGTTTTATTTATAAAATTAGAGCTATATTGAAGGAATCTAGGGAGGATCAAGAAGTGTCTCAAGAAATAGAAATTGAATTTAAGAATTTACTAACACAGGAAGAATTTTTTCGGCTTACTCAAGAATTTGAGATCAGCAAGAATGATTTTGTAAAACAAACCAATTATTATTTTGACACTGAGAAATTCCAGCTTAAAGGGCATAAAAGCGCCTTACGTGTCCGAATGAAGAATGATGCGTACACACTCACCTTAAAACAACAGTTTGAAGAACATATTCTAGAAACGCATCAGACACTTTCAAAAGATGTTTTTGCCGGTCTATTAAAAGGAAAGACGCTACCTGAAGGTGCTGTTTATGATGTTCTTACGGATTTAGATATTCACGTTTCAAAGATTACATATCTAGGAGAACTCACTACATTTCGTGCAGAATTTCCCTACAAAGCAGGACTGCTTGTTTTAGATGAAAATCAATATTTAGGTAAAATCGACTATGAAATTGAATATGAATCTGCCGATTATAAGGTTGGACTGAAAAATTTTAAAGAATTATTAGCCGAAAAGGAAATACCTGAACGTGTTACAGAAAGTAAGATTGCTCGCTTCTTTTCCGAGAGTAACAAAAAGACAAAAGGCTAAAAGTTCAATGTCAGCATATCTATCTAGGAGGACTTTCCTTGAATATCCAATCATATAAAGCGCTTATGGAAATACAGGCGCTGCAACAGCTGAACGTAAACACTTCCTCTACATCAGAATCTCTGCAATCCAACGAAAGTCCTTTTGCAGCATTATTGCAGGAAGCCTATTCTAAGGCAGGGCTTAATCATAACTCTAACGAAATGCTTAACATGAGGACTTACACGAATTCCAATATGCCTTTAGCAGCTAATCCTCAATATTCACTCCCTGAAGCATCTTTTTTTGGGGTAACAAGCATTTCATCTGAGAAATTAAACATTCCATCAAAAAAATTGGATGAGCTGATTCAAAATACAGCAAGTAAATTTGGAGTTGATCCTCACTTAATCCGGTCGGTAATTAAACATGAATCTAACTTTAAGACCACTGCACAAAGCCATGCTGGTGCACAAGGGCTCATGCAGCTAATGCCTGCTACCGCAAAATCCCTTGGAGTTACAAACCCTTTTGATCCGGTTCAAAACGTTGAAGCAGGAACAAAGTACCTAAAGATGATGCTTGATAAGTATGATGGCAACAAACAGCTTGCGCTTGCAGCTTATAATGCTGGCCCAGGCAATGTTGAAAAATACAATGGCATTCCGCCATTTAAAGAGACGATCAACTATGTAAAAAAAATCATGAACACATATCATACGTTCGTTTAGCCCTCACTCATTGAGGGTTTTTTTATTACAGTTTTTGCTATGTGTATCCTTGAGCATTCATATTGTTTGCTTACACTTCATAAACCTTGCTACAATAAAATTACAAATTAAAGCAAGGAGCTTTTGCACCATGTTTGACGAAACAAAAACACCATACGTTTCTTTAGGAGAAAGAGAAGGCATCGAGAAGCTTGTAACGACTTTTTACCGTTTGGTCGGACAAGATCCTTTACTGTCTCCGCTTTTTCCTGACGATCTTACGGAGACTGCATATAAACAAACTCAATTTTTAAGTCAGTTTTTTGGAGGGCCACCGCTATATACAGAGGAATTTGGACATCCTATGCTAAGGATGCGCCATATGCCGTTTCCTATAACAAATTCTCATGCAAAAGCTTGGCTCTCTTGTATGGAACAGGCGATGGCCACTCATAATTTAGAGCCTGAATTGAAAAACTTTTTGTTAAGCCGATTAAAAATGACTGCTTATCATATGGTGAATACTGAGGATTCAGAAAGGGGCGAGAATGCTGACACTGTATAATTCCAATTCCTTTTACGACGATCTAGAGAACAATAAAAACCATGCCTGTCAAAAGCCATTGGAAATCTATGCTGTCATCGACCCGCTATGCCCAGAATGCTGGTCATTGGAGCCTGTTTTAAAAAAGCTGCAAGTTCAATATGGTAAATATTTTACATTACGCCATTTTGTTTGTGGCAGCCTTGAGTCTTTAAACACGTATGTTCCACGAAAAAAAGGAATCAACACTGCTGAACAGATTGCTGAAAAGCGGGAAAAAACAGCATCGCTTTCCGGAATGAGCTGTGATGGAGATGTGTGGTTCGAAAATCCGATCTCTGCTCCACACAAGGCAACATTAGCTATAAAAGCTGCAGAACTTCAAGGGAAGCAGCAGGGAATGAAGTTTTTAAGAAAGTTAAGGGAAAATTTATTCTTAAATAAACAAAATATCGGAAACGATGAGGTTTTGTTAGATATTGCTCGCTCTGTTCAATTAGACGAAGAAGAATTCTTAAGTGATCTATCATCTGAAGCAACTATAAAAGCATTGCGCTGCGATTTAAAGTTTTCTCAAGAGATGGACGTTACACAAATCCCTACCCTTATTGTATTTAACGACAAAACGGATGACGACGGGATTAAAATCTCAGGCTGCTATTCCTATGATGTGTATGTAGAAATTCTCAAAGAAATGTCAGGTGAACCATTGGAGCCATCTCCGCTTCCTGAATTGGAAGATTTTCTTTCCACATACTCGTTTGTTGCAACGAAAGAAGTATCTGTAGTTTACCAAATTAGTTGTGAAGAAGCAGAAAAAAGATTAAAACGACTTGTCTTGCAGCAAAAAGTGGAACGAGTCCCTGTAAAATACGGTACATTTTGGAGATACGTCCCAACCCGCTGAATGATAAAAGCGGGTTTTTTATCGTAAAAAACTAAAAAACAACAATCATATTAAGAAGAAGCCATTCTCATAAGGACTTGCTTGCATATCCTCCCGTGCCTTGAATAAACATGTACAAAGGAGGGAGAAATCACATGTATCTCATTATGATGATCATAAGCCTTATTTCACTAGCAGGGAGCTTTTACTTTTTTGTGCTCTCTCTATTAAATATGGCACCAAAACTTCTTGCTGTACCGAGCCTTTTTATCGCGGTACTCTTAACAACCCTATTGTTTAATTACCGCTCAAAACTGAGACGAATCGGATAAAAGAACATAAATAAAATCCTGCCCGGTGATTTCGGACAGGATTTTTTGTGTTTATTTTTCAAAAAGCAGTTCTTCCATTTCATCAAGAATGGATTCAAATACTTTAAGCGCATTTTCAATCGGCTCAGGAGTTGTCATATCTACCCCTGCCTTTTTCAATACTTCAATCGGATAATCAGAACTACCCGCTTTTAAGAATTCAAGGTAACGCTCCACAGCAGGTTTCCCTTCTTCTAAAATTTGTTTAGATAAGGAAGCTGCAGCACTGAAACCTGTAGCATATTGGTAAACATAGAAATTGTAATAGAAATGAGGAATTCTTGCCCATTCTAATCCAATCTCCTTATCAATCACTAAATCTTCCCCGAAATATTTAACATTCAGGTCATAATAGATTTTCGTTAATAGTTCAGGAGTTAACGGTTCTCCGTTAGCTGCACGAACATGAATTTCTTGTTCGAATTCCGCAAACATTGTCTGACGGAATACGGTTCCTCTGAAGCCTTCTAAGTGATGATTCAATAAGTATAATTTTTCTTTTTTGTCAGAAGTCTTTTCCAGCATGTAATGATTCAATAAGGCCTCGTTGCAAGTTGATGCTACTTCTGCAACGAAAATTGAATAATCCGCATATGGATACGGCTGGCTTTCTCGCGTATAGTAACTGTGAACCGAGTGTCCGATCTCATGTGTTAATGTAAACAAGTTGTTTACGTTATCTTGCCAGTTCATTAAGATGTATGGCATAGTCCCATAAGCACCAGAAGAATACGCTCCGCTTCTTTTGCCTGCATTCTCATGTACATCGATCCAGCGCTTTTCATAGCCTTCTTTTACGATTCTTTTATACTCTTCTCCCATTGGATCTAAGCTGTCTAATACAAGCTGCTGAGCTTCTTTAAAGCTGACTTCCATCTTTGCGTCTTTCACAAGCGGTGTGTATAGATCGTACATGTGAAGCTCGTCAAGGCCAAGTGCTTTTTTACGAAGTCGCACATAGCGATGCAATAGATCTAGGTTATCATTCACCGTTTTTACTAAGTTATCATAAACAGCTTCTGGAATATTGTTATTGTTTAGAGCTGCTTCGCGGGCTGAACTGAACTTTCTTGTTTTAGCGAAGAAATTGTCTCGTTTAACGGTTCCGGCAAGCGTGCTCGCAAACGTATTTTTGTATGAATCATATGTCCCATATACCGCTTTGAATGCCTCTTCTCTTACTCTGCGGTCAGAGCTTTCCAAGAAGCGAATGTAACGGCCGTGCGTTACTTCAATTTCTTCCCCATTTTCATCTTTGATTACAGGGAATTTAAGATCAGCATTATTAAGCATGCCGAATGTATTGCTTGAAGTATTAGCTACTTCTCTCACATCCGCAAGAAGAGCTTCTTCTTCTTTTGAAAGAACATGTGGACGCTGACGATTAATTTCATCTAATGCGTGTTTATATAGTTTTAATGGCTCATGACTTTGTAAAAATTGGTTCAATGCCTCTTCTGATAATGAAAGGATTTCAGGAACAGCAAATGATACGGTGCTGCTTACCTGTGTAGCAAGGTTAGAAGCACGGTCATTCAACCCTTGGTATAGAGAGTTTGTCGTATCCTGATCATATCTCATATGAGCGTATGTATAGAGCTTGCCAAGTTTCTTGGTTACCTCATCTTGTTTTTGCAGATAGGAATATAGTGTTTCAGCTGACTCTCCAAGCTTTCCTTGGAAACCTTTAAGTTCTGGCAGCAATTCTTTTGTTTCATTAAATTCTTTTTCCCATACGTCATTAGACGCATATATTGCTTCTAAATCCCATGTATCTTCTACAGGAAGTTCATTACGTTTAGGCAATGATTTCGTTTTTGTTTGAGACATACATACACCTCCAAGTAAATTAAAGAGAAACGTGATTTCACACTCTCCTTATGTATATCTACATATTACCAGAAAATGCTTATACAAAGTCAAAAATTAAGACTTTTCACTGAAAATTTCGTCTAGTTTAAATGCCTCTTCAACTGTTTTAGGATAATGAATATCACGTAATTTTTTCCATGTTTGATCTGTAACCTGTTCAATAAATTTATGTCTTTCTAAAAAGTGAAGATAACCTCTCATTGCGTTTTTCCAGGATTCATTGATATATGGGAAATCTCTTACTTGTAAGATCCTCTTTTGAAGCAGCCTCTCAAACTCTTGCTCAATAAAGTTAATGGAGAATAGTGAAACAGACAATTTTTCAATCATAAATAACAAATAGGTCTGCCACAAATAAGGAGAAGTTTCGAAGTGATAATAACCATTAGAAGGCACTCCTGCAAGCGGGGGAAATAGTGTTAAGGAGCGGTGATTAAAATATAAAACTTTTTTAAAATACATAACAGAGGGAGAAGTATTTTTAAATGCAGTCATCCTCCATGTCGTTTTTTGCTTAAGCCATAAGTTTTTATAATGTAGAAACTCTTCTTCATTATAGGTTTGTGATACCTCTTGAAAATAATTAAAATTCTTTGAGGAAAACCTGTACGAAATAGCAGCAGATTTCCTTTGCGAAAGAGGAAGAATGTTTCTGAGGAGTACAAACTGATCCTGAAGAGGGCAATAATAATGAAGAAAAAGGTTACCAGCATTGTCTTTCTTTGCTGCTGAAAGATCTGTACTTTGAATCAAATGTAGAAAGTTTCCTTTATGCGTTAACCGCTTCAATCCAAAAATCCAATCTGATTGTATGTTAAGAGACTGATAACCTTGAATCCTGCTTCTTAATTGGTCTTGGCTTATCGACGCACATTGAAACTCAATCGCATGGTTATGCTTCGAAAGAAACAAATCAGGGCGCTGGGCAATATCACGTAAATAAAATTCAACAATCGGTTCTTCAGATAATGCTATGAGCCACTTATACAGACCTTTTTTACCGAGCATATGATAGTTCGTTTCAGCTTCATGAAACCCTGCACATTCCTCATATGAACGATGTGCAAAATGCCAAGTCTTTTTCATACCGCACTTTGGAATTACTTTACTTTGGCAAACCGGACATAAGAGTCCCCCTTCTTTATTTTTTGCAACCCATTCCTCTTTTGTTGAATCACCTACCATATCAACAAATTGATTCTTATATAGCGCTACCAGCACTCCATTCACCTCAATATCATTTTATTTTAATGATGAAAGAAGCAGATAGAATTGTCATATTCCGGTTTGCTCAATAATGCGTTGAGAAAGTGCTAGTATTGTAGAAGAACACTTTGTAAAAAAACAAAAACCGATTTCAATGAATCTGAAATCGGCTATATCCTATAATTTAAAATGTTTTTGTATGTGTTCTAAAGCTCCATCAGAAACAATTGTTTTTCCGTACTCTTGAACGCGATAAACGGATAAATCTGAATCATTTCCGTACTCTAAGAGCTGGGCCAATAAATCATCTTGTTCTCGATCTGATGTTTCTACATTGAATGTTACATATAAATAATATTTGCCCTGGAAGTGAAACAGAGCGTTTTCAAAGGACGAAGAATCGATGGTATGACTTAATGAGATAACATCTTCAAAGTCTCCAAACGAAATCAAGAATGACAGGTAATCTTCCTCAGTTTCTTCTAATTCATCAAATTCCTCTTCTGCTTGAAATTGCTGATCTAATAGTTGTTCAATATTTTGATCAACAGGCAAATCTAATTTATCATCACCGATTGGCAGCTCAATTTTTTTACCGTCTTTAGACATTTGAGCACGAGTTACAATAATTTCAAGACCTTTATCCAGAGCCTGTACTTGAATCCACAGAGGACCTTCTAATGGAAACTGCTCTTGCTGATGTGCTTCGTCCATCATTTCCCAAAAGAGTTCTTCTCCTCTTTCGCGATCAGACCATATTTCTTCACGGTCGAAACCGCGCTCTTCAATATCTCTGTACGTAATGAAAAATTTAATAGTGAACTCATTCACTCTTTCAATTTCCATTCTGCTTCTCTCCCTTCTCTCCGGTTTGTTCGTGAAGGGATAAATACCCCTAGAAAAAAGCAAATCTTATTTCCTTTTATTCTCCGTCAAAAAATCAATCACAATTAAACCTCTTGTACCTTATTCTATGACAAAACGGAAAATATGGAAATAAAAAAGGCCTGTTTAATCTGCCCTTTTTTAACCCTATGAAGATAATGAATTTAAAGCGCCCAACTTGACGCAGATGACCAAGCTAGACTATAATTCAAAGGTCTTTAAGGTTAACATATTGTACCATAAATCATCTGAAATTTCATTACATACGGGGGGTTTACGTTTGGAAACAGAATTTCTGATATCCTTGCTGCAAATCATTGCAATCGATATTCTTCTCGGCGGAGACAACGCAATTGTCATTGCCCTTGCCAGCAGAAACTTACCAGAGAAACAAAGAAATAAAGCCATCTTCTTAGGTACAGGACTTGCTATAGTGGTTCGTGTAGTACTAACCATTGTAGCTGTTTACTTATTAAATATTCCTTTCTTATATCTTGCTGGAGGAATCTTACTGTTAATCATTGCTTACAAGCTTATTTTAGAAGAAGATGAAGAACTTGATGTAAAAGCGGGTAAAAACTTATCAGATGCCGTAAAAACTATCGTATTTGCTGATATTGCTATGGGACTTGATAACGTGCTCGCAGTGGCAGGTGCTGCCCATGGAAATATTGTTCTCGTTGTCATTGGACTATTAGTATCTGTACCCATTATTATATGGGGAAGCAAAATAATATTGCACTTTATGGAACGTTTTCCTGTTTTAATTTATATCGGAGCTGGTGTCCTGGCATTTACTTCAGCTGGAATGATCGTGGAAGAACGAATGATTCATTCCGTTTTTGAAGGGAACGATTTGCTAAAATACGGTTTATACGTATTCTTAGTTGTAGGTGTCATTCTTGCTGGAATCCTGACTAATACTTTTAAGAAAAAACGTGCTAAATAAGAAGAAGTCTCGCAGGGATGCGAGACTTCTTTATTTTTGACAACAAAACTTCCGCCTTCAAAAAGCGGAAGTTTCGTTTTTATTCATTTACAAGACGCTGTGCTTCCATAAGCTGAAACGTACGTACTCGTCTTGGTAAGAAACGACGAATTTCGTCTTCGTTATAACCAACTTGCAAACGTTTTTCATCCAGGATAATTGGTCTGCGTAATAGGCCTGGATGGTCTGCAATCAATTGATATAAGTCTTGCAAAGGCATGGATTCAAGATTAATGTTTAGTTCCTGGAACGTTTTAGAACGAGTAGAGATGATCTCGTCTGTACCGTCCTCTGTCATTCTCAAGATTTGCTTAACTTCTTCTATTGATAAAGGTTCTGAAAAAATATTTCTTTCTTGATAAGGAATGTCATTCTCTTTTAACCATGCTTTTGCTTTCCGGCATGATGTACAGCTCGGCGAAGTAAATAGTGTGACCATAGTGGATCTCTCCTTCCCCTCTCTCTGATTTAGATACTTTAAAAAAGTTATTAAATCATTCATAGTATACTACACATTTTACATTTTCGGTAGAGGTTATACAGACTTTTGTACATTTTTACGAATTTGTCATACAAATGTAATACGTCAAACACCTATACAACTTGTCTTACATAACATGACTTTATCTACATATATATAGACGTATTACCCAAGAATAAGTTTCATAAAACATAAAAAAAATAAAAGAGTGGCAAAAGACCACTCTTTTTTTATGCAATCGTTTTTTTCAATTGAGATGCAGGGCCTTTTCTAGCAATGTTTGGCTTAAAATGTTTAAGATTCTTCTTAAGCATTTCTTTTAATAGCTCACGCTTTGTTTTTTTCTTTTTGTCTTTTTGTTTCATCCTGATCATCCTCCTTTAAAAAGGAAAATAGTAATATTACTCTGAAACAAGTTTTTCTTGTGAATCTACCGCCTTATCCTCAATCTGTTCTGGCTTAGGAACTAAGCTGCCTTGATCGAGTGTCAGCACTTCATTTGCTGGCTGATAAGATTTACCGTACAATTCATTATCTTTGTACGTGTGTACTTCATTATACGTCTTTTTCATGTTTTCATAAATAGTTTCTTCAGATTCTTCTGTTGGTGACCAATATAGAATCTCCATTTCATTTATTTCATTTGTAGCTAAAGAACGTCTTCTATATGCAATACTTGATGCATGTTCAAAACCTTCACGTGTATAAAAGCGCAGTCGTTTTTCAGTGTCTGTATCTTCATAGTCAACCGGCTCTACTTCTAATAATATCGGTTTCTTTTTTGCCTTCAATTTCTCAATAAGCTTATGACCGAGACCTTGTCCCCTAGCATCCTTAGAAACAAATAAGTAATCAATAAAAACAAAGTCTGGAAGTTCAACGTACATTAAAACGTGATGTTTTCCTTCATCTTTATGATAAATATCACTTTTTTCATCCAGTAACAGTTCCATATGTTCTTTTGATTTCATCTCTTCAATCGGAAAATATTGATTTAACTTCTCATACCAATTCATTGTTTCCTCATCAGCTCCTTTAATTATGGTGATTTATTATAGTTTTCCCTCTTTCTTCCTTTGTTATCATGAGATACAATAAAGAAAGAAGTACGTGGTGAACTCGTTGTTATAAGGAGGAGTCCTCATTTGATTTCATTCTTTACCGATTTAGTGTTAGTAGCTCTATGTGTGGTTGGTATTACAGCACTGATGGGAACCATTTCCCAAGTCATCGCGGTAAAATTGTTCGGCGGTAAAAAAGTTTCTCATTTTGTGGATAAATCGAAGTCCTTTCAAGAGAACTGGAGTCCTGTAAAAAGAAGATAAAAAATCGAACAACCCGTGAATTTTGGGTTGTTTTTTACATTTCAAGTTCGAACTGCTTTATAATACAAGGGTAGCATACATAATAGAGGTGTACAAATGCATAGAAACCTTAGAACGTTTATTAATCAATTAAGATCAGAAAAAGAGATCGTTGAAATTCATGCTGAAGTTGATCCATATTTAGAAATTCCTGAGATCCATAGACGCGTTATTGATGAAGAGGGCCCAGCCCTTCTATTTACAAATGTTAAAGGGAAAGACATACCGGTAGTAACAAATCTGTTTGGCACTATTAAACGGGTAGACATGGCTTTCGGACCTAAACCAGAACAACTGGTCAAAGAACTTGTTGGGTCTATTGATGAGTTAATGCCACCTTCCCCTTCAGTATTATGGAAGAAAAAAGGGATGATCAAAGATGTGTTATCTCTTGGTACAAAGAAAGTTAGCAAAAGTAAAGCTCCATTGTTAGAAACGTTTACTACTAACGTCAACATGAAAGACCTGCCTGCATTAACAGGCTGGCATCTAGATAGCAATCCATTTGTTACTCTTCCACTTGTGTATACAGAACATCCTGATAAGCATGAGCACAATCTGGGCATGTACAGAATAGAGATTAAGGAAGAAAACAAAACAGGGATTCACTGGCAAATTCATAAAGGTGGCGGTTTCCACCACTATGCAGCCGAACAGAAAAACGAAGCACTTCCTGTAACATTGTTCTTAGGGGGCCCTCCATCCTTAATGATTTCTGCGATTGCCCCACTGCCAGAGGCTGTTCCTGAACTTATGTTTTCATCGATGTTAATGGGTGAAAAGCTAAGTCTTGCACATGTTGATGGGCATCCGCATCCATTGATTGCGGAAGCTGAATTTGCGTTTGGCGGTGTTGTTCCACCACATGTGAGAGAACCTGAAGGACCTTTTGGTGATCACTATGGGTATTACTCATGGGCACATGATTTCCCTGTGTTTAACGTTGATAAGATGTGGAAACGAAAAGACGCGATCTATCCTGCTACGGTCGTAGGAAAACCGAAACAAGAAGATTATTTTATCGGGGAATATTTGCAGCGGTTAATGAGCCCGTTGTTCCCAGTTGTCATGAATGGTGTGCGTGATCTATGGACCTATGCAGAAACCGGATTCCACGCACTTGCAGGTGCTGTAGTACGTGAATCGTATTATAAAGAAGGCTTGGCACATGCTTTCCGTATTATGGGTGAAGGTCAGCTTACGTTAACGAAGTTTTTAATGGTAACGAATAAGCCTGTAAACCTTCAAAACTTTGCAGAACTAGCTGAAGGTGTATTGGAAAGATTCCTGCCTGAACGTGATTTATTGATCATTCATGATACTTCTATGGATACCCTTGATTATACGGGTCGAAAATTCAATACCGGATCCAAAGCAATCATGACAGGACTTGGTGAACCCGTTCGTGAATTAAAACGTTCGTATGAAGGTGGAACCATTTCCGGCATTGATAATGTAGGTGTATTTTGTGGAGGCTGTTTAACGGTTAGCGGTCCATCCTTCAACGAAGCTCCTGATTTTGCAGAACATTTACTCAAAAACAGTCATGACTCCTTCAAGGACTGGCCATTAGTATTTCTTGTTGATGATGCTTCTATTGCTGCAACACAAGCTGAATTTTTATGGACAACCTTTACCCGATTCGACCCAGCATATGATGTATATGCAAAAAGTACGATCGATCGTAATCGAATTAAGTATGAAGGCACCATTATTATTGATGCAAGGATGAAACCTTTCTATCCGGATGTGGTGGAAACTCGTGAGGATATCGATAAACTGGTTACTAATCGTTGGGATGAGTACTTTAAAAAGTAATTTTCACGGCAAAAAAAGAAGCGAATATTCGCTTCTTTTTTTAATTTATTTTGTTGATATATTGTCCAAACGGTGTTATTGTATATAACAATATACATTTTTATAGAAAGGAGAAATCTTATGCGAAATATTACTTTACTTGATTTATACAAACACCCTCATGTTCAGAAATATGTAAAGCGTTCTGGAATGGTTCATGCGATTTCGACTGCTTACCATGCCTATCGGTTAGCTGTTAAAAATGGTGTTGATCCTGATTTGGCAACAAAAGCAGCTTTCCTTCATGATATTGGTCATTACACTTGGTATAGAAATGGACACTGGGATTATGACATGTATAAAGAAAATGACATTCATGCCATTAAAGGAGCAGAACGTGCACATCGAGTGTTAGTTTCCTTAGGTGAAGATCGGAAAAATGCAAAAGAAATTGCCCTTGCTATTTTACTGCATACCGATTCTTATTTACCTGCTGGCTCATTAAACTTAAACCCCTTGCAACAGGTTGTTGCTTTTGCAGATGAAGCGGACGAAGAACCAGGCGGAAGCCACCACTACCGTACAATTAGTGATAGAAAAGCGATAACCATGCTTAAAAAATTAGATGAAATGGTAGATGAATATCATGAAGAAGAAAAAGTAAAACACTCTGTTTCCTAGGAAGGAAAAGAGTGTTTTTAACATACTTATTAGTAAGCGACAAAGCCGATCGCTTTTTCCCCTGAATATGTCCCAATCGTGCTTCCGAATCGAGTATAGATTACTTTTGGGAAACTTGATAAAGAAAACAGTTCATCAAATTCCTTTTTCACCTCGTCTGTGGAAGAAAAACTATGAATTAAATAAAGAGGCTTTTCTGGATTTTCAGCTTTCCATTCTGAGATAATTTCTTTCATTTTAGATAGTCCTTTTTTACTTCCTCTAAACTTACCGATTGTCTCAACAACTCCATCAACGATAGAAATCATTGGTTTAATATTCAGCATCCCAGCAATTGCACCTTGAACGGTAGAAATTCTTCCACCTTTTTTAAGGTTTTCTAATGTTTCAAGAAGAACGTAAGCTTTTATGCCTGTTTTCGTTTTATTAAGCTGATTCACAATCTCACTTAATGATTTCCCTTCTTGATGCATTTGAATCGCTTCATTCAATAAAATCTGTACGCCTCCAGAAGCAATTCCCGAATCAATGATCGTTACTTTTTCTTGTTCATCTTCCTTCAGCATGTTTTTTGCGATAGTAGCACTTTGGACGGTGCCGCTTAAATTAGATGAAATACCAATATAAAGTACATCATTCCCCTTATCAACTTCTTTTTGGAATGTTTCATAAAAAGATTGAGGGGATGGCTGGCTTGTCTTTGGTAATTCAGGTTCAGTAGACATGCGTCCATAAAATTCATCTTCAGTAATAGTAACTCCATCTAAATAGTGGTCTTCACCAAATTGTACATTTAACGGAACTACCGTTAAAGAATATTCCAGATTTTCTTGATTTATTTTAAGGTCAGTTGCACTGTCAATTATAAAACTAAGGTTCATATTGTTCTACCCCATTTCTGCTTCTCGTTCTAATAGTAGGGATGTGCAAAGAATTTCATAGGACTTTTGTATACGCTTTACACACTGATTTTAGTTTAACATAAAAAACAGCCTCCTGTAAGGAAGGAGACTGTTTAAAATGTGTTAATTATTTTGTTTAACAGCTTCTTCATCGTATAGATGACAAGCTACCCAATGTCCTTCTCGTGCTTCTTGCCATTTTGGCTTAACAGCAGCACACACATCCATTGCATGCGGGCAGCGTGTACGGAATCTGCAGCCGCTTGGAGGATTGATCGGACTCGGAACATCACCTTCTAAGATGATACGCTCACGGCTTCTTTCTAATTCAGGATCCGGAACTGGAATCGCTGATAAAAGAGCTTGTGTATAAGGGTGCAACGGCTCTTCGTAAAGCTCATCACTCGAAGTAAGTTCTACGATATTACCTAGGTACATTACACCAACACGATCAGAAATGTGTTTAACCATTGATAGATCATGGGCAATAAATAGGTAAGTAAGTCCGCGCTCTTTTTGAAGTTCCATCATCAAGTTTACCACTTGGGCTTGGATGGATACATCAAGTGCTGAAATAGGCTCATCAGCAATGATAAAGTCTGGATCCACAGCTAGAGCACGTGCGATCCCGATACGCTGGCGCTGACCACCTGAGAATTCATGCGGATAGCGATTTGCGTGTTCTTTATTCAAACCAACTGTTTCAAGAAGCTCGTATACACGGTTGTCACGATCTTTCTTTGTTTTAGCTAGTCCGTGAATATCAATACCTTCTGCAATGATATCTTTAACAGTCATACGCGGGTTTAGTGATGCGTATGGATCTTGGAATATCATCTGCATCTTACGGTTGAATTTCTTTAGCTCTGAACGAGATTTCTTATCGTGAACGTCTACACCTTCATAAGAGACTTCACCATCTGTTGCATCATACAAACGAATAATCGTACGTCCAGTCGTAGATTTACCACACCCTGACTCTCCTACAAGTCCAAGTGTTTCACCTTTATAAATATCGAAGGAAACATCATCTACTGCTTTTAGTACACCCTTTTTTCCAGCTGGGAAATATTTTTTTAAGTTTTTTACTTCTAGTAACTTTTCTCTTTCTACTACTGACATTATCGAGCACCCCCAACTACTGCCGCTTCTGGCGGTTCAACTTTCGGCGCTCGCTCATCTAATAACCAGCAAGCAGCTTTGTGAGAAGAAGAAACGTCAGTTACATCTGGCATATGATCCATACAAACTTCCATTGCATATGGACAACGAGCAGCAAAAGGACATCCTTTTGGCGGGTTCATCAAATCTGGCGGTGTACCAGGAATCGCCAATAACTCTTTTGATTCTGCGTTAAGTTTCGGCATAGAAGCCAATAGTCCCCAAGTATATGGATGTTTAGGCTTATAGAAAATCTCATCTACTGTACCTGTTTCAACAATGACTCCACCATACATAACCGCTACACGTTGAGCCAGGTTTGCTACTACACCAAGGTCATGTGTGATTAAAACAATAGCTGTTCCTGTTTTGTCCTGAAGATCTCTCATCAAGTCCAGAATCTGGGCTTGAATAGTAACATCAAGCGCAGTTGTCGGTTCGTCCGCAATTAGTACTTTAGGATTACAAGCAAGTGCGATCGCAATTACAACACGCTGACGCATTCCGCCTGAAAATTGGTGAGGATATTCTTCAACACGCAGTTCAGGATTTGGGATACCTACTAGTTTCAATAGGTTTATTGAACGCTCTTTCGCTTCACTTTTACTCATGTTTTGGTGTTTGCGAAGACCTTCCATGATCTGCTTACCGATTGTCATTGTCGGATTAAGTGAAGTCATAGGGTCTTGGAAGATCATTGAGATCTCAGCACCACGAATCTTTTCCATTTCTCGTTCAGTTGCTTTTGCAAGGTCTTTACCTTGAAAACGAATTTGGCCTTCTTTAATAGAACCAATTTTATTAGGAAGCAATCTCATGATCGCTTTTGAAGTAACCGATTTACCTGAACCGGACTCTCCTACGATTGCAAGTGATTCACCTTTGTCTAGTTTAAAGCTAACACCACGAACGGCCTTAACTTCTCCCCCATATGTCTGGAAGGAGACATGTAGGTTTTCTAATTCTAATAGTTTTTCCATTTATAAATCTCCTTCCTATCTTCTCATTTTCGGATCAAGTGCATCACGTAATCCATCCCCTAATAAGTTAAAGCTGATCATCAGGACACATAGAATCGCAGCCGGATATATGGCTAAATGTGGATAAATCCTCAATGATCTAAAACCATCAGAGATCAGGGCTCCAAGAGAAGCAGTCGGTGGTTGAATACCTAGTCCGATAAAGCTTAGGAATGCTTCAAAGAAGATAGCTCCTGGGATTGTGAACGTACTTGTAATTATAATTGCCCCTAACGTATTAGGAAGCAAATGCTTTGTAATTAATCTTCCATTTGTCGACCCAAGTGTTTTCGATGCTAAAACAAACTCACGATTCTTTAATGAAAGAATTTGTGCACGAACGATACGAGACATCCCAATCCACCCTGTAATAACAAGGGCTAGTGTAATAGAGAGGATCCCTGGATCAAGTATAATGATAAACAAAATGATTACTACTAGGTTTGGAATACCATACAAGATTTCAACAAATCTTTGCATTGTATCATCAACTCGTCCGCCATAAAAAGCAGAGATTCCTCCATAAGCTACACCAACGATTAAATCAATCGTTGCTGCAAGGAATGCAATATACAAGGAGATTTGTGTACCTTTCCAAACACGGACCCATTGGTCACGACCTAGTACATCTGTTCCAAACCAAAATTTTTGGTCTGCAGGAATGTTTTTCATCTCATATTGATTTACACCACGAATGTCTACACCATTAACACCTAAAAATTCTACTTTTTCTAATCCCGGAATTTTAGGAGGTAAGTTAGCTCTCATTAACTCTTGATCATCCACTCCATACTTGCTAAAAGACGGGGCAATCAATGAGAAGACTATGATAAAAACAATCGCAAATAGTCCAGCCATTGCTGCTTTATTCATTTTTAAACGTCTAAAGGCATCCTGCCAAAAGCTCAAACTTGGCTTTGAAATCTCTTCACTTTTTCCTGTTACTAATTGAGCAGGACGAAATAAATCTGGTGTTAGTTTTCTTTCTGACATACTCATTATGATTTACCTCCTGCTACACGAATACGAGGGTCAATGATTCCATAAAGAATATCAACGACTAAAATGATAGCAATAATAAGAAAACTATAGAATAAAGTAGTTCCCATAATTACTGGGTAATCATTTAGATTAATACTCTTTACGAACTGTTCACCAATACCAGGTATTGCAAAAATATTTTCTATTACTAAAGACCCCGTAATAAGTCCGATAGACAAAGGTCCTAGAATTGTGATAATCGGGATCATACTGTTACGTACACAGTGTTTTAAAATTACTGCGTTCTTGCTGATTCCTTTTGAACGAGCCATTAATATATAGTCAGTACCTAAAATCTCAAGCATTTCAGTACGCATAAATCGTGCCACGGTAGCGATTACTCCTACGGATAGAGAGAATGCCGGCAAGATATGGTACTCCGGTCCATTCCAAAAAGCAACTGGAAGCCACTGCAATTTAACACCAAAGTAGTATTGCACAAGTCCTGCAAATACAAAGGATGGAATGGCAATTCCGAATACTGCAACGATCATAGCTCCATAGTCTATAAACGTATTATGTTTAAGTGCTGCAGCTATACCAAGAACTAAGCCGACTAACGTTCCAAATACCAATGCCTCAAAACCGACAGTAGCTGATGGCCCCATACCATTTGCAATCATTGATGTAACGGTACGTCCGTCAAACTGAAACGTATATCCTAAATCACCCTGTGCCAATTTCCCTAGATAATTTATATATTGAACAGGCACCGGGTCATTTAACCCGTATTTTTCGTTTAGAGCATAACGCTGAGTCTCAGTTAACTTATCTTGATTGTTAAAAGGAGAACCCGGTAATAACTTCATTAAAAAGAATGTAAGTGTTGCTATGATCAGCAGTGTTAACAACATTGCAAAAACACGCTTCGTTATATAACGCAACATTACACACACCTCCCCCAAATGTCTCAAACTTAATGTTTTGAAATCTTTCTGTAATATCTATCTTAAGGGACAAAATATTTTATATCAATAGAAAATATTCTTTTTTCGACATTTTCTGATATCTTTTTATATTTTATAAAAAATTGTACTTTTCTTATTTACAGGCAAAAAAGAGAGTACATGTCAGGAACACATGTACTCTCCTGAGAAAAACTATATACTATTTTTCAATAGAATATTATTGTTTTCCTTCAATGTAAGCCCACTTGTAAGAAACATCAGCTCCGAATAAGTGATGAGCTAAACCTTTAACATAAGGCTTTTGAAGGCCAGTTACACCACGTTGGTATAGTGGAGAGATCGCTTGATCTTCGAATAATACTTTCTCAGCTTCAAGCATAGTTTCCCAACGCTTCTTCTCATCAGTTTCTTTCTTAGCACTTTCGATTAACTTGTCATACTCAGGGTTAGAGTAAGCCATTTGGTTGTGCGGTCCATCTGTAATAAACATGTCAAGGAAAGTCATAGGATCTTGATAGTCAGGTCCCCAACCAGCGTAAGAGAAGTCATACTCCCCTTTAGACTCTAACTCAAGCTTTTGCTTAAATGGTTGTGCTTTAATGCTAACTTTGATTCCAGGAAGGTTCTTTTCAAGTTGGTTCTTGAAGAACTCACCCATTTTCTTAGCGCCATCAGAATCGTAGTTCAATAGCTCAAGTTCAACTGAATCTTTACCAAGTTCTTTTAGACCAGCAGCCCAAAGTTCTTTAGCTTTTTCTAAATCATATCCACCGAAGTTGCCGTTCGTTTTACGGTAGTCTTCGCCGTCTGGACCAGGAGTAAATTCACCAGGTACTAGGTAGTAAGCAGGTGTAGAACCGTTGTTAAGAAGAACGTCTACCATTGATTGCTTGTCATAAGCCATGTCGATCGCTTTACGGATGTTAGCGTTCTTAAGAGCTTCTGATTTTTGGTTTAAACGTAGGAAGAATACTGTAGCTTCTCCACGAGTGTAAAGATCTTCGTGATCTTTGTACTGATCAACATATTCCATGCTTAGACCAGTGATATCTGTTTGACCAGTTTCATAAAGGTTAACGCTTGTAGCAACGTCTTTAACGATTTTAACGTTAATTTCGTCTAATTTTACGTTGTCTTTATCCCAGTAGTTATCGTTTTTCTTGTACTGCCATCCTTCGTTGTGTTTCCACTCGTTAAGTACGAAAGGACCGTTGTATAATAGAGTGTTAGCTTCTAAAGCGTACTTGTCGCCTTGAGACTTAACAAACTCTTCTTTTTGCGGGTAGAATGTTGCGAATCCAGTTAATCCTAAGAAATAAGGAGCTGGAGCTTCAAGAGTTACTTCAAGAGTAGTGTCGTCAACTGCTTTAACACCTAATTGATCTACTTTACCGTATAATGGGTCACCATCAGTTTGGATCGCGTTAGCGTTCTTTACAGGTCCCATGATGTAAGCATACTCAGAAAGAGTATCTGGAGATAATGCTTTTTGCCAAGCGTATACGAAATCTTTCGCTACTACTTGAGATCCATCGCTCCATTTAGCGTTTGGATTTAATTTGAACGTGTAAACTGTTCCATCTTCACTTACTTCGTGGCTTTCAGCAACACCTTCAGTTGGCTTGTTGTCTTTATCAAGACGGTACAAACCTTCCATAACGTTGTTCATTACTTCGAATGATACAGAGTCTGTTGCTTGTGAAGAGTCCATTGAAGGGATTTCTTCCCCATCAAGGATGTTAAGTACTTGCGGCTCAGCTGGCTTATCCGATTTTGTTCCTTCGTCGCCGCCTTTAGCTTTCTCGTCGCCATCTTTGCTTCCACCACTACAAGCTGCTAAGAACATGCTTAGAACAAGTACTAGTGTAAGAAGCAATGACCATTTTGACTTCTTCATGTGTTGACCTCCCCTTTTTATCCTGTTAATTTGTTAGCAGATAAAAGCATCAAGAATTATCAGATATTTTCATCTACAAGTTCGATTATACAAGTTTTCAAACAATTGTGCATTTATTTTTTTTAAGAGTTTTACAAAAAGCCCATTATATTTACTTTTCCTTAACAAAAAATAGGTATAAATACCTATATCGTGTGAGGGTTTATTTTCTGATAATTCTACAAATTTTACCAAAATTATGTGTAAACTAGCATGGATATTACATTCTCGATTTTTTGTGATGTGAGGACGTGCCTAGGACATGAAGATAATTCGTCAATTTTATATTTCATTTGTTACAATGGGAGTATAGTCTGACGGTATAATCCAAATTTTGTGGTACATTTTTAAATGTTTATGGTGTATTTCTTACTACTTGGAGGCATAATTGATGAACTTACTTGTAAAGAGGATTCTGATGATATCAGCATTCCCTGTCTTAATAGCATTTGGAGCTACTTTAATTACTACCGGACCAATTACTCTTGAAAAATACATTAATACGCTTTTTTATTTTTCAATATCGATCGCACTTATAGGGATAGCATTATATGTAGTGAAAGGTGGTTTTTTTGATTTCTTTACGTATAGCTTTAAAAGAGTAACTAAAGCTCTTTCTAAAGCTCCAGAAATTGATGATCAGATTGCCTTTAAAACGAACTTTCACCTGTCGGAGCGTGTAAATGATTCTTATATGAAGTCGTTTCTGTACAGCGGTCTACTTTTAACTTTTATTTCAATTGCCGTTGCATATCTTTTGTAATTTGTGTATACTACTAAAAAATAAATGACACATGCGATGATAAAGAAGAGTACATGGTGTGAAACTTTCAGAGAGTCTGTGGCTGGTGCAAACAGACAGTGGATCATGATGGAATGGGCTTTTGAGCATTCTGACCGAACCTTTAGAAGTAGGCTCAGACGTGTAGATGTCCGCACGATATAAATGGACAGCGTATCGGTTCATCCTGTACGTTTTGAGTGATTTTCTTTTGTTTGAGAATTATAAGGGTGGCACCGCGGTCCATTCGTCCCTTGCTATAAGGCGACGAGTGGGCCTTTTTATATTTATTTTAAAGAATAAAGGAGAGATGAATCATGTCTGTAATCTTCTCAGGCATACAGCCGAGCGGAAATTTAACGATCGGCAACTATATTGGAGCAATGAGACATTTTGTCGAGCTTCAACATGAACATGAATGCTACTTCTGCGTTGTAAATCAGCACGCAATTACAGTAGCACAAGATCCAGTTGAACTTAAAAAGAATAGCAGGAACTTAGCAGCACTATACTTAGCTGCAGGTATTGATCCTGTTAAGTCTACTATTTTCATTCAATCTGATGTTCCCGCGCACACCAAAATGGGATGGATGCTTCAGTGTGTAACATACATCGGAGAATTAGAGCGCATGACACAGTTTAAGGACAAATCAACAGGGAAAGAAGCTGTTTCAGCAGGATTGTTAACATATCCCCCATTGATGGCAGCAGATATTCTTCTTTATAACACTGGAATTGTGCCTGTAGGTGATGATCAGAAGCAACATCTTGAACTTACGAGGGATATTGCAGAGCGCTTTAATAAGAAGTATCGCGATATTTTTGTAATTCCAGAGCCAAGGATCGCTTCTGAAGGAGCTAGAATCATGTCACTTGTTGATCCTGAGAAAAAGATGAGTAAATCTGATCCAAACCAAAATGCATTCATCTCCATGCTCGATGATGAGTCTGTCATTTTAAAGAAAATCAAGCGTGCTACAACCGATTCCGATGGTGTAGTAGCTTATGATAAAGAGAATAAACCAGGAATCTCTAACTTGCTTACGATCTATTCTCAACTGACTGGAGAAAGTATATCTTCTCTAGTTGAGAAATACGAAGGAAAAGGTTACGGAGACTTTAAACAAGGTGTTGCAGAAGCTGTTATTAATACGTTAAAACCCATTCAAGATCGTTATAAAGAATACGTTGATTCTTCTGAGCTAGATGATATTCTTGATCAAGGGGCTGAAAAAGCAAACTTTGTAGCAAATAAAACGTTAAATAAAGCGGAGCGTGCGATGGGGCTAGCTCGTAAAAGAATTTAATAGCTGATTTATAGCTGTATAGCAGATTCAAATTTGATAACAGCGATAACAGCAGCAAATCAATTCTTAAATATAAAAATATCAAAAAACCAGTGGAGCATAACATTATGATTCTCCACTGGTTTTTTAACAAACTGTTTATCTCGGATGCGCTGGTATTTCTCGGATGGCGCTCTTTCAGCGAGCCTTAAGGCTCACTTAGAGAGCATAAAACACCGTGAACGAGCATAAAACCTCGGGAGCGAGCATAAATCTTCGCGAACGAGCATAAAACCCCGTGAACGAGCATATAACGCGTTCATACTCACCAAAAACCAAAAAAAGCTGGCATCCGCACACGCGGAGCCAGCTTATTTAAGTGGTTTAATTCACTTGAGTTCCATTTTCAAGTTCCCATATCTTTTCAAAGTAAGGTTGTCCTTTTACTAGTCGTTCACACATATCCATATGTTTTTTGGACCAACCGCTTTTTAGTTCACAGTACAGGGCGTCCCATGCTTCGTCAAAATCCATTCTTTGAATTCTTCCGTATTGCTCTGGCATCCATTCGGTGCACCAATATCTCATCTCAGCTACATTTTTTGTTGAATGCAATTGATCTAGAGTCATAAAAAGAAGTTGCTTTAATTGTCTTTCTTTACGGGTTAACCCTCTCATACTGTCAGGGTTTGGAGAAAGAATGTGATATTCCTTGCTCATCTGCTTTTCGCTAAACGTATATACAGAAGTTTCGGTCTGCTCTGCCATTTCAAAGACGAGTTGTTCTTGTCTTGGAATGAGTCTGCTCTTACGGATTGGGATTCTGTAACCCATTGTATCAACAATGAGTGATTTCTTTTCATCCGTGATGATAAAGCAGTGTTCTAGCTGTACGCGCTGGTTGTTCTTTCTGACATAAGCTTTTTGATGGACTTCTTCTAGCAGTGCATCAGGAAGGTCATTTAAGTCATTTTCAATGTAGTGAAAGAGTGTGGATTCTATTTTAATAATGGGTACTTGGTCCAACAACTCAATGTAGTCGTCTTTTCGCCATTCATGAAACTCACAAACGTTGTAGCCATTCTCTTCTCCTTCAAACCAGTTGACCCAAACATCACGTAAGTATAACATCTGTACCCCTCACTTTTTTACCGATTTGTATTTAAAATCAGTATAGTCAGAGGTTGTCTTTTTTATTCTAAATTAAGGTAATTTACTCGAAGTATGCAAAAACCCCGCTTTCAAAAGAAAACGGGATTTTTTATTCGTATTATTCTTCTATTTTCTTAAATACAAGCGACGCATTGTGCCCGCCAAATCCAAGCGAATTGCTGAGAACAGCCTTCACTTCAGCAGATCGAGCAGTATTAGGAACATAGTCGAGATCACACTCTTCATCAGGTGTTTCATAGTTAATCGTTGGAGGCAGAATATTCTCTTGTATCGCTTTAACAGAGAAAATCGCTTCAATTCCGCCGGCAGCACCTAATAAATGACCTGTCATGGACTTTGTCGAACTCACTGGTATATTGTAAGCATGCTCATTAAACACAGCTTTAATTGCTGCAGTTTCAAATTTATCATTATAATCAGTGCTTGTTCCGTGTGCGTTAATATACGAAATGTCCTCAGGTGTCAGACCGCTGTCCTCAACTGCCTGTCTCATCGCACGAGCACCGCCTTCTCCACCAGGTGATGGCTGTGTAATATGATAAGCATCACCTGTTGCTCCATAACCTACGATTTCCGCGTAAATTTTAGCTCCGCGTTTTTTTGCAAATTCATATTCTTCAAGAACAAGAATACCAGCACCTTCTCCAATAATAAAACCACTTCTGTTTTTATCAAATGGACGGCTTGCTGTATTAGGATCCGGGTTAGTAGATAATGCACCAGCTTGGCAGAAGCCAGCAAGAGCCATATCTGTAATAGGGGCTTCAGTTCCGCCAGTCAACATAACATCAGCATCACCGCGCTGAATCACTTTGAATGCATCACCAATTGAGTTAGCGCCAGATGCACAAGCTGTTACGGTACATGAGTTCATGCCTTTTGCGCCAATTGTGATTGAAACTTGGCCAGAAGCCATGTCTGGAATCATCATCGGTACAAAGAATGGACTTACACGTCTTACACCTTTTGCTTCAAAGATTCGGAACTGCTCTTCATGCGTATCCATTCCACCGATACCAGAACCAATCCACACACCTACTCGCGGTGCGATTTCTTCAGTGATATCTAAATTAGCATCTTTAACAGCCATGATGGATGCTGCAACAGCAAATTGTGTGAAGCGATCCATTCTGCGTGCATCTCTTTTATCCATAAAATCTTCTGGTTTAAATTCTGTTGCTTCTGCGGCAACTTTTACAGGAAACTTTTCTGCGTCTCTTCTTGTTAGCGGACCTACACCGCTTTGACCTTCAACAATCTTTTTCCATGTTTCTTCTACACTGTTTCCAAGAGGTGTTACGGCTCCCATGCCTGTTACGACTACTCTTTTTTTCATTGTAAAACCAACTCTCCTTTGTACATCATTGTTGGATGAAGCTTATCTTCCCCAGCGAAGCGCAACTGCTCCCCAAGTAAGTCCGCCACCGAATCCAACAAGTACGATTGTATGATCTTCTTTTATTCTACCATCTTTTAGTGCTTCTTTTAATGCCATCGGAATAGATGCTGACGATGTGTTGCCGAAGCGATCAATCGTCATGACCATTTTTTCTTTCGGAAGTTCTAATCTTTCTCTTGATGCTTCCATAATTCTGATATTCGCTTGATGAGGTATTAAAAAATCAACATCTTCTTTAGAAAGTCCAGCTTTATGAACGACATTTAGAGATGACTCACCCATTTGCCGCACTGCAAATTTAAATACTTCGCGTCCGTTCATATGGATAAATTCATTTTGATAAAGATGTTTTGCACCTGTCCCATCAGATCCAAGTTCAAAAGAAAGAATACCTCTTCCTTCACTTACCTTAGATAGTACCGCAGCACCAGCTCCATCTCCAAAAAGTACAGCTGTATTGCGATCTTTCCAGTCTGTAATCTTTGATAGCTTTTCTGCTCCAACGACTAGAACGTTTTTGTAGGTCCCTGTTTCAATAAATTGCTTTGCAACGACTAAACCGTAGATAAAACCTGCACATGCGGCACTGACATCCATCGCTACAGCGTTTTTGGCACCTAAATAATCTTGGAGCTGACAAGCAACTGAAGGAAAAGGATTATCTGGTGTAACGGTAGCCACTACGATAAGATCGATCTCTTCCGCAGCAATACCTGCATCTTTCAACGCATCCTGAGCTGCAAATCGAGCCATATGAGACGTTGTCATCGATTCTTCTGCAATTCTGCGTTCTACGATTCCTGTTCGAGTCCGAATCCACTCGTCATTTGTATCAACCATTTTTTCCAGGTCGGAGTTCGCTAGAATTTTTTCAGGGATATAGCTTCCCATCCCTATGATTCCTGCATTCATAACATTACCCCTTTGGCTTTAGTTTATTTTTAATATAATCCTTTTCACTCACATAGAGGTGAGCTTTTGAAATCTTTTATAATCAAATATTATGACCTGGTACTAATTTTATGATATCTCTTATAATTTGTCTAGTTAAAGTTCTTTTCTTTCACCAATACAGGGCTTAGGGCATATCCTGTATGGAAGAAAAATGTAAGTTTAGCGAAATTGATATTAGGAGTGGTTCAAAATGCATCATTCTCAACCTAGACAACAGCCCATGTATCCTCCACAGTTTCCTGGACGTTTCCCAATGGGCCCTAATCAGCAGCAGCATATGCAGCAAGGTTTCCCACCTCCACAACACTTTGGTGGCCCTGGATTCAGAGGCATGCCTGTTCCTTTTCACCAACCAATGCCTCGACCATTTTTACATTCTTTCAGAACGCAGGAAGGCTCACTTGATTATAATAAAATCTTCGCCGTAATCGACCAATCCGTTAAAGTCGCACAACAGATCTCCCCTATCTTCTCTGCGTTTAAGAAGAAGTAAAAAAGCCAACCCGACATGGGCTGGCTTTTTCTTATGTTTACTTATTCTCTTCTTTTCCAAGTTCGTACGCGTCATTCATCACATTCATTAAAAGTTGAAGCATCGGCTGAACATCTTCCATGCCTAATTCGATCCCTTTTTTCTCAAGAAAAGCCTGTGCTTCAGGCAGATGACTCATAGCGATCTGCATAAATTTCATGTTGCGCTCTGTATCCATTTTTTTAGACCTCCCTAACAATATGTACAAGGTATAATAACCCGCTTTCTATTATAAAGAAAAATGAGTGCTGAACAAATGTTTTGTGAGATTGTTTAATAAGTAATCCCTGAAGTTTTGGTTTTATTCCCGCGAGATTTGGTAATTATCCCGCGAGTTTTACTACTATATCCACGGGTTGATTTAAATCGACATGAATAATCTATGCAATACCCTAAAGCCTACGTTCATTGCAGTAATCAAAGAAGGCGTCCCGAATATTCAGGAGCACCTATACAGCTATATTTCTTTTGAATTTGGCTTTGATTTTTTGTTTTTGTTTCTAAAATGCATAATTTGCTTCATGATGCCTTCTTTTATTTTTGTCTTTGCACGAAATCCAAGCTCTGCTTCCGCTTTTTCCCCTTTAATCCTCATCTTTCTTTTTTCTTTAAATGTTAATTTATCTGCTTTTAATTCGCTTAAGCCTTCCACCCACTGATTCGGGTTGCCGCTTGAAATGTTATAGATTTCATTTTTTGCTGAAGACTTTCCGGCTAAATACAGTGCTTCAGCTGCATCATCAACGAATAACACATCTTCTGTTATTGAATCTTTTGATATAGACTCATTTCTTTGGAGATCTTGATCTTCTATCGAGATCACTTGTTGGTACGTATGATGTTCTGGTTGCCCCGGTCCATAAACTGTAGGTAAACGCATAATCACAAAAGGAAAATCGTACTGTTCAGCCAACTGTTTTACCATATTTTCTTCAGTTAGCTTGATAAGTCCAAATAAAGTTTCAGGATTTTTAGGGGAACTTTCCAGAACATCACCTTGCCTTTTACCATAAACATCATATGAAGAAACGTATACAAGTTTTGTTTGGCTGTTAGCAAAAGATGCTACTTTTTTCAAAACAGAGACATGTCTTTGTACTTCATCCTCTATATTTGCCCACGGTGCAGTTGGTTTGATTGAACAAGCCAGGTGAAAGATCACATCACATCCGTTAGTATGAGGCTGAAGGTCAGCTTCATTAATATCCATAGGAAGATATTGAAATCCAGCATGGCGTGCAATATAGTCTATTCGATCAGGAGATGCTGCCATATCTATTCCGACGACATCAACTTCTTCATCCAATAAACGGCTGCACAAATGATAACCGATAAACCCTGCCGCTCCTGTTACAAATGCCTTTTTCATGTAAGAGCCTCCAGTTCCATTTTTCTCCTCTTACTATCCTATGGGGATGCTCCTAAGAATACGATACTTTTTTTCCATTCAAAAACCTCATTGAACACTTCTTTACAATGAGGTTCATAACAGTTTTTCATGATTTTTAAAAAAGGCTTGAAATGCCCTGGCTGGATTGAATGTCGTCTCAGGTACATGAATGGAAAGGGATATCGGGGCATTAAGATTTTGTCTTCTCTTTTCATAGGTCCTGCTATGATCTTTGAAATTAAATGCTACACCTCTTGCAGCATGCCATATCTGAACTGGGGTTTTCGCTTTAAGATCTTTTATGGAAGGAAGATTGTCAATAAGATGCTCTACGTTATCTACTTGCACTTGATAAGCTGAGCTAATCTCTCTGATCAATCTTTTGAAGAACAAACGGTTTTGTCTTTCATGGTTAAAATGACTCTTTAAGTCAATACATGGATTTATAAAAAGAGCGGAACGAATATGTTCTTCCATGTCCTCCATAAGCCGCAGCGCAACGAGCGAACCCATTCCCTCCGCGATCAAATGTATATTAGGATTTAAGATTTCATGTTTCATGACATAGTGGTACAGTCTCTTTGCAAGTATTACTGAAGAAGGACTGCCCCAATGTCTTCCATATAAATTAGAATAGAATATCGTGTAACCTTGATTCTTGAGGGATTGTATGAGGTTTGCGCGTTCAGTGTTTTGTTTCCAAAGACTTGTATATTCGTCCACATAATGGCTGCAGTCACCGATAATCATTACTGCGAAACCATTAGGCTGCTCTGGTAGATGTATGATGTTCCATTGATTATCAATTTGGAAAGTGCGTTTATCGATGCTCACAATTCTCCCCTCGCATTAGCTTTTCTTATCTAATGTATGCATGGGAAAATTTTTAGCCAAAGTTATCTGCCTAAGTTTTAAGAATCGAGCTCTTTTTTTAACTGCTCTAGCGTTTCTTTTCCTTGTGGAGTCAAGTTCTTTTCATCTTGTTCTTCTAACGCCTTCAATTCCTCCCACTTTTGCTCCATTTTTTTACCTCCCTATTTTTTGCCCATAAAAGTAATAACAAAATTCTTGTTTATGTACCTTCTTCTTTGTTCATGGGTTTTATCCTGTTAAGCTTGAACAATTTATGAAAATTATTAACATTTATGACATTATGTTAGATAAAATACAGAAAGAATCTTTCCCTTTATCTCAACTTTTGTTACTATACAGAAGGGTAAAGAATTCGTTTACATAAAGAGGTGAATGTAGCATGCGTTATATTTGGACGTTAATTTGGTCTTTATTATTAAGCAATATGATTTTTTATGTGCTTGTTTCAATGCAAGGCGGAACATTCGATTTTGTAAAAGCTTCTATTTTTGGAGTAATATTTACAGTCGTTATTTCTGTTTTAGGTGAATTGTTGCCAGCAAAAAGCGAAGAGATATAAGATAAAAACCCGGACTTTTTCCGGGTTTTTATATTTAGTTACGGTTTTCTTTTATATGTCCATACACGATTATGGTTTGTTGTTTCCGGAAAACGGTCACCTGCTGATAAGTGGATCTGCTGTGGATCATTTACCATGCTTCCGGTTTCACCGATTTCAACATACATCCCATTATTCGGTGCTTTTTGACCATGTTTAAAATGTTTATTCTGCCCCATTTGATGTACCCTCCTTTCTTTTATAGGTTACCCGCGGTTTGCATGATAACACTTGCTAAAAAAAAGAAGTAATAACAACAAAAATTTGCTTAATATGCGCTATTAACTCCCGCTACTGCATGTAAAGGAAACACACATCGATAAATTTGATAGCCTCGCACATCATACTGCGCTTCTTGATTGCGGTTTTCTTGCTGCTTTTCTACATATGGGATAGCAAAATAAACGTTTTGCTGATCAACATACTCGATAAACCCTGTATAGGTTATACCATCCATCAACATCAATTGAACATGCTGATTTCTATTTTTCATACATGTTTTATATATTTTTTTAAACGGTGAACGGCCCATACCGCCTGACTGCCCTCCGAAGTTTTGTGATCCTCCGAACGGAAATGGTTGCGGATACATATTACCCCCTCCTTTTACCACATCCTATTCAAAGGAAATGAAGATGGTACTTGTGCCCAAATTACTATTGTGAAGGGATTGAATAATGAGTGGAGAAAGGTACATGTGAGCTTTGCAGAAGAGAACCGGTTGAACTAACCGTTCATCACTTAATTCCAAAAGAAGAAGGCGGCCGTTTTTCAGAAACCGCTAACCTTTGTATTCCATGTCATAAACAAATTCATTTTCTATATACAAATGCCGAGCTTGCATTACTTTATGCTTCTATAGAATCTCTAAGAAATGCTCCTGAAATAAAAAAGTTTCTAAAGTGGTTAAAAAAGCAACCTGCCACCGCTTTACCACGAATGAAAAAGTCCAATCGACTAAAGAAGAGGAGATGATGAAATGAACGAATTGGTCGGCACATGCGGTGTTTGCGGTAAAGATTTATATTGCACAGACGGGTTTTTTCAAGGCTACATCATCGATGAAAAAAATATATGCTACACCTGTTTCGAGCAAAACAAAAAGGAATCTGACGAGTAACTACAGTCAAATTCCTGTTTAGTGCTTATTTGTTTTAGTATCATTTTAGCCGAAAGCGACCACCTGGAACAGATATCAACTACTTTCAAATCCAACAAAGTTTACGAAATTGAATGATCAACCACCACTAACTGGCGGAATAAAAGCAACCGTATCGCCATCTTTAACTTGATCAGTAAGCTCTACATATTCTTCATTCACTGCAACGAGTGCATGTTCAATCCCTTTGAGCGGCCCAACTTGATTTTGCAGCAGACCTCTGATTTCCTCTACTGAAAGGGGTGAGTTCACATCAATAGTTACTTTTTCAGTTTTTGCTTGTTGTGCTAAACCTGCAAATAATAAAATATGTACCACTACTTCTCCACTCCTTCTGGATGACCAGCAGGATAGGCTTCTGTTCCCTTTTGATTCCCAACCCACTCTTCACCATCTGTATAATGTTCCTTTTTCCAAATCGGAACAATTTCTTTAATCCGTTCAATCGCGTAGCGGCTTGCATCAAATGCATCTTGACGATGAGGTGTAGATACAGCGATTGTGACAGCAACATCGGATATTTGGAGTGTTCCGATTCGATGAGAAATAGCTGTTATTGCTTTTGGCCATTTCACAAGAATCTCTTCCCCTATTTTTTGGAGCTGTTTTTCAGCCATTGGTACATACGCTTCGTAATGAAGAAACTTGGTTTGTTTGTCACCGGTCATCTCTCGGACTGTTCCAATAAAAACGGAAACAGCTCCAGCATTATGATGGATCACTTGATCGATAACGTCTTGATTGTTAATAGGCTCATTCGTAATGTTAAACCGTTTCATGATCCTTTTCTCTCCTTATAGCCATTCAGTATGTATTGAACTAAGAAATCCAACCATTTTTCCTCATCCCACTTAAATTGAGGGGGATTTGTGTTTATTTTTACATCATTTTCATGGATAAGGGCAATAACAGTTTCTGACCGATTGAAAAGGTCTATGTCACCTTTTTTGTCACGAAGAAGCACTGCCCTTGGATACTGTATATTTTTGTATCCTTCTATTATAATACAATCCATTTTTAATACCGTATAAATCTCGATCAATTGGTTGATAGATAACTCAGTATCCATAGACAATATCGAGTTCTTTGCTGAAATTACACTCGTTATAGATGCACCAGCCGTTCTGTGTCGTTCTGTATCTTTGCCTGAATCGTTTAAGTCCAGTCTGTCATTGTGTCCGTGATGTTTTATTACTCCAGTTTGTATTTGATGTTCTTTTAATCTTTTGACCAGTTTCGTAATTACGGTTGTTTTTCCGCTGTTTTGGTAACCGACGACTTGGAGAATAACGGGTGATTCCACGGCCACTCACTCCCCTCTCCATGCCATGAAAGAACAGCTACCTCACTTCCTTTTGCCCACCCTCTTGTACCTCCCGGAAGGACAATGAGACAATTTGCTTCTATAAGTGATGAGACGGAGCTGGATTTATCCAGACCAGCAGGAGTCACAACTTTTTGATCACAGTCTTCTGATAAGGTTGCTCTAACAAATCGAGTAAAAGGATTGGCTTTAGGAAAATCACTTGCAAGTATGGCTTTTGTGACAGCACAATGCGGTTTATTCATTTTCATACCTGATAAAATAACTGGACGGACAAACAGTTCAGCACCCACAAAGCAAGCAGATGGGTTTCCGGATAGACCAAACAGCCATTTCCCTTCATGAACTGCGACCGTTGTTACACTGCCTGGTCTCATAGCAATCTTATTAAACAACACTTCTGCTTCTAGCTTTTCGTAAATTGCAGGAAGATAATCATAATCACCAACAGAAACACCGCCTGTAGTAATCACCATATCTGTTTCTTCAAGGCATTCTTTTACGTTTTGATACAATGAATCCAAATCATCTTCTTTGTGCTGATATAATTTCACTTCAGCTCCCATTGATCTTACCTGTGCTGCTATCATATAAGCATTACTGTTTCTAATCTTTCCGGGCTGCAGGTCTTCATGTACATCGAGAAGTTCAGTTCCTGTTGAAAGGATGCCGACGACAGGCTTTTTATAGACAGAAACTAGATGATAGCCAAATGTCGCGAGGATCGCAACAATGCCAGGGGTGATTTTTGTACCTTGTTTCACTAAAAGCTTTCCTTGCTGTGTATCTTCACCTTGAAACGAAATATTTTCATCCTTTTTAATAGATCGTTTTATTTCAATATACGAATTTTCTTGATCGGTCATTTCTTTTACCAGTTCTAGCATGATTACTGCGTCTGCACCATCTGGAATCTTTGCTCCGGTCATAATTCGAATAGCTGTACCGCTGTTAACCCTGCATGAAGCTACATGCCCCGCTCCAATAGCGTCAACTACTTTTAACCTAACTGGGTTGTTTTGGGATGCATGCTTCGTATCTTCCGAAAAGATAGCAAAACCATCATAGGGAGAACGGTTAAAAGGAGGAACATCATGTGTTGCTATGACATCTGTTGCTATTATTCGGTCATCACTCGCAACTAAAGGCAGTTTCTCCGTATCCCATAATCTTGAATAAGCCATGATTTTCTCTACAGCGTCAGCTACAGGAAGTGGTGTTCTTTTTTTAACAGGCAAGAGATTTCCTCCTTTAATTTTAATTTTTCAGAAAATAAAAACTTTTCAGTTTACTTTTGGAGACAAGTTTGTTATTATTTTTTTAAATTATGGAAAGGATGTTGATCATATGAAGGTTTCTTATGAATATTACCACCGTTCTGGCTTTAAAGTAACCATTACCGACATCCCAGAAGAGTTGAACGAACAAGGCGTTTTCTCACTTCGTATCATGCATTCCTTACAAAAACAAATCGACGAAATTGATCATATGTACCAGCCGAAGAGAACATATCGACTTAAACTGGAAGAAACGGGGTAAAGATTACACCGTTTCTTTTTTTACTTTCAGCTGTTCTGTGATCCATTCTACAGCATTTAAATAAGCAGCCCGCGAAACTTTATGTCCTGATGTTTTATCATTCATATAAACGGATTGACTGTTTTTAGTTAAAGTCTCAACGTATGGTTTAGCAAACTCATAAGGGATAACCGCATCGACTTCACTATGCCAAATAAATAAGGGTCTGTCATTTAATTTTTCAATATTACTTGTAAGATCATATTCCTTGATATAGGTCATGGACTTCTCAAGTTCATTAGTGGTAAGCGGAATTTCATAACCTGCTTTTTGTATTCTTTCAATTTGCCACCTTGCAAACTTTTCATGAGCTGGTGTTCCCATAAGTGCACATCCAGCCTTAATTTCAGGGTTATTTACAAGCGATCCGTACGTAATGATTGCCCCCATTGAAGTTCCACCAACGGCAATCTGGTCTTCTGTAACAAGTTCATTATCATTTGCCCAGTCGATAATTGCGTTAACATCCTGGATGCCTTGATGAACGATATTCCAGAAGTCGTAATCCATGCTTTTTGGAGGATTAGATAAAATTCGTTCACCATGATGAAGAGCATCTGGTAAAATAACTCGAAATCCTTTTTCTGCTAGAGAATAGGCAAAATGTAAATTATGTTCTTTTGCACTTGTGTATCCATGTATAAAAATAAACAGCGGCAAGCTTTTACCGGTATTTTCTCTTTTTTCAGCCATTAAGAAAGGAATATCTTTAACCGTTCCTTTTTGTATTAAAACCATAAAGCGTATCTCCTCTTTCTCTTTTTTTCCATCTTATCATGAGACATGTTTCTTTTTCATGAATGAAGACCTGTATGAATAGACTTTTTCTAAGTAAAATAATACACTTTACGTAAAGATTCTAAAAAAGGCAGGTACTTTCGTGACACAACCATACTTAATAGCACTTGATCTTGACGGTACGTTGTTAACAGATGAAAAGAAGATTCCCCGTAAGACAAAAGAAATTCTTTTTAAATTGATTGAACAAGGACACCATGTATGCATTTCTACTGGAAGACCGTTCCGCTCATCTAACATGTACTATGAAGAGCTTGAATTAAGAACCCCCATCGTAAATTTTAACGGAGCGTTTGTTCACCACCCGCATGATGCTGAATTTGGCATCCACCATTCACCACTTGAACTGGATGTTGCAAAGCGGATTATTACAGCCTGTGAAACGTTTAAAGTGAAAAATATTATGGTAGAGGTTTTGGATGACGTATATTTAAAAAGACCCGATGAAGTAATTGTGAACACTTTCATTATGAATGAAAATCCTCTTCAAATTGGTGACCTGCATCAAACACTAAAAGATGATCCGACAGCCATTTTAGTGCATCCAGAAGATCATCATATTGCAGAGCTTAGAGCAATGCTTGAAAAAGAACATGCTGAAGTAGTTGACCAAAGAGTCTGGGCAGCACCTTGGAACATTATTGAAGTCATCCGCTCAGGAATCAGCAAAGCAACAGGGTTAAAAAAAATCGCTGAATACTATAATATCCCACAAGAACGGATCATCGCTTTTGGTGATGAGGACAACGATTTTGAGATGATTGAATATGCAGGCCATGGTGTTGCAATGGGAAATGCTATTGATGAACTAAAAGACCGTGCAAATTATGTAACATTAACAAATCAAGAAGAAGGAATCGCACATTATTTAAAAAATGTTATGAAGTTGGTTTGATTTTCTTTGTTGCTTTTGGAAGAGGTTGATTTCCGTTTCAGGTGCTCGCTTTCCGCGAGGCAGGCGGTTAGCCACATTCGTACGCTTTACTCTTAAGTGTCTCACCTGCTCAGCCTGTCCTAGCCAAGAGTCTCGCCCTTATACTCTAATCAACTTTGGAAAGAGGACATTGAAAGAACTGTTCAAATAGCCAGCTCTTATAAAAAAGAAACAATCCGTTAATCTCCAGCTAAGAAATCAGCTGGGGATTTTTGTTTTTCCATTTCTTTTTATGATGGATTGATTGTAAGTCTACATATTGTAATCACTACGGTAAAAACTAATTCTATGGGAGAAAAGGAGGGATTCCAATGAGCAAAAAAAGCCGATCAAAACGCACCATTAAGCAAGGTGCAGATATGGTAAGCCAAGAAACAACAATGGCTTTTAGTAAAGATGAACAAGAAGGTCGCAAACGCGAAAAAGAAGAGAGAAATTCATTAGGAGGCATATAACGATGGCAAACAAATTATTTCAAATCGCTAAAAATGCTGTTCAGCAAGCTGTTGGTAAAGTGCAAAACTCTACACATGAGCTGAATAACAATATTTCTAACCATCATAATCCATCTCATACCGAACTTTCCGGGCATGATATGGAAGTTGCACAAAATGCTCTTTCTTCTGCGATGGCGAATTCTTCAGATGCAGAACGCGCACAGCTTGCTGAATTCCAAAAGCAGCTTGATGCACATTCTCATCCTGGAGCATCCCAAAATGCCCAATCTAAACACTTCACGTCTGGACAAACTGAACCCGGCCATTTAGAGTCTGGGCAGCCCCAATCTTTCTCTCAAGCGGCTGGCTTAAGTTTAGAAGACGCGCAGAGCTTATTGGAAGAAAATCCAGATTCATTAAAGTAAATAATGAATAAGATCAGCTTTCTCTTTTTAAGGAGAAAGCTGTTTTTTAGGAAATGTAATTGCTGTTAACATGTTTATTTTTCTTAATATCAATTCACTTAACTCTTCATAACCAAACTTATTGAAATGAAGTCCATCGTCAATTACATATTTTTGAATGTTTTTTTCAACAAGTGTTTCAAATAAAGGGACATAAGAGGTTCCTTCGTGTTTTGCGACCTTTTTTACAATCTGTGCGTATTTTTTCATTCTTTCATTTGTACGAGCTTTTTGCTGTTCTTCATAGACTGGGGCTGGGCTGATTAAGATCACTTTTTCTGCACCTATCTTGTTTACCATATATGTGAGGTTTTTTTCGTATTCTTTTAAAGGAATGAGCCTATGATCACTTGAATCGTTTGCGCCAAAAAGAATTGTCACAAAATCAGGATGATGACGTAACACATCGTCTTGCAATCTTACAAGAGCAGCTCTTGTCGTTTCTGCAGGTATACCAGCATTCATGACTACCCACTCCGTTAGCTCTTGCCTTAAACGGGAAGTTAATCTTAGCGAGCCATCTTTACTCTTTTCTTTTGAAGTGATGCTGTCTCCAAAACAAACAAGAGTTTTCATACATACTCATCTCCCTTTCGATACTGTTATTAAACTATTCGAAAGAAATTTCCATTTATCAAACGTCAAACACTCAATAAATTTGTTATAATGTGTTATGTGAAAGAGACATCTTACGTTGGCAGAGTAATTTTGGGGGCATTTTATGAAAATATATCGTGTAACGAATGAAGCTGAATCCCATATCATCGAAGAAATTGCACACTTATTCCTGCAGCAGAGGACGATGGATGGTGAGCCTGAAGAAAAATCCAGAACACTTGCGGGTATTAAAATGGCACTTGATCATCCTGATAAAAGCGGAATTATTGTTGCTGAAGAAGAAAATTCTGTGATTGGAATAGCCTTTTTTAATTTGGGAGTTAGTCTTCGCATCGGTGGACCTTATTTATGGTTAAACGAGCTTTATGTACACGAAGAACACCGAAATAAAGGGATTGCTCGAAAACTATTGCTTCATTTAATCTATTGGGCGGAACGAGATGGAATTAAATCTATTGAGCTTGAAACAGGAATCAACAATTCTGTCACGAAGCATTTGTATAACTCACTGGATTTTCATGATATCATCTCTAAAAGATATGCATTTCACTTTTAATTAAAATATGAAGGAGTGTTCAATCATGGCAATTGAATTTTCAATTCAACCTACACCAAACCCAAACGCAATAAAGTTTGATGGTTCAGAGAAATTTTTAGAAGGCAGACTTTCTGCACGCGTTGGGGATGACTCAGATTCAGCTCTTGCTAAAGCGTTGTTATCGATTGACGGCGTAGAATCAATCTTTGGATTTGAGAACTTTATTACGGTTAATAAAACAAATGATAGTGACTGGAATGAACTAATGCCAGAAATCCAAAAAGCATTGGAAGAGAATGCTTAAAAAATAACTTATCATCAGAAAACCAGCCTTTTTTATTATTGCAGGCTGGTTTTTTTATTTTAGATTTAGTTAAAGTTACTTAAACCTTTGTAATGGCACAGCAAGTAAATCTGTTCTTGCACCGTCTTTTGGACTGTAATAGAAAAGTTCCAGCATAAGCGTACCGTTTATAGGAAGATCTTCCGCTGGTATGTTGATCGTAAAAGAAAATGGCGCCCATGCTGGTGCACCCTCACTCGTTTGTTCATGATTCTCTACAAAAACGGTATGACCATCTGAAACCGAATAGGCAAACGAAGCTTCGAACACTCTCGCCTCTCCTGACACGTTGTATTTACCATCTTTGCCTGAAAATTGTATGTTTCGAAATGAGTTGTTCTGCACCTCTCCGATGCCGGATTGTAAGGTGAGGATTTCTTCAACTGTTAACTTTTCTGTATTAAGGGCTCCTGGGGAAATCTTACTTGGTGTAAAAGCTGCTTTCACTTTATAAATCCCAGCTTTTCTTTCTTCAGCAGAAACTTTCCACTTCGTTTTCCAAATATGGCTCGCACCAGCTTTTATCTGAACTTTTTCCGGTTTTTGCTCATAGCTTTTTCCTTTAGAATGTCTGAACACTTCTGTATTCGATGAATCTGTAACGGTTACGTCGAACATTTTAGAATCATTGAAACTGAGCGTTACCGTGTGATTGCTATGATTTTCAATAACAGCCAAAAAGTCTATCCCATCATTTCGTTGTTGAATAGATAGCACAGGATTTAACTGAGAGCTAATTTCTCCAGTTTCTTTTTCGTTTTTCTTTTCTTCTTTCGTGCATGCAGAAAGAAAAATTGATGTTATAAGAATGATTGATAAAAACATAAAGAAAAGATACTTTGTTTTTTGCATCATAGAGATGATCACCTCCATTACATTTTTACCTTTATATGGTGAATTTATAGAAAACATGCACAAATAAAACACGGTATGGATATTGTCCATACCGTGTGTACAAATTCAAGAGTTTTGTATTTGTTTGGGGTCAGACCCCATTAGTCATTTCTGAAGAAGCCGTAGATGCCTGTGGTGTGAACGATATTCGTAAAGGCATTCGGATCAACTTCTTTTAGCACTTGCTCAAGGTCATATAATTCATACCGGGTAATGACAATGATCAGCATTTCTTTGTCTTGCTTAGAAAACGCCCCTTTAGCGGGAATAATTGTAATACCACGAACCATTTTACCGTGGATTGCTTCTTGAATCTCTTTTCCTTTTTTCGTGACTATCATCGCTGTGAGCTTTTCGTGACGCGTATGTACGGCGTCAATAACTCGAGATGATACGTAAAGCGCAACAAGTGTGTAAAGCGCTTTTTCCCACCCGAAGAGAAATCCAGCAGCAAGAATGATTAATCCATTAAGGACAAAAAAGTAACCACCGATCGGTTTGTTTTTCATTCTTGAAAGTATCATTGCTATGATATCGAGTCCTCCTGTGGATGCCCCGTACTTTAAAGTGATTCCTACACCTAATGCAGCGATTACTCCTCCAAACACAGCATTCAGCAAGATATCAGATGAAACAACAGTTATTGGAATGATTTCAAGGAAAGCGGTTATCATGATAACACTTAAGAAGCTATAGATTGTAAATGACTTTCCTACCTTCATCCAGCCTAGGATGGTAACCGGAATATTAAACAATAAATATAAAATACCAGTACTAATTGGAAAAGCCGTATTAACAAGCAAAGAAGATATTAGCTGTGAAACCCCAGTAAATCCGCTTGCATAGACTTTTGCAGGAATTAAAAACATGTTAAGAGAAACGGCGTTTAATAAAGATCCTAAAATAATAAAAAAGATTTTCTTTAATTCTGTTATACCAAGATCGCTTAGGCGAAAACGTTCTGTCATATGTGAGGGTCCCTCCTTTCTTAATCCAAGATTCATTTTTAACAGAAAACGATGTACTCCGTCAATAGTCAAATCAGCTATTTTTAATACATGATCATTGCCTTTTCATTCCATCACAAGTTAAACTATAGAAAAAAGCCAAGCGGGTGAATTAACATGATTACGATAATTACTGATACAGGTTCAGATTTACCTAAACAGATTTTAGATGAGTATGAAATTACGATGCTCCCTTTAGTGGTTCAGGTAAATAATGAAGAGTTTCTCGATCGATCCAATATTGAACCGAAGCAGCTATATACATACATGAAGGAAGGCTCTGTCCCAAAAACAGCACAAGTTCCTCCTTCCATAATTAAAGAAACTTTAACATCTTGCGCTAGAAATAAACAACCAGCCATCTATGTAACACTGTCATCTGGGATTAGCGGTACTTATCAAACTGCTGTACTTATGAAAAACGAAGTGCTTGAAGAGTATCCAGACGCTCAAATTGAAGTCTTTGATAGTCAGTCAGCATCATTAGGGTACGGCTTAATGGTTTACGAAGCAGCCAAAGAGGCCAGAGATGGAAAGTCTTTTGATGAAATCATACATACGCTTCAACATTACCGTAATCATCTTGAACATATTTTTACCGTTGATGACCTCGAATATTTATTGCGAGGTGGACGAGTCAGTAAAACCGCAGCAGTTATGGGTACTCTTTTAAAAATCAAACCCGTTCTGCATATGGAAGACGGGAAACTGTTTCCTCTAGAAAAATTGCGCGGAAAGAAAAAAGTCCTTGGCCGTATGGTAGAAATTATGAAAGAACGCGCTGCGTCCCTTAATGACATTACAATCGGGATCAGCCATGCAGATGATACCGAAACGGCCCAAGCTTTGAAAGAACTTATTATTGAAGAGACCGGAAACAAAAACATCTTGATTACGATGATCGGCTGTGCAATCGGTGCTCATGCAGGTCCAGGAACAATCGCGTTATTCTTCTTAAATACACCTAAAAAAGTTTCTTAAAACATTATGAATAAACGATTACCTTCTGACAGATGTTAGTGACAGGAGGGATATTGATGACACATCGTTATACGAAAGATAACAATAAGCGTCCTGAAGATAATCAGGCAATGAACCAATTGAAGAATGAAGCAGAACGTGAAATAAAGCAAAAAGGCAAACAGCCCTATTCAAAAAAGCCAGATCATCTATAGTTAGATATATGAAAAAGCCCCCTGAGTCAGGGAGCTTTTTTTCTATTGAGAACCGTTATCTAATGATAGGAAATTTAATAGTAAAACACGTGAAGTCTTCTCCAGAACTTACATCGATTGATCCGTTGTGCTTTTCAACGATTTGTTTACAGACAGATAGACCAAGACCAGTACCAAGAGATTTTGTTGTAACGAACGGCTCAAATACGTTCTCTAGCAAATATCCAGGTATGGGATTTCCGTTGTTGCAAATGGCTAGATCAACAGTTTGATTTTCGTTTCTTTTTATAGAAACTCTTATCTTCCTTTCGCCATCCAAGCCGCTTAGCTCTTCTACAGCATTAACAAGGATATTTAATAATACTTGCTTGATTTGTGCGCTATCCCCTTCAATAATGGCTTTCTCACCAATCTCAGCACTCGTAACAATATTTGCCTCTGTAAACCGAGGATACATGAAATCCATCATTTCCTGAAGCAGGGATGATAGTGGAATCTTTTCAAGCTTATCTTCTAAGCCTCTCATTTTTGATAAATAAAGAAACTGGGTGATTTTTTCTTCAAGGCTTTGCATTTCATTTTGAATGATTTCAAAGTAATACTGAGATTGATCCGTTTTTTCCAGCTCTTTTTGCAGCAGATAGATGAATCCCTTTACAGATGTGAGCGGGTTACGGAATTCATGTGCAAAGCTTGCCGCAATCTGGCCAAGCATAGTTAATCGATCATGGTGCATCTCTTGAATGAATTGATTTTTTCGCTCAATAATTGAATCTTTAAGTGCTGTGTACTCCTTCACGCTTAAAAATACAAGCTGGTCAAAATAACGCTGCATTTTTAAGACACCCTCGCCTTTTGCTTGGTCATTTAATAATGAACACATTAAAAGCTCATACACGATACTGCGGCCAACATTTATGTTGTGGACAAAATCCCCTACGTTCGCTTTAGCTTCAATCCGTTCTTTGGCAATCTTGGTTGTTAATGCATGCAATCTTTCAAGTGACCCTGTTTCCAAATAATAGATCAGTTCTACAATCGTTTGATGTCCGTTCTTTTTTACTTCCTCATAGAAAGGGTCATTTTGAGGCAACAGTACTCTTTCCAGCCATTTTTCCACAATGCTTGATTTTTGTTCGCTTAGAAAATGAGCGAGTTCTGTATTTATTTTTATGTTTGTACTGCTATCCAATATAATCACCCTTTAAGTAAAACAAATTCTCCCCCCATTATGAATGATATTCCTTCTTTCTACAATGCATTGTCGAAATCTGTATATTCTATGGAAAAATATACATGAAGTATTACACTATGGAGAAACTATCACATAAATGAGTAAACGAAAGGATGGTTTCCATGCATACGATGTGGAAAGGTGCAATCAGCTTTGGGTTAGTAAACATACCGATCAAGCTGTTTGCTGCTACGGAAAATAAGGATATAAAAATGAGGTATCTTCACGAAAAGTGCCATAGTCCTGTTCAATATGAAAAGATCTGTCCCGTTTGTGAAGAGACAGTAGATTCAAAAGAAATTGTAAAAGGGTACGAATACGAACCAGGAAAATTTGTCGTGGTAGAAAAAGAAGAATTAGATGAACTTGCAGGTGTTTCTGATAAATCCATTGAAATCATTGATTTTATTCAATTAGAAGAAATTGATCCTATTTTCTACAATCGGTCCTATTTTATTGGCCCTGGAGAGAATGGAATAAAATCATTTGCTCTTCTCAAGAAAGCAATGGAAGACACCGGGAAAATTGGATTAGCAAAATTCACGCTTAGATCAAAAGAACATCTTGCTGCCGTTCGCGTTTATAAGAATGGCCTTGTTTTGGAGACCATTTTTTATCCAGACGAAGTTCGAAATATTGACCACGTACCTGGTTTAACAGACGATGTTTCTTTGAATGAAAAAGAAGTTGATATGGCAAAACAGCTGATTGAACAATTAACTTCTCCGTTTGAACCAGAAAAATATGAGGATGAATACCGTGAAGCCGTTTTGGAATTGATCAATAGTAAGATCTCGGGTGATGAAGTTAAGGTTGCTAAAGAAAAGCCAAAAACAAATGTGGTCGACTTAATGGAAGCACTTCAAGCGTCGATCAACGAGAGTAAAGGAAAAGAAACGGTTAGTAAAGAGAAAAAAACAAAAGAAACTTCTTCCCAAAAAGCATCGGGTGAAACGAAAGCAAAAAAGAAAAAGTCATCCGCTAAAAAGAAAGCGAGTTCATGATTAATCGGTTTTTAAAACCCATGCTCCCTTCTCTTTCAACGGATCTGCCTAAAGGTGAGAATTGGGTATATGAAGTAAAATATGATGGTTTCAGATGTCTATTATATTGGGACGAATCATCGATCATCATGACTTCTCGAAACGGTCACGAGCTTCACACGATTTTCCCAGAGATTCCTTACTACTTAAAAAATCTTCAGGGAAAGATTAAACACCTACTTCCCCTATTAATCGACGGAGAGCTTTGTATACTTGAAAATCAGTTTAAGGCGAGCTTTGAACAAATTCAAAAGAGAGGAAGACTCAAACAAAATGATAGAATCAAAAAAGCATCTGAACTCTTTCCTTCTTCTTTTTGTTCTTTCGATCTACTGGCACTAGAAGGCAAGTATATCTATCAGCAGCTTTTTTTACAAAGAAAGGAAAAATTGCAACATCTGCTTCATATGCTTGGTGTTCATACAGATGAAGTGTCCCTTACTAGCCCTATTAATTATATTCCTTTCACTTCTGACAAAGTAAAACTCGAGAAGACTGTTCAGACTCACGAGAGTGAAGGGATCGTTGCAAAGGATATTACGAATAAATGGTCGCCTGGAGAAAGGGCAAACAAATGGATCAAAGTGAAAAACCTAAGAGTAAACACATTTTTTATTCTTGGTTATGATACCGAAAACGGCTTTTTCCATGTGGGGGTTATAAAAGACCAAACCGTTTTCTTTACAGGATTGTTTTCTCATGGAATTTCTCCTGAAGAGAAAGAAGCATTAATTCAAATTGTGAAAAAGAATCAAAACGGAAAGTCAGGTTCTTTCATATCGTTAGAACCTTCTATATGTGTAGACCTATCCTATTTGGAGCTGTATAAGAATCAATTAAGACAGCCTAGGTTTGTATCTTTTCGATTTGATGTACATTGGGAGGAATGCACATGGGAAAGCCTGCAAAAGAGCCATTAAACCTTAACGTTAACGGTGAAGTTGTTACATTAACCAGTCCGGATAAGCCCCTTTGGCCAGAACTACATATTGTAAAGGTGGAATATATTAATTACTTGACTCAACTTGCTCCCTACATGCTCCCTTTTTTAAGAGACCGTGCTTTGACCGTCATCAGGTATCCTCATGGTGTTGGCGATGAGCGGTTTTATCAAAAAAATTGCCCAGATTATGCCCCACCGTTTGTAAATACTGTTAAGGAAGATGATATCAATTATATCGTGTGCAACAACTTGCCAACGTTGCTGTGGCTGGGCAATCAGCTTGCGTTCGAGTTTCATATTCCTTACCGGACATCTAGTACCAGTTACCCATCTGAGATCGTAATGGATCTTGACCCGCCTTCACGAAATGAGTTCCAGCTCTCTGTAGAAGCAGCCATTATGATCAAAGAGATTTGCGACAAGTTAAACCTTTCTACATTTATTAAGACTAGTGGTAATAAAGGAATGCAAATTTATATTCCCCTTCCTGATGGTAAGGTAACTTTTGACGAATCACGCCTCTTTACAGAGTTCCTCGCTCATTATTTGATTCAACAAGAACCTAAATGGTTTACGATTGAACGATTGAAAAAGAATCGCGGAAACCGATGTTATGTGGATTATATTCAGCATGCTGAAGGTAAAACGATTATCGCCCCTTACTCGGTAAGAGGTAATGAGGATGCGCTTGTTGCAACACCGTTACACTGGCATGAAGTGAACCAGTCTTTAAGGCCCGAAATGTTCCCTTTAAACGTAATAAATGACCGGGTGAAAGATGTCGGCGATCCGTTTAAAGACTTTTTTAAAGCAAAAAGTAATCAGCCGATCCTGCCTGTCATAAAAGCACTCAAAGAAAAAAGCCTCTAAGGAGATAAAAGAATCTTCTTTAGGCTTCGTTGTTAGTGTAAGGGGTTGATTTCCGTTACAGGTGCTCGCTTTCCGCTGGCAGGCGGTGAGCCACATTCGAAAAGGAACCCTTATTTCACACTGCTGCAAGTTTGTCGCTTCACTAATTCAAATGGTACGACAACTCGCTTTGCTGGTTTATCAGGTGTATTGATGCATTCTAGCAATCCTTTAGCCGCTTCATAACCAAGTTTAAATATATTAATATCTACAGAAGTTAATGAAGGTGATGAAAGCTCTGATAACATAACATTATTAAAGCTCAATAACGATATATCATCTGGAACACTTACTCCTAATTCGTTTAGTGTACTTAGGACCCCAAATGACATAACATCATCAATCACAAGAAGTGCGGATGGAGGCTCTTTTAAGGCAAGTAGTTCTTTAACCGCTTCCTGCCCTCCTTCTTTTAAAAACTCTTCATGAACAATATATTCGTCTTTGTATGGTAGCCCTGCGTTTCGAATGGCTTTTTCATAACCTAATAACCGGTCGATGGTTACGACTAAATTTAAATTTCCACCTACAAAACCGATTCGTTCATGACCGAGTGAAATCAAATATTCCGTCATTTCTTGTGCAGCCTTAAAGTTATCATTGTCTATATGCGTTATGCTTTCCGCGTTCTTAAATGGCTTACCAATAACAGTAAACGGGAATTTCTGTTCTTGCAAATAGCACATGATACGGTCATCCACACGGGAATATAACATTACGATTCCATCAACGCGACGCCCTTGCACCATACGGACAACACCTTCAAATATTTCATCTTCCGTATTCCCCGTTGACATATATAAGGCATATTCTTGTTCGTGAGCAATTGTACTGATCCCTCTGATAACTTCTGGAAAGAAGGGATTTTGGAATGCTTTATCAGCCGAACTTGGCATAACAAGTCCAATGGCTTGGGTGCTTCGGTTTGCTAAACTTCTAGCATTGAAGTTTGGATGATAGCCAAGATAGTCCATTGCTTCTTTTACTTTTCGTTTTGTTTTTTCAGAGATACGAGGGTTGTTTGCGATTACTCTTGATACAGTAGACGGAGCAACATCTGCTAATTTTGCTACATCTTTTATTGTAACTGACATGTTATAGTCCCCCTTTCAGACTATTTGGCTTTGTGTATACGCTTACTTAATCCTACATCATTGTATAGAATTTCTAGTAAAAAAGAAATATTAATTATTTTGGATTTGTTAAACAATGTAGCGCTTGAAAGTGGTTGATCTCCGTTACAGATGCTCGCTTTCCGCGGGGCAGGCGGTGAGCCCCTTGCCGCTTTGCGCCCTTAAGGGTCTCACCTGACCGCTTGTCCTAGCCGTAGTCTCGCATCTTTCACTGCAATCAACTTGACAATGAAGAAAATGAAACAAGAATCAAGAACGCTTATTTCTTTTTAATAGATAGAGAATAATACCAGCTGCGACAATTAGTCCACAGGCTAGAATATATGTCATCCATTGAGTGTCGGCCTTTTGTACCGAATAAATCTGCACCTTTTCTCCGTCTAGAGTCAAGTCGACTTTGTTTTTCTTTACCTTAATTTCATCTTTGTTTAGGAGACTCACTAGCTTTCTATCTTGTAAGTCCTTATCTGCAAATGAAATGGTATTTTTCTTTTTATCATTGTTATAGACCATATAAAGTGTTTCATCTTTATATGATCGCTTAAAGACCGCTGTTCCCCCTTGATCAACCAACATCGAATAATCTCCGCGGCGAAGAGCAGGGTGTTTTTGTCTTAGCTTCCCTAGTTTGGCTGTGAAAGCCTCCATATTCTTATTCTGTGAAAAATCCATCATTCTGCGGTTGTCAGGATCTTTTGCACCATCCATCATGTGCTCTGTTCCTTGGTAAAGAATTGGAATTCCAGGTGCAGTATAAAGATAAGTTAAAGCCATTTTAAGTCTTTTCTCTGGATCTTCTTGCTTTAACAGCACTTCACGCACAAATCGAGTGTTGTCGTGATTATCAATAAAGTTTCCTAATGTATAAGGGTCTTTATAATAAAATTTGTTTCTTTCCCATACTGCATTCAGTTCAGAAAGTGATTGTCCGCTTTGTCTAAAGATACGGACCATTTCATTAAACAATGGATAATCAACAAACGATCCAATTCCTGCTTTGTTGTAATCTGCAATATATCTTGGGTCGTTGTGCCATACTTCACCAATTAAGTAAAAGCCGGGCTTGGTTTGCTTAACACGGTCAGAGAATTCTCTCCAAAAATCTTTTGGAACGTGTTTTACTGTATCTAAACGATAGCCGTCAATATCCGTTTCTTTTATCCAATACTCGGCCATATCCAAAAGATACTTTCGTGTTTCTGGATTTTCTGTATTGAGGTCAGGCAGCCCTGCCAGCCAACCGTTTTCTACTTCTTGTTGATTATCCCAGTTTCCGATCTCCATCTGCGGATGAAACCAGTCCTTTTTTTCTGCGTCAACTAACCATGGGTGCTGATATCCAGTGTGATTTACGACTAAATCTACTATTACTTTAATGTCACGGTCATGAGCTTGTTTCACTAACTTCTTTAAATCTTCCTTAGAGCCAAAATGCTCTTCCGTTTCGTAAAAGTCCTCTGTCCAGTAACCGTGGTACCCTTTTGTCTCGTTTTTAACGACAGGCGTCAGCCAAATGGCTGTTACACCAAGGTCACTTAAATAATCAAGCTTTTCAATAATCCCTTTAAAATCACCGCCATGATAGGCTAGAGGATCATTTAAATCCACTTCAAAGTCATTGCTTTTATCTCCATTATGAAACCTGTCTACCATAATAAAGTAGATCGTTTCATCTCTCCATGATCGCTCTTCCTTTTTTTCTGCAAGCGCTTTATTTTGAACAGATAAAAAAAGAAGAAACGCTAAGCCTAAGAACATCATTCTTTTGACCATCGCCGTTCCTCCTTGAGTGCTTTGCTGTTTTTAACCTTTTGTACCACCAGCTGTTAGTCCAGAAATAAAGTAACGCTGCAGTGATAAGAAAAGCAGACCAATCGGAATTGCTACTAAAACAGAACCTGCTGCAAAAAGTGTAAAGCTGTTTCCAAATTCGTTCTTAATCATGTTAAACAAACCAACCGCAAGTGTCATCTTTTCATCTGAGCTGATTAGAATCGAAGCTAAGATAAAGTCAGCGAACGGTGAAATGAAACTAAAGAGTGCGATTACCGCAAGAATTGGCTTTGAAAGCGGAAGAATGATCTGCCAAAAGATACGGAAGTGCCCAGCACCATCAATACGTGCAGATTCATCTAATTCTTTAGGAATCGTATCATAATAGTTCTTCGCTAAGTATGTGTTCATCGGAATTAATCCGCCCACGTACACAAGAATTAAGGCAAAGTGTGTATCAAGCAAACCTACTTGGTATGCAAGAATATAGATTGCCAAGATGGCTACGAATTGCGGAATCATCTGCAAAATCAAGAAAAGAAGAAGTCCGTTCTTACGTCCAACAAACTTGTATCTTGAAAATGCATAAGCTGTAAGACCAATAAAGATTACCGAAAGTACCATTGTGATAAAGCAAATTTTCAGTGTGTTCCAGTACCAAATGAGGTAATCCGTTTCAGCGAACAGCTTTTTATAATGAGTCAATGTCGCATTCTCAGGAATGATCGTTGAGCTCGATAGTGTGTTACCTGGGTTAAAGGAAGAACCAATAACCCAGAGAATTGGATAGATTACGATTGCTATAGCCGACAATAATACTAGATAGGACAGAGTTAAACGAATTCTTCTTGCTGTTTTTATACTCATATTAAATCATTCCTTCGTCCTTAAATGATTTCGTCTTTCTAAACTGCCATAGGGCAAGTGAAACGATAATTAACGATAATAGTACAGTTACTGCTGCAGCCTTGCTATATTGAGCTGAAGTCATCGTTAAGTTATAGATCCATGAGATTAGGATATCTGTTCCTCCTGCATTTTGATCAGCTACTGCAGGACCACCGTTGTTAAAGAGGTAGATAACGTTAAAGTTATTAAAGTTAAACGTATATTGTGTAATTAAGATTGGTGCTGTTGTAAATAGAATCATTGGCAGTGTAATCTTGCGGAACTTATCCCAGTTCGATGCGCCATCTACTGTTGCAGCTTCATACAATTCACCCGGTATGGACTGAAGTACGCCAGTTGTCATCGCCATGATGAACGGGAAGCCTAGCCAAGATTGAATAAAGATCAATGCGATCTTCGTATAAAAAGGATCTGTCATCCAAGGTATGGAATCGATTCCAAGTGGTGCTAAAAGAGATTGGTTAATCGCCCCAAATGTGTCATTAAACAATCCTGAGAAAATTAAAATCGATACGAATGCTGGTACTGCCCAAGGCAAGATCAATAGTGTTCTTATAACACCCTTAAACTTAATTTCCTTTTGGTTTAAAACAACTGCCAGGAAAATACCTACTGAAACTTGAAGTGTTGTTGCCGTAAAAGTCCAGATAATCGTCCATGCAAAAACAGATATGAAAGTTTCACGCCAAATATCTAACGAGAATATTTCAATAAAGTTCTTGAACCCTACCCAATCCACAAGTTTTGCTGGTGGAGAGTTATATAGGTTGTAGTTCGTGAAAGCAAGAAGCAACATGAAAATAATCGGAAAAATAACAACAAAGATTAATAATAGGAATCCAGGACCAACCATTAAGTACGGGAATCCTTTATCAACTACATTGTGGTATTGCTCTTTCAGTGTGCTTAGTTTTAACCCTTGATCACGCTTTTTCCCATTCTGGTAAGCATCATAAATGTTAAATGAGTAAAACCCTAATCCGATTGCTACTACGAGTATTGATATAACCCCGTTTACTAGCAAGAATATTGAGTGATCACGAGGCACTTCAGTACCAAGAGTTACAATTCCCCAAAGCCCGATATTTAGAAAATCCAAAAATGCAATAAAATAACATGCTGCTAAAATTAAGAATGCGAAACCTTTAACAAATTGTTTGTTATAAAATTGCCCCATTCCTGGAATGATGGACAGCAGCGCTGCCGACTTACGATGTGTCATTACAGGGTTCCCCTTTCTTTTGCCCACTTACTGTTTTGTGTTTTGTTCGAAAGATTTTAGGACCCATTCATAAGCAAATCTTTCCAACAAACACAATAGTTAGAGAAAGCAGTACCCGCGACTTTTGGGTACCGCTTTCCTCTAATTATTTATTACTTGCTGTGGTTTGCTTCAATGTTTTGTCCAATTGTTTTTACTGCACTGTCTAGAGCAGCTTTTGGCTCAGACTTACCAGTTGCAGATAATTGAAGTGCGTTTGCAGCTGGAGCCCAAACTTCTGCCATTTCAGGAATGTTTGGCATTGGAACTCCACGTTCTGATTGAACAGCTACAGCTTTAGCTGCTTCGTTGTCTGCAATGATTGGGTCCTCCATAAGAGATACAACTGGAGGGATTTCTGCTGTTTTCTCAAATCGAGTTTTAGCATTTTCTTCGTTTGTGATAAACTCAACAAGTTTTGCAGCCCATTCTTTGTTTTCAGAGAATTGGCTTACATTGTAACCTTTAACTCCGATGAACGTTTTTACATACTCACCGTTTGGCAATTTAGGCATTGGTGCAACACCGATATCCACGCCAGCATCTTTGTACCCTTGGAATGACCAAGGACCGTTCATAACTGAAGCAACTTTACCTTCTTGGAAAAGTCCGTCAATTGTTTGTCCTGCTTTTTCACCAATGATACCTTTAGGGAATAATCCATCTTTGTACCAGCTAGTGATGTAGCTTAATCCTTCAACAGCACCTTCATTAGCTAGACCAAGGTCTTTTGGATCAAGAGTTCCGTTGTCGTCTTTAAATACATAGCTTCCGTATCCTGAAAGAACACCGTTCGCAAAGTAGAAGTCAGTCCAGTTTGCTAGGAATCCGTATTGTGCTCCACCTTTGTCACCTTTAGAGAAAGCAAGTACATCGTCTAAAGATTCTGGTGCTTCAGACATTTGCTTTTTGTTATAGATGAAAACTGGTGTTTCAGTTGACTTTGGAAGTCCATAAAGGTTTCCGTCATATGTTAATGCATTAATTGAAGATTCAGTGTAAAGCTTTGTAACATCATCAGAAACTTCGATTGGTGCGATTAGTCCTTCAATTGCTAATGGTCCAATACGGTCATGTGGAGTTGTGATAACGTCTGGTCCTTTTTTAGCTGGTCCATCAAGACGAAGCTTTTCTTGCTGGTCAAGCATTGGGATTTCTTTCATCTCAACTTTGATACCGTATTTCTCTTCGAACTTTTTAATAGCGTCTTGAGTACCAGAACCTTTTTCTTGGTCTTCCCAGATCACTAATTTTTCAGGCTTGTCTGCCGCCTTATCTTTCTTGCCGCCAGTAGATGAGCTGTCATCTTGCGGTCCGCAAGCAGCTAGAGCACTTGCAGCTAGAGCAAAAGTTAATGGTAATGCTAATAACTTTTTCATCAATTGTACCCCCTATTGTAATTGGAAATTCGAAGCATACAAACGTTTGCACAGATTAGCAAAAAAAATGTTTTTCTGTCTTTAATGAAGTTTTTTGCCGTTTATGAAAACGATTGCATTACGTGCTCAATTTCATTATACCTATGCTTTGAATTTTTACAATACTTTTTTAATTATTTTTGTTTTCGCTTTCATTGCTCTTGATTTTTTTGATGTAAGCGGTTTATACTATCATCATTACAAGTTGAAGGCAATGTACGATCCTTAAGTGGGTACAACCTAGGAAATCTATAGGTTGTGCCCTATTTTTATTTTTCAGGATAATGAAGGGAGAATGAAATATGTTAAAAGAAGCAATCTATCACAGAGCAGGAAACAACTATGCTTACGCATATGATGAGAAAACACTTCACATTCGTTTACGCACCAAAAAAGGGGACGCAGATTCAGTATCGTTAATTCATGGTGATCCATATGACTGGACGAAGGAAGGCTGGCAAACGGCAAGGGCTTCAATGACTTTAAGCGGTACAGATGAATATTTTGATTATTACTTTATTGCGATTCAGCCTCCTTACCGCCGTTTGCGTTATGGATTTGAGCTAAAAAGCGGTGAAGAAACACTGATCTATACAGAAAAAGGGTTTTATGAAGAAGCGCCATTTGATGACACGGCTTATTATTTTTGCTTTCCATTCTTAAATGCCATTGATGTTTTCCGTGCTCCTTCATGGGTAAAAGACACGGTTTGGTACCAGATCTTCCCTGAGCGTTTTGCAAATGGTGACAAGAGCAACGATCCAGAAGGGGCTCGCCCATGGGCAAGTGAAGAACCTAAGCCGAATAATTTCTTCGGTGGAGATTTTCAAGGTGTGATCGATCACATTGACCATCTCAAAAAACTTGGTGTGACGGGTATCTACTTCACTCCTATCTTCGAGGCAAAATCAAACCACAAATATGATACGATTGATTACTTAGAAATTGATCCTCAGTTTGGTGATAAAGAAACGTTCAAGAAGTTAGTAAAAGTTTGCCATGAGAACGGTATAAAAGTAATGCTAGATGCTGTATTTAATCATAGCGGCTATTATTTTGAACCGTTTCAAGATGTACTAAGAAATCAAGAGAATTCTATTTATAAGAACTGGTTCCATTTAAGAGAGTTTCCGATTCAAACAGAGCCGCGACCAAATTATGATACATTTGCTTTTGAAAAATCTATGCCAAAATTAAACACAGAAAATCCTGAAGTACGAGAATATTTGTTGAAAGTTGCCCGCTATTGGGTTGAGGAGTTTGACATCGATGGATGGAGACTTGATGTGGCTAATGAAGTAGACCATTCCTTCTGGAGAGAATTTAGAACAGCAGTTAAATCCGTAAAACCTGAAGCCTATATTTTAGGAGAGATCTGGCATGATTCAATAAGCTGGCTGCAAGGTGATCAATTTGATGCTGTAATGAACTATCCGTTTACAAATGCCGCGCTTGATTTTGTAGCAAAAGAATCCATTGATGCAAAAGTCTTTGCTGAAAAAATGACTTCTGTTCTTCACATGTATCCTGAGAATGTTAATGAAGCAGCGTTTAATCTGTTAGGCTCACATGATACGAAGCGTGTTCTAACATTCTGTGAGGAAAATAAAGATAAGATGAAGCTGCTTTTCCTTTTAATGCTTACGTTTAAAGGAACACCTTGCATCTATTACGGTGATGAAATCGGCATGACTGGCGGTAATGACCCTGGCTGTAGAAAATGTATGGAATGGGACGAATCCAAACAAGACTTAGATCTCTTCGGGCATATCCAATCTCTGCTCTCACTTCGTAAAGAACACAAAGTATTAGCAAACGAAGGTGAAATGAAATTCATTTCAGCAGTTGGTCAATCTCTTGTTTACGAGCGATCAACAGATGAAGATAGTGTGCTGATTATTCTGAATGCAGGAGAAAAAGAAACTGAGATTTCAGTTGAGATTCCTGAAGGTTACATCCACCTTTTCGGGTCATCATTTGAAGGATCATTGCCTGCATATGGATTCAGTTTATACCAAAAGAAATAAGACTGTTTATCAAGGATGTGTTAATAGCTGTTTTTGTAAATTTTTTTGATATTTGAAGGGTTGATTTCCGTTCCAGGTGCTCGCTTTCCGCGGGGCAGGCGGTGAGCCACATTCGTTACGTTTCACTTTTAAGTGTCTCACCTGCCCACCTGTCCCGCAGGAGTCTCCCACCTTCTACTACAATCAACTGTTCAAAGAAGACAATTGATAAGATTTTTTAGACAATAGCTTTTTTTGAAAGTTAGTGTCTGTGGTTTTTTAAATCTCCTCTCTATGTACAGGTAGCTGGGAGTCGGCCATACTGGAATTTTTTATCGTACACGTTAATTACCTTTTTTACGTTACTTTATGGTTTTTCTTCATTGACAAGTTGCTTGTAGTGTAAGGATGCGAGACTCCTGCAGGACGAGTGGTCAGGTGGAGACTCCTAAAGGCGCAAGGCTCACCGGACGCCCTGCGGAAAGCGAGCATCCTGAAACGGAGAGCAACCACTTTACAAAGACTACAAAGCATATCCAACAGCCCCTTACCGTAAAAAGTAAGGGGATTTTATTTCAGTAACTTAACTTTCCTGCTACAATGGAAAATATTCAATCAACACGATGGAGAGGGATGTACATGAAAGGAAACAAAGCCGCCAAGCTTTCCCTTTTTGCCATTACGTGGCCGATCTTTATAGAAATTATGCTTCATATGTTAATGGGTAACGCTGATACGCTCATGCTAAGTCAATATTCAGACCATTCAGTGGCTGCAGTTGGTCTGACTAACCAGTTATTATCAATCGTAATCGTCATGTTTGGTTTTGTAGCTACTGGTGCAAGTGTTGTCATTGCACAAGCGATCGGTGCTAAATTGGAAAGGACTGCAGCAGAAGTTGCCGTTGTAGCGATAATGGGGAACTTGCTTTTCGGTTTACTATTAAGTGCCATCTTAGTCATCTGGGGCGATGTTTTTTTAAGGTGGATGAACACACCACCTGAGTTAATGGCTGATGCATCCAGCTACCTTTTGATTGTTGGTGGATTTTCATTTATTCAATCTGTCATTATGACGATTGGAGCTGCTATCAGAAGTTATGGGTTTACGAAAGATGCGATGTATGTCACGATCGGCATGAACATCTTAAATGTTTTTGGAAACTACTTGTTTATTTTTGGAGCGTTCGGTTTCCCTGTCTTAGGCGTTGAAGGTGTAGCCATTTCGACTTCTGTCAGCCGTTTTCTTGGTTTAGTCGTGATTTTGTATCTATTATTTAAGCGATCTTCTATTCCTCTTCCCTTTGCAAGTTCTATTAAATTGTTCCCAATTCATATCAAGAGCGTTTTAAGAATCGGTTTGCCTTCAGCTGGTGAACATCTTTCATACAGTGGATCTCAGATGCTTATTACGTTTTTTATTACATTGCTTGGAACAACTGCGCTGACAACGAAGGTATACACGTTTAATATCATGATGTTTATCTTCCTGTTTGCGGTTGCGATCGGTCAAGGCACCCAGATTTTAATCGGTCATTTAATCGGAGCAAAATCATATGATTCTGCCTATAAAATGTGTTTAAAAAGCCAGACGTACGCCATGATCATCAGCTTTTTGATGGCAGGGGTTGCTTCTCTGTTTGCTAAACCCCTTCTTTCTATATTTACAGACAACCCCGAGATCATTAAAGAAGGTACTTTATTGCTCTACTTAACACTGTTGCTTGAACCAGGACGTTCGTTTAACCTTGTTATTATTTCAAGTTTACGTGCGGCTGGAGATGTTAAATTTCCGGTTGTGATGGGTATCATTTCCATGTGGGGTGTAAGTGTACCTCTTGCTTATCTTTTAGGCATTACGTTTGATTTGGGCTTAGTGGGCATTTGGCTTGCTTTTACAGCTGACGAATGGCTTCGAGGTTTGTTCATGCTATCGAGATGGCGAAAGAGAAAATGGCAAAAGCAGCATATCATACAAAGAGAAGCTACTGCTTAAAAAAGTAAAAACCGGAGAACATGATGTTTTCCGGTTTTTTATTTAATCAATAATATTAATATGATAATCTGATAACCAGCTATCAATCTGCGCGAGATGCGCCATAAGCTGAGGACCTGTCATCAGCTGGCCAAACCATGGCTCTTTAAATGTTTCCCCGTTCGTATCAATGATCTCTTGCACTTTTTTGCGGTTAAGCACTTCAAAAAGAGGAGAATTTTTTTTCGAAACAATAGATTGCAGCCAGTCTTTGACTCCATTCGTGTAAGCAGGGTGGAACGTTTTTGGATATGGACTCTTCTTGCGGTACAATACATCTTTTGGAAGAACTCCCGTTAATGCTTTCCTAAGAATCCCCTTCTCTCTTCCGTCCAACATCTTCATGTCCCAGGGAATGTTCCATGCGTACTCTACAATTCTATGATCTGCAAAAGGTACCCTTACCTCTAATGAAGCTCCCATACTCATACGGTCTTTCCGATCTAAGAGAGTTGTCATAAACCAGATCATATTAAGGTAAAAAATCTCGCGGCGTCTAGCCTCTAATTTTGTTTCTCCATCTAATCCTGGAGTCTCATTGACCGTTTCTTCGTACCTTTGCTGTACATATGACGCTAAGTTCAGCTTTTTAGACCATGAATCTTGCAGCAGATTTTGTCGAGCTGCCGTTGAACGCATCCATGGAAACATCTGACGGTTTAAGAGCTCTTCTTTATGAAACCATGGATACCCGCCAAAGATTTCGTCTGCACATTCTCCTGACAAGGCAACAGTAGATTGCGGTTTAATCTGCCGGCAGAACCATAATAAAGATGAATCTACATCAGCCATTCCTGGCAGGTCACGAACGGTAACCGCTTCACGCAAATGGTTGATCAAAAGCTCATTATCAATCACACAACTATGATGAACAGAACCTGTCGCCTCTACCATTTGATTGATCCAGTAGGCATCTGAATTTGGCTGATAATCACTTGCTTTAAAATATTTATCATTATCTACATAGTCGATGCTGAACGTATGAAGTTCACCTTTGTTTTCTTCTTTAAAATAATTTGCAGCGATTGCCGTGATTGCACTAGAGTCAAGTCCCCCTGAAAGGAAAGTACAAACGGGTACATCTGCTATTAACTGCCGTGTCACTGCATCATTAACAAGATGACGTACATTTTCAACCGTATCATCTAAAGAGTCTTGGTGAGGTTTGCTCTCAACGTTCCAATAACGCCAAATTTTCAATCCGTTTTTCGTAAACGTTGCAGCATGAGCAGGCCGCAGTTCTTTTATGCCTTTATAAACCCCGTTACCTGGTGTTCGAGATGGACCAAGGCCAAATACTTCCTGCAGTCCTTCCCGGTCCACTTCAGCCTTCATTTCCGGATGAGCTAATATTGACTTTATTTCGGAACCAAATAGAAACATGCCACCTTGCTCAGTATAAAAGAACGGCTTAACTCCTAAGCGGTCACGGGCCACGAATAAGCTTTGCTTCTCTTCATCCCAGATGCCGAACGCAAAGATTCCGTTAAATTTCTCAATACAACCTTCTCCCCACTCAATATAGGAAATTAACAGAACTTCTGTGTCAGAATGTCCCTCGAAATGATAGCCTCTTTGTAATAGCTCCTTTCGAAGATCTTCTGTATTATACAATTCACCGTTGTAGCAAAGCGTATAATTTGTTTTGTTCTTTGCCCTTGTCATCGGCTGAACGCCGCCTTCAATATCAACAACCGCTAATCTAGCGTGACCGAAGCCTGCATGTGTGGTACTCCAGACATTAAGCGCGTCTGGTCCTCTTTTAGATAAAGGTGTTGCCATTTTGATTAAAATATTCTTTTCATTAATGAGGTTACGATTCCAATCTGCCCAACCCGTTATTCCGCACATTGGTTTCATCCTTTCTGTACAAACTCCATTTCTAGTACGCATGCCCATTACTCAGCATATGCTTTTATCCTTGTTCGGGTGTTTCTGAAAATATTTGTGCAAGTTCTTCCAAGTTGTATATAATGAATACATATTTCAGAAGATAAAGGTGATTATTGGATGCCACAGTCGAAGTTTTTTCGTATCGGATACGGTTTGCTCCTCATTTTTCTTATTATTCTAGTGGGAACAAAGATTGATTTTATTTTTAGACCGATCGTCGTACTTGTTCAAACATTATTTTTTCCGTTTTTACTAGGCGGTGTTCTCTACTATTTGTTCCGTCCCGTTGTTCAGTTTTTACATAAGCGAAACGTTCCAAAGGTATTATCCATCCTGCTTATCTATCTGCTGGCTATCGGACTATTTGTACTCTTGTTCTATTCCATTGGTCCGGTCCTGCAAAGACAAGTTAGTAATTTAGTAGAAAATACCCCAGCTTTAATTGATGCTATTCGCTCAAAACTGAATGATCTGCAGCAGAACGAATGGGTTAGTCGTTTCCAGGATAGTGAACAGTTTGATGTAAAAGAGATTTCTGATAAAGTGTCAGCTTATCTTTCTAACAGTGCTCAAACCATTGGTACGAACATCGCAAACTTTATTGGAATCATTACAAACATTATTATGATTTTTGTTACGGTTCCTTTCATTCTTTATTACATGTTAAAAGAAGGTGAAAAGGCACCACAAATGGTGCTCCAAACATTACCTGAAAGACAGCGTAATAATGGAACAAAAATTTTAAAAGACATGGATATCGCGTTAAGTTCCTACATTCAAGGTCAAATCTTAGTCAGTGTTTGTGTCGGAACGATGCTGTACATCGGATACTTGGTGATTGGGATTGAGTACTCCTTAATCCTGGCGATCATCGCCATGTTTACAAATGTTATCCCGTTCCTTGGTCCCATCATCGGAGTTGTGCCAGCACTTATCGTAGCAATCGTCGATTCTCCAGCTATGGTCATTAAGGTACTTGTCGTGATGGTTATAGCTCAGCAAATTGAAGGAAATATCATCTCTCCTCAAGTCATGGGTAAGAAGCTCGACATCCACCCGCTGACAATCATTTCAATCTTGCTAGTTGCTGGAAGCCTTGGCGGATTACTTGGTTTGATCCTAGCCGTTCCGGTCTATGCTGTATTAAAGGTTATTGTGTTGCATACTTACAGATTAATTAATTTAAGAAGAACGAAAGAATTATAGGATTAAGAAAAGCACCGGAAACTGATCTCCGGTGCTTTTTAATGTGACAAATAAGATTCTTAGTTTTGATTTTTTTCCGCTCGTAAATCTTATCTTCCGCTCGTAAATCTTATTTTCCGCTCGTAAATCT
>NZ_LRFC01000040.1 GCF_001619875.1 Fictibacillus phosphorivorans
GGAGTGGAAGGTGCGAGACTCTCGGCTAGGACAGGCGGGCAGGTGAGACACTTAAGAGTGACACGTACAAATGTGGCTCACCGCCTGCCCCGCGGAAAGCGAAGCACCTGAAGCGGAAATCAACCCCATCCAAATGCTACAAACATAGCGAAAAAACGACGGAGGCATTTTATGCAGAATATTATAGATGTACAAGGTTTAAGGAAAGAGTTTAAGTCCTTTTCAAGCCGTTCTGGTTTGAAGGGGGCGTTTCGTGATCTTTTTACACGAAATTACACGATTAAAACAGCAGTAGATGATATCTCTTTTACGATCAAAAAGGGAGAGATGGTAGGGTATATCGGGGAAAACGGTGCAGGAAAATCTACTTCGATCAAAATGCTAACAGGCATTCTTACACCGACTGACGGAAAAATTGTCGTGAATGGCATGAATCCGCATAAAGAGCGGGAGAAGTTCGTGAAGACGATCGGTGTTGTTTTCGGTCAGCGATCACAGCTCTGGTGGGATATTGCGGTTCAGGAATCATTCAGACTGTTAAAGAAAATCTACAATGTTCCAGACCAGCAGTATGAAGAGCATATGAAGGATGTCATTGAAACGCTTGATATCGGCCCGCTCCTCGATAAGCCAGTACGAAAGCTGTCACTGGGTCAAAGAATGCGCTGTGAATTGGCGGCAGCTCTCATTCATAATCCACCGCTTCTTTTCTTGGATGAGCCGACGATCGGCCTCGATGTTCTTGTTAAACTTAAGATTCGTGAGTTTCTAAAAAGAATTAATGAAAAGTACGGTACGACGATTCTCCTAACAACACACGATCTTTCTGATATTGAAGCGCTTTGTGAGCGTGTAGTTATGCTTGACGAAGGTAAGATCATTTATGATGGACCATTAAAAGAGCTTCGTGAAAACTGGGCAGAAGGGAAGCAGATTCAGTTTCAGTTCAGTGAAGAAACAACATTGGAAGAATTGCAGCATCTCACTCAAGAACACCTGGTTGTTTGGGAAAAGGGAGAGAGCGATCTTGTATGGGTAGCCTCTGTTGATAGCGACGAGACGGTGATCTCAGGAGTAATCGGTAAAGTGACGGCTTCTAAAAAGATTGCAGATTTAAAGATTCTCGAGATCTCGACAGAAGAGATTATTCGAAATATTTATGTTGAAGGTGCTGTTCGTCATGGGTAAGTATATCGAGATGATTCGCATCCGCTTTTTAATGATGCTCGCATACCGGACGAACTATTACAGCGGAATCTTAATCTATAGCATCAACATTGGTGCGTATTACTTTTTGTGGAGTGCTATTTATGGAGGGAAAGAAAACATTCAAGGACTTTCCATCACACAGATGACAACGTACATTGCCGTTGCGTGGATGGCGCGTGCGTTTTATTTCAATAATATCGACCGTGAAATCGCGATGGAGATTAAAGAAGGAAAAGTAGCCGTTGAAATGGTTCGGCCTTATCCCTATTTAAATATGAAGATGATGCAAGGGCTCGGTGAGGGAATCTTCAGGCTTTTATTCTTCTCTGTTCCTGGAATGGTCATCGTAGCTCTCGTGTTCCCGGTGGAACTATCAACGAACATGAGTACATGGTTATTCTTTTTCCTATCGATTATTTTCAGCTTTATCATCAATACACAAATTAACTTGTTAGCTGGAATCGCAACTTTCTTCTTATTTAATAATGATGGCCTGATTCGTGCAAAACGTGTAGTCATAGACCTCTTTTCTGGACTTATCCTGCCGTTAAGCTTTTATCCGATGTGGGCACAAAACGTGATGAGCTACTTGCCATTTCAAGGAATCAGCTATATACCCAGCATGATTTTTACGGAAGGTTTTAAAGGCTCACAAATTTATGAAGCCCTGATCAACCAAGCAGTCTGGTCACTGCTTCTTATCATACCTGTGTATGGATTATGGATTTTAGCGAAGCGGCAGCTTGTGGTTCAAGGGGGGTAGATGCAGATGGACTATATTTCAATCTTTTTTCAGTACGTTGGACAATATTTAAAAACAAGGCTGACTTATCGCGCGGACATGGTCGTTGAAATTTTCTCTGACTTGTTGTTTCAAGCGGTTAATCTCGTGTTTATCCTCGTTGTTTTCGGACATACGAGTCTTCTTGCTGGGTGGAGCAAGGATGAGATGATCTTTATCTATGGGTTCTTCCTCGTGCCGTTTTCAATTTTTGCTTCTTTCTTTAATATTTGGGATTTCACGGACAGGTATATTGTGAAAGGTGAGATGGACCGTATTCTGACAAGGCCGGTTCACAGCTTGTTTCAGATTGTTTTAGAGCGAATGGAGCTGGAATCGCTTTTTGGTGTGATCACAGGATTAGTGGTTATGTTTTATGCTGGAAATCAACTTGGATTAGAAATCAGCTGGTATGATCCCTTTATCTTTATCCTTCTTGTTATTGGCGGAGCGCTTGTGTATGCTGGGATCTTTATCGCCTTAGCAACGATTGGTTTTTGGTCAGATTCGAGAACAGACATTATGCCGATGATGTACAACATCGGCAATTATGGAAGATATCCTGTTGATATTTACAACAAAGTAATCAAGTACGTGTTAACGTGGATTCTTCCGTTTGCATTTGTCGGTGTTTATCCTTCTTCCTATTTTCTAAGAAGAGAAGAGTGGTACACGTATGCTTTTTTAACCCCTGTAGTTGGACTTGTCTTTTTCTTAATCGCTGTAGCGTTATGGAATGTTGGGGTAACCAAATACAGAGGTGCAGGAAACTAAAGAAAACCGTTCTCCAAAAGTGGGGGAACGGTTTTTTGCTTAGTAGATAGCTTGTTTATCTAAACTTTTTTCAAGGCTTTTCGTCATGATATTCACACATAAGATTAAAAGAGTATATGCAACTACAGGAATCATAACAACAAAAGGTTCGAGCATGAGTTCCCGGTGATACATACTGATTAGCCCTGTCCATTCGTTCGAAACAGTAGAGTAGTTGTTAAATTGATCATGCACTTGACCTGACGTAATCTTAACTCCGCCAATAAACAAATGATAAATAGCCAAGTGGAGCATTAAGGTTAGCACTTGCGAAAATTGCCTCCCCGAAAGAACGAATAGTCTCGGCCATAAATGTGGCAGAACATGGCGTATGGTAATTTGTAAGGAGGATGATCCCATGTGTTTAGCGCAAGTCACATAATCATTTTGAGATAAGGAGTCAGCTGTTTCTGCGATTATTTTTGCTAATGGAAAGATTCCTGCTGCGATGAGGACAACCAATTGAATGACTAGTGTTTCAGTATAACTAAGAAAAGAATCTGTTCTTAGTTCGTAAAAATAAAGCGGAGATAATACTAGCAGTACGATCAAGGATTGAGGGACAAACTGAAAGCCTTGAAGCAAACCACTCACCCAGTTGTTTAAAAACAAACGTTTAAAGACAAGTCCGCCAATAAATGAAAGCAGCATTCTTCCAAATGTAATAACAAGTGCGAAAAATATGGTATATTTTGCGCCATCCATTATGGCGTAGAATAAATCTTTTCCATTTCGGTCCGTTCCAAACCAATTGTCTGAAGATGGACTAAACGGGGGAATTTCCAGTGATTTTTGATCAAAATGATAGCGGAACTGCTCTATAGCAGGTTCGGGCATTAGATTTGGAATGACAATACTTATGAATAGAATGCTAGTCAGCATAACAATCCCTACATAAAAAGCATTTATTTTACGCAGCATTTAAAACCCTCTCTTTCTTGATAAACAACTTTACCCCTTTTATGACTGCAAAAAGAGGAATTGTGATAAGCATCAGCAGCATAGCCCGTGTTTCTGCTGGCTGCTCACTAAGCAAGATTTGTATAATTCCATTCAAGTTAAAGAGATATTCTAGGATGATCATCTGACTAAAAAGCAAGAGCATCATAAACGGAAGGTGTATAGACAGTTCCCGAAGTGTATTTTTTAGTAGATGATGAAAGATAATCTGTGAATGACCGAGCCCTTTTGAACGTGCAAAGGTTATATAGTCTTTTTCCATTTCGGTTTGAGATAATGTTAACTGCATTCTGAACAGATAAATAGTTGGTACAATGCTCAGTGTTATAACGGGTAAGAAAAATGAAGGTTCTCTGCTAGATGTGAATGGATTTGCTGCAAGGAATCCCGTTTTTTTATAAATCCAAACAACAGCCAATTGGATGCAAAATACAAAGAATAGATCAGGCAATGCTTCAAGAAGCTCACTAATATGTAATGCAGTCTTCTTAAATGAAGCGGGAAGCAATTCTGCTACCCACCCTAAAAATAAAGCCATCACGAATGCAGCTGAAAAGCTAATCAGCAGCAAGCCTAATGTATAAATAACAATATTCCAAATCTCAGGAAACAGTGGGATCTCATAGATTTCATTCACAAATTCGTATGAAATATTTACGGGCATAGGCTCTAATATCATATTCTGAGAATGGATATATAAAGTGAGAGAGTCTGGTCTTATGAGAGTTGTAAGTACCTCTAAAACAGACTCTCCGTATCTTGAAATGCTAAAATTAATCCCGTTTTGATCCGCAATAAAAGAAGGAACTGCGGCAATAAGAATAATGCTTATACTCAGTAAAAATAGTTGTTGAAGATCTAAAATGAAATTCCTCATTTAACAGCCCCCCTTTTTAAGTGAGATCGGGTATAAAGATATATTCATCCAAAACAGGCTGCTGCATAAATTGAGCAACATCTGTTCGAAGTGACTCTAGTCTGTCTCGTTTCCCTGTGTAGAACACGTAATAGCCTTTTCTTTGCGTTTCGGCTAACCCGCATGAAAGTAACTGCTTTAAATGATTTGATACGGTAGCTTCAGTAAGATTGTATTTATGCGCAAGCTGTTTTGTGCTGTATGGATGGTGAAGCAAGTCTTGCAGGATCTTAAGTCTTGTTGGTTCACTGAGTGCCTTTAACAAGGTAATTAAATCTTCAGGCGGTTCATGATTTTTTTCTGAATCCGGTACCGCCACATGTAGGGCAATGGCTACACGGTCTTGATTGCAGCAAAGCATGACGTGAGGTGTAGCGAACGTAGAAGGCTGAATCACAAGTCTCGGAAACTCCTCAAAAGAAAATGTATAAACATCATTCTTCTTAATTCTTATAGAGTTGGACGTTACTGTAACATCGGGATGTATGCTGTTTAAACTTTCGATTTTTGAGTCACTCAGTTCTTTCTTAAAATTTTCAGCTGCTCTTGCAATCCAAGGAGTAATCCTGAAAAGTTCTTCTGCAAACAAGTGACGGTTGTACTCATAAAAGAAATCACAGAACTTCCTTTTCCAGGCTGCAGCATGTAAGAGGATGTCCTTTTCAATCGAATGAAGAGGTGCTGAAGCAGGATTGTTTTTCCACTTTAACAAAGAGTCGCTGCCATATTTCTCCCCTAGCATGAGATAGGAAAACGTGAGGTCTGGGAGGAGTGCTAGCCGTTCAACGGCTTCTTCGACGGTTGCTTCATTAAACTGAAATTCGTTCCGAATGTTTATGAAATACATCCAGTCATAAAAATGCGGGCCCCATTCCTTGATTAAAAGTAAAAGATCTTGAGGCAATTTCTTTTCTGCTTTTTCAGCCCATGCAAGTCGATAAGGGTGGTGAGCAGGATTTTGAATAACATGAAGACTCATAATCATCTCGTTAAACGGAGAAAAATCAACCGAAACAAATGCCACTTAAATCATCCTCTCATTGTTAATTTGATTAGCTTAAAGCCTAATCAGTTAATCCGAATTCCAAAATTACAAATAATTTACATTCTGATAGGTAATAAGTCAATACTTATTTTTTTGGACTTAAGACCTGATTTTCTACAAATGAAACCTAATTGCTATAAAAGAACATTAGAAATCCTGTAAAATATGAACATACTTACATTGCTTAGCAGAAATGAGGAAGATAGATATGAAAATCATGGTTATAGCAGGAAGCCCAACAGCGGAATCCAGAACAAGAGGAGTTGCTCAGTATGCGGCTGAAGTTCTGCGAGAGTTGAATGTTGAAGTCTTATATTTTGATGTAGGAATCGATAAATTGCCTTTATTCACAGGTGATGCAACTTCCGCTCAGAACGAAACGGTGAAAAAGCTGGCTGACTATGCAGAGCAAGCAGATGGGTTTTTCGTAACGAGTCCTGAGTATCATAGCGGAATAAGCGGGGCTTTAAAAAATGCTCTTGATTTCTTGGGTGGAAAACATTTTAAAAACAAGCCTTCAGCTATTGCTGTAGCAGCAGGCGGTGGAAAAGGCGGAATCAATGCTCTTGCGAATTTACGCACGGTGCTTCGTGGTGTCTACAGTCTTGTGCTGCCTGATCAATATGTAGCTGATCCGGTAAACTTTGATGAAGGCAATGTGCTAGTGGATGAGCTAGCTCAAACGCGTGTCCGTGAACTGGCAACACAGCTAAAAGAATTAACAGAGATCGTATCTGTCAATAAAGCGAAATCTTAAAAAGTGTAAGGGCAGTCTGTATAAAGCGGACTGTCTTTTTTTAATTCTTTTTAAAAAGGTTGTTGCTAGACAAGTATTTTGGTTCAATTTCCTTCATTGATAAGTTGGTTGGAGCGCAAGGTGCGAGACTCCTGCGGGACAGGCGGGCAGTTCGAAATGTGGAAGTGGCTCGTTCAGCCCCGACAAACAAAAGGTGAATGGGCTAGGAAGGCGCACTTTGCCTTCTTAACCATTTAACTTTTGACCTCGAGGGGCTAGCCACTGTGCCTAGACAGGTGAGACACTTAAAAGTGAAACGTATAAATGGGGCTCACCGCCTGCCCCGCGGAAAGCGAGCATCCTGGAGCGGAAACCAACCACTTTCAAAAGCTACAAAGTTTTTCAAAAACAGCCTTTTCATATAAGGCTGTCCTATTACAACCGCCTTTTTCATATGATGAATTGAGGTGGACTTGATGGAAAAAGCCGTTTTGGTCATATTGCTTATAACAACTGCAACCCTAATCGTCCGGAGTATCTGGATGCTCTTTAAACATCCCGGAATAAAAGAACATCTGATGCCAGTGAGTCATCTGCTGATTTTGTTTATCGTATACGGAACGATCATTTCGGGGTTCGGACTCATCTATGCACTTATCTCATTAATGGGATATCCCGTCATAAAATTAGAACTCAATCAAAGTGACTTTTTTTCTTTTATAGAAGCCTGCATCTATTTCAGCAGCACAACGATCCTTTCTGTAGGGTATGGAGATATCGTGCCAGTCGGGGCAGGACGGTGGATTGCAGCACTTCAGGCTTTAATTGGCTATCTTCTCCCGATTGCTTTCGTATTATCTTCTGTTGTTCACCACAATAAGATCGCAAAATAGTTGTGTAAAAATGAATAAATAGGCTACCCTTTAAGAAGAATGTTTTAAGGAGGGCCAATTATGACCATAGAAACAGGAAGTAAAGCACCAGACTTTAAACTCCCAGCAAGCAGCGGGCAAGATGTTCAATTATCAGACTTTAAAGGGAAAAATGTCGTGCTCTATTTTTATCCAAAAGATATGACACCAGGATGTACAACACAAGCGTGTGACTTCAGAGATCGTCACGCTGATTTTGAAAAGCAGAACACCGTTATTATCGGGGTTAGCCCAGATCCGTTGGCTCGCCATGATAAGTTTATCGAGAAGCACGGTCTGCCATTTATTCTATTAGCAGATGAGGAAAACAAAGTTGCAGAGCTATATGACGTTTGGAAGCTGAAGAAGAACTTTGGTAAAGAATATATGGGTATCGAACGTTCCACTTTTATTATCGATGGAGATGGAAACATCGCAAAAGAATATCGAAAAGTAAAAGTGAAGGATCATGTTGAAGAAGCACTGAAATTTATAGAAGAAAATCTGTCGTAGAAAAAAGCCCTCGAGAAATCGGGGCTTTTTAACTTTCATGAAGTTCTGTTACAGGGATGTCCATTTCGTTATCTGGCTGTTCTCTCGTATAAGCTCTTGCTGTCTGATTGTTTTCGTCTACGGATTGAAGCCAGACCGGTGTTCCATTATGCAGAACTTCAATTTCCTTTTCCGATTCAATGATCTGCTGAGCGCGCGATACGTTCATATAAGTTCACCTCCACGCTTGTTATTATGCAGCAGGGGCTATCACTCTATGCTTTGCATTTTAATAAATAGGCATAAAAGAATATGCGTGATAAAATAAAATAGTGTGAATTTTATAACATATATTGTCGGGGGTATACATAATGAGAGATGAGCGTTTAACGACGTTAGCAAGAACATTGCTGACACATTCACTAAAGGTTGAAAAAGGACAAAAAGTACTGATTACCTCTTTTACAGCTGGGAAGCCACTTGTAAAAGAACTCGTTCAAGAAACATACAAGATGGGAGCTTATCCTTACGTACAGCTTGCTGACGAAGAGATTTCTCGTGCTTTGATGATGGGTTCAACAAAAGAGCATACGGAAGCACAAGTGAAATGGGATTTAGCTCGCATGGAGGATATAGATGCTTATATCTCTATTCAATGTAAAAATAATGATTCTGAGTTCTCTGAAGTTCCGAGTGACATCTTTCAGATGAAAGCAGAGCTGAACAAGCCGGTTCAAAACTTGATCATCAATGACCGCCAGTGGGTATTGTTGAACTATCCTACAACAGGTCTCGCTCAAATGGCTAAAATGAGCTTAGAAAAGTTCACTGATTTTGTTCTTGATGTGTGTAACGTTGATTATAAAGCGATGGCAGAAGCGCAAAAACCGCTTCACGCACTAATGGAACGTACGGATAAAGTTCGCATCACGGCACCAGGAACTGATCTGACGTTTTCAATCAAAGGAATTCCTGCTGTCATGTGTGCAGGTGAGAACAACATCCCAGATGGAGAAGTATTTACAGCACCAGTAAAAGATAGTGTGAATGGATCCATTACATACAACACACCTTGTCCTTATCATGGCACAACATTTAATAATGTAAGTCTTACGTTTAAAGATGGGAAAATTGTTGAAGCCACTTCTGATAACACAGAGAAATTAAACGAAATCTTTAATACGGATGAAGGCGCTCGTTATGTTGGTGAGTTTGCGATCGGTGTGAATCCGCTGATCCAGCATCCAATGGGAGATATTTTATTTGATGAGAAGATCGCCGGAAGCATCCACTTCACGCCTGGAAGAGCTTATCAAGATGCATACAACGGAAACGAATCAGGCATCCACTGGGATATGGTATTGATTCAGCGTTCAGAATACGGTGGAGGAGAAATCTATTTTGATGATGTATTAATCAGAAAAGATGGTTTGTTCGTTCTGCCAGAACTTTTAGGACTTAATCCAGAGAACCTTAAATAAAACAGCAACAACTAAAAAGCGGGGAGCACGTTCCCGCTTTTTCTATTCCATTAAAAAAGAAGGTGTTTCTCATGATTCTTTCAAGTGCAAGGTTAAGAGAAGAAATAAAAGACGAGATCAAGAAGCGTTTTCCTGAAGAAGAGTTCCAGTTTTATAACAATATGAAAGAAGCTAAGGCGTATCTTACTCAAGCCGAAATTCTCCTATCGTACGGAGAAGATCTGACTGATGAACTGGTTGCTGCGGCAAAAAAACTTAAATGGATCATGGTCATATCAGCAGGTCTCGATAAAATGCCTTTTAAGGCCCTAGAAAAACAAGATGTTCTCATCACGAATGCACGAGGCATTCATAAAACACCGATGGCAGAATATACGATTTCGATGATGCTTCAAGTGTCACGTCAGGCGAGTCAGCTTTTAGAAAATCAAAAACAGCACAAATGGGATCGGAAAGTTCCGATGACTGAGATTTCTGGAAAAACTATCGGCATACTAGGTACTGGCGCAATCGGATGTGAAATAGCGAGACTGGCAAAGGCATTCAACATGAAAACAATCGGCTTTAATAGAAGCGGACATCCTGCTGACAATTGCGACTTCATTCTGGACAAAGAAGGAATCAGTAAGCTGTATGAAGAAAGTGATTTTATCGTAAATGTTCTTCCCTCTACTCAACAAACTCATCAATTTGTAGGAGAAAGAGCATTTTCACTCATGAAAAAGAGTGCGATATTCATAAACATTGGAAGAGGGACGACAGTTAATGAGGAATTGCTTATTCAAGCACTGAGAGAAAAGAAAATAAGCCACGCTGTACTCGACGTGTTTGAAAACGAACCATTATCGGAAGACAGCCCGCTTTGGGATATGGAGAACGTAACGGTTACTCCACACTTATCAGGGATTTCTCCTCAATACCAAGAAAGAGCGATTGAAATCTTTTGTGATAATCTAACCTACTTTAGAAAAAATAAGTGCGAAGAGATGGCCAATGTCATTCCGTATGACCGGGGGTATTAATATGAAAATATACACAAAAACTGGAGATAAAGGAACGACGTCATTAATATTTGGTGAACGCGTTTCTAAAAATGATGTACGGGTAGACGCATATGGAACGTGTGATGAAGCAAACAGCATGATCGGATTTGGGGTCAGTCTATTGCCGAAGGAAGATTGGGCAGCGGAAGCTAAAGTAATCATGCAAAAAGTACAAACGGTTCTTTTTCATGTTGGCGCAGAGCTAGCAACACCTTCAGGGAAAGAAGTGGCGTGGAAGTTAAAAGAAGAGGATATTCGTTTCCTTGAAGAGACCATTGACGAATGGCAAGCGGGACTTAAACCTCTTAAACAATTTATCCTTCCGGGAGGTTCACCATCAGCAAGTGCTTTTCATACAGCACGTACGATTACGAGACGAGCAGAGCGGATTGCTGTTGGAATAGAAGGAGTTAATCCACTCGTGATGTCTTATTTAAACAGACTATCTGACTTTTTGTTTATTGCAGCACGCTATGTAAACGAAAAGATGCAGGTTAATGAGCCTGTGCTGCACAAAGATCATTCATAAGATACCACTTCAATTGACAAAACCTGTAGGTAGCAGTAGACTATTTATAACGATTACAAAGTAAGAATTCTTAAAGAAATGGGGTGCATGACGATGTCTAGCGCAAAAATCAATGCCGCAATTGACAACTTAAAATCAGCAGGTGTTCGTATAACGCCTCAGCGTCATGCTATCTTAGAGCATCTTATCCAATCAATGTCCCATCCCACCGCTGATGAGATCTACAAGGCCTTGGAAGGGAAATTTCCAAATATGAGTGTTGCAACAGTTTACAACAACCTTAGAGTCTTTAAAGAAGCGGGTCTTGTTAAAGAACTGACTTATGGAGACTCATCAAGCCGATTTGATTGTGTGACAACGGATCATTACCATATCATCTGTGATTCATGCGGAAAAATTGTAGATTTTCATTATCCAGGATTAGACGAGGTAGAAAGTCTCGCAGAATCGGTAACAGGCTTTGATGTAGGACGTCACCGGATGGAAATTTACGGAGTATGCCCGGATTGCAAAAGAAAACATTAAAAAAAAGCTGACTTCCCATACGGTGAGTCAGCTTTATCTATTTTCTTTACGCATTTGGCGTTTAGAATTGTATTTTTCATCAAACTCTTCGCCTTCAAGACTTTTATCCATCGTAAGCGGCTGATTACAGGACATGCAAGCATCTACACGACCCAAAACTTTTGTGACCTTACCACAGTTCGGACAGACTACCTGTACAGCTTGGGTAGAGATCATTCCGATCCAGAAGTAAACACCAGCACTTGCTATTGTTGCGATAAACCCAACCACCATAAAAATGGACATTACGACAAAACTTGTCTTGAAAAACAGGCCAGCATACATGATGATAATACCTATAAACACTAGGCTTAAGGCAAACGTACGTATTTTATTAATTTTACTCGTATACTTTATCATACCTGTCCCTCCTCCGTTCATTAGTATAACATATGAACTCTCTAGAAAAGAAAAAGGATTTCTTTATTTGATGTTGAAAGATAACAAACAGGATTTTGTTAAAATGGGAGATGAGCTTCATGGAAGATATTTTACGCCCGCTATATCAAGAGAGAGCAAGTAATGAAAACACTCTAGGTGTTCTTTTTGTAGAAAAAAACAAACCGTTCAGCCCTGGAACTGATCACTTTGACTGCATTCTTCTTATAATAGTAAAAGAATCAGATCAAGATCAATCGTGGATGATTAAACATTACGAATTCGAATCAGGATCAGCTGCTCTGCATGTTGTAACAGAAGACCTACTTAATTCTTGGCTGATGCTTGGATCGAACAGAAGAGCTGTAGACTGGGTAATGAACGGCAAGGTTCTGTTTAACCGTAACGAATACATAACAAGATTGCGTGACAGGCTGCACGAGTTTCCTGCAGATGAAAGGACTCATAAGATTGGTCTGGAGTTTGCGAAACTGCTCCGTCGTTATAATGATGGAAAAGAATTATTTCACTCAGGTCATTATTTAGATGCATTCAACAACATCATGCATGCTCTTCATCACCTTGCTCGCTTATCTGTTATTGAACATGGATACTATCCTGAAGTTACCGTTTGGAATCAGGTTAAAATCATTCAACCGGAAATCTTCAAGTTATATGAAGAACTCGTCACAGGTGAAGAATCCATTGATAAACGAATTGAACTTCTTTTACTCGCATCTGAGTTTTCCCTTTCTTCTAAAACCAAATTAGGGGCCAATCATTTGTTAGGTATTATTAAACAAAAAGATGAGTGGGCTTATCATGAATTAATGGAACATAGTGAGGTTCAGGACTACGCAATTGATCTTCCAATGATCCTTAATCACCTAAAAGACAAAGGGTATATTAAAACGGTTAAACGAGAAACAAAGAGTAAAAACCTATACCATCGGTACTACTCAATAAAAGAATAAACTTTTTTATAAAAAGGTGTTGACCTGTTTATCTATATCGTGCTATATTATTTCTTGTCGCTGCGACACACAGAAACAATGTTGCAGACGGGAAACACGATAAAAAAACAGGTTGACATCTTGTTTTTAAGATGCTATCCTAATAAAGTCGCCAAAACGAGCGGCTAACAA
>NZ_LRFC01000041.1 GCF_001619875.1 Fictibacillus phosphorivorans
AGCGTTGTAAATCCGCATTTTCCTGACGGGACCCCTATATAGAATAGACAACACAAATGGTGAAGTTACATTATTAACTATTGAAGAACAGAATAATTACGATCTAATTAAAAAGAACCTATATTGTGCTTACAGTGGTTGCGACGCAAGAATTGAGTATGTCCCTAAAGGTGTTTATAAAGCATATTTTAAAACATGGCCTAAAGACAATCATTCTCCAGACTGTAAAGACTATTTTGAAAGAGAACAGAAACGAATTAGCGAAAAGGGTTCAGCAACAAAGAACGCTAGACTTAGTTCAAAACACATGAATGATGTACTTAATAGACTTTATAAAGAAGTACATGAAACTGAAGAAGAAAAAGAGAAAAGACTCGATAAACAACGTCAAAAGTCTAAAAACAAAAAAAGTACTACTACAGACAGATCTCTTCCGGCTGTTTCCACTACTACAATGAACCCTACAGTAGGGATCGGAGAAGAAACATTAGAAGGTAGAGCCCCTAATGTGAGAAAAAGGCACAGTATACATTTGTTAAGCGATAATGATATTGGTTTTACTAGAGTTATATATGGTTTTATTGAATCGATTGATATTTCAGATAAAAGAATACTAATAACCTTATATGATCGGGATACACGTTGTATAGTACATTTAGAAGAGGTGTTTTTTGAAAATGCAGCAAGAAATATCTCAAGTATGTTTAAAGTTCTTGAAAGAGCAATAAATAAAGATAAATCTTTAGAATTTACCGGTCTAGGTATTATCACAAAAGACGCTGAAGGTTTGTTTAACATTGCGATTAATGAACAGAATGCTTTTAAAATTAACAATCAAAAAATTGCCGTCTTTGCTTCTAATAACTAAAAACAATAAACAAAGGGCCTCCAACAGGAGGCCCTTTGTTTATTGAGCAAGTTTGTAGTTATACAAGGTTGCCCCTATACACCCACAAATAGGTTCCTACTTGTTTAGTGGAAATTCAGCAACTTCTTTGAGGCCATCGAAGATAATGACCGTACTATCCGTAGCATATTCCCTTACTTTCTTTAAGTCAGTATTTTTTTTAATTTCGTATTCTACACTAAACAACACCTTTTTTTGCGTCCTTAAATCACCGTTAGAAGAACCCCCTACTGGATTCAACTTAAACGTTGAAGATCTCGGGAATCTGCTCATTACTGAAGAAAGTTTTTTTCCCGGAATAACTGCAATCTCCATTGAAGGCTGAGGATAATAATGTCCACGGAATTCTGGATGTTTTAAACCTTTGGATGGAGTGTTATTAGTGATAAGAAAATCATACCTCAACACGTTTGGAATACTTAAAACACTAATTTCAGACTTTGAAAGCTCAAAATTATTATCTGCAGCGACTTTTTGAACTCCTAAAGAAGCTACGAGACAAAAAGCAAAAACCATACTTAGTACCTTTTTCATAAAATCCTCCGAAGAATGATATTTATGATTAGTTTTCTCACTTGTCCTTCTTCTATCCAATGAGTTTTGTATCCAATGTACGAAAATGGTTAGTACCTTACATTAAAATCCTTTAAAATAAAGGGTTTTCTCTTAATCTCTCACAAGATATACTAAAATCACACATTCAACGTACGAATTTACATAGAAAGAGTGAGAATTATGTCAGAGAAAGCTCTATACAACGTACAGCCCCTCAGGACACAAGAAGAGATCGATAACTTAAAATGGAGCTTGGAACGCTATTGCAGCCCCCGAGATCTCTTTTTGTTTGTGTTCGGCATCAACACCGGGTTACGGGTCTCGGATCTTCTTCCTTTACGTGTGGCAGACGTCCGCGATCGGACACATGTCGTCATCATCGAGAAAAAGACCGGAAAGAAGAAACGGTTTCCTATTCTGGCCCTGCAGCATGAAATCATGCGTTATACAGCTGGTATGAAACCCACTGAGTATCTATTTGCATCCAGGAAAGGAAACGGTCCGATCACGACCACCCAGGCCTATCGATCGCTCGTGAAAGCAGCCAATATGATTGATCGCGATGATATCGGCACCCATACCATGCGAAAGACGTTCGGTTATCATTACTACAAACGAACGAAAGACATTGTTACGCTAATGGAGATCTTCAACCACTCAGCACCATCCATCACGAAGCGTTATATTGGAATCACACAAGATGAGATTGATCAAAGTTTAAAGGATTTTTTATTGTAGGTTTGTGATATGGTAGGATTCCATACACTTATTTTATATTACAAATTCTTGTTAAGAGGAGCGCTATCAAAAGTAATAATTCGTCGTCATTCAAATGAGCTAAGGAAAAATTTGTAGAAATGAGAATTTATCAGTCATAAAATTTAACTTCAGCCGAACTATCAGAATAAGTAGCTAGACCAATTCTAGCGTAAATCTCTGCTTTACCGGCAACACCATCATTATCAACATAGTTCCCAACACTAAATATTGCATCACCACTACCAGTTAGCTTTTTTTCACCAATGAAATCATCATATCCATCTGCGTCTTGTTCATAAAGTCTAACTACATATGTGTTATTTGATGCAATATTTGTTGTTCTAACTAAGAAATTCCCTCCCCCTGAGAGATACGTTTGACTCCTAACTGTAGTGTTAGTATAAAGATCTAAGTCCTCTATGTTCATAAAATCCCATTCTCCTGCACCGTATTCAGGTTCAGCAAATGTAGCCGTAGGCGTTAACAAAGTTGCTCCAACAAGTAAAGACGAAAAAAATTTTTTAAACAATATTTCCCTCTCCCTTTAAATGGAATTAACTGCCTTTATATACTTTCGTTAAAACATTTTAAGTCCTGCCATTTTCACAAAAAAACTATATACCAGTAATTTAGTTAATAGAGAAGAATATTTATAATAGGACAATTATTAATAAAAACACCAAAAAAGGAGGGGTGGTTATGAATGCTATAAACTTTATTAAAAGTATACTTTATTTACTTAAGCGTTATAGCATCCTAATTTTTACCTTTTACCTTCTTACTTTAGTGTTTTTAACTTTATTTTCATACAATTATTATATATACGGAAAATCTTCTAATTATCTTCTTTTTAGTAGTATTAAGCTAATGCTACACAGCCAAGATCCGATGTTAATATTAAAAAATATAATTGGGAACGTAGTACTATTTCTCCCATTTGGATTATTTCTCCCAGTAATTAATCGAATGTTTTCTAGCGTATTTCTAATTTTTATAATTAGTTTTTTCACAAGCTTAATAATAGAAATACTTCAGAAACAGATTGCCAACCGCATTTTTGATATTGATGATATTCTGTTAAACGTATGTGGTGCTTTATTAGGTTTATTTTTTGTTAAAACATTTAATTATTTATCTTTTGGTAATTTGAAATAATTGAATATTAGCAGCAACCATAGGGGAAATTACTATAAAAGTATAAAAGAGGTAAAATGATGAATTACTATAAATCTTTAGTACTGTTTGTAGTCGTTTTTTTGTTTTTCACAAACAATATGTACAGTGTAAGTGCTAAAAACCAACCATTATCTATTGAAGAACTATACAAAAAATCTGGCTTTAAGTCTGATGAAGCTTTAATTCGAGAATATGAAAAAAAGTACCGTTTAAAAATAGGTACTCCTAAAAAATTTCCTTTTATCATTTCAGATATGTTTGGCAAAATAGATCATACCGATAAACCACCTAAATTGGAATTAGCGTATATAAATAATAAAATACCAAAGGATTCTTTACGAATATTTATTCGACCTGTTCTCAGTAAATTACAATTACGAGAAGGCGATGAAATATATCATTTAAAAGATGGTACTAAAGCTATATATCGATCAAACTACGGTATCGCTTATGTATTAGAATTTCAAAAAAATGGTGTTGAGTATTTTATAGGGATTGGTAAAAGTACCGACAAAACTATAACAGTAAACAATCTTATGGAAATTGCTGAATCAATTAATTAAAGATAACAGTATTGCTGTTATCTTTTTTGTTTTCAGAAGGATTTTTATTACAAATATATAAATATATAGTAATAAACTGCGAGGGGGTAAGAAATGAAAAAAGCATTGTTATTGTTATCTATAACTTTAACTTTTGTTTTAACATTTGGAATGAATCCACAACCAGCAAGCGCAGAATATTACAAATATGTATGCTATGAAGGAAGTGAATGCAACGCTGTAAATTTGTATAGTTTCGGTACACCGATTTCTGGATATTCTAGTCCTATTTGGGCTTCATCTGGAACAACAATGCATTATGGTTTTACTACTTCCAGCGATAGTGTCTTTCATGTTGGTATTCGCATAGTAGATGCTAATGGGACTGGAGTAACCTCATGGAGATATGCTCCTCAGTATGGCGGAGATAACTTTGGTTTTGTAGGTGCTCCGAAAACAGGATATTACAGATTGCAATTTTCATGCGGAGATACAACTAGTGGCAGGTGTAAAGGAAATGGATCTATATGGAGATAGAAACTAACACTGTATGTTATGTACATCTCAAAATTTAAAACATCCTATAAAATATATCCTTATTATTGCTTTCAAGTAAAAAACCTCTAAACCCAAAATTGGGTTTAGAGGTTTTATTATGCTTACTATATTTAAGACGTCACGAAAGATCCAATGGCATAGAACTAAAATGGAATATCAAAAACCTGATTATTGTATTAAACTTAGTAGGAAATAGCGTTGATATATCGAATCATTTATCAAAAGAAAGGAGAGTGGCGTCGATATGACGGAAAAAGAAAATACCATAGAAATCCTTTATTCTCCGGCTGAAGTCAGTGACACAATAAAGGTTAAAGAGTCCACTCTGAGGAAGTACGTTAACATTTTAGAATCTGCTGGGTATATCTTTTCTAAAAATAATCGTGGCCATAGACAGTATAAAGATAATGACGTTATAGCACTCAAGAGGTTTATCGCAGCTTCAGAAAGACCTGACATGACGCTCGAAACGGCAGCAGAGCAAATAGTAGCAATGTATGACATGAGCGACATGACGCTCACCGACACAACAGATATAACGTTACATAAGCAACATAGCAAAGATATATCAGATCTTAAAGAAATTGTTGAGAATCAAAATAAGGTCATTCAAGAACTGATTAAACGTTTAGAGGATAGAGATCGTTATGCAGCTGAACGTGATAAGAAACTATTGGATGGCATTAAGCAGATCCAGGAGCAAAAACAAGAGTTACTTCAGATCGCTGCAGCTAATGAAGAGGAAAAGAATAAGGGATTTTGGTCTCGAGTTTTTGGAAAATAATGACTTGATCATGAGGATAAATGATATACTCGTGTTCTAAGGGGGAAATACAATGACTAATCAAAACGCAAGTAAAAAAGCCGAAAAAACACAAGCTATTCAAGATTGGACCGCAAAGAAAATTCAGCTTTCAGATTCATGGATCGATGACGAAATAAATCAAACTTCAAGAGCTATCATCCGTGGCGGTATTTACAAATGCGAATTAGGTGAAAACATCGGAAAAGAGCAAAGTGAGAAGCGTCCAGTATTGGTCATTTCAAACGAACTGATTAACACTACATCACCTAACATTTCAGTAATTCCTTTAACGAAAAAACTTAAATATAAGATGGCGAAGACTAAAGGTGGTAAAGAATATAAGAAACCTCGTTATAACAGCCATTTCTTCTTGTTCAAGAAAGATTATCCTTTTCTTGAACACGATTCTGCAGTTTTAGGAGAAGAGTTGAAAACTGTAAGTAAAATTAGAATTGCTGAGCATATGGGAGATATTGAAGATCAAATGGTTATCAATAAAGTGTTACAGCGTGTCAAATGGGTTTACGGAATGTAATTACAGTTGGAGGCTTGACTTCTGGTTTTGGACATACTATAATGGACCCAGAGTTAATACATCGCTCATCTTAGTCATGAGCATTCGCGCACGCAAGTGTTTTTCATCGGGGAGCCGTCTTGGCTTCCTTTTTTATTTATCTATCATAAAATTTGTCTTTCGTGGATAAACTTTTAATACATCGCCCGTCTTGGTCACGGGCATTCCCCCCAGCTTAATTGCTGGGGGTTATTTATTTATACTGTTTACTTGCACATTCTTAATACATAATATCCCTTATGTAATATTTACCCTTATCCTTGAAAGTATGGAAACCACTCCGCATAAAAAGTTAGATAACCCCATAAAAACACACCACCTAATAAACCGCAGCTGACTAAGAAATTAAATAACTGCTTTGGCAACCAACTAAATAACACCCTAATCAGTAAAGCAATCACAACTAATAAAACAGCTAAAAAAACAAAAGGAGCTACCGAAATCGAAAGTTCAACATCTCCAAATAGATGACTTCCCATCTAACCACCTCTACTAAATATCGGGGTTCAAAGAAAAAAATCAAATTCTCACTATTTCTCCTCATCTTCATCACTCATTAAGTCTAAATATTCTACCTTGTAGTTTTTTATTAAACGAGTACCCGAAGACCTCATACCCATCGTACTTTGTGGGTGTGAGGTCTTCGGGTGTTTACGACTTTAATGAAAAACTACAAGCCCTCGTCAGAGTAAAGCTAAAGAGCCATAATGTTGCGTAATAACATGTAAACAGCATTCCTTTGCATTCCTACATCGATTATCAGGTGTAGCTTATAAAAAACATTAAAACCCAGGGGGAGAATACGCTCTCCCCCTCTCGCTACCGCGATTCACCCACATCGGGGTCGTTGTGCTCCTGAAAGGATCGCTACACGAATCCCTTCACTGCACTACCAATCATATGTGCTCCCCAATCAGGGAAGAAAAAAACTTAAATGCCCAAAATAACACTCAATAAAGAAATAGCCCCTTAAAGGGGTTCAGCCGAGATACGTGTAAAAATGGGTCATAGGCTTACTTTTATTTCCAGCATATGACCCATTTTATTTTTAAACAGGGATATTCTCTTCAACTGGTTGAGGGATGTCTTGTAAATCGATGACATAATCACCAAAACGTTTAATGTGCCTTGTAAGGTATGGGCTTAGCATAACAAGATCTTCCCGTGAAAATTTATACCCTTCCTTTATGAGATCCCATAAAATCATGGTTATATCCACAACATTCTGAAAAATGACAGCGTTAGCAACGAGATCATTGTATTTAATACGCTTTTCTTGTTCTTCCGGATCATTTTCAGAAATAATCCCATCTCCTCCGAAAAAAAGCCATTTTGAAAAGCCGTTATATGCTTCAACTTTATTTGTACTAGCTGTTATTTGTTCCCGTAATTTTATATCAGAAATATATTTTAGAAGAAAGACGGTCCTTACAACGCGTCCTAGCTCTCTAAATGCTTTATAAAGTCGATTTTTTTTACTGTCATTACTGAGCTTTCTGAGCAAGGTTGAAGGTAAAATTTTTCCGGATTTAATGGATAAGACAACTTGCAGCAAATCCTGCCAGTGAGTTTCGAGTAAATCCCAATCAATTACATCGCCAAATAAAGGATCGATATGATTGTAACAGGCGTCCTTATCCGGTCGAAAGAACGTTAGATCTTTCCAGTTACGAATCCGAGGCATTAAATTGATTCCTAACAAATACGAAAGGGCGAAAACAGGTGTTGATTGCCCCTGTGTATCTGCATGTAAAGTATCCGGCTGGATATCAGATTTATTTTTAAGCAACCCATCAATAATATATACAGCTTCCCAAACACCACAGGGTATAAAATGACTAAACAATGCAATATACGTATCGGAGACATGATGATAGGCAATCCCACCGTAACCACCATATCGAATATGATATTCCGAGAGTAAGTTTTCTTCGTATAAATCATATTTCGTACCATCTGCAGCAGCCGTTTTACCACTTCCCCACAATTTAGGAAGACTAAAAAGATTATAATGGTTAAGAATATCTTGAATGGCATCATCAAGTTTGTGAGCATTTATATGTCGTCGATTGACAAAAGAAATCATATGTGGCGTCACTGTATTTCTCATATGTTTAGAAGTTTGTGATGATCCCAAATTACAACCATATCCAAATGAAGTAACGATGTAACGTTCAATCGGATTTTCAAGCTTGGGATCAGAACCAGATAAGGGACCAAAGTGTCTAGTCCAGCGAGTCCAGTGTTCAACATTACAAAGTATATCAAGAACATTTCTTTCGGGTAAGCGCTGAATTATGATATTTTCTAAGGCTTTACTGCTTTTTGAAGGCTCCTTACGTGCTAAACGTTTAAGAGTGGGTTCTCCATTTTGGTTTATCATAACCTGTCCATTTTCGGGATAATGTCGATCTATCGTTTCGGCAGTCTGCGTTAACCATTCTTTTAATTGGGTTACAAACCCAGTTGAAGAGGAATTAAATCCTAACTCATTGCAGTAATCGGCAACCATGGGTTTGCATTCTTCCCATGAAAGTAATTGTTCTCGGTAATCAGCATATTCCTCAGAACCTTTTATACCAATATCCCCCGTTTTTAATTCTGTAGCTAGATAAGAGAATATACATATTTCAAGACGTTTACGATAGAACAAGTCAGTATTTTTACCAACACGAATTGTATTTTTCCATTGCTCATTTGCAAATGATAGATCTATATAAGCCGGTACGTGTTCGACCTTTCGGTTTTCGTTTTCTAATAGAAATTGCAATGCATTTACAAGTGAGCGATCTTGGGTAGTGGAGTCAATTTCTAATAATCTTACCAATTGATACAATGCTTTTCGATGTCCTCTATAGAACTTTTCCAGTAGAGGTAAATAATTGTTTCCATTGTATGAAGATATGGATTCACAATCGCTTTTTAAAGCCATGACTCCACCGTTAGCGATGAATAACTCCCTTACCTTTTTACCAACCAATGTATCGTCATCATCTATATCTGTAGCCTCTAAAACCTCTTGTAACACGGAGATAAGGTTTTCAGTCATGGACCGATGTTTTTCTTTAAGAAGTGCCAATTCCTCTTTACCTTTTTTGTGGATTTTACCCATTCTTTTTAGGAACATTCCCACAAGATTATCTCTAGTTCTAACCTGTGATCGGTGAATCATACATAGTACTAATGTATATCTTTTTGGAGCAGCGAAGTCTTTCATTTCAGCAGCATCTAATACCTTGGCTTCAGCTGCAAAATGCTTAATTTTAGAATTTGGAATACCTTCTAATAAATGGTCAATATTTGGGATGAAGGTTGTTAACCACGATAATCTGGCTTGTAAATCTGGCTTTTTGGTAAATCTTTGAGATAATTATAATCAGATTTTTGTAGTTGCTTGGAAGTATCTAATAATTGATCAAGTTTACTTTTCTCTTTGACAGACAAACGAGTAAGGACTTTATTAAAAAATTGGTAGTTAACAACTGTTCTAACCCGACGCGTAAGTCTGTCCAAAGTACTGAATGCTGGTAATTCACAGCGTTCCTTAATCAATTCTGCTATGGCAACGTTAATAAGATCAGCTGGGTTATTCATGACCTGAGCTGCTTTATATATGGCAGTCGCAGCAATATCTAAAGGCATCTTTCCAAATGGTGTAACCTTCAAGTATTCGCGTATTGCCTTTTGATGCCGGTAAAGCGCTTTGGTTTGAAAATTTGGTTCAGTATCGTTTGGTAAATGCAAACAGGTCCGAATATGACTGATAACTGAAGCTGGAATATCCTTTGGCCGTGGAAAATAGCCCAAACGTTGAAAGCATTTCATCATAATTAAAAAACTAAGAATGGGAATAGGCCCACGTGCCACGCTATGCGCAAACTGGTTTTCTTCAGTGGTAATGGTATAAACCTCTCTGAGTTCCCTACGAGTTAAATTTTTCTTTAATCTTGGATAGGCCGTTCGTTCGATAGCTGCCATGTCTGTCTCCCTCCCTTTATTTTATTTGCTGTCTATTTGATTCAAATAACGGTATAGTGTTGTCTTCCCTAATCCCGTTGCCTCTGTAATTTCTTTAATACTGTATTCTTTACTTCCATACATCTTCAGTGCCATCTGTACTTTATCTGTTTTTTTTGAAGGCCTTCCCCCTTTTTTTCCCCTAGCTCTCGCAGCTTTTAATCCTGATTTCGTTCGTTCACTTATAATATCTCTCTCTAATTCTGCAATACTTGCCATAGTACGGAAGAAAAATTTCCCCATTGCTGTTGAAGTATCGATGTTGTCATGAATAGAAATAAAGTCGACACTCATTTCATTAAAAAGTTCACTTAATTCAATAAGATGTTTTGTTGAACGAGAAATTCGGTCTAACTTGTATACGACAACTTTATCTCCTTTTCGCAATACCTTTAACAACTCTTCAAGCTGTTGACGGTCTTTTCTTGTTCCTGTCATTTTTTCTTGATATATTTTCTCAGCACCATACTGAAGCAAAGAATCAATTTGCATATCCAAATTTTGTTCTTCTGTACTTACACGAGCATATCCAAAAATCAAATAATTCCCTCCATTATCAATTCAAGTTACTAAAAAAATAGTACCAAAAAGGGGTTATTGTGACAATAAGTAAACCTTGTTTTAGGGAATGGGTTTTGGAACGTGATATATATAGATTTTAATAGTTTTTTAGAGGCCAACCCAAGAGTTCCGTAAACGACCGTTTTTGGGTATTTAAGTCTATAAGTGTAAGGGTGTTTTGTTAGGACTTAAGGAATTAAAAGTAAGGCTTAGTGGTTAAAAATATTTATTTTCCTTATATTTACATTGATTAACTTGATTTCTGACTATTCATATAATAAAGTTAAATTGTAAGTATTTTCTTTTAAGGGAGGTGAATACATAATGAGATTCGAAGAGCGTAATGTCTATGTTTGTGCTCCTGGTACAAAGCGCAATGTTTATGTATGTGCACCTGGTACGAAGCGTAAATAATAATAGCAAAAATAAAAGGTTTGGAGAAATCCAAACCTTTTATTTCTATTTCAAAGGGGGAATTAAAGTTATGAATTACGAGAAAGTATTAATCGGAATATCAGGCTCAATCGGTGCTGTAGAAATACATAGTTACTTAACCGAAATTCAAAACAGATTTAATTGTTCGATAAATATAATTATGACAGAAAGTGCAAAAAGGATAGTTAACCCCGATAGTCTAAAGTATTTTATTGACGGATATATATTTGAAAATATGTTTGATGCCAATTCTGATTTCAAAATCCCACATGTTCACTTACCTAATTGGGCTGACGTTTTAATTATTCTTCCTGCTACAGCAAATATTATTGGAAAAATTGCTAATGGGATCGCTGATGATTTATTGTCAACGACTGCAATGGCTGCTGCTTGTCCGGTTGTTATAGTTCCTAACACAAATGAACATATGTACAATCGCCAAGCAGTTCAAAGAAATATTCAAGCTCTTAAGGAAGATAGTTATATATTTATTGAGCCGGAAGGCGAAGGTGTACAACTATCGACCAAAAAGAAAATCAAGGGAGCTATGCCCTCACCTAAAGAGTTAGTATCGCAACTAGAAGGGATGATTTTGCATGCCTGAAGTAATTGTCAAAAAAAATGTTAATGCCCAGCTCGATACAAAGTTTCATCTAATATTAGTGGGCCTTTTATTCTCTAGAATTGGGACTAATATATATACTTTGGCTTTACCTTGGGTTGCTTACAACTTGACAGGTTCAGCGGTCATCATGGGGACTGTCTTTGCTGTTGAGATGTTACCATTTGTCATCTTGCTTCCTTTTGGTGGCGTTCTTATTGACCGTTTTGACAGAAGAAAGCTGATGATTTTTGCTGATTTAATAAGAACACTTTTTGTATTTAGCATTCCAGTTATGTTTTGGATGGATGTTTTAGTTACACCAATGATTTATATTATCGCTTTTCTTGCTTCCACTCTGTCATTTTTTATAGATGTACCTTTACAAGCTGTCATTCCTCAGATTGTACCGAAAGAGATGCTGACTAAGGCAAATGCCCGAATTCAATTTACCGAAAATCTTTCTAGAACTTTTGGTCCATTATTAGGTGGAGCTTTGATCGGTTTTGTCGGAGTATATAATTCTTTGATGATTAATAGTTTTGCGTACCTTGTGATGGTTTTATGTATTTTCTTTATTGGGCAAATTCCACGAGTTAATGAGGAAAACAACGCAGAGAAAATATGGGATGACATAAAAAAGGGCTTTTTGTATTTATGGAACCGTTGGGATCTCCGTACTATTGCATATATAAGTATTTTATCTAATTTTGGAATTGCATTAGTGATGTCTACCTTAGTCTATTATCTAAGGGATATTTTAAATGTCAATGCAACATACTCAGGTATTGTATTTGCTTCTATAGGGATTTTTGGTATGCTCGGTAGCCTAATAGTTGAACCATTAATCAAAAAATTTAAAAGAGGTTATATTATTAGTTTTCTTCCCATTCTAGGGGGAGGAACCGGAGCTTTAATAGTGGCTGTGTTTCCAAATTGGATGAGCACGGCTATCGGTTTTGGACTTTGGGGAGGAAGTATTACCACTTTAAGTATTCTTCTCAATACGTATAAACAAGAAAGTATAGAAAATGATCTTTATGGAAGGGTAGAAGGTTCTCTTACATCTATTTCTTACCTATCTATTCCACTTGCAGGTTTAATAGGTGGGCTTTCAATTCAAGGTATAGGGAGTTTACTTACTTATCTAGTTGCGGGTTGTTCAGTTATTCTTGCAGGTGTACTTTCTTTCTTTTCGCCATTACGGAAGATATAAAAAGGAGATTAGCACATGATCCAAAATGTATATACAAAAAGCAATTTTAACGATATTTTTAATTGTTTTGAATCAATGTCTCATACATCTTCTGAATCGAAATGTTTTTGGATTGAAGGGAAAACCAACCTTGAGGAGTTGAAAACCAACTTAGTTAATGTCTCTTCAGAAACAACAGGGATGGTTTTTCATTCGAAATTGGTTCGGATGGAGAGGTCTTTACTAAAACCATTCAGGGATTTTTTATTAAAACATAAATCCCTATGGATGGAATGGGAATGGATTAAAGATTATAAGTATGAATTACAAACCTTGTTTCCAAGAGTTAACGAGGACAAACCGGATATTTTTAGCATCTCTTGGGGATGGTCTGAGGTAAGATTAAATCGGGAAATCCACTGGGGTTTTCGCTTAATTCACTTTATATCTAGTATAATCCGTAAATTTGCCGAGACTAAACCCGTTATATTTTTAATAGAGGATTTACAAAATTCAGATCGTTTGACCATTTATTGTATAAATCAATTACTGAATAATTTAAAGCTACAAAATCTGATATTTGTCTTAAATGTAAAAGATTATCAGGTGTATAGCGATAGTAATAATCTAGATAACGGTTTAGGAATTACCGAATTATTAAAAATGCTAAAGAAAAAAGTTGACCCTGTGATTATTAGTGGAGAAAATAACAAACTTGGGGATGTAAGTGCACATTTTTGTACATCAAACGATAGTTTAAGAGATAATATTAGCGATTGTGTAAATTGCCTAATTGCAGGTAAAGCGACATATAAAGATGTATTGGAAAAACTTCATCACACGTTGCTTCTGTTTAATCTTGAAAATGTATTATTTCTTGGAGATACCATTATTAATAACTTAAATCAGTTTGACACCAAGCAGCGACAAAGGCTTAGTTATGAAGTCTGGAGGCATGTTGGAATTGCACATGTATTTATGGATGACTTTGGGAGTGCAATTAACTCTTTTCTTAAAATGAAAATGTATACTAATTCAGTTGGTGAACAGGTTAAAGCATGCCACTTAATTGCCACTATATATGGTAAAAGACTTAAAAATATTGATGAAGCTAAAATGTATGTACAAAAAGGAATAGATTTGGCGAGTCAAAGTGAAGATTTTCGTACTCTTTACGAAAAAGGATGGCTTTATAACTATATTGCATTTGTTTCATATTCAATGGAAAAGAACTTTGATAAAGCAATGGAATATGTTAACAAGGCGATCGAGTTTGTTCAACAATATAAGAATCAAACCCCTAATAGTGAAATAATGGATGAAATAGGAAATCCAATCTCAGCAGAACGATTACTAGGTAATTTAACAGCTAATATCTCTTATCTTAATTTTTATAAAGGTAACTATGAGGAGGCGCTAGAGAAATGGAGAAATCTGGGGAAGGATATTTCAAATGCTCCCGAAGTCTTTAAAAAGGAATACTTTTATTTTGAAGGTAATTTGTATCTTTGTTTAGGGAAATACAACCAGGCAATAGAATCCCTGAAAAAATCTTATACTATTTGCAAAAATTATAAAGATACTTTTCATCAGGAGATTGTATCTCGAAAATTAGGGTATGCTTATTTCTCGATGAATCAATATCAGGAATCAATTACCTTCTATAAAGAATCTTTACAACTAAAAAAATTATTAGGTAAACCAATTTCTAATAAACATTATCAGTCTATTTTATTATGCAATATGCAATCCGGAAATTTTAATAAAGTTAACCAGGAAATCGAAGAACTACAAGGGTTTATCGATCAAGAATTTCTAATGCTTTATAAAAGTTCACAAATTTTTAAAACAAACATAAAAAAATTTCTAGAAGACGGCCCCATCATTCTTCTAGAATCCTTCCCAATGATGATTCTTTAAGGAGATGATTACTCATGCTATTACCATGTGTTAAATGCTATTGTTATGCAGACCAAACTTTAAAAATCAGTATAGGAGACAATACTATAGAAGAAAGTATTTGTTCCTCTTGTAAAGGATCTATACAGGATGAGATTGAAAACTTAATAATGACATGGACTATGGACTTTTTTGGGGAAAATATCCTTTATAAAAAGAATTCAGCTTACTCAACAATTTATGTATCTGAGAATGAGGAACAGAGAAATTTACGGTTTCTTACATCGTTTCAATCAGGAATACTCAAAAAGGAAGAAGGAACTTCTACACCCTACTTAAACAGTTTTTTACTCGGACCTATCTTTTTAAAAAGGGAGATAAAAAGGATACTATGTATAGGATTGGGAACAGGTTACTTGGTTAAAGCATTCAGGAGGTTTTTCCCTGATCTGAAGATTGATGTTGTTGAAATAGACGAAGAAGTATATAATATAGCCCAAAAATATTTTAATTTCAGTTTGGACAGCAGCATAGATGTTCATATTTCAGATGCTTTTGAATTTGTCAAAAAAATAAATCGTTCAAGCTATGATCTTATTGCCCTGGATGCATATGATGGAAATAAGGTTCCAGCACATCTTGATTCCGTTGAATTTTATGAAGAAATTAAACGGATATTAATGCCGGATGGAATCCTTATTTCGAATCTACATGGGCGTTTAACAGGAGAATACTCAAGGGATTTTAAAAATTCTTATAATAAAATGGAAAAGGTTTTTAAGCATAGCATCTTAATTCCCTCTCCAAATGAGTGGGAAATGAATATATTAACTTTATTTTCTAATAATCAAATTAACAAACTTGATGTTGGTGCTACTATATTTCAAGAGGACTTAAAGGTTCTAATCGCCCCTTGGTTAACTGATAAACAGTATGACGAAAAAGATATTAAAGAAAAAGAGTGATTTAACAATAGATCTTTTAAAATAAAGCCCTGAATTTTCTGCTTTACGTAGAAAATTCAGGGTTTTTGTCTCCCAAAAATGTCTTAGCGATATCCGAGTTTTGCCGGCTGGACCCTAAAAACAACAAACAGTTCATTACTGGAAATAAAAGTAAGTCTATGACCCATTTTTACACGTATCTCGGCTGAACCCCAGCTTGGCTACAGCCTTACGTGAGATGGGTCGAAT